>NZ_CP072455.1:0-55000 GCF_017743015.1 Xenorhabdus budapestensis
ATACCTTGTGCCCAGTATAACGTATCTATTTTTCCAGTTTCTTTTATTGGTCTTGTTTTAGGGGAGTTCGCCGTGTCACTTTCGCTTTGGCAGCAATGTCTTGCCCGTTTGCAGGATGAATTACCTGCCACAGAATTCAGTATGTGGATACGACCCCTTCAGGCAGAACTAAGTGATAACACTTTGGCTCTCTATGCACCCAATCGTTTTGTATTGGATTGGGTTAGAGAGAAATATATAAATAATATCAATTTGTTATTAAATGATTTCTGTGGTCCTGAAGTACCACTACTACGTTTTGAAGTGGGTAATAAACCTGTTTCACCGAGCCAGTCTACGTCTCAGAAAACCATTGCTGATATGCCGATGGCTACTGCTCCATCCAGTTTATCTGTACGTCCGAGCTGGGATAATGCAAAAGCGCAGCCGGAGTTATCCTATCGTTCAAATGTGAATCCCAAACATACATTTGATAACTTTGTTGAAGGTAAATCCAACCAACTCGCCAGGGCAGCAGCCAGACAAGTTGCCGATAATCCGGGAGGAGCATATAACCCGCTATTCCTTTATGGAGGCACGGGACTGGGTAAAACTCACCTTTTACATGCCGTCGGCAACAGCATCATGGCACGTAAAGCCAATGCAAAAGTGGTATACATGCATTCTGAACGTTTTGTTCAGGACATGGTTAAAGCATTGCAGAACAATGCGATAGAAGAGTTTAAGCGTTATTATCGTTCAGTAGATGCCCTGCTTATCGATGATATTCAATTTTTCGCTAATAAAGAGCGATCCCAAGAAGAATTCTTTCACACGTTCAATGCTCTGCTGGAAGGTAATCAACAGATTATTCTGACATCAGATCGCTATCCAAAAGAGATTAATGGCGTTGAAGATCGGTTGAAATCCCGTTTTGGCTGGGGATTAACTGTTGCTATTGAACCACCGGAGCTGGAAACCCGAGTTGCGATTCTGATGAAGAAAGCAGATGAAAACCAGATTCAGTTACCGGGGGAAGTGGCCTTCTTTATAGCTAAACGCCTACGATCCAACGTCCGTGAACTCGAAGGCGCTTTGAACAGAGTCATCGCCAACGCCAATTTTACTGGCCGGGCGATTACTATTGATTTTGTACGCGAAGCATTACGTGACTTATTGGCTTTACAGGAAAAGCTGGTAACTATTGATAACATTCAGAAAACAGTCGCTGAATATTACAAAATCAAAGTTGCTGATCTGCTTTCCAAGCGCCGCTCACGCTCTGTTGCCCGTCCAAGACAGATGGCAATGGCGCTGGCAAAAGAGCTGACAAATCACAGCTTGCCTGAAATCGGGGATGCCTTTGGTGGTCGTGACCATACAACAGTACTGCACGCATGTCGTAAAATCGAACAACTGCGTGAAGAAAGTCATGACATCAAAGAGGATTTTTCTAACTTAATCAGAACATTGTCTTCCTAGCGCTATGAAATTTATCATTGAACGTGAGCAATTATTAAAACCCTTGCAACAGGTCAGCAGCCCTTTAGGTGGCCGCCCTACCCTGCCTATTTTAGGCAATTTATTGTTGCAGGTGACAGCCGGCTCCCTGTTACTGACAGGTACAGATTTAGAAATGGAAATGAAGGCCCGGGTGGCACTCACTCAGCCACATGAAGAGGGAGCAACCACCATTCCCGCGCGTAAATTCTTTGATATCTGGCGTGGGTTGCCTGATGGAGCGGAAATCAGCGTTGAGCTGGATGGTGACCGTATTCTGGTTCGCTCCGGGCGCAGCCGTTTTTCACTCTCCACCCTGCCTGCATCCGATTTCCCCAATCTGGATGACTGGCAAAGCGAAGTTGAATTCCCACTACCGCAAGCAACATTAAAGCGTCTGATTGAGTCTACTCAATTCTCAATGGCACATCAGGATGTCCGCTATTATTTGAACGGTATGCTGTTCGAAACCGAAGGGGAAGAACTACGTACTGTTGCCACAGATGGTCATCGTCTGGCGGTCTGTTCAATGCATATCGGCCAGAGCTTACCTTCACACTCAGTGATTGTCCCTCGTAAGGGTGTCATTGAATTAATGCGATTACTGGATGGTGGAGATACTCCACTTCAATTGCAGATTGGCAGCAACAACATTCGCGCTCACGTTGGTGACTTTATATTTACCTCAAAACTGGTTGATGGACGTTTCCCTGATTATCGTCGCGTCCTGCCCAAGAATCCTGATAAAACGCTGGAAGCAAATTGTGACATGCTTAAGCAGGCATTTTCACGGGCTGCGATTTTATCCAACGAAAAATTCCGTGGTGTTCGCATTTACCTAAGCGAAAACCAGCTCCGAATTACCGCAAATAACCCGGAACAAGAAGAAGCAGAAGAGATCGTCGACGTCAAATATCACGGCACTGAAATGGAAATTGGCTTCAATGTCAGTTACGTGCTGGATGTCCTCAACGCATTAAAATGCGAGCAGGTTAGTTTACTGCTGACGGATGCCACATCCAGTGTGAAAATAGAGAATTCAGCCAGTCAGGCTGCAACTTATGTCGTGATGCCGATGCGTCTGTAAAGAATGTGCCTGTAACAGTATTAATTCATAACTCATGATTCTCTCGCGTCTGTTGATCCGCGATTTTCGTAATATCGCAAATGCCGATTTGCCGTTGGCAACGGGATTTAATTTTCTTGTTGGGCCAAATGGCAGCGGCAAAACGAGTGTATTGGAATCCATTTACACATTGGGCCACGGACGCGCTTTTCGCAGTATTCAGGCAGGAAGAGTGATCCGTCATGATTGTGAGGAATTTATTCTTCATGGGAGGCTGGAGCAACAGTCCCATGAACGAACGCTGTCTATTGGATTAAGCAAAAACCGTCAGGGTGACAGCAAAGTCAGAATCGATGGCAGTGATGGGCACAAAATTGCCGAGCTGGCAAAAATGCTGCCGATGCAACTTATCACACCAGAAGGTTTTACGCTGCTGAATGGCGGCCCGAAATACCGTCGTGCTTTTATTGACTGGGGTTGTTTTCATAATGAACCGCGTTTTTTTACTGGCTGGGTCAACCTGAAAAGGCTGCTCAAACAACGAAATGCGGCATTACGACAGGTAACCCGTTATAACCAGATCCAGCACTGGGATCACGAACTTGCACCGCTTGCGACCCAGATAAGCCAATGGCGGGCTGAATATATTGCAGGTATTGCCGAAGATATTGAAAAAACCTGCAAACAGTTTTTACCTGAATTCACTCTCAATATCTCTTTCCAACAAGGCTGGGATAAAGAGAGTGAATATGCAGAACTACTCGCGCGGCAGTTTGAGCGCGACAAAGCATTAACCTATACCGCATCCGGCCCCCACAAAGCCGATCTGCGGATCAGGGCAGACGGCGTATCTGTAGAAGATATGCTCTCACGTGGTCAGCTTAAACTACTGATGTGTGCCCTTAGGTTAGCGCAGGGTGAATATTTCACCCGACAGAGCGGGCAAAAATGCCTGTATCTGCTTGATGATTTTGCTTCTGAGTTGGATGCCGGTCGTCGTAATTTATTAGCCGAGCGTCTGAAATCTACGCAAGCCCAGGTGTTTGTCAGTGCAATAACTCCTGAGCAAGTTGCAGACATGATTGATGTAAATAGCAGGATGTTTCGCGTAGAACATGGCAAAATAGAGGTTCAACCACAGGATTAAGATGAGCGAGAAACGTTGATGTCGAATACATATGACTCCTCAAGTATCAAGGTATTAAAAGGGCTGGATGCTGTTCGTAAACGTCCAGGCATGTATATCGGTGATACCGATGATGGTACTGGCCTGCACCACATGGTCTTCGAGGTTGTTGACAACGCTATCGACGAAGCCCTCGCAGGCCATTGTGACAAAATAATTGTCACAATCCATGCAGATAACTCAGTTTCTGTACAGGATGATGGCCGCGGTATTCCTACCGACATACACGAAGAAGAAGGTGTTTCAGCAGCGGAAGTCATCATGACCGTGCTGCATGCGGGGGGTAAATTCGATGATAACTCCTATAAGGTTTCCGGCGGCCTGCATGGCGTAGGGGTTTCTGTTGTTAACGCCTTATCTGAAAAACTGGAACTGACTATCCGTCGTGACGGTAAAGTACATGAACAGACCTACCATCATGGAGTTCCGCAAGCACCACTGAAAGTCGTTGGTGATACAGAACAGACAGGAACAACTGTGCGTTTCTGGCCAAGTATGGATACGTTCAAAATTAACACCGATTTCGAATTTGATATTTTGGCAAAACGTCTGCGCGAATTATCATTCCTGAACTCCGGCGTTTCCATCCGTTTAGTTGACAAGCGCACCAATACAGAAGATTTCTTCCATTATGAAGGGGGTATTAAGGCGTTTGTTGAATTCCTGAGCCGCAATAAAAACCCGATCCATCCGAATGTTTTCTATTTCTCCACCGAAAAAGACGGTATTGGTGTTGAAATTTCCATGCAATGGAATGATGGCTTCCAGGAAAACATTTATTGTTTTACCAACAATATACCTCAGCGCGATGGGGGAACCCACTTAGTGGGCTTCCGTACAGCGATGACCCGTACCCTCAATAGCTATATGGATAAAGAGGGTTACAACAAAAAATCCAAAGTCAGTGCTACCGGTGATGATGCCCGTGAAGGCCTGATCGCGGTTATCTCAGTTAAAGTTCCAGATCCGAAATTCTCTTCACAAACGAAAGACAAACTGGTTTCTTCTGAAGTGAAAACTGCGGTTGAGACGATGATGAATGAGAAGCTGGTGGAATACCTGCTGGAAAACCCGAACGATGCCAAAACTGTTGTTGGCAAAATCATTGATGCAGCACGTGCCCGTGAAGCTGCCCGTAAAGCGCGTGAGATGACCCGCCGCAAAGGCGCATTAGATCTGGCAGGTCTGCCTGGCAAACTGGCTGACTGTCAGGAGCGTGATCCTGCACGGTCCGAACTCTATCTGGTGGAGGGTGATTCTGCAGGCGGTTCAGCCAAACAGGGGCGCAACCGTAAAAATCAGGCTATCCTGCCACTGAAAGGTAAAATTCTGAACGTTGAAAAAGCGCGTTTTGACAAAATGCTCTCTTCACAGGAAGTAGCAACCCTGATTACCGCGTTGGGTTGTGGTATTGGCCGTGATGAATACAATCCAGATAAACTGCGTTATCACAGCATTATCATCATGACCGACGCCGACGTTGACGGTTCCCATATTCGTACTCTGTTGCTAACGTTCTTCTATCGTCAGATGCCGGAGATCATTGAGCGTGGTTATGTCTATATTGCTCAACCACCACTGTACAAAGTGAAGAAAGGCAAGCAGGAGCAATACATCAAAGACGACGATGCAATGGAAGTCTACCAGATGTCCATTGCACTGGATGGTGCATCACTTTACACCAATCCACACGCTCCGGCGCTGAAAGGCGAAGCACTGGAAAAACTGGTAACTGAATTCAATGCTACGCAAAAAATAATCAAACGTATGGAACGCTTGTATCCGCTGGCGTTACTGAATAACTTAATCTACCATCCGGTATTGACCGAAGATTCCTTAACCGATCAAACCAAAGTGGAAGAATGGGTAAGTGCACTGACCATCCGTCTGAATGACAAAGAGCAACATGGCAGTACTTACAGCTACCAAATCCATGAAAACCGCGAGCGTCAGGTTTACGAGCCGGTTCTGTGCATCCGCACACACGGTGTTGATACTAACTACAATCTGGATTTCGATTTCATCCACGGAGGCGAATACCGCCGCATCAGCAAACTGAGTGAATTGATCGGTAATCTGATTGAAGAAGATGCCTATATTGAACGTGGCGAACGTCGTCAGGCAGTAAGCAGCTTTGAGCAAGCACTGGAATGGCTGAGCAAAGAGTCACGCCGCGGTCTTTATATCCAACGTTATAAAGGTCTGGGGGAAATGAACCCTGATCAGTTGTGGGAAACTACAATGAACCCAGAAACTCGCCGTATGATGCGTGTCACTGTGAAAGATGCCATTGCGACGGATCAACTGTTCACCACCCTAATGGGTGATGCCGTTGAACCTCGCCGTGCATTTATCGAAGAAAACGCCCTGAAAGCAGCGAATATTGATATCTAATATTCCTACGCCTGCCCCGGATAACTAAAACGTTATCCGGGGAAAAAGACGGTTCAAAATTTATCTATAAAATATCCATTGGTTACTTGGAAAACCATCTAAAACTGCCTTATATTACTTCTCAAATTAATTGAAAAATCCTTCATTTATTTACCCTGATAAGGAGCGATTATTTAAGGATATTTCGTCATAAAAAAATGATCTTATTAATAAGATAAGAAAAATTTCACTTTCATTATATAAATCGGGAATTTTTAATTCTTAATAACATATTGAACCTAAATGTTAAGAGTAGCTTAAATTTATTAATCATATTCAATTTCTATTATAAAGGTTATTATTATGTTAAAACGAAATTATTCTTTTAATAGCTATATACATAAAACGCCATCCGGAGCTTTATCCCGCTCAAACTCTTTCCATACTCTGCCACCCAAAAATATATTGAATATCAATGTTAATCATCACAACCCCAGATTGATAAATGGATATATTCCAATAGTTAAAAAAGCAACATTGCAAGAAGCGGAAATAGCAGTCAGGAAATTATATAATTCAATTAAACAGGATGGATGGCTGTCACATATCGAAAATACATATCGAAGAAGAGACAATATAGAAGCAAAATCGAATCTTTCCACCGAAGAATTATGGGATCTTAGATGTTGTATAACAGATAGCCTATTATGTACAGTGAAAGATAATTTATCATTTCGCATCAGAAAAAAAGATAGTACCTTATATCAAGGTTGCAATTATACCTACTTTGTCTGTTATACAACTCACTTTCCAACAGACTCAGTGTCTTCTCTGATGGTGCCCATTGGAATAATGTTATTTACCTACAATGAAGATGATCACTATCCATATTATCCTGAAGTCAGTTACCTGATTACCCATCCGGGGATCCAAAATTGTGCTTATTTATTGATAGAAAAAGCAGCCAACTTATCCTACCAAATGGGCCATAATGGAAAACTAAAATTAACAACTGCAACGAAACACCTTTCAAATGCTTACAACAGGCTTGGGTTTATTGATGATGCACCAGGTTCGATGATATTAGACCCAAATAACAGTAAATTATGGATATTTTCTGCCGCAAATGGAGGGTATCGATTTACTGGGTTATGTCCTTAATTTTTATTGAGAAACTGAACTATGCTAGCAAATAATACTCATCAATTATTCGGAAGATACATTCAAAATGCAAAAATAACAATTGGACAATGTAATAACTTCGATGATATAAAAATCCGTCTTTCGGATTTTTATAGAGCATTACGAAATAGTGAATGGTTTAAATATATAAATGACAATGAATACAACTCGTTACTTAGCATAAATAAAAAAGATTTACCTCCAAATAAATCATTAGATCTTAATTTTTATTTAACAAAACAATTACTCGAATCTCTCATAAACACTTTATCTCCTTCTGATTATTATATTTATTTTTTGGATTATATTGATCTCAGAGGACAAAGAAAAATCCCCATAGGGATCATGAAGATTTTTTTGAATTCCACAAGAACGCCTGAATACCCTGCAGTAGATAGTTTGATCATACAGCCGGGAATCCAAGGTTGTGGGTGCTTATTTATAGAGGAAGCCGTTAACTATTCTCACTTGAATAACCAGAAAGAAAATCTAAAATTATCAGTAGCAGCAAACGCACTATTAGATGTTTATTCCAAAATGGGTTTTATTCCGTATAACAATCTAGGCGAAATGGTGCTAACTCCCAAAAATAGAGAAGGTTGTGCATTCTCTCAGCCACTGGAAAAATATTTTTTTATACAAAAAAGATGAATATTAATTTTACACCAATATATCTAAAGTAAGGGACGCTCTCGTTCTGGTCACCAACGTTGCCTTTTCCAGTCCTACCGCCATTCTTGGCAACTGGAGCCGCATGTATGTTCTGATACACATAAACAAATCGTAGATATGGCTCTGAATGGAATGTCGGGAGACAGTACATGTCATGGGTATTGGCTATTATCTAAACATTCATCACCATCAATAAATTGGATTCATGGCCTTCTTCCCATTGGTCACCCTAAGACTGTCTTATTTTTCTTAAAATCATTGGTTTTTTGACTTTATAGTTTTAATATAAATCAGAATGAGATAGATAACACTAAGGATATTTAGATGTCAAACATGGTTTATTGCCGTGGCTGTGGAAAAGAAATCCACACCTCCGCAAGCTCTTGCCCTAGCTGTGGTGCAGTTCAAAAAGAAGAAATACAAGGTGAGAAAAGCAGAATAACTGCAGCTCTATTAGCTTTCTTTCTTGGTTTTATCGGGGTGCATAAATTTTATCTAGGAAAAATAGGAACAGGGTTTTTATACCTTATTTTTTGCTGGACGTTCATTCCTTATATCATTTCTTTTATTGAATTTATTATCTATTTATGCATGTCAGATAAAGATTTCGCTAAGAAGTATGGTTAATTAAACTCCTTTTATGTTAAACGGGCGAATTAAACCGCCCGTTCATACCATTTAAAACACCTCAAATTAGTTTCAAGCTACTAATCACTCGCCTACCGAGAACAACTCTTGTTTGTGCATTTGCCAAGTATCGAAAACCGGACAGTTACCCCTTGATGAAGGTGCTTTTATCGGCGCATTGACGAAATTAGCCAGCACTCCACCGGAAGAGCGGCAGGCATTAAAAATGCCTCGGTGATAAGTTAATTGCGGAAAGTGAAAAACAACGCTGAGATCTAAATTATTTTAAAATCAATAGTATGAGAATTTACAAAAAACCAGCATGCAAGAACCAACATAATGGCAACATGTCCTGATTGCCCCTATTATGTAAATGTAAGATATAAAAAAATAAAACAACCGCCAATATTTATTCAATAATGGCGGTCTATTAAATGCTTTACTACAACAAAATACGCAGCATACGACGCAACGGCTCCGCTGCACCCCACAGTAACTGATCACCAACAGTAAAGGCAGACAGATATTCCGGCCCCATGTTCAGCTTACGCAGACGACCCACTGGCGTATTCAAAGTACCAGTCACCGCCGCCGGTGTTAATTCACGCATTGTCAGTTCGCAATCATTCGAGATCACGCGAACCCAATCATTATGGGATGCCAGCAACGTTTCAATTTCGTGAATCGGAACATCTCTTTTCAATTTCAGGGTAAATGCCTGACTATGGCAGCGCAATGCTCCAATACGAACACACAAACCATCAATCGGGATGATATTCTCACCTGTATTCAGAATTTTGTTGGTTTCCGCTTGGCCTTTCCACTCTTCACGGCTCTGGCCGTTTTCAAGCTGTTTATCAATCCACGGGATCAAACTGCCAGCCAAAGGTACACCAAATTGCTCCGTTGGCAATGCACCACTGCGGGTGAAATCTGTTACACGTTTTTCAATTTCCAGAATTGTAGAAGCTGGGTTTTGCAGTTTATCTGCAACTTGATTATGCAGCATTCCCATCTGCACCAGCAATTCACGCATATGACGCGCACCGCCACCAGAAGCTGCCTGATAGGTTGATACTGATGCCCATTCAATCAAATCATTGGCAAATAGGCCACCTAATGACATCAACATCAGGCTGACAGTACAGTTACCGCCAACAAACGTTTTAATCCCTTTATTCAGGCTGTTCTGAATATGTTGATGGTTAACAGGATCGAGAATAATGACAGTATCATCATTCATGCGGAGTGCAGAAGCTGCATCGATCCAATATCCCTGCCAGCCCGTTGCTTTCAGTTTGGGGTAAATTTCATTGGTATAATCCCCACCCTGACAGCTAATAATAATATCCATCGCATTAAGTGCTTCAATATCAAAAGCATCCTGCAAAACACCCGACTTGCCTGTAAACTCTGGGGCTGGTTGTCCATGTTGGGAAGTCGTAAAAAAAACAGGATTGATCTGGTTAAAATCCCCTTCTTCGATCATCCGCTGCATCAATACTGAGCCAACCATCCCGCGCCAGCCGATAAAACCTACACTTTTCATCATATTTACCCTGCCTTGAAAAAGTCGTTGTCAGCACCCCTGACGGTACTAACGCTGACAAAATATGAGAAAAGGTGCAAGTAAATTTATACGCTACAGAGCTAACCGTTCTGCAGCAATCCGCGCGCCATTTTTAAACCATATCGAAATTTATTCAGGTATTACTTTGCAAATATATTTAGCCACAAGAAAATAATTCATTAATTGATAATTTAGTAAATAAATTATATCAACTAATATCCCCTTCTGAATTTATATCTTAAATACGTCGTAGCTTTCCCTGATTTCAATACAGAATAACAGCCAATCAAAAAATTAAATGATTTTGTTTTATTATTCCAAGAGTATAAATAACAGCTATTAATTCCTCTGGTAAAAATTCGAAAAATATTTTTTTAACTATTAACTTATTCTTAAATCTGATTTAATTAAATATAACTTTACAATCACTTACCACCGTTTTGAAACAGCATTCTAATGGCGCTTTTCTTACAAAACTGTTTAGCTTTTCCGGTTATTATCCTCAGCGGACTATTACTGATTATTTTGTTTTATTGGATATGTGCCGCTTTTGGTTTGCTTGATATTGATATTCTGAATATGGATGTAGATAGTTTCGACGCAACCTCTCTGGCGGGTTGGTTAACGAAACTCGGCCTGACCGGAATTCCGGTCACCATTATTATCACACTAATGACTCTGATTGGCTGGCCACTGAGCTATTTCAGCGAGCACTTAATGCTTCGTTTTATTGAAACTGATGTGCTCCGTTATTTACTTGGAACAGCCACACTCTTTATCGTGGGTTTCATTGCTCTATTACTGACAACAATACTCTTACGCCCACTGCAACCAACGCTATCAAGGCTCAATCGCTCCAATAGTGTTGATAATCTGATTGGCAAAGTCGCCGAAGTCCGTTCTCCCATTGTCACAGAACAACGTGGAGAAGCATTAATGAATCACAATGGTGCCAACCTTATCTTGCAGGTACGGGTACCAGAAAGTGACGGTATCGTTCGCGGAGATCGTGTCGTGCTGATCAGCTATGACGCCACAACTAACAGTTATAGCAGAATCATATTAATATGACATAATATCTGGATTCAAATAGCAAGGGATAAAGTAAGATGGGTTACAGTTTAGATTTCCGAAAGAAAGTCCTGGCGTACAAAGACAAGCATTCGTTGACTTTCGAACAAACGAGTGCCCATTTTGACATTTCTATGCGTACCTTATTTCGCTGGAGTCACAAAATAGAACCCTGTATAACGCGTAATAAATCCCCCACTAAAATCAGTGATGAGACGCTCATTATTGATGTCCAAAATTACCCCGATGACTATCAATGGGAAAGAGCAAAACGCCTGGGGGTCACGCAGTCAGCTATCCATTACGCCTTGAAACGGCTCAAGATTACCTTCAAAAAAAACACTCAACCATCCCAAAGCTGACCCGGGTTCGTGAGGTATTTATTGAGCGTATCAACGGCTATGAGCAGGCGGGCAAACAGATTGTTTATCTGGATGAAAGTGGTTTTGCCCAGTCCATGCCCCGCCTGCACGGGTATTCAAAGAAAGGGTTACGGTGTTTCGGAACACACGATTGGCACGCGAAAGACCGTCTTAATGTCATTGGCGCGATCATAAAAAATACCTTTCTCACCTTATGTTTGTTTACCGGAAACATCAATGCCGATGTTTTTCATGCCTGGGTCACCCAAGATTTACGGCCAAAACTCCCGAACAGGGCAGTGATCGTCATAGATAATGCCCCTTTCCATAAACTATATGACCCGATACAAGCAATAGTAGACAGCGGATGCCAATTGGAGTGGCTCCCGCCTTACAGCCCGGACTTGAACCCCATCGAACACAAATGGGCCGGAGTAAAAGCGATAAAAAAAGATGTTCAGTTGATGAGTTATTTATGGAGCATGTAGAGTGCGCCAAATTATATTGATTCCGCTATATATCGAAAACAGCCTGACCTCAAATCCGGTATTGGCTCCGCTGGTATTACGTGACATGAACGATTTGTACCTGTTTATTGATAAAGCGATGGGCAAGCCGTTCTCCAGCAATGTGTTAAGCTACCCCTATAGCGAAGCTGAAATCACCGAAATCGTCGCTATCCTTGAGCGTTTGTTGATCATGCGGAATATCGTTTTCAAAGTGAATCAACAATATATTGCCAGTGCCGCTCAGTCAGACAAATACCGGACAGAGCCGCCATTCAAACTACAAGGTAGTTACCGCAATATGAATAAACTCAGCGAAAAAGTTTCTGCGGTAATGAATGAAGCAGAGATACGTAATATTATGACACCAAAACAACAACAACGTTGGCAACAGATAAAGCGCGATTTTATGCGCAATAAAGCACTAGGTGGTGATAATGCTGATATCGGTGATCGGGTTATTGCCCAACTTGCTGATTTGGTTGAAATTGTTCAGGCATTAGGGAATTGATCTGTATATCCAAAAAATATAGATCTACATTCATGAAGAATGGAAACGAAATTTATTAGCATAAGATAATTCACAAGACTACTTTGTTTTTAATTCAGCAAGTAATCTAACAATAAAAACAAAAGATTGATGTGATAAATAAGATTAAGGCAACATATAGTGAAAATATGGCTCCAGCAACGCTTTCATATCTTGATCGGATTGATATTTATACTTGTTTTAACTCAATTTATTAATAGCTTAAACGGTGGAACATTAAACAATTTCGGCATTATCCCCCGATATATTCAGGGATTGATTGGCATTCCATTCTCTCCATTCCTGCATAGCAGTTGGGCACACCTATTCAGTAACCTCCCTGCTTTACTGGTACTCAGTGCGTTACTGATGACTCACTCCATTCGTTACTACATTCTGGCCAGCCTGTTTATTATTTTTACCGAGGGTACGTTAGTTTGGTTATTCGGCCGAACGGCCATTCATATCGGTGCCAGCGGCTGGATTTTTGGTCTGTGGGGGTTATTACTGGCGAATGCTTACTTCCTTAGAAGAGCTAAAGATTTTTTCTTTTCCATTCTGGTAATTATCTATTATGGTGGGATAGCTTTCAGTCTATTACCATTACAAGAAAATATTTCTACAGAAGGTCATATTTTTGGTGCAATCTCAGGTGTAATTTTCTCCTGGCTTTCCAGGAAATGGTTAATCAATCAAAGTTAAGAACATAAAATTAAAAAATAGAATTGGGTTTTACCGTACCATCTTTCATCTCCCTTATTACTCTAAAATCTGATAAAAAATAATTCGCCCGTTATCATAACGGGCTGATTATGATTACATCCATTCCAGAGCCGGATCATCCACTGGCTGCCGTAAGACTTGTTTATCTTTTTGATAATCATGTGGCACACGCCAATTTAGACTGCGTCCCTGACGAGGAAGTGCATCTTCGCCTCGTTTCACATAACCAGATTGCAAGGCACCAAACAAATGTTTATCAGGTACTACCTCATCCGGCTGAGCATGTGGTGTCACAACCGTAGCATGGCGGCGATCCATTTCATTTAACAAACGACAAATATATTCCGCTGAGAGATCAACTTTTAATGTCCAGGCGTTATTAATATAACCAAATAGATAAGCAAAATTAGGAATATCCCTTATCAATGTTCCTTTATAGAACATAAGTTTATTACCTTGCTGTGGTTGACCATCAATAGCAATCTCAGCTCCCCCCATCAGTTGTAATTGAAACCCTGTCGCTGTAACTATGATATCAGCAGGTAATTTCTTACCTGATTGCAATAAAATCCCGTCTTCAGTAATACGCTTAATTTGATCAGTAACGATAGAAGCTTTCCCCTCTTTCAGTACCTTAAACAGATTGCTGTCGGGCACAAAGCACAACCGTTCATCCCATGGCATATACTTGGGTGTCAGGTGTTTCATGTCAAAATCAGGGCCAACTTTTCTACGGGCTAATCCCAACAATAACGATTTCAAAAAGTTAGGGAAATACCGGCTGATTTTATATAACAAGCTGAAAAATAAGATATTGCGATTTCTGCTTAATGTATAAATCCAACGTTGTGGAATAATGCCATTCAGAAGCTCAGATATCTTATCCCTGCCCGGTATTGAAAAAATATAACTTGGGGAACGCTGTAGCATAGTAATATGCTCAGTCTCATATGCCATTGCCGGAAGTAAAGTGACTGCGGTTGCACCACTTCCAATCACAACAACCCGCTTTCGTTTGTAATCTAATGTCTCAGGCCAGTGTTGTGGATGAACTATTGTGCCTTTAAATTCTTCAAGGCCGGGGAATTTAGGTACATAAGGTTCATCCTGATTGTAGTAACCTGTCGCACCGATAAGAAAATGACAAGTAAATTGCCGAATTTCTCCACTGGTTTCATCTATTGCGGTAACAGTCCATTGGCGAGTTTCATTTGACCAGTTATTTTGGGTGATCTTTAATCCAAACTGGATTTTTTTATCAATTCCATAATGTTCCACTGCTGAATTCAGATAGCGTCTAATTGAAGGCCCATCAGCAAAAATACTGGTATCTGTCCAGGGACGAAATTTATAGCCATAGCTCATCATATCTGAATCTGTGCGAATCCCCGGATAGCGAAATAAATCCCAGGTTCCACCTATCGCATGGCGACGTTCTAAGATCCCTACTTTTTTGTCAGGACACTCTCTTGCCAAATGGCATGCCATACCAATGCCAGAAACGCCCGCTCCCATAATCAAAACATCATAATGGTTATCCATATTACCTCCCCTATATAAAGTACTCTTTTGATTAAATCAGTCTCCCATTACTGATATATGTTATTTTTTATCCATTAGAACAACCATTTGTATTTATGAGGCAGGAGTATCATGATTAGATACATAGGTGATTATTAAACAAGTTTCTTTTAATTAATCAGTATTGAAAAATTATGGATAAAAAATTAATTATCACTTAAAGTGCTTATAATTATTAAAACCTCCAATATGGAAAGCACACTTTGAATAATTACAAATTACTACCCGCTCTAATATCAATACTGAGAACACTTAATTTGACGGAATCAGCAAAACAATTAAATGTGACACAGTCTGCGATGAGTAAAACATTAAATCAGCTCCGTGAAGATTTTCATGACAAGATTATTATAAGAGAAGCAAATAAATTTATCCTTACCCAGAAAGGAGAGAAGTTAAAAGCACAGCTTCCAATATTGATGCAGCAATTAGATAATCTATATGCACCAGAATCAATAGAACTAAATCAATGTAAAAGGAAATTTACCTTAGCCTCCAGCGACTATGTCGCCCAAGCCATCTTACCTTCTATCTTTTTTCATATTGGAAGGGAAGCACCTAAAGTCAGTATCGAATATAAATTGTGGTATAAAAACAACCTTAATAAACTTGCCGGGCAAGATCTTAACTTAGTGGCAACTATTGCTGACTCCATACCTGATAATTTATATGGCAAGTTAATGGCCGAAGACCAACTTGTTGTTGTATTCAGACATGATCACCCTAAATCTGATAGTGAGCTAACCATTAACAACTATATTAACAGTCGGCATATTCTTATTAGTGGTGGCGGAGATAAAGATAGCTTCGTTGACCATACATTAGCAATGATGGATCTCCACCGTAATATTTTGGTTACAGTTCCCTTTTTCCAATCAGCCATTGAGTTACTGTTAAAAACAGATGCCATTCTCACTATACCACTACATATCGCTGCTGATTTTGCACAAAATTATGCTTTGCAAATAAGACACTTGCCCATTGATATCCAGCCGCAGCAATACTACTTACTATGGCATGCCAAGTATCATCAGGATCCAGAGCATAAATGGTTCCGAGAAATTTGTTTTCCTCTAATTAAAGCTCACCTTGAAAGGACAATCAGACATGGTATGAAATTAATTCATACCCGTAAGTAGATTTTCCATCTTTTACACATCATTTAATTTAATTAGTATAATGATATCAATTCATTAATAGTAAAATAGCGGTGATTATTATGCCATCTATAGAAACATTAATTACATTTATCAGTATTTCAACTTTTTTATGCTTTTTACCAGGCCCTGATAATCTTTTTATATTGAGTCAATCGGCAATAAATGGGCGAAAAGTTGGAATATTAATAACCATTGGTCTATGTATTGGTTTGGCAATACATATTTCTTTAGTATCATTAGGCATTGCAGCAATGCTACGAGAAAATGCAATAGCATTTGAAGTTATTCGGATTTTTGGCATAATTTATCTAACTTATCTTGCTTGGGGTGCTTTCAAAGCTAAACCTGCTTTTATTCAAGGAAGCACTGACAATTTTCATGATACAAAAAAACTCATCAGCAAAGGGATACTAATGAATTTATCAAATCCCAAGATTATCATTTTCTTTTTGGCTTTTCTTCCTCAGTTCACCAATAAAAGTACAAATATTATCCCAGTTTCACTCCAGTCATTATATCTGGGTATGATATTTTCTATCATCACTTTTATTGTGTTTTCCATTATTTCATATTTATCAGGGTATTTAAGTGAAGTAATATCTCATAAACCAGAAATACAAAATATTTTAAATAAAATCACTGCCTTAATATTTGTAGTATTGGCAATTAATTTATTAATTTCAGGCGGATTTGCCTAATAAATGCAATTTTTCAGAAAAACGGTCAGTTGCTATAGTTGGTATCTTTCTCGCCACAATAAAATGCGCTATGGCCTATATACAACGGTTAGAAATAGAAAGATACCCGATATTCAGCTCAAAAAAAGCAGGATTTTAAATTACAAATCAAGTACCAATCGTTTTCCTTTAGCTCTGGAACAACAAATCAGCATTGATGTTTGGCTCTCTTTTTCCTCATCAGTAAAATATTGGTCACGGTGGTCTGCTTCGCCTTCTAAAATTATGCTTTCACAAGTACCGCATACTCCTTCGCGACACAAACTTTCAACCGACGCTGCGTTATTTCTTTCGATGACTTGTAGTATTGTCGATTCACTATCAACCTCCAACTCAACGCCTGATCTGGCAAGCACAAGGGTAAATTCATCCCCAGTTTTATCTTCAACAGTAAACTGCTCAAAATGTAACTGATGTTCAGAAAACCCGGCTTTTTTTGCAGCTTGCTTTACGCCTTCGTTCAGTGAATTCGAACCACATGTATAAACATGGCTTCCTTCTGGTAGCTGAGCAATAAAGGTATCGAGTTCAAGACGAGAACCTTCGGATGAAACATAGAAAACAATTTTATCCTTAAATTCCGATGCCATTAATTCTTGCTGAAACGCATTTTCATTCATATCTCGGCAGCAATAATGCAGTTCATATTCTGCATTTTGTTGTTCCAATTCATGTAAGTGGGACATAAATGGCGTGATCCCAATTCCACCCGCGATTAATATATGTTTTTTAGCTTCGGATACTAATGGAAATAAATTATTCGGTTCGGAAACAACAAGCTTGTCGCCAATAACCACTTTTTCGTGCATAAATGCCGAGCCACCTTGAGAATGTTCTTCTCGCTTAATGGCAATTTGATAGCGCTGTGAATCAAAAGGAGAATTTAATAAGGAATAAGCATTACTATAATGACTGTCACCATCCTGCATCTGTACAAAGATGTGACTGCCGCCAGTAAAAGAGGGTAAATGTGTATTTTGCTCAGGTATTAATGTAAATCGTTTTATCGTAGGTGTGATAGTTTCAATGTCACTGACAATAACACCGACCATCTGATAAGCAGACATAAACGACTCCTGACTATTCATCATAACCTCACTGACTGTACCTGATTCCGGCTTATTCATGATAAATTTGAGCAACAAGATTGTGGAAATAAGCAATACCGTGTTCACTAATTCCACTTCCGGTACTATCCGCCATGATACGCCCCTGACCGCGATAACCACGGGATTTCAAACCCTTTTGTACACTTTCAACCAAGCGCAGATCTTCCGGGCGAAAAACATCGCGATACCATTCGATTAAATCTTTTTGCTCTTGAGTGAGATCTTCATTAGTAAAGTAAATTTCGTAATGTTGCAACGTTGTTTCTGCATCGGCCGGAAATTCATAAATAACCGTCATCATCCCTCTAATGGGCGTAACGTTATACATCGTACAAGGCCATAGCCAAAAACCGTGGAATGAAGACTCGCCTTCAAATTTGAAAGATTGATCAGAGGGAATGGCATAGCCAAATTGCAATGACCATTTCTCATGCATGGTATGCCAATAGCGATCAACCTGAACGGAAGTTGAAAACCCCGGATGCGCCGGGCCACAGTGATAACATTCCAGATAGTTATCAACAATACTTTTCCAGTTAGCCGGTGTTGCTGTCGTGAAACGTGCCGCCAGCTTTAAATCGTAAACATCAGGGCAGGCTTCCAGTACTTTCGCACCTAATCCAGATAGCTGTTCTTCAACTGTATCTGCTTCCATGTCCATATTAATAAAGACAAAACCTGCATATTCTTCCAGTTTTACCGGAGTTAGTGCCGCCAAACCTTTATCAAAATTAGCCACATTTTCACAGTTACGTGCATGTGCTAAAGAACCATCAAGTTTGAATGTCCATGCGTGATAAGGACAAGTGATCACATTTTTTGCTTTACCAGCTCCCTGTAATAATTGATGCCCGCGATGAGGACAAACGTTAAAAAATGCACGTAATACTTTGTCGCGCCCACGCACGATGACAATGTTTTCACCAATAATTTCACGTGTAACATAATCATTCGGATTAGCCAGCTCACTGATATGTGCAACACAGATCCAACTTTTGGCAAAAATCGCTTCTTTCTCATAATTAAATATATCCTGAGAAGTATAGAAACGAGCAGGCATGGTGTAGGCATCTGTCGGGTTTGCACAGAAATTTTTGGGCAGTGTGAAATCTGGGTGTTGGATACTCATATCAATTCCTTATTAATATCAATAAGATGTACAGGAATATGTGCATAATCCTGTTTTATCCAGCGAATAAAACCATAAACCTTAAACAATAGGATCACTAAAAATGGCAATGCAGTAAGCACTACTGTGGTTTTCATTGTTTCTAAAGAGGCTTGTGTAAATAGAATCGAAAGTGGAATTAGCGTGATGACTACGCACCAGAAAAGACGTAATTTCCGGCTAGGATCCTGACCTTCACTTAAATTGCGGGTGCTGGTTGCAGCCATCGTATAGGCCACGGCATCCATATGTGAGGCTAAGAAAATAATCATGATAATGAGATAAGCAGCAAGGAAAAATTGGCCGAATGGCAGTGCGCTTAACAATTGATGAACGGCCGTTTCACCACCTAACGTACTCAATATTTCGGGTACATTAATAGATCCGGTAATAAATTGGTGCATCGCATAACTTTCCAAAACACCAAAGAAGAACCAGCAACCAAAAGTACTGCCTAATAACAGTGCCCAAATCACCTCTTTAATTTTGCGTCCATGAGAAACCCGGGTTACAAACATCGCAACACCAGGGGTATATGAGATCCACCATAACCAATAGAATACAGTCCAACTGCGGGTAAACAGCCCATCCCCCATAGGATCGGTAAATAGGCTCATCTGCAAGAAATTCTGCGTCGTCAGGCCAACCGCATGAATAATATTATTCATGGTAAATTCTGTAGGCCCTGCAATTAAAACAAGAAAGGCAAAACCCAACGCTCCCCAACCTACCATCTGGCTTAAACGCCGCATACCATTATCAATGCCAATATAAGAACTTAAGCTGAAAATTAATGCCGCTAATAATGTTATTCCAGCCTGAATCATAAAATTATTCGGTATGCCGGTTAATACAGAAATTCCGCCACTTAATGTAGATGCAGTCACCACCAGAGAAATAGTTAATGCTCCCACAGTTGCAATTAAAAATGTCATATCAATAAGACGCCCCCAAAACCCCTGGGGATTAATTTTTATAATTGCAGAAATAATTCCTGAAAGACTCAAACCTTTATTTTTTCTGACATGGAAATGATAAGCCATAACCAATGAAGCAAGCGCATAGGTTGCCCAGGCACTGATTCCCCAGTGGAAAAAAGAGTAACTGATGCTATATTCCAATGCTTTAGGGGTTTGAGGAGCAATATTAAGTCCTGGAGTCTTATAATAATAAGCCCATTCCATCACGCCCCAATATAAAGTTGACGAGCCAAGGCCCGCACATATAAACATACATAACCACGGAGCAGTGGCATATTCTGGCTTTCCTTCACCAAGCCGAATATTGCCGTATTTACTCATCGCCAGATAAAGCACAAACATCAAAGCAGCAAGAACTAAAATTTGAATGGTTGAACCAAGTAAACGAGTCAACCCATTAAATATTGCATTAGCAATAACACTGGTTTTTTCTGGAAATATACTGAGTGTTATTGCTATCACAACAATACAAGCCAGGCTTATTGCGATTAAGGGAATATCTTTCTTTGTGTTGCTCAGCATGAAACCTCCGTTTCGTCACTTTATGTATATCCTGTTCTTCATTGGGTATACATAAAGTGCCTGTTATCGTTGTTATGATGACTTTTATGTTGATATCGACACGACAAAAGGAAAACGAGCAATAAGTGGGAACGATACTTACCGCTTCTTTTGATTAACAATAAAAATATAGTGTTGCTACAGAATTTAAACAATTGGCAAAACAGTAAATAGATAAAACACATATCGTAATTAATGTTTTGTGACATGCGTTAAAAATCAGGAAGATAATATTTATGGCTGGCAGTAAAAAATCACACTCTGAAAAAGTGTGATTTTTATAAAAAGCAAAAAGTGATTAAAATTTTTAATTATTCAGGTGGTTAATAATGGCTTCACCTACTTGTTGTGTCAATGCGTTACCTTTCATATCCGGTGTGACGATTCCTTTCGTTATTATCGCCTCAATGGCAGCTAAAATATCATCATGGGCATCTTGATAGCACTTATCACCTTCACCTAAGAACTGTAACATCATGGCACCAGCCCAAATCATCGCGATTGGGTTGGCAATATTTTTGCCATAAATATCGGGGGCTGAGCCATGAACAGGTTCGAATAAAGAAGGGAAATTCCTTTCAGGATTCAAATTGGCAGAAGGAGAAAGCCCGATCGTTCCGGTACATGCAGGCCCAAGATCAGAAAGAATATCGCCAAATAAATTGGAAGCAACAACGACATCAAATCGCTCCGGATTTAACACAAATCGGGCACAAAGAATATCAATATGCTGTTTATCCCATTTAATATCGGGATACTGTTTTGCCATCTCTTCGACTCGCTCATCCCAATAAGGCATGCTAATCGATAATCCATTTGATTTCGTGGCAGACGTTAATAACTTACGGGGACGACTTTGTGCTAATTCAAACGCATATTTCAAAATGCGATCAACACCACGGCGGGTAAAAACTGACTCCTGGATCACTATTTCATGTTCTGTACCTTCATAAAGACGACCGCCGATAGTGGAATATTCCCCTTCAGTATTTTCCCTGACTACATAAAAATCGATATCTTCCGGTTTCTTATTCGCTAACGGACAGGGAACTCCCGGTAAGAGACGTACAGGACGCAAATTGACATATTGTTGAAAATCACGACGAAATTTAAGTAATGAGCCCCAAAGCGAAATATGATCAGGCACCGTTTCAGGCCAGCCAACAGCGCCAAAATAAATAGCATCAAACTGCGTTAATTGATTAAACCAATCATCGGGCATCATTTTGCCGTGTTTAAGATAATAATCGCAACTGGCCCATTCAAAATGTTCAAACGATAAACGAAGATCCCATTTTTCAGCTACAGCCTGCAATATCCGAATACCTTCAGGAAGAACTTCATGACCAATTCCATCTCCCGGAATCGCAGCAATTTTAAACATTTTTTTCATCGAACATCTCTCATTTATCAGGATACAGAATTGACTTTTCAGATATCTTATAATTGACTGATTTGTATTCAATATAAAAAATGTAGAAACATAATTTACAATTTATGAATAATCTCCCCTTTTTACAGGATCTACACATCTTTCTTTTAGTGGCTAAAAGAGCAAGTTTTGTCGCCGTTGCGGAAGAAATCGGGGCCTCTCCTGCTTTTATCAGTAAACGCATCGCCATATTAGAGAATGTATTGAATGTCAGCCTGTTACACAGAACAACCCGTCGGGTATCAATTACGGAAGATGGTGAGCGGATATATGAATGGGCGCAGCATATCCTGAATGATGTTAATCAGATGCTTGATGAACTTTCCGAACTTCGGCAAGAACCTCAAGGGAAAATCAGAATTACCAGTAGTTTTGGTTTTGGCAGAAAATTTGTTGCCCCTGCATTATCAGCATTGATCCAGACTTATCCACAGCTAGATCTTCGCTTTGATGTGGAAGATCGTCTTGTCGATCTGGCTACTGAGGGGATTGATCTGGATATTCGTATTGGCGACGATATTGACGATAATCTTATTGCCCGCAAACTGGCTTCTAATCGTCGGATCCTTTGTGCATCCCCGGCTTACCTTGCCCGCAACCCGATGCCGAAATCAATTAATGAACTCCCTTCTCACGCCTGTCTGGTGATCAAAGAACGGGATCATCCTTTCGGGATCTGGAAATTGCAAAACAGTACCGGCACTCAATCGGTGAAAGTCACCGGGCCGATGTCATCCAATCATGGTGAAATTATTCACCAATGGTGTCTGGATGGTCACGGTATTACTTTGCGATCGTATTGGGATGTCAGAGAAAATATTAAATCGGGCGCTTTAGTCCATATTCTGCCTGAATATTACCAATCAGCGAATATATGGGCAGTTTATGTGACACGTCTTGCTATGTCTGCCCGTATCAGAGTAACGGTTGAATTTTTAGAGCGCTATTTTAAGATGCATTATTTGGAGCAGAAAGACGATTTTCAAACCAGATGCTTATAGGTAAGTGATATAACTGATCTTTCTATTTTTCTATCTATCTTTGTCTGTTTACCTTCATTGATTGCTCATTTTTCATTTTTGACAAATATCATAGGTCAACTCAGATACCTCCTCTATTTTAGTCCTTCAAATGAAAATAATAATCATTAACTCCATAAGGGCTAAGGAAAATGCGTAATCTGACAAAACAGCGCCAACTTATAGCGGAATCATCGCAGTCACATACCACAAAAGTTGAACCTCTGACCGCAGCAGAGCAAATTAACAGGCTATCCGAATCAAATAAAGATTTGCTATTGAAATCTTTATTTGAGTAAGGGCAGCTCACTGCAAATCAGGCTCGTGCGTTGGTTTATAAACCGTTAACCAGCAATGATTATAAATATTGGTTGAGTCCTTCGTCACTTAATACCTATTTGCAAGCGGCGAATGAGGAAGTCACTCGCGAACGTTTACTAGCTGAAGAACAAAAACGCGAACAAGAGTGGATTGCAACAATTAAGCGGCTCAATGCTGTCTTTTCCTCAAGAGAAGTTCACTGGGAAAATGCGAAGAAATACAGTGAGCAAGGCCATGCAAGTGCTTATGATAAAGCGGCCAGAGAAATGAAAGATCTGTACGATGCTTATCGCGTTAATAACGCACTGGCAGAATTCGTTCCACTCTATCGGATATTTGTCAAGCATATAGAGAGAAGAAGAACACTGGTACAACGATTAGAATTACTCAATCAGGAAATCGATAAATATCAGGGTGGTATTTGATATTATCGGTAAAGGTATGGTACGCACGATGCCTGGCACAACACTAAAGCAAGGCGCCGGATAAGAACCATCGTTTTGTCAGTAACCTGAAGGCACTATTGCTAGTGCCTTGACATTATTAAGAGCAAAAATTAGCACTGAACGTATCAAAGTTATCGGCTTTAACAAACTTGGCAGCGTTGGGCACCTCTTTGCCATCTTTGTCTTTACTTAACGCATTGAAATGCTCAACGCCACACTTGATCTTGGCCTTTTCAGCCTCACGCAAATCATCTGAGAATATGCTTGATTTCGTTTCAACCACAAAGTAAAGCTTCTCCCCCGTTCCATCATCTTTGTCAATTAATACCGCCCAGTCAGGATTGTAACTGCCCAGCGGGGTATCAATCTTGAACCAAGATGGCAGTTTGGAATAAATCTTCACTTCTTCAGCACTTTCTAGCTTTTCAGCGAAGCTAAACTCGGTATCTGAATCGCAAATGATGTAGTCATATACCGACTTTTCAGCTTTCACCATATCTTTGAAGTAACCAGTCAGCTCTTCTTCTTGGAAAAGCTCTTGGGCATAGTATGCCTTGTCACCAATACGGTTATATTTAATGCCATCTACAATGGCAATACGCATCTGTTTACGGATAACTTCACCAGCTAATTCGATAAAGCGCTGAGGATTGCTTTTGAAGGCTTCCAGCTTATCGCCTAAACCTAACAGAATATCGATAATTGTCTGGCGGGTTAGATTGGTCTGATCGGTCAGATAAGTCACGATATCTGGCAACTGGAAGTTGCGATTGCGGTAATACTGAATCTTGGTTTTCTCATCATAAGCTTCCAGTTCAGCTTCAGTAACAGCAACCTTAACCTTGGTATACTGAAACCTGGCTCTGGCTACTACCACATTCGCTCTAATTTCCTTGATACAGTTTTCAACCAGCTCATTGATATTAAAGTTAACACGATAAGTCGTTTTGTATTTAATACGCCCCCAAAGAGCCTTGAAGTCTTCACCAAGTACAACCTGTTTACCGTTTGTATCTTTACACAAGGCTACAGAGCGCTTCTCTTCGTGTTTTTTCACATTCAAGCCTTTTGCCAGCTTCTTCAACGTGGCAACGATGGCGTCAGTATGCTCAGCAACACAGGAAGGCAGATTCACCTCGTTATTATTGATGGCAATTTTCAGCACATCCTGAATCTTGCCTTTACCATCAATATAACCTTGAGACAGAAGATGCTGGAAGATCTCTTCTGACTTTTTCGCTCCTAAGAAGACTTTCTGATCCAGCTCGCCAGAAACAACAATATTGGCAAATTGGTGAGACTCAACCACACCAAATTTAATGCCTTCTTCTGCTTCAATCTCTTTTTGTAGTTCAGAAACAAAGCTTTCATAAGACTCATTTGCCATAACGGTCAGGGTATTTACCTCAAAACCGTAAGGCACGCGTTCACCAGATTGATCAACGGCTAAACGTAGACCACGACCGATTTCCTGTCGTTTTTTAGTGATTGAGCTGGTTTCATTCAATGTACAGATCTGGAAAACATTTGGGTTGTCCCAGCCTTCTTTCAGTGCTGAGTGTGAAAAGATAAAGCGCAGCTTCTCATCCATAGATAGAAGCTTTTCTTTGTCTTTCATGATCAGATTATAAGCTGACTCATCAGCCGCGGTTTTCCCCCCTTCACCTTTAGCTGAAAACTTCGAGTCAGCGAACTGAGGGTTGCCAGAAGCATCTTTTTTCTTGTCCTGTGCAAAGTAACCACCATGCACTATTTGAGTGAGTTCTTGCAGTGCTATTTTGTTGATAGTGTATTTATCGCCATCATTGTCCCAGATTTTCGGGTACAACACGCGATATTTGGGCTTACTAACCTGTCTAGCAAACTCTTCTTCAAACCACTTGGCAAACTTACCCTGAACAGGAACGCCATCTTTAGAGTAGCCCCGGTAGTTGGCAACCTTATCGATAAAGAACAAACTCAGCACTTTAATACCTTTCTGGCTTAGGATTTTCGAGTGGTCGAGCTTGTCATAGCCTGTTGTTACCTTGTGGTAGAACTTCAGCTCTTTTTCCAGGTGCTCTTCAATAGTTTTAGCTATTTGAATGCGCTTAAAGACCTCCGAATCCACTTCACCAATAGCTTGCCCTAGGCGCACAATTTCATCGCGACTGGTAAAGTCAATATACTCATTACCTTCTTCGCAATATATATCGTTAACAATATAGCCTTCATAAACACTACGCCCACCCGAAAGTTCAAATAAGTCATTGAGCTGACCATCTTTGATGGTTATTACCTTACGTGGTTGTAGCTTGCCTGTGCGCGTTTGAGCGTCAATTGCAATTTTGGCAGAAATGGGGGACTTCTTATTATCAACACTCACTAGCTTAATGTAAGCTTGGTTATGCCCATCTTTAACATCCAGCGAAGCAACTTCAATTTGCTTAACCAGTTTGCGCTCATAGGCATCAATAGAGTCGAGTTTATACAGCAGGTGTGGTGCCTCCTTCAGCGTGGCTGAATAACGGAATGTACACAATGGCGCTAAGTTACCAATAGCTTCTTTTCGGTTTGCCGTTGATACAACTGACTGGGGTTCGTCAATAATGACGACGGGACGAGTAGCCTGAATAAATTCAATAGGCTTCATTCCGTTCAATCTGTCATCTGTACGGTGAATCAGATTCGCCGTAGTTTCTTTCGTAGGATCGGTGAATGACTTACTGAACGCATCAATATTGATCACCATGATTTGGATGTAATCATTGGTAGCGAAGTTACGCACCTGTTCGCGCTTTGATGAGTCATAAACAAAATAGTCATACTGGACGTTTTTGTACTGCTCCCGGAAGTGCTGCTCTGTGATTTGCAGTGATTTATAGACGCCTTCTTTAACTGCAATGGACGGCACCACGATAATAAACTTTGTCAGTCCATAACGCTGATTTAGCTCAAAGATAGAACGCAGATACACATAAGTTTTACCTGTACCTGTTTCCATCTCAACACTAAAATCTAAACTTGGCAGTTCTTGCTTTACGTTTTCAACCTGTGGCAAACCATTCTTTAACTGAACATTCCGTGTGTTGGTATAAATCTCATCAGGCAATAAGGTAAGCGCATTACCTACACCGATTTCGTTGTTTTTACCAAAGATATCCAGTTGCTGATTCGCCCACATATTATCAGCCACAGTAAAATTAGATTGAAATGTTTCCTGCTCTGCAAACACACCTAAAACAGCATCAACTGCATCTATTTGGTGTGATAAGTCCGATCTAAATTGAATCTTCATCATCATTACCTTAAATGCTCTTTACATCATCAATGCCGGATTGTTTTAGGATCTGAATCACATTAGTTTTAACTACACTGTCTGCAAAGCCTTGGTCTTTAAAAACGACTTGAGTACTTTCTGGATTGAGTTTTTCTTTCAGTTTAGCGATACCCTCAACCACCTGTTCAGTGATGTCATCATCCAGGCAAACCATTAAGGCACCTGCGCCAACAATAAAGACTTTTTTACCCTCTACAGTTGCTTCTTCAACATGGGTAGTTAATTCAATACCGTACTTTAGTAGGATTTCATAAAGAATATCTTCGACCGAGCGATCATCTTTAATTGATTTTAATGCGAGTTTAAGTGCTGGCTCCAAATTATCGAAGTTAACATCCCAAGAACGGATATTAGTTTCGTCTAGCTTAAATACTTTAAATCCATATTCTTGAGATTCAGTTTTGTATTTTTCAATACTCATTCTAATTCTTTGTTTTCCCAGTTCTGTTAAGCTAAGAGGCTTACCCAATTTATTTAAGTAATCCATTGACTCTTTTATTTGCTTTTTCATATCAGCACTGGCTAATTTGTAAGTGTCCTCTAAATTTTCTGGTAATTGAACTAATATGTAATTTAATTTAACATTGTTATTTTTACTTGCTATCATTGTCGCTTCACCAGTCGTTGCTGAACCAGCGAAGAAATCCAAAACGATATCTCCATCATTAAGACATTTTAAAGAGCTAATCAGTTCAGTCACTAGTTTTAATGGTTTTTTCCCATTTTTGTAAGGAACTCCACCTTCATTATCAAGCCCTGTGGTTTTAATATGAGCCCAAAAATCACCAGGATGAACAAATAGGTTATCAGAAGCAAATATTAATTGTAGCCTAGGATCTCGACTAGTTTCTGGATATGTTCCGCGTACAAGATATACTAATCCCTGAGCTGACTTAACAGAAAAAACACCACTTATTTTTTTGTTTTTCTTCTTTTCTTCGCTTAGTTTGTAAACACTACTAGATTTAACGCACTGACATATTCTCCAGCTATTATTGAAAAGCCATTCATTCTTTTTGGAAACTGGTCCTTTATATACTTCGGACAAAGACTTTAAATTTATGCCTGATAAAATTTCATCTAGTTTTTTTAACTGATCATCACTAAGATATTCCGAATCTTTTATAGAGTCATAAAAGTCTCTATTCTCCCTACTGAAGTTATCCAAGTATATATTATATTCTGAGTCCCACATAGGTTTCTTTATTAGTGTAAATTCAATATTATTGATACCACTCGGTTTTATAGTAATAATATATTCTTTTAATTTTGGAATAGTTCCTAGTTTTTTGACACTAGCCATTTTTAGGCCACTAGCTTCACTCATTTTAACCGCAATGACTTTAACGGCATCGTATCCAAATATTTCCTCACAAACCTTCACTAAATTAAAAACTTCATTATCATCTATAGATATATATATCATTCCTTCTGGATGAAGTAAGTTTTTAGCAACAAGCAACCGTGAAAATATCATATTTAGCCAGCTTGAGTGATACCTGCCAGAGGTTTCTCTATTAGTTGAATTCAATTGACCATTGATATTAATTTGCCCAGTTATCTCTAAATAGTTCCTTATATTATCATGATAATTATCTTTATAAACAAAATCGATACCAGTATTGTATGGCGGATCGATATAGATCATCTTTACCTTTTTATGGTAAGACTTCTGTAATATTTTAAGTACTTCAAGGTTATCACCTTCAATAAAAAGGTTCTCTGTGGTATCCCAATTCACACTTTCTTCTTTACAAGGGCGTAGAGTTCCTGTTGAAGGTGTTTGCGCAATCAAACGTGATTGCGCCTTACCATACCATGTAAAGTTGTAGCGTTCGTCGCTATCGTCAATCGCCTCACCAAGAACCGCTTTCAAAGCATCAAAGTCAATTTTTCCTTCAGAAAATACCTCAGGGAAAAGTTGTTTAAGTTGATCGATATTTTTTTGAGTGATATCCGCACTTTTGGACTCAGGGTAGTTCAGGGTGATCTTTTCAATTGTCATCAGAGGAATTCCATTTATTGCCAACTGAGCAAAACTCATGCTCGTGGTTCATATTCTTCGTTAAACTGTTAAATCATTGCTTTAATCACAGCAATTTACTGTTTAAGTGTAGTAAAGAATTCCTAATATATTGAAAGCCTGATAATCCTATTAACATAAAAACTACGGGCCATGCCCGGCGCACTAATAAAAAATCCGGCCAAGCTTACGCATATCTGGATAATAGGCGTCGTGTTGTTTCAGACCGATGCAATCTAGATTTGACAGTTCTTGCTTCGCATTTTCAACCTGTGGCAACCCATTTTTTAACTGAACATTCTGTGTATTGGTATAAATCTCATTAGGTAACCGCATCCATTTGGTGTGATAAGTCCGACCTAAATTGAATCTTCATCATCATTACCTTAAATGCTCTTTACATCATCAATGCCGGATTGTTTTAGGATCTGAATCGCATTAGTTTTAACTACACTGTCTGCAAAGCCTTGGTCTTTAAATACAACTTGGGTGCTTTCGGGGTCAAACTCTTGTTTCAGTTTAACAATGCCCTCAACCACCTGTTCGGTAATATCGTCATCAAGGCAGACCATCAACGCACCTGCACCAACTACAAAGACTTTTTTGCCTTCAACTGTAGTTTCTTCCACTTGTTCAGTCAGCTCTAAACCATATTTCAACAAGATTTCATAAAGCACATCTTCAGGTATACGGTCATCTTTGATAGATTTAGCCGCTAGTTGCAGAGCAGGTTCTAAGCTTTCAAAGTCAGCATCCCAAGAGTGAATATTTGTTTGATCTAATTTGAAAAACTTAACACCTTGAGTTTTATCTTCTTCTAAAATGGCATTTTTTATTCTTTTTAGGGAAATTCTGGAAATCAATTCTGGTATTGACTCTTTAGTACAATACTCTGTTGCGCCAGCATTTTTTGAGACAGACTCAGGCAATTGAACCAATATAAACTTTCTTCTACCGCTATCTTTCTTATTTTGTTTTAACACAGCATGACCTGTAGAACCACTTCCAGCAAAAAAGTCAAGAATGATATCTTCACTATCTGTGACCTTCATTAAGTGTTCAATTAATCCTGTCGGCTTTGGATAATCAAAAACAGATGAACAGAGAAGGGCTTCAACCTCTTTACTTCCTTGCTTCGTTGTAAAATCTGTTATTATTGTTTTTGGATGTTCGGTGCCTCGCTTTTTAACATACTGAAGAACACCATTGGGTTTGAAGAAGAACTCAATAACCTGCTGTCCTTTAGAGTCAAAAGTATCATTTCCTGATAGCCAATTTTCTATTTGGCTCTTCATTGTCCAACCTGCTTTTAGAGTGACTTCACTAGCTAAGTATCCATTCTTACATTCAAATACACCGGAAGTAACTTCAACGATTTCTTTATCTCCAAATATTGATGGAAACGTTTTATTTTCACCTAAAAACTTGACTCCAGCAGGGAAGGTTATTTCTGACGCAGGGTTTTTAAAGCTAACCTTTTTTATTGCACGATCAGAAATTAAGCTATCATCTCCCTTATAAACAATATGAGGTAATTGAGATATATCTTTTGCATATGCCAAGATATATTCATGTTCTCTGGTAAAAGTTGATGCTGAGGTTCTTCCACTCTTCCAAATAAATCTTTCAACAAAATTATCTTCACCAAATATTTCATTGCACAAATTGGACAAATTAACAACTTCATGTTCATCTATAGATATAAATATAATTCCACCATCGGATAATAAATTTCTGGCTAATTTCAATCTTGGGTAAAGCATATTTAGCCAATCTGTATGATACCGACCCGATGTGTCAGAATTAGTGCTAAAAGGCTTACCTTGATTATTTACTTGCCCCGTTAATACCTGATAATTTCTTATGTTGTCATGGAAATTATCCTTATAAACAAAGTCATTACCCGTGTTATAGGGCGGATCGATATAGATCATCTTTACCTTTTTATGGTAAGACTTTTGTAATATTTTAAGTACTTCAAGGTTATCACCTTCAATAAAAAGGTTCTCTGTGGTATCCCAATTCACACTTTCTTCTTTACAAGGGCGTAGCGTACCTGTTGAGGGTATTTGAGTAATTTGGCGAGCACGAGTCTTACCATTCCAAGTAAAGTTAAAGCGTTCGTCTGAATCATCAACAACTTCACCAAGAACCGCTTTCAAAACATCAAAGTCAATTTTTCCTTCAGAAAATACCTCAGGGAAAAGTTGTTTAAGTTGATCGATATTTTTTTGAGTGATATCCGCACTTTTGGACTCAGGGTAGTTCAGGGTGATCTTTTCAATTGTCATCAGAGGAATTCCATTTATTGCCAACTGAGCAAAACTGATGCTCGTGGTTCATATTCTTCGTTAAACTGTTAAATCATTGCTTTAATCACAGCAATTTACTGTTTAAGCGTAGTAAAGAATCCCAAAAACCTCTCATTCCTGATAATCTTATTAACATAAAATGAGAGGTGAAACTGAAACCATTGAAGTATCAATATTCCGCTGAATTGAAGATCGCATTGATGGTTGTGATGCAGCCTCGCAGATAGCTTCTGCATCAATGAAATCATTTTTATTGCTTTTAACAAAAGGCCGGACAAACTGGGGGATAAATTAACTTGGCTTCATGCCCTAAGTCAGCTACCCCCCTCAATGTTTGTATTAATCTGCCTTTTTTGATCTCAGTTTTTTGCATCCTGTTAAATCACCTAGCATTCCAATTAATACACACCAATCAAAAAGACGATTAAATAATCAATTATAAATATCAGGACAATTATAATGTTCTCTAATTAACCCGAATTCTGGATAAAGAATTGACGAGGGGCCTGTTCCAGGAGCAGTGTTTTGGTGCGCGCCGAAACAGCTCCGGGGAGGAACAGGCCATGGATAACTTAGTTGAAGTTTTCTGTAATGTCGATGATTTTTGCCACTTTTTTATCCCACAGTGGACACAATTTTGTCTTGATAATGGATACCGCCTGCGCCGTAGGAAAGGCCATATGTATCCCAGTGAAATCATGACCATTTTGATCCTCTTTCACATGTCGCATTACCGTCACTTTAAAGCCTTCTACTTGGAATTTCTCTGGAAATATCATCACCCTGATTTCCCCACCTTGCTCAGTTATACCCGTTTCGTCAGTGTCGCGCCTGCCGTTTTGGTTCCTCTGTGCAGTTATCTGACTAAATTAAAAGGAAAACCCACAGGCATTGCTTTTATTGATTCCACCAGTTTGAAAGTTTGCCATAACATCCGCATTCCCCGCCATAAGGTCTTTCAGGGGATAGCCCAACGCGGAAAAACTTCAATGGGTTGGTTTTACGGTTTTAAGTTACATTTGGTCGTCAATCATCAGGGGGAAATTCTGGCGCTTAAAGTGACTGCCGGTAATGTGGATGATCGGGAGCCCGTTCGCGAATTAACAACAGAATTAACGGGATCTCTTTACGGTGATAAAGGTTACCTCAGTCAAGAGCTCGCGGACGATTTAGGCAAAACCGGTGTGACTTTCATCACCCAAAAACGCCGAAACATGAAAGCCCGTCTGCAAGACGCATGGGATAAAATAATGTTATCAAGGCGTTTTATCATTGAAACGATTAATGGACAATGAAAAATAATTTCTCAAATAGAACACTCGCGCCACCGAAGTGTAAACGGATTTTTGCTGACTGTTTTAGGTGGGCTGATTGCTTACTGCCTTAAATGGAAAAAGCCATCACTGAACATTTTCTATTCGGAAAACGATTTTTCAATGACAGCTTAAACAGAATTCGGGTTAAGTTAGTTACGTGCAAACTCCCCAAACGCTGTGAGATCTGCCTTCATAAGACAGATCTCTGACAGTTAACTACAACACCATTACTCCACCGTCACCGACTTCGCCAGATTACGTGGCTGATCAACATCTGTACCTTTGATCAATGCAACGTGGTAAGACAGCAATTGCAGTGGCACGGTATAGAAGATCGGGGCGATCAACTCTTCTACGTGTGGCAGGGAGATGATCTTCATGTTTGTGCTGTCGGTGAAACCGACGTCCTGATCTGCGAAGACGTACAGCAACCCACCACGGGCGCGGACTTCTTCGATATTAGATTTCAGTTTTTCCAGCAGCTCGTTGTTTGGTGCAACGATGATCACTGGCATATCCGCATCAATCAGCGCCAATGGGCCATGTTTCAACTCACCAGCAGCGTAGGCTTCGGCGTGAATGTAGGAAATCTCTTTCAGTTTTAGTGCACCTTCAACCGCGATCGGGTATTGATCGCCACGGCCGAGGAAAAGTGCGTGATGTTTTTCAGAGAAATCTTCAGCCAGTGATTCGATAACCTTGTCTTTCGACAACATGCTTTCAATGCGGCTTGGCAATGCATGCAGGGCATGAATAATATTTTGTTCGAGAGAAGCATCAGCGCCTTTCAAGCGTCCCATGTAAGCCACAAGCATCAGCAATACAGTTAACTGGGTAGTAAAGGCTTTGGTGGATGCGACTCCAATTTCTGCGCCCGCTTTGGTCATCAGAGCAAAGTCAGATTCGCGTACCAGAGATGAACCCGCTACGTTACAGATAGTCAGTGAAGTCAGATAACCCAACTCTTTGGATAAACGCAATGCTGCCAAAGTATCCGCTGTTTCACCGGATTGGGACAAAGTAATCAGCAAACTTCCTTTACGGCATGCAGGCTTGCGGTAACGGAATTCAGAGGCAATTTCCACATCACATGGAATACCTGCCAGTGATTCAAACCAGTAGCGTGAAACCATACCGGCATTGAAAGAAGTTCCACAGGCAACGATCTGGATATGTTCAACCTGAGAAAGTAATTCCTCTGCGTTAGCGCCCAACTCTGACAGATTTACTTCGCCATGGCTCAAACGGCCTTCCAGCGTGTTTTTAATTGCCATTGGCTGTTCGTAAATCTCTTTCTGCATGTAGTGACGGTAGATACCTTTATCACCAGCATCATACTGAACGTTGGATTCAATCTGCTCACGTTCAACCACTTCACCCTGCACATTAAAAATGCGAACAGTACGGCGGGTAATTTCTACAATGTCACCTTCTTCCAGATAGATAAAGCGGCGAGTCACAGGCAGTAATGCCAGTTGGTCAGATGCCAAGAAGTTTTCACCAACTCCCAAACCAACAACTAATGGGCTGCCAGAACGTGCCGCCACCAGTACGTCTGGTTGATGGCTATCCATAATTACGGTGCCATAAGCGCCACGCAATTGTGGGATAACACGCTGTACCACTTCCAGCAATGAGCCACCTTGTTGCTGTTCCCAGTGAACAAGATGAGCAATGGTTTCAGTATCGGTATCAGAAGAGAAGCTATAACCACGTGTTTTCAATTCTTCACGCAGTTCTTCATGGTTTTCAATAATACCGTTATGCACAACCGCAATATGTTTAGAAACATGAGGATGTGCGTTGCGCTCGCTTGGTTCTCCGTGTGTCGCCCAACGAGTATGAGCAATGCCAGTACCACCGATAACGGGCTGTTTATCCGCTTCATCAGCCAGCATCTGTACTTTGCCCACTTCACGCAGACGAGTTATCTGATTTTCGCTATCGACAATGGCCATGCCCGCAGAATCATAGCCACGGTACTCCAGACGACGAAGACCTTCTATCAATATTTCTGCTATATCACGCTGTGCTACTGCACCAACGATTCCACACATGTGTTTTATTCCTAAAAACAGGGCTAATAAGCGCCCTTTTTATGTCGTACAACCTGATTGTCTTACGGCAAATCGCGTTCTGGCTTTGCCGACCCCCGAGCTTTGTAGAGATGGGGTTACCCGTCGTCTTTCAAGCTGCCTCTTTGTTGGATACGCTCACTCACCCCGGTCACATAGTTTGCTATGCTCCTAGGGATTCATTCCCTTGCCGCCGCGATGCAACTCGAAATCCATAGGGTATTATTGTTTTTTTGTATTTTATTTTTTCTTAACAGGACGTTTCCAGCCCTGAATATGAGTTTGCCTGACACGGCTGATGACCAGCTCATTCTCAGCAACATCTTTTGTTACAGTAGTTCCTGCTCCAATGGTTGCACCTTTATCAACTTTCACAGGCGCAACAAACTGGCTATCAGAACCCACGAATACGTCATCGCCAATAATGGTTTTAAATTTATTAGCGCCATCATAGTTACAGGTAATGGTTCCTGCACCAATATTCACATTATTGCCAATTTCAGAATCACCAAGATAAGTCAGGTGCCCCGCCTTAGAACCTAAGCCGAGGAAGGATTTTTTCATTTCAACGAAATTGCCAACATGCGCTTTTTCCGCCAGTTTAGAACCAGGACGTAGACGAGCAAAAGGCCCCACAGTACATTCAGAGCCGATTTCAGAATCCTCAATGACAGTATAAGGGCTAATGACTGCGCCATCACCAATAACGCAATTTTTCAGAATACAGCCAGAGCCTATCTGAACGTTATTCCCCAATACAACATGACCTTCAATAATCACATTGGTATCAATGGTGATATCGCGACCATGTTCTAGTTTTCCGCGCAAATCAAAACGAGCCGGATCCAGCAACATTACGCCTGCCAGCAATAATTTTTCAGCCTGCTCAGACTGGTAAATACGTTCCAATGCAGAAAGTTGAAGGCGATTGTTAACTCCTTCCATTTCACTTAGACGGCATGGATGGACTGCTTTTATCTGACGACCTTCTTTGTGTGCGAGTGCAATAACATCAGTGAGATAATATTCACCCTGAGCATTATTGTTTTCCAATTTGGATAACCAGCGTTTCAAATCACCACCATTCGCAACCAAAATACCGGTGTTGATTTCGTTGATTTTACGCTGTTCGTCAGTCGCATCTTTTTGTTCAATAATGCCTGTCACTTCGCCATTTTCACGAATAATACGGCCATATCCGGTTGGATTATCCAAAATAGCTGTCAGTAAACCAATACCACCCTCTGGTTTAACCTTGATAAGACGCTCTAACGTATCTTCAGCAATCAGAGGCACGTCACCATAGAGGATCAGAATATCTTCATCATCCGCAAAGTGTGGTGCTGCCTGCTGCATTGCATGGCCAGTACCTAACTGTTCTGCTTGCAGTACCCAATTTAGTTTTTGGTTAGCAATTTTTTGGCTTGAAAGTGTTTGTTTCATCAAATCACCGCCATGCCCATACACCAGGTGAACTTGCTGAGCACCCAATGCCATTGCTGTATCAATAACATGCTGAACCATCGGCTTGCCTGCCAATAAGTGCAAAACTTTAGGGAGGTCAGAATACATCCGAGTTCCCTTGCCAGCGGCCAGAATAACAACACTTTTTGCACTCATCGGCTTAGGAGTAACTGGATTAGGAACAATTGCTTTGGGTGTAATAGACATAAGAAACCTGACAATTCCAATCTTAAGTATGAAAGTAAACCTGTTTACGAAATAAATTGCTACATATTTCGCAATGCAAAAAAGCCAGTTAGCTCTACTAACTGGCTTTTTATCTACTGCCTGTTCCCTTTATTTTCAAGTTATAGCTTGTGCGGCTGAAACCTGAAATTTATCGGGTCAATCCTACATCAGCTTTTTCGTCAGCTCGATTACACGAAGTTTTGCAATCGCTTTCGACAATTCAGCAGATGCCTGAGCATAATCAACATCGCCATGGGAGTTACGGATATGTTCTTCCGCCTTGCGCTTGGCTTCAAGCACTTTGGCTTCATCCAAATCCTTACCACGGATCGCTGTATCGGCCAGTACGATCACGCCGTTTGGCTGAACTTCCAGAATACCACCTGACAGGTAGATAAACTCTTCTTCACCAAACTGCTTAACAATACGTATCATGCCCGGTTTTATGGCAGTAAGCAGTGGTGTGTGCTGAGGATAAATCCCCAACTCACCTTCACTGCCAGTCACCTGAATTTTCTGTACCAGCCCTTCAAACATCAGTTTTTCAGCGCTGACTACGTTCAGGGAGAACGTCATTGCAGCCATATCAACCTCCCGTCAGCCGTATTAAAGCTTTTTCGCTTTTTCCACAGCTTCTTCGATGGTACCAACCATGTAGAACGCCTGCTCTGGCAGGTGGTCATAATCACCATCCAGAATGCCTTTGAAGCCACGGATAGTGTCTTTCAGAGGGACGAACTTACCTGGTGAACCGGTAAATACTTCTGCAACGAAGAATGGCTGAGACAGGAAGCGCTGGATCTTACGAGCACGAGCAACAACCAGTTTGTCATCTTCTGACAGTTCATCCATACCCAGAATGGCGATAATGTCTTTCAGTTCCTGATAACGTTGCAGGATAGACTGAACACCACGAGCAACATCATAGTGCTCTTGACCAACAACAAGTGGGTCAAGCTGACGGCTGGTTGAATCCAGTGGGTCAACCGCCGGGTAAATACCCAGAGATGCGATCTGACGGCTCAATACGACAGTTGCGTCCAAGTGAGCAAAGGTTGTCGCTGGCGATGGGTCAGTCAAGTCATCCGCAGGAACGTAAACGGCTTGTACGGAAGTAATTGAACCCGTTTTGGTTGAGGTGATACGTTCTTGCAGAACACCCATCTCTTCCGCCAGTGTTGGCTGATAACCTACCGCAGATGGCATACGACCCAACAGTGCTGATACTTCTGTACCTGCCAGGGTATAACGATAAATGTTATCGACGAACAACAGAACGTCACGGCCTTCATCACGGAATTTTTCCGCCATAGTCAGACCAGTCAGAGCAACACGCAGACGGTTTCCTGGTGGCTCATTCATCTGACCGTATACCAAAGATACTTTGTCCAGTACGTTTGAATCTGTCATTTCATGATAGAAGTCGTTACCTTCACGGGTACGTTCACCAACACCGGCAAATACAGAATAACCGGAGTGTTCGACCGCGATGTTACGGATCAATTCCATCATGTTAACGGTTTTACCTACACCCGCACCACCGAACAGACCAACCTTACCCCCTTTTGCGAATGGGCAGATCAAGTCCATAACCTTAATACCGGTTTCCAGCAGTTCCTGAGAGTTAGACAACTCTTCATAGGTTGGTGCAGTTCGGTGAATTGACCAGCGCTCTTTTTCGCCAATCTCACCTTTCATATCAATTGGATCACCCAGTACGTTCATTATACGACCCAGTGTCGCTTCACCTACTGGTACTTCAATTGGATGCCCCAAATCAACTACGTCTAAATTACGGCGCAGACCATCAGAGGTACCCATTGCAATACAGCGAACGATACCGCCGCCTAACTGCTGCTGAACTTCCAGCACCAGTTTTTCTTCACCGTTTTTAACCTCAAGAGCATCGTACACTTTTGGTACGTTGTCCTGAGGGAATTCGACGTCCACCACGGCGCCGATTACCTGGATAATCTTTCCAGTAGCCATATTGAATCCTCTACGTAATTCGTAAACCTAGCTATTAAACCGCAGAAGCACCCGAAACGATTTCGGTGAGTTCCTGAGTGATGCTGGCCTGACGAGCCTTGTTGTAAACCAACTGTAACTCTTTGATCAGGTTGCCGCCGTTATCAGTTGCGGCTTTCATCGCTACCATTCGTGCGGCCTGTTCACTAGCCAGGTTTTCAACGACGCCCTGATAAACTTGCGATTCTATATAGCGGCGCAGCAGGGTATCCAACAGCGCCTTAGGATCAGGTTCATACAGATAATCCCAGGACTTCTTCTTCAGTGTTTCATCGTCTCCGGCTGGCAGAGGCAATAACTGAGTGATTGTCGGAACCTGAGACATTGTATTGTTGAACTTGTTTGTCACTATATACAATTTATCCAGACGCCCTTCGTCATATGCTTGCATCATGACGCTGACTGGCCCGATCAACTCGGACAATGATGGGTTATCTCCCATCCCTGTTACTTGGGCAACAATGTTGCCACCAACAGAAGAAAAGAAAGAAACCGCTTTTGATCCAATAAGTGCCAAATCAACCTGGACTTTTTTATCTGACCAGTCTTTCATTTCTATTAGCAATTTTTTGAACAAGTTAATGTTCAAACCGCCACATAAACCACGATCAGTCGAAACAACCACATACCCAACGCGTTTCACTTCACGCTCTTCAAGGTATGGGTGTTTATATTCCAGATTCCCTAACGCAAGGTGTCCAATCACGCTGCGAATGGTCTCTGCATAAGGACGGCTGGCCGCCATGCGATCCTGCGTTTTACGCATTTTGGACGCGGCGACCATTTCCATCGCTTTAGTGATTTTCTGCGTGTTTTGCACACTGGCGATTTTGGTACGTATCTCTTTTGCGCCGGCCATTTCTGCTTCTCCGAATTCAACCAGACGGCCCGTGTTTTTTCATTAAACAGAATCAAACAGGGCCGAATAGTGTTACCAGGACTGAGTCGCCTTGAAGGAATCCAACAGAGCTTTCAGCTTCGCTTCGATCTCTCCGTTGTAATCGCCAGACTGGTCAATCTCTTTCAGAAGATCAGCATGTTCATGGCTGGCATATGCCAACAGCGCAGATTCGAAACTGACCACTTTCGCGATTTCGACGTCTTCCAGATAGCCACGCTCAGCAGCAAACAGAGACAGCGCCTGTTGTGCGATGGACATTGGCTGATACTGTTTCTGTTTCAACAGCTCAGTTACTTTCTGACCGTGATCCAACTGTTTACGAGTCGCATCATCCAGATCAGAAGCAAACTGGGAGAATGCCGCCAGTTCGCGGTACTGAGCCAGAGCAGTACGGATACCACCGGACAGTTTCTTGATAATCTTGGTCTGAGCAGCACCACCTACACGGGATACGGAGATCCCCGGGTTAACTGCTGGACGAATACCTGCGTTGAACAAAGCAGATTCAAGGAAAATCTGACCATCGGTAATGGAGATAACGTTTGTCGGTACGAATGCAGAAACGTCACCAGCCTGGGTTTCGATGATTGGCAGCGCAGTCAGAGAGCCTGTTTTGCCTTTCACTTCGCCATTGGTGAATTTTTCAACATAGTCAGCGTTAACACGCGCTGCACGTTCCAACAGACGGGAGTGCAGATAGAAAACGTCACCCGGGAATGCTTCACGTCCAGGCGGACGGCGCAGCAACAGAGAAATCTGACGGTAAGCAACAGCCTGTTTAGACAGGTCATCATAAACAATCAGAGCATCTTCACCGCGATCACGGAAGTATTCACCCATCGCACAACCAGAATATGGTGCAAGGTATTGCAAAGCCGCAGATTCAGAAGCGGATGCAACAACAACGACGGTGTTTTCCAGTGCGCCGTGCTCTTCCAGTTTACGAACTACGTTAGCAATGGTAGAAGCTTTCTGACCAATCGCTACATAGATACATTTGATACCGGAATCACGTTGGTTAATGATCGCATCGATAGCCAGAGCAGTTTTACCCGTCTGACGGTCACCGATAACCAGCTCACGCTGACCACGGCCGATTGGGATCATGGCATCAACAGATTTGTAACCTGTCTGGACAGGCTGGTCAACGGATTGACGATCGATAACACCTGGAGCAATGACTTCAACAGGTGAGAAACCATCATGTTCAACAGCGCCTTTACCATCGATTGGCTCACCCAGTGTGTTAACAACACGACCAAGCAGACCACGACCAACAGGTACTTCCAAAATACGACCTGTACATTTGACTTTCATGCCTTCGGCCAAGTCAGCATACGGGCCCATCACAACAGCACCAACGGAGTCACGCTCCAGGTTCAGTGCAATTGCATAACGGTTGCCAGGCAAAGAGATCATTTCACCCTGCATAACATCGGCTAAACCGTGGATACGAATGATACCGTCGTTAACGGAAACAATCGTACCTTCATTGTGAGCTTCGCTCACGACATTGAACTGAGCAATACGCTGTTTGATCAGTTCGCTGATTTCGGTGGAATTCAGTTGCATATGCTCCAGTCCCCTTAAGACTGCAAGACGTCTGTTAAACGATCCAGACGGCCACGAATACTGCCATCGATCACCATGTCACCCGCACGGATAATCACGCCGGCAATAACAGACTTGTCAATTTTGCAATTCAGCTTCACTTTGCGTGACAGACGTTTTTCCATCGCCACAGAAATTTTAGCCTGCTGCTGCTCATTCAGTTCGGATGCAGATATCACTTCAACATCGATAGTTGATTCCAGTGACGCACGCAATTGGATAAATTGCTGGAAGACTTCTGGCAATACCAGCAAGCGACCATTCTCTGCCATTACACGAATAAAGTTACGAGCATGCTCATCTACCTGCTCACCACAAATGGTGATAAAGGTATTGGCTAACGTTTCCGGTGCCAATGAACCGGAAAGCAGCTCACCAACCTGCTCATTGCGAGTTACCTCAGCAACGAACGCCAGCATGTTCTGCCAATGTTCGAGAGATTGGTGTTCCACAGCAAAGTCAAAAGCTGCTTTGGCGTAGGGGCGAGCTACAGTAGCGAATTCAGACATGCCCCTCCCTCCTTACAGTTCAGCGACCAGTTTATCAACGATGTCGCTGTTAGCAGCTTCATCCACGGAACGTTCGATGATTTTCTCGGCACCTGCGATAGCCAACATCGCAACCTGTTTACGTAGCTCTTCACGAGCGCGCTTGCGTTCAGCTTCAATTTCAGCCTGACCTTGCGCGAGGATTTTGCTACGTTCCAGCTCAGCTTCGGCCCTAGCATCATCAATAATCTGGGCTTTTTGTTTATTAGCCTGCTCGATGATAGCGTGCGCATTCGCTTTCGCTTTTTTCAGTTGGTCGGTCGCATTGGCTTGCGCTAAGTCCAGGTTCTTTTTAGCACGCTCTGCTGAAGCCAAACCGTCAGCAATTTCTTTCTGACGCTTTTCAATGGCCGCCATGATTGGTGGCCATACATACTTCATACAGAACAAAACAAACAGGACAAACGCGATGGCCTGGCCGAGGATTGTTGCGTTAATATTCACGGCACAATACCTCTATTTCAATTAATGAATCGGCGTAATTTTCAGTTCTGCTAGTTAGTACCGACAGCGAACATCATATACAAGCCCAGGCCTACAGCGATCATCGGAATGGCGTCAACCAAACCCATAACGATAAAGAACTGAGTACGCAGCAGAGGGATCAGATCAGGCTGACGAGCAGCGCCTTCCAAGAATTTGCCCCCAAGGATGCCGATACCGATCGCAGCACCGATAGCAGCCAAACCCATCAGAATAGCGGCAGCTATGTACAGCAGATCCATGTTTATATCCATGACAGTCTCCAGTTTGTTTCAGTTAAAACATTATTAATGATTGATAGAAATTAATGCTCTTCAGATGCCATCGACAGATAAACGATCGTCAGAACCATGAAAATAAAGGCTTGTAACGTAATAATCAGTATGTGGAAAATCGCCCATGGCAGGCTGAGCATCCACTGTGACCAAAACGGTAAGAGAGCCGCAATAAGAATAAAGATCAGTTCGCCAGCATACATATTACCAAACAGTCGCAGACCGAGTGATATAGGTTTAGACAGCAAGCTAACCCCTTCCAGAATTAAGTTAATCGGAATAAACAGCGGATGATTGAAAGGCTGCAATGTCAGCTCCTTCGCAAAACCACTAATTCCTTTCATCTTAATGCTATAGAACAGGATGAGGACAAAGACTCCAAGTGCCATCGACAAGGTGACACTAACATCTGCTGTTGGAACAATACGCAGAGCAGGCAAGCCGAAGACACGTTCACCGATCAGAGGAATGAAATCGATTGGCAGCAAGTCCAACATGTTCATCAACAACACCCAGACGAACACAGTCAAAGCCAAAGGGGCAATCACTTTGCTCTTCCCGTGATACATATCACGTACAGTGTTATCAACGAAACCGATAATCATTTCTATTGCAGTCTGGAATTTACCCGGTACGCCATCAGTAGCGTGAACCGCGACTCTCCTGAATACAAACAGAAACAACATCCCTAATACAACGGAGAAAAAAAGCGAGTCAATGTTCAACGTCCAGAACGTTGCTTCATAGCCACTAGCGTGGGGATTGACCAACTCAAAAGTACGTAAGTCTAACTGAAGGTGTCTCAGATGGTGACTTATGTACTCTGAAGTTGAAACTTCTCCTGATGCAGACATGATGCTTTTTACCCTTTTATTGTTAAAAACACTAACCGTTCATTACGGCAGGTGCGATGATCTGCACAATCAGCACCGCTAAATAGGCTACACCAAGTGGTGCAAATGCCGCCTTGAACACCCCTAAGGCAACTATCAGCATAGCTATCGAAATGATAACCTTAACCCCTTCTCCAATAGCGAAGAACCATGCAATGCGTACAGGAACATCCTGTTCTTTTGCCTTTTGGAAATGGGTAAGCAACATAAAAATGACGTTTGGGAGCCAATATGCCAACCCACCAGCAAAAGCAAAAACACCCCATTCGATACTTTTGGTATAAAAAGCCGCACTGAGAATAACAAAAGTCATTAACTGCAAAAGTAACAGTTTCAGTGCAATTCTACCGCTATAAAGGGATACAGACATGACTTTTGTTTTCTCCCTGAAGTACACCATTGCATATCAAGCTTTGCTGAACGTTGTATAAAACTGTCTTTGTTTAAGAGTGTCAAGTGACAAAAACGTGCAAATTATACGGGCAGCCAAAATGAATTCAATCCATAAGTAGCGAAAAAGTGAATAATTATTTAAATTTCTAACTTTGATGGTAGATTGCTCACAAATACCATTTAATATTTTGTAACGATTAATCTATCGACTCAAAAATTAAACGTGATACATATCACACTAAATTAAGACATTAATACTACTAACCATTAAATATGTGATGAAAATCATTTATTTTTTCATATAAAATCAAACAATTAATATTATTGCTATCAATTTTTATCTGATATATCACTAAGAAATTTTAAAAGTTTATTTTGCACACTTTCTCTAAAATTTATTTATAAAGAAAATGGATACTCCTTCTTAAAAAGAACAATTTGCTCAATATAAAATTAAAGTTATTTTTCTGTGATCTATCCGTAAATAAAGATGAAACGATTGGAGTATATAATTAGTAACGCCCGAAACAATATAACTATGGTTAGCGTCACTAATTATTTAAACTTTTATTGATAAACAGTAAAGTCAGTTTTGTTTAAGTACAACCAAATGACGCTGCCCTTCTAGTTCTGGTATTTTCAGAGGGATCACGGCATCAAGGCTGATACCTGAAGGTAACTGAGCCAGCTCATCTTCTGGTAATACACCTTTCAGAGCATAAAAACGCCCATCATCAGTTTCAGGAAGATGATGACACCATGACAACATATCTTGTAAAGATGCAAAGGCTCTGCTGATCACACCGTCAAAAAGCACTTCGGGAATAAACTCTTCTACCCTGCTCTGTATTGGTTCAATATTATTGAGGCCCAATTCATGTTGAACCTGAAGCAGAAAACGAACTCGTTTTCCCAAACTATCCAATAAGGTGAAATGAGAATCAGGTCGCACAATCGCCAATGGAATACCTGGCAAACCAGGCCCCGTACCAACATCAATAAACCGTGTTCCCTGCAAAAATGGATTAACGACAATGCTATCCATGATATGCCGGACTAACATCTGCTCAGGATCCCGAATAGATGTGAGATTGTAAGCCTTATTCCATTTGTTGAGCATAGCTACATAAGCAATAAGCTGTTGTTTCTGCTCCAACGATAAAACAATGTCGGTCTTCGCCAACAGAGATTCCAATTTGTTAAGCAAAGCTTTGTCCTCTTAGGCACTACGGCGCAATAAACCCTGTTTTTTCAGCCATACCAGTAAGATGGAGATTGCTGCTGGTGTGATACCAGAAATACGTGAAGCTTGACCAATTGAATTTGGTTTATGGTCACTTAGTTTTGCAACAACTTCATTGGAAAGTCCACTGACTTGTTTATAATCCAGATCGACAGGTAGTGCCGTGTTTTCATTGCGCAGTTGTTTTTCGATCTCTTCTTGCTGACGGGCAATATAACCTTCGTATTTAACTTGGATTTCAACCTGATCTGCCGCCTGAGGTTCTGTCAGCCCCGGAGCAAAACGTGGCATTGATGTCAGTAATTCGTAGTTCATTTCCGGGCGACGCAGTAAATCTTCACCATTAGCTTCTTTTGACAGTGGTGTTTTCAGCACTTGATTGATTTCATCCAAATTGTCAGATTTTGGATGAACCCAGATATCGCGTAAACGCTGGCGCTCTTGTTCGATCATTTCAACTTTGCGGGAATAATGTTCCCAACGCAGATTATCAACTAACCCCAATTCACGACCTTTTTCAGTCAGACGAAGATCCGCATTGTCTTCACGTAACATCAAGCGATATTCTGCACGTGATGTGAACATCCGGTAGGGTTCTTTTGTTCCCAATGTGCATAGATCATCAACCAGAACACCAACATAGGCTTGATCACGACGAGGGAACCATCCTTCTTCATTTGTGGCATAACGGGCAGCATTTAGGCCTGCCAGCAATCCTTGTGCTGCCGCTTCTTCATAACCTGTCGTACCATTGATCTGCCCGGCAAAGAACAGACCGTTAATAAATTTACTTTCTAGTGTTTGTTTTAAATCACGTGGATCAAAGAAATCATATTCGATCGCGTAACCTGGACGAACAATGCGTGCATTTTCCATTCCTTTCATGGAGTGAACGATCTGCATTTGCACGTCAAACGGCAGACTGGTTGAGATCCCGTTCGGATAAATTTCGTTGCTGGTGAGTCCTTCTGGTTCAAGGAAGATCTGATGCGCGTTACGATCTGCGAAACGTATAACCTTATCTTCGATAGAAGGACAATAGCGTGGGCCGATCCCTTCAATGATCCCCGCATACATCGGGCTGCGATCCAAGTTATTCCGGATCACTTCATGGGTTTTTTCGTTGGTATGGGTGATGTAGCACGGGATCTGCTGCGGATGTTGATCCATGTTGCCTATGAATGAGAATACAGGTGTTGGGTTATCACCGAATTGTTGTTCGAGCTGGCTAAAATCAATGGTTCGAGCATCGATACGAGGTGGAGTACCCGTTTTCAGACGAGAAACACGTAAAGGTAATTCACGTAAACGATGTGATAAAGCGATCGAAGGAGGATCACCAGCACGTCCGCCGCTGTAATTTTCTAAACCGATATGAATTTTTCCGTCAAGGAAAGTACCTACTGTCAGAACAATAGACTTTGCCTTAAATTTCAAACCCATACGTGTAACAACACCAATAACGGTATCATTTTCAACGATAAGATCTTCAACGGATTGTTGGAAGATCATTAAGTTAGATTGATTTTCTAATACAGTTCTTACTGCTTGTCGATACAGTACACGATCTGCTTGTGCGCGTGTAGCTCGAACAGCTGGACCTTTGCTAGCATTGAGTGTTCTGAACTGAATACCAGCTAGATCGGTTGCTTTTGCCATCAGACCGCCGAGTGCATCGATCTCTTTTACCAGATGCCCTTTACCGATCCCACCAATGGCTGGATTACATGACATCTGGCCCAAAGTATCAATATTGTGAGTCAGTAATAAGGTTTGACGTCCCATACGTGCAGCTGCCATTGCTGCTTCAGTACCAGCGTGACCACCGCCGATAATGATGACGTCAAAATGCTCTGGATAAAACATATGCGAACCTTTAATTGTAAGAATGCTTCGTATGAATTTGCATTGGGGAGGGTAATTCTACTCAAGTTTGGGCGTTAGACCAAGTAAGAGTTGATCATCATTATTTAAAATAAGATCTTTTTATTTAAAGATCTTTTTATTTAAAGATCTTTTTATTAGATCTTTTATTAGGATCACGATCATCTGTGGATAAGTGAATTTTATATAGAAAGATCATAGCGCTGAAAAGGATCATTTGCTGTGAATGATCCGTGATCCAACACAGTATAAGCTGGGATCTAAAAGCCATGTTATTCACAGCTGATAGATTTAATCTCAGTTATTAAATGGATAACTACGAGTTAACCCCTGTTTTTTATCAAAGTTATCCACAGTTGATCGCTATATTTTTAATCTGATCAGAGTAACTTTGCCCACTCTTTGACCCATTCTTCGGCTGGATCTTCAGGTATTTCGTATTGTTGGATGTCTATTTCCAGTCGATCGCCGATCCTTTTTGCTTTGTGATCTGCCAATAACTGCTCTAATGATCTTATAGCGCCACAGAATGTGTCATATTCAGAACTACCAATGCCAACTGCGCCAAATGTCACACGACTGAGATCAGGGTGCTGTTGTATGATCGCATCTGCAAAAGATTGTAGGTTTTCCGGTAAATCGCCAGCTCCGTGTGTTGATGTGACTACAAGCCACAGCCCTTCCAGAGGAAGATCATCTAATGAAGGGCCGTGCAGTACTTTTGTTGAAAAACCGTGATTCTCTAAGATCTCAGCTATATGTTCAGCAACGTATTCAGCGCTACCCATAGTACTGCCGCTGATTAAAGTTATCGTGCTCATTGTGATCCTTGTTAACGTTAAAGAATAACTATTGTACGTTGTGAATCTTCTGGGATCTACTTGTGGATAATGTGGTTATGTGCTTTTCATTTCAGGGTCTTATTGTCCTCATAATCGGATTTTGCAGGGAGATCAACGTCTCTGTTGACTGAATTTCTTCAATAGTCTGGATCTTATTGATAAGTACATCTTGGAGAGATTCGATAGAACGACACATTACCTTGATAAATATACTGTAATGCCCAGTGGTGTAATAGACTTCAACCACTTCATCTAGCTTATCGAGTTTCTGTAATGCAGCCGGATAATCCTTGGCACTTTTTAGGATGATGCCGATAAAGCAGCACACATCGAATCCTAGTTGCTTGGCACTGATGTCAACTCGGGTACCTGAAATAATCCCTGCTTGTTTCATTTTTTCCACACGGACATGGATTGTCCCTGGGCTGACTGCGAATTTTTTGGCTAATTCTGCATAAGGTGTACGTGCGTTATCCATCAAAGCGTGAAGGATGTCACGGTCTAAATTATCGATCTGATAAATTTCCGTCATTTTTAATCCCTATTTTTAAATGATATTCATTTTTATAGTGTAAAAATTATCGTTTATAAATATTTATAGATATTTTTATTATCATATATTGAATTTATACCCAATTTTGTTGCTTAATCTATATCAACAGGACACAGGGTCACTAAAAAATTTTGAGAGTAGCATCATGAAAACATCCTTTATTGAAAAACAGCAACAGATTAGTTTTGTGAAATCTTACTTTTCACGCCTGCTAGAGAAGCAACTTGGTTTAATCGAAGTGCAAGGGCCAATTTTGAGCCGTCTTGGTGATGGAACTCAGGACAACCTGTCAGGCCACGAGAAAGCTGTACAGGTGAAAGTTAAGACATTGCCTGATGCAACTTTTGAAGTGGTTCATTCTCTGGCTAAATGGAAACGCAAGACGTTAGGTCGCTTTGGTTTTCAAGCAGAACAAGGGTTGTATACTCACATGAAAGCCTTGCGTCCTGATGAGGATCGCTTGACTCCGATCCATTCGGTCTTTGTTGATCAGTGGGATTGGGAAAGAGTGGTTGGTGAAGGTCACCGCTCACTCGACTATCTAAAACAGACAGTAGGTAAAATCTACGAAGCGATAAAAGAAACACAACAAGCAGTAAGTAAGGAGTTTGGTCTGGCACCGTTCCTGCCAGATCAAATTCACTTCATTCACAGTGAAGAGCTTCTGAAACGTTACCCTGGTCTGGATGCTAAAGGTCGTGAGTGTAAAGCAGCCAAAGAATTTGGTGCTATTTTCCTGATGGGGATTGGCGGTAAGTTGTCCGATGGTCAGACACATGATGTTCGTGCACCGGACTATGATGATTGGACGACACCAAACAGCGATGGTTTTTTAGGTCTGAACGGTGACATTATCGTCTGGAACCCTGTTTTGCAGGATGCGTTTGAAATTTCTTCAATGGGTATCCGCGTTGATGTTGAAGCACTGGAACGTCAACTTGTACTGACTGGTGATGAAGAGCGTTTGCAATACGACTGGCATCAGTCTCTGCTAAAAGGTGACATGCCACAGACCATCGGTGGTGGTATTGGCCAATCTCGCTTAGTGATGTTGCTGTTGCAAATGACACACATTGGTCAGGTTCAGTGTGGTGTTTGGTCACCAGAGATCATTGAATCTGTTGAAGGTGTGCTGTAAGGCTGTGTTATAAATTTTAGTCGGATGGTTTTTGGCTCAATGCTGCCATCTTCGTAGTAAACGGCTTGTAATTCCGGTATCAAAGCGCCAAATATGATCAAATATCCGCATGATACCGGGCTTCCCGTAATTGGACAGGGATACCGCATGGAAGCGGTGTTTTTGGTGCTGTTGCAGATTTTGTATCTGATGGATTAGCTCTTCCGGCAAACGCTGGGCAATGAAATCTGAAATAACAACAGCGTCAGCATTTCTCCAGATAGACTCTTTCATTTTCTCCGTTACGGTCTTAAGGCAGAAGGCCAGATCGGTTCCCCCTCTAAATGTTTGCCCCAGAAAATGTACAATTTGAGTCAGCCCGTCCTGTGATGTTAAGTCATAATGAATAATCTCAGTAGAGAACAATATAATATGGCATTGACGGTTATCAGCCAAAGCAATGCGCATCAAGGCCAGACAGAATGCTTTGGCACAACGCTCATTGAACCCTCCCATTGAGCCAGAAGTATCTACACAGGCAATAAATGGTCCCCGGGGTTGTTCTTCATTGCCATGGTGAATAACGGGTTTTAATACGGTTTTTGTTTGCCAGTTATCCCCTTGTAGACGATAAGTCAGTAATTTTTTTTCTATCAGCCGACGATAAAAGTCGTACTCCAGATCCTTAATTCCCAACATGACCAGCTCTGTGGGTAAAAGTCTCAGGATATCGTCACCCTGCTGGAGTCCGTTTATCTGCTCCGGTACAGTATCTGGCATACGTTCAATTTTGGGGAAGGCTTCCAGGACAGAGCTATCTTTTGGAATTGATTTAGCAGTTTGGTTACGGCCTAGTAATTGGGCCAGCTTTTCCAATTCAGATTGTTGCCTGAGGAACTCAGCATATTGAGTGATTAATGATATTTTATATGCTGCCAGATGAAGTTGCCCTTTGCTCATATCCCATAATCGTCCCGCTGCACGATCATTTTCATTAAATATTGGATTGAGGCTATTGGTGAGTTCCAATCGTTTCTGGAGCTCTGCCAGCAACTGATCTTTTTCTTGTTCCAGTAGTATCCTGTGAAATTTTGTGACCTGTAGGATCAAACTGCTGCGCCAGCGTTGAATAAACAACATATGTCCTGCATGGCTGTGTTGAGATAATGTTTCGTACAACGTGTAAGCATCATTAGCAAAAGGAGACTGGATTTGCTGGAGTTTTTCGACAAGCTGAGGAAGTTGCCGATAAAAAACAGCAGCTTCTGTGATTGCTATTTGTTGATATAACTGAAATTCTTCGGCTAAAAGAACAGGAATAATGGCATCTTTGATCCTTTGCTGTAATGTTTGTTGCCAGTCTGGAATGTTTTTCTGTAATGATTTATTAAGGTTGGGGAATTTTTTAAAGAAAATTACCAATTGAGGGGAACTTAATAGCGTTGAGATAGTTTCCTCTATCAATTCACCTTCATTAATAGCGAGCAAAAGATCAAGTGTTGTCAGAGTTAGCATGTCACGACCCCATTTTTGATCGTAGCTGTTTTAACCTTTCGGTTAATTGGAGAAAACTTTGCTCAATATTGGCAATCCAGTATTCTTCTATAAATAAGCAGGGTTGATGTTGGTTAAATAATTGGTGTTGTTGTTGAATTTCGTCATGTATAGAAAACCATTTTTCATTCCATAGCACTTTTTTCTTTTCTTCCAGAATTGTCTGTTGCTCAAATTGGCATAAAACTGCACTGTTTCGGCTGGTATCCAGAACTTCAATCTGATTTTTTTCATTGATTTCGAAAGGGATTTTTTGTGGAAAACCCATCCCGTTTAATTGAATAAGCAATACTCCATTGTTATTTTTAAGTGAATTTTCCAGTGCGCTTTTATCTATTTCGATAAAGTTAACAGCAAGATCATGTAGGTTTAATGAAGGATACAGAAATAGTGTCAGCTTTTTTTCATGGATATTTTCCGGGAGAATATAGTGGGTATGACGACCAAAAAATGATGATTTCGTGATTAGTTGTAAGGGGAAATGATGATTTTCATATTGTCTGGAGTTTACCCACTGTTGGTATAACTCATCCATTTTTTGCATCAAGACACGTTGTTGATAAGCTTGGTCTGTCAGTAAGTTATGCAGGATTTGTGGCAGATATTTTAAGCTATTTAGATCGTGCCACAGGCAATTTTTTAATAACACCAGATCCAGTGGAGATATACTGTTTCTCCCACTGAAAAATGCACTAGCTTGTAGCAAACGAATGGATTTTTTCCATCGGCGATCCGATACGCGGGAGGCATTTTCTGTAGCATTAATTTGCTGACGCAGTTGATAGATCAACTCGAAAATAGGATCCGGCAAAGAGATGTGGCTTATTTTCTCCTGCCATTGATCAAACTCTTCATCTGTAATTTGAAAATGATCTGGTACAGGATTGGCGTTTCTATCACAGTGATCGGTGAGTAGAGCACGAAAACTTTTCTTTTCTTGAATATTGTCCAGCCAGAGGCGGATCAATAGGCGATCATAAAGGGCTTCCAGACTATTATCGGCATCAGGCAGTTCATTGGAAGCAGTGATCAACAACCTCATTGGTAACTGTTCTTCCTGATTACCATTTCTGAATTTTTTTTCATTAATTGCTGTTAGTAACGTATTCAAAATGGCAGGTCCCGCTTTCCAGATTTCATCCAGAAAAACAATCTCTGCTTCCGGTAAATAACCTTCAGTAAGGCGTTGGTAACGCCCTTCATCTTTGAGTGCTTGAATAGACAGGGGGCCGAAAATTTCTTCTGGAGTGGAAAAGCGTGTCATCAAATATTCAAAAGCATGGGCTCGTTGAAAAGCGAATTTTAGCCGACGTGCGATCAGACTCTTAGCTATCCCTGGCGGGCCAAGAAGAAAAACACTTTCTCCACATAAGGCTGCCAGCAGGCAAAGACGAATAGCTTGTCGTCTTTCATATAGCCCACTTTCCAGATACTGGCTTAGCCTGGATATTTTCTCAACCAATTGCATACCGTGAACGCCGCAGTTTGAATAATTACCTCCATTTATTTATAGGTAAAATGTATTCTATGCAAAGACTTTAATGAGTGTTTATTGAGCTTTTGTTGTCCTGAGTTTACTCAGAGAATTGATCTAACATTAACCTAGGGGATACCTAATTCCCGTTGAATTGGGATTGGTTATCAAAAAATAATCGTTGTTATTTTGCGCGGCTGTCAGTTTTGATCGCTGTATTGTTATTAAGCAGAAATTATTTAGCAGGAATAAATACAATGAGTATGGCAAAACTGGCCGTGATGGGTAGCATCAATGTCGATCACATCTTAAACCTCAAATCATTTCCTCAGCCGGGAGAAACCGTGCAAGGGGAGCAGTATCAGGTAGCATTCGGAGGAAAAGGGGCAAATCAGGCGGTTGCTGCTGGCCGTTGCGGGGCTGACATTACACTTATTGCTTGTGTTGGGCAGGATGATATTGGGGGACGGGTCCTCCAACAACTGGTGAAAGATAATATCAATACTTCTGCCATTGAAGTTATTGCGGGTGAATCAACTGGCGTAGCGCTGATTTTTGTCAATCAACAGGGAGAAAACGTCATTGGCATTAATGCCGGAGCGAATGGTGCGCTCACACCAGAATATCTCTGCCGTTATGAGCAAGTGATCAAAGACGCAGATGCATTGTTACTACAGCTTGAAACGCCATTGGACACAGTGCAACTTGCTGTGGAAATAGCGGAAAAACACAACACCAAAGTGATCTTGAATCCTGCTCCAGCCCAAAAAATCTCAGATCGGCTACTTTCTCTAGTGGATATTATCACGCCCAATGAAACAGAAGCAGAATATCTGACAGGATTCTCTGTAACAGATGATGCTGGAGCCGAAAAAGCAGCTCAGTCGTTGCATAATAAAGGCATCGAAACGGTTATCATCACGTTGGGAAGTCGTGGAGTATGGCTTAGCGAGAAAGGTAAACAAGGAAAAGTTGTATCCGGGTTTGAAGTAAAAGCCATTGATACGATTGCAGCAGGAGACACATTTAACGGTGTTTTAGTGACGGGATTATTGGAAGGGAAAGAAATATTATCGGCGATTCGTTTTGCTCATGCCGCGGCGGCAATAGCTGTGACACGTCATGGCGCGCAGCCTTCTGTTCCGTGGCGAAGTGAAATCAATGCATTTCTGGCTGAACAGGGTTAGTCCGTGGCTACATGAAGGACGTTGCCCGTCTTGCGGGTGTATCTACATCGACGGTTTCTCAATAACCGTTATGTCAATGAGAAGATCAAAAAGAGAGTCAATGCGGCTATTGAAGAGCTGAATTATGCGTCTTCCACGTTAGCCAGAAGTTTGAAAGTCAAACAAACCATCAACCAAAAGATCAATTGGGTAAATTAGCTATCGATATGTTGCTCTATAGAATGGATAAGCCGAATAGTTAACCGAAACAATTAATACTGACGCCGAAACTTATTGAGCGTGATTCTGTAAGTCAGCGTTAACAACATCATTTTTTAGGTCGCTTTTTCTTAACCAAGTTGCTGCCATCCTCTTTATTTAAGAGCATAAAGATGAAAGCAGAAACCAGAGTAATCGAACCTATAGTGATAAACGTATAGTGAAAGTGATCTATTGTAGAACCATAACTTATTGATTCATAAAATCGCAGAATTGCGGCGCTGACTGTGACACCTAAACTGATGGATAGTTGTTGAGCTACCGCCAGCAGACTATTCCCGGCACTGGCATTATTCTCATTTAAGTCACCAAGAGTAATTGTGTTCATTGCTGTAAATTGAGTAGACATAACCATTCCCAATATAAATAGAGGAATGATCAAAAACACGAGTGACAATGCTGGTGATTGTAGCGAAAACTGGGAAATCATTAATCCAATAATAACAGTGACCCAAAATAGAGTATTTCTGTATCCGAATCTGGCCAGTATTTGGGTGACAAAAGATTTTGCTAAGATAGAACCAATAGCATTTGGTGCCATCATAATTCCTGCAATAATTGCTGAGTAACCAAAACCTACCTGTAGCATCAGTGGAATAAGAAAAGAAAGTGATCCTGTACTCAAACGAGTAGCAATATTACTGCCGATACCAACTGAAAATGTTCTGGTTTCAAATAACTTGAGATCAATAAGTGGATTGGGATGCCTTTTGGCATAGATACAATACCCAGACAGCATAATGATACCTGCGGCTAACATTGCTGCCGGAACATAATTAGACAACGTATCATTACCAAATAAATCCAGACTGACCGAAAGCATCACTAAGCCTGAGCTGAACATTATGAAGCCCGGAAAATCAAAGGGACTCTTTGGCATAGTAAAGTTGGGCATATGTTTTCTGGCGTAAATAATACCCAGTAAACCGATGGGTATATTGATAATGAATATCCAATGCCATGTTGCGTAAGTTACTAACACTCCTCCAAGAAGAGGGCCTAAAATTGGGCCAAGCAATCCTGGCATCGTGACAAAATTCAGAACGGATAGCAGTTCGCTACGTGGATAAGCCCGTAATAAGGCTAAACGAGCAACTGGCATCATCATAGCGCCCCCGATCCCTTGAACAACGCGTGCAATCACTAAAAAAGAGAGAGA
>NZ_CP072455.1:57500-407500 GCF_017743015.1 Xenorhabdus budapestensis
CCCTAGGGGACGCCACTTTGCTCGGGGTATTGGGTGAAAGACGGTGCCGGCCTTATTGCTAAGCGGGTTTGTCAGCCGGTTTAGCAATAATTGCTCTTTAACAATCTGGAACAAGCTGAAAATTTGAAACAATCAGTAGCGTCGAAAGACGGTATTGATGAGTCTCTCAAAACTCCAGTCCGAAGACACCTTCGGGTTGTGAGGTTAAGCGACTAAGCGTACACGGTGGATGCCTAGGCAGTCAGAGGCGATGAAGGACGTGCTAATCTGCGAAAAGCGCCGGTAAGGTGATATGACCCGTTATAGCCGGCGATGTCCGAATGGGGAAACCCAGTGCAATCCGTTGCACTATCCTTATCTGAATTCATAGGGTAAGGAGGCGAACCGGGGGAACTGAAACATCTCAGTACCCCGAGGAAAAGAAATCAACCGAGATTCCCCCAGTAGCGGCGAGCGAACGGGGAGCAGCCCAGAGCCATCAGCGATATTCATGTCAGGAGAACGGTCTGGAAAGGCCGGCAGTAAAGGGTGACAGCCCCGTATCCGAAGGCGTGCGTATTGTGAGCTCGAAGAGTAGGGCGGGACACGTGGTATCCTGTCTGAATGTGGGGGGACCATCCTCCAAGGCTAAATACTCCTGACTGACCGATAGTGAACCAGTACCGTGAGGGAAAGGCGAAAAGAACCCCGGCGAGGGGAGTGAAAGAGAACCTGAAACCGTGTACGTACAAGCAGTGGGAGCCCTGATTTATCAGGGTGACTGCGTACCTTTTGTATAATGGGTCAGCGACTTATATTCTGTAGCAAGGTTAACCGTATAGGGGAGCCGGAGGGAAACCGAGTCTTAACTGGGCGTTAAGTTGCAGGGTATAGACCCGAAACCCGGTGAGCTAGCCATGGGCAGGTTGAAGGTTGGGTAACACTAACTGGAGGACCGAACCGACTAATGTTGAAAAATTAGCGGATGACTTGTGGCTGGGGGTGAAAGGCCAATCAAACCGGGAGATAGCTGGTTCTCCCCGAAAGCTATTTAGGTAGCGCCTCGTGAAGTCATCTCCGGGGGTAGAGCACTGTTTCGGCTAGGGGGTCATCCCGACTTACCAACCCGATGCAAACTGCGAATACCGGAGAATGTTATCACGGGAGACACACGGCGGGTGCTAACGTCCGTCGTGAAGAGGGAAACAACCCAGACCGCCAGCTAAGGTCCCCAAGTCATGGTTAAGTGGGAAACGAAGTGGGAAGGCTCAGACAGCCAGGATGTTGGCTTAGAAGCAGCCATCATTTAAAGAAAGCGTAATAGCTCACTGGTCGAGTCGGCCTGCGCGGAAGATGTAACGGGGCTAAACCATGCACCGAAGCTGCGGCAGCGACACTGCGGTGTTGCTGGGTAGGGGAGCGTTCTGTAAGCCGTCGAAGGTGGGCCGTGAGGTCTGCTGGAGGTATCAGAAGTGCGAATGCTGACATAAGTAACGATAAAGCGGGTGAAAAACCCGCTCGCCGGAAGACCAAGGGTTCCTGTCCAACGTTAATCGGGGCAGGGTGAGTCGACCCCTAAGGCGAGGCTGAAAAGCGTAGTCGATGGGAAACAGGTTAATATTCCTGTACTCGGTGTTACTGCGAAGGGGGGACGGAGAAGGCTATGTCATCCGGGCGACGGTCGTCCCGGTTTAAGCGGGTAGGTGGGATAACCCGGCAAATCCGGTTATCCGCAACACTGAGGCGTGATGACGAGGCACTACGGTGCTGAAGTGACAGATGCCCTGCTTCCAGGAAAAGCCTCTAAGCACCAGGTAACACGGAATCGTACCCCAAACCGACACAGGTGGTCAGGTAGAGAATACTCAGGCGCTTGAGAGAACTCGGGTGAAGGAACTAGGCAAAATGGTGCCGTAACTTCGGGAGAAGGCACGCTGGCGCCAGGTGAAAAGACATGCTCTTGGAGCCGAGGCCAGCCGCAGATACCAGCTGGCTGCAACTGTTTAATAAAAACACAGCACTGTGCAAACACGAAAGTGGACGTATACGGTGTGACGCCTGCCCGGTGCTGGAAGGTTAATTGATGGGGTCATCCTCAGGGAGAAGCTCTTGATCGAAGCCCCAGTAAACGGCGGCCGTAACTATAACGGTCCTAAGGTAGCGAAATTCCTTGTCGGGTAAGTTCCGACCTGCACGAATGGCGTAATGATGGCCAGGCTGTCTCCACCCGAGACTCAGTGAAATTGAACTCGCTGTGAAGATGCAGTGTACCCGCGGCAAGACGGAAAGACCCCGTGAACCTTTACTATAGCTTGACACTGAACCTTGAGCCTTGATGTGTAGGATAGGTGGGAGGCTGTGAAGTGCGGACGCCAGTCTGCACGGAGCCATCCTTGAAATACCACCCTTGAATGTTTGATGTTCTAACGTAGGCCCGTTATCCGGGTTGCGGACAGTGTCTGGCGGGTAGTTTGACTGGGGCGGTCTCCTCCCAAAGCGTAACGGAGGAGCACGAAGGTCAGCTAATCACGGTCGGACATCGTGAGGTTAGTGCAAAGGCATAAGCTGGCTTGACTGCGAGCGTGACGGCGCGAGCAGGTACGAAAGTAGGTCTTAGTGATCCGGTGGTTCTGCATGGAAGGGCCATCGCTCAACGGATAAAAGGTACTCCGGGGATAACAGGCTGATACCGCCCAAGAGTTCATATCGACGGCGGTGTTTGGCACCTCGATGTCGGCTCATCACATCCTGGGGCTGAAGTAGGTCCCAAGGGTATGGCTGTTCGCCATTTAAAGTGGTACGCGAGCTGGGTTTAGAACGTCGTGAGACAGTTCGGTCCCTATCTGCCGTGGGCGCTGGAAGATTGAAAGGGGCTGCTCCTAGTACGAGAGGACCGGAGTGGACGCACCACTGGTGTACGGGTTGTCATGCCAATGGCACTGCCCGGTAGCTAAGTGCGGCAGAGATAACCGCTGAAAGCATCTAAGCGGGAAACTTGCCTTGAGATGAGTCTTCCCTGACTCCTGGAGAGTCCTGAAGGGCCGTCCGAGACGAGGACGTGGATAGGCTGGGTGTGTAAGCGTTGCGAGACGTTGAGCTGACCAGTACTAATGCCCCGTGCGGCTTAACCTGACAACACCGAAGGGGTTTTGTGGGTTTGAGAGACGAGAGAAAGACAGGGTTTCAGGTATATTTTCGATAGACGCGGAAGCGGTGACGGACGAAAATAACAAGCAGCTTGTTCGGGATTGAATACAGGATTTGTCTGGCGGCAACAGCGCGGTGGTCCCACCTGACCCCATGCCGAACTCAGCAGTGAAACGCCGTAGCGCCGATGGTAGTGTGGGGTCTCCCCATGTGAGAGTAGGGCACTGCCAGACATCAATTCAGTCAGAGAAGCCATCCGTCCCCGGATGGCTTTTTTGCGTTTGCTCAGCAAAGTTGGGCCATATACCTTTCCTTATTCCCCATGAGTACCGCCGTGGTCTATTTCCCTTTTCGGTCCTACCTTAATTGATGAATCCATCTGTTCATCGTTGATTTACTGACATTAATTGCTTTGGCAACTTTGCTAACATTAGTTATTAAATTCAGAATTTGTTCTTTAATAGTGAATTAATTTCTTTGTTGTCCAATTTTGTGGTAAAAACGGATGTATATTTTAGATACAATATATTTGTTAACCTTATGATCTGTGTTCTTACGATCGGTTATGATTGTATATCACTGAATAAAAGGATAAACGCTGAATTTTCAAGGGTTACAAGCAAAATACAGTCGTCTTTTTCGGGATAATGTAGCTTGGAAACTATTAAGAGCTGATAATGCACCGTACATTTTAGCTTTTTTAAGCGATTTGTTTTCTGAAAACAGTGAAGCTCCCTTCAGCCAGGCTCGAATATTACTTGATGAAGAATTAATCCGTTTCCGGGAATTGGATATTTGGAAAACAGAAACATCAGCGGGGACTTATCTTAATAAATGGATTAAAGAAGGCTGGCTGCGAGAAATGAATGATGTCTTGACCAAAACGGATGCCAGTGAAATTGCTATTCGTTTTGTCCAAGGGCTTGATGAACATAATTCAGGAACAACAGCATCTCATCTGAGAATTGTTCAGGATGCAGTTAGGGATTTTGCAGTAGCAATTAACTCAAATGTTAATGAACGTATCACGCTTTTAAAATCCAGAATATCAGAAATACAAAGAGAAATTGACGCATTGCATTCTGGTGTTGTTATTGAATTAACTGTAGCGGAACAAAGAGAAAGAATCCGTGAAATCTATCACTTGGCATCAATTTTAACCGGGGATTTTCGCCGTGTTGAAGATGAAGTCCGTCGATTAGATCAAAACATTCGAATTCAAATTATTGAAGAAGATTCCACAAAAGGAAATATTCTTCTTTCCGTGTTGGAGAAAGAAAATTTATTATTCCAAACTGACGCAGGTAGTGCATTTGAAAGCTTTTTCCATTTGCTATGTGATCAGCACAGAACAACAGAATTGCGGGAACAGCTTCGTAGTATTTTAAGTCGTCCGGTTGCAAAGCATTTAACTACTCAGCAGCAACAGTTTCTCAATCGATTGATGAGAGAACTGAGTCGAGAGAGTGAAAGGGTTTTTCAGATCAGGCGCCGAATAGAAGAAAGCTTACGTGCTTACATAGAAAGTGGTTATGCTCAGGAAAATCGGGCAGTAGAGCGATTACTTAATCGATTGGAAAAACTGGCTGTTGAACTAAAAAACGCAGGATGTAACTTACAAACAGAAACAACCCTATTACTGCCTACCGGGACAGCAATAATAAACTCTCCTGACAGTATGCAACTCAAGTTACCTGATGAAAAACTCAATACTTCTGGTGTTGAGGAAAATCTAAACTCTAAGTTGCCAAGTACGCAGATGTTGGATTGTCTTGATACAGTTCAAGTCAGGTTAATTGCTGAAAAGATCCTGGCTACATTAAAAAAATATGGGCCAATGACGATAGCTTCTATTGTGATTCATAACCCTATTGGTGCAGGATTGGAAGAATTAGTTGCCTATTTGAGAGTGGCAAAATCGATAGGCATGGTGTCATTGGAAGAAAACGAATCAGTAGAGATCAAGGATAAACAAGGTGTCCATTTGCGGGCATCTATTCCAACTTTTATTTTGAGTGCCGATTTATTTCCCGACAATTTAGATGAGTTAGTCCTTTAAATTATCTGGCTAGAAAGTGGGGGATGGACTATGAATAAATATAAGAAAGAAACCAGTTTTTTTGATCAGTTAATAAAAAATCATACACAGTCAGAGCGTTCCTCTAATACTCCTAACACAGAGTTAAATGCAGACTTTTCATTTGGGGAAGTGCTTCCTGATGATCATATATTGAGAGAAGATAACCGTCATTCTGATTTATTGAATGATACGGCGAATGATAAAGGCATGCCTGTTGAAGCGCGTCAGGTATTAGTCACTTTATTACGTCATGGTGTCATATTGTCTTCACAGAAAATAAAGCTTTTTGCATCTCTTTGTCGCTATCAAAATGATATTCGTAAATATTTATCAGAAATTTATTTGAAATTAGTTCTGGATGAGAGAGTCGGGGTTGCGTTTATCGCAAATATTAATGATGAAGAAGACAAAAAATCTTTGGGGATGGATGATGATGAAGAGACATTGTCTATCATTAGCCGGAGAACGCTTTCTCTATATGACACGTTACTATTGTTGATACTTAGAAAACATTTTCAAGATCGGGAATCTTCAGGTGAACAAAAAATTATCATTGATATAGAACGAATTGAATCCAATCTGACTCCATTTCTGCCATTAACCAATAGCACCAAATCTGATCGTAAAAAACTCAATGGTGCCCTGACCAAAATGGTGAATAAAAAAATATTGAGTTCGGTACGAGGAAGTGATGATCGTTTTGAAATTACTCCAATCATTCGTTATGTCGTTAATGCTGAGTTTCTCGAAAAAATGCTTGCCGATTATCTCAACATGGTAAATGAAAAAGGTATAGCTCCCGGCAAAAAGAGTAGTGACATAAATAATGATGGTGAAACAGGAGATGACTATGTTGACTAACTCATTAATGCATACGAACCAAATCAGATTGGCTGAACTTTCCGTATATAACTGGGGTTCATTCAATGGACTGCACACCGCGCGGATTGATGAGGTGGGAACATTAGTTACGGGGGATAATGGTTCAGGAAAATCAACGTTTATAGATGGATTGATGGCTTTGTTGCTCCCCGCAGGCAGGGCGACATTCAACGTTGCAGCAGCACAGGGAGATCGTACTGACCGAACTTTAATTTCCTATATGCGGGGTAGTTTTGGTTCTGCTCATGATGGTGCTGGCACAAGAGTTAGAAGTAAACGTGAATCTGCCGTAGTTACCGGGCTCAGAGCATTATATCGGAGTGATGACGGTACAGAAATCACACTGGCAGCGCTTTTTTGGAACAGTAAATCAACCAATTCCCTGTCAGATGTGACACGGGTTTACGCCATTGCCAAAAGAAATCTGATACTGAAAGAAGTTCTTGATGCATTTGGTGAAGGTAATGTGCGGGCCCTCAAACAGTGGCTCCGTACTGATCCTGCCATAACATGTTGTGATGACCGATTCTCTGAATATCAGGAGTTATATCGAAAGCTCTTATATATGGATAATAAAAACGCTCCGGCATTGCTTTCACGGGCATTGGGTTTAAAAAAGATTGATGATCTGACAGAGTTAATTCGTGAATTGGTCCTTGAACCCAGTACCGTTAAGGATGATGCCAGAAAGATAGTGGGAGAATTTTCCGATCTCGTTGCTATACACAGCCAACTTGTAGATACCAGAGCACAAAGGGATCATCTGGCTAAATTACCAGAGCTGAATGCTAGTCTGGAAAAATCAATAAAAGATCTGGAAAAACTGACAGCAGAGAAAAATGAATTGCCTGCCTATTTGGGTGAAATTTTCACACAATTGTGGAATGAAAAAATTATTGAGATTGAAGCACAACTGCAAAATATTCACCAGCGAATAGAGCAGGCTGAGATACAAGAAAGGGATACTCATGAGTTGGTCGAACGAAGACACGAAGAATATCTCCAGCTTGGTGGTATTAAAATAGAATCACTTCGCAAAGAGATTCAGCATACTAAAGATCAATTAAAAAGGATTATTCGGGAATCCTCACAATATCAGGACAATGTTAAGGCACTTGACCTTCCTTCCACGTTGCAACATACCGTATTTATTCAGAACCAATCTACTGTTGCAAGCAGGTCTGCCAATATTCAGGCAGAGCAGGAAGAATATGAGCAACAATTTGGTACCATCAGTGGAGAATTCAGTCAGTTACAGGGAAAAATAAAGCATATTTCTCAGGAAATCAGCGAAATAGAGTCAAGACCTAACTCTAATATTGATGTGAGATATCAGCAGCTCCGGGATGAATTGGTTAATTCCCTTGAATTAAACAAAGATGACTGCATCTTTATTGGAGAATTAATTGATGTTCAGGAGCATGAAAAGGCGTGGCAGGGGGCAATAGAAAGGGCTCTGGGAGGGCTGCGTACAACGCTTGCCATCCCACAGCACCGCTACCCAATGGTGACACGCTGGCTGAATGCCCGTCATACTGGCTTGCATGTGAGAGTCCAGGTTGTCACTGAGATTCAGGATAACGTTGTCGAGTTTAAGCTGAATGGATATTTAAGAAAATTAGCATGGCGGGAACATCCTTATCGGGAATGGCTCAAACACCACCTCCTGCGCTTTGATCTGCAATGTGTTGATAATACGGAAGAGTTAGACAAAACATCGTATTCAATGACGCAGCAAGGATTAATGCACATGGATAAAGGGCGTTTTGAGAAAAAAGATCAGTACCGGATCGATGATAGAAGACGCTGGTATTTAGGTTTTTCAAATAAATCGCGTTTAGCCATCCTTAATCATGACAAAAATAATTTCATACAGCAGTTATCTGTAATTGAAAAGCAGGTCAAAGAAGCACAAGAGGCGTTGAATTCCATTGTTAATATCAAAATATTGTTGTAAAAAGTGCAGAATTATCAATTGGATGATATCAATACACCTTACTGGTATGACAAACTTTCAACCCTGGAAAGAGATCTGGAAGTACTGGAACAATCCAGTGATTCACTTGAAAAAGCGATGGAACGCTGGAAATCGGCGAAAGAACAGTTATTCCAGATCCAGTCAATATTAAAAGGGTTTAACGAACAATCAGGGGCGGTTAACTCAACGTTAAATGTGGCCAAAGGGGAATGGAGAAAAGCACAGGCCAAAGCATCAAAGGGGATATCCGATATCACGCGGCAGTGGCTAACCACTCGAGTGGGTAAGCTATATGCGGATGTATTGGATCGGGAATCAGAATTGGTTTCTCAGATTGAAGAAAAACTGGAACACCAACTGGAAAGTAGCCGTAACAATAAAAACCGGGCGGAAAAATCCTCTGTCAGCATAATGGCTTCGTTTAGATCCCATGAAAAGTGGCAGATTTATGCGGTGGACTGGCAAACCGATATTAGCAGCTTGCCTGACTACCTTAATCATCTGCAACAGTTGGAAAGTGAAGGCTTGCCGAATCTGGTAGATCAATTTATCGAACGACTAAATAAACATGCCACCCAGTCAATGGCAACTATCAAAACGAAACTTGAATCTGAGCGAGAAGATATTCTTGAGCGGATAGATATTATTAATCAGGTATTAAAGCGTACAGAATTTCGCTCAGGTACTTATTTGAGGCTGGGAAGCAAAAGGGAAAAATACCCACATGTTCAGGAATTTGATCGGCTTTTACTGAAAGTATTGAGTAAAGTGACAAGCGATGATCATGAAGGGCGATTCCGTGAACTCTGTAATGTGGTTTCAATTCTTGATAAAGCCAGCTCTTCCGGGACATTCACCACATTGGAAAGCCTGCGATTGCTTGATCCTCGTTATCAGATAGCATTTTATGCCGAAGAGATCGATGCTACGACTAGTGAGGTTCGTGACGTACTGGAATCATCCAGTGGTAAATCGGGAGGAGAAAAAGAATCTTTTGCTGCCACAATTGTGGCCGCGAGTTTAGCGTATGTATTAACCCCGGATGGTTATGACAGGCCAGTTTATTGCACTGTTTTTTTGGATGAAGCTTTTTCAAATACTGCGGAGTCTGTGAGCCGGCGTGTACTTCGTGTATTCAGGGAACTTTACATTCACGTTAATTTGATTACTCCCTATAAAAACCTGAACTTAGCAAGAGAATCAGCGCGTTCTTTACTAATTGCTGAACGAAATCAGGAAAATCATGATAGTCACCTTTGTGAAGTTACCTGGGAAGAAATTGACAGGATCATGAGTGAGGAAAAAAGAAACAAACTAGAAACTGAAATGCATGAATTTGGCATTAAGATTGAAAACTGACATGTAAAAATATGCAAAAAACACCACACACATATTCCTGGGGATTATTACCCACGCAGGTGAAAGAGATCGTCAGAAAAAGGGAATGGGATAACCTGTCTTCCTTAAAGGCACGTCTATTGGGAGCTAAACCATTTCCCATTCGTATTGGCTTAAAACCCCCCAGTGGTGCTTTTGCATTATCGGATTTGACACATTTTCAGCTAGTTGTCAGTGAATGGAAATCATTTTCCCACCAAGAAATGGTGTTGTGGTCGAGTAAAAAATTTCGTGAATTATCTGAGCAAGTTGTTCCAATTTGGGTTGTGATTGAATCCATGCAACAACTGATAAAGTTTTTAGGTAAGGACGCCATCCGCCGAAGTGTGATATGGGAAAGAAATATGAGACCCTTTTTACACATTGATGAAGTACTTTATTCGGCATTAGTCAAAAATATCGATATCGTAGAAAAAATCACGTTGAAAGAAGCGGAGTTACTGGCGAAATTACTTCCACAATTAAAACAAGGGCTAGGGAAAGGGCAATATCTACGGGCGCTGCCTATAATTGGTATTGATACCAAATTCTTGGAGAGTCACCTGCTCTTGTTGGAGGAACTTGTTGATATACTTCATGGCGGCGCAGTTTCTGAGGTTGGCGGGTTGGTGGATTGGCTAGGGTGTCAGACAAAGCCTAAAGGCTGGCTGACAATCAGGCCACTTTGTCCTCATGTTGTTGACGCACTTGGAGGATTACCCATCCTCCAATTACCTTATGAATTACTGAAAGAGTATGAATTACCGGCATCAAATATCCTGGTGGTGGAAAACCTGCAATCAGGTTTAGCATTGCCTGATATGCCGGATACGGTAGCCGTTATTGGGGGCGGGAAAAATATTGCCTGGATGGATGCCCTATGGTTGAAGAAAAAACATGTCGGATACTGGGGAGATATTGATACATGGGGGCTAACTTTCTTAAGTAACGCCAGAGGAAAGTGTACCAAATTAGAATCAATAATGATGGATATTAACACTGTTAAAACCCATGAAGATAGAATGGGGATTGAAGATACACCAACTGAAGTTGTTCCTGAATTTCTTAGTGAAGAAGAAACTAATTTGTTTAATGGTCTGCTTTCCGGTTGCTTTCAATCTTCTCGTCTGGAACAAGAACGTTTGTCATCAGATTACATTAAACATCAACTCATTATTTGGTTAACAAAATAGAACCTGCCCAAAAGGGCAGGGGAATTTTAGTATTTAATGCTAATGTACATTTCCTTGTTCAATACCAATTCCTGTCTGTGAACGCAGAAATTGCTTACGGAACATTTCTCTTTCCAGTTGACCTTGTTCTGATGTATCTGTGATGGAGAAAAGCCATGCAGCGAAAAATGCTACAATCATAGAAAATAGGGCTGGATACTCATAAGGATAAATTGGTTTTTCATGACCAAGAATACTAACCCAGATTGTTGGGCCAAGGATCATTAATACGACGGCTATCATTAATCCCAGCCATCCACCAACCAAAGCTCCACGTGTTGTCAGCCTGCTCCAATACATTGACAATAAAATAATTGGGAAATTACAACTTGCTGCAATGGAGAAAGCCAGACCGACCATAAAAGCAATATTTTGTTTTTCGAATAAAATACCTAATCCAATAGCGATAATTCCCAGGAAGACGACAGTAATTTTGGAGATTTTTAACTCATCCTGTTCATTGGCTTGTCCCCGTTTAATCACATTTGCATAGAGATCATGAGAAACAGCTGAGGCACCAGCCAATGTTAGCCCTGCTACAACAGCTAAAATCGTGGCAAAAGCGACAGCAGAAATAAAACCGAGGAAGAAATCACCGCCAACCGCACTTGCAAGATGGACTGCGGCCATATTAGTCCCACCAATTAATGTTCCGGTTGGATCTTTAAATGCAGCATTGGGGCTGACCAACAGTATTGCACCAAATCCAATGATAAAGGTTAGGATGTAGAAATAACCAATAAAACCGGTGGCATAGAAAACACTTTTGCGGGCTTCTTTAGCATCATTAACAGTGAAAAATCGCATGATGATATGTGGTAAGCCAGCAGTACCAAACATTAACGCTAATCCTAAAGAGAGCGCAGATACAGGATCAGAAACTAATCCACCTGGACTCATAATATCCTGCCCGTGTGAGTGTACGGCAATAGCTTCTTTAAACAGGGTATTAAAATTGAAATTCACGGTTTTCATCACCATCAAAGCCATAAATGTTGCTCCAGCCAACAATAAAATTGCTTTGATAATCTGAACCCACGTCGTTGCCAGCATGCCACCAAACAGTACATACAGAACCATTAGAATACCAACTAAAACAACAGCGATGTGGTAATTCAGCCCGAATAGTAGTTCGATGAGTTTTCCGGCTCCAACCATTTGTGCAATCAGATATAACGCAACAACAACCAGCGATCCCATTGCAGACAAGGTACGGATAGGACGCTGTTTTAATCGATAAGAAGCGACATCAGCAAATGTGTAACGTCCAAGATTTCTCAACCTTTCAGCGATCAGGAACAAAATAATTGGCCAGCCAACAAGGAAGCCGATGGAATAAATCAGGCCATCATAACCGGAGGTATAAACCAATGCGGAAATCCCCAAAAAAGAGGCTGCTGACATATAATCCCCAGCAATGGCCATACCATTTTGAAAACCCGTGATCCGCCCCCCGGCAGTATAGTAATCTGAACGAGAAATTGTTCGTTTTGATGCCCAATAAGTAATGTAAAGCGTGAACCCAACGAACAACAGAAACATGATAATGGCTTGAATATTCAAAGGTTTATTTTCTACATTATTACCTGAAAGGGCGTCTGCCTGGGCTAAGATAGGATAGAGGGAAGAAAATAGCAGTATTGTTGAAAGGAGAAGCTTTTTCATTTTCCCACCTCCTTGAGAATAGCAGATGTCAGACGATCAAATTCACCATTTGCTCTGACAACATAAATCCCTGTTAATATGAAAGAAATAAAAATAATACCGATACCAACAGGAATACCACGTGTTACGCTGGAGCCTTCATAAAGAGGTGTGCCAAGCCATTCGGGGGCAAAAGCAATGAGAAAAATAAAACTAACATAAAGCATTAACATAATGATGGACAACAACCAGGCAAAACGTCCGCGCTTCTCAACTAATTCCTTAAAGCGAGGATTATTCTCAACCTCTTGATAAATATCGGTATTCATCAGAGTTTCTCCTTTTAAATGTTAAAGGACGTACCTTAGGCCACATTAAGGACTATCAGATACGGAGCAGCCGTATTCGGAGGAATTCATGACTACTTATCACGTCCCTGAGCAGTTCTGCACTTTTTGATGATACGTTACCAAGCCGCCCCACAGCGGCATGGGTGTTTTACGGCATATGCTAAGACATAGCTATGGACTGCTTTTCTTCTAGTAGTTTTTCAACAACGCCAGGATCGGCTAGAGTGGAAGTATCTCCTAAGTTACTGGTATCACCGGAAGCGATTTTGCGCAAAATACGTCGCATAATCTTTCCTGAACGCGTTTTGGGTAGAGAATCTGTCCAGTGAAGAATATCAGGGGTTGCAATCGGGCCGATTTCTTTGCGTACCCAATTTTTGACATCGCTATACAGCTCAGGAGAAGGTTCTTCACCGTGAATTAATGTGACATAAGCGTAAATAGCTTGCCCTTTAATATGGTGAGGGATCCCAACAACGGCTGCTTCAGCGATTTTAGGATGAGCGACCAGAGCCGACTCAATCTCTGCAGTACCCAATCGATGGCCTGAAATATTCAGCACATCATCAACGCGGCCAGTAATCCAGTAATAGCCGTCTTCATCACGTCTGGCACCATCCCCACTGAAATATGCCCCTTTGAAGGTAGAAAAATATGTTTGCTCAAAACGATCATGATCGCCAAACAGAGTCCTGGCTTGCCCCGGCCATGAATCTGTAATAACAAGATTTCCCTCGCATTCACCACTCAGAATGTCACCTGAGTTATCCACTAATGCGGGGCTAATGCCGAAGAATGGCAGAGTAGCTGATCCTGCTTTGAGATCAGTTGCTCCAGGTAATGGTGTGATCATGAAGCCACCCGTTTCCGTTTGCCACCATGTATCGACAATAGGGCATCTACTGTTGCCTATTTTTTTGTAATACCATTCCCAGGCTTCTGGGTTGATGGGTTCGCCTACAGAACCCATGATGCGTAATGATGTACGCTTGGTTCCTTCAATAGCTTTATCCCCTTCGGCCATTAATGCACGAATGGCTGTTGGTGCGGTATAGAGGATATTCACCTGATGTTTATCGACAACCTGACTGAGGCGATTCACATCAGGATAGTTCGGTACACCTTCAAACATCACGGATGTTGCACCACAAGATAGCGGGCCATACAACAGATAACTATGACCTGTTACCCAACCAATATCGGCTGTACACCAATAAACTTCATCAGGGCGGTAATCAAACGTATATTTGAACGTCAAAGATGCGTAGACCAGATAACCCCCAGTGGTATGCAGAACCCCTTTGGGTTTACCTGTGGAGCCGGAAGTATAAAGAATAAATAGCGGATCTTCTGCATTCATCTCTTCGGCCTGACAGTCTGCATTAATCCCACTGGTTAATTTATGCCACCATAAATCACGTTCGGTCTGCCAGCTTGTTGCATTATCTGTACGTTTGAAAACAACAACATTGGTAACACTTGTCACGGCTGGATTGTTCAGTGCTTCATCGACATTTTTTTTCAGTGGAACAGTTCGTCCGGCTCGTATGCCTTCATTAGCAGTAATAATTAACTTGGCATTTGAATCGATAACCCGACCAGAAATTGCATCAGGAGAAAAACCACCGAAAATCACCGAGTGAATTGCGCCAATCCGGGCGCAAGCCAGCATGGCAACGGCCGCTTCCGGCACCATTGGCATATAGATAGCGACGACATCACCTTTTTTAATCCCAAGTTTTTTCAAAGCATTAGCGAATTGACAGACGTCGTGATATAGCTCTCGGTACGTAACATGTCTGGATTCAGCGGGATTATCTCCTTCCCAGATAATGGCAGTTTGATCACCACGCTCTTGTAAATGACGGTCAAGGCAGTTAGCACTTAGATTCAGTGTCCCATCTTCAAACCAGCGGATACTAATGTGTCCGGGGTCGAAAGAGCTGTTTTTAACCTTTGTATAAGGTTTTATCCAATCCAGTATCTTACCTTTCTCACCCCAGAACCCTTCAGGATCTTGTAGTGACCATTGGTAGTCTTGCATATATTGTTGCTTGTTTATCAGGGCTGTTTCTGCGATGTCAGCAGGAATAGGATGCTTGATTATTTGAGTCATATTTTTATCTCCTTGCAATTGTTAATACTATGTCAAAACAAGGTTAACTAAAGTGTAAGAAGAATTTTTGTTTCTTTTTTGCGCGGAAGATCACGCATTGGAAAGAATGAATTTCATGAGATGATCATTTAGTGCGGCGTATTTGTGAAAAATTAACTACCATTAATAATTTTATTTTTTGAATAAATACACTAACTAATGGATTTTATTCAGTTATTTTATCTAAGAAATGTATAAAAAGCGAAAGAGAAAGGAAACCATAGTTATAACATGGAATTGATAATCATTTTCATTGTTGTTTAATTCACTATAATAATCTTGCAGTTCACAAGGTGTGAGCCTCATACCCAACAAATAAAAGGTGTATATATTTTAAACAACTGGAGATATGACATGAGCCATTCACTACCTTCTCTACCATATCCTTATGATGCGCTAGAACCGCATTTCGATAAACAAACGATGATTATTCATCACACCAAACACCATCAAACCTACGTTACAAATACCAATCTTGCATTAGAATCCTGTCCAAAACTAGCCTGTCTGGAGATTGATGAACTCGTTCAGCGGCTTGATGAAGTTCCTGAGGATAAACGTACTTTCATGCGTAATAATGCAGGAGGTCATTCAAACCATAGTATGTTCTGGGAAGGTTTGAAATTAGGGACAACTTTATCTGGTGCCTTAAAAGCCGCGATAGAATGCGATTTTGGTAGCGTTGATGCTTTCAAAAAAAAATTTGAGCAAGCAGCCGCAACTCGTTTTGGTTCTGGGTGGGCCTGGTTAGTATTAAAAGAAGATGGCAAACTTGAAGTTGTTTCTACTGCAAATCAGGATAGCCCATTGATGGGTGAAGAGATTTCCGGTACTTCTGGTTATCCTATTTTGGGATTAGATGTATGGGAACATGCTTATTATCTGAAGTATCAAAACCGTCGTCCCGACTATATTGAGGCATTTTGGCATGTCGTAAATTGGGAAGAAGCGGCAAAACGTTACGAAAAAAAATGGAATAAGTTCTAAAAATCCCTCTCTTAATAATGCTGATCACTGCGGGGTCAGCATTTTTTTTACTTGTAGCAGAGATATTGACCTTTCACAATGCTCTCTCAAAGGGCAAAAGATGAAGCTTGCCGCGTTTATTCGGTCAGGATAATATTTATATTAGTCTATTGAGGAGAAATAGAAATGTATTACCCACAGGTATATAGAGGTAAAATAACATCTTCCGAAAAGTGGGGTTTCAGTGCAATCAACAAACTGTTGGTGAATGGCCGTTTACAGCTTACCTCTCTTGGTCTGGAAGGTGATGAACAGGCAGAGACTCGTTTTCATGGCGGTCCTGATCGCGCGCTTTGTCATTACCCTATGGAACATTACCTCTTTTGGAAAAGGCAATTTCCTGAATTAGTGGAATTATTTGTATCTCCCTTATTTGGTGAAAATATATCAACGGAGGGTATGACAGAAGAGAATGTTTTTATTGGGGATATTTTCCAGTGGGGAGAGGTAATTATTCAGGTGACACAGCCCCGTTCTCCTTGCTACAAACTTAATCTTATTACTGGAATTGCGAATTTTGCAGCTATGATGCAAGATGAAGGGTATTGTGGCTGGTTATATCGGGTCATCTCTTCAGGTTTTGTCAGTGCTGCTGAACCACTAAAATTACTCAGTCGAAATAGTGATGTTTCTGTTAAGGATGCTATTTCCATTGCTTTTCATAGCCCATTTGATGGAGAGCAATACCAACGTCTAATGGGTGCAGCAGGGTTATCTGCTAGCTGGAATCTAACGATGCAAAAGCGGATATTGCATGGAAAAATAGAGGATTTCAATCGTCGTTTATTTGGTAAATAATTTATTTACTGATATATATTTTAATTAAAAAATATGTTGTTTTCTTGTAGTGGACGATAACAATAATTTTGTTATCGTTATACTTATTTTTTCTATTTTGTTCTGCTCTTTCAAATTATTATATTGTTTCTTTTATATAAAATTAATTTATCAATATTCTATATCCTGAATTAGTGGAATTATTTGTATCTCCCTTATTTGGTGAAAATATATCAACGGAGGGTATGACAGAAGAGAATGTTTTTATTGGGGATATTTTCCAGTGGGGAGAGGTAATTATTCAGGTGACACAGCCCCGTTCTCCTTGCTACAAACTTAATCTTATTACTGGAATTGCGAATTTTGCAGCTATGATGCAAGATGAAGGGTATTGTGGCTGGTTATATCGGGTCATCTCTTCAGGTTTTGTCAGTGCTGCTGAACCACTAAAATTACTCAGTCGAAATAGTGATGTTTCTGTTAAGGATGCTATTTCCATTGCTTTTCATAGCCCATTTGATGGAGAGCAATACCAACGTCTAATGGGTGCAGCAGGGTTATCTGCTAGCTGGAATCTAACGATGCAAAAGCGGATATTGCATGGAAAAATAGAGGATTTCAATCGTCGTTTATTTGGTAAATAATTTATTTACTGATATATATTTTAATTAAAAAATATGTTGTTTTCTTGTAGTGGACGATAACAATAATTTTGTTATCGTTATACTTATTTTTTCTATTTTGTTCTGCTCTTTCAAATTATTATATTGTTTCTTTTATATAAAATTAATTTATCAATATTCTATATTAAAATGTTTGTTGATAAAATAAGATTATTATTAACTTGTTTATGATTAAAGGTTAAAAAGACTGATGTTTTTTAATGTGATATTTATCACAAAATAAGTACTCGTATTATTAGAATATGATTTATATGTGGATGATTTAAACCATAGAAGTATAGGTAGCCATAAATATTAGTTATATTAAGGGGTGGTTTATGAGTGTACCAAAGAAAATTCATTATTTTTGGGCGGGTAATAAAATATCAGAAGAAAATTTACAGAATATTATTGCTATGAAAGTGGAAAACCCTGGTTTCAGCCTTAATTTATGGGTAAATAATAAATCATTAATCAAAAAAACTTTTGATTCTCTCTTAAATAAATTTGGCTTAGGTGAAGTTTTTGGATGTGAATTTGATAAGGTACAGAGAGAATATTTTGAATCCAAAGATAGATCTCTAACAAAACAAAATAATTTTTTTATTAGAGATATAGGAGAGGCTTTTAAATCATTAGGTGGGGCTTTTTTTATTTTAGAGTCGATGTTTTATCGTAATATTAATGGGTATTATCATAATTATGCATTGGCTAGTGATATTGCACGTCTTGTCATTTTATATACAGAAGGAGGAATTTATCTGGATGTTGATGTTAAAGTGAAAGGTATCCGTTTTAATAAAAAAACCTGTTTTGATAATATTAATAGAGAGGCTAAATTTAAAAATATTAATGCACCATCAGGAATAGCTTTCGGTGATGCTAATGGAAAAGCATGGAAAAAAGGTAGTTATCTTGCAGGGAATGCTATTCTTGCGGCACCTGCTAAATCAACTATAGTTTTTAAAATATTAAGTATTATTAATAATAAAATAGAAGCTAATCTCAACCAAAAATATATTGATATAAATAAAAGAATACCAATAATTAAACCACATCATATAATAAAACCAATTTATCCAAACCAAATGATTCAACTAAAAAACTTTGCTAATCCGGGGCAACCAATTAGTTCTCTTGATAAAAATACTAAAATTGACAGATGGGAAGGTGTAAGTAGAAAATATCCAGACTGGGGAAAAGACACATGGTGTGCATCACGTGTTATTCCTGATTTTCGTTTTGATGCTGCTGTCAATAATACAGGACCAAGAGTATATCACGAGTATTTAAAAGAAATTAACAGAGAAGGAAAACCTGAAGTTCCTGTACATCTTAGGTTTGAAAAAAATGGAACGGAATTTTTTGAAAAAGTTGATGCACACGGAAAGTGGAGGAATACAAGAGAGCCAATGATACAACAAAGGGGATTTCGCTATGATGATGCAGAATTCCCTTCTTTATCTAATTTTATTTTGGGAGATGCTGAGATCAGGATGTTACTAAAAAAATTAAAATGGGTATAAACCTAAATGAAATTTGTAATTCATATGCCAAAGGGTATCAATACCAACCCTTTGGCATGCACATAAAATTATTACGGATGAGCAATAAATCCAACCGCCTCATAGACTTTATCCAGAGTCGCCTGAGCACGAGCCTGTGCTTTAGCGGCACCTTCTGCCATGATTTGGTTAAGTAAAGCTTCATCATTACGGAAATGATGGAAACGTTCTTGTAAACCTGCCAGCATTTCACATACTGCATCTGCAACTGCACCTTTCAGATGGCCGTACATTTTTCCTTCAAATTCGGCTTCCAATTCAGGAATTGTTTTACCTGTGACGCCAGAAAGTATATCCAACAAATTGGAAACACCAGGTTTATTTTCCAGATCATAACGTACACGAGGTGGCTCTTCGGAATCGGTAACTGCACGTTTGATTTTTTTGGCAACAGATTTTGGATCTTCCATCAGGGCAATCACGTTATTGTGGTTATCATCTGACTTTGACATTTTCTTATTCGGATCTTGCAATGACATCACGCGTGCACCGCCTTTCGGAATGAATGGTTCTGGCACAGTGAAAATGTCGCCGTATAAGGCATTAAAGCGCAGTGCTAAATCACGGGTCAGTTCAAGATGCTGTTTCTGGTCAATACCAACTGGGATCTGATTGGCTTGATAAAGCAAAATATCAGAAGCCATCAGGACAGGATATTCAAATAAACCTGCATTAATGTTTTCTGGATAACGAGCTGATTTATCCTTAAATTGGGTCATGCGGCTGAGTTCGCCGAAATAGGTGTAACAATTTAATACCCAAGCCAGTTGAGTATGTTGTGGAACATGTGACTGAACGAAAATGGTGCTTTTCTTTGAATCAATGCCACAAGCAAGGTAAAGCGCCAGCGTATCCAGTGTGCGTTTTTTCAGTTCTTCGGGATCTTGGCGTACGGTAATAGAATGCTGGTTAACGATACAGTAGATACAATCATATTCATCCTGCATTTTAACCCACTGACGTAACGCCCCCATGTAGTTACCGATGGTCAATTCACCGGAGGGTTGTGCGCCGCTGAATACAATGGGTTTTTGTGCGTTTGGTTTCATTGCAGTGGGTTCATTCATTTTATTACGCTTCCTGTAAGTTCAAAGTTGATAGTCCAATTGTTGGGATTAAATTCGAGAAATTGTCCAATATATAATCTGGGCGACTTAATGCTATAGATTCTCCATAGTTATATCCATAGGTTAAGCCAACACAAGGACAACCTGCTGCCTGTGCAGCCAAAATATCATTACGTGAATCACCAACGAAAAGCAATTCTTCCTTATGTAAACCAAATATGCCCATTGTCAGATACAGTGGTGCCGGATGCGGTTTTTTCTGTTTAACATCGTCACTACCCAGCACCAGTGAAAAGTATTCACTGATACCTAATGATTCCAGCAATGGCGCAATAAAAGGTGTTGGCTTGTTAGTGATAATCGCCATCGGCAGGTTATGTTTTGCCAGCTCTGCCAAAGTTTCTTTGACATGAGGAAAGAGTTTGCTGCCTGTTGTGACGGTGGTTTTATAGAATTTATCAAACAGTTCGCGGGTTTCTCGGTGCAACTCTGGGGTAAGTTCCACCGTCGCCCATTTCAATGCGCGTTCAACCATGATATCTGCGCCATTACCCACCCAAACCGCAACGCGTTCTTTTCCTGCTGTGGGCAGTCCTTTGGCAATCAGAGCCTGATCTAAAGCATCAGCCAGGCCACCGGCACTATCGACCAACGTTCCATCCAGATCAAATGCAATGGCCCGAATGTTTTTAACTACATTTTTTTCCATCATGTTGTCTGCCATTATGCTACTGTTGATAATTCACGGCGCATCTCATCAATGACTACTTTATAGTCAGGTTGACTGAAAATAGCGGAGCCTGCGACGAACATATCCGCCCCGGCCTGAGCTGCTGCGGCAATATTATTGGCTTTGATACCACCATCAATTTCAAGGCGAATATCGTATCCGCTTTCATCAATAAGTTTGCGTACCTGACGCAGTTTGTTCAGGGTTTCTGGAATGAAAGATTGACCGCCGAAACCAGGATTAACTGACATCAACAAAATGACGTCCAGTTTATCCATAACATAATCAAGATAGCTGAGAGATGTTGCCGGATTGAAAACCAAACCCGCTTTACAACCATGATCTTTAATCAGTTGCAACGTTCGGTGAAGATGCTCGCTCGCTTCGGGATGGAAAGTGATATAGGTTGCACCTGCTTTGGCAAAATCGGGGATAATGCGATCAACAGGTTTTACCATCAGGTGAACATCAATCGGAGCGGTAATACCATAATTGCGCAGAGCCTGACAGACCATCGGGCCAATTGTTAGGTTCGGGACGTAATGGTTATCCATAACGTCAAAATGCACAACATCAGCACCTGCTGCCAATACCTTTGCGGTATCTTCACCCAGACGGGCAAAATCTGCGGATAGAATGGATGGGGCAATCAGAAAATCTTTCTTCATTATTCTCTTCTCCAATTCATTGTTTATCCCCGTTATTTCAGGGGCAGGAAACCTCAATCACTTCTGGCAGTATAACGCCAAAAGTTCATCAACTTTACTGCGGGCAAGAATATTTCTACTTATTGTCCGGCGGGCTTTAACAATGTAAAGGGAAGCTTGATGATACCATTCCCGTGTCACCGGCGTGTCGTGATTGGATATAAGCACTGGAATACCCTGTTGCGACGAGAGGTTATAGGCGAGCTGCGCCAGATTTTCCTGATCCAGGAGGTTAAAACTATTTGTATGGTAGGCTGTAAAATTTGCCGTTGCTGAAAGAGGGGCATACGGCGGATCGCAGTAAACGACTGAGCCTTTTAACGTTTTAGTTAGTGCAATTCCGTAATGTTGGCAGATAAAGGAGGCCTTCTGGGATTTTTCGGCAAACCAGTACAACTCATTTTCTGGAAAATAAGGTTTTTTATAGCGCCCGAAAGGAACGTTAAACTCGCCCCGTGAATTATAGCGGCAAAGGCCGTTATAACAGTGGCGATTAAGATACAGAAACAACACACTGCGATAGAATGGATCTTTGCTTTTGTTGAACTCTTCTCTCAGGTGATAGAAGATCTCAGACGTGTTGAACTCTGGTAAAAATAAGGGACGGACATGATCAATAAATTCATCCGCACTGGATTTTACTGTGTTGTACAGGTTGATTAGATCACTATTTATATCTGATAAGATGTAAGAATCATAATCGGTATTCAGGAATACCGAGCCTGCGCCAACAAATGGCTCAATTAAGCGCTCGCCCTCTGGCAGATAACGTTTAATGTCATCCACCAAGGGGTATTTTCCACCGGCCCATTTTAAGAAAGCGCGTTTTTTTTTCATGCCGTCAAATAAAGTATTCAATAATTTCAGAGCCGCAGATTGTACTCTGTTTAGGACAGCATATCAGCGCCTAATAAAAATAGTTTTATTTTTTCAGATCTTGATGAACCTGTTGTAGTTTTCTTACCCAAGGTTTTTGTGTCTGAATGCCTGTAGGGAGTGAAGAAATTGCCTTTTTGGCCTCAGAAGCGGAGTTGTAACTACCGTAGATCAAAATAAACCATGTCTTATCATTACGTTTGGTTTCATAAACCTTGTAGTTAGCAAGGTTATTCTTTTTCGCAAAAGCGATCAAGGTATCAGATCGACTAGCGCTACTTAATTGAAGTGTAAATCGATTTGCAGGTACTTTCAGTAAGTCACCTGCTGCATTTGCAACACTCTGCTTATTCCCCTGATGATCGATGATGGCAGGTTTAGCTGTTTCCTTGTGCTGCTTGTCTGTTTTTCCTATTTTGGGAGGTGCAACCTTTTCAGTTTTTTTCTGTTCTACCGGCGGTGTTACCGTTTGTTTTACCGGGTTATTTTGTGATGGAACCGGTTGTGATGATGACTGATTTTTTTGTACGGTATTGTTAATGTTGCTCTGTTGTTGATTCAAAGTATCAGAAATATCGCCAGGTAACTCTATGCGCTGGTTGTAGCCACCGATTCCGGTTGTTGCAGGAGCGAGATCCTGACTAGGCGTACTGTTGATTGGTGGCATACCGATTTCGCGCGGATGATTCGTTGATGGTGCCGATGTGGCAGGTTCAGATGGATTTTCCTGCATACTATTTTGCGCATTAGTCGTTTGCGTGTTAGTAGAAGATGATGGAGAGCCCGACAGATCGATACTTTTCTCGACTGAATTCTGTGATTGCTGTTTTTCATGCTCAGTTGGGGATTTCAGAGCAGAACTGATAGTGATAATCAGCAGTAAAAGTACCAGTATACCGACCCCAATCATCATTTGTTGGCGTGATACTGCCAGCTTTGGGCGCTGGTTTTGAGTTCGCGATCGCTGAGGGCGGCGATCAGAAGCATCAGGTTTAAATTCATTTTTTGTTTCTTGCTTATTTTCTGATTTTAATTCGTCCATATGCCCTCCCAATCGAGATAATACTGCCAATTACTATTCTATAGGTTTGGCAGCCTGACCTAACTAAAACCGATAATAAAACTGATAATGTATTATACCCTCTATCTTTCAAGTTGCCTCTTTGTTGGCGGCAACTTGAAAGCTATCAGGCAAATCTGTCAATGTAGCTATTTTATAACAAACAACCGGAGAATGATGGATCATTCTCTGCAACGTCGGATGGCATCTAATATGACGTCTGTACTGATATCAGAACGAAGTTCTGCTTTCCCGATCGCCTTGGGCAAAATCAGATGAAGTTTACCCGCAGACACTTTTTTATCACGCATCATGTGAGGTAAATAATCTTCAGGGGACATTACTGCCGGGCCGTGAACGGGTAGTTTTGCCCTTTTCAGCAAGTTGATAATGCGTTGTGTATCTTGACTGGAAAATGTTCCAACAAGTTCAGAAGCCCGTGCAGCCATCACTATACCCGCCGCGACAGCTTGACCATGCAGCCAGATGCCATAACCCATGTTCGCTTCAATGGCATGTCCGAAAGTATGGCCGAGATTTAATAAAGCCCGCATTCCATTGCGTTCATATTCATCTGTTGCGACGACAAATGCCTTCAATTCACAGCAACGACGGATACAGTAAGCCATTGCCTGATGATCAAGAGCCAGTAATTTTTCAATATTGTCTTCAAGCCAGCTAAAAAACTCACCATCCAGGATCACGCCATATTTGATCACTTCCGCTAAACCTGCATACAGCTCTTGGGCTGGCAGGGTATTTAAACAATTGAGATCAATGACAACGGAGGCTGGCTGGTAAAACGCCCCAATCATGTTTTTGCCAAGGAGATGGTTGACCCCTGTTTTTCCACCAACGGAAGAGTCAACCTGAGCGAGTAGAGTGGTGGGTATCTGAATGAAACGAACACCGCGTTGATAGCTGGCGGCAGCAAACCCCGTCATATCACCGATGACACCACCACCGAGAGCGATAAGCGTTGTGTCACGACCATGATTATTTTCCAGTAAGGCAGAAAATATATCATTGAGCACAAAAAGTGATTTGTATTGTTCACCGTCAGGCAAGATAACTTCATTTACCCGAAGACCCATACTCTGCAATGTGGATTTTACCTGTTCAAGATACAGGGGTGCCAGTGTTTCATTGGTCACTATCATGACCTGCTGACCAGATTGCAGGGGCTTGAATGCTTCACTGCTGGAAAACAGCCCTTGGGCGATGGTAATCGGATAGCTTCTTTCACCTAACGTAACAATCACTTGTTCCATATCAGCTTTCGCCTTATCGTGCGTTGCGGAGCGAGTCCGCAAAGATCAATTTTTTTCCAATAGCTCAATAATTTGGTTAGCTACAACTTTGGCACTTTGCTCATCTGTACGTATAGTCAGGTCAGCAATTTCCTCATAAAGAGGATTGCGCTCATCAGCCAGATTTTCTAAAACTTCACGGGCTGGTGCATCAACTTGAAGTAAAGGGCGTTTTTTGTCGCGCTGGGTACGAGCTAACTGTTTTTCGATGGTTGTTTCTAAATAGACGACCACACCACGGGCAGACAGACGATTGCGGGTTTCTTTTGATTTAACTGAACCCCCCCCAGTTGCCAATACAATGCCTTGTTTCTCAGTCAGTTCGTTAATTATTTTTTCTTCGCGTTCACGGAAGCCTTCTTCGCCTTCCACATCGAATACCCAGCCCACGTCAGCTCCGGTACGTCGCTCAATTTCTTGATCAGAGTCGTAAAACTCCATATTGAGTTGCTGAGCTAACTGACGACCAATAGTGCTTTTGCCGGCACCCATAGGCCCAACCAGAAAGATATTGCGTTTCTCTGCCATGTTTTTGGTATTACTAAGATATTTGTTAATGATAACCCGCCCCGCCAATCAGATTAGCCGCGGGACCTAAACTGAAACCTCATGAGTGAGAATGTGAGATCAGATAGAAAAATTATCTCAACACATCAGCCTATATTGCAACTATATAAATCTGCACGAACCCGTGAAATTAGGTTCATGCTTTTTCCGGCTGATTATGACCCTACCTATGCATATTCCGGTAGGCTCTTACTGGTGATGAGAAATCTGCTCACTCAATTAGGTAAACCTTGTATGCTAAATTACTCTCAGCGTCAAATCCATAAACAGGTCAGACCAAGAAAAATAACCAGCAATATGGCAAAAAAAGTACAGAGATCTTTATCAACCGACTGATAACTATGCGTATATTTTCATTTGATTAAATATCGTCCAGTTGAGGTGTGATAAAAATTACGAGCTCTCTTCGACTATGTCGTTCTCCTTGTTGGCTAAATAATGATCCTAGTAGAGGAATGTCTGATAAGTAAGGAACCTTTTGTGTGCTGGCTCCTTTTTTCTGTTGAAAAATTCCACCCAGAATGAGGGTTTCACCACTTCTGACGGTGACTTGTGTCATAATTTCCTGTTTATCGATAGCCAGATTTTCATTCCCTCCCTGATTAATAGGAAGGCCGGGCGCATTCTGGCTGATTTTCAGCATTAACCGGATTTTTCCTTGTCTTAAAATGTGTGGAATTACTTCCATGCCTAATACTGCCTCCTTAAATTGAATCGTTGTTTTGTTTTTGTTCTGAACGAGATAAGGGATATCAGAACCCTGTTTGATACTGGCAGGTTGTTGATGTGAAGCGGTCAGACGTGGACTGGCGATGATATCCAGTTGATTTTCTTGCTCCAGAGCACTGAGTTCCATTTCTAACAGGTTTGCATGGATGCGGGCAGTGTTCAGTACCAATCGATGGCTTTGATTTCCTGCGGGTTGATGCAGATTCAAGCGGTTGAGGCCGAGTGAGCGATTTTGTGGATCGGCGGTGATACCCCAATGAATACCCAGCTCATGCAGTGCTTCTCTGCTGCTCGTAACAATATGAGCTGTGATTTGCACTTGCTGTTGTGGTGTATCCACTTCTTTCAGCCAGTTTTTGATACGAGTGATAGCATCAAACTTATCTTCTAATATCAAACTATTCGTTAAGTTATCATGTTCGACTTTTCCCCGTTTTGTCAGTAAAGCAGGCGTGTTTTTTTGTAATTGCTCTGTTATTTGTCCGGCATCGGCGTATTGCAGAGGAATAACCTGATATTCTATTTCTTGTTCTTCTTGAGCTGTCGGGAAGGACTGAACTTCTTCATCTACGTTATTTTTTGGCGGCTGAAAAGGGTCTCTCACTGTCATTGAATAAGTTGTTTCTTCCGGTTCTATTTCTTCGGCGGAACAGGAAAAAGTCAGGAGCAGGAAGGCCAGTAAAGCGAAAGCACGACGATTCATCATTTTTCCTCATAGCCGATATCTTTCAGCACCATACGGACAGTCAGATTATTATCGGCAGGTGTGATTGTGAGATGTTTTATCAGCAAGATAGGTTGTAATTGCTGAATCTCATTGATGAAACGGAGTAATTGCTCATAGGTCAGTGACAGTATGATATGCCATAAAACCTGATCGCCTTCCTTGATGCTCTTCCATTCCATGAGTTGACTCCCGGAATTGACCAAAGGCTGGTGGAGCCGTTTAAGGACGGTAGTTTTTAGCGGCGATGAGATATGACCGTTCTGGCTGAGCTTGGCTGTTATTTTCTGGATCTGTTGGTGGAGCTCAGTCAGATTAGGTAATGCGGAAAATTGGTTTTGAGATAAGGCAAGACCATTTTTTTGTTCTGTCAGTTTAACCTGAAGGGAATGAATGACATCTTCACTCTGTTGCCAGACAAAAAAATAGCAGCCCAATATAAGAGGAACGATCACCAATTGCTGCAATAAAAATAACTGCCATATGGGGCGAAATAACCACACAAGATAATTATTTCTCATTTCTGTCTCCTATTAACCAGTCTGCATCAATGGTGAATACCTTGAGGTAATCCTCAGATGTGGTGGTCATTTTTTTCAACTGGACATTGATAAGTGAAGTATTACCCGTCAGGTTATCCAGTAAGTTGGAGACATCTTCATAACTTTGGCTGTTGGCTGCAAAAACTAATTGCCCGGTGTCATCGCTGAAAGCAGTAAGCCAGCTTTTCTCCGGTAATAAATGAGGAAGTTGGCGAAATAGCTGTAAATATCGTTGATTCTGTTCCATGAATATCTGTTTTTTCCTTAACTGTTGGGTCAACTGATGGTGATGATGAGCCGCTTGTTCTGTTTCACTGATAATTTGTTTTAATTGCTCAAGTTGCTGGCTATTTTGGGCAAATTGATCGTGATATTGTTCGATTTTCTGCTGTTGTTGTATTGAGGTAAATACGAAAAAAGCCCCCCATAGAATCAATTGCAGGACAAGAAACAATCCCCATTTCCGGTATTGGCGTTTAAGCTTTGCCTGACGCCAGGGTAAGAAATTAACCTGATACATCATTGGTCATCCAAGTCATTGATCATCCGGTCTGAGAGCCAGCCCGGCGGCGATAATGAAAGCATCTGTTTGTGTCGGTAACGGAGGCTGATAATGGCGAAATGCTGCCAGCATATGCCAGATATGAACGGGTTCTTTGGGTACGGTTTGCTGTTTTTCTTTATTGATATCAGTAGATTGTTCGTCACTGTAATAAATGGTGTGGTTTTTACTTTCTGTTGTAATGGGTAACTGGTTAATAACTTGTGCCAGAAATGGATGAGACTGGGTTGAGATCAATCCATAATTAAAAGGGAGATTAGCTGGAGCGACCCACAGCCAGTCAGTTATCCGTTTATGGATCAACCAACTGTCATTGGGAATGCCGGCAGATCCTGCTGTATAACGTAATGCACAGGGCGCAATATCGATGGCATCAGGGAATAAACCGATGTCTGCGAGTAGTTCAATCCAGAAGTTGAGATCTTTTTGTCGGGTTGCACTGATGCAGATTTGCTGACCATGAACTCGATAATCCAGGGCAAGATCAGTGACAGGAAATTGCTTTTCAGCATTGGCGTGAATAAACCATCCGAGTTCCGGCTCCTGTAATGAGATGTGGTGAGGCAAAGCGATCTGTTTCTGTAAGGTTTGCTGAACAGGCAGTGCCAGCCTTAATTTAATCTTGTTAGGTAATATTTGACGCCATTGCATTAAAATGTACTGTAATTTTTCAGGGTGCTGTAACCACCCTCCTGAGACAGTGCCGTGTGATGTGTCTTGTAATAATGGTATTTCATTAAATAACGGTATCTCGTTAAATAAAGAGTATTGCCAGCAATGACGGAGTTGCCAGCCATTGCGACGTTTAATAGCCGCGATTGCCCGAATGTAATGTTCATGGATATCCAATCCGATATACCATCTTGATAGGTACATATCGTGATCTCCTTATCAGTGATTAGTGACAAATTGTTATTAATGAAAGGACATATTCATTGTGTTGTATAGCCTTTATACTACGTACTAATCGTTTATAAATTGCCTCATTAACATGGCGTGAGAAATTTCAGGTGAAGTTCATAAAGTATTTTTTGATCCTTGTCGTTGTTTGCATTTTATTGGGAACCGCCTCGATTTTGGGTTTGTACAAATATATCGAGCCACAGTTGCCAGATGTCGCGACTTTAAAGGATGTCCGATTACAGACACCAATGCAGGTGTTCAGTGCTGATGGCGAACTGATTGCCCAATATGGTGAAAAACGTCGTTTGCCGCTGACCTTGTCCGAAATACCTCCTTTAATGGTGAAAGCCTTTATTGCCACGGAAGATAGTCGTTTTTATGAACACCACGGTGTTGATCCAATAGGTATTATTCGTGCGGTCTCAGTTGTGATGACTTCTGGTCATGCTTCTCAAGGGGCAAGTACCATTACTCAGCAACTTGCGAGAAACTTTTTCCTCAGTCCGGAAAAGACTTTAATACGTAAGGCTAAAGAAGCGTTTCTGGCGATTAAGGTCGAGCAACTGTTAACCAAGAATGAAATTCTTGAGCTATATCTCAACAAAATCTACCTTGGTTATCGTGCTTATGGTGTCGGTGCCGCAGCACATGTCTATTTTGGCAAGAACGTTAATGAATTGACTTTGGGTGAAATGGCGATGATTGCCGGATTACCGAAAGCGCCTTCTACCTTTAATCCACTCTATTCTCATGAGCGGGCGCTTAATCGCCGCAATGTGGTATTGGGGCGTATGCTGGAGGAGGGATACATCACTCAGCAGCAATATTATCAGGCAAGAAGTGAGAAATTAATTGCCCGTTACCACACTCCGCAGATTGTTTTCTCTGCTCCTTACCTGACTGAAATGGTAAGGCAGGAAATGATTAACCGCTATGGTGAAAATGCTTATACGGATGGCTATAAGGTCTATACCACGATTACACGCAAACCTCAGCTAGCGGCTGTTGATGCTGTTCGTACCAATGTGATTGACTATGATGTCCGTCATGGTTATCGCGGTGCTCAGGAAGTGTTATGGAAAGTTGGCCAACCGGCATGGAGCCAGTCTCAGATTATCGATAAACTGAAAACTTTGCAGAAATATGACCCTTTATTGCCTGCCGTCGTGACGAGAGCCAACGCAACTCAGGCTGAAGTTATTTTGACGGATGGCAGTAAAGTTGAACTGACTATGACAGGCGTTCGCTGGGCACGTCGATTCAAGACTGACAATTTGCAAGGGCCTGCACCGCAAAGTGTTAATGAAGTGATTCGGGCAGGTGAACAGATTTGGGTCAGAAAAGTCAATAATATCTGGTGGCTGGCTCAATTGCCGGAAGTTAATGCTGCGCTGGTTTCCATCAACCCGATGAATGGTGCGATAGAAGCATTGGTCGGTGGATTTAATTTTGAATTGAGTAAATTTAACCGTGTAACTCAATCGTTGCGTCAGGTTGGCTCCAATATCAAACCATTCCTGTATACCGCAGCGATGGATAAAGGTCTGACACTGGCATCGTTGCTTAACGATGCACCTATTAGTCGTTGGGATGCAGGCGCGGGTACTGACTGGCGTCCGAAAAATTCTCCCTCAACCTATGATGGCCCGATTCGTCTGCGTCAGGGATTGGGGCAATCCAAGAACGTAGTGATGGTGCGTGCCATGCGTGCAATGGGCGTTGATTATGCCGCTGATTACCTGAAACGCTTTGGTTTGCCAGGTGAAAATGTTGTCCGCACAGAGTCGTTGGCATTGGGGTCTCCTTCTTTCACGCCAATGCAATTAGTGCGTGGTTATGCAGTGATGGCGAATGGCGGTTATCTGGTCGATCCTTATTTCATTAACAAAATTGAGAATGATGAAGGAAAAATTCTGTTTGAAACGAAACCGAAGATTGCTTGTCCGCAGTGTACCGATATTCCTGTGATCTATGGTGATACCGCCCGTTCCATTGAATTATCCGAAGATTCGATTGAAAACGTAGCCCATTCCAATCTTTCCGCCGAACCTGCTTTACCGCAGCCGGATCTGGAAAGTGTAGTGCCTAATGTGCATACCGATGATCAGCAGTATGCTCCGCATGTTATCAGCACACCGTTGGCGTTTCTGATCCATGACGCTCTGAAAACCAATATCTTTGGTGAACCGGGCTGGATGGGAACAGGCTGGCGTGCTGCTCGTGATTTGAAGCGCCGTGATATTGGTGGCAAAACCGGGACAACCAACAGCTCGAAAGATGCGTGGTTCTCAGGTTATGGGCCAGATATGGTTGCGACGGTCTGGATTGGTTTCGATGAGCACAGTAAAAGTCTGGGGCGCACACCCGCTCTGAAAGGGGAAGGTGGAGCGAAAACGGCGCAGCCAATTTGGGATGATTTCATGAAAATGACATTGGAAGGCGTTGTGGAAAAAGTGATGGAACCGCCAGAAGGTATTGTGTCTGTCACAATTGATCGGGCGACAGGCAAGCTCTCCAATGGTGGAGCAAATACCCGTAAGGAATATTTTATTGAAGGTACGCAGCCGACGGAATATGCCGTACCAGAGGCGGGAACGACAGTGACAGAGAATGGCGAGAGCCACGAACTGTTCTGATTGTTTTACATACCAGAATGTTAGGTAGTAAATAGAGATAAAAAGGCTCCGTCAGATAACTGACGGAGCCTTTAATTATTAATTTTATCAAATAATTATTACCAGATATCCACTGAGCAACTACGATTCATCCATTTTATCTTTTACGGCTTTGGCGAATGGTTTGCCACCATCCACGGCGGTATAGTGAATATGGATGTTGATATCTTTTAACCGCCACACAGATACAATGGCCGGGAAATAAAATATGTCATCGATCACGCTCTGATCTGGGAACTCCAGTGTCCAAGTGGAAATAGCTCCTGTGCCTTCGAACGGCAGGTAACGGTCATCATCAAACATCAGGGTATACAGCCAATTCTCTTTAGCTACACTGCCATCATCTTCAGTTAAGGAAGAGAGGGCGATTTGCTGTTGAGCACGCAGATTATTAACGACATTTTTGTTGTTACCTAATTTTCTGCTTGGATCATAGAGCCAATTTACACCGTCTATATCTGGGCTAGTTAACGTGGAGCTGCTGGTTTGCGTCAGAATAGCACTAATCTCCGATGACATCACAGAGCCAAGATTCAGTGTCTCCAACGAGATTGACACGGAGATCCGTTTAATCTGGCGCAGATAATGTCCGGGGTAATTTTCATCAAACAGCATGGAATCCAGCGTAAAGCTGATGGATTGTTTTTTATCGATCTGTTTTTTCAATTCGTTATTTGTCAGTAATGAATTCAGCGAGACAGTTTTCTTGATATTCAGACGACGTTCATTGCGTTGTAACCACGCATTTTCCATTTGCAGCAGATCCAACTGCAATGATTCCCCTGCCAGCAAACCACGATAAGAATCATTCCATGCTGTAGTTTTGATAAAGCTCTGACGCTTATAGTCCCCGACCTCATAACGCCAGCTACTTTCTGCCGTCAGACACATGGAAAGAACCGCGTCATAAGCCGGAGCATACAAGGCAGCGAGACGTCCCATCAACCATTGGTAAGTTGGTACGATCAGGAAGCCAGTGGTCATAAACTCGTACAATTCACGAGCAACAGATTGTTGTGTCTGAGCTTCCCGCAGGGCAATCTGGGCACTTTTGATCAGCAAGTCCTGCTCTTTCAATTGCATCTCAATAATATTGATTTCGCTTTGTGCCTGTTTGTACTCAATTTCCCAATCCTGGCGACGGCGTTGATAATCTGCGCCATCCTGTAGCCTTTCGGCGGCGATCTCCAGGGTTTCAGCCGTAAGTTGTGCAATAATTGCCGCTGTGGTGACTGGCGCTGAGTATTTAGCTCCCCCCATCGCCATGCCAAAAATGTTGGGCACAACCTCCAGTGCAGCGCCGGTAACGTAGAAGGGCGCCGCAGCCAGTTTGGCAACTTCTGATGCAGTTTTCATACTGATGGAGGAAATTTCTAAAGAAGAGAGGTTTTCTTCATATAAATTGTGATAATGCTCATATCTTTCCTGAGCCATATTTTTGCTTTCTTCCAGTGTCGCTTTCCCCATTTGGGCCATCTGAACAGCTTCTTGTTGCAGTTCAATAGCAAATTCAGACAATCTAATCACTTGTGATTGTTCCAATACTTCTTGCTCTGCATTGACTTCGCTTTCAATGGCTTGAAGTAATCGGTGTCCCATTTCAGTGAGCTGTTTCACGGCTTCACTGGCGCGTTTTAACATGATGGGAAAACGATACGGAGGAACCTGCTGCTGCATATTACTGAGTGCATTGGTGACGTAACTAGCATTTCTCTGCATCAGACTATCTGCATCTGCTGCACTGGCATAAAGTGGCAGAGGGAGGACTTTTCCATCTAATGTCAGCCCATGACGCAGGTTATAGAGTCGATTTTCCAGCGTTCTCTGGAGTTCGATCAGTTGGGTATTGAAAGGTGATACAAATAAACTATCAACAGCCCGAACATTGGGCTTAAAGGTAGTTTTAATCTTGTCGAGAGTAACGGGATGCCAGCGGGTTGCATCCAGACCTTTAGGTAATGTACCAAGTAGTTGCAGAGCTTGTTGGTAACATAAACCAGCTTCGTTGAGGCTGTCTCTGGTTAGTTTTCGGTAAAGATTATCACCTTCCTGTATCCAAAGTTTGATCAGAGAATGGAATAGTGACTTCTGATAATAAATAGGTTGGCTGTAGGCGACAGTATCCGCGTCGGCATTTCTGACCGATGGTGGCAGGTTACTACCACTTTCAATGATCGGACGAGAATTCCACATCCGAATGCCCCCATAAGGGTCAAACAGATAGTTGATAAACCAACGACGGGAATCATAGAAGCGCTGCTCTTCACCGAGTCGGGCAGAGACCAAATAGGGAAGATGGAAGAACAATTCCCAGAAATATTGTCCATTGGCACCGTTAAAATCGACTTTGGTCGGTGACGTTTTGTCATCCAATGCAGGTTCTGGCAAGGATTGAGTATCCCACGCCAGTACGCGCTCTATGGATTGGGTTGCCCGTGAAACTAGTTGCTTGCCAAATAGTGTGTTTAATCTAATGGCAGTAGAGTTGAAATCCAGTGTTTTGATATCGAGATATTGTGCCTGCTGTTTATTTCGTTGCAGTGTAATGGATGGGATCTTATCACTTTCTTCAAGATTAACTTCGTATATATTTTCAATAAACAGTACAGTTGAGTTTTTATCCTGAAGGTTCGGTATCAAAATTGTCGCCAAATTGAATAAGTACTTATTGATATTGGGATTAATAGGAAACTCGATTTCTCCCGTTGAAGCTTGACCATTCAGTTTTGCTTCTTTGCTGTAGAGGGATTTTTCCTTTGGATATGTAGTAAGGATCAAGAGAGAGTCAGCGTAATCTCCCCTGCTTTGGGTAGTATATTGTGTACTATCTATAGACGTATTGTTTCCTCCGATTGAGATAGATAGCTTTTTATTATCTCCTTTATCCCATTGCGTACTCCGCTGGAATGTTTCCCCATTAACCCATGAAAGATCACAGCTTTTAGTGATTTTATTCTTTTTCCACTCATTGGGTAATAACTGGAAAAGTTTTGTTTTATCATAGCTTATGGTGAATACATCTGTTGGTGCATCTTGCCCTTTCCATTCAAAATTAAACGTCTTGAGGCCTGTATCGCTGGCTGGTATTTTGACCTCAATATGAATATCATCAGTATTGATTATCCACTGAAGATCTTTGCTGGGAAGCTTGTTGGGGTCAACTGATGTTGCTTGATTCTGGATATTACGTTTGATTAACGTATTTTTGCCCGTTAGCAGAAGCTTGGTTTTTGTTTTGTCCAGCTTAACGTCCAAGGTCAAAATAGGGGATTTAATTGGCTTAAGTCTTCCCAATTCATGGCCGGTTTTTGTATCAGTTTCTTTGATGGTTACAAACTTATCCGTACCAGCATAATGATGTTGTAGAGTATCGGGATTTTTGAAGAGTTTGTACCACGTTTCAACAAGCTTTTTCTCGTCATCAAGCGTTTTTTTATCTACTAATAATAAATCGCGTAACTCAAGATAATAATCTTTATTTTTTCCCCACTGACTGCTGTTTTCTTCTTTGGTGTCGTACAATAGGACGCCCATCCAGGGATCCTCTTCACGTTGTACATCCACCATTGCGATCAGCGCTGGCTTGTATTTTTCATCCTTCAAGTAATGGTTTTCTTTATCAGGGATCCGTTCACCGTTTTTGGTTGGATATTCACCGTTGGCATCAGTACCATCCAGACGGAATAACTCATTGGGTGCACTCCATTCCCCATTGCTTTGCTTGAAGGTAAATTTCACATTGATGGCACGGTAATCCGTTGGTTTTTGATCTGCTCCCATCAATGGAGTGGCTTCACGCTCAACCCAGATGGCATATTGGCGGCCTGAAATAACAATAGGCCGGATTGCCAGTAAAGTACCTGATAATGATAGCGTGATTTTCTCCCACTCACCCCAAGCCAGCGGACTGATAACGTTGTTGCTATCACGCATGCTGATATCAAGAGTTCGCCAGTAATATTCCACAGGTTCGGAGTTGTTTTTGCCAATAAAATGATAGCGATCGCTTGTAGGATCAGTTCCGTCGATATAGCCGCTGATGAGTTGAAGATTGCTAATTCGTTCAAATTCGGTCAGATAACGCAAAATCGCTGTTTGGAGCATATCGTTATTTAAACGAGACTGGCCTAAATCGTTTTCCAAGTCGGCAAAAGCACGGGTTTTACGCAGCCTGCGTGTCGGATCGATAAAGTTTTCCGGGAAGTTTCTTTGTTTCTGCCAAACTTGCCAGTGGCTATATTGGCTCAGGTAACGATTCCAGTATTCAACCCCTTCATCAGTGATGGGTAGAGCATCATAACCCAGTTCCAGATGAGAAAAGAGGCGGAAGAGATAGCGCTGCAAGCTGGCAATACAGAAGGCTACCCGGCTGGTATCCACTTCTGCGGCAACCTGTATATCAGTCAGGAAATAGTTTGAAAGATCTTCAAGGGTGGTGATATCCGACAAAGAGTCATCGGAAGGTGCCCAGCGCCGCAAGAGATAGTCTACCAGTGCATCACGCCAGAGTTCATTGAGTAAACCTTCTGGTTTGGATTGGTCTTCGGGATTAATAGCAGCAAACAAAGCACTACTGACCTGATGCCAATGATCATAGTTAGACGTTGTTGTTAGTTTGGCGACATCTAATAATGGCTGGACAGAAATTTCACTTTTTTCTGCCAATGTCTTAAGCCGAATCACGTTACTGACCCCAACAACATTTTGAGCCACTTTATGGTCAAAATATTGGGTTATCCGCAGAATTTCTTTATCTGACCAGCCAATCAACTCAGCCAGATTGGTCGCAGCCAGCTCTGCTGTCCAGGCATTTGTGACAGGAGGGTTTTGTCCGATTTGGTTGGCCTGAAGCAGATAGTAAATGACATCGTCTTCAGTTTTATTTTCAGGTAATAAGTTCAACCAATCACTATAGCGGCTCAGGCGATGGAGGAAAGTTAAATCAAGGGGGCGAAGCTTGCCATCTTTTTGAAGCTTAAACCAGTCAGGATGGTCAATCAGAGCCTCTATACTTTTTTCTGTCAGCTTGAATATGTTGCAAATCGCGGAATAACGGCTGAGATCGTACCATGCAGCAATAGCTTTAGTTTTTTGCTGTTGATCACCTGAAAGGCGAATCAGGGCAATGGTATTACGCAGAAAATCGGCTTGCTTGTTGTTTGTCCACCGTAATAGTGGTAGGGAAAGCGTATTATCAATGTCAAAGACATGGTTGATAGCATTAACAACGAGATCTTGTTGGGCAATAAACGCATTAATAAGTAACGTTATTAGGTTTTGTGTCCAGATATCACCTTGTTGTTTCCATGCTTCCTCTTGAGCCAGATCTTTGAGGATTTTATTCACTTCATTGAACAGAGCCTTTTCTGTACCGTCATCGGTTGAAATAACATTGTCCAGAACAATACCGAGTTTTGCATCTACTAATTTGGTAAGGGCTGTCATCCAAATAACCGATGTGTTTTTCGCCTGAAAGCCCTGCATGGCTGAGGCAATTTTGTCTTCGGTCAGTAAAGCATCGCTTGCACTGGGGATAACCGATCTGACTTTTTTGAGCCAATCAATATTTTCAATATCAGCGGTAATATTGCTAACAGACTGATAAGGTGTCAGTAACAGGTTAAGGGAGAGAGGGGATAAGTTATGGCGTTTAATCCACTGTGTGGCATTCATGACAGCAATAAGCACATCCAGGATATCAATGACCTTAGCATCTTTATCCAATACCGGAATACCTGCCAGTTGTTGCAGATAGTTTGGATTATCACGGTTCAATAATAATAACAGCCCCAAACCTTCTTTAACTGACATACGTAGCAAGCGAGGCAACGCAACCAGACGATAGAGAGCAGAAACAACATCCAGTGAGCGTTTGGGCTTGCTAAGTTTTTGTGCCTGCATGACGAAAGAAATCAATATCTGGCAAGTGGCGTCATCAATATTCAGCCCTTTGCACAATTGATTAACTGTCAACGCGTCTGTCCCTTCGGTAGCCGCAGGATCAAATTCCTGGTTATCCAGAACCAGTACAGAGGAAGCAGAAGCTTGTTGTGATAAGCCCGGCGCGTTGAACAGACGATCAAAGAAAGAGCGCTTATTTTCAAGAGTATAAGGGGTTATATGACCAATAAAGGCGGCAAATTGTTCTGCGGTGGCGTTATATTCTTGTTGAAAATGCAGAAATACACCCAAAGTACGCAGTGTTGCTTCCGTGATAAAAAACTCAGTCTGTTTTTCGGCCTTACTTGCTGTTGCTAACAATAGATCCAGTTGTTCATATGTGAGTTTCAGTGCCTTCTGGATATGCAGAAAACGCTGGATACGGTCAAAGTTATCATTACTGACGCCTTTAATCCGAATAACATCTTGTGCGGTATCTTTATCTTTCGTTTTTTCCAGATAGAGAGCGGGTGCTTTACCTGCATTGATATATGACGCTGCATAGTTGGCACCGGAAGGAAATTGTTTATCCGCATTGGCTGGTTTAGCGACATTACTGGAATAGGTAACGATACTGTGTGTTGTGCTCTCTTCTGATATCCCATTGACAGCAAATAGTAATTCTGCTTCTTGGGAGCTCAGCCCGGTTTGTTGAGTAAATACCGTGAGACGCTCCAGAGACTCTACTGCTTCGGCAATATCGCCTTTGATACCGTAATATTTATCAAAGAAATCTTTTTGGCTGCTTTGTGATTTTTCCAACAGCAAAGCCTGAAGTTTTGGTGCCAAAGAGCTGCTTATCATCATTGCTGTTTGCAACGAGTCAGTACTCAGATTGTCGTCAATAAAATTGGGATACTTGCTATCAGCCTGTTGGATCAAATCCAGTAATGGGATCTCTTTCTCGGCCAAAACTGTTGTTGTTTGCTTTAGTGGAAAGTGAAACGGCAACGAAAGAGGGTAATGAATATCAGCCAGTGAATGAGACAAAGGTTGATTGTTATTTATATGAGTTTTGACTTTTTCAGCGAGGACTTCAATGATAAGCGGTAGTAAGCTACTGGTTTGATTTATATTAGTATTATCAAGCAATAACTTTTCGATATCAGGCCGGCGTTGGGTGAGAAGCCGGGTACTCTTTTTGTCTGCATTTTTTTCAAACATTTGAACCTGCTGGTACAAATCGACCAGATAGGCTAAAGGGCCGTCATTGGCTTCGGGTAACCCCGGAAAACAATAAATATCCTGATTATCGTTAAAGAGTGTTTTATAGCTAATCCGTGACTCTATATTATTTGCCATACATGATTACCTTTGAAATAGAAATTAAGTTAAAAGAGAACTGCACTCCTATTTTTCAGAACATTTTTCATAACATTCAGTTATGTTTTTGTATCTGTTGAGCGGTTACACTATGGCCTGTTACTGAACTCTATCCAGCCTAAAATATATTGCAGATCTGATCATTTCTTAAAAAGTTATTTTATTTCAACGGGGTTTTCCATATTATTTCTCATAAAGGGAAAAGGTGTGTTTTTATAGGAGGTTATTAAGATTATGTGTATTAATTTCAAAAAAATAATAAATATGTTTATTTATTATTTTTAATAAAGTTAAAGGTTTTTTTAATGTATATTGGGTGATGGTGTTTAATAATTTTATATAGTCATAAGAAATGGGCATTAAAGATCACGATCTTCAATGCCCTTTCATAATCTTGCTACATCATTAAATTTTTCTATGTTCCTGGGGATTTGTTCCCTTGTTGCCGCGAAGCAACATACCTGCTGTAAGCGTAGTCTTAACGTTTTTCATTCAAATATCGTTGTGCAAAAAATAAGGCGCTGATGTTTCTGGCTTCGTTAAAATCGGGATGTTCCAATAGTGACATCATATCCGTTATTGGCCAGCAAACCTGCACCAGAGGTTCTGGTTCATCTCCTTCCAGATTTTCGGGATAGAGATCTTGCGCAATGACAATGTTCATTTTGCTGGAAAAATAAGAAGGAGCCATAGTCAGTTTTGTCAGTAGTTCAAGCTTTTTTGCTCCTAATCCTACTTCTTCCTTTAACTCACGGTTGGCGGCTTCAAGGATACTTTCCCCCACATCAATCGTTCCTTTGGGAAAACCTAACTCATATTGCTCAATACCAACGGCGTACTCACGTATCAGGAGTAACTCATCACCAATCACCGGAATGATGAGGACTGCTTCATGATTAGTGGGCTTCATGCGCTCGTAAATACGTCTGGCACCATTACTGAATTCAAGATCAACGGACTGGATGTTGAATAGACGAGAATGGGCAATATCACTTATATTCAATATTTTAGGCTTTTTCAGATCAATCATGCTTGCCCCTGGCGGTTGTTGCGCATTAGTCAATTGAAAAATAATCCATCCAATCAGCTCATGGCGCTTGGGAAATACAATTTTTGTGGTGACATTGGATGTGAATCCAAACTTTGCTTTAATATGGCCGATTATGCTAGTAAATGATAGGGATTATCGCTTGTATGTATTTTTGTTACTATCTTACTCTTGCACAAAAAAGCTTCCTTTTACGAGTGGGTGTGAGAAAATTTATATAACATTTTGTAAATAAAATTAAAAATAGGAAGCGAGAATAGGAATAACCTGATTCTGAGTAATTCTTTAGATTGTTATTTTGTCAGCCTCTGTATTGCTTTATGGGCGTGGAGAAAAAATGAGCTCACTAGTCATTATATTGGCTATTTTTATCGTTAGCCTGACTATAATGGCTTCCTTTCTGACTTTCAGATGGAGGCGTTCTGATAACGCGCGTTACTTGTCATTGATGGCTAAAGCAGCTAGCCGCAAGCTAAGTGCGGATGAATCTCAAGCTATTGAGTCTTATCTGAAAAATATCCTGCCCAAAATGAAGTCAGACAGGAGCTATATGTCCGGCTGTCCGGCATTGCCGATCAGAAATGATACGGTTTATACCATTAGCCATACCATAACCCGTTTTTCCGCCGCTTCAGAAGAAGCGCAGCATTGGCGCTATTATATTGATGAAACGGAAATACATTTTCCTGCAATGCTTGAACCGTTCGTTAATCAGCGGAATACGGTAGACATTGTTCAAACTTCTTCGATACCACTCGTTATTGCAGTGAATGGTCACTGTCTTACTGATTATCAGCAGGATCTGAACACTCCAAATTTTAAGAAAACGGAACACGCTTCAATTCAGAAGAACGGTAATTCGAATGCCAATTTGTTGTATATGCGTAAGGAAACGCCGGAAGAGTATCGTCTGCGCCACTCAACAGGTATTCAGGAAGGGCTTCTGATGTGCATGGGGCTCTCCTTATGGTTTCTGGCTCTTTTTGTGCCTATACCTCTATTGCCGTGGCTAATATTCATTTCTGTTCTGCTTATATTTGCCAGTTTTTGGCCACTTTTCAGGTGGCCATCTTCACGTAATCTGTTGAATGTAAATTGCTTTAGCGGGATACTGAAACGCTGGGGTGTTTTCAGCGAGTTTGAGCCAGAACACAAAAAAAATATCTCATTGGGTGGAATTGACCTGATTTATCCCGCTCACTGGGAGCCGTACCTTGCTCATGAACTTGATCAAAATACCGATGTGGATATGTACTCCAGCTGCCATGTTGTGCGACAGGGACGTTATCTCTCGTTGCATGAGGAGGAGAAACACTATCCTTACCAGCGTTATCGAAAGAACCAGATGTTGGTGGTATTTTCTGTTTTAGCTATGTTATTACTGTACTTTTACCAACCGGCCAGTTTATCTATGCGGCTGAGTTTCGCATGGCTGCATGGCAGTAATACCAAGGTTATTACCAGCGTCAATGAACTGCTAAATATGCCACTCCGGGAAGGGGATGTACTGAGAGTTAAAGGCACAGGAATGTGTTACATGCCACCTATGTTGGATACTTTTCCCGGTCAGAATGGACTCTCTTTTGCTCCATTTAACTGTTTTGGTATCTATTGGAATAATGGCAGCTCATTCCCCAGGCCGGAATCAGAAATTATTAATAAAGCATCAGCATTGCTCAAAACGGTTAATGAGCAATTACGCCCATTGGAAAATAGCCGGAAATCTAATTCCAGTCTGAATGAAGTGATTGCTAAATCGGGAATGATATTACTCGATAATTTTTCTCAAATCATTTTGAATACTCAGGCACTTTGTCAGAAAGAAGTGGACTGTAATCGTCTGAAAAATGCTCTGGTTAATCTGGGTAATGGCAAAAATTGGGATGAGATTTTGTATCAGGCAGAAAAAGGGACATTGAATGGAACCAAAGTGTTACTGCGCTCTGTGAGTGCAGATGCATTGGGAAAACTTGTCGATGTCACTACCGCCTCATTTATTTACCGGGAAATTGATAAAGTGAGTATTCTCCTGAACAGCCCTCCACCGGGAGGTATTTTGCTGATTAGTGATGAAGACCGTCCACTGGTTGAATATCCGCTTGCGCCGATCATTTTTTATGAATACACCGCTTTGCAACAATGGGGTGAATTGCTACGGCTGGCGAATGTATTGACGCATATTCCATTTGAAACCGAAGGTATTGTGACGGGTTTATCTGAAGATGCAAACGGTACTCGTCATATCATGTTACATAGTGAACCTGATTCTATAACGCTGCTTCGTTATCTGGGAAGCTGCCTATTTTTGGCAGTAATTATGGCGACATTAATTGTTAATAGCATATTGGTCATTAAGAAAAAACAAAAAAACAGTCAGCGTCTTGTACGGATCAAACAGTACTATGACAATTGTTTCAAACTGAAACAACCGCCGATGAATTAGTGATATTCACGCGGGCTATGTTACCCTGAATCTGTTTTTAGCCAGCTTTAATCAGAGAGAAACAACCATGCCTAATTCAGACAATGATCAAGCTGTTCGCCTTGATAAATGGCTGTGGGCTGCCCGTTTTTACAAGACCCGTTCCATCGCGCGTGAAATGATTGATGGAGGAAAAGTCCACTATAATGGGCAGCGGAGTAAACCGAGTAAACTGGTTGAGTTGAACGCAGCAATTAAATTGCGTCAGGGCAATGATGAAAAAACAGTAACAGTTTTGGCATTGAGTGGCCAAAGGCGCAGTGCCACAGAAGCTCAACAACTTTATCAGGAAACGGCAGAAAGCATCATTAAGCGGGAAAAGACAGCTTTGGCCCGTAAAATGAATGCGTTGACGATGCCACATCCTGATCGCCGTCCAGATAAGAAAGAACGGCGTACCCTGATTAAATTCAAGAATACAAAATTTAATGAGTCGGGAGATACCCAATAGATTTCGAGTTGCTTCGCAGCCAACAAAGAGGCAACTTGAAAGATGAAGGGTATAACCGTCTCAGTGAAATGAGAGAGATTTATGATTAAACATGACCAATTACACCGCTTTTTATTTGAAAGCCATTCTGTCAGGGGAGAACTTGTTTCCGTAAGTGAGACTTACCAGCGAATGCTGGAGAATCACCATTTTCCCCAACCTGTACAGCAATTGTTGGGTGAGTTGTTGGTCGCCACCAGTCTGTTGACTGCTACATTGAAATTCAACGGGGATATCACAGTACAAATTCAAGGTGATGGGCCTGTTAAGCTGGCGGTGATTAACGGAAATAACCGACAGCAAATGCGTGGTACTGCGCGCATTGATGGTGATGTCAGTGCTGCAAGTCGTCTGCGTGATATGGTTGGTAATGGTTATATGGTCATTACGGTTACACCAACAGAAGGTGAGCGTTATCAAGGTGTAGTCGCATTGGAAGGAGAGACTCTGGCTGAATGTTTGGATGCTTACTTCAAACAGTCAGAACAGTTGCCGACCCGTCTGTTCATCCGAACGGGCATGCAGGATGGCAAAATGGCGGCTGGTGGCATGTTATTGCAGATCCTGCCGGATGCACAGGCAGGCAGTGACGACATACTTGACCATCTGGTTCAACTGACTGCTACTATCAAAGGCGAAGAGTTGTTTACGCTGGATGTGAAAGAAATTCTGCATCGTCTTTACCATGAAGAAGATGTCACGCTGTATGAACCTCAACAGGTTGAGTTCCGTTGCACCTGCTCTCACCAACGTTGTGCTGATACTCTGGTAACATTACCGGAAGCGGATTTGCAAGATATTCTGTATCAAGATGGTAAAATTGACATGGAATGTGAATTCTGTGGTATGCACTATATTTTTGAAGAGATAGCACTTAGCGAAATTAAAATAGCGAAAAAAGAACAGTTACATTAACTGTATTTATGATTTATTTTTAAAGGGCGTATAAATGCGCCCTTTTTATTATTTAAAAATTTTTATTCCGTGTTCTATGTCTCATATAAGCCTAAAAGAATAATATAATTTCAATTTTTTGATAACAATCGCTGTTAATTAGTCATATTTATTTATTATTTCTGGCAGAGATAGAGATGAAATCTAACTGATCAGGAGCAATAAATAAATGAGCGTTACAGGCATTACTGCGCAGGAACTTGTGGTTTATGGTATTCGTGATGTTAGCGAAGTTATTTATAACCCAAGTTATGAATTGTTATTCTCTGAAGAAACGAAATCCTCTTTACAAGGATATGAGAAAGGAACATTGACCAATCTTGGTGCTGTCGCAGTAGATACCGGGATCTTCACAGGGCGTTCTCCTAAAGACAAATATATTGTGCGCGATGATGTGACTCGCAATACGGTATGGTGGGCCGATCAGGGAAAAGGTAAGAACGATAATAAACCGCTCAGTCAGGAAACTTGGTCTCATCTTAAAGGATTAGTCACTCAGCAACTTTCAGGCAAACGTTTGTTTGTGGTTGATGCCTTCTGTGGGGCGAATGCGGATACTCGTCTGAAAATACGTTTTATTACAGAAGTGGCGTGGCAGGCTCATTTTGTCAAAAACATGTTTATTCGCCCATCTGATGAAGAGCTCATTAATTTTACTCCTGACTTTATTGTGATGAACGGTGCGAAATGTACCAATCCACAATGGAAAGAGCAGGGACTGAATTCTGAAAACTTTGTTGCTTTTAACCTGACAGAACGGATGCAGCTGATCGGCGGTACTTGGTACGGTGGTGAAATGAAAAAAGGGATGTTCTCAATGATGAACTACCTGTTGCCACTGAAAGGCATTGCTTCTATGCACTGTTCTGCCAATGTGGGTGAGGATGGTGATGTTGCTGTTTTCTTCGGCCTTTCTGGTACGGGAAAAACCACGCTTTCTACTGATCCGAAACGTAAATTGATCGGGGATGATGAACATGGCTGGGATGACGACGGCGTGTTTAACTTTGAAGGTGGCTGCTATGCAAAAACCATCAACTTGTCGAAAGAAGCTGAACCCGATATTTATCACGCCATTCGCCGTGATGCTCTACTGGAAAACGTCACTGTACTGGCAGATGGCACTGTTGATTTCAATGATGGTTCAAAAACAGAAAACACTCGCGTTTCTTATCCTATCTACCATATCGAAAATATTATTAAACCTGTATCAAAAGCAGGTCATGCGACTAAAGTCATTTTCCTGACTGCTGATGCTTTCGGGGTACTGCCTCCTGTTTCCTGCCTGACTCCGGAGCAGACTCAATATCATTTCCTGTCTGGTTTTACAGCAAAACTGGCGGGAACAGAGCGTGGTGTAACAGAACCAACGCCGACTTTCTCTGCATGTTTTGGTGCGGCATTCCTGTCATTACACCCGACTCAGTATGCAGAAGTGCTGGTCAAGCGTATGCAGGCATCCGGTGCGAAAGCCTATTTGGTTAACACTGGTTGGAATGGTACTGGCAAACGAATCTCTATCAAAGATACTCGTGCGATTATCGATGCTATCTTAAGTGGCGATATTGAAGATGTGGATACCATTGAATTGCCAATTTTTGACTTGGCTGTACCAACAACATTACCGGGCGTTGATACGGGGATCCTCGATCCACGTAACACGTATGCAGATAAATCTGAGTGGGATGCGAAAGCCAAAGATTTGGCACAGCGTTTCATTGATAACTTCGACAAATATACAGATACCGCTGCTGGCGCAGCATTGGTAAAAGCAGGGCCAAAGTTGTAAGAGATTCAGATTAGCTGGATTAAACAAGGTGGGACTGCGGTCTCACCTCAAATTATGAAACAACTGAAACCAACAAAATTTCCTCGTTTTTCTGTGCTGCATTACCTGATAATAGTTAAGCTTGAAATGTCAGGCCCAACTCACTTATTTTTTTGCATTTTGTAATATTCGATTTGACAGAGAATCTTATTTGAATATGCTTTTAATCTGTTCTTTTTCAAAACCTACAAGTTATTCTAATGTATTTACTTGTGATACCTGATATAAGTACTGCTGGTTTTAGTAGGATATGATTCAACGGAATAATACCGTTAAATTGATGCCCTTCTAAGTGTCAAGTTGTTATTTGCCTGCTGTTGATCTGCCGATTCTGATTACGCAATAAGGTAAATATCTCTCTGGATATATAGCGTTTTAAGCAACGTATGGCTTCCAGTTTTGAATGGCCTTCTCCAACCCGTCTAGCGACATATTCCTGTGTCCTAGCATCTGCACGTAGCCTGTCAATGGCGATGATATGAAGCGCGCTGTTCGCTGCACAATCACCTCCTCGGTTGAGACGGTAACGCTGATTTTTTCCTGAAGACGCCGGTACTGGACTTACCCCACATAGTGCAGCAAAACTGGATTCTGAACGGAGACGTTCTGGGTTATCCCCTGCGGTAATAAGAAGTTGAGAAGCGTACTCATAGGACTAGCGGGAACCCCTGACAGAACCGCCCCTTATCCTGTCCGCGACTTTGTGGATGCCAGTTGAAAACGGCAGTAAATTCACCCGCGGTAAGAAAAAGGTCAGAGAAGAGATCACTTTTCTGGTTGAGATTGATTTTGAGGGTGAAGTTCTCGACGGTAATGAATACCGGGTATTTTTTTACTATGCCGATAAGGCTGATTTAAAGGAACAAATCGACAGCCTGCTTGAGGAGGACCGCATTGCTGAATGGCGTCACTGTGTGGTTATATGACCCTGACCGGTGAGGCCACTGACCGGCACTGGATGAATATGGCGGGGGATGGAAATGATTGCCGGGGAGTTGTGCTCTGACCCGGAACCGTAAATGGCTGTCCCAATGCGCCCGCGAGTCCTAGTTGTAATGGCTCGCGTTTGAAATCCAATGGACTCGCATTTATTCGTTTCAACGGCACACTCGCGCATGTCACGCCAGGTCAAACATTTAACGAATTGAGCGAGAGCCAATGCTTCGTCATTACTCAGATTTATGTCCAAACGAGTGATGCTCTCCTGCCAGATGGTTAAAATATAACTTGCTTAATATTCGAGGTTATGCGTTAATAGCTTCGTCGGTTTGAAAGACAGATCTTATACAAAGCAGTTTATTAAAGCATTTCTCATCCTCAGGCGTTATCCCAGATATTCCCCTCTTTTTGAGTTTCTCCATTAAGCGCTAAGTAATTTCTGTAAAACAGACCATGTTTGCCTAAAAAGGTTTAATCAAAGGAAATATTACATGTCTGATAAAATGACTGGGTTAGTAAAATGGTTTAATGCGGATAAGGGTTTTGGTTTTATCTCCCCTTCTGATGGAAGCAAAGACGTGTTCGTACACTTCTCCGCTGTTCAGAGTAACGACTACCGCACTCTGTTCGAAGGTCAGAAGGTCGAGTTCTCCATCGAGAAGGGTGCCAAAGGCCCGGCAGCAGCAAACGTTGTGCCCACAGCATAAAATCTTCCTTGAATCCTTTCCTCTGCGATAACGAAGACGGCTTCTGGCCTGAGTGGACAGAGTGACGGGATGTCAGCATATTTTCAATGGTTCTGTCGCATTAAGCCCTGTTTGGATAATATGGCATTTTTTATTGGGTGAACTGACGATGTCCCTTATCCGAAATACGTTCAAACGCCTGCACTATCCTGTTGATATCATCGCTCAGTGTGTTCGTTGGTATCTGGCCTACGCGCTGAACCTGCGTAATCTGGAAGAAATGATGGCGGAGAGTGGGATTGCCGTTGATCATTCCACGCTCTCTCGTTGGGTTCATCGTTTAGTTCCATTGATGATTAAACGCTACTGGCGTAGTAAGCCCGCTGTTGGGCGTCGGTGGCGAATGGATGAAACCTCTATCAAAATCAAAGGACAATGGAGTTACCTTTACCGGGCATTGGATTCGGGCGGTAATACAATTGATTTTTTGCTGACGGTTCATCGGGATAAGAAGGCCGCACTTCGTTTCTTTAAAAAGGCGATGCGACAGCATGGGCAGCTTGCCGTGGTGACTATTGATAAAAGTGGTGCCAATAAAGTCGCGGTGGACGAATTAAACAAAGGAAAGCCAAAGGAAGAAGTCATTGTTATCCGGCAGAATAAATACCTCAATAACCTGATTGAACAAGATCACCGTAACGTCAAACAGCGAACACGCCCCTGCTGGGATTCAAAAATTTCAGGCGGGCTCAGACCGTATTAGCCGGGATTGAACCGGTCTGTATGTTGCGCAAAGGACAATACCTGCAAGAACCAGAATATCCAACTTCACCGGCGGCTTATTTCTATCGACTGACCGCATAAAAATAAATCAAGATACTTTCGCTCGAGAAGATCTCTGTTAATGCGACAGAACTAGAAAGGCTCCTTCCCAATCTGCATAGTTATCCAGTAAGAAAAAGAAAGCTTTTTTCATCCGCAACCTCCTTTTATATTTGGGCTTCAAATCATTAACCTGTGTCCCTATTCTTTCAAATAAAAGGTGACATTTGGTCATGATTCCAATTTATTGATAGTGATGAATATTTAAATAATCCCCCATGACTCTGTCATGCATTTCCGCGGATTTTGAAAAAGATAAGGTTTTGCGAGTCAGTCTTGCCAAATGCTGACGAAGATTCAGGTTATGTCTCTCTATGTGTTGTGTATAACGCTTGCTGACCACATGCAATTTCCCCATCAGTGTTTTTTCATCGCTTTTCCAGCCATCGGTCATACAGACCACTATGTTGAAAGGAGCCAGTAACGCCATCAAACGCATCAAGGTCTTTTTTGTTCTTGGGCCAAAAACGTGAGCAATCACTTTTCGTCTGAGTTTGTCGTAGGCATAAAAGAGCCAACGGGGCTGCTTCTTTGACTTCACATATGACCATTGTTCATCCATTTCACCGCAGACAATGACTTCGGTGCCGGAGACAATGGCTTCTGTTACCGATTGAGGTCTGAGTTTTTTAAGTGGCGGAGAACCGTATTCAGGCCAATTCCCATGACACGCGCTGTCGCGCGACATCCCCTTCCATTTATGGTCATATCGACGATTTGCTTATGTGTACTGGGACGACAAGCGGTATAGGTGAAGCGGTTTATCATTATGTGGGTTGTATTCAGAATGGCGGATACCTGTACCCGCGCTCATAATCTGGAACTCTCCTGCTGATATCTGTCCCAGATTTCCCATACTATCTTGATGTTCCACCGTACCGGAAAGTACATAGGTCAGAATTTCCATATCATTATGAGGGTGCATACCAACCCCTTGTCCTGCGTCAATCACATCTTCATTAATGACTCTTAGGGCTGAGAAACCCATAAAATTGGCATCATAATAATGAGAAAATGAAAAAGTGTGCCAGCTATCCAGCCAGCCATGATTGGCGTGGCCTCGCTCTGAAGCTTTACGTAGGTAAATCATTTTCAAAATCCTTCAGTGTTTTTTTGTAGTCTAGTTGAAGGAATTAAATATGAAATATGAGAAATTTAATCTGAGGAATCAAATTTTTTGAATAATTAAAAACAGGATATTGAGAATAAAAAAAAAGCCAGCATGAAGTTGCTGGCTATAAAAGTAAACACTGGAAGCAATGTGAGCAATGTCGTACTTTCACATGACCCTGAAGGTGGTGCACTGAAAGTAATAGTAATGATAATCGTTCTCAATATCATTTGTAAAGCGTTTTTTTGATCAAATTTCGTTTTTCTATCTCAAAAGGAAGATACATGTTACCCAAGTTACCACAACATATTGATTGCTTTATCGGTAATGCTGCTTTAATCCCTGATGAAATTGGTGAATCCCCTGGCAGTGTCTATAGTTTTATTCGGGGTAACGACCACTTTTTTCTCAAGTATTCTCCCGTCGTTTATGCAAATACGACTTATAGTGTCATGCGGGAGGTTTCAGTGCTGAATTGGCTTAATGGTCGCCTGAATGTGCCGGAAGTTGTGTGTGTTGCGGAGAATTCAGAAGGGGAGTTTATGATCACACGTTGTGTATCCGGTGAGCCGTTGTACACACGGATAAATGCTCAGCAACCTGTACTGGAACTGTTTTGTGAAGCTGTTCGTCAGATACAGGCTGTAACTATAATCGATTGCCCGCTTGACTCCGGGGTTAATTTTCGTCTTCAGGAACTGGAATATTTGCTGAATAACGATTTGTGTGCTGAAGAAGATGATCTTGAGCAATGGCCGGGAATAGCGACTCCACAAGATTTACTGGCACGTCTTCGTGCTACGTTACCGAGTGAGGAACGGGTATTTTCCCATGGAGATCTTTGTGACTGCAATATCTTCGTCAATGCACATGACGAATTGTATTTCCTTGATCTTGGCCGAGGCGGAATTGCAGATCGCTGGCTGGATATTGCATTTGTTCATCGCAACTTACGTGAGGAAGTTGCGATAAGTGCAGCTACCGAATTTCTAGATACGCTTGGCGGTCTTGATGACCCAGCCAAGCGAGTGTTCTTCGAGCAATTAGATGAACTATTCTAACCTGGTATGCACTCACTTAGCTGATGTAGGAGTGAGTGCTCCGTAGTTTTCTCCAATTCCATTTGGTAGAGGTTTTGCGTACTGATGTCAGAAAATTGATACGGTGTTGATTGATAACCCCGTAACCAGAGCAGAAACCATCCTGTATGTACATCAGGACATAGCCCGGCGAAGCGAAATCCACCTTTTTTTAGCTGTGGATATAACTTCAATGCCTCTTCACACGCAGGAAGTCTCAAATAGATTAACTGGTTGGCAGGGTAATCTATGATTTCCGATAAGAAGTCAGAGTCAACCTCATACAATGTGATTTCCAAACGCCGTCCACTGATTTTAGAGCTAATAAGTTTGGAGGTGACTACATTAGAATTAAAAGGAGAACGATCTCCTTGTTGTTCATCGGATGATCCACCAACGTATTGACCAATCTGGTCGGCCCAGTCTCGCAAGGAATGCGGCCAGTTCAGTTTAGGTAATGGAAATGCTTTAAGAGGCAAAATACCTTGTACAATACTTTCAGGCTCTGGTAACCCGAATGGCGAATCAACATAGTCCAGCATCAGTGCGGTCGAACAAAAGCCCAGGTTTTGTGCTAAATATTGGCTTTTCAGGTGCGAACAGACTTGTTTTATCGTCAACAAACTATATTGCTGTTCTTTCGCATAGTGGCACAAATAGTGACCCAAAGACTTCGCAATACCTCTGCCTTGAAATCCCGGATACACAGCAACCAACGCTAATTCAGCCTGATCTTGCTGCACAACATTTTTAACAAGCGCCGCATGACCAATCAGTTGTCCCTGATAAAAAGCCAAGGCTGAATGCCATTTTCCTGTTGTTTGATAATCATCTATCAATCTGGGCAGATAGATATCAGGATAAACGTATGAATCACCATAAACTTCACGGAATAATTTGCTGATATGTTTTCCGTCACCTGCTTGATAGTTGCGGATTTGAATAGCAGAAGGAAAAATAGTCATAGATTTCGACCTTCAGTTATAACTACGCAGATCCACAACTCGCTGCAATTTACCCGAACGCGGGTGGGTATACATTGCATCGATATTCGTTTGAACGATCTCCAGCATATTTTGGTGGAAATAAGCAATGCTCAGTCCGGGAAATGCTGAGAGTATGTTATGGCGTATTTTTTCAATATCGATTGATTGCGGGCTGGCTACCAACAATTTGATTTTGTCTTTTGACGCCTCCTGAGACAGTACCAATTGCCAGGCAAGTAACTCTGTTTGTGATGATAACTGGGTAGCTAAGTCGTCAGGAAATAGCGAAAGATCACCAAACCTGATCCGATAACCTTGGTTCGCGCGTCCTTGTAGCGCAAATTTACGATATGCCTGTTCTGATTCACACCAGCAAGCCAAATCACCAGTAGGATAGCGGATCACTGGCATCAGTTGTCTTTGTAAGCTAGTGACAACTAACATACCACGGCGTCCCGGCTCCGTGATGGGTTCATGGGTAATCTCATCAATAATTTCTATAATGGTATCTTCGTCGAAAACCCTGTGTTCTCCCGGCTCACACTCTGGGTCGGCAAAGCCGATTAAACCTCCGTCAACACTGGCACAACCAACTGAGCCAAAACGTGCCTGAGGGAAAACCTGACGCATTGCCGCTATCTGTCCTTCAAACAAGCTTTCTCCGCCATACAGAATGGTTTCTACCATCGGTAATGTTTGGCCGTTATCTTTCAGATACTGAGCAAAGCGAATGAGCTGGACGGGCACTCCCGCCAGCACGTTGATATTGTGGTACCGAATGTTATGTACCAGCAGCCCATCGTCAACCTTGCAAGTGAAAGGAAATTCCACGACGGGGAATGATGAGTTAGACAGAGCACCATGAATGAATAGCAAACTGGTGTAAAGGTCGCCGGCAAAAAATAGGTTGGCTACCCGATCACCCGGAGTCAATTGGCGGGCAATTGCTTTCCCAAAGGAATGAATAAATGCTTTCCATTCTTGTTGACCGAAAACGGATAGCCGACCATCACTGGTTGAACCACCAGTTTTAAACACATGTCCGCCTTCTAATGGAGCAGTAAGTACTGGCCAGGTTTGTAAATTATCTGAATGGGCCCAGTAACTACCGGGCTCAACCAGTGGCAAATCTTGTAGCGTCCAATTATCCGGGACGGACTCGTAAAGATTCCGGTAATAAACAGAATGCTCACGTACATGATTAAATAGATCAATTAACGTTATGCTTTTCATTATATTCGCTTCACCTAATCAGAATTTACGCAAGTCAATGAACAATGGTGCTTTTCCGCTATTGATATTCCGACGAAACTCTGTTGCCGGGGAAAATATAACTTCCAGATTCAGCATCCCTCCTTCAACCACTTCCTTTATTTTTATATTCTCTTCCAGACCTAATAAGTGCTCGCGAACTGCGTCAACATCGGGGTTCTCAATCAAGAGCTGAATGCCGCTGATCCCTTCATCGTTATGATCGATAAGCCATTGCACCGGGGCCTCCAGTTGTTCAGATAATTTAGTCAGATTGATAAAAATACTGCCGACACGTAACAGGGAACCATTACGTCCAACAAGCCGGAAACGCGGTGTCAACTGACCACAAGCACAAGGTTCAGCGATCCAGTATCCGAGATCGCCCAAATCGTAGCGCTGAACAGATTGTGCCTCACGGTGTCGGGAAGTGAATATCAGACGACCTGTTTCCCCCTCAGTTACTGGATTATCATTATGAATATTAAGTATTTCTAACCACTGATTATCAGCCATTAAATGGAAAACACCGTCTTCGCTGGCTGTGCATCCATGACCTAATGGGCCTGCATCTACTGAGCCGTAGACTGCGGAACGTATCAGAGTAATTCCGAACTCATTCAGGAAAGCCCGCTGGTTGACATTCAGGTGTTCACCGCCTAAAAACAGCTTGCGTACACCACCGTATTCACGCAGCTTGTCGGTTTCACTCAAGAACAATCGGTGTATCGTACTTGGCATTCCTACCAGAGTATTAATGCGTTGCTGCACAATTAAATCGGCTATTTCACTGAAATCATCATTGGTCGGGCCACCCATCGGATATTGAGCTACACCCAGCTTATCCAGAACAGTGAAGAAGCTCATCATTCCACCGTACAGTTTTCCTCCATACAACAGGTTCATGACCCGGTCTGTAGCAGGTTCAAGGCCACAGGCGAACAGTCCATCGGCTGCTGATTGCATTTGTTTGTGATAATCAGAGTAACTGTAAGCGGCCAGTTTAGGTGCTCCGCTGCTGCCTCCGCTGCGGAAGAACAGGCGGCCTTTTTCATTTGGAATCAGTGCCTGAAAATCTGCCTTATTCATGACTGGCAGGTTATCCAGCCCGTGCGGGCGGGGTGGCGGAATATCAAGGTGAGCAGAACCTGCCAGTATATCCGCAGGCAGGCTGACAGAAACCCGCTTGGCAAGGCGTGCCAGTGCATAAACGCCATCGTGCGGCTCACCGCTATAACCGCCGTGCATCTGACCAGCAGGGGCAATACGGCTAACTCCGGCAGCAAACAGGGTATGGCTCATTTCTGCAATATGTTCCTGACCGGCAACCAGAGCACAGCTCTGAAGATGGTTACGCCAAGGGCGCAGAATGGAACATAGCTGCTGACGAGGTGCCGGACGTAACTGCAATGTGCGGAACAGAGGAGAAGCGGCCAGTTCTTGTTCGTGCCGCCAGATTACCCGCCATTCATCCGCTTGCCAGAGTTTGCCACGTACTTGGGTGAATGCGAAATCGAGGCGCTGAAAAGCTACCTGAGTTGTAATTTCAGCCGATTCCTGAACGTCAGTCTGTAATACCGGATGTAATCCAGAACGACGTTCAAGAGCCGCTGCCATACGTTGTCCAATATCCTGCAAAACTTCCGGCTTATCACTATCGACCAGTAAACATTGCGGGCTGGAACAGGCTTGTTGGTCATAACAGCAAATATCATCTGCCAGTGCATCTAATTGTGCATCATCCACGGCATCAGGACTCAGCCAAGCAAAACTGATGCGATGTCCCCAATCAATCCAGCGGCAACCTGCCGGCAGTTGGGTACGAATGGCTGATAGTGCAGAATCTCCACCCCAAGCGGAAACAGCATCGGCCTGACTCAGTAGTTCTCCCAATTGTGTGACAGGTAATGACAAAACCGCGATCCGGTCTGCCAGATTGCCGGAAATATCGTGAGCCAGAAATGCATCCAGAAGCTGTGTACTAAATCCGTTATCGCTGCTGCTGGGACGTAGCCAGTTGATATTGCCGACTAACAAACTTTCCAGCACTGCCATAAAAGGAAGAAGTTGCGCATTGGAAGGTGTGATATGGACGACTAACCCCAGAGGTTTCCAGGCTTCGTAGCGATTCTGGTTATAATCGAATCTGCGCAGGGAAAAAGCATCCTGCCCCAGTTCTCGCTCCAATTTAGTTTGTAAGGCTTCACGTTGACAGAAGGTGATAAGTGCCTCACGCGTTTTAGCATTAAAAAGGGGATGATCATCCATCTTAGCGAGATGATTGGCGAAGCGTTGGGCGCACTCAAGTACCTGTTCGGCACTATGAGGTTGTGAGAGCAACTCTGGTAAACGTGTACGTAATTTTGCGATTTTCTGTTTTGCCAACGGATTATGTTCAACCGCAAGCTGATCATTAATTGTTTCAATGGAAGACATCTCAGGATCCCTTAATCAATTCAGAAGCGGCAATAGCACAACTACGACTTTTGCCAGTACCTGCACGGCCAAGCAGTTCAAACCAATCCGTATTCAATTCACAACCACAACTATCACCGGAATGCAGTACCGCCAGATCACTCATGACAATGCTGTGAGCCGGGCTGGAAGTGATATAAGGTGAGACGAAATGTAGAAAACCGGGTTCACCATAAGGCTGCCGTGATATGTTGGCTGTATGGCGTATATAAACCCGCGAGTAGACTGGAACGTGAAAACGATGGTGAGAACATTCCATGTAAGGCACAGGATGTTCAACTGAACCGTAACCGTCGCGACAACGTATATCAGGGATACCCAGTTGTTCTACCAGACGTTGATACAACTCCAGTTTAGGAATCGCTTTGTCAGCATGAGTTTTCCAGCCTCCGCCGAGGGAGACTAGCGAATCTGGATGTAATTTCAGAGCGGGTAATCCCATCTCTTCCATTCTTTGCAGGGTAAACCACAGGAAAGCAGGAAAGCCAAAAATACGCACGGGTAGCCCTTCTTCGGCGAATTCCTGAAGAACTCTGATTGTCCCGAAGGGATCGAATTCATTACTCTTACCGTTATGACGCAAAGCATAATAAGCCCGGTTTACAGGTGCATACTTACACAGAAACTGGTCGGTATAAGCTGTTCCCAGCGTAATGGAGCCAGCAGGTTCATAGCTGAGCAGCAGGTAGTTACACGGTTGCTCGGGGGTATTCCAATCATAATAATTGAAAATGTGATCCACCATATCCTGAGCCGCTGTGATACTTCTGTTATCGTAGTGCATGCGGCTTTTTTGCCCGGTTGTACCTGAGGATGTCAATTCCAGCGCATCCTTTGCACTATTGCTGACTATTAAGTTACGTTTAAAATAATTGGCAAATAGCGGTGGCAGGCTTGACCAGTCTTCCAGCTCCATTACAGCTTGTTTATCCAGACCATTATTTGTCAGCCACTGCTCATAACCCGAAGTATATTCACAGTGGTATAACGTCAATTCACGCATGGCATCATTAAATAATGCGTCATACTCGGCACAAGTATGATAAGGGTGTGCTAAGGCACATAGTGCTTTAACATGGGTTAAATTTTGCATATTTAAGACTCATTCTTTTTGAACAGAACAATCTTGGGATTCATTTCCCAATAAAAAATTAATAATTTTGTTTGTTCATATTTTGGATGTAATAATTTTTAATAGGCTTATTTCGTTATCTAATATCAATAAACCATTCGATTTAATAATTAATCCCTGAGCCTTGGTTGCAGAATGATGTTATGTTGGAAGGTGCTGACGGTTGTTTAAATTATTTTAAAAACTATATTAAATGGATATTTGACTAGAAAAACGTACTTTTACCAGTTTTATAGTTTGCTGTCAGTCCTAAGTTGGCGTGCATTATTCCAAACTGAAATATAATAATCAATCGATTTTTCTAATGTTTTTCGTGTGTTGAAGGATAATGTTATATCATTATTTAAGATGCCTGTTTCATTAATTATTTATTTTTTGTCATCTGCGAAATTAAATGAAATAATATGTTATTTTTCTGAGTAAATATTGATTTAAATTTTGGTGTTTATTCATAACCTAAATTAGCTATTAATAGCTCCTTAATAATTATTTTTACTTCAGTAGTAACAATTTTCTAGCACCGTAAGCTTGGTATTAATATATTCGGCAATAACTAAACATCGTCATAACATACATAGAAATTCTCATTGATATACTATTTATTTGGTATAATCCCAGTTAACTTTTAACTTCCAGTCTTGTCAAGGCAGCTCAGGTGTAGGAAGATATGGCTACAAATACAGAGTTCCGTTATATGCTGCGACAGCAATTCATACTGAGCAGGCAGTTAAATTAGCACTAAAAGATATTTGACAATGAATACCCCATTACTGAAACAACCTCGAATCACACAGAGTGATGTATTTTGAACGCGGATACATCACCATAGGCAGCGTTCTATGGTAATAATCAATTTTTAAGATGAGATTTACCATGCAGAAAAAACATTGGTCAACATATCAACTTCTTCATGATGTTATAAAAAATCCAAATATACATATTAAAGGTACTCATAGCTATTACAGCGATTGCTGGGACAATGGTTTTGAAGAATCTGTTGTCCGTTATTTACAAGGAGATGAAGGTAGCCGACATTGGGTCCCCAAATGGGATATAGACAAGCTATACATTGGTGACTATGTGTGTATTGGTGCTGAAGTGGTTATTTTAATGGGAGGAAACCATACACATCGTTCTGATTGGTTTTGCCTTTACCCTTTTTTGGAATTTATTGATGAAGCATATATTGGCAAAGGTGATACCTATATTCATGATGGTGTGTGGATAGGAATGCGGGCAATGATCATGCCAGGAGTCACAATTGGTGAAGGAGCTATCATTGCAGCAAACAGCGTTGTCACTCGTGATATTCCACCCTATAGCATTGTGGGAGGGAACCCTGCTAAACATATTAGATATCGTTTTGCTGAAGATGTTATTAATGAGCTTCTTGCTATGAAAATTTATGATTGGTCACCAGCCAAATTTGAAGCTATGAAGCGCTTTTTATGCGCTTCAGATATTGATGCATTGAAAAAAGCGGTTATGTTATATGATATGTTGAACTCGTGACCTCAAAATAATCGTATTATTTAGTTCAGACAGTTGCCAATTGGCAACTGTCTTTATGTTTTCCTTCCCAGCGAAGCTGGCAGGGGTTTATTGGAATAACCCCCAAACTTGTCAAGTTTGCTTTTCCGAATGGCATAATGACTTATTTATCTTCATGGTTAAGTTATTGCATTTCGTATCAGAACGGAAACAACCTCAAATTTGTCGGTTCTTCCACTGAGCTCCTGTCCGGGAGTTTTAGTATTTATTTGAAATTATTTTATTCCGGTATTAAATGTAGTTAGTGCTTAAATTTACATTAGTTGTGTAATCTGATTATTATAAAATAATATATAGTGAAGTTATTTTATGTTTTATATGGGTAAATATATGTGGATTTATTATAACATTATAATAATATTTTTATTTGGTTTTCCTTGTTCCCTGATTGTTATATTGGATTGATATTTATAGATAATTTTATATGAAATAATTTCAATTAAATATTAATACTAAATGGACAAAATACAGCAAGGATTTAGCTCTCATGCCAGTAGATATATTCAATAGATCCATTTTTATTTAGTTGTGGAATTCAGCGTCGATTAATAAAAATTGCGGTAGATCAAAGACGCTTATCTAAAAAAGGAAAAAAAAGAAAAAATGGAATACTTTCTTCCTGTTCACCAAATTAACCATTTATTCCATTGTCTGGAAAATTATTGCCACATAATTTTTTGTTGTGCAGTTATTAACCGGACTATGACATCCAGCACCTGAGAAAAAGTATTGCCTGAGTATCTTTCGATGCTCGGCGTGCCCGTTGTTATTTCTCCTAAAAATAAAAGAAAAACATTTGTGATGGTTTCTGGGAATAACAATTTTCAAATATCCAATAGATTCGTTGAGGTAGTAAGTAAATGAAAGACAGTATTACCAGCAAGGAAAATACCCTTAGAATGGGGTTGTTGGAAACCTGGAACGCCACGGAAATCCCATATCCTAACCATGTATGTATTCATCAGTTGTTTGAACAACAAGTAGAGAAAACCCCGGCTGCCGCAGCGTTAATCGCCGGGGATCAGACCCTGAGCTATGCGGAACTGAACGCCCGGGCCAACTGGCTGGCTTGTCAACTGATTGAACAGGGGATTTGTCTGGGTGACCATGTAGCGATCCTGTTAGAACGCTCTATTGAACTGGTGGTGGCTCAGTTGGCTATCCTTAAGGCTGGTGCGGTTTATGTTCCTGTCGATCCCAACGTACCGGATGAACGGAAAAACTGGTTGATAAATGATTGTGCTGCCAAATTACTGCTGACTGATATGCAGATGGAGATCCCGGCTGAATTGGTTGTCCCGCGGCTCCGTTTTACCCGTGAGACAGAACCGATCCGGGAAGAAGAGCATCGCAATCTTGATTTATTGGGTGCCAGCGCCGAGCCAGCGTATATCATGTACACCTCTGGTTCGACTGGTATACCAAAAGGGGTCATTGTGCCTCACCGGGCTGTTGTCCGGTTGGTTATCAATAATGGCTATGCTGACATCGAACCCAATGACCGGATTGCTTTCGCCGCTAATCCGGCTTTCGATGCCAGCACCTTTGAAGTTTGGGCGCCGTTGCTTAATGGTGCTGCGCTGGTGGTTATTGATCATACCACGTTACTGACGCCGCGGGATTTTGTCCGGGCGTTACAGGCGCATCGCATTACGGTTCTGTGGATGAGTGTCGGGCTGTTTAATCGGCTGGCGGTGGAGCTGTCCCCAGTGCTGTCTCAACTTAAAATATTGCTGGTCGGAGGAGATGTCCTCGATCCGCATGTCATTGCTCAAGTGCTGCGTAAGAGCCCGCCACAACAGTTATTGAATGCCTACGGCCCGAGTGAGGGAACCACGTTTACCACGACCTACCATATTGACGCGTTAACATCGGGTACGACTTCTATTCCTATTGGTCGACCCATTGCCAACACCCGAATTTATTTGCTGGATACTGACGGTCAGCCGGTGCCATTGGGGATGACCGGTGAGATTTATATCGGGGGTGACGGCGTGGCCTGCGGTTATCTCAATCGCCCTGAATTGACCGCTGAACGCTTTCTCACAGATCCATTTAGCAATAAACCGAATGCGCGTATGTACCAAACCGGAGATTTGGCCCGCTATCTGCCGGACGGCAATCTGGAATTCCTGGGCCGTAATGATCAGCAGGTGAAAATCCGCGGTTTCCGGATTGAACCGAGGGAAATTGAAGCCCGACTGGTGGAATATCCGGCGATATGTGGAGCTGTGGTGCTGGCGTTAGGGGAGGGGCAGGACAAACAACTGGTTGCCTATGTGTTGACCCAAGAGAATGAGGGATTGGCCGCCCGCCTGCGTGAACACCTGAGTGCGCGGTTGCCGGATTATATGGTGCCGGTGGCCTTTGTGCGTCTGGATGAATTTCCATTGACGTCGAATGGTAAATTGGATCGCCGGGCGTTGCCGACTCCGGGCGAGGATGCCTTCGCCCGTCAGGTTTATGAAGCGCCGCTAGGAGAAATGGAGATTATTCTGGCGATCCTTTGGCGTGAATTACTGGGTATTGAGCGTATTAGCCGACATGACAGTTTCTTTGCGTTGGGCGGTCATTCTTTGCTTGGCGTACGGATGATTGAACGCCTGCGCAATCTGGGATTGACACTGGCCGCCCGTAACCTGTTCCAGTGCCCGGTGCTGTCAGAACTGGCCCAGACATTGGAGCAACATCAGGTTGTAGCGATACCACCGAATGTTATTACGCCAGCGATCACCGCGCTGACGCCGGCAATGTTGCCGCTGATTGATCTGACCCAGTCGGAGATTGACCACATTGTTGAACAGGTGCCGGGCGGAATTACCAATATTCAGGATATCTATGCTTTGTCGCCGTTACAGGACGGTATCTTATTCCATCATCTGCTGGCGAAGGAAGCTGACCCCTATCTGCTGGCCTATCCGATGGTTTTTGCTGACCGGGCGCTGCTGGATCGCTATCTGGCGGCAGTGCAACAGGTGGTTGATCGCCATGATATCCTGCGGACCGCATTTATCTGGCAGGGTTTATCTGTACCGGCACAGGTGGTCTGGCGTCAAGCGCCTTTATCGGTCACTGAACTGACCCTGAACCCGGCTGACGGGCCAGTGGGTGAGCAATTGGCTCACCGTTTTGACCCACGTCAGTATCGTTTTGATCTGAGTCAGGCTCCGTTGTTACGTTTTGTAGTAGCACAAGAAGCAGTGGCGCAGGAAACTGATGGCCGCTGGCATGTGCTGCAATTGCAGCATCACCTGATTGGCGACCATACGACAATGGAAGTGATGCACCGTGAAGTGCAGGTCTGTCTTGCCGGACAGGATGACAACTTGCCAGTACCGACGCCTTTCCGCAATCTGGTGGCGCAGGCCCGGTTGAATGTCGATCAGGCAGAACATACCCGTTTCTTTACTAACATGCTGGCCGACGTGGATGAGCCGACGCTACCGTTTGGCCTAACTGAGGTGCATCGTGATGGTTCGCAGGTCACACAATCGCACCGGATGTTATCGCCGGAGTTAAACGACCGCCTTCGTCAGCAGGCAAAACGTCTGGGCGTCAGTGTGGCAACCTTGTGTCATCTGGCCTGGGCACAGGTGCTGTCACGAACCAGCGGGCAGAATAAAGTGGTGTTTGGCACGGTACTGTTCGGGCGCATGGCGGCGGGGGAAGGGGCTGACAGCGGCATGGGGCTGTTTATCAATACCTTACCGCTGCGGCTGGATTTGGATGATACCCCGGTACACGACAGTGTGCGGCTGGCACAGTCCCGGCTGGCCGGATTGCTGGATTATGAGCATGCTTCACTGGCGCTGGCTCAACGTTGTAGTGGGGTAGCGGGCGGCACGTCACTGTTTAGTGCCCTGTTGAACTACCGGCATAATGAGCAGCCGCTGATCCCACATGAAGTTGTACCGGGTATCGAATTTCTGGGTGAGCAGGAGCGAACCAACTATCCGTTTGTGCTGTCGGTAGAGGACGGGGGGTCTACTCTGGGACTGACTGCGCAGGTAGTACAGCCGTTTGAGCCGGATCGGGTATGCGGTTATATGCAACAGGCGCTGACAAGTCTGGCAGAAGCGCTGGAGCAGGCACCGGAAATGCCGATACGGGCACTGAACATTTTGTCTGAAACAGAGCGTGCATTATTGCTGGAAAGCTGGAACGCGACTGAAACACCGTATCCTGAACAGTTATGCATTCATCAGTTGATTGAACAACAGGTAGAAAAAACGCCTGACGCCACCGCGTTGGTGTATGAAGGACAAACCCTGAGCTATGCCGAATTGAATGCCGATGCCAATCGGCTGGCCCATCAATTGATTGCACTGGGAATCGCGCCGGATCAGCGGGTAGCGATCTGCATGGCAAACTCACCGGCACGGGTGGTGGGGGTGTTGGCGGTACTGAAAGCCGGTGGCGCCTATGTGCCGCTGGACCCGGCTTATCCGGGGGAACGTCTGGCGCATATCCTGAATGATGCGGCCCCCTCAATAATATTGGTTGATGAGACCGGACGGGTAGCGTTGGGCGAGGAGGCGCTTGCCGGGCTGACTTTGCTTGATCCGAACACCCGGCTTGATCCGAACACCTTGCCTAATCAGCCGGACAGCAACCCGCAGATAGCGGCGCTGACTTCCCGTCATCTGGCCTATGTGATTTACACCTCCGGTTCTACCGGCGTGCCCAAAGGGGTGATGGTTGAACATCGGGGGTTGGTCAATCTTATTCGGGATAAAATTGTCCAGTTTGGTATTCATTCCGGTAACCGGGTATTGCAGTTCGCTTCATTTGGTTTCGATGCCAGTGTCTGGGAAACCATGATGGCGCTGACCGGTGGAGCCAGTTTGGTCATTCCGGCCGACACGGTTCGTCAGGATCCGCACCGCCTCTGGCATTATCTGGAAGAGCAGGCGGTGACGCATGCTTGTTTGACTCCGGCTCTGCTACGGGATGGGGCTGATTTACCGGCGCTGACGATAAAGCCGACCGTGATACTGGGCGGTGAAGCGCCCAGCCCGGTGCTACTCCAGACATTGAGCCGTCAGGCCACACTGTTCAATGCCTATGGCCCGACAGAAATTACCGTGTGTGCCACTCACTGGCGTTGTCCGTGCTATATCGATACGGACTATACCGATGTGTTGGCACCTATTGGGCGTCCGACGGCGAATACCCGAGTTTATCTGCTGGATGACTACGGTCAGCCAGTGCCATTGGGGGCAGTAGGGGAGCTATATATCGGTGGTGTCGGTGTGGCACGTGGCTATCTTAATCTCCCTGACCTGACTGACGAACGTTTCCTGGCTGACCCGTTTAGTGATGCAATTGATGCGAGAATGTATCGCACCGGGGATTTGGCCCGTTATTTGCCGGATGGCAATCTGGTGTTTGTTGGCCGTAATGACCAGCAGATTAAAATCCGTGGATTCCGGATTGAGCCGGGGGAAATCGAAGCCCGGCTGACAGAATATCCTGCGGTGTGCGAAGCGTGGGTGCTGGCGCTGGGTGATGGGCAGGACAAACGTCTGGTTGCCTATGTCGTGGCGGAAGAAGATAGCGGATTAGCTGCCTGTTTGCGTGAACATCTGAGTGCTATTTTGCCTGATTATATGGTGCCAGCGGCTTTTGTGCGTCTGGACGCCTTCCCGCTGACGCCAAACGGCAAACTGGATCGGCGGGCGTTGCCGATGCCGGAGCAGAATGCCTTTGCCTGTCAGGTTTACGCAGCACCACAAGGGGAGACAGAAACTACATTGGCGGCTATCTGGAGTGAATTATTAGGCATTGAGCAGATCAGCCGGTATGACAACTTCTTTGCGTTGGGTGGTCATTCACTGTTGGCGGTACGGGTCATGAATCGTATCGCCGCTTTCGGTGTTGAACTGCCGCTAGGTGCCTTATTTACGTCACCGTCACTCGCGGCCTTTGCGGAGAAGATCAGCGCCCAGCGCAATGAGGGAAGGGATAGATTGTCTGAGATTATTCCCGTATCCCGTGATAATGCTTTACCGTTGTCATTCGCTCAACAGCGTTTGTGGTTCCTGGCGCAGTTTGATGGTGTCAGTGATACCTATCATATTCCGCTGGCACTGCACTTGCGTGGTAAGCTTAATATTACCGCCTGGCAGCAGGCGCTGAATCGTCTGTTTGCCCGCCACGAAGCGCTACGTTCAGTCTTTATTATGGCTGACGGTCAGCCTCAGGTTGAACTATTACCGGCGGAGTTTGTTCTGTCGGTGAAGCAATACGATCTGCGTAACACGCCTGAAATGGATGAGCAACTTAAGCTTTTGTGCGTACAGGAAACAGAAACACCGTTTGATCTTGCCCGTGGTCCCTTAATCCGTTGCGCGCTGATACAACGGGCCGATGAGGATTACGTCTTCTTGCTGACTCAGCATCACATTGTGTCTGATGGTTGGTCTTTAGGGATATTGAAATCAGAACTGAGCGCCCTTTATTCGGCTTGCTTGAATGAACAGCCTGATCCCTTGCCCGCGCTGGTTATTCAATATCCTGATTATGCCGCTTGGCAGCGTAAAGTATTCTCTGGTGAAGGGTTACAGGCGCAGAGTGATTACTGGAGCCGCACGCTGGCCGATGCCCCGGTACTGCTGGAATTGCCAACAGATCGGCCCCGTCCATCTCGGCAATCATTTATCGGCGGCCGGATACCTGTGCAGATTGATGCCACGTTAGTACAGGCCCTGAAACAGCTCGGACAACAACACGGCACCACATTATTTATGACATTGCTGACCGCCTGGGCGGCATTATTGTCGCGTCTGTCCGGGCAGGATGATCTGTTGATCGGCATACCGAGCGCTAACCGCAACCGGCGGGAGCTAGAGCCGTTGATCGGATTCTTTGTCAATACCCTGGCATTGCGCATTGATTTGTCCGGTACACCAGATATGGTCACACTGCTCCAGCGTGTGCGGCAGACGATACTGGGCGCACAAGAGCATCAGGATCTGCCTTTCGAGCAGGTGGTTGAGATCGTACAACCGCCCCGCAGACCGGAATATACCCCGTTATTCCAGGTGATGTTTGCCTGGCAGGAGAGTGATACAGAAGAGTGGCAACTACCGGGATTAGCGGTGACGCCAGTCGTACAGGGATACGATATCGCTAAATTCGATCTGCAACTGGAATTGACGGAGAAGGCGGGTGAGGTTGTTGGGGAACTGAATTATTCTTCTGCCCTGTTCGACCCTGAAACGATTGAAAGACAGGTCGGCTATTTGCAAATCCTATTGCGGGCGATGGTGAACCATCCTCAACAATCAGTCACGATTGTGGATATTTTGTCATCCACTGAGCGAACATTATTGCTGGAAACCTGGAATGCTATCGTAGCGCCATATCCTGAACAGTTGTGTGTTCATCAGTTGGTTGAACAACAGGTAGAGAGAACCCCGGACGCCATAGCGGTAAAGTATGAAAACCAGACGCTCAACTATGCTGAATTGAATGCTCGCGCCAACCGATTAGCACATCAACTGATTGCATTAGGTGTAATACCAGACCAACCGGTAGCTATTTGTGTGACGCGATCACTGGAGAGAATAGTGGGATTGCTGGCGGTGTTGAAAGCGGGCGGGGCTTATGTGCCATTAGACCCTGCTTATCCGAGTGAACGTCTGGCTTATCTGCTCACTGATGCTGCGCCAACTATTTTGCTGGCGGATAATATTGGGCGGGCGGCACTGGGTGAAGAAGTACTGAAGACGCTAACTGTACTCGATCCACATGCCCTGCCAGATCAGCCGGACACCGATCAACCAGACCATAATCCGCAGGTCCCTGATCTCACCTCACGGCATCTGGCATATGTGATCTACACTTCCGGATCTACCGGCAGACCGAAGGGGGTGATGATTGAACATCATAGTGTGGTTAACCTGACGCTGGAACAAATTGCCCAGTTTGATGTTGGTGTAACCAGCCGGATATTGCAGTTTGCCTCATTTGGCTTCGATGCCAGCGTCTGGGAAATCATGATGGCGTTGAGCAGTGGGGCTATGCTGGTTATTCCGACGGAAACCATTCGGCAAGACCCTTACCGTCTCTGGCATTTTCTGGAAGAGCAATCGGTGACGCACGCTTGTTTGACACCCGCCATGTTCCACAATGGCGACGGTTTGCCGGAGATAGCCATAAGACCTACATTAATGTTCGCAGGAGAAGCGCCGGCTACCGCCTTGTTTCAGACATTGTGCAGCCGGGTGGATTTGTTCAACGCTTATGGCCCGACGGAAATCACCGTTTGCGCCACCGCTTGGAACTGCCCGTCAGATTATACAGGGGGATTAATTCCCATCGGTAGACCGACCGTTAACAAACGTGTCTATCTGTTGGACAAACATGGTCAACCAGTGCCGCTGGGCGCAGTAGGTGAGTTATATATTGGTGGTGTGGGTGTGGCCCGTGGCTATCTCAATCGTCCTGAGCTCACTGCCGAACGTTTCCTGACGGATCCGTTTAGTGATGACGCCGATGCCCGGATGTATCGCACCGGGGATTTAGCCCGTTACCTGCCGGATGGCAATCTGGTGTTTGTCGGTCGTAATGACCAGCAAGTTAAAATCCGTGGTTTCCGTATCGAGCCGGGGGAAATCGAGGCGCACCTGACCGAATATCCGGCGGTGAGTGAAGCGTTGGTACTGGCGTTGGGTGACGGTCAGGATAAGCGTTTAGTTGCCTATGTAGTAGCAAATAATCTAGTGGCAAATGATGTAGTGGCAGAAGCGGATAACGGGCTGGCCGCCAGTCTGCGTGAATATCTGAGTGCTATTTTACCGGATTATATGGTTCCGGCAGCTTTTGTGCGTCTGAATGAATTCCCATTGACACCGAACGGTAAATTGGATCATCGGGCGTTGCCAGCGCCTGATCAACATGCTTTTGCCCGTCAGGTTTACGAAGCGCCGCAAGGGGAAATTGAGAGCGCACTCGCCACTATCTGGAGTGAATTGCTGGAGGTTGAGCAAATTAGCCGGCACGACAGTTTCTTTGCACTGGGTGGTCATTCGCTGCTTGCTGTGCGGATGATTGAACGTTTGCGGTGTATGGGGCTGGGCGTATCGGTCCAAACGCTATTCGAGCATCCGACACTTAGTGTTTTGGCCCAGTCTCTGGCTCAACATTGTGAAGTCAGAGTACCTGACAACTGCATTACACCGGATATTATTACGCTGACGCCAGAAATGTTGCCGTTGATTAATCTGACTCAGCCTGAAATTGACCACATCGTTGAACAAATTTCGGGCGGGATTGCCAACATTCAGGATATCTATGCCCTGTCACCGCTACAGGATGGCATTCTATTCCACCATTTGTTGGCAAACGAAGGCGATCCTTATCTGCTGATAACCCAACAGGCTTTTGTGGATCGGTCTTTGCTGGATCGTTATCTGGCCGCGGTACAACAGGTGGTTGACCGCCATGATATTCTGCGTACCGCTTTTATCTGGGAGGGATTATCAGCTCCGGCTCAGGTGGTTTGTCGTCAAGTTCCCTTATTCATCACAGAATTGGCACTCAATCCAGCTGACGGATCGATCAGTGACCAACTGACCCAACGCTTTGATCCACGCCAGCATCGTATTGACCTGAGTAAAGCCCCGTTGTTGCGCTTTGTCATTGCTCAGGATACCGATGGCCGCTGGATCCTGCTGCAACTGTTGCATCACCTGATTGGCGACCATACCACGCTGGAAGTGATGAACAGAGAAGTGCAGGCCTATCTTACCGGACGGGGAGACAGCTTGCCTGCTCCGATACCTTTTCGTACTTTGGTGGCCCAGGCTCAACTGGGAATCAGTCAGGAAGAACATACCCGTTTCTTTACCGATATGCTGGCGGCGGTGGATGAGCCGACGTTGCCGTTCGGATTGACGGAAGTACACCATGACGGCTCGCAGGTAACGGAATCGCACAGAATGCTGACACCTGCACTGAATAACCGTCTGCGTAATCAGGCCCGGCGTTTGGGCGTCAGTGTGGCGGCGCTGTGTCATTTGGCGTGGGCGCAAGTGTTATCGCGTACCAGTGGTCAGAAGCACGTGGTGTTTGGCACGGTACTGTTTGGACGTATGCAGGCTGGCGAAGGCGCCAATAATGGCATGGGACTGTTTATTAATACCCTGCCGTTACGGTTGGATATGGATGAAACCCCGGTACGGGAGAGTGTACAGATCGCCCATAGCCGATTGGCGGGGTTATTAGCGCATGAACATACATCACTGGCGCTGGCTCAACGTTGCAGCGGGGTAGCCAGTGGGACACCGCTGTTCAATGCGCTGTTGAATTACCGACATAATACCCAGCCGGTCACGCCGGATGAAATCATCAGTGGAATTGAATTTCTTGGGGCACAGGAGCGGACCAACTACCCGTTTGTGTTGTCGGTAGAAGATGGTGGTTCCAATTTGGGGCTGACTGCTCAGGTAGTACAACCCTTTGATCCGGAAAGGATATGCGGTTATATGCAGCAGGCTCTGGAAAGCCTGGCAGAGGTGCTTGAGCAGGCGCCGGAAACGCCGATACAGATGTTGGAAATTCTGCCGGAAACGGAGCGTGCATTGTTGCTGAAAACCTGGAATGCGCCCGAAATATCTTATCCTGACCAACTGTGCATTCATCAACTGTTTGAACAACAGGTAGAGAATGCCCCAGACGCCATAGCGTTGGTATATGAAAACCAATCCATTAGCTATGCGGAATTGAATATCCGTGCTAACTGGCTGGCGCATCAGCTTATTGCGCTGGATGTCGTGCCGGATCAACGGGTGGCGATTTGCGTGGCAAGTTCACCGGCGCGGATCGTGGGGCTGTTGGCAATATTGAAAGCGGGTGGTGCCTACGTGCCGCTGGATCCCGCTTATCCGGGTGAGCGTCTGATTCATATTTTGACCGATGCTGCACCGGCTATTTTGTTGGCAGATAATACCGGGCGTGCCGCACTGGGTGAAGAAGTACTGGCGAAATTAACCGTACTTGACCCGAATACCCTGCCTGATCAGCCGGATACCGATCAACCAGATAATAACCCACAAATCGCGGTATTGACCTCCTGTCATCTGGCTTATGTGATTTACACCTCCGGCTCGACGGGTATGCCGAAAGGGGTGATGGTTGAACATTGCGGGCTGGTCAATCTTATCCGGGATAAAATCGCCCAGTTCGTCATTCATTCCCATAGCCGGATGTTGCAATTTGCTTCATTTGGTTTCGATGCCAGTGTCTGGGAAATTATGATGACATTAGGCAGTGGCGCCAGCCTGGTTATTCCTGACGATGCGGTTCGTCAGGATCCGCGCCGCCTCTGGCATTATCTGGAAGAGCAAGCGGTGACGCATGCTTGTTTGACTCCGGCCCTGCTGCGCGATGGTGCAGATTTACCGACGATGACCATCAAACCAACATTAATACTGGGTGGTGAGGCTCCCAGTGTGGCCTTGCTTCAGGCACTGCGTGGCCGGGCAATGGTATTCAATGCCTATGGCCCGACAGAAATCACCGTTTGTGCCACCGTCTGGCGTTGTCCATCAGACTATCAGGGTGGATTCATTCCTATTGGACGTCCGACGGCTAACACCCGTATTTATCTGCTGGATGCCCTCAGTCAGCCGGTGCCTTTGGGAGCAGTGGGTGAACTGTATATTGGGGGGACCGGTGTTGCACGTGGTTATCTCAATCGTCCTGAACTGACCAGAGAACGTTTTTTGGCTGATCCGTTTAGTGATGACACTGATGCCCGGATGTATCGCACCGGGGATTTGGTTCGCTACCTGCCGGACGGCAATCTGGTATTTGTTGGTCGTAATGACCAGCAGATTAAAATCCGTGGTTTTCGGATTGAACCGGGGGAAATTGAAGCTCGGCTGACAGAACATGCCGCGGTACGTGAAGCACAGGTATTGGCACTGGGTGATGGGCAAGACAAACGTCTGGTTGCCTATGTAGTGGTAGAAACGGTGGTGGTAGAAACGGTAGCGGCAGAAGCGGATGACGGACTGGTTAACCGTCTGCGTGAACATCTGAGCGCGTCATTGCCTGACTACATGATACCGGCGGCCTTTGTCCGTCTGGATGTCTTCCCGCTGACCCCTAACGGTAAACTGGATCGCCGGGCGTTACCGGTGCCGGGGAAGGAAGCCTTTGTGCGCCAGACTTACGCGGCGCCACAAGGGGAAATGGAAACCGCACTCGCCGCTATTTGGCATGACTTACTGGGCGTCGAGCAGATAAGCCGGTATGACAGCTTTTTTGCATTAGGCGGTCATTCATTGCTCGCGGTACGCATGGTCGAACGTTTGCGTAACTTGGGTTTAACGCTGGCAGTACGTGACCTGTTCCAGTCTCCTGTACTGTCTGAACTGGCTCAAACCTTGAAACTGAATCAGGGCGAAGGTGTGCCTGCCAACGTTATTACACCAGCAACGACGGCGTTGACACCGGAAATGTTACCGTTGATTGACCTCACTCAGCCTGAGATTGATCACATCATCGAACAAATACCGGGCGGGATTACCAATATTCAGGATATCTATGCGTTGTCGCCGTTACAGGACGGTATTCTGTTCCACCATCTATTGGCAAATGAAGGCGACCCATATTTGCTGGCTGGTCAGATGGCTTTTGCGGATCGGCTTTTGTTGGACCGTTATCTGGCTGCGGTTCAACAGGTCATTGACCGCCATGACATCCTGCGTACCGCTTTTATCTGGGAAGGATTATCTGTTCCTGCTCAGGTGGTTTGCCGTCAAGTGCGATTGTCGGTGACTGAATTGACACTGGATCCCGCTGACGGGCCAGTCAGTGACCAGTTAGCTCAATATTTTGATCCGCGCCGACATCGTATTGATTTAGGACAGGCGCCGTTGCTGCGCTTTGTCGTGGCACCGGAGACCGATGGTCGCTGGATTGTACTGCAACTGATGCATCATCTGATTGGTGACCATACCGCGTTGGATGTGATGAGCAACGAAGTTCAGGCCTATCTTGACGGACAGGAAAACGTTCTACCTGAAAACAACCTGCCTGCACCGACACCTTTCCGCAATCTGGTGGCGCAGGCCCGGCTGGGGGTAAGTCAGGAGCAGCATGTTCGCTTCTTTACCGACATGTTGGCTGAGGTGGATGAGCCTACGTTGCCGTTCGGATTGACAGAGGTTCATCATGATGGCTCGCAAATTACAGAATCGCACCGGATGTTGACCGCAGAGCTGAATGACCGCTTACGCGGCCAGGCCCGGCGTCTGGGCGTTAGCCTGGCCGCCTTGTGTCATCTGGCCTGGGCGCAGGTGTTGTCACGTACCAGCGGACAGGAACAAGTGGTATTCGGCACGGTATTGTTCGGACGCATGGCAGCCGGTGAAGGTGCAGACAATGGTATGGGACTGTTTATCAATACGTTGCCGCTACGACTGGATATGGATAATACCCCGGTACAGGACAGTGTACAGGTGGCACATCGCTGGCTGGCGGGATTGTTGACACATGAACATGCGTCACTGGCGCTGGCTCAACGTTGCAGTGGGGTGCATGGTGGAACCCCACTGTTCAGTACCTTGCTGAACTACCGACACAACGCATTGCCGACGGCTTCAAATGAAATCATGGACGGTGTTGAATTCCTTGGTGCACAGGAGCGGACCAACTATCCGTTTACGCTATCAGTGGAAGATTTTGGTGAAGCACTGGGTTTAACCGCGCAAATTGTCCAGCCATTTGATCCGGAGCGGGTATCTGGTTATATGCAACAGGCACTGGAAAGTTTGGTGGAGGCACTGGAACAGACCCCGGAAACGCCGGTGCGGATGCTGGAAATCCTGCCTGAGACAGAAAAGAATTTGCTGCTGAAAATCTGGAACGCAACTGAAACAGCGTATCCTGACCAACTGTGCATTCATCAACTGTTTGAACAACAAGTGGGGAAAAACCCTGATGCCATGGCGTTGATATATGAAGAGCAAGCCTTCAGTTATGCGGAGCTGAACGGCTGTGCTAACCGGCTGGCTCATCAATTAATTGAACTGGGTGTGCAGCCTGATCAACGGGTGGCGATTTGTGTGAAGCGTTCACCATCAAGGATAGTGGGGCTGTTGGCAGTACTGAAAGCGGGGGGCGCCTACGTACCACTGGACCCCGCCTATCCGGGGGATCGTTTAGCTTATATGCTGAATGATGCCGCCCCGTTGGTGGTACTGGCGGATAATACCGGGCGTGCGGCACTGGGTGAAGAAGCGCTGGCGAAATTAACTGTACTTGACCCGAATACCCTGCCTGACCAGTCGGACAACAACCCGCAGATTCCTGCGTTAACTTCACGGCATCTAGCCTATGTGATTTATACTTCCGGCTCGACCGGAATGCCGAAAGGGGTGATGGTTGAACATCGTGGGTTGGTCAACCTTATCCGGGATAAAATCAGCCAGTTTGATATTCATTCCCATAGCCGGATGTTGCAATTCGCCTCATTTGGTTTCGATGCCAGCGTCTGGGAAATCATGATGGCATTGTGTGGTGGTGCCACTCTGGATATTCCTGCCGACACAGTTCGTCAGGATCCGCTCCGCCTTTGGCATTATCTGAAAGAACAGGCGGTGACTCATGCCTGCCTGACACCCGCTCTGCTGCGGGATGGTGCGGATTTACCGGAGATAAACATAAGACCAACATTGATACTGGGCGGAGAGGCTCCCAGTGCGGCGTTACTCCAGGCTCTGCGTGGACGGGCTACGCTGTTCAATGCTTATGGCCCGACAGAAATCACGGTATGTGCCACCACCTGGCGTTGTCCGGTAGATTATATTGATACATTAATTCCTATCGGACGTCCGACGGCCAACACTTGTATTTATCTGCTGGATGCCTGCGGTCAGCCGGTTCCAGTGGGAGCAGTAGGAGAATTGTATATTGGTGGTGACGGTGTAGCGCGCGGCTATCTCAACCGTCCTGAGCTGACCGCTGAACGTTTCCTGGCTGATCCGTTTAGTCAGACACCGGATGCACGGATGTACCGAACCGGGGATTTGGCCCGCTACTTGTCGGATGGTAACCTGATATTTGTTGGTCGTAACGACCAGCAAGTTAAAATCCGGGGATTCCGCATTGAACCGGGTGAGATCGAAGCCCGGCTGACAGAGTACCCGGCGGTGCGGGAAGCGATCGTACTGGCTCTGGGTGAAGGGCAGGATAAACGTCTGGTGGCTTATGTGGTAGCGCCAGCGGATGATGGATTGGTTACCTGTTTGTACAGCCATCTGAGAGCACGGTTGCCCGACTACATGATACCAGCGGCTTTTGTACGTCTGGACGCATTCCCGCTGACCCCTAACGGTAAGCTAGATCGTCGGGCACTGCCGGAGCCTGATCAGAATGCCTTTGCTCATCAAGCCTATGAAGCGCCACAGGGGGAGGTTGAGATCGCATTGGCTGCTATCTGGCGTGAATTGCTGGAGGTTGAGCAAATAGGCCGGTATGACAATTTCTTTGCGTTGGGTGGACACTCACTGCTTGCTATGCGGATGATAAACCTTGCCGCAGGTCGTGGTTTGATGTGTACATTGAATAACCTATTTCAATTCCCGGTGCTGGCTGAACTGGTAGCAAAAATCACATTAGATCCACTGCCTCAGCCGCAAAACAGTGCGATACCTGTGCGGCCATCCGGGATGGAACCACCGCTATTCTTTGTGCCCAGTGGCATGGATGATTACTCCTATGTATTTGGATTGGCTCAACATATTCAGTCAGACTATCCGATTTATGCCTTGCCCTGGCCGTCCATCAATGAAGAGCAGGTATCGACTATTGAAGCGTTGGCCACCAAAATGATCACCTTTATGAAGGCGGTTCAACCGGAAGGCCGATACCGGATCTACGGTTACTCTTCTGGTGGTGTACTGGCTTATGCCATTGCCCAGCAACTTTTGAACGCCGGTGAGACCGTTGATTTCCTGGGTTTGATTGATACGCCTGCCCCTCACTGCTTCAAGCAGCAGGTCATTCAACCAAAACTCCAGTTTCTTGCTGAACTGGCAAAACAGTCGGGCGGGGAACATGAAGAGGAGATTGCGGTATTGCATCAGAGAATCGATAAACTGAATTTGGTGCAATTTATTGCCGCGGCGCAAGAACTGGAACTGTACCCGGCCAACCTGCGTCCTGACTTGATCGCAAAACGTTGGGAACAGATGGGAAATTATGTGCAAATGGTTAAAGAATATGAACCACAAGCCCTGGCGATAACACTCCATCAGTTCTATGCGATAGAATCTTATCCGCAGATCCCTTTCGTTACGGAAGCTACATTACCCTCCTTGAGTATGGAACCGTCGTTAGGCTGGAAACAGGTCGTGCCTGATTCTTCGCTCCAGCTAACATCTGTACCGGGCGACCACTTTAGCCTGATGGAGGATAGTGAAAATAAAACCATTTTGGCTAAAACCTTAAGTATGGCGTTGGCAATGAATTGTGAAGCCGAGGCGGTGTAATGTCAGTGATATTGCAGGAATAGCAAGCGATTATTGACGGCGATATTGTCCGGCTAAAGATGTTTATAATGGCCGGACATCTCTTCCCAAATAGAACTAAGGTAAAGAACCCGCCAATTTGCGCTTATCGTTAAACCGATAAAATGTACGACGCCGATGTGTCAGTGGCGCTGAATCGAAGGTCACAGACGCGGTTCTGGAACAAGTCCCGGATTGGCAAAATCGCCATCTGGGATGGACTCTATCCAACGAAATAGATTACGCTAAATTTTTTATATTTATCAATGCATTATTGTCTTTCCATACATGATAAAGCCTGCGCACAAGCCCATGCAGAACTCCATGCCCATTGGAAGTTATACCCGCCAAGCCAGCCGGTAACATCAACAACTTCGCCAATAAAATACAATCCTTTGACCTTGTGGGATCCCATTGTTTTCGATGACAGCTCATTGGTGTCCACACCGCCAAGAGTAACTTCCGCCGTACGATATCCTTCCGTACCATTTGGTTGTACTTGCCAACATTGCAGGGTAGTGATCAGCTCTTTTTTCTGTGTCAGGTTAAGTTGTTTCAGAGAGAGTTCCGGTAGTTGACCAAGAGACTGCAAACATTCCACCAGACGTTTGGGTAGCAGTTTGGCAAGAGTATTTTTCAAACTTTGGTTAGGATGGGATTCTCGCTCCTTATCGAGGAAGATATCTAAGTCTGTATCAGGAAGTAAGTTAATACTCACGTACTCACCGGGCTGCCAATAACTGGAGATCTGTAAAATCGCGGGACCGGAAAGTCCGCGATGGGTAAACAGGATATTTTCTCTGAACACGGTGCCATCTTTCGCGGTGACAACCGAAGGAACCGCAACACCGGAGAGGGTTTGCAGTTGTTCCAGCAATGGTTTATGCAAGGTAAAGGGCACTAATGCCGCACGGGTCGGCAGGATATTAAGACCGAACTGTTCCGCGATGCGATAACCTAAAGGAGAAGCTCCCAATCCGGGCATGGATAGTCCACCAGATGCGACAACAAGTGAGTGCGTACTTACTTTTTTCCCCGATACGAAAACCTCAAATTCCTGTTCATGTTTCTCGATTTGTGTCACTTCGCTGCGTAGCCGGATTGTCACCTGACCTGCTTCACACTCCTGCAAAAGCAGATCGACAATTTGTTGGGCAGAGTCGTCACAAAAAAGCTGTCCTAACGTTTTTTCGTGATAGGCAATTCTATAACGTTGTACCAAGTCAATAAAATCCCACTGTGTATAGCGAGCAAGTGCTGACTTACAAAAATGTGGATTGGCAGAAAGATAGGCAGCAGGTTCAGTATACATATTGGTGAAGTTACAGCGCCCGCCTCCGGACATCAAAATTTTACGGCCTGCTTTTTTACCGTTATCCAGCACCAGAACGTTCAATCCTGCCTGCCCTGCTTGTGCAGCACAAAACAAGCCAGCCGCGCCAGCACCAATAATCACTACATCAAATTTTTCCATTAGTTTGTTGTCTCTATCTTGCTGAATTACTTTCTTGCCGGATCACTTTGCAGGAAATAAACTTCATTGTGGAGGGACTATCTGCGAAATGCAGAGAAAAATCAGCATTTGTTTGAACTTTTATCGTGACAAGTCATTTTTCATCAAAAAAATATCAAAACATAGAAATTATGTAATATATTGATATATATTATGAAAATGATTAATTTCTGTCGGTTTATTGTCATTAAATCAAAAAAAGGTCATATTTCTCTTTTCCCGCCAGCGTTTGTCACTGATAATGCGCCGCGTTCATGTCCTACTAACTGGCTTAACGTTTATGCTACATCTGTTTACTGGCCTGGATTTTTATACCGGCCTTATGTTAGTACTTGCTCTGTTGTTTGTGCTTTTCTATGAAGCCATCAATGGGTTTCATGATACCGCAAATGCAGTAGCAACTGTTATTTATACCCGCGCTATGCGTTCGCAATTTGCCGTTGTCATGGCAGGGGTTTTTAACTTTTTTGGGGTCCTCCTTGGTGGATTAAGTGTCGCTTACGCGATTGTGCATCTATTACCTACAGATCTTCTGCTGAATGTCAGCTCAAACCATGGTTTAGCGATGGTTTTTTCCATGCTGCTGGCGGCAATTATCTGGAACCTGGGCACATGGTATTTCGGCATTCCGGCATCCAGCTCTCATACGTTGATTGGTTCCATTATCGGTATTGGCCTGACCAATGCGATAGTGACCAGCTCTTCTGTTGTTGAGGCGCTTAATATTCCGAAGATGATACAGATTTTTATGTCGTTGATTCTGTCTCCTTTGATTGGTTTGGTGATTGCAGGAGTGATGGTCTTTTTACTGCGCCGTTACTGGAGCGGAACTAAAAAGCGCCGTCGTATCCATATGACTCCAGCTGAACGTGAAAAGCAGGATGGTAAACGTAAACCACCATTCTGGACACGGACTGCACTAATCCTTTCTGCTGTTGGTGTGAGTTTTTCTCATGGCGCAAATGATGGCCAGAAGGGTATCGGTCTGATCATGTTGGTATTGATTGGTGTCGCGCCTGCTGGCTTTGTTGTCAATATGAACTCAACAAGCTACGACATTGCCCGCACCCATGATGCAGTTGTTCATTTACACCAGTATTATGAACAACATGCTCCTGCGCTTTCTCATGCGATTGAGCTAACTCCGGCTGTATCCGCGGTTGAAGACCAACTGGATATGACTTTCCACTGTGATAGTTCACGTGCGTTGGTGGTGCTGAATAACGCGGAAACAATGTTGGGAAGCATCCAGAACTTCAATCAGTTGACCCCAGACCAACGTAACAATATGCGTCGTATGCTGATGTGTATTGCTGATACTGCGGGAACAGTGGCTAAACTGCCTGAAACCAGTATGGAAGATGCACGTTTCCTGCATAAATTGCGTAAAGATCTGCTGAATACCGTTGAATATGCGCCAATGTGGATCATTATCGCTGTGGCTCTTGCCCTGTCTCTGGGGACAATGGTTGGTTGGAAACGGGTTGCTGTCACTATTGGTGAGAAAATCGGTAAAAAAGGCATGACATATGCCCAGGGAGTTTCAGCTCAGGTTACAGCAGCAGTGTCGATTGGGGTTGCCAGTTATACGGGGATGCCAGTATCGACAACGCAGGTTCTCTCTTCTGCGGTAGCAGGTACAATGCTGGTTGATGGTGGTGGTGTTCAAAGTAAGACTATCAAAAATATCATGCTGGCGTGGGTACTGACGTTGCCTATTTCAATTGCATTGTCAGGCTGCTTGTACTGGATTGCTCTGCAACTGATCTAATCGTTTTTAGGAAAAAGGGTTGAGCTATATTCATCAACCCTTTTTATTGCACTTTATCATTTTCACATTCTCTTTCCTTTGCCGTTGCTATTACTCTCAAGCAATTACTATCAGACACAGTAAAACAATCCCACATAACACACTCGTCAATATAAATTGTTTCCGTAGCCTTTCGCAGAAAAAGATAACATCGGTACTGTGATGGTTGAGATAGCTTTGCGAATTGATGTAGTGTATCAGCCGAATATGTTTACCAAACTGACCATTAGCAGTAAAAAAACCATTACCATCAATAGATTGGTATAGCATCGGATCTGCCTGGCGCAAAATAGATAATAATACGCGGAGCGAAGAGACGTAGCGTAATATATTGATAATACAGATAATGCAAATTGCCCAAAAGAATGCAACCATACTGAACATATTTCCCCCTCCTTAGAGCGGCAATGAAATACCAGATTAAGAATTCATCTCAAAAGATAGCAATATGAATAATCACTGTATTAAATTTTAGGAGGAAATGGCGTATTAGAAAAGTCAAACGACCGTGAAAAATAGGTTCAAAACAAGGAATGTGATGCTGATAAGGTTTTAATATTACTATAGTGTTGTAAGCAGATATCTGTGTTTTCAAATGGTTAAAAAAATAAAGTAACAAGTTGTGATCACAACAACACTCGAAAGAGACCTCAAGCAGTTATAGTATAAGCATAGAATCACGGCGTTTAATGTCGCCAATCCATTTTATGGAAGGAGTTCACTTATATGGCTTACAAACATATCCTTGTTGCAGTTGATCTATCTCCAGAAAGCAGGATCTTGGTGGACAAAGCGGTTTTATTGGCAAAACCATACAATGCCAAAGTTTCCTTGATCCATGTTGATGTTAACTACTCTGATCTTTATACCGGTCTAATTGACGTGAATCTTGGTGATATGCAAGAGCGTATTGCTGATGAAACCCGTAATTCTCTGAAAGAGCTATCTGCCAATTCAAGCTATGAAATTCAGGAAACACTGAGTGGCAGCGGTGACTTAGGGCAAGTTCTTGTTGATGCTATCAAGCAATATGATATGGATTTAGTTGTGTGCGGTCATCATCAGGATTTTTGGAGCAAGCTAATGTCTTCGGCACGTCAGCTTATTAACACAGTTCATGTTGATATGCTGATTATTCCATTACGTGATGAAGATTAATCTTCGGTTAAAATTGGATTCTGTGAAATCGTCTGCTTGTGCAGGCGATTTTTTTTGCCTAAGAAAAGATGATGACTCTTTTAATGATACTTTTTGGAAACTGTTAGAATTATTTTTAACAAAAATTATAAAAATAGTTATTGAAATTCAATCATAAAACAGTGGTATATTCAGAAAGCAAACCGTAGTTACCTCACATTTTCGACAAAAAATAAGATACCCAATAGATTCTGAGTTGTATCGCAGCGGCAACTCGCAAGATGAAGGGTATAAGGGAAATGGCTGGGGGAGCATCACATCTGAATGATATAAAGGAAGCTATAAATGAATATTTCATCATCTTTAGTCTCATTTCTCGAATCAATCCAGTATCACAATCCACATCAATCAGAATATTTACAAGCAGTAAGGGAAGTGATGACATCACTTTGGCCTTTTCTTGAAAGAAATCCGCAATATCGTGAGCAAGGTTTGCTGGAGCGTTTGGTTGAACCGGAAAGAGTTATTCAATTCCGCGTTAGCTGGGTTGATGATCAGGGAAGAGTTCAGATGAATCGCGCATGGCGAGTGCAGTTTAATTCTGCCATTGGGCCATTTAAGGGAGGGATGCGTTTTCATCCTTCTGTTAATCTCTCAATCCTTAAATTTTTGGGTTTTGAGCAGACGTTGAAAAACGCTCTGACAACGTTGCCAATGGGGGGTGGAAAAGGGGGTTCTGATTTCGATCCGAAAGGAAAAAGTCAGGGTGAAATCATGCGGTTTTGTCAGGCATTGATGACAGAATTGTACCGCCATCTGGGACCTGATACCGATGTACCGGCCGGTGATATTGGTGTTGGTGGTCGGGAAGTTGCCTTTATGGCGGGGATGATGAAGAAATTATCCAACAATACAGCTTGCGTTTTCACTGGTAAGGAGCTTTCTTTTGGTGGCAGTTTGATCCGCCCTGAAGCAACGGGTTATGGCCTGGTTTATTTCACTCATGCCATGCTTAAACGTCATGGTATGGATCTGGATGGGATGCGGGTATCCGTTTCTGGCGCGGGAAATGTTGCTCAATACACTATCGAAAAATGTATGGAGCAGGGCGCTAAAGTGGTTACGGTATCTGATTCTGGCGGTACTGTACTGGATGAAGAAGGTTTCACTCTAGAAAAGCTGGCTCATCTCGGAGAGATTAAAAACAAGCATTATGGTCGTGTCGAAGATTATGCCAAAGAGCGTGGTTTGACTTTCCTTAAAGGTCAAAATCCGTGGTCGGTGCCTGTCGATATTGCTTTGCCTTGCGCTACCCAGAATGAGCTGGATTTGGAAGATGCGAATTTACTGATTAAGAACGGCGTAAAAGCGGTTGCGGAAGGGGCAAACATGCCAGCAACGATTGCAGCGACGGATGCTTTCCTTGAGGCGGGAGTTTTGTTTGCACCGGGTAAAGCGGCTAATGCGGGAGGCGTGGCGACTTCTGGTCTGGAAATGGCGCAGAATGCAGCCCGTCTGAGCTGGAAAGCCGAGAAAGTGGATATCCGCTTATATCACATTATGCTCGATATTCACCAAGCCTGCGTAGAATATGGTGGAGAAAGCAAACAGACCAACTACGTACAGGGCGCGAATATCGCTGGCTTTGTTAAAGTCGCTGATGCAATGCTGGCACAGGGTGTATTGTAATCCAGTGAGCTTATCAGCGAACAATAAGTGATTTTTTGATGAATAAACCCCATGTTGCCATGGGGCTTAGAATCAGAAGTACAATCAAGGCAAGATAGTACTGGGTATGTCATATCCCGTAAAGGCTTTGTTTTTTAGATTATATATCCTATCCGCAACGGCAATCGTTTCTGGCCGATGGGCTACAAAAATGCGGGTAATGGACATTTTGAGGTGGTCAGCAACAGGTTTTGGCTCTGCCTGATTGGCTTTTAGATTTTAAAGTAACAGAAGTGGCAGGGACTTGTTTTTAGGGCTTTTATTGCCCTCCCTTTAATAACACTAATCGCAATAAAATGTGATTATGCATGCATTTGGTGTTTTTCAAAAAGGGTATCCTATTTATCATCAGTGGTTTAATACCATAAAAATTTACTCAGATAACTGTAATCTCGTTTTTCACTGTAGAGCATTATTAGAAATCACATTGAAATTTTTGATGATTTTCAAAGTATAGAATTGAGTATGTATACAAATAAAAAACGAAATAATAGTAAATACACAAAATCGTAAACTGGGTTATAAGGGAAAGGCAGCCATTAGCCTTTCTGCTATGGCTGCATAATTGTTTTTAGTAGGCAGGACGCCTACTTAAGTGACGTAATTAACAAGGATAGATATCAAAACGGTGATTTTTAGTAGCAATCGCCGCAGATGCTTTAACCCCCGCCAATGGCTCTGCGTAATCCGGTCGTTTCACTACAACACGCCGTTTTGCCAACGCACGGGCCGGTGCCAATAATGTATCGGCATCTTCATCTGCACCCACCAGCGACTGGAATACACGCATCTCTTTTTTGACCAGCGCGCTTTTTTGCCGGTGCGGATACATCGGATCAAGATAAACTACATCAGGCTGTGGAGTGATATCCGTCAATGCGGTAATACTTGAGGCGTGGATCAGTGTCATGCGTTCTTTCAGCCAGTCCCCAATCTCTTCATCCTGATATCCACGCTGTAGCCCGTCTTCTAATAAAGCCGCGACGACAGGATGGCGTTCCAGCATTCTGACATGACAACCAGTTGCAGCCAGCACAAAGGCGTCACGTCCTAACCCTGCTGTTGCATCAACCACTGTGGGTAAATAGTCTTTCTTGATACCAACTGCTTTGGCGACGGCTTCACCACGACCGCCACCAAATCGGCGGCGATGAGCCATCGTACCGGCAACGAAGTCGACATAAATCCCGCCCAATTTAGGTTCATCGCGCTTGCGCAGTTCCAGCCGTTCAGGGGTCAGTACCAAAGCCATAGTGGAATCTTCATCGTGTATCAGACCCCAACGTTCAGCTAATTGAGATAAGGCGCTGTTATCAGCGCTCTGTTCGCAAATCAAACAAATCTTCACGCGAATTTCCACACAAGTTATCCAGTGATACCGGCACTTTTCAGCATCGCATCCAGTTTTGGTTCGCGACCACGGAAGCGAACAAACAGCGTCATTGGATCTTCTGAACCGCCACGGGACAGGATATGGTCGAGGAACGACTGACCTGTTGTACGATTGAAAATCCCTTCTTCAGAGAAGCGGGAATAAGCATCTGCTGCGAGCACATCTGCCCATAGATAACTGTAATAACCTGCTGCATAACCACCATTGAAAATATGGCTGAGAGAGTTCGGAAAACGGTTCCACTCTGGTGACGGAACGACAGAGACCTGTTTCTTCACGGATTGTAAGGTTGGCAGGATTTGCGCCCCTTTTGCTGGGTCATATTCAGAGTACAGGCGGAAATCAAACAGACCAAACTCCAACTGACGCAGGAGAAACATTGCGGCCTGATAGTTTTTCGCTGCCAGCATATTATCCAGCATCTCTTGTGGCAGAGGCTCCTTAGTCTCATAGTGACCAGAGATAAACGCCAGTGCTTCCGGCTCCCAACACCAGTTTTCCATAAACTGGCTTGGCTGCTCAACCGCATCCCACGGCACACCATTGATGCCGGAGACATCCAGCGTTTCAATTTCGGTCAGCATATGGTGCAGGCCATGACCAAACTCATGGAACAGTGTTATCACTTCATCGTGAGTAAACAGAGCAGGTTTATCACCAATCGGTTTATTGAAATTACAGGTCAGGTAAGCAACAGGTTTCTGTATTTCACCGGCAGCGTGGCGCATTCTGCCAGCACAGTCGTCCATCCATGCGCCGCCACGTTTATGCTCACGGGCGTAGAGATCCAGATAGAAACTGCCACGCAATGTCTGCTTTTCATCATACAGTTCGAAGAAGCGAACATCAGGGTGCCAGGTTTCGACATCGTGTCGCTCTTTGGCTGTGATGCCATAAATGCGATGGACAACTTCAAACAACCCTTCAATTACCTGTTGTTCAGGGAAATAAGGACGTAGTTGTTCATCATCAATGGAGAAATGATGTTGTTTCTGTTTTTCGCTGTAGTACGTCAGATCCCATGCTTCCAGCTTATCAACGCCGTAATGTGAACGGGCAAAGTTGGTCAGCTCTTCCAGTTCCTTTTTGCCTTGACCATGAGCACGATGAGCCAGGTCATTCAGGAAATCGAGCACCTGCTGAGGTGTTTTAGCCATTTTGGTGGCAAGGGAGTGTTCGGCGTAGTTTGTGAAACCCAGCAATTGAGCGAGTTCATGACGCAATGCCAACATTTCCGCCATAATGGCGTTATTGTCCCATTTCCCGGCATCAGGCCCTTGATCAGATGCGCGGGTAGTGTAGGCGTAATACATTTGCTGACGCAGTTCACGGTTATCAGCATAGGTCATGACAGGAAGATAGCTTGGCATATCCAGCGTTAGCAGCCAGCCTTCCTGATCTTTGGCTTCTGCGGCGGCTTTAGCTGCCGCTTTGGCACTTTCAGGTAAACCAGCCAGATCATTTTCATCGGTAATGAGCTTCGTCCAACCCATTGTGGCATCCAGTACGTTATTGCCGAATTGGGAGCCGATTTCTGATAAACGTGCAGTAATTTCACCGTAGCGTTTCTGTTTTTCTTCCGGCAGACCAATGCCTGTTAACTCAAAATCCCGCAGTGTATCTTCAATAGATTTGCGCTGTGGTTGGGACAGAGATTCAAAAGACTGGCTTTCTTTGAGCGATTTATAAGCCTGATATAGTCCTTTATGTTGCCCAAGCCAGGTACTGAATTCGGAAAGTAGGGGCAGGCTTTGCTCATAGGCTTCGCGAAGCTCCGGGCTATTTTTGACGGAGTTCAGATGCCCGACAGGTGACCACATACGGGAAAGCTTGTCTGATGCTTCAGAGAGAGGTTGGCACAGGTTATCCCAAGTGAAAATTGAATTCTCGGTTAAAATCTTCTCAATTACCTGACGGTAGTTCGCCAGTGTTTCTTTTACAGCAGGAACGACATGTTTAGGTTCAATCTCAGCGAACTTAGGCAATACTGAAGATGTCAGTAACGGATTAGTCATAATGAGAGCCTTTCTTTGTATGTGGGTATAAGCTGTGATCAGCCTTATATCCCATTATGGGTTATTGACGATAGATGGGGATAAGATAGCGTGAGTTCAATGCTGATATTGTATTGTGATATGTAGATATATGCGAATACTTAGCAAAATCCGCCGTAAACCCTCGCCCAGTGCGGGCGGGGATATAAGGCGCTGTTATCAGCGCCTTATTCGTACAATTTAACAAATTAACACAAATAATTATCCAGTGATGCCAAGTCTTTTCAGTAGTGCGTCCAGTGATGGTTTACGGCCACGGAAGCGAATAAATAGTGTCATTGGATCTATCGAACCACCAAGAGTCAGATAATCATCAAGGAACGATTGACCGGTTGTGCGGTTGAAAATTCCCTCCTCAGAGAAGCGGGAGTAAGCGTCCGCAGCCAGCACATCTGCCCACATGTAGCTGTAGTAGCCTGCTGCATAGCCGCCGTTAAAAATATGGCTGAAAGAGTTCGGGAAGCGATCATAATCCTGTGATGGAACCACAGAAACATGCTCTTTCACTGACTGCAATATTGGCAGAATTTGCGCGCCTTTAGCCGGGTCATATTCAACGTGCAGGAGGAAATCAAACAGACCATACTCCAACTGACGCAGCACTGACATAGCGGACTGAAAATTCTTCGCTGCCAGCATATTATCCAACATTTCTTTCGGCAGAGGCTCTTTGGTTTCATAATGACCAGAGATAAATTCCAATGCCTCTGGCTCCCAACACCAGTTCTCCATAAACTGGCTTGGACATTCCACAGCATCCCACGGTACACCGTTAGTGCCGGCAACATCCAGGGTTTCAACCAGGGTTAACATGGAGTGCAAACCGTGGCCGAATTCATGAAACAGAGTTTTCACTTCCGAGTGTGTGAACAGAGCGGGTTTATCACCTACAGGCCTATTGAAGTTGCAGTTAATAAAAACGACAGGTTTCTGCAACTCACCGGAAGCAAGACGCATTCTGTCAACATAGTTGCTCTTCCATGCTCCGCCTCGTTTATTTTCGCGGGCATAGAGATCCAGATAGCAGCTACCGCGCAATGTTTGCTTTTCATCATATAAGTCAAAGAAACGGACATCAGGATGCCAGGTTTCTACATCATGGCGCTCTTTAGCGGTAATACCATAAATGCGGCGGACAACTTCAAACAGCCCATTGAGTGCGCGTTGTTCAGGGAAATAAACACGCAGCTGTTCTTCATCAAAGGAGAAATCATGCTGTTTCTGTTTTTCGCTATAGTACTTCACATCCCAGCTTTCCAGATTATCAACCCAATAGTGGGAGAAGGCAAAATCACAAAGTTCTTCCATCTCCCTTTCACCCTGACAATGAGCGCGGTTGACCAGATCGTTTAAGAAATCCAGAACTTCTTTTGGTGTCTTCGCCATTTTGGTTGCGAGAGAGTTTTCGGCGTAGTTCTTAAAGCCTAACAGCAAAGCGAGTTCATGACGCAGAGCGAGAATTTCCGCCATAATCGAGGTATTGTCCCATTTGCAGCCATTCGGCCCTAGCTCAGAAGCGCGAGTTATATAGGCGGTATATATTTCTTCACGCAAGTCACGGTCATCAGCATAGCTCATGACAGAATTATAAATGGGGGGATCCAGTGTCAGTAACCAGCCATGCAATTCTTTCGCTCTGGCGGCGGCTTTGGCCGCATTTTGGGTGCTTTCAGGCAAACCCGACAGATAGTATTTATCAGTGATGAGCTTAGTCCACCCCATAGTGGCATCCAGTACATTATTGCCAAACTGGGAACTAAGTTCAGATAAACGGGCAGTGATCTCACCGTAGCGTTTTTGTTTCTCTTCCGGTAAAGCAACGCCGGACAATGTAAAATCAAGCAGCGTATCTTCAATGGCTTTGCGCTGCGATTGGGATAGCTCCCTAAACGCCGGATTTTCTTTTAGTGACTTATACGCCTGATATAATCCTTTGTGCTGTCCCATCCAAGTATTGAACTCGGCAAGTATGGGGAGGCACTGCTCATAAGCCACCCGGAATTCCGGGCTATTCTTAACGGCATTGAGGTGCTTGATCGGAGACCAGACACGTCCAAATTGATTTTTCGCTTCAGAGATTGGTTGGCACAAATTATCCCAGGTAAATGGGGTATTTTCGGCCAGAACTTTCTCAATCACCTGACGATAGTTGGCTAACCTTTCCTTTACAGCTGGTACAACATGTTCTGCTTTAATAGAAGCAAATTTGGGTAGTCCAGAAGATTCTAGTAATGGATTAGTCATAATTAGCGCCTTATTAGTATATTTGGGTATACCACTATCCCAAAGGGTTGGTGTTGAAAGACGGAAATAAGATATCGTGAGTTCACTGCAAATGCCGCCATTTTATGTGAATAATTACTCTCTTTTTATATCAGTGATCTGTGAAATAGCGTGATAACATCAGTGATAGGCGCAACGTCAAATAATAGGAAAGAAAAAACCAGCAAATGTTATTGCTGGTTTCATAATCATAATAAGCAGTTAAATAAGTTTATTTCACGTTGGTTATGTTAAAAAAATAGCATACTCCTCGTCTCTTCGTTTGAGATTAAAAAAATAATTCCAAGCCATTAAACCAGTGTCTTTTTATATATAATCAGTCACTATTATTAATAGAAATAAAAATCAATTAGTTATTTCCATAGTGATCTGTGTTCCATCACGGCTTACATATCCATTCTGACAATTTGATTCATTGCCGTCACAAATAAATTTAATAGGAATCTCGCACTCTGTATCCACATTCACAGGAGTAAAATAGGTACGCCAGCCTGTCATCATATCAATGTATGCTGTGTGCAATTCTACATTGCAGCGTTTTCCCCAGGCGCTTGCCTTATAAGACACAATAGACCATGTAACCCATTTATCCAATGAATGGCATTTGCCAATGAAATTATTACTATCTTCTAAGCTAAAGTTTCTTTCTTGTTGAGGGAGTAAGGTTATGTCATCTGATGGCCCGGCATTATACATACATTGGTATCCTGTACGTGTAATGATTACTTTGGCGGTTTTGCTATTATTTTTGAAGTGCGCGTTATAATATGCTGAAAAAACAGATGGCTTATGGATGGTTTTGTTATTTTCTATTTTATGATCATTTTGCACTGTGTTATTTTTAGTGAAAGCACTACTCGCAAAAAGTATCATACTTAAAGATAAACTGTATGCTATATATTTTTTAAGTGATTTCATGTTTATTCCCTCTATTTAAATTAAAAAAATTATTTAATTACGTTCAAAATACAGTGTGACAACAAGAGAATGTCAGTCAACAAAGCTGTAATTTGAAAAGGTGGCTATATTGGTATGCTTTATATTTAAGTATAGCAGAAGTGAATGAAAGTAAAGCTGGATGTGGGATTTTATTTGTACTGGGAAGATATGTTATTTTTTTACCGTTTTTATTTATAATTTTTCTTTCTGATTAATATTATGCCTCACCTTCTATTTGGCTAGGCATAATATTAAAATTACCTTATAAACAATATATTATGATGGAATTGAATATATAAATAATATTGTTATGTTGAAATTAAATATATTGCTTCATAAGGATTGAGCTTAATTTCCTTCTCTATTTTTTTGCTGATGATGGGTAAAGCAAAAAGACGGCAAATAAATTCTGCGACTAATCCCCAAATAAGTTAAGTATCTTAAGTAAAACATAGTGGCATACTCCGTGTTTGAGATTAAAAAAGTATGGCATAGCTTTTGTACAAATGCTATGAAGCAGAATCATGAATATATTGCTACTGCATGAATTCCCAGTCATTAAACCAGTGTCTTTTTATATATAGTCAGTCAGTATTCACTTTGTTAATCATTTACTTCCATAGTGATCTGCGTTCCATCACGACTTACATATCCATTCTGACAATCTGATTCACTGCCGTCACAGATAAATTTAACAGGAAACATGCATTCTGACTCCTCATGAGTAAAATAGGTACGCCAGCCTGTTATTATGTTAATGAATGTTGTGCGCAATTTTACATTACAGGCTTGTGCCCTAGCGTTTGGCTTATGATAGACAATAGTCCATCTAACCAATTTATCCGAATAACGGCAAAAACTAAAGAAATTATTATTATCTTCTAAGCTAAAATTTCTTTCTTGTTGAGGCGCTAAGATTATATCATCTGATGGCCCGGCATTATACATACATAGGGAGCCTTCATATATAATATTTACTTTGGCAGTTTTGCTATTATTTTTGAAGTGTGCATTATAATATGCGGAAAAAACAGATGGTTTATGGATGGTTTTATTATTTTCTATTTTATGATCATTTTGCACTGTGCTGTCTTTAGTGAAAGCACTACTCGCAAAAAGTATCATACTCAAAGATAAACTGTACGCTATATATTTTCTAAGTGTTTTCATGTTTATTCCCTCTATTTAAATTAAACAAAACTGTAATTTGAAAGGTGGTTATATTGGTATATACCCTATGGATTTCAAGATGTAACTTGAAAGACGACGGGTATATTTTATTTTAAGTATAGCAGGAGTGAATGAAAGTAAAGCTGGATGTGGAATTTTCTTTGTACTGGGGCGATATATTATTTTCTTACCGTTTTTATTTATAATTTTTCTTTCTGGTTAATATTATACCTCACCTTTTATTTGGTGAGGTATAATATTTAAATTACCTTATAAACAATATATTATGATGAAATGAAATACATAAATAATATTGTTATGTTGAAATTAAGTATATTGCTTCATAAGGATTGAGCTTAATTTCTTTCTCTATTTTTTTTGCTGATGATGGATAATTACTGATGAGTACCCGCCAATCTTGATGTGTGAGTTCAGGATCTTGAGACCAAAGTTGTGTTTCATCACTTAGATTGGCTATAACCAACAGAGTTTGATCCTGCCAACGACGCAAATAACACCACAGTGAAGGATGGTCGGGTAAAAGATCCAGATAATCACCATGAGTTAGGATGGGTTGTGTTTTTCTTAACTTAATCAAATCTTGGTAGCAGTAAAATACAGAATCTTTGTCCAGTAATACTGCTTCTACATTGATTTCACGATAATTATCGCAAGTAGCGATCCACGGAGTACCCGAAGTAAAACCAGCGTTGCTGGAATCATCCCATTGCATCGGTGTTCGGCTATTGTCACGGGATTTCTGTGCCAGAATTGCCAGAATTTCTTCTGGCTGTACGCCTTTTTCAATACGCTCTTGATACATATTCAGGCTTTCAATATCCCGATAGTCTTCGATATGCTTAAAGTGAGGATTTGTCATACCCAACTCTTCACCCTGATAAATATAGGGTGTTCCCTGCATGCCGTGTAGCACCATCGCTAACATTTTGGCAGATGTTTTATGGTGTTGGTTTTCATCACCAAACCGGGAAACAATGCGGGGTTGATCGTGGTTACACCAAAAAAGTGCGTTCCAGGCTTTTTGATGCATGCCCTGTTGCCATGTCGAAAAAATCCTTTTCAGCTCAATATAATCAGGCTTGGCTAGAGTCCATTTCTCACCATTAGGGTAATCAACTTTCAGATGATGAAAATTAAACGTCATGGAGAGTTCTTTGCCATCCAATGCGCTATAGTGGACACAGTGTTCAAGGCGTGTGGAGGACATCTCTCCGACAGTCATCAATCCCTTAGGTTGGAAAACATCACGGCTCATCTCCTGCAAAAACTCATGTATCCGCGGGCCATCGGTATAAAAACAGCGGCCATCACCATGCTCATCATTAGGATAGTCCTGTTGTTTTGAGACGAGGTTAACCACATCCAATCTTAGTCCATCAACGCCACGGTTGGCCCAGAACTCACAGATTTTCTTCAGCTCGGTTCGAACGGGTTCATGTTCCCAGTTCAAATCAGCTTGTTCTACAGCAAACAGATGAAGGTAATACTGTTGGCTCTCTGGATGCCACTGCCACGCGTTACCGCTGAATTTGGATTTCCAGTTATTAGGAACGGAATCGTTAGCGCTTTCCCGCCAGATATAAAACTGGCGATAAGGGCTATTAATATCTTGTGCCGCCTTAAACCATGGATGCTCGGTTGAGGTGTGGTTAAAGACCATATCTAAAATGATGCGAATGCCACGACGATGGGCATTTTCCACCAGATTATCAAAGTCTTCCATTGTTCCATAATCAGAATTAATGGCGCAGTAATCGGCAACATCATAGCCATTGTCTATCTGTGGAGATGGATAAATTGGTGTGATCCAGATAGCGCCTACACCGAGGCGCTGTAAGTAATCCAGACGTTGGGTGATCCCATTAATGTCTCCCGTACCACTTCCTGTACTATCCTGAAAACTTTTTGGGTAAATCTGGTAGATAGTACTGTCTAACCACCACGGTTGTTGTTCAGTCATAACAATTCCTATTAACCTGTATCCTATTAACTAGTTAACTTGCTGCTCTATTAGCCAATGCGACTTTGCGCTCATTCCTGCGATACATCAGAATGGTAAGTACCATTGGCATAACAATAACGATAAGCATGGCAATAAGGTAGATTACCCAGAACTGGGGTTTGATGGACAGAAGACCCGGTATTCCTCCCACACCGATGCCATAGGAAGTAACATGATTGAGTCCACATACCAGACCCGCCAGGCTGGTTCCAATCATTGCACAGAACATGGGGTAGCGGTATTTCAGGTTAATACCATACATGGCAGGTTCGGTAACGCCGAGATAGGCTGAAATCGCCGCCGGAACTGAAATCTCCCGCTCTTTTTCTTTTTTGCTCGCCCAGATAATCCCGATAACCGCAGAGCCTTGAGCAATATTGGACAGGGCAATGATTGGCCAGATAGGTGTTCCGCCTGTGCTTTGGATCATTTGCAGGTCAATGGCCAATGTAGTCTGATGCACGCCAGTGATAACCAGTGGAGCATAGAAGAAGCCAAACAAAGCGGCACCAATCGGAGCAAAACTTCCGGTCATCAGCCCTTTGACACACCATGCAACACCATCACCGATCACACGCCCAATCGGGCCAATTAACGCATGGGCAAGGAAAACTGCCAGCAACAGGGAAACGACCGGAACAATCACCAGATAAAGATAATCCGGCACCAGCTTCTTCAAGCGTGTTTCAATCCATCCTAAGGCCAGACCAGCCATCAGGGAAGGTATAACCTGAGCCTGATAACCCACTTTGGAGATGGTAAACCAGCCGAAATTCCAGACATCAGGCACCTGTTGCCCAAGTAAGTAGGCGTTCATTAATTGTGGGGAGACCAGAGTGATCCCCAGAACGATGCCCAGAATGGGGGTTCCTCCCATTTTTTTAACGGCAGACCAGCAAATACCGACAGGCAGATAGAAAAATATGGCTTCACCAATCAGCCAGAGGAAATCATAGATGGTTTGCCAGATTGGATACATCTGAGCGAGGGATTTTTCTTCACTGAATGGAATTCCCCCGATCAAGTTGCGGAGGCCTAATATCAGACCGCCACTGATAAGAGCAGGCAGCAATGGGAAGAAGATCTCAGCAAAATGTGAAATTGCATTTTCATACCATTTCATATTTTGTCGCGCGGCCTGTTTGACCTCTTCTTTATTGGCCGACTGCTTTCCGGTGGCGGTGAGCAGAGCTTTATAGTAGATATCTACATTCGTCCCGATGACCACTTGGAACTGGCCGGCATTAGTGAAACAACCTTTTACCATTGGTAATTCTTCAATAGCTTTGGCATCGGCTTTTTCTGGTGTATTAAGAACGAACCTAAGTCTGGTGATACAATGGCTTACGGAAGCAATATTCTCTTGCCCCCCGATTAACCTAATAAGATTATCAATATCCTTTTGATTTATTTGTTTTTTCTTCATGCCTTTTCTCCTTTATATGGCAGGAGTAGTGAATTGAATAACGTAAATTGGTGCTATACTCGTCGTCTTTCAGGTTGTAGCTTTGTTGGCTACGTTCACTCATCCCAGTCACATAGTTATCTATGCTCTTGGGGATTAATGAAAGGCTCCTGCCTCTCACCGGAAGCCAGCCTTTGGCTGGGCAAATTCGTTCCCTTGCCGCCTCACTGCATCTTGAAATCCATAGGGTATAACAGAATGATTACTTTTATGATGAGATAATTCATAGAATGAAGTAATAGCCAGTCCATCCTAGTCAGATTTCAGAATTTTGAATATGAAAAGATACGTTGTTTGAGTTTTAGATCACACTTTATTCTATTAGTGTGAAAATATAATACTTTTTATATTACTTAAATTTATTGTTTTAGTGGTTTTAATTTCCTTGGAAATTAATAGGTATGTGTGATGGATATTGTTTTTATTATATTTATTATCTATTAATGCTAAAAATGAAAACGAATTTTATAGCTTTGTTAATGTGTATTCTCATTTAACTGAAAAATAAGATCTATGGTCATTATTAGTCATATCGGACATGGCGAGCGCATCCATATCAGCGCGAAATGCAATTAAAGGTTTGGCCAGATCATTAAATCATGGCAATATTTTGCGGTTTTAAATTCCCGACCAGAGAGTTCGGGGATTTGTAAATTTTGTCGGGTTTCTTTACTGAATTTTGCTAATGAAAATAATTTTTCACTGACATTGTATTTATTTATGTCTACTATCTTACCCTTTTATGCCGAAATTAATTTGAGCAATGAAAGAAGCATCGAGAATATATCCGTTGTTTTCCAAGTTGCAGATTTGCTGGTTGCAACTTGGAATCTAAGGGATGATGTACTTTTTGGCGTTAAAAATATTTGTCATTCCTGTATTACAACCCGTCTGATTTCCGCAGCAATCGTATCAAGTTGTTGTGTAGAAACACTACGGATATCCGCCTCCACTTTACCTTCATTGGCTTTATATTCCCGAAAATAAATCGCAATATTGCCTTGTCGGAGTTGTGCCAGAATTTCAAATGTATTTTTATTAATTCTTTGTTCGTCGAAAGTAATCTCAGCCCGTGCTATATCGCGACCAGCGCTGTCCCAGACGATTTTGGCGGATATGCCGGGAATGTGATTAAGTTTTTCAATAAATGGTTCCAATCTTGCGATCATCTCAGTACCGGTTTCTTTTTTGGCTTTAAGGTACTGCTCGATAGCTAATGTCAGGCCAAGAATGCCCTCTTTGCCGATTTTCATGGCGCGCCCGATACCGTGACTTTGCCGTTTAACCCACTCAACATAAGGTTGTCTGCCAATCACCAAGCCGCTGGTAGGGCCTTCAATCGCTTTGGCTCCGCTGTAGATCACCAAATCCGCGCCTTGCTGGTAATAAAGGGTTAAATCTTCCTCGGCTGCGGCATCCACAATTAAAGGCAGGTTGTGCTGATGTGCGATGTCAGCCGCCTGTGCGGCAGTCAGCATACTTTTCTGGACAGCATGGTGTGATTTGATATAGAGGATAGCAGCGGTTTGAGAGGTGATTTTAGCGGCCAGTTGAAAGGGAGTGCATTCGTTGGCAAAACCTGCTTCGATGACTCTGCCGCCACCCAATGTCATCATCGTCTCAACAGGAGCACCAAAGTTTACGTTATGTCCTTTGGCAATGATGATGTCACGGGGAATGGATTTCCCTGAGTTGTGCAGATTAAATACCAAGTCATTGTCATCTTTGGTTATCACCGCTGCCACAGATTGGGCGATCCCCGCTGAAGCGCAGGAGACGATAACTGCGTTTTCTACGCCAAGTAAATTGGCAATATATACTCCTGTTTTATTTATCAGGTCATCCATCTCAAAATAATGGTGAAGTCCTGTGGTGACCTGTTCAATCACGTCAGGACGTGGTGTTGAAACGCCCAGTGCGGTCATCCGTCCGGCAGCATTGATGACCTGTCGCAATTGATATTTTTCATACAGAGATGTCATTGTGAGTGCTCCTGTTGGTCACTATCGGATCTGCCACTACGATATCTGTGCCAGAAACGATAGCGGCAATGGGAATAAATTGTTGAGTGCCGACTCTGACTTCTCCTTCGGCATCCACAAGCTCAATATGTTGATTTTTCAGCTCAAAAATCGTGATATCACCATCAAAACCACGTTCCAGCCGGCCTTTGCGTGGCAAACGCAGGAAATTTGCTGCATTGATCGTGACACAGCTAAGGACTCGTTCAGGGGAAACTCCCATACTGAGGAATTTATTCATTACGATAGCGAGGCTATAAACCGGCCCGCCCATCCGGTTTCGTTGGTAAATATCGGAACTGATCATATGGGGATAGGCTGCGGAGCGTATGGCTTGTTCCGCAATCCTGAAGCTGAAACTTTCTGTACCATGCCCTACATCTAAGATGATCCCTCGCTCTATTGCCCGTTGAATGGCGGGTTTCAGATCACCTTCGTTATCAAGGATACGGTTCGGTTTGCCGTTAAAGCAGTGGGTGATGATATCGCCTTTGACCAGTTGATCAGCAATTTCCTCCAGATTGGGTGGGGGATTGCCGATATGCACCATCAATGGCAATCCGTTCTTTTGCTGCATCATTTTTGCTTTGAGCAGAGGTTGGAGGCCATTTTCGCCCACCACGCTTTTGCTCATACGGGCTTTCAAGCCAATGACAAATCCGGCATGGCGTTTGACGGCATCTTGCAGGCTGTTATCGTCAATCTGGGTTAAATCTGCCAGTTCGTTCTGGTTCCTGATACCGGTACGGGCAATATTCAGGAAAGCGTAGACATGGGTTTTCGCCTTACGTGCTGTAGTATAAAAATGGTCAATATCATCCGCTCCTGTGCTACCGGCATCGACCACCGTTGTGACACCACTGGCTACGCCGATTAAATCTGGGTCATCAAAATAGAGAGGAGATTGTGGGTAGCAATGCGTGTGGGCATCAATCCAGCCCGCGCTGATGTGGTAATGACCGTACAAATTAATCTCTTTGTTGGCATTCAATCCCGTTGCCACAGCAGGGCCGATATCGATTATCCTGCCATGATTAACGATGATATCAATGATATCTCCGTTGATGAGTTTTCCCTGTCTGATGATTAAGTCATACATGATAGCGATTCTTTACGTAGGATCTTTACGCAGAAAGAGGGAAGAAATAACCGAGTACCATCGCACCCAAAATAGCGCCACCTGCAACCGGTTTTTTCCATAAATAAAAGAGTAGCGCACCAACCAGTGAACCGATACCAATGGGAATCGAAGCCGCCATCGCTGCCAGAATGATTAATGGGCCGAGAAAGCGACCGGAAGCGTTACCGGCACCCATCATGACATCCGCCCCAAAGGTGGAATTTCCCTGATTAACGGTGAATTTCCGGGCAAGGATAATGAGTAGTCCGACCGCAACACCCAATAACATGCCAGTGAGCAGTGAAGCCCAGAAATTGGTGACCAGAAAATCAAAACCCCCTGCCAGCAGCAGCGCAGGAACACCCAAACCGATACCCGTTTGCAGGGCACCACCGATATCCAGGATCCCGACTAATGAACCTTCGATGATCCGGGCGAACAGAAAACTGGCTCCGAATGCGGCCACTGCGCCGTAAGCTCCGGTATCAATGCCGGAGCGCAACATAGCGACGAATGCCACTTCATTGAATGCGCCGAATCCATATACGACGTACATATGTGTACCGGCAAAAATTCCGGCTGACAGCAGACCGACAAACAGCGGGAATGTCCATTCTGCATACCAGAAATCGCTTTTGTTCAGTTCTGTATTCATGGTTATTTTCCACTCAATATTATTTTCCACTCAATAGTTGATGGATATGTTGCAGCCAGTTCGGCGTTTCCAGTGTGAAAACGGTCAATAGTTTAAGATCGAATTCACGGAAGAAGCCGCTGAGGACAAACAGTAAAACGACGGCGACCAGCATGGTTCGGGTCACTTTATTCCAGCCATTGTCATCGACGCCTTTCCCGATCAGGATACCGAGAACCAGACCGGGAATAGCATTCCCCATGATCAATTGCGCGCAGCCGCCAAACAGGGTGGCCCAGAAACCGGAGCGGCGACCGGCATCCATAGCTGCCAGCCAAAACAGTACAGGCATCACGGTATTGACCAGTAAATTAGCAGCAGGCACCAACACATTGGTGGCGGTAGTTTGTAAAGCTGTCGGAACAGCAGAAGCGGTGGTGTTCAGGAAAGCGACTAACAGTGCACCGACTATCCCACAGGCAATGGCCATTCTTTTGGGGTTATGCAGCGTCTCTGCTACATTGCGGTTCTTGATCATCAGGGCAGCGGCTCCCCAATTGGGAATAATGCGATGATCGACATCTTGTGTGAACGCTCCGGCAGCGACGGATGAAGCCCAAGCGTTAAAGAAGAAACCAAGTCCAAAAGAGAAGTGGGATGCGGGATCACCTTCGCAGGAATTTAATTCTCCTAGTGTGCGGAAAGCGCCCATTCCCTGTACTGTCGGAGCATGGAACATGCGGGCTGCTCCGGCACCGAGGCCAAAACCGCACAGGCCACCAATCAGGAATGACATACTGAGTATTTCGAGAAATGACGCTGTAGCTCCCATAAGATTTTCCCCATATCAATCAGGCTTTACGATAATTGACTGAAATGAATGGCTTGTACATCCAGCAAGGTGACATTGACGAAAACATCCAGTACAACGGAATAGTGTTCACGTTGACGAGGCAGGAAAAAGAACAGGAACTTATCTGTTGTCACTGTGCTGGTGGCTTTGATAATGGCAACATCCTTCGGTTCAATGCGCAGGATCAGGTGGGATGTTCCTTTCAGTACCGTGCGTTGTACGGCATTCAGCGCATCGGAGACGGCTTTTTGTTTAGTATCACCGACGCCGCTGACCCTAACTGAGGTTTCGAGCACCGATTTCATGATTAACTTTCCTGTTTTTGACTGTTTGATTTTGTGGATAAAAAAGCCCGTACAAGGCGTTCGCCCAGCTCAGCTTTATCCATAAAACCAAATCCAAGCACAGTACAGCCTTCGTGGATGGCGGTTTCGCCTTCTTCAATGGAACGCATACCGTGGCGAATTTTATAGCCATATTTGTTCTGTGCCGTGATTGCGCCAGCACCTCCACTTCCGCAGAAAGAGATACCGATATCCCCGTGTTCACTGTGCATTACATCACCCAGTTTCATATCTGCGGCTATGCCGGAAATGACTATCGCTTTGCCGCCAGCAGCTTCAACACCGACAGCCACATTTTGTCCTTTACCTAAACGATCACCAATCACCACAATGATTTGTTTTTTCATAATGTTATCTCCAAAATATCCTTGCCAAAATACGATTCCCGAAAACCTTGTCTCTGACGGTTAAGGATTGGAACGTGCAATTTCAAAGTGCACAGATAGCAGATAAACCTCTTCGGCGGCTAATCCGGGGAGGGATTCGACGACTTGGGCAGCCAATGTGATGGATTCTGGTGAGATTTCATCAAACAGAGAATAATCCACTTCTGGCAAAGGCTCTTTTGTTTTGGCTCTCATGACCATAGATTTGACATGAAATTCCAACATCTGTTGCTGAACTTCGGTGGTATAAGCACCCGCCTCTTCCAGCCATACACCAATAAGCCTCAGTAATTTTTGGCTGACAATTTCGGGATCATGAGTCTCTTTTGCCATGTTGAAACGCACAGGGAGATTATTCATAACTGGTTTCCCCATCAAATCGACCATTAGGCTAACGTGGTGTTTTTTTACTGAGATGACTTTAGCGATTTTATTTTCGGCTTTGGAGTTGGCTGATTTCCGTTTCAAAGTGGAAATTAACTGAAAATGGTTAGCCACTGTGGGATTTTGGGGCATATTTGAGTAAAAAACAGGGAGGGAGAATTTTCTCAACCTGCGAATCTGGTCACATTATAATCTTTGGTTTCTGCTGATGTTTGATAATCGACACATATTTATTCAGCGAGAGCGGGTAAGACTGTCTCTGGCTATTATCTGAAAATCAAGGAAGTTTCTGCTCCGCAATAGTCTTTTTGTCGCTTTTTCCCTGACAAATGTAACAAACAGATCATAAATCGCCATGGCTTCTTCATAATCATCTTTGCTGATAGCAAGCAGGAAAATAACGTTTGCCTGCTCTTTTGTTTCCTTGTTCCATTCAATTCCTTTAGGGGCAAGGATGGTGACGACAACTGTTTTTAGTGCCAATAACCCTAATGTGTGCGGCAGTGCAATATTCTCACCTAATAGCGTGGAGATAATCGATTCCCGTTCGGTCAACGAAGCGCAGAAGTTTTCTTCCACATAGCCATCTGCCTGTAATTTACGGCAAACCTTTTTAAACAAGTCTTTCTGAGTCATTTCATCTTTGATAATCATGAAATAACGTTCATCAAAAAAACGTTCAAGAATGTAAGGATAGGTCTGATCCTGCATGACCAGTTGCCGAATCTGCTTCAGTTGATAGGAAGTCGGAAATGCGGAGATTTTGGTGACAGGTTTATTTTTTTCATGCAAGTGCGAAGTTGTGATGACGAAGTTCTCTTCCACATATTCTAATAAATCGTATTCGTGAGGCAGCAAGACACGTTGGATACTGAGTTGGGGGAATTCACGGGCAATTTGGGCCTCGATCATCCGTTGGGTAGCATTACCAACATCGGTGACGATCAGCACATGGTTAACCCGGCTATAATGACGCTCAAGGCCAACGCCGATATGTACAGCCAGATAGCCAAGTTCATCTTCACCAACAACACAAGGAAATTGATCTTCTATACGGCTCAGAGCGCTGACGACCACATCATAGGCGAACGGATAATATTGTTTGATCTCGGCTAACAGCGGGTTTTTCGTATTGATTTGATTCTGTAACCGGCTGACTAATACCGCTAAATGAGTCGCAAGATCGTGTCTTAACTTGCTGTCATGACGTAAGTCATAGTTATAGGATTGACTGATGTAGTTAAGGATATCTCCCACCCATTGATGGCTATCAGTGAGTTGACTGGTGAGAGTATTCGGTTTTGGAATTCGCTGAGCAGCGATCTGCCTGCCGAGATAGAATGTTTCTGCGGCAGGCATACCATTGTTCCAAAAGAGACTCAATGCTTTTGAAATTTCATGTACTGCATTTTGGATCGCGTTATCCAGCTCACTGACTGAACCAGAGGGCAGTCGATGGCTGTGACTCATTCTGAGAATAGAAACCGCACAGTTGAATATCAGATATTGTCGCCCTTCACTGGTCACGCGGATATCAAATCGGGTCAGGCTGTTTTGCAGGTTTTTTTCAATATAGGTCAGATCGATATTGGTCAGAATATCCGGCCTGAACTGGCTGAGAGAGGGTTCAAAAGCCAGTAAAAAGCGGTGGATCAAAGTATCCGTCAGGCAGGCACGAATTAATCTTTCATCGCCACTTAATTTAGTACCCAAATGGGGAGTACTTTCCAATTGCAGGGGATATTTGCTTAAGATCTCACGTATAACGCCCATACCATGTTGCAGCGTGCTACGGCTGATAGACCATTCTTCCGCAATATTATCCAGTTTGATGGGGGCTGAACCCATTAGCAGTTTGAAGAGCAAAGCATCAATGCGATCATCGGCTGTGTGTGGGATCGTTCTGATCGTCTGCTTTTGTTGGATCAGGGAAGCAAATAGTGAAGGATCTTCAATGTGAAGAGTATAACCGACCTTACGTTTATAAAAGATCTGCGTTCCATAATCGCGCAGAATATCATTCAATTCAGCTATATCTGTACGGATAGTCCGGCTGGAAACTGCAAAGCGTTTTGCTAATTCAGCCTGTGGCAATATTGCTGCCTGAACGGCCTCAAAGATATAGACAAGGCGAGAATAGGGGAACAGGGCCACGGTGATACCTTTTGCAAATAATCATGCTGTTGACTTGATATCCATAATGGTTTCGATTGCGCCACTGCTCAACAATTGCTGTTTATTAGGTATTGCCTGAATCGAATGGCTGACTGGCAGAACGCGAATGCCTGAGCCTAAAAACACGGGAACCGTAGTAATAAACAGTTGTTGTAATTCTCCTGCATCTGCAAAAAATGCAGCCGTTTTCCCTCCACCAATGACCCAAACATCTTTACCTTTAGCTGCCGCTTTTGCTTTGACAGCAATTTGATTGGCTGAATCATGCGTGACAACAGCATTTATTTCTGCCGGAATGGACAAATTTCTGGAGGAGAGAATAAAAGAGGGAATATTCTGATATGGCCAGTGACCAGAAGTATTTTTCATAATCCATTCATAAGTGCCTGCACCTATAATTGCCGCGCCAATGCTTTGATAAAATTTCTCGTAAGGAGTGGCATCATCGCTGAGGGTAAATGTCTCTAACCAACCTAATTCATGGTTTTCTGTAGCGATATAACCATCCATTGTGGCGGCAACATAATAAACGAGCTTTGACATATCTTTCCTTATTTTTAATTTTTAGGATTTGTGGATGTTTGAGCAATCCAATAGGTGTTGAGGATAAATTTTTTATTAAATTAATTAATAACTCTATCAGGAGAATCAGAAACCGATTAACTTTTTAAAGTAATATTTTAGAAGTGCATGTTTAAAATTGATGTTTGTCACATAACTTACTGAAATAAATGGATTGTCTATATTTTTTATGTATTGATTGTCACAAACACTGAGGATATAGAACGGTAATAAATAATTTCTATTGTTGATAATTATACTCTGAAAGATGAAAAGCATAATTAAAAAATAAGAGCTGTCTTACTGGACACTAGTTTGATTTGTTCATAAGACATTTTTATTATAATGCAATGGGTTAGGGAACGGATTTAACCAAAAAAAAGATAAATAACTATGTCTAAATTTATTATTATGCGGAATAACCGGACGTTACTTAATGAAACTGTCTTTTATCTGACTCCTGAACAGAAAGCGATGTTGATGGTGTTTTTGGCGGAGACAAAATCTCCAGATTCATTGGGAACAAAGTATGATGAAAAAGAAGCTAAAGATACTATGCAGTATATGCATGATGCCTTATTAAACAGAGTTAAGTTCCCTAAAGCACATGAACTTGATGTACCAAAACATGGAAATAAATTAATTGGACTAATTTCAGGGCCTCGGACAATAGAAGGATTTCAGCAATACCCTAATATTAAAAATGATATAAAGGACAGAATTGATAGTATGATCGCGACTGCGAATGATGGAACTCACTCGAAATTTTTAGCCTACCGACGATTAATTACAAATGCCATAAATATAGCAAAAAGTAATAAAATATCTAATGTAGAGATAGTTGCATGGAGAACAATCGGGCGTGGCTCTCCTGGTCCAAATTTCATAAAAGTATTTTCATTACAAGGGCAAGATTTTTATAAGTTGTCTGATAGTTATCTAAAATAAGAGATTGAATATGAAATATTTAATTGGGCTATGTATGATTTTATTCCCTTTAGTTGTTTTTTCAAAACAAGAAGCATTAGATTTTAATATTTTGGAGAAAACAGGACAGTGGGGAATATATTACAAAAAAACAAAAGCCACTCTATATAAAAGCCACTCTATATAGAAGTGGCTTCAAATAATCTTTGTTCAATTGCGTATTACTTTAAATTATCTTTGAAAAATGAAGTCAGTTTCGTGAAAGGAATGAGATTGGTACGATCATACAGGTCAACATGGCCCGTGCCTGGAACGATATACAATTCTTTAGGTTCAGCAGCACGCTTGTAGGCATCTTCACTGAATTCCTTCGAATGTGCCTGATCTCCGGTGATAAACAGCATCGGACGCGGTGAAATGGTTTCGATATCGTTGAACGGATAGAAATTCATAAACTTCACGTTGCTGGTCAGTGTCGGATGCGTAGTCAGCTCTGGTGAGGAGCCTTTCGGCGTAAACTCACCGCGAGGTGTACGGTAGAAATCATAAAACTCTTTCTCAATCGGTGACGAGTTTTCATCAATCTTATGCACAGTACCACTGGTGTATTTAGTTTTGCCCCCGGTGAACTCGACATAACGCTGCTCTGCTGCATTGGCGATGATTTTCTTACGTTGTTCCAGTGTTAAGGAATGGTTGAGCATGTTACGGTTAGCGGAACCCATGTCGTACATGCTAACAGTGGCAATCGCCTTCATACGAGGATCGATTTTGGCCGCGCTGATAATAAAGCTGCCGCTACCACAGATGCCCAGCATACCGATACGATTTCTGTCCACAAATGGGCGGGTGCCGAGATAATCCACTGCGGCGCTGAAGTCTTCCGCATAGATGTCTGGAGAAACGGCATTGCGTGGCTGGCCTTCGCTCTCACCCCAGAAAGAAAGGTCGATAGCTAACGTTATAAAGCCTTGTTCAGCCAGTTTCTGAGCATACAGATTTGCGCTCTGCTCTTTTACAGCACCCATTGGGTGGCCAATGATTATTGCCGGATTTTTAGTGTCCTGATTCATGTCTTTCGGGATGAACAGATTCCCAGTAACATTCATCTGGTACTGGTTTTTAAAAGTCACTTTTTGCAGGGTAACTTTATTGCTTTTGTAAAAATTATCTGCACCGTTAGACATATCTGCTCCCGTTGCAGCGAATGAGCTGATTAACAGCCCTAACAGCATGGTCAAAGTTTTCATGGAAATATCCTCATTGAAGGTTTAGATAAGCGGGCATATGCACGCCGGTTACTATGTTGATTACTCCGTCAGTGTGTTCGTGAAGTCAAAAAAGCCAGACAGGCGGCAAGCATTAGTAGTACGCCACTGGTGATGAATAGGCTTCGATAACCGCTGTGGTTAAAGGTCAGCCCCCCTATGGTGGAACCCAGAGCAATAGACAGTTGGATGACTGCCACCATTAAACCGCCACCTGCTTCGGCGTCCTGCGGTAACGTTCTGGCGATCCAGGTCCACCAACCGACGGGCGCGGCGGTGGCAACCAATCCCCAGACTCCGAGCAACGGAGCAACGATCCAGACTTTATGACCGAATGCCATCAACGCACCGGTAATTGCCATCATCAGTAATGGGATGGCAATAAGCGTTTGATAAAACCCCGTTTTCAGGAACGTGCCGATGACCAGAGTCCCTACAAAACCGGCAATACCAATTGTCAGTAAAATCATCGACAGTGCCGGTATACCGACATGGGTGACCGTCTCAAGGAACGGACGCACGTAGGTAAAGAAGGTAAATTGCCCCATAAAAAAAATCCCACAGGCTGTCAGCCCTGAGACGACGAGTGGCTGTTTAAACAAACGAAAAATATTGCCTGAAGGAGAACCATTTTTTTCGTACTTTATGGCGGGCAGACTGAGCCACTGCCAGATAAATGCAATCAGCGCGATCGGTACAAGGCAGAAAAATGTGCCACGCCAGCCCATCACTAAGCCTAGGTAACTCCCTAGCGGTGCGGCGATGACTGTCGCCAGTGCATTGCCACCGTTGAAAATCGCCAGTGCGCGAGGTACTTGATGTTGCGGTACTAAACGAATGGCTGCCGCCGCCGACATGGACCAGAAACCGCCAATAGCGATTCCGATCAGCGCACGTCCTGCCATATAGGTTAGGTAATTAGGTGCCAGCGCTATCACTACACTGGAAAACGCCATCAAGGATGTCATCCCCAGCAGCAGTTTACGGCTTATGTTCCTGGCAAGCGTGGATATCGACAGACTGGTCAGCACTGCCAGAGCACCGGAGATTGTAATTCCCTGACCAGCCAGCCCCTCGCTGACGCCCAGATCACGGGAGATTGGTGTTAATAGGCTGACAGGCATAAACTCTGATGCCACGAGGGCAAATACGCACAGCGTCATCGCCAGTACACCGTTCCAGTACGCTTGTGTTTGGGTATGCTGTTCTGACATGTCATTCAGATGTTTTGTCATGAATTGTCTTATCCTCTGTTTTAAGGCATTCACACACGGATATAAGGCGAATTTTGGGAAAATGGAGGGAATTGCCTCGCTAGCGTGTTTTCTTTAAAGAATGTTTTTCTGATAAAAATTCTACACACGTGGTGTGTTCTGACTAGCTAATGAATTCTTAATAGTCTTATAATCCAGGCTTATAAATCTAAACTGGTGGGGGATATGGTGAAACGTAATCTTAACGATCTTCTCTCGTTTGTCACGATAGCACGTGAGGGCAGCTTCACTCGTGCTGCTGCATTGCTTGGGGTGACGCAGCCCGCCCTCAGTCAGGCGATCACCGGACTGGAAAATCGCATGAAGATCCGTTTGCTGACACGTACTACGCGTAGCGTTTCCCCGACAGTTGCCGGAGAACGGCTACTGCGGGCTATTGGTAATCGCTTTGATGAAATTGAAGCGGAACTGGATATGCTGACGGAGTTGCGCGATAAACCGGCTGGCACAGTGCGGATAACCTGTGGTCCGAATGTTCTGCACACTGTCCTGTTACCCAAACTTGCGCCTTTACTCCGTGAGTATCCAGATATCAAACTGGAGTTTGATGCGAACCACGGGTTTCGCAATATTGTGGAAGATCGATTCGATGCGGGAGTACGTTTGGGCGATACCATTGATAAGGATATGATTGCAGTGCCGATTGGTCCGCAATTACGTATGGCGGCAGTAGCATCCCCGGACTACTTCGCCAGCCATCCTATACCGCAGACACCGCAGAATTTAGTGCATCATAATTGTATCAGTATGCGCATGACGAGTTCCGGCGGACTCTATGTCTGGGAATTCGATCATGAAGACGGGCAGGTGAACGTGCGTGTGGACGGACAGCTTATTTTTAATACTTCGGCACATATAGTAGATGCTGCGTTGGCTGGGCTGGGGATTGCATTTTTGCCGGAAAAAGAATTTGGCTCACATATTGAAGAAGGACGCCTGATACGTGTATTGGAAGAGTGGTGTGCGCCTTTTCCCGGCTATTACCTTTATTACGCTAGCAGAAAACAGCCTTCTCCGGCATTTAGGCTTGTTGTCGATGCACTATGGGAAAAGAAATGTCCGAATCTACCAAAACAATGGTAGGAAGTTGATCAGGCATAAACATTTCCTCAAAATTGATTGTCAGACGGTACTAAGTTCCGCTGCGTAATCCACCGAAACGACGATAATACGCGGCAGCAGGTTGGGGCAGTTTACCTATGGTGGTTTCACATTGTTCACTGATGTACCGTGTTGCGGCAGGGCCAATGCGCTGGTAAATGTTGATACATAAATGACGGGCGATTTGCCCTTCCCACTGTGCAGGCAGCAGGACATTCGGTAATAGTGGATCGCGCAGTACAACACGGCGGTAAAAGTGGATAAGCAAAAGGCGTAGTTGAAAGCAGCGTTCTGGTGTCAGTTCGTCTGTGTTGCAGTCTTGCAATAGTTTCATTAAAGGACGGAATGAGATGATAAATTCATGGTAGTGCTGAGCAACCTGATCCAGTGACCAACTGGCGGATACCCGCTCTTTCAGGCTCTGTTCTGAACGGGGATAAGGATAATCCGCCCGGAAGTAAATAACAGAGTCACTGGCGTTGAGTTCTCCAAGCAGGGCCGGAATATCACTTTGTGAGCTGCTGGGGGCAGCCATTAATGTGCCGTTGAGTTGACCAAATCCAAGCCAGCTCAACTCTTTTTTCAGGCGGGAGCGTTCTTCTTTGTTGCTTTCTTCCAGTAGCAGCAAATCCCATTTGCCATCCCATGCAGGTTGTTCGCTGAGATAAATTTTACTCTCAGCATGGCGAAATTGGTTCATGCCGCGTTCTGTGATGCGGTAATAGCTACGACGACCTATTTTCTCCACTTCCAGCCAACCCTCTTTTTGCAAACGAAAGACAGATGTTCGCACAAAGCGGTCACTGAATCCCATCGGCTCCAGCAGAAGGCTGAGACTGCCCAACCAGATTTCACCACCCCGATGACTGAGGGCATCACCATACAGAGAAATGATCAGCGATGTTCCGCTAATCGGTTGGGCATCAAGAGCATATTGAATAAAATCGTCGAGTTTGTGTGTCATATTTTTGTTATTTTCGAATCGAAACTGTGTCATAACATTAACATAACTGAGTGGTGTGTTTGGAGAAACTACCACCGCTTTCCATAAAATTAGATAGTCAACAGTGGTAGAAAATTATCTATACCGACGGTTATCAATCACCCGAACTGCTTTGCCTTCTGAGCGGGGAATGTCTCCGCAGTTGACGATGCTGACTTCTGTATTGATACCGACCATAGATTTAATGTGGTGGCGCAGTTGGTGGCAAATGCCACAGCGTTGTTGGAAACTAAGTTGATTAGGTTCTTTCAGTTCGACCTTGACGGACAGGCTGTCATAATTACCCACACGGTTTACTTCCAATTGATAGTGTGGTGACAGTTCCCTGAAACGTACAATCTGTTCTTCTATCTGTGAGGGGAAGACGTTAATACCACGGATAATAAGCATATCGTCGGAGCGTCCGGTGATCCTGTCCAGACGGCGCATATTGCGGGCGGTTCCCGGTAATAAACGTGTCAGGTCACGGGTACGGTAGCGGATCACAGGCATGGCTTCTTTGGTCAGCGTTGTGAAAACCAGTTCGCCATTCTCTCCGTCCGGCAGTACATTCAGGTTGTCCGGATCAATCACTTCTGGATAGAAGTGATCTTCCCAAATGGTGGAACCATCAGCGTATTCCACTGATTCCATCGCGACACCCGGCCCCATGACTTCGGACAGGCCATAAATATCCAGCGCTTTGATGCCCATGCGTGTCTCTATTTCCTGACGTAGCCCTTCCGTCCACGGTTCGGCTCCGAAAATACCCACCCGCAGGGAACATTGTCTGGCATCGCCTCCCATTTGGCGCTCCAGCTCGTCCAGTAGTGTCAGGCAGTAGGAAGGTGTCATCATGATGATGTCAGGTTTGAAATCCCGGATCAGTTGTGCTTGTTTTTCCGTTTGTCCTCCAGACATGGGGATCACGGTTGCACCCAGACGCTCAGCACCGTAATGTGCACCTAATCCTCCCGTAAACAGGCCGTAACCGTAAGCAACGTGTACTTTATCTTTGGCTGTTACACCAGCAAAACGCAGACTGCGGGCGACCAAGTCAGCCCAGTTATCAATGTCCTGTTGGGTATAGCCCACGACGGTCGGACGACCTGTCGTACCAGATGACGCATGAATACGCACAATTTTTTCCATTGGCACGGCAAAGGTATCAAAAGGGTAATTATCCCTTAGATCCTGCTTGGTGGTGTAAGGGAATTTCTTGATGTCATCGAGTTGTCTGAAATCACTGGGATGAATGCCGATGGCATCAAATTTGCGCTGATACATTGGTACGTTGTTATAGGCGTGATGCAGCGTCCATTTTATTTGCTCAAATTGCCGTGTCTGAATTTCGTCGCGTGAAGCAAATTCAATAGGATCGAAATGTGCATTGGTGTGTGGAGTAAAGCGTGAGTTGAAGTGTTGTGCGTTGTTGCTCATAATTTCCCGCCATTTTGTTGATTTTGTTGTAACAGGCTGTTTTTATAGTTATATGCGTTCGATAATCATGGCGATACCTTGTCCCACTCCAATGCACATGGTGCATAAGGCATAACGGCCCACCCGCCGTTCCAGTTCAAGAGTGGCTGTCAGCGCAAGGCGGGCACCACTCATGCCCAACGGATGCCCTAGCGCAATTGCGCCGCCATTCGGGTTGACATGCTCTGTATCATCCGGCAATCCCCATTGACGAATGACGGCCAGTGACTGGGCTGCAAAGGCTTCATTCAGTTCAATCACATCCATTTGGTTCAGGCTCAGGCCCGCAAGTGCCAGTACTTTTTCAGTGGCAGGCAGTGGCCCTATTCCCATAATGCGCGGTTCAACACCACTGGTGGCGGTTGCGACAATACGTGCCCGCGGTGTCAGCCCATGTTGTTGAACTGCTGCTTCTGAAGCGATGATCAGAGCGGCTGCTCCGTCATTGACGCCGGAGGCATTGCCGGCAGTGACTGTGCCGTTAGCACGGAATGGGGTTTTGAGCTTTTGCAACTGCTCGAATGTTGTGTCAGGCCGAGGATGTTCATCCTGTGAAAAAAAATCTTGTGAAACCAAAGCGGTTACCCCTTTTTGGCGGGTATCAGGTAGAGTAACAGGAGTGATTTCTTCGGCCAGAATACCGCGTTGTTGAGCTTTGGCTGTACGTTGCTGGCTACGCAGAGCGAAAGCGTCTTGAGCATCCCGGCTGATTTCAAATTGGGCAGCAACGTTTTCTGCGGTCTCCGGCATTGAATCCGTGCCAAATTGTTGTTGTATGTGTGGATTAATGAAACGCCAGCCAATCGTGGTATCGAATATCTGCGCCTGACGGCTGAACGCACTTTCTGCTTTTCCCATCACTAATGGCGCCCGGGTCATGGATTCAACCCCACCAGCCAGTATCAGATGAGCTTCGCCAGCTTTGATACTACGGGCCGCAAAAGCCAGTGCCTCCAGGCCAGAACCACACAATCTATTGAGGGTTGTTCCGGGGACGGAATGTGGCAGCCCAGCCAGTAGTACCGCCATGCGTGCGACGTTACGGTTATCTTCGCCAGCCTGATTTGCACAGCCGAGGATGACGTCATCAATACTTTGCCAATTTAATGTGGGATAACGTGCCATCAATGCTTGTAATGGCAGAGCGGCCAGATCATCAGCTCGCAGACTGGCAAGGGCACCACCATAACGCCCGATAGGGGTACGTACTCCATCACAAATAAATGCATGATTCATGATTTTTCTCTCCGATGCTCTTTAGGAAGAGAGGTTTGGGAAGGAAGAGTTTTTGAGGGCTCTTCTAAAACTGAATGACCAAGGCGATGAGCGTGACCACGGAAGAAGGCCACCGTTTTGCCATTCTGGTTGGTAACTTTGACGTCATACAACCCAGACGTTTTTCCCTGATGTTGTACCGAAGCGATAGCCGTGAGTTGGTCACCGTTAAAGACCGGACGAGTGAAATCGATACTGCATCCGGCAGCCACAGCAGCAAGTCCTTCACTGTTACAGGCATAGGCGAAAGCCGTGTCAGCCAGAGTGAATATGATGCCGCCATGACAGGTTTTATGACCGTTGAGCATGGTAGGCTCAACGGTCATGCTTAATTGAGCGATCCCGATATCGATGTAGTCAATATGTATACCCATATGGTTGGCGCAGGCATCTTTGGTATACATGGCCTCAATGTGGTGCCGGGCAAGTTGTTTAGGAGAGTTGCTCGTTTTATTAGGCATGATTTTTCTTCTTATATTGATGTTCATGTTGCTGGGCAGACGGGTACTGAGGTGAGATATGTGGTGGTGAGACATAACCCGCAGCCAGTTGGCGCAGCAAAGGTGACGGACGGTAACGAGGTTCGCCGTAGAATTGTTGTAAGTTTTCTAACGTACTGAGAATGTGCTTCCAGCCAAGCTGGCTCCCCCATGTCAAAGGGCCAATGGGATAATTAACGCCATAGCACATTGCCATATCGATATCTTCGGCGTTGGCGATACCTTTATTAAGAGCATCCAATGCTTCGTTGCACAGCATTGCTACAATACGCATGGTCAGCAGAGCCGGATAATCCGGCAGTAAAATCAACTGTTTGCCGAGAGCGTGTAGAAATCTGATCACTTTTGCAGTCTGTTGCTGAGTATTTTGGCAGGCTGCACTGATCGTCATTATCGGAGCGGTCTGATGATTGGCCGATAGATCAAACTGCACTACCGACATCCCAATTTCATCAGTAAGTTGTGAGCTAGTTTTCCCCGTTGCCAGCATAAATATAACGTCATCAATCTGTAATGCTGGTGATGGTAGCTGAATATTCTCGCTTTTTTCAGTAGCAATTTTATTTGGGTGTAATAATTCGTGTTGCTGTAACAGCGCGGTAAAGTGCGGCAGGGCAGACCAATTACCGATTATTTTAATTTGTTCAGGTGGTATTAGTGTTGTCGGTGATGTTTCTGTAATTATCTCCATAATGGAGGGAATAAATTGTTGTTGCGCTTTGTCAGCGTAACCCTTACCCGCGTAAACATAAAATCCCCGGCCACTTTTACGCCCCAGATGATTGGCTTCCACCAGTTCTTTTTGTCGTAGTGATGGCTGAAAACGTGTATCACCGTAGAAAGCATGGAACAGGGATTCGGTCACAGCGTAATTAACGTCATGTCCAATTAAATCGGTAAGCTGCAATGGCCCCATCGAAAAGCCGCCGGAGTCTTTCATAACAGCATCCAGTGTTGCGGGGGAAGCAATTTGTTCTTCCAGTGCACGCAGGGCTTCCGCATAAAAAGGGCGTGCAATACGGTTAACGATAAAACCGGGTGTGGAACGACAAATGACAGGCTGTTTTTGCCAGTCGCTCACGAGACGTTTAAGGGTTGCTATTGTCTGTGGGGAAGTTTCTAACCCCCGTACGACTTCTACCAGTTTCATCAATGGTGCAGGATTGAAAAAATGCAGTCCTGCCATACGCTGAGGAGCTTCCAGCACGTGGGCAATTGCAGTAATTGACAACGATGAGGTATTACTGGCAAAAATGGTTTGTTCTGAACAAAGGGATTCCAGTTGGCGGAATAGATCCTGCTTCGCTGCCAGCTTTTCGATAATCGCTTCAATGATCAGTACGCTTGGTGCCAGTGCTTGTAATGAATCTACCAGAGTGATACGTTGCAACAGAGCCTGGGTTTTGCCTGCATCTGCTTTGCCTGCCTCGACACGTTGATGCAGACGGGTGTGGAGTGTACTCAGTGCGCGTTGTGCCGCTTCACTATTTACATCAAACAGCAGGACAGTATGTCCTGCCTGAGCTGTTACCTGAGCAATGCCGATACCCATCGTGCCTGCACCAATCACAGCGATTGGGCCTTCCGGTATTGATTCATTGAGTATTGAATTATGAAATATTGGACGATGATGTACAGGCATATTCATGGTTATCTTCCTTTGAATTGTGGTTCGCGTTTTTCTATGAATGCGTTGACGCCTTCCTGGAAGTCTTCAGTGTGTCCGCACTGGCGTTGTAGATCGCGTTCGAGATTAAGTTGCTCATCTAACGTATTGCTTGCCGCGGCATAAGTGGATTTCTTAATACACGCGAGAGAGAAGGTTGGCTGGGTTGCCAGACGTTGCGCGATTTCCCAGGCTTTCTCCTCTAACTCATTAGGCTCGAAAACCTGCCAGATCATTCCCCATTCCAGTGCCTGTTCAGCGGTGATTTTGTCTCCCAATAAAGCCATTCCCATGGCTCTGGCATGGCCAATATGATGAGGCAGGAACCAGCTACCGCCTGCATCCGGTGTCAGGCCGATACGACAGAACGCCTGAATAAAGCTGGTGTCGCGGGCTGCGATCACAATGTCACAGGCCAAAGCGATAGAGAGACCGGCTCCTACGGCTACACCATGCACAGCACAGACCACAGGTTTGGGTAAGGAAGTTAGACGGCGGATCAGCGGATTGTAGAAAGTTTCAATGGAATAACCGAGATCAGGAGCGCCACCTACATTGATAATAGCGCTGCGATCGTTTAAATCTTGCCCCGCACAAAAGCCACGTCCGGCTCCTGAGAGCAGCACACAGCGCACCGATTCATCCTGTTCAGCAATCTTTAGTGCTTCACTTAGCTGCCGGTGCATTTCCTCGTTAAAACTGTTTATACATTTTGGGCGGTTGAGTTTAATGCTAAGGACACCTGCTTTAATTTCAGTGAGGATCGTGGGTATATTTTCATTTTCCATCTACTAGCATCCTTTAAATGTTGGATTACGTTTTTCAAGGAAGGCCGAAATACCTTCCTGACGGTCGGTTGTACCTGCCAAAGCAATAAAGTGTTGGCGCTCGGCAGACAGCCCTTGTGACAGGCTGGTTTCGTGTGCAGTCCTGAGCGCAGCCTTAGCCGCCCGCAATGCCAGCGGCGAAAATTCACTGATACGGTTTGCTATCTGTTGTGCCCGTTTCAACGTCAGGTTATCGATACAGACTTCACTCACTAACCCCGCTTGCAGTGCCTGATGAGCATCGATAGCTTCACCTGTAAATATCATCTGGCTGGCAAGGGCTTTGCCAACACTGCGAATAAGTCTCTGTGTACCTCCCGCGCCCGGCATTAATCCCAAAGTGATTTCCGGCAGGCCGAAGCGGGCACTTTCACCGCAGATCACCAGATCACAGGCCAGTGAAAGTTCACAACCCGCGCCGAGCGCATAGCCATTAACAGCGGCTATTATCGGTTTGCTGATATTGTTCAGGCGTTGCCAGAGTTGAGGACGACGATCAGTTATTGCGGTAGCAACCGTCTGTTGCTGTAGTTCTTTGAGATCGGCACCCGCCGCGAAACAGCGCTGTGAGCCGGTAATGATAATAGCGCCAGTGCCGATATCGGTATCCGCCTGCTCCAGATGCTGTACAAGCTGTTCCAGACAGTCATTACTGAGAGCGTTGCGCACTTCTGGACGGTTGAGAGTCAGTGTGCGTACCCGCTGTTGCTGCTGGCATAAAATCCATTCTTGTTTCATGGTGGCTCCTGATTTGTGACCATTTTTTCTTGAAAATTTCTTATTGATGAGAAATCTTAGACGTCAAAATCAACAACGACACCGTCGCCTTTCGGCCACGACTGACAGCTTAAAATATAGCCGGAAGCCAGTTGGTCCGGCTCCAGGCTGTAGTTCACTCCCATATCCACTTCACCGGATTTGAGCCGGCATTTACAGGTGGCGCAAACCCCGCCTTTACAGGCATAGGGTAAATCTGCTCCCTGACGCAGGGCTGCATCAAGAATGCTGTTATCCTCAGCGTGCATGACAATATTTAAGGTGCGGCCATCCAGATGAATTTCGACACGGGTTTCATTGCGTTCGATCAGATTGTCTGGACGGAAAGTGGAGTAAAGGGGACGATTCCCCGTGTTGAAACGTTCACTATGAATGTATTCAGACGGCATGCCAGCCTGCTCAAGTGCTATTTTGGCATCATCCAGCATAGCTTCAGGCCCACAAAGAAAGGCGTGGTCAAACTGAGCAAAAGTGAGCAGGGTTTTGCCGATACGTAAGAGACTTTCTGCATTGATACGACTGTTGAACAGCGGACTGTCGGTAGTTTCCTGACTGAATAGGTATATCGCCTGAAAACGCTGTAGATAGCGGTTCTTGAGATCAGACAGTGCTTCTTTGAACATCACGGAGCGACTGGTACGATTACCATAAATCAGAGTAAAAGAACTCTCTGGCTCCAGGGCCAGTGTGCTTTTGATAATCGATAAGATCGGGGTAATACCGGAACCCGCTGCAATAGCCAGATAATTTCCCCGTGTATCAGTATCAGGACGATGACCGAAATTACCTTGTGGCTGCATGACTTCTAATTCATCGCCAACTTCCAATTGTTGGTTGATAAAGGTGGAAAAACGCCCCTGATAAACGGCTTTGACGCCGATTTGCAATAGATTATCCAGTGGCGAACTACAGATGGAATAACAGCGGCGTAGCTCTTCCCCACCTACCTTTGCTTTGAGTGTCAGATGCTGACCGGGCTGATAGTGAAAGAATTCTCTTAATTCATCGGGTATATGCAGCGTGACTGCAACGGAATCAGAAGTTTCCCGCTCAATAGCGGCAATACGTAAGCGATGAAATTGTGTTCGCTGAAACGGTGCCCGCTGGAGTTGCGTCCGGTAAGATTGTTCCTGTTGGAACTGTTTTTGTTGAGAACTGGGACGATGAAGAATAGTCATCTGCTGCTCCCTTGTTAAATACATTTAAAATTAAATACATTTGAAATAATCGAAGGGCTCCAGGCATTGTCGGCAGCGATAAAGCGCTTTGCAGGCGGTGGAACCGAATTCACTGATTTTCTCCGTCTCATGACTGCTACAACGGGGGCAGATGATGGATTCTGTATCTGTCGGTTTCTCACAAGCTGAGCCTTGCGGCGGCGCGATACCGGATTCACGTAAACGTTGCCTGGCATCTGCATTCATCCAGTCAGTTGTCCATGCCGGACTCAGACTCACATCGACATGTACTGGCGAGAACCCTGCCTGAGTCAGTGTTGTGTGGATTTCATTGACCAGAAATTCTGTCGCCGGGCAGCCTGAATAAGTCGGGGTGAATATCACCTGCCAGCCTGTTTGTTCGGCTTGCTCAGTTTGGAAAGGCAGAACAGCCCGTACCATACCGAGGTCGGTAATGGATAGTGTGGGCAATTCTGGATCGGCAATCTGATGTAAACACTGCCAGATCTGATGGACTTCCGGCTGCTGCAATGTTTTGAATTGCTGTTCCATCATTTCCTCCTGATCTTATCGGGCTTGGTTATCGGGTTATCGGATTTAGTTATCAGCCTCAGTCACCAGTTACAGTTTGGGTAAGTCCGTTGCAAAAATTGCATTTCTGCCAGTATGTAACCCAAATGTTCGGTATGTTGCCCTTGTTTGCCGCCCTGTCGATAAGGTATTCCCTCTGGTATGTTTAACGCGGCTTGCAAGAAGGTCTCTTTGACGATTTGTTGCCACGGTTCATATAGTGTGCGGGGATCGATGGCAATTCCGACCTCAGCAAGTTGTTGTTCCACTTCATCACAGTGGAATAGTTCGCCGGTAAAGCGCCACAATTGATTGACAGAGTTTTGCATTTTCTCGTGACTTTGTTCTGTGCCATCCCCCAGACGGATCATCCAGCCACGGCTGAAACGCAGGTGATATTCCACTTCCTTCAATGATTTATTACTGATGGCTGCTAGCTGAGGGTCCTGACTTTGCCCTAATGCCTGATAAAGTAAGATGTGATAGGCATCAATGAAAAATTGGCGAGCCAACGTATCGTTAAAGCCACCATTAGGTTGTTCCACCAGCAAAAGATTGCGGAATTCTCGCTCCTCACGACCAAAAGCCAGTTTATCTTCATCAACTTCTGTCCCGTGATTTGTTCCGTAAAGCGTGGCGGCATAACTGAGAAAGTTACGTGCCTGCCCCAGTAAATCGAGACTAATATTGGACAGCGCTAAATCAATCTCCAGCTCTGGCGCATGACCACACCATTCGCACAGGCGTTGTGCCAGAATCAGCGGGCTGTCTGCCAGACGCAGTACGTAGCTAACAAGGATATCGTTAAAAAGCGTCTGGTTGGGTGAAGCAACACGAGATGTATTCATGTCTCACCTTTACATATTCTTAATGCCATCAGGGATCGTGTAGAAAGTCGGATGACGGTAGATTTTGTCTTCTGAGGGTTCGAAAAAAGCCCCGCGATCTTCTGGTTGTGATGCAACCAGATAAATGGATTTCACCACCCAGATAGAGCAACCTTCATTGCGTCGGGTATAGGCATCACGTGCATTTTCCAGTGCCATTTGATCATCTGCTGCGTGGAGGCTGCCGACATGACGGTGAGTCAGCCCCTGCTTGCTGCGGATAAAGACTTCATACAGTGGCCAATCGGTATCGTTCATGTTTTGTCTCCTTTTCCGAATCTGACTAATAACGCAATGGATTAAGCAGCCTGTTTTTTGGCAGCCATTTTTTTGGCATGAACAGAAGCCGCTTCACGCACCCAACTCCCGCTTTCCCACGCACGGCGTTTGGCTTCCAGACGTTCGTGATTGCATATGCCCCGCCCTTTGAGCACTTGATAGAATTCATCCCAATTGATTTCACCAAAACGGTAATGACCAGTGGTTTCATCCCAGGTCAACGCTGGATCGGGAGCAGTCATGCCTAATGCTTCCAATTGAGGGACGGTGTTATCAATAAATTTCTGTCGCAGTTCATCATTACTGAACCGTTTGATTTTCCAGGCCATGCTTTGGGCACTGTTGGGAGAATCACTGTCATTGGGGCCGAACATCATCAGCGTCGGCCACCAGAATCGATTGATGGCATCTTGCAGCATGGCACGCTGAGCTTCGTTACCCTTTGCTAATGCCATAACCGCTTCATATCCCTGCCGCTGGTGGAAACTCTCTTCTTTACAGATTTTGACCATAGCACGGGCATAAGGGCCGTAAGATGCCCGGCACAGGGCGACCTGATTAACAATTGCAGCACCATCCACCAGCCAGCCAATGACTCCGACATCAGCCCAGCTTAAGGTGGGATAGTTGAAGATTGATGAATATTTCATCTTGCCATCCAGTAGCTTCTGGTAGATGTCCTGACGAGAGCAGCCAAGTGTTTCTGCGGCACTGTAGAGATAAAGCCCGTGCCCTGCTTCATCCTGTACCTTTGCCAATAACACCGCTTTGCGGCGCAGTGTGGGGGCACGAGTGAGCCAGTTGGCTTCCGGTAACATGCCGATAATTTCTGAGTGTGCGTGTTGATTGATCTGACGTATCAGGTTTTGGCGATAGGCATCGGGCATCCAGTCCTTAGCTTCAATGGAAAGATCTGCCTCGATCTTGGTGTCAAAGTGCGCCTGGAGTTGCTCAGTTGTCATATATGCTCCACATATGATTCTTATTTTTTAGTTTTAAAGATAAAAATGAATCATTAAATGAAACTGTAAATCTACAAATCGATAACAAAAATATCAAACGGTTTGTTTGTATATTTGTCGAACACATCACAATATTTGCTTTTTATTTTTTAAAGAAGCCGTGATTAATTTTTATTGTTAGGGAAAAGTAAGGATATTGACATGCACCGCCCCTAATATGTTCTAATTTTGTTAATTTATCAGATGGTCTTTTTCATGGATTATGTGATACATAAATGTTGTAGATGTAGTTAATGATGATTCATTAATACAATCGGTGGAGAAAAAAATGCAACAGTTAACCAGTTATATATGTGGTGCCTGGGTTTATGGGAAAGGTAATGCCAGAACTATTCACCATGCAGTAAATGGTAAAGCCTTGTATCAGGTATGTTCAGATGGGCTGCCACTGGCTGATAGTCTCAGTTATGCCCGGGAAAAAGGGGGCAAAGCTCTCGCGGCTATGACATTCCAGCAGCGGGCTCAGATGATGAAAGCCGTTGCAAAGCATCTGCTTGCTAATAAAGAAGCCCTGTATGCTATTTCAGCAGAAACCGGCGCGACCCGTTCGGATGGCTGGATAGATATTGAAGGAGGCATCGCAACGTTATTTTCCTATGCGGGTCTGGCAGGACGTGAGTTACCGGATGATGTTTTGTGGCCGGAAGATGAGATGATCCCACTTTCGAAACAGTCCCAGTTTGTCGCTCGCCATGTTCTGACCTCTCGTCCCGGCGTTGCGCTACATATCAATGCGTTTAACTTCCCTTGTTGGGGAATGTTGGAAAAACTGGCTCCGACCTGGATGGCGGGTATGCCGGCGATCATTAAACCTGCGACAGCGTCAGCACAATTGACACAGGCGATGGTGAAATTGATCCTCGACAGTGGCTTAGTGCCGGAAGGTGCATTGCAACTGATCTGCGGTGGAATTGGTGATCTGTTTGATCATCTCAATTATCAGGATGCAGTCACTTTTACAGGTTCAGCCCAGACGGGTCAGAAATTGAGAGTTCATCCACGGCTGATTGAGAAATCAATTTCATTCACGATGGAAGCGGATTCCCTCAATTGCTGTATTTTGGGGGAGGATGTTACGCCGGAAATGCCAGAATTTGGTGTGTTCATTAAGGAAGTTGTCCGTGAGATGACGGTAAAAGCAGGGCAAAAATGTACGGCTATTCGGCGTATTATTGTGCCGATCAGTCAACTTGAGGTGGTTAAACAAGCGCTGCTTAAACGTCTGTCTGGTGTAGTGGTAGGTGATCCTGCTTTACCGGATGTACGCATGGGGGCATTGATCAACCTTGAACAACGGGGTGAAGTCCAATCCAAGGTTGATGAACTGTTACACGGTGGCTGTGAATTACTGTGCGGCGGTGCGTTGGATAAGTTAGTGCTGGCAAATAATACCCACAGTGATGGGGCATTCTACCCGCCAACTCTGCTTTATTGTGCAGATCCGATGACCAATCAGGTCGTACATGAAACGGAAGCCTTTGGGCCAGTTTCCACTTTGATGGCTTATCAGGACACGGAACAGGCGATTGCTCTGGCCTTGATGGGGCAAGGTAGTCTGGTGGGTTCATTGGTCACGGCAGATGAGCAAATTGCGATGCAGGTTATCCGGGCAACAGCTTGTGCTCATGGCCGTATGTTGATTCTGGATGAGGCGGCATCAGCGGAATCCACAGGACACGGTTCTCCGCTACCTATGTTGGTACATGGCGGGCCGGGACGTGCTGGTGGTGGTGAAGAGCTGGGTGGATTGCGTGCGGTGAAACACTATATGCAGCGCACAGCAATTCAGGCCAGCCCAAGTATGCTGGCGGCTATTGGTCGTGAGTGGGTGCGCGGTGCGAAAGTGAAGGAAGATCCTGTTCATCCGTTCCGTAAGTATTTCGAACAAATTGAAATTGGGGAAAGTCTGCTGACTGCTCGCCGGACGGTGACAGAAGCGGATATCGTCAATTTCGCCTGTCTGAGCGGGGATCATTTTTATGCCCATATGGATAAAATTGGTGCGGCTGAATCCCTGTTTGGTGAGCGTGTGGCGCATGGTTACTTTGTTGTATCGGCTGCTGCCGGTCTGTTCGTTGATGCACCTGTCGGGCCTGTCTTGGCGAACTACGGTATGGAAAACCTGCGGTTTATTGAACCAGTGAAAATTGGTGATACGATTCAGGTTCGGTTGACCTGCAAGAAGAAGATCAAGAAAGTTCAGAAGACCCCGGATGACAAGCCACAGGGTGTTGTCATTTGGGATGTGCAGGTTTTGAATCAGGAGCAACAGCCTGTCGCCCTTTACAGCATCCTCACATTGGTGGAGCGGCAGCAGAGGGATCATGTTTAACTCGTTAATATGCTCTGAATAAGAGAGATAAAGTGCCTGAGGAACAATATTAATAAAATAAAGTGGTGATATTCCTCAGGCCAGCTTTTACAGTCTGAATTCGGGTTGGTCATTATTATCGGAGAGCGAAAGTTGCAGCTTTTTGAATAGTTCTTCTAAGCTTGAAATTAAATAAGGGATAAATTTTTCGTTTCCTAAAGTACGTGTAAAGATATTATTTGGCAAATTGCGATCGACCAGTTGTGAGAAATCTGTACGATTAAGCTTCATAGATTATCCTCTCTTCAACTAAATGTGTATTTCTACCCACTCGTTTTAGGTTACGGTAGGCGGCTTGTTTACTTGCCAGGCGGAGTGGTCTGCCAATTTATTTGATATTACAGATAATATTGGGGGCTGACCTTTTTGTGTGTGTAAATTCAATGATACCGAAAGGGGTTTTGTAGGTTCCTTTACGGCCTGTAGTCATCACTGTCAACCGATCAATTGGAATTTGTGAAATGGCACCGTATTCAGATAGTGCAGATTCTAAGCTGACATAGTTGTATTCACCTCTCCTCATTGCTTTGGCAAGATCTTTAGCGGTGAAGACATAGCGGCCTTGTTGATCAAATTTACTCAGGCGTTGAATAGCGGTAGTTTGATTCATGGTATTAAGTCTATACTTATATCACTTTTAAATGTGGTTTATGTCTACCTGATAGGGAGTGTTTTTATATTTCTACCTTTGCTCGATTTCCTTTCATTTTGATACGCGACCACTTGGTTAAAGGAAAGTCGAGCTGACAACAATCAGACCGAAAGAGTGGCCTCAAGAATTATGAAGTGATTTTTTTATGTTGTCATTGGCAAGTAATTTATGAGTAGAACTCATATGTTTTTTGACTTTCAATGTATTTTCAAAAAACTGCTTTATTCCTCTTTCTCTTTCCAATCCTAACGTTGTTGTTAATGAGTTAATAGAACATAAATATTTTTATTATTAACATACTCTCGTCCTGGAGTGACTGATTCATTAATGTATCTGCGTATTTCATCGCGCATTCCATATAAATAAATATAAATCACTGGGGGAATTATTGGCTACTATACCCGTCGTCTTTCAAGTTGCAGTCTGAAATCCATAGGGTATATTTTTCTATTTAAAGATATTTCCCAGATATATTCAACCGACTGCTTGCCTGCAAGATACGCATAATTGTTTCGGCCCCGCTGCGATTAGGGTTGATGCGGATCATGCGTTTCTCCAGGGTGGGATCTGCCTGACGAAATGTGTCGGAAATTCGGTAAAACAGGGGCGGGATTTCAAATTTCGATTCGGCACCGACGGGATAAGGTAGTGCACCCAGTGTGTGTGCGGTGGCCAGCACTGCATCCGCAATAGGTTCGTAAAATTCCACTAAGACGACTTTTGACTGAGCATTGGCGATAAATGCCCGCTTCACTTGTGGCACTTCACCCTGATTCAGCCTTGTCACCAGCGATTCATTCACTTCAGACTGTACTGCGTGCATGACCGGGGCGAATACTAACCCACGTAATGCTTCCATCGCCTGATAACCCTGAATCTGGCAGCCACCGGAGTACATGCCGTGGCGTAGTTTATCAATCACAGCTTGTTGGCCGACAACCACGCCTACGCCTTGTGGCCCCAGTAATTTGAAGCAAGAAAAGGCAGAAAGTGTTGCGCCGTATTCACAACCAATATGTGGCACCTTCATTGCGGCATAATTGTCATCTACCAATGAGGGAATGTGATATTGATTTAAGATGGCGATGATATTTTGCAGGGCATAGCAATCATCGATTTTCTGCCGTGTATGCTGGATCAGGCAGGTTGCTGGCTGATATTGCTTAATGCTGGTTTCAAGTTGGTTTGTACAGTTGAAATCAGCATATACAACATTAAGACCCATTTGTTCAATTGATGTTTTTGTTGTGGGATAAACGGGGGCATCATGCACCAGTAATGTCTCATGAGGACGAAGCAGTGCTGCTAGCCCAGAACGTAAAGCACCGGTTCCTGCACCATTGACAAAGGCCGCTGCTTCAGCCCCGAAGTACTCGGCGATTACCCTTTCAATACGCTGAGTCATCCGGGGTTGATGGAGATCCGGGACTAATCCCAGATCCCCTTGTGAGAGAAAATCAGCTCCGGGAAAGTGACGACAGATAATATCCACCAGCTTAAATTGCTGCTGTTGGGCTTGTGCCATAGTCATACTTTTCAGTGGATAGCTTTGCAATGGCGCTGTTTTCATTCTCTCACTTTATTCCTGTTAATTTATTCCTGCTAAATAGAGCACGTTGGCAAGAATACCTACCGCAATGGTTGCAATCGGGCCGATTGCCATTTCAACCAAAGGACGTTTGGAAGTACGGTTGAGCAGGTAGATACCTGCCACAATCATAAAGCCCATACCCGGCAGAATCGCGTTGGAAGCAATCATACCACCAACCAACAGGGCGACTTCGAGCATTTTGGTGATCGCGGTACGAATATGGCCACTACAGGCTTTAACTCCGGGGTATTTATCCAGCCAGATTGCAATTTTCGCCAGCAACTGGATCTCAATAAACATAGTGATACCGCCTGCAATAAAGGCGAGCCACGGGTTATTGGTTGCCAGACCTGCCACAAAGACAAATTTCATCCCGTTGGGGCTATACACGCCAGTGGCGATTGCTGTCGTACCAACCAGTGGAACAAACCCGATAGCACGAGCCAGCGCTACCAGCAAGGCGTTGGTTTGTTCATCTTGCGCCATTAATTGCAATGATACCGGGCCTTCTGCCAGCAGGCTGAAAGACATAGTAGCCGCACTTGCAGTCAGACCCCCACAGAGGATGAGGAGCCATTTGTTTTTCTGGATGCGTTCAATACGGGTCGAAAACAGCCCCACTAAGATTTCATTAGCACCTTTTGGTGCTGCTGAGGTTTGATTTGCTGATGATGTATTATCTGCAAGATGTGCCGGACGTTCACGCATGGCAAAGTAGAACATTGCGATCATCGACAGCAGTAAAGCCGCTCCATTCGGATCGACGCTGACAGGTTTTTCGATTAAACCACCAAAACTGAGCGGGCCAGCGGCTTTGGTCGCCAGATAACCAATCAAAGCGGTTAACATCACTAGCAACCCTTTGCGGTAGCCATATTGGTAGCCGACGACCATCGCAGGGAACAGGGCAAAACAGGCCACAATTGGATCGCCGACTTTTTTTAAGTCGTCAGTGAAATTAACCGGCAGCATGGCAAAAAGTTCCACTACTGAACGCAGCCCTGCCAGTAAGGCAATGGCGTACAGCGCGCCGATGATACCTGACGCGATAAACCCTCTGCGGCTGTTGGCACACCAGATACCAATCATATCCGTACCGAGCAGCAGGCTGTGAACCAGTACGATTGGCGCTGCCAGCGAAAAGGGAATACCAAATCCCACAACCAGACCAATGCTTAAGGCAAAGCTCGTCGCAGCGAGTGCTTTACGACTCATTCGACCTTCAAGATATTCGGGAAGCAGCGGACGCAGACCATCATGGAAAACGGCGATACCACGGTTTGCCATCATGGCAGCAATCGCACCAATTGCAGCCAGTAATCCTGCTTTAAAGGGGTCGACTTCCATCAATCTCATCAGGAAATCATGAAAATGTTGCATGATATGCTCCTTATTGAGAAATGATCGTGTTAATGATCACTGGCAGAACAATATCGATATCTTGCCCTGTAAAGCCAAACGCTTTTTTGCCTGCTTTTACATGAGCAATAATCTCATCGTCCGGTAAGATTTTTCCCGGCATGCCAATGGTGGCACAGAGATCTAAACCGATAAGTGCAATGGCGATTGCCAGTGCTCCACCTCCTCCGGTATTACAGGCACCAAAATAGTAATCGGCATTGCCATTCTTAATTGCCATGGATGCTTCGATATCATTCATGATGACAATCGAGGTAGCTTTATCTCCTGCCAGTTGCCGTATACATTCGGCTATTTTTTCTTTTTCTATTTGTCCACCAACGACAAATTTCATGTTGTTATCCCTCTCTTTAAATTATCTTTTATAAAATATTGTTTATTTTTTGGAAAAAAGCTTATTGAAAAAGTGATGCCGGAAGAATTGTGCAGGGTTATCACGTAACATTCGGTCTATCTGTGTTTGGGTAAAGTCGGCTGCCAGCAACATCGGAACGAATACAGTCAATAAGTAATCGAAACCAATTCCTCCGTTGCTTTTCAGATGAGAACGGCGGGTTATATCTTGCGAGAGCATCACTCTGTCGAGTAGCCCACGTTTGGCAACCGCCTGCAACATCGCAATGCGGCTGCTGTCAGGATAGTAATTGTTTTTACCAATGGTATCGAATTGTACCCATGCGCCTTCTTCGAGCAGGGGAATAATCGTGTCCAGATTGTCTTTCAGGTCACAATGACCAACCGCCACGTGTTCAGGAGAAACACCAAATGCCCTGAGGAGTGCTAATTGTTCACGCCCCATAGTACTTAAAGTTGTGTGGGTGGAAATAGGACACCCGGTTGCATGATGTGCCAGGGCTGCCGCTGCAAACACTTTTCGCTCATCTTCGGTGATTTGCCCGAAACTGGAGCCGATCTCTGCAATGATGCTGGCTTTTAACTCCGTACCGTCAATGCCTGATTCAATGTCAGTGATCATCTCTTCGGCAATGTCTTGTATGCTTAATTCGCTGAAATGGGCAGGGAAGAAAGGCTGTTTATAATAACCCGTCGAGGCGATGATGTTGACGTGGGTATCACGTACCAAATTCAGCAGGAAGGAGGCATTGCGCCCCATGTAGCGGTTGGTGACTTCCACAATGTTGCGTAATCCTAGCGTATACAGGTGGCGAAGTTCATCAACAACTAGCTCGTATTGATCTAATCGGCAATCGAGATTGCCTTTAGCTTCGGATAGATCAATATGCAAATGCTCATGCACATAGGTGTAACCTGATGTATCAATCCTGGGTGAGGAATACGGAGCGGAATGTGTGGGGGTATTCCCAGTCTTTTTCTGGTATTCCATAACTATTCCATAAATAAAACATAACTATTCCGTAAAAAAATAGTTACGTAGCATGATGCTGTAAATCTACTATAGCGAAAATAACATTATTTAAGGGCGGAATAATATTAACTGTAATACCTCTATTAAGTGTTTATTGGGCATAACCATTGTTTTTCCAGTTACCTTGGCTGTCATAAATACCTTCCAGTTTGGGTTCTCCTGACTGAATACCTGAAATTAAGGCGACATCGCTGCGGGTCACGAAAACCTGAGCACGGAAACACATAATGACTGGACTACCGATAGGATGGGGGCCTGCTAATGGCAGATGGTAATCAATACAAGGTTCACCTAACCGTAATATGCGTACTGTCTTATATGAACTATTGTGTTCTGGGTTCTTGGCGGGAAAAACCAGTGCATGCTTCATGTGGCTGCGTTTGTAGTAACCGCCACCATAACAATAACTGTTGCCATCGTAGTGATGGGATATCTCTGATACATAAACCATAGCGATATGTTCAGGTTCTCGGCCAATGGCATTGGCAGGTATTGTTCCGGTCAGAGCATGTCCGGGTTCTAAATGAGTTGCACCATATTTCGCTAACAGAGGAATGGTGCTACTGCTTGTTGCAGAAGGTGCATTGATTTGTGAAAGGGAAATACCGAGCTGTGCAAGTTTATTTCGCGCTCTGATAAGTGTCTGCAAATTGACGGTTGGTAAGGTTGTCTGATACTGCTCATTCCATGCCAGACAAGGAAAGTGGGTCAGGCCACATAGTTTAACACCCGGCATTTGCTTTAAAGCATCAACAGCGGTGTCGATCTCATCAAAGGGAATGCCTGCTTCTTGACAAGTAAAGGATATATCACGTTGAGTAAAGACTTTCAGCATGATGGGCTGAACGCATCCCAGTTTCTCAGCTGTATCCGAGATTGCCTGAGCTTTTTCTATCGAGAATACTGTGATTATCTCAGGGTTACGCTTAAGCATAGTTTTTATCAGGTGAGTTGGCGTCTGTACCAGATGACCAATGTGACATAACGGTATATCGTGTTGGCTCAGGCTATAGGCTTCTTTGAAATCTACGGCTACGACACCGGGATAACCGAGTTCAATCAGTTTTTTGGTCAACCAGGGATTACGACCAAACTGCTTGGTCATCAAATAAAGTTGGATGCCATATTGTTTTGCTGTTTGCAGTAAATGTCGGCCATTATTTAACACTTGGTCGACATCAATGACGTAAGTATCTGGTAAGATTACCCCTTGCTGCCAAAGACTTTTTGCTACCTCAATCAATTTAGGGTTCTGTTTTTTTAATGCGTTAATAAACATAGATTTCCCTTCATAGCTGCAAAGCAGCTTGCCTGTGCGAATAATAAAAATTATTGAATAATATTAATTTTCATTTTTTTGAATATTTATAGTATAAAAAAATCAATGAGTTTTTGTTGTAAGTATTAAACCATATAAATTTATCAACAGGTAGCCTTCTTCATTAGGATGTAGGGTGAGTGTAAATTTCTCCAGCAGGGAATAGTGAATTGTGAGTAATTGTGTGTAGTCTTCGGATTGCTCTATTTTTTCCAGAATTTCTTTTTCTATGGGGGAAACGATTTCGCCACGACGTGATCGCATGAAAGCACTTGCCATGTGGGTAAGCGCCATTTCACCTTGTGGATGACGGACAGGGATCAGCCAGATATCTTCCAGAATATGCACGACATCAAGCATGTTATCGTAGATATCTTTATCGATGACACCACCTTGCAACAGGATAGTTAACCGTTGTTCTACCATCACTTTTTGTTATACGTTTGGTTATTACTTGTTTTGATTGATGCTTGCTATTGGTTAATAGAGGTCAATAAATGGGTTCGATTATACCTGCTACCACATTCTGTTGGTGAGTCAGCAGGGCATCTCTGTCAACCATAGTACGCAAGAGCTGTTGGATAGGAATATTATCCTTACGGGCAAGGATAACAGCCTCGGAAGCTTTGATAAAACACTCACTGTCGTCTGGAAGTTGGGTCATCAGGCCCTCTGCAATTAGCTCGTGACCTTGCCCGACGTTCCAGATGGCCGCGTCAATGTGGCCTTTTTTGATTTGATTCAGACATTCGTGATAAGAGACCTCGACCAGTTCAATTCCTTTCCCTGCAAAGTACTGATTTGTCATTATTTTTTGGTCGGCTGAGGTACTGTCTAACCCTACACGACGGATGGATTCCATCTCGCCTTGACGAAAGATTAATCGATGTCTGTCTGTATAACTTTGTGTCCCTAGTGATAGCGCAATATAAATATTTTTAATTTCTGGGTGTTGCTCTGCGGCAAGTCTTGATGTTACTGCTAAGTCATAGACTCCATTCAGTAAGCATTCAATGCGGATATCTGAACCTCGCATATGCGCAAAGTAAAAAGGAACTCCTGCACATAATGCTTTTAAACCACTGGCCAGACCCTCATAAGCACGGGTATAAGGAAGGGGCATTGCGCAGACCACATTGCCGATATCGGCGTACTCCAGCAACAATTTGTGGTTAATATGCGAAAGAAAACTGCCATTCCGACCACGACGCTTAATCCCAACCGCCTGTGATTGTTCGAGAGATTTTAATGCTGCCTGCATTAAACCTACGGACAATTCACACTCTTTTGCCAATAATTCTATGGTTTTCAGGCGGTTGCCACATTGTTCAGAGAGGAGATAACGAGCCAAAAATGATTGCGCAATCCCCTCTTTTTTAATGAATGTTTGACTCATCATTACAAGTTTTTATCCATTCTCGTTTATCTTCATAAATTTGAACATAAACCGCAACAAGCGAATTAAAGAAAAGGGAGTAATATCACAATTACAAAATAAATGAAAATTTAAAAAATAATAAAAACTAATATTATCAATCTTTTGAAGATATATTTTAATTTTATATTGAAGATATAAAAATAAGCATTATGGGAGAATATAGGGAAATGATTTGTTTCCTGCTTCTATGTTTGCTGTAATTTTCTGCCTGGATGGTGATTTTTGCTGCACTATTTGTCATCTTATGAATCAGTTTGATTGTATTTTGTTCTTTGTCTTACCGTAAAGTAATTAATCGGATAGTTGCATTTTTTATTTTGACTCTATTAAATTTTATTTAATTATGATGTAAAAAAAGACAAAATTCGTATGTTTATTATTCTAATATTTTGTTTTTGATGATTGTGCTGATATAGCATAGGGTTATTACTGATGAAAATTATAGCAAATGATGTATTAATAGAAATTGAAGATAATGGTGAAGATCATGACAGTGAAAAGCGTCCGTTAGTATTACTTATTATTATGTGGAGGATAAGAATGGTGTGAATTAGATTAGGCGAGGTAAATAGATATGGAGTTGATTAATTTTTTATCATCCTTTCTCTGAATAAATTAGTCAGAGAAAGGATAAAGTTGCATTAATCATTATATTGGCTTAGTCATAAGTTGGGTATCTTTTATTATTGCTTCCCTAATGGTTAACATAAGTTATCTCATATTGTCTTTTCAGCCTATTAATATCCTATCACTGTGGTAAAAATATACTATCTGAACTATTAGTAGAATTAAATGAAAAATCAAGGAATTTTAATAGAACATATTTATGATTGATTTCGAAACTTTATGATTCTTTTTTGGAGGATGTTGAGTGAAAATAGGTTTTTATGGTGGAAATAGAAAATGGCGATAGAAGATTACCGCCATTTTTCAAACATTTTAACGGGTCAGATTAAATCAGCCTTGTGATTGCGCTGACTTAACGTTTTGCGCCAACCAGTCAGCAATACGCTGTTTTTGTTCATCAGTCAGCCACATACCCAACTTAGTGCGACGCCAGATCGCATCATCCAACTGAGTGACCCACTCGTGTGCTACTAGATAACGCAGTTCAGCTTCGTACAAACCATGACCGAAGAATTCGCCCAAATCTGTCAGCTCATTTGCACCATTCAGAATGATGTTGCTGCTGCTGCCGTAAGTGCGGGCATAACGTCGCGCTACTCCTTCTGGCAACCAATTATAGCGTTTACGCAGTAAACGTGCGTATCCATCGCGGTCATGGCCTTCCAGCTCTCCGCCAGGTAGTTTGCCATTTTTAGTCCATGCCTTGCCGGCGTTCGGATAATACTGTGCCAGTTTATCCATCGCATGTTCGGCGAGTTTACGATAAGTCGTTAGTTTACCACCGAAGACCGACAGCAGTGGTGCTTGTCCCTGCTCATCTTGAACATCCAGTGTGTAATCACGGGTGATAGCCTGTGGTGAATCGGATTCATCATCACATAGTGGACGCACACCGGAGTAAGTCCAGACCACATCAATACGGCTAAGCTGCTTCTTGAAGTGATCATTATAAACTTTCAACAGATAATCGATTTCTTGATCGTCGATTTTGACTTCTTTTGGATCGCCTTTGTATTCAACGTCTGTTGTACCGATGATGGAGAATTCATCATTCCACGGGATCACAAATACGATACGGTTATCTTCGTTTTGCAGGATATAGGCCTGAGGTTCATCGTGAACACGAGGTACAACGATGTGGCTACCCTTGATCAGGCGGATACCATAAGGCGATTTCAGTTGCAGGCCATTATCAAAGAAGTTTTTAACCCACGGGCCAGTCGCGTTAACCAGACCTTTTGCCTGCCATGTTTCGGTCTCACCAGTGACAAGATCTTTGGCTTCCACCAGCCAGTAGCCATTTTCACGCCATGCGCGGGTAACTTGAGTGCGGTTACGGACTTCACCGCCATGTTTTTGGACTTCCTGAGCATTCAGCACGACCAGACGTGCATCGTCAACCCAGCAGTCAGAATATTCAAAGCCATGACTAATGGCAGGTTTTAGAACTGAGTTTGTACCGAATTTTAGTCCCTTACTACCTGGCAAACTCACACGTTTGCCCAAGTGATCGTAAAGGAACAGGCCAAGGCGGATCATCCAAGCCGGGCGCAGGTGTGGCTGGTGTGGAAGCCGAAAACGCATTGGGAATGCAATGTGGGGAGCCAGTTTTAATAAAACTTCGCGTTCTGCCAGTGCTTCACTGACCAGACGAAATTCATAATGTTCCAGATAGCGCAGGCCACCGTGGATCAGTTTGGAACTGGCTGATGACGTCGCACTGGCTAAGTCCTGGCCTTCTAACAGCAGGACAGAAAGTCCTCGGCCAGCAGCATCTGCCGCAATACCAACGCCGTTGATTCCGCCGCCAATTACAATTAAATCTTTGGTTTCCATCGCATACCCTCTGAAATGTTCGAAACAGTTCTTTAATGTTCGTTTTCGCTCAATGATTGTAATCAAAAATTCATCAATCGCCAACTATTAACTAGGAAAAAAATATTTGCGTGATGCAGATAACAAATAGTTATCTTATATATAAGATTAATAAGGAAATTGTCAGAAGCAAATCAGAGGTAGTGAGTGACTGTGAGGATACAAGGAAGAGTGTTTGAAGTTGTGAACAGGAGAAACGGATGGTGGGAATAGCCCGCCTGTTTTTTAGACGGGACATAAACAAAATATAACTAACATAACCCCGGTTTTAACACAGTTCCAGTTTGACGTTATATTGTTCGATGATTTTCTGGATGTTGGATGGTAGCGCTTTATCCGTAAACAGGAAATCGATCAGGTTCATGTTACCGAGGTTAACCATGGCGCTGCGGCCAAATTTGGAATGATCTGCAACCAGCATGACACAGCGCGAGTTTTCGATAATTGCGCGTTTGGTTCTGACTTCATGGTAGTCGAACTCTAATAGAGAACCATCAGAATCAATGCCGCTAATGCCGAGAATACCGAAATCAAGGCGGAATTGGGAGATGAAATCCAGCGTTGCTTCACCAATGATGCCACCATCACGGGAGCGTACTTCGCCACCTGCCAGAATCAGGTGGAAATCTTCTTTTCCCATGAGCAAGGTTGCAACATTAAGGTTGTTGGTGACAATCCGCAAATCCCGATGATCGATTAATGCGTGGGCTACCGCTTCCGGGGTAGTGCCAATATCAATGAATAGGGTTGCACCATTTGGGATCTGGGTGGCAACTTGCTGGGCAATGCGGGTTTTTTCATCTGACCACATAATTTTGCGATCATGGTAAGCCGTGTTGACGGAACTGGAGGGTAAAGCGGCACCGCCGTGATGACGTTGGATCTTATTTTTGTCGGCCAATTCGTTCAAATCACGCCGGATTGTTTGTGGACTGACGTCAAAGTGTTCGACCAGCTCTTCAGTGCTGACATAACCTTGAAGACGTACCAGCTCGATTATTGCATCATGTCGCTGCGTTTGCTTCACAACATTCCCCTAATGTTTTACCTAAATTAATTATAATTGACTGACTTTATTTGGAATATTATTAATTTTTTTGTTTGCGTAAATTGTCCCATAATCCCATCAATAACCCGATGATTAAGCCTGAAAAATGGGCTGCATTGGCGATATTGAGTGAAAACATATTGAAATAGCCAACGAATAACCAGATAACCGAGATGGCGATAAGCCCTCTGGGAGCACTGACGCCCTTACCGGGAGACATTTCTCCGGTCAGCCAAACATAACCGATCAGAGCATAGACCACACCGGAAAGCCCACCAAAATGTGAGCCACTGAAAAGTGATTGTGCCCAACCACTGAAAAGTGCAGAAACTATTGTGATTTCAATAAGTTTTGCGGTGTTAATATTTTTTTCAACCTGACTGCCGAAATACCACCAAAGCACCAAATTAAACAAGATATGTAGCAATGAAAAGTGCAGAAATATGGGGCTGATCCAACGCCACAATTCCAGATGTTGTTCATTGTTGGGCCATGCCAGCCAGCGCATAACCTCATTAATTCCAGCAAACTGCATCCAGAGATAAACCAGAATACAGAGCGCGGTTATGGCGATAGTCAATGGGCCTGATTGGCTTTTCAGCGTGTTCCAGCTTAGGTTGTTATGGTATTGCAAAGGCGTGTTTGATTTACCTGTTTGCCAGCTAGCAGCTTGATAGCGTTCATTAAGCGGATCACGGACAAACTTGTTGAGTTCTTGTTCAACAAAATTTAATTGGCTTTTGTCTTCCAGCCACAGCTCAACCACATGCGGTTCATTGGCAGGCCGCATAGTCAGGTGAATACCCTGTGTCGTCATATAATCAATGAAGGCCTGAGCCAGTCTTGGATTAGATATTGAGGTTACATGGATCATTGCGCGTTTTATCTGCCTTAAATTGGGGTTAATGGCACAGGAGCTTGTTATGCAGAAACGGACTATACCGCAGTTAAAGACACCGTACTTAAAGACACCATAGCAAAAGATTAAAACTTATTCAGAATGAACAGCATGAGGATAATCTTTTTTCCACCCGTCAAAGCCACCGTTAACGCTGTATACGGTTTCAAAACCAATATTGATGAGGTACTGTGCAGCTCCCTGACTGCTGTGCCCGTGATAGCACATCACCATGACTGGTTGGTCAAAATCGGCGTCTTGCAGGAATTTATTGATAGTTTCATTCGTTAAATGAAATGCACCTGTTACGTGCCCTGCACGGAAACTCTGCGGATCACGAATATCCACCATCAGAGCGCTTTTATCGAGCCAGTTTTGGTAGGCTTGTTCAGGGCTTATTATTTGAAAATGATCCATAAATACTCAACGTTATTTCTTAAATTTTCATTTTAAAGTGTTAGTTTCTTAATAATCTTATTTTATAACTCTACAGCCTTCCCAATTTTGGCATTGGGAAGGCATAACCAAGTGAGCAGAAGTACTAAGAACAGAAAATAAAATTAGTAGTAAGAGTGTTCGCCACGCTGATGTTCGGTCAGGTCTTTGACGCCTTTCAATTCAGGGAACATCTGTAACAGCTGTTTTTCAATCCCTTCTTTCAGGGTGACATCGACCATAGAACAACCGTTGCAACCACCACCAAATTGCAGGATGGCATAACCATCATCGGTGATTTCCATCAGGCTGACACGGCCACCATGACCTGCGAGTTGAGGATTGATCTGTGATTGCAGGAGATATTCAACGCGCTCAATCAGTGACGCATCGTCTGCCACTTTACGCATTTTGGCGTTTGGTGCTTTCAGGGTCAGTTGGGAGCCAAGCTGGTCAGTCACAAAATCAATGACAGCCTCTTCCAGAAAAGGAGCGCTGACTTCATCAACATAGGCAGAAAGCTTGTCAAATTTCAATTCGGTATCAGTGGCTTCAACAGCATCAGGTGGGCAATAGGAAACACCGCATTCAGCAGTCGGCGTTCCTGGATTAATGACAAAAACACGGATTTGTGTACCCGGTTCTTGATTTGCCAGTAGCTTGGCAAAGTGCGCTTGCGCTGCTTCAGTAATATTAATCATGTCATTTGCTCAATAGTTGACTGTTCTAGTTGGTTATAATACGCCCATTTATAAAGGAACTACAAGGTTCGGCATATTGCCCAGGCTTGCACGGAGCGGGCACCCGCACGAATTAACAACTGTGTGGTTTCGTGCAAAGTCGCGCCTGTGGTGATCACATCATCGAAAATGGCGACATGTTGATCAGTAAAATTGCCGCGCAATTGAAAGGCATACTTAAGATTGGTTTTCCTTTGGGCGGCAGATAAGCCCCGTTGTGTGAGTGTAGCACGTGTGCGTTGTAAAAGATTAGGTTGATATTGGCATTGCAACCAGCGTGCCAAAGGTTTGATGATGAGTTCAACCTGGTCAAACCCTCTCTGCCAGCGCTTTTGGTGATGCAGGGGAATGCCAAGTATACAATCCGGTTTGTTCCAACGGCCATCACGATAACCTTGCAGCCAATGCAGAAGAAACAGGCGAGCCAATACTGCCGCTATTTGTGGTGCACCATGATATTTGTAGCGGCGGATAAGCTGGTTCAACGGTGGAATGTAATCAGTAACAGCGATAAGCCGTTGCCACGGTGGTGGATCTTTTAGGCAGCGGCCACAGAGGAAATTATTGGATTCGGCAGGTAACGCGCAACGCGGACAAACACGCTCTAATCGTTTTAGTCTCTGGTTGCAGATATGGCAGATTCCATGATGGGCAAAATACAAATTTTGATGGCATAGCCAACAGTATCCAACCATTGTTAGCATAGTTTTCTTCCTTGATGAGAAATCCCTGATGACAAATAAAGTGAGAATAACAATGGGTAAGTTGTTTTGGCAGACTTTAGGTGAAGTTCCTCGTGATATTGTGATGCTGCACGGATGGGGGCTGAATGCTGAAGTTTGGCGTTCAGTAGAAACACGATTGGCTTCGCATTTTCGTTTACATTTAGTGGACTTGCCGGGATATGGCCGTAGTCAGCCGTATCCGGCTATGACACTGAAAGAGATGGCGGAGACAGTGTGGCAACAGGCACCAGAAAATGCCCTGTGGCTTGGATGGTCGCTGGGAGGATTGGTTGCTAGTCAGATTGCATTAAACCATCCTGAACAAGTGGCGGGATTAATCACGGTAGCATCTTCCCCAAAATTCAGTGAAGACGGGGATTGGCCGGGAATCAAACCAACTGTTCTGAGCGCTTTCAAACACCAACTGAGCGAAGATTTCCAGAAGACTGTTGAGCGTTTTCTGGCACTGCAAACGTTGGGGACGGATAGTGCCCGCCAGGATGCTCGTTTACTGAAATCGGTGGTATTGAATCAACCGATGCCGACCGTGGAAGTGCTCAACGCAGGGCTGGAAATTCTGCGCACGGAGGATTTGAGGGCTGAACTGGCACAGCTTCAATTACCTTTCTTGCGCATCTATGGTTATCTTGATGGTTTAGTACCGCGCAAGATTGCTGCATTGCTTGACAGTCAGTGGTCGCATACGCGCTCTGTCACTATGCGTAATGCGGCTCATGCATCATTTATTTCTCATCCTGATGAATTTGTGGATGTATTAATGGATTTTGTGGGTGGTGAAATTACTTATTGATAATTACTCAAAATAGCAATTACTCATAATTACATATAAAAAAATTACCCATAACAACAATGTTATGGGTAATAAATATTACGGAGAATTGATCATTTATCTGACAGGATAAACTTCAGTCACAATTTCCGGCGTATTGACGATAGTATCGAGTATAGGGCAATTACTTTCTACAAACTGAATAAAGTCGTGAATTTCTTGGTCAGTATTATCTGCCTTTATATAAAATTTTGACGTGATTTTGGAAAAACCGATTTTGGCGTTTTTATTTTTACCTGTGAAACCGTCGGTATCCAATTCGCCTTCCATTTTTACCTGAATATCGATCAAATTGATTTTATGTTTGCGGGCAAAACTTTTCGCCACAATACACTGACAAGCTCCGAAAGCTGAAAGAAGTGCTTCCACAGGGTTCATGGCTTCATCTGTTCCACCCAGATGTTTGGGTTCATCCACATGAAAGGTAAAACCCCGAGATGAGCACTTCATTTTAAGGTGACCAGCAGATTCGATTGTTGCAGCAAATAACTCTTTAGGCATATTAGTATCCTCAGGTTATTAATAATAATGATAGAACTGCATATGAAATAATAAGAAAACGGTTTTTATTTTTCAATTTATCATGATGGTTAAGTGAATTACCGTGCTGTTGTTAACGAATTAGGCGTTGGTCGAATGTAAAGTTTAATTCTTTAACTGATTCAATGGATTTGGAAAATTTAGGGTGGTTTGGGTTGATAATGGCGTTGTTTTCGTAAGGAACAATACAAGAAGGAATTATCAGGGCAACATTTTCTGCCGCATTTAGCCAGCCACTACCTATATCCATGGTTGAAACAGGTGCGGGGTCACGCCTCCAGTCATCAGGGAGATAGCTGTGATCCAAGTAATCCACATTTTTATCTGCTAACTCAATAGAAAATAGCTGGTATTCTTCAAGAAGGCTTTCTTTTGAGGTGTGGACATACAGTTCTAGTGTAGCAAGGGCGATGGAACTGGACACATAGACAGCATGGTATCCCTTATGATTCCAGCGCCCACCAAATCTTTTGGCTCCATACCCCGTCCATGCTTCATTGGCATGAATGGATTTTACTAATCGGTAAAAAGTCATGCAATAACACCATGTTCCAGTCGGCCAATGAGGTCCATCACTTCAAGAGCACCACTTTCTGTTGAGATAAGGGAAATCGGTGCAATATTGCCTAGCCCTTTAACAGGCTCCTTGAGCCAATGATAGGCCGCTTCTTTATCACCATTGAAGAAATTGATGGCTGCATCAAACACGCGAACCAAGCGAGCTATACGTTCGCTTTCATCGGGTGAAAATGGGCGACTAGAACTTTTACGACGTGCAACATTACGTTCACTGATACCAGCAATGCGAAGAATGTCGGCTTTAGATATCTCTGAGTCTCGATGAAGATTATCCAGCACATCAAGTGGTAATCCGGCTTGTAAGGTTTCGATCAGATCACTTCCCCGGTTTGCTGGTAGTCCTACAGAGCGCCAGAGAGCTTTCTTACTGATCGTATCATTTGGTACATAGATTCTCATAAATCACTCCCCAAAAATGACAAATGTCATAATTAATATATGACATTTGTCTGTTTTCGGCAAGCTGCTTAAGTATTCCTAAGAGGGGAAATATGAGATATTGCTTAATCTCTTATCACCAATTGATACGCCTTAATATCGCATTTTTGCGTTTCCGGGCACTGCTTACAGCCACCACTCAGGCAGGAGGAAATATCCACTTCCTCTAATTTACCCATTGTCACCAGCTGCTTGAGCATGGCTTCAACCGTGGACTGTGGTGCTGAAAGCTGATGGCTCAACGATCTTACGTCGGTACGTCCATTAAGGGCAACGGTATCCCGGATTTGCAACAGGCTAATCATAATGGCTCCTAGTGACAGCTACCGCCGGAACATTCGCAGCTCCGGTCTTTGGTACTACTGAGTGCAATTGTGACTTTGCTGCGTGCGCGACGTAAACCGATAAGGACGAATATATTAAACAGAATGACAGCCAAAATAGTGAGCAAGCTGCTTTGCGGATGTGCAGAAAACGTCGCGACCTGATAGAATAGTGCAGCCAGAGAATAGGCGACGTTTAATCCCCATAGAATGGAAAAAGTCATCCAGCCACGGCTGGTCTCACGGGCAATAGCTCCCATGACAGAAACGCAGGGAACGTATAACAGAACAAAAATCAGGTAACTATAGGCTGCGATAGTTGAACCAAATTTAACGCTCATCACTCCCATAGAGCTACTGTCCATATCGCCATCGCCTTTGCTGGCCTCAATAGGGTTAGACAGAGCGCTGAGAGTCAATGCCTCTTTCAGACTATCCCATGTTTCTGTCACTGAACCTTTCAGTTCATCCAGTAAATTGAATTCATCCGGATTGAATGGCTGTTTAGTGATATTTTCAGCGGTATAAAGCGTATTCAGTGTACCGACAACGACCTCTTTTGCCATTGCTCCCGTGATCAGGCCGACGGTTGCCTGCCAGTTATCAGCATGTACACCGATAGGCTGAAGGATCGGAGTGATGACTTTACTGACTGATGCCAGAGCAGATTCGTTGATATTGTCTACGGTCTTGCCAGAGAAAGAAAAACTATTGAGAGCGCCGATAAGCATACTGGCGGCGACAATCACTTTACCCGCACGGATCACAAATCCTTTCAGACGTTGCCAGGTCTGGATTAGCAGGGTCTTGGCATGGGGAACATGGTATACCGGCAGCTCCATGACAAAAGGTGATGCTTCGCCACGCATTATGGTGAATTTAAGCAGCAAGCCTGTCAGGATAGCAACGACAATACCGAGGATATACAGAGAAAAGACGATACTTGCGCCATGTTTATTAAAGAAGGCTGCGGCGAAGACGGCGAAAATAGCCAACCGAGCACCACAGGACATAAATGGTGCCATCATGATAGTAATCAGTCTTTCGCGTGGCGCATCCAGCGTTCTGGAACCCATCACGGCAGGGACGTTACAACCAAAGCCGACAATCAATGGAACGAAGGATTTACCCGGCAATCCCAAGGACTGCATCAATCTGTCCATCACAAATGCTGCCCGAGCCATATAGCCAGAGTCTTCAAGGAAAGAAAGAAACAGGTACATCATGCCGATCTGCGGAACCAATGGCAGCATGGTATTGATACCACCACCGATGCCCTGCGCAAGGAAAATCGTCAGCCAGCCGGGGAAGTGGAGTGTATGGCCGAGCCATTGCATACCATCGATAAAAATAGTGGAAGAAGCACCATCAAAGATGGGTTGTAAGGCACCACCAATATTAATCGCCAGTACGAACATGAGGTACATGACAAACAGAAAGATAGGTACACCCAGCCAGCGATTGAGGATAATTCTATCCATCGTCTGAGTCAGTTTATTGGGAATTGCGGAGTGGATATCAGTGACTGCCATACACAGTGCGTTAATCGTTTGATAGCGGGCATCAGCAATAATAAGCTCCGGCTCTTCAATTTGTTGTTGTTGCAGGCGAGTTTTACTTTCAGTCAGTTGCTCCTGAGTCAGCCCCGAACGTGCAAAACTGTAAATATCTCCTTCCAGTACCTGTAAGCTGAGCCAACGACGTTGTTGTGGATTGAATTTCTCTGAGATCTGGCCGACAAGGAGATCGACTTCCTGCCATAAAGTTTTAGGGTAATCAACCAACACTGGCCGAAGAGTTTGTTGATATTGGTCAATAGCATCTTTCAGAGCTTCTATCCCTGTAGAACGGGTAGAAATGAGCGGAATTACCGGACAGCCAAGGTGCTGTTTCAGTGTCGCGATATCAATGTTGATATGTTGGCTTTTGGCGATGTCCAACATATTCAGGGCAACAATACAGGGAATACCAAGCTCGATAAGTTGCAGCGAAAGATAGAGATTGCGTTCCAGATTCGAAGCATCAACGACGTTGATAAACATATCGGCTTCACTACTCAGTATATAGTGGCAGGCAATTTGTTCGTCAATCGAAGTTTGTTCAGAAATGGTAGTAAGAGAATAAGTACCGGGAAGGTCTACAAGGTCTATTTGATGGTTTTGGGTGGAAAAATGCCCGGTCTTACGTTCAACCGTAACCCCAGACCAGTTGCCGACTCGTTGTCGGGAGCCTGTAAGTTGGTTAAATAAAGTGGTTTTCCCAGAGTTGGGATTACCGATCAAACCTATAGTTAATTGCTTCATCATATTTTTTTACTGCTCAGGAATATTGCACGTCATTACATTCAGCCTGGACTGAACTTAGACTTCATTCTGCTGGATTTACTGCTAATGTGAGGAATGCTAAGTCTTTTTTACGGAGGATAAGATTAACTCTGCGTGTTTCTATTTGAATAGGATCGCCCAAGGGGGCTACCCGGATGACCTGAAATGTGGAGCCGGGCAACATTCCCAGAGACAATAACTTCTGTCTGTATGCTGGATTTATCTGCGGAAAGAATCCCAGAATTTTATAGCTTTGATTTGGAGTCAATAACATATAACACTCCGTTAAAATTAGAAAGGTAGTGATTATGAGAATTATTATCCTCAATAAAGTAAAATTCACAAGAAAAAAGTACATTAATTATTTTGAATTAAAGTACTAATGAGAATAATATGCAATACCAATACTATGTGTCTATCACGAATGATGATGGAATAAATTGATATTAATCAGATTAATGGTGATTTTATTGAAATTAAAGTTATGTAAAGAATGTATAAGGGGAGCTAATAACAAGCTCCAATAAGAAATGGAGCTTGTTGATATTTATTTTTTATATGAATTTTTTAAATGTATTTTGTTTTATTCATTAATTTTTTGGTGGATGAAGCAGGTCACTTAATGGCACCGGAACACGGGCATCATCCTGGTGGTCACTCCAAAGTGTTGAGTCATATACCCACCATGCTTCAATTTTCAATTCGTAGAAACGGCGTATCGCATTACCATAATAATCAGTGATAGGGCGGGATTTTTTCTTTCTGATATTCTCATCTGGATAAGTTTTCAGGAAGAAGTAGTCATATGTTTCTTGTAATTCGTCGTCGGGGACTTGATAAGCATGGCCAATAAATTGAGAGCCTGCGAGTATCAGCGTTGAGTCCGGCATGGTGATGCTGCTGTATATTGTACCGCTGACACAAGGGTTCATGCACAGCTCCTGAGAGTGTCGGGTATCTTGTTTTGAGTACCAAATTAAACTTAATGGATTGTATTTAGGAATATAAAAGAGCGTTGATGACCAAACTGATTCTGCGTCTGGATCGTTAGTGGCAAGGTTGAAAAATCTTATATTGCTGAGTAAGTCAAAACTGCTTTGGACATATTTATTCATAAATTATTCCTTAACAATTTAAATTTTTGCTATGTTTTTAATTTTATTAAATAAATTACCATTATTATGGTATGTGTTATTATGAAATATATTTATTATTAAATATATTGCGGGATGAATTATACGAGTTATTAATGAGGGACGTCAGCCGTTATCACTTATTTAAATTTATTACATTACCAATAAAAAAATCATCATAACGAAGGTTATGTTTTTTTATGTATATGATTGAGAAATATTTTCAGAAATAGAAATAAGATTACATTAATTAAAATTCGTCTTATCTACCAGAATAAACTGACCCTTTCGGGCCAGTTCAGGAAATGATTTATAGAAAGAAATTAACGTTTTTTATCAAAGGCGGCGGCCAATGCATCACTCATGATATTGTTGGTCAATGGTGCAGAGTTTGATGAACGGAAGTTATGGCGACCTTTGCCATTTTTGCTGCGTTCATTGCTGTTATGTTCATGGCGATTGCCTTCCTGAGTGTTGCCACGGCGAGCTGGTGCTTCACCTGGTTGTTCATCAAGGCGCATCGTTAGTGCAATACGTTTACGGTTCAGGTCAACATCCATCACTTTGACTTTCACGATATCACCTGTTTTCACGATGGTGTGTGGATCTTCCACAAAGCGATCGGATAGGGAAGAAATGTGCACTAATCCATCCTGATGCACGCCAATGTCAACGAAAGCACCGAAGTTGGTGACATTGGTGACAGTGCCTTCCAGAATCATACCTGCTTGCAGGTCATTCATTGTTTCAACACCGTCGGCGAAAGTGGCTGTTTTGAACTCAGGGCGTGGATCACGACCGGGTTTTTCCAACTCTTTCAGGATATCGGTTACTGTCGGAATACCGAATTTTTCAGTTGTGAAATCCTGAGCCTTCAAACTGCGCAGAGCGGCTGGGTTGCCCATCAGTTCCGGCAAAGTCTGTTCTGTTATTGTCAGAATTTTTTCAACGACCGGATAGGCTTCAGGGTGAACGGTGGAAGCATCCAGCGGGTTATCGCCCTGATTAATACGCAGGAAGCCCGCACATTGCAGGAAGGATTTTGGCCCAAGGCGTTGAACTTTCAACAATTCTCCACGGTTGTTGAAACGACCATTCTCATCACGCCAATTCACGATATTCTGGGCGACAGAGTGAGTCAGGCCGGCGACACGGGTCAGTAAGGAAACTGATGCAGTATTCAGATCGACACCAACACTGTTTACACAGTCCTCAACGACTGTATCCAGTTTTTTGGCAAGTAGGGTTTGGCTGACATCGTGCTGATACTGACCGACACCAATGGATTTAGGATCGATTTTCACCAGTTCTGCCAGGGGATCTTGCAAACGGCGGGCGATGGAGACAGCACCACGCAGCGAAACATCTAAATTAGGGAATTCTTGCGCGGCTAGCTCTGAAGCGGAGTAAACAGATGCGCCCGCTTCGCTGACCACGACTTTTTGCGCAGTGACGTCAGGATACTGTTTCTGAACATTAGCAAAGAAGCGTTCTGTTTCACGGGATGCAGTACCATTACCAATAGCTACCAGATCAACATTGTGTTTGGTACATAGGGCTGCAATGGCTGCCGCTGCTTTATTTTCCTGGCCAGTATGTGGGTAAATGGTATCCGTAGCGAGCAGTTTGCCTGTCGCATCTACGACCGCAACTTTTACTCCTGTGCGGAGACCCGGATCTAATCCCATTGTGGAATGCATACCCGCAGGTGCTGCCATCAACAGATCGTTCAGGTTACGGGCGAAAACGTTGATCGCTTCATTTTCAGCTTTTTCGCGCAGCGTCCCCATCAGTTCGGTTTCCATATGCAACAGCACCTTAATGCGCCATGTCCAGTTCACGACAGCCTTGCGCCAATTATCAGCTGGTGCGTTATTCAGGCGCAGGTTCAAATGCTCTGTGATGATCTGTTCGCAATAACTTTCCTTAGGTGCTTCTTCAAATTGAGGATCAGCATTCAGGGACAGTTGCAGGATACCTTCATTGCGTCCGCGGAACATGGCAAGGGCGCGGTGGGATGGTACAAAGGCGATGGCTTCATGGTAATCAAAGTAATCGCTGAATTTGGCACCTTCTTCCTCTTTACCTTCAACAACTTTCGCAACCAGATGTGCATTTTTCCACAAGTATTCACGTATTTTCACCAACAAAGAGGCATCTTCAGAAAAACGTTCCATCAGGATATAGCGGGCACCATCCAATGCGGCTTTGGTATCTGCAACGCCTTTGTCTGCGTTAACATAAGCAGTTGCAGCCGATTCCGGTTCTTGCTGTGAGTCTTGCCATAGCAGATCTGCCAATGGTTCTAGCCCTGCCTCAATGGCAATCTGCCCACGGGTACGGCGCTTAGGTTTATAGGGCAGATAGAGGTCTTCCAGTTCGGTTTTGCTCAGAGTGGTATTAATGGCTTCAGCCAGTTCATCCGTTAATTTTCCCTGTTCTTCAATAGATTTCAGGATAGTCTGGCGACGGTTTGACAGTTCGCGTAGATAACCAAGGCGGTTTTCAAGCTGGCGAAGCTGTGTATCATCCAGACCACCAGTGGCCTCTTTACGGTAACGGGCAACAAAGGGAACAGTATTTCCTTCATCAAGTAAGGTAATGGCTGCTAGGACTTGTTGTGGTTGAGCCTGTAGCTCACCAGCAATGATTCGACTTAAAGATTCATTCATGGTCTGTTTTCTTCAACTTTCTCAGCGCCTGTAGATATCAGCAGACAGGGCCAAATTTATCTGATCTACCCTTCATTCAAATTGCTTTTTGCTGGCAGCAACTTGAAATCCATTAAGTATAGATCCTGACAGGGTTCAAACTTGACTCCATTATATACGTATAGAGCGAGATAATTTCCAGTTTATACTCTTCGTCTTTCAAGTTGCCTGTTTTGTTGGTGGTATTTACCCGTTTGGTTGCCTCCGGTTGTTCGGCTGTTACTTGTTGTTGTGATGCAACTCGAAATCTATCAGGTATAGCACAATATTTCTGTCAGGTTGCGACAGAATTCATCGAATATCTGTACGGTTAAGATATAGTACTGCGCCATTAATCATATTTTCTCAAGTGGGATTTTCATGGGCAAAAGTAACTACATTACCCGAGAAGGCTGGCAGGCGCTTGATCAGGAACTGAAGTATCTCTGGAAAATTGAGCGCCCAAAAGTCACTCAAGCTGTGTCTGATGCAGCCGCGTTGGGGGATCGTTCAGAAAATGCAGAATATATTTATGGTAAAAAAAGGTTAAGGGAAATTGACCGTCGTGTGCGTTTTTTATCCAAAAGATTGGATGTTCTGCAAATTGTGGATGCTGATCCGCGGCAGGAAGGAAAAGTTTTTTTTGGAGCCTGGGTTAAAGTCGAAAACGAAAACGCCGAAGAATATATTTTTCGCTTAGTGGGGCCGGATGAATTTGACCCTGCCAAAAAATGGATTTCAATTGATTCACCTGTGGCAAGGGCGCTGCTTGGTAAGCAGATCGATGATGAAATTACCGTCATGACACCTAATGGTAAGGCGGTTTACTGGATATTGGAAATTAGTTACCAGCCATTGGAAGCATAAAAATTAGGTGTAAGTGGAAACAAGAAAACAAGGATGAGAAACAGAAACATAAGCAATTATTGCCAATATTATAAATATTCCTAGAATACATGACCTTAGTGTCTTTTAGAGCATGGGTTTTCTGTGAGAATAATGGATATTGCGAGCATGGAACATCTTGGGAGCTGAAAAATGCAAGAGAGTTATAAAATCCTTGTTGTTGATGATGATATGCGTTTGCGCGTATTGCTTGAGCGCTATTTATCGGAGCAGGGTTTTCAAGTTCGTTGTGTTGCAAATGCAGAGCAGATGGATCGCTTGTTGACCAGAGAATCTATTCAATTGATTGTACTGGATTTAATGTTGCCGGGCGAAGATGGATTATCTATTTGTCGAAGATTGAGAAGTCAGCATAACCCGATCCCCATCATTATGATCTCCGCGAAAGGGGAAGAAGTTGACCGGATTGTTGGCCTGGAAATCGGTGCAGATGATTACCTTGCAAAGCCTTTTAACCCGCGAGAACTATTGGCACGTATCCGTGCTGTCCTGCGCCGTCACTCTAATGAATTATCTGGCGCTTCGACACCGGATAACGCGATAGTGACCTTTGGTAAGTTTAAGCTGGATCTTGGGACTCGTGAAATGTTTCATAAAGATGAGCAGTTGTCCCTGACCAGTGGTGAATTCTCTGTATTGAAAGCATTGGTATCTCATCCCCGCGAACCTTTATCACGGGATAAGCTGATGAGTCTGGCACGAGGCAGAGAGTATGGTGCTATGGAGCGTTCCATTGATGTGCAGGTTTCCCGTTTACGTCGTTTGATTGAAGAAGATCCCACCCATCCCCGTTATATCCAGACTGTTTGGGGACTGGGATATGTTTTTGTTCCTGATGGTAGTAAAGGCGTAAGTTGTTGAGTATAAAACAATAAGTAGAAAGACATATATAAATTGTAGTAAAGCATAATTGGAAGTAAAGCATGAAAAAACTCAGGCTCCTACTGCATGGTGTATTCCCCCGTGTCGTGTATTGGATGTTGGCAATGCTGTTGGGTAGCCTGATGGTCAGTTATCTGGCTGCTTATCTACTATTATTAGTACTGGCAAAATTATCAGTATTGGAAAAAATATCATTTATCAGCGTGTTACCGTATGTCTTTATCAGTGTGTTGATGACAGTACTGTCTGTTTCTACGGTATTGGGTTTTTACCTGCGTGCCCAAAAACAGCCTTTAACCGCCATACAGAAAGCAATAATAAAGATGGGAAAAGGGAAAGTCGTTACGGCATTACCTGAATCGGGAGCACCTGCCATACAGTCGGTTATCCGGGCATTTAATCAAATGTCGATGAGGATTAAATCGTTGGAGGATGAGCGTGTCATTTTTATGGCAGGCATAAGCCATGACTTACGTACTCCACTGACTCGTATACGGTTAGCGATCGAATTGATTGGTGGAGAAGATGATTTCCTGTGTGAGTCGATTAATCGTGATATTGAAGAGTGCAACGCAATCATTAATCAATTCATCGATTATCAGCGGTCTGGGCTGGATACCTCAATAGTTCGCTGTGAATTAAACCAACTTATTGAGGACGTGATTGGCGCAGAAAAAGGAGTAATGGCAGAGAAGGCGAGTACAGAAAATAATAGTACCGGAAAAAATATCGAAGATAACCTGTCCGCCGCTCCTGTTTTCATTATGGCTAATCCACTTTCAGTTAAACGTGTTTTGGCGAATATGTTCACCAATGCCCATCGTTATGGCAACGGCTGGATCCGCATCAGTAGTGGAGCCACTGAACAATTTGGCTGGTTTCAAATAGAAGATAATGGGACAGGTATAACACAAGAAGAAGCAGCGACTTTGTTTCAGCCTTTCATGCAGGGAAAACAGAGTTACAGTAATAAACTCCATCATCATAATAGTGGAGTCGGCTTGGGGCTTGCTATTATCCGCCGCATCATCAACCAACATCACGGTTATCTTGACATGGGCAGAAGTGAGAGAGGTGGGTTATCCATTCGCGCCTATATTCCATTGGCGACCAAACCATTAGTTATGGAACCATCAGCCATAGATTAAGTCTGTTCATAATACGTGTAAGATGTTGGCATAGTGAAATAACGGCAACGGATTCTCCCTTGATGACTTGGGAAGTGATGCTCGGGAAATTGAACCAGAAAAACATTTGGTGGGAAAAATTTTTACCCAGCATATAGAGCGACGTAATCTGACTCTACGCATTCATATCAAACGATTAGCAAGAAGAACTATTTGTTATTCACGCTCGATAGAAATTCATGAAAAACTTATTGGTGCCTATATTGAAAAACATCATTATAACGCTTTGGAGTCATGACCTAAATCCGAAGCCAGTTCCCGTCAGCGTTTGAAAACATACGATGCCAATATTTTACACGTATTATGAACAGACCCGTAGATGACAAGTCATGACATTGAATTGATGAAATTCAGGCTATGGGATATGAGTATGAATGAGATAGTAGCGGGAATTTCTGAATGACTGTCATAAAAATGTCATAATTCATACATTTTACTGTCATTAAGTTGACTTATTTTTCCTTCCTGAACCATTTTTTACCTAAAAACTAGACTGTTGACGTTGTTGAAAGTTGTTTTTAATGAATGATGTGTATCTCAGCAGGAGGATGTATGAAATCAATGCGTATCACCGCGGCAGGTATCATGGCAACAGTATTTGCTATGACGTCTTTGTCTTCATTTGCTACAACTACCAGCTTGACGGGAGCTGGTGCGACATTCCCGGCACCGATATATACCAAGTGGGCAGATTCTTATCAAAAAGAGACTGGTAATAAAATCAATTATCAAAGTATTGGTTCTTCTGGTGGTGTAAAACAGATTATTGCCAACACGGTTGATTTTGGTGCATCAGATGCCCCACTTACTGATGACAAACTGGCTTCTGAAGGTTTATTCCAGTTTCCGACCGTGATTGGCGGTATTGTGCTGGCGGTGAACCTTCAGGGTATCAAGTCCGGCCAATTGGTATTAGATGGCAAAACTCTCGGTGACATCTATTTGGGAAACATCAAAAAATGGAATGATCCCGCCATTGCGAAATTGAATCCGAATCTCAAACTACCTGAGCAAAATATTGCAGTGGTTCGCCGTGCGGATGGCTCCGGTACTTCCTTTGTTTTCACCAGCTACCTGTCCAAAGTGAACAGCGACTGGAAAGCAAAAGTCGGGGCAGGTTCTACAGTGAAATGGCCGATCGGGCTGGGTGGTAAAGGCAATGATGGCATTGCGGCGTTCGTCCAGCGTCTGCCAGGCTCCATTGGTTATGTTGAATATGCTTATGCGAAACAGAATAACCTCGCTTATACCAAGTTGGTAGCCGCTGATGGAAAAGTTGTCGCTCCTACAGAAACTAATTTCAGTGCGGCAGCAAAAGGGGCGGACTGGAACAAAAGTTTCGCACAGGATTTAACTAATCAGCCCGGTGAAAATGCGTGGCCGATCACTTCAACGACATTCATCCTAATCCATAAACAGCAGAAAAATGTCACACATGGGGCAGAAGTTCTGAAATTCTTTGACTGGGCTTATGAGAAGGGCGGCGAGCAAGCGAAGGCGCTGGATTATGCTGTGTTGCCAAAAGCCGTCATCGAACAGGTACGTGCAGCCTGGAAGAATGACATCAAAGATAAGCACGGCAATGCCTTGTATTAACAATTCGTTGTATTAGAGATTTGTTGTATTAGTGATGCTATTGAAGGGAAATAACCCAAATGGAAACTGAGCGCATGGCCGAACATAAAACTATACATAGGAAAACTATACATAGAAAAACCATGCATAAGACAGTACAGAAAGCACCAGGTAAGCACGGTGATATTATTTTCAGTACGCTGGTCAGGCTGGCGGCCCTGATGACGTTATTTTTGTTGGGAGGCATTATCATCTCGCTGCTCATTGCTGCCTGGCCGAGTATGCAGACATTTGGTTTTGCTTTTCTATGGAATAAAGATTGGGATGCACCTGCGGGGGTTTTCGGCGCATTAGTACCGATTTATGGCACATTAGTGACCTCATTGATTGCCCTGATTATTGCCGTTCCGGTCAGTTTTGGTATCGCTCTGTTTTTGACAGAACTGGCACCAAATTGGTTGAAACGACCGCTTGGTGTGGCAATTGAGTTATTGGCGGCGATCCCTAGTATCGTTTATGGCATGTGGGGGCTATTTGTCTTTGCCCCGCTTTTTGCTGCTTATTTCCAGCAACCTGTCGGTGATCTGTTGTCGAGTATTCCTGTCGTGGGAGAACTGTTTTCCGGCCCGGCTTTCGGCATTGGTATTCTGGCTGCGGGCATCATTCTTGCCATCATGATTATTCCCTATATCGCTTCTGTGATGCGCGATGTATTTGAACAAACTCCCGTTATGATGAAAGAGTCGGCTTATGGGATTGGCTGTACAACATGGGAAGTGATTTGGCATATCGTTCTGCCTTACACCAAAAATGGGGTAATTGGTGGTGTGATGTTGGGGCTGGGGCGTGCACTGGGAGAAACCATGGCAGTGACTTTTATTATCGGCAATACCTATCAACTGGATAGTTTCTCCCTCTATATGCCCGGAAACAGTATTACTTCGGCATTGGCAAATGAATTTGCCGAAGCAGAATCTGGTTTACATACTTCTGCATTGATGGAACTGGGGCTGATTTTATTTGTTATCACCTTTATTGTTCTTGCGTTATCAAAATTGATGATCATGCGTCTGTCCAGGAATGAGGGGCGTTGAAATGGTAAGAATTGATAAACGTCATAGGTTACAAGCCTGGCGACGTCGGAAAAATCATCTCGCCCTGTTTCTGTCTATGGCAACAATGGCGTTCGGTTTGTTCTGGCTGATTTGGATTTTAATCTCCACAATCACTAAAGGTATTGATGGTCTGTCTCTGGCGTTATTTACCGAAATGACGCCACCGCCCAACTCAGAAGGAGGTGGGCTGGCAAACGCCATTGTCGGTAGTGGACTTTTGATCTTCTGGGCAACAGTATTCGGTACGCCATTGGGAATTATGGCGGGTATTTATCTTGCTGAGTATGGACGTCGTTCTCCGTTGGCTGAGGTGATCCGCTTTATTAATGATATCCTGCTTTCTGCCCCTTCTATTGTTGTAGGGCTGTTTGTTTACACGGTAGTTGTGACGAAAATGCAGCATTTCTCCGGTTGGGCAGGGGTAATCGCGCTGGCTCTGTTACAAATCCCAATTGTTATCCGCACAACGGAAAATATGTTGAAACTGGTGCCGGATAACCTGCGTGAAGCAGCTTATGCACTGGGAACACCGAAATGGAAAATGATCTCCGCCATTACGTTGAAAGCTTCAATATCGGGCATTATTACAGGTGTGTTACTGGCCATCGCCCGTATTGCAGGGGAAACCGCCCCGTTGTTATTCACTTCGCTTTCCAACCAGTTCTGGAGCACTAACCTCAGTCAGCCAATTGCCAATCTGCCTGTCACTATATTCAAATTTGCTATGAGTCCATTCTCAGACTGGCAACAACTGGCATGGGCCGGGGTTTTACTGATTACCTTATGTGTACTGTTGATTAATATTTTGGCGCGGTTGTTATTTGCCAAGAAAAAATTCTGATATTAGAGGTACTGATATTGAAGAGAGAAGCGTTGATGAGTAAAGCCAATGATGTTGCAGGAAGTAAGATTCAGGTACGTAATCTGAATTTCTATTACGGCAAATTCCATGCACTGAAAAATATCACGTTGGATATTGCACAGAATAAAGTCACTGCTTTCATTGGCCCGTCGGGATGTGGCAAATCAACATTACTGCGTACTTTTAACAAAATGTATGAACTGTATGGAGAACAGAAGGCAGAAGGCGAGATCTTGCTGGATGAAACGAATATTCTGACCGATAAACAGGATATTGCTTTGTTACGAGCCAAAGTAGGCATGGTTTTTCAGAAGCCGACGCCATTTCCGATGTCGATTTACGACAATATCGCTTTTGGCGTGCGTTTGTTTGAAAAACTCTCAAGGGCTGAGATGGATGAGCGAGTCCGGTGGGCGCTGACAAAAGCTGCATTGTGGAACGAAACTAAAGACAAGTTGCACCAGAGTGGTTACAGCTTGTCTGGAGGCCAGCAGCAGCGTTTGTGTATTGCCCGTGCTATCGCTATCCGCCCGGAAGTTTTGTTGTTGGATGAGCCTTGTTCTGCTCTCGATCCGATTTCTACAGGACGTATTGAGGAGCTGATTAGTGAATTGAAATCGGAATATACCGTAGTGATCGTCACACACAATATGCAGCAGGCGGCACGTTGTTCTGATTATACGGCTTTTATGTACCTCGGTGAGTTGATTGAGTTCAGTGACACTGACATCTTGTTCACCACACCGAAAATGAAGCAGACCGAAGATTATATTACTGGTCGTTATGGTTGATATGGGCAGATACGAGGTAGCGTAAAGATGGACAATCTGAATTTCGGCAAGCACATTTCTGGTCAGTTCAATGCTGAACTGGAACATATCCGTACTGAATTAATGGCAATGGGTGGATTGGTAGAAGAGCAGCTCAGTAAGGCGATTCTGGCAATGCACAATCAGGATAAACAGTTAGCTCAACAAGTCATTGAAGACGACCAGAAGGTCAACATGATGGAAGTGGCGATAGATGAAGCCTGTGTTCGTATCATTGCCAAACGCCAGCCTGCGGCAAGTGATCTGCGCCTGATAATGGTTATCTCAAAGACTATTGCTGAGTTGGAACGTATTGGTGATGTTGCGAATAAAATTTGTCAGACGGCGCTGGAGAAATTTTCTCATCAACAGCAGCCGTTGCTAGTCAGTCTGGAATCTTTGGGCTGGCATACCATTCGGATGTTGCATGATGTATTGGATGCTTTTGCCCGTATGGATTTGCAAGAAGCCATTCGTATCTATCGTGAAGATAAAAAAGTAGATCAGGAATATGAAGGTATTGTGCGCCAGTTAATGACTTATATGATGGAAGATCCACGTACTATTCCAAGCATCATGACCGCACTTTTATGTGCCCGTTCTATTGAGCGTATCGGCGATCGTTGTCAGAACATTTGTGAATTTATCTTCTATTACGTCAAAGGACAGGATTTTCGTCATGTTGGGGGTGATAAATTGGAAGAACTGCTTACTAAAGATGAATAATTTTTATGACTGAAACATGGGTATTCTCTTAAGTGCCGTTAAAAGCTTACTTAAAATATTATTCCAAAATGCTATAAATATAGAATTTTATATTATTTCAGGTGCTATGATGAAATTGATAGTTTTTATTGGACAATAAATAATTATTAACAAATTAAGGGGTGTCCAATGAAATTCCGCAATCAATCTCGGATAGCAGTGACTGCGTTACTGACCAGCCTGGTATTAGTTTCTGGCGTAGCGAAAGCAGACAAACTTGATGATATAAAAAAAGCTGGTACGGTTCGTATTGCGGTATTCGACAGTAATCCCCCTTTTGGCTTTATCGATCCTAAAACGAAAAAACTCGCTGGTTATGATGTGGATATCGCCAATGCAATCGCCAGTGATCTGGGCGTGAAACTGCAATTGCGCCCAACCAATCCTGCAAATCGTATTCCACTACTCTCTTCCAAGAAAATTGACTTAATTGCTGCTAACTTCACGATCACCGATGAACGGGCAAAACAGGTAGATTTTTCCATTCCTTATTTTGCTACAGGGCAAAAATTCATTGCCCGTAAAGGTGTTCTGACTAATCCGGATGATATCGCCAAATTGCGTATCGGTGCGGATAAGGGAACTGTACAGGAAATTACACTGCGTGAGCGTTATCCAACTGCGAAAGTTATCTCTTATGACGATACCCCGCTGGCATTCGCGGCGTTGAGAAATGGTAATGTTCAGGCGATCACTCAGGATGATGCAAAGCTGGTGGGTTTGTTGGCAAATGTTCCTGAAGCACAAAAAGCAGATTTTGAAATATCACCTTTCAGTATTACCCGGGAATATCAGGCTATAGCGGCTTCAAAAGGAGAAACCCGGTTGGTTGAAGCGGTTAACCAGACATTGTTGAAACTGGAGAAAGAGGGTGAAGCAGAGAAAATTTACAACCGCTGGTTTGGCCCTGACACAAAATCTGCCCAGCCGCGTGGTGATTTTAAATTTGCTCCATTAAATAGTCAGGCAGCGAACTAACACACGTCTGGGAAAATGACATCGGAAACCAGCCCCGTCTTTGTGCGGGGCTTTGCCATTTGTTGATGTGGTGGTGAATAATATGTTTGAGCAATTTATTGATGAGTACTTCTTGGCTCCTGAATATCTGCAATGGCTCTGGCAAGGGTTCTTGATTACATTATGGATCTCTGCCTGCACCATTGCTTCTTCCACCTTACTGGGTTTTGTCATTGCGGCAGCGCGGGACAGCCAGATCAAGCCATTGCGTTGGTTGATTACGGTGTACACCTCGATATTCCGCAATACCCCATTGCTGGTACAACTGTTTTTCTGGTATTTCGCTTCCGGCCAGATTTTGCCTCAAGATGCCATGATCTGGCTGAACATCCCCCATGAGACTACGATTGCAGGTTTTACTCTGGAATGGCCTTCATTTGAGTTTCTGGCTGGATTTATCGGCCTGACACTCTACTCTGCACCTTTTGTGGCGGAAGAGTTAAGAGCTGGAATGCAGGGTGTTGGACGCGGCCAAAAATATGCTGCCCACGCATTGGGTTTAACTGGTTGGCAGGCCATGCGCCATGTCGTACTACCACAGGCATTGAAGATTGCCATGCCGCCACTTTTGGGGCAATACATGACCATCGTCAAGAATTCATCATTAACAATGGCGATTGGTGTCGCTGAACTTTCCTATGCTTCCCGTCAGGTAGAAACACAGTCTCTGCAAACATTTGAAGCGTTTGGTGTGGCGACAGTACTCTACATCGCTATTATTGCTGTGATGGAAGGTTGGGGGCAATGGCGTCAGCAGAGAATACTGGCAAGAGGGTACTGATATGGACTTTACTGTTATAGCAGAAAACTGGCGCTATTTGCTGTTGGGAACGTTTCCCGACGGGCCGTTGGAAGGCGCAGCTTTGACATTGATGATAAGTATTATGGCCGGAGTGATCTCCATCGTCTTGGGGACAGTGGCAGGAGTCGCATTGGCGATGTTGCGTGGTTTTTGGGTAAATCTGCTGGCAGCGGTACTGGGATTTTTTCGTGCCATTCCGGTTATTATGCTGATTTTCTGGACTTATTTCTTGTTACCAGTGGTTTTGGGTATGGAAATACCTGAAATCACTACTGTAGTTTGTGCGCTGGCATTGATCACTTCTGCTTACCTGGCCCATGGTGTCAAAGCGGGCATTCTGGCGATTGGTGAAGGACAATGGCGTGCAGGGCTGTCTTTGGGTTTCAATCGTTGGGAAGTATTGTGGCATATCGTTCTGCCACAGGCATTGCGTATGATGGTGCCTTCGTTTATCAACCAATGGATTGCGTTAATCAAGGACACTTCTCTGGCCTATATTGTCGGAGTAGCAGAACTGTCATTTTTGGCGACACAGGTTAATAACCACAGTATGGTTTATCCGATGGAAGTCTTTTTATTTATTGCGTTAGTTTATTTTGTGATGTGTTTGTCACTGGAATTGGCTGCTAACTATGTCGCTCGCCATTTTTCGGTAAGCCGTGAGAAAACGGCATTCTTGCGATTTTGGGGTATACCTGACAGGCTTCGAATGGTATTTAGACGGCAAGTGAATGGCTCTTCAGAAACTTGTTAGCTCTATGTTTGTAACCACGGTATCTGGAATAAAACGAAGGTAACAAAGAGACAACTTAAAAAATTGAATAAACTTATCCCAACTAAATCATATTAGCTGGGATTTTTACTAGTGATATATCCCGGAAAGGAACGATTGTATTTCAGCGCTTAATATGACTTGGTATTTTTCTCTGTCAAACCCGGCAGGATCCTGTGATGGAAGAAAATCAATACTCTTCATATGTGATGGAAATGGGCTTTGAAAAGAGTGATACCCTGCATTTGTGACAGTTTTATTCACAACATTAGTATGGTTTTCAATAACTGATGTACACAATATGTCAGATAAATGGTCTTTTTCCGCAGTTAACAATAATATTGGAACATTGACTCTATTTAAAGAATCTTTGTAATTAAACCATCCACACGCCGGAGCTAATAATATAAGTGAACAAATTCGGTTATCATATGGAACGGTAATTTCTTCAATCGATTGACCGCTTGTTTTATCTGGAATGGCAACAGGTATACCACCACTGATAGCAAGGGCTGTATATCCTCCCATTGAATGCCCAATTAATGTTATTTTATCTTTTAATAAATGGTTACTCACCGATTCATTATTAACAATATGATCAATAACTAATTTGATGTGTCGGGGCCTGTTTTCTAAATTGGCTAATGTCCCAGCCAAAGAGTCATCAAAATAACAGTTCCCAGGATGTTCTAATGCTAATACGGCATACCCGGATTTAACCAGTGAGCACATAAGATCCCAATGAGTTAAAGATGAGCTGCCACTACCATGGGATAAAACAATTAAAGGTATTTTATCTCCGTAAATTGAGGCGTTCATTGCAACAGAGATATCATAAGGCCCAAACTTTTCTGATTTCTCAATTTCTCGTGTTGGATAAAAAAAGTGAATCGGTATAAATTTACCTTGTTTATCATCATAAACTTTATTACTTATATATCCTATATTTACCATGCTGTGTCCTATCCTTTTTCTGTTCAGTTGAAATGTTATCCCTATGATATTTTGGTGTCCATGATAATTGGACTGCTACAGAAAGAAATATCTATATTTAGCCTTTACATTGACTTCTCCGGGCTTTGCTGCGCCTGCTCTTTTACAGAGAAAGGGCGAACTGTGTCTTCCTCCAGCCTGAGAGATGGCTTGAAAGATTTAGCGGGATGATGATGCCTGATATCATACTATTAAATTCTCCTCATGAAAGGTCAATATGTACTAATAGTGATTCCTGAGTTTAATATTCAGTATCAACTAAGCACTTTATCTTTTTAATTATAACCCTGTTGTTATGATAGAGTATGTTTTTATTTCTATCTAAAAAAACGCAAATTATATTATTTACTATGTTGATCTTTCTGCTAAAGAAGTACAAAGATTTTATATAGGTTACTAATATCTATTTTAGAATTTAGGTGGTATTTTTTTATTGTTTTTTCTGTTATAACAGGCTATGGTGAATACTGATAACAGGTTAATATAATATGGCAAATTCGATTTATGTGACAATTAAAGGAAAACTTCAAGGCTTGATTTCTCAAGGATGTTCTACATTAGATTCCATTGGTAATAAATTTCAGTTAGGGCATGAAGATCAGGTTTTTGTATTACAATTCAATCATGGTGTTTCTCGAGCACAGAACGTTGCTCACCAGCCAGTTAAATTTGTCAAGCCATTGGATAAGTCATCACCGTTACTATTGATGGCAATTTCAAACAATGAAGAACTGGATCTGATGTTTGATTTTTATCGAACTTCGCAAGCTGGTGGGCAAGAGCGTTATTACTCTGTTAATTTAAGAAATGCTAAGTTATTAAATGTTAATGTTCAATATCCACATTCTGTTAACCATAATGATAGGCAACCAGAAGAGGTCGTTGCAGTTCAATATAAAGATATCGTTTGTCAACATCATATCGCTGGTACATCAGGATATTGTGTTTGGGAAGAAACAGTTTATTAGGTTATATAAACCACTTATATAAATTATTAACAGAGTGACTTTTACATAATTAATTTACCTTTAGTGATGATAAGTATTATTTAATATTAATTTAATAAAGTAAATTATGTTGTTTGAAATAAAAGAAAAACAATATATATATATTTAGATACTGGTGTAATTACTAAGTGATCATGAGTGGTGATTAAAATGCGATTTGACAGTCTTACATCACAACTAAGAGATGAATTTGATGAAAGTAAGCTACCCGATTTTCGGTACTCTCATCAGTTGAGGATGACACATCCTAGTGCTGCTAATATTGATTTTCAGGCTATTGCTGATGCATTGGATTGCCACCGTGATTTTTATGGTGCTGGAATTATTTATTCGGATGGGTTATCTAAGCGTTATTTAGTTAGACCATCAAAAAGACGTAGAAACCAAACTACTTCAGAGTTAACACATATTATTATCTTTAATCTAGAGGCGGAGACAGTTGCTCCGGAAGTAGAGTTGAAAAAAACGGTTTCAGAGCCTAGTTTGGTATGGGAAATTGGATCAACAGCGCTTTCGTGTGGTTCTGCATTGGCATTTATAGCGGTTGAATTTCTTTCAGCAGCAGCAGTTCCAGTTACCATGGGGACAAGTTCAGTAGTTACTGTTTTGGCTTATAGCGGTGCTGCTGCAAGTTCTCTTCAATGTGGAAATGGCATATATAGGGTTTATCAACTTACTAGTAATGGTGAGGAAGGGATAGAGCATGTTGCTTGGTTAGATTCACAGGATTGGTATGTTGCAACGACTACAATGCTGGATATAACCTCTCTCGCTTCTGGTTCAGCAGCTTTAAAGGAAGCCTACCATACTTACAGAATAATGAAGTCTACATCTTCCCGTAATGCATCAGAATGGTTGAAAAATATGCCAAGATATGAAAGAAAACGGTTAACAGAGGAGATTATACGACATAACAATCCCGGCATTTCTAATCAGGCTATAAAAGATGCAATAAGAAGAGGAAAATATCCTAAACATTATCCAACAGAAGAAATTCATAGGACTTTGCGAAACCACTTGATAAATTCTCTTTCTGCTGGTGGTGGATTTTTGGGAAGTGGAATGACTGGCAGCATTAGGAATCCTGAAAATATAGCTAAATCAGTCAACTATGCTATTGGTGCAATTTTTTCTATTGTGGATGAAAAACCAGCAGGTTATCTTCAAAATGGTTATTAATGGAAAAGTGTTTTTTACTGAAATTTGTATGAAAATTTTGAATATTCAACTTATTATAAGATGATTACAGAAATAAGGAGTAAAAAGAGATAAAAATAATATAAAGATTTAATAAATTTGGAAAATAACATGAACTTAAAAAATATATTAACAAACAGGCAACTCAGAAGTATTATACATTTGTATAAAAATACAGATGATAGAATTGAGAATAGTGATTCCTCTCTGTTGGATGAACTAAATACTGTTAGACTTAAAGATAAAATAACTATCAATCGCTCTTCAGAAGAAAGTGTATTGATGGCCTTGTTTCCTATACTGATTTCTGTTTCTTATGTAATATTATTTTTTGTATTTTATAATTTTTATTTTTCTTCTGATGTTGCGCGTTTTCAACGTTCTGCCAGTATATTTATCATTTCTATAATCTCGTTATCGACGCTTTATGCTTACAGAGGAAATCTCTTTGCGTTAAAAACACTGAATGGGTTGAACACATTAAGTATTATTTTGGCAATTACTCTTATTCTGCTTGATTACTTTGTCTATTATATGCACCACGAATGGTATTTGTTGACCATTGTTTTTTTCAATTTTCTCTCGAATAGGATAATCATTAACAGTGAAGCGTTTTCTCAAGCTATGAGAAAAATCCTATGGTTTAAAATAAAGAACTCTATCCTGAAAAAAAATATAGTTAGAATTGCAGAAGAGAATATTATTGAGTTACATAACCGCTCGAAAAAAGTAAATATCTTCAATATTTTTTGGCAATATTGTGTATTAAATACCAATCTTAATAATACACTTAGAGAAAGTTATGCGCTTAACCAAAGAGTAGAAAAAAATGATGCTAGTCTACTGGCAGAAAAGAGATTAAATAAGTATCGGTATTTATTGGACTTTGATATTCCGAAAAAAGCATTACTGATAACATTATTTTCTACTATTTTACTAATTAAATCTTATGTAATGACTACATTCATATTGTTATCTCATTTGGATAACAAAAATGATTTGCCAATTTTATTTTTTATTGTCGCATTGGCTTTAGTATTTGCTTTCTTATCCATTTCATTAACTCATAGGGGAATAACGTTGGGGTTCAGGATGTTAACTGTAGCACGCTATCTCTTTGTGGTACTCTTTATCTCTCTGATAAGTTTAAAATTCATTGCTGGTGTATTGGATTATAGCAATGTCTTTTTGTGTATTATCTCCGTGGATTTTTTACTGACATTCTTTATGCTAAATACCCAATATTACAGTCACTACCTTAAGGAACTACATTGTTTTCAGGCATGGCATAAAATGATCAGAAAAAATAGTCAATAGAAGAAAGTCATTTAATATTGAAATGCTTTTTGATGCCAAACTATTCGACCGAAAGAATCGAATAATTTGGCAGATTCTAATAATAGTTAATCGTGCTGCCTTCTTGCAAAAAACACAATCACCGCAGCACATAACAGCAACATTACACCCGCAACGGTTAAAACTGATAGAATTGAGCTATCAAAAGCCTGCTTTGCTGCACGGGCCAGTGATAGAGCCGCATCGCCTTTTAAACTTTCTGCAACGATAAGAGCCTCATCAATACTATTTTGTAGTGAGCCACTCTGTATAGACTCTGGTATGACAACATCGGCCGGTAGGGTAAATGATGCCGTATAGATCGCTACCATCAGGCTACCGAGAACGGCTATCCCAATCAATCCACCAAATTCATAGGCAATTTCCTCAATTGAAGCGGCTGTACCTGCATTGTGCTCAGGAGCATTGAACATGATGGATGTAGAAGCTGCTGTCATAGCGGCACCGATGCCAAACCCAATCATGGCAAACGCAGTTATTTGCACTAACACGCCGGATTGGAAGCCGATGAGATAGCCAAAAATACCAAGTCCGGCAAAGATGAGTGAGATCCACATAATTCTTGCTGCGCCAAATTTGGGGATGGCAATACCAGCCAAAGGCCCGGCAGCAAAAGAAGCTAAGGGAATAGGTAGGATAAACAATCCTGCTTGTAAAGGTGATAAGCCTACCACCAGTTGAAGCCGTTGACTGATTACAAGCTCCACTCCCACGAGGGCTGCTGTGGTAACAAAAGCCGTTGCGACTCCGGTGGCGAAACCGTAAGAACGTAATAGATTAAAGTCGATAATTGGTACGGATGAACGGCGTTGCCGACGAACGAACATAACTATGAAAACAATTCCGATGACGCTGGCTATCATGGCAGTTTCCAGTGATGGTGCTTGTTTACTAATTTCTTTGATAGCCAAGGTAATGCCAATCAGTCCAATCATGATTTGGATAGAAGCAAGTAGGTCAAATGAGCGGCTCGGATTACTTTGACTTTTGTTAATGGTGGTCAGAGCAAAGATAAATGCGATGATGACGATAGGAACGTTGATCAGGAAGACAGAACCCCACCAGTAATATTCGAGCAGTATCCCACCGATAACGGGGCCAAGCGCAGCTCCTCCCGAAGCAACGGCTGACCAGATGCCGATGGCAAGAGCACGTTCATTCGGATCTTCAAAAGCCTGACGGACTATTGCCAGCGTTGCGGGCATCATCATTGCTGCACCAATGGCAAGTACCACTCGTGCACTGATCAATGTACCGGGATTGGGAGCAAACGCGGCGATAAGTGATGCCATGCCGAACACAACCAGCCCGGAAGTAAACAGTTTCTTGGCTCCAAAGCGGTCACTTAACGCTCCTGTACCGGGAAGCAGGCCAGCAATGGTCAATGAATAGGCGTTCATGATCCACAGTTTTTCGGTGGAAGAAGCGCGCAGGTCATGTGTCAGGCGAGGCAAGGCTGTATAGAGAACAGTCATGTCGATAACGATTAGAAAAAGCGCGCTGGAAATGACAGCCAGCATGAGCCAGCGAATATTCGATTTCATGCGAGAACTCATCAATGTGGTTGAAGGATTTTGTGCTGTTCAAGCCTTGACGGCACAGAGTCCTAACATTATAAATACATACGTATTGAATTAAAAGGGGGGCTCTGATGGGACGACGTAGAACAATTGACCGGGAAGTTTTGCTGGATGCAGCGGAACGAATCGTGACAACACATGGCGCTGCGGCTCTGACTATTGATGCAGTGGCAAAATCGGTGGGGATCACTAAGGGTGGAGTTCAGTACAGTTTCAATACGAAGGACGCATTTATTGATGCGATGTTTGAACGTTGGGAACTGAGTTACCAAGAGCATTTTCGCACAATAGCCGGAGAAGATCCTGATCCGTTGACAGCGGTACGTGCGCATGTTGAGGCCAGCCAGCACTCTGATGAAGTGTCATCTGCAAAAGCAGCAGGTTTACTGGCTGCTTTACTTCAAACACCTGAACATCTTGAGTCAAGCCGTGCTTGGTATAGTCAGCGCATAGCGGATCTGGATACAACGACGGAAGAAGGGCGTCGGGCGCGCTTAGCTTTTCTGGCCACAGAAGGGGCATTTGTCCTACGTTTCTTTGGGTTAATGGAGATTGGTAAGGATGAATGGACGGATATTTTCACCGATATTCTTGACATGATGCCATCCAAAAATAACGCATAAAACAGAGTCAATTTAATGAGGCTCGTTTATTATATAACTTATTGATTATACTAATAGCAATCGTTTTCTTTTTGGGCCTTGAGGGATAACGATTTGTTCGGATTTCCTGTAGGATAGGGCGAAAACTTCATCTTTTGGGGAATAAAATATTAATGAGCACACTCAATTCTGGCTCTGTAAATCGTCAGGGTTTACTTCAGCGCGTGTTTAAATTAGAGGAACATGGCACGACAATTCGTACCGAAATGATCGCTGGGCTTACAACCTTTCTAACCATGGTTTATATCGTCTTTGTGAATCCACAAATTTTGTCTGTTGCAGGAATGGATATCAAAGCCGTATTTGTTACTACCTGCTTCATCGCTGCATTTGGCAGTATTATGATGGGAATAACGGCAAATTTACCGATTGCTGTTGCTCCCGCGATGGGACTGAATGCTTTTTTTGCTTTTGTCGTAGTCGGTGCTATGGGTATTTCATGGCAGGTTGCAATGGGGGCGATTTTTTGGGGTGCAGTAGGATTGTTTATCCTGACTGTTTTCCGTATCCGTTACTGGATGATAGCTAATATCCCTGTGAGTTTGCGCGTCGGTATTACCAGCGGTATCGGGCTTTTTATTGCCATGATGGGGTTGAAAAATGCCGACATTATCGTATCGAATCCAGATACGATCGTCTCCATCGGCAATTTTGCTTCCCACAATGTACTGTTGGGTACATTGGGCTTTTTTATCATTGCCATTTTAGCAGCACGTAATTTTCATGCAGCGGTATTGCTTTCCATCGTAATAACGACGGGGATCGGGTTTATGATGGGGTATGTGGAATATCAGGGTATTTTTGATCTGCCACCCAGTGTAATGAGTGTTGTTGGTAATGTTGATGTGAAAGGAGCTCTGGATATCGCGTTAGTAGGGGTTATTTTTTCTTTTATGCTGGTAAACCTGTTTGATTCGTCCGGTACGTTGATTGGTGTAACCGATAAAGCCGGTATTGCTGACAATAATGGTAAATTCCCGCGGATGAATCAGGCTCTGTATGTTGATAGTATCAGCTCAGTGGCTGGCTCTTATATCGGAACTTCTTCGGTAACCGCTTATATAGAGAGTTCTTCTGGTGTTTCTGTTGGTGGGCGTACCGGATTAACTGCCGTTGTTGTCGGTATTTTATTCCTGTTGGTGATGTTTATTTCTCCATTGGCTAGTATGGTTCCTGCTTATGCCACAGCAGGTGCGCTGGTTTATGTGGGGGTTCTAATGACATCCAGCCTGACACGGGTGAAATGGAATGATCTGACTGAATCCGTCCCGGCATTTATTACCGCTGTTATGATGCCATTCAGCTTTTCTATTACCGAAGGTATCGCATTGGGATTTATTGCTTATTGCGCTATGAAACTGGGAACAGGGAAATGGCGTGAAATTGGCTCTTGCGTTATTGTCGTTACTTTACTGTTTATATTGAAAATGGTGTTTGTGGATGTCCATTAAACACAATGCTGTCTAATCTGATGTTGTGTTGAGAAGAAAAAGCCTGACGGTATACTCACTTTCAGGCTTTTTTGCGGTAACTAGAAGATTATTGAAGATGTTGACTGTTTTTGGGAGCAACAAAGCCGATGCAGACGATCTCAGCTTCCGAACTTGGCTGAGCTTGAAACGTAAATTCTTCTTTGTGGCTGATCGTTAATTCAGGCCAGGTTATCAGTGTTTGTTGAAAGGTCTCCTGTGAACAATCTGTTCCCCTTTCTCCTACTAGCAAAGCACCATATTTCACAATATCGTTCTCTTTAATGTGGCGGTTGTATATATTGGGCGGTGCACCATTGTCTATTTCCCACGGCTGTATGGTTTGAGGGCGATAATGACTGTAAAACGTCAGCCATTGATGCAGATATTCTCCTCCAACGTAATGCAGTGGTGTTGAATACAATTCATTCCAGCGCTGATCAAGTTGGCTGGTAAAGGTTTTTATCCCTTCAAACTTTTCGCCAGCTCCCCGAACATTTGCCAGCATGACACTGGTATAGCCAATAAGAACCAGCACACCAAACAAGGCCAACCCTCGTAATATTCCCAGTAAGGATTTATGGGGAGGTACAATTATCGAACCTACCAGTAGTGCAGGTGCTACCGCCATGAATGGCTGGAGCCATTCGGTCATCCGTCCACCCTGATTAAAAGAGAACCAGGCATAGATAATCAACAGGGGTAACAGAATAACGATATTAACCAGCCTGTTGGATTGTTGTTTTGGCCAGCCAATTTTTCCGCCTGACAGATAAGTAATCACTCCCACGATGATGAGGGGATAGAACACCGAAAGTACCGCGCGTGTAGTATGCAGATTAAATCTATGCTCGATTTGGGAGTCTACCCATTTAAATGCAGAAAAATCGTTATGTATCAGCCACCAGACGTTGGGTAATATCAGTATAAGCCACAATACAATGGCGAGATAAAAGAGTGGTTCCCGATATTGGCACCGTACTTTGGGAGTAAACAGGGAGAGCAAAAAGACTGAACCAACGATTGCAAGTGAAGAATATTTGCCCATTGTCGCCAGCCCTGCCGCTAATGCGAATGCCAGCCACCATTTCGGATGGTCATCAATGGCTTTCAGGAAGAACAACAATGACCACGGCCACAACATCACCAACAGGTAATTATCGTTATAAGGAATGATATCGAAATTGATGATACCAGACAGATTGAGTGTCAGCATGGCAAGCCAGGCTAACTCAACTTTACCTGTTAACCGGAAGGCCAGACGCCAGACGCCAAGCATGCCTATGGCAATGGCAACAAAATGGGTGAAATACCAGTAAAAGCTGAGAGAAATATGACTAATATAGATCGCTGGTAACATCACAGTGCCTACCAGCCACGGATTTTTCGGGGATCCCCATTCTCCATTTATGCCCCAGTTTAAGGCTTCTACAGCATCATACGGAACAGTCGGATCCAGTGAATAACTTGCTACTATCCATAAGACAGCATAACCAATGCACCAAAGATACAGAGGTATGCGATAAGAAGTATCGAAGAAACGCATAGAGAATTGATGCTCGTAATACTTAAGTTAAGGTAATCTGAAATATTAGCCGAACTCGAAAGAATAAGTAAATGACGTTGGATGTTATAAGTGGATTCTGTTAGATTCCGCCGAAAATATTTTGATAACACGAGTTGAGTCACAAGCTATGAGTCAATTAAACAAAAAATCCCCTGTAAAAACGTCAGCGGGTAAGCAAAAAAGAAAAAGTCGTGAAGAGTTGAACTCTGAAGGACGTGAGCGTAAACGCCAGAAAAGACAGCGTGGTAATCCAGCTGGTAGCCGTCACCAGGATAATAGTAGTCAGAAAAAACAGTCTGGCACAAAGCAGGAACGAGATCCTCGTATCGGTAGTAAAGCGCCGATTCCTTTGATCATCGGCGAAAAAATAGCAGTAAAAAAACCAGTAGCAGAGAAGCCTAAAGCAACGCCAAAACCTCGTTTATCAGCGCAGGAAGAACTGAAAATGCTGGAAAATGATGAGCGTCTGGATAGCTTGCTGATACGCCTTGAGCAGGATGAAAAACTCTCTCAGGAAGAGAATGCTTATGTCGATAGTATGCTTGATCGTATTGATGCTCTGATGGAACAGTTGGGTATTGAGCCGGAAGGTGGTGATAGTGAAGAAGAAGAGCAGGAAGATATCATGCAGCTGCTGAAAGGTAAGTAATTCCTGAGAAATAAGTCGTTCCGGTTATAAATTGTTGTGATCATAAAGGCAGGGCATCCCAGGATATACCCAATGATAAAGTGTATAACCATAGCATTTACATGGTATTTGCTATAGTAATTGGGTAAACTACAGTGGCTATTTGATGGGCTAAAACAGCGGAAGGAATAAGCATGTCAGAGCAAGCCATTGTCTGGGATCTGCCTTTGATCCCAAAATACAATTATTCAGGGCCTCGTTACACTTCATACCCAACAGCATTGGAGTTTAACCAACAGTACGATAATACTGCATTTGCACAGGCCGCCGTGCGTTATCCTGATCGCTCTCTTTCCCTCTATATCCATATCCCATTCTGTCACAAACTTTGTTATTTCTGTGGCTGCAATAAGCTGGTTACTCGTCAGAAACATAAAGCAGATGAGTATCTGCAAGCTCTGGAAAAGGAAATTACAGCGCGGGCAAAATTGTTTGCTCAGAGAAAAGTCAGCCAGATGCACTGGGGAGGAGGAACACCGACTTATCTGAACAAGGCACAGATCAGCCGATTGATGGCAATATTGCGTAGTCACTTCCACTTTCTGCCTGATGCAGAACTTTCCATTGAAATTGATCCACGTGAAATTGAACTGGATATGATTGACCATCTGCGCCATGAAGGTTTTAACCGCCTGAGTATGGGGGTGCAGGATTTCAATAAGGAAGTTCAGCGTCTGGTTAATCGGGAACAGAATGAAGATCTTATTTTCGAACTGGTTAACCGTGCCCGGGAAACTGGTTTTGCCTCCATCAGTATCGATTTAATTTATGGTTTGCCGAAACAGACTGCAGAAAGCTTCGCTTTCACCCTGCAACGAGTGTTGGTGCTATCTCCTGATCGTCTGAGTGTATTCAATTATGCTCACATGCCGAATTTGTTTGCGGCACAACGTAAAATTAAGGAGAGTGATTTACCGAGTGCGGCACAGAAACTGGATATTTTGCAGCAAACTATTACTATTCTGGCAGATAATGGCTATCAGTTTATTGGTATGGATCACTTTGCCCGCCCTGATGATGAACTGGCTATTGCCCAGCGGGAAGGGGGACTACATCGTAATTTTCAGGGATATACCACACAAGGAGAGTGTGACTTATTGGGCGTCGGTGTTTCTGCTATCAGTATGCTGGGTGACAGTTATGCACAGAACCAGAAAGATCTTAAAACCTACTATGCAGCAGTAGAGGTGCAGGAGCATGCGTTGTGGCGTGGTTTGAATCTGACGCAAGATGATTGTATCCGCCGTGATGTGATTAAGGCGTTGATTTGTAATTTCAGGCTGAATTTTGCTGATATTGAACAGTGCTACGCAGTGAATTTCACGGATTATTTTGCTGAAGATCTGCAATTATTAGTGCCGCTGGCGGAAGATGGGCTGGTCAAGGTCACTGAAACACAGATTCAGGTATCACCGAAAGGACGTTTATTAATCCGAAATATTTGCATGTGTTTTGACAGCTATCTGCGTAATCAGATGCGTCAGAGACAGTTTTCGCGAGTGATATGAATATCTAATACCTTATACTGAGCCTGTTCAGGACAGTATCTCTGGGATCCCTGATTTCTTTCCAATTCTTTGCTAATAGTTGAGGGATTTCGATTCAGTAACGCGGCAATAGCACACGGTGAAAATCCTGCTTTTTTAAGCTGAAAATTTTGTTTCGGTCAGTTGTGTATAGAACATAGGGCATTTTCCTTTGGCGAGGAAGGTGCCTACTGTAGCAACTGACCGATTTTCTGAGAAATTGCACTTATTAGGCGAATCCGCCTGCTATATGATTAGTGGAAATTACTGACCTTCAGCTTTTTTGGTTTCAACCACTTTAGATTCATCTGGCAATGGCCCCGGTCTCATAATCTGATTAAAGCTATTCCTGAGCTGATTCACATCAACAACCGCTTCACCTTTAGGTTGCACCAGAATAAATGCAGTTTCCTGAGATAACATCTCTTTCAGCTTTTTGTTCAAAACTTGTGGTGTAAGGGAAGATAAAAACATCTGCCGCAGTCTGCGATATTGCTCAGGTGCAATATCTATCACATTATTTTGTTGGGAGAGCAGACGCTGGTTAATCAATATATCGGTGTCTGTACGCGCATATACTGCAAAGAGGTGTTGAAGCTGAAGACGTTTCTGATTATACAGTTCATCAAATTGCTCTTGTGGCAATCCGTTTTCACGTAATGACGCCAGCGCAGAGGCCAGATAAAGTGTGGATTCCGTCAATTTGCTTGATGAAGTGTCCAGATTCAGGTAGCAGTTCGCCCGCAGGTAGACGACCCGACAATCCAGATCTAATTTTGCGTCATTTTGCTTTTCTTTCAGCCACAATTGTAAGTAACGGTAAAAAGCTTCGCGAGCAAGTTCGTTTGACCAATGCTGAAACAATACCTGAGAGTTGTTAATCGGTTGCCAGTTCAGGTTCCAGACTAAAGAGAGCCGATCTTGTTTAGCTTTATCACTTTCTACTCTCAATATTTCTGCTTTTACTGGCAACAGTATGGGAACAGCAACAGGTGTCTGACGTTTTCCTTCTAATGATGAAAATGCCTGATTGAGCCGTTCTGGTAATACCCGACTATCAACGTTGCCGGCAACATATAATGTCATTGCATCCGGCGTATACCACTGCCGATAGAATTCTTTGACTTTTTTCACATCTACAGATGTTGATACATGCGCTCCGGGATCATGACCAAGCAGAGTCGAACCTTGCAGGCGTATACGCCATACCGGATCCTGAACATCTGTCGGCAGAGTCGATACCAGATGTTCAGACGTTTTCATAGCCTGAGCCAAAGTCTGTGGCGTAAATACTGCACCTCCCGCAATATCGGATAACCAGATCAGCGCATCCTGCAATAATTCAGGGCGGTTATTTGGTAAGCTCAGGCTATAGAGGGTGAAATCATATGAAACTATGGCGGGCGGAAGGGGGTTTTTGCTATCAACCGCGTTGTACCACAGATTTTCCAATTTTTGCGAAGATAAATCTTTACTGGAGGATAAGACGATCTTGGGAATGAGGTAGGTGTAACCCTGCTGCTGGTTTTTCTCTGCCAGAGAGCCGGTTTTCACCATTAAACGCAACTGTATTTTGTCTTTGGGGCGTTGCGGAGTTTGCAGGATTTGCCAACTGAACCCATTTTCTAGTTTACCTTGTTGCCAGGCTGGATCAGGCTGTAAGGTTTCCGCCTGAGCAAAGTAAGTCGTAGCCAGAATGGTGCCACTAATAAGATATCCGATTTTCTTGCCTTGCATTCTTACTTACCCCTACCTATTTAGTTTTATCCTTGTCTGAACCAATAAAAGGCTTCTGGATATTATCACCGAAAATTAGACCTTTATTCACCTTATAAGGTTTCATTTTGATGGAGGTTTTTGCTTTGCTTATTAACTTGACGATTATAACCTTTCACCAACAACCCCAATTCATCATCTTGGTGACTTTTGGGACAAGGCATAGGGACAGGAGGATGCTCTTCATTCAGTTCTCGTGCGATGTCACGCAACGGATGTATGATGATACGATTTACACACCAACTTATCGACACGGTAAGAATAAGTGCGAGCAATAAATAAGTGGTCAACATTAATGCCAGTGTGTTCAAAGCAAATCGGTACACACGGTTGGAATCAACCTGCAAGATAAGATGCCCCTGCGATGCTATGTCTTTTGATGAAATACCATAAACATGTAATGGAATATTTAACTCAACCGGAATACCAAAAACCCGCTTTGCCAATTCAGGTATAGGCCGATGAGTCGCGAAGTCCAAATTCATAATCCGGGAATTATTCTGCGATATCAGTTCAGCTCGCCCTAAGATGCCCGACGTTTTTAACTCAATCAGTAGAGTTTTCGCTTTATTGAGATCAGATCTCAGCAAAGCATCTGTCAAAGGAGCCTGGATCTGAGCTGCCGCATTGTTGAGCTGGTTAATATAATCATCTTTTCGTTGCTGTAACAAATGCGATAATTGGATAGTAATGAAAATAGCAAGGGTGACCAAAGTGACTCCTGTCACTGCCGCCATTTGTTTAATGGTTAACGAACGTTTGACTCGCAATTTCATTTTATCCAAACCAATACTTGACCAAAGACTGGCTACCACACCGTAATAATGCGACTGAGTATACTTGATTTTTCTTGCTATCGTCTTGTTTTGATAAATACAAGTGAGATAAATGACGGCAATATAGTATTTGCTTTTTGTGACGTTTATCCCTTTCATCTTCAAGTTGCTGCTTTATTAACTATATTCATTCCCCGGTCACATGGGTTTTATGACTGTAACCTTATCATATAACCTCCAGCTTCCGGGGAGTGACTCATTTAACGTTGTACAGTCACTTGAAGTCCATTCGATATGAATCAGATAACGTTATACTACGATCTGACACAATTATGCAGGTGGATTTGCATTTTGCTCAACAGCAAAGCAGGCAACAAGTCGCTCGTTATATTGCTTTAGTTTAGGGTGGAATTGGGTGCATGGGCCAAATGCATGGCGGCAACGGGCTGCAAAAGCACAACCCGAAGGCGGATTCATCGGACTTGGCAATTCTCCTGTCAATTTGATACGTTCACTACGCAGTTCTGGATTCAACCGCGGTGTTGCAGACAATAACGCCTGCGTATAAGGGTGACTCGGGTTATTGAAAATCGTTTCCTTACTCCCCTTTTCAACACAGCGCCCCAAATACATAACCATAACTTCATCGGCAATGTGTTCAACCACTGAAAGGTCATGGGAAATAAAGACATATGACAGCCCTAATTCCTGCTGCAAATCCATCATCAGGTTCAAAACTTGCGCCCGTACGGAAACGTCCAGAGCAGAAACTGGCTCATCCGCAATTACCACGTCAGGATTTAACATCAACCCACGAGCAATCGCAATGCGCTGACGCTGACCGCCAGAAAACATGTGAGGATAACGCTGGTAATGTTCAGGCTTTAATCCCACCTTTTCCATCATATCCAGGACTTTTTCTTTGCGTTCATCCGGTGCCAATGATGTATTGATAAGTAAAGGCTCTTCCAGAATCTGACCCACTTTTTTACGCGGATTCAAAGAGGCGTAAGGATTCTGAAATACGATCTGGATTTTCTGTCGTCGGAGTTTTTCTGCTTCTTTATCTGGCAATAGTAAGTCTTGTCCCAAATAATAAAGCTCTCCTTCTGTCGGTTTTTCTATCATGGTCAGCAGGCGCCCCAAAGTGGATTTCCCACAACCTGATTCTCCTACAACCGCCAGTGTCTTACCTTTCTCCAGTTCAAATGAGACACCATCCAGTGCCTTCACTATCCTCTCTGGTGAAAATATGCCTGTTTTAACTGGATAATATTTTTTCAGTTCAATAGCCTTCAGCAAAGGAATCGTGTCTTTTTCCTGCCAGTTTTGTTGTTGAATAACTGTTTCTTGAGCACTCATACTGTCGGCCTCCCCTCATCATCCAGTGGCATATGGCATTTAACCTGACGTTCTCCAACAACTTTCAATTTCGGCTCCACTTGGCGGCAATGCTCATTGACATAAGGGCAGCGAGGATTGAGCAAACATCCTGTCGGACGATCATATTTCCCTGGAACAACGCCCGGCAACGAAGCCAGACGGGATTTATCTACCGCAAATTCCGGCAATGCCCGCAATAATGCCTGTGTATAAGGATGACGCGGTGCTCTGAATATTTCATTCGACTTGCCAATTTCCACTATCTGCCCGGCATACATCACAATAATATGCTGAGCAGCTTCCGCAACCAGAGCCAAATCATGGGTGATCAAGACCAGTGCCATGTTTTCTTGCTGCTGTAACTCCAGTAACAATTCGATGATTTGTGCCTGGATAGTCACATCCAATGCCGTTGTCGGTTCGTCGGCAATCAGCAGCTTCGGACGACAAGCAATCGCCATCGCGATCATGACACGTTGGCTCATTCCACCTGATAGTTGATGTGGATATACATCTAAGCGAGAGGCTGGATCAGGAATTCCTACCTGAGTCAGCAGATCAATTGCTCGTTGATAACGGGTTTTTCGGTTTCCTCCCTGATGGACTTTAAGCGCTTCCATGATCTGATAACCCACGGTGTAGCAAGGGTTAAGGCTGGTCATCGGATCTTGAAAAATCATCGAAATTTCTGCACCAACCAGCTGGCGGCGCTCTTTTTCGGAAATCTTTGTCAGATCACAGCCATCAAATTCCAGCTTCTCTGCCATGACCTTGCCCGGATAATCTATCAACCCCATAATCGCCAGCGAGCTGACAGATTTGCCCGAACCAGACTCTCCAACAATACCGACAACCTTCCCCTGCTCAACACTGTAGCTGATACGGTCAACGGCGCGGAATGGTGCACCTTGATCACCGAAGTGTACCGATAATTGGTCTATATTTAACAATGCCATATCATACCCCTACTGCTTGAGCTTAGGATCGAGCGCGTCACGCAACCCATCCCCCATCAGGTTAAATGCCAGTACCGTCAAAAGGATAGCCAGCCCAGGGAAAGTTACGACCCACCATGCACTCTGAGCAAACTGCAAGACATCTGACAGCATAGTTCCCCATTCTGGTGTTGGTGGCTGTGCTCCCATTCCCAGAAAACCCAGGGCAGCCATGTCGAGAATAGCATTCGAAAACCCTAATGAAGCCTGCACAATCAAGGGAGCAAGACAGTTTGGCAAGATATTGATGAACATCTGACGCATCGCCCCCGCACCAGCAACCTGAGAAGCGGTCACATAGTCACGATTCACTTCAACTAATACTGCCGCTCTTGTCAGGCGAATGTAATGAGGCAGTGCAACAAATGTCAGAGCCAGTGACGCATTGACGATAGATGGGCCGAAGATAGCCACCAATACCAATGCTAATAACAGGCTTGGCAAGGCCAGCATGATATCGACTATTCGCATAATGGCAGTATCAACAATTCCACCAAAATAGCCCGACAGCAATCCCAGAATAATCCCCATCACCAGCGACATCACAACAACCAGACAGCCAACCAGCAAGGAGAGACGCGCGCCGTACATCAAGCGAGAAAGGATATCGCGCCCAACATCGTCAGTACCGAGAATAAATTGCCAGCTTCCCCCTTCCTGCCATACTGGCGGGTTCAACAGGGAATCGCGGAACTGTTCTGCTGGGCCATGTGGTGCCAGTATCCCGGCGAACAACGCGATCAACAGCATCAAAACAATATAGGCAAGACCAATGACGGCACCTTTGTTACGTTTAAAGTAATGCCAGAACTCCTGCATTGGTGTCATCAGTTTCGGTGCACTTGATGTTATTTGCTCAGTTGCTTGTGGCTCCGTTATTTGAGTCATCATGTGCTCCTTATCTCTTATGCCGAATACGTGGATTGACAATGCCATACAGTAGATCAACCACAAAATTGACCAGAATGATCATTGTCGCCACCAGCAATACGCCACCTTGCACCACAGGATAATCACGGCGCTGGAGAGCGTCGATCAGCCAACGCCCCAGCCCCGGCCATGAAAAAATGGTTTCCGTCAGAATAGCCCCCGCCAACATAATACCCACTTGCAGGCCAATCACCGTGACTACAGGCAGCAACGCATTGCGCAACGCATGGATAATAATGACACGCATCCGGCTCAGACCTTTTGCCCGTGCAGTACGGATATAGTCTTCACCCAATACTTCCAGCATGGAAGAACGAGTCATACGTACAATCACGGCTAACGGGATCGTACCTAATACAACAGCAGGCAGGATCATGTGCATCACAGCATCAATGAAGTCACCATCTTCCCCCCAAATCAGGGTATCGATCAGCATAAAGCCGGTCAGAGGATAGCTATCATCGAGAAACACACTGTCGCTTATTCGGCCGGAAACCGGAGTCAGGTTCCAGTGAACAGAAACCAGCATGATGAGCATGATGCCCCACCAGAAAATAGGCATTGAATAGCCCGTCAGTGACAGGCCTACGGCGGTATGATCAAAGACAGAACCACGCTTAACCGCTGCCAACACACCGACAGGAATACCGACAGAGATGGCAAATAACATGGCACAGATGCCTAATTCTAATGTTGCTTTAAATCGGGGGACAAATTCATCCCACACCGGGATACGGCTTTTCAGGGAGATCCCTAAATCACCATGCAGTATGCCACTGACATAATGAAGATATTGCTGCCAAAGAGGTTTATCTAACCCCATTGCTGCCATCAGTTCAGCATGGCGCTCGGCAGAGACACCCCTTTCTCCCGCCATAATCAGTACCGGATCACCGGGGATCATATGCACAAAAGCGAAAGTCAGCAGGGTAATACCAATAAACGTCGGGATCACCAGCCCCAGACGCCGGAGGATAAATTGCAGCATATCCTGAATTCTCTTTTTAGTTATCAGTTACAGCTCTCAGACTGTTTGTGTGATACACAGACCTGCTTGCCCACCAGAGAAGCGCAACCCTCCCCCGGAATGTTCGGGAGAGGGTCAATCACAACAAATCAAGAACAGGATTATTCGAGATCTACATTGTAAAAGAGGTGCCTGCCGAGCGGATCGACCTCATAACCCTTCACTTCTTTACGAACAGGTTCGTAAACCGTAGAGTGGGCGATAATCAATGCAGGGACTTGCTCATGCATTACTACTTGAGCCTGCTTATAAAGCTCTGTGCGTTTGGCAATATCAGCCGTTGTACGTGCTGGCTGAATAATGTCCTCAAACTGTTGGTCACACCATTTTGAATAATTGGAACCTCGTTCTTTGGCTGCGCAACTAAACAGGGTTCCAAAGAAGTTATCAGGATCTCCATTATCCCCCGTCCATCCCATCATGACGTTTTGAGGTTCACCATCTTTGGCACGTTTCAGATATTCGCCCCATTCATAACTGACTATCTTGGCTTTTACACCAATTTTGGCCCAGTCAGCCTGAATCATTTCCGCCATACGGCGGGCATTCGGGTTATAAGGACGCTGTACTGGCATTGCCCAAAGATCGGTTTCAAAGCCATTCGGGAAGCCAGCATCTTTCAGCAGTTCTTTAGCCTTCACCGGATCATAGGCGTAATCTTTGATATCTTTGTTATAGCCCCACATCGTAGGAGGGATCAGGTTTTTCGCTTTCTGACCGGCTCCTTGATACACAGCCGCAATGATGGCATCTTTGTTCACCGCCATCGTCAACGCCTGACGAACTTTGAGGTTGTCCATTGGCTTTTTGGAGACGTTATAAGAGAGATAACCAACATTCAGCCCTGCCTGTTCTTTCAGAACAATATCTTTGTTCTGCTTCATGCTCGCAATATCAGCAGGGTTCGGATATGGCATGACCTGGCATTCATTTTTCTGTAATTTTGCATAACGTACAGAGGCATCAGGCGTAATGGAGAAGACCAGACGATCAATTTTCGTCGGCCCTTGCCAATAATCTTTGAACGCTTTATAGAGAATGCGGGAATCTTTCTGGTATTGCACTAACTGGAACGGCCCTGTACCAACCGGATTCAGATCCACTTTTTCCGGCGTGCCGACCTTCATCATGGCATCAGCATATTCTTTGGAGAGAATCGAAGCAAAATCCATGGCTATATTAGCCAGGAAAGGGGCTTCAGGACGGGACAGCACAAAGCGGACAGTATAGTCATCCACTTTCTCTATTTTGCTGATGATATTCCCCATATCCATGCCGATAAAGTATTCGTAGCTGCCACCGGATACTTTATGATACGGGTGATTTTTATCCTTTTGCCGCATAAAGGTAAAGATAACGTCATCGGCATTGAAATCACGCGTGGGTTTGAAATCTTTACTGCTCTGCCATTTTACGCCTTTGCGCAAATAGAATGTGTAGATTTTGCCATCGTCACTGATTTCCCACCGTTCAGACAGACTAGGAATAATCTCTGTTGTACCTGATTTGAAGTCCACCAGACGGTTATAAATTTGTCTGGCAGTTGCATCAAAAGTTGTACCAGAAGTGAATAACTGCGGGTTAAAGCCTTCAGGTGAACCTTCAGAGCAATAAACCAGTGTTTTTGCCTGCACACTGGCTGCTACAGCCAATGAAACAAGACCAATACCCAATTTCAATAAACTGGGTTTTTTCTTTTTGGAGATAGTCATTACTTAAACTCCGTTTGTGATGTTTATTGTGCCTTAGCCAAGCCCAGAGTTTCCTGCCTGAATATCACTGCTCCGGCTTGTGTTATTGTCGTAGATTATCAATTAATCAATTGTTATTCCTGACGTCAATATAATCACTATGGCTTATGAAACAATAGAAAAACATAAAAGAAAAAAAACATTAACAACTCTGGTTAAAAAATATGACACCAGGCGCAGATATAGATAAAAAAACTGAGAATATCACTTATTAAAAGAATTAATTTCTATAAATTATAATTTTAAATTTGTGACCGATACTTAAATAATGAACAGAAAAAATTATAAGAAGGGTGACGTGGTACAAGGTGCCGAATCGAATCAAGAAAAATAAATGTTTTAAATTCATTCAATTCAGGTGAAATTAATAACATCATCAATTAAATTGGCTATTAGAATGCTTATTGTACAATCTCAAGTGGAAGGATTAACGTTGGTTTCTGCTGATAGTGTTTTTTCGGAATATGGCATTCGATTAATCAACGCCCGGCTATGAGCTAAAAAAGAGTAAGAGTGCGGTTTATTTTTCATTTGTCACATATGAAAAAACCCCGCTCAAAGAGCAGGGTTTTAGAATGCTGGTCGGCGAGAGAGGATTCGAACCTCCGACCCACTGGTCCCAAACCAGTTGCGCTACCAAGCTGCGCTACTCGCCGAAAACGAAGCGCATTCTACTGCCGGTATCACGGGTCGTCAATATTTTTTTAAAGGTAAGTAGTTATTTGATGATAATCCATCCAAAGTTTACACATTGTAATATTTTCAGACAGCAAAAAGCCCCGCTATGATCCGCGAGGCTCTGTCTTAAAGGTAATTAGCTTTAAAGGCAATTTACACTAACTCAATAAAACTCATCAGCAATTACTGGAGCAGCGAAATATCCGCTACCTGCAGGAACAACTCGCGCAGTTCACTCAATAGCGTCAGGCGATTTACCCTTACTTGCAGATCTTCATCCATGACCATTACATTGTCGAAGAATGCATCCACAGCTTCACGCAAAGAAGCCAGTTCAACCAGCGCATCCTGATAGTTGCCTTCTGCAAACAGAGGTGCCAGCTTCTCTTTCAATACAACAAGGTGAGTCGCCAGTTGGATCTCTTCCGCTGCTTTCAACACTGAAGCCTGCACAGTGTCATTCAGCTTCTCTTCTGATTTTGCCAGAATGTTAGAAACACGCTTATTCGCTGCCGCCAGAGAAACTGCTTCATCTAATGTACGGAAATGCGTTACCGCTTTCACACGGGCATCAAAGTCTGCCGGTTGAGTCGGGCGACGTGCTAGTACGGACTGGATAGTATCAACGCTGTAGCCCTGTTCCTGATACCAGGTGCGGAAGCGGCCGAGCATAAACTCAACCACATCAGCTACAACGTTTTCATTGGTCAGCTTATCGCCGTACAGACGAACGGCTTCTTCAGCCAGAGTCTGGAGGTTGAGAGGCAGTTTTTTCTCAACAATAATACGCAACACACCTAATGCGGCACGACGCAATGCAAACGGGTCTTTATCCCCTTTAGGATGTTGACCGATGCCGAAAATCCCTACCAGCGTATCCATCTTATCGGCGATCGCTATGGCACAGGAAACTCCGGTAGATGGCAGATCATCGCCAGAAAAACGCGGCTGATACTGTTCATTCAGCGCCAGTGCCACATCTTCAGCTTCTCCGTCATGACGGGCATAGTGCATTCCCATCACACCCTGCGTATCGGTGAACTCAAAAACCATGTTGGTCATTAAGTCACATTTGGACAGCAAACCTGCGCGGGTCGCATGAGTAACATCCGCCCCGATCTTTTCAGCAATCCAGCCAGCCAGAGCCTGAATACGGTCTGTTTTATCGCGCAGTGTACCCAGTTGTTTCTGGAACAGAACGGTCTCCAGACGTGGCAGGTTATCTTCCAGACGCTGCTTACGGTCAGTATTGAAGAAGAATTCAGCATCTGCCAGACGTGGACGCACTACTTTTTCGTTGCCAGTGATAATCTGCTGAGGATCAGAAGATTCAATATTGGTAACAAAAATAAAGTTCGCCATTAATTTGCCGGATTTATCGTAAACCGGAAAATATTTTTGGTCGCCTTTCATGGTATAAACCAGCGCTTCAGCAGGTACTTCAAGGAATTTTTCTTCGAATTTTGCTGTCAGAACGACAGGACATTCCACCAATGAAGTGACTTCCTCCAGCAAGCTGTCAGTCAGATCTGCTACTCCACCAAGCTGTGTAGCGGCTTGTTCTGCATCGCGCTTGATCAGGGCCTTACGTGCTTCATAATCCACAATGACCCGACCACGTTCCTGCAAAATAGCCGGATACTGCTCTGCGTTATTGATGGTAAACTCCGCCTCACCCATAAAACGATGACCACGGATGATACGATCAGATTTGATACCCAGAATTTCGCCTTCAATCACTTCACTACCCAGAAGCATTGTGATGGTATGCACAGGACGGACGAATTGGGTTTCTTTATTACCCCAGCGCATTAGTTTAGGGATCGGTAATTTGCTCAATGCACTGCTTACCATATCCGCCAGCAATTCTTTCGCTTCATGGCCTTTAACTTGAGCACGATAAAGTAACCATTCACCTTTATCGGTTACCATACGCTCAGCCTGATCAACGGTGATACCACAACTGCGCGCCCAGCCTTCCGCTGCTTTGGTTGGTTTTCCTTCCGTATCAAACGCCTGAGCAATAGCAGGGCCACGTTTTTCTACTTCACGATCAGCCTGTGCCGCCGCCAGATTTGCTACTTTCAACGCCAGACGACGAGGAGCAGCAAACCAGCTAACTTCACCATGACCCAGATTGGCGTTTTTCAGTTCTACTTCAAAATTGGCCGCAAAGGATTCAGCCAGTGAACGCAGTGCCTTTGGTGGCAACTCTTCTGTGCCGATTTCCACAAGGAAAGTCTGTTGAGTCATGATGGCCTCTTATTTTCTGTTACACATAGGGAAGCCAAGCGCCTCACGGGAGGCATAATAAGCTTCAGCAACTGCTTTGGTCAGGGTACGGATGCGCAAGATATAGCGCTGACGCTCAGTCACGGAAATCGCTTTACGGGCATCCAGCAAGTTGAAGGTATGACCGGCTTTTAAAATGCGCTCATAAGCCGGAAGTGGCAGTGGAGTCTCCAACGCCAGTAATTCCTGTGCTTCTTTTTCATATTGCTCAAAGCAGGTAAACAGGAAGTCGACATCGGCGTGTTCAAAGTTGTAAGTAGACTGCTCAACCTCGTTCTGGTGGTAAATATCGCCATACGTGGTTTTACCCAACGGGCCATCACTCCACACCAGATCGTACACACTGTCTACGCCCTGAATGTACATTGCCAGACGTTCTAAACCATAAGTAATCTCGCCAGTTACTGGTTTACATTCAAGACCACCGACCTGTTGGAAGTAAGTGAACTGAGTCACTTCCATGCCGTTCAGCCAAACTTCCCACCCCAGTCCCCAAGCACCTAATGTCGGGTTTTCCCAGTTATCTTCAACAAAGCGGATATCATGAACGGTAGGATCAAGCCCCAACTCTTTCAGGGAACCAAGGTAAAGTTCCTGAATGTTATCTGGAGATGGCTTGATGATAACCTGAAACTGATAGTAGTGCTGGAGTCGGTTTGGGTTTTCGCCATAGCGTCCATCAGTTGGACGACGGGAAGGTTGCACATAAGCTGCTGCAATAGGCTCCGGCCCCAAGGCACGCAAGCAGGTTATAGGGTGAGAAGTTCCTGCGCCGACTTCCATATCCAATGGTTGGACAATAGTACAGCCTTGACGCGCCCAGTAATTCTGTAATGTCAGGATTATCCCCTGAAAGGTTTTGATATCAAACTTTTGCATGTTGAATTCGCACGCGATATATGAATTTAAACGAAAGCGTTCAGTATACCCTCTGACTGTAAGATATACAGCATTGATCATGCCCAATTTTGTCACAGTATAAAAAAATCTTATCTCTGCCACTTTACTTGTATATTTATACAGCTAAGATTGGTGTAATTATTCACCATTATCTGTGGAGACGTGCGATTCATGAATAAGGAAATAACTCGCTGTGGTTGGGTTACATCTGATCCTGATTATCTGGCTTATCACGACAATGAATGGGGTAAACCGCTAAAAGACAGCCTACAGCTTTTCGAACTGATTTGCCTTGAGGGACAACAGGCTGGTTTATCGTGGCTCACCATTTTGAAAAAGCGGGAAGGTTATCGAAAATGTTTCCATCAATTTGATCCTGTCAAAATTGCCGAAATGGATGAAAATGATGTCGAGAAATTGATGCAAGATCCTGCCATCGTCCGCAACCGTGCTAAAATCAATGCCATAATTCATAATGCCCGTGCTTACCTGAAAATGACCGAACAGGAAGAAGATTTCTGTGAGTTTATCTGGCGATTTGTTGATAACGACCCGCAAATTAACCACTGGAAAACACTGGCAGAAGTGCCTGTCAAAACCGCCCATTCTGATGCTCTCTCAAAGGCACTGAAAAAACGTGGATTTAAATTTATCGGCAGTACTACTTGTTATGCCTTTATGCAGGCTGCGGGTTTAGTCAATGATCACATCGCAGACTGCCTATGTCGAAAAATTGAAAGCCGAAAAACTGAAATCAGTGCATAAAAATAGGTGGCAATTTGTTGTTAAAATATAAGACCATAAAAATATTAAATATCCAGTTTCAAAATCCAACAACAAGTCACATTACAATATATAGCAATACAGAATAGAAACTTTACCCCATTGCACCACAATAAAGTGCGGGGTATGGTGTCCTCTTATCCTACAAAAAAGACGCAGCTGCTGTTATGAAATTCTCTCAATTCGGAAACAAGTTCACACAAGATTCAGGAATTACTCTCCTGATGAATGATCTCAACAAAGGTTTGAGAACACCCGGCGCGATTATGCTAGGTGGTGGTAATCCTGCTCATATTCCTGAAATGGATGAATATTTCCAACAACTATTGACAGATCTAGCGTTAAACGGTCAATTAACCGAAACTCTATGCAATTATGATGGGCCACAGGGAAAAAACACCTTAATCGCAGCTTTGGCTCAAGAATTACAAGAAAAACTCGGTTGGGAAATCCACCCGCAAAATATTGCCCTGACCAATGGCAGCCAAAGCGCCTTCTTCTACCTGTTCAATTTATTAGCGGGGCGTGCCGAAGATGGTTCGATGAAACGGGTTTTGTTTCCTCTTGCGCCGGAATATATTGGCTATTCTGATTCTGGTCTGGATGAAGGTTTATTTGTTGCCAATAAACCCAATATTGAATTACTACCCAATGGTCAATTTAAATATCGGGTTGATTTTGATCACCTGAATATTTCTGAAGATATCAACTTGATCTGTGTTTCCCGTCCAACTAACCCAACAGGTAATGTCATCACCGATGAAGAATTACTGCGTCTGGATGCATTGGCTCAGCAACACCAAATCCCTCTGCTGATCGATAATGCCTACGGTGTACCGTTCCCGGGTATTGTATTCAGTAATGCAACTCCTCTTTGGAACCCGAATATTATCTTGTGCATGAGCCTGTCCAAACTGGGGCTACCGGGTACTCGCTGCGGAATCATCATTGCCAATGAGAAAATTATCCATGCTGTCAGTAATATGAATGGTGTTATTAGCCTGGCACCAGGCGGAGTTGGCTCTGCTATTACGCTGGAAATGATCCGCCGTAATGATCTGTTCCGTTTATCCCAGAATGTTATTCAGCCATTTTATAAAAAACGGGTAGATAGCGTAATTGAGATCATTCGCCGTTATATGTCAGAAGAGCACTGCCTTATTCATAAACCAGAAGGAGCAATATTCCTCTGGCTATGGTTTAAAAATCTGCCGATTACGACAGAAATTCTTTATCAGCGATTAAAAAAACGAAAAGTGTTGATGGTGCCGGGCCACTACTTTTTCCCTGGTTTGGAACACAACTGGCCTCATGCCCATCAATGTATGCGTATGAACTATGTGCCTGATTTGGAGAAAATCGAAGAAGGTGTCCGTATTTTATCCGAAGAAATTGAAATCGCTCATAAAGAAGCAGATCGCTAATCGGAATAATAAAAAAGCTCCCTCATTTAAAGTGAGGGAGTAAGATGATAACGAGGACTTTTTACCTGAGAACAGGACAGTAGTTATTAGAATCCCAAAAGAATTCTTCATACATAGTAGGAAAGGAAAACAATCCTTGTTTATACACTTTCCCTGAACTCGGCATATTTAACCAGAAAATAAAAAATATAATGACCTGAATAGGCAGGGTTTTTTAACTTTAAATTGCCTCTGCTATGTGAAATTAAGATAATTGCCACGCATTATGTGATCTAAAGCACATTTAATGCATTAAACAAATATGATTAATTATTTAACACTGTTTTTAATCCCTCACATCTTACAGAAAGTAATCATCTACACCTAATTACCAAACCTTATTTCCTCAAACTCAGTGCTTAATCTAAGCAATGAAAAATATTCATTTGTGTAATTGCTCATACTGTTGATAAATTCAAAAGTAATAATTTATATATGTTCTTACTTTTTTATTAAAAATAATAAAAAAGATTTAAAAATCTTCTGCCGAAAAAATTATTGCATTTAACAATAAGCGCTATAGCAAACTGAATATAACCTGACTATAGTAAATAATCATAAAGAGTTATCTTTATGATTAGGAAAAGTAACGTTAAAGTAGATATAAGAATTTGGATATCGGCAAATTAACTCATTGGGTTCATGGAATAGAAATGATGAAAAACAGTAAACTGCTTTTGTTATCCGCTACTATATTTGGATTGTCTCTGCTTACAGGCTGTTCCAGCATCATGACACATAGTGGCCCCAATCAGGGATATTATTCTGGGGCACAAGCTAATATTAACATGTTAAAAGATGACAAAACGGGATGGTTTCTGAAACCTTTGCTCGCAGTAGATCTACCATTCTCAGCCCTTTTAGATACTCTTTTGCTCCCTTATGATTATGCTTTCTCAAATCAGGATCAAACAGGGAAATCACCTAAGCTTCGTATTGAAAAACTGGAAAAAAATTTAACTCATACACAACAGATATCAGAAGAGTCCACGAATGATGAAGACTGATCCTTCATCGCTCTATCAATCCCAACTCTGCCAGTACCCATTGTGCTGCAAATTGTCTTAATGTGTTTTTTCAGGCATCGTTATTGTGCAAAGATGGTGCAACGATGCCTGTTTCGACAATAAAGATCTGACGATAGCCATTAATATCCCGCATAAAAGCAACATGTCGGTCATCGGGTGAGATCACTATTGCATCTGCACATGGAGCAATGTCAGTACGTGCTGTTAGCCGCTGAACTTCACCATTTTGGCTGTTACAGATCATGACACTGTTATCACAGACAAAAGCAATAAATCGGCCTCGGCTATCCCAGTTAAATGCAGATTGTATGTCATGTACATTATGCGTGACCTGTATTGGTTCTCCCCCTTTTGGGGATACATACCATAACTGGATAATTCCCTTATCATCTTTCATCAGAAAACAAATTTTGCTGCCATCCGGAGATGTTCTTAACCAATGCCTAGGCGTACTGACCACTCCCGGCCAATGATTCTGGTGGGTAAATGTTAAACGTTGCTGTTTCACTCCCGCAGGTGGTGCAGGTAAGGTCGTTTCCGTTCCGGTTAATGGCTGATTACCTTCAACTGCATAATCTTCATCATGCTCAGGTAGGTCAATAAGGTAAATTTCAGGGATCTTTTCACCATTTTCAGCACATGTATCACCAATAAAAGCCAGAGCCCAACGCTGCCATTGTCCATTCTTTTTAAGATAACCCTGCTGCCCAATCCATCCTTCTTCATATGCACGATTGATCTCATCACTACCAGGGCGTGGACGTGCTGTAGTGCGGCTTACTACCACCGAAAAATAGCTACCATCATATTCTCTTGGATGCTTTTTAGCTGATATCACCGCTCTTAGTGGAATAGCGACAGCTACATTGCGTAAATCAAGTGCGGGATCTAACTCATGTATAACATGGTCGTTATAGGTAAAGCTTAAACGACTGCCATCAGGACTGAAAACATGCACGTGTGTACCACCACGCAAGGCTCCGGCTGTATAAGGTGAGGTAATGTCCAACGCATCAATATTAACAGCAACATTTGGCTGCATATCGGAAACGATCACACCACGCCGATGATGAAAATCGTATTGCCAGTGAGTATCGGGATTTTCCGGGCCATGAATAAATGCATAACGAGCCGGTTCCTGCGGACTAACTGTGACAACACCGATATGTGCGCCATCTTTTGCCTGATAAATGATCTCTGTCTGTCCATTATTTATATGAATTTTTTCTATCGTTAAGCCAGTAAAGTCTGCCCCGTTAGGACGTACATCATAGACTAACCACTGGCTGTCAGGGGTCCAGATATTTATATTAGTTATCTGATGGCTACGGTTGTCGAATGTAATCTGACGTTCCTTAAAAACCATTTTTCTACCTTAATATTCGAGGTTTCGGATAATAAAAACTAATGCTATTAAAATTTAACTAAAAAATTTCAATCGAGACGTTATTATTTCAGCATTACTCTTTACTTCTACGTTATATTCCATTTGATTAAATTTATGCTACTCAGTGTCCTTTATATCATTGGTATCACGGCTGAAGCCATGACAGGTGCCTTAGCCGCAGGTCGTCGAAAAATGGATGTGTTCGGCGTGATTATTATTGCTTCTGTAACAGCCATTGGTGGTGGTTCCGTTCGTGATATTATTCTGGGCCACTACCCGCTTGGTTGGGTTAAAAACCCAGAATACATTGTGACTGTTGCCTGCGCCGCAGTAGTCACCATTTGGGTTGCCCCAATGATGAAACACCTTCGGCGTTTATTTCTTATTCTTGATGCGATTGGTTTAATTGTTTTTTCAATTATTGGTGCACAAATCGCACTGGATATGCACTGCAGCCCAGTCATTGCCGCCATTGCTGCTGTTATTACCGGTGTTTTTGGTGGAGTACTGCGCGATATGTTTTGTAACACCATTCCGTTAGTGTTCCAGAAAGAGATCTATGCGGGTGTCTCTTTTGCTGCTGCCTGGTTATATATCGCTTTATTACATACTCCACTGCACCCAAACAGCGTAATTATCATCACCCTTGTAGCAGGCCTGACCGCCCGCTTGATTGCTATTCGCTATCGTCTTGGGTTACCCATCTTCAATTATGATGGCGCTGACCATTGATATTAATCTGGGCGTTTGGAGCAAGTGCTTGCTCCTTCGCTCTTGCGTGTTTGCTTATCTACTGTTTTCTTTTCTGTGTTTTCCTTTTCTACATTTCTCGACTTCCCGGTAAAGAAACCTACTGCAAAGAAATCGCTTCCTGTAAAGAAGCTGCATCTTGAAATTCATAGGGTATGTGAAAAGCTATTCCATGCACATTAATATTAATTCCCTGTAAAATTAACGTCTCAACCAGTTCTTTAACTTCGGGGTATTGTAAAAACTCCTCAATTTTTGTTCTTTGTTTTGCTGTTAAAGTACTGTCGGTTCCTGTTTCTGATAATTGTACATCCCTGTACTGATTCACTTCTTCCATAAATCTATTGGCGTAAGGCATCCCTATCGCTTCACGCCATAATGAGACTGGCTGTCGTTGTGCCTGTTGGAATTGGGTGAAAATTAGCTCCGCACGTTTAGCACCAATGTTAGGTATTTCAGCAAGTTGCTTCGTATTCAATGCCAACCAGTCTGCCAAATGTGTTACCCGTCCATCTCTTACTAAAGCAGCCCATATACCTTGTCCAACACCCTTCATTTTCAATTTTTTCCCCATCCATGTCAGACGAGCAATAAACTGCTGTTGGCAATCTTGGTTATTCAGTACAAAACAACTGAGCGAATGAAACTGCTGCGTATTAGGAGGTTGAATATTTTGACGTTCCGCAATGCGCCATACCACTTTATCGAGTTTTGGTATGCCATGCCCCGCCAGTGTCACGGTTACTTTATCCCCCGGATAAACATCCCACTGCTGCCAACGTTTTATTGAACCAATATGAACCCGATTGATTTTTCTATCGTCTAATTGCACTTTTTCCAGCTCCAGTAAAACAGATATTTTTCCTGTCCGACCTATCTTGAACTGAACATCTTTTACTGTTGTAACTTGCTGTTGCAAAGGATACTTCCACGCAATCGACCAACTGTTTGAACCAGAACGCCATTGCATGCCAGCAGGCTCAGTTTCCTGTCTTAAAACAACACCGTCTGTGGCAAAAGGGAGAGGATGGGTAAAATACATTTTCCACTTTTCCTCCGCATCTTCTGCATTGAAAATTTGATGGCTATATTGCTGTGTAATGGGAAATCCCATTGATGTCAGTTTCTCCAGTTTAACTGCCATCTCATTTGGCCCATCCGGCCAGCTCCATACAAATATCCCTATTTGGCTGAGTTCCGGTGAAGGAGTTTTACGCATCATCAACCCAGCTACTTTGCTGCGCGCATTCTGACTACCTGCAATAGATTGACGATGGTTATTCTGTTGCCAAAAGAGTTCTCCTTGTAAAATCATATGGTCCGGTGCATTTTCTATCTGTTTAGGAATACTGGAAATAAATTCACTTTTATCCAGCCAATCCGTCCCTTCTGCACCATTCCCTCTGCTGATTAATCCGACTAAGAGACCGTTTTGATAAACCAACGTAACTGCAACTCCATCAATTTTAGGCTGTACCCAAACGGCCGAACGTCCTTGTAACCATCGGCGAATTTCCTCTATTCTTTTTAGTTTATGCAGGCCTGTATGCTGAACAGGGTGAAACTGTTTTCCGCTAGCTAGACCCACCTTATGTAGCACCACCGCCGAGAATGATTTGTCTATCACAAAAGCTTTGTCTGATACTGTCTTATTTGATAAAGCAGATACAGCAGGGGTATTGTCTTGTTTTTGTTTTAAACAATCCTGCCAGAGCGTCAGGGTTTCCAATAGTTGATCATAAATCTCATCATCTATTTCACTGATTCCCTGCTGACGATAAAGGTGATCCCATTTTGCTATCTGTGGTGTCAGGCGTTCTATTTCAAGCTGGAGTTTTTCCTTTGACCAAGCCGGGCAGTTTGCTAATACCATCGGCATTCCAAACAACAACACCAAAATTATAATCAGAAAATTAAGCATCCTTGCTCCATATGTCCCTTAAACACGAGCAGAGAATAAAAAGAAATTCGGCTTGTACCAAGATAGAAGAAAAGAGTTTGAGAAGTGTTTCGAAAAATAATTATTCAATTTCTGCAACCGTTTATTTTCTCTGAAATTGTCTCGCAAAATATTGCCTGAATATCTGTTTGTTAAGAAAAAATTTTGTTGAAATGCCCGTTGACATGTATTGTAACGCTGCATGGATTAGCGTCTCCGTGTATACTATGTGGGATTTAACTTCCTGCGCTTGCATTTATTAATACCCCAATCAGTCAAGAAATCAGCATGAGTCAAGGAACGTTATATATTGTTTCTGCCCCAAGTGGAGCAGGTAAATCAAGCCTTATTCAGGCTTTATTAAAAACCCAGCCTTTGTATGACACTCAGGTTTCTGTTTCACATACAACTCGTCCGGCACGCCCTGGCGAAAATCATGGTGAACATTATTATTTCGTCACAGTCGATGAATTCCAAAATATGATTAACCATGATGAATTTTTGGAGCATGCCTGTGTTTTCGGTAACTATTACGGTACTTCCCGCAAAATTACCGAAGATACTCTCGCTAGTGGTGTTGATGTTTTTCTTGATATTGACTGGCAGGGTGCGCAACAAATCCGTCAGAAAATGCCTGCGGCTCGTAGCATTTTCATTCTTCCTCCTTCAAGGGAAGAATTACTCCGCCGTCTGCGTGGCCGTGGTCAGGACAGTGAAGAGGTCATCGCTAAACGAATGTCTCAGGCAGTTGCAGAAATGGAACATCATGGAGAGTATGACTACGTAATCATCAACGATGATTTCAATACGGCTCTGGCCGATTTACAATCGATTATTCGTTCCGAACGTCTGCGATTAGAAAGGCAGACTCAACGACATGATGCGTTAATCAGCAAATTATTGGCAGACTGAACTAAGTTTCAGTATTATGCCCAGTCACTTATTTATCTGTGGAGTAGCACACATATGGCACGCGTAACTGTTCAAGACGCAGTAGAAAAAATTGGTAACCGTTTTGACCTAGTGTTGGTCGCTGCTCGCCGAGCACGCCAATTACAGGTAGGTGGAAAAGATCCTCTTGTTCCAGAAGAAAACGATAAGATGACTGTTATCGCTCTGCGTGAAATCGAGCAAGGTCTTATCAATAATAAAATTCTTGATGTTCGTGAACGTCAAGAGCAGCAGGAGCAAGAAGCTGCAGAAATCAAAGCTGTTTCTGCTATCGCCGACGGTCGTCGTTAATTTTACGGTAGGTCTGCCTTGTACCTGTTTGAAAGCCTGAACCAGCTTGTACTTAAATATTTGCCTGAAGATCAAATTGATCTATTAAAACAGGCTTATGTCGTAGCACGGGATGCCCACGAAGGGCAAACCCGCTCCAGTGGTGAGCCATATATTACTCATCCAGTCGCTGTTGCTTGTATTCTGGCTGAAATGCGTCTTGACCATGAAACACTTATGGCCGCACTTCTGCATGATGTCATTGAAGATACTCCAGCGACATTTCAGGATATTGAGCTATTATTCGGCACAGCCGTCGCTGGATTAGTGGAAGGTGTCTCCAAATTGGACAAGTTGAACTTCCGTGATAAAAAGGAAGCTCAGGCCGAAAACTTCCGCAAAATGATCATGGCAATGGTACAGGATATCCGTGTCATTCTGATCAAACTGGCAGACCGAACACACAACATGCGAACCCTTGGCTCTCTGCGCCCTGATAAACGGCGGCGCATCGCCAGGGAAACGTTGGAGATCTACAGTCCGTTGGCCCATCGGTTGGGGATCCATCACCTGAAAACAGAATTGGAGGAGCTTGGCTTTGAGGCCTTATATCCTAACCGCTATCGGGTGATCAAAGAGGTTGTTAAAGCTGCCCGTGGCAACCGTAAGGAGATGATCCAGAAAATTCTGGCAGAAATTGAAGGTAGATTAACGGATGCGGGTATCCAATGTATCGTTAATGGACGGGAAAAACACCTCTATTCTATTTATCGTAAGATGCACCTGAAAGAACAGCGTTTTCATTCCATTATGGATATTTACGCGTTTCGTGTCATCGTCGGCAATCTTGATACCTGTTACCGTGTTTTAGGGCAAATGCACAGCCTGTATAAACCCCGTCCCGGTAGAGTGAAAGATTATATTGCCATTCCTAAGGCCAACGGCTATCAATCCTTGCATACCTCTCTAATCGGTCCACATGGAGTACCTGTTGAAGTCCAGATCCGGACAGAAGACATGGATCAAATGGCAGAGATGGGGGTTGCGGCACACTGGGCTTATAAAGAACAAGGGGAATCAGGTACCACAGCGCAAGTCCGTGCCCAGCGCTGGATGCAAAGCCTGTTGGAGCTTCAGCAGAGTGCTGGTAGCTCTTTCGAATTCATTGAAAGCGTCAAATCTGATCTATTCCCTGATGAGATTTACGTTTTTACTCCTGAAGGGCGTATTGTCGAATTACCGGCAGGTGCAACACCTGTCGATTTTGCTTATGCCGTCCATACGGATATTGGTCACGCTTGTGTCGGAGCTCGAGTTGATCGTCTGCCTTACCCGCTATCTCAGACCTTAAGCAGTGGGCAAACTGTCGAAATCATTACCGCCCCAAGCGCACGCCCTAATGCGGCATGGCTGAACTTTGTCGTCAGCTCTAAAGCACGTGCTAAAATACGTCAGTTACTGAAAAACCTTAAGCGGGATGATTCCGTCAGTCTGGGAAGGCGTCTGCTCAATCATGCACTTGGCAATGGACTGAAAATTAACGATATTTCACAGGAAAATATCGACAGAGAATTGGCAAGAATGAAACTTGCTTCACTCAATGACCTGCTGGCAGAGATCGGATTAGGTAATGCGATGAGTGTCGTCGTTGCCCATAATCTATTGGGTGCAACAGAAAAAATTCCGAATGGCAGTAACAGTCAATCTCGTAAGCTGCCAATCAAAGGTGCTGATGGCATCCTAATTACCTTTGCTAAGTGTTGTCGACCGATTCCGGGTGACCCGATTATTTCCCACATCAGTCCGGGGAAAGGTTTAGTTATCCATCACGAATCTTGCCGTAATATCCGCGGTTATCAGAAAGAACCGGAAAAATTTATGCCTGTTGAGTGGGATAAAGATATCAATAGCGATTTTATCGCTGAAATTAAAGTTGATATGTTTAACCATCAGGGAGCACTGGCAAATCTGACAGCAGCTATTAATGATGCAAATTCCAGCATCCAAAGCATGAATACTGAGGAAAAAGATGGCCGCGTTTATTGTGCTTTCATCAGGCTGACAACCAAAGACCGTATCCAGTTGGCAAATATCATGCGTAAGATACGTGTTATGCCAGATGTACTGCGAGTCAGCCGTAACCGAAACTAGAGGTTATGAATCCTAAACGTTATGCATGTATTTGTCAGATGATGGCAATGCGTCAACCTGACCTGACAATTTGTTTAGAAGAAGTACACAAACTCCATAATATATCCGCAGTTATTCGCTCTGCGGATGCAGTTGGTATTCATCAGATCCATGCCATTTGGCCTACTCATCAGTTACGGACTCAACTGTGGTCGCGCATCGTAAAGGGCTGGAACGACCATTCATTGATAAACAAGGGCAAATTATCGCAAGTGAATCTTGGTGGGTAACAATGCAGGCAACGACCGCACCATCAACAGGGAAATAAATCACACTGACGGAGAAAAGGTATGAAAGGCCGATTACTTGATGCCATCCCATTAACCACTTTACATGGTGTTGGAGCCAATCAGGTGACTAAACTTGCCAGATTAGGATTGGTCAATCTACAGGATTTGTTGCTGCATTTACCTCTCCGTTATGAGGATCAAACCCGCCTGTATGCTATTAACGATGTATTACCCGGTATTTATGCTACGGTGATGGGTGAAATATTGCGTACCAATGTGGTTTTTGGGCGCCGGCGTATAATGACCTGTCAAATCAGCGACGGAACTGGCATATTAACTCTGCGTTTTTTTAATTTCACTACTGCCATGAAGAATAGTCTGGCAGAAGGCAAGCATATCATTGCTTATGGTGAAATCCGCCGCGGCTCCCAAGGAGCAGAAATTATTCATCCAGAATACAAGATCCAGCAACACGCTGAGCGCATTCAATTGCAGGATACATTAACTCCTGTCTATCCCACGACAGAGGGAGTGCGTCAAACCACACTGCGCAAGTTGATCGAACAGGCTCTGGAACTGCTTGATACTTGTCCAATTAATGAATTATTACCAGATCAGTTTAGTCAGCAGATCATCAGCCTTCCCAATGCCCTGCGTACTCTGCACCGTCCACCACCAGATATTTCTCTGGCGGATTTGGAAAATGGTAAACATCCAGCACAACACCGATTAATTCTGGAAGAACTGCTGGCACATCATTTAAGTATGCTGGCTGTCAGAGCTGGTGCTCAGCGTTTCCATGCCCAGCCGCTCACAGCAGATAATTCATTAAAACAGCAATTACTGGATCAGCTCCCTTTTTCGCCAACACGTGCGCAGGAGCGTGTAGTAATGGAAATAGAGCATGACCTAGAAAAAAATGTCCCGATGATGCGGCTGATACAAGGTGATGTCGGTTCCGGTAAAACGCTGGTGGCAGCACTCGCAGCAATACGGGCTATTGTTCACGGTAAGCAGGTTGCCTTAATGGCACCGACCGAACTTCTTGCGGAGCAACATGCCAACACTTTTCGCCAGTGGTTTGAACCACTTGGTATTCAGGTAGGATGGCTTGCGGGTAAGCAAAAAGGCAAGGCGCGCCAAGCGCAACAAGAAGCCATTGCCTGTGGTCAGGTAAGTATGGTCGTTGGTACTCACGCAATGTTTCAGGAGCAAGTTAAATTTGCCGGGCTGGCATTGGTCATTATTGATGAACAACACCGATTCGGTGTTCATCAACGTCTGGCACTTTGGGAAAAAGGGCGTGAACAGGGGGTTCATCCTCATCAATTGATCATGACTGCAACACCGATTCCACGAACATTGGCAATGACCGCTTATGCCGATTTAGATACTTCCATTATTGATGAGCTTCCCCCTGGACGGAAATCTGTAACAACGGTCGCTATCCCTGATACTCGCCGGAATGAAATTGTTCAACGTATCAAAAATGCTTGCTTAGACGAAGGGCGTCAGGCTTATTGGGTATGTACCTTGATTGAAGACTCCGAAGTTCTGGAAGCACAAGCTGCTCAGGTTACCAGTGAAGAATTGGCCCTGGCGCTACCTGAGCTGAAAATTGGCCTCGTGCATGGGCGGATGAAACCGGTGGAAAAGCAATCCATTATGGAGGCTTTCAAGCAAGGTGAATTACAGTTATTGGTTGCCACCACGGTGATTGAAGTCGGTGTGGATGTCCCTAATGCTAGCCTGATGATCATCGACAATCCTGAACGGTTAGGGCTGGCTCAGTTACATCAGCTCCGTGGCCGCGTTGGGCGTGGAGCTGTAGCTTCTCACTGTGTCCTGCTCTATAAAACACCGCTGACCAACACAGCTAAAATACGTCTGCAAGTCTTACGGGATAGTAATGATGGTTTCGTCATCGCCCAAAGAGATCTGGAAATTCGGGGGCCAGGTGAACTGCTTGGTACGCGTCAGACCGGTAACGTCGAATTCAAGATTGCTGATTTATTAAGGGATCAGGCAATGCTCCCCGAAGTACAACGTATTGCCCACTATATCCATCAACACTATCCTGAACATGCCAAGGCATTGATTGAACGCTGGTTGTCCGACCGCTCGCAATACAGCCATGCCTAATCAACGAGCTATCATGCTTATAAGATAATTAAAAAAATGCCGCTGATAATTGCAGCGGCATATTTAGCCAAGATATCAGGCAAAAGCAAAGGTGAGTTAAGTTAGCCTACTACAGATGGGAATACTGGTAATAACAGATAAATCTTGATAACGGCTGAGTTAACGATATCAATAAAGAACGCACCTACCATCGGTACGAGCAAAAACGCCACATGTGATGGCCCGAAGCGGTCAGTAATCGCCTGCATATTTGCAATCGCCGTTGGTGTTGCACCCAAACCAAAACCACAGTGACCAGCTGACAATATTGCCGCATCATAATTTTTACCCATCACTCTGTAAGTGACGAAAATAGCGTACAGAGCCATAACCACTGTTTGTATAGCAAGGATCACCAGCATCGGCAGCGCAAGGGATGCCAGTTGCCATAATTTAAGACTCATCAATGCCATTGCCAGGAAGAGAGACAAACTGACGTTACCTAGCACTGACACTGCCCGGTCAAATACCCGATAAAAACCAAGCAGGGACAAGCCATTACTGAGTATCACTCCGGTAAACAGGACACACACAAAAGTTGGCAAAAAGAGCGTACCTTCCAGAACCTTCTCAAGATAGCTACCCGCTAACAAACAGATAGATATTAAAGCGATGGTTTCGAGCATTACTAATGGTGTAATCAAACGGCCGGTATAGGGTTTTTCAAACGCAGTCGGAACTTCAGTATCTTCAGCTTTCAGGCCAGGTGTTTTGTTATTCCTTACCAGCAGACGAGCAACAGGGCCACCAATCAGGCCTCCTAGTATTAAACCAAATGTTGCACATGCCATTGCAACTTCAGTGGCATTCTCAAAACCATAACGTTCAGTAAATACCTTACCCCAAGCAGCACCAGTTCCGTGTCCTCCTGAAAGGGTGATTGAGCCAGCCAACAGCCCCATCAATGGATCAAGCCCAAGCATTTTCGCCAATGCAATCCCCACTGTGTTTTGCACCAACAATAAGCCCACAACGACAACAATAAAGATTACCAAGGATTTTCCACCTGCTTTCAGGCTGGCAAGGTTAGCGTTTAAGCCTACAGTAGCAAAGAACGCTAACATAAGAGGATCTTTGAGAGATAAATCAAAGCTAACTTCCCAGCCCGTGGACTGTTTAACTATCAGAAGAACAAAAGCAACCAGCAAGCCACCTGCGACCGGCTCTGGAATCGTATATTTTTCAAGAAATGAAATTGACTGTACGAGTTTTCTTCCCACTAGCAAAACAAGTGTGGCAGCCACGAGCGTGCCATAAATATCCAAATGATACATTTATGTACCCCATCCATTGTTAAAATTATGTGAATTTAATGCGACGTTATAATCATCCTATAAAAACGCCAAGAGCAGGTAAGGGTTGGATTAGAAAAAAAATTACCGATAAATACAAGATAAAACATTTAAAAATGTGACGAAATAAAGTTATACCTCATAGGTAAAATTTCACGCAATCGATTGCTTTTATAAGCCAGAGCAATAAAATGTGTCTTTTGTTGACTCGAAACTCCACACCATGGCTACCTCAACCCACAAACACTCAGAATCAGAAATCCCCGAAAAATCGGGTAGCGAATTAATTTACCGTCTGGAAGATAAACCACCTCTTCCACATGCCCTGTTTGCCGCCTGTCAGCATCTGCTGGCAATGTTTGTTGCTGTCATCACACCAGCGATATTGATCTGTCAGGCTCTTGGGCTTCCCGAACAAGATACACAACGCATTATCAGTATGTCCTTGTTTGCTTCAGGGTTAGCCTCACTTATTCAAATCCGTTCCTGGGGGCCAATTGGCTCAGGTTTGCTTTCCATTCAAGGAACCAGTTTTAATTTTGTAGCTCCTCTTATCATGGGTGGCCTGGCCATGAAAAATGGAGGAGCCGATATTCCAACAATGATGGCTGCCCTGTTTGGTACATTGATGCTTGCAGCAACCACTGAGATATTTCTTTCCCGCATACTGCATCTGGCCAGAAAAATCATCACACCTCTAGTTTCCGGCATTGTTGTGATGATTATTGGTCTGTCACTGATTCAGGTTGGGTTAACTTCTATCGGCGGCGGTTATACCGCTATTCAGCAAGGCACATTTGGTGCCCTCGAAAACCTTTTGCTGGCGGGAGTTGTTCTTGCCATTATTGTGTTGCTGAATCGCCAACATAATTCCTATTTACGGGTTGCGTCTCTGGTTATTGCCATGGCAGTAGGATATTTAGTCGCTTGGTATATGGAGATGCTACCCCATTCAACTACAACAGAAGACAAACCAATTATCATTGTTCCCTCTCCACTGTATTACGGGCTTTCTTTGGACTGGAATTTGTTGATCCCACTTGTCCTGATTTTTATGGTGACGTCACTGGAGACAATCGGTGATATTACAGCAACTTCAGATGTTTCTGAGCAACCTGTCAGCGGCCCGTTATACATGAAGCGTATTAAGGGCGGTGTACTGGCAAATGGTCTCAATTCGATGGTTTCTGCTCTATTTAATACATTCCCGAATTCCTGCTTTGGTCAGAATAATGGAGTAATCCAACTGACTGGTATTGCCAGCCGCTATGTCGGTTACATTATTGCTTCCATGCTGATTCTATTAGGGCTATTTCCGGCAGTAGCAAGTTTTGTACAGCATATTCCTGAACCGGTATTAGGTGGCGCTACTATTGTGATGTTCGGTACGATTGCCGCATCTGGTGTCAGAATTGTTTCCCGTGAACCGTTAAATCGACGTGCCATTATGATCATCGCCTTGTCACTGGCTGTGGGATTGGGCATTTCTCAACAACCACTGATCTTACAATATGCACCTGAATGGGTAAGAAACCTGCTTTCTTCTGGCGTTGCCGCTGGCGGGCTCACAGCCATTCTCCTAAATCTGGTTTTTCCTCAAGAAAAATAGCCATAATTTTCGCCTGGCTCTTCTTCTCCCGCTTATATAGCGGGAATTTTTTGTGTAACTCTTCGCATATTCTTTTGCAATATTCTTCGCAATTTTCCTGCCAGTATGCCGGAATGAGTGCTTTTTCAGTGTTGCCTATTGAGTAGCGATCCGTTTTACGGCATAAAAGGGATTCTTTTCAGGACGAGCGTATTGAGGTGAGATTATGAAGTGGTTAGGGAAATGCTTTGCTACTCTGCTGTTGTTACTGATTCTGGCAATGATCATTGTTTATTTTGTTGCCCAGACACATTGGGGAGCTAAACAAATAAGCCAGTGGATCAACAAGCAAGGTTATTATCAGGTCAATATTGAAAGTATCGACCACAGTTGGCTCCGACCTATGACCCTAATGCTCAATAATGTGAGTGTCAGCGATAAACAGAGTTCTTTCTCACTCAATACCAATACGGTGGATCTGGATCTCAAATGGCAATTCCTGCCCAAATTCACAGATCTCCATAAGCTGACATTACAACAAGGTAAGTTAGCGCTGTCAGGCAATCAGTTTCCCCCTGCTTTGAAAGCCGATATTTTACAACTGAATCAGATGGATATTCAGTTAACAACCCCTCATTCGCAAATTCAGGGAAAAAATATTATCGGCGGTATCACCCCCTGGATACCTGATACCAACTCTCCTTTTGGTTCGGGGCAGTACCAGTTCAGTGCCAGTACAATCAGTATAAATGGACTTCCGTTTGATAAGGTCGTCATGCAGGGAAGCCACCAGAATAACAGTCTGACCATCAGCGCCTTTGGTGCAGAGTTTCTGAAAGGTTTCATCTCTGGAAATGGACAACAATTACCTGATGGCAGTTGGAGCTGGGATAATATCCTGATCAATGATATACGCTGGCAGTCCCCAATGGCACTGGCTGCTCTGGTAGAAAAAACTCATCAACTCCCGACCATCCACATTAAAGATCTCAATCTCACTAACGCCAAACTACAAGGGAAAGATTGGTCTGTCGATTATCTTGATACAACCATCAAAGGACTGGGGTTAGTTAATGGTCGTTGGCAGGCCGAAGATGGCTTGATTGATTTTAATGCCATGAATATGACCTTCAATGACGCTCAATTCCGGGATATATTGGGTAAATTCCGCTTTTCCGGTGATATTTTTACCATCGCCAATCTGACAGCTCATTACCAGAAAGGTTTATTCAATATTAAAGCTCAGTGGGATCGCCAGAGCCGCCAGTTAACCCTCAACGACAGTTCAGTGACAGGCTTGATTTACTTCCTGCCAGCAAAATGGCGTGACTATATCAAAAATCCCGCATCAGAATGGATTTCAGCACTGAAATTAAACAATGTCAGTATTAACAATACACTCCTGATTGATGCGAATCCTGATTTTCCATTTCAGCTCACCACACTATCAGGCTATGTCGATACTATGGATATCCTGAAAAATGGTCATTGGGGATTATGGAATGGACAAGCATCGTTACAAGCCGCCAGCGGAACATTCAATAAAGTAGAAATCGCTCGTCCTTATCTGCAATTACATGCTACAGATGACAGAGTCGTGGTTGATAAAATGAATGCCTTCACGGGTGATGGATTACTACAATTTAACGGTATGGTTGAACAGTCAGCTTCTCAAAAACCTTTTCAGCTCAACTTCAAGGGAATGAATGTGGATTTGGGTATTCTGCCACAGTGGGGTTGGAGACCGCTCAATGCACATGGCGATGGCAATTTTTCACTAGCTATCACCGGTGATCTCTCTGCTGACAATATTAAGGAGACCATCAGTGGCACACTGGCGGCTGAAGACAGGTCATCCAATAAAGAGTCACAGTCCATTAAACAAGGGGTAATGACGACCGATAGCAGCCCTGTCGGTCAATCTGATGCAACCCAATCTGACGAAGCAGGACAATCTCACACAGAGCAATCATAAAAAATAGAACAATTGCAAAAAGATAGCGAAAACAGTTCTGCCACAGAAAAGGGTAGAACCTGAATCGCTATCCAGTTATAGCAGTTCAGATTTTCACAGGCCGTTCAGCAGGCAATACGATATAAGTACCGGTGAACACACTACCCACTCCCAGTTCACCGCTTACTTGTACTTCCAGCTTAACACGCGCTTTATTGCCACGTGCAAGTCGGGCTAAATCACCGCTTATATTATTGAGGTCAGCAACAGCACTGGGGCGGCCAGTGATTGGTTTATGGTAACGAATATTCGCATCAACCAGAATGATATCTCCCCCCAGTTGACGCTCCTGCAATAACAGCCAGATCAATCCCCACGCTGTTAATGTCGATTGAGAAAACAAACTACCGGCAAAAATAGTATGGTGAGGGTTCTGGTTACCTGCTTCCGGCATTGTGGTAATAAAACGCTGCCCTGTGTACTGAGTAATACGCAGCCCCATTTTTTCACTCAAGGGAATGTGCTTGTACCACGCCTGTTGCAATTCCGCACACCAGTCCGGACGGTGCAAAATATCATCAAGACTTATAATAGGCTTAATCATCAAGAAGTGATTAATAGGAGACGACTGGGCACCATTAATAAGTCCCCGGTTTTGAAATCCCAACTTACTAAAGAAATCAACAGCATCCTCACGCGCACTACAAACAATCCGCTTTACACCTTCTTGTCTGGCAACGGATTCCAATGCCATTGCAATCAGTGTGCCTAACCCTTTCTGTTGTTCATTAGGGTCAACGGCCAGAAAACGGATAGCACCTTCACTATCTGCATTGATATATAAACGCCCAACAGCAATCGGTTTACCCGTTTCATCCACCACCATTTGATGATGAGCCATCGAATCATAAGCATCTCTTTCTGAGCCAATCGGCTGGTGAAGTGGCTTACGCAGCATCTCCCAACGAAATTGGTAATAGGTTTCTAGCTCTTGTTCGGTTTGAGGTACTCTGAGGTGATACATAGAAACAGCCCCTTCTTTGCGTGTTGTCATGTGTAGTCAAGGAAATATATATAGCAAACGATAGTTATCTTATTTTTGTTATGTTCAGCGCTCCCGAAAGTACGCACTTATACCCGTTGTCTTTCAAATTGCAACTTTGTTGGCTGCATCCTGAAATCCATTGGGTACACATCATACTTGCAACCAGAAAGTCACAGGCCCATCATTTGTCAGACTTACTTTCATGTCCGCAGCAAATTGCCCCATTTCTGTTTTTATACCAGTTGCACGGCACTGTTCAACAAAATAGCGATAAAGTTGATCAGCTTTTTGGGGGGTAGCGCCACCAGAAAAACTCGGTCTTAAACCTTTTTGAGTATTAGCAGCCAGGGTAAATTGGGAAATAACTAATAAGCTCCCATTAGCTTGCTGAACATTCAGGTTCATTTTTCCATGCTCATCGCTGAACACGCGATATCCCATTACTTTGTCACACAGACGCTGGGCTTTTTGTTGATCATCTTCTTTTTCAACCCCCAGAAAAACCAGCAGTCCCTGCTCAATTTCTCCAATAGTTTTACTATCAACAACAACTTTTGCCTGTGTTACACGTTGAATTAATGCAATCATTTTTCTTGTGAGTGATCCATAAAAGATAGAGTAACTTGTAGGGATAGTATCTTGCTTGCCAAGATGCTATCCCATTTAGAACCTGTTAACTGTTACGTGAAACAGTTACATGAAAACGGTTATGTGAAAGATACTATGTTGCTTCGGGAAGTGAGAAGTCATGTGTTTTAAAATAATCAGGAATGATTTTCCTGTCAGTCACATGAATGGCATTGATACCTAATTTCTGTGCTGCATCAATATGTTCCAAAACATCATCAAAAAAAACTGCCTGTTCAGTAGTTACACCTTCTTTTTCAAGCAAATATTTAAAGATATCCTGATTTGGTTTACGCATTCCCAAGTCTTGGGACAGATAAAGAAAATCTGCCGAAGCAGTAATTTCAGGATAGTGCTGTGGCCAGTACTGGAGATGCAAGTGGTTTGTGTTGGATAATACAACAACCCTATGCCCTTGCCCCCGCAGTTTATTCATTAACTCAATGACTTCCTGCCTGACGCCAATGAAAATCGCATTCCAACCTTCAGAGAATTGTTCAAAGCTGAGTGAGATCTCCATTTCATCACACAGCACTTCAACAAATTCTGTATCCGTGATTTGCCCACATTCATGCTTTTCAAACGCCTCTCCCATTGTAAATTTGGTCGTCAACGTTGCCAGTGGTGTACCACTTAAGTTACTCCAGACAGCCAGTACTCTTTTAAAATCAATATCAATAATCACATTACCCATATCGAAAATGTACAGCATAATCCCTCCTGACTGGTGCTTATGGTTTTGTACTTTTATCATAATTTAATCAAGAAAAAAGGGTAAGACGACAAAGAACAGACAAATTACGCTATTGAGCAATCGTCATTGAAACAGTTAACAATTTAACTAAATCGTAATACTAGCAGGCTGAGGCAGGTAAGCGACAGGGAGAAGAGTTTGGTCAGAAGAGCGCTGATAAAACTCAGGGTGCCGAAGCACCCTAAGCTATTCAAAAGAAATTAACCTTCTTTACTACGGCTTGCGCGACGACGATCATTTTCAGTCAAATGGCGTTTACGCAGACGAATTGATTGTGGTGTAACCTCAACCAGTTCGTCATCATCAATGAACTCCAGCGCTTGCTCCAATGTTTTCTTGATATGTGGAGTCAGCGTTGTCGCTTCATCTGTACCAGAAGCACGAACGTTAGTCAGTTTTTTACCTGTCAGACAGTTTACGGTCAGGTCATTGGAGCGAGAATGGATACCAATGATTTGGCCTTCATAAACTTCTGTACCGTGACCAAGGAACAACTTACCACGCTCCTGCAAACCATACAGAGCATAAGCAACGGCTTTGCCCTGACCATTGGAAATCAGTACACCATTCTGGCGACGACCAATTTCACCCGGACGGATGTCATCATAGTGGCTGAAGGTTGCGTACAGCAGACCAGTACCGGAAGTCATGGTCATAAATTCAGTACGGAAACCGATCAAACCACGGCTTGGGATAACGTAGTCCAGACGCACGCGACCTTTACCATCCGGCAACATATCACGCAGTTCACCTTTACGTTCACCAAGCGCCTGCATCACATCACCCTGGTGCTGCTCTTCGATATCCAGTGTTACCTGTTCGAAAGGTTCCTGCTTACGGCCATCAATTTCACGGAAAATAACTTTTGGACGAGAAACCGCTAATTCGAAACCTTCACGACGCATATTCTCAATCAGGACGGAGAGGTGCAGTTCACCACGACCAGATACACGGAAAGCGTCTGGATCTTCAGTTTCTTCAACACGCAGTGCGACGTTATGAACCAGCTCTTTTTTCAAACGATCCAGGATCTGGCGGGAGGTCACATACTTACCTTCACGGCCACAGAAAGGTGAGGTGTTAACACAGAAAAACATGCTAACGGTAGGCTCATCAACTGCTAACGCTGGCAGAGCTTCAACTGCATTAACCTCACACAGAGTATCAGAGATGTTCAGTTCACCCAGACCGGTAATCGCAATGATATCACCGGCTTCCGCTTTGTCAGATTCGATGCGATCTAATCCCAGATGGCTGAAAACCTTACCAACTTTACCATTACGCGCCTTACCTTCACTATCAATAATCGTGATGTTCTGGTTTGGTCTTACCGTTCCACGCTTGATACGACCGATACCAATAACCCCAACGTAGTTGTTGTAATCCAGCTGAGAAATCTGCATCTGGAATGGGCCATCAAGATCAACTTTAGGCGGCTCAACATGCTCAACGATTGCCTGATACAGCGGAGTCATATCCTCGGCCATATCTGTGTGGTCGTTACCGGCAATCCCCATCAGTGCAGATGCGTAAACAATAGGGAAATCCAACTGTTCGTCGGTTGCACCAAGGTTTACGAACAGGTCGAATACCTGATCGACTACCCAGTCAGGGCGAGCGCCAGGACGGTCAACTTTGTTGATAACAACGATTGGCTTCAAACCGTGGGCGAAGGCTTTCTGAGTTACAAAGCGAGTCTGCGGCATCGGGCCATCCATCGCATCCACCAGTAACAAAACACTGTCGACCATTGACATCACGCGCTCTACTTCACCACCGAAATCGGCGTGGCCCGGGGTATCTACGATATTGATGCGGTAGTCATTCCATTTAATAGCGGTGTTTTTTGCAAGAATGGTGATACCACGTTCTTTTTCCAGATCATTGGAATCCATCACGCGCTCGGTCGCGGCTGCACGCTCACCAAATGTACCAGATTGCTGTAGAAGTTTATCAACCAGCGTAGTTTTGCCATGGTCAACGTGAGCGATAATGGCAATATTTCTTAAGTTATTAATTGACAAGTATTTTTACCGTTTTAGCTATTTGAAGAAATATTAAATACAGACAGCGTGACAGATTGCAACGCTACTCTCATTTAACACAAATATGGTGCTATTTTACACGTTATAGCTACAGAGTGAAATAAATGTGAAGTGCATCACTTTTGAAGTTTATCTATTTTCTGAATATAAACGTGTCATAACTTAAAGTGATAATAACAGTAACTGTAATGGATTAACCTTATTTATTTTCACTAAAATGGTGCATTATTGTCATTTTTATTCACTAATTTAGTGCAAGAATACTTAAGGATCCCTCTGTGCTTTTGTCTATTTGCTGAGTTTTATACCTATTTATAAATATACACAATCAGATTCAATGGCTTTTAAAAGTTGGCACGTTTTTCGCAATGTGTTCTGGCATTGAAAATCGCAATAAAATTGGCTGTATACAAAGACACTATCAGCCACTTAAGATAGGGTAGCCAGCGCCTTATCCAGCCTACGTAAACCAGGAGAACTCATATGTCCGTTGAACATGTTTTGTCCATGATTGAAGAACATCAGGTGAAGTTTATTGACTTACGTTTTACTGACACTAAAGGTAAAGAACAGCACATCACCATTCCTGCCCACCAGATTGATGAAGATTTCTTCGAAGATGGCAAAATGTTCGACGGTTCATCTATCAAAGGTTGGAAAGGTATCAATGAATCCGACATGGTACTAATGCCAGATCCATCTACCGCAATGCTTGACCCTTTCTTTGACGATGCCACGCTCATTATACGTTGCGATATCCTGGAACCTGGCACAATGCAAGGTTATGGTCGTGATCCTCGCTCTATTGCAAAACGTGCGGAAGATTTCCTGCGCGCAAGTGATATTGCAGATACTGTTTTGTTCGGGCCAGAACCGGAATTCTTCCTGTTTGATGATGTCCGTTTCGGCAATTCTATTTCAGGTTCTTATTATCATATTGATGATACCGAAGCGGCCTGGAATAGCGGCACTCGCTATGAAGGTGGTAACAAAGGCCATCGCCCAGGAGTTAAAGGTGGCTATTTCCCTGTCCCTCCGGTGGACTCTTCTCAGGATCTGCGTTCAGCAATGTGCCTGACCATGGAGGAAATGGGTTTGGTTGTGGAAGCCCACCACCACGAAGTGGCAACAGCAGGTCAGAACGAAGTCGCAACTCGTTTCAACACCATGACCAAAAAAGCGGATGAAACCCAGATTTATAAATATGTGGTACATAATATCGCCCATGCTTTCGGCAAGACAGCGACATTTATGCCAAAACCGCTGGTCGGAGATAACGGCTCTGGAATGCATTGTCACATGTCACTGGCTAAAGGCGGTGTCAACCTGTTCGCCGGAGACAAATATGGTGGGTTATCTGAATTGGCTCTTTACTATATCGGCGGCATCATCAAACATGCCCGTGCCCTGAATGCCTTTACTAACCCAACCACTAACTCGTATAAACGTCTGGTACCTGGTTTTGAGGCTCCCGTGATGCTGGCCTATTCTGCCCGCAACCGCTCTGCATCTATCCGTATCCCGGTTGTAGCCAGCAGTAAAGCTCGTCGTATTGAAGTACGTTTCCCAGATCCGGCCGCAAATCCTTATCTGGCCTTCTCTGCTCTGCTTATGGCTGGCCTTGATGGTATCATCAACAAAATACATCCGGGCGATGCGATGGATAAAAACCTGTATGACTTGCCAGCCGAAGAAGCCCAAGAGATCCCAACCGTAGCCTCTTCTCTGGAAGAAGCACTGGCTGCACTGGATACAGATCGCGAATTCCTGACCCGCGGTGGTGTTTTCACTGATGATGCAATTGATGCTTATATTGGTGTCTTGAACAGTGAAATCGAACGCGTTCGTATGACTCCACATCCTCTGGAGTTTGAACTGTATTACAGCGTTTAATGCTTGAAGGCACTACAATTGCTCCTTTTTATTTTGTTGCCGTGAAACTTTTGGCCCATCTTCGGATGGGCTCTTTTCCCTCTGAACTTTCCTTCTCGATAGAGTGGGTGACCAATTCATGATCAAATAAGATACAACGCACCAAAAAAGTGCAAAGGCTGAAAGGTTGGATAGAAATGGCTGATTTTCCCAAAACAGAACAGATTCTTGATTCACTGATAAACAGTGTGTTGGTACTGGATAACGATTTAATTATCCACTATGCCAATCATTCCGCCATGCAACTTCTGGCACAAAGTACACGTAAATTATTTGGCACTCCTCTTCCGGTATTGTTCAGCTATATCTCATTAGATACGGAATTTATGCGTTCCAGTCTGATACGCGGGCATGGTTTTACGGATAACGAAGTCATATTAGTGATCAACAATCACTCACATGTTATGTCGCTCAGTGCCCAACCAATTTCCGAACAGTTTATTCTGCTGGAACTCGCTCCTATGGATAGCCAGCGCCGTTTAAGCCAAGAGCAGATACAACAGGCACAGCAGGCGGCTGCGCGGGAATTGGTTCGGGGGCTGGCACATGAAATCAAAAACCCACTGGGGGGTTTACGGGGAGCCGCACAATTATTGGCAAAAACACTGCCAGATCCCTCCCTGCAAGAATATACTCAAGTCATTATCGAACAGGCAGACAGGCTTCGTACCCTTGTGGATCGATTATTGGGGCCACAGCATCCCGGAGCTCAGATCCGCCAGAGCATTCACCATGTGGTAGAACGGGTCTATCAATTGGTATCACTGGAAATGCCCGACAATGTCACATTAATCAAGGACTATGATCCCAGCCTGCCGGAGCTATCCCATTACCCTGATCAGATTGAACAGGTTTTATTGAATATTACCCGCAATGCCCTACAAGCATTGGACAGTAAAGGTGGCATAATCACTTTACGAACCCGAACAGCATTCCAAATCGCCTTACATGGTGAGCGTTATCGCTTAGCTGCCAGAATTGATATTGAAGATAATGGGCCAGGCATTCCTCCCGGTATTCAGGATACGCTATTCTACCCGATGGTAAGTGGGCATGAGGGAGGAACCGGGCTAGGTTTATCTATTGCCCGCAGTCTTATTGATCAACATTCTGGAAAAATCGAATTTACCAGTTGGCCGGGACATACGGAGTTTTCCATTTACCTGCCTATCAAGAAATAGGGGATACCATGCAACGAGGAAAAATCTGGATCGTTGATGACGACAGCTCTATCCGTTGGGTACTTGAACGAGCGCTGAGTGGCGCAGGTATGGAGTGTATCAGTTTTGAAAACGCAGATTCCGTATTGGCAGCACTATCACAAGGTTGTCCCGACGTTTTGCTGTCAGACATCCGCATGCCGGGTCTGGATGGGCTGAGCTTGCTCAATCAAATCAAACAGAACTATCCACAACTTCCGGTCATCATTATGACTGCTCATTCCGATTTGGATGCAGCCGTCAGCGCCTACCAACACGGTGCATTCGATTATCTACCGAAGCCATTCGATATTGATGAAACTGTCGCGTTGGTTGAACGTGCATTAAGTCATTCCCGGGAACAACAACACTCATCCCGTAATTCTAAAATATCGTCATCAGTCTCTGAAATGATTGGAGAAGCTCCTGCCATGCAGGAGGTATACCGGATTATCGGACGGCTTTCCCGCTCCTCCATCAGCGTCTTAATCAATGGTGAATCAGGCACAGGGAAAGAATTGGTTGCCCATGCTCTGCACCGCCATAGTCCAAGAGCCGCAGCCCCTTTTATTGCCTTGAATATGGCAGCAATCCCAAAAGATTTAATTGAGTCAGAATTATTTGGTCACGAAAAAGGGGCTTTCACTGGTGCCAATCAGATTCGCCACGGGCGTTTTGAGCAAGCTAATGGAGGTTCACTGTTTCTGGATGAAATTGGCGATATGCCACTGGATATCCAAACACGCCTATTGCGGGTTCTGGCAGAAGGGCAATTCTATCGCGTAGGTGGCTATGCGCCAGTAAAAGTTGATGTACGAATTATTGCAGCGACCCACCAGCACCTTGAGCAACGGGTTAAGGAGGGTAAATTCCGTGAAGATCTCTATCATCGTCTGAACGTGATCCGCGTACAATTGCCACCTTTGCGGGATCGTGCAGAAGATATTCCCCGTCTGGCACAACATTTTCTGCAACAGACAGCCAAAGAGCTGGGCGTTGAAGCGAAAACACTACATCCTGATACCGAAACAGCTCTGATGCACCTGTCATGGTCTGGAAATGTCCGTCAGCTAGAGAATGTTTGTCGCTGGTTGACGGTGATGGCAGCCAGTAAGGAAATCCTGGTGCAAGATTTACCGACTGATTTAATTGAAAGTCAGTCTTCTAAACAAACAGATAATCTTCCTGTTTCCCTCCTTTCATCAGGAGATTGGTCACAGCAATTGGCATCATGGGCAGAAAAAGCCTTACAGGAAGGCCAGGTTGATCTCCTTTCCGATGTATTACCGCGATTAGAACGTACATTGCTTAGTTGTGCCTTGACACACACTAATGGACATAAACAGGAAGCTGCCCGTTTACTCGGTTGGGGAAGGAATACAATAACGCGGAAATTGAAGGAATTGGGGTTGGGGTAGGTATACTTTTAACGCGTCACTATCTTTGTATGGTGCACCCGCAAGTTATTTCTCCTGTATCAGCGGTTATCGGCTTTTTGAACCAGAACAGCATAAGAGATTTATCATTATTACCCGGCTTCAATGCTGTTAGGCTGTATGGAATACTTTCAGGAGTTATAATCAATACCATATTTATCAAGTTTCGTATTGGTTTGAGGCGCTTTTTTAAAATATAAAACTCCCAATTTTGTATTTGTTACAATTCCGTATCCCGCTTGTAATACCGAATACAGTGTTACCCTGCTCAAAGTAGGATACAACCCCCGTGATGCTACGTTGTTCAACACCATCCTGCAAAATGGTCAGTGTGGCTGTGCGATCCAGTACGGTTGGAAAATCAATAGCCGGATCAGCACTCGCCAGTCCTACATTCAAGTTGAACGGTTGGGAAAAACTTTCATTCAAAGTGAAGTCCATAACAACAAAGTTTACTCGCCACCGACGTGTTTGGCGGTACGGTCACGCTGTTCAGACACATAACGCAAGCGGTCATAACGGCCGAGCAGCGCGTTAAAACGCTCATTGATTCCTTTCATCAGTACAGGCGGAACAGCTTCGCCTTTTTCCACATGAGCACTCAACTGGCGCAGCAGCTCTTCCAGTGGTACTTCGCTGCCGTGGCTGCGCTGGATGTCGTAAATGGCAGTCTTAAGATAAGAGAGGGTAAAACTGCCACGGGTGCGCTCCTGTAACAGGATTTTGTCTGCCAGTTGCTGGAGCTGATCACGAGTGGTGTACCAACTGCCTTTCAACGGTACGCTGTCGATACGGGCAGTCATCTGTTGTTGCCAGTTACGGGTGGCGTTAACCTGCTCTGCCGATTGTGGCCACTGTTTCTCAGCGGTTGTTGTCACTGTCCGGGCTGCTTCCCATGTGGCGAGAGGAGATGTCTCTGCCAAACGGTCAAGCTGGAATGAATAGTTTGCTAAGGCCGGCTGGTACAGCCACGCCAATCGTGAACCTGCTGGTTGTTCTGTCATGGCATTCAATTGCTGTTGCAGCGGTTTGTAGAGCAGCAACCAGCTTCCTATCAATACCAATACCCCCAACAATGCCCCAAGACCAAAGCCCTGCCATGCTGTCAGGCCGCGCGGCGGTTGTTCAGGAAACTGTACTTTGACCCTCTGTTGGTTACCCGTTGTAATACTTTCAGGATGTGGCGGTAGAGAAGATGGTGATGTTTCCGGCTCTGATTCGGATTTGGACAGATAGACCAGTGGTGGCATCTGTACCGGCTGATGTACCGGTTTCGCGGCCTGCCGAGGTTTCTCCAGTTTTTTCGCCGCGTTCTGGAAGAACCACAGTAAATTCTCCACTCTCGGTAAACGTTTCAGGTCGGATTGCTGTAGCCGGTCGATAATCAGCTGAAGTGCCCGCTCGGCACGATAAATCATCCGCAGGTCACTGGCGGCAAAGTCCAGTTGACGCAGTATGCTACCAGTACGGGTGTGGAACCATTCCAGCAAATCAGTACGTACCTGCGGCTGTGGCGGCCACAAGGCATCCCACTCACTGACGATAACACCTGCCAACAGTTCACAACCTTCAGTGAATCCCGCCAGCCCGTTTAGCTGCATTCTGGCTAATGTGTAATAAATTGCCGTTTGCAAATCAACGCCATTGGTTTTGAACAAGGTCAGTGACAGCGATTCCACCAGCATCCAGTTCACTTCCGGTTGCGACGGATGGCTGGTTTTGTTGATTTCATCGCGGATAACCGCGAATTCCGGCAGGTTCAGTGGACTGCCGCCTGCCCGGATAATGAGATTTTCAGGGTGCCCGCTCATGTCTGTTTTTTCTCCTTAAAAAAACCTGCCCGGAGGCAGGAGAGGTTTTTACTTTCAATACTCTTCACCTCAATAGAGGGTATCCGGCAGTTTGAACTGGCTGAACAGCCCACCGGCAAACGGGTTGTCCGATTCATCCACGTAGATGCGGTAGGTCACCTCACCTCCCTCTACGCTAAAGCGTACGTCGAAGGAACCCGGTTGAACGTTGGTCAGTTTGCCGCTGTTAATCAGCCGCAACTGAGCCCACGGCCCCACATAGCTGACAGAGCGCGGTGCCTGATTGCTTCTGTCCGGCATCAGAGTCAATTTACTTTCTGTACCCGCACGCATGGTGTTCGGCCATATCAGACGTGCAACATTACTGCGGCCGTGGGTATAATCCACCAACTGACCATCAAGGTTCAGCAGAGCACGACGTTTGTTACCAGTCAGATTCACTGGCTCAATGGCAAACTGAGTTCCCAACCCATTTTGTGGTGAGAAGAAGGTGGCGCGAATGCGGTTTGCATTCTCCAACTGTTTCAACACGTCAGGACGGATCAGTTCACGACCATCCGTACCCGTGGTGAGGTTGTTTGCCACAAATGGTTTCAGGCTCTGCTTGTAGAAAGCATCCAGTGTGCCGTCCGGACGGAAGAAGCGCTCAAATTCGCTTAACGGTACTTCTTCTTTAGCATTCGGATTGAACGGATAACGGCCAGCCAGATAGGTGTTGTACTGTTTGACGACAGTATCTTGCCATTCCACTTCCAGTGAGCGTACCGCCTCCATCATCACCACACGCCACGCCTGATTAGCCAGTTCTCCAACCCAGCGATCTAACGGCTCTGGCAGGTTTTTCGCCATCTGCTGTACTTCAAAAATCGCATCACTGTTGTTCTTATCCAGACGCATCTGAACTGCTTGCAGTGCCGCCTTACCGGGTGTTGGTGAATTCTGGATAGCCAGCAGATAACGATGCAATGCCATCAATTTCTGGTAGACGCTTTGCAATGTACTGCCCTTATCACCATGCTCAATCAATACGCCGGCTTCCTGTGCAAAACCACGGCTGATATCCGTCAATAAGCTGTAATCCTTTTTCTCCAATAACGCATTTCTTTCCGTATTGCTCAATGAGCTGTCGAGCATCGGCGGGTTGGTGTTATCGCTCAGGATTTGTAACGCCCGTTTGATAGGCTGTTCACCACTAATTACCTGTTCAATGGCACTGATAGCCTGTGGCAAATCCTCAAAATCACGTACTTCGAGGTTGTTCATCGCTGCCCGCCATGTTGCGGTGTAATCTGCCAGGTACAGTTCAGTGATTTCATTCTCAATCCTATCCCGATCTGCTTTACTGTAATTGTCTTTACGTTGTGACGGCTCCGACTCTTTGTATTGATCTTTATTCTTCGATAAGTTCAGCACCCAGCTATCCATCTCGGTCAGCTCTACCAACTTATCACTCTGCTGGACGAAGTAATCCATAAGGCCATGACGGGTCAGGAACTGAGGTATCACCAGCCGTTTTTCGTTACTGGCGACAAATACGCTGTCAAAACTCGGGCCAATCTGATCACGCAGGTTGATAGGCGCTGACAGAGTATCCTGAGCCTTGATACGCAGGTTTTGATAAACCCGTTGTTTAACGGAGAGTGTGCTCAGCTCCTGCTGAGCCTGTCGGATTGGTTTCGCAAACGGAGCGAAGCTATCAATAGCCTCCCGATCGCCTGCATCGCGTTTCTCTTTCCACTTAGAAAGATCCAATGCGTAATTCAGGTGGGTCAGCAATGCCTCCTGCACATCACGCTGACCATAAAACGCCTTACTCCAGCGCTCACGCATATACTGTGCCACCAACCCTTTATTACGTTTACTCTCATCTTCCATCATGCGCATGACACGCAGAATTTCGAGTTTTTCCTCACTGCCTGCTGGTGCCTTATTCAGGTCATCCAACAGAACACGCATCAGGGATGGCAGGAAATGCTGCTCCAGCAGATTCAGATACGTGTTTTCCACTTTCTTCCCTACCCGGCTGCCCTGATACAACCCCATGTCCGTCAGGAAAGATTTGTTCTCGTAGTAGTTGCCGTAAGCCAGTGTTGCGTCACGGATCGGGTTCAGCAACGGCAACTGGAGACTACCGTAGTTGTCATCACCTTTCGGAGCGGGTACAGAGAGGAATTTTTTCGCCTCTGCCAGCACTTCTTCCCCTGCCCGATAGTTTTTCTGGTAGAAATAATGCCAGCCACCCCACATTGTCAGTATGACCAGCGCACTAACGGTGGAGAAGGTGTACAACTGGCGGCGATTGCGGCTCAGCCAGATCCGGTTTTCTGCCGCCAGATTCGGCTCTGCCAGTAATACGTCTTCAAACAGGGATTGAGTGAAGTATGGCAAAGTGTCACCCGTCGGCCATGTCGGAAACGCCTGCGTACCGAGGTGATACTGCGCCGAAGCCGACTGGGTAAATATGTCGTCCATCTGTCCCATCTGATGGGCGGAAGTCAGGTAAACTCCGCGCAGCCTCGGACGATGGTTTTCGTCATTGTACAAAATGTCTTCCAGCATCTGCACGATATAACTGTGCAGACCCTGAATCTGACGGGTGAAACTGAACAATGCGCTGCGCTGGTTGGCATCAACACTGTTCAGCATCATATCCGGCATTGCACCGTTCAGGTTGTTCATCCACTTCTGCCAGAATTGTTCCAGCTCACTACGCCATGCTTTTTCATCACGGCTGCTAAGGTGATTGTTGAGACTGAAAGTAACACCGAGGATCTGATCACGCTGTTTGCGATCCAGTGACTGGTACATCGCCTCAAAGCCGTGCAACAAGTCAATCTTGGTCATTACCAGATAGAGCGGCAACTGACTGTGGAAGGTCAGACGGATTTCTTGCAAACGCTGGTGGATTTCCCGCACGTACCGATCCCGTTGTTCACGGTTATCTGTCAGCAAACGCAAAGTGTCTACGGTCAGAATAATGCCGTTAAGCGGCTGACGCTGACGGTTTTCCGACAACCAGTTCAGCAGAGCTTCCCACAGGCGACTGTTGATCTGCGGTTTGTCACTGTTCAGCGGAACGGGCTGGTCAATCAGATGGCCTCTGGGGTCAATGATGACTGCTTTTTCCCCCAACCAACAACGCAGCAACAGAGGAATTTCGCCGTCCTGACGCAGGTATTCCGGTGCGGCAATTTCAGACAGTTTGTAACCTTCCTTAATCAAAGAAGTTTTACCGCTCTGCTGGCTACCGATCACCATGTACCACGGACGTTCGTACAGGTAGTTGTAGGAGTCCAGATGGCGCTGTAACTGAGATTTCCAGTGATCGAGGTAACGGTCTTGGTATTCAATATCTACGCGTACCGGATCAACCACTTTCAGTTCAACGTCAAGGTTCAGTTTTTCAAGCTGACGCAAGCGACGCCATGCTTTCATGCCGATCCAACCTAGCACAGCCATAATGATAATGGCCGTCGCCAACCAACGGGCAGCAAGGCTTTCCAGCGGGTAATCTTCACGTATTTTCCATTCCGATCCCCACCACCAGACTGCTATCAGGAGCAGACAGGGGATAAGCGCCAGAATAAGTGCCGTCGTTGCTTTAAGACGCGGCATGGATTTAAATTTCCCCAGCGCCGGCAAGACCGATTTCAATTGAGAGATTGATGACAAAGAGGGCCATTTCATGGGTTAACGCTCCTGTTGGAAGCAGTATCCTTATCAAGCGAAGGGATTTTTTCAGCCAGTAAAGTCAGTAGGCTGGGTTCCCATTGAGTCAATAACATGTGTTGTCCAGTGTGTAACAAATTCCGGTAATGCTGCTGTGCCAGTGCTGTCATGCCAGCTTCTTCAAGAAGTTTAGCATTGAGCAACTGACCATAGAATTGATCACGGGGCTCCGTGAGTTGCTGCTGGTGCTCTTCCAACATTTTCAGGGCTGCTTCCAGCCCTTGCTGCTGGAAACATTGCCAGATAGCTTCCTGATCAGCAGACACCGAACCGCCTCCGGTTGATGCAGTCGGTTCAGGTGCCAGCCAATTCAGAGTCTCTGTAGAAATAAACGAACTCATATCGGAAAAACTTAAGGTTTTTAATATGGGTAACCGTTCTAAAAACGCATTCAGTTCGTTACGAATGGCCTGTGCAACATTTTTATAGCCCAGTTGTAACGCGGCCTGAGCAGCAATGGCGTGTCCATCCAGCCAGTAAGGCGCAAGTGTCAGACTCTGCTCGATCTGCGCCAGCAGCTTGTTATCCGCTGTTGGCAGCCTTGCCAAATAATCAGCAGTACGATCCGCAGAAGTCGGTGCCAACGGTGTTTTACCCGTGGCATTCGCCATTGGTGCCGTCGTGATGGTATGCCAGACGGCATGACGGCGCAGGCAATAACCGATAGGTGATTCCGGATATCGTTCACAAAGCAGATCTGAAACCGTCATCAGGGTTTGTTTCCACGCTTTTTCGCTGGAGCTATTGACGTCCACTTCCGGCATTGGTGCAACTTCATTGACCTGATGTGAATCTGTCTGATGTGAATGTGCTTCAGTCTCTGCTTTGGGTGCCATTGATATCGCAGGAGTAGGCTGTGATGGTGCCGGGCTTGCTCCTGGCTGACGGTTATAACGGGTACGCAGTTGATCAATTTCTTTTGCCAGATCAGGTTCACTCGCGTGCCAGCATTGTGCAAGATGAGCTAATACCCCTTGTGCATCATCCCGTTGATTTTTGCTGGATTGCTCTGTAAAGCCTGCCTGAGCAGAATCAAAACGTTTGATCACCTGCTGTGCAAGACGGCGCTTCAACAATGGTTTGTTCGGCCATGCTTTTTCCCAGTAGTTTTTCACGTACTCAGTCAACAGCTCTATCGCTAAGAGCAATTCAGCAGGATGGCCTGCGTGTTGCAGGGTTCGCAGCAAGTGCACCATCAACCGGAAATCTTTGCTGGTTTCGCTGAAAAGTTGCAGAGCCTGTCGCTGGATTTCTCCGATATCCAGCGAGCTATGTGACAGCGAGCCAAATTTAATCATTTCGCCATCAATAAATTCCCATGCCGGTTCATTGTCATCCAGAGCTTTGCCAATCTGTTCGTCGGACAGTGGGGTCAGCAGGGAGCCGAACCAGTCGAATTGTGTTCTGATATCCATGTCGATTACCAACGACAGGCTTCGCGCAATGGTTTCGCGGCCTGCTCCAACTGAGAAATGTTAAAGGTTATCTGGCTACCTTGACCTGGCGTGATGGTCATCTGGTCGCTGCCCATTAAGCGTTTGATTTCATCAATCCCCGGCAAGCCACGGCTGGATTCCCATAAGTAACCGCGTTCCCGCAAGAACCATTCGGTTTTGAACTGGGTTTTGTTTGTCGTGATAGTGACCTCCCCCGACTCCGCCGGTTTAGGCAAAGCTACCTGCAAACGGGTGATGCGATCAATGCAGCTCAGCATCAAGACAGGCCGCGGTGGCGGAACCCCGATTGCAGGGGTGGTCAGGACTATCCGGGTTGTACCGTTTTCTCCCTGTGTGACGATGAAACCGGTGGAATAATCGGTACGTTGCATTTCCTGCTCCATCGCTTTCCGCCATAAAGGCCCCATGTCTTCCAGCGTCACAGGCAAAGCATTGACCTTAAGGTTATCCAACTCCCTGTCATAACATGCCAGTCGGATAAGAGGAGATGGCTCAAAGCGGCATTGTTGCAGTGCACTCAATTGTTTTTCCTGTTGTACAATCACTTCTTGTACAGCCACTTCCTGTGGTTTGGACTCTGCGATTTCTTTTGCCCCTGCCATCTCCGCAAGTTTGGGATCGCCTGCCAATGACGCAAGTAATGAGCTGATAATTAACACAATATTCATAATCTACACCCGTATTTTGCCAGTTTGTAAACCAACGTGCGCTGAGCAATGCCCAGACTTTGAGCAATCAGTCTGGTGTCATTGCCATATTGACGCTGACGTTGAACCAACACGGCACTTTCAAATTCTTCTATGGCTTTTGGCAGATTATCGATGTGGCTGTAATCCACGGAGATACTGCCTGCCCTTGAGTTTTTCGATTCACTCAGGGAGGCAAGCAGTTCATCCAATTGTTTTTCTTTTTGGCGCTGGACCTGAAATACCTGACGGATCTGGCGTAACTGCCCACGCAGTTGTTCAAGTTCCTGCAACTTTTTCAGACGGTGCTGCATGACATGGCAATAGATGCCGAACATGTTTTCATTGTTGATAAAATGGCTGACATTTTCGGCAAAAATGGCAATAACACCGCAAGCCTGTCCGTTGTAGTCAAACAGAGGAATGGCATACAACCCGCAGTTATGCGGCAGCTCTGCAATAAATGTGCGGAAGTGAATATCGTCAATACGTGCCCCGTGGTTAAGGGAATCCCATAACGTTGAGGTTCCCTTACGCAGCACTTGTATCAATGGGTTATTGACATCATCAATATCCACATGCAGCCTGCGTGAGCTGGTTTGCTGATGTTCTGGTAAGTTAAGATCTGGCAGATTGATGTTTGGCAAATTACAGCATTCCAGCCTGTTTTCATGACTGTTAAGCAGGAAAACTAAAAGGGCATCAAAACGCGAGCTTTGGCTCACCAGCAAAAAGTGGTCAACCAGTTGTTCAATGGTGTTATCTTCCAATAACGCTAACGCGCTTTTCAGCCGCTGTTTCATTATTCTGCCTCCTCAACCTCTGCGTGGAACTCATGTTCTGCTACGGTTAAACGAATGGCACGGATTGGGGTGCCTGCTGCCATTTTCTGCAATAGCAACAGTGAAACTGGCGGCAACAGTGCACCGTCAATGATGGATTCCAGCATACGGGCACCATTTTCCGTACGGGTAGCACGTTGCAGGATCTCTTCGGCCACATCATCGCTGATAGTGACTTCTGCGTTGAAGCGTTGGGACAACAGTTTGTCCAGTCTGTCCAATTTGGCCCGAATGATAGTTTTCAGCGTTTCATGGCCCAGCGGCAGGTAAGGGATCACTTCCATACGAGCCAGCAGGGCAGGTTTGAAGAATGCCGCCAGTTCCGGGTAAAGCTGATCATTGATCTGCTCTGGTTGCTCGGCGTAATCAACAATGGTTTGGTAGCCCAGATTGGAGGTCAGGAAGAACACGACGTTTTTACAGTCGATGATACGGCCTTCACCATCTGCTAATTCACCTTTGTCGAATGCCTGATAGAACAGGTTCAACACATCCGGGTGAGCTTTTTCCACTTCATCCAACAAGACAACGGAATAAGGTTTCTGACGGATAGCTTCGGTCAGCACGCCGCCTTCTCCGTATCCCACATAACCCGGAGGAGAACCGATCAGACGTGAAACGGTGTGTTTCTCCTGAAACTCAGACATGTTGATAGTGGTGAGGTACTGACGACCACCAAACATCAGTTCAGCAAGTTGCAATACGGTTTCGGTTTTACCAACGCCACTTGGCCCTACCAACAGGAATGCTCCCAGAGGACGTCCCGGACGACGCAGGTCAGCACGTGCGGTCAACAGGTGCTTATGCAGGTATTGAATAGCAATTTCCTGCCCTTTGATGCTCTGTCCCAGATGGATAGGCAATTCAGTCACGATTGACAGTTCGCTCTGTGACAAGCGGTTCAACGGAACACCCGTCCATTCAGCGATAACAGCGGCAATCTGGGTTTTGTCCACATGCGGAGAAACCAGTGTTTGTTTCTGCTGAAGTTCAGCCAATTGTGCGTTGAGTTGTGCCAGTTTTTCGATCAGAGATTGTTCATCGGCTGGTTCTGCGGCAGTTTCTTCTTGTTCGCTCGTGTTATTTTCTGCTTGATCACCAGACAACAGCTGACTGCGCAATTCGATGATCTGCTTCACCAGTTCCTGCTGTTGCTGCCAACTGTTTTCCAGAGTGGTCAGTTGCTCCTGGATCTCTTGTTGCTGGTTTTGCAGCTCTTCCAGTCTTTCTGCATGTTCGTTCAGCCCCATCCGCTGTTCTCTTTCCAGCACATCGATTTCCATCTGCATTTGATGAAGTTCGGTCGTCAGGGAGGAAATCTGACGCGGTGGCGATGTCAGGTTAATAGCTACGCGGGCACAAGCGGTATCCAAAACATCAATCGCTTTATCCGGCAACTGACGACCAGAGAGATAACGGTCACTCAATATGGCTGAGGATTTCAGTGCTTCATCGTCGATCAGGACCCCATGTGCCTGCTCGTAGATGGCTCGCAGGCCACGCATAATGATGGTTGCTTCTGCTGCGCTGGGTTCAGAGACTTTTACTAACTGGAAACGACGGGACAATGCCGCGTCTTTCTCGAAGTATTTTTTGTACTCGCTCCATGTCGTTGCAGCGATGGTTTTCAATTCACCACGCGCCAGTGCAGGTTTCAGCAGGTTGGAGATATCCAGTCCGCCGGCCTGATTACCTGCCCCAATCAGGGTATGGGCTTCATCAATAAACAGAATGATCGGCACAGATGACTGATTGATTTCAGTCATAATGCCTTTGAAACGTTTTTCAAATTCACCTTTGACTGCGGCTCCTGCCTGCAACGCACCGAGATCCAGAGTCAGCAATTCACTGTTACGCAGTTTATCTGGTACACGATCATTGATGATACGCAGCGCCAGACCTTCAATCAGAGCACTTTTACCTACACCTGCTTCACCCACAACGATGGGGTTGTTTTTACGACGGCGGCAAAGAATGTCGATCATCAGGTCGATTTCATTATCACGGCACAGTACCGGATCGAGTTTGCCCTGACGAGCCTGCTCAGTCATGTTCTGGGTAAAGCGCGCCAGCAAGCTGTCACTGTTTGCCGGATGTACACCTTGCCCCTCTTTATCACTGGCACTGAAAGGCTGTTCGGCAGAGCCATTTGTCCATTCAGCAAAGTTCTGGCGCAGCAGTTCACGGTTAATGCTTGCCAGCAAACGCGCAGACTGCGGAGCCAGATAGCGCAGTGGGCTGAATAACAAGGCAATCAACATTACGCCACTGCGCAGTTCGGGATGTTGCATTTCGGTGGAAGCCAGCAGCCAGCTATCCTGTAACCATTCCACCAGCATTGGAGAAAAGTTCGGATAAGTTTGTACAATCGCCTGATGATGTGCGACCACCTGATCGAGTTGCTCTTTCAGCAAATCTTTATCGACGTCTGCTTTATTAAGGATCAAACGCACATCACTGAGTGGTGTATCGATCATTTGCAGCAGCAGTTGAGCAACCGTGATCTCAGGTTGCTGTTGACTGACGCAGGATGCCGCCGCCGCTTCCAGTGCATGACGGGCCATCGGGTTTAAACGGTTTACAAGAGTGGGCAGATCAATCTGAATCATGACGACTTCCTATCTTAATAAGTTATTTAGCTGCTTTAATATGTCTTGAGTCTGATCACCGAGGCGGATGGCATAAAAGCTATAAATCGCAATCAGCAGACCGACGCTTATCACAAACAGATGTTTGATTTTCAAACGCCTGCTCAGGCGATAACGCGCATCTCGTTCGTTGATATTGACATACAGCGTGGTCGGTGGTGCTTCTCCACGCAGTGAGTGAAGTTGCTGCTGCAAGCGGCGGAACAGGCGGTCAAAGTCGTCATTTTTCTGGGTACTGACTTTGTAACGTCCGCGATAACCAAGACAGAGACAGAGGTAAATGAACTCCAGCAGGTGCTGGTAGCGCTGAGCCTCTCCCATCAGGCGTTCGAGCAATACAAAGACTTTCTCACCGCCCCAGGTTTCATTGTGGAAGTGCACCAATAGTGATTGCTTCAACCACCCATTCTGGCTGTTCCAACCGTGCCCCAATGCGGTTTCATCAATGAAGGTACACAATACGTAACGGAATGAAACAATCGCACCGGGTTCATAACCTTTGGTTTGCAGAAGCTGCTCAATAGCGCGAATGTCAGTAACAACCTGTTGGTAAAGCTTATCTGGCAGTGCCTGATCACTCATGTCCTGCAAACGCAGTACCATCCCCAGTAAAGGAGTGGCGGCGTCGATCATCGGGTTAAGGCTTTCACCACGTAACGGTAGCTGGTACTGGCGCTGAAACGTTTTCAGCGTTTCAGCCTGTTTTTCAAATTTTTCCAGTGACGGACTGTCAACATTGATATCACTCATGATTATTCCTTACCGCCCCTGATAGCCCAGAGCTGCATATCTAAGTCAGGAAAATCCCCTGATACGTGGAACGCGATGGAATTGCCCTGCTGGATCTCTTTCCATGCCGGACTCTTCTGATCCAGACGGAAGTAGGTATATCCAGAGTGATATGGCAACTGGCGAGGTGCTGCGGACAACGCAATCAGTGGTACACCCGGCAACTGAACGCTGACCAGATCACGGATACGTTCCATAGAAGTGACTTTGGTTTGCTGTACGAACTGACGACGCAACTGTTCCTGTGGTGTGCTAGCGCTGATAGCCAGAACAAATTCGGCTTTACGCAGCAAGTCGTTGTCGTGGAGTGTTGCGACACGAATACCACCTTCGTTCTGTTTCAGGGCAATTGATGTTGCACGTGGTGTCAGAACAACGTTCAGCGCATCACGGATAGCGTGCATGGCGTCCTGGAAAGTATCTGTCAGATTATTGTGATCATAGGCCAGAATATTTCCCGGCAGACGGCTTGCGTCCGTGAAGGTTCTCAATTCGCCACAGGTTTGGATCAATTGGGTATACAAATGCAGCGGATGCAGGACGGTTTGTTTAGCATAATGATTGAACAAAGGTTGAACGCGGTTCAACAGTTGGAGCATCATGAATTCTGCCACATCTGCAACGCCCTGCTGACCCGGAGAACCAATGCGTTTCGCCAATGTTCTTGAACGTTCTGTCAGTAATCCATCAATTTCCACCATGAAGCGTTTTAGTTTGTCAGCAATAAAAATGGACAGGCAGGTCGGGATAAATTCGTTATCCAGAACGATTGTGCCATCTTTCTGCTTTTCTTTGATGCGGCACAGCGGAATGGCAGTGTAGGCACTCATATCCTCAGAACCCTGCATCAGTACCGGAGTCAATTGAGCAAGATTAAGAATGGAGGAGTCACCACCTTTAGTATGCAGGTCACGAATATCGCTCGGCAATTCGCGGTAACGTACTGCACTCTGAATTTCAGCATCCCGATCAGCCACTTCACGAATGGTATCGCTGGACATCGGTAATGCCAGATAGACGTCTTTGCTTTTCAGATCATTGATGTTTTCAATATCCAGTGGTTTTGGCAGCAGATCCTGACTCGGTGCTGAAAACACTGTACCGTCCGGCATGATGCCGCTGGCTTCGGTGATACCGATACGTCCTAGCTTAAGCAAATCATCATTGATGCTCAGGGAGCTGAAACCATGACCGTATGCTGTCAACACGGAGACAAGACTATGAGCCAGATAATCATTGTGTTTTTGTTGTTGTTGGAAATGTTGTGGCTTGATGAATAATCCTTCGTGCCAAATCACCCGATTTTTTCCTGGCATGATTACTCCTCCTCCTCTTTTCTAAGTTCGACGTCGTTATTTCTGACATGCACCAAAATGTTGTAATGGCGACCCATGTCTTTTACCCGGATGATCTTTTTCCATTCAGACTGATTGACGCCTGCATAATGAACAATGACACCGATGTAACGGTTCTTCTTTTCCAATGTGATCGTTTCCAGAGGCTTATATTGCCCCGGCAACAGGGTGTAATCCTGATGATCGATGTAATTTTTTCCCAATGCTTTTTCGAGCTTGTCACTTTCAAGCTGGTCATAGTCGGCAGCCAGAAAACGCGAATCTTCACTGAGATAAACCAGATTCATCTCAACAGGCGCGGGTTCACCACTTTCATTGGGATTGATATCGGGTTCAGCCAGCAATGTGATGTTGGCAATTGAGGCTTGTTCACTCGGTTTTCCCACAGGAGTGGAAGGATCCCAAATGACCTGCCCAACTTTTTTAGTGGCGTTCCATGCGCTGCTACAGCCGTTCAGTAATATCACTGACAGCAATAAGATCCCTGTGGCCCATATGCGCTGACTACCGGAACGTTTCATCATTGGCGTCCTCTAAGCCCTGACGCAGTGCGCGGTCATAAGCCTGCTCGTACACCTCGCGGAATAACTTTTCAAACCCCTGCTGGCGGCTGGAAGCCAATTCGCGGTAATAGTTGGTGTACATTTCCCACGCCCAGGACGCATCTTTGTTCCTGACCTCATTACTACGGCGATAGTGTGAGAATCTGCGGAGTAATTGTTCAGGGGAAAAGGCTTCCAGCATGGTATCCAACGCCGCGGAGATCGCTGTCCGGTTGGCCTGATAATGCAGTTGCAGGTTATGCAGGCTTTCCGCTACGGCGGCGGGTGCTGACAGGTGTACAGGACTTTTCTGATCGGAAAACATCACCTGCATGGTGGTGTCATAATCCATATTCAGACGTAGTGGGTTATCCTCAATAGGACGAAGCTGTTTATCACGTAATCCGTGCTGTTCACGCTGGAGCGCCAATAGCCCTTCGATCGCCGCTTTCATGGTTTTACCCATCTCTTGCAGAAAATCGTTGGCCTGCTGGGTGTCATGCAGAGGTAACTGTGTATCCAGCCCGCGCATCAAAGGGGTAATGGCGACATGATCAACATCCATATCTTCGTAATGCCGATCGGAAGCGATATCCGGTAAATCAAGAAACTCCTGATCCATAACACTGCCTCGGTTATCAGAAATAGGGTTAGCAAATGGGGGGGATTGATAATGATCAGGCGGCAAAAGCTGCTCCGTATCATCGGCTTCAACCTGTGGTTGCAATGTAGTCAGACTCTCACTATCAAGTACTCTGAGAGGATCATCGCTGAAACGGTGCATTACGGTTGGCGCAATACTGTCATCTTTGGCAAACACGGATTTTTGTAGCGATACACCTTCCATCATGGCATCCAACGGATTTCTGTAACTGGAAACCAGCGCCTCCGGTGATACCGTCGAAGGGTCAACCCGATCCGCCTCAGAAAAGCTGACGTGGATCTTGATCGACAAGTTACCCGCCTTAATCTGATCTCCCTGTTGTAAACGGATCAGACCGGATTGCGGTGTTAGTGGGGCATTATTTATCTGTACCGGATCAGCAAGCACTTGCAGGCAGAATGAACCATCACGCCATTGAATAGAGAATTGTGATGGCTGGATATTGCCCTGGCTGTCCTGAACAGACCACAAGTGACTTTCACTGCTACCGACCGTACCACCCTGTGTCGAAAACTGGTAGCTGGCGGCTCGACCACTCTCTAGTTGCTCACTGTTGAGCACCCGCAATGAAAGCGTTGGTTGATGTTTTTCCATAGTCGTTATTCCATAACTGAAATTGTGACAGAGGGTTTCTTTTCTGGTTCTCCGAGAAAGCTGGTCCATCCCAGATGGTTATTCTGCTTCGCCCCCAACACCATGCCACTGACCTGGTTTTCCGCCAGGCCAAGACGCAATTCCCAGGCAAACTGGCTGCGCATGACGAAAGAGATAAACATCACCAACGGGAGATAGTTCTTTCCATCCGGCAGGAATGACAGAAACCGATCACGGGGCAGATTGTTGATACTGAGCAGAAACTTTCCGCTGTAATCCCCGATCCATGAGCCGATGGTGAAGTTCTGCCCCAATACGGACAGTTCGGTATCACCAATTTTTTGCCCTTTATTCGTGCCACCCAGTCGATTCTGTTGATCAACGGGGATGATGACTTTTCTGAATTGCCAGCCGTGCAAAGTGACATCCTGCAAATCAAAACAGTGGGAAACCAGGCTGCATATCACCTCCGGTGAACGACCGGGGCTTGCCAGCAACCCGGCATACGCCAGCATTTTGCTGTGATTGATGTTCAGCATCCGGCGGTTGACATCACTTCCCAATCCCACCAGCGAGAACATGCGCTGAGAAAAGCTATCTTCCCCACCTTGCTTAAAGCAGATGTAATAGCGGTATTTCCGCCAAATCTGGTGCAAGAGCGTGATTAAGCGGTGGTTAAACAGATTGAGGAAATCCGTCAGTCGGTTTTCGCCTTGTGCGTCTTCCCACGCTAGTGCATCCAGGTAATAACCCGGCATCGGGGATTGGCTGCCATGTAGCCCCATAAAAGAGACTTCCAGCTCAAAATACCCTTGCTTAGACTGCTTCAGTGCAATCACATCACGAGTAGGAAATGCCAGACTGGCATTGGATTTGAAACGGACAGATTCACGATCAGGCCGATCCGTCTCGCCGGTTTTTTCCCACGCTACCGCCAGCTGATTGAGCAATTCGACCAGCTGGTAAAAGTTGTATCGTGAGATATCCAATGCCAATGGTGTGGCAGGATCCTGCTCAGTGATTACATCAACGAGTGTTGACCTATCTGTACCGGCCATTCATAACATTCCTGATTATCTAAATTGATTACCTTCAACATATGAAAAGCGTTGACGCTGGCATACAGTGAGAAAAACCGTGACAGAATCGTACTGAATAGATACAGCTCGCCTTCCGAACTGAATGCCTGTTGCCGGATATACAAAGTGGAACGCAAACCACGTACAGGATGTCCGCGGAACAGGCGATCTGTCGGCTCTGTCTCAATCTTTTCAATGGCATCAAGCCGTTTCTGTGATGATCGTTTGGACTGTCGATTGTGAATACTTGGAAAATCGTAAGTACGCAGCACCTGTTTCAGCGCATCCTTATCCAGCAATGACATATAGTTCAGCGACATATTTGACAGCAACGACCAGTGCAAACCACCATCCAACAACGGATAAAGCGGTACTGACGGACGCGTAATATTGCGGAATGTTGCAAATGACGGGCTGCCGATGGAGGGGTAATTAATGTCGCCGACACGAAGCTGCAACGGCAATTCACGGTTGGTACATGTCAGGCCGATAGAGACGTTCTCTTTTAGTTTGAGCCTGAGTAGATCTGATTCATCCCCACGTACAAATGAGATGAAATGTTCCAGCCCTCTGCGGAAAGATGACTCTTTCACTCGCAGACGGTAATAGCGCATTGAGTGTTCATCTTCGTTATCAATCTGATGATTGAAACTTTCAAACGGGGTATAAACCCGTTCACCGATACGTGCCCGACTGCGTTCGCCATTTTCTCCCGTCAGCCAACTTTCAACACCATCTACAGAAAAGATGTCGTAGTTATCAGGAAAGCTATAACTGGCCTTCAATGGGTATTCAGTCTGACTGCCATTCAGTTCAATAGCTTCACTGTCCATTGGAAACAGATTAATAGCCGGCGTACAGTGCAGACGGAAAGTATCGTGGCGAATCTTAGCTTCTGGTGGTAACGCCTGAGAAAAATGTAAATTCAGTTTGAAATCTTTGGTTTTGAGATCTTCAGGAAATTCAGGGAATCCCTTAACGTCAAAAAACAGGAAACTTTCCGCAAAACAGAAATATTCCTGCAAAATGCGATACCCCATATAAGCATTTTTGGGATAAGGCAACAGCGCATCTTCCCGTTCAAATCCAACCGGTACGAAGTCAAAATCCGGCAGAGGAATAACCGTATCACCAATCACCAATTCTGCTTTTCTGAAGTAATAGCAGAGCCAGAAATAGAGTTGAGAAGTGGTATAGTCATCACCACTCAGATAGAACCGCAATTTACCCAGCTCCAGTTCATGCAGGTTCAGTTCCGTTTTCGAAGCAAAATTCAGACCAATAATCCCTTGCTCATTACTATTATTAACGGAAATGTCCTGAATGGAGAGCGGAAAAAGCCAGACATCACGGCACAATGTGAAAGTACAGCGGCTATGATCGTCTCTTTTGCCACTCGATTGTCCGTTCAAAGAATGGTCGTTCGAGTAAATATCATCATGAGTTGACAGCGGATTACTCATAATTTGTGTGCCGCGCTTAACCTGTGTTGCTTTCGTCACAACACTCTCATCAGGGGTATATTCGATGATGGTCATGCTAGGTGTCGGACGCAGGTAATTAGGCCAGAGCATATTGAGCAAGCCGTGAGTCAGTTCCGGGAACTGATCATCAATCTTTGCCCGCAGATTGCCTGTCAGAAATGCAAAACCTTCAAGCAAACGTTCAACATCGGGATCAGAGCCTTGTTCAGACAGAAATGCGGCAAGATGAGGACGCTCAACTGCGGCTTCTTTCCCCAGTTGTCGCAAATAGTTCAGCTCATCTCTGAAATATTTTTCAAATGACATTTATTGAGTTCGCTCCAGGCAATAGCGCCGGTTGTTATCCAACTGGATGCTGAATTCCACAACATCGTTGATATCATCCAGGGAAATCTCAGCACTGATATGAAAGCTCAATAACAACGGATCTGAATCATCATTGATGGCACTGACAGAAACCGCTGATATTCTGGGCTCATAATTTCTGATGCACTCTTCTATCGCCCACTCGATACTTTGTTTGAAATCCACTGACGTTGCAGTTGCATCATTGAGGTCAATGACACCCAGCTCAATGGCACTCTGGCAGGCACCAGGGCGCGTATTCAGCACTTCGTTCAAATGCTTCTTTATAGAATCAAGCAGTGCACGCATCCTTGACTGACGGGAAGAGCCGGAGCTCTTCCCTTGAATGCGCTCGAACAGACTGGCAGAGCTGCCTCTGTTCCAACTGTACAGCGCAGCCATGATTATTCCTTATCCAAACGTCCGACCAGAGACAGTTCGAAACTTGCACCCATGTATTTGAAGTGTGGGCGAACCTGCATTGCCACCTGATACCAACCTGGATCGCCTTCAACGTCCAATACCTTGATTTCAGCGGCGCGCAGTGGGCGGCGGCTACGAACGTCAGTTGGTGGGTTTTCCTGATCAGCGATGTACTGTTTCAGCCACATGTTCAGTTCGCGCTCCAGATCCTGACGCTCTTTCCAGGAACCGATCTGCTCACGTTGCAATACTTTGATGTAGTGAGCCAGACGGTTGATGATGAACATGTATGGCAACTGAGTACCCAACTTGTAGTTGGTTTCCGCACTTTTCCCTTCACGGGTATTTGGGAAAATTTTTGGTTTCTGAACCGAGTTTGCGGAGAAGAATGCAGCGTTATCACTGCCTTTACGCATGGTCAGAGTAATAAAGCCTTCTTCCGCCAGTTCAAATTCACGACGGTCAGTAATCAGTACTTCAGTTGGGATCTTCGCCTGAACCTGACCCATTGCTTCATACAGATGGACTGGCAGATCATTTACTGCACCGCCACTTTGTGGACCGATGATGTTCGGACACCAGCGGTATTTAGCGAAGCTGTCAGTCAGACAGCTTGCCAGCAGATAAGCAGTGTTACCCCACAGATAGTGTTCGTGGTCACGGCTGACATTTTCCTGATAGTTGAAGTTTTTGATTGGATTTTCAACGGTAGAATATGGCAGACGCAGTAGGAAACGTGGCGCGGTTAAGCCCAGGTAGCGAGAGTCTTCAGACTCACGCAATGAACGCCATTTGGTGTGTGACGGGCCTTCAAATGCGGATTTCAGATCCTTGATAGCTGGCAGATCAGTAAAGCTGTTAACACCGAAGAATTCAGGTGAAACAGAAGAGAGGAATGGCGCGTGAGCCATTGCTCCTACCGAACTGACATACTGCATCAATTTGATGTCAGGAGTGGTGTTGCTAAAAGCATAGTTACCAACAACGGCAGCAACAGGTTCACCACCGAACTGGCCGTAACCCGTGGAGTAAACATGTTTGTAGAAACCAGACTGAATGATCTCAGGAGAGAATTCAAAGTCTTCCAACAATTCATCTTTAGTCGCATGAATAACGTTGATTTTGATGTTTTCACGGAAATCAGTGCGATCCACCAGCATTTTCAGTGAACGCCAGGAAGATTCCAGCTCCTGGAACGGCTTAGCGTGCATGATTTCATCCATCTGCTCACTCAGCTTTTTATCAAGCTCAACGATCATTTTATCAACGAGAAGTTTGTTGATAGGTTCTTCGTTAGAGCCTGTATCCAGAATGCTGCCAATAAAGGCTGCTACACCCTGTTTTGCAATATAATAGCCATCATTTTCAGGAGTCATCCTCGCTTGAGACATGATTTCATCAAGCAGAGAAGTCGTTGCGCCAGAAGCAAGTGCTGTGCTGTTTTCTTCGTGCTGAGCCATTTAAAATTCCTTTAACGAGTTATTTTTTATTGATGATTTCAAGTTCTTTCAGGAGTTGCTCACGAACGGATTCATCATCCAGCAGTGACTGCAAGCGAGCGCGAAATGCGGGGATATTTCCCAGAGGGCCTTTTAATGCAACTAATGCTTCACGCAGTTCCAGCAGTTTATTCAGCTCTGGTACTTTCTTGGCGATATTATCCGGTGAGAAATCACTCAGTGATTTAATTTCCAGATTAACTGGTAGATCTTCTTCACTATTTTCTTCAAGGCGATTAGGGACGTTAAAAGTCAGGTTGATGTTCGCCTCATTCATTACCGCATTAAAATTATTTTTATTCACGGAAACGGTCTGTCGTTCTTCAATTGGCGTATCTTCTTTCTTTCCTTTCAAGTCACCAATAACCAGAAGATTCAGAGGTAATTCAACTTCTGCGGTCTGGTCGCCGGTATTAGGAACATATTTAATATTAATTCTTTCTTTCGGAGCTACGCTACCAGGACTATTCTTACTCATATTTCAACCCTTTGGCTAATACAACCATGAACTGTCTAACAACCCATTATTGGTAAGAGAATAATTACAATGTTTAACCGTATAACAAACGCAGCAGGCCTTCCTAAAGAAATAGGCTGCGCAAGACAACTGTATTTGCAGGAACAAATAGATTTTTATATATCAGCATATAGATAAAGATACAGAAATATTCTATCCAATAGTGGAATTAACATCGATATAAAAAATCGTCAATAGCGAGTTTGACACTTTATTTTTTTGATGTAAAGCCAAAACACTTATTGATAACCCCCTCTATTCTGGCTTTTAGTACCTTTATGGTGTTTTCTAGAAACTTATAAATATTTTTTCCTTACAAAATAGATAAAACTTTGGTTTTACTCTCTATAAGAGTATATAGACCGATTACCTGTCAATTGTATATAAAGGAATATTTTTCATATCTTGTGAATAAAATATAGTCTGCAAATTTGTGACCTATGATTATCATAAAGTATATTTTTTATTTTATTTAGATCAATTATTCTCCATTAAAAACCTTATCCAACTCATTTTTTTGACGCATATCACACTTTATAAATGATCATAAAAATTATATTATTAAAAAATAAAAATACACTTATTATCAACATGTTACATAAATCAAAAATATGAAGATTGATTTTTATACAGAGAAACAGCCTTGATTTTTATAAAAATTTAGCCATAAATATTACGACGGCAATGATTATAAAATTTTTATTTGTCATTGAATTTAAACTCGTCTTGCAATTTACAAATAACTTTGCATCAGACAATTTCAGCTTTATTATTCGCCCCAAGTGTTCGGCATCGCTAATTTCATTTCATCAATGAATGGAATCATCACGCAAGGAATGAGCACTTACACTTATATTTATATTGGTAAATTTTTATAGGATATTCATATGCCAACTCCATGTTATATTTCCATCAACGGAAAAACTCAGGGTAATATCACTGCTGGCGCATTCACTGCTGAATCAGTAGGCAATATCTTTGTTCAGGGTCACGAAGACGAAATGCTGGTTCAAGAATTTGACCACATTGTTACTGTTCCAACTGATCCACAGTCTGGTCAGCCTTCTGGTCAGCGTGCACATAAACCATTCCGCTTCACCGTTGCACTGAATAAAGCAGTTCCTCTGCTTTACAACGCACTGGCTTCAGGCGAAATGTTAACAACTGTAGAACTGAAGTGGTATCGTACTTCTATCGAAGGTAAACAAGAGCACTTCTTTACTACTAAACTGATAGATGCAACTATCGTTGATATCGACTGCAAAATGCCACACTGCCAAGATCCAGCAAAATCTGAATTCACTCAGTTGATTCGTGTTTCTCTGTCTTACCGTAAGATCGAGTGGGAACACACTACTGCCGGTACTTCTGGTGCTGACGACTGGCGTGCGCCAATTGTTGCTTAATATCTTATTCATCAGATTTTAAATAATAAGTTTTAAGCAATAAATTTTCAGCCAATGAATATTATTCATTGGCTGAATAATACTTTCCCACATTACCTCCCTCTATTAATTTACTTTAATTCACTTTTTCCTTGTTTATATTTCATTCTTTTGTTTTTTGAAAGTAAGATTTTTATATAGTGATTATTTTCTCAATAAATAAGAATGTATAAATTAATAATCACATGCACTATTAATAACCAATATCACACTTTTAAACACGAATTTTTGAAAAACAAAACTCGTGTCTTTCCACCATTTATTTGAAATTTCAGTTAAATCCACTTCTCATTTGAGTTAGTTTTAAATCACACGACAAAACATAACTAAAATGGGTAATAGTAAATGGTTAAGTTAAATATATAACTATAAATAATCATATAAGGCAGACTGATCCCGTTAATCAGAGCCAAATAAAATAATTTCTATGCTTAAATGATTAATTAGTGAACCATTATAACTATATCCAATAGATCTCAAGTTACTTTTCAACTTAACCATTATCATTTGGGTGTTGCGATGTTCAAAAATACAGCAATCATCGTCTTGTTAGCTACCTCTTTTAAGGTAATTTCATTGCCTGAAACTCCCGACTCCGCACTATCTATGACTGAATCCACAATGGATGAAGCCAGAAGAACCTTACAGGACAGTTCACGAGAAATAGGCCGGTTAATTGAACAACGCCGACATCAAGGATTTATTGATCGTACTGATAACACTTCGCCACAAACCGTATCACCCGTATTGGTTGAAGCACCACCATGTCTGGATATCAATGGTGTTTATCTTCAAGGAATGACTCTGCTCTCTCTGGCAGATCTGAATATACTCAGTGCATTGCCCGATGATTGCATTACTAACAATGACATCAACAAACTGACAGCAGAAATCACTAATCTCTATCTTGCCAAAGGCTATATTACAGCTCGGGTACAATTTATTCCTCCCAATCACCGTGGAGAATTGGGACTCAATGTTGTTGAAGGGTTCGTCGAAACCATTGAAGGCGGTGATCACTGGGTTAACAGCCGGATGTTATTCCCCGGATTGATCAATCAACCTTTGAATCTCAATCAGTTGGATCAAGGGCTGGATCAGTCGAATCGCTTACAATCAAACAAAACAACGCTTGATATTCTGCCCGGTACAGTTAATGGCGGCTCTATCATCAGGCTGCATAACCAGCATTCCCCCCCGTGGCGGATCACCGTAATAACTGATAACTATGGGCAAAAAAGTACTGGTAAATGGATTAGTCGGCTGAATACCAGTATCGACAGCCCTTTGGGATTATCCGATTTCATCAGCCTCAGCGGTGTCAGTACCCTCGATAAACCCAATAGCCAATATAACCGGGCCGCCACTCTGTTCTATTCACTCCCTTACGGGGCTGTGACTTTCAGCGGCTTTACCAGCTATTCCCGCTACACAAGCCATCCAAAATTACAGAAACATTCGAGCAAACTGCATGGTAATTCACAACAGTCGGGCGTACGTATGGATTGGATATTCCACCGTAATCAATCGCAGCTCTCGACGGCCAACAGCCAATTTGTCTACAAGAATTACAACAACTATTTCGGTCTTGAGAAACTTAGGCACAGTAGCCAGACATTAACTGTGTTTTCACTGGGAATCAGTCATTTACAAATTATCCCCAGTGGACTTATCACTTTTGAAGCCGGTATTGAGCAAGGAACGCCGTGGTTCAGTGCTCAAACCTCCACAGACAACCTGAATAAGCAATTCACCAAAGGGAAGCTATCAGTAAATTTACAGCAGCACTTCAAATTATTTGCCATGCCGTACCGGTTTAATAGCCAGTTTTACGCTCAGTACAGCCCAAAAGGATTACCCAGTGTTGAGTGGCTCAATATTACCGACCGTAATACTGTGCGGGGGTTCAGCAATCATACACTTTCCGCAGATAACGGCTGGTATCTGAGAAATACCTTATCCCATTCAATACCGCTGTCTGAAAGTTCACTTACCCTACGTATCGGCGCAGATATCGGCCAGATCAAAAGTTACAACCACCAGGAATCATGGAAGAGCAATGCGGGATTAAGTGTTGGTATGGCTTTGCGCTATCAACATTTCTTTGCCGATGTTGAGATGAGCCGCGGCAAAACGCTAGTCCATAAAAATAAGGGTAAGGATGAACCCATGCAGCTGTTAACCCGTTTTTCTTACACTTTTTAGCTTATTAAATCATCAGATTTTTTAACCGTAGCCAACTTGGGAACCTTCTCCCAAGGTAGCTGCACACTCACAAGAAAGAAAGTAAACAGAGGTAATAATATGAAGAGAAAAAAGTTCAGATTATCTCCTACGGGGAAACTTGCTGCATCAATGGCAATTATTCTGACAACTTGTTCAACCAGTTTTGCCAACGTCATTACGCCCGGTGGTGATGCAGCTCATCGCCCGGATGTCACCATTGCAGTAACAGGCGCTACAGTCGTTAATATCGTAGCCCCTTCCGATTCGGGTTTATCCCATAACCAGTATCAGGATTTTAACGTCAACCAAATGGGGGCTGTATTAAATAATTCATTGGTTAGTGATCAATCCGAACTGGCCGGGCAGTTATCAGCTAACAGTAATTTGAATGGGCAGGCAGCCAGTATCATTCTGAATGAAGTAGTCAGTCGCAACCCTTCATTCTTACTCGGTAAACAAGAGATCTTCGGCATGGCCGCCGATTATGTGCTGGCAAACCCCAACGGCATCACCTGCAACGGCTGTGGCTTTATCAACACGAATCAGGCATCTCTGGTTGTCGGTAACCCGTTAGTTGAAAATGGTATCCTGCAAGGATTCAAGAACTTCGATAACCAAAATGCCTTAAATATCAGAAACAATGGCTTGTCCCACAATGATGTTCTGAACCTTATCGCCCCCAGAGTTGATATCAACGGCAAAGTCATCATCCCAAAAACGCTCAATATCACAATGGGAAATAATCAGATTACAGCGGATGGCCAGATCCTGGCATCACAGCAATCAGACATGGGCGCACTTGATAGTTACTACCTCGGTAGTATGCAAGCGGGACGTATTCGTCTGTTGAATACTGCAGAAGGAAGCGGAGTCAATCTGCAAGGTAAGATGACTGCCGATGATGGTATTTACCTTACCTCCCACGGTGATGTGAAATTGGAGGCCGCTAACCTGCAAGGCGGAGATATTACATTACAGGGCAAAAATCTGCGGTTTCAAGGTCGCCTTAACCGGACTTCATCACATGAAACAGGCGATGATAATTATGAAAGCCGTTTTAGCGGCGTCCATACCTCGCAAAAGCAAATTAACGAATCCATTGCCCGCACTCAACTTACCGGTAAGAACATCACACTAATCGCCCACCAGAATAATCAGGTGATGGCAACCGATATTGCAGGGGATAATATCAAACTAACCGGCGCCAATCTGAAGCTGGATGGTCAGCAACTTCACCAGCTTGACCGTAATATCAACAATAAATGGCGATTATCCTGGCAGAATGATGTCACTATTGAGAGTGAAAAGTACCAATATGAAGGAAATTCCCTCAAAGCGCGGGAAAATGTTCATCTGACCGCAAGTGAAGGCCGTGCCGAAATACTTGGCAGTAAAATTACCGCCGGAAACCAGCTTTCCATATCCGCTAAACAAGATGTAAAACTGGCTGGTTTAGTGGAATCAGAAATGACCATTGAAACAGGCTATAAAAAGAATCATTCCCTGGCACTGCAAACTGGTAACTGGACAAAGGCCAATACTGCTCAGCGCAGTGTCAACAGTGAGTTGAACGCAGGGGGAGATCTCGGGATCAACGCAGGAGCTAATGCTGAAATTATTGGCTCTCAGGTACATTCAGGCAAAAACCTGATTGTTTCAGCAGGGCAACAGGTAAAAGTCTCTACGCAATCCCTCGTCAATGATCACCTCATTGAGAAAAATAAACACTATTGGGGTGGCATTGCAGGTGGCAGCAATAAAGACAACCAGGATAAAGTGGAAACACACCATGCCTCTGACATCAAGGCAGATGGGCATTTACTGCTGACTGGAATAAATGGTGTCACCATTACCGGCAGTAAGGTAAAAGCGCAACAAGGAGCGTATGTTGAAGCTAATGATGGGCAGTTAGTCATCGATAATGCTGTTAGTCATGCCTATAAAAAAGTTGATGAGAGAAAGGGCACAATCTTTAATATCACCAAAAATTCCAATCAGGAACAAACAAACCAGCAAACTAGCTCCGGTAGCCAGTTAATTTCTGATGCTGACCTGAAATTACTCAGTAACAAAGATATCAATGTCATTGGCAGTCTGGCGAAAAGCGCAGGAGAGCTGAATCTGAATACATCAGGCAAAATCAATGTACTTGCCGTTGATGCACAAAATAAGTATCAGCAGGAAAAAACCAATCTTGACTGGCACTATTACACTAATGAGACGAAAGATAAGCAATACCGTGCTGGTGTCGGTTTTGAACATACCGTCGATAGTCAGAAAACCCACTCCACCGCACAGCATCAGGCGGAGTTGCACGGTAGCCACCTTTCCATAAACTCAGGAAAAAATGTCACCCTTACAGGCGCAAAACTGGTAACAACACAGGGTGACGTCAAAATTACGGGTGATAACATCGCTCTGCTGGCAGCGGAAGATCATACAACAACCGAGAATTCACAGGCCAAAGTCCGTGGCGGTGTATTCGCTACTGGTGGCATGGATAGGATCGGAGGTGGAGCTGAGGGTGGTTATTCCAATAATGTTCATTCCCAGAACCGTACCACTGCGGTAGTGTCAAATACTCAGATCAATGGCAACCTTGAACTGAACGCAATGGGAGAACTGAAACAACAAGGCACTCAATATCAGGTACAAGGAACTTATCAGGCTAATGCGGGCAGTATTAAAAATGTTGCGACTGCCAATACAGAATCAAATTCCACAAGCCAATTACAGGTAGGTGGTGAAATCAGTGGTTCAGCCGATTACAGTGCAACGTCCCGTCCGGTGGAAAAAACGGCCAAAGCCGCAACCGACGGGAAATTGGATACCGCGATCTCAAAAACCGGATTGCCAAATGCGGGTCTTGAGCTTGCCATGAACGGCAAAAGTAATAACACCAATACTTATCAATCAAATGCTGTAGTGACTACTGTTAAAGCCGATGATATCAAAGTAACTACCAATGGAGATGTTTACGATCAAGGCACCCAGTATCAGGCGAACAAAGGCGGCATGTCACTGACTGCTGGCAGCCATACCAGTGAAGCAGCCTACAATCGTCAGAACAGCAATTCTTCTAATACTGTTGGCGATGCCCGTCTGCGCATTTACACCAGCACAGGCAGTGACCTTTCTGTCAATGGCAAAGGTAACGGCAGCTATCAGGCAGAATCCACCAGCAATAACAATGCCGTTACCAGCAATATCAATGCCCAAAATGGTATTCATGTTCAGGTGACCAGAGATGCACGTTATCAGGGAACATCCATGAATGCGGGCAATGGCGGGACAAACGTTAGTTCTGGCGGAAATATTCAGTTCAATCAGGCTACCAATCGCAGAGAACAGAACAATTACGGCTATAGTGGAGAACTTTCCCTAACTGGGGGCACTAATCCAGATGGTAAAAACTTCAGTGGCAGTGCAGGGGTAGGCTATAACACCAGCCAACAGAACAGTACCACAGCCCAGACTAGTACTATCACCGGTGGGCAAGGTATCAATCTGAATGCGGGCAATAATCTGACACTACAAGGTGCGAATGTCTCTGGTAAACAAGTAGATTTGACTGCACAACGTGGTGGAATTGAACTGGCTGCTGCTCAGGATACAACTAACAATAATGGCTGGCACTTTGACGTTAAAGGTAAAGGTGGTGTATCCAGTAAAGCTCGTAATAATGAAGGCAGTGATAATACCGGAGATAATGGAGAAACAAATAACAGCATCATCGACAACAAATACAATATTAGTGGTGAAGTTAAATTCGGTGTCGATCACCTGAACAAAGTCACTCACCAAAACAGTCAGGTTTCTGGGGATAATGTTGTATTGACCAGTGCCCGGGATACATCCCTCAAGGGAACTAATATCGCCGCAGATCAAGTGACGGGAAATATCGGTGGCAACCTTAATGTTGAAAGCCTAAAAAATAGAACTGATAGCCTGAATATCGGTCTGGATGCAGGATTAGGGTATAGCAAAACCGTCAAAGGAGATAATTCCCATAAAACGACCCTACCGGTTGTTGACAGCAACTCACCCGAAAGCTCACCTGAAACAGCGGTAACCAACGATGAAAAAGCCAATAAGGAACCCCCAAGTCTGACTGATCGCCTGACCGAGGCCTTCAAAGGGTATAGTGGGAAGCTCAAGAGTAATTACGATACTCTCGATCAGGAAACCATTGGTGAGCAATCAACCATCAACGGTACTAACGGAGTTAATCTGGATGTCGCTGGTAAAACCCACTTAATCGGCAGCCGGATTGACAGCACACAGGGGCCGGTATCCGTCAATACCCAACAAATCGGGCATCAATCTGTAACAGGCTACGATAGAGGTAAAAATATGGGAGTTAACCTGCCGGATTCCATCACAGGTCTTGCTAACGAAGCTCAGAAAAATATCTTCTCCGGCAAAATTCCTTTCGTGAAAAATGAGAGTCACAATACAGAAATACCCGCTACACATAGTTGGATCAAGGGTCACCCGTTGGATTAATTGACCTCTCTTTAATTCACTCACATCGCACATAATACATAATACGGTAGCCGGTAACATAGCTACCGTACTTTTCCCATATTCGGCCAACCACTTATCCTCACCCCCACCCTCTCTGGCAGTAGGATTGGGATAAGTAAACTGATCAAAGCTGCAACTTGGAAGACGACGGCTATAATGGGCTACATTATAGTCATATCAGGCAAAGCCAAGGGGACGTAATGTCAAATGATTTTGAAAAAAGGAAACATTCCAGCAAAGGAACAACCAACACACCATTACAGAAAGGATTAGATGGCAGCAAGAAAGCGTTTTCGGTGCCGATCCGCATCGGCAATTATATCCGCCATATACCATTTATTGCCCATCTGATCCGGGCAGCTCAACGTTTCAATGATCGAATGGGCAGTCAGTTTGGTGCAGCTATTACCTATTTCTCCTTTCTGTCACTGATCCCAATACTGATGCTCTCTTTTGCTATCGCAGGTTTTGTGCTGGCTTCCAATCCTGATTTGCTGGCAAAACTCATCAACGGTATCGCCAATAGCATCAGTGATCCAACTCTGGCAAATACATTGAAAAACAGTGTTGATACTGCCATAAAGCAGAGAACAACAGTTGGATTGACAGGTTTGGCGATCGCGCTCTACTCAGGCGTGAACTGGGTCGGCAACCTGCGGGAAGCGATCCTCGCCCAATCCCGTAATGTCTGGGAGCGTACTCACGAAGACAAAGAAAAAATCTACTCTCAATATATCCGGGATGTTTTCTCTCTATTTGGCCTGCTATTCGCATTAGTGATAACACTTTCCCTGAACTCCATCGCTGGCTCTGCTCAGGCAACTATCGTCCATGCCCTTGGCTTAGAAGGTATCGAATGGCTGCGCCCCGTATGGACATCCATTGGCATGACGATTTCCATTTCCGCCAATTATTTGTTATTTCTATGGATATTGTGGATCTTACCTCGTCATCGGCCTGAGCGAAAAGCCCTGTTTCAGGGAACATTAATGGCCGCCATTGGATTTGAGATCATTAAATCGATTATGACCATGATGCTGCCACGCCTTGCCAGTTCACCTTCTGGCGCAGCCTTTGGCTCAGTAATTGGCCTGATGGCATTTTTCTATTTCTTTGCCCGACTGACCCTATTTTGCGCTGCCTGGATCGCCACAACAGAGAAAAAAGAGTAACAAAACGAGACCGCTTCATCAGAAGCATTTCATAACAAATCAAAAAAGGAACCATTTATGCCATTTGTGAACATCAAAATCACCCGCGAAGGGGCAACCGCTGAACAGAAGAAGCAACTGATTGAAGGTGCAACCCAGTTGCTGGTGGATGTACTTGGCAAGAATCCGGCAACAACATTTGTCATTATTGATGAAGTGGAAACGGATAACTGGGGAATTGGTGGCAAGAGCGTGACGGAAGTACGGGCTGCTGCGAAGAAGTGACATATATTTAAAAAATGAAATAAACGATTAGGGCGAATATAGCGCCCTTTTATTTTTTTAAAAATTAACAAAAAACTAATAAGAATGGTTATTATTTTATAAAATATAATAAGAACATTAATGATAAATAAACAAAATAAATTATTTAAAATAAAATACTATCGCGAAATAACATGGATATTAATCTAGCAAATAGCCTTTTTTCGAATGATAGAAAATAAAACATACAAGATATCATTCTATTAATTAACAAATTAATCTTTATAAGAGGTGGTTTTGAATTTATTTGAATCTTATTTTCAGCAGGAACGGGATTACCTGCACCAGCTTGAACAACTCACTGCAAGAGATAAACCGCATCTGGCTGACAGCCTCAGTAACCATGATCCCGATATTGAACGGCTGAATGAAGGCTTTTCTGTCCTGAATGCCCGGACGCGCCAAAAAATTGATGATGCGTTCCCTGAAATTACCTTGCCCCTGTTGCAGCGGTTACAGGCGCAAAGTGTAAAAGGCATTCCGGCCACCAGCGTAGTACAGTTCGACGGCGGTACAGAGTTTGATTTTGCCTGTACCCTGCCACGTGGCACCGAAGTGACCACCGACAGTGGAGTGCCATTTCTCACCAGCCGGAACTGTGCTATTGAGCCGTTGGTACTGATATCCCGACAGCTTACCCATCAGGTGGAAACCACCCACCTGATCCTTAAATTCCAGTACACAGGCAAAGAAGACTATTGGCCTATCCGCCCCTTAAGCCTGTTTCTCAGCCCCGATACTGAAGTGGCTGATACTCTGATGCTCGCCCTGTGCCACAATTTCCGCATCGCCGAACTACATCATAACGGGCAGATCTGGCCAGCAGAGCCGATGAGATTTGCACCTCAATCCGGTACTGAACGACTGGTACTGTCTCCGCCGATTGCCGTCGCAGGTAACTGGGCACCCCAGATGCTGATGGAATCTCTTTACCTGCCACACGTGCACCATTTTCTGACCTTAGCTTTGCCGACGGTGATGTGCAGCCGTTTGTCCATGACCGAGAGTAAAGAATTCAGTATTACGCTGATCTTTGATGATGTATTACCACTGTCTGAAAATCAGCTAGCGACAGCCTTTCAGCTTCATTGTGTGCCAATAGTGAATCTGGAACGCAAAGCTCAGGTGACATTACCGTTTATTCCGGATACCGCCCGTTATCCACTACCATTGCCTGTCGGACAAGCGATATTGCACGTCACCGATTTGGCTCTGAAAGATGAACCGGAAACAGAACGGGGCCAGCATTGCTCTTTTTTACCCATCAGCCAGCTCAACCACTTTGCCCGTGATACAGGGAAAGAGAACTGGTTCTATGCACTGGATGTGACCCGTGATGCGTTGGGCAGGCTGGAATATGCTCTGGTATTCTATGACAGCCACGCCCGGTTGATGACCTCACCACCGGAACGGGAATTTACCTGTCATTTTGTCGCCTTTGATGTCGCCCTGTCTACGCAGCCTACAGGAGCAATCTGCCATGCTGATGAGCGTATTCCTGATGGCTTGCAGGTCAAAAACCTCACTTCCATTGCCTCCGGTTATCCGCCAGTGACGGACAGCCGTCGCCACTGGGCATTGCTGTCCCATTATTCCGCCAGCCCGTTCTGGCTGCATTCAGTGGAAGCACTGCAACAGCTGTTACAGGATTACGATTTTTACCCTGACCTGAATCGTCCCGCCCACCGTGATATTCAGCGGATGACTGCGGCTATGCTGGCGATCCAATCTACTCCCGGTGACCGGATATTCCGTGGTCAGCCCTACCGCTGCCTGCATATCGAACTGACACTGGATGAAACCGCCTTTGAAAGTGCCGGTGAGCAGTTCCGGTTTGCCAACGCGCTATACCAGTTTTTACCGTTTTGTCTTTCACAGGACATGCGCCTACGGATGACTGTCACCGGTATACCATCCGGCACCATCTGGTGTTTGTCCCCCAGCCCACTACAGGGCTATCGTCCCATCATGTAAGGAAATGCAATAATGGATGGATTAGTATTTACCTGCCAGATAGGCTCACTCCCGCAAACCACGTTTCAGGTAGTGAATTTCAGTTTACAGGAAGGCCTGTCGCAGCTTTATCACCTGACTCTGAACGTAGTCAGTCCAGCGAACAACGTAATACTCGGCAACTTACTTGGCGCCTATGCCGCCCTGACCATACTGCGCAACGGTAAAATTGAGCGTACTGTGAAGGGCATTATCGCCGGCGCGTCACAGGGTAATACCGACGGACATCGGACTTACTACAACTTTGTCATCCGTCCAGAAATGTGGCGCATGACGCTTAATCAGGACAGCCGACTGTTTCAGCGGATGTCTGTGCCGGACATTCTCAAGAAATTACTGAAAGAGCATCGCGTAAAATCCGGCCATAAATTATATGACGATGCTGACCACCATCCGGTACGCGAATACACTACCCAAAAGCGTGAATCAGCCTATGATTTCTGGTGCCGGCTGGCTGCGGAGGAAGGAATTACTTTCTGGTTTGAGGAAGATCAGCTGTTTTACAGTGACTCCCATCTCGGGATGACCGCTGGCCTGAACCTGATCTACAATGCGCAGCCCAATACCGATGACAACGATACCTCCGTCTGGCAATGGCAGTACGGCGAATTTCTCTGCCCGGATGAATATATCCACAAAGATTACAACTACCTGCGCCCTTCCCAACCCTTGCAGCCCAAATCCACGTTGCCCAACGGTGCCGGGCATTCCGTCTTTGAAAGCTATGGCCGTTTTCCGTGGAGTAAAGAAGGCCAACCACTGGGAGACACCCGCTTGAACCAGCTCAACAGCGAAAGCAAACTTGGCTCTGCCAGCAGTAACTGTATCCAGTTACGCCCCGGCAAAATCTTCACCCTAAAGGCTCACCCCATCGCTGTGATGAATGACCGCTGGCAGGTAGTGAACATCTCTCACCATGGCAGTCAGCCGCAGGCAGACAATACCGGCGGTGAAGGTACGACACTCATCAGCAATATGACCTTTATTCCTGGCCGGGATAACTGGCGGCCACCATACCGCTACAAACCAATGGCAGACGGTGATGAACTGGCGACCGTTGTCGGCCCTGAAGGCGAAGAGATTTTTGTCAATGAACACGGCGCAATTAAGGTGCACTTCCACTGGAACCGCTATGACGAGCCGGGGGATGGCTCTTCCTGCTGGGTGCGGGTAGCACAGGGCTGGAATGGCAACAACTTCGGTTTTATGGCGATCCCCCGCATCGGACAGGAAGTAATTGTTTCCTACCTGAACGGCGATATTGACCGCCCCATCGTGACAGGCTGTAACTACAACGGCCGCAATCGTCCGCCGTTGGATTTACCGGCGGAAAAAACCCGCACCACCTTCAAAACTCATACCCATAAGGGAGAAGGATTCAACGAATTGCGTTTTGAGGATGCCAAAGGCAGTGAAGAGGTGTTTATCCATGCCCAGAAGGACATGAACACCAAGGTACTCAATAATCGTGATACCTATGTGTTGGCAAATCACACGGAAACCGTGGAGAAAGATCAGACAATCAAAGTCAATGCCCACAAAAACGAGATGGTGAAACTCACCAGTACCGAAACGATCGGGATGATCTACACACTGACTGTCGGCTCCAGCATGAATACCACAGTCACCGCCAGCCAGACTGAACAGGTGGGGCTTCACAAATCCGTTATTGTCGGCAATACACTGTCCGTCCAGGCCGGCGATGTGATTGAGCTGAAATGCGGTAAAAGCGTTCTGCGTATGGACAGTGCCGGACGTATCACCCTTCAGGGCAGTGAGCTCAAGTTTGAAGCCAGTGGCCCAGTGCAAATCACAGGTAAAGACATCGACCTGAACTAAGAAGGACAGACTGAGATGGAATTTCGTAACCTGACCCCCTTTGCGGTGATGAACTATTCAATGCTGGATGTTGAGGATGTGGAGCACCACGTGGCGGTCATGAAAATCGGCTACCAGCTATTGCCTGTCGGACAGGGGGAATACAGTGCTGAATTACTGCCCGCGCCGCTCCTGTGTTTACAGGATGAATACCGTGGACAGATGAATGCCTCACAGGTGTTGCAGGAGAGTGATCTTGCCCCGTTTAAACCACGCTGTGACGTGATTGTCAACGGCACGGCTTATGCGCCGGATAACCGACCCTGTACCGAATTTCCTGTACGGCTGCAGGTAAAGAGCAAACAGGGCCAGACCCTGCTCGACAAAACGCTGACCGTGATCGGTGAACGGGAGTTTATCCGTGACAGCAGCGGCAACTGGCAACTGACTGCACCGAAACCCTTTACGACACTGCCGTTGGATTATCGCTACGCCTTTGGTGGCGAGTGCAAAATTCAGGCAGATGATAAAGCGAGCGAACACCTCAAGGAAAATGATCGGCTGACACCGGAACTGCGTCAGCAGCATCCAGACGGGGAAAATGCGCCTGTTGCTCATGCCGTTTGTGAAACCAATCCGCTGGGAACAGGGTTTATCACATCGTGGTACGCCAACGCCAAACAACTTACCCACTACCCGGCACCGCGCATTACCCAGCCGGATGCCCCGTTCACCGCTCAGCATTTTACGGCTCAACTGGATGGAACGTTCCTGCCTGATACTCCAGCCTGCCAGCCGCAGGGCATGGGTTTTATCGGTCGTCCGTGGTTGCCCCGCCGTCAGCTTGCCGGCACTTACGATGCTGAATGGCTGGAGCATCGCCATCCCTATCTGCCGAAAGATTTTGACTTCGGTTATTGGAACGGAGCACCGGCTGACCAACAAATTGACTGGCCTAAAACTGATATTTCCATCACCCTAAGCGGCCTGACACCCAACGGCAATCTGCACATCAGCCTGCCGGGGCACCGCCCGTTTATCCTGCTGCGGATGCACAACGGCATGCTGCTACCCGTTCCGATGCGTCCTGACACTTTTATTATCGACAGTGAAGCAAGGACGCTGCATATGACCTGCCGTCTGAGCTTCAAAGCATCACTGCCCATACGGGTAGCCGAAGCTCGGTTTGAAATCAACCCGGATGCCCCTTTGCTCAAACTGGCTCCACTGGAAGAGGAGAAAACGGATGGCTGATAACTACATCGCCCGAACTGCTGGTACTTGGATGATTATCGGCATGCTGCCGGACGTGTGCAAAACCCCGATGGGTCCTTCTACACCGCCCATCCCCTATCCGGTGGTAGCAAAACTGGCGGACAGCTCCTCGCCAGTGAAATCCGTGCGCGCCAATGGCAAACCCGTAGTGGTGTTTGCCCGCAGTTTTGTCCCCACTACCCTCGGTGACCAGCCGGGAGTGGCGAATGGCGTCAAAAGTGGCACGGTAGGCGGCAAATGCCACCCGAAAGATCACACCCGCACCGTGCGGGCCGGCAATAAGCTGGTGCTGCGCCACGGGGATAAGTTTTGGATGAATGGGTCATAAGGAGGGAACCATGTCAGATAAGATGCTCGTCACACCGAAGAGTGACGATGTTAGAGCCGAAGAATATTGTAAAGAATTTAACATTCGCACACAGGCTGAGGCGGAGAAAGCACTAAGCAATGCTGATACGTTATATCGGCAAAGCTCTCGCTTTTACGGCGATTACGGAGACGACCCGGAATTAGACGTTAGCTATAATCAGTTAGACGCTGACTTCGAAGCTAAGGCTTTTAAGAAAACGGCTCAAGATACCGTTGAAAAATTCAAAAGTGGTGAATTTCCAAAGAAAGAATGGGAAGAGGAGAAAGAAGAAGACGGTCATCCCAAGCCTAATACAGCGTTGCCTCAAAAACCACGAGATGACAGTCCAACCGGTGAGGGCAATACGATAGGTCAAATCGTCGGGCAGGCACCACAGGGGGCAAATCCGCCACATGAAGCGAATGCGGCCGTTACACCGGAAACTGAACAAGAAAAAGGATTTTTGGACAAGGCGGGAGAATGGTGGGATGAGACCAAGGAAGACGTGCAAAAGTGGGGAGAGGAAGCCAAAGAAAAGTTGAATGCCGCCTGGGATAATCCGGGAAAGGCCGCCATAGGTGCAGCAAAAGGGGCTTGGAATACCGTACCTGATATAGCTGAATTAGCCATCAGAGCGGGGACAATTATGCCTTCTTCACTAATGTCTAGTACCGGCACCGTATTGAAATTCGTAGGTGCTGATACCATAGGTGATACCGCCCTTGCCGCTGCCAATACATTAAACAAAGCTGCTGATAAGGCTGTCGAATTGAGCCATGTGGATGCCATCCGGTTCGACATCACGGATAAGGCAGAACAAGGTGGGGCATTGTTCGTTGAAGGTGCCAGTTGGGCAACAGGGTTGGGAGGGATAGCCAAACAAGGTGCGAAAGCAGTGGTTAAAAATGCCAAACCTCCCGCTGGCGGTAAAATAAAAGCCCAATCCCAAAATGCCCCGGAAGTGAAACCCAAAAATACCGAACAAGATCCCGTTGACAACAAGTCCACTAACAAAGAAGGCAGTTGTAACGGCACCTGTAGCGTAAACGGTGAACCTGTCGATATGGCCACCGGTGACTTCCTGCAAGTCTGGCCAGTTATTGCTATTCCCGGATTATTGCCGATTACCCTGACCCGTACCTATCGCTCCACTGCTAACTTAAACGGCCTATTTGGCCCTAAATGGGCAGATGACTGGTCACGCCAGTTGGTACTGACTGACGGAACAGTCAATTTTACCGACGCAGACGGAGTCATCTACGATTTCACCACGCCTGATAATCAAGTACTCGCCCGTAATCAGCATATTCCTCATTACATATTAACCGGGGAATTAACGGGTGAACTACAACTGACCGATCGCCAGTCCCAGCTTACCTACCACTTCAATCATGCCATCGGATCTATCCGTAAATTATCCGCGATCACCGATCGCCGTCAAAACACGATCCAGTTTGTCTACGATAAACAGTCGCAACTGATTGAAGTCACGCGCACAGATGGCTTCCGGTTGATCTTAAGTTATCAGGGGCAACAGCTCCAGACACTGGATTATCTGGAAAAGAAAAAGCAACAGCGGCTGGTCACCTGTCACTATGATCCACAGGGCTACCTGCATGAATGCGCAGCGTTCCAGCACAATCACCTGTGGCATGAATATGATGCTCAGGGGCGGATGATCCGCTGGCACGATACCGACCAAACCGATTTAACCCTGACTTATGATGAACAAGGACGAGTACTCAGCACAACCTCTTCCAGTGGTTACTGGTGTGATCGCTTCCACTATGACGATAACGCCCGTATCACCACCTATCAAGACGGTGAAGGCGGTGAAACCCAATACCATTACGATAACAACGGGCTGGTTCTGCGTGAAGTCGATCCATTAGGACGTATTACCCGCCGCCAATGGCACCATAGCCAAATTGTCTGGGAAGCTGATGCAGAGGGGGGAATAACCTCATTCGATTACAATCCTGACGGTGCATTGACCGAAGTAAAACTACCGACCGGCGATACCTTTTATTACGGTTATGACGAACACGGGCAGCTAACAGAAAGTGTGCTCCCTACCGGAGAACGATGGCAATTTCACTATGATGATCAAGGCAACCTGACTGCCCTGACTAACCCGCTGGGACACAAAGAAGAGTACCAATACGGCTCCCATGGCGAATTACGCCAGCGCCTGTTACCGGATGGTCGTCAGTGGCACTATGCCTATGACGAACAACAACGGCTGGCTGCCATTATGACTCCAGACGGTCAGACCACCGGCCTGCAACTGGATGAGCTGGGCCGTTTGCGCCAAATCACCGATGCCCTCAAACAACAAACCCGTTACCGCTACAGTGACGCTCATGCCAGCCTCAATGGCAGCCTGACCGAAGTCGAACTGCCAGATGGTGCCACCCAACAGTTAACCTATGACAGCGAGCGGCGTGTGGTCGCGGTCACCGATGGCGAAGGCCGCACTACCCGTTATCAGTACGGGGCTTTTGACCTGCTTAATCAAGTCACCCGGCCCGATGGCACCATCCTGCAATTTGGTTATGACCGTTTGACCCGGTTGAATACTGTTACTGCTTCTACCGGTGAAACCTACCGCTATGAGCGGGATGCGGCTGGTCAGATTATCCGGGAAACTGACTTTACCGGTCGTACCATCAATTATCAGTACGATAAACTGGGGCGACGTATTCAGGCGCAATATCCGGATGATCAGCAGTTACGCTGGCACTACTCCGCCGCGGGATTACTGGTCAAACAAGAAAGCTGGCAGCCAGAAGATAACTTGCTGGTTCTTAAGACAACCACCACTTACGAATACAACACCCGTCACCAGCTAATTAAGGCTATCAATGACGATGCGGTAGTAGAATATGAGTATGACAAAACCACTGGTCTGCCCACCTGCGAACGCATCAACGGACGAGAAATTACCCGTGAATGGGATAGCCTGACAGGACGCCCACTCAGCGAAAATGTCGATGGCAATACCCTTCACTTTGGCTATAACCTGCCGGGTGCTCTGAATCACTTTCAGTTTAACCAGCATACGCCGCTGGCCTTCCAGCATGATGCATTGGGACGAGAAACAGTACGCGAAAGTGCTAACGGCTTTATCCTTGCCAGTCGCTATACCGCAACTGGCTTGCTGGCGCATCAGTCTGCGGGACAGGCAACTAAATGGTTTCGGGAAACGTTGGCACAAAATGATCCGCACTTCCCACCACAAGCGACTGCCGTCAATCGCAGCTGGCAGTATGACCGAGCCCATAATGTCCGAGTCATTGATGACAGCCGCTGGGGACAGACCCGTTATCGTTATAATACGAACGACCAAATCTTGCATACCTTGTTTGAGGGTGCGCGTCCGCATGAAGAGCAATTCAGTTATGATGCTAATGGCAACTTGAACCAACATCTGCCGACCGATTCACGGGGGGCAATGGCACAAATCAGCCAACGCCAGCAAGCTGGGCGCGTCGTACAGCAAGGGAATATCCGTTATCGCTATGATGACAATGGTCGTTTGGTAGAAAAAACCGAACAACGTGATGGCTTCCGTCCGCAAATCTGGCGCTATCGCTGGGATACGCAAAACCAGCTCACCCACTGCGAAACGCCGGACGGTTCGCGCTGGCACTATCGCTACGATGCGTTCGGGCGGCGTATCCGCAAGCTCAAAGTGCACGATGGTAAACTGGCCGCCGCCAACCTCCGGCGCTGGCTGGATGGCAAACCGGATTTGACACCAAGAGCGGATGCCATCGCCGGGCAGGATTACCTGTGGAGCGGTGACCAGCTTATCGAAGAAACGCCACTGTATGCAGATGGCCGGCCTGCGGCAGAGCAGCGTATCCGCTGGCTCTACGAACCCGGTTCACTCACGCCGTCGGCCCGCTTTGAGCAAGGCAAGCTGCACTATGTTGTCAGTGACCATCAGGGCACCCCGCGCGAGATGTTAGACGAGCAAGGGGTACTGGTCTGGGCACAGCGGCTGACCACGTGGGGCAAAGCGGAACGTTTTCAGGTGTTTGCCTCCAATAACCCGGATTATCATGTCAACTGTAATATCCGGTTTTTAGGTCAATTTGAGGACGAGGAGTCGGGGTTATACTATAATCGGTTCCGGTATTACTCTCCGGAGACCGGGCAGTATATTTCGCCAGACCCCATCGGGCTGCTGGGCGGCTTGAATCCGTATGGGTATGTGCATAATCCGGCAAATTGGGTGGACCCTCTAGGATTGCAATCGAAGCATAGAGGAAGAATTCAAGCTCAGGGGAGTAAATTAGAAGAGTCTTTTGCTTGGGCACAGGATACTCCTATAACTGCAAAAGATGCACTGGCTGGCCTTAATGATCTTGAAGCAAGCTTAAGCAAAAAAGACAGGGCACTGAGAAAAGCCGAATTTGATAAGGCAAGAAAATTTATTCAAAGTGCGGAAAAAGGCGGTGGTGTTGATGCTCAAGTTAGTAAAACTTTTTTAGTTAAGGGAACTGCCCATGAACGTGTTGATATTGAGGTAACTACGGGGAAAGCTTTTGTCTCTGATTCCGATACATCACTAGGTAGGAACTGTAAATGATGTTTGAAAATTATTTAAATGATGAGCAAATTTATTGTGAGCTTGAACAATATTGGAATAGCCTTTTCTTCAATATGATCAATGGTAGCGGAGATGAATGGATAGTCCCCTATTATAATACGTCTTATAATAATGGATTGAAATTTATGGATGCTAACCCTATTTTTTCTGCAAAATCTAAGATAACTGATAAATCTATAAAGATAATTCAAGAGCCGTTAGAGGAGCTAGATAGTATCCAGTACTGGGTGGACTCTAATGGAAAGAATGAGTTGGTTATCATTTGCTCTTTTTCTGAAAAAAACTTATCAGACGTTAAAAAGCTAATTAAGAAATGGCTTAAAAATCTACTCAATTAGATAATAAGAAGCCGGAAAGATCCCCGTGATCTTCCGGTCTTGTTTTTTTAAGAGCGGCTCAGTCCCTGCCCTTAGTTGCTATTGTAGTCGCCAATCAGTTCCCGCATTCGCAGCTTAATTTCGCTGAGCTGGTCTTGCTGGCGCTGGTACTGTTGCCGGATGTTGCGGGTGTCGTTGCTGTCAGGAATGAGCACCAAACAGCCATCCATAATTTTTACGGTGAGTGTACCGCCAATATCAAATCCGACTTCTTTAAGCCACTGTCCTTTAAAATGGATAACAAAATTGTGGCACTTTCCCATCAGCAAACCGGTTATGACCATCTGCTGACTATTCCCGGTATCGGAGCGGACAGAGAACGTTGAGTATCGTGGATCATCTCTAGGATTTTAATTTTAAATGAACACGTTTTCCCTGGTGTAGGTAAAAATGGTAATATTTTAAAATTAATGAGATATCGTTATTATAATTGTAAAAATTTGTTTTTTTACATATGGATAGATGTTAAATTTGAACGCTTAGCTTAATAAAGAGTAAAAAATACTCATTCGAAATATAAGGATGTAATTGTGATAGAGTTTGCTAGTTTTTCTACAGAAGATGCTATCAAAGATGATGCTGTTGGTATTTCTGTCAGGCAGATTATAAAAAAAGAAGGGCTAAACGCTTATGCTACGTTTATCAATGCAGGAAAGAGAGTTGGGTGCCACAATCATAGTAGTGGAGATGAATGGTATATAATACTTTCTGGTGAAGGAGAAATATGGACAGGTGAAGTAGTAGATAATGAGGTTCATGATGTCCAAAAAAAGCGATTTTCCCAGGGGTGTATTTTTTGTATTTATCCAAATACAGCACATCAACTTGTCGCTTATGAAAATGTAAAATTAATATTTTTATGCCCAGAGTCCCATTTATCCCATGATAGGGTATGTTTTGCAGATATATGTGAATAATTATTTTGCAAAAGTGATAGACTGTGATTCCCTGAAAAAGCTTTCAGGGATATAGTTAGCTATGTTATTTTCATAACAATATCCAACTAAATCTTTCTTACATTTTACCCCTGTTTTTTGATAAACATTTTGGATGTGATTGGCGATTGTTCTGTGGGACAGAAATAGTCTTTCAGCGATATCTTTAGTGGAGAAACCTTGCAGAATATAAAACACTATTTCCCATTCTCTTTTGCTAAAAAACGCTGATGGGGGGGTAAAAACTAATGATGTTTGCATATTTATTTTGCTTAGCTTTTCTAGTGTTATAGTATCTACCGGTCTTCCATGGAAAATAGTTCCTCTGCATGTCCCATTTTCATCAATTAATGGATATTTATCGAAATACCATGGTTGAAGGTAGGGGAGATTTTGAAAAGGATGAATTTCAATAGAGGTGACCCGATCTAATAAAGTTTCAACTTTTCTGTCGTGTTTCTGAAATTCATCCTGAAAATTTGCAGTAGATGCCGGAAGTTCACCATCAAAATGGCCCCCTACATCATACCCTTTAGGAAGGGAAAGTAATTCATGATATTTTTTATTAGCATATATAAATTTTGAGGTATGATCTTTCGCACCCCATGGCTCATTACTAATTTCCCAAAATTTTATTAGCGGATTAATCAACTTTTCTACTGAACAATTCATATGCTACCTTCTGAAAATCATCCTGATTAATTATTATTCTTTCTCATATTTATACCCGTTGTCTTTCAAGTTGTATTTTGAAATCCATAGAGTATGTAATTTTAAATATGAATGATATTACTATAGCTTTCATGGTTTAGCGTTGTCAGATTAACTGTTTAAGTGAAAAAATTCAATAGTATAATCAAATAGATGCGACTAGCTAATTGTGAGGGTTTTTTTACCTGAATTGGGTATAAACTTTAATGTAGGGACATCGCTCTGACCCAACGTTTTGTAAAGTCGTCCGCATGTGGCGGTGCTACATGGACGATGGGCTAATGTTTACATATAAAGCAACACTTCGCTTTGTAATAAGTAACCATCCGCATTTAACATAACAGTCTCATATAACGCGATTTTAAGCGCGTGCATAACTATGCACACTACTGCGTGCTCATTGGTTTTGCGTCAAAATTATCTATATTCATTTTGACCATTGATCCATGAAAATTGCCCGAATTTATGAACGAATAAGTTCCTCTGAACAGGATTTATCTCGCCAAGCGGCCATTGAAAAAATGGTGACCGCTAATAGATTCTACTTTGCTGGTATTTATTGGGAAAAAGCATCCGGAGCTAGGGCTGACAGACCTGAACTACTCACGATGATCGCAGACTTTCAGCCCGGTGAAGTCGTTATCGTTGAAAAAAGAATTATTACAGAGGAGCTAAACCGAAATCTGGAGGTAATTAACTTGCTCTTTATACTAATAAGGCAGCGGAATTATTTGACAGATATGAAATTTCTGTGACTAAAGTAATATTAGATTAGTGTCCATAAAAAGATTGATAAAAGAGATATTGTTGATGGGATTATAATATTAAAGGATAAAAATCCTAATGAATATGTTATTGCTAATCTTTATACTTGGGTTGAAATGCTTAAAGCTATTTTTGTCAGATATATGTGTATAATTAAAGATTATATGGATGTTATTTTTTATTTCTGTAACTTCAGCTATACGATAAAATATGAAAAAATCCATCACATAGATATTAATTATCTTTGTCCTGAAAGGGATGTCAATTATGATAATATAATTTATTCAGAGATGAGAAAGAAATAAAATTCACCATGAAAAAACACTATTCTGTATGAATAGACAGTGTTTTCCTTTCAGCTTATCTGCTCAAACCTATTTTTTATAGAAAATTTAATGTGCTTAATTAGCTAAAGATCATTACTAAACTACATTAGCAACAATTCGTCTCATTTATTATTTGTTTACCATATTTTTCTATTTGAAACAGAAAAAATTGTTAGTAAACTTAATATACTTTTTCTTTGCATAAAGCCCCCCTGCATAGTGCTTTTTATGCTGAAAATAATAAAAATAGAGGTTGATTCGTTACCTTATATATCCTCAGTTAAGACATGAAGTAGCAGTGTAGCGCAGTCACTTATCGCGAGTGATATGGAGCTATCTCCATAAGTGAAGTGATATTCTCGTAACATTTTGTAAATTTGTAATGGCAAAGCTGCTGATTGAAAGCAGTTGAGGGGATTTTTCGTACTGATTTTTATTGATATTCAATATGGAGTATGAGATTACGACGTTGTAATAAAACGGATATAGCAAGGTTTTTAGTGATGTGTTGATTAACAAGGGTAAAATTCCAAAACCGTGTTCTCATATCAAGTTTGATTATGAAGGAGGAATGATGTTTTTCCATGCTGTCAACAAAAATAACATTGTCGCACTTGCATTAATATTGGGCATTGTTATTTTCTTTTTATCTGTTAATAACAGTAAGTTGAGTATTATCGATTATGCAGATAAACATTGTCAAAAAAATACTGCTTGTCTGATTGATATGAATAAAATCGCATCCTTTGACTGGGATAAAATGTATGTCCTGGATAAGGGAATGGATCATAAAGATATTGAGAGTATCATCGGGGCTGCATTTACAGGAAAGGCCAGCCTTTTTTATAAGATTATCTTTGTCAGAAATCAGCGAGTGGTTTATGAAGATGAGTATGATCCCTATGTAAAATCTTATGAGAAAAAATTTCTGAAACCGGATTTTCAGTATCCTTATGATGGGAAAGGAAATTATTTGAATTATTACGTTATCTCTAAGGATAACGCGATTCTTTCAATGAAAATTGAAAAGAGGCCTCCTGCAAGCGATAAAGTTTATTACAAGTTATCTCCTTCCAATCCACAGCAGATTAAGGAAAAAAACTTGTAAATATATACAATTATATTGGTTGGTACTTCAGTGCAGGTCTATTGTTTCTTTTTGGCCTGTACTTTTTTAGTTTGATTCTTTGTTTTGTATTCAAAGCGGGAACGTGAACTTTTTGAGGAGCTAGCTTTATTTGAGGGAGTATCAGAAGCTGAATTATTTTGATGTGCTGGAGGTTGTTCTTGCGAGTTTTTTAAATGTCTTTCCCATTCACAAGTTGCATTGAGGCTTTCCAGCGTTCGGGTTAAATCGGCAATCAATCTTTTATTCTTATCATTTTTTGCATACTTAAGTTGTTTTTCTAATGTTTTCTTTTTCTCCTCACATCCAGCTTTACTGGGGTTTGCATAGGCAATACTCATACTGAAAACGATCAGTACAGATAAGATCATAGTTTTCGACTTCATGAATTATTCCTAATATGGTTTTAAGTTTTTATCCAAAATTTTATATGCTGATCTGGATTTGATCCTGAAAATTCGACCATAGTTACAACTGACAGGGGGGAGAATGGAGGCTTTTATCTTTTTTTGTGAGAATGAGGCATAATGCTTTTTTGTTGCCTGATCGGCATTAGGCAATTTACCAATATTTCTCTCCCGGGGTTTGAAAATCGGATGCTAAGTTATCGTCACCAATGAGTTTTAGTGTTCGGGTGTTACCGTATTTGCACTTAATTTCAATATATATCAATCAATTAGGTTAATTTTGATACTGTATATTGTTCCAGTGCTTATTGTCGTTTTTCCGCTTTTGCAACATACTGTGGGGTAATCGGTGGGGTAACAAATATCTTGGGATAGAGATCCAAATGACTGCTGGAATAAATCGCTTATCAGATAAAAAGCTCAAAGCGTTACTGGGAACTCACTCTGACAAAGTGAGAAAAATATCTGATGGGGCTGGGTTGATGATTCGTGTCACAAAGGCGGGTTCCATAAGCTGGGTTTATAAATATCGATTGGGTGGAAGGGAAACCGAAGCAAAGTTACTGACACTTGGGCGATACCCTGATCTGTCTTTAGCCAAAGCCAGAGAGATGCGCACTCAATGCCGAACATGGTTAGCCGATGGCAAAGATCCCCAACGAATGATAAAGCTGGATAGGGAAGAAACATTAAAACCAGTCATTGTTCAGGATGCTATAGAATATTGGTTAACTGTATATGTTGATAATAATTTAGTGAATGCCAATAGATACAGAGAACGTTTTAATAAACACCTGTTCCCTTATATTAGCGATATGGCTCTTTCTGATTGTGATACCCCTTATTGGCTTAGGCGTTTTGACCAAGTGAAAAAGGTCGCTCCCAGTATGGCAGGAATGCTTTTGCAAATGTCACAGCAGGCGCTTAAATTTTGTCGAATCAGACGATTTGCTGTTTCTCATGTTTTGGAAGGGATTACAAAGCAGGATATCGGTTAAATAAGCGAAAGAGAATATTAACAGAAAATGAATTATCTGATGTGCTTAAATCTATACATTCTGATTTCTGGTCATGATTCCAATTTATTGATAGTGATGAATATTTAAATAATCCCCCATGACTCTGTCATGCATTTCCACGGATTTTAAAAAAGATAAGGTTTTGCGAGTCAGTCTTGCCAAATGCTGACGAAGATTCAGGTTATGTCTCTCTATGTGTTGTGTATAACGCTTGCTGACCACATGCAATTTCCCCATCAGTGTTTTTTCATCGCTTTTCCAGCCATCGGTCATACAGACCACTATGTTGAAAGGAGCCAGTAACGCCATCAAACGCATCAAGGTCTTTTTTGTTCTTGGGCCGAAAACGTGAGCGATCACTTTTCGTCTGAGTTTGTCGTAAGCATAAAAGAGCCAACGGGGCTGCTTCTTTGACTTCACATATGACCATTGTTCATCCATTTCACCGCAGACAATGACTTCGGTGCCGGGGACAATGGCTTCTGTTACCGATTGAGGTCTGAGTTTTTTAAGTGGCGGAGAACCGTATTCAGGCCCATTCCCATGACACGCGCTGTCGCGCGACATCCCCTTCCATTCATGGACATATCGACGATTTGCTTATGTGTACCGGGACGACAAGCGGTATAGGTGAATTCCAATTGCCAAGGGTGACGGCAGGATTGGCAAAGATAACGTTGATGACCAGAACGCGAACGCCCATTACGGTGGATCCCTTTAACGGCATGACAAGAGGGGCAGGTCACATCAATCTTTGCCATCTGAATGTTCTATACACGATTCAATAAATTGATGTCATGACCGATTTTAAATATAAAAATAGGATGTATAGTTATTCTTCTTCTGTACACTAAGCATGCATCCTATACATAATCTGAAAAAGTTTGAGTTAACAGGTTAATAGTTAATGAATACCATATTAATGGTCACAAACCCAGATATGACAGGCCTCTTAAAAATTATGCATAATGTGTACAGTGGATGGCTTCAAAAAGATTTTTAGGGGAGTCAGGGGATATAAGACAGTTATTTTTTATTAGTATTATGATGATATTTGTAATTATTAGATATGCAATAATATGGAGAGCTTAAATGATAAGGCGTAAAAGTTATAATCCCACATGAGATGGTTATTTGGGGGATTACTTAAATGGAAAAGTGGGAATTAACCAGTTAACCCCTCAGCATGAGTTTTTTGATTCTATAGGGTTAGAAAAGGTATTAAGTGATAATACCCAGTATCACTATATGCTTACATTGGCTCAGGCTCAAAGTATTATTGAAGATATTAATCCTAGCCCTCCACAAAAGCCAAGTTATGGCGAAGAGTTTGCAAGAGGTAGCGAGGTAAAAGATAAGAAGAAAAATCTTATAGCAGCAGTGTTTTCTGTCACAGACCCTATTTCTACCTATGCTGGAAATATCTATGATTCACATGGATTCTCTGATGTTTGCCGGGAATTTAAGAGGTTAAATATTACTGCAAAAACCTATGTGGGAGAAAATGGGAAAAAATATATTCACCTGTCAGGTCATGCGGGTCTTAGGCGTCTTGTCAGAGGAACCCGATACGGCGCTAGCCACCCTCAAATGTTAGCCATGGGGATAGGACAGCAGGGTCTTAATGCTAGTATTATCAAAGGTGTTAGATTCTGTATTGTCTTTTCGATTGGCTATAGATTGATAGAAAGTATTTTTAAGGATGAATATACTTTAGCTGATTTTATCGGCAACATAACAATGGATATGGCTAAAACCGCTATTATTGCTGCATCCTCATGGATTGCGGGGTCACTTTTAACTGCCACTGCTTTTTTAGGTGGAAGTATTATTGCTGTTGCGGGAATAGTTTTAGCTGTTGGAATTATAGTGGCTATCGGTTTAGATCTTGTTGATAAGCAATATGGAATAAGCGAAAAATTAATAGCACTCTTAAAAGAAGCAATGGAAAGAAAGCCAAGAACACCGGAAGTAGACTTACAATATTTTTTTAATACGATGGGAAGAATTAGGTGAATAGTAAATACTTAAAAGCATTATCTGGAGTAATATTGTTATTATTTCTTACATTTATGATGTGCTTCATTATTGAATGTGCTGTTTCATTGGTGTTAATGAAAGATGAGATAACATTCTCTGGTGCAGTTATTATAAGTATTATGTCTTTCCCTATAATATTTTACTCTTTATCAGGATCTATTTTTTTTGTTCTATTTAATAGAACACCAAAATATAATAAATTAATCATTAAGTACTTGAGTGTACTTATGATTACATCATTTGTAGTTAGTTTTCCTATATCTTTTTATGTTGGCTATAAGTTAAAAAATGATGGTTATCTGACATGTGATAAAATATCGTGGATGTCCCCAACAACCTATGTGAAAAATTTGTCACTGTGTAAATGAATTTTTTTGTAAATATTTTTTTTCGTGTTTTATCTTTTTTAGCCTCTAAATTCCAGAGGCTTTTTAATTATTTTTCACGGTGTTAAATAGTGTTTTAAAGAAGATAACTACTCCGAAAAATATCATGAAAAAACTTCTCGAATTACGCCAACAAAAATCCGATTTAACCTATCAAATGCGTTCTCTGCTTACCAAAGCCGAAGATGAAAAGTGTTCTCTAACAGAGAATGAAGCCAAACAGTTTGATGAATTGCGCAGCCAGTCGGATACCTTGAATACGGAAATTGCCCGTTATGAGGCACTGTCTGACGAAGAACGCAATCAGGCAAAGACCCAGCCGACCAGTAAAAAATGCAGCAATGACGAACTGCGCCACTATATTCTGACTGGCGAAGCCCGCTCCCTATCTACCAGCGTTCCAGCAGACGGCGGGTATACCGTTATCCCTGAACTCAACAAACAGATCATGCAGCAATTAACTGATGAATCTGTCATGCGACGAATTTGTACTGGACAGTGCTGCTTTGCATGACACCATCCAGAAAGCGCGGGGTATTCCGTCACAATGGACGGAGATGTTAACCAAACGCTTTAATATCTGGTGTCAGGGTGAAACACCGTGGATGGGTGAAGGGGCATGGAAAGCCTGCCAACTCGACTATGACGAAAACGACCTGAAAGGGCTGGAGTGTTATGCTGGACTGGATTTATCCTTAACAGGCGATATCACCAGTATCTGTTACACTTTCCCCGTGGATAACAAAAACAAACTGTTATTACTGACCCGCCATTACTTGCCCGAAGCCCAGTTACAAAATCCTGCCAATAAGAATCGGGCGGTGTATCGTCAATGGGCACAAATAGGCTGGATACGTACCACACAGGGCGATTGCATTGATTATGACGTATCCGTGATGACATTCTCAAAGACAGCCAGCACTTTGATATCAAGCTGGTGGGCTTCGAGACATGGAATGCTACCCACTTAAGAACCCAGCTACAGGGTGCGGGGCTGGATGTTGAACCGTTTCCGCAAACTATACTATCACTTTTCCAATAATAAGTTCCATTTAGCATATGGCAAGATATATTTTGGGTGTAAAAACTATGATTGCTCATATGACGCCAAAATGGATTATAAAGTAAATCATTGCTATTTTAAGCTAATCTCAGATCTCTTGTAGCCATAAGTTGGTTTGAGATGGATTCATCGAAAGGTTCATCATTGAAATCACCAGCAATAATAACGTTACCAATCGAATTTTTGTTTTTTGTCTCATCTATAGCATCTCTGAGCCTAGAACCAAGAAGATGCCTATCTGCGCTGTTTTCTTTACACCACATTCTACTAGGCCAGTGGCTAATAAAAAGATTAAAAATAGTCTCATCAATTTTGCATAAAAGTTCTATTTTTTGAGCTACTTTTAACGTGCGTTTTCCTCTTTTAGTAATGATATTTTCTGGATCAGATGTGGAAAATTTTAATGTATTATAGATTATGCAGGTGTCAAATTTTGCTTTCTCAGTAGAGCTTACTCCTGAAAGGATATCGTAACCTTTAGGTGCAATTGATACTTTTAATTTTTCTATATCTTCTGGTGAAACTTCTGCCAAACAAATACAATCAGCATTAAATTCTGTTATAAAAATATTAATCATAGTTAATGCAAGATCTGTCTCTTCATCAGTCGCCCTGTTTTTTTTCTTAGTAGGAGAAAGACTTGTGTTCCACCAGACAAAAGAGATCTCAGTTTTATTTAAGTTAACTTCATTATTATTTATTATCATAGTTATAATATGAATCAAAATTTAGGTTATTTTCTAATAGTATATAATTTATATTTTTAAGTAAATTATATTGTTGCGTTTTAATTAATGGCAAAAGAAATATTAACGATATGTTATTTTTTATTCGGTTTAAAGCTGCATAAATACAAACCTAACCTACTAATAGGTTAATAGTGGAAGCTGCGTCCTTTCCTTTTGGAAAGCTATTTAGGATATAAATTATAAAATAGCCAATTTCCATTTGGGGATCACCGAGAAGATAGCCGTAACTGGGTATCTTCTCACTGGCAAGAACATTCCCGTCACTGTCATTTCAGTAGCTCTCGATGAAATACAGCACAACCTCTCAACAAAGTTGGAGCAGCTAGCGAACTAATCTGATTTTCCCCCTGTGGGGTAATTAGTTTCCCCACACTTCACGTCCCTTTAGCCTACATTTACTCTTTTTAAGATGCGATGACGGTAGTTACTTTGTTACTATGCTTTGTTGTGTTTTAGTGCTCGTGCAATGAATTGTGGGGTAACGCGTGAGGTAATTAAATGACTTTTTCACCTTGTGTAGAACTAAAACTTATTAAAAATCAATAGGAAATAAATTAATGCTAAGTTATCGTCACAGTTTCCATGCGGGCAATCACGCTGATGTGCTTAAACACACTGTACAAAGCCTGATCATTGAATCACTTAAGACAAAAGAGAAGCCTTTTCTTTATTTGGATACCCATTCAGGCGCGGGTCGTTATCAATTGAGCGGAGAGCATGCCGAGCGTACGGGTGAGTATCTGGAAGGTATTGCTCGTATTTGGCAACGTGATGATATTCCTGAAGAGTTAAGCGCTTATATGGGGGTTGTTAGGGCGCTGAATCAGAATGGTGTTTTGCGTTACTACCCTGGCTCTCCGTTGATTGCCCGTCATTTATTACGGGAAAACGATGAGCTAAATCTGAGTGAACTGCATTCAAGCGATTTTCCTCTATTACGCAGTGAGTTTTCCCGTGACAGGCGTGCTCGTGTTCTGCGTGAAGATGGTTATCAGCAGCTAAAATCAAAATTACCGCCTAAAACTCGTCGTGGATTGGTGCTGATCGATCCATCTTATGAATTGAAATCAGATTATCAGAGTGTCGTTAAAGGTATTTTAGAAGGGTACAAACGCTTTGCGACGGGAACTTATGCGTTGTGGTATCCGGTTGTGCTTCGTCAGCAGATTAAGCGTCTGGTTAAAGAACTAGAGGCGACGGGGATCCGCAAAATCTTGCAGATTGAATTCGGTGTGCGCCCAGACAGTGATCAGCGTGGTATGACAGCATCTGGCATGATTGTTATTAACCCACCGTGGAAGTTAGAACAGCAGATGCGGTCTGTGCTGCCATGGCTGCATCAGATACTGGTTCCTGAAGGGACGGGACATACTTTAGTAGAGTGGATTGTGCCGGAATAAGGCGTCATTGGTTTGATAGCTCTGGCCTATGATAATGAGAGCCAGAATCGTCATGCACAGTGATAACTTTTTATAATAATATGATTTACGCTTAAATTGTAGTCAGTAAGTTAATTGATTAGACGGAAGTGCCTAAGATGAGTGAACATTACGATTATATTGCAATTGGTGGTGGCAGTGGTGGTATTGCCTCCGTTAACCGTGCAGCCATGTATGGGCAGAAATGCGCCTTGATTGAAGCAAAAGCATTGGGTGGAACATGTGTTAATGTGGGGTGTGTACCGAAGAAAGTGATGTGGCACGCCGCACAGATTGCGGAATCTATTCATCAATATGGCTCTGATTACGGTTTTGATACAACAGTAAATCATTTTGACTGGAAGAAATTGATTGCCAGCCGTTCCTCCTACATTGACCGTATTCATATGTCGTATGAACGTGTGTTGGGTAACAATAAAGTGGATGTTATTCAGGGATTCGCGCGTTTTGTTGATGCAAAGACAATTGAAGTAAATGGCGAAAAAATTACGGCTGACCATATCTTGATTGCGACGGGTGGTCGTCCAATGTTCCCTGCTATTCCCGGTGCGGAGTATGGTATTGATTCAAATGGTTTCTTTGAACTGGATGAGATGCCAAAACGTGTTGCAGTCGTAGGTGCAGGCTATATTGCTGTGGAAATTGCGGGTGTTTTGAACGCGTTGGGAAGTGAAACTCATCTTTTTGTTCGTAAACATGCACCATTACGTTCTTTCGATCCGTTGATTGTCGATACGTTGTTGGAAGTTATCAAAAATGAAGGACCGACATTGCATACGAAAGCGATACCGAAAGCGGTGATTAAAAATGCTGATGGCAGTTTGACGCTGCAATTGCAGGATGGCCGGGAACAGACGGTTGATACATTGATATGGGCGATTGGACGTGAGCCAGTGACAGATAATCTGAATCTGGTGGCAGCAGGTGTTGAGCTGAATGAGCAAGGATACATTCAGGTCGATAAATACCAGAATACAAATGTGAAAGGTATTTATGCCGTGGGCGATAACACGGGAGCGGTAGAGCTGACGCCGGTTGCGGTTGCGGCAGGTCGTCGTTTATCGGAACGTTTGTTTAACAACAAACCGGAAGAACATCTGGATTATGCCAATATTCCAACAGTCGTATTCAGCCATCCCCCAATTGGTACTGTAGGTTTAACAGAACCACAGGCAAGGGAGCAATATGGCGATGATCAGGTGAAAGTTTACACATCATCATTTACCGCGATGTATACCGCTGTGACAAGGCATCGTCAGCCATGTCGTATGAAACTGGTTTGTGTGGGTAAAGATGAAAAAATTGTAGGTATCCACGGTATTGGTTTCGGTATGGATGAAATCCTGCAAGGCTTCGCAGTTGCGCTGAAAATGGGGGCAACGAAAAAGGATTTTGATAATACGGTTGCAATCCATCCAACGGCGGCAGAAGAGTTTGTTACTATGAGATAGGAAGATGATGCAGGGAAAGCACTTCTTATTTTTATGATTAATTGAAAACCACGTTTTGTGGACGTGGTTCGTAACAGGCTTTGGCTTTTTTGAGTTTGAAGGTGACAGAGATGGCAGAAGCTTGTGTTTAGGGCAAAATTAATGCCACCTTCCTATGAAGGCGGATTTTTGCTTTTATTTCGAATAAAGATCAGAACAATTCTGGCTTTTATTATTGGGGGGGCAGATAGTTAGCTCTTTCTTATTACTAGGCATTGAGTTAATACTCGGTTCCATTGTTGTACAGTCATACAATGTATTTCAAAAGGTTTTTTCCATCCTCTTTTCGGACCTCTTATCCAACCTGTATGCCAAAGTTTGTGTTGTAAACCAGCAAGTTCGGCAGGTTGTAATGATGATAGGCCAATGAGAGTGATATATTGCATGGGCTTGTCTACTATGCCTTGTTCTAAGCTGAGATAGAGCAAACTATCGCATAGCTTAGGAAATAACTCTTTATTAACAAAGTTGTCGCTTTGCAGCTTGCGTCGGAACTTTGTTTGTTCTCTTTCTTTAAGATGATTAGGGATCATTCCATTTTCAGGATCCTTGATTTCTAATTAACCAAAGTTGGTTTGACCATTCGACTACAAAATCGACGGATTTCAGTAAGTGACTGAGACCTTGTCCCTCAGGATCTTCTTTATCTAATTTTCTTACTGATTGCGCTTTAGAAAAATCGAAATACAGATCACCTTCAATCCACTCAGGATGCATTTGTGTTGTCATCTTGCATTCCCTAATGAATGTTGAATTTCAAGGTTATACAGACGTAAATATTCATCGGCAATCTTGTTGGGTGTCACATCTTTATATTGTTCAAACATATGCTTTATTACACCATCTTGTTTGGTTCTTTCTAGCGCAAAATAACGTATAGGGCTGTTTTGCTGCTTAGCAAATTCCAGTTCTTTCAAAAAAGCATAGTTATGTGTTGCAACGAAGATTTGTACACCACGTTCGGCGAGCATTACGAGTATTTTCGCGACATTCAGCATTAAAGAAGGATTAAGGTTAGCTTCTGGTTCATCCCAAAACAGGGTGTTGTCTCTGAATAGAGAGCCATTATGAATGAGTTGCCAAATTAGCGCTAATTTGCGATGACCTTCAGCGATCAAGGAAATTTCTAATTTAGAATTCCCTGAAGTTAACTGGAATTCTTCTCCATGAAGACTGACACGGCCTCCGATTGTTTTACGAATTAGTTCCAGCAAGGGTTGCTCATCTTTAAGTGGCATTCCTTTGCGAGCAGGTAGGTAAGCCTGTTTTACGATGTCGTAATAGATTTCTTCAAATGCCAGTTCATATTTGTCGTATAACGAAATAAATCCAGGAGCGAAGGACAATACTTCTTTTACGGGAATAAAAACAGGTTCTTTAGATAAATTAAGTTGACCTTCTACTTCGAAGAGATGATGACGTGTATTGTCGAACTTAAGGGTAAACGTTTTTTCAGACAGACCACGACGTGAAGTGATATTGACCAATGCGCTGGTTAACCCTTTTTTGTGTGCCACTAGTCTGGAAACGTTACCGCCACTTGGACGAAAGACATTTGCGAGTTTCTGTTTTAACTCATCGGCATTGTGCGCTTTTTGCTGCACACAATATAACAGTTTCATTAAATGGGTTTTACCGGTTCCGTTTTCACCGATAAAAACGTTTATTCCAGAAACAAATTCAAATTTAGTCTGCTTAAAGGCACTAAAATTTGTTAATTCTAAAGTGGTAAACATGGCGCACTCCTATCTGGCTGTTTTTGTAAGAGTAATGGCTTTAGTATGACTGAGCAAGCCGCTACACTTGCTCAATTTTCGCTTACAAATTTCATTTACAACTGGAAATCACAACCCCGGCGCCTTCCACAACGAAGTTGTCAAACCATCATCCACCAAATGCAGTTGATCCGCATATACTGTCTGCCAGTCTTTCTTCGCTTTTTGGTAAACCTCTCGGTGGCTTAAGTTTGGTTGATATTCCCGTTCCCAACGCACTAATCTTTCCCCTGTTTCTGGCATGGAATTATACAGCGAAACTCCGACGCCGGCTGCTATCGCACAGCCCAATGCTGTCGCTTCCTTAACTACCGGAACCCGCACGGGTAATCCGGTTACGTCGGAGAGAATCTGGCTCCAGAGTTTTCCTTTTGAACCACCGCCGGCGAAGACCAGCGAATCTGGTTGTACGCCTGAGAATGCTGCAACCATATCGAGGTTACAGGCTGAAACGATAGCTGCGTTTTCCTCTAATGCCCTGAATAGTGTTGCCTTGTTGCATTTTTCCGGATCAATCGACAGATTGAGGAAGGAAGGGGCGGCGTGATACCACGATTTAAAGCGCATGACATCGGAGAAAATGGGCATCACACCATATGCACCGACAGGAACTCGCGCTGCCATTTCTTCCAGCAGGTTGTAGGCATCAACACCCAGACGTTCCGCCATTAGTTTTTCTTCCGCGCAGAAAGCATCACGGAACCAGCGCATGGTGAGGCCAGTGAAGAAGCTGATGGATTCTGCCTGCGCCATACCGGGGATCACGTGGGGATTGATACGGATGTTCATGTTGGGATCAGTCATCGGCTCTGGCAGGTTAACTACCTGCTGCCAGAATGTGCCGCCAAGTACCGCAGTTTGAGCAGGTCTGACGACACCAATACCGAGGCAACCGAGCTGGACATCACCGCCGCCCATAATAATCGGTGTACCGCTATTCAAACCGCACTCGGTTGCCGCTTTGTTTGTTACGTATCCAAGTAAAGTACCGGTTTCTTTAACTGGGGAGAGGATATCGGAACGCAATCCCGCCATTTCTAGCAAGCTTGGACGCCAGTCGCGGCTTACCAAATCCAGCATGCCTGTTGTACCTGCGTTGGAAGGATCAACTGCCAGTTCGCCACTCAACATATAAGCCAGCCAATCGCTGATCATTGTCAGGGTACTGGCCTGCCGATAGATATCGGAGCGGTGATGGGCAAGCCACAACAGACGAGGCATTGCGCCCAATGCTAAGGTCTGGCCGGAATAACGATAAACATCATATTCAAACGTATTGTTGTATAACTCTTTCAGTTCACTGACTTCATGGCTGGAACGGGCATCTACGTTGGCACATGCCCAGATGGGATCACCGTTGCGGTTGTAAAGGACGATACCTTCCCGCATTGAACAGGCTGCAACACTCTGAATCGCACTGGCGGGTAGTTCCGCTTTTTGCAGTGCCTGCCGGATACATTGGCAGGCTAGTCGCCAGTTGTTTTTCAGGTCAAATTCCATTGAGCCTGCGACATTCGGTACTGGTTGGTGAACCCATTCCGCTTGTCCAACAGAGATTTGATTTCCTTCCAGATCAAATATTACTGCACGGATACTGCCTGTTCCTGCATCAAGCGCCATCAGATACTTCCCTGATGGGTGAGCATGAGTGCGTTGGTTCATGATGCTATCCTCGTTTGTCGTTATCTTATTAGCTTACCGGTTGTTGATTACTGACTACGATGTGGCACAGGGGATATCCCCTATCCTGTTGGGGATAAATGATTAGACGATCACATCAGCATAGCCCTTGCGGTTTTTTCTTCCGTGACCAGCGAACTGATATAGCCCCCTTTCAGTGCGGCAACAATAGCTTCGGCTTTTTCAATACCACCAGCGACACCAATCACGTTCGGAATGGTTTTCAGCTCTGACAAGGTAAGGCCAATCAGTTCCTGATGAATGTCGATATCACCGACCAGTTCCCCTTCGGTATTGAAAAAGTGACCGAGAATATCTCCCACAGCCCCTTTGCGCCCAAACATCAGTTGTTCACCATCACTGATATAACCGGAACGCATAATAGTCGCCTGTTGTCTCTGGTTGATTGCCCCAATGCCCACGACTGCGATATCGGCGGCACAGGCGGTAAGTATCACATCCCGCACGCTGCGTTCTTCGCGGAATGTTGTGGCGACTTGTTGGGTTGATGCCCTCAGTGGAGCAGGAATGATACTGACAGGGCAATCTGCATCGAGCTGACCAATACCTGTCATATAAGGGCCAACGCCACCCGATAGCGTCACCAGCCGGATCTGTTGGGAAGAAATAAAGCCGCTCAGATGTTGCAAAGTACACATAGGGGCTTCACCAAAACCAATGGACAAAAGTTGGCGAGGTTCAATCAGTGACATCAACAGATGAGCTGCTCCGGTACCCAACCGGGTATTCAGATTAATCCCTTCAAGGTCTGGTATAACGCGCACTTTATTGAGGTTAAAGCGTTTTTTAAGGGTATCTTCCAGCTCCAGACACCCTTCATAGCGTGAGTTGATCTGAACATGGATCACACCGGATTTCCGCCCTTTCTCCAGCAAACGGGAAACCTTAAGGCGGCTCAGGCCAAGCAGTTCACCGATGTCCCCTTGTGTCAGACCATCGTGATAGTAAAACCAGGCAACTCGTGCCAGTAGTTCTTCTTCACTCATGCTGTTTCCTGGATAGCTGTTTTCAGTATAGCTATTACCTATATAGTTATTACCTATATAGGTATTACCCGAACTATGACCCGGATAATAAAACTCACCGGATGACACGTCTTTCTCTGATACTGATTTTTTCTTGTTTGATTTGATCGTCATAACAACTTCTTTAATCCCCTGGAAAAGAATTAAGCATGAAAGCCTCTGATGTACCAGAGGTATGCCGCAAAAAATTGAACATATTTTAATGAAGATCTAACTTTTTCACAAAATGTGATCGAAATATTGCAAAAAACTCAGATTATGGATTAGAGTCTTGAACAAAAGTTATTTTAAAAGATAAATGTTCACATTGATATTGGGGTTAAGTATCCGGGATTAGAAATGGAAAACAGCAATAAGGTACAGCCGCGAAAATCATAAACCCCCTGAGGTAGCATGATGTCACAAAGCAATTCCGCCAATGATTCATTGCAAATACATTCATCGCAAAAACATGCTGCCAATACACCACCGCTTCTGGTTGTCCGGGGGATCGGTAAACAGTTTTCCGGTTTGGTGGTGTTGAAACAGGTTGATTTTACTCTGATGTCAGGACAGGTTCATGCTTTGTTAGGAGGAAATGGGGCTGGTAAATCGACGCTGGTGAAAATCATTGCGGGTCTTGAACAGCCGGATGCCGGAACACTGATGTTGGAAGGAAATACCATTAACCATCTGACACCAGCCAAAGCCCATCAGTTAGGTATTTATCTAGTACCGCAGGAACCTTTGTTATTTCCCAATCTTTCTGTTCAGGAAAACATTCTGTTCTATCTGCCTAAGCATCAAGCCAGTAAAAGCCGTATGCAACAATTGTTGGTGCAACTGAATTGTCGGTTGGATCTGAATGCGTCAGCCGGAAGTCTGGATGTAGCAGATCAACAGATGGTGGAAATCATGCGTGGTCTGATGCGCAATTCCCGTATTTTGATCCTTGATGAACCGACAGCTTCTCTGACTCCTGCGGAAACAGAGCGATTGTTTGAACGGGTACGGGAGTTGCAACAGCAACAAGTGGGGATCATTTTTATTTCCCACAAATTACCTGAAATTCGCCAGTTTGCTGACTGTGTCAGTGTTATGCGGGATGGAGGGATTGCACTCAGTGGGCCGACTGTGGATTTTTCGACTGAAACAATCATTCGGGCAATTACGCCGGAGGCAAAAGCTTCTGCATTATCTGCATTAACAGAAACGCAGAAACTATGGTTGGACGCCGATAATCATTTATCCGATAGCAATCTTCAGGCTCCAGTGCTCGAAGTGGTTTCTCTGTGTGGTGAAGGTTTTCGTAATATCAGTCTGACCTTGAAGGCGGGAGAAATTGTTGGTTTGGCAGGAGTTGTTGGAGCAGGGCGTACAGAACTGGCGGAAACGCTATACGGATTGCGGCCTATTGTGAGTGGCGAGATCCGTTTGCACCAACAGGTACTCAACCCACTGGATACAGCAGCACGATTGCGATGTGGCCTGATTTATCTGCCGGAAGATCGACAGGCATCGGGATTGTTCCTCGATGCTCCCCTGAGTTGGAATGTTTGTTCACTGATCCACAACCAAAGCACGTTTTGGACTCGTCCTGCTTATGATGCCGCAGTGCTTGAGCGTTATCGCCGGGCGCTCAATATTCGTTACAGTCATGCCAACCAACCTGCGCGTACCCTGTCCGGCGGGAATCAGCAAAAGATTTTGATTGCCAAATGCTTGGAAGCAAAGCCAGCCGTTTTGATTATTGATGAGCCGACACGTGGTGTTGATGTCGGCGCACGCCATGAAATTTATCAACTGATCCGTAACATTGCCAGCCAGCAAGTGGCAGTTTTGCTTATTTCGTCTGATCTTGATGAGGTCGTACAGTTGGCGGATAGGGTATTGGTTATGCACCACGGCGAAATTTGTGGTCACCTTGATAAATCCAGCATGAGTGTGGATGCGATTATGCATCTTTCTTTTGGTGAACAGGAAAATGGCGAGAGGGCATCATGCTGAAGTTTATCCAAAACTTTATCCAGAACAATCGTGAAGTCACCGCGCTGACTGCCATTTTAGGTTTGTTTCTTCTGTTAAGAAGCCTGGAACACCATACTTTCAATTTCCAGACCATCACGATGATTTTCTCTAATGCGCAAATCCTGATGTTATTGGCAATGGGGGCAACGCTGGTGATGCTCACCCGCAATATTGATGTCTCTGTTGGTTCAACAATGGGGTTGTGTGCTGTCGTATTGGGAATGTCACTCAATGCGGATTTTCCATTGCCGGTAGCTTGCCTGATAACACTATTGACCGGTGTGACGGCAGGTTTGGTAAATGGCGTGCTGGTAGTATGGCTGAAAATTCCGGCCATTGTCGCGACGTTAGGTACGCTGGGTTTGTATCGTGGTTTGATGTTGTTGCTGACAGGCGGTAAATGGATTGAGGGATTACCTGCGGATGTGAAAGCGCTCGCTAACCCAATCTTATTCGGGATTTCTCCCATTGGATGGTTGTTGATATTGCTGGTTCTGGTAATGACGTGGATGTTGAGGATGATTAATTTTGGTCGCGGATTCTATGCCACGGGCGACAATCTGCAAGGTGCTCGTCAGCTTGGTGTGCCTATTAGTCGTATTCGTATTACAGCCTTTGCCGTGAACGGCGTAATGGCGGCGTTGGCGGGCATTGTATTTGTCGCCCAGATTGGTTTTATCCCGAATCAGACCGGGAGCGGGCTGGAAATGAAAGCGATAGCCGCCTGTGTTTTGGGGGGAATTAGTTTGCTCGGTGGCATGGGAACGGTAACAGGAGCTATTTTCGGTGCTTATTTTCTGACGCAGATAGATAGTGTGCTGGTATTACTCAGACTGCCGGCATGGTGGAACGATTTTATTGCTGGTCTGGTTCTGCTGGCAGTGTTGGTATTTGATGGCAGATTGCGTAGTGCCGTTGCAAAGAACTTACGTCAGCAACGTTATGCCCGTTTCCTCAAGCCAGACAATGATTCTGTCAAAGATTCAGCAGAAGAAAACAGGAGGCGGTCATAATGAATGCGATTAAAAACCATGGTCGGCAACGTCATGGATGGGAAGCTGCTCTTGCTGTTCTGTTGGTTCTGGAAATTCTGTTGTTTGGCATGGCAAATCCACGGATGCTGGATATTAATGTATTGCTGTTTAGCACCAGCGATTTTATCTGTATTGGTATTGTCGCCTTGCCGTTAACGATGGTAATTGTCAGTGGTGGGATTGATATCTCGTTTGGGGCGATTATCGGCTTATGTGCCATTGCATTAGGGATTATGAACCAGGCCGGGATACCGATGGTTGCTGCTCTCCCTTTGACGCTGATTGCAGGCGTGCTCTGTGGTTTGATTAATGCAGGGCTGATTTTCTACACTGGCGTTAATCCTCTGGTTATTACCCTTGGGACAATGTACCTGTTTGGTGGTAGCGCATTATTACTGTCGGGGTTATCGGGTGCGACAGGTTATGAAGGCATTGGCGGTTTTCCGGCTGCATTTACTGATTTCGCTAACCTGACATTGCTGGAACTGCCTGTACCGTTAGTTATCTTTATTGTTTGTGTCATCGGGTTCTGGCTGTTTATGCACTGTACTCACCGTGGACGCAATGTCTTTCTGATTGGGCAAAATAGCCGTGTTGCCCGTTATGCTGCAATTCCTGTCAATAAAACACTGTGCCTGTTGTATGTCTTAACGGGTTTAGCTTCTGCGCTGGCTGCGATTATTTTGGTGTCTTATTTCGGTTCAGCTCGCTCTGATTTGGGCAGCTCGTTCCTGATGCCAGCTATCACTGCGGCGGTGTTGGGGGGAGCTAATATTTACGGCGGCTCCGGCTCTATCATTGGCACGGCATTGGCTGTCCTGCTGGTGGGCTATTTGCAGCAGGGGCTACAGATGATGGGGATCCCAAACCAGATATCCAGCGCATTATCTGGTGCTTTGCTGATTATGGCTGTGGTCGGGCGCTCTGTCTCACTGCATCGCCATCAAATTCGTGATTGGTGGCAACGTTGGCGGGCTATGGTTTTTCAATGAGCTATTCTTGAATGATTCCTGAACTATTCCTGAGATAGAAATTCCTGAGACAGAAAATTATTCCTGAAATAGAAAAGAGCGGAGACAGGCATGAAAGCACCAATAGTTAAAACACTAATAGTGAAAAAACTGGTTTTGGCAAGTGCGTTAAGTCTGGCATGTGCTTCCTGGGCACAAGCTGCTGACAAGATTGCATTTATTCCGAAGCTGGTTGGTGTCGGGTTCTTTACCAGTGGTGGACAAGGAGCACAGGCTGCGGGTAAAGACTTGGGGATTGATGTTACTTACGATGGCCCGACTGAGCCAAGTGTGGCAGGGCAGGTACAGCTCATCAATAACTTTGTTAATCAGGGTTACAACGCGATTGTGGTGTCGGCAGTATCACCGGATGGTTTGTGTCCGGCTCTGAAACGTGCCATGCAGCGTGGTGTGAAAGTGTTGACCTGGGATTCAGACACTGTGCCGGAGTGCCGCTCCATCTATATCGATCAGGGAACGCCAAAACAACTGGGTGGGATATTGGTGGAAATGGCTGCTAATCAAGTGAAAAAAGATCATGCAGTGAAAAAGGATAAAACAAAAGTAGCATTTTTCTACTCCAGCCCCACTGTGACAGATCAAAACCAATGGGTAAAGGAAGCGAAAGCCAAGATTGCGGCGGAATATCCTGATTGGGAAGTTGTGACTACCCAATTTGGTTATAACGATGCCGCCAAGTCTTTACAGACTGCGGAAGGCATTCTGAAAGCATGGGGAGATTTGGATGTGATTATTGCTCCTGATGCCAATGCGTTGCCTGCGGCGGCACAAGCGGCGGAAAACCTGAAACTTAAGGATGTGGCGATTGTCGGATTCAGTACGCCGAATGTGATGCGTCCTTACGTAGAAAACGGCACAGTCAAACAGTTCGCCCTGTGGGATGTGGTGAAACAGGGCAAGATAGCGATTCATGTTGCCAATGAAATGTTGAAAAAAGGCAATTTGAATGTGGGGGATAAATTGGTTATTCCTGATATCGGTACACTTGAGGTTTCACCGAACAGCGTTCAGGGATACAGCTATGAAGCGAAAGGCAATGGCATTGTTGTCATGCCGGAGCGTGTGATTTTTACCAAAGAAAACATTAACCAATACGATTTCTGATTCATATCCGATAGATTTCGCGTTGTAACCTTCCGGAGGGAGAAATGGCAGACTTAGATGATATCAAAGATGGTAAAGATTTTGGCATTGATACACCGCAAAAGAACACATTGTTTGAACTGAAAGGCTGTGGTGCGTTGGATTGGGGAATGCAATCCCGTTTATCGCGGATTTTCAATCCTGCTACCAATAAAACGGTGATGTTGGCATTTGACCACGGTTATTTTCAAGGGCCGACGACAGGGCTGGAACGTATCGACATTAATATCGCTCCACTGTTTGAATACACCGATGTGCTGATGTGTACACGCGGTATTTTGCGTAGTCAGGTTCCGCCAGCGACAAATAAATCTGTAGTACTGCGCGCATCTGGTGCGAATTCCATTTTGACTGAACTTTCTAATGAAGCTGTTGCGGTAGCGATGGAAGATGCGCTGCGGCTGAATGTCTGTGCAGTAGCAGCGCAGGTCTATATCGGTTCAGAATATGAGCACCAGTCTATCAAAAACATTATCAAGCTGGTGGATCAGGGAACGCGCTATGGGATGCCAACAATGGCGGTGACAGGTGTTGGCAAAGATATGGTTCGTGACCAACGTTACTTCTCTCTGGCAACTCGTATTGCGGCGGAGATGGGTGCGAATATCATCAAAACCTATTATGTCGATGCCGGTTTTGAGCGGATTGCAGCGGGTTGTCCCGTACCGATTGTTATTGCGGGAGGCAAAAAACTACCTGAAATGGATGCGTTAATGATGTGCTATCAGGCGATTGATCAAGGCGCATCAGGTGTTGATATGGGTCGTAATATCTTTCAGTCAGAAGCGCCGATAGCGATGTTGAAAGCCGTTCAGGCGGTTGTACATCACAATGAGAAGCCTGCTCAGGCTTATGAATTGTTCCTGAGTGAAAAAGCGAAGAGAGAATAATATGCATGTCACATTAGTGGAGATTAATGTCAAAGCTGACAAGATCGACGAATTTATCGAAGTATTTCGCGATAATCATCTTGGTTCTGTTAAAGAGCCGGGTAATCTGCGGTTTGATGTATTACAGGATGAAAAAATCCCGACCCGTTTTTATATCTACGAAGCTTATACCGATGAAGCCGCAGTCGCAGCGCATAAGAAAACTCCGCATTACCTGCGCTGTGTTGAAAAACTGGAAGTACTGATGAGTGAGTCACGGAAAAAGATCAAATTTATTGGTTTGATGCCGGAAGGGACGTAAGGAAAAGATAAATTATCAGGCAGGAATAACGCCCTTGGACTAGGACTAGTTGCCGGGGCGTTGCGCTATCGATAACTAAACCGAAATATTTACCACCTAATTTCTATGTTAAAGTTCTTCATAATATTTCCCAGTTATACCCGTCGTCTTTCAAGTTGCATCTTTGTTGGCTTCACTCGCTCACTCCAGTCACATAGTTATCTATGCTCCTGGGGATTAATGAGAGGCTGCTGCCTCTCACCGGAGGCCAGCCTTTGGCTGGGCAAATTCGTTCCCGACGTATCAATGGAATCGTGAAAATTATGAACAGGCTATTGAGAAAGCCGGATTCAGTAAATTCGAGTGGAAAAAAGCAAACCTCCTGGAGAGTGAAATTGAATCCCAGCCAGAAGGTTTTTGGGATATCTTTCAAAAGAATAACCTTAACACCGGCATCATTTGCTACTACTGATGATTTTATAGCTCTGTTTCTGTTGACGGGGTTAATCAAAGCCACTGCGCAATAAACTCTGCCACTTGCTCTGGTCGATTAATATCAAATTGTGGCAGTGAGGTAGCCAGCGGGATATCGCTGGCAATGGTAATCACATGGGGATCAAGCAGTTCCTCAAAGGAGTGATTCAATCCATGCCGATACAGCGCAATTTTGGGAATGGCTTCGCTCTTGAAACCTTCAACCAGAATTAAATCTAGTGAATCTGCATTAAATCGGCTGGCAAGATAGTACAGATCCAATGCAGGTAATTCAGGCGTTTCTGTCATCAACGCCCAGCGCTGCTGGCTGGCAACTAATGTCTGTGCTGCACCAGCCTTACGCAGTTCATAACTATCCTTACCCGGTTTATCGACATCCATATTATGGTGAGTGTGTTTAATCAATCCCACACGTATTTGTTGCTGACATAACAGAGGAATGACCTGTTTAAGCAGGGTTGTTTTACCGGTTCCACTGTAGGCGGTAATTCCCAGTAATGGCAGGTTAGGTGGGAAGGTACTTTGATTCATGCTGACTCCCGAAGACATTCCCAATGCTGGCATTGCCAGTTTTGGCACTCTTCTGGTGTGTTCAAATTGGTGAAGGCTGTGGGATTAGGGAGATAGACCGCTTTTGCTTTAATCATCTGCATAAAGAACATCAGCTTTCTGTCTCCCAACGCAAGATAGCTTTCTAATCTGGGTATCAGGCTACGGTGCATCAAAGCCAATGCCGGATGTGCACGTTCGCAATCATGTACATAAGCCGCCCATGAATGTTGTTTATAGCGCCAAAGTTTTTCCACTACGTCATCAGGGAAATCCGGCACATCACAAGGGACAAACATAACCCATTCATTAATAGCTTTCTTCAATACCGCCAGCATTCCTGCCAGTGGCCCAGAAAAATCAGTGATAATGTCCGGTATAATCGGGTAACCACTCTGCTGGTAAACCGACTGATTACGGTTGGCATTAATCAACAGTTCATGAACTTGTGGCTGCAATTTTGTTGCTATGTGTTGGTATAATGGTGTGCCACCAAATTGTAATAGTCCTTTATCATTTCCTCCCATGCGGGTGGATAGCCCTCCAGCCAGAATTGCACCACTGATTTTTGGATACATCATTGAAATCACCTGATACTTGGTCATGAAATATTTTATATTTGGTTATATAACCCTTGTAAATCAATACGTAACAATATATTACAGGAATAAGAGAGTATAACTCTTACTCTTGTTGACAGACCAATTTTTTCTTTCAATCATTATGCTTGTTGTAAGAACGGTTATAGAAGCTGGCTGAGGACTGTACACACAGGGTATGATTATTAAAGATTGATGAAAGAGAGAACTGAGTTGTGACGGAAACAATGGCTTTTAATTTCCAAAATATTACGCCGGACTTAATAATGGATGCTTTGGTGCAGTCTGGTTTGTATGTTGATTCTGGCTTGACTGAATTGAATAGCTATGAGAACCGGGTTTATCAGTTTATGGATGAAAACCGTAAACGTTATGTCGTGAAATTTTATCGTCCTCAACGTTGGAGCCAGCAGCAAATTCGGGAAGAACATGAGTTTGCACTGGCATTGCAGCAAGCAGATTTATCGGTTGCTGCGCCGATGGTTATTGATGGGCAGACGGTATTGGAGCATGGTGGGTTCTTTTTTGCTATTTTTCCCAGCGTAGGCGGACGGCAGTATGAAGCTGATAACTTTGATCAGTTGGAAGATGTAGGGCGATTGTTGGGTAAAATACATCAAGTCGGTTGCCAGAAAACATTTTCTGCCCGTCCAACTATCAATCTCAATGAATATTTATACCAGCCATATCAATATTTGGCAGAATGCGAGCTCATCCCCGACAGACGCAGAGCCGCTTTCCTTACTTCACTGGATGAACTGAACAAAGCTGTGGAAGCACAATGGAATGTTGATTGGCAGGTATTGCGGCTGCATGGCGATTGTCATGCTGGTAATATCCTGTGGCGTGATGAGGCATGGTTTGTCGATCTTGATGATGCCCGCAATGGCCCGGCTATTCAGGACTTATGGATGTTACTTAATGGTTCACGGCAGGAAAGATTGATCCAGTTGGATATCCTGCTTGAGTCATATGGTCAATTTGCAGAGTTTGACCTGAAAACACTGGCGCTGATAGAGCCACTGCGTGCAATGCGGATGGTCTATTATCTGGCGTGGGTTGCTCGTCGCTGGCAAGATCCGGCTTTTCCAAAAGCATTTCCGTGGATGGCTGATGGTGACTTCTGGCATAAGCAGATAAATCTTTTTTCTGAACAAATCCAGTTGTTACAGGAACCACCCTTACAGTTAACCCCGATGTATTAATTTTTCTGGAGAACACTATGAAAAAATTTTGGCTCGCATTGGTGGGAGTGTTTATGGCATTTAATGCCAGCGCTTCTGGCTTCTCTGAAGGCAAGCAATATGTTGCATTAAAAGATCCTGTTGCAGATCAACCTCAGGTTTTAGAGTTTTTCTCTTTTTATTGTCCACACTGTTATCAGTTTGAAAATATTTATCATGTGCCTGGTACGATTCAGAAAAACCTGCCTGCTAGTGTTACCCATGAACGTTACCATGTCGATTTTCTGGGGCCTTTGGGTAAAGATCTGACAGATGCTTGGGCTGTTGCTATCGTTATGAAAGTACAGGATAAAGTAACGCCGATTCTATTTGATGGTATCCAGAAAACTCAGACTATCAGCACTAAGGCTGATATCCGTAACGCTTTTATCAAAGCGGGCGTTCCTGGTGAAGAATATGATGCAGCATTAAATAGTTTCATTGTGAAATCTGTGGCAGCTAAAGAACGTCAGGCGGCTCAAGCCTTACAACTGCAAGGTGTTCCGGCAACTTTCGTTAATGGAAAATATATGATTAATAATGGCGGAATAGATGTTAAATCTGCTCAAGATTATGCCAAAAAATATTCTGATGTTGTGAATTATTTGGTAACAAAAAAATAATCAGTCACTATTAATATAAAATGATACAAGTATTGTGCCTGTTACTATAAGATTGGCACAATACTTGCTTGAAACAGCCTTTCATAACATAAACTCCGGTTATATCCACAAGTCAGTGATTTGTAAGTAGTTGCAATACTTTCATAATATTTGACGTAATTCATTGATTTTTACTCTCAGTTATTCCTTTTTAACATGGATAAACATAAATCTGTTTTATGTGCCAATTTTTTGTGCACAAAGTTATCCACAGTTTATTTATCAGAATATTTGTCAGGACATATAGAGGACATTGGTAACAGAACGAGAAAATTATCGCAAAATTCGTCTATGACAGTACAGTATGGCATTCTATTCTTTATTCATATACAGAACGACGAAGACAATTTTATGGTACAGATAGCAGACAATCCCCTGATTTTGGTTGATGGTTCTTCATACCTTTATCGTGCATACCATGCTTTCCCTCCTCTGACAAACAGCACAGGCGAACCGACAGGCGCCATGTATGGTGTGCTGAATATGCTGCGCAGTTTAATCCTGCAATATAAACCCAGCCATGTGGCGGTTGTATTTGACGCTAAAGGCAAGACGTTCCGTGATGAATTATTTGCTGAATATAAATCTCATCGTCCACCGATGCCGGATGATTTACGTGAGCAGATTGAGCCGCTGCATAAGATGGTCAAGGCAATGGGACTGCCAATTTTGGTTGTGCCGGGGGTTGAAGCAGATGACGTCATTGGTACTTTGGCGTTGCAGGCAGAAAAAGAGGGACGTTCAGTTCTGATTAGCACAGGCGATAAAGACATGGCTCAGTTGGTGACACCTAATATCACTCTGATCAACACCATGACTAACACCATTTTGGGGCCGGATGAAGTCATTGAAAAATATGGTATTCCTCCGGAATTAATTATCGATTTTCTTGCATTGATGGGGGATTCTTCCGATAACATTCCTGGTGTGCCGGGAGTTGGCGAGAAAACGGCGCTAGGACTATTACAGGGCATTGGTGGGTTGAGTGAGATCTACGCCAGACTTGATGAGATTGTGACACTCAGTTTCCGTGGTGCAAAAACGCTGGGTGGAAAAATGGAGCAGCATAAAGAGGTTGCTTACCTTTCTCATCAGTTGGCGACCATTAAAACCGATGTTGAGCTGGATAAAACCTGTCTGGATCTTACGGTTTCCGCACCTGATAACGATGAATTATTGGCGCTGTTCGGTCACTATGAATTTAAACGCTGGTTGAGCGATGTACAAAATGGCAGTTGGTTAGAAAGCCGTCCGTCGGAGAAAAGCGGGCAAAAGCCAACGAGCAGCACGACGAATAAATCCACAGCAGCCAGCACACCTGCCGTAGCTAATATTTCTCCCGAAAGCTACCAGACTATCCTTGATCAGAAGTCTCTTGATGAATGGATTGGGAAATTAAAGCAGGCACCAGCATTTTCGTTCGATACTGAAACAGATGGGCTTGATACTTTAACTGCCAATCTGATTGGAATGTCTTTTGCTGTTGCAGTGATCAAATCTTCAGAGGGTGAACCTAATGTTGCAGCCGCTTATCTGCCGTTGGGACACGATTACCTGGACGCGCCACAACAGTTGGATCTGCACGAAGTGCTTACAGCACTGAAACCGCTGTTGGAAGATGCCAACCTGCCTAAGGTTGGTCAGAACCTAAAATTTGATCGCGGTGTACTGGAACGCCACGGTGTGGCATTGAATGGTATCGTTTTTGATACGATGCTGGAATCGTATGTCCTGAACAGTGTTGTAGGGCGGCATGATATGGACAGTCTTGCCGAGCGTCATTTGGGATATAAAACCACGACTTTTGAAGAAATTGCGGGCAAAGGTAAAAAACAGCTTACTTTCAACCAGATCCCATTGGAAGAAGCGGCAAAATATGCTGCGGAAGATGCAGATATCACTCTGCGGTTGCATCAGGCTATGTATCCACAGATAGAGAATGTGCCGACACTGAAAAAAGTTTTTCAGGACATCGAAATGCCGTTGGTTCCTGTACTTTCTCGCATGGAACGGACAGGTGTTTTGATCGATGCTAACACGTTGGCAGAACATTCGAAGGAGATTACGGCTCGTTTGCTCGAACTGGAAAAAGCCGCTTATGAGTTGGCTGGAGAAGAGTTCAATCTTGCTTCACCTAAACAATTGCAGGTCATCTTGTTTGAAAAGATGAATCTGCCTGTTTTGAAAAAAACGCCGAATGGTGCACCATCCACGAATGAAGAAGTGTTGGAAGAGCTGGCGGAAGATCACGAGTTACCGAGAATTATTTTGGAACACCGTGGCCTGGCAAAACTGAAATCCACTTATACCGATAAATTGCCGCTGATGGTCAGCCCGCTGACTCAGCGTGTTCACACTTCTTATCATCAGGCGGTGACCGCAACCGGACGTCTCTCTTCCCGTGATCCTAACCTGCAAAATATTCCTGTTCGTAATGAAGAAGGGCGACGTATTCGCCAGGCATTTATTGCACCAGAGGGCTATCGCATCATGGCTGCGGACTATTCGCAGATTGAGTTGCGGATTATGGCGCATTTATCTCAGGATAAAGGATTATTGGATGCTTTTGCACAAGGCAAAGACATTCACCGTGCTACGGCCGCGGAAGTCTTTGGTGTGCCACTGGATCAAGTTACCAGCGAACAGCGCCGCAGCGCGAAAGCGATTAACTTTGGTCTGATTTATGGCATGAGTTCGTTTGGTTTGTCCCGCCAATTGGGTATTCCGCGTGGGGAAGCCCAGCGCTATATGGATCTCTATTTTGAGCGTTATCCGGGTGTACTGGAATATATGGAGTGCACTCGTCAACAGGCTGCTGAACACGGATTTGTTGAGACGCTGGAAGGTCGTCGTCTGTATCTGCCAGATATTAAATCGCGCAATGCCATACGTCGTAAGGCTTCTGAGCGTGAGGCCATTAATGCCCCGATGCAGGGAACAGCGGCAGATATTATTAAATTGGCTATGATAGCGGTGGATGATTGGATCGTCACTGCACAACCGAATGTGCGTATGATTATGCAGGTTCATGATGAATTGGTGTTTGAAGTACATGAATCAGAGCTGGCTATCGCGGAACAGAAAATCAGGGAGTTGATGGAGAAAAGTATGCAGCTTGGTGTCCCTCTGAAAGTTGATGTGGGGGTAGGAGAAAATTGGGATCAGGCTCACTAATCTTTATTGAATAATTTTTATGAAATCCACAGCTCATTAAATGCGCTGTGGCTATCTTTATTATGCCGTGGATGGGCGTGAAACAAGAATTTCGGTTAGATTTTAGATTAGATCCAGATCCCACAAATATGTAATTAAACTACAATAAAAATGGTGTAATGACGGATATTGATCACATAATTGCGGCTGAATCGAGGCATTACGTGAAAATTAATTACAAAAAAATCTTTTGTTGATAAAAAAAATAGGGTAGAGTTGTCGGCGTAGGGTACAGAGGTAAGATGTTCTATCTTTCAGACCTTTTACTTCACGTAATCGGATTTAGCTGAATATTAGCTGCCCCAGTCATCCCTTTTGACTGGGGCGTTTTTTTATGCGCGATTTACGATTGTTGCAGAAGATGAGAGGGGAAAAGGTGGAAATTACTCCACCTCAATAGTGGGCTGGCTGAACCAGTTATTAAGTTTCTGTTCAAGTTTGTCTATGCCGATTTTTTTCAGAACAGAGAAATTCTCGATCTGAATATCACCTTCCAGACCCGCCAATTCCTGACGTACTTTGTTTAATTGGTTTTTGCGTGCCCCTGATGCCAGTTTATCGGCTTTGGTCAGTAGTATCATGACTGGCACCTGCATCACGACCGCCCATTCGATCATCTGCATATCCAGATCTTTTAGTGGATGACGGATATCCATCAATACCACCAGCCCCTGTAAGCATTCACGTTTCTGGAGATATTCGCCCAATGCTCTCTGCCACTTGAGTTTCATTTCTTCCGGTACTTGCGCATAGCCATAACCCGGCAAGTCAACGAGGCGTATGCCTTCTTCCACCTCGAACAAGTTAATCAACTGAGTTCGTCCGGGAGTTTTACTGGTACGGGCAAGGCTCTTTTGCTGGGTCAGTGCATTCAGCGCACTGGATTTACCGGCATTTGACCGACCGGCAAACGCGACCTCAATGCCTACATCTTGAGGCAGGTGGCGAATGTCAGGTGCACTCGTGACAAAGTGGGTCGTATGATAGTTGTAGCTTTTGATGGTCAAAATGGTTATCTCCCTGCGGAATATACGAAAAAACAGCGCAGTGATTATACCGAGAGCAACGGCTTGTGGACAGGTGTAACTTTATTGTGGTGTTTCTATTTCGACATATTTTGGTTTTTTGATTGAAATTATTTTTGCCTAACGTGACAAAGAATATTCTGCAATTTTTTCCTGCCTAAATATGTACGAAAGCATACCAAGATAGACGCTATTCCAAAAATAAACTCTGCCCAGAATATGAGAATATAATATTTACTTAGATAGATATTCTTCAGCAAAACTCATAATTACTCGTAAAAGTTGGTAAATCTTTGCAACTTAGCGCTATAGGGAATTACACTTAATGAGTTTTATGGGTTTTGTTATTGACCTCAAGAATAAAGGAACCATCAATGTTTAAACATATTTTTGTGTCGCTTATGACGGCATGTGCTATCAGTGTAATGTCTGCTCCAGCATTGGCTGCCGAAACTCACGTGAAGCTGGTGACATCAGCAGGTGAAATAGAGCTTGAACTGGATAGCAATAAGGCACCGATTACCACAAAGAATTTCGTTGAGTATGTGAATGAGGGTTTTTATAACAATACGATTTTCCATCGCGTCATTCCCGGTTTCATGATTCAGGGAGGGGGCTTTACAAAAGATATGAAACAGAAAGTAACCAAAGCTCCAATCAAAAATGAAGCCGATAATGGATTACGTAACTTGCGTGGAACAATTGCGATGGCGCGCACCGCAGATAAGGATAGTGCAACCAGTCAGTTTTTCATTAATGTGACTGATAATGCTTTTCTTGACCACGGTCAGCGTGATTTTGGCTATGCCGTCTTTGGTAAGGTAGTGAAAGGGATGGATGTGGTTGACAAAATTTCTCAGGTCAAAACAGAAAATGTTGGGCCTTACCAAAATGTTCCTGTGAAACCGATTGTGATCCTTTCTGCAAAGGTTGTTTCCCAATAACCTTGATGAGAAAACCACGTTTTTTGGCCTGAAAGATAGAGAATGAGACGGTATTTGCCTATTATTACACCTTTTTTGAAGTTTCAGAGTTTTTAAAGTGCCGTCTCCCTCTCTCATTCCTCTATCGTTTTCGCACGAAAAAAACCGCACTATGAATATATGCCGCTATCTGGCGGTAACTCCTGCCCCTATTTTAAAAATGCCTATGTGGTATGATGAGTGTCCCGCTACCGTTGGTGCTGCTTTACCTAATTTTACCGTGATACAGAACGCATAATGTCCAATAGGACAACGCAATATATAAAACTATAAAAATCAGTAGGATGAACTCCTATGTTATTAATAATAGATAACTACGACTCTTTTACATTCAATTTATATCAATATTTTTGTGAGTTGGGGACGAATGTTTTAGTTAAGCGTAATGATGAATTACAGCTTGAAGATATCGAGAAATTGGCACCGACTCATTTAGTGATCTCTCCGGGACCTTGTACACCAGATGAATCAGGGATCTCGCTGGAAGCCATTTCACACTTTGCCGGGAAATTGCCAATTCTGGGGGTGTGTCTCGGACATCAGGCGATTGGTCAGGCTTTTGGCGCGAGTGTTGTTAAAGCCCGTGAGGTAATGCACGGAAAAACCTGTTTAATTCACCATAACCAACAAGGTGTATTTAGGGGATTGAATCGTCCGCTGACTGTTACCCGTTACCACTCTTTGGTCATCGCCGCAGAAACGTTACCTGCATCCTTTGAAGTTACGGCATGGAGCCAGCATGATGGTAATGTGGATGAGATAATGGGAATACGCCACCGAACCCTCCCCTTGGAAGGCGTGCAGTTCCATCCGGAAAGCATCCTGAGTGAACAAGGGCATGAACTGCTGAATAATTTTCTTAAGTATTAACGAAGAACGATTTAATCCCTCTTTTTGGCGGTTGTTTACGGCCATTTTTTACGAAGCAGCTGTGGGCAGTTTATATCACTAATTTATGCGCCAGCGGGTTTCATTTTTTTAAGGGATGAGAAAAGCTGAAGGATGGAAAGCAAAAAGCCAGTGCTCTATGGGCTGCACTGGCCTAATTCAAGCGCAATTTCAGGAACTAGCGGGTTCCATAAACGACAATCGTTTTGCCGTGCGCAGAGATCAGGTTTTGATCTTCCAGCATTTTCAGAATGCGGCCGACTGTTTCACGGGAACATCCGACAATCTGCCCAATTTCCTGACGTGTAATTTTGATTTGCATACCATCAGGATGGGTCATTGCATCAGGCTGTTTGGCAAGATTGAGCAATGTCTGTGCAATGCGACCTGTCACATCCAGGAATGCCAGGTTTCCAACTTTTTCCGATGTTGTTTGTAAGCGGCTTGCCATTTGAGCGGATAAACGCATCAGAATATCGGGATTAACCTGAATTAACTGGCGAAATTTCTTATAGGAAATTTCAGCTACTTCACAGGCGCTCTTAGCTCGCACCCATGCAGTACGCTCTTGCCCTTCTTCAAACAATCCAAGCTCACCAATAAAATCCCCCTGATTTAAATAAGAAAGGATCATTTCTTTACCTTCTTCATCTTTTATTAGAACAGCAACTGAACCTTTAACAATGTAGTAAAGCGTTTCTGCTTTCTCGCCTTGATGAATAAGCGTGCTCTTGGATGGATATTTGTGAATATGGCAGTGTGACAAAAACCATTCAAGAGTAGGGTCTGTTTGTGGCTTGCCGAGAACCATTCGCTTTATCCTCTGTTGTTATTTCTGCCTTTATGTTCTGAGAAACTGACAGTTTCTCATCAGGCTGGCTTTATAAAGTCAATAGATTAACATATTAACTTGCTGAAAAACTGACAAGTAAGAATTTTATATAGGCTTATAAGGAGGCTAACATATCGGTGTAGTCAGCCAGATCCATAAAACCTGCCAGTTTCGCTTGTAACTCTGTTTGTAACACAGGAAAGCGTTTCTGTCTTCTCCTGTATCGCTTCAGCATATAAAACCAGTTAACAAATTACCAGAAAACTGTTTGCAGAACCTCATTTACTACATTTTTATTTATAAATGGGTGAATAGTTGATGTTTTGTCACAGGTAACATTATTTTTTGTTACCTGTGTTATTGATAATTAACTTGTGCTTAATTCAGGAAATTTTTTTGCCTTCCAATAATTGTTGAACTAACGGAGCCATAATTAACTCCATTGCCAGTCCCATTTTTCCACCCGGAACGACGATAGTATTTATGCTGGAGATAAACGAACCCTGAAGCATGGCCAGTAAATACGGGAAATCGATTTGGCTCAGACCACGGAAGCGGATGACGATAAAACTTTCGTCTAAAGAAGGAATGGCTTTGGCGGAGAAGGGGTTGGAAGTATCAACAGTAGGAACGCGTTGAAAGTTGATGTGAGTGCGGGAAAACTGTGGCGTAATATAGCGAATATAATCATCCATTGAACGAACCATGGAATCCATAACCGCTTCCCTTGAATGCCCGCGTTCACTGGTATCGCGAATGAGCTTTTGTATCCATTCAAGGTTGACGATGGGAACAACACCAATCAGTAGATCAACTAATTCGGCGACATTGTATTGCGGAGTAACAACACCACCATGTAACCCTTCATAAAACAGCATATCGGTGTTTGATGGCAGCGATTCCCAGGGTGTGAATGTCCCCGGTACTTGGTTATAGGGAACCGCTTCATCATAAGTATGCAGATATTTCCGCCAGCGGCCAGTACCTGTTTCCCCATATTCAAAGAATGTCTTCTCCAGCATATGGAAATCATTGGCTTCTGGCCCGAAATAACTGATGTGCCTGCCTTGTTCTTTCGCTTTACGTATTTCTGCGTCCATTTCAGGGCGGGTATAACGGTGGAAACTATCCCCTTCAATAAGTGCGGCAGTGATGCCGAGTTGTTGGAAAATCTTGCGAAATGCCACACTGGTGGTGGTTGTTCCGGCTCCGCTAGAGCCGGTTATGGCGATGACAGGGTGTTTGGAAGACATAAGAACAGACTCCTTATCATTAAAAAGTTGGGATGATCTTTCTCGTAATCAGCAGTATTAGGCCAATAAAACAAACAGATGTTGAATGAAATGTTATTGAACCGGAAATGATATGAAACTATGGACGAAACATCTCCTTAGGTATGATATTGACAGTCTCATGCAATTCAGACCAAACCAGCAGGGCTTCACCTCGCTCAAGCTGGCGTTTTACATCCTGTACTTTTTGTTCCAGTGTTTTTTCAAGTTCACCGTAGTCGGTGCCTTCCCGTAAGACAAAATTCTCGATCAAGTTAAGTAGAGTATCGGGTTCTACTTGTTGCCACGGGATAATCATTGTGGTCGCTCCATATCACATTATATTAGCTGCTGGTATTGCTTAGTTTTGGGGATGTTTTTGAGTTTAACTTTCATTGTTAACTGGCCTTGTGTGCTGAATAACATACTGCTATTTTCTTAGAAAGGAAATGTCAATAATTGAGGGATAAAGCACGCCATGACCGCCAGCCTGATATTCTCACTGAGTACATTTATGTTTATCTCCGCGATTACGCCTGGCCCGAATAATATGTTACTGACATCATCTGGTGCTAACTTTGGGCTCTGCCGCTCATTGATACTGTTGTTGGGAATTGTTCTTGGGATGCAAACTGTCCTGTTGTTGTCTGCTTTTGGTATTGCTGCGTTACTGCTGGTATATCCGGCCATACACACAGGCCTGAAAGTGCTCGGTAGCCTGTATTTACTGTGGTTGGCCTGGAAGACGGTGACTGCACAATACAAACGGCTGGAGGCTACACAATCCCTTGGGATACCCATTAAAGGTCATCAAGGCTGGTTATTGCAGTTTTTGAACCCGAAAGCATGGATGATGGGGTTAGGGGCTATCAGTAGCTACAGTTTAGCAGGGGATTTATATATCCATTCCATTCTGGTCATCAGCGTGGTGATGTTATTGTGTAATACAGTCACCGGGATGATATGGCTTATTTTGGGGGCTATGATTGGCCGTCTGTTAAAAAGCCGCACGGCATGGTTTACTTTCAATATCGTGATGGGGCTTTTGACAGCGGCTTGTGTACCATTAATCTGGATTAGCTGAATCAGCTCAAATCAATATTCTTGCTGCCAAAGAAAAACGTCAGCACAAAGCCGCTGATATACGAAACAATCAGCCCCGCACCGTATACCGCCATGCCCATGAAAATGCCTGTTTGGGATGTCATTAAGGGCAGAGCAACTACACCGGAGGGGCCGAAAACCGTATTCAGGCCGACAGGTAATCCAAACCAGGCAATCAGGCCGACAAAAAAGCCACCAGCTGCGCCACCAAAACAGGCGGTAACAAAAGGTTTGATGTGAGGCAATGTCACCCCATAAATTAAGGGCTCACCGATCCCTAAAAAGCCCGGAATAATAGCTCCTTTGATTTGAGTGCGTAGCAACGAATCTTTTTTGGCTCTCACATATAGCGCCAGCGCAGAACCCACTTGCCCTGCTCCTGCCATTGCCAGAATCGGAAACAGGGAATTAAACCCTTGCGTTTCTACCAGAGCAAAATAGACTGGCACAAAACCCTGATGCACACCGAACATCACAGCGATCAGGAACAGCCCTGCCAAAATGGCTGTACCGAATGGATTACCATTCAGATTGGTGAAAAGCCATGACATTGCTGTAAACAGATAACTTCCTATCGGCATAATTACAATAAAAGTAACTGCGCCCATGATAAGCAGCGTGATAGCAGAGGTCAGGATCATGTCCAGATCAGCGGGCATGATCTTACGGATCTGCTTCTCAATCCAGGCTCCCAGGATACAGGCAATTAATACCCCGATAATATTTCCCCGTGGGTCGATAGCAAAGCCAAAGAAGTTGCTGATACCAGAATAAAAGCTGCTGGTGGCGTCAGGGTTATAACCCAAAATAAACAGGGAAGCGATGATGGCACCATTAACGCCTGAACCGCCAAAAGCTTTCTGCGCATTGTAACCAATCAAAATACTGAAAAAAGTGAACATTCCTTTACTGAAAATCTTCATATAGCCGATCATTTCAACCAATACCGCGTTGGATTGTGCAGCACCCTGAATGAAAATTTGCTCCAGCAGAGTTGCAAGGCCCAGTAGTAGACCAACAGCGATAAAACCGGGGATCAGGGGAGTAAAAATGGTGGCAAATTTGGTAAGGAATTTATGGATTGAACTGGTTTGTTTCTCTTTGAGGTGTTTTTTATTGGAAGAGGCAATTTCTTTCAAATTTGCCGAGTGATGTTCAGAGGCGGGAAGATCAGCAGAACTTAATAGTTCATTCATCATATCCGCCGCTGCTTGGGCCTTACCGGGGCCGAGGACAATCTGGAGTTGTTCATTACTTTCAATTACACTCAGAACGCCGGGCATTAGCTTCAGTTTAGCCTTATCGACCAGAGAATCATCACGTAACGTCAATCTCAGACGGGTCATACAGTTGCCACTATGTATGACATTACTTGTTCCACCAATGGCGTGAAGAATTTCAACCAACATATCTGAATTAATCTTAGCCACGTACCACCCCTGCGATTTAACTTCTACAAAGAAAAGGTAATGATTATCGAGCGGTTGAAATCGCTGGCCGGATGAACCCTTGATGTTCTGTTAATAACATTCTGGCTTTTTCGGCACTGATCCCCGATAGAATCATCACAATTGCAGTTTTGCAGTGACCGTTACAGGCGTTCAGGGCTTGCTCTGCCGTTTCCCTGCTGCACTCAGTAGCAGCCATGACAATATTTTTTTGTCGTTCAACTAACTTAGCATTAGTGGCTTCCACATCCACCATCAAATTGCCATATACCTTACCAGTACGGATCATGGCTCCTGTCGTGATCATATTCAGCACCAGTTTTTGCGCTGTACCGGCTTTCATACGGGAGGAACCTGTTACAACTTCCGACCCTACAATGGGGGTGATAGTGATATCAGCCAGCTTGGTCATCGGGCTGTCAGGGTTACAACTGATACAAGCGACAGTTGCTCCCACTGATTTGGCATACTCCATCGCTCCTAACACGTAGGGTGTCCGGCCACTGGCGGCAATTCCAACCAGCACATCTCTTTCATTAAAGTGTAGCTCTCCAAGATCATCTGCGCCTAGTTGCCGATTATCTTCCGCATTTTCGACAGCTTTCAAAATTGCCTGATGCCCGCCGGCAATTAAACCGACCACTTGTTCCGGTTTGGTGCCGTAGGTTGGTGGACATTCGCTGGCATCCAAAATCCCTAATCGCCCTGATGTTCCTGCTCCGCTATAGATTAAGCGTCCCCCCTGACGGAAAGCTTCTGCAACTTTATCAACTACGAGAGCAACCTGAGGTAGTGTTTGCTCAACCGCAACGGCGACTTTTTTGTCTTCATCATTGATAACGCTGAGCATATCGAGTGTTGATAACTCATCAATATGAGCACTGGCGGGGTTACGGCTTTCAGTCACCAGATTATTCAGATTGATTTTCATCATTTTTTCCTGCTGCATGTGATGGAATGATTTTAGGTAATTCATAAATACTGAATTATCGCACTGATCACATAATATAGCTTTCATATTTCAGACTGTTTTTTTATTTTTTTTGTTCATTCAGAGTAATCGTAAACACCATATTCATAAATATAGAATTAATTACTCACCTGATAAATAAAATTGATTCCTTTTATCTATTGCTTGATGAAGACCTTTTATTACGTAGCAATAAAAGAATTTTCTAATTTATGTTGGTTGTGAAAAAAGTGTTGAATATCTGATGCCAGTCTCTGGTAACTCCCTGTATTTTATTGAGGAACTGATCTATGAAGCTTGTTTTTATTAATGAATTCATACGGTTTTTAATATTAATATGTTCTTTTTGCTTGCTGTTTATCTCCATGAATACATTTTCAGTGAGTGAAAGTAATCATGAAGATAAAAACGTAAAAACATTTTTACAGGATATAAATAATGAAAATAAATTTGACGAAACAGAAAAAGATAAATCAAGTATTATTATTCAAAATATTCATATGATAGGTGGTTTATTGTCATCCTCTTCAGCCCAACTGACTGAACAAGCCACATCCTACGCTTTAGGTAGATTAAATGGAACAATAAATAGTGAAGTACAAAAATGGCTGTCCCAATTTGGGACAGCTAAAGTGAATTTATCCCTCGACAGAAAAGGCAAGCTGGATAACAGCTCATTAGATCTGTTATTGCCTCTCTACGATAATAAAGCGGACTGGTTGTTTTTCTCCCAGCTGGGTTATCGCAATAAAGATAGCCGCCATACCGTTAATTTGGGGCTCGGTGGGCGTTATTTCACATCTGACTGGATGTATGGTTTCAATACCTTCTTCGACCATGACGTCACAGGACGCAATAAACGTTTGGGGTTGGGTGGCGAAGCGTGGACTGATTACCTAAAATTCTCAGCCAATGCTTACCTGCGTCTGAGCAAATGGCGAAAGTCACTGAAAGAGGAAAACTGGGAAGAGCGTCCTGCCAATGGTTTTGATCTCAATAGTGAATTCTTCTTGCCAGCATATCCGAATCTCGGAGGTAAGCTGAGTTATGAACAGTACTTTGGTGATAACGTTACCTTGTTTAATCGTGACACTAAACAGAAAAATCCCGCTCTTGCCAAAGTGGGCCTGAGTTACACACCAATTCCATTGATAACGATGGGTGTGGATTACAGACATAGTAGTGGCGGGCACAGTGAAGCCCGGTTTCAGGCCAATTTAAACTATAGATTCGGTGTCCCGCTTAGCATTCAATTATCACCAGATAACGTTGCATCAATGCGTACACTGGCGGGCAGCCGTTATGATTTGGTGGAAAGAAATAATAACATCGTGCTGGATCACAGGGTTCGATTGCCTGATATGGACGTCTTCCCAAAAGAGGCTCTCTACGGGAATGGGAAGGATATGTATACCTATAGGATTTTAATTATCGATCCGGACAGTGGGAAGCCACTGCTTAACCATCGCTTAAAGCAAGTAATATGGGGCTTTGAAAATGATAGGTTGCCGAGAAAAGACTTACATTTTCAAGATATTCGGACGACTACAGATAATGAGGGATATTTAATTGCTTCATTGGTGAGTAATGTGGGAGTGGATGACATCATAGCCAAAGTGAACGTTACTATTGATGCTAATAAATCATATTCTATAGTTGCGAGAACACCAGTGAGTTTTAAAGCTGTTTCACAAGCTGCGGGGCTAAAGTTAATTTCCCCTGATAGTCATGCCATCTATATTTATACAAATGAGACTACTGATGAAAAGGGGCGGAAAAAGCCTTACAATGTTTTTAATAATTTAATTATTAAGTTAACAAAAGAAGCATCTGAACCAGAAGATCTCCCTGAACATATTGCTGGAGAAAAAGAGCGTGTCACTTATGAATCTTCGACCAACCTTGTAAAAATAGATCATGTAGGGAATATAACTTTCCCTGCTGAACATTTTAATGCTTCTAAAAAAGCAACCGTTATTGCGACAGTGACTGATTCCGATACAGGGGCTAAATATACGTATGAATACACATTTAATCCACAGAGATATATTTTTAGCCCCGAAGTTGGCTATGTAGAATTAAGAAACAACTTTGGAAACGGTAAATGTGAAACTCTTGAATCTGGCTATTCATGGTCACGTAAAGCTATATCAGTAACTGAAAAGGATGTTGTGGGATCGACATCTACAGATAGTTCTTCATTGAAAAATGAATATCTGGGGTTCCCAGGCTTCGGCGTTTTACCTGATGATGAAAAGATAAAAGTGGCTGTTGATGAAAAATCGTCAGAATTCATCTTATATTATTACGATAAAGACAGTGAAAAAGGTAAAGACAAAACAGACACCAATCCTAATCATTTTGGCAGATTGTTGTGTAAATTAGCGGGTTAAAAATAAATATTGATGACAGAAACACAGGTTTGGTTTTTTTAGCCTGTGTTTTTTATTTTCTTAAATATTTAATTCATTGATTAATATGGTATCAGGCCAACCTATAAGAACCAATTGTGTATTAAATGGTTAGATATCTTATTAAAAATAGTTCTCACGCTCAATGAAAGTGCCAATCACTTTATCGTGCATTTCCTTAGATTTAGAATATTCTATCGTTTTTCGATTCAGTCTTTTTATCCGGGTTCGATGCGTTAAATTGTTTCTTTCTAAACATTGGGTGAATGTCTTCCCAGTCAGGTGTTCTTCCTCTGGGAGGCTGTCATATACAGCATAATTATCCGTACAATAAAACCGAATATTAAAGGGCGATAAAAGGGCAAGCAGTTTGTCTAATGTTTTCCGGCTGCGATCCCCAAAAATAGGCGCCACTATTCGTTTCAGACTAGGTTCCCAGGCATACCAGAGCCAGCGTTGATTTTTCTTGTTCCCCACAAACGACCCTTGCTCATCCATTTCACAGATAAGCTGAATGTTATCCCCGTCAAGAGGACGCGTCGTCACGTTTCGGTGTGTAAATTTTTAGCGCTGTCATGACGGTGCTTGTGGCCACTTTCAGGACACGGGCGGTGTCGCGGATCCCTCCGTTATTCATTGCCATATCGATAACCTGCTCTTTAACACCGGGCTGTGCAGGCTTGATAGGTGTATTCCAACTGAAAGACCTTACAGCAGGCATAACAGCAATAACGGGGATGGCCGCCATGCCTTACTTATGCAATAATATATAAATACAGAATGTTCCTATATCTAAGAAGTTAAAAACTTGGAATAAGGATAGGCATATTATATAGGTAATATCACTCTATAAAATAAGTTGTCATAAATGTTGTATTTTACTCAGATTCTGATTAATAAATACTTTGTTATTTATTTTCTTCAATAGGTTCCAAATTGTATTATGGAGATGGATGTGTTTTAAAATTAACACGTGATATGTGTTAATTATGAATTGGTGATAAAGATATGGATAGATTTTATTATAAGAACACATGAATAAACTATGGGGTATGTCATTATACGAGTAAACTAGTTTGATATGCTTTTCTTGGTTTTTATTATTAATCTATTCACATGTGGTTTAATAGTGTGGTATTTTGTTTTTATTAAACTTAATTTTAATGTTCGGAAGTTATTTGATGTTGGATTTATTATCTTTTTCTGTACTGGTAGATCATATTTCATCTTTATCACAAATGTAATTATTAATTTATGTGATTAAAACACAATAGTAAATCTTTTGCTGATTGTATCCTTATTAACTAACATTTCACTAGTTAACATTTTGACCAGTAGTCCCGATAAGACCTTTGGCGAAACACGAAGTTAAAATGCTATCACCATGAATCTGTAATGTTTTGTCGTTATTCACAACCATTGGGCGAAAGAACATGGATATACGCAATCTTGAAGCTTTCATCGTTTTGGCTGAGACTCTTAATTATCATAAGGCTTCAGAGAAACTTTACCTTTCTCAGCCTGCCTTGACGAAAAAAATACATGGTCTGGAAGGTATTCTGGGTGCTTCATTATTCAGAAGGGGGCCAAGTGGAACAAGATTAACAGATTTTGGGCAGAAGACGTTGGAAAATGCCAGGAAGTTTTTAACGCATTATGAGCAGTTTAAAAGTCAGGTACAGTCTGATTCAAAAAAGGAAATTGTCAGGCATCTATATATCGGCTCCTGTTTTCCCACTCATAACTATTTGCAAATAGAAAGGCAGCTTGCAGGGAAGAAAGGGAATATTGTTCTGGCTTTGATGACAGGATTGTCAGTTGAACAGCAGATTAGTTTGTTAAATGTGGGAATGCTCCATGTAGCCGTAGTGCCGTTGGTGGCTGTGACACAGTTAGAGCCGAAAAAAACTTTTACTGAAAAATTGGTTTATATCTTTAGAAAAAGGAGTCAATTGGTATCTAAATTTAGAGCGGAAAACAGTAAATCTGAACATAAGAATTTTCTGATCAATTCATCGGGAAAAAAAGAGGTGATTGACCTGAATGATTGTCTGAATGTTTTTCCTGTTTATACTGGTGATAATATGAATTTGTTATTAAAAACAAATGATATTATGTTAATTATGGAGATGATTACAAAGAACGGTACTTATGCATGTGTACCTAAACGAATGATTGCTGCAATTCCTGATTATTATATGAATTTGTTAGAAATTATTGAAACAGATAAGAAAATAGATTTAGGTGTAGTATGGGGTAAGTCAATAGATGATGATTTGGTTGACGATGCCGAAAGTTTTTCTGCATTGGTGGCGAATTTGTAAAATAATTTGATAAGTAATCAGTGAATTATTTTTTGTTATTCTTAATGTACTCAGATTCTGAAATCAAATTTAAATTATAAATGATAAGGCAGTTTTCGTTAAGGAGCATAGAATGTTTATTAGAATTACTGATGTTTTATATTTATAAAAACACCTTTTAATTAAATGACTTATCATTTTTACGGTCAGTAAGATAGTTAGTTTTAGATGAATTCCTATTCTTATCTGTGCACATAATACGTTTAGGCGCTTTGCCATATAAAGCATGATTATCGGGTATTGAATTACAATACCCGATAATCATTGCTCAACAATAATTGAATGGTAATAAACTTACTGATTGGCGTTAAATGTTTCTGTCATTTTTTCAAGTTGCTCTTGAATATCCAGCCATTCCATTTCGATATCTTCCAGTCTGGACTTGGTTTTTATTTGTTGATGCAGGCATTCCGTTAATTCAGTTTTACGTTCACTTTCATATATTGTGTTATCTGAAAGTTTTTCTTCCAAACTTGCCAGTTTCGTACCTAAATTTTCTATCTCTTTTTCGAGAACTGTGAGTTGCTTACGCAATGGTTGCGTCTGGCTACGGAATTCTGCTTCACGCCGTTTTTGATCTTTGCGTTCTTGTGCACTGTAATTCTGAACGTTACTTACAGAATCATCTGTACCGGGAGCTGTTTTTTCTTTTTCCTGACTTTCACGCAACTGTTGACGTTGTAACTCTGTTAGCCATTGCTGGTAGTCTTCCAAATCACCTTTGAAAGGCTCTACTTTGCCATCATGTACCAGATAAAGTTCATCTGTCGTGGAACGCAATAAGTGTCTGTCGTGCGATACCACAACAAGAGCGCCATCGAAATCGATCAAGGCTTCAGTCAATGCTTGTCTCATATCGAGATCGAGGTGGTTGGTCGGTTCATCCAACAACAGAAGATTCGGGCGTTGCCAGACAATCAGCGCCAGCACCAATCGGGCTTTTTCTCCTCCGGAGAAACGGACAGTTGGATCGGTCACTTGGTCACCTTTGAAACCAAAACCACCAAGATAATCTCTTAACTGTTGTTCTGTTTCCTGAGGAGCAAGTCTGGCTAAATGTTGTAAAGGAGATTCATCTGCACGAAGGTATTCCAACTGATGTTGTGCAAAATATCCTAGCTTGATGCCTTTAGCTAAGGAAATCTCTCCTCGTTGTGGGGCGAGTTCCCCTGCTAGTAATTTTATCAGGGTTGATTTACCTGCACCGTTACGACCCAACAAGCCAATTCGTGAACCCGGAACCAGATTTAATTTGATTGAGTTCAGTACCATTTTATCTCCGTATCCGGCACTGACTTTTTCCATAATTAATAGTGGATTTGGCAGGCTGTCTGGCTGGCGGAAACTGAAACGAAATGGGTTATCAACATGAGCAGGTGTAATCAGCTCCATTCGTTCCAACATTTTGATTCGGCTTTGGGCTTGTTTTGCCTTAGAAGCTTTAGCACGAAAACGATCAATGTAGCTTTGCAAATGCGCTACTTTCTCTTGCTGGCTTTGGTATAAGGCTTGTTGCTGGGCAAGTTTGGCTGCCCGTTGCCGTTCAAAGGAAGAGTAATTGCCTGTGTATTCAAATAAGTTCTGCTGTTCGATGTGCAGGACTTTATCAATGATTGGATCGAGGAAATCTCTGTCGTGCGATATCAGGATTAAAGTACCTGTATAGTTTTTCAGCCATTTTTCGAGCCAGATTACAGCATCCAGATCAAGGTGGTTGGTGGGTTCATCAAGCAACAATAGCTCAGAACGACAAATCAGTGCCTGAGCCAGATTAAGTCGCATACGCCAGCCACCGGAAAATGAACGGACAGGTTGTTCCAGTTGAGCCTGAGAGAATCCCAGACCATGCAGTAAACTGGATGCACGAGCACGAATTGTCCATGCCTGAATGGTGTCGAGCAAGCCGTGAAGGTGTGCAATGGCATGCCCATCATTCTGTTCGTTGGCAATTTTCAGTTTCTGCTCTAATTGGCGGAATTCACGATCACCATCGATCACATGTTCCAGAGCCGAAATCTCCAGAGCTGGTGTTTCCTGATTCACCCATGCTAAAGCCCAATTGTTGGGAAATGTCGCTAAGCCACTTTCAGCTTGTAGTTCACCTTTCAGTAATGAGAGTAGGGTTGATTTACCACAACCATTTTTACCAACTAATCCCACTTTTTGTCCGGGATTGATGGTTGCGCAGGCATTGTCCAGTAGGACGCGAATACCTCGACGGATTTGCAGAGAAGAAAAAACAATCATGATGTTGTCTGTATGGGATATGTTAAGTTAATAATGAAATTATATGTATTCGTTTTGATAGCTTGGCATGCATGGTAACGGAAAATAGGTGGCCTGACACGTCCTGAAAGGGGACTGATGTTATTGTCTCTAACATGGTGATGTGAGCGAAGTGGAACTACTGCGTAAAACATTAATCAGGTTAGGGGGGGCATCTGCATCAAGCATGAACAGCAATGGGGGTAAGTATGTCAGTGAGTCGTAAACGTTTTATAGCAGGTGCTGTGTGCCCGAAGTGTCAGTCACAGGATACTTTGGCAATGTGTCAGGAAAACAAAGTTGATATTGTCGAGTGTGTTCACTGTGGACATCTCCAGCGACAAACTGATGAGGCTGTAACATCTCATATCAGAGAGCAGGAACAAGTTATCGGCATTTTTACACCTCAGTAACTCAATGTAATTACAATGGGTAACGGATAAATTTTTCCATCTCTAGGTACAGTGAAGTAGAATTCCGGTACAATCAGCGGCATTTTTTTAGTCGTAACAATTTTCCCCACGTTTTTTCCTGGGTATCGTAGGAGATGTCATGAAAGTAGCAAAAGATTTGGTGGTCAGCTTGGCTTATCAAGTAAGAGCAGAAGATGGTGTTTTAGTTGATGAGTCTCCGGTGAGCGCACCGTTAGACTATCTGCATGGCCGCGGTTCCCTGATTAGCGGTTTGGAAAAAGCGTTGGAGGGCCGTGAGGCTGGTGAACGTTTTGATGTTAGCGTTGAAGCAAATGATGCGTATGGTCAATATGATGAGAACTTAGTTCAGCGCGTACCAAAAGATGTTTTTGTTGGAGTAGAAGAGTTACAGGTTGGTATGCGTTTCTTGGCGGATACTGATATGGGACCTGTACCTGTTGAAATCACCGCTTTAGAAGGTGATGAAGTTGTTGTTGATGGTAATCATATGCTGGCTGGTCAGAACCTGAAATTCAATGTTGAAATTGTAGCGGTTCGTGAGGCGACAGAAGAAGAACTGGCTCATGGGCACGTACATGGTCAGGGTGGTTGCGGTGATCACGATCATCATGATCATGAAGGTCATAGCTGTTGTGGCGGTGGTTGCCACTAAATTAGCTGGTTAGCTGAAAAAAGGGAAGCTGGTTGGCTTCTCTTTTTGTCGGTTTCTTTGCCTTCCCTGGTCAACGTTTCCCCAATTGGATAGCCAGAAGCGGCCTCAGTGGATCTGTTTTTCAGTAATGGGGCGGAGGCGTTTCTTCTGAAAGTGGTGCAATAATTGATGACTGATGAGCTTTAAGCCGTTCGGCCATTAATTTTAGATGTTCTTTTAGCTTATCTATTTCTACCTGCTGTTTTCTGACTTCTTGATTCAACGCTTCAATGGTAACTTCCTGATAGGCCAGTTTAGTTTCCAGTTGCTCAAATCTCTGCTCAATGCTGGATAATACCATTACTTTTCCCCCTGTCTTTGATCATGTAATTACGCGATGGAATGATTATTGTAACCAAACCGATACTATAATACTTGAAGCACAAGGCCTAATAGCCAAACCTTAATGTCTAAATTTTTTGGTGAAGGTGGAAAGCAGAGTGGAGAGAAATTGGAGAGCAGGAAAGCTTTTCACTCAATGAGTTACTTCAAGGTTGTTTCAGTATTTTTCAGGGCGGCGTATAGCAAATATTGTTATTGGTTTTCGTAGGCAGTTATAGTACATGTGGTTGCATGATTTTTGCTGACGGCAAACTCAGTCAAATTTATTGGAGAATAAGATGAAATCATTGTTAAAAACAACCTTGCTGGCAACTACACTGGCAATGGCATTCAGTGCACCGTATACAATGGCTGCTGAAACAAAAACCAACGATGAAGTGAAACTGAATAAAGCTTTTAAAACGGTAGTACAGCAGGATTCTTATGCGTTGGGAGCTTCCATAGGTCGTTATATGGAAAAATCTTTGGACGAACAAAAAGCGCTGGGTATTGATATTGATAAATCTCAGCTTTTGGCTGGGTTTGGAGATGCAGTCAATAATAGAAGTAAACTGAATGACACAGAAATTCAGCAAGTTCTCAGTGAGTTTGATGCAAAAATCCGAGCTTCTTTACAGGCTAAGCTGGAGAAAGAGGCCAGTGAAAATAGTGAGAAAGGAGATAAATTCCGGGAGCAGTTTGCTAAGGAAGCGGGAGTTGTAAAAACGAAATCCGGTCTTCTGTACAAAATTGAGCGGGAAGGAAGTGGTAAAACTCCTGTAGCAAGTGATACCGTAGTTGTGAATTACAAAGGAAGTTTGATCGACGGGAAAGTGTTTGATAATTCCTATGAACGCAAAGAGCCTCTGTCGATTCCTCTGGATAAAGTGATCCCGGGCTGGAAAGAAGGTCTTCAGCACCTGAAAAAAGGTGGAAAAATGAAATTGGTCATCCCACCTGAGTTAGCTTATGGCAAAAATGGAGTGCAAGAAATCCCGGCTAACTCAACCTTAGTCTTTGAAATTGAATTGTTGGATATTAAACTTAACGCGAAAGCAAAATAATTTTCATCGTAATTAATACATGATTTTATAACAGGGGCTACCAGGCCCCTGTTTTGTTATACCAATATTTACTTCGATTTAGTAAGTAATAAACGTAAATATAGAGAATGAATTTTACCAGTTATTATTTTACACAGCATTAAATGGAATAATTTTCTCATATATCAGGTATATTTGAACATAAACACTGTGATAACTCTTGGCAGTCTATTCAGTAAGGCCTTGACGACAATCTAATGTAGTTTTAACGTCATTATTCTGGATAGAATACAGCGTTTTTGAAATGTTTTCTGTTAAGTTGCGGTTATAATAAATCTCACTCTGATGCTTTTGGTGAGGTGAAGTCTAAGCTTGAAGGATGGTGTATTACATGTCTACCCCACTATTGTCCGGAGATCAAATATCTGGTGATAACAGCGATATTGATTTACTGGAAAACCAACCGTTCAGTGAAACGGATCATGAAATTTTAAAATCTTATGAAGCGGCTGTTGATGGCCTAGCTATGCTGATTGGTGGGTATTGTGAAATTGTTCTTCATTCACTGGAAGACCTTAAATGTTCAGCTGTCAGAATAGCTAATGGCGAACATACGGGCCGTAAGATTGGCTCTCCCATCACTGATCTGGCATTACGGATGTTGCACGATATTACGGATGAAGACGCCAGTGTTTCCAGAGCCTATTTCACACGGGCGAAAAGTGGAGCATTGATGAAATCGGTTACGATTGCGATTCGTAATCGCCAGCGCAGAGTTATCGGGCTTTTGTGTATTAATATGAATCTGGATATTCCTTTCTCAGAAATTATTCAGACCTTTATTCCGGAAAAAACTCACGAAGTTTCTTCAAACGTCAATTTTGCTTCTTCTGTGGACGATCTGGTTGCACAGACGCTGGAATATACTATTGAAGAGGTAAATGCTGATCGCAATGTTTCCAACAATGCGAAAAACAGACAGGTTGTCCTGAATCTTTATGAGAAAGGTATTTTTGATATCAAAGATGCTATTAATCAGGTCGCTGATCGCCTGAATATCTCTAAACATACGGTATACCTTTATATTCGCCAGTTTAAAAGTGGTGAATGTACAAGTCCGGAGAAGTAATGTCGTCACTATCTTATTGTCTTCTGGTGACCGGGCCAGCATATGGGACTCAGCAAGCCAGTAGTGCCTATCAATTTGCTCAGGCACTTATTGCTTCTGGCCATAAATTGCATAGCGTATTTTTTTATCGTGAAGGCGTTCAGAATGGCAATCGGCTGGTAGCACCTGCTAATGATGAATTTGATCTCGTCAGAGCTTGGCAGTCATTGGCTGCTCAGCACCAGTTTAATTTATTCATTTGTGTTGCGGCAGCGTTGCGGCGTGGTGTTGTAGATGAACAACAAGCAAATGAACTGAATCTGGATGCTGCGAATCTAGCCAGTGGGTTTGAGCTCAGCGGTCTTGGTTCTCTGGCTGAGGCCATGATGTTATGTGATCGCGTGGTACAGTTTTAGGGGCATAGGCAAAAGGGTATTGAGGGTAATAATGAAAAAAATCGCCTTCGTTTTTACTGAAGCTCCCCACGGATCTTCTGTCGGCAGAGAAGGGCTGGATGCTCTACTCGCAACATCAGCTTTGACGGAGCAGATTGGTGTATTTTTTATTTCTGATGGAGTATTCCAGCTACTGTCCGACCAGCAACCGGATAAAATTCTGTCACGTGACTACATTTCAACATTTAAGATTTTATCTCTGTATGACATTGATAAGTATTATATTTGTCTTGAAGATCTAATGGTTAGAGGATTTAGCCCAGAAAATGATTTTATTCTGGAGGCCGAGTTTCTCTCCACTGAGGCCATTCGGCAAATGTTAGCGGGCTATGATGCTGTGTTGAAATTTTAATCTATTTTGGAGAGATAACATGTTATATACTGTTAGATGCTCACCTTACCAGGATGACTTCAATGCAATACTTGGCCTGATCACTGATGCGGATGATGTCCTGCTGATTCAGAATGGAGTATTGCTCAGTGTGAATGGTAATCGCTATTTAGCTGAGTTGATCCGCACAGGAGCTGGTATCTATGCTTTGCAGGATGATCTGGATGCACGGGGGCTTGCTAATCAAGTTTCAGATCGTGTACAGGTGGTGAATTACAACGATTTTGTTAGCTTAACGGTGAAACATCAGCAAAGTTTCAGTTGGTAAATATTTCTGTATTTTGTCCACAGACACTGCCTGTATTATTCAGCCAGCAATACTTGCTAACTCTTTGACGCCGCCGACCACCGTAGAAAGACTGTATATTTCTTGACACCTCGTCAAGTCAGCAATAAAATTCTGCGTCCTCTCGTTTTGTCATCATGACTGACAGAGGGTAAAATCCGTGTTTACGAAGCAAAAAACCAGGAGCTTTTTTAATAATGGCAACTATTAACCAGCTGGTTCGCAAATCTCGTAGCTCGAAAGTTGTGAAAAGCAACGTTCCTGCTCTGGAAGCTTGCCCGCAAAAACGTGGTGTATGTACTCGTGTATATACCACTACTCCAAAAAAACCAAACTCAGCACTGCGTAAAGTATGCCGTGTTCGTTTGACTAACGGTTTCGAAGTGACTTCCTATATTGGTGGTGAAGGCCACAACCTACAGGAACACTCCGTAATCCTGATCCGTGGCGGTCGTGTTAAAGACTTGCCAGGTGTGCGTTACCACACTGTTCGCGGTGCACTGGACTGTTCCGGTGTTAAAGACCGTAAACAAGGTCGTTCTAAGTACGGTGTGAAGAAGCCGAAGGCTTAATGGTTCTCCGTTAAGTAAGGCCAAACATTTTTTACTTTAATGTCAGAATAAACTCGTAGAGTTTTGGACAACCCTGAAATTCGAAACGGAGTATTTCCATGCCACGTCGTCGTGTAATTGGTCAACGTAAAATTCTGCCAGATCCAAAGTTCGGATCTGAACTGCTGGCAAAATTTGTAAATATCCTGATGGTAGACGGTAAGAAGTCTGTCGCAGAAGCAATTGTATATGGTGCGCTTGAGACCCTGGCTCAGCGTTCTGGTAAAGATCATCTGGAAGCATTCGAGCTGGCACTGGATAACGTGCGCCCGACTGTGGAAGTTAAATCCCGTCGTGTAGGTGGTTCTACCTACCAGGTTCCAGTTGAAGTTCGTCCGGTTCGTCGTAATGCATTAGCAATGCGTTGGATCGTTGATGCTGCTCGTAAACGCGGTGATAAGTCGATGGCTCTGCGCCTGGCGAATGAATTATCTGATGCGGCTGAAAACAAAGGCGCTGCTGTTAAGAAACGTGAAGACGTTCACCGTATGGCAGAAGCTAACAAGGCGTTCGCACACTACCGTTGGTAATCCATTTTTTGGTATACCATCGGCAGTGAATATGTTCTGGGTAGCTGCTTGGCTACCCGTTCTTTAAATTGAACGCCCACGAGAGAGGAAAAAATGGCTCGTAAAACCCCTATAACTCGTTACCGTAATATCGGTATCAGTGCGCACATTGACGCGGGTAAAACCACTACCACCGAACGTATTCTGTTCTACACTGGTGTAAGTCATAAGATCGGTGAAGTTCATGATGGCGCTGCTACTATGGACTGGATGGAACAGGAGCAAGAACGTGGTATTACCATCACGTCTGCTGCGACTACCGCTTTCTGGTCTGGTATGGCTAAACAGTATGAGCCACACCGCGTCAACATCATCGACACCCCAGGCCACGTTGACTTCACTATCGAAGTAGAACGTTCTATGCGTGTTCTTGACGGTGCAGTAATGGTTTACTGTGCAGTTGGTGGTGTTCAGCCACAGTCTGAAACTGTATGGCGTCAGGCGAACAAATATAACGTTCCACGTATCGCGTTCGTTAACAAAATGGACCGTATGGGAGCGAACTTCCTGCGCGTTGTTGAGCAGATCAAAACTCGTCTGGCTGCTAACCCTGTTCCTCTGCAATTGGCAATCGGTGCAGAAGATACCTTCACCGGTGTTGTTGATTTGCTGAAAATGAAAGCAATCAACTGGAATGACGAAGATCAGGGTATTACCTTCGAATACGAAGATATCCCAGCTGACATGCTTGAGCTGGCTCAGGAATGGCATCAGAACCTGATCGAATCCGCAGCAGAAGCATCAGAAGAACTGATGGACAAATATCTGGGCGGTGAAGAGCTGACTGAAGAAGAAATCAAAGCAGCTTTGCGTAAACGTGTTCTGGCTAACGAAATTATCCTGGTTACCTGTGGTTCTGCATTTAAGAACAAAGGTGTTCAGGCAATGCTGGATGCAGTTGTCGAATATCTGCCAGCACCAACTGATGTTGAATCCATCAAAGGTATGCTGCCAGACGGTAAAGATACCCCAGCAGAACGTCATTCCAGCGATGATGAACCATTCTCAGCACTGGCGTTCAAAATCGCTACCGACCCATTCGTGGGTAACCTGACGTTCTTCCGTGTTTACTCTGGTGTTGTTAACTCTGGTGACACCGTACTGAACCCGGTTAAAGATAGGAAGGAACGTTTTGGCCGTATCGTTCAGATGCATGCTAACAAACGTGAAGAAATCAAAGAAGTCCGTGCAGGTGACATCGCAGCTGCTATCGGTCTGAAAGATGTAACTACAGGTGATACTCTCTGTGACCTGAACGCACCAATTATTCTGGAGCGCATGGAATTCCCAGAGCCAGTTATCTCTGTTGCTATCGAGCCAAAAACTAAAGCTGACCAAGAAAAAATGGGTATCGCTTTAGGTCGTCTGGCTCAGGAAGACCCATCATTCCGCGTGAGCAGTGATGAAGAGTCTGGTCAGACTATCATTGCTGGTATGGGTGAACTTCACCTCGACGTATTGGTTGACCGTATGCGTCGTGAATTCAACGTTGAAGCGAACGTAGGTAAACCTCAGGTTGCTTACCGTGAAACTATCCGTGCCTCTGTTGAGCAGGAAGGTAAACACGCTAAACAGTCTGGTGGCCGTGGTCAGTACGGTCATGTATGGCTGCGTATCGAACCTCTGGAAGCCGGTGGAGCTGGTTACGAATTCGCGAACGAAATCGTTGGTGGTGTTGTTCCTAAAGAATACATCCCAGGCGTCGACAAAGGCGTTCAGGAACAGCTGAAGAGTGGTGTTCTGGCTGGTTATCCAATAGTTGACGTTAAAGTTGCCCTGTTTGATGGTTCTTACCATGACGTTGACTCCTCAGAAATCGCCTTTAAAATTGCTGCATCTATGGCATTTAAAGAAGGCTTCATGAAAGCGAAACCAGTTCTGCTGGAACCTATCATGAAAGTTGAAGTGGAAACACCAGAAGACTACATGGGTGACGTCATCGGTGACTTGAACCGTCGCCGTGGTATGATCGATGGTATGGATGATGTAGCTACGGGCAAAATTGTTCGTGCTCAAGTACCATTGTCTGAAATGTTTGGTTATGCTACTGACCTGCGTTCTCAGACCCAAGGTCGTGCTTCTTACTCCATGGAGTTCTTGAAGTACAACGAAGCGCCGAGCAACGTCGCTCAGGCTATTATCGAAGCTCGTAAATCTAGATAAGTTTTCGAGTTTACTATCTTTTTAGCTCCCTCCTCTTTGTGACGGGGGAGCGGTATTAAGGAATAGAGTCGTGTCTAAAGAAAAGTTTGAACGTTCAAAACCGCACGTTAACGTTGGTACTATCGGCCACGTTGACCATGGTAAAACTACCCTGACTGCTGCAATCACCACCGTTCTGGCGAAAACTTACGGCGGTAATGCTCGTGCATTCGACCAGATCGATAACGCACCAGAAGAAAAAGCACGTGGTATCACCATCTCTACTTCTCACGTAGAATACGATACTCCATCCCGTCACTACGCACACGTTGACTGCCCAGGCCACGCCGATTACGTGAAAAACATGATCACCGGTGCTGCCCAGATGGACGGTGCGATCCTGGTTGTTGCGGCAACTGATGGCCCAATGCCACAGACTCGTGAGCACATCCTGCTGGGCCGTCAGGTAGGTGTACCATACATCATCGTGTTCCTGAACAAATGTGACATGGTTGATGATGAAGAGCTGCTGGAACTGGTAGAAATGGAAGTACGTGAGCTGCTGTCTCAGTACGATTTCCCAGGCGATGACACTCCAATCATCCGTGGTTCTGCTCTGAAAGCGCTGGAAGGCGACGCAGAGTGGGAAGCGAAAATCATCGAACTGGCTGAAGCGCTGGATTCTTACATCCCAGAACCAGAGCGTGATATTGATAAGCCATTCCTGCTGCCAATCGAAGACGTATTCTCTATCTCCGGCCGTGGTACTGTAGTTACTGGTCGTGTAGAGCGTGGTATCGTTAAAGTGGGTGACGAAGTTGAAATCGTGGGTATCAAAGAAACCACCAAAACAACTTGTACTGGCGTTGAAATGTTCCGCAAACTGCTGGACGAAGGCCGCGCAGGTGAGAACGTAGGTGTTCTGCTGCGTGGTACTAAGCGTGATGACGTTGAGCGTGGTCAGGTTCTGGCGAAGCCAGCTTCTATCCACCCACACACTCAGTTCGAATCTGAAGTGTACATCCTGAGCAAAGATGAAGGTGGCCGCCATACTCCATTCTTCAAAGGTTACCGCCCACAGTTCTACTTCCGTACAACTGACGTAACTGGTACTATCGAACTGCCAGAAGGCGTAGAGATGGTAATGCCAGGTGACAACATCAACATGAAAGTAACCCTGATTGCGCCAATCGCAATGGACGAAGGTCTGCGTTTCGCAATTCGTGAAGGTGGCCGTACGGTAGGTGCTGGTGTTGTTGCTAAAGTGATCGCATAATCTTTTTAATGTGTTCATTTTGGAAGGGGCATCGACAGATGCCCTTTTTATACGTTGTCTTAGGAAGAACCTATCTCATCAATAGTTGTCTGATGGTACGCTGACTGAACAGCTGTGAATTATTGGTGAGATAGGCTCTGATACAACGGATAGACTTTGGTATCGCCCAGTTTTCAAGATTTCTTTCCAAAAAATAGTTTTCAAGAAAACAGATACAAAAAGTCCTGCTGAATTATGGCACCGAGTCAGATACAATTACAATTATCTTTGGGTTCGGTCTGATTTGTTTTGCTCTTGCGAGGCAAGCTGGCTATCTATTTACATCATAGTTACTTACATATAGTTACAGGTTGGTTTATGAGTGCGAATAGCAATGCTCAAGAAAGCGGGCGTGGTCTTGATATAGCAAAATGGCTATTGGTGGCAGTGCTGCTGGTGGTTGCTATTGTGGGTAATTACTATTACCGGGAGTATAACCTGCCTCTGCGCGCGATAGCTGTTGTTGCTATTGTTGCCCTTGCAGGAGCAGTTGCATTGTGGACTGCGAAAGGTAAAGCTGCATTAGCATTTGCTCGTGAATCCCGCGTTGAAATGCGTAAAGTCATTTGGCCAACACGCCAGGAAACCCTGCATACAACACTGATTGTTGCGGCAGTAACGGCTGTTATGTCTCTTATTTTGTGGGGACTGGATGGTATTCTGGTGCGTTTAGTTTCATTTATTACAGGCCTGAGGTTTTAAGAATGTCTGAATCTCCAAAAAAGCGTTGGTATGTCATACAGGCATTTTCTGGGTTTGAAGGTCGTGTGGCTCAATCTCTGCGTGAGCATATCAAATTGCATGATATGGAAGATTCTTTCGGCGAAGTGATGGTGCCGACAGAAGAGGTTGTTGAGATCCGCAGTGGCCAGCGTCGTAAAAGCGAGCGTAAGTTCTTCCCTGGTTATGTCTTAGTACAAATGGTAATGAATGATGCGACCTGGCATCTGGTTCGCAGTGTGCCACGCGTAATGGGCTTTATCGGTGGTACATCTGACCGCCCGGCACCAATTAGTGATAAAGAAGTCGATGCGATTATGAATCGTCTTCAGCAAGTTGGTGATAAACCACGTCCAAAAACTTTGTTCGAACCAGGCGAAATGGTTCGTGTCAGCGATGGTCCGTTTGCGGACTTCAATGGGGTAGTGGAAGAAGTCGATTACGAGAAGAGCCGTTTGAAAGTTTCGGTTTCTATTTTTGGTCGTGCTACGCCAGTTGAGCTGGATTTCAGTCAGGTCGAGAAAGTCTGATCTGATGCTTAATTAAGCGAATTGGCTTGCAAAGGGTGTGAAATTAACATACAATTTCGCGCCTTTTGTTTTTATCTGGACGCCATTTTGAGTTGTCTGGATAAGCAACTAAGTCTGGTCACAGACATAACTTTTTTTGTGGTCTGGTCTTACATTAGAATATTAGACGAGGCCTGAATCGTAGGGGAGCCTCTTTCTGGAGGCGATAACACCCATATTGAGGAAATATAATGGCTAAAAAAGTACAAGCCTACGTTAAGCTGCAAGTTGCGGCGGGTATGGCTAACCCAAGCCCACCAGTTGGTCCAGCTCTGGGTCAGCAAGGTGTTAATATCATGGAATTCTGTAAAGCGTTCAATGCTAGAACTGAAAGCATTGAAAAAGGCCTGCCAATTCCAGTTGTTATCACTGTTTACGCAGACCGTTCTTTCACTTTCGTTACTAAAACCCCACCAGCGGCTGTCCTGCTGAAGAAAGCAGCAGGCATCAAATCTGGTTCTGGCAAGCCGAACAAAGACAAAGTTGGTAAAGTAACCAGCGCTCAGATTCGTGAAATTGCTGAAACTAAAGCTGCGGACATGACTGGTGCTGACGTTGACGCAATGATGCGTTCGATCGAAGGTACTGCTCGTTCCATGGGCCTGGTAGTGGAGGGTTAATCAATGGCTAAACTGACCAAGCGCATGCGCACTATTCGTGAAAAAGTTGATGCAACTAAACAATATGACATTAACGAAGCTGTTGCTCTGCTGAAAGAATTGGCTACTGCTAAATTCGTAGAAAGCATTGACGTAGCTGTCAATCTTGGCATTGATGCTCGTAAATCTGACCAGAATGTTCGTGGTGCAACTGTACTGCCACACGGTACTGGTCGTTCAGTACGCGTTGCTGTATTTACCCAAGGTGCAAACGCTGAAGCAGCTAAAGCTGCTGGCGCAGAACTGGTAGGTATGGAAGATCTGGCTGAACTGATTAAGAAAGGCGAGATGAATTTCGACGTAGTTATCGCATCTCCAGATGCAATGCGCGTTGTTGGCCAATTAGGTCAAATCCTGGGGCCACGTGGCCTGATGCCAAACCCGAAAGTTGGTACTGTAACTCCTAACGTTGCTGAAGCTGTACAGAACGCTAAAGCAGGTCAGGTTCGTTACCGTAACGACAAGAACGGTATCATCCACACCACCATCGGTAAAGTTGACTTTGACGCTGACAAACTGAAAGAAAACCTGGAAACTCTGCTGGTTGCGCTGAAAAAAGCTAAGCCATCTTCTGCTAAAGGCGTTTACATCAAGAAAGTTAGCCTGTCCACTACCATGGGCGCAGGTGTTGCGATCGACCAATCTGGTCTGAACACCGTAGCTTAATAATTTAAGCTAAAAGCGAATAACGCTTTACCTTGGCGTCAGATTTGTCTAAAATCTGACGCTTCAAATTTGCCTGAACAGATGTATAACAATTGATAATAATTGATACATAAAACGTATCAGGACAAATCACAGTTTTCGGTTGGAGCTTGGCCTAATCCAAGCCCCGTCCAAGACCGCAGGCGTAAAATTACTTAATATCCTGCGTAGACGGTGACAGAGCCAAAAGAAATTTATTTTCTGGATTCTGCTCACCGTGTTTTAGCGCTCAGGCACATTTCGTGCTTTGAGTGAAGTGAGTCCCGGGTTTGCCCGGTTAATCCAGGAGCAAGAAGCTAATGGCACTAAATCTTCAAGACAAACAAGCGATTGTTGCTGAAGTCAGCGAAGTAGCCAAAGGCGCGCTGTCTGCGGTTGTTGCGGATTCTCGCGGCGTTACCGTAGATAAAATGACTGAACTGCGTAAAGCAGGTCGCGAAGCTGGCGTTTACATGCGTGTTGTTCGTAACACTCTGATGCGTCGTGCTGTTGAAGGTACTGAGTATGAGTGCCTGAAAGAAGCGTTTGTTGGTCCAACCTTGATTGCTTTTTCTAACGAACATCCGGGCGCAGCTGCTCGTCTGTTCAAAGATTTCGCGAAAGCGAACCCAGCATTCGAGATTAAAGCAGCAGCCTTTGAAGGTGAGTTTATCCCAGCGAGCAACATCGATCGTCTGGCAACACTCCCAACTTACGAAGAAGCAATCGCACGCCTGATGTCAACCATGAAAGAAGCCGTTGCAGGCAAACTGGTTCGCACCCTGGCTGCGCTACGCGATCGGAAAGACGCAGCTTAATTGCTTATTTCTTTCGTTGCTTTTTAACGTATAAATTTTTTCTGAATTTTAGGAACACTTGTTATGTCTATCACTAAAGAACAAATTCTGGACGCAGTTGCAGAAATGTCTGTAATGGACGTTGTTGAAATTATCAGCATGATGGAAGAAAAATTCGGCGTTTCTGCTGCTGCTGCTGTAGCTGTAGTTGGTGCTGCTGCTGAACCAGTTGAAGAGAAAACTGAATTCGACGTAATCCTGACTGGCGCTGGTGCTAACAAAGTTGCTGTAATCAAAGCAGTACGTGGCGCAACTGGTCTGGGTCTGAAAGAAGCTAAAGACCTGGTTGAAAGTGCACCAGCAGCACTGAAAGAAGGCATCAGCAAAGAAGACGCTGAAGCTCTGAAAAAATCTCTGGAAGAAGCAGGTGCTTCTGTTGAGATCAAGTAAGATCAGTTTGAAGTTCGCAGCCTGATTTACTAGGCTGGCGGCTGGCGATTTTTTAATCGCCAGCCTTTTTGCGCTGTAGAGCACCTTGTTGTTTTAAAGTCATGTTGTTTTATAAAGTCATTTTGGAGTTTTATAAGGCATATGCTCTATAGAGCACAACGCAGGGAGTTAGTAGCATTTCACACTGTTTGGCTACTAATGAACCCACAATACTCCTTCCTATTGACGACTTAATATACTGCGTTCTCAGCTACTATCCACTTGGGTAGCTCGGTAGTAAGGTAACGTAATGAAATGATTTAAGAGTAATAGTAATGAGTATTACGGAAAATATTCTATTTTCTGGTCGAAAAAATAGTGTTGTAGAGTGCTGTCCTTAAGGGCGGACAGAGTGGGTCACTTATCAGCGAGCTGAGGAACCCTATGGTTTACTCCTATACCGAGAAAAAACGTATTCGTAAGGATTTTGGTAAACGTCCACAAGTTTTGGATGTTCCATACCTTCTTTCTATCCAACTTGACTCGTTCCAGAAGTTTATCGAGCAAGATCCTGAAGGCCAGAATGGACTGGAAGCGGCCTTCCGTTCTGTGTTCCCAATTCAGAGTTACAGCGGCAGTTCTGAGCTGCAATATGTAAGCTACCGTCTTGGCGAACCTGTTTTTGATGTTCAAGAATGTCAGATCCGTGGCGTGACTTATTCCGCTCCACTGCGTGTTAAACTGCGTCTGGTGATCTATGAGCGTGAAGCGCCAGAAGGCACAGTTAAAGACATCAAAGAACAAGAAGTCTACATGGGTGAAATTCCACTCATGACTGATAACGGGACTTTCGTTATCAACGGTACTGAGCGTGTAATCGTATCTCAGTTGCATCGTAGCCCAGGCGTTTTCTTTGACAGCGATAAGGGTAAAACCCATTCATCCGGTAAGGTACTATATAATGCACGTATCATTCCTTACCGTGGTTCATGGCTGGATTTCGAATTCGATCCTAAAGATAACCTGTTTGTGCGTATCGACCGTCGTCGTAAATTACCGGCTTCGATTATTCTGCGCGCGATGGATTATACCACTGAGAACATTCTGAACCTGTTCTTCGATAAAACTATTTTCGAAATCCGCGACAATAAATTGCAGATGACTCTGGTTCCAGAACGTCTGCGTGGCGAAACAGCTTCATTCGATATTGAAGCAAACGGCAAACTTTATGTTGAAAAAGGCCGTCGTATCACTGCTCGCCATATCCGTCAGTTAGAAAAAGATCAGGTAGACCGTATTGAGGTGCCTGTCGAATATATTGCGGGTAAAGTTGTTGCAAGAGATTACATCGATCAGAACACAGGTGAAATCATCTGTACTGCTAACATGGAACTCTCTTTGGATCTGCTGGCGCGTTTGAGCCAATCTGGTCATAAAACCATTGAGACCCTGTTCACCAATGACTTGGACCACGGGGCATACATTTCCGAAACTCTGCGTATTGACCCAACCAACGATCGTTTGAGCGCATTGGTTGAAATTTACCGCATGATGCGTCCGGGCGAACCACCAACCCGCGAAGCTGCAGAAAACTTATTTGAGAACCTGTTCTTCTCTGAAGATCGTTATGATCTGTCTGCAGTTGGCCGTATGAAGTTCAACCGCTCCTTGGATCGTGAAGAGGTTGAAGGTTCCGGTATCCTGAGCAAAGATGACATCATTGATGTCATGAAGAAGCTTATTGATATCCGTAACGGTAAAGGCGAAGTGGATGATATTGACCACTTGGGCAACCGTCGTATTCGTTCCGTTGGTGAAATGGCTGAAAACCAGTTCCGTGTTGGTCTGGTACGTGTAGAACGTGCGGTGAAAGAGCGTTTGTCTCTGGGTGATTTGGATACCCTAATGCCACAGGACATGATCAACGCCAAGCCAATTTCTGCGGCAGTGAAAGAGTTCTTTGGCTCCAGTCAGTTGTCTCAATTTATGGACCAGAACAATCCACTGTCTGAAATCACCCATAAACGTCGTATTTCTGCTTTGGGTCCGGGTGGTCTGACCCGTGAACGCGCAGGCTTTGAAGTTCGAGACGTACACCCGACTCACTATGGTCGTGTATGTCCAATTGAAACGCCTGAAGGTCCAAACATTGGTCTGATTAACTCACTGTCTGTTTATGCACGTACTAACGAGTATGGTTTCCTTGAAACCCCTTATCGTTTAGTACGCGACGGTGTAGTAACAGATGAGATTCATTACCTGTCAGCGATTGAGGAAGGTAACTACGTCATTGCGCAGGCTAACTCCGCATTGGACGAAGAAGGCCACTTTATCGAAGAACTGGTAACTTGCCGTCACTATGACGAATCCAGTTTGTTTAACCGTGATCAGGTTCAGTACATGGACGTTTCGACACAACAGATCGTGTCCGTCGGTGCTTCCTTGATCCCATTCCTTGAACACGATGACGCCAACCGTGCATTGATGGGTGCAAACATGCAACGTCAGGCGGTTCCAACTCTGCGTGCAGATAAGCCGCTGGTTGGAACAGGTATGGAGCGTGCGGTAGCGGTTGACTCTGGTGTAACCTCCGTTGCTAAACGTGGTGGTGTGGTTCAGTACGTTGACGCATCCCGTATCGTGATTAAGGTTAACGAAGATGAAATGTACGCGGGTGAAGCGGGTATTGATATCTATAACCTGACTAAATACACCCGTTCTAACCAAAATACTTGTATCAACCAGATGCCATGTGTATCTCTGGGTGAACACGTAGAACGTGGTGACGTTCTGGCTGATGGTCCATCCACTGACTTGGGTGAACTGGCGCTGGGTCAGAACATGCGCGTGGCGTTCATGCCATGGAATGGTTATAACTTCGAGGACTCCATCCTCGTTTCGGAACGTGTAGTTCAGGAAGACCGTTTCACTACTATTCATATTCAAGAACTGGCTTGTGTATCCCGTGATACCAAACTGGGGCCTGAAGAGATCACCGCTGACATCCCTAACGTGGGTGAAGCAGCGCTGTCTAAGCTGGACGAATCCGGTATCGTTTATATCGGTGCGGAAGTGAAAGGTGGCGACATTCTGGTGGGTAAAGTAACACCGAAAGGTGAAACGCAGTTAACGCCAGAAGAAAAACTGTTGCGTGCGATCTTTGGTGAAAAAGCATCTGACGTTAAAGACTCATCACTGCGCGTACCGAACGGTGTTTCCGGTACTGTTATCGACGTACAGGTCTTTACCCGTGATGGTGTAGAAAAAGACAAGCGTGCGCTGGAAATCGAAGAGATGCAGTTGCGTCAGGCGAAAAAAGACTTGACTGAAGAACTGCAAATTTTCGAAGCCGGACTGTTTGCCCGTATTCGCAATGTACTGATTTCCGGTGGCATTGAAGCGGAGAAATTAGACAAACTGCCACGTGAGCGCTGGTTAGAACTGGGTCTGGCTGATGAAGATAAACAAAATCAGCTTGAGCAGTTGGCAGAACAGTATGACGAACTGAAAGCTGAGTTCGAGAAGAAGCTGGATGCTAAACGCCGTAAGATCACTCAGGGTGATGACTTGGCACCGGGCGTACTGAAAATTGTCAAAGTTTATCTGGCAGTGAAACGTCAGATCCAGCCTGGTGACAAGATGGCAGGTCGTCACGGTAACAAGGGTGTAATCTCTAAGATTAACCCGATCGAAGACATGCCTTACGATGAAAACGGTACTCCGGTTGACATCGTACTGAACCCGCTGGGCGTACCATCACGTATGAACATCGGTCAGATTCTGGAAACCCACTTGGGTATGGCGGCGAAAGGTATTGGTGACAAGATCAATGCGATGCTGAAACAGCAGCAGGAAGTTGCCAAACTGCGTGAATTCATCCAGAAAGCTTATGATCTGGGTGATGACACCCGTCAGAAAGTTGATTTGAATACTTTCACTGACGACGAAGTCATGCGTCTGGCTGAAAACCTGAAAAACGGTATGCCAATCGCAACTCCAGTCTTTGACGGTGCGAAAGAGACTGAAATCAAAGAGCTGTTGAAATTGGGTGGTTTACCGACCTCCGGTCAGATCACACTGTTTGATGGCCGTACTGGTGAGCAATTTGAGCGTCAGGTAACTGTTGGTTACATGTACATGCTGAAATTGAACCACTTGGTTGATGACAAGATGCATGCTCGTTCTACCGGTTCTTACAGTCTGGTTACTCAGCAGCCGCTGGGTGGTAAGGCACAGTTCGGTGGTCAGCGTTTCGGTGAGATGGAAGTGTGGGCACTGGAAGCATACGGTGCAGCATATACTCTGCAAGAAATGCTTACCGTTAAATCTGATGATGTTAACGGTCGTACCAAGATGTATAAAAACATCGTGGATGGTAACCACCAGATGGAACCAGGTATGCCGGAATCTTTCAACGTATTGCTGAAAGAGATCCGTTCCTTGGGTATCAATATCGAGCTGGAAGACGAATAAATTGTTTTCCGCTGGCACTGTCCGGCCTTATGTTGAAACCGGGTGTTGAAAGATAGACTGCGTGTTGAAACATATAGCAATGTCGGGCAGTTTGCCAGCCAGTGGTTACACTGGTCATAGGGGGGAGTGGCATGGGCCACTCACCTAACAGGTCTAACTCCGACAGGAGCCATTTCGTGAAAGACTTATTGAAGTTTCTGAAAGCGCAAACCAAGACCGAAGAGTTTGATGCGATCAAAATTGCTCTGGCCTCTCCAGATATGATCCGTTCGTGGTCATTCGGGGAAGTAAAAAAGCCGGAAACCATTAACTACCGTACGTTCAAACCTGAGCGTGACGGCCTTTTCTGTGCACGTATTTTCGGGCCAGTAAAAGATTATGAATGCTTGTGTGGTAAATACAAGCGTTTGAAACACCGTGGTGTGATTTGTGAGAAGTGTGGTGTTGAGGTTACTCAGACTAAAGTTCGCCGTGAACGTATGGGGCACATCGAACTGGCATCTCCGACTGCTCACATCTGGTTTCTGAAATCTCTGCCATCCCGTATCGGTTTGTTGCTGGATATGCCGCTGCGCGACATTGAACGCGTATTGTACTTCGAATCCTATGTGGTTGTTGAAGGCGGTATGACCAGCCTTGAGCGCAGCCAGATCCTGACTGAAGAACAGTATCTGGATGCACTGGAAGAATTCGGTGATGAATTCGACGCTAAAATGGGTGCGGAAGCGATCCAATCTTTGTTGAAGAACATGGATCTGGAAAACGAATGTGAAACCCTGCGTGAAGAACTGAATGAAACCAACTCTGAAACTAAGCGCAAAAAGCTGACTAAGCGCATTAAATTGTTGGAAGCTTTCATTCAGTCTGGTAACAAACCAGAGTGGATGGTTCTGACCGTTCTGCCAGTTCTGCCACCGGATCTGCGTCCATTGGTTCCACTGGATGGTGGTCGTTTCGCAACTTCAGACCTGAACGATCTGTATCGTCGCGTTATTAACCGTAACAACCGTCTGAAACGCCTGTTGGATCTGGCTGCGCCAGATATCATCGTACGTAACGAAAAACGTATGTTGCAGGAAGCGGTTGATGCATTGCTGGACAACGGTCGTCGCGGTCGTGCGATTACAGGTTCCAATAAACGTCCTCTGAAATCCTTGGCAGACATGATTAAGGGTAAACAAGGTCGTTTCCGTCAGAACCTGCTGGGTAAACGTGTTGACTACTCAGGCCGTTCTGTAATTACCGTAGGTCCATACCTGCGTCTGCATCAGTGTGGTCTTCCTAAGAAGATGGCACTGGAGCTGTTCAAGCCATTCATTTATGGCAAGCTGGAACTGCGTGGTCTGGCGACTACCATCAAAGCAGCCAAGAAAATGGTTGAACGTGAAGAAGCGGTTGTATGGGATATCCTTGATGAGGTTATCCGTGAGCACCCGGTTCTGTTGAACCGTGCACCAACCCTTCACCGTCTGGGTATTCAGGCATTCGAACCAGTTCTGATCGAAGGTAAGGCAATCCAGCTGCACCCGCTGGTGTGTGCGGCTTATAACGCCGACTTCGACGGTGACCAGATGGCTGTTCACGTGCCGTTGACACTGGAAGCTCAGCTGGAAGCGCGTGCGCTGATGATGTCTACCAACAACATCCTGTCTCCAGCGAGTGGTGAACCAATTATCGTTCCATCTCAGGACGTTGTATTGGGTCTGTACTACATGACTCGTGACTGTGTTAACGCGAAAGGCGAAGGCATGGTTCTGACCGGTCCTAAAGAAGCAGAGCGCGTATACCGTGCAGGTCTGGCTTCTCTGCACGCCCGTGTCAAAGTTCGTATCACTGAAGAAGTGAAAGATGGTGAAGGTAATGTCACCGTTAATACAGGGTTGGTTGATACGACCATCGGTCGTGCCATCCTGTGGATGATTGTACCAAAAGGTCTGCCATACTCACTGATTAACCAGCCACTGGGTAAAAAAGCTATCTCTAAAATGCTGAATACCTGTTACCGCATACTGGGCTTGAAACCAACCGTTATTTTGGCTGACCAGACCATGTATACCGGTTTTGCTTACGCTGCCCGTTCAGGGGTATCCGTAGGTATTGATGATATGGTTATTCCTGAGAAGAAAGAAGGCATCATTGCTGAAGCAGAAGCTGAAGTTGCCGAAATTCAGGAACAGTTCCAGTCAGGTCTGGTAACTGCGGGTGAACGTTATAACAAGGTTATCGATATCTGGGCTGCGGCGAACGAACGTGTTGCTAAGGCGATGATGGAAAACCTCTCTTCTGAAACTGTTATTAACCGTAATGGTGAAGAAGAGCAGCAGGTTTCCTTCAACAATATCTTTATGATGGCAGACTCCGGTGCTCGTGGTTCTGCGGCTCAGATCCGTCAGTTGGCGGGTATGCGTGGTCTGATGGCAACGCCAGATGGTTCCATCATCGAAACCCCAATCACTGCGAACTTCCGTGAAGGTCTGAACGTACTCCAGTACTTCATCTCAACTCACGGTGCTCGTAAAGGTCTTGCGGATACCGCATTGAAGACCGCGAACTCCGGTTACCTGACACGTCGTCTGGTTGATGTTGCTCAAGACCTGGTTATCACTGAAGATGACTGTGGTACTCACGACGGTATCCTGATGACTCCGGTCATTGAGGGTGGTGACGTTAAAGAACCTCTGCGTGAACGTGTACTGGGTCGTGTGACTGCTGAAGACGTTCTGAAACCGGGTTCAGCGGATATTCTGGTTCCACGTAATACACTGTTGAACGAAAAATGGTGTGATCTGTTAGAAGAAAATTCCGTTGACAGTGTGAAAGTACGTTCCGTAGTTAGTTGTGAAACTGATTTCGGTGTTTGTGCAAAATGTTACGGACGTGACCTTGCTCGTGGTCATATCATCAACAAAGGTGAAGCAGTTGGTGTTATCGCGGCACAGTCAATCGGTGAACCAGGTACACAGCTGACGATGCGTACGTTCCACATCGGTGGTGCGGCATCTCGTGCGGCAGCAGAATCCAGCATTCAGGTACGTAACAAAGGTCAGCTGAAACTGACTAACGCAAAATTTGTTACTAACTCTGTGGGCAAACTGGTTATTACTTCCCGTAATACCGAATTGCGCCTGATTGATGACTTCGGTCGTACAAAAGAAAGCTATAAAGTACCTTACGGCTCGGTATTGGCTAAAGGTGATGGTGAAGCAGTAACTGGCGGTGAAACCGTTGCGAACTGGGACCCACACACCATGCCAGTCGTGAGTGAAGTGTCCGGTATCATCCAGTTCTACGATATGGTTGATGGTCAAACCATCACCCGTCAAACGGATGAACTGACCGGTCTGTCATCACTGGTAGTTCTGGATAGCGCAGAGCGTACTGGTAGCGGTAAAGACTTGCGTCCGGCTCTGAAAATCGTAGATGCTCAGGGTAACGATGTTCTGATCCCAGGTACAGATATGCCTGCTCAGTACTTCCTGCCGGGTAAAGCGATTGTTCAGCTGGAAGATGGCATGGCTATCTCTGCGGGTGATACGTTGGCGCGTATTCCTCAGGAATCTGGCGGTACTAAAGATATCACCGGTGGTCTGCCACGCGTTGCAGACCTGTTCGAAGCTCGTCGTCCGAAAGAGCCTGCTATTCTGGCAGAGATCAGCGGTATCGTTTCCTTCGGTAAAGAAACCAAAGGTAAGCGCCGTCTGGTAATCAGCCCACTGGATGGTAGTGATGCTTACGAAGAGATGATCCCTAAATGGCGTCAGCTCAACGTGTTCGAAGGTGAGGTTGTTGAACGTGGTGACGTGATCTCCGATGGCCCAGAATCTCCACATGACATTCTGCGTTTGCGAGGTGTTCATGCTGTTGCTCGTTACATCACCAACGAAGTTCAGGAAGTTTACCGTTTGCAAGGCGTTAAGATTAACGATAAACACATCGAAGTTATCGTTCGTCAGATGCTGCGTAAAGCTACCATTGCAAGTGCGGGAAGTTCTGAATTCCTTGAAGGCGAGCAGGTTGAATACGCACGCGTTAAAGTTGCTAACCGTAAGCTGGAGCAGGACGGCAAAGTACCTGCGACTTTCCACCGTGATCTGCTGGGTATCACCAAAGCGTCACTGGCAACAGAATCTTTCATCTCTGCGGCGTCGTTCCAGGAAACAACCCGCGTATTGACTGAAGCAGCTGTTGCAGGTAAACGTGATGAATTGCGTGGTCTGAAAGAGAACGTTATTGTGGGTCGCTTGATCCCTGCGGGTACAGGTTATGCTTACCATCAGGATCGTATGCGTCGTCGTCACGAAAATGAAGTGGTTGAAGCACCACAAGTCAGTGTTGACGAAGCCACTGCAAACCTTGCTGAATTGTTGAATGCTGGTTTCGGTAGCAGTAATAACGAGTAAACTCGTGATGATGATGAATAATAGTATACTTAATCAGTATAGCTAATTGTAAAATGCCCTCTCTTGGTAGAGGGCATTTTTTATTGGGTGGAAAATACAAATGAGACGAATCGTTCATGTTTCTGTAATGGTTTTCTTACTGTCCTTGATATTTTTTCTCAATCCGGCCGTAGCACATCAGCATGATCGGTCAGACTATCTCTATATGGAGGTAACCAGAGACAGTGAAATCTATGCCTGGATTGGTGAACATGTTATTCAGGTTGGGCTATTCAAAAAAGGGCAAAACCTGAAAGTGATTCAGGAAGAAGGGGAAAACAGTGATTATTACGAATTTAGCTTTGGTAATGGAAAAGGTTATATTGCTAAAGGTAACTTAAGAGAAATAAAAAAATCTACATTTCCTATTGACCCTTTCCAGACTCTCAATAAAAAAGCATCACAAGGCTTAGTTATTTTTAAGGACATTCGAGTCTATAGCACACCGAAAGTAGATAATAAACCCGTCGCAATTTTGGCAGCGGATCTCCGTTATCCAATTTTGGATAAATTACAGGACGCTTCACATCATATTTGGTATGAAATTAATTTAGGCGATCGCTTGGGTTACATTAGTGACCAAGATGCTGAGTTGGATAATGGTATTCCTGTATTGACTTATCACCATATTCTTAAAGATAAGGAAAATAAACGTTTTTTCCATACTTCAACGACCACATCTTTGACTGCCTTTCGTAATCAGATGGCTTATCTGAAACAGGCGGGCTATACCACGATTTTATTGTATGAATTGGAAGGATACCTAAATGGAGCCATTAACTTGCCAGCTAAAGTGGTTGCTTTGACATTTGATGATGGATTGAAATCTGTATATCGGTATGCTTATCCAATATTGAAAGAGAATGGGCAGAAGGCAACACTTTTTATTATTTCATCCCGAATTAAGCGTCATCCACAGAAATGGAACCCTAATAGCCTGCAATTTTTAAGCCTTTCTGAATTATACTCCCTGCAGAATGTTTTTGATTTTCAATCTCATACCCATTTCTTGCATCGTCTAAATAAAAATAAACAGCCAATATTATTCAGTCGTTCATACCGCAATATCTTGTATGATTTTGAGCGTTCACGCCGGGCATTATTACAATTTAATCCCCATGTACTTTATCTCTCTTATCCTTTTGGTGGGTATAATCAGACAGCGATGAAAGCTGCCAAAAATGCAGGATTTCATTTAGCGGTTACTACAGTACAAGGGAAAGTAAAGCTAGGTGATAATCCTTTCTCTTTGAAGCGATTATATATATTACGGACAGATCCCATTGAAAAAATGGCAAAAATGATTTCTAACCAGGCAGATACTGTATCTTTACAGCCTATAGATAACAGGATGTAAAATATTAATACATTACCAGGTTTTTAGGGGTTCACCATAGTTATAAACATATCTGAATTTATAGGATATAGAGCCTATTCCTTTAGGCCCTAAGTTTAATTATTGAATCTCACTATAGCTTTCGCTGAATCAAGCTTATTCTTTGTTTTTTACCATTTTGATAAAAGTTTCTCGTGCACTTGGTGAGCCAAGACGTTCTGCTTCATCTAATAACTTCAGTGCCTTATCAATATCACCACTTCTAATCGCTTTTTTAATAGCATCATTGAAATACTGTTCGGTATCACCTAAGACTGGTTTGGTTTCCGGTGTAATAGGTGACGGTTGTCCAGAAGGAGCTGTATTTAGTTGTGTAGAACCAACAGTCACTGTTTTAGGCTCGGATACAGTAAAAGAATGACCAATTAAAATATTTCCAGCATCTCGTTCCGATTTCACTTTCAGTGTTAAAATACCAGTATCGGTATGGCGAGCTATCGGATTAGGAATATTAGGCACAGCATTACCGACTCCCTGTGCATAGGCTTTGGCTGGATTAACCATTTCTGTGGATGTTTGTAGATCTGCATGGGTCGTATAAATCAGCATATAAATTTGCTGTTGCCCTAATGCGGGTGTCAGTTTTAATGTTCCCTCAAGCCTGTCTGCCGACATAATACTTGGCTGCTGATAGGTAAAATAATGACTTGGATAAAACGCAGCAGGACGGAATTGTTCATCAAGCACTAACACATTAGGTGAATAAACCTGCCTATCTTTTATCGGGCTACTCAGGGTTATTTTCAATGCTCCATGATTGGCAGGTAAAGCAAGAGCAGCAACTGGACCCTGGATATTTCCTTGGTTAAGCTGAAGTGATGCATGACTAAGAGTCACTGTTTGCTTGGCATTGGTATTCACCGATTGCCATGCTAATTTCTGTAAAACGGAGATAGGTAAAGAAGGCGCAACGAGGTTGCGCTTTCTCAAATCAGTTATGGTCTTATCAGAAACAGTCTCAGTGACAGCATAAGTTATTGTGGGTATGTTCATGTAGAACAAGATACCGAAACAAATAGGAAGTAGTTTGATTCTCATCTTATGACCTTTGCCTGACATTACCACCAAGCCTCAAATTGAGCCCCAAACGTGAATTCATCACTCTTACCACGGCTGAAACGGTGTGCCGATGTGTCAGAATAAGCAACGCCATCAAGATAACCGACATTGTTATTGGCATAACCCCACTTTTCATTCCATTTAGCATAAGTAACAAATAAACGGATAGCAGGGCGGGACCAGATACTATCCCCAGCTTGCCATTGCTGAGCCAATGTAATTTTGTATTGGTTATTTGTTGCTTTAGTGCGTTGAGATTTTACATTGTCATAGCCAGCTTCCATCAACGTACTCATAACGGGGGTCCACTTATACATTGGTCGGATCCCAACCGTATACCATGTGGTGCCGTTACGATTGTCGCGATCAATATCCTGATACATAGCCACGTACATCAGATCCCATTTTTTTGCCAGATTGATTGCACCATGATTTAAAATACGCAGCATATGACCATTATTGTTGATGTTGGCACCTTCTGGACGACCATTATTGCTGGAAGTCATAGAGTCAGTTGCATACTGAACGACAAACTTGTTGAATCCTCCCAACATACTTTGTGTGTGTTCAGCCGTTAGCATAACGCCATCTTTGGAGGCATTTTTATTCAGATGATAGCCTTTACGTGCATTAGCGCGTCCATAGTCAATCCCCAATTCCAGCGTTCCACCATCATTGATAGGTAAATTAGCAAGCCGAATATCGAAAACATCATTAGAGGTGGAGGGATCGCCCTGTTTACCTGCAATCCAGCCATATGAGCCACCTTTTTCGGTATTGCGAGTCACAGCAAGAGAAAGTTTGCCCAAACCAAGATCAATATTCTCCAAACCTGCACCAGGGCCTGAGATATCCCAATAATAAAAATCGATCATATGCACATCATGGCGTTGGTAAAAGCGCTTACCTGCCCATAAAGTCGAGCCGGGCAGCCAATCAATGATATTACTTGCTTTCACATTCATTTCACGGAGAGCTGGGCTGGTTGATTCCCAATCGCTCTTTTGCGAGATGGAATAGGCCAGATTAGTGTCAAAATAGAAGCGTTTGTCACCTTCCTGCCACAATTCTTGCCCTAATTTTAATTCGGCATAGGTTTCACACTCATTGCCGAGGCGATATTTACTTTGTGCTCCTGTACTTTGAGCACATTTTTGTTCACCTCCACTGCCTGTCCAACCAATACCTGAACGGGCATAACCGTGAAAGTCTACCGCAGCGGCTTGTATGGAAAAGAATCCAGCCAGTATAGTCAATGAGAGAGGTAAGATACGCATTAATAATTCTCCTGTTATTTTTTTATGGAGTAGATTTAAACTCCTGGTTCTTTATGCAAACGCTGACATGCCGTTCCATCTTCCCGGAACAGATGGCAGCGATGAGGAGCTAACCCGATCGTGAAGGTTTCCCCTTCTTCCACGAGAACAATATCAGGCCGGAGATAAACGAGGTTTTGATGAATAGCGGATATGTGGATATGGATTTGCGTTTCATTTCCTAACTGCTCTACTAGCTGTATTGTTCCTTCTAGTGTTACGTCGGCAATATCATTAGGCAGTAGATGCTCCGGGCGAATGCCCAGGGATACGTTACTGCCAACGGTGAGGCCTTTACTTTCGACAGGGAGCCAAACATGCTGTCCATTGGGCAGGCTGATTTGCACTTGATCGACGGCGATAGCAGAAACCTTGACGGGTAAGAAATTCATTTTCAGAGAGCCAATAAAGCTGGCTACAAAACGGTTGGCTGGGTAGTGATAAATCTCCAGAGGTTTTCCGACCTGAGCAATATTGCCTGCGTTTAATACGACGATTTTATCTGCCAATATCATAGCTTCAGTTTGGTCATGGGTGACATATATCATGGTGCGTTTCAGGCGTTTATGTAGGCGTGAAATTTCAATACGCATTTGGACACGCAGGGCTGCATCCAAGTTAGAAAGGGGCTCATCCAGCAAAAAGATATTAGGTTCGGCTACCAGAGTTCGGCCAATAGCAACTCGCTGACGCTGCCCGCCTGATAGCGCTTTTGGACGGCGATCTAATAGATGGGCAAGCTGGAGAGTTTCTGCAACTCGCTCTACTCGCTTCTGAATTTCACTTTTTTTAACACCTGCCAGTTTTAAGCCGAAAGACATATTATCTGCTACAGACAGATGGGGGTAGAGTGCATAAGATTGAAAAACCATTCCGATACTGCGTTTGGCAGGAGGTACATCATTTATCCTTTGTCCTGCGATCAGTATTTCACCGGAAGTAATATCTTCCAGACCGGCAATCATCCTTAATAAGGTCGATTTCCCACATCCTGATGGGCCAACAAAAACCACGAATTCCCCTTCTTTAATATCAAGATTGAGATTTTTGGAAATAATATTTTCACCATAAGCCTTAGATACATTACGAAGTGTGACGCTGGACATGTGTTTCCCTCGGAGTTGCCATCCTGGTTTGTAGTGAAAAGCAGATGGCAGGATTGTGTGCAAAATAACAGGAACAAAAATCCTCCATTTGATAGTTTTTTATGGGGGAGGAAGTAGGAGGATGAGATTAATGAAATTGAAAAATTCTTTGATAAGTCACGGAATAAGATGTGATTTTAATCCCAAAAATTGATGCCTTTTTAAGGCTAACAGTATGGTTTACAGTGCTTTTGTAATCACGCTCACACTCGTTTGATGGGAGGCGTAGGATGGAGGAGGATGAGCCTGTTTTCTATTGATTGCACACTGAGGACTATTTTCTGAAAGTGTAATGAGAAATTTAGCTTAAATTAGTAGACGATGAAAAGGACGGAATGATGACAAAAACAACCTTGAAAGTGAGTGTTCGTACTCTGATGCTTTCCGTTTTATCTACATGGGTACTCTCTGCTCCTGCTTTTGCAAAATTGGAAGAAGGTAAGCTGGTAATTTGGATCAATGGGGATAAGGGGTATAACGGTCTGTCCCAGGTTGGTGATAAATTTGCGCAGGAAACGGGCATTTCAGTCAGTGTTGAACACCCAGACAAACTAGAAGAAAAGTATTCCCAGATTGCTGCAACGGGAGATGGTCCAGATATCATTTTCTGGGCACATGACCGTTTCGGAGGCTATGCACAGTCTGGGCTGCTGGCTGAGGTTACACCCGATAAAAATCTTACGGAGAAGCTGTTTCCTTTCACTTGGGATGCGGTTCGCCATGATGGCAAGATAGTTGGTTATCCTGTTGCGGTTGAAGCACTTTCCCTTATTTACAATAAGGATCTGCTTAAGTCACCACCCGCAACATGGGAAGAAATTCCGGCATTGGATAACGAACTAAAAAAACAGGGAAAGAGTGCAATAATGTTTAATTTACAGGAGCCTTATTTCTCCTGGCCCCTGATTGCTGCTGATGGTGGGTATGCTTTTAAGAGGCAGGGAGATACCTACAATATTAAAGATAGTGGTGTAAATCATGCTGGCTCTAAAGCAGGTTTGGCATTTTTAGTCAGCTTGGTAAAAAACAAACATCTCAGTGCGGATATCGATTACTCCATTGCTGAAGCTGCTTTCAATCAAGGTAAAACAGCAATGACTATCAATGGCCCTTGGTCATGGGCGAATATTGACAAAAGTAAGATCAATTACGGTGTCACTCTGTTACCCACTTTTAAAGGTCAACCCTCTAAACCTTTTGTTGGTATTTTAAGTGCGGGAATCAATGCAGCCAGTCCTAATAAGGAATTGGCGAAAGAGTTTTTGGAAAATTACCTGCTGACGAATGAAGGTTTGACCATGATGGATAAGGATAAGCCATTAGGCGCTGTAGCGTTGAAATCCTATCAGGATATCCTTGCCAAAGATCCTCGAATTGCTGCCACGATGGGAAATGCTCAGAAAGGGGAAATTATGCCGAATATTTCACAAATGAGCAGTTTCTGGTATGGCATGCGTAGCGCCGTACTCAATTCAATAAGTAGTCGACAATCTGTAGATGCGGCTCTCAATGATGCAGAGGCTCGAATAGTAAAATAAACGAATATTAGGCTCCTGATTTTGAAGGAGCTTTTTTGTCTATTGAGGGACAGGTTTGGTCACTGGATTTCAGTAACAGATTCTGAATAAAGGTCTTTTTGTAACGGGAATAGTTATTAACTGGGATAGTAACAGGAAGTGCATAATGTCAACGAGATTGAACAAAAAAGTATGGTGGTCACGCTCTGTCCTGAAACGGCTTGTCGTGGGGCTGATAGCGGGGCTGGGCCTATTTTTTACGGGTTATTTGACTGTGTTGATGTATGCACAAGGGGAATATCTGTTCGCTATGCTGACACTGGTATTACTGGGCAGTGGTATTTATATCTTTGTCAATAGCAGATCTTATGTTTGGCGTTATACCTATCCGGGTATTGCCGGAATGGCTTTGTTTGTATTGTTTCCACTCATTTGCACCATTGCGATTGCTTTTACAAATTATAGCAGTACCAACCAACTCACTCTTGAACGGGCTAAGACAGTATTAATGAGTCGTCAATATCAGACAGGAGAAGCATTTGATTTCAAGCTTTATCCTGAAGCTGAGCGGTGGGTTTTGGCATTGAGTATCTCGGATAGTTCCAAGATATCCAGTTCTAATATATTAGTATCAGAGCCTTTTTCTTTATCTGAATCTGAAAAGGAAGAGATGATTCTGCCATTGCATGAACGAACAGTTGGTTTTGAACGCAGTGCTGCTACATTGCGTACTATCACTCAGAACCGACAGATATTAGGGCAAATTGTGGTGATTTTGCCCGATGGCAGTAAGTTACGTATGAGTTCCCTACGGAAATTTTCCGGTATACATTCACTTTATACTCTAAGTGAAGATGGTAACACCCTAACTAATAATCAAACTGGTGTGCAATACCGACCAAATATGGAGACGGGCTTCTATCAATCCATTAATGCCAAAGGGGGATGGGGGCAAGAAACGTTGAGTCCCGGATTTACCGTTTCTATTGGATGGAAAAACTTCCTGCGGGTGATACAGGATGAAGGGATTCAAAAACCTTTTCTCTCCATTTTTGTCTGGACGGTGATCTTTTCTCTGTTGACAGTAATATTGACTGTAGCGCTGGGTATGATTCTGGCTTGTATTGTGCAGTGGGAAGCACTTAAAGGCAGGGCAATCTACCGAGTATTACTTATCTTACCGTATGCTGTACCTTCCTTTATTTCCATCTTGATCTTTAAGGGGTTATTTAATCAGAGCTTTGGCGAAATTAATTTGCTGCTAAATGGGTTATTTGGTCTGAAACCGGATTGGTTTACTGATCCGACTCTGACCAGAACCATGCTGATTATTGTCAATACATGGTTGGGCTATCCCTATATGATGATCCTGTGTATGGGGTTGCTGAAAGCGATTCCTGATGATCTGTATGAAGCATCTGCAATGGATGGTGCAGGACCATTACAGAATTTCTTCTATATCACGTTTCCTTTGTTAATTAAGCCTCTAACACCATTGATGATTGCCAGCTTTGCTTTTAACTTCAACAATTTTGTTCTGATCCAATTACTCACTAAAGGTGGGCCAGATCATATTGGCACAACAACACCTGCGGGTTATACCGACCTCTTAGTCAGCTATACCTACCGAATTGCGTTTGAAGGTGGTGGGGGACAGGATTTTGGGTTAGCTGCGGCGATAGCAACGTTAATTTTCCTGCTGGTGGGAGCCTTAGCAATTATCAATCTGAAAACCACACGCATTAAATTTGACTAAGGAGATGACAACATGGCGATGGTGCAACCTAAATCACAACGGTGGCGAGTATGGGCAACACATATACTCATGCTGACTTTTATCGCTTTGATTTTATTTCCATTACTGATGGTTATTGCTATTTCCTTACGACCAGGAAATTTTGCTACAGGTAGTCTTATTCCGGATGCGATTTCCTGGGAGCACTGGAAATTGGCACTTGGTATTAGCGTAGAATCCGCTGATGGGCGTGTTACACCTCCACCATTTCCGGTTATGTTATGGCTATGGAACTCTGTAAAAGTCGCATTTATTACTGCCACGGGTATTGTTGCACTATCAACAACATGTGCTTATGCCTTTGCTCGTATGCGTTTTCGTGGCAAAAGTACCTTGTTGAAAGGAATGCTGATTTTTCAAATGTTCCCTGCTGTTTTGTCATTGGTGGCACTATATGCTCTGTTTGATCGACTGGGAGAATATATTCCTTTTATCGGGTTGAATACCCATGGCAGTGTGATCTTTGCTTATATGGGGGGAATTGCTCTGCATGTGTGGACGATAAAAGGTTATTTTGAAACGTTAGATCGTTCTTTAGAAGAGGCGGCTATGTTGGATGGGGCGACATCGTGGCAAGTTTTTCGTTTGATACTTTTGCCTCTTTCTGTACCAATACTGGCGGTTGTATTTATTCTGTCTTTTATCGGTGTGATTACTGAAGTGCCAGTGGCGTCGCTATTGTTAAGAGATGTGGACAATTACACATTAGCTGTGGGTATGCAGCAATATCTTCATCTACAAAATTATCTCTGGGGTGATTTTGCAGCGGCTGCCGTACTTTCTGCTGTGCCTATCACAGTGGTTTTCTTACTTGCTCAGCGCTGGTTAGTGGGAGGATTAACAGCGGGTGGTGTGAAGGGGTGACTATCTGATTGAAAGTCAACCAAGGTAAGGGAGAATTAAGGTGGAACTTCGTACCGGAATAATTGCGGTACGAAGTTCTGATGGTCTTTCCAAAAGAATATGGCTTTTTCAATATCTGCTTGTTGCTTACGAAATCGTCCTTCTGTGCTTATCCACTGTTTCCAGCAAGTGATTTACGCGCTCATCCTTGAAAATAGCTTCCAATGTAACGGCTAATTTACGTCGCCAATTCGGGTATTCCTTGGTTGTGCCGGGAACATTGACAGGGTGTTCCATGTCCAACCAATCTTCGGGTTGTAAACCTAATAAGGCACTGGTACTGCTGGCGAGATAATAGTGTATGTCATGATTAATGGAGACTGATATCTGTGATGATGATGCCTCTTGCTGCAATTGAATTGGCGTATTTGTTATGAACGATGATTCAGAGAGATAGCCAGAGCGGTGTAAACCTGCCAATAGCTTTTGCTTACAATGTTCGCGTTCATCATATAACTCAGCAAGTAGCGCATTATCTGGATATAGGCCGATTGATTCCCCCAGTTTCAGATCGCCACTTTGCCAAAACCCGCGTAATGTTGGCAAATCATGGGTGGTGATAGTTGCCATCGCTTGTGTGGTATATTCATCAGGTGACTTAAATTCCCCTTTTTCGTCGCGCTCGAAATAAAATACCTTGTAAGAATAGACACCACGGTCGCGTAATTTCCCGACAATCTCTTCTGGTACAATCCCTAAATCTTCACCTATCACCATGCAGCAATGGCGTTGACTTTCCAGTGCCAGTATTGCCAGCAGATCATCAACGGGATAGTGAACATAAACCCCTTGGGCTGCGCTTTCGCCTTGTGGGATCCACCAAAGCCTGAGCAGTGCCATCACATGATCAATTCGTAATGCACCGCAGTGACGCATATTGCTACGTAGTAATTCAATAAAAGGCCGATAGTGTTGGGCCTGTAACACGTGGGGATTCATCGGTGGAAGTCCCCAGTTCTGCCCTAGTGGTCCCAGAATATCCGGCGGTGCGCCAATGGATACTTCGGTGCAATAGAGCTCTCGGTTCTCCCAGGTTTCTGAACCGCCTTGTGCCACACCAACGGCCAGATCACGGTAAATACCAATTGGCATAGAACTGTTTTGACTTTCACTGAAACAGTCAGCTAACTGACTGTCAGCTATCCATTGTAGCCAAAGAAAAAATTCTATTTCCTGAGAGTGGGTATGACAAAATTCCTGAACGGTATCACTATCAGGTTCACGATATTTTTCTGGCCAGACGGGCCAACCCCAATAAGCATGGTTTTCACTGTACAGTTTACAGAGCAGAGCATCATAGACAGCCTGTGAATACAGGCTTTTACCACTTTGAGTAATAAATTGTCGGAAAGCGATGTACAGGGGATCTGCATCAGTTCGGGTATTGAATTGCTGATAAGCCAAACGTAACGCCGTTATTTTTAATGTCATTACGGTGGAATAATCGACCCATTCTGTTTGGCGGGCATGTTGAAGTTTGTGCTGAGTTTCCGGTGACTTCCACCATGTTTGAGCTTCGGTACTGGATTTAAAGTCTTCTACCTGATTTACATCAATATAAATGACATTAAGCCAATGGCGGGATGAGGGACTATAAGGGCTGGCGTTTTCAGGCATGGCTGGATACATTGCATGTAGCGGATTCAGGCCGATAAAAGCCCCTCCGCGTTGTGCCAGTTTTCTCAGCATCTGTTTTAAATCGCCAAAATCACCGATTCCCCAGTTATTTTCTGAACGCAGGGTATAGAGTTGAACACAGGCTCCCCAAAGTTTATGGCCCTTCTTCAGGGGTTTTGGTTCATAACAGCGTTCTGGTGTGACGATGATTTGCATCGTGTGATGTTGTGCATCATCTTTTTGCCTTGATATGGGGGTTAAAATAAGAGTGTGGTAACCCAGGGGCAAAGAGGTCGGCGATGTAAGTTGATACTGGCAATTTCCATGCAAATCTTCTCCTTGTTCTGTCTGTATCTGCCATTGATATTGTGTTGAGCTATTCAAAGTCAAAGTAAATGCTTTGCCCTGCATCAATACCTTAACTGTGGGTAAAGGCAAAGCAGTTAAGTCAGAAACCGGTCTTTCGACCGGTATATTTGTTCCCATAGCTTGTAAAATTCGATGCCTTATTTGAGCAGGAATAGCCTGTGGTTTCCCGTAAGCATTAATATATTCAGTGGCAATACCAGCCTCTGTTGCCAAATCATCAAGGCATTTATTTTCCATGACGGATCCTTATCTCGCCTGCCAGATACGTTGTTGATAATCTTGAATAGTTCGGTCAGAGCTGAATTTCCCCATACGAGCAGTATTAAGGATCGTGCTCTGTGTCCAACATTGGGTATTACGGTATAGCTCATCGATCCGCTGCTGAGCAGCGCAGTAATCAGCAAAATCTGCCAGTACCAAATAAGGGTCACCGCCATCAATCAGGCTATGCAGCATTAAAGCAAATGCTTGTGTATCTCCATGACTGAATTCACCGTTGGCAAGAGAATCGAGTATGTCTTGTAGATGACTGTTTTGTTGGAGGATGCTTTGTGGGTTGTAGCCATTTTTCAGTAATGCTTTTGCTTCCTCTACTGTATGCCCGAAGATAAAAATATTATCGTTGCCAACTTGTTCGGCTATTTCGACATTCGCACCATCCAGTGTGCCGATAGTCAGCGCTCCATTTAAGGCGAGTTTCATATTACCTGTGCCAGAGGCCTCTTTTCCTGCCGTAGAGATCTGTTCTGATACATCGGCGGCAGGGATCATTAATTCAGCTTTAGAAACATTGTAATCGGGAATAAAGGCAATTTTTATGCGATCACGCACGATCGGATCATGGTTGATCTTTTCGGCTGCGTGGTTGATAGCTGAGATAATATTTTTTGCCAGATAGTAACCGGGGGCGGCTTTAGCACCGAACAGGAAAACACGTGGGTGAATATCCAACGCCGGGTTTTCCTGAATTTGTCGATAAAGTGAGAGGATATGTAGCAGATTCAAATGCTGGCGTTTGTATTCATGCAGTCGTTTGATTTGTACATCAAAGATGGCATGAGGATCGAGTTTAAGCCCCATCACTTTATTAACGTAGTTGGACAGGCGGATTTTATTGTCCTGTTTTACGCCCCAATAAGCTTCACGGAAAGCCGCATCATTGGCATAGGGTTCGAGTTTTTTTAACGCGGTAATATCATTGATCCATTCATGGCCTAATGTCTGATCAATCAATGAGGAGAGTGCTGGATTGCATTGTTTTAGCCAACGGCGTGGTGTAACACCATTGGTTACGTTATGGAATTTTTCTGGCCACAATTGATGATATTCAGGGAATAGATCTGTCACAATCAAAGATGAATGCAGTGCTGCAACTCCATTGACTGCAAAACAGGCCACAACACAGAGATTAGCCATTCTCACCTGATGGTCATGGATAACAGCCAGTTTTTCCCATACTTGTTGATTGCCAGGCCAGTTTTGTTCCACTGTTTTACGGAAGCGACGGTTTATTTCTTGGATAATACGGTGGTGGCGCGGCAGTAATTCGCTGATCAGGTGTTCATCCCAACGTTCTAAACCTTCTGGTAATAGGGTGTGGTTGGTATAAGCGAAGGTCTGACCGGTAATGGCCCATGCAGTATCCCAATCCAATTGGTGCTCATCAATCAGAAGGCGCATCATCTCAGGAATGGCAATGGTTGGGTGAGTATCATTGAGCTGGATAACTTCGTACTGCGGTAACTCTTGTATTTTGCGGCCAGCTTGCTGATGACGACGTAGAATGTCAGCCACAGCACAGGCACACTGGAAATACTGCTGCATCAGGCGAAGACGTTTTCCGGCCTGATGATTATCATTCGGATAGAGGACCTTGGTCAGGCTGGTGGCTTGAATGCCTTGTTGCTCAGCATGCAGGAACTGCCCATCATTAAACAGTGATAAATCAAAGGGGTTATCGTGAGTTGCCAGCCATAGACGCAGGGGTTGTATAACACCATTATCATAACCAATCACAGATAGATCCCATGCTTCTCCTGTCAGCCTAAAATTAGGTCGCCAGGTTTCACGACCGTCTGCTGTTGTGACAATTTCACCGCCGAAACCGATATTAACTTTCAGCTGTATATTGCGGTAAAACCACGGATAGGTATTGCGTTCCCAATCATCAGGGGCTTCAATTTGTAGCCCCTGTTCGAAAGATTGCCGGAACAGACCATACTGGTAATTGAGTCCGTAGCCGATTGCCGGTTGATTAAGGGTTGACATTGAATCAAGAAAACAAGCTGCCAGACGCCCTAATCCACCATTACCCAAGGCAGGGTCAACTTCTTCTTCCAGCACGTCACTTAATACCACGCCATATTCGGCTAAATAAGTCTGAACGTCATCATACCAGCCAAGGTTAAGCAAATTGTTAGCAGTCAAACGGCCGATCAGGAATTCCATTGAAATGTAGTTTACGTGCCGTTGATTGCCTTTTGGACTATCGGTGGGGTTTGGATTATCAGTTTGATGGTTATTGTCTTGGCGATAAGTAGGCAGTAATTCCAGAAGAGTGGCACTGATAGCTTGCCACCACTGATGTGTTGTCATTTCCTGTGCTGAATCAAGGCCAAAGCGCTGCCACTGACGGGTAAGTGCAGCCTGGAATATGGTTTTATCGAGTTTGGGCTGTTTCATGGAGTCTTCATCCTGAGGAAAATATAGAGATTATTTAGCCTGATATGCTGAAGGCTCAGTAGGCAAGACACATCATCCTGTAAGGATATTCACAGGGATGAGTATTGGGGCGTAGCTATTTTTTCGAATGCTTTCGCAATTTTATCGGGAACAAGAAACGTTTCAGGTAAAGAATGTGACAAGGTGCAACTTAACACAATGAAATCAATCAACCTAATTGCAAAAGGCGGGCGTTTCTCTAAATTTGGTTGTTCATTAGCAAATGTTACTGATTTTGATTGCTTAATAACATCGAAACAAGGTTTCAGGTATCAGTTTTACTCATTACTTGTGAGGGGAGGAAATAATGCTTATCCCGTCGAAACTCAGTCGCCCTCTTCGCCTCAATAATATGGTTATGCGTGAGCGCCTGTTAAAACAGCTCAATGAAGCACAGAATTATCGACTGGTGCTGATAACCAGTCCGGCAGGGTATGGTAAAACCACATTAATGTCACAATGGGCTGCCGGACAGGATAATCTGGGGTGGTATTCTCTGGATGATAGTGATAATCAGCCGGAACGTTTTGCCAGCTATCTGATTGCTGCTGTCCAACAGGCGACACAGGGGCATTGTGTTAAAAGTGAAGTATTAGCGCAAAAACATCAATATGCCAATTTATCTGCACTGTTTGCACAATTGTTTATTGAACTGAATGAATGGAAGCAGCCACTGTTTCTGGTGATCGATGATTATCATTTGATAGTGAATAAGCTTATCCATGAAGCTATGCGTTTCTTTCTACGCCATCAGCCGGAAAACCTGACGTTGATTATCCTTTCCCGTCACTTACCGTCATTGGGAGTTGCTAATTTACGTGTGCGCGAGCAATTGTTGGAATTCGATAGTCAGCAGTTAGCTTTTAGCTATCAGGAAGCTCAGCAATTTTTTGATAAACGGCTGGCCAGACCATTAGAGGCTGAGCATTGCAGACAGTTATGTCATGACGTGGGAGGGTGGGCGACGGCGTTGCAGCTAATTGCTCTTTCTGCCCGTCAGGCAGGTAATACAGCAGAAATGTCGGCAAAACGTCTTTCAGGAATTAATGCCTGCCATTTGTCAGATTATCTTGTGGACGAAGTTTTAAACCGTGTTGATCAGGAAACACGAGAGTTTTTGTTGCGTAGTTCTATCCTGCGTTCGATGAATGATGGATTGATTGTTTGTCTGACAAGGATGGAAAATGGTCAGCAACGTCTTGAAGATATTGAACGTCAGGGGTTGTTTATCCAGCGCATGGATGATTCTGGCGAATGGTTTTGTTTTCATCCTTTGTTTGCTTCATTCCTTCGCCAACGTTGCCAGTGGGAAATGGCGGCGGATTTACCGGAATTGCATCGTGCGGCGGCAGAAGGCTGGTTGATGCAGGGGTATCCGGGAGAAGCGGTTCATCATGCTTTGGCGACAGCAGATACGAAGTTGTTATGTGATATTTTGCTGCAACATGCATGGGAGTTGTTTAACCACAGCCAGTTATCACTGCTGGAAGAGTGCATGAATGCTTTGCCACATGAGCAGCTACTGGAAAATCCGCGTTTGGTGCTGTTACAGGCATGGCTGGCGCAGAGTCAGTATCGGTATTATGAGGTCAATGCGTTATTGAATCAGGCAGAGCAATCTTTGGAGCAAAAAGAGATAAAGGTTGAGGCTGAATTACTGGGAGAGTTTGACGCATTGCGTGCTCAGGTCGCGATTAATGACGGCCGACCGGATGATGCCGATTTATTGGCTGAAAAAGCGTTGGCAAGTCTGCTGCCTGATAATGAATATGGCCGTATTGTCGCGATGTCAGTGAAAGGGGAGGTACTGCACTGTAAAGGGGAGTTGTCTCCTGCATTAACGTTGATGAAGCAGACAGAACAGCTCGCCCGCCGCTGCCATGTTTACCACTATGCTTTATGGGCATTATTGCAGCAAAGTGAAATTTTACTGGCCCAGGGATATTTACAGACCGCCTATGAAACTCAAAATCACGCTTTTGACTTGATCCGTGAGCAGCATTTGGAACAGTTACCCATGCACGAGTTTCTGCTGCGTATTCGTTCACAGCTTTTGTGGTGTTGGGCGCGTATTGATGAATCGGAGGAATCGGCACGTCGTGGTTTAGATGTGTTGTCTAACTTTCAACCTCAGCAGCAATTACAGTGTCTGACTCAACTGGCGAAATGCTCTTTGATTCGTGGAGATATTGATAATGCTCGTCGTCATTTATCCCGGTGTGAGAATCTACTCAATAATGGGCATTATCATCGTGACTGGCGAACGAATACTGATAAATTGCGAGTCATTATCTGGCAACATCTGGAGGATAATATTTCAGCGGCACAATGGTTGGTTCAGGCAGAAAAACCTGAAAGTTTCAGTAACCATTTCAACCAGAACCAGTGGCGTAATATTGCCCGTGCTCAGATCTTGCTTGGTCAGTATGAAGAAGCAGAAACCATTTTGGAAACGCTGAATGAATATGCTTTAAAGCTGGAACTGGTAAGCGATCTGAATCGCAATTTGTTGTTATGCAACTTACTTTACTGGCAGCTTGAGCGTAAGGCTGAAGCGCAACAAGTGCTGATGGAAGCCTTGCATTTGGCTAATCGCACGGGGTTTATCAGTCATTTTGTGCTTGAAGGTGAATTAATGGCTCAGCAATTGCGCCAGCTCATTCAACTCAATATTTTGCCTGAATTTGAGCAACATCGGGCGCAGCGTATCCTGCGGGAAATCAATCGCCAGAATCGGCATAAATTTGCCCACTTTGATGAAACCTTTGTTGAGCAGCTTCTTACTCATCCTGATGTTCCTGAACTTATTCGCAATAGTCCATTAACTCAACGTGAATGGCAGGTATTGGGGTTAATTTATTCTGGTTACAGTAATGAGCAGATTGCTGTTGAACTGGAAGTGGCAGCGACGACAATTAAAACTCATATCCGCAATCTGTATCAGAAAATGGGTATTTCCCATCGTCAGGAAGCTATTCAGCAAGCACAGTATTTAATGCAAATGATGGGATTAGGAGTCTGATAATTTTTTCCAGATGTGACCTTACTGATAAGAACATAAATATGAAGAAATAAAAATACAACTTAAAAATATAAAATAATTTTTAAAACTATTTAATATTTTTTATGGTAGTTCTGTGATAGACATCACATTTGAAAGAGGTCTAATCTTATTCTCCATAGTTGGCGGGTTTTTTGTTAAATATAACTAATGATGGAGAGTGATTATGGAAAATAACTATCACCTTAAAGAAGATCACCTTAAAGAGAATCACCTTGAAGAAATGCTTTCTCGTTATGTCGGTCATGGCCCGTATTTGGTCATTGATGGTGAAAAATATATTGATACAGCATCAGGAACGTTTAATTTGCCGCTTGGTTACACCAATCACAGGATCGCCGAAAAATTAAAGCAGCAGATTGATAGGTGCACGCATTTGAGTTCTGCCTATACACGAGAAATGTCGCAGTATATTTTGAGTAAGTTGGTTAAACATACCCCTAAAGGTATAGACAGTATTTGGTTACGAGATGTTTCTGGCTCTGGTGCTGTGGAGTGTGCCATTCGTATTGCTCAAAAAGCGACAGGACGTTCTGGTATTGTTTCTTTCTTTCTTGCCCATCACGGTCAGTCTCTTGCTACGGCGCAGGTTTCTGGTAATGCGTTCCGGCTTAAAAATTTTCATATCAATATCGAAGGCTCCATAAAAATTCCAGCGCCAAGTAGTGTCATGGCTGAACCCCCAGATGAAGCAACACAGTATATCGATCTGGAGCAGTTCATTCAGTTGGGCTCAAGCGACAATATCGCATGTCTGATTATTGAACCGATTCAGGGGAATGGCGGAAATATTGTTTTCCCTGTGGAGTTCTATCGCAAGATCCGGGAAATTTGCCACCAGCATGGCATCATCATTATTGCAGATGAAGTTCAGACAGGGTTTGGGCGTACTGGTACTTTCTTCGCTTCTACAGGTTATGCCAAAGAACTAGAGCCAGATATTATCGTTTTTGCCAAAGGTGCCGGCGGCATTGGCATCCCAATCGGCGGTGTGCTGATGCGTAGTTCATTGGATGTATTGGAATCATTCGAGCATTCAAGCACCTCCGGCGCGAATCCGTTGTCTTTGGTCGCGCTTAACGAAATCATCGATATTATTGAAGATGAACATATCTTAGAAAATGTACGTCAGAACGAAACCTTCCTGCGTAACGGGTTGCTGGATTTACAACATAAATATCCTGAAATCACTGGAGTCAGGGGCATTGGTTATATGTTTGGTTTTGATACGCCAAGTCCAGAGTTTGCAGCAAGGGCGATTGCGGTTGCCAACTACCATAAACTTATCCTGCGTGGTTCCCGGTATGGTAAGGGGCGAGCACTCAAGATACGTCCTCCTTTGATTTGTACACAAGTACACTTGAACGAAATCCTCCATAAATTGGATCTGACTTTTGCGGAGCTGACGGTTTCTGCCCAGGGACACAGGGAGGTTGCATAATGAAAGCGCTTAAATTTAATCAAGTATGGGATATTCAAGTCCAGGACGTTGAGCCGTTGCACTGTATTGAACCGGATGATGTGGTGGTGAATATCGCTGTATGTGGGATATGCGGAACTGATGTAGGTATTATCACTGGTTCTTACCCTGTTGCAGTACCCGGAACGACATTGGGTCATGAAACGACAGGCGTTGTAGCACAGGTGGGTAGTGGGGTGACGCGTTTTCAAGTTGGTGATCGTGTAGTTATTAACCCGACATACTCTTGCGAGTGTTGCAGAATGTGTCAGACAGGCAACCCAAATCATTGTGAGAAGAAAATGGGTACAGAAGCGGGTGTTTCCTATGATGGCGCATTTGCTGAGCAGTATCTGGCAAAAGAGGGTTCACTGATTAAATTGGAGCCTCATGTCAGTATGGAAGCAGCTTCATTGACAGAGCCATTAAGTTGTACATTGACTGGCGTGGATAAATTGGGGATTACTCATACCAATATTCGTGCAGTAGTGGCAGGTGCAGGGCCAATGGGGATGCTGTACCTTTGGGCGTTGCATGAGCGAGGCGTTAAGGCGTTCATGATTGAGAAAAACCCGAACCGTATACAATTTGCCTGCCAGAATTTACCTGCGGAATGCAGACTATATACTGATTTTGATGAAGCACTGACACAGGAATACGGTGATAAATCCGCATTGATAGACCTGTGTGTAGATACTACCGGGCAACTGACAGAGTATATTTTCGGTCATTTGGCACCGGGAGGTAAGTTGTTGAATGTTGCCTTAAAAGATAAGCATGCCAATCTCGATATCTTAAAAATTGCGGATAAAAGCCTTTCTGTGATTGGTTCTATTGATTCCCTGAACAACAGTTTTGAACGGGCTTACACCATGATCCGTGATGGTGTGATCCCGGCAGATCGTCTGATTAGTCATGTTTTTGATTTTGATGATTATCAGCAGGCATTTCTGACAGTTGGTTGTGATGTTGCAGGCAAGGCTCAAATACCGCTTAGCACGCCAAACTGTAAAGTGTTAATTCGTGTGGCTGATTTGAAGTAATCGATAAGTATTGGAATAGTGATGATGGATAAATTCAATGTCATTTTTGATATCGATGGGGTCATTGTTGATAGTGAACAGTTACATTTTGATGTGCTATGTGAATTGGCACCTGAACAGACACGCGATATTCAGCCGCAACAATTGATCGGCCTGAGTCTGGCAGAAACACTGAATGCGATTGGTATTCCATCACAAGTACAGCAAAGTATTACCAATAGGATTATCTCGGTTTATCAAGATAAATTATCTACACATTACCTGCGACCAGGCATTGCTGGCTTGCTAACAGCCTTACAGCAAAATGGAGTTGTTTTTGGCTTTGTTTCGACCGCTCCACGTGAAGTGTGTTTGGCCAATCTTGGGTTGTTGGGTCTGGCGGAAGAACCAGCGTTGATTTCTGGTGATGATGTTGAACAAACTAAGCCTTTTCCCGATCCCTATCTGGCTATGCTTAAATTGAAAAGAATGGATGCCCGGCAGACTTTGGTCATTGAGGATACTGATTTGGGAATTATGGCAGCAAAACAAGCGGGTATTCCACAGATATATGCCTGGCCTCATGCCTTGTCAGTAATGGAACAGTACAAGCAGGCAACGTGTGTTATTAAGAGGCTGGCAGATATTCCTCAATTTGCAGGGTTAATCTCAATATAATCCAAAAAGATTTTCAGCCAGTATGATTTGGGTTTTATATCCCATGCTCATGCCTTTCTCAAAAAATAGAGAAGGGCATTGTTTGAATAAGGGTGATTTTTTATCAGGCTTGTGTATGTAAAACAACGTTGCATAAGCAGAAATTGATGGAGGGAGCGGATGTCTGGGGAGTATGCGATTTCTTTGGTTAAACAGCCTATTATGGCGACAAAAAACTCTTTTTTTATCGCAGGTTTCAGTATGGCGAGTTGGGCTCCTCTGATCCCATTAGTCAAAGAGCGACTGTTTTTGGACGATGGTGCAATGGGGTTGCTGATGCTGGCATTTGGTATTGGTTCTTTCATTATGATGCCAGTCGCAGGAATGTTGTCCGCACGATTTGGTTGTCGGAAAGTTTTTACTTTCTTCACGTTACTGGCAATTTTGATGTTGCCGGGATTGAGTATCCTGCCTACTCCCGCAGTTCTGGCTTGTGCACTATTTCTATTTGGGGCAGGGATTGGGGCGATGGATGTCTCGGCCAATATCCACGCAGTTAATATTGAAAAAAGAGTGCAGAGTCCTGTGATGTCAGGTTTTCATGCCCTGTTCAGTTTAGGGGGAATAGCTGGGGCTGGTTCGGTGAGTTTGTTGTTGTTTATGGGAATATCCCCATTTTTAGTAATGGTCGCTGTGACATTATTGATTATCCTGTTGCTGTTTCCGGTATGGAATGGATTGCTGGATGATGCAGAAGACGGAGATACCCCGTTTTTTGCTTTGCCGCGTGGTATTGTGATCCTGATAGGTTTTCTCTGCTTTGTTGTTTATCTGATGGAAGGTTCCATGCTGGATTGGAGTGGGATCTTATTAAGCAGTGTTCATAGCATAGATAGCCATCAGGCGGGACTGGGTTATACCCTGTTTGCCATTACCATGACATGCGGTCGATTTTTCGGAGACAGGCTGATCGCCGCCTGTGGGTATCGGCAGGTTTTTTTGGCAAGCGCTATGTTGGCGACATCAGGGTTTATCTTGATTTATCTGGCATCCGGTGTAATTGCATTAGCGTTGGCATTCCTGATGATCGGCGCTGGTTTGTCCAATCTGGCTCCGATGTTTTTTACCGCATCGGGACGGCAAAAAGTGATGCCTGACTCTCTGGCTGTTTCTGCTGTCTCTACGATGGGATATTCAGGTATTCTGCTTGGGCCTGCGATTATTGGTGGTTTAGCCCATCAGATAACATTGCATAGTGCATTTGGCTGTATCGCTTTGTTATCTCTTTCATTATTGGCGGGATATTGGTTAATTGCACCCGACCGAAAATAACAGAGGAAATATTGATGAATTTGTTGCACTGCCATTGGCTTAATGAACCCGTTTTGTGGAAGCATCAAGATGATGAATTGCATGTGGTAACTGATAATCAAACAGATTTTTGGCGTGATACATGGTATGGCTTCCAACGTCATAGTGGACATGTTTTTGGTGGTTATGTAGAGGCTGCTTTTGTCGAAGAAGGGTTCACTTTTCAGCTCTGCATTGAAGGGCGTTTTGAGCAGTTATACGATCAGGCCGGTATTATGTTGCTAGTGGATGAGCACCACTGGTTGAAAGCGGGTATTGAGCATTCTGATGGGCAGTCAACCATTGGCAGTGTACTGACAGCTCCTTGCTCTGATTGGGCAATGGGGGTTTTTCCGGGTGACCCTGATAAATTCTGGCTGCGTCTGACTTATCAGGAAGGGGCTATCCGGTTGCAATATTCCACCGATGGTAAGCGCTGGCCACTGCTGCGATTATCTCCTTTTAATATCAGTAATCATATTGATCAACGGGTATTTATTGGGGCTATGTGTTGTTCACCAGAACGTGAAGGATTACAGGTGAAATTCTCTGAATTCAAACTGACGTCATCATTGAACAAAGCTCTGCATGATTTGAGTTAGTGTTTTTGAATGAATGCAAATCATCTTAATATTCCCGCACCAGTATTGGACGGGAATATGTTGACTTTTACCGTCCCAAATAACTATCCCAATCCTTCCAAACCGGTTGTAATCCCGATTTCGCCAAAGCGTCTGCAACCTGTTCAACAGAACGATGATCGTTTGGAGAGAACTGTTCCAGCTCGTGATGGTCATTATCGACATAACCACCCGGTTGGGTTTTGGAACCGGCACTGACACTATTTATTGCCAGTGGCACGACGTGATCGCGGAAATACGGGGATTCACGAGTGGAGAGGGAAAGCTCTACATCTGGTGCCAGCAGGCGGAATGCACAGATCAGTTGTACCAGCTCGGCTTCATTCATCAGAGAAGCGGGTTCAATGCCACCAGCACAGGGACGCAGGCGTGGAAAAGAGATGGAGTAGCGGCTTTTCCAGAATTTTTTTTGCAGGAAGAGCAGATGCTCTGCCACCAGGTAACAGTCTGTGCGCCAGTTATGAGATAAACCGATTAATGCGCCCAAACCGATTTTGTCGATACCTGCTCGTCCGAGTCGTTCAGGGGTTTCCAGTCGCCAATGGAAATCCTGTTTTTTCCCTTTGAGATGATGCAATTGGTAACTCGGTTCGTGATAGGTTTCCTGATAGACCAGTACGCCATCCAATCCTAGCGTTTTTAGTTCTGCATATTCCTCTTGTGCCAATGGTTGCACTTCCATTGTGACAGAGCTGAAATAACGGTGTATTAAGGGAAGATAACGACGAAAATAATCCATGCCGACCTTTTTCTGATGTTCCCCGGTTACCAGCAGGATATGCTCGAACCCTAGTTTTTTGATGGCCTGACATTCAGCTTCAATTTCCTGTTCATTGAGCGTCTTACGTTTGATGTGGTTACTCATGGAAAAACCACAATAAGTGCAGTCGTTGGCGCACAGGTTGGAAAGGTAAAGTGGGATGTAAAATCCCACGGTATTACCAAATCGTTGACGGGTTAATTGTTGTGCCCGCTGAGCCAAAGGTTCAAGGTAAGACTGCGCTGCGGGGGAGAGCAGTGCCATAAAATCATCCAATGTCAGATGTTCGTTGTTTAGGGTATGTTCGACATCTTGTCTGGTTTTACTGTTGAGACGCAGAGTGATGTCATCCCAATCCAACTGTTGCCAGCGTTGACGGAAGGTCGCTTCTGTCAATCGATTACTGGTCGTTGTATTACTGGTTACTGTATTACCTGTCATAGCACCCCCAGAAAATCAGTCAATGGACTGGAGGCTTCTGCATGGGATTTCTGGCTTGCCATACCGGCCTGATAAGCAAGTTCACCTGCCTCAATGGCTGCTTTAAATGCTTGCGCCATTTTGACCGGATTATGGGCAACGGCGATGGCGGTATTGACCAGTACGGCATCAGCTCCCATTTCAATGGCTGCCAGTGCATGGCTTGGTGCGCCAATGCCAGCGTCCACGACGACAGGAACATGGGATTGTTCGATAATGATTTGCAGAAAATCACGGGTGAGCAAGCCTTTGTTTGAACCAATAGGAGCGCCTAATGGCATCACAGCAGCACAGCCCACTTCTTCCAGGCGGCGGCACAGAACCGGATCTGCGCCGCAGTAAGGCAGGACAATAAAACCTTCTTTGACTAACTGCTCTGCACCTTTCAGAGTTTCTACCGGATCGGGCAACAGGTATTTTACGTCAGGATGAATTTCCAGTTTGATCCAGTTGGTGTCCAGTGCTTCCCGTGCAAGGCGGGCGGCAAACACAGCTTCCTCTGCGGTTTTTGCCCCAGAAGTATTGGGCAGGAGTTTAATGCCTGACTCTTGTAATGGTGCGAGAATGCCATCATCGTTGCCATGCAGATCGATACGTTTCATGGCCATTGTGACTAACTGGCTGCCGGAAGCACGGATAGCTTCCATCATCAATCCGGCGTTGGCGAATTTACCTGTTCCTGTAAACAGGCGGGAGTGAAAGGGGGTATCAGCGATTTTTAACATGACTAACCTCCGGCATTAGCCACCAGCAATGGCCTGAAACAGCAGGATATTGTCCCCATCATTAATCAGGTGAATATCCCATTCTGAGCGCGGGATAATGGTCTGATTAATGGCTAACGCAGTGCCCAATTGAGTACGTTGTATATGTTCCAGTAACTGTTGTACCGTCATAGGCTTATTCACAGGATCTGGCAGTGTGACTGTTTGATCGTTGACGATGATGTTCATGCGATTTTTTTTCCTGAAACTGTTTTATCTATAAAAGATAATGTTCCGCAGATTGGGCATTGCGGTGATGCAGTCAGCTGTAATGTGCTCCAGCTTTGTTGTCTGCCATCAAACAGCCGTAGTTTTCCACTCAGATGAGAAGGGAGACTGGCCAACATTTTGATTGCTTCCAGTGCTTGCAGTGTGCCGATAACACCAACTACTGGCCCCATAACACCAGCGGTTCGACAATTACGTTGCGGCTCTTCCTGATCGGGATAGAGGCAGGTATAACAGCCATGTTGGTAAGGGGGTTCAAACACCATAAGTTGCCCGCTGAACCCTACAGCACTGCCACTGATAAGGGCGGTATTGGTCTCAACACTGGCAGCATTAATGGCGTGTCGGGTTGCCATGTTATCGCAGCAATCCAATATCAGATCGACTTGCCGGGCAAGGTTTGTCAGTGATTTCTTATCCTGTCGCTCACTTATAACAGTGAGATTGACAAGGGGATTTAAATCGGCCAATTGCTCTGCCGCCAGAGCCGCTTTTCCGGCGGAAATATCTGCCGTGCGATAGAGGATTTGGCGTTGCAGGTTAGAGATATGTAATTTGTCATCATCTGCAAGATAGAGGTGCCCCACTCCTGCTGCGGCGAGATAGAGTGCGGCGGGGGAGCCTAACCCCCCGATTCCAACAATTAATACCTTGCTTGCTTTTAATTTTTCCTGTCCGTCAGGGCCGATGTCTTCCAGTAACAATTGGCGGCTGTACCGCATAAATTCTTGATCGTTCAACATAAGAGCCTCCGATCATTTCCTTCAACGATTCTTTCAACCATTATTCCTTCAACTAAATGAAGTAATCTGGATGTTGCTTGTCGCCAATCTTTGGCTTTAGTGATGGCAGTGACCAGCGCCACACCTCCGACACCTGTTGCAACCACATCCGGCACACGCTCCAGTGAAATACCGCCAATGGCAACGGTAGGAAATTCTGGCGTGATCTCCACCTGATGTTTCAGGGCGATAAGCCCCTGTGGCGATGATGGCATCTCCTTGGTCGTGGTCGGGAAAATATGTCCCAGTGCGATATAAGATGGGCGCAGAGCTTTTGCCCGCGCCAATTCCTGCTCATTATGGGTGGAAATACCCAGACGAAGTCCGGCCTGTTGGATGGCCTGAAGATCGGCGATATCCAAATCTTCTTGCCCCAGATGTACGCCATAGGCGTGGTGTTTGATTGCCAGACGCCAGTAATCGTTGATGAACAGACGAGCGTTATATTTATTTCCCAGTGTAATGGCTTGCCGGATATCGTCCTCCATTTGCTCTTCGGGCATATCTTTGATGCGCAATTGCAGGGTTCTGACACCCGCTTCCAGTAATCGCTCAATCCACATCAGGGAATCCACAACGGGATATAACCCCAATCGGTGTTCAGTTGGAGCAAAGGATATCGCTTTAAGCTGATTTGACATCGTTGATATCCTCGGCACGGTGATACAGTTCACTACCATGAACACGGAACTCTTCGGACATCTGTTCCATGCCAGCTTCTTGCTCTAGTTTTGCCGCATAATCCCGCACATCCTGCGTTATCTTCATTGAACAGAATTTTGGTCCACACATTGAGCAGAAGTGAGCAACCTTACCGGATTCTTGTGGTAAGGTTTCATCGTGGTAAGCGCGGGCAGTTTCAGGATCAAGCGCCAGATTAAATTGATCTTCCCAGCGGAATTCAAAACGGGCTTTTGACATGGCGTTATCACGAATTTGAGCACCGGGATGACCTTTAGCAAGATCTGCCGCATGAGCGGCGATTTTGTAGGTGATCAGCCCCTGTTTCACATCCTCTTTGTTTGGCAGGCCGAGATGCTCTTTGGGAGTGACATAACACAGCATGGCACAGCCGAACCAACCGATCATTGCAGCACCAATACCAGAGGTGAAATGGTCATAACCCGGGGCGATATCAGTTGTCAGTGGCCCCAAGGTATAGAATGGCGCTTCGTGGCAGTGCTCCAGTTCTTCTGTCATATTGCGGCGAATTAACTGCATCGGAATATGCCCCGGCCCTTCTATCATCACCTGAACATCATATTCCCAGGCGATTTTGGTCAGTTCACCGAGGGTATGTAGTTCGGCAAATTGAGCTTCATCATTAGCATCCTGAATGGAGCCGGGGCGCAATCCGTCCCCCAAAGAGAGGGAAACGTCGTAGGCCGCACAGATTTCACAAATTTCACGAAAGTGAGTATAGAGAAAGTTTTCCTGATGATGGGAAAGGCACCATTTCGCCATAATTGAACCACCACGGGAAACAATGCCTGTCAGGCGCTTGGCGGTCATGGGAACGTAACGCAGCAACACCCCTGCATGGATGGTGAAATAATCCACTCCTTGTTCGGCCTGCTCCAGTAACGTATCGCGGAACGTTTCCCATGTCAGGTTTTCCGCTATGCCATTGACTTTTTCCAGTGCCTGATAAATAGGAACTGTGCCGATGGGTACTGGACTGTTACGTAGTATCCATTCACGGGTTTCGTGGATGTAGCGTCCGGTGGAGAGATCCATCACCGTGTCAGCACCCCAACGGGTAGACCAAATCAATTTTTCGACTTCTTCTTCGATAGAGGAAGTGACGGAGGAATTACCGATATTGGCATTAACTTTCACCAGAAAATTACGACCGATAATCATCGGTTCAGATTCTGGATGGTTAATGTTAGCAGGAATAATCGCACGGCCGGCCGCCACTTCCTGACGAACAAATTCCGGTGTGATGTTATCCGGTAAGTTTGCGCCGAAACTTTGCCCTGTATGTTGTTGGAGCAGAATTTCACCACGGATACGCTCACGCCCCATATTTTCACGCAGTGCGATAAATTCCATTTCCGGTGTGATGATACCCTGGCATGCATAGTGCAATTGAGTCACGCGCCTGCCCTGTTTGGCTTTTAATGGATGGGAACGATGTTTGAAGCGCAGGTGATCCAGTCCGGCATCTGCAAGGCGCTGTTGAGTAAAATCAGAACTGAGGCTTGCGACAGATTCAGCATCATTGCGCTCTTCAATCCACGGTTGACGGAGCTTTTGCAAACCCGTTTGTACGTTCAGTATGGCTTCTGGATCGCCATAAGGGCCGGAAGTGTCATAGACTGGCACGGGTTCGTTTTCCTCAAATTGAGGATTCTCTTTCGTTCCGCCAATCAGTGTGGGAGATAACTGGATTTCCCGCATGGGAACCCGAATATCTTCGCGTGATCCTGCCAGATAAATACGGTTTGAATTGGGAAATGTCACACCTTGAATCGAACTGATAAATTCCTGTGCTGCATCTCGTTGGACTTTACGTGGCCGTGCTGGATGGGCTTTAGGTGAGATATTGGTTGCAGGGATAATGTCAGCAGTAGAGGTAACGCTGTTGTTAGTAATAGCATTAGACATAGCAAATTCCTGACTGTGTTATCGCCTGTCTCATTGCGCAAATAAAAAACATGACGCTCAGATAGGGCTTAAGTTGAGAAAATTGCTTGTCTGGAGCTCGCAGGGAGTAATGGTTGATTGCTGAATTACGTCATCCGGACAGATTTGTTTGTACAACAATTTATCTGTACAACAACAAGAAGAACACATCAGCGGGGTGATTACTCTTGTTCCCTTCGCGGGTATTAGCCCGATCAGGTTCTGCGGATCCCGAATAAACGGTCTCAGCCTGTGTCCACCGTGAGATAGGGTGAACGCTAGGCACTCCGACAAGAAAACACCCAGAGTATAAAGGGGATTCTGAAAACTGCAACCAGAAAGCACTAAGCTGAAACCAGAACTCTTCGTGTGAAACTGACTTCCTGGGGTTAATTATTTGACTATAAAGCCCAATTCAATTGTTTCCAGCCATGAACTTCTGCTGCTGCCCGCAATTGTATATCTGGATTGACGGTAAAGACTTTGGTGGCAAATCGGCACATCGGTAAATCATTCGCAGAGTCTGTATAAAAATAGATATGTTGTGGCGATAAATTCTGCTCTGCCAGCCATTGTTGTAAACGGGCAACTTTTCCTTCCCGGAAGGTAGGGATACCCTGAATGTCTCCGGTATAACAACCATCTTTCATTACCATATCAATCCCCATCGCTGTTTGTGCTCCAAATGCAGCAGCGATTTTCTTAACTACAAAAGAAACGGTGGCAGAAATGATGATAATAGGAATGTTTTGATGGCGGTAGATATCTAATTGTTTTCTGGCGGCAGGATAGAAGACAGGTTTGATTTTGGTTTCCACGAAATCGGTCAGCCAGATATCTATTTGCTCATGAGGAATTTGGCTGAGTGCCTGTAAGTTGGTCGCCAGATACTCTTGCATATTCAGTTTTCCTGCACAGTAATCCAATATCATTTTCTGGTCTGCCTCTATAAAGCGTGGGTCAGTAATGATGCCTTTTTCCCATAAATAATGAGTCCAGAGCTGGCTGGAATCCCCACAAATCAGGGTGTCATCCAAATCAAATACGGCAACCTGTTGTGACATAGTTGTTATTCCTCAATTTAGGATACCTATTGATACCTGCATATTATTGATTGAAAGCAAATCAAACACTTTATCTGCATTAAATGAACATTCAGAAACGTAATTAATATAACAGACTGCAGACAGAATTCGATGAAGAGGAGTATGCTGTACTTACACTAAGATTTAATAACATTTAATTAATATTTCAATGTGGCTATGACACAACATCCGATGCAACAAATGATGGAACCGATAATGCAAAAAAAATTAACAGGCATAGAACGAGGCTGGTGGATTGTCAGCCTTGAAAACAGAGTTTGGCTACCACAAGGGGAATTGCCATTAGGAACAGCCAACCAGTGGTCATTGCAAGGTTATGTAGCTTACGCTATCGGTGAATGGTTAGGGGAAACTGTTTGGCTGGTAGGCCATAAGATGGAGGCAGATATGTCTTCTCCTCGTCGGATTGCAGAGCAAGATCCCAAGTTATTTCAACTGGCAGGACGCGGAATCCAATTGGCTGAGTTCTATCGTTCTCATCATTACTGCGGTTACTGTGGACAAAAAATGCAACAGAGCCAGCATGAATGGGCTTGTTTGTGCCAGAGCTGTGATGAACATTATTATCCGCAAATTGCACCTTGCATTATTGTCGGCATTCGTCGCGATGATCACATTCTGCTGGCACAGCATCAGCGCCATCGTAACGGTATCCATACGGTACTTGCCGGATTTGTTGAAGTGGGGGAAACACTGGAAGAAGCTGTACATCGTGAGGTGATGGAAGAGAGTGGAATAAAAATCCGTAACTTGCGTTATGTCGCTTCTCAACCGTGGCCTTTCCCAAATTCATTGATGATGGGATTTCTGGCGGATTATGATAGCGGTGAAATTGAGCATGACCCTGTCGAACTTATTAGCGCAGATTGGTATCGCTATGATCAGCTTCCCCTTATCCCTACGTCTGATACGATTGCCCGCCGTTTGATTGAGGAGGCGGTTGCATTATGTCGTCAGCAGTGATGTTGATTGATCAATGAGTTAATCCTTTTTAAAACATGTCCATATCTGTGCGGGGTAGCTGGTAACAGCTACCCCTACTGCGACCGTATAAAGCATGAGAGTTACCTTATGTTTTGTATAAGGATTCGATATCCATATCAAAACGGGTAACTCTTAATCTTTAATACACCTTATTGTTTTTGTTCCTCTAGGCCTCGGTTTTTCAGCATATGCTTAATACTCGGTGGCTTACCGCGCCAGTCGATATACAGTTTTTCCAAGTCTTCACTATTACCACGTGACAACACCTTATCGCGGAAACGTTGGCCATTCTCTGCCGTCAGGCCTCCGTGTTCGGTAAACCAGGCAAAAGCATCATCTGCCAGCATTTCTGTCCACAGATAAGCATAATAACCGGCAGCATAACCGCCACCCCAAATGTGGTTGAAGTAGCTGGAACGATAGCGCGGTGGTACGTAGCTGAGATAGATGTTGTCTTGTTGCAGAGACTTGGCTTCAAACTTATCCACGTCCTGCTGTGGCTGAGCAGCGGTCAGCATATGCCAGTGCATATCCAGCAACGCGGCTGACAGCAGCTCAGTCATGCTATAACCTTTGTTGAATTTGTCAGCCTTATTGATCTTATCCACCAATGCTTGTGGCATTGCTTCACCAGTTTGGTAATGCTTGGCGTAATGGGCAAACACCTTTGGATCACGCGCCCAATACTCATTAAATTGTGATGGAAATTCCACAAAATCACGAGCGGTATTAGTACCGGACAGGCTCGGATATTCCTGATCGGCAAACATTCCGTGCAAGGCATGGCCAAACTCATGGAACATGGTGATCACGTCATCATACGACAATAGTGCTGGTTGGCCCGGCGCAGGTTTGGTAAAGTTGGCGACGTTGTAAATCACCGGTTTGGTTCCGATGAGCTTTGACTGATCGACAAAATTATTCATCCAGGCACCACCACCTTTGTTGTCGCGCTTAAAATAATCGGTATAAAACAACGCCAACGGCTGTCCGCCTTTATCGAAAACTTCATACACACGGACGTCGGATTGATAAACCGGGATGTCTTTGCGCTCTTTAAAGGTAATGCCATACAGCAGATTGGCGGCATAGAACACGCCATTGTTCAGGACATTATTCAGCTCGAAATACGGCTTAATCTGTGATTCATCCAAATCATATTTTGCTTTGCGTACCTGCTCGGCATAAAATGACCAGTCCCAGGCCTCCAGTTTGAAGCCCCCTTTTTGCTGGTCAATCACAGCCTGAATGTCTTTGGCTTCGCGCTCAGCGCGTGCAGTTGCTGCCGGTACAATATCACGCAAAAATTTCAACGCAGCTTTGGGCGTTTTTGCCATCTGATTTTGCAGTTTCCACGATGAATAATCCGGGAAACCCAGCAGTTTAGCCTGCTCAGCACGGATCTTCGCTAACCGGGCTAAGGTTTGACGTGTGTCATTATCGTCACCTTTTTCGGCTCGGGTCCACGATGCCTCAAATAATGCTTTACGCGTATCACGATCTTTCAGGTTTTGCAGACTCGGCTGTTGGGTGGTGTTTTGCAATACCAACAGCCACTGCTTGTCTAGTTTACGCTCACTGGCGGCCTGCGCAGCCGCGGCAATTTCGCCATCGGACAGCCCGTCCAGCCTGGCTTTATCTTGAATCGCCAGCGCGCCATTTTTAGTTGCCGCCAGCAGTTTGTTGGCAAACTGGGTACTGAGTTTTGCTGCTTCCTGATTCAAAGCTTTTAACTTCGCTTTATCCGTATCAGACAAGTTGGCCCCTGCTAACACGAAGCTTTGATAAGTCACTTCCACCAATCGGTGTGATTCTGGATCCAGATTCAATGTCCCGCGCTGCTGGTATATGGCTTTGATACGGTTGAACAGTTTACTGTTCAGCGTAATTTCATCATTCATCGCCGCCAGCTTTGGTGAAGTTTCCTCATTCAGTTTTTGCAGCCGGTCAGTGGTATTAGCCAACGTCATCGCCCCAAATACATTCATCACCCGTGTCAACATTGCACCCGATTTCTCCAGCGCGACAAATGTATTTTCAAAATCAGGTATGGCGGGATTATTGGCGATCTTCTCTACTTCCTTCAGTTTCTGTTTAATACCGGCAGCAATCGCGGGCGCATAGTCTGTTTCTTTTATCTTATTGAACGGAGGAGCCTGGAATGGTAGTACACTTGGATAGAAGAACGGGTTTTTGTTCTTCTTGTGTTGCTGTTGATTAGCTTCACCGGTCGCACTCACCTCCTTAACCTGATCACTTGATATGTTCGTGTGGTCAGATCCCAGTTTATTTTCTTCGGCCTGCGCCTGAGTGCCTAGTGCCAAGCCAATAGCTAGTACTAAAGTGGATAAACGCATTAGTCGAAACTCCTTCATGTAAATAGTTTATTTATCAATGAAAATGACTTCATAAGCGCTTTGATACAGTTAATTAACTAAATAATTAATTAACTAAACAATTAACTAACGTAAACCAATTCATCCAACGATTAACTGAAGAGCGCGAACAATGAAGGCTTATGGCAACGTGAGAAACGGTATTGCCTTCACGCAACACGCGTGTTACATGAATGTAACATAATGAGAGCGATGAGCCGATGTGCATAGTCCTTGTTCTGGGTTTTGTGACTCTGCACATAAATTTTTTCATCTGGGATCATACGTTATGGGGGATTGGCGCTTGAACGTTTATTTATTGGCGGTCAGGACGGAAGTTCGGCTTCCGACGTGTTATCATGCGCGCGCTTTTTGTCGATAATCAAGGGAGCTTGTCATGAATGAGTTGAAAAACGACCGCTATCTGCGCGCCTTATTACGTCAGCCTGTTGATATTACACCAGTATGGATGATGCGTCAGGCAGGACGCTATTTACCTGAATATAAAGCTACGCGTCAGGAGGCGGGGGATTTCATCTCGTTATGCAAAAATACTGAGTTGGCTTGCGAAGTTACGCTCCAGCCCCTGCGACGTTTTCCATTGGATGCGGCGATCCTGTTTTCTGATATCTTGACTATCCCCGATGCAATGGGATTGGGGCTCTATTTTGAAGCAGGCGAAGGGCCGCGTTTTCAATTTCCGATCCTTAATCATGCCGATGTGGAAAAGTTGCCGGTCCCCGATCCAGAGATGGAGCTAGGTTATGTGATGGATGCTGTTCGAGCGATCCGCAAGGCGCTAGCAGGACAAGTTCCTCTGATCGGTTTTTCTGGTAGCCCTTGGACGCTGGCGACTTATATGGTCGAAGGGGGAAGCAGTAAGGCATTTACTAAGATCAAAGCCATGATGTATGCTGAGCCCGCGACATTGCATCTACTGCTGGATAAATTGGCAAACAGCGTTATTCTATATCTGAACGCGCAAATTAAAGCTGGTGCTCAATCTGTCATGATTTTCGATACTTGGGGTGGTGTGTTATCTCAGCGTGATTATCAGGAATTTTCGTTGCAATATATGCATAAAATTGTCGATGGATTGATCCGTGAACATGAAGGCCGCCGTCTACCTGTGACTCTGTTTACAAAAGGCGGCGGACAGTGGCTTGAAGCGATGGCAGCAACAGGTTGTGATGCCCTTGGGCTGGATTGGACAACGAATATTGCTGACGCCCGCCGCCGTGTCGGGGATAAAGTTGCTTTACAAGGTAATATGGATCCATCCATGCTGTATGCCGCGCCAGCGCGAATTGAACAAGAAGTTTCGACTATCCTACAGGACTTTGGTGCAGGCAGCGGGCATGTTTTCAATCTGGGGCATGGGATCCATCAGGATGTTCCGCCAGAACATGCAGGGGCTTTTGTCGAAGCAGTGCACAGACTTTCAGTAAAATATCATCAATAGCCTATGATTGATACGAAGGCATTACGTCAGGAACAGATAGAAAAAGCACGGCAGGTTATCCGCCATGATGCTTTTTCTGCGTCTTTTGTACCGGAGTTCATTGCGGGTGCGGACGTTGGGTTTGAAGAAAACGGTACGATAACCCGTGCCGCCATTGCTATCTTGCATTATCCCACCCTTAAACTGGTAGAATATCAAATCGCGAGGGTAGAAACTGTACTCCCCTATATTCCCGGCTTACTCTCATTTCGTGAATATCCAGCATTGCTTGCAGCGTGGAATAAGCTAAATCTACGACCTAATCTGGTGATGGTTGATGGTCAGGGTATTGCCCATCCGAGACGTCTGGGGGTTGCCAGCCATTTTGGCTTGCTGGTGGATGTTCCGACAATCGGGATCGCTAAAAGTCGCTTATGTGGTGAGCATGAGCTTGTGGGTGAGGCATTGGGTAGTAGTCAGCCGTTGATCGATCATGGTGAACAGATTGGTCTCGTATGGCGGAGTAAAAAAAGATGTAATCCACTCTATATTTCCATCGGTCATAAGATCAGTATTGAGAGTGCCATCTACTGGGTTGAGCATTGTATGAAAGGATATAAACTGCCTGAACCGACCCGTTGGGCTGATGGAATTGCTTCAAATAGACCGTTTTTTAAGCAAACAATGCAGAAAAATCTATAATTGAGGCGGAAATATGTGGATATTCTTGATTTTCAGGTAAACTTCGGCGCAAATTAAGCATCATGAGTAACAGCTAATGTTAAGAAACCCGATCCACCTGAGGTTGGAGAAACTTGAAAGTTGGCAACATTTGACTTTTATGGCTAGTCTATGTGAGCGGATGTATCCAAACTATCAAGCGTTTTGTCGCCAAACTGAGTTTGCAGATCCTGCGCAATATCGTTGTATTCTCGATCTGGTTTGGGAGACATTAGTTGTCAAAGACGCAAAAGTAAATTTTGATAATCAACTGGAAAAACTGGAAACCATTATCCCATCAGCAGATGGCTATGATATTTATGGTGTGTATCCAGCAATTGATGCGTGTATTGCATTAGGTGAAGTCATTCATTCGCGTTTGAGTGGTTCAACGTTAGAGCATGCAATAGCCGTCAGTGAAATATCCATCCGTACTGTCGCCATGCTGGAAATGACTCAAGCTGGTAAAGAAATGACAGAGGATGAATTAAAGGCATTGCCTGCCATTGAAGAAGAATGGGATATTCAATGGGAGATTTACCGTTTATTGGCGAACTGCGAAGAACGGGACATAGAATTAATTAAAGGATTAAAGGCTGATCTCCGTGAGTGCGGGGTCAGCAATATCGGCATAAATTTGGAGTGATAAGTCATAAAACGTGACTTAGTGCTTGAATTGCCGGATTTAAAGACTTCACATTTGCCCTCACTCTGTTCTACATTGAGGGCGAAAAGAAGTGGCTATCGGTGCGTGTATGCAGGGGTGCTGTCAAATCGGCATATCCGTCGCACTCGATGCTTTGCAAACGATAAACACACTGTAAGGATAATCTATGAATAAGACTGAATTAGTTGATGCAATCGCAGCAGGTGCTGATCTGACCAAAACTCAGGCTAAAGCTGCCCTGGAATCAACTTTGAATGCAATCACTGAATCTCTGAAAAATGGTGATGCAGTGCAACTGGTTGGCTTTGGTACTTTCAAAGTTAATCATCGTGCAGAGCGTACTGGTCGTAACCCACAGACTGGTAAAGAAATCAAAATTGCAGCAGCAAACGTACCTGCTTTCTCTGCTGGTAAAGCACTAAAAGACGCAGTTAAGTAATCGTATTGCGAAAAAAGAAGAGAGAGGGGAGTTCAGCGCCCCTTTTGTTGACGCTACAGGGGCTGCTAGCATTGGGGGTTATCTCATTGCTCAGCGCCTGTTCAGTTCAACCAAAAACTCCAATTTTCAGCGCCAGTGGTTTCATTGCCGATGGTGGTGTTATCCGCTTATGGCGCTTGAATGATCAAAACAGTAAACCTCAAGTTATTATGAGTGTTTTCAGTCCTTACCATCATAAAAATACCACTGTCTCTTTCTATGAGTACCGCCGAGGAAATTTGTGGCAAGTGCGTCGTAATGTACTCAATAATCATCCGACAGAAGAGCTCTTGCGGTTGGATAGAGAGGACAACGTTATTTTTATGCAGCGCCAGTTTGATGGCCGACGTGAACAACTCTCCAATGATGACATTATTAGCTTGCAGTTTGGTGCTAAGCGGACAGAGGAAATCAGCGATGCTTTAATTGCAGGAGAAGTTAAATTGGTTCAGGGACATTGGCAGAATGGTGAAGTGACTACTTGTACAGGGAAAAAATTATTTATTGAGTTTGAGCCTCAGGATCGGGTATGGCTCGAAGAAAGGCACAAGAATAGCTATGGTACACTCACAATTGCATGGTTGGAAGCGCCAGCAGGGAGGCAGTTATTACTGGTCGCCAATGATGATTTTTGTCGCTGGGAGCCGACGAAAGATAAGTTGTAAGCCTGTATTCGCCAGCTCTTCATTTCCGACTATTTTATTTCAGACGCGCAATGGCGCGATAACCAATGTCTTTCCGATAAAAACAACCTTCCCAGCTAATCTTTTCAGCTTTCAAGTAAGCTTTTTTTTGTGCTTCTGCAATATTGCCACCCAATGCCGTAACACATAAAACGCGGCCACCTGCGGTTACTACCTCTGTATCCTTGAAAGCCGTTCCCGCGTGAAAAACTTTTTCATCAGATTGAGTTTCGTTGAATGGCGCTTCTTGATTCAGGCCAGTGATCACATCACCTTTGGTATAATCAGCCGGATAGCCATTTGCCGCTAACACTACACCCAGCGCAGAGCGGGCATCCCATTCGGATATTTTGCCATCTAACTGGCCTTTTGCTCCAGCGAGACACAGTTCGACCAAATCAGAGCGCAAGCGCATCATAATTGGTTGGGTTTCAGGATCACCAAAGCGGCAGTTAAATTCGATGACTTTCGGCTCGCCTTGTTTATCAATCATCAAACCTGCATAGAGAAAGCCGACATAGGTATGTCCTTCCGCAGCCATACCTTCTACTGTCGGATAAATGATTTTCTCCAGCACACGCTGGTGGATCTCATCATTTATAACTGGTGCTGGAGAGTATGCGCCCATTCCGCCAGTATTTGGTCCAGTGTCTCCATCACCGACCCGTTTGTGATCCTGGCTGGTTGCCATGGGAACCACATTTTTACCATCTACCATGACAATAAAACTGGCCTCTTCTCCGTCCAGAAATTCTTCAATGACAATCCGATGCCCTGCATCACCAAATGCATTGCCCGCCAGCATATCTTTAATAGCGTTTTGAGCCTCTTCCATCGTCATGGCGACAACCACTCCTTTACCTGCTGCCAGACCATCGGCCTTAATGACAATAGGTGCTCCAATTTTTTCTAAATAGGCGAGAGCGGGTTCAACTTCTGTGAAATTTTGGTAAGCCGCTGTTGGTATATGGTGACGTGCGAGAAAATCTTTGGTAAAAGCCTTAGAACCTTCCAGTTGGGCGGCTGCCTTAGTCGGGCCAAAGATTGTCAGCCCTGCCTGTTGAAAAGCATCAACCACACCGATAACCAGAGGGGCTTCTGGCCCTACAATAGTGAGAGCAATATCATGGCTTTGAGCAAAGGCCAATAAACCATCAATATCTGTTGCGGCAATATCTACATTTTTTAGATTCACTTCCAATGCTGTTCCAGCGTTACCCGGTGCGACATAAACTTGACTTGCCAGCGGAGATTGAGCTGCTTTCCACGCCAGTGCATGTTCCCTTCCGCCACTACCAATAATCAGTATATTCATCAGTTTTTCCTATTATAAAGCTGAGATAGGTTAATGGCGGAAATGACGCATGCCGGTAAAAATCATGGCGATGCCATGCTCATCAGCAGCAGCAATCACTTCATCATCACGTATAGAGCCGCCTGGTTGGATCACACAACTCACTCCCACGGCTGCGGCAGCATCAATACCATCTCGGAACGGGAAAAAAGCATCAGAAGCCATAGCACATTCCTGAACTTCCAGCCCTTCATCGGCTGCCTTAATTCCTGCGATCTTAGCTGAATAAACACGGCTCATCTGGCCTGCACCAATACCGATTGTCATATTATCTTTGGCATAAACAATGGCATTAGATTTAACAAACTTAGTTACTTTCCAGCAGAATAGCGCATCCTGCATTTCTTGTTCTGTTGGTTGACGTTTAGAAACTACCCGTAATTGAGTTTCTGTTACCATGCCTAAATCACGATCCTGTACCAATAAACCACCATTGACGCGTTTGAAATCTAACCCGGCAGCGGGTGAATACCAT
>NZ_CP072455.1:412500-895000 GCF_017743015.1 Xenorhabdus budapestensis
GCGGGTAGGTGGGATAACCCGGCAAATCCGGTTATCCGCAACACTGAGGCGTGATGACGAGGCACTACGGTGCTGAAGTGACAGATGCCCTGCTTCCAGGAAAAGCCTCTAAGCACCAGGTAACACGGAATCGTACCCCAAACCGACACAGGTGGTCAGGTAGAGAATACTCAGGCGCTTGAGAGAACTCGGGTGAAGGAACTAGGCAAAATGGTGCCGTAACTTCGGGAGAAGGCACGCTGGCGCCAGGTGAAAAGACATGCTCTTGGAGCCGAGGCCAGCCGCAGATACCAGCTGGCTGCAACTGTTTAATAAAAACACAGCACTGTGCAAACACGAAAGTGGACGTATACGGTGTGACGCCTGCCCGGTGCTGGAAGGTTAATTGATGGGGTCATCCTCAGGGAGAAGCTCTTGATCGAAGCCCCAGTAAACGGCGGCCGTAACTATAACGGTCCTAAGGTAGCGAAATTCCTTGTCGGGTAAGTTCCGACCTGCACGAATGGCGTAATGATGGCCAGGCTGTCTCCACCCGAGACTCAGTGAAATTGAACTCGCTGTGAAGATGCAGTGTACCCGCGGCAAGACGGAAAGACCCCGTGAACCTTTACTATAGCTTGACACTGAACCTTGAGCCTTGATGTGTAGGATAGGTGGGAGGCTGTGAAGTGCGGACGCCAGTCTGCACGGAGCCATCCTTGAAATACCACCCTTGAATGTTTGATGTTCTAACGTAGGCCCGTTATCCGGGTTGCGGACAGTGTCTGGCGGGTAGTTTGACTGGGGCGGTCTCCTCCCAAAGCGTAACGGAGGAGCACGAAGGTCAGCTAATCACGGTCGGACATCGTGAGGTTAGTGCAAAGGCATAAGCTGGCTTGACTGCGAGCGTGACGGCGCGAGCAGGTACGAAAGTAGGTCTTAGTGATCCGGTGGTTCTGCATGGAAGGGCCATCGCTCAACGGATAAAAGGTACTCCGGGGATAACAGGCTGATACCGCCCAAGAGTTCATATCGACGGCGGTGTTTGGCACCTCGATGTCGGCTCATCACATCCTGGGGCTGAAGTAGGTCCCAAGGGTATGGCTGTTCGCCATTTAAAGTGGTACGCGAGCTGGGTTTAGAACGTCGTGAGACAGTTCGGTCCCTATCTGCCGTGGGCGCTGGAAGATTGAAAGGGGCTGCTCCTAGTACGAGAGGACCGGAGTGGACGCACCACTGGTGTACGGGTTGTCATGCCAATGGCACTGCCCGGTAGCTAAGTGCGGCAGAGATAACCGCTGAAAGCATCTAAGCGGGAAACTTGCCTTGAGATGAGTCTTCCCTGACTCCTGGAGAGTCCTGAAGGGCCGTCCGAGACGAGGACGTGGATAGGCTGGGTGTGTAAGCGTTGCGAGACGTTGAGCTGACCAGTACTAATGCCCCGTGCGGCTTAACCTGACAACACCGAAGGGGTTTTGTGGGTTTGAGAGACGAGAGAAAGACAGGGTTTCAGGTATATTTTCGATAGGCGCGGAAGCGGTGACGGACGAAAATAACAAGCAGCTTGTTCGGGATTGAATACAGGATTTGTCTGGCGGCAACAGCGCGGTGGTCCCACCTGACCCCATGCCGAACTCAGCAGTGAAACGCCGTAGCGCCGATGGTAGTGTGGGGTCTCCCCATGTGAGAGTAGGGCACTGCCAGACATCAATTCAGTCAGAGAAGCCATCCGTCCCCGGATGGCTTTTTTGCGTTTGGGGTAATAGTTTATTTTTTCAGTTGTTATCCGTTATTTTTGCGAGAATAAGCAGCCAGTACGGTTCTTTCTGATAAATCCAGATAATCTTCCATTTTCTGCGCCGCTAATTCTGTCTGATTAGAATCCAGAAGCTCTAGAATATAGGTATTCTTATCGACATAAGGGGCGTATAACAATTCAGGTTCATTCAAGAGGCCAAAAGCTAAACGGAGTTCTGCCGAAATATTGCGGTAGAATGTCATTAATCTTTCACTGTCAGTTAGTTCTACGATAGCAGCATGGAAACACATATTGGCTGTACCAACTCTGACCCAATCTTGCTGGTTCTGACATTGCTGGGCATTTGTTACTGCTTCACGCATTTTGGTAACAGCAGGGTGCATAGGGTATGCCTGCATAAGTGCTTGGCATTCAATCAGCTTTCTGACTCGATAGATATCAATAATTGACGCAATATCAGGTATTGCTACAAACACACCACGATTGGGTTGGTGTTTTAATAACCCTTCTTGAGTAAGAGTACGGAATACTTCCCGTAAAGTATTGCGGGAAATTTTAAGTTGCTCACTTAGGATTGCTTCTGATAAGCGTTGTCCGGGTAATAATTCCCCGATAACCAGTTTATTTCTTATGATTTCTGTAATTTTCTTACTCAAAATTTGAGGAGAACTCTCTCTTTTCATAGTTATCCATTGGGTGTAGCTGAGAAAAGTGCTTTTGGTGTTCAAAAGTTAATCTTCACATATTCTTGAATAACCAGCAAGTTACGATTATTTGCCTAACATAAAATGACATGATTCTTTTCATCCTAATCCTAACATTGTGTATTTCAATATTGTCTACCTCAATATTACGTGCTTGAGAATTTGGTTGGGAATATGAATAAAGTGATCTCTGTTGGATTTTTACACTATATATACTAATTTTATTTGATTATTTTCTCGTCAGAAATTATCTATTGTTCAACAATATGACAATGATGATTTAACAATATGATGAATGTAATTGATTTAAACAGCGATCTTGGTGAGAGTTTTGGACAGTGGAGGATGGGAAATGATGAGGAAATGCTGGGGATTGTTAGCAGTGCAAATGTTGCCTGTGGCTTTCACGCAGGTGATCCGGCAGGAATTTTGCAGACCCTGAAATTAGCGGAGGAAAATCAGATCGTTATTGGGGCTCATGTTTCTTATCCTGATTTAGTTGGTTTTGGCCGTCGTAATATGGATCTCGCCAGCCATGAACTTACTGCAGATGTGATTTATCAGATTGGTGCTTTGCAAGGACTAGCTACATCAATAGGAACAACAATCAGTTATGTAAAACCACACGGTGCGCTTTATAACACGATAGCTAATGATAAACAGCAGGCTTTGGCGGTTATTGAGGGCATATTGGCAATTAACTCAAATCTTGCATTGATGGGATTGGCTGGCTCAAATATCCTCCGGCTGGCGCAAGAAAAAGGTCTGAAAACTATCTCTGAGGCCTTTGCAGATCGTGCCTACACATCGAAAGGAGAATTGGTTTCCCGTCGTGAAGAAGGTGCTGTATTGCATGATGCTAACTATGTTGCACAGCGTATGTTGCAGTTAGTAACAGAGGGAGGAGTGGAATCTATTGATGGAAAATTCACCCCTATTGAAGCAGATTCTATTTGTGTACATGGTGATAGCTTAGGGGCGCTGGATATGGCCAGACAAATAAAAATTGTCCTGCAACAGGCAGGGATCACCATTCGATCATTTATCCATTCATAACCACATAGATTAATGATTTCAGGAGATAGCCTTGCGTTTTTTACCTGTTAATTTTAATTCCATTATGATTGAACTCAGTGGATTGACAGAAACACTGATGTTGTTTGATTCGCTGAATATGACACCGATCCCTGGGATTGAAGAGATTATTCCGGCGGCGAGAACTTTAATGATCCGTTTTCACCCGATGACAATTTCAGTTTATCAATTGGTAGATGAGATTCAGAATCGAAGTCTGCAAACATGCCGCTATGTGAGTGGAAAACAGATTGAGATCCCTGTGTGCTATAAGGGTGAAGACTTAGCTGCTGTTGCTGAAATACTGGGAACCTCAATACAGGACGTTATACGCCAACACACCGAAAATGAATATATGGTGGCTTTTACTGGATTTGCGCCTGGTTTTGCTTACATGATTTCGGATATTGCACAATGGAATATTCCTCGTCGCAAAACACCAAGAACACGTATTCCCGCGGGCACAGTTGCCTTGGCGGGGGAGTTCAGTGGTATTTATCCTCAGGCAAGTCCCGGAGGTTGGCAACTGATTGGTATTACGAATGAACGCATGTGGGATCTTTCGCGCCCTGAACCTGCTTTATTACAACCGGGTAATCGTGTCAGTTTCCGAAATGTTGAACGAGGTATTGTAACGGTAAGTTTGCCTGAAAAATCGTCTATTCCTGATGAAACTTTTGCTGAAATGTCTCCGGGGAAAAATTTTTGTTCTTTGGAAATATTATCTGTTGGGCTACAAACATTATTCCAAGATTTAGGGCGTTTTGGAAAATCAGGGCTGGGAATATCGGCATCTGGTGCAATGGATAAAAGTGCCTTACGTAGTGCAAACCGTATCGTTGGTAACCCTTCTGATCAAGCATGTTTAGAAATAGTGCAAGGAGGATTTAAAGCTGTCGCCCGAGGGAAAATAATTATTGGGGTTACCGGGGCTTTATGCCCAATTCGAATCAAAACCCCGCAAGGGGAAATTTTGCATGTAAACTCTTATCAACCTATTGATTTAAATGATGGAGATGAAATCACATTGGGAATGCCCAATGCGGGAATGCGTTCTTATCTGGCTGTCAGAGGTGGTTTTATTATTCCTGAAGTGCTGGCCAGTCGTTCATTTGACACGCTGTCTAATATTGGCCCTGTACCAATAAAACCTGACGATAGATTAGTCGTAGGGGAAACATCTCACTGTGCCGCGGTATCTGTTTCTGAAGCACCTGCATTCGTAATGCCAAATAAAGATGATGTTGTGGTATTGGATATATTCCTCGGCCCTCGTACTGACTGGTTTGAGCAGACATCAATTGATTTGTTACGAAACCAAATCTGGCAGGTAACTCCACAATCCAACAGGATTGGTTTGAGGTTAAATGGTGAGTACACACTATCACGTATTAAGCACGAAGAATTACCGAGTGAAGGAACTTGCAGTGGTGCGATACAAATTCCGGCCAGTGGGCAGCCAGTATTGTTTCTGGCAGATCATCCTGTGACTGGTGGATATCCTGTTATTGCTTCTGTGGCACATTACCACCTTGATCTTGCTGGTCAGATCCCGATCAATGGCAAAATTCAATTTAATCCCATCAATCAATTTTACGAAATCCAGGGGAGTAAATAGCGGCAATGAACACTACTGTTAACAATATAAAAAAGACTACAAATAAGGTATTGATTGCCAATCGTGGTGAAATTGCTGTTCGCATCATTCGTGCTTGTCGTGACTATGACATACAAACGATAGCTGTTTATGCAGATTCTGATATCGATGCACAACACGTGCAATTAGCAGATGAAGCGTATGCTTTAGTAGGAAGCAGTCCCGCAGAAACCTATCTTAATATTCCACGTTTACTGGAAATTGCAAAGCAAGCGCAGGCAACGATGATCCATCCCGGATACGGTTTTTTGTCTGAGCGAGCTGAATTTGCCCGTGCTGTTATTGATGCGGGGTTGATTTGGATTGGCCCTAACCCTGACACAATTGACGAATTGGGAAATAAAGTTAAGGCACGTAAAATTGCCCGGCAAGTTGGTGCTCCCTTGGTGGCAGGAACTGCAGAGCCTGTCAAAGATGTGCAGGAAGTTATTGCTTTTGCGGAGGAACATGGTTTACCGATTGCCATTAAAGCCGCATTTGGTGGTGGAGGTCGTGGTTTGAAAGTGGCCTGGCGACGGGATGAAGTTGAAGAACTTTACTATTCCGCAATACGTGAGGCGACAGCCGCTTTTGGGCGGGGGGAATGTTTTATTGAACAGTTCCTGAATAAACCGCGTCATATTGAAGCGCAGGTAATTGCAGATAAATACGGCAATATCGTTGTGCTTGGCACCCGAGACTGTTCCTTGCAGCGCCGGAATCAGAAACTGGTGGAAGAAGCTCCGGCTCCCTTTTTAACTCAGCAGCAACGGGAACGCATTCATCAAGCGGCAAAAGCGATTTGTGCGGCAGCCAATTATGTTGGAGCGGGGACGGTCGAGTTTTTACTCAGTGCTGATGGTTCGCTCTCTTTCTTAGAAGTGAATACTCGCTTACAAGTAGAGCATCCTGTTACGGAAGAAACAACAGGTATTGATTTGGTCATTGAACAGTTGAGGATTGCAGAAGGTTATCCGTTAAGCATCCAAGAGACACCTGAACCAAGAGGGCACTCATTTGAATTTCGCATCAATGCAGAAGATGCCGGAAAAGGTTTTTTGCCCACTTCCGGCGCTATTACAGAGTTTCTCCCGCCTTCTGGTCCCGGTATTCGTCTGGACTCCGGTGTAATGAGTGGTTCTACAATCCCCGCTGCTTTTGATTCATTGATGGCAAAACTGATTGTCACAGGAACAACGCGTGAGCAAGCTCTTGCCCGTGCACGTCGGGCATTACAAGAATTTAAAATCAGTGGAGTAGCCTCAGTTTTACCTTTCCACCGAGCTGTAATCGAACATCCTGATTTTGTCTCAGGAGATAATTTCAACGTTCATACCCGCTGGATTGAAACAGACTTTGCCGATGAACTGGAGGCTTCGCTTCGTCAGATCCCGGCTGAGGACAAGCATATCACCCGCACATATATTGAAATTGATGGTCGCAGGCATCAATTGGGCTTGTCATCAGATTTATTGGCAGGTTTAGCGAAATTAGCGTCTGCCAGTGAGAAGCAATTTTCTCAGCCAATAACAAAGCAAAAAAAGTCGCAAGATCCCCGTCAGGTAAAGGCACCTATTTCCGGCATTCTGCATTCTTGGTTAGTTCAGGAAGGGGAGCAAGTTAATGAAGGTGATGTGATTGCTGTGATGGAAGCCATGAAAATGGAGGTACAGATCCGTGCACATCGTTCAGGGAGAATCACATTCTGTGCTCAGGCAGGGAATTATCAGGATGCAGACCGAGTTTTGGCCAGAATAGAGTATTAATATTTTATCTAAAAAACCAACGGGTATAAATTTATACCCGTTTGAGCTTTGAGGTGAAGATCTCACTCAGGCTTTTTATCGTCATCAACTTCTTCATTCTATTCAATAAATAAACCTGCCTTTGTGGACTCAGATCGTCAACAAATCTTCGCTAAGAGCTAAGAGCTAAGAGCTAAGAGCTAAGAGCTAAGAGCTAAGAGCTAAGAATAGTGGGATTTGTTGGGACCTGATTTCGAATCTAAATAGTTAAAATAAACGATAGTCACTTAAGGTTATTTACATTTCCTATAGAAATGTAAATAATAATAATTCTCAATCATGTTTTAACTAAAAAATGTATGTCTAAAATTACCAAAATTTACGCAAGCTTGGCTAAAAGTGGTCTGTGTGTTCCTTTGATGTCTGCATCTATGCTGACAGTCGCTATCTCTACTAACGCATTAGCAAACACCGAAGGGTCAATCAAAAAATCAACGGCAACTGGCGATACACTCGTTGTTATTGCAGGTAACAATGCAGAACAAGAGAGTGGAAAAGTCAACCGTAACGAAATTAAAGTCAGACAGGCACAAAGTGTCGGTGAGATTTTAAAGAATGTACCGGGCGTTCAAGCGGGTCACCCTAGCGCTTTAGGGCAGCGCTTTAAAATCCGTGGCATGGATGATCAGTTCATCAACGTAACGGTTGATGGTGCACGGCAAGAGGGATATCACTTCCATCATGCGGGGAATTACGGTATAGACCCTGAAATGCTGAAGCAAATTGATATCAGCGTTGGTACTAATAGTATTACCTATGATACCGGAGCCCTTGGCGGTGCATTAAAATTTGAAACCGTTGATGCTGGTGATTTATTAGAGCCGGGCCAATTATTTGGTACAAAAGGCAAATTAAGTTATGTTAGTAATGGTTCTGAGTTCCAGCAATCTTTAGCAACTTATGGCAGAATGGGAGCAGTTGATTTATTAGGCTACTTTAACCATCGTAATATGAATGATGCTGAATCGGGCAGAGATAGCCGCGGAAGAGATTCAATTCCTACCGATGGGAAACTGGTCAATTATTTATTAAAAGCGAAATTCAATCTGACTGATGATCAGTACATCAGTGTATCAAGAGAACGTTATCAGAATGATGCGGATACTAATTTCAGATTGAATTTTGGTTCGGACATCAATAAAGGGAAAAAAGGAAAGTACGTTGTAGAGCGTGATGCTTATAATCTTACTTACAGATATGTACCAGTCGATAATGACTTCATTGATTTAAAAATTTCTGCCTATCACACAGAACAAAATTTCAATCATATGAGGGAAGTCGGTGGGCCTGGAAAGGGATTTGACAGTATTGTTGAAACTCAAGGCATTAGGGCGCGTAATGTCTCTAATTTTGATACCCAGAAATTATCCCATGTTTTAACTTATGGGTATGAATATTTTGATACCAGAATGGCATACACTGATGTATCAGAAAATGTACACAAAAAAGCAGTAGAAACAGGAAAGTCATCATCTGTTTATTTGGAAGATGATATTCAAATTGCTGATTTCCATTTCATACCAGGTGTCAGATGGGATCATTACAAATACAACACTATTAATAAAAACCATGAACCTTTTGAGAGAACTTATGCTCGTTTCTCAAAAGCACTTGGTTTGAAATACGAACTTGGAGCGTCAACCACATTATTTGCCAATTATACCGAACTTTTCAGAGGGCCATTGGGCAAAGAGATTGGTCTGGGGCCAAGCAATCACAATGCTAACTTGAAAACTACAACAGGGTACAACTTAGAAACTGGCGTAGCGGGAACATATCCTAGTATTTTTGCTGAAAACGACTCATTTACTGTAATTGGTAAAGTATTCCAGACCAATTTTAAAAACCTGTCTACGACTTTAGCTAAAAGAGAGCTACACAACATCCCAAAATCCAGATTGGAAGGGTTTGAATTAGCGACTAAATATAAACTGGATAACTGGTCCTTAAGAGCGACTTACGCCAAAGCGAATAATAAAATTATGCAAGGTAATGAGTTGTTTGACAGAAGATTAGAGTTCACACCAACTATTGGTGATTCTTTTACCATTGGGGGAAGTTACTTGTTTGATAAAACTGACATTGAACTCGGTTGGAATTCCCGATTTGTCAGGTCAGCAGACGCGAAAGGGACAGATAGTGGTCGGGTTGTAAATGTACATAAATCAGGCTATAGCGTCAGTGATATGTATATTTCCTGGGCTCCGAAAACGGGCTCATTTAAAAACACAGAAATCCAGCTTGGTATCGATAATATCTTCGATAAACGTTACAACGAACAGTCTTACTATCTGAATATTTATAAAGGGCAAGAAGAAAAAGGCCGCACATATAAAGCGACAATTTCTTATAAGTTCTAATGAACAGGTCTTAAAGGTTGCAAAAATACCTTTCGTAAAAAGTCTGCGGTTTATCCGCAGACTTTTTACAGGATAGCTTGCTAAAATTAGCGCTATTACAGCGTAAAAATCCCAATCAAGGCAACCACAGTCAGAATCGCGGCTGCACCATAAAACCCCCATTGACTGGCGGGAATATGAATTTTCAGATCGTGCATACCGTGATGAATACGGTGCAAACCACACCATAAAGGCAGGCTAATCATCAGCAGCAAAAAGATGCGGCCAATAAAACTCTGACAAAATGTCAGAATGCGTTCATAAGAAAGCGCTTCCGGTGCTAGTCCCAGTGGCAGCAAAATACCTAGTAGCAGGATAATTGCAGGCCCAACAATGGCACTCCACATACCACCTGCACCAAACAGGCTCCAGAAAATCGGTTCATTGGAACGTTTTGGTACTTGATTCATCAGATCCTCCTTGGGGTTAGAGCAGTGCTACACCGAGAATAACGGCACTAGCAATGATAGTGGTTGCCCACAGTAGTTTGACAACCGGTCCCGGTGGAATTTTTTCACTTTTGATAATGATATTGAGAGCCTTGGGAGCCAGCTCAAACCACGTTTTGGTATGCAATAATGAAGCCAGCAGGGTGATAACATTAATCAGCAATACCAGCGGATTTTGCAGGAAAGAGACAAACCCTGCCCAATTTTCGGGGCCGCCTTTCAAAGCGAACAGGCCATAGAGCACTAAAATACTGAACCAAACGGTAGGAATAGCTGTCCCTTCACGCAGCATATAGAATCGATAGAATCCCAATTTATGCCACCAATTAGGCTCCATGCCACGTACATAAGGTTTACGTTTTGTTGCCATTATTCTTTCCTCCCTTATTATGGTTTCAGCATAGAGATAATGAAATCTTTGGCACTTTCTGCTTTGCTTTGTTGAATTGCACCCGCTGGATCAACATGCTTCGGGCAAACCTCAGAGCAATAACCGACAAACGTACAAGACCAGACGCCATTATCGCTGTTGATCTGTGGCATCCGCTCTTTTTGGCCGTGATCTCGATTATCAAGATTATAGCGGTGCGCCAGTGTGACTGCGGCAGGGCCGATAAACTCAGGATTCAGGCCAAACTGAGGGCAAGCTGCGTAGCATAGGCCACAGTTGATACAGCCGGAGAATTGATGATACTTCGCCATCTGTGCCGGAGTTTGCACATTCGGGCCATCAGAGGGTTTGCGCTCATTGCCGATGATATAAGGCTTGATGGCTTCCAGGCTCTCAATAAAATGAGTCATATCCACCACTAAATCCCGTTCAATCGGGAAATTCCCTAATGCTTCAACCTTCAGACTTTGCGAATAATCACGCAGGAAAGTCTTACAGGCCAGTTTTGGTACGCGGTTCACCATCATGCCGCAGGAACCACAGATTGCCATACGGCAAGACCAGCGGTAAGACAGGTCAGGGGCCAGATTATCTTTAATATAGCCTAAGGCATCCAACAGAGAAGTCTGCTCATCGTAGGGCACTTCGTAAGTTGCAAAATATGGCTCATTATCGATTTCCGGGTTATAGCGCATGACTTCCATTTTCAGTTTTTTCATCTCAGTCATTCGCTTGCTCCTTCTGTTTTTTCTCTTGGGCTGTAGCTTCACCGCCATAGACCCGTTTTGCTGGTTGGGATTTAGTGATCTTCACATCACTGTATTCCAAATGTGGGGCACCTTCCGGGTTATAGAAGGCCAGTGTATGTTTCAGGAAGTTTTCATCATCACGTTCTGTGCAGCCTGTATCAAGGCGCTGGTGAGCGCCGCGGGACTCTTTACGGTTCATGGCCGAGTGAGCCATACATTCAGCGACATCCAGACTAAATCCCAGTTCAATGGTATAGAGCAGATCAGTATTGAATACACTGGAGCGGTCACTGATTTGGATGTGTTTAAAACGCTCTTTCAGTTCAGCAATCTTATCAATCGTCTTCTGCATTAACTCAGGAGTACGATAAATACCGCAACCTTCTTCCATTGAGGTTCCTAACTCATCGCGTATTTTCGCCCAGTTTTCATTACCTTGCTGATTCAGCAGCTTATTGAGTTTAGCTTCGATATCGCGGGCTTGCGCAGCCAGTGCATTTTCATTGGCAGATATAGCTTCCTGAGCGTGTTTAACAGCCTTTTCACCCGCCAGACGACCGAAGACCACCAGTTCTGCCAGTGAGTTAGAGCCAAGACGGTTTGCACCATGCAGGCCAACCGAAGAACACTCTCCAATGGCAAACAGCCCTTTGATACGGGTTTCACATTGTTGATTGGTTTCGATTCCACCCATCGTGTAATGCGCTGTAGGGCGAACGGGGATCGGTTCTTTGACCGGATCAACACCTACATAGGCTTTGGCTAATTCACAAATAAATGGTAAGCGCTCAAGTAATTTCTTCTCACCCAGATGGCGTAGATCCAGATGCACAACATCACCACGTGGTGTTGCAATGGTCCGGCCTGCTCGCCATTCATGCCAGAATGCCTGCGAAACTTTGTCGCGTGGCCCCAGTTCCATATATTTATTTTCCGGATGACCGAGTGGAGTTTCTGGCCCCAACCCGTAATCCTGTAGATAGCGGTAGCCATCTTTGTTAACCAGGATCCCACCCTCACCCCGGCAACCTTCGGTCATTAGGATCCCTGATCCCGGTAAACCGGTTGGGTGATACTGCACAAACTCCATATCACGCAATGGAATACCGTGGCGGTAAGCCATACCCATACCATCGCCTGTCACAATGCCACCATTGGTGTTGTAGCGATATACACGTCCGGCGCCGCCGGTAGCCATAATGACCGCATTTGCGCGAATTTGAACTTTGCTTCCTTCCATCATATTCAAGGCGACCAAACCGCGTGCTTGACCTTCATCAACCAGAATATCAAGGACAAAATGCTCATCAAAACGCTGGATTTGAGGATATTTGAGCGAGGTTTGAAATAGTGTATGCAGCATGTGAAAGCCGGTTTTATCGGCAGCAAACCATGTGCGTTCAATTTTCATGCCGCCAAAACGACGAACATTGATAGAACCATCTTCCTTACGGCTCCATGGGCAGCCCCATTGCTCCAATTGGATCATTTCCGTTGGACAATGTTTGACAAAATATTCAACCACATCCTGTTCACATAGCCAATCGCCACCAGACACCGTGTCATTGAAATGAAAATCATAGGAGTCATGAGATTGAGTGACAGCGGCTGATCCACCTTCTGCGGCGACGGTGTGGCTGCGCATAGGATACACTTTGGAAATCAGGGCAATTTTGAGTTGGGGATTAGCTTCAGCCGCAGCGATAGCTGCCCGTAGACCTGCGCCACCGGCTCCGATAATTACTAGATCAGCATTGAAGGTTTGCACTGTACTTCTCCGTTGTTTAAGTGTGGGTTCAAACTAAATAAATCAAAAATCAGTTAAAGGAACCGTTGTGTTATTACTCATTTGTTTCTTTATTTTTGCTATGCTGAAGTAATATTTATTATTATTTATCAATGCATTATTTGTAGTGATGTTATACTCTTCGTCTTTCAAGTCGCCTCTTTGTTGGCTGAGCTCACTCACTCCGGTCACCGTTTTTATAAACATCCGGTTATCTATGCTTCCGGTAATTAATGAGAGGCTCCTGCCTCTCATCGGAGGCCAGCCTTTGGCTGGGTAAATTCGTTTCCGACGAATTTGTCATTCCCTTGCCGCCGCGATACATCTTGAAATCCATTGGGTATATGAGTGATTTTCTATATTTTAACGAGAGAGGTTCACTATCTGTTATTTTTTGTATGGTTTAATTATAGCGAATAGTGTCGGGAGTAAATTTGATATAAATGCGTATTTTGTATGATTTTCCCTGCAAAACGTGATCTGAGACAGGTTTTTTACTTATTGGTATGATGCATGCGATGATGAAAAATAATTTATCAAATTTTTTGATAAAAGTAAGAGATAAACACATTTCTGTAATTAATGACGATTTCATTTTAAAAAAAATTATCAGTCAGAATATTAACTGAATAAAAAATACTTATTAAATAAGTCATTTAACAATAAGGTATGTCCGTATTATATTTTTAGAGTAATTTTTACATATGAGTTTTTTTAATGGAAATATGGAATTAAATATAAATGTTGTTTTATTTTGATAATGGGAATTGTGTGATTTTTTCATTAATCAGTAATTTAAAATATTTTCTTTGACATATCAATAATCATCATCTAACTTTTATATATAGTTTTTGATTAGAATTTATCTTCTTTGGGTCACATTTAATAAGTTTCCAGTTTTATATTTATTCGAAATTTAGATTGGTAAAAAGGAAATGTAATATATTTTCCTGAATAGGGGTGAGAAAACTCTTGCATAATCATAAATCAATATCTTATCCCTATTCTATATAGGGATTTAGCACCAATTAAAAATAGGGGGATTTTCTTCCACTTAATTGATGGTTATATTCTGATGATATTGTGGTTTTCAATTCAGAGTTAGATCTCTACTGAATTTTGTTTGTGTTTTTTATATAAATAATTATCTAAAGGAATAATCATATGAATATTAAAGATAAATCAATATCAGCCAATACATTAACAGCCAATACATTAACAGCTGGTGAGGTATATTACGACGTAAAAATTCTTAGGTTGCAGATTTTCGGTCTGGAAGACAGAAGCAGTGGTGTTAGGATCACAGTCCATCATGATCAGTATGGTGTTCTTTTTTATGCACTTGCAGCTCCTAATCAGGAAATAGGCGGAATTGCAATATATATGGGGTTATTGGAGTCTTTACTCAAAAGATCTATAGTAAGAATAAAAGCTACTGGATATCATGGTGAACCAGAAGTTGGTTTAATTTCAGGTGCTACATTTAGTACAGTGTAAAAATAATCTTGACTAATTCACTTTTAAGAAATTTATTAAAAATTAGTGAAAGGAGTAATCACATGAACAGCAATGATAAATCAGTATCAAATGAGATACGAGAAGATGATGAAACAACTATTTACAATGTAAAAATTGTTGGGGTAGAGGCTGATGTTTTATTTAGTAATATTGAAATAAAGTTTGTGGATTCACACGGATTTCATTTTGAAAAATTTTATTTAGCATACCCTGAACATCGTATAAGTGGAGAAGGAATATATATCACATTACTGTTAGCTTTAAACGATTCATTTCTTGTATCATTAAAACTCACCAAGATTACTTATCCAGAAAAACTTAGTTATATCTCAGGTGTTAGGGTTGAAATTCCGGGTGTAATACCTGATCCTCATGCTCCTTGGAATTAAGATGAGATACATTTTCCTACTTTCTACTTTCTTTGACTCCAATAGAATCTTCTGGCATTTGGACACGGATGTTCATATTATTCAATGGAATCACAATGAAAGTTTAAAATTTATGTTTTATTATCTTCCGTACAGAGATGAGAGAGATTCTGGTCACTTATATTGCCGAGAATAATTGCTTGCCAATTTCATATTGAAAATTTGTCTGGTGGCCCTGATATGAGTAAACTATGCCTTTTGTTTTATTTGGAGTCATAGCAACATGAATGAAGTCGCGGATTGGCAGCCAACTGCCTCTATCGCCAACCTATTGAAAAGAGCAGAGATTCTGACAGAAATACGGCGCTTTTTCGCAGATCGTGGGGTGTTGGAGGTTGAAACACCTGCCATGACTCAAGCGACCGTCACTGACGTCCATTTTGTTCCTTTCCAGACACGATTTGTCGGGCCTGGCGCGGCGGATGGCTTGCCTCTGTACCTGATAACCAGCCCTGAATATCACATGAAACGTTTGTTGGCAGCAGGTAGCGGTTCTATTTACCAGATGGGAAAAAGTTTCCGTAATGAAGAAGCGGGGCGTCACCATAATCCTGAATTCACCATGCTAGAATGGTATCGTCCGCATTACGATATGTATCGTTTGATGAATGAAGTGGATGATCTATTGCAGCAAATTCTGGATTGTGAAAGTGGCGAATCTCTTTCTTACCAGCAGGCATTTATTCGTTATTTGGATATTGACCCTCTGACTGCAAGCAAGGAAAAACTGCGTGAAGTAGCGGCAAAACTTGATCTCAGCAATATCGCTGATTGTGAAGAGGATCGGGATATCTTGCTGCAATTGCTTTTTACCATGGGGGTTGAAACGCACATTGGGATTGAAAAGCCGACGTTTATCTACCATTTCCCTGCATCCCAGGCGGCATTGGCAGAAATCAGTAATGAAGATCATTGTGTTGCCCAGCGCTTTGAAGTTTATTTCAAAGGCATGGAACTAGCGAACGGTTTCCGTGAACTGACAGACAGCAAAGAGCAGCGCCTGCGTTTCGAACAGGATAACCGGAAACGTGAAGCAATGGGGTTGCCTGTACAGCCGATTGATGAGTACCTGCTTGAAGCATTGGCTCATGGTATGCCGGAATGTGCCGGAGTTGCATTGGGGGTTGATCGCCTGATTATGCTGGCACTAGGTGCAGAGAGGATCAGCGAAGTGATCGCATTTCCAGTGGGAATCTCTTAACCTGAACTTCATTGAGTATAAAGGGGACATTAAAGTTGCCCCCTTTTTTCATGGTGATATTGATTACTTATGTTCGTGATGTTTTTCCAGGAATTTCACGGCTAAATCAGGGAAATCGGTGAATGCACCATCGACATTTGCTTTGTCAAAAACGATATTAAACAATTGATTTCCGCTGGTGGCGTATTTTGGCAGTTGGTCAATACGGATAGTGTATGGATGTACCACCAGATGACTGGCGTGAGCTTCTTTCACCATACCAGTCAATTTAATGTTGTTTGGTGTAGAATCACTGGCGATCAGCATATGGTAATCAGGGCCAATACCGTCAGCATATTTTGCCACTTCTTTCATTGCGCCCGGCTTAAACATCCAGTCGTAACTGTAGTTTCGCCACGTGCCATCTGTTTTTTGCTCGTAGGTTTCATTCCAGTCAGTGTAAGCAATAAGCTGAACAAGTTTCAGATCCATTCCCAATTTTGGTTCCAGCTCATTTTTGATGCGTTTCAGCTCATTGGCATCAAAACATTGCAGATAGACTTTATCGTTCTTTTTGGTATAGCCATATTGTTTTAGTATTTCCAATACTTTAGTTGTGATGTCTTTTCCTTCCTGACGATGGAACCATGGAGCTTTGATCTCAGGATAAATACCGATATCTTTTCCGGTAGATTTGTTCAGACCTTGAATAAATTCTAGTTCTTCCTGAAAAGTGTGAATACGAAAATCCGATTTTCCCATTGGAAAACGGCCAGGATAGTTTTGTACTTTTTTGCCATCCTTAATATCAAAACCTTCAGTAAATTTCAGTGATTTAATTTCTGGCAAAGTAAAGTCGATGGCATAATAGCGCCCGTCAGTACGAGCACGGTTCGGGAAACGTTCTGCGACATCGGTTACGCGATCAAGATAATGGTCGTGCAGTACAATAAGTTGATCATCCTTAGTCATAACCAAATCTTGCTCAAGGTAATCCGCTCCTTGCGCATAGGCCATTGCTTTGGCGGGTAATGTGTGTTCAGGTAAATAACCGCTGGCACCACGATGGGCGATAACAATTTTATCTGTTGCAGCATGTGTAATACCTGACATTGATGATGTTAACAGAAGACCGGTCATAATAGCTTTAATAGGGATCTGCATAGGAACTCTCCATTTATTCTAATAAAAATCTTGAATAAAGAATGATATTACTTACTACTGTACTGATTTTTCTTCAGATTATGTTTATATCTAATCCTGTCCTATCTGTTATTAAATGAACAGAAATAAAAAATGGAATTGGTCTTTTGTATTCAAATAATAATTTTAAATTATGAAAACAGACATTGTTTAGGTTGAAGGTTTAGGGCGTTTATCTCAGAAAATGAAAGATTCAGTATAGCTAATGAAATCGCAGTACAACTTTATTGTACTGCGAATGATATGGTTATTAATCAACGTATTTCAGTTATATTTTTAACCTTGGCGAGCCATTTCTTGCTTGTGTTTGTTTTCACTTATCATAACAAACAGCAATAGAATAACGGACAGGATGCTACCACCGACCATGATCATAAAGCCGCCATCCCAGCCTGCGAAGTCAACGGTGTAACCGACAATGGCGCTGGCTGCTACCGAGCCACCCAAATAGCCAAACAGGCCAGTAAAGCCAGCCGCAGTACCTGCTGCTTTTTTTGGTGCTAATTCAAGGGCATGTAGTCCTATCAGCATAACAGGGCCGTAAATCAGGAAGCCAATCACCAGCATACAGATCATATCAACAGTCGGATTACCTGCCGGGTTCATCCAGAAGACAATAGTGGCGATGGTAACAAGTGTCATAAAGAAGACACCAGTAGCACCACGGTTGCCTTTGAACACCTTGTCAGACATCCAGCCGCACAGCAACGTACCAGGGATACCTGCGTATTCATACAGGAAGTAAGCCCAGGAAGATTTATCCAGTGCGAAGTGCTTAACTTCTCTCAGGTAAGTTGGTGACCAGTCAAGAATACCGTAACGCAGCAAGTAAACGAATACGTTGGCAACCGCAATCATCCACAGTAGTTTGTTAGGCAGAACGTACTGCATGAAAATTTCTTTTGCAGTCAGTTCACTTTCATCTTTTTCTGTGTAATCAGGTGGATAGTCGTTTTTGTACTCTTCGATTGGTGGTAAACCACAGGATTGTGGGGTATCACGCATCAGAGCGAAGGTGATCATGGCAACTAGGATAGCCGCAAATGCAGGCATATAGAGAGCCGCTTTCCAGTCATTGAACCATGCCATACCTAGGAGGAATAGCAATGGTGGCAAACCACCGCCAACGTTATGGGCGCAGTTCCAGATAGAAACAATCCTGCCACGCTCTTTTTGTGACCACCAATGAACCATAGTACGGCCACAAGGAGGCCATCCCATACCCTGGAACCAGCCGCACAGGAACAGCAGAACAAACATGATAGCAATGCTTGAAGTTGCCCACGGCACAAAGCCCATAAATAACATTACGGCTGCTGCAAGTATCAAACCCGCTGGCAGAAAGATACGTGGGTTGGAACGGTCGGACACGGAACCCATAATGAACTTTGAGAATCCGTATGCGATTGAAATACCCGATAGAGCGAAACCAAGGTCACCTCTGGAAAAGCCTTGTTCTACCAAATACGGCATTGCCAGAGCAAAATTTTTCCTCACCAAATAATAGGCAGCATATCCAAAGAAAATCCCTATAAAAATTTGCCAGCGCAAGCGACGATAGAATGGATCTATTTCTTGCGCAGGCAACCGGGTTTTGTGGGACGCCGGCTTAAAAATACTTAACATGTTTGTCTCCACATGACTATTAATATGGATAGTATGGACTAGTATGAGCGAATCACCACAGCTTACTAGTGATAAGCAGTAAACGAAAATTCGAATTGATTTTTTCTATATCGAAGAAAATAATAGCTAAAACAGACTCATACATCTGTAAGGTATCGATAACATATAGATATAATTTCGTATTGTTCGTAATTTTGAGCGATTTATGGATTTTTTGAAATATATTTTATTTTTATTATCGTGATTTACGTCACAATTAAAGATGTTTGTTTGTTATTTTTGAGCGTTTTTAGTTCGTTTATGTTCTTTCGCACATAAAGGACTACTATTGTTGAGGGAATTCGGAAGGTGCTTTAATCATATATGTCATTTACACAAGTATAAAAATTCTTAAACATATAGAAATAAATTGGCAGTGATATTTTCGCTTGTATTATTTTTAGTTGATAACTATTTCTGTATCGTGTTTTTTTATTTAGCTATGGGAGCTATTTTTATTTACATGCTTGACGTTTTTTATAACACAGTTACAAATAAAATGTTTGAATTTCTATTCGGAAATAATGGATATTACCACAAATAGTTATTCATATTCATGAGATGGGTTTTCATGAAGACATGAATAGTTATTTATAAAATAAAACACAATAATATCAAAGCGATGAAGTGGTGTATAAGGCGTAATACACTCTATTCGTTAATAAGGATCCTATCCATTTATGGGTTGATTGTTTAATTAATAAAAAATTGTAAAAAATATTAATTAATTAGTTGTTAAGTTTTTATGATACTTTTTGAAGTTTATTTTTTTAATTCAGTTAAAGTCAACATAAGGTATTTGGAGTAGCCCGATGTGGACAATAGCTGAAATTTATTGACTAACAGCAAAAATATCTCCATTCGTCATAAAAAATGATGAAATAAAATGGAGAACAGAATGAGAACATCATTATGAATACTTACACACACAAGGCAATATTACACACAGCATTTACTGGGCAAAAATCTTCATTCTCCAATAATCCTGATATTAATGGCAATAATATCAGTTACATGGAAAAGAAACTTCAACCATGGTTTGATAATGTACCATCTCGATTAGCAAAACTGGCAAAAACCATGCCGAATGACACTGCTGTCTCGGATCAACATGGAACGTTGGCATTTGGTGAATTACAGAAACGGGTCATGAATGCAGCAAATGTTTTGCGTTGCAATGGTGTCACAATGGGAAGTAATGTTGCTATTGCAGCCGAGAGAGGTATTCCATGGTTTATCACTATGCTGGCGGCCTGGCAACTTGGAGCAGTGTACATTCCCCTCAATACCATGATGCCAGAAAAGCGTTTGAACGATATTCTCGCCAGTTTACCGGAAAGTATTTTGGTATCTGATGATACAGTATCAATGGGATTGAAAGCATCAACACATATTCCTTTGGAACTCCTTTCAAATACTGGCGGGAAAGTAACAGAACGTATTGATATTCCTGAGTTGGGTGATCATCCAGCCTACGTGATGTTCACCTCCGGCTCTACCGGGCTACCAAAAGCTGTACAGGTACAGCATGACAATCTAGCGGCCTGCTTGTGTGCATTTGGGAAATTACTGTCAGTCAATCAAAACGATCGCATGCTTGCACTGACAACTTTCTCTTTTGACATTTCATTGGTCGAGTTGCTGTTGACTGTTGTTCATGGCGGCAGTATCTACATTACATCAATCGATACCCAACGTGACGCGATGGCGTTGTCTCAGACACTGTCTGATCCTCAATTTACACTTGCTCAGGCAACACCAGTCACCTGGTCAATGGCTTTGAATGCAGGCTGGGAACCTCGCTCAGATATGAGTATGATTTGTGGAGGAGAGGCTCTGTCACAAGATCTGGCGGATCAACTGACCGCATCTGGTGGAACTTTATGGAATGCTTATGGCCCGACGGAAACTACAATCTGGTCGACAGCATTCTGTATGAGAAAAGGGGATAAGGTGCAATTAGGTGGGCCAATTCCCGGCACCAGTATCACAATTGTGGATAAGTATTTATGCCCTGTACCTAAAGGAACTGTAGGAGAAATCCTGATTGGTGGGTTGGGTGTGACAGCAGGATACCGCAACAATCCCACTGAAACCGCTAAACGATATGTTCCTGATGTAAAACAAAAAGGTAGAAGGGCGTATCTGACCGGTGATATGGCACGTATGCTTGAAGATGGTTCTCTCATTTATATGGGAAGACAGGATGATCAGGTAAAAGTACGTGGTTACCGTATTGAATTGGGTGAAGTAGAAATTGCGTTGAGAAAACAAAGTGGTGTCCAGGATGCCATCATCCGTGTGGCAGGAAGCGGTGATCTTGCCAGGATACAGGCATTCGTCTTATTTGACCCTAATATGGTTGTACCTGATGAGTGGGTTCGGGAGACTCAGGTAGCATTAAGGGAACGCCTGCATGAAGCCTGGATACCTACTGAATATTATCGTATCCCTTATATCCCTTTGACGAGCAGTGGCAAGCGAGATAGAAAGCGTCTGGAAGAAGTGGCAGAACGTCTGAATGCCAGCTACGACATTGTGCAGCCTCAGACAGAAACCGAAAAACGGGTTTATGCTATCTGGCGCGATCTGTTGGCAGTCGACACCTTTGGTATTACGGATGATTTCTTCCAGATTGGCGGGCATTCCATCTTGGTTGCCCGTATGGTGGAGCATCTTGAAAAAGCATTCTCACTCAGGATCCCTATTTCTGGTATCTATGTTGAACCCACTATCGCCAGAATTTCGGCCATTCTGGATGAAATGATCGAGGTACAGAAAAGTAATCCGGCTCAGCTTGCAGGAAATTATCACAGTGAAGCGCTTATCCAGCAACATGCAGAAACACTGAGAAAAGACGTTTACCTGAAAGAGAGTGTACGCCCGGATGGTTTACCTCATGCAAACTGGTATAAACCTGATACCGTATTGCTGACGGGAGCTACCGGATATCTTGGCCTGCATTTACTGGAACAATTGCTGAAACAGACTTCGGCTCAAGTTATCTGTTTGTGCCGTGCTGCTGATGAAAGACATGCGCGTGACAGGATCAAGGCTGGTTTTGTGAATTACCAGATTGATGTGGGTAATGAGCTTGATCGCGTAGATTTTGTGATAGGAGATTTAGGGCAGCCTCGTTTCGGTCTGTTGCCGGAAACCTGGGAGAAACTTGCGCAAGATGTTGACGTAATTTATCACAATGGTGCGTTGGTTAACTTCATTTATCCTTATAGTGCACTGAAAAGTATTAACGTTGATGGCACCAGAACCGCACTGGAATTTGCCTGTACTTCACGCTTGAAACACTTCCATTATGTTTCTTCCGTGAATGCCTTGTTTGCGACTGAATCACCTCGTCCATTTATGGAAGATGATCGTGCTATGAGTGAAACCGTACGTGATCCTTCCGGTTATTCCGGCAGCAAGTGGGTATCAGAAGGGATCATCAACATTGCCCGTAATCGGGGTGTGCCAGTGAGTATTTATCGTCCCGGTTTGATCCTTGGGCATACTCGTACAGGTGCTGCACAGGGGAATGATTATCTTATCGCATCCCTGAAAGGTTATCTGGCAATGGGATTCTACCCTGACCATGCGTTGCTGCTTGATATTATACCGGTTGATTATGTTGCTGAGTCATTGGTGCATATCTCTAAACAGCCTGAATCTGCCGGGAAATTTTTCAACTTGTTTAACCCTGTACAAGTCTCTATCCGGCAGTTCTTCGATTGGGTGCAGGAATTTGGTTATATCCTCAATCCAGTGCCATTCAACGAAGGGAAAGAGAAAATTCTTGCTTTGGATGACTCTCATCCGCTGTATCCACTGATTCCGTTGATTCGGGATATGGCAGAGAAACCTTATCGTGCATTGGATCCTGCTTATATTCATGAAATCCAGCCAGAGTTAGAGTTGAAACAGACAATGGCAGCATTGGAAGGAACAAATATTCAGTGTCCGGTAATTACATCTGAATATGTCCACCAGGTATTGCGTTATTTGATAGGTATTGGATTCCTGCCACGGGTACTGTCAGAAAGCTACAAACAGGAGGCTTTATCATGCAGCAACTAACAGGAAATGAAACTGAGGTTTGGATGGTTGTTATCAACATTAAAAAGCAGTACTCGATTTGGCCTGATGAATCTCTGATCCCAATTGGTTGGATGGCAACGGGTAAGAAAGGTTCTAAGGAAGAGTGTCTTAACCATATTGCGAGTATATGGCCAGAACCAACAAAACAAGTCGTTGATGTCCATTAAGAATGATGGATGAACGTGAATAGATAATATTATTTTATGGAGGGCATGGTCTTGAGAGGCCATGCCCATTTATTTTCCCGTCATTTTCTTTTACTTCCTTTCGGCTATGAAAAGACGTTCAAGAAGTAGTGACAGCTCTCACATAAAATCAGAGCGGAGAAACCCGCTCTGAAACTGATGGCACTGCCTCATCAATACAACCAATCTTTACCCATTCGATCTGCTGCCAGAATTGCAGCGTAGACTTGTTCTGGGGTTACGGTAAATGGCATATTGTGAATGGTTTCCCCTTCAGCACAACTAGTTATAGCAACCTGCATTATTTTTTTGTGTAGGTTCTCATTCTCTCGTAGGCCAAGTTGCTCTAGTGTAACCGGGAGGCCGACTTGTACACAGAAATCGAGTACTGTTTCTAACTCTTCACTTGGGCTATTTTCCAATATCAGTTGTGTTAACGTGCCGAATGCCACTTTTTCACCGTGATACAGATGGTGGCACTCTTCCAGCGTGGTAAAACCATTGTGAATGGCATGGGCTGCGGCAAGCCCCGCGCTTTCAAAACCAATTCCACTATGGTAAGTGTTGGCTTCAATAATATTTTCAACTGCGGGTGTCATGACTCCGGCCTCTACTGCCAGCTTCGCTTTAAAACCTTCTGCCAGCAAAGTGTCATAGCACAGTTTTGCCAGAGTCAGCCCGGTTAGAGAAGTTCCGCCACCAGCCATGGTCAGGTTATGGGCTGTACTGCTGGCACGTGCTTCAAAATAGGTCGAGAGAGCATCTCCCATACCAGATACAAATAGGCGAACAGGGGATTTGGCAATAATACTGGTGTCTACCAACACAATATCGGGGTTTTTGGGGTAGAGTAAATAACCATCAAATTTTCCCAATTCTGTGTATAAGACGGAAAGCGCACTGGTAGGGGCATCTGTTGAAGCAAGAGTCGGAGAAAGAACAGTCGGCAATTTCGCTTCGTGTGCCACTGCCTTAGCGGTATCAAGCGTTTTTCCACCACCAATCCCAATCACCGCCTGACACTGGTTATTTGATAAAATGGCTGACAGGCGTTGTATTTCACTACGGCTGCATTCACCGTTGAAAACTTCAAAATGGCTGGTTACCTGGTGTTCTTTCAGGCTTTTGCTGACGGTATCTCCAATGAGATTCATCACAAAATTATCAGCAATCACGAAAACATGGTCAGCAAGTATTTTAGTATATTGACCGATGTGGGATATCGCATCTGGTCCTTGGATATATTTGGATGGAGACTGGATCACTTTCAGCATAAGACATATTCCTTCTTCACTGGAAACCTGATACGGACTGTCACAACGTTGGTGTGTGGCAGGTTATTAGTGGTTTCGGATAAAAGTATTTGTTTGCCTGTCCGCCACCACTATACGACAAAATATACTGGTAGGTGATGTGCAAAAGCAGGAAATGAGGGATTTATGAGGAAAAACTGCAAGGAAATTTGCGCCCTGATTAACTTAGGACGCAATGCTGTTTTAATTGGTTTTAACCAATGTCTTATCTGTTGAATATGAGAAAAAGAACTTAAGAATAAGATTCAGCAAGATACCATAAGCGGGCAGGAAAAAGAGCATGCAAATAAACAGCTTAAATGCGTAATCTACTAATGCAATCTCTACCCAATGTGTCGCCATAAACGCATCGGTGCTGCGATAGAAAGCAATAAAGAAAAATGCCAGTGTATCAAGCATATTACCGAAAAACATGGCAGCAGCCGGTGCTATCCACCACCGCTGTTTTTGACGCAGACGGTTGAAAACCCCGACATCTAATATCTGACCAAGTACATAAGCCATAAAACTTGCTGCTGCGATGCGGGCAACAAACAAGTTAAACGTTCCTAAGGATGAAAATCCTTGCCATGTCCCCTGAAAAAACAGCGCAGAGATAAGGTAGGAGATCATCAAGGCCGGAAACATAACTGTCATGATAATCCGTCGTGCTAACGGAGCACCATAAATTCGCACTGTTAAATCTGTTGCCAGAAAGATAAAGGGAAATGTAAATGCTCCCCAAGTGGTATGAAAACCGAAAATAGAGACGGGCAACTGTACCAGATAATTACTGGAAGTAATGATCAGAATATGAAAAAGAGAAAGCCAGAATAACACAGATGCTTTCTGCTGCGTGGTTATTTGCTGCGTAGTTAATTGGAACATATTGTACCTTTTTACTGAATGGGGTGAGGGAACCCAGAAACCAATTTTCCCTAAATAATCAGGGGAAATGGATCATACGCAGGCTGAACAACAAAAGCAAAAAGCAGTGATTGGCGATATTATGTAATATAATTTGTCGCCATAGATTGTTTGAACTCACAGAGATTGTTATGTCCGATTTTTTTGCTAACCCTGATAAAACGCTTGATACGCAGGGATTGCGTTGCCCGGAGCCGGTGATGATGATACGTAAAACTGTCCGTCATATGGATGCAGGGCAGACGTTATTAATCATTGCTGATGATCCGGCGACGACTCGCGATATTCCCGGTTTCTGCCGTTTTATGGAACATACGCTGATTGCTCAGGAGACGGCGAAAGCGCCATATAGATATCTAATCCAAAAAAATGAAAATATTGCATGATGAACTGGTAGAAAAATAAACCCGTACTAAACTTATCAGTGTGGGGCTTGGAAATGTTTATCATCTCACTAAGTGCCATATTTCCTTTTGTCTTAATAGCAATCTTGAGTAACTGTAGTATTATTTTGAAAAGGTGCTTCCTTTGCACCTTTTCAATTTGTTTTCTTCATTTTTATGGGTTGTTAAATATTTTATAAACTATAAGACTTACCACTATTTCTGGGATTTAACCCGCAGCAACCGAATAGCATTTGCTGTCACCAATGCTGTAGCACCTGAATCCGCTAATACGGCCAGCCATAACCCCGTGATCCCCAATAGGCTGGTGACCAGGAATATCGCCTTCAAACCTAATGCGATAGTGATATTTTGACGGATATTGTAGTGTGTTGCCCGCGACAGAGTGATAATTTCTGTCAAACCCGTTAAACGATTGTGTGTCAGTGCAGCATCGGCTGTTTCCAGAGCGACGTCAGTACCACTGCCCATCGCTACCCCAATACTGGATGCTTTCATAGCAGGAGCATCGTTGATGCCATCACCGACCATCATTGTGTTGTGCTTTTCATTGAGCCGCATTACCGCTCTGACTTTGTCTTCCGGCAGCAGTCCTGCTCGATAATCAATACCTAATTGACCCGCAATCGCAGCTGCCGCACGAGGGTTATCACCGGTCAGCATCACAGCATTGACACCTTGTTGCTTCAGAGATTGAATAGCTTCAATAGCATCCTGACGTAAAGTATCCTGCATAGCAATCAGGCCAATAAATTGCTCACCTTGTACCACTGCAACCGCTGTTTTTCCGCTATCTTCCAGTTCAATAACCCGCTGTTTCCATTTTGAGGATAAAGTATTTTCAGGGAGTCGTTCTGGTGCTGCGACCAGTATTTTTTGCCCTGATAATTGTCCTTCAACCCCGATACCTGCCAGGGCTTTACGATTTTCCGCTTCAATAACAGTGACGCCTTTACTTTCTGCCTCATTAAGAATGGCTTTGGCCAATGGATGATGGGAACCACTTTCTACGGCACCTGCCATAGCCAGTAATGTTTTCACACTCATATTTTCTACAGGTTCAATATCAGTGACTTGAGGTTTCCCTTCGGTCAGCGTGCCTGTCTTATCCAGTGCAATAGTAGTGACTACACCGAGTTGTTCTAACGCAGCACCGCCTTTGATGAGTGCTCCACGTCGGGTTGCGGCTGCGAGTGCAGAAGTAATGGCTGCGGGAGTTGAGATAACCAGTGCACAGGGGCAACCAATTAACAACAGGGTAAGACCGCGATAGATCCAAGTATCCCATGGCTCAGAAAAAAATATAGGAGGTATTATCATGACCAGTGCAGCGAGCAAAATAATCAGCGGCATATAAATGCGGCTGAATTTATCAATGAAACGTTCAATCGGTGCCCGGCGTTCTTCTGCTTCTTCAATTAGTTGCAGAATACGGTCAATGGCATTGTGTCCGGGTTCGGACATGACTTTCATTTGCACCGCACTATCAACAGAAAGAGATCCTGCTGCGACTTTTTCTCCCTGCTTGCGTTCAACAGGGATAGATTCACCTGTCAGAGCACTTTCATCGAAACTGGCGAACGAGTTAAGAAGCTTAGCATCAGTGGGTAAACGGGCACCAGGAGCAATTTCGATGATATCGCCTGGACGTAACTCGGCAGCAGGAACCGTTTTCTTTCCGCTATTTGTTACGAGTAGTGCTTGTTCAGGCACTAATTCCATCAAGGCACTGACACCACGGCGGGCACGACCTGCGGCATAAGATTCTAGAATTTCTCCTAGTCTGAACAGCAAAATCACCATTGCAGCTTCTGAAGTAGCATTGATGAACAGCGCACCAATAGCCGCCACACTCATTAATGATTCAATAGCAAAAGGTGTTCCGGATCGAAACAATTTGATGGCTTTGGTTGCAATGGGATATAACCCAATCAACACCGTTATAATGAAAGCAATCTGTCCGGCAGGTGCGCTAATTTTCGCAATGCCTGCGCTGATAATCATTAATACAGCAAGAGTGAGGATTGGGGAGAATGTTTTCCAGAAGCTCGTCGTTGGTGGTGGGGAGAGCTTAGAAGTTGAGTCAGTTTCTTTGATTTCAAAACCAGCTTTTTTGACCGCTTGGACAACGGCAGCGCGAATATCGGAATCAGCATCTACGACCAGCTTTTCTGTTGTGAACAGCACTTTGACCTGTTTGGCTTCAGGAATTTTTTTCACGGCATTTTCAATTTTTCCTGCACAGCTTGGGCAGTCCATGCCATGAATAACCCAGTTGAAACGCTGGTTGGCAGTGAGCTCAGGAGGTGTTGTATCTTGTGTGACATGAGCGTGATCGAGTGAGCAAGAACCACCATGATGTGAATGTTTACTTACATTCTTAATGCTGGCAGAACCTTGAAGGACTCTCTTTGGGGAGGAGATAGAGCCACTTTGTAATTGTTTATGTTTTTTAAAAATAGAGAACATAATGGCCTCTCAATGATGTTAATTCAGGTTGATTACCATTAACTCTACACTTTGGAGTTGACTCCAGAGTCAAACCCTAAAAGAGAAATTTTTTGGGTGAATTGTGCTATCTGATGTTAGGAAGATTGGGAAGAATGGTTGGAATAGCCGGGAAAAATTATCCATTCTCTCCTTTTTCTGTGAACTTTTGTGAATGGTTGGGGCTAACATTTCGCTCACCAAAGGTGAGCGAAATAAATAATATCTCAGTACAGAATTAAACAATTAGTGAACGAATAATCAAAAAATGTCCAATAAAACGACAGGTTATCACGATTGCTTTTGATAATTTAAAAGGGAAACGATATTGGTCAATAATACTAATACTGTGTGCAAGGAGTAGTAAAATGGCTCCAGCCACGGCGGAGAAACGACTTGCATTGCTGAGTGCAAAATATTGTTCTCCTGCAACCCAAACCATGATGAGCACCATTATCCAGGTATCCAACACTCGCCAACGTAAGGTATCGAGACGTCTCCAGACAATAAACATGACCACGATGCCGACAACCAGCAAGATCAATGGCAATGGGAAGAAGAAACTGAACCCCATATGTAAGGCAAAGCTGATTGTATAAAGCAAGTAACTCAGGAACAACGCGATAAATGAGAATAGTAAATACTTACTGGGGAGTATTCGGAGTGAGTCAGAAAGCAAGGAAACAATAAGACCGGCAATAATGAGATAGCCTGTTGCTTCGAGATTTGGTGCCTGAAATGCCCATAATAGTAGAAGTAACATCGTAACAGGGTAAAACACCCATTGTTGCCATCTGATGCCACGATAGGCCGCATCAATGTATAACCATCCAGAGAAAAACACCGCAAGAAATGGCCAACTCATATTTTTCCTTTCCTTAAATGTTCAATGCCTGTTTTATCAGGCATTGCTGTTTATGATGGGGTGAAGTGAGAGTACCAATTTTAATTCGATATTAACGATACAACCTGAAATCTATAGGGCATAAAATATAATTTGTTATTTTTTCTTCAGACGTATTTTTTTCTGCCAGGTCAATAATTCAAATACGCCAAAAAAGAAGATTTTAGCCTGTAACAGGCCGGAAAGTTTTTGGTCTTTAGGCTGAGAATGTTTTAGCAATAGCAGTTGGAAAGCATGCATAACCACCGTAAAGACCATAGCGATATCCATAAAGTATTTCAATGGCTTAGGAAAAGGGTGAATCAGATTGAGGATCATGATACCCCAAACACAAACCATAATTGCTCTTCCTAATTGAATAAACATTATCAACTCCAGAATCGTATTTAAGTAGGCCAAGCCGCAGTTTACTGGCGGCGAATATACAATCGGTATGCAACTTGCCCGGCAATTTTTTCCCGGTGTAAGTGCCAGTTTGTAGGAACTTCTGTTGCGGCAGATTCAGATTCTGCTTCGACATAAACCCAACTCACCTCAGCCAGCCATCCGTTGGTTTCCAGTAAATTGATAGTTTCTGTCAGCATTCCTTTGCGGAAGGGAGGATCAAGGAATACTACATCAAAAGGCGTGCCAGGCTGATTGAGATATTGCAGCGTATTGCCTTGTACAACATTGCCGTTTTCTGCTTTCAATAAAGCTAAATTATTTGACAGTTGTTTTGCTACGTTGCGATCGTACTCAATCAAAGTAGTGTTGTTTGCATTGCGCGATAAAGCTTCAAATCCAAGGGCCCCACTGCCGGAAAAACAGTCCAGACAGCAAGCTCCTTGAATAACTGGCATTAACCAGTTAAACAATGTTTCGCGGACACGATCTGTAGTCGGACGTAATCCCTCACTATCTGGAACCGGTAATTTTCTTCCGCGCCATTTCCCGCCAATAATGCGGATTTGTCCTAAAGGTGTGCGCTGTGATTTTTTAGTCATAGTTTACATAACTTAAATATTTGTCATCGCTGTGGTGTGTAACTCCCCGTCTATTGGGTATAGGTGGCAGATACAAAAAGCGAAAATCAAGAAACCCATTGATTAATTTACCACGAAATCCTTAATAGAATATGTGTTGTGGTCTGATGAAAATGTTAGACTGGATTTTATCACCATTAGAACCTATCTCAGTAGGTGTAATTGTTAAAAATAAAGCGTCTATTGGGCTGGGTTCTTGGCTTATCCCTATATGAGTTAATCACCTGACAAAAGGTAAAGCAACCAGCTTAGTGGGATAGGTTGTTACAACGCCATAATTAACCGCGAGGAGTGTAGTGGCCGATGGCAAAAGAGAAAAAAAAAGGTTTCTTCTCTTGGTTCGGACTTGGTCGTCAGGAAAAGAAACAACTAGAAGAACAAATTGAAAAAGAAAAGTTAGTAGCGGAAGAAGCAAAGCAACAGCGTTTGGCAGAAGAAACGGCCCGTCGAGCAGCGGAAGAGGTGGAACAGCAGCGTTTGGCAGAAGAAGCGGCCCGTCGAGCAGTGGAAGAGGCGGAACAGCAGCGTTTGACAGAAGAAGCGGCCCGTCGAGTAGCGGAAGAGGCGGAACAGCAGCGTTTGGCAGAAGAAGCGGCCCGTCGAGCAGTGGAAGAGGCGGAACAGCAGCGTTTGGCAGAAGAAGCGGCCCGTCGAGCAGTGGAAGAGGCGGAACAGCAGCGTTTGGCAGAAGAAGCGGCCCGTCGAGCAGCGGAAGAGGCGGAGCAACAGCGTTTGGCAGAGGAAGCGGCCCGTCAAGTTGAAGAGCCAGCCGCTTTATCTAAAGAGCAGGAACGCCCGACCAAAGAAGGCTTCTTCGTCCGTCTGAAACGGAGTTTGGTAAAAACCCGCCAGAATTTGGGAGCCGGATTTTTCGGATTATTCCGTGGCAAAAAGATTGATGATGATTTGTTTGAAGAGCTGGAAGAACAGTTATTGATTGCGGATGTTGGTGTTGAAACAACTCGTAAGATTATCAATAGTTTGACTGCTCATGCCAGCCGTAAAGAATTGAAAGAGGCGGAAGCATTATACATAAAACTGAAAGAAGAAATGTCCGGTATTCTGGCAAAAGTTGATAGACCGTTGGAAATTGAAGACAAATCACCTTATGTCATCCTGATGGTCGGCGTGAATGGCGTTGGTAAAACCACCACGATTGGTAAATTGGCACGCCAATATCAATCTCAGGGGAAATCCGTCATGCTGGCTGCGGGGGATACTTTCCGCGCTGCGGCAGTAGAACAATTGCAGGTTTGGGGTGAACGTAACAAGATCCCAGTGATTGCGCAGCATACTGGCGCGGATCCAGCGTCTGTTATTTTTGATGCCATTCAATCAGCTAAGGCTAAAGGCGTTGATATTCTGATAGCGGATACCGCAGGACGCCTACAGAACAAATCTCACCTGATGGAAGAGCTGAAAAAAATCGTGCGGGTAATGAAAAAGCTGGACGAAGAAGCGCCACATGAAATTATGCTGACTTTGGATGCCAGCACAGGCCAAAATGCCGTCAGCCAAGCTAAACTATTCCATGAGGCAGTTGGATTGACCGGTATTTCACTAACCAAATTGGATGGTACAGCGAAAGGAGGTGTTATTTTCGCTATTGCTGATCAATTTGAAATTCCGATCCGTTATATCGGTGTTGGGGAAGGCATTGAAGATCTCCGTCCATTTAAGGCTGACGATTTTATAGAGGCTCTTTTTAGCCGGGAGGATTAACTATCAATGATTCGCTTTGAACAGGTCAGTAAAGCCTATCTGGGAGGACGGCAGGCGCTGCAAGGGGTGGATTTTCACCTGCTTCCAGGAGAAATGGCGTTTTTAACCGGTCATTCAGGAGCGGGTAAGAGTACGCTTTTGAAACTTATTTGTGGTATCGAGCGTCCGAGTGCAGGTTATATCTGGTTTGGGGGGCATGATATCAGCCGACTGAAATCTCGTGAGATCCCATTTTTGCGCCGTCAGATCGGTATGATTTTTCAGGATCACCATCTATTGCTGGATCGTACCGTATACGAAAATATTGCAATGCCACTGATTATCTCAGGAGCCAGTGCTGAAGATATTCGTCGGCGGGTATCGGCGGCGCTGGATAAGGTTGGCTTGTTGGACAAAGCGAAAAACTTTCCCATTCAACTCTCTGGAGGAGAACAACAGCGCGTTGGCATTGCCCGCGCTGTTGTAAATAAACCGACTGTCCTGCTGGCAGATGAACCGACGGGGAATTTGGATGGTGAACTATCTGAGGGCATTATGCGCCTGTTTGAAGAATTTAACCGAGTCGGTGTGACGGTTCTTATGGCAACGCATGATACAGCCCTTATTGAGCGAAGAAATTACCGCATCCTGACGTTGAATCAGGGACGTATGCAAGGAGGACATCATGGTTAAGCATGTCCGTCATTCTGCGAAAAAAACAACGACTTCCAAACCCCGTTCCAAGTCATTAAAAGGGGGCTGGCGTGTACAATCACGTTATGCGTGGAAAAGTACCCTGTCGGATATGTTGCGCCAGCCACTGGCAACGTTATTGACCATCATGGTTATTGCTATCTCCTTGACACTGCCAAGCGTGTTTTACATTGTCTGGAAAAATGTTAATCAGGCGGTGGAACAATGGTATCCCGTGCCACAGCTTACGGTCTACCTTGATAAATCGTTGAATGATGTCAATTCCAATCAGTTGATTGACGAACTGAAAGTAATGGACGGTGTGAAATCGGTAAATTATTTATCCCGTGAAGAAGCTGTGAATGAATTTCGTGCCTGGTCTGGATTTGCTGGCGCATTAGATATGCTGGAAGAAAATCCATTGCCCGCGGTAGCGATTGTATCCCCTAAACTGGACTTTCAAAACTCACAAGCATTAACAACACTGCGTGACCGTGTAGCACAGTTGAAAGGCATTGAAGAAGTCAGAATGGATGATAGTTGGTTTGACCGCCTTACGGCTCTGGCTAACCTTGTTGGCCGAATTGCTGCGGTGATAGGCATTCTGATGGTAGTTGCCTTGCTATTGGTAATTGGTAACAGTGTTCGTTTAAGCATCTTTAGCCGTCGTGAAACCATTAATGTGATGAAACTGATTGGGGCAACAGATGGATTTATTTTGCGCCCGTTCCTCAATGGTGGGGCATTGTTGGGAATTCTGGGTGCAATTTTTTCATTACTTCTTTCGTACTTGTTAGTTTGGAAACTTTCCAGCATTGTCGCAGAAGTGGCCAGCGTTTTTGGTACAACCTTCAGGCTGTATGGACTGAGTTGGGATGAATCACTATTACTGATACTGCTTTCAGGTATGATTGGTTGGATTGCTGCATGGCTTGCGACTATCCAGCATTTACGTCGTTTCAGGCCAGAATAGGGCTATTTTGTTGGACATTAGATGAACTTTTTGGCTTAATTATGGTCGAAGAAACTGTTACTGGTTTGTGTGCGTTTTCATACAATGCAGACAATTTGAATATGATTTCCACGATGGTAAAATAAGCGCATTTTTGGCTTGAACAAATTTTATTGATTGTTTCAGGTAAGTTCAAAAAACCATCAATTTGGTTCTTAGTTTGAGAGAATTTGAATGACAAAAGAAATGCAAACTTTAGCATTAGTTCCACAAGGTAGTTTGGAAGGGTACATCCGTGCTTCCAACGCTTATCCCATGCTCTCCGCAGAGGAAGAGAAGGAACTGGCGGAAAGGCTGCATTACCAGGGAGATCTGGATGCAGCAAAACAGCTGATTCTGTCTCATCTGCGCTTCGTTGTTCATGTCGCTCGCAGTTATGCTGGTTATGGTTTACCGCAAGCGGATTTAATTCAGGAAGGTAATATCGGCCTGATGAAAGCGGTTCGTCGATTTAATCCAGAAGTGGGCGTGCGTCTGGTGTCTTTTGCTGTTCACTGGATTAAGGCAGAAATCCATGAATATGTATTGCGTAATTGGCGTATTGTGAAAGTCGCAACAACAAAAGCGCAGCGTAAGTTATTCTTTAATTTGCGTAAGGCTAAACAACGTTTGGGCTGGTTCAATCAGGATGAAATTGAGTTAGTAGCCAAAGAGTTAGGAGTGACCAGTAAGGATGTTCTGGAGATGGAATCTCGCATGTCAGCGCAGGATATGGCATTTGACATGTCATCGGATGATGACAGCCATGATAACCAACCCGCTCCAGTGCTGTTTTTGCAGGATAAGGCTTCTGATTTTGCGGATGGTATTGAAGAAGATAATTGGGAAAACCATGCTGCGGATAAACTTTCTGTAGCAATGGAAAAGCTGGATGAGCGTAGTCAGGACATTATCCGTTCCCGTTGGTTGGATGATGACAATAAATCTACTTTGCAAGAACTGGCTGATAAATACGGTGTATCCGCTGAACGGGTACGTCAATTAGAAAAGAATGCCATGAAAAAATTACGAATGGCGATTGAAGCCTAATGTAATTGACGAATGGCTGAGCATGAAGATTTTTTCATGCTGAATACATACCCTAATGGATTAAAAGGCGATAATTTATTTATCGCTTTTTTTATTCCTGCTGTTTATGTGTGCAGTATGGCTTTCGTCAACTTCAGATTAAAGATGAAGACAATGGGGATAAGAACAAAATGACGACAGTTTCTGCGTTTTTTTCATGTGACAGGTGGCAGTGTATATATGCAGGTACATAATCGATTGAAATTACTGCTTTATGAAACACTGGTGGGTTTCACCATTGCTTTTATCTCAACCTTAATCTTTGGTGTATTTGATTTTACTGGCTAAATTTTTGTCGACCGGATACATAGGGGAGAGAGGAAATTGTTATGAAAATCGTGATTGCCCCAGATTCATTTAAAGAAAGCTTAAGTGCCTTACAAGTAGCAGAAGCGATAGAGCAGGGATTTCGGGAAATTCTTCCACAGGCTGATTACATCAAACTACCGATGGCCGATGGCGGAGAAGGTACAGTGGAATCGCTGGTGGCTGCGACAGGAGGGAAACGTATTACATGTGCAGTTACTGATCCTTTGGGGGGAACTATTGAAGCTTTTTGGGGACTGCTGGGCGATGGAAAAACCGCAGTCATAGAAATGGCAGCAGCTTCAGGTTTGCACTTAGTGCCGTTGGAACAACGCAATCCTTTGGTAACGACAACATATGGTACTGGAGAGCTGATCTTGGCTGCGTTGGAGCACGGAGTACAAAAGCTGATTTTAGGTATCGGTGGTAGTGCAACCAATGATGGTGGTGCAGGAATGATGCAAGCACTTGGGGCAAATTTACGGGATGGGGATAACCGCATTCTGCCATTTGGTGGAGCAGCATTAACACGGTTGGAAAGTATCGACCTTTCGGGTCTTGATCCCCGCCTCAAGCAACTGAGAATTACCATAGCTTGTGATGTAAATAATCCATTATGCGGTGAGTCCGGAGCATCTGCGGTGTTTGGCCCACAAAAAGGAGCGACACCAGAAATGGTTAAAATACTGGATTCAGCTTTATTCCATTACGGAATGAAAATTGAAGCGGCAACAGGCAGAAATGTGATCGATGCTGCGGGAGCAGGCGCTGCTGGAGGTCTGGGCGCTTCTTTACTGGGTTGTCTGGGCGCAAAATTACAATCAGGTATTGAGATTGTGATCGAGACTCTGAAGTTGGAAAAGATAATTCAGGGTGCAGATCTGGTTATTACTGGTGAAGGTCGTATGGATAGCCAGACCATATATGGCAAAACGCCTATTGGTGTTGCACGTATCGCCAAGAAGTTCGGTATTCCTGTTATCGCTTTAGTGGGAGGGATGAGCAAAGACTACCATATAGTACATCAACACGGTCTGGATGCTGTATTTTCTATTATTCCCGAAGTTTGCACGCTTGCTGATGCTCTGATTAATAGTGTTGATAATCTACAGGTATTGGCACGTAACATTGCGTCGGTTTGGAATATGGCTGCTATAGGTAAGAAAGCAGATGATAGCCATTGAAAGAATGGATAAATATTCGAGGGGAGTCAGAAGCCCCCATATTTTGGGGTTTGGCTCAAGCTTGATGGCAGGCTTCTGACGGGGGATTATTGTGACCCATTTAACAACCATTTTTCCCTATAATTGTTTCAGCCATGGGAATGTATTGAGTATCGAGTTTATTAACAAAATCTTCCTTGCTCTCCTCTCCAAAGCAGTCTTCAAAGAACCAAGAAATACGCGTCTCCAACTCCTTACTAATGGCAACCAAATGAGTGACATTAATTCGATTGGTTCCTCTTTCATAACGTGAAAGTTGTTGCTGACTAATGCCAATTTGTTTAGCTAATGCCGTTGCTGTGATACCCAACTCTTTCCTTTTATTTTGAATACGTTGTCCGATTAATAGGTTTGCATCTTCCATATCTTATCCTTTTGTTTTAAAATCAGTAAGTTATGGCGTTATCAAGGATAATTGCCCTAGAGCTTCAAAATGGCTCAACTTTACTTCGCCACTATGCGTAACATAAGGCATGCCTTGACGAGTTTAATACCGTTTACGGCATGTCCCATTGTTACACCTGATCCGCCGTTTTGTTTTCCGACGTGCGCCTTGTTTTTTTAATGGAGTAACCTTTCTTATTAACGTCTTGTAAAAAACAGAACCTTTACTGAGGCAAGGTGTACTCTTCCATGACGCAACCCACATTCTCTATTTTGTTGTTACCTTGCATCTTGCAACTACTTTCCCCCGCAATTGAGTAAAACAGCAGGCTATTTTCTTCATATGAGGAATAATGAATAGGTCATTAAACGTTAATTTTGTTATTTTTTTATTTCAATTCATTGATTTTAGAGGTGTTTTTTAAATTAACTTAATGAAATTATTGGCATATTATTTATTTTCAATCAAATAGCCATTATTTGGTATTTATCTATTTTGTTAAGATCTTTCATGAGGTTAGAAACTAAACAAAATATATCAAACTGTAAACATAATCCTATATAACATTACTTAAGTCAAATTTCATTACATATCAAATCTCATTCCTCTTAATTGATTATAATATATGAATTTTTTTTGTTATTCATACAGTTAATTTCTTTTAAATAGTATTAGTGATGAAAAATTGTTACTTACTAGAAATCAATAGCAGCCAAATAATCTAGAATTAATGCAAGTTATAACTTGAATTTTAAGATATTAACTCTATTTATAACATAAAATATAGATTATAAATCCAAACCAAACAGTTTGATATAAAATGTTTCGTTTTTGAGTAAAATTTTATTAATTTTGGTTAAGTAAATAGATTTTAATCTTTCATGGAATTATTATTTCTGTGCCATCTAATTTATATTAGAAAATATTACTTATAGAAACTTTTTCTACTGAATGGTCTTTGGCTTTCAGGAAAATAACAACTCACTCGTACTTTTGAAGATTGAAGGGTAGCTTGTTTTTTTGCCTGGAATTCTATAGCGTTTTTTTATTTTTTAGTATAAAAACAAAAAGATAACAATTGTTACATAAAAAGTATATTTTTTATCAAATTTTACGTGTTTATTTTATACTCTCTATTTTCAGAAAACTCGTTTACTTAGAGATTTTTCTATTGAACAGGTTAAAGTAAGTCAAAAAGTTCTGATTTTAATCTCGTTATTTAACAATTTAATATCGTTGTAAGCAGGTTTTTTGTGAAGTTATGTGATAATTATTAGGTTTTGCATATTATACAGAGTGATAAATAAACCTTATCTAATTTCGGTTTGTTTTTTCAGTTTGCAGTACATGACATGAGAAGTCAGGCATTACAGGTTGACACCAGTATAGCCTGTAAGTGATTTGGCATGACCGATATTATGAAGGAATTTAGGCGATTAGAGAAAAACATTCCAGAATAATAGGGTATTTTCGGTATTATTTTCAATCAATTAAAAACTGATAGCCGATACCGACTGTCACTGAACTAACCTAACCTCATCCAATCGGGATATTCGCATGAAAAATCAATCGTGACATTTTACATTGGATTTACTTTCAGTCCCGCACCAAAAGATGACCCAGTTGCGTTTGCTGTAGTGTTGCTTGTTGATCGACCGAAAGATTTTGTCAGAACGACTATGCTATGAGTATAGATATCTGCTAAAGGAGTATGAGTAAATGAACCGATAACACAAAAGATTTCCAAAATCTTATGGCGGTATTTCAGGTTAAATCCTTTGAGAGATTTATACCCGTCGTCTTTCAAGTTGCAGCTTTAAATCCATAGGGTATATCTGCCTTGTAATCATCCAGGCCATTAATATTGCTTATAGCGTACAGTACCCACCGCAATTGTATTTTCTCTACCAGAGTTTGTTGTCAATGAAATCATAGATAATCCAGCTAAATTAGTTGAGATTAATAGAGTTTTCCCATTTTTAATTATCCATAATATGAATATATAGGATTGGTCACTATTTAAGAATGTCTTTTTTGAAATTTTATATTCATGCTATTTTAAGGGGATATATTTGAGCTTTAAATCCGATAGGTTTTATTTATGAGCTATTCTCAGTATTAGGTTAAAAAAACATAAAGTTACTTGATCTTTATTTAATCATGAAATATTCAACAAAATGATCATATTGAGTATTATACTTGTGTCATGGGAATTGGCCTGAATACGGTTCTCCGCCACTTAAAAAACTCAGACCTCAATCGGTAACAGAAGCCATTGTCTCCGGCACCGAAGTCATTGTCTGCGGTGAAATGGATGAACAATGGTCATACGTGAAGTCAAAGAAGCAGCCCCGTTGGCTCTTTTATGCTTACGACAGACTCAGACGAAAAGTGATCGCTCACGTTTTTGGTCCAAGAACAAAAAAGACCTTGATGCGTTTGATGGCGTTACTGGCTCCTTTCAACATAGTGGTCTACATGACCGATGGCTGGAAAAGCGATGAAAAAACACTGATGGGGAAATTGCATGTGGTCAGCAAGCGTTATACACAACGCATAGAGAGACATAACCTGAATCTTCGTCAGCATTTGGCAAGACTGACTCGCAAAACCTTATCTTTTTCAAAATCCGTGGAAATGCATGACAGAGTCATGGGGGATTATTTAAATATTCATCACTATCAATAAATTAGAATCATGACCTATTTTTATATTATTTAAAATGCAATTTTTTATAGAGGGACATGAAATATTAAAAAATAGGTGCAAACCATTCATTAGAACCATAGCAATGACCATGACACTTGCCTTGATAAATTTTATGACTGTTCCATCTCTTCAAGCCAATATGACTGAAATACAGAGTACTATCACATATACCTATGACAGCCTTGGGCGTCTCATTTCAGATACAACAGATCAGGTAAGTACAAATAAATATGACTATGATCCTGCTGGAAATCGTCTCTCGACATCAACTAAACAGCAAAAATAGAAAAAATAGATACTGGTTACAGGACTTCACAAATGATTATTTTGCCTTAGTACTGTTTCAGTGAAAATAATACGAGCTGGGGGAAAACATTACTCTTACCATACCAGGGCGCGAGCATACTTTGATTGATATTCATCCAAAGAAAACTCGCGCTCGATATTCATCACTCCAACCTGCTTTTTTGAGCTTATTTCGTTGGCTTGGGGCACCGCAATCACATTGTTTGACCATGTTCAAAACGATACCCCGGAATAACGCCAAATTTTCAATCGCTCCATCCAGGACAATGCGTGAATCATCCTCTTTAAAAACCACATCAAGAGAGATAACAAAGATGCATTTCTTGTTCTCATGGCTTTTTCTTTGTTTTCAAGTTCTCCCATAACCTACTTGCTTATCTCCGGCGGATATAAACATTTTTCCGTGTATAAACATTTGCATAAACAAAAAAGAAAAAAGCACTTCCCCAAACGAGAAAGTGCTTCTTCAACAGCAAGTTACTAGACTAGAATTAGTTCATGCCGTATTTTTTCAGTTTCTTACGCAGAGTACCGCGGTTGATTCCCATCATTAGCGCTGCGCGGGTTTGGTTACCACGGGTGTATTGCATCACCATGTCCAACAGTGGCTGCTCTACTTCAGCCAGTACCAGCTCATACAGGTCATTAACGTCTTGACCGTTCAGTTGAGCAAAATAGTTCTTCAGTGCTTGTTTAACTGAATCACGCAGAGGTTTTTGAGTTACCTGATCTTGTGAATTAACAGTAGCAACGGTTAGTACATCAGAATTTACGCGTTGTTCGAACATAGTTCTGTCAGCTCTTTTCTTTATTTACGCAAAAATTTTCGAAGTATGCTTCCAACGCCTCCAGCTGTTCGCTGGCATCCTCAATGGCGTTGAATGAGCGCCGAAACTGGTCATCAGGAGCATGTTCCTTGAGATACCAAGATACATGTTTACGCGCAATACGAACTCCCTTGCCTTGACCGTAAAAGTCGTGCAACTCTCGTACATGCTCGTTCATCAAATGCTGCACGTCGCCGAGAGGCATCGGTGGCAGCAATTCTCCTGTTTCCAGATAATGCTGGATTTCCCGAAAGATCCAGGGTCTTCCCTGAGCAGCGCGGCCTATCATCAGGGCATCAGCCCTAGTGTATTCAAGCACTGCTCTGGCTTTTAGCGGGTCAGTAATGTCGCCATTAGCAATAATTGGAATGGCAACAGTCTGCTTAACTGTCCGAATGTTGTCGTACTCAGCTTCGCCATTAAACAGACAGGCTCGAGTCCTGCCATGAATTGTAAGAGCCTGAATACCACAACGTTCAGCCAATCGGGCAATTTCTACACAGTTCCGTTCTTCCGGTGACCAACCTGTACGGATCTTCAATGTAACAGGTACATCAACCGCATTGACTACCGCAGAAAGGATTTTTTGGACCAGTTCTGGATAACGCAGTAATGCAGAGCCTGCCAATTTACGATTTACCTTTTTGGCTGGGCACCCCATGTTGATATCAATGATCTGAGCACCATTGGCGACGTTGATTTTCGCCGCTGCTGCCATATCATCGGGATCACTACCGGCAATTTGTACAGAACGCACTCCGGGTTCGTCGCTATGAACCATACGTAGCCGGGATTTATCCGTCTTCCAAACCTGAGGATTGGAAGAAAGCATCTCTGAAACTGCCATACCCGCACCCATGGTGTAGCATAGTGATCGAAACGGGCGATCCGTTATGCCAGCCATAGGAGCTGCAATAAGACAGTTTTTCAACTGGTATTGTCCGATACGCATAGGCGAAGAAAGAGTGACCAACTGTGACTAAGGGCGCGTATATTACGCATTTTTCACGAGATATGAAAGGCCAAACTTTGAGCGAAACGACATTTATAGCGGAATTTTTCCAGTTGATTTTTTTAAACTTTGTTTATTACCCTTAAATAACATAAAGTTATGTGTTTTTAATGAAATTTATTGTTCCCTGCATTTCTCGTGATAAATAGAACGTATTAACACCAATTGATTCTCCAAAGAATTATTTTAGTGGATAATCTCGCTTTTCAATAGGGATTTATTGATTATTTTTTAACCCCGGTAATGCGACACCACTCTTCTTGTTCTGCAATCGGATCGATAATGAATTCATTACCATAGGCTTCGGCAACACTTTCTGCTTGACTTGCCAGTACCCCGGACAAGCCTAATAATCCACCTGATTTTGGTAGTGAGCCAATGATCGGTGCCAGTTCGCGCAGCGGGCCAGCCAGTATATTGGCAATGACAATGTCACATTCTAAGTTGTCAGGTTGATCTTTAGATAAATAGAGTGTCAGTTGCTCGGAAACACTGTTGCGTTCTGCATTATCCCGGCTTGCCTGAATTGCTTGAGGGTCGATATCAATGCCGATAGCATGTTTAGCGCCAAGTTTCAGGGCTGCGATGGCCAAAATGCCTGAACCGCACCCAAAATCGATCACTGTTTTACCTTCCAGATCAAGACCATCCAGCCATTGCAGGCAAAGAGATGTGGTTGGGTGTGTACCTGTTCCGAATGCTAATCCCGGATCTAGCATAACATTAACGGCATCGGGATCCGGAACTTCCCGCCAGCTTGGGCAGATCCACAGGCGATTACCAAAACGCATTGGGTGGAAGCTGTCCATCCATTCACGTTCCCAGTCTTTATCTTCTATCTGTTCAATTTTATGGATAAAACCTTTACCAAGCTGAGGAATCTGCTCTAGCTGGCTGATAATCGTTTTCATATCAGTTTCAGCGTCATACAAGCCGATAACATCGGTATCTCCCCATAAACGGGTTTCCCCCGGCAGAGGCTCAAAAATCGGTGTATCGTGGCTGTCCTGAAAAGTGATGGACACTGCGCCATTTTCTATTAGTTCATCACCAAGTGCTTCAGCTTGCTGTCCTGTAGTGTTTAATCTTAGTTGTATCCAAGGCATAAAAATTCTCTTTTAAATTGAATAAGTATGAAAAAATTATATCGCCGTCACTGAGATACGGCGGTTTTTTGTGGTTGTTCATTTCCAAAAACATTTCCGACCCCGAATGCCAGTAAACTCAGTAGTAATGATGGCACTATTGGATGGAATCCAAAGAGGTGGATATTGAAAGTCGCCAATAGGGTATAGCTTACTGCTCCAGTCAACATGGAGGTTATTGCACCATGTGCATTAGCTTTTTCCCAATACAGGCCCAATACCAGTGGCCAGAGGAAAACGGCTTGTAATCCGCCGAATGCCAGTAGGTTTAGCCAGATAATCATCTCAGGTGGTTGCCATGCTGCCAATAGCAGCAATATTCCCAGAAACAAAGTAGAAAAACTGGAAATGCGTGCCAGTTTTTTTTCCTGTTTGATCTGTTGTGGGAACAAATTTAAATAGAGGTCTTTGACGATTGTTGCCGAAGATTGCAGTAGTTGGGCATTAATCGTTGACATAATGGCTGCCATCGGAGCAGCCAGAAAAATCCCGGCTGCAATAGGAGGCAGAACGTTGATCATCAAAATAGGGATCACTTGATCAGGGATCGTCAGATCAGGAATGATCGCACGACCCAGCGCTCCTGCAAGGTGCATACCAAACATCAGGATTGCCATGACGACCGTGCCGATGATAATACCGCGGTGAACCGCTTTACTGTCACGATAGGAGATACAGCGCACGGCGGTATGCGGTAGGCCGATGACGCCAAAGCAAACCAGAACCCAGAAGGAGGCCATAAATGGCGTTGTAAGGATGTTATCAGCACCATGAGGTGAAACCAGATTAGGATCGATTGTGCGCAGTGTTGAAACAGCTTCTGACAGCCCTCCGGCTTTATAAATAGTAGCAGCCAGTAATAGCACTGTTCCTAGTAACATAACCAGCCCCTGTAATGCATCGTTGAGGACGCTGGCTCTGAATCCGCCAAATGCGGTATAGAGCGCGATAGAGACACCAAAAATCAGCAATCCAGTACCGTAGGGAATACCGGCAGCGGTTTCCAGCAAACGGGCACCGCCGATGAACTGTACTGTCATTGCACCGACAAAGGCAACTAACAGGCTCACGCTGGCAAACCAGACCAGAAAACGACTCTGATAGCGGGCATACAGCATATCGTTTAGTGTAACGGCGTTATAACGGCGGGCAAGAATGGCAAATTTTTTCCCCAATACACCGAGGGAAAGCCATATTGCTGGTAATTGGATCAGGGATAAGAGAACCCAACCGATACCATATTTGTAAGCAGCTCCAGGCCCACCAATGAATGAGCTGGCACTAATATAAGTCGCTGTAATCGTCATGGCCAGTACGAAACCACCCATTGAGCGGTTGCCGAGAAAATACTCATTCAGGAATGTACCTGTTTGACGGCGGCGATAAGCATAGAGGGATAGCAGAAAAACCAGCGTCAGATATCCCGCCAGAGGCAGAATTACTTCATTTTGCATTATCATCCACCAAATTGTCCTCTAATGGGACTTCCTTGAAGACAAATTTCACCATCATCCCGCAGAGGATGATAAATAGTATCGGTAGCATTAAACAGGCCAGTTCGAACCAGAGCGGTAATCCGGTGAATCCAGTTGTATTACCGGGTAAATAGGCACTCAGCAACCAACCCACAAGATAAGCTAACGTCAGAAATACTGCCCAGCGAGCTTCTTTATGGGATTGAACAAATCGTTTGTCCATTTGTTCTCCGGGGAATTTACATAAAACAGTTGATATAAAACAAGGGAAGGAATTGTACGGTAACATACAGATTTATTCAGAAGAAAATGTGCCATCACAATATCAAAAGAGTATGGAGCTACCTGAGAATAAAAAAATCCCATCTTTTAATAGATGGGATTTTATGCAGGATAATAATGAATGTCAGAAAGACACTTTACTTATCTTGTAAGCCGAGTTTTTTCTCTAGATAGTGGATATTGGTTCCACCTTTCTGGAAGTTTTCGTCATTCATAATGGACAGTTGCAGATCGATATTGGTTTTTATGCCATCAATAATCAACTCTGCCAATGCGTTCTTCATACGTGCAATCGCCACTTCACGGGTTTCTCCGTAAGTGATCAGTTTGCCGATCATGGAGTCATAATAAGGCGGTACGGTATATCCCGCATAGATATGGGATTCCCAACGTACGCCGAAACCACCCGGAGAATGGAAATGGGTGATCTTGCCCGGACTCGGCAGGAAAGTTTTTGGATCTTCAGCATTGATACGGCATTCGATCGCATGACCTTCGATCACAATATCTTCCTGTTTGATGGACAGAGGCAGACCAGAGGCTATGCGTAGCTGTTCTTTAATCAGGTCAACACCGGTAATCATCTCTGTAACCGGGTGTTCAACCTGAATACGGGTATTCATCTCAATAAAGTAGAATTCACCGTTTTCATACAGGAATTCAAATGTGCCCGCTCCGCGATAGCCGATTTCGATACAGGCGTTGGCACAGCGTTCACCAATGCTGCGACGCAGTTCTGCCGAAATACCCGGTGCTGGCGCTTCTTCCACGACTTTTTGGTGTCGGCGTTGCATGGAGCAGTCACGCTCAGCAAGGTAGAGAGCATTACCCTGACCATCGGCCAGTACCTGAATTTCAATGTGACGTGGGTTTTCAAGGAATTTTTCCATGTAAACCATGTCGTTGTTGAAAGCGGCTTTGGCTTCTGAACGGGTCATGGCAACGGATTGTTCCATATCTTTATCACCGCGAACAACACGCATACCACGGCCGCCACCGCCACCGGATGCTTTAATAATTACCGGATAGCCGATGCGCTGTGCGATCGATTTGTTCTTTTCTGTATCATCTCCTAATGGGCCGTCAGAGCCGGGAACACATGGAACACCCGCTTTTTTCATGGCACTGATAGCAGAAACTTTATCTCCCATCAGGCGGATCGTTTCTGCTTTCGGGCCGATAAATGTAAAGCCGGAACGTTCTACTTGCTCAGCAAAGTCTGCGTTTTCAGACAGGAATCCATAACCTGGATGGATGGCTTGTGCGCAGGTAATTTCAGCCGCAGAAATGATAGCCGGAATATTCAGGTAACTTTTTGCCGATGCGGCCGGGCCGATACAGACCGTTTCATCTGCCAGCAGGACGTGCTTCAGGTCACGGTCTGCCGCAGAGTGTACAGCAACAGTTTTGATGCCAAGTTCCTTACAGGCTCTCAGGATACGCAGTGCTATTTCACCGCGGTTAGCTATGACAATTTTCTCAAGCATGGAGCGCCTCGTTATTCGATGACGACCAGTGGCTCGTCAAATTCAACAGGTTGACCGTCTTGTACCAGAATCGCCTTAACTACGCCGGCTTTGTCGGCTTCGATCTGGTTCATCATTTTCATGGCTTCAACGATGCACAGGGTATCCCCCTGATTAACGTGTTGACCGATTTCAATGAAAGGTTTCGTATCTGGGCTTGGTGAACGGTAGAACGTACCAACCATTGGTGAACGGACTATATGGCCGCTGATCTCTGCTGCGGCCGGGACAGCCGGAGCTACTGTGGCAGCTTGTACAGGCTGTTGAATAGGAGCAGAAAGGTATTGTTGAGTGATTGGTATGCCCTGGGTTGCCGTAGTGCGACTGATGCGAACTGACTCTTCACCTTCAGAAATTTCCAGTTCAGAAATGCCAGATTCTTCAACCAGCTCGATTAATTTTTTTATCTTACGAATATCCATGAGTGTGATTCCGTACTCTATTTATGTAATTAGTTGAATGTTGACAAGCGGTTGACCGCTGCCTGTAATGCGAAACTATAACCATCGGCACCCAAGCCGCAGATCACGCCAACGGCAATATCTGAAAGATATGAGTGATGGCGGAACGGCTCGCGGGCGTGCACATTGGAGAGATGGATCTCAATAAATGGGATATCTACCGCCAGAAGTGCGTCGCGTAGTGCCACGCTGGTATGTGTAAATGCCGCAGGGTTAATCAGAATAAAATCAGTATTGCCCCGCGCTGCATGGATCCTCTCAATCAATTCGGATTCTGCATTGGATTGCAGATGGGATAATTCAACTCCCGATAGGTGAGCTTCTTTTGACAGTTTGCTGACGATGTCATCAAGCGTTAACTTACCGTAGGTCTCAGGCTCTCGTGTTCCCAACATGTTCAGGTTGGGGCCATTCAAGAGTAAAATGCGAAACTTGTCTGCCATTGTGCGGGTATCTCCGGCAATCTGTCAACAATCGTTCAAGATAACTCGATGTCAACGGTTTGTCATCTCTTTCTGCTATCAATATTTGTAAATTTGGCGATAAAGCCCGACATTATAAACATATCGTGACATTTAGCAGCTAAATACTGGTCTTATCAGCACGGTTTTATCCACTTTGGTTTTATAATTTTGGTGTTATAGGCCCGTTTTACCGTATCCTCACTAGTGTTCTGCCAGTTACTTGATTGTTTATCAGCTTATTGGAATATTCGATCGCCTGGTCCAATGAAATTTCATTGGCTGTTTGTTGGTAAAAGGAATCAGGTAACAGTTCCTGCAATCGTTTCCAAATCTCAGGCCGTTTCACGGAGGGTACTGCGGCTGATTCAACGCCTTGTAAACGAACATTACGCAGAATAAATGGCATAACAGTGGTAGGCAGATTAATGTCACTTGCCATACCACAGGCTGCTACCGTGCCGTTGTGAGAAACTTGTGCCAATAATTTGGCCAGAATTGTACCGCCGACAGTATCAATGACACCTGACCAACGTTGTTTTTCCAGTGGGCGGGAGGGTTGATTGAAATCGGAGACAGGCAGGATCGCTTTTGCTCCCAGTGAAAGTAAATACTCCTGATTTTCCAGTTTACTGCTGATGGCGATAGGGGAATATCCCAACAGAGACAATAAGGTAATCGCAGTACTACCGACGCCACCGCTGGCACCCGTAACGGCAATTTCCCCACTTTCAGGTGTTATTCCTCCTCCTTCCAGTGCTATAACACATAGCATGGCAGTAAAACCGGCTGTACCGATAATCATGGCTTGTCTGGTAGTTAACCCTTGTGGCAATGGTGTCAGCCATTCCCCTGAAACTCTGGCTTGTTGTGCCAAACCGCCCCAATGATTTTCTCCCACCCCCCAGCCAGTTAATAAGACCTGCTGACCAATATGAAAACGGGGATCTTCTGAATGGCGGACAACCCCGGAAAAGTCGATCCCTGGTATCATCGGAAATTGGCGGACAATCTTCCCTTTACCAGTGATAGCAAGGGCATCTTTATAATTAAGGGTTGACCAGTGAATATCGACGGTAACGTCACCGGGTGGAAGTTCAGCGGTATCAATGTTCTGAATAGATGCTGATAGTGTACCGTGTTGTTCAAGCAATAAAGCTTTCATAATTCCTCTCCATTGATGGGTTTTATGTCTGACACCATCACGATTCTTATGATTTCATCTCTTATGACATCATCAATATAGATAAAATTGAAAATGCGGAAATGGATAGGTTGCAATATTGTGATGGAAAGTCGCAAAACGGTGATTAGTTGCAGTGAATAATTTTTTCACAGATTTTTATGGGTTTTTGAGTGCCATTCTGACATTCAATAAATTACCTTTGTTGAAATTACTGGATAGCGATATCAGAGTAGATAAAAATTTTTGATAAAAAGTGAATTCTGGTTGAACTTGCTGAAATCATGATGGGTCAACACAGAAAAGGAAAAAGTGGGTTAGCAACATCGCGGGATACACCATATATACACTATACTGTTGGTTTTTAGAACATTTGGATATTTTGGGATTTAGTGATGGGGATATTGGTGGAATTAACCCATTTTTATGCAGTTTTTTTCTGCTCTGTCAGAAAAAAGTAACGTAGAATATCGTATTTCTGATGTGAATAACGTAGCCACTTTCGTTGAAGTAGTAAAAAGTAGTTAGTGATGCGCCTTGTCGCTGCTTCATGTGGTTGGTAGAGTAGACGGACAACATCCGTCCCCAGCTTGCAGGATTATCCTTTCGTTATGTTAAAGAAATTTCGTGGCATGTTTTCCAATGATTTGTCCATTGACTTGGGTACTGCCAATACCCTTATTTATGTCAAAGGTCAGGGAATTGTCTTGGATCAACCCTCTGTTGTTGCTATCCGACAAGACAGAGCTGGTTCACCAAAAAGCGTTGCAGCCGTGGGGCTGGAAGCAAAACAGATGTTGGGACGTACTCCGGGGAATATCGCAGCCATTCGCCCAATGAAGGATGGTGTGATTGCTGATTTTTATGTCACGGAAAAAATGTTGCAGCATTTTATTAAACAGGTGCATAACAACAGCTTTATGCGTCCGAGTCCACGTGTGCTGGTCTGTGTACCTGTGGGTGCTACACAAGTTGAGCGTCGCGCCATTCGTGAATCTGCCCAAAGTGCGGGTGCACGTGAAGTCTTTCTGATTGAAGAGCCGATGGCAGCCGCAATCGGTGCGGGTTTACCTGTTTCTGAAGCAACAGGCTCCATGGTCGTTGATATTGGTGGGGGAACAACTGAAGTTGCGGTGATCTCCCTCAATGGTGTGGTTTATTCTTCCTCTGTCCGCATTGGTGGAGATCGCTTTGATGAAGCGATTATCAATTATGTTCGTCGCAACTATGGTTCATTAATTGGTGAAGCGACAGCAGAGCGTATTAAACATGAAATCGGTTCTGCTTATCCGACAGATGAAGTTCGTGAAATCGAAGTGCGTGGTCGTAACCTTGCGGAGGGTGTGCCTCGTAGCTTCACGTTGAATTCTAATGAAATTCTGGAAGCCTTGCAGGAGCCGCTGACAGGTATCGTCAGTGCGGTCATGGTGGCATTGGAACAATGTCCACCAGAGTTGGCTTCTGATATTTCAGAACGTGGTATGGTGCTGACAGGTGGTGGTGCACTGTTGCGCAATCTTGACCGTTTGTTGATGGAAGAAACAGGAATTCCTGTCATTGTGGCTGAAGATCCTCTCACTTGTGTTGCCAGAGGTGGCGGCAAAGCGCTGGAAATGATCGACATGCACGGTGGCGATTTGTTCAGCGAAGATTGAAAATAACTCTGCGGGCTGGGGGGCGTTTTTATCAGTGCCTCCTTGCTGTTTATCCGAGAGTTTATTGTTTATGACTCTTTTATTGTTTATGACACAAAACAGCTCAACAATGCGCAACTTATGAAGCCGATTTTCAGCAGAGGACCTTCCCTACAATTACGACTCTTTTTTGCTGTTATTATTGCCATTATTCTGGTTGTGGTAGACAGCCGTTTTGGTTTTTTCAATAAAATCCGTAGCTATATGGATACGGCAGTGAGTCCTTTTTATTTTCTTGCCAATGGTCCCCGCCAATTTTTAGATGGTGTTTCCGATTCTTTGGCTACCCGTAAACAACTTGAACTGGAAAATAACACTCTGCGCAACGAGTTGAGGTTACAGAACAGTAATCTTTTACTGTTAGGACAATTAAAACAAGAAAATGCCCGTTTGCGTGAATTATTAGGATCACCTTTACGCAGTGATGAACATATGATGGTATCGCAGGTGATTTCCGGTGGTATGGATCCTTATCGTGATCAAGTCGTTATTGATAAGGGCGCGAAAGATGGCGTCTATGAAGGGCAACCTGTAATCAGTGATCGTGGCGTCGTTGGTCAAGTTATCTCAGTAAGTCAATTAAGCAGCCGGGTGTTGTTGATTTGCGATCCAACCCATGCATTGCCGGTTCAGGTACTGCGTAATGATATTCGTGTGATTGCCGGTGGTGCGGGATGTACGGACGATCTTCACCTTGAGCCGCTACCAAGTGATACAGACATCCGGGTTGGCGATGTGCTGGTGACATCCGGCCTTGGTGGGCGTTTCCCGGAAGGTTATCCTGTAGCGGTGGTTTCCTCTGTCAAGGTAGATAATCAGCGGGCCCATGCGGTTATTCATGCGCGCCCATTGGCAGAATTGCGGCGCTTGCGCTATCTATTATTGTTATGGGGGGCGGATAATAACCCATCTGAACCATTGCCGCCTTCCGAAGTGTATCGAGCAGCAAATGAACGTTTGATGCAGATGTTACCGCAGGTGCTGCCAAATCCCTCTGACGCTAAGCCCCAATTTCCGACAGAAGATTTAGGTAAAGACGAAACAGAGAAAGACGGGAGAGAGAGAAAGGGAAATCGAACGTTATCCCCCGTAACAAAACCGTCATCTTCGGCTGCATCATCAAGCAAGTTGCCAGCCGCGGAGAATCGTGGATGAGTCAGTATAAAGGGCGTGGCCGTTGGGTTGTCTGGTTATCTTTCTTGATTGCAATGGTGCTACAGAGTATGCCGTGGCCGGAGCAGTTTGATATGTTCCGGCCTACCTTACTCGTGTTGTGCCTGATCTATTGGCTCCTAGCTATTCCTCACCGTGTCAGTGTTGGTACTGGTTTTATTCTCGGTATCCTGATGGATTTATTACAGGGGAGTATTCTTGGGGCACATGCGCTGGCTTTCAGTCTGATTAGTTTTTTGGTCGCATTCAAATTTCAGCTCATTCGCAATATGGCACTCTGGCAACAGTCCCTGATTGTGATGGTACTTTCGACACTGATAAACTTCTGTGTTTTTCTGACTCATGCCTTGATACCAAAGATTATTTTCCATCCTGAAGTATTCTGGAATGGCCTTGTCAATGGTATTCTCTGGCCTTGGCTATTCTTATTAATGCGGAAAATCCGTCGTCAATTTTCAGTTCGTTAAAGGCGGGCTCTACTTTTTAATAAACGGCTTTTCAATGAACTCTTATCAATGAATTGGTCAATGAACTGATAGAAAGGATGACTCACTATGAAAACCCTTTACTTAGCTTCCGGCTCACCACGGCGGCGTGAGCTGGTGGAATTGTTGGACTTTAATTTTCAGATCCTGACACCACAGGTCGAAGAGAAGTGGCAAGAAGGGGAGTCTCCGCAGCACTATGTTAACCGGTTGGCCAGAGAAAAATCGCAAGCGGGAGTGAGGATTGCACCTGAGGACTTTCCAGTTCTGGGTGCGGACACAATTGTTGTACTGAATAATCGCATTCTGGAAAAACCTCGTAATGAGCAGCACGCTGCTGAAATGCTGCAAGAACTGTCAGGGCAGTGCCATCAAGTCATGACTGCTGTTGCTTTATCGAACAATCAGCATACCTTAAGTGAGTTAGTCATTACAGATGTGATGTTTCGCCATTTATCCCAGCGTGAAATACAGGAATATATTGCAACTGGGGAACCAATGGATAAAGCCGGTGCTTATGGCATTCAGGGTAAAGGCGGTTGCTTTGTCAGAAAGATTAATGGCAATTACCATGCGGTTGTCGGCTTACCATTGGTAGAAACGTATGAATTAATCACACGATTTTTAGCGTTAGCTGATGGGAAGGATCACTTATGACAGCAGAGTTATTAGTCAATGTAACACCATCCGAAACGCGAGTTGCTTATATAGATGGCGGTATTTTGCAAGAAGTTCATATTGAACGGGAAGCTAAACGAGGAATAGTTGGCAATATTTACAAAGGTCGTATCAGCCGTGTTTTGCCCGGTATGCAGGCAGCTTTTGTTGATATCGGGTTGGAAAAAGCGGCTTTCTTACACGCATCCGACATTATGCCTCATACGGAATGTATAGCCGGTGAGGAACGGAAAAACTTCAATGTCAGGGATATTGCTGAGTTGGTTTGTCAGGGGCAGGATCTGCTTGTTCAGGTAGTGAAAGATCCTCTTGGCACGAAAGGTGCCCGTTTGACAACGGACATTACCCTGCCATCACGTTATCTGGTATTTATGCCGGGTGCTTCTCATGTTGGTGTTTCTCAGCGAATTGAAAGTGAAGAAGAGCGTGAACGCCTGAAATCCATCGTGATGGATTATTGCGATGAGCATGGTGGGTTTATTATCCGCACTGCCGCAGAAGGAGTGAGAAAAGAAGAACTCGAACAGGATGCGGCTTTTTTGAAGCGTCTATGGCGTAAGGTTATTGAGCGTAAGAAACGCAATATCACTAAAACTAAAGTATATGGTGAGCTTGCATTAGCACAGCGTATTCTGCGTGATTTTGCTGGCGCTTCTCTTGATCGCATTCGGGTTGATTCCCGCCAGACCTATCTGCAATTGCAAGAATTCATTGAAGAATACATTCCTGAAATGAATGCCAAATTAGAGCATTATCAAGGAACTCAGCCGATATTCGATCTGTGCGGTGTAGAAAATGAAATTCAGCGCGCATTGGAGCGCAAGGTAGAATTAAAATCGGGTGGCTATCTGATTATCGATCAAACCGAAGCCATGACGACCATTGATATTAATACCGGTGCTTTTGTTGGGCATCGCAACTTAGAAGAGACTATCTTTAATACTAATATTGAGGCGACTCAGGCGATTGCCCGCCAGTTAAGGCTGCGTAATTTAGGCGGGATTATTATCATTGATTTTATCGATATGGGTAATGGGGAACATCGCCGTAGAGTATTGGCTTCTTTAGAGCAGGCATTAAGCAAAGATCGCGTGAAAACGACCATTAATGATTTTTCCCAGCTTGGACTGGTGGAAATGACACGCAAACGCACACGGGAAAGTCTCGAACATATTTTGTGTGATAACTGTCCGACTTGTCAGGGACGTGGCACCGTGAAATCTGTTGAAACAGTATGTTATGAAATTTTACGGGAAATTGTACGTGTTCACCGTGCCATTAATGCAGATCGTTTTCTGGTTTACGCATCTCATGCCGTGAGTGAAGCTCTTAAGGGGGAACACTCTCATGCTTTAGCAGAGGTAGAAATTTTTGTAGGCAAATCGGTGAAAGTGCAGGCAGAACAACTCTACAGTCAGGAACAATTTGACGTTGTTATGATGTAATTACGCGGAATTACAGTGATACCTCATATTTTTCAGGTTGCTCCTCTGTTTGGTTACAGTCATTCTGAAATGTGGTTTGAAATCTATTGGGTAGAAATATGCTGACAACCAAGGAGAAATGAGTGAGGCGACTGCTCGGGATATTATTAGCGACAGCCGCAATAGTCATTATCATTGTGGCTTTGCTTGTCAGCGGGTTACGTTTTTCCCTGCCACATATTAATGATTATCGTCAGCAATTGGCGCATAAGATTTCTGAATTGACGGACATTTCTGTCGATATTGGCTATATCAGCGGAAATTGGCAGTCATTCGGCCCTCAGTTGGAAGTGCGTGATCTTCGTGCTGTAACGGGGGAAACGAATATTAAAGCCAAAAAAGTGACGCTTTCTCTGGATATCTGGCGCTCACTGTTACAACGGCGCTGGCATTTTCGTGATCTCTCCTTTTACCAGCTTCAGGTTGATTATGATAAGCCATTATTGGATGGAGAAGGTGAAAGCCTTTTTCCAAAGCCAGATAGTTTATCCTTCCTCTTCCTTGAACGATTTAATCATTTTGATTTGCACGACAGCAGCCTGACCTTTCCGACTCCATCAGGAGAAAAGATCCGGCTGATATTGCCGCAGCTAACATGGCTGAATAAAGATAATCGTCATCGTGCGCAAGGCAATATTAATCTGTCTTCGATTAACGGACAGGAAGGTGTTGTGCAGGTTAAATTTGACCTGAAAGATATCAATAGTGTTTTAGATAGCGGCACAATTTATTTGCAGGCTGATGATATCGATATGCGATTGTGGCTCAGCCGCTGGTTAAAAGACAATACCGGTTTGGAAGATGCCCGGTTCAGTCTGGCGAGTTGGATTTCCCTGAAAAATGGGAGGATTGATAACGGACATCTGCAACTTAAGCAGGGGCATGCCAACTGGCATGTGGGTGATGAAAAGCATCAGCTTGCCGTCCATGATTTACTCCTGCAAATGCGTCGTCAGGGAGAAGGTTGGCTGTTTGATATCCCCAATCTGGCACGCCTGAAAATGAATGGTCAGCAATGGCCCGCAGGCCGTATTGCGGTATTGTATGTTACGCAGGCGCAGAAATATCAGAACAAAGATCATTGGCGGGTTCGCGCTGAAAATATTCAGCTTGAACGCCTGAGTGGAATGTTGCCGATGATTTCTTTTGCGACCCCCGATATTGTTAAAGACTGGCAATACCGGCAACCCAAAGGGTTAGTCAGCAGTCTTGCCCTTGATATCACCCCCGAATTACCTGATAGCGCGGAGATTGCCATCAAATGGCAGGATGTCAGTTGGTCTCGTTGGAAAAAGTTACCTTCAGTCAATCATTTCAGTGGTGCATTAGAAGGAAATAAACAGTGGGGAAATTTTAGATTTGAGCTGAAAAACAGCCTCATTGATTACCGGGCTATGTTCCAGGCACCATTTGATATTGCCAGCAGTGAAGGAAAAATCACGTGGAAAAATGGTCGGGATGGCTTGAAGATATGGAGTCAGGGGCTGGATTTGCAGGCCAGGTCATTATGGATAAACGGAAATTTTCATTACACAGAATCCCAAAATCAGCAACCAATGCTAGGGATACTGGCTGGAATTCGTCTGGATGATGCGGGTGATGCCTGGCGTTATTTTCCCAAGCCATTGATGGGCGAATCGCTAACAGAATATTTAACCGCGTCGTTGATCAAAGGAAAGGTAGACAATGCTACTTTGATCTTTCAGGGGAATCCTCATGATTTCCCATTCAAGCGTAATAATGGTCAGTTTCAGGTATGGGTTCCTCTGCGCCATGCGACATTTCAGTATCAGCCTGATTGGCCAGCCCTGTTTGACCTGGATCTTGATTTGAATTTCCAGAATAACGGCTTACAGATGCAAGCAGAGAAAGCGAGATTAGGAAAAGTTAATGCCTCCCGGATCTCGGCTGTTATCCCCGATTACAGTAAAGAGAAATTATTGATTGATGCTGAAATATCCGGAGATGGAAAAGATATCCACGATTATTTTCATCATAGTCCATTGACAGAAACGGTTGGTAATACGCTGGATAATTTGCAACTTAAAGGTCAGGTTGATGGAAAACTTCATCTGGATGTTCTTCTGGAAAATGGTACAACTGATGCGAGTGGAGAGGTTGTACTGAAAAATACCGATTTGTTTATCAAGTCATTAGATAGCAAGATGAAGCACCTTAGTGGTAAATTCCGCTTTGATAATGGTGCTTTGCAAAGTGATATACTTTCTGCTTATTGGCTTGGAAATCCTCTCTCTTTGCGATTTACCACTCAGGATTTACCGGGATATTATCGGGTTAATGTGGATTTGGATGCTCGCTGGCCTGCTGCAACATTACCGAAACTTCCGGTTAAAATTCGTCGTCAACTATCAGGACGATTGGACTGGCAGGGAAAAGTGAACATTATGATCCCTTTACAGGCCAAACCTTCACAAAGCAGGCCGTTACAACATGAGGCGAAATATCAGGTTGCAATCAACGCTGATTTGTCACATATCAACAGTACACTGGCTGGACTGGAAACAGAATCTTTACGGGCATCGAATGATATCAATCTTCAGGCTACAGGGGATACAAACCAACTTCAGGTTACCGGCTCATTGGGGAAAAGATATGCGTTCAATAGCCAATGGTTATTGGGGAAAAATTATGTCCGTTTACAGCGTGGCGCTCTGCATACGGATGGTAATGGCATACCTGATTTGCCGGAAAAGCCAATGCTGGCGTTAAACTTACCTGTGATTGAGGGTGAAAAATGGCTGGCACTGATTGAACCTTTGAGAGTTGAATCAGCAGCAGATAACAGCCTGCTATGGCCTGAATTATTTGAAATATCAACGCCTTATTTGGATGTCGGAGGACAGCGTTGGCATAATCTTATACTCAGTGCGACTAACCAACCTGATGGCCTGCGTATCAATGCAATTGGTGAAGAAATCAATGGTGATTTGCTGATTAATACTGGTGGAGTATGGCAGGCAACACTCAATTATCTCTATTATAACCCTATGTTTTCGGAGAGCCCTTCCAGCGATAAGGCGTCGTTAACTTCAAACACAGTAGAAATGCCAAAATATGCTCTGAATCATTGGCCTACACTCAACGTTAAATGTGACGAATGTTGGCTTGCCGGATTAAACGTAGGGAAAATCTCAGGGACGGTAACACCAGAAGGTGACGCCTTGAGTCTGACTAATGGACGGGTAGAAAACAGTGTCGGTGAATTGACATTATCTGGGCGTTGGAGTGAAAGTAATACAGAAAATTATACTTGGGCTAAAGGCCAGATATCCGGGAAAAGATTTGATGATATGGCAGCCTATCTCGGATTTATTGTTCCAATTACTGGCGCTTCGTTTAAGTTTGATTTTGACCTGAACTGGAAGGATACACCGTGGAACCCTGATGTTAAAACGCTCAATGGCGTTTTAACAGGAAAAGTGGGGAAAGGAGCAATAGCAAAACTAGGCGGTGGCAGAGCAGGACAGCTATTAAGGTTAGTGAGTTTTGATGCCTTGTTACGTAAATTACAGTTGGATTTCAGTGATACATTTAGTAATGATTTTAACTTTGATTCTATGAGTGGCGATACAGCGATAAAAAATGGTGTCATGTATACCGATAACTTCCGCATTGATGGGCTGGAAGCGGACATTTATGGAAAAGGCCAGATAAATTTTATCCGTCATCAGCTTAATATGGAGTTGGTGATTACCCCGGAGATATCAGCAACAGTTGGTGTGGCGACAGCTTTTGCGGTTAATCCTATGGTAGGTGCTGCTGTTTTTGCAGCGACAAAAGCGTTAGGCCCTCTGTGGAGTAAGATATCGGTCATTCGCTATCGGCTAACGGGTAGTCTGGAGCAACCTAAAATTGATGAAGTTTTACGTCAGCTTAAGGAGAATAAAGGGTCATGAAAAACGTCAATGTTGCACTCTTACAATTATGCAGTGGTACGAACATTAAACATAATTTAGCGCAAATTGAACAGCAGATTAAGCAGTTACCCAAAACGGTAAAACTGGTTCTGACTCCGGAGAATGCATTACTGTTTGCTGATGCTGATACTTACCGCGAACATGCAGAAGAGCAGGGAAAAGGCCCATTACAGCAAGCTGTAAGTGAAATTGCGCAACGTTATGGTATCTGGTTGTTGATTGGTTCAATGCCGATGGTCAGCCGGGAAGATCCGAGCCGCATAACCAGCAGTAGCTTATTGTTTGATGATCAGGGTGAGATCCGTGCCCGTTATGACAAAATCCACATGTTTGATGTCAATATCAAGGATGAACATGGCTCTTATAACGAATCTTCCATCTACCAACGTGGGGAACATATCACCGTTGTTGATACACCAGTTGGTCGTTTGGGTATGACTATTTGCTATGATCTGCGCTTCCCCGGGCTGTTTCAGGCACTACGGGAGCAGGGCGCTGAGCTGATTTCTGTACCTGCTGCTTTTACCAGACTGACGGGTAAGGCACACTGGGAACCACTTTTAAGAGCCCGCGCAATTGAGAACCAATGTATCATATTGGCACCCGCACAAGTTGGGGTGCACGGTACTCGCAGAACATGGGGGCATTCAATGGCGGTAAGTGGTTGGGGAGAAGTCATCAAGAAGAATCCTCTGACTGTCAGTGCACTACAGCTCAGTATCCGACGGGACAGTTTGACCCACATGCGTGAGCAGATCAAAGTGGTGAAACATAATCGCTTCCGTCCACAACTGACTTCTTTGATAAAAAAGAATACAAATTAAGGTAAAGAGTAATCACTATGAGTTTAACTTATGTCAGTGAACATTTACTGACTGCCAATGACCTGAGTCATAAAGATTTATTTTCTGTTTTGGGGCAATTAGCAGAACGCCGTCTGGATTATGCCGACCTCTATTTTCAATCCAGTTACCATGAAACATGGGTTTTGGAAGATCGCATCATTAAAGATGGCTCTTATAATATAGATCAAGGCGTGGGAGTCCGGGCAATTAGTGGCGAAAAAACGGGTTTTGCCTATGCTGATCAAATCACATTGAATGCCTTGCAGCAGAGTGCAAAGGCAGCACGCAGCATTGTAAGGGAAATGGGCAATGGCACTGCCCATACATTGGGTGCTGTGACACATAATATTTTGTACCCGGCTGTAGATCCTCTGCAAAGCATGAGCAGGGAAGAAAAAATTGCTCTGTTACATCATGTTGATCAAATTGCACGTGCAAAAGATCACAGAGTGCAGGAAGTGAATGCCAGCCTGAGTGGTGTTTATGAGCAGGTATTGGTTGCTGCGACGGATGGGACATTGGCTGCTGATATTCGCCCCCTGGTACGTCTTTCTGTCAGCGTATTGGTTGAAGAAGATGGTAAACGTGAACGAGGTTCCAGTGGTGGTGGTGCTCGATATGGTTATGAATACTTCCTGCAAACCGCAGATGGACAGACATTGGCAGAACAATTTGCCCGTGAAGCTGTTCGCATGGCGTTGGTGAATCTTTCTGCTGTTGCTGCTCCGGCGGGAACAATGCCGATTGTATTGGGAGCCGGTTGGCCGGGTGTTTTATTGCATGAAGCGGTGGGTCATGGTTTAGAAGGCGATTTCAACCGCCGTGGTACATCTGCTTTCTCTGGTCAGATTGGGCAAAAAGTCGCATCTGAACTGTGTACTGTGGTTGATGATGGTACGATTGAAGGCCGCCGTGGCTCATTGTCTATTGATGATGAAGGTGTTCCGGGGCAATACAATGTTCTGATTGAGAATGGTATCTTGAAGGGCTACATACAGGACAAACTGAATGCACGTTTGATGGGAGTCGCACCTACAGGTAACGGGCGTCGTGAATCTTATGCCCACTTACCGATGCCGCGTATGACTAATACATATATGCTGGCAGGAAGCTCCACACCGGAAGAAATTATTGCCAGTGTTAATCATGGGCTGTATGCACCGAACTTTGGTGGTGGTCAAGTGGATATCACTTCTGGTAAGTTTGTTTTCTCAACATCAGAAGCGTACTTGATTGAAAATGGCAAAATCACCAAGCCAGTAAAAGGCGCAACATTGATTGGCTCAGGCATTGAGGCCATGCAGCAGATTTCTATGGTTGGCAATGACTTAGCCCTTGATAAGGGTGTTGGTGTATGCGGTAAAGAAGGCCAGAGCGTTCCTGTGGGAGTTGGACAGCCCACATTAAAACTGGATAACCTGACTGTAGGCGGAACAGCTTAACATTTTTTGAGTATACCTTGTTTTTTTGAGTATATCTGTCGTCTTTCAAGTTGCAGCTTTGTTGGATGTGCTCGCTCACTCCCAGTCACATAGTCATCTATGTGACTGGGGATTTGTGTCCTTGCTGCCGCGATGCACCTTGAAATCCATTGGTATAGCCTGATCAATTCAGCGTGGAGGTCATTATGAGAAAAAGGGTGCTGGCAGGTGTATTACTGATCCTGGTTGTTATATCCATTATCTTTATTGGATTACCCGGCTCTGGTAAAGCTCAGCAAGCTAATGCGGTAGCAAGAAACGTTCCGTCTCAGCAGATTGATATTCTGACTGAACATCATCGAGTTGCGGATTATGTGCATCAGCATAACAGGTTGCCTGACTATTACATAACTAAGAAACAGGCCCGTCGCCTCGGCTGGGACGCTAGTAAGGGCAACTTGTGCGAAATATTACCGGGAAAAGCAATTGGTGGAGATCGGTTTTCCAATCGTGAAAATAAGTTGCCAAATCAAAGGGATCGTCAGTGGTTTGAAGCGGACGTGAATTATAATTGTGGGCGCCGGGGCAGTAACAGGTTACTCTATTCTAATGATGGTCTTATCTACTTGACACTTGATCACTACAAGACTTTCACAAAGCTGGAAGAATGATATGAAAAAAGTGGAATTTGATTTTGATTATATCCCTGATTTAGAAACCTTCTATAGTCAGTTCAAGGAGTGTTTCGATCTTGATGATCATTTTGGTGCTAACTTGGATGCTCTATGGGATGTAGTAACCAGTGAAATTGGGTTGCCAGCTGATATTAATTTTATCCGTCTGGATGTACAGAAACGACCGCGCTTTGCTGCACTGGTGCTCTTGTTTCAAGAGGCTGAAGAAGAGCTGGAAGGGGAATTACGTTTTAATGTGAAAAATTAAGCTGTTCCCTGTCTTATTACAACACCTCCGTATTCGCCGAAACGCGGAGGTGTCTTTAAATTTCCGTATAAAATTTTATCAGCTTCAAACTGACTTAAAATTAGGTTGCCTAGGTTACTGATTATTTATTAATAACATGGCTATCATCACCGGAAAAATATTTCTCAACATTCTTAAATGCACTGTCGAAATAAATGTTATAACAGCTTTTAGTAACATAACCGATATGCGGGCTGCATAGGACGTTATCTCGTTTTAATAAAGAGTGATTGGTATCCCAAATGGGTTCAATATCAAAAATATCTAGTGCTGCAAAACCCGGAGTACCCAGATCGAGGGCTTTCTCAAGTGCACCTGTTTCTATCAACCCGGCTCGTGTGGTATTGACCAGGACGGCACTATTTTTACCGCCAGTTCTCAACGAAATGGCGGTGGAGAGGATACTAAGCCGATTCTGATAGCTCTTTCAGATATTGGAAGATCTGACGGTAGGATTTCGGTGGCTTGTTCGCTGCTTTCTCTTTTTTAGCATTGCGTATCAGCGTCCGCAGTTGCTGACGATCTGTGTGTGGATATAGCGTTACGACTTCTTCAAGGGCGCTGTCGCTCTCAAGTAACTTATCCCGCAATTCTTCCAGCTTATGTAGCATCACAACCTGCTGGTTATGACGGTTTTTCAGTTTATCCAGCGCAGTGGTAATTGGCTCAGGATCACGGGCCCGCAACAATTTGCCAATCAGTTGTAATTGACGACGGCGACCTTCACGCTTGATTTTCTGTGCCAATTCAATAGCGGCCAGCAGATCTTCGTCCAACGGAATACGTTCCAGCTCGCCCTTGCTTAATTCAACCAGCTCTGTCCCTAGTTTTTTCAGTATTTCAGCATCCCGCTTGATTTCACTTTTACTGACCCAGATTATCTCTTCTTCTTCCTCTTCAGCAGGATAATTGTCGAGCCAATCTTCAGGCTGCTTTGCCATAATCGTTTTCCTTCTAAAAAGGCCGGATAAGGTACACTTTGGAACATGACCTATCGTCCGGTGGGTGTTAACATCCTAATATCGTGTATTGTAACTGGGAAAATTGCCTGATTACCACTCGGCATTGATATTGAAAGCCGAAACACGCATTTTTCCTGATAAATTTTCTCTTTAATTCATATGGTTAATTAATGATAGTTACCAAGCAACAAATTGCGGAGCAGCGCAAACAACTGGAAGATGCGGTTTCTCACGCTCTGGAATTAGCAAAAACAGGCAGTGATGCTGCGGAAGTCGCAGTCAATAAAACGATGGGGATTAGTGTCAGTACCCGTTTCAGTGAAGTCGAAAATGTTGAGTTTAACAGTGATGGTGCATTGGGGATCACCGTTTATCACCAGCAGCGCAAAGGTAGTGCCTCTTCTACCGATTTAAGCCCGGAAGCCATTGCACGTACTGTACAGGCTGCCATTGATATCGCCCGTTACACTTCACCTGATCCTTGTGCTGGTCCCGCAGACAAAGAGTTACTGACGTTTGAGGCACCGGAGCTGGATTTGTTCCATCCTGCGGATTTGGATGCTGATAAGGCGATTGAGTTGGCTGCCCGTGCCGAACAGGCTGCATTACAGGCAGATCAGCGTATTACCAATACCGAAGGTGGTAGTTTTAATGGTCATTATGGTATTCGGGTCTTTGGTAATAGTCACGGTATGCTACAGAGCTATTGTTCAAGTCGCTATTCCATGTCGAGCTGCGTGATTGCAGAGCAGAATGGCAATATGGAGCGTGATTATGCTTATACTGTGAACCGTCGTTTTGATGAGTTGCAATCGCCAGAATGGGTTGGGCAGGAAAGTGCGCATCGTACATTGTCTCGTTTAGGTGCACGTAAACTCTCGACGATGAAAGCGCCTGTGATTTTCTCTGCCGAAGTCGCTACCGGCCTGTTTGGTCATTTAGTTGGAGCGATCAGCGGCAGCAGCATCTATCGTAAATCATCTTTCTTGCTGGATAGTCTGGGTAAGCAGATCCTGCCTTCATGGTTGACCATTGAAGAACAACCACATTTGCTGAGAGGGTTGGCTTCTACACCGTTTGATAGTGAAGGTGTGCGCACATTGCCGCGTGAAATTATTAAAGAGGGTATTTTACAGTCATGGTTGTTGACGTCATATTCTGCCCGTAAACTGGGGCTGACGAGTACAGGCCATGCAGGTGGGATTCATAACTGGCGTATCGCGGGGCGAGGGTTAGATTTTGCAGGTCTGCTACAGGAAATGGGAACCGGCCTGGTAGTGACGGAACTGATGGGACAGGGCGTCAGTGCTGTGACTGGGGATTATTCTCGTGGGGCAGCCGGTTTTTGGGTCGAAAATGGCGAAATACAATATCCGGTCAGTGAGATCACTATTGCGGGCAATCTGAAAGATATGTGGGCAAATATGGTGACAATAGGTAATGATATTGAAACACGTAGTAACATTCAGTGTGGATCAGTATTGTTGCCGGAAATGAGTATCGCCGGTCAATAGGGATACTCAATCAACAACAGCCAGTTTGGTTCTACTGAGCTGGCTGCGAGTTAACGGTGATATTCACCTGCCGCTTCGGGTTGGTAAAGTATCTCTAATACTTTTATCCGGGTTTTTTCACCATTCGGCAATTCCCAGGTTATTTCATCATTTACTCGCAATCCTAAAAGTGCAGCGCCTAAAGGTGCCATCACGGATAGTTGTTTTGTGCTGTCTTGCAGAGAAGACGGGTAAACGAGGGTTCGGACTCGCTCTTCATTGTTACTGAAATCAATAAATTTAATTTCACTGTTCATTGTAACAACATCTGCGGGTATTTCTACTGGTGGCACAATTTCAGCTCTATCCAGCTCTTCATTTAGTGCATCTGCGATACTGCTATTGGCAAATACAGCTTGTTCCAACAGAGAATCTAAACGTTCTGCATCTAATTCATTGATAATAATTTTAGGTTTTGTCATACCACGCTCCAAATTAGGCTCAATACAAAATAACACCCCGCAACGCAAGGAGGGGGGTGTTATTTGCAAATGTGATTAAAGTGATATTAGGCTGTTCTGTCGTGAAAATAAAGAGATCATGATCACGAACTGTTTTGTGTTGTTAATGAAATAAGGTTTAGCCAGACCTATATTATTGGATTACAAATTATCAACCTGTAACAACGATCTTTGGATTGGTTTCTCCCCAGATAGAAGATAGCTCAACAATATGCATTCCACTCCATTGCTGAATTTCAGACTGGGTAATTTCTTCATTACCTTGTTTACCGAAAATCACCACTTCGTCGCCACTTTTCACATCAGGCAGATCAGTCACATCCACCATTACGGTATTCATGGAAACGAGGCCAACAACCGGAGCACGGTGACCGTTAATCAAAACAAATGCCTTGTTTGACATAGCAGAGCTGAAGCCATCAGAGAAACCAACTGGCAGGTTAGCGAGCATAGAATCACGTTTTAGGATGTGAGTGTTGTCGTAGCTGACACCATTACCTTTAGGATAGGGTTTAACAGATGCAACCCGGGTTTTTACCTGCATCAGATGATTGTATTCTGGGTAGCTGTCAGACAGCATGCCATACAGTGCACTACCAACACGTACCATATCAAACTGAGCTTCCGGAATGCTCAGTGATGCAAAAGAGCTGGATGCATGTAAGGTGATCTCGTCTCTTTTCAGATTTGCTTCTTTGATCAACCAGGCTGTTTGTTCATTGAAGTTCTTAATACTATTGCGGATGGCGTTCAGGTCGGTGAGAGCATGGTGGCTCATTATACCGACCAATTTCAGGTTAGGCAGTTGAACAATTTGCAGAGCCTCTTGTTTACCCTGCTCAGTTTTCATTTCCAGCCCGTTACGGCTCATGAGGCCAGTGTTCAGCACTAAATGGACACGAATTTCTTTGCCATGTTTTTTAGCCAGAGCATCAATAGCTTTGGCGCTTGCCAGATCACCGACTATTTCTTCCATGTCATAGCCTAGGGTGCTCTCAATTTCATTCACAGTAGCTGCGCGAACACGCATGAGCTGGCTTTTGAAGCCGTTGTCACGTACGATGCGGGCTTCTTCGTTACTGGTGATACCTACACAAGGTACTCCAGTTTTAATGATGGATGGCATCAGCAGACCGATACCATGACCATAAGCATCGCCTTTCAGAATCGCACACACTTTGGTGTCTTTGTTCAGATTTTTTTCCAGTGTATTGATATTGTTTTCGAAAGCGGTAGTGTTGATTTCTACCCAAGCATTGTTGTTAGCTGCAACACGTTTTGCCTGAGTATTATCTAAAGAAAGTACTGGTGCCGCTTGAGCAGCACTTTGGCATAAAGTCAGTCCAAGAAAGATAGCCAATGTGGTCTTATTAAAACGCATGAAGTAAACCTCCAATGTAGGAACTGTACATATAATGCTTTGTGTATAAATTCCTTTTAATGATAAGTTTTTTTCAAACTGATTTAATAGCGTTAATTTATTGATAGATAACATTTATTATTTAATGAATATTATTTGTAAATAGTCGGGGTGTTTTACTTACTTAATAAGTAAGGCTTCTTGATTTATCCTTTTGGAAGGATCTTATAATGGAATTTATGAAGGTTTTTTTATCTTTTTTTGTTTTCAAATACTGTGTTTGTTGCCGTTCTTGCTGGATAGAAGTGAAGTATTAAGGGAAAAGTAAGGGGGGTTATACGTAAGTGAATGCAAGAGAAATAGAGAGAAAACAGAGATGGTGGTCTGTGCTGCAATCCCGCAAAATCGTGTAAGTTTATTCTTCATCAAAGCCGGAATTAAATAGCTCCACAATAGCCGCCAGCGCCTGTTGTTCATCCGGCCCGGTTGCTTCAACTTCAATGTAACTACCTTGTTCGGAGTCCAACATCAGCATAGTGATAACACTATGAGCCTCCGCCTGAACATTGCTTCCGTTGCGCAGGATGACTTGAGATTGAAACTGCTGCACAAGGTCATGCAGTTTCATGGCAGGGCGGGCATGCATACCGAGTCGGTTTTTAATCTCAAGTCTCTGCTTGACTGTCATGGCCTGTTTTATTTTGATTGGTTACGTTCGGTTACTTACGTTTTTCCAGTGTGCGGTGACGTGATTGCACGTTTTTACCACGGGAACGGAAATAATCAGCCAACTGTTCCGCCACATAAACCGAACGGTGTTTACCGCCGGTACAACCTATGGCAACTGTCAGGTAGCTGCGGTTATTGGTTTCCAGCATCGGCAGCCAGAGTTCAAGATAACTGCGGGTCTGGTAAATAAAGTTATGCACTTCTGTATGGCGATCCAAAAATGCGGCAACAGGGCGATCCAACCCCGTCATCGGGCGCAGTTTCGGATCCCAGTGTGGGTTTGGCAGGAAGCGCACATCGAAAACGTAATCTGCATCAATTGGAATACCGTGTTTGAAGCCGAAAGATTCAAATACCATTGTCAATTCACGTTCGCGTTTGCCCAATAAACGCGTTCTTAGCATTTCAGCCAGTTCATGGACTGACATCTCAGACGTGTCAATGATCAGATCTGCCCGTGAACGCAGCGGCTCCAGTAGATCGCTCTCTTTGTCGATGGCGCTTTCCAGTGACAGATTTTTACTTGAGAGCGGATGCAAGCGCCGGGTGTCACTGTAACGGCGGATCAATGTGTTACGATCTGCATCAAGAAACAGAAGCTGCGGTGAAAAGCTGTCCGGTAATTTTTTCAGTGCTTCTTCGAAAATTTCGGGTGATTCCGGCATATTTCGCACGTCGATACTGACTGCTGCTGAAATATCACGCTCAGCCAATGTATTAGCCAGCTCCGGAAGTAACACTACCGGCAGGTTATCCACACAATAGAACCCCATATCTTCCAGCGCGCGCAGGGCTACGGATTTACCAGAACCAGAACGACCGCTGACTATCATCAGCACCATGAGATGACTCCCCTTAATGTCTCAGCGGTTCATTAGAACCGCTGCTGTTTTTATTGCTTTTCAGCAATCAATTGTAACCGCAATTGTAATCGTTATTTATTCAGTAATGATTTTGTATAGTTCTTCATCACTTTGTGCTGAACGCAGACGACGACAGAGATTTTTATCTGACAGCCGCTTTGCAATCAATGAGAGTGAATGTAAATGGATCTGGCACTGGTTAGATGGAACCAATAAAGCAAATAGCAAGTCAACAGGCTGATTATCAATAGCATCAAAGGTAATCGGTTGTTCCAGATGCAAAAATACACCAACGGCATTATTTGCGCATTCTGTTTCCAGCTTGCCGTGAGGAATGGCAATTCCGTTGCCAATACCTGTTGTCCCCACTTTCTCACGGGAAAGAATGGCTTCAAATACGGCATTTTCTGGTAAATTAAGCTGTTTTGATGCCAGCTCGCTGATAATCTCTAAGGCACGCTTTTTACTCGAACAAAGTACGTTGTTACGCGTACATTCGGATGAAAGCACTGAACTTAGTGGTAAATCTGTTTCGTTGTTCATTTCTTTATTCACTTAGAGACTGTAATACCAGATGCCTGAGTGTAGACATCTGGTATCAGAGCACTATTTATGCTTATGCCATTGAGCCTTCAGGTTGTTTCTTTTGTTGGCTGTGTTCATTTATTGCCTACTTTGATGCAACCGGAAGTCTATTGGTATAGATAGAATAGTGCTAATCTTATGACAGTCCTGTTGTCTGAAAGCTATTAATGTTGTCTCAATTTACTTTTATGTTTGGTCAATTGACGAGCCAGTTTGTCTGCCAGCGCATCAATTGCCGCATACATATCTTCATGCTCTGAACTCGCATGCAACTCTCCTCCGTTGACATACACCGTGGCTTCAGCGATCTTCTGCACCTTTTCCACTCGGAGGATGACCTGAATAAGGTTAATCTTATCGAAATATTGATCCAATTTGCCGCATTTTGTGTTCACAACGTTGCGTAGTGCATCAGTGATTTCAAGATTGTGGCCTGTAACATTGAGTTGCATAGTGTTTTCCTTCTCTGGGTTGTTCAAACCAATTTTTTACGTTGGTTTGAAGGCGGGATGGATAACGACTCTCTATATTTTGCGACAGTTCGACGTGCTACCTGAATGCCTTGCTCGGCAAGTAAGTTTGTCAATTTACTGTCACTCAGTGGCTTGGCCGGGTTTTCTGCCGCGACCAATTTTTTCACCAGTGCCCGTATCGCCGTAGAAGAGGCTTCGCCTCCGCTATCGGTATTAACGTGACTGGAGAAAAAATATTTCAATTCAAAAATCCCGCGTGGACTATGCAGATACTTCTGGGTTGTCACACGGGAAATGGTGGATTCATGCATGTCAACTTGATAGGCAATATCAGCCAGTACCAGTGGTTTCATGTATTCCGCACCATATTCAAAGAAATCTTGCTGTCGCTCCACAATGCAGTTACTGACTTTCAATAACGTTTCATTGCGACTTGCGAGGCTTTTTATCAGCCACTTGGCTTCTTGCAGGTTATTACGGATAAACAGGCTGTCACTCTCATTATGAGATTGTTGCCCTAGTGCAGCATAATGCTGATTAATGCGCAGACGAGGGATGTTGTCGGTATTCAGCCTGACCTGCCAGCGTTCATTCTCTTTCTGGACTAATACATCGGGAATAACGTATTCGGATTCTCCGGTATTCACCATTAATCCGGGCCTCGGCTCCAGTGACTGAATGATATCAATTGCTTCTTTTAATGCACTTTCTTTTAATTTGCTCTGTCGCAACAAATTTCGAAAGTCCCGGTTGCCCAATAGTTCAAGGTACTTGCTGGTAACCAGTTTTGCTTCGTTCAGGTAAGGTGTTTCTGCTGGCAGCATTGCAAGCTGGATCAGCAGGCACTCACGTAAATTACGTGCCGCAACACCAATGGGATCAAAGTGTTGTACACGCTTGAGTACGGTTTCGACTTCTTCTAATGTCAGTTCATCATCACCAATGCTGGCAAGAATCTCCTCGACAGGGGCTGTCAGGTAGCCTGTTTCGTCAATGGCATCAATGATCGATGTGGCGATGGCTGAGTCTGTTTCAGTAAAGGGAGTCAGCGTAGCCTGCCACATTAAATAATCTTGTAATGTCTGGGTTGTTTCACCTTGATAGACGGGGAAATCATCTGCGCTGTAGTCACTTTTTGTTCCCAGGGATGTACCTGCGGTGTAAATTTCATCCCAACTGGTATCAAGGGGAAGCTCTTCAGGCATATCTCGTTGCTCAAGGGCTTCAAGAGTATCCATGACTTTTGTTTCGGTATCAGGATATGTCTCTGCATCAGGTGCTGTTTCCGTATCAGAATAACCTTGGGTATCAATTTCCTGGTGCAGTTCTTCTTGCTCAAGCATAGGGTTGGCTTCCAAAGCCAGTTGGATCTCCTGCTGAAGTTCAAGCGTAGAAAGTTGCAACAAACGGATAGCTTGCTGAAGTTGCGGCGTCATCGTCAATTGCTGACTGAGCTTGAGTTGCAAACTTTGCTTCATAACGTTCTCACTTCCTCCTGCACTGATCCTTAATACTCCTGAACTGAATGCCCTCGAATTTTGCCTGACGATGAGCCTTAAAGCCGGAAACCCTCGCCCAGATAAACTCGCTTAACTTGCTCATTGCTAAGGATATCTTCTGGTGTACCATGGGCTATCAAATGCCCCTGACTGACAATGTAAGCACGTTCACAAACATCCAGTGTTTCACGGACGTTATGATCAGTAATTAGAACACCCAGACCACAGTCACGTAGGTGTTGAATGATCTTTTTAATATCAAGAACAGAAATAGGGTCAACACCTGCAAAAGGTTCATCCAACAGAATAAATTTAGGATTAGCGGCCAGTGCGCGGGCGATTTCCACACGGCGGCGTTCACCACCGGACAATGATTGACCAAGATTGTTACGCAAATGAGAAATATGAAACTCTTCCATTAATTCTTCGGCGCGTGCTTTGCGCTGTTCCTGATTGATATCCTTACGGATTTCAAGAACCGCCATTAAATTATCGTACACGCTCAGCCGGCGGAAGATTGAGGCTTCCTGTGGTAAGTAACCGATGCCCCGGCGGGCACGTTCATGCAGAGGTAGCAGGCTGATATCCTCATGGTCTATTGTGATAGTACCTGCATCACGTGGCACAATGCCAACGACCATATAGAAAGTTGTGGTTTTACCTGCACCGTTTGGCCCAAGCAGGCCCACAATTTCACCTGATTTTACTTTCAGGCTGACATCTTCAACAACCTTACGTCCCTTATAAGCTTTTGCCAGATTGTCCGCGTTTAATATTGCCATACGTCGTTATTTACTCTTTTTATGAACATCAGTGTTGTTAACATCAGCGTTGTTAACACTAGGGCCTTTTTCCTGCAACTGAGAAGGTAACAGGACGGTGGTGACATGTTTACCTTTATCACTAAAGGCTTCCATTTGCTGTGTTGGCACTAAATAGGTGATTTTATCGCCTTTGATGTTACTGTCGAGCTGTTCAAGATAAGCATTGCCTGTCAGTGTGACTAGCTCGCTACCCATTTCATAGCGCATCTTCGAAGCATGGCCTTTGATGGGTTTACCATCATCCTGTAATTGATAAAACGTTGCAGGATTGCCATAGGCTTCGATAACGGTTTTTTTCGAATCACCGTCAGGGCGGGTAACAACAACCTTATCAGCCCGAATATCGATAGAACCTTGCTTTACGATAACATTATCCGTAAATGTGGTAACGTTCCTCGTTACATCCAAAGATTGTCTGGCTGAATCAATGGTAATGGGTTTTTGCGTGTCATCTTTCAATGCCAGCGCAGGCTGGCTAACTGCAACCAGTGTACTGGTAATCAGGGTATTACGGATTAGGTTCTTCATGTGGAATCTCATAGCGAGTGCTCACCTTTTCAATCAATTCAGCAGTTTTGTCTCGTAGATTGCCGCGCATTCTCATACCAACAGATTGCAGTCCGACTCCCTCTAAAGTGACTTTATCGTCAGATACGACGTCCTGAGTCACGAGATTGACTGTTGCATTATCTGTTGTGATCTTTTGCAATTGTGATGCGTCATTCAAGCTGTCCACTTGGACATCCCCATGTAAGTAGAGCATATCATCATGGGTAAGTTTTGCTTTATTGGCGCGTATTGTCCATGTCGGTTTCGGGGGTGTGGATGAGCTGTTAGCATCAAAAGTAGTCAAAACTGGCTTGGTAAACCAAGTCAGTTTTGTTTCCGTATAATTTTTAACATCATCTGCCACGAGTTTATAAGCCAATTTACCCCCTGGATCATAAACAAATGTGATGGCTTCCTCTGTTTGGTAAGTAGGATAACTATCATCTAAAATTGGTGATGAAGTGTCTTGATTTGAATTGGATAAATTCCAGCCAATCAATGCAAGCACAATCAAAGTCAGTATTGCGATCAGCCAGGATTGAGTTCTGCTCATTCTTTTTTCAGTTCATATTTTATATTGATAACCCTTTGGCATCTTCAAGCTTATTCTGAGCGAAAAGCACCAAATCACAAAGTTCTCTGACTGCCCCACGACCACCAGCAATCTGAGTTACATAATTCGCCTTCGGCAGCAATAGTGGGTGAGCATCGGCCACCGCAGCTGATAACCCGACCTGAGCCATTACAGGCCAATCAATCAGATCATCGCCGATATAGGCAACCTGTTCAGGTTGTAGCGCTAGTTTATCCAACAGTTCCTGATACGCCAAAATCTTATCGTTCTGACCTTGGTAAAGATATGTAATACCAAGGGTTTTTGCACGATTTTCCAGCAACTTGGCTTGGCGGCCAGTTATGATTGCAACTTCGATACCGGAGGTAATTAAACAACGGATACCGTAACCATCACGAACATTGAAGGCTTTCAGCTCTTCACCCTCATTGCCCATGTATATCAGGCCATCTGACATCACACCATCAACATCGCAGATCAATAAGCGGATCTTTTTGGCTTTCTCGATAATTTCTTTATTAACTGGGCCATAACAGGTATCCAGATATTCGTTTTGCTTCATTCAGGAATTCTCTACTACATTATTTCACTAGTGTTGTAACTAGTATTAAATTGTGACAGGCCTTTGGTTGCAGGCCTGTTCAGTACTATTTTACCAGACTTATATGACGGGTTTTTATACAACTCCTGCTTGCAATAGATCGTGCATATGTAATACACCAAGCAAGGTGTTGCCTTCTGTAACCAGTAGGGAGGTAATATGGCGTGATTGCATCAGATTCAGGGCATCAACAGCTAACGCATTCGGTTTGATGCGGACCCCTCCCGTGGTCATGACGTCAGAAATTTTGGCGTTGTTTAAATCGATACCCATATCGAAAACGCGGCGTAGATCCCCGTCAGTAAAGATACCATCGATCTGCATATCACCACCACAGATGACCGTCATGCCCAGTTTTTTTCGTGTGATTTCTATCAATGCTTCACGCAGGGTGGCAGTGCGGGGTACTCGAGGAATATTATCACCAGTGGTCATTAGGTCACTGGTCAGTAGCAAAAGTTTGCGTCCAAGTGCACCACCGGGATGGGAAAGGGCGAAATCTTCTGTGGTAAAACCACGGGCTTCCAGTAGTGCAAGGGCCAGGGCATCGCCCATGACCAACGTTGCGGTTGTGCTGGTTGTGGGAGCCAATCCCAATGGGCAGGCTTCTTGTGGTGTTTTGATGCACAAATGGACATCAGAGGCTTTACCCATACTACTGTTACAGTTATTTGTCATACAGATGAGTGGGACTTTTTGCCGCTTAAGTATTGGAATTAAGGCGAGGATCTCATTGGATTCACCGGAATTGGAAATGGCTATTACAATGTCTTTTGGGGTTACCATGCCGAGATCACCGTGACTGGCTTCTCCCGGGTGGACAAAGAACGACGGAGTTCCGGTGCTGGCAAATGTTGCTGCCATTTTCCTTCCTATGTGGCCGGATTTTCCCATCCCCATGACAATGACTTTGCCCTCGCAGCCAAACATTAATTCACAGGCTTTGCTGAAATCATCATTGATGTATTGTTCCAACCTCGCTAATCCGTCGAGTTCGATATGTAATACTCTCTTACCTGCTTGCTGAAAATCAATCTTAGGCATTTTTACTCCCACTTCTTCCCATTCAATCGGTAATTATTCAGTACATTAATCACCGGATATTAATCACCAGACATCACAAAAAGTACGACAAAATAAGCGATAAAACAGCCGAGTAATAACCCGCCGTTCAATCGGTTCAACCGATGTTTTCTCCTTACACAGAATATCGTGAATAGTACACTTGCTGCCATCATGATCCAAAAATCCCGGGAAAAGGCATAGGATGAAATAACGCTGGGTGAAAATATGCTGGAAATACCTAATACAAAAGTCATGTTGAAAACATTAGAACCAATGATATTTCCTATTGCCATATCATTTTCGCCTTTAATGGCCGCAGCAATAGAAGTAGCAAGTTCAGGCAGGCTTGTTCCCACAGCTAAAATTGTCAGTCCAATAACCAGATCACTGATACCATAAATATGCGCAATCACGGTGGCATTATCAATTACCATGCGGGTAGATATCGGCAGGATAATTAACCCTAAAACAACCCAAAGCAGCGCGATCCCTTTGTTGCCTTCGACGGGCAGTTCTGAGTCCCGCTCCCGTGTGTAGTTGTCGATATCATTACATTGGGAGTTGGCTGTCATTTTTATCATTATTGATATAAAAAATAGGGCGGTAAACAACAGAACAATGCCATCCAAACGACTCAGGTAGTTATTAGACAACAAGTAGCCTGCAAATCCCATAATCAGCAACATCAGGGGCAATTCTCGCCGCAGAATTTCTGATTGCACTGTTATTGGACGAATAAGTGCGACGGCGCCGGTAATCAACAGTAAATTTGTAATATTAGAACCGATTGCATTACCCACAGCCATGTTTGGTAGCCCATTCAGACTTGCGGTGACAGATACCATCAATTCTGGCAAACAGGTGCCGATTCCCATGACCACCAGGCCGATAATAAAAGGCGGTATTTTTAGTGCGCGGGCAAACACCGCAGCACCATATACTAATCTATCAGAACCATACACCAGTAAAATCAACCCAGTAATGAGCAGTACAATAGTCAGAAACATGATGTGTTCCTTAGATAAAGATTTATTTGAGCACAATGCCAGTGTTGATTGATTTGTAAATAAAAATATTTATTTAGTCAGAGTTATATATTCTGAAGGTCGAATGATAAAAAGTAAAATTTGCTATCACTTTGCTAACGCAAATTTGGCAATTTTTTTGTAGTATGCATCACTGATTATTTGGAAACAGTAAGCAATTAGTTTATTAACGATTAAGGGCTATCAATAATGAGTCAACAAACAAAAAATCTTATTGAGATCAACGGTATGTATTTCACTCGTGGTCAACGCCCAATTTTTGCTGATATTAATCTGACCGTCCCAAAAGGAAAAATAACCGCTATCATGGGCCCTTCCGGTATTGGAAAAACGACTCTACTGCGTTTGATTGGTGGGCAAATCCGTCCTGAACGTGGTGAAATTTGGTTTGATGGCGATAATATCCCAGCATTATCCCGCTCACGCCTTTATGCTGTCCGTAAGAAAATGAGCATGTTATTTCAGTCAGGTGCATTGTTTACGGATCTGAATGTTTTTGACAACGTTGCTTTTCCCTTACGTGAGCATACTGAGCTGCCCGAGGAGTTAATTTATACTACGGTAATGATGAAACTGGAAGCCGTAGGATTGCGTGGTGCCGCTCAATTGATGCCATCGGAGTTGTCTGGAGGTATGGCAAGGCGGGCAGCTTTGGCGAGGGCGATTGCACTGGATCCTAATTTAATCATGTTTGATGAGCCATTTGTTGGTCAGGATCCGATTACAATGGGTGTTCTGGTGAAGTTGATCGATGAACTCAATCATGCTCTTGGTGTCACCTGTGTTGTGGTTTCTCATGATGTTCCTGAAGTATTGAGCATTGCTGATTATGCTTACATTGTGGCTGAACAAAAGGTTATTGCAGAAGGTACACCGGAGCAGTTGAAAATGAATCAGGATCAACGGGTACGACAGTTCCTTGATGGCATTGCTGATGGGCCAGTGCCTTTCCGTTTCCCTGCGGGGGATTATAAAACCGAGTTATTAGCTAATAAAATTAGTTAATAACAAAATAGTTATTAGGATAATGGAATGTTGATGTTAACACGGGCATTGGCAACATTGGGCAGGCGTGCGATTGAAGTTGTCGCTTCATTCGGTCGTGCGGGGTTCATGCTGTTCAGCGCAATTATTGGTAAACCGGAACCTGCCAGACAGTGGTTATTATTGCGTCAGCAGCTTTATAGCGTAGGTGTTCAGTCACTGCTGATTATTGTCGTTTCAGGTTTATTTATTGGCATGGTTTTGGCGTTACAGGGCTATTTGGTGCTGAGAACTTTCAGTGCTGAAGGTAGCCTTGGCATGATGGTAGCTTTATCGCTGTTGCGGGAATTAGGCCCGGTAGTGACGGCACTCTTGTTTGCTGGTCGCGCAGGATCTGCATTGACCGCAGAAATTGGTCTGATGAAAGCTACAGAACAAATTTCCAGTTTGGAAATGATGGCAGTTGACCCATTGCGTCGGGTAGTTGCCCCACGTTTCTGGGCTGGCTTTATCAGTATGCCTTTGTTATCACTTATTTTTGTTGCAGTTGGCATTCTGGGCGGCGTGATGGTTGGTGTGGATTGGAAAGGCATTGATGGTGGTTTTTTCTGGTCTTCCATGCAGTCAGCGGTGGAATGGCAGAAAGATATACTTAATTGTTTTCTAAAGAGCGTAGTTTTTGCCATCACGGTTACATGGATCGCGCTGTTCAATGGTTATGATGCTATCCCAACATCGGAAGGGATCAGCAGGGCAACGACGCGCACAGTGGTTCATGCGTCGTTGGCAGTATTGGGCTTGGATTTTGTGCTGACGGCACTGATGTTTGGGAACTAATTCGATGCAAAGTAAGAAAAATGAAATTTGGGTTGGGGGTTTTGTCTTAATTGCACTGGCAGCAATCATTTTTTTATGTCTGAAAGTCGCTGATATTCGGTCTTTCGGTAGCCAGACCACTTATCGTGTCACTGCTGCATTTGACAATATTGGTGGATTGAAAGAACGTTCCCCTGTCAAAATCGGGGGCGTTGTTATTGGTCGGGTAGGGAAAATCTGGCTGGATAAGAAAACCTATACTCCACAGGTCGATCTGGATATTTTCACGCAGTACGACAATATTCCAAGTTCCAGTTCTCTTTCTATTCGGACCTCAGGTCTGTTAGGTGAACAATATGTCGCGTTGAATGTAGGGTTTGATGATCCTGATTTGGGCGTCACCATGCTGAAAGATGGAGATCGGATTGAGGACACCAAACCTGCAATGGTTCTTGAAGACTTAATTGGTCAGTTCCTGTACAAGAGTGGGGGTGGAGATCATCGTCAATCTTCTGCTGTTCCCGCACAGGCACACTAACCAATAATCCACTGCTTAGGAGAAATGCCAATGATGTTTAAGCGATTACTTATGGCTGCCTTACTGGTGGTTGCACCATTCGCCAGTGCTGTTGATCAAACCAACCCTTATGCATTAATGAAAGATGCAGCAGAAAAAACGTTCTCTCGTCTAAAGAATGAACAGCCGCAGATTCAGGCGAATCCTGAAATACTGCGTCAGATTGTGCATCAGGAATTAATGCCTTATGTACAGGCAAAATATGCAGGAGCATTGGTATTGGGGCCTTACTATAAGCAAGCGACACCAGAGCAGCGTGACGTTTATTTCAAGGCATTTGAGTCTTATCTGGAGCAAGCTTATGGTCAGGCTCTGGCAATGTATCATGGACAAAATTACCAAATTGCTCCTGAGCAACCACTGGATGATAAGACCATCGTAGCTATCCGTGTCACCATCACAGATCCTAATGGTCAACCACCTGTTCGTCTCGATTTTCAGTGGCGCAAAAACAGTAAAACCGGGTACTGGCAGGCTTACGACATGATAGCAGAAGGGGTGAGCATGATTACGACGAAACAGAATGAGTGGTCGGAAATTCTGCGCCAGAAAGGTATCAGTGGGTTAACTGAGCAATTGAAAATCAGTGCACAAGTTCCAATCACTTTGGAAAAGAAAAAGTGATATGAAAAACCGGGAAAAGGATAAAGTGCTTGATAGAATGCAGTTAAGTTGGGAACAAGAAGGAAACACACTGTTTCTGAAAGGTACGTTGGATCGCGATAGCCTGTTATCCTTTTGGCAGGAAAGAGACAGCGTATTGGCTCAGATAGATAATATTGATGTTTCCCAACTTGAACATGTGGATTCCACGGGGCTGGCCTTATTTGTTCGCGTAAAAGGTGACAGGCAGCAACAAGGCAAAGCGCTGACATTTTCTGGTATAGGAGAGCGCCTGAAAACGCTGATTACGCTTTATGGTCTGCAAAGATACTTTGCAGACCATTTATAACCTGAGAATAATTCACCAGAAAGACGGTGGGTATAATTATCGCCCTTATGAGTGCTTGTCTTATAAGGGCGTTTTTCTTGGTTTAAGAGTCGTCTGGATTCCATTACGATAGGCGTCTACTATTATTTTAACAGCGAATGTGAGCAACCTATGGATATTAATGAAATTAAAAAAGTACTGATGGAAAAGTTGGTGCTTGATGAAGTTATCGTTAGCGGTGATGGCAGCCATTTTCAGGTAATTGCAGTGGGTGAAATTTTTGGTGAGCTAAGCCGTGTCAAACAACAGCAGGCAGTTTATGCACCTCTGATGGAATATATCGCTGATAACCGTATTCACGCCTTGTCAATTAAAACTTATACACCAGCACAATGGCAACGTGACCGCAAGCTCCAGGGATTTTGAGGTTGTTTGCTTCGCCGCAAACAGCACACTTTGAATTAAATAAGAGAATCATGACTGATGGATAAATTTCGAGTGAAAGGGCCTACCTGCTTGTCAGGAGAGGTGACTATTTCCGGGGCAAAAAATGCCGCATTACCAATCCTGTTCGCAGCGTTGCTGGCGGAAGAGCCAGTTGAATTACAGAATGTTCCTGAATTAAAAGACATTGATACCACAATCAAACTGCTGAACCGTTTGGGAACGAAAGTGGAACGTAAAGGTTCGGTATTTGTTGATGCCAGAAGAGTCAATGAATATTGTGCGCCTTATGAACTGGTTAAAACCATGCGTGCTTCCATTTGGGCATTGGGACCACTGGTAGCCCGTTTTGGGCAGGGACAGGTTTCTTTGCCCGGTGGTTGCGCGATCGGAGCCCGCCCTGTCGATCTTCATATTTCCGGACTGGAACAGCTTGGTGCGAAGATTGTACTGGAAGAAGGGTATGTTAAGGCATCTGTGGACGGTCGTTTAAAAGGTGCCAGCATCGTCATGGATAAAGTGAGTGTCGGTGCGACGGTAACTATTATGACAGCAGCAACGCTGGCGGAAGGCAAGACCATCATTGAAAATGCAGCACGTGAACCTGAAATCGAAGATACGGCCAATTTCCTGAATACATTGGGCGCAAAAATTACGGGAGCAGGAACTGATCGCATTCTGATTGAAGGTGTCGAGCGTTTAGGTGGTGGTGTTTATCGTGTATTGCCTGATCGCATCGAAACAGGAACTTTTCTTGTTGCAGCGGCTATTTCCCGTGGAAAGGTTATCTGTCGCAAGGCTAAGCCGGATACATTGGATGCCGTTTTGGCTAAGTTACGTGAAGCCGGAGCTGATATTCAGGTAGGTGATGACTGGATTAGTTTGGATATGCATGGTAAACGACCAAAAGCGGTAACATTCCGTACCGCACCGCATCCGGGCTTTCCGACTGATATGCAGGCACAATTTAGTTTACTGAATATTGTCGCTGAAGGTGCAGGCATGATCACCGAAACTATTTTTGAAAATCGTTTTATGCATATCCCTGAATTGATTCGTATGGGCGCACATGCAGAAATTGAGAGTAACACGGTACTTTGCCGCGGCGTAGAAAAATTATCTGGTGCTCAGGTGATGGCAACGGATTTACGCGCTTCTGCCAGTTTGGTATTAGCTGGCTGTATTGCGGAAGGAACGACCACCGTTGACCGGATTTATCATATTGACCGGGGCTACGAACATATTGAAGATAAGTTGCGTGGTCTGGGTGCCAATATCGAACGCATTAAGTAAGATAAATATACTCTCTCCCCCAATTTATGAGGGGAGAGAATTCGCGGGGAGAATTTGGGAAAGAGTTGAACTGAAAGCCTGAGCGTTTCCCATCTAATGATGGATCTCAGTGTTCATCAAATTCCTCAATCGTAATGTTGAAAGTGAGAGTTTGGCCATCGCGTAAGACGGTAACAGGAACGACGCTACCGGGACGGATTTCAGCAACCTGATCCATTATTTCGGGAGGTGAAATTGCAGGCTTGTGGTTGAAGCTAATGATGATATCCCCCACTTGAATACCTGCCTTTTTCGCGGGGCTGCCCGGTAAAAGTTGGAAAACCCGAACTCCCTGAATTTGATGAATATTGGTTCCTGAAGAACGAATATTAGGCAATTCTTTTGTTGAAATACCAATATATCCTCTGATAACTCGTCCATCACGGATTAATTTCTGCATGATTTTTGTTGCAAGCTCTGTGGGAATAGCAAATCCTAATCCTTCAGGAGTAGAACCAAATTCAGACTTATCAAATGACAGTGTATTGATGCCCACCAGCTCCCCCAATGTATTGACCAGTGCGCCGCCGGAACTACCCTGATTAATTGACGCGTCTGTTTGCAGAAAATTCTGTCGCCGTGTCGGGCTGAGTCCGACACGCCCGGTCGCACTGATAATGCCTTGAGTAATCGTCTGCCCTAAGTTGTAAGGGTTGCCGATTGCCAGCACGATATCGCCCACATAGGGAGTGTGTTTGAGATTGATCGGGATCACTGGGAGATTTTCGGCGTTTATCTTGAGGACAGCTAGATCGGTCGGGCCATCAGAGCCTACCAACAGCGCCTCATAAAAACGCCCATCTTGCAACGCCACAATAATAGATCCCACTTTATTGATGACGTGTTTGTTGGTGAGTATGTAACCCTGTTCACTCATGATGACACCGGAACCCAGTGGGATAAGCTCCCGTGGTTCATGGGAAAAGCTACCTATGCTGGTGCTGTAGATGTTAACGACAGCAGGAGCTGCCCGGCGAACGCCCTGACTGTAACTGGAAGGTTTTTCTGTGTCGTTGCTGTATAGGAAATTATTTAACTTATTGGGACGCAGTGATGGTATGGCAACCAGTAAAATCGCTGCAATAAGTAATCCTACCAATATGGAGCGCAGTAATTTGATCAGCATGGCATTATTCAATAATCAATAAGTTAAAAAAGCATAGCACAGAAGCGAGCAGACACAGCTTATGCTGTGTCTGCCTTTTCTATACCTTTTATCTTTCAGATTGTTTGTTGTCACACTGTTTGTTGTCACACTACAACCTGAAATTCATAGAGGTATATATTGATTAATTATGCAGCAACAGGTAAATGTTATCGCTACCACGCAGAATATTCAGGGCAATAACGGATGGTTTTTCTTCCAGTATCTTTTGCAGTTCGTTGATGTTTTTAACACGAACATTATTAGCACCGATAATCAAATCATTCTTCTGCAAACCGACCATTGCCGCTGATGAATTTTTGGCAACTGCATCGACTTTTACGCCAGGAGTGTTATTGACTATGCTAGTGCTGAGAGTTGCACCTTGCAGAGCAATACTCAGTTTTTCCGCTTTAGTTGCCTGATTTTCACTGTTTTCCAGTATGACAGTTACTTCCATTGGCTTCCCTTTACGCAGTAAACCAACTTTGACCTCTTTACCTGGAAGGGTAGTGCCAATCTTCGCCCTTAACTCAGCAAAGCTATTAATTTTTTTGCCATCAATGGAGACCAGCACATCTCCTGGCTTAATACCGGCTTTAGCCGCAGCAGATTTAGGCGTGACTTCACTGACAAATGCACCTTGTTGTGCATCAATATTCAGTGCTTTGGCGATATCTGCTGACATTTCGGTGCCTCTGATACCGAGCAGGCCACGTTTTACTTCACCATGAGCAATCAGCTGATCTGCTAAGTTCTTGGCCATATTACTTGGGATTGCAAAACCAATACCAACATTGCCACCGCTTGGTGCGACGATAGCGGTATTAATGCCGATAAGCTCCCCTTTCAGGTTAATCAGAGCACCACCAGAGTTACCTCGGTTAATGGAAGCATCGGTCTGAATAAAGTTTTCCAGACCTTCCAGATTCAGGCCACTACGGCCAAGGGCGGAAATGATCCCTGAGGTAACGGTTTGCCCTAGCCCAAATGGGTTGCCGATGGCAACAGCATAGTCACCGACACGTAGCTGATCTGAGTTAGCAAATTTGATGGCAGTCAGATTTTTGGCATCTTTTAACTGTAAAAGAGCAATGTCAGTTTGTGGGTCACGCCCGATGAGTTTGGCCGAATATTCACGCCCGTCGTTTAGCTGGACTTTAATTTTATCTGCATTGTTGATGACGTGATTGTTAGTAAGTACGTACCCTTTATCGACATTGATAATGACACCAGAACCTAATCCCTGGAATGGACGGCTTCTTTTTTCCATTGGCGGAAAACCTGGCCCAAAGAAGAATTGGAAGTCTTCTGGTAGCTGGAGCTGTTGGGTTTGCACCTCAGTACCAGCAACATGTACGGAAACGACGGAAGGAAGAACTTTTTCCAGCATTGGAGCTAGGCTCGGCAATTCTTGAGAGGCCATGGCAGCAGGTAAAGCTGCATTACTTACTATTGGAACCGAAGCCAAAGATAATCCAATACTGATCGCGAGTGCGCTGAGCAATGTGTTTTTACTTTTCATTGAATACGTTCTCTTACATACCTAAGCCAGAAAAGGAAAATCGTACTTAAAATTCCCATCTCATAAGGAAATTCTGTTTTCTGAGAAATTACACTGATTGAGACAGGTCTCAAGCATAATTGTTTCGTTGCAGTTATGACTACCAAGTATTCAGCAAAGTTCACTAATAATGTAGTTTTGTTGAATGTCTTTACAGGGATTTACCTGAGTAAAAAATAAAAAACAAACATATACAACAGGATAAAGTAACTTGCCGTGGCACCGATTGTTACCACGGCAAGAGGATTTATTGTTTTTGGTCTTGAATTGGACGAAACAGGCCGGATGCACCTTCAGAATAGTCTCGCGGAGGCATATCGGTGACGATTTGATTAGTATCGGTCTTGGATTCGTTAAGACGGTAATTAAAGGGATTATCCTGTACAGGCATGTTTGGCATCAGTTCATTGGAGCTTTTGGCCATATGCTGATACAACTGGCGATAATCGCGAGCCATATTATCTAGCAATTCAGCGCTGCGGGCAAAATGACTGACCAGCTCTTTGCGATACTCTTCAAGTTCTGCCCGATTTTTCTCCAGTTCTGCTTGTACAGCATTTTGCTGCCGCAATTTTGTGCTGCCAAAGCGGACAGCCAGTGCTCCGATGATAAAACCAATAATTAATCCGATCAGTGCGTATTCCCAAGTCATGGCAACTCCTTTATTAACATCACAGCTATCACTATAACCGCTAATTCAGTCAGAGTGGAATATTGATTATTATTTAATTAATTTATATATCACCTGAGATGTTAATTTTATACGAATTTGTCATGATAGGTTGTGAGTTATACCCAAGGTATGTAGACCGGGAATAAAAAATTTTTAAGGATTGCCACGTTAATGTCACCGATTACACCTTCGTCTCTTTACCAAACTGCGCTGTCTGATGGTCAGTATCAACCTGATGAAGTGCAACACAATACAGTTGTCCGCCTGGATATGATCTATCATGATCTTGTGCAGTTTTCTGCCAGTAATACCTTACATTCAGGTGGCGTGAAAGCAAACGGATTGAAGGGTCTATTGAGTAAATTATTGAAGCGTTCATCAACAGAACAGATTCGTCCGGTTCAGGGGCTTTATATGTGGGGAGGCGTGGGACGAGGGAAAACATGGTTGATGGATATGTTTTTCCAGAGCTTACCTACTGAACGGAAATTACGCCTTCATTTCCACCGTTTTATGCTGCGAGTACATGAAGAATTAACTGAACTACAGGGGCACGAAAACCCTCTGGAAGTTGTGGCGGATGGTTTCAAAACACAAACGGATGTACTCTGCTTTGATGAATTTTTTGTTTCTGACATTACGGATGCCATGATCCTCGGCACATTGTTAGAAGCTCTGTTCAGGCGGGGAATTGCACTGGTGGCAACATCAAATATCCCACCAGATGAACTGTATCGGAACGGGTTACAACGCGCGCGTTTCCTGCCAGCGATTGAACAAATCAAAAAATATTGTGACGTGATGAATGTGGATGCCGGAATTGATTATCGATTGCGGACGCTCACTCAGGCACATCTTTATTTGACGCCACTGTCGGAAAGTACTCACCAGGAGATGCATCAGGTTTTCCTGCGTCTAGCCGGTCGGGAAGGTGAGCCAGCTCCGATGCTGGAGATTAACCATCGTAAGATGCCTGCGATTAACAGTGTTGATGGTGTGTTGGCAATCAATTTCAAGACGTTGTGTGAGGATCCCCGGAGTCAGTTGGACTATATTGCTTTGTCTAAAATCTACCACTCTGTTTTGCTGCACGACGTACCGGTGATGACGGTGTTGAATGAGAGTGCTGCGCGGCGTTTCATTGCATTGGTCGATGAATTCTATGAACGTCACGTGAAATTGATCATCAATGCTGAAGCGCCAATGGAAGAGATTTATCAGGGAGAATTACTCCGTTTTGAGTTCCAGCGTTGCCTGTCCCGTTTACAGGAAATGCAGAGTGAGGAATATTTGCAGCGCCCGCACCTGCCTTGATATTCGGTGAAATTATAGAGAGATTTCGCCCGGATTACTGTTATCTGGCGGGATAATTATTGAATTTGGGGTCGATTTTTTATAGCGACTTCTCTATAATCTCGCGACCCCACGTTACAGCAGGATTTTTTATTTCCCGAAAAACTTGCATTAGTGCCGGCATAGGCTATTCGAAGGGGTAGGTTTGCTGGACATGAGTCGTGTGAACCTCAAAAAAGTTTCTGAACCTCGAGCGTTCACCAACATGTAACTTATAATTGGGTAAGCTTTAATGAAAACTTTTACAGCTAAACCAGAAACCGTAAAACGCGACTGGTATGTTGTTGACGCAGACGGCAAAACTCTGGGCCGTCTTGCAACTGAAATAGCTCGTCGCCTGCGCGGCAAGCACAAAGCGGAATACACTCCGCACGTTGATACTGGTGATTACATCATTATTGTTAACGCAGAGAAAGTTGCTGTAACTGGCAACAAACGTGCTGACAAAATCTATTATCACCACACTGGTCACATCGGTGGTATCAAGCAAGCGACCTTTGAAGAGATGATTGCCCGCCGTCCTGAGCGTGTCATTGAAATCGCGGTTAAAGGCATGCTGCCAAAAGGGCCACTGGGTCGTGCAATGTACCGTAAACTGAAAGTTTACGCGGGCAGTGAGCACAACCACGCGGCACAGCAACCACAAGTTCTGGACATTTAATCGGGATTATAGGCAATGGCTGAAAATCAATACTACGGCACTGGTCGCCGCAAAAGCTCTTCCGCTCGTGTCTTCATTAAGCCAGGTAGCGGTAACATCGTAATCAACCAACGCAGCCTCGAAGTTTACTTCGGTCGTGAAACTGCGCGCATGGTTGTTCGTCAGCCACTTGAGCTGGTTGACATGTTGGACAAACTGGATCTGTACATCACTGTTAAAGGTGGTGGTATCTCTGGTCAGGCAGGCGCAATCCGTCACGGTATCACCCGTGCACTGATGGCTTATGACGAGACTCTGCGTTCTGATCTTCGCAAAGCTGGCTTCGTTACTCGCGATGCTCGTGAGGTTGAACGTAAGAAAGTGGGTCTGCGTAAAGCACGTCGTCGTCCACAGTTCTCCAAGCGTTAATTTTTTGCCACAATGGTGGCATTGGATTAATGTTGAAACCCGCCATAAAAATGGCGGGTTTTTTATCTTCGGGTTTTCTTACCTTTGTGAATACTCTTTTTTTTCCAGAAAAAAAGCATATTGCAGAGATAAATCTCTGAACTCTGATATATCATCATTAATTCTTATTCTACTTCCCCACAAAATGTTCAAAATCTGGTAGACTAGTGACAATTTTTTGCCTTATCCATGCGTTTGCCTGACTTGTCTATAATCCTCAGATAATAAGCGCGAAGCCGGATGAGAATATGAGCGAGAATAGCCATTGTTCATTGAAGGGCTGTTCGTTCCTTTTTTAGATAAACTTGGAGGTTTTCATGGCTGTCGCTGCCAACAAACGTTCGGTAATGACTCTGTTTTCCGGCCCGACCGACATTTTTAGCCATCAAGTGCGCATTGTACTGGCGGAAAAAGGGGTCAGCGTTGAAATAGAACACGTTGAAGCAGGCAATTTGCCGCAGGATCTTATTGATCTGAACCCGTATCAGACGGTTCCTACCCTCGTTGATCGTGAGCTGACTCTTTATGATTCTCGCATCATAATGGAATATTTGGATGAGCGTTTCCCGCATCCGCCGCTCATGCCTGTATACCCTGTTGCACGTGGCTCCAGCCGTTTGATGATGCACAGAATTGAAAAGGATTGGTATTCCCTGATGTATAAAATTCAGGAAGGGAATATACAGGAAGCCAATGCTGCACGGAAACAGCTTGCTGAAGAGTTGCTGGCAATAGCACCTATTTTCAGAGAGATGTCTTTCTTCATGAGCGATGAATTCAGTCTGGTAGATTGTTATCTCTCTCCTCTGTTGTGGCGGTTACCTGTACTGGGTGTTGAGTTGTCTGGCCCGGGAGCCAAAGATCTTCAAGTCTATATGCAACGTGTATTTGAACGTGATGCGTTTCTGGCTTCATTGACAGAAGCGGAGCGTGAAATACGTTTACAGTCACGGAGTTAATGTATGGGTATGACTCAAATATCTCCCCGCCGCCCTTATTTACTGCGGGCACACTATGAGTGGCTGCTGGATAATGACTTGACTCCGCATATCGTTGTGGATGTTACTCAATATGGAGTAAGCGTTCCGATAGAATATGCGCAGAACGGGCAGATCATCCTGAATATTTCCCCACGGGCGGTTGGTAATTTGGAATTAGCCAATGACGAAGTTCGCTTCAATGCTCGTTTTGGTGGGGTAGCACGTCAGGTTTCTGTTCCTATGTCTGCTGTGATCGCGGTTTATGCCCGTGAAAATGGGGCCGGAATGATGTTTGAGCCAGAAGTAGCCTATGAAGCGGGGTCTGGGCAGGAAGATTCCGATTCTCCGGTAGCTGATAATCTGGTGCTGATTCGTGACACGAAAACACTGCGTGATGATAATTCTCCGGATGATGAACCACCTCAACCACCAAAAGGCCGCCCGACATTACGTGTGGTAAAATAGGCACATAAACCATGCAGTACCAATAAACCGATAAAATAAAGGAGATAAATATCTCCTTTATTTTATCGGTTTATTGGTATTGTATTACAAATATTCAGTGTAAGATTGGTTCAGCTCCCACTGACATATCTCTATATTTTCTTTATCCTTTCTGCTTGCTAATTTTTTGGCTGCGTTTAAACTTTTAGCTACATTTCGAACAAATTGCTCTTTATTTTTCAAACCTATTAATATTGGTGGAATATTACAGATATCACTTGATAAGGAAGGTTTGCGTTTGTTTGCCAGCGTTAGAACTTCAACAGGATTATTAATCAGGGCAAAAGATAAGGAATTAAAAATCTGTTTGGAAAAGTCTTGATGTATGTTGGGAGTTAATTCAAAAGCTATTTTTACCCATTCAGGATTTCCGGTCGTAATATAGTGGGCGATTTCATTCCTTTTACCTTGTTCACCTATTTCAGCAACGATGGAATTCACTCCCCTCTCTTTTACTTGCTGTCTGATTTCTGTAGGGGTGGATAAACCAGCGACCGAAGGGGAGCTAATCAAGAATATGAAAGAGAGTAAAGATATTTTAGTTAGTAAACGCATTTAGTTCTCGGGGTTACTATTATGTAATTAATTTTAAATTGTTTATTATTTAATTAGTTTACTTGAAAGAGCGGGCTTCAAATCTGTAATTTACGTATAAATCATCATTTTATTTCATTAATCCCTCATATCTTCTTTATATCCTGGAATCTTTCTTTAAAAAGCAATCAAACCTATTTTTAAGATTAGCCAAGATATTAAATTCAAATATTTACTTTTGGGATATAAGAATAGTCGCATAACTCAAAAAATACAATAATCATGGTAGTAAAAGGAAAACTACCACTACCTCCATAGGAGGTGGTGGTTTTAGAGCACAATTTTCTGTGCACACAAAAAATGTATCAGGCGAATCAAAAAAGATCAATGAAATGATCGATAATAACGATTGATTTGTTATATATTGATAGAGTTCATCAATAAAATGAAAATGATCACTAAATCCAACAAGAGGTGGTTTTAGAATGACAATAAAAGAGAAGTGAGAGTCTATTTTGTAAGATTTTCTCCGATCAAAAGACCGGAGAAAAACTCAGGATAAGATTAAATTAAACCTCAAGGTAATCAAGAATACCGGCGGCGGCTCTTCTGCCTTCAGCAATGGCGGTGACTACTAAATCAGAACCTCTGACAGCATCTCCACCAGCAAAGATTTTAGGGTTACTGGTTTGGAAAGGGAAATCACTGGATTCGGGAGCGATAATGCGCCCTTGTTGATCAAGATTGACCTGATACTTATCCAGCCATTGCATAGTGTGTGGTTTGAAACCAAACGCCATAATCACAGCATCGGCTTCAATGATAAACTCTGAATCTGGAATGATTTCAGCCTGGCGACGGCCTTTTTCATCCATTTCACTTAATTGTGTTTTAGCTACTCTGACACCTCGAACATGACCTCTATCATTGACTTCAATGTTGACTGGTTGGAGGTTGAATTGGAATTCAGCACCTTCTTCCCGGGCATTTTTCACTTCACGGCGAGAACCCGGCATGTTGTCTTCATCTCGCCGATAGGCACAGACCACATTGGTTGCACCCTGACGAATAGAAGTACGTACGCAGTCCATTGCCGTGTCACCACCACCCAGAACCAGAACTCGTTTACCTTTCATATCAATATAGGGCTGTTCCGGTAATTCTTCATAGCCCATTAAATGACGGGTATTGGCAATTAAAAAAGGCAGAGCATCATATACCCCGTCGGCATTTTCATTTTCCAGGCCACCATGTATGGACTGATAAGTTCCAACACCCAAAAAGACGGCATCAAATTGCTTTGTGAGTTCAGCAAGTGTGACATCTTTCCCTATCTCTGTATTCAGACAGAATTCGATACCCATTTCGGTAAAAATTTCTCTGCGCCGGATCATGACTTCTTTTTCCAGTTTGAATGCAGGAATACCAAATGTGAGTAATCCGCCGATTTCAGGATGTCGATCGTAAACGATAACCTGTACTCCATTGCGTGTCAGAACATCGGCACAGGCCAATCCAGCAGGGCCTGCTCCAATGACAGCGACTCGTTTGTCTGTCGTATTCACGTGTGACATATCGGGTTTCCAACCCATCGCAATAGCAGTATCGTTAATATAACGCTCAATATTACCGATAGTGACGGCACCAAAGTCGTCATTCAGTGTACAGGCACCTTCACACAGACGATCCTGCGGACAAACCCGTCCACAAACTTCCGGCAGGCTATTTGTTTGATGGGATAGCTCTGCTGCTTCAATAATGCGGCCTTCATTGGCTAATTTTAGCCAGTTCGGGATATAGTTGTGCACCGGGCACTTCCACTCACAATACGGATTTCCGCATGCGAGGCAGCGATCTGCCTGCGCTTGTGCCTGAATTTCAGAAAAAGGCTCATAAATTTCCACAAATTCTATTTTGCGGATTTTCAGTGCTTTTTTTGGGGGATCGACACGCTGTAGGTCGATAAATTGATAAACATTTTGACTCATTTTTAACTCCTACTGCGCCTGAACCCGTAATTCTGCGGAGGAGCGGCTGCGGTGCCCCAGTAGTGCACTGACATCACTGGACTTAGGTTTAACCAGTGCGAATTTATTGACCCATAGTGACCAGTTTTCCAGAATACTTTCACCGTGCTGGGAGCCGGTCAGGCGAACGTGTTCGGTGATTAATCCGCGCAGATGCTCTTTATGAATAGAGAGGGTATCAATTAAGAGAACTTCGACTAATTCAGAGTTAACCCGTTTGCGGAAATCATCAGATTCATCAAGAACATACGCGAATCCCCCTGTCATACCTGCACCAAAGTTGACTCCTGTGTTACCCAGAACACAGACTATTCCACCAGTCATATATTCACAGCCATTATCTCCGATACCCTCAACCACGGTGATGGCACCTGAATTTCTTACTGCAAAGCGTTCACCTGCACATCCGGCGGCAAACAGTTTTCCGCCAGTTGCACCATAAAGGCAGGTATTGCCAATAATCGTTGCTTCGTGACTTTTGAATGCAGAGCCAACCGGAGGCAAAATAACAATCTGTCCGCCTGCCATGCCCTTACCGACGTAATCATTGGCATCACCGGTTAATGTCAATTCAACTCCGCCTGCATTCCAGACCCCAAAACTTTGTCCGGCTGTTCCTGTAAAATGTAATTTTATTGGGTTACCCGCCAGCCCCTGATCACCATGTATTGCGGCAATTGCGCCAGACAGTGATGCGCCGACAGAGCGGTCAGTATTCTGGATATCAAAGTAGAATTTTTTACTCTGCGCATTTTTTACAAAAGGCAGGGCCTGATTGATAATAGCTTTATTGAGCACACCCTGATCAAAGGAAGGGTTATCTTCAGTGCAATGCTGGGCTTTGCCTTCGTGGGGCTGTGCTGTTTCCAGTAAAGGTTTAAGATTGAGTTTGCTTTGTTTGGCCGAGATACCTTCCAGTATTTTAAGCAAATCTGTGCGGCCAATCAAATCTGTTAATTTGCGTACACCCAGTTGAGCCAGAATTTCTCGTGTTTCCTGTGCGATAAAGCGGAAATAATTAATTACTCGTTCAGGCAGTCCGTGATAATGAAACTGACGCAATTTCTCGTCTTGTGTTGCTACTCCGGTTGCACAGTTATTGAGATGACAAATTCTCAGGTACTTACAGCCAAGTGCAACCATTGGCCCCGTACCAAAACCAAAACTTTCCGCACCTAAAATAGCGGCTTTGATAATGTCTACACCTGTTTTTAACCCACCGTCAACCTGAAGACGGATTTTATGGCGCAGGCCATTAGCGACCAGCGCTTGCTGGGTTTCTACCAAGCCGAGTTCCCACGGGCAACCGGCATATTTCACAGAGGACAGAGGACTTGCTCCTGTTCCTCCGTCATAGCCGGCGATGGTAATTAAATCGGCATAGGCTTTTGCTACTCCGGTAGCGATGGTTCCTACACCCGGTTCTGAAACCAATTTCACAGAAATCAGGGCGTTAGGATTGACCTGTTTCAGATCAAAAATTAACTGGGCCAAATCTTCGATAGAATAAATATCGTGATGCGGTGGTGGCGAAATCAGAGTCACTCCGGGAATCGAATAACGCAGTCTGGCGATATAAGGTGTCACCTTATCTCCCGGTAATTGTCCGCCTTCACCGGGTTTTGCTCCCTGGGCAACTTTGATTTGAATGACATCGGCACTGATTAAATAAGCGGGAGTGACGCCAAAACGCCCGGAGGCAACTTGCTTAATTCGGGAAACTTTTTTCGTACCATAGCGAGCGGGATCTTCTCCACCTTCGCCGGAATTGGAGAAACCACCCAGTGTATTCATTGCTTCAGCCAGTGCTTCATGTGCTTCGGGGCTTAGCGCACCAATTGACATCGCTGCGGTGTCAAAACGTTTGAACAGCGCTTCGGCGGGTTCGACTTCTTCAATGGAAATCGGCTCTCCTTTTGGAGATATTGCCAGCAGGTCGCGTAGTGTTGTGATAGGACGGCCGTTGACCAATTGTGAGTACTTCTGGTAATCACTGTACTTGCCGCTATGTACTGCTGCTTGTAAGGTACTCACGACTTCAGGGTTATAAGCGTGATACTCCCCATTGTGGACATATTTCAATAATCCACCCTGATCGATCGTATGGCGGTGTAGCCACGCCCGTCTGGAAAGGTTACGCAAATCTTGTTCGAAATCGTTGAAATCAGCCCCTTCAATCCGGCTGACAACCCCATTGAAGCAGAGATCTGTTATTTCAGAATGTAAACCGACGGCCTCAAACAACTTAGAACAGCGATAGGACGAAATCGTGGAGATGCCCATTTTGGACATAATTTTATATAACCCTTTATTAATGCCATTACGATAATTCAGCATTACACGGGCATATGGGGTATTGATTGTGCCATCATCGATCATTTTGCCCAATGATTCATACGCCAAATAAGGGTAAACAGCGGTAGCACCAAAGCCGAGCAATACCGCGAAATGGTGTGGATCGCGGGCACTGGCGGTTTCGACTATCAGGTTGGCATCACAACGCAAACTTTTTTCCACCAAACAGTGCTGGATAGCACCAACTGCCATTGGGGCAGGGATCGGTAATCTTTCCGGAGAAATATTACGATCGGACAAGACCAATAATACTGCACCATTACGGACACGTTTTTCTGCTTGTTCGCACAGGGTTGAAACTGCGGTTTTGAGATTAGTTTCTTGTGGGTTAAACGTTAAATCCAATGTTTCTGCACGATAGTAGGAGCCTTGCTGTGTTGTCAGTTGCACAAAATCGGGATAGAGCAGTACCGGGGATTCGAAACTCAGGCGGTGGGCCTGTCCTTCCGCTTCACAAAAGACATTCATCTCCCGGCCTATGCGGGTGGACAGTGACATAACATGTGCTTCACGCAGCGGATCGATGGGAGGATTGGTAACTTGAGCAAATTGCTGGCGGAAATAGTCGTAGATTATGCGTGGGCGGCTGGAAAGTACGGCAAATGGTGTATCATCCCCCATTGAACCTGTTGCCTCCTGACCATTCTCGCCGAGTACGCGGATAATTTGATCCAGCTCTTCATTACTGTAGGCAAACTGTTTGTGATAGGTTACCAGCATGCGATCGCCAAAATCCCGTGTGCCGACTTGTTCTTCTGGTAATTTTTCAAATGGAATCAGGTGATTGACATTCTTTTCCAGCCACTCTTTATAAGGATGGCGGCTTTTCAAATCGTTATCGGTTTCGGCAGAATGAAGAATTCGGCCTTTCCGGGTATCGATTACCATTAATTCACCGGGGCCGATACGCCCTTTTTCTACGACTTCATCGGGTTGGTACTCCCAGATCCCCACTTCTGAAGCACAGGTGATTAATTTATCCTTCGTAATGACATAACGTGCCGGACGTAAGCCGTTGCGGTCGAGATTACAGGCTGCATAGCGCCCGTCAGAAATAACGATACCAGCCGGCCCATCCCACGGCTCCATATGCATGGAATTGAAATCGAAGAAAGCACGCAGATCGTCATCCATATCCGGGTTATTCTGCCAGGCGGGGGGAACCAGTAAGCGCATTGCACGGATCAAATCCATACCGCCATTGAGAAACAGTTCCAGCATATTATCCAGTGAACTGGAGTCTGAACCCGTTTCGTTGACAAAAGGAGCCGCGGTTTGTAAGTCAGGGATCAAAGGCGTACGGAATTTATAGGCTCTCGCTTTGGCCCACTCGCGGTTTCCAGTGATCGTATTGATTTCACCATTATGAGCCAGATAACGAAACGGCTGTGCTAATGGCCAGCGAGGGATGGTATTAGTTGAAAACCGCTGATGGAACAGGCAGATCGCTGATTCCATACGTAGATCTGCCAAATCCGAGTAGAATCGAGGTAGATCCGCTGCCATACACAGCCCTTTGTAAATCGTGACTAGATTGGAGAGGCTGCAAATATAAAAATCATCATCGGTAATGCGTTTCTCTATACGGCGACGGGCAATGAATAGCCGACGTTCCAAATCCTGTGATCGCCATCCGGCAGGCGCATTAACAAAAATTTGTTCAATGCGGGGGAGGCTTGACAGTGCGATGTTACCTAAAATATCGCGATTGATAGGGACTTCTCGCCATCCGGCAATGGACAGCGTTTCATTTTCTAATTCTTGTTCGATAATAGCGCGGCATGATTGGGCTATCTGGCTATCCTGGCTTAAAAACAGCATACCGACAGCGTAGTTCTTTGCCAGTCTCCATGATTGTTCATTGGCAATCATCTGGAAAAACCGATCAGGTTTTTGCATTAGTAAGCCACAGCCGTCACCAGTTTTTCCATCTGCCAGAATTGCTCCCCGATGTTGCATTCTGGCAAGTGCATGTATTGCTGTGCGCACAACCTTGTGGCTTGGCTCCCCTTCAATATGTGCGATTAATCCAAAGCCACAGTTATCTTTTTCCTGTAATTTGTCATACAACATGGTAAAGCTCCCAAGTTTTGTCCGACTCTTACATCACTCACTAGATGATATAGATTATTATTGCTACAGACGTCTGAATTGCGTCCTCAGTCAAATACCATTTGGTTTTATTGGTAATAACTATTTATCAGTCATAACCGTTAATAAAAACAGCAGAGCGAAATGATATTTTGTTTCTGTATAAGGTCACTGCATAAATATGAGTTGGAGAAAGAACCAACAGATAATTTTCAGTGAATTTCCAACTTAGCGAGAAAAATAAAACAGGTCAAATAATGTTAGATCGTGTTTTATGTAATTGAAAAACACATATCCGTATGAATTAAAATAAAAATATTGTTATTGCCTTATTATGTGACTCAGATCATGACTTGGAAATGATGTGAGTTATATCACTAATTTATCCATAATATGTGTTTTAAATATGCTTATAAAATGACTTTTTTTAGAATATTAGTCTTTGTTTATGAATTTTATTGGCATGTAATCGTATATTTTGTGTTCGTTAAGAGTAAATGATTGATTGATTTTTGTTCTTTTATAAGTAACTAAAATCAGGATTGATTTATTATTCTATTTTTTTGATTTTTTATTCTTTTAAGGGATTAAGGACAATATCCCTTAACGAAGTTGGGCTTTATTTAAGTTATGATTCAATCTGGTGATTTTACTTGGAGTTGTTATGAATCTGATCAGGGGGCTTGCCCAATATTACGTTGATTTAATGATGAAACTGGGATTAGTACGCTTTTCGTTACTACTGGCATCTGTTCTGGTGATCCTGGCAATGGCGATGCAAATGGCAGTGACATTCGTCTTGCATGGGGAAGTACAACGTATCGATTTAATCCGTTCCATCTTTTTTGGTTTATTAATTACACCGTGGGCGGTTTATTTTCTCTCTATTGTCGTGGAGCAACTTGAAGAGTCCCGTCAACGTTTATCCAGTTTGGTGGCAAAGCTGGAGGAAATGCGTCAGCGTGATGCAATATTGAATCAGCAGTTAAAAGACAATATTACTCAATTAAATCAAGAAATCAGTGAAAGGGAAAAAGCAGAACAAGCTCATCTGGTGTTGCTGGACAAATTGAAATTAGAAATGGAGCACCGTGAAAAAACACAGATTGAACTTGAACAGCAATCGGTTTTGTTGCGTTCATTCCTTGATGCTTCACCTGATCTGGTTTATTACCGCAATGAAGATAATGAATTTTCTGGCTGTAACCGTGCGATGGAACTGCTGACAGGCAAAAGCGAAAAACAACTGATTGGTCTGACTCCGATAGAAGTTTACGATAAAGAGATCGCCAGTAAAGTGATGGAAACGGATGAAAAAGTCTTTCGTCATAACGTCTCGCTGACTTATGAACAATGGCTGGTTTATCCTGATGGGCGTAAGGCCTGTTTTGAGCTGAGAAAAGTTCCTTTTTATGACCGTATCGGTAAACGTCATGGTCTGATGGGATTCGGACGCGATATAACGGAGCGTAAACGCTATCAGGACGCGTTGGAGAATGCCAGCAGGGATAAGACTACCTTTATCTCTACGATTAGCCATGAGCTTCGTACGCCTTTAAATGGCATTGTCGGCTTAAGCCGTATCCTGATGGATACTACTCTGACATCAGAACAATGTAACTATCTGAAAACAATCCACGTCAGCGCAATCACTCTGGGTAATATCTTCAATGATATTATTGAGTTAGATAAAATTGAGCGCCGTAAGATCCAACTTGACACTCAGCCGATTGATTTTACTGGTTTTATGGCTGACTTAGAAAATTTGTCTGGATTGCTGGCACAACCGAAAGGAATTCGGTTTGTTTTAGAGCCAGAATTGCCATTACCCGCCAAAGTATTAGCTGATGGTACTCGCCTGCGTCAAATTCTGTGGAATTTAATTGGTAATGCCGTGAAGTTTAGCCAAAAAGGTGAAATCAGAGTGCGTATCTGGTGTGAAAAAGAAGATCGTCTGCTGTTTGAAGTCACTGATTCCGGTATTGGTATCCCTTCTGATGAATTAGAAAAAATCTTCGCTATGTATTATCAGGTGAGAGACAGTGCTGGTGGATGTCCGGCAACAGGAACAGGGATCGGTCTCGCTGTATCCAAACGGCTTGCACAAGCTATGGGAGGTGATATTACGGTTAAGAGTACAGTAGGGGAGGGATCATGTTTTACCTTGTCTGTGATTGCCCCTGCGATTGATGAAAACGCTGTAGGAGGGGAAGAAGAAGATTCACTGCCATTACCTGCACTGAATATCCTGTTGGTTGAGGATATTGAGCTGAATGTCATTGTTGCCCGTTCTGTTCTGGAGAAACTCGGTAATAGTGTAGATGTCGCTATGAATGGTCGTGATGCTCTGAATATGTTTGATCCTGATGAGTATGACTTGGTGCTGCTTGATATCCAATTACCGGATATGACTGGATTGGATATTGCTCGTAAATTGCATAAACGTTACCAGAATCACACTCTCCCTCCACTTATCGCTCTGACTGCCAATGTTTTGAAAGGCAAAAAAGAATATCTTGAGGCAGGCATGGATGAAGTTCTCAATAAGCCTCTTTCTGTTAAGGAATTGACTACCGTAATGGAAAAATTCTGGGGTAAGCAGGCTGAATCTGAACCGCTGTTACCGGAGACAATTACCTTGAAAAAGGGTGAAGAATTCCTTGATGAACTACTTGATATAGAGATGCTCAATCAGTATATCGACTTGGTCGGTTCGAAGATGATAGCTGATAATTTGACCATCTTTGAAAATATGATGCCAAACTACCTTGCCTTACTGGAATCGAATATGACAGCAAGGGATCAAAAAGGAATTACGGAAGAGGCTCATAAAATCAAGGGTGCTGCCAGTTCTGTTGGATTACGTCATTTACAACAATTAGCACAGCAGATCCAATCACCAGATTTACCAGCGTGGTGGGATAATGTGCAGGAGTGGGTAGATGAGCTGAGTCAGGAATGGAAAAGTGATACGGAAACATTGAGAAACTGGTTGGCGAACGCTACAAAAAAATAACCCCAACCGAAGTTGGGGTGCGCGAATACTGCGCCAACACCAGGGAAACTTGTTTGCCCGCTTATCTAAGATTTATTTTAGGCGCGAGCAATTAAAGAATTCTTCCACACAGAATACAAGTACCAACATAGCAAAGATAAGATTTTTTGTTACAAGATTCATTAAAATCTGTGATGAAGATTGGTGTTTAACCCTCTAAGGGGTTAAGCATTAATCTACTACAAATGGAGAGAAATATGAAATCTGTTGCAGTTATATTAAGTGGATGTGGGGTCTATGACGGTAGTGAAATCCACGAATCAGTTTTAACTATGCTCTCTTTGAGCCGTTTGGGCGCTAAAGTGTCTTTTTTTTCGCCTGATGAGTCACAACATCATGTAATTAATCACCTTAATGGAGAGGAGAAACAAGAAATACGTCACATAATGGAAGAATCAGCCCGTATAACAAGAGGTAATATTCAACCATTATCTGAGGTTGATGTTAATACTTTGGATGCACTGATTGTTCCCGGTGGTTTTGGCGCAGCTAAAAATTTATGTAATTTCGCATTTAAAGGATCTGATTGTGAAATAAATAAAGAGTTTTTAAGTGTTGTGCAAAATATGCACCAAAAAGGCAAGCCAATGGGTTTTATGTGCATTGCCCCTGTTATGGTTCCCAAAATATTAGGTAAACCGATAAAAGTCACTGTGGGTAATGATCCCGAAACGGTAGCACAGATAGAAAAAATGGGAGGGGTTCATATAGCGTGTCCGGTTGATGGCATTGTTATTGATTTTAAAAATAAAATTGTAACAACGCCAGCTTATATGCTTGCTCAATCTTTATCTGAGGCTGAAATTGGGATAGACAAATTGGTCAGAAAAATATTGGAAATGATTGAGTAATTAGGATGAGAAATCCTTTTTCAAAATTATGGCACTGGTTGAAAAAAATTGTGGGCATGATCACTCTTTTGTGGTTTGTTGCTGTAATCACATTTTCATTTCTGCCGGTGCCGTTTTCTATGGTGATGTTGGAGAAACAAATCAGTGCGTTAATGTCAATTAATTTATCTTATGTTTCTCGCTCTACCTGGGTAGATCAAGATCAAATTTCACCTTATATGGCATTAGCCGTGATTGCTGCCGAGGATCAACGGTTTCCGGAACACTGGGGGTTTGATTTTCCAGCGATAGCAATGGCAGTGGAACATAACAAAAAGTATCGGAAGCGAATACGTGGTGCTTCCACCATAACTCAGCAAACAGCTAAAAACCTCTTTCTGTGGGAAGGGCGTAGTTGGGTGAGGAAAGGGCTGGAGACGGGAATGACGGTTGTGCTGGAGCTACTGTGGTCGAAGAAACGCATTTTAACAGTCTATCTCAATATTGCTGAATTTGGTGATGGTATTTTTGGTGTGGAAGAAGCTACTCAACATTATTTCGGCAAACCGGCCAGTCGATTGACAGCCTCCGAGGCCGCTCTTTTGGCAGCAGTGTTACCTAATCCTCTTCGCTATAGGGTTGATGTGCCTTCTACTTATGTGTTGCAGCGTCAGCGATGGGTCTTACGGCAAATGCAGTTATTAGGGGGACAGAGTTATTTAAGAACAAATAAATTGAGTAAATAATTTGAAATGCAGTGCTCAGGAAACAGTAGAAAAACCCAAACAAAGCAGCACTTTTTGGTGCTGCTTTGTTTGGCAGAGTTTGTTAAAAAAACTAATTGTGACGTTTTACTGTTGATACCGTGATTTGTATCGTGTTAATCGCTACTTTCAATATTGAAATCTAATCAAGATAAATGAACGCGGTGGTTACACGTTTAACCCCGTCAGTTTCACTGGCAATCTTCGCGGCATCAGCCCCTTCCTGCTTGGTAACAATGCCGAACAAAAAAACTTCGCCATTCTCAGTCACAATTTTAATATTTGATGACTTCACCGCATCACTGGTCAGAATTTTCGAACGTACTTTTGTCGTCAGCCAGGTATCTAAAGATGCAGTACTGAGTGCAACAGGATTACCTTGCCTGATTTCGTTATAAACTACACTAACCCCTTCGACTTTTGATGCTATCTGTTTGGCCCGATCTGCCAGCTGCATGTCTGGGCTCTGGCCGGTTAATAGCACTTTGCCCTCATAAACTGTCGTAACGATACGAGCCCGGGACTTAATTTGTGGGTCTTTGCTGATGTCATTACTGATACGAGCTTCTAAAGTGGTATCATCAACTTGTTGCCCGACTGTACGGGGATCGGTGCCTGCTTTGGTTGCAATAGCAGCAGAGCCGATGATGGCAGCACCAATACATCCCTGCAATAACATTGCACTACAAAATACCAATAATAGAGAAAATAACCGCATTTTTTGGCTCCTTAGTCATCCTGATGAGGGAATAACGTATTGTCGATTAAGTCGCACAGACAGTTAATTGTCAGCATGTGCACTTCCTGAATTCTGACACTGTGATGGGAAGGGATACGGATTTCCACATCTTGTGGCCCCAACAATCCTGCCAGTTCACCGCCATCAAAACCCGTCAATGCAACAATAGTCATATCACGGGTAACAGCGGCTTCGACTGCTTTGATAATCGCCCGGCTGTTTCCATGTGTAGAGATAGCCAGCAGAACATCTCCGGTCTGCCCCAGTGCTCTGACTTGTTTAGCGTAGATCTCTTCTGGCTGTTTACTGCCGGCAATGGCAGTGATCACCACATTATCAGCATTCAGCGACAACGCTGGCAGACTTGGTCGCTCTGTCTCAAATCGGTTTATCATACTGGAGGCAAAACGTTGTGCTGTTGCGGCTGAGCCTCCATTGCCACAGCACAGGATCTTGTTACCATTCAGTAGTGACTGAACCATCATCATTGCGGCGCGGGATATCGCGTCGGGTAATGCCTCTGCTGCTGCGATTTGTGTTTGAATACTTTCGGTAAAGCAGACTTTAATTCTATCCAGCACGTTATGACCTATTTTATTGATCGAGTAAATTCAGAACCTATCAGATAGGTTTTCATTTAAATTGAAAGCATCTTTCAGCCATTCAAATTTTTGACCGGTAATTGCACAAACATCAAAGCGGCAGGCCGCAGTCTCAAAACATTCATCACGCTGGTAAAGCCAGAACGAAGCAGTGCGCAATATCTTTCTGCGCTTGCTTCGGGTAATTGTAGCAACGGCATCACCATATTGTGCATTTTGGCGGAAACGAACTTCGACAAAGACCCATGTTTGTTTATCACGCATGATCAGATCAATCTCCCCGCCACGAATTTTCACATTCTCTGCGACAAAGACAAGACCTTGTTGCTGCAAAAACTGTTTAACTTGCTGTTCATAATGGCATCCCTGCGCATAGCGATTATTTGGTTTTTTTTTCATCCTGAAATTACCGATCAAAAGAAAAAAGTAATTTATTGTACCGACGGTATGGCAATATTTTTGTTTGTATTCTGAACAGAAATATTGTCAATGGCAGAAGTACTGTCAGCGGAGTTATTTTCTGTCATGTGGCTCTCTACCATAACGCGTCCATTATTAAATTGCATCCATGGTAGCTGACGGGATATTGTACAACCCTCTGTGATGGAAAGCTCTCCGGATGCTCCATTCATATTGAACCCGATACCTTGTTGTAACTGAGCAAAATGATTGGCTAATGACCAGGCATCAATTCCCATCGCGTAAAGGCGCATAAGAGAATAATCATTACCAAATTTATTTGCGGCCTGTTTCATTAAGGGAATATTCGTTCCCGTCAATAACGGAACATCGCTGAATTGCATACCATCCATTTCCAGACGAAAATCTGGCCCCGCATCTGCTTTATTGCTACGTGAATTGGCATAAAGAGCGGGTTTTTCACGAGAGCTGATTGCCATATCAATCATTGGCTTGATCAGTGCTAATTCATCCGTTGTCGCAACAATGTAAACTGCATCAATTTGCTCACGGGAAGTGCTGGTAACAGCAACGGATAAGTTCTTATCAGCTTGTGGCTCGTCAATATCAGGAGTGGAAGTATTGACGGAAGCAGTACTGACAGAAATTGGTGTGCCAGATAAATGAATCCCAACACCACGGTTCATGGATTGTCTCATCTCTGTTATTGTTCCGAAGGATTGCTGTAAAGCGTTGGAGCCGCCTAATTTCTGCCATTCGGCTGCAAAGGCTTTTGCCACTCGATCACCCAATGCAGTACGCGGTACTAACACCAATGGATTATGTTTCTGTTGATACCAGATATGCAGAGCAGCACTTTTAGCCTCATCTTCCGGTGACAGGGAGAAATAGCAGATATTGGGATTGAGTTGTGATGCATCTGGTTTATTAAGAGCCAGAATATTTAATGGTGTATTGATCTGGGCCAATTGCTCAACCTGAGGTTTCAGCAATGGGCCGACTACCAGTGTAACGCCATCCTGTTCAGCTTGTGCCAACAGATTAGCCAGAGGTTGGCTGCTGGTATCATAGATTTTCACAGGATGATCATTGACAGGAACCGGACTGATCGTAAATTGTGCTGCTGTACTGGTATTGCCGGAATTATTTTCAGGATTTTCGGTATCAGCATTTGCCATATCTGTTCCTGCTACATCTCTGATAGTATCACCCGTTGTTGTATTATTGGTGTCTCCGATATCGGAAGCACTGGTATTAACGGAATTAACATTGGCAGAATCAGTTGCATTCACAGGCATTTCGGGTTGTGGCAAGCCTTTTTGTGCATCAAGGAAGCCTTGGCGGATCGCCTCACCAAATGCTTTTGCCTGGCCACTCAGAGGCAGAAATAGCCCTATGCTGGCCTGACGATTTGTGGGGGTAAATAGCATTTGGTGCAGGGCAGCAGGTAAACTCCGAGTAGCGGGGTTATCCGGGTAGCGAATTTGCCAGTCACGAATGGCAGAACGTAGTTTATCCTGATCCTGTTTATTGGTCTGGTAAGCATTTAGCAGATCTAACCATCCCTGAAGCGTATATTCATTGGCATTAATTACCAGTTCGCTCAGTTGTTGTGAAGTCAGATGCGTCAGTACCTGCCATGTATCATCAATGTTTTTCTGGCGTGCGGCTTCATTTGCTGCATGTGGCTCCAGCGCAATATAAGCACGGATGACATCCAGAGAAGGCTGGTTATCAGCAGCATCAATAATAGCTTGATAGCGGTTAATCTCTGCGCTGATCTTGTCTTGTGGCTCAGAAGGTGGTTGCCCTTGTGGTTTAGGCGTGGTACACCCTGCAATAATCATAGTCGTCAGCAGTGCTGAGCAGACTAAACCAGTTTTGAAACGCACAAAAATTGAGGGAAGCATACTGTATCCAGTGATGTTTTTTTCAAAGATGCTCAATTTTAAATCGGTCATTCGGATGAAATAATGAATCAACCTAATCGAGCAGTGGTTACGACATCTACGCTGTATGTTGTGCCAACCCCTATTGGAAATCTGGGGGATATCACTCAGCGTGCACTTGAAGTTCTTAAACATGTCGATCTGATTGCAGCCGAAGATACGCGACACACTGGCTTATTGCTTCAGCATTTTGCCATTAATGCGCGCATGTTCGCACTTCATGATCATAATGAACAGCAGAAAGCAGATCAATTAATTGAGAAATTGCAGCAAGGTCTGAGTATTGCTCTTGTCTCTGATGCCGGAACACCGTTGATCAACGATCCGGGGTATCACGTTGTCCGTCGCTGCCGTGAAGCTGGTATTAATGTTGTCCCATTGCCGGGGCCTTGTGCAGCAATTACGGCATTGTCTGCTGCAGGGCTGCCTTCTGATCGTTTTTGTTACGAAGGTTTTTTGCCGGCAAAAAGTAAAGGACGCCGGGATGTATTACGCGATTTGGCGCAGGAACCACGGACATTGATCTTCTATGAGTCCACACATCGCTTGTTGGACAGTTTAGAAGATATTGTCGCAGTATGGGGCGCAGATCGTTATGTGGTATTGGCGCGAGAGTTGACAAAAACGTGGGAATCTATTCAGGGAATGCCTGCTGGAGAGTTGCTGGCATGGATCAGAGAAGATGAAACCCGCCGGCGGGGAGAAATGGTGCTGATTGTTGAAGGATATCGCAAACCAGCAGATAATAGTCTCCCTCCAGAAGCGTTGCGGACATTGGCATTACTACAAAAAGAGTTACCGCTGAAAAAGGCTGCGGCACTGGCGGCAGACATTCATGGCGTGAAGAAAAATGCCTTATACCGTTATGCTCTTGAACAAACCGAGGAAAGCACATGAGAATAGCGGGAACATGAAAACCCCTATACATCAGGTGATAAACCCCTTATAATCCGCGCCGGAGTTGGCTAGACAGTCGCTGCTTTACTGTTTCTTTCGGGAGTCTCTTTCGGAAGAAAGTTGTAAAGGGGAGGAAAGTCCGGGCTCCACAGGGCAGGGTGCCAGATAACGTCTGGGAGGTGAAAGCCTACGACCAGTGCAACAGAGAGCAAACCGCCGATGGCTCAGTTTTGTAAGAAACTGAGATCAGGTAAGGGTGAAAGGGTGCGGTAAGAGCGCACCGTGCGGCTGGTAACAGTCCGTGGCATGGTAAACTCCACCCGGAGCAAGACCAAATAGGGGTTCATATGGTACGGCCCGTACCGAACCCGGGTAGGTTGCTTGAGCCAGCGCGTAAGTTCTGGCCTAGATGAATGATTGTCCACGACAGAACCCGGCTTATCGGCCGACTCCACAGATTCAGCCCTATAGAGCATCTGCTTTATAGGGCTTATTCATTTCAGCAGATAATTCAGGCAGAAATATTAACTTCCCAAATCGATTAGCAAGCCCTGAAATGAAGAGATTGCCCGCAGACGCAGTCGTGGCTCGTCTTGAATAAATATCCCATCCCCACATTTGATATTCACATTAGACTGGTTATTGGTCTGGCTCTGAGCATGAATCTCAACATTACCACTGATAGATTGCAGATAAGCATGTCTCCCTTGCAAAGACATTGTCCGGGTGTCATTAGTTCGCAGCATAAGAGAACTTATCCAGACTGATTGGCGCAGGCACATACTGTTTTTTTCGGCTGTGGGTGAGGCTAACAGAGTTAGAGGATGCTTAGATAACACTCTACGCTGCACGGATTGTGGTGCCTGATGTGGATTGGCATTAAGCCAGAGTTGCAGGCGGTTCAGCGGTACTTTATCACTGATATTGTGCTCACTGTAGCGCAGATCCTGACGGGTAGAGAATAACAGGCACTCTCCTTGACGGGCCTGAATATAGTTTCCGGCACTGTCACGGTACTCGGCTTCTCCTTGCAGGATAAGATTCAGAATATCGACATGAGGATAAGCCTTTGGCTTGAATTCTGCTTTTGGGGCAAGGATCTCCTGATTAAGTACCCGAAGTGCTCCATAGTTCAAAAAATTTGGGTCAAAATAGTGGCCGAATGAAAAAGTATAACGGGCTTTCAACCAACCATAATCGGCTTTCCCGCATTGATTTGCTGTTCTGGTTATTATCATGACGACTATCTCTTTGCTATACGTCTGCCATATATTTATTTGTTATATACCTATTGCATTTGATCTTAATTATCTGGACGTTGAAATGTTAGCCAGTTAATCTGTTCTCTATATTCAAATTTATTGATTGAGAGCTATATGGGTAAAGAACATGGGGAAAGAACGAGCGCTTACACTGGAATCTTTGCGGGTGATGGATGCGATAGACCGGAGAGGAAGTTTTGCCGCAGCAGCGGATGAATTGGGGCGGGTGCCTTCTGCATTAAGTTATACCATGCAGAAACTGGAAGAAGAGCTGGATGTGGTGTTGTTTGACCGCTCCGGGCATCGTACAAAGTTTACTAATGTCGGCAGAATGTTGCTTGATCGGGGCAGGCTATTGCTTGAAGTGGCGGACAAACTTACGGCAGATGCACAAGCGCTTGCCCGTGGTTGGGAAACTCATCTGATTGTTGTCTGTGAAGCGTTGTTTCCCGTTGAGTCATTATTTCCTCTTGTGGACAGGCTGGCAAATAAAGCGAATACTCAGCTTTCATTAATAACTGAGGTGTTGGCTGGTGCCTGGGAACGGCTGGAATCTGGTCATGCAGATATTGTGATTGCACCAGATATTCATTTCAGGGCATCTGCGGAAACCAATTCACGAACACTTTATTCCATCAAAAACGTCTATGTTGCCAGTGTGGATCATCCTATTCACCTTGAACCGGAACCTTTATCTGATGCCACACGGGTTAAGTACCGTGGGATAGCAGTGGCTGATACAGCAAGGGAGCGCCCGGTACTGACAATTCAACTTTTGGATAAGCAACCACGCCTAACGGTCAGTTCACTGGAAGATAAAAGACGGGCTTTGTTGGCGGGGCTGGGAGTTGCAACGATGCCATATCCGATGGTGGAGAACGATATTGCAGAAGGGCGTCTGCGGGTTATTGGTTCGGAATATATCCATGAAACCAACATTATTATGGCATGGAGGCGTGACAGGATGGGGGAAGCTAAAGCCTGGTGTCTGCGGGAAATCCCCAAATTATTTGTGAAATAAATAACCAGAAAGCCCCTTGCCTGCAAGGGGCTTTTTGTAATAGCAGGCAATTACCAGTTCTTATTCAGTACACGGTCAATACTGAATTTGCCTGGCCCCATCATTGCCAGCATGAGATAACCAGCACCGATAGCGAAATTCTTCAGGAACATAGTCTGGTTCATGCCATCTGAAAAATCATAGTGGAACAGAATTGCAGTCAGAATACAGAAAATAAAAGTAAACGCTGCTGTAGTGCGGGTCAGCAGTCCTAACAACACCGCAATTCCGCCCCCGAGTTCAAGTAAGATAGTGAGTGGCAGTAGAATTCCAGGAACCTTCATTGCCTCCATGAATTCCTGCGTCCCTGCGTAAGCACTCCCTAATTTTCCATAACCTGCAATAATAAACAGAACTGACATTAAAATACGCGCCACTAATAAGCCGCTATCTTCAAATTTTTTCATGAACATCTCCAGATATGTGTTCTAAGGAGCACAATTAGCTAATATTTTCTTGATGGAGAGTATTCTAAGGAGAGGTATTACGGGTTGATAGTAAGGAATATTAACAGTTTAGTGCAATTTTTTTGAAGAAATAACCTAATGTACGTAAAGGGATTTGAAGAAGAATAAGAACAATAGAAATAATTAACGTCCATTCAATATATTGCGTAGAGTGTTAATGTACGTCCAAAAACCAACCAGGCGGCGTGACCAGCGATAAAGTTTTCTGGGATGACGAATACCATAGAGCAGTAATATACCGCTACCAATAGCAAAATAAGGTTTGAAAGACAGTATTATCTGCCAGCCATGATCGTAAGAGCGGGTGATGGTAAGCCAGTGCTGGCCATAAGCTGAGAGAGATTGTCGTTGCTGCTGAATTTTTTGTAATAATGCCTGCTTTCGCCGTTCTCGCTGCTGACGCTGTGATTTATTCATGGTCATTCTCCAACATTTTGCGATCTATCCTGAGTTGCTCACGAGTTGCATTAAGAAAAGTCAGCTGGCGGGATTTCCTAATAGTCCAAATTGTGCCAAGCACGGCGAGAAGCAGCAGAGTTCCTGCGGCAATGGCTATGACTGTAGCCTGGTAGGCCGGATCGACAGTCAGAAAGACCAGTATCAACAGACATATTATGCCAAGGGTTGCAAATAGCAGCGTGAACCCTACCAGCAACAAGAATTGTACCAGTGTGGCTGCACCCTCTTCCAACTCAACGGCTGCAAGCTGAATACGAGTCTCAACCATACCGACAACCAGAGTTACCACCCGCTGTAAGGTATTAACTATTCCTTTCCTTGAGCCTTGTGAATGGGATGATTGGGTCATTTCAGCGTTTTGCCAGTAACACGCCCAATACGATACCCACGGCGGCACCGATACCTACGCTAGTCCAGGGGTTGTCACGGACATAACTGTCTGCACAGCCTGCTATTTCTTTTGTCTGATCTGCCAGTTTATCACTGGCATCACTAAGGGCTGTGCGGGCATCTTTCACCATTTTTTCTGCTTTGCTACGTAATTTTTCTAACTCAGCTTTGGACTTATCCTCGGAGCTGTTTAGAACTTCTTCCAATGTATCCGCAAGGGATTGCAATTCAGCACGTAATTCTTCAGAGTTTTTCATCTGTGGCATAGAACTCTCCTCATATATACGGTGGATGAATTTCTACCATAGACGTTTTTATGCGGAGTTTAAAGTCTGAATGGTGAAAAATTGTCATCTAATATGGCAGATTAATCCTAAATGATTATCAAGAATAGCTGGAGAAAACCCCTGTAACAAGTTACTTGCTGCAATGCTACAGGGAAATGTGAAGGTTAGAATTATTGAATTTGGAATTATTGAATAGAGTTATTTGTGCGTTTCTTACGCCAGATAAACGTCAGGCTGCCAATTAAGCCAATAAGTAACAGAGCTACGGGTAATAACACCAGAAAATTCATAAAATATTGTTCGTACTGGCGGAATAAAGGGCTTTTACCGAGAGCATAGCCCAGCGTTGTCAGGATAGTTACCCATAAGAAACTACTTAGCCAGTTGAATACCTGAAAACGTGCGTTGTTCAATCCTGCAAGACCTGCCAATGTAGGCAGCAATGTCCTGACAAACGCAAGAAAACGACCAATTAGCAGGGCTGATAGCCCATGACGGTGGAACAGGTTATGTGCGCGTTGATGATAATGTGAAGGAAGATGTGACAGCCAGCCCCGGACTAATTTGGTATTACCAAGCCACCTTCCCTGAAGGTAACCTACCCAACAGCCAAGGCTTGCACCAGCAGTAAGGATGACTAACGTGGTGGGAAACGACATTGCATCTTGGGCTATCAGGACGCCAACCAGTATGAGCAAGCTGTCACCTGGCAAAAATGCTGCGGGTAACACGCCATTTTCCAGAAACAGGATTATGAAGAGCAGGAGGTAGATCGCCCATACCAAAGACGGGTTAGCGAGTGTTTCATAATCTTGGTGCCAAAGTGCATAAATGAGGTTTGTTACAATTTCCATCAAATGTTCCTAAAACGCGGGTTAAGGATTACATCTTACTTTTATGGTGTATTTATGGTGTATTTCTATTGGATAGCAAGTAAATACAAATCATTATATTAAGATTATCAATAAAGTGCCTTTAAACTCCTTTCAAAAGGCATTAATAAGTGACAGCGATACTCTAACAAAATCGTCAGTAGTGAAACAGAAAATTTTGGTGATCAATTGAACATTCATACGGGGGTGGAAATAAAATCATCCAGATATATCAATTGATTAATTGTTTTATCAGGTTTTCACAAAACCGCACTATTTACTTATTTACTCTCCCATCTGCCTGAATTTCCTATTTTTCCAGATACAAAATCCATCGTTTATTGGCTGATCGCGATATTAATCCATCAATAATATTGGAGATAATACATATCACAGTTATTGTCTCAAAAACTAATTATTAATTTAACTATTTGAATTAAAATAAAAAATTTAGTTTTTTGTTTTTCTTTTTATTTCGTCAATGTCTGATCAAACAGTGAATCTGTCGTTTTGATCACACAAATGTGACTATTTTGTTATCAATTGTTGAGCTGATTGTATATTTTTATTAATTATTCTTTTTAGTTCTCTGTACTTTTCTATACTGGAAAAGCAAACACAAAAACAACAGGCTTATTAAGCCTAAATATCAAATGGATAGATTATGGAAAAACAACAAAAAGGCTTTGTGCAATATATTGTACAAGGAAGCCTCGTCACACAAATTATTATCGGATTAGTTGCAGGGGTATTATTGGCATGGGCAATGCCTTCTGCCGCGCAATCAGTCAGTCTATTAGGAACACTCTTTATTGGTGCTTTAAAAGCTGTCGCACCAGTCCTGGTGTGGGTTCTGGTTATGTCTTCTATTGCGAACCATAAAAAAGGCCAGAAAACCAATATCCGACCGATTTTGATTCTCTATATTGCCGGAACTTTCTTCTCAGCAGTGGTAGCTGTTATCGGCAGCATACTATTTCCATCGACATTAATCCTGGCGACTAATGATGCTCAGATGTCACCACCAGAAAATATTGTTGAAGTGCTAAGAGGAGTGTTGCTCAACGTCGTTGCTAACCCGATTGACGCGATATTGAAAGGTAATTATGTTGGTATCCTGGCATGGTCGATTGGTCTGGGTATCGCGTTACGCCATGCAAAGGAATCAACTAAATCAATGGTGCAGGATCTGGCCGAAGCCGTGACTCAGGTTGTTCGTGTTGTTATTCGTCTGGCTCCCCTTGGTATTTTCGGTCTGGTTGCCTCTACTATTGCCACAACAGGATTTGAAGCGTTGCTTGGCTATGCACAACTGTTGGTTGTACTACTGGGTTGTATGATTGTTGTTGCACTGGTTATTAACCCATTGATTGTCTATTGTAAAATACGCCGTAACCCTTATCCTTTAGTTTTTGCTTGCTTACGTGAAAGTGGAGTAACTGCGTTCTTTACCCGTAGCTCAGCAGCCAATATTCCGGTTAACATGGCAATGTGCCGTCGTATGAATCTGGATGAGGATACTTATTCTGTCTCAATTCCTTTGGGGGCAACGATCAATATGGGTGGTGGTGCTGTAACCATTACCGTATTGACGCTGGCAGCGGTAAATACCCTGGGCATAGCTGTTGATATCCCAATGGCAATACTGTTAAGTGTAGTCTCAGCAATTGCAGCATGTGGCGCATCAGGTGTGGCGGGTGGATCATTATTGTTGATCCCGTTGGCATGTAGCATGTTCGGTATCTCCAATGAGATTGCTATGCAGGTTGTGGCAGTAGGTTTGATTATTGGTGTATTGCAGGATTCGGCTGAAACGGGACTGAATTCCTCAACAGATGTACTCTTTACGGCTGCGGTGTGTCAGGCAGAAGATGCAAGACAAGCATCGGAACAGTTAGCACGGCGCTAATGAGTCGCAGAAATAAAACGGTGATAATGAACCGCCCGTTTGTTATCACCGTTCCTCTATTAGCTTTTTATTTTTTACTAAATCTTAATTGCCAGTCGGGTTCCCTGATCAATTGCCCTGCGGGCATCCAATTCGGCGGCGACATCGGCTCCGCCAATCAAATGTACGTTTTTACCCATTGCTTGCAGAGGTTGATAAAGTTCTTTCAATGGTTCTTGACCTGCACAGATAATTACATTATCCACCTCAAGGCATTGTTGCTCACCATTGCGCAGGATATGCAGCCCGTGATCATCAATTTTCAGGTATTGCACACTGTTTAACATAGTGACCCCCCGCATCAGCAAGCTAGCCCGGTGAACCCAACCAGTAGTTTTACCCAAACCTTCCCCAACTTTGGAGTCCTTGCGCTGTAACAGATAGATTTTTCGTGGTGAGAGTTCCATGTGTGCACCTTCTGGCTGTAATCCACCACGATGGGAAAGAGTCTGATCGATTCCCCATTCTTGACTGAATGCGTGGCTGCTCAGGCTGCTGCTTTGTCCGCTTTGGCTCAGATATTCCGCCGTATCAAAGCCAATACCGCCAGCACCGATAATGGCGACACATGGGCCAACATCGCGTTTATGCTTTAATACATCCAGATAAGTCAGCACTTTTTCATGATCAATACCATCAATATTCGGTGTCCGTGGCGTGATGCCGGTGGCAATGACCACTTCTTCAAACGAAGCAAGCTGGTCTGTTGTTGCGGTATGATTCAGTCTTACATCAACACCATTCAGTGCCAATTGACGCTCAAAGTAGCGCAGTGTTTCATGGAATTCTTCTTTGCCGGGAATTTGTTTAGCAATATTAAACTGCCCGCCAATTTTATTTTCTCGTTCAAATAACGTGACATGGTGCCCACGACTGGCGGCAGTGACCGCGAAGGATAAGCCAGCCGGTCCGGCACCAATCACTGCGATAGTTTTTGGTTGTTTTACAGGCTCGACAATAAATTCTGTTTCATGGCAGGCGCGTGGATTCACCAGACATGAAGTCAGTTTCCCGACAAATATTCTGTCCAGACACGCCTGATTGCAGCCAATACAAGTGTTGATTTCATCTGCGCGGTTCTGTTCGGCTTTTAAAATAAACTCAGCATCTGCCAGGAAAGGGCGAGCCATAGAAACCATATCTGCGCAGCCCTCACTTAGGATTTGCTCCGTAACATGGGGATCATTGATGCGATTCGTTGTGATCAAGGGAATACTGACTTTCCCCATCAGCTTTTTGGTTACCCAACTAAATCCGGCTCTGGGCACCATTGTGGCGATTGTTGGAATACGGGCTTCATGCCAGCCGATACCAGTATTGATGATGGAAGCACCGGCTTGTTCAATCTCCAGTGCTAATTGTTCGATTTCTTGCCAACTGGAGCCATCTTCCACTAAATCCAGCATGGAAAGGCGATAGATAATAATGAACTGTTTTCCGACAATAGCGTGTACTGCTTTGACAATTTCCACGGCAAAACGCATACGATTTTCAAAACTGCCTCCCCATTTGTCCTGACGATGATTAGTACGGGCAACCAGAAACTGATTGATGAGATAGCCTTCTGAACCCATGATTTCAACGCCATCATAACCGGCCTGTTGTGCGAGCTGAGCGCAACGAGCAAAGTCCCTGATAGTCTGTTGGATATCCTCTTCGGACATTTCTTTAGGCATAAAGGGGTTAATTGGTGCCTGAAGGGCTGAAGGAGCAACGAGGTTTTTCTGGTAGCTATAACGCCCGGTATGCAAGATTTGCAGGGCAATCTTACCGCCAGCCTGATGCACTGAATCTGTAATGATCCTATGATGGGGCAAAGCATCTTCACTATTTAGAATGCTTGCTCCTGCTGCAACAACGCCCTGCGGATTGGGGGAGATACCGCCTGTGACAATCAATGCCACACCAGCAGCAGCCCGCTCTGCATAGAATTGAGCCAATCGTCTGGCTCCATTAGGATGTTCTTCAAGTCCTGTGTGCATGGAGCCCATCAAGACACGGTTTTTTAAGGTAGTAAAGCCTAAATCCAGCGGGGTAAACAGATGAGGGTAATTGCTCATTACATTCTCCATCGAATAATTTGGCGACTCACACAGTATTATTGTTTTCAATATGACTTAGCTGTTAGCTAAGTGGTCGGATGAGATTGGTATCAAATTTAGAGGGTTCCAGCCCGATTGGAATCACTTTGTTAATTGATTGTGACAGGTATCATGAAATCAGCTATACCCAACAGATTTCAAGATACAATCAACAAAGTAGTAACTTGAAAAACGAAGGTTATATCAACAAAAAATATTTCGTTGTAATTTAATGGTTATTTAAGATAATGATAATTTTCTTAGTTATTCTGCATTGAATGGAAAGTAGTTTTTCTATAGAGATCAGTAATACAAAGGTAGTCGCAGATAAGAAATAAATAAGGACAGTAACATGATGCAAAACATAACCGAATGGATCACTCTGACCGGAAAGTATGTCACTTTAATACCTTTAACGCAGGAACGATATGATGAATTCGCGCGTGCCATTGAAGATGGGCAATTACATCAATTGTGGTATACCAATGTACCAGCTCCGGATGGGGTACAAGCAGAAATTGAGCGTCGTTTAGCTCTCCATGCGCAGGGAAAGATGTTGCCTTTTACCGTTATTGATAATCAAAGGAATGTGGCAATTGGAATGACGACCTATATGAATATCGATGCCAATCTTCCCAGGCTGGAGATTGGCTCGACATGGTATGCAAAATCAGTCCAGCGTACGCCTGTTAATACGGAAGCAAAATTCCTGTTACTGGAGTATGCGTTTGAAACAATGGATTGTGTTGCTGTAGAATTCAGAACCCACTTCCTGAATCATCAGAGTCGCAGGGCAATTGAGCGTTTGGGCGCAAAATTGGATGGTATTCTGCGTTGCCATTTACGAACAAGGGATGGTTCAATGCGGGACACTTGCGTATATAGCATTCTTCGTAGCGAGTGGCCTGCCATAAAAAACCATCTTATCTGGCTAATGGCGAAGCCCCGCTAAGCATCACATCAGGAACGACTTCCTAATGATGGCTAATTAGTGAGAGAAGCTTTGATATGGCTATCTAAATCATCCAGTAGTTGATAACGGCGACGGTATTCTGCGCGTTTCTTACTGGGGATTTCATCCAGTGATTTTCTTTCGATATTAGATGGCAGATGGAAATCATTATTTTCTTTCCTGATGCCATTCAGAGACTCCCAAAAAGCATTATAATCCGCTACCATCAGGTGCTTTTTCTTATGCCAGTAGCGGATACTACGATAGATATGTGTTTCATTGCTGACAGCTAAGATTTGTTCGCAATTCGCATGTTCAGCAAAACGACAAATAGATTCGATTAATAAACGCTTAGGAAACAGGCCGTAACACTCTTTAGTTGCATTACGGATAACATCCAGAGAATTATCCCTTTTGGCTGGGCCTTGTAAGACACCGATAAACAATGTTTGTTTACCATTAACAGTTAATAAAGTGAATGCACATTTTGCCAAAGTGACATTTTTTTCTGTAGTCATATATAGAGCAAGTTCACCTTCTTTATTCAGGTTGTCTAAAGAATCTATATATACATTAAATGATTCATTTTTCCCCTGGATAGTTGCCAGTAAATAAGCATTAGTATTAAATATTTTATTAATAACAGTGGGTGCTAACTGTTGAAATAAAATTCTATAATGCTCACTGAGTGCACCGACAATCTGATTACGCTTGAAATTAATACTCAGATATGGGCGATGTAATTTACAAGGTAAGCTAGGCTGTTTCTTTAAAATGTCCAGATAAATTGGAGTATTAGCAATTCTGTCCAGTAGTTTAAGTGTGGAGATAGGTGTAAAAATGCTACGTAAAGCGAACTTTGCGCGATAACTGGATGAGTCCCAATATACTCCGGGAGAGACACGCTTTCCGATAAGATCAGTAAACAGCTTCACGCCTGAATATGTTGTAGTTTTAGATTGTTGTAGACATTTCATTGATTGTAAAATCCAAAATAATAGACAGCGCCTTATTTTACCATTTTTCTATTGGATATATCAAAATGTATTAAAAACAGATTAATTTAACTTTACTATTTTGGTTTTTATGTGAATTTTAATCTTTCTATTTTGTCAGTATTGCCTTGTTTTGTTTTTTGTTTTTTGTTTAATGAATATTGAATAAGTTAATTCGTTAGCTACAACATTATATTTTTATTTTTTCCTTATTTGCTGGTGATATATAGTGTTATATTCATAATCAAATCTATTTTGATAAACGATTACCTGTGAAATACCTATTAAATATCATTTCAAGTAATAGTTTATTTGGAAGAAACTTTTTTATGAGAATATATACTCTTGGGATTTCAAGATGCAGAGCAATGACAAGGGGAGAAATCCCCAGAAACATAGAAACTATGTAATTGGGGAATTATGTAATTGGGGGAAATAGTGTCAGAAAAGACACAACTTAAAGAACAGGGTATAGGTGTTAAGCGAGTTTCATATGTAGCAACGGGAATGGATTTCCTTGCCCATCAATCTCTGAGCGGGAAACAGTTTTAAACCCCATATGCTGGTAGAAGCCGATACCTTGTTGATTTTGTTCGTTCACATCCAGTTCATCAATCTGTAATTCGCTGATTGCAAACGTTAACAACATTTTGCCAATCCCTTTGCCGCGTGTTTGCGGTGACACAAATAGCATTTCAACTCGATTTTGATCAACACCGATAAAACCTACAGTGACGTGTTGTTCATTCACCGCCTTATATACGACCAGATTGGGTAAGTAATTGTTTTGGATTGATGGACGTAATTCGTCGATCATACCCTGAGGCAGAAAATTATGAGTCGCCCGTACAGAGGCTTCCCAAATCTGGATAAGTGTCGCGAAATCGTCTTCGGTGGCTTTTTGTATCTGCATTAAATACTTCTACATTAATTTAACTTGCTAATACACGGTTTTTGCGGCAAAGACCTGCCAGCAGCATATAAACCGCAGTGGTCAGTAAAACAAGGAAGAAGAAGTTCATTAATCCATTGTTTTGCATAGTTCCACTGTGTTGAATTGCATTGTGTTGGAACATAAAACTTCCTGCTCCTAATGGGCCGATCGCAGAGCCGATGCTATAACTTAACAGCATAACTTGGGTTGCTGCGACAATATAGGATGAATCAATTTTGTCACAAGCAAGTGTGATGGCAAGTGGGTAGAGGGCAAAAGAAGACATCCCTAAAAGTGCTAGTGCCACGATCATGATAAGGTAACTTTCAGAAAGATAAGTCATACCTATAGCGAATACGCCGAGTAGTGAAGCCATTGCTAATAATAGTGTTTTACTCATTATGATAGACAGTTTGCTGATGATCGGCTGAATTATCATTCCACCCAGAATAATTGCTGCCATTAATACCCCAACCTGTTCAGTATTAAATTTACTTTGGCTTAATGATAGCGGCATCAGACCGTAGATAGTTCCCATCACAATCCCAGATGTCATACAGCCGACAATTGCAGGCTTACTGAACCGGGTGATTTTTTTCAGCGATAAGCGTTGGTGATTAAGTATTGGTGGCTGTCCATGACGTACAAATAACGGGGGCAGAGTGGCAATCAATAGCAGAGCCAGAATAGCTGCAAAAGGTATTATTCCCTGCGTACCAATAAAACCGATGCCCAGCTGACCGAGTGTTGTACCACCATAGAGTGATGTCATATAAAGACCCAGACGCCTGGCGCGCTCTTTGGGGCTATCGCCAATCAATAACCAAGATTCAACCACCACAAAAATACCGGCAACGGCAATTCCCGCTATACAACGAACAAGCAGCCAGATCTCTTTATTGGGAAAAAAAGGTAATACCATAACCGTTGCAGCTAAAAGCAATAAAAAACTTACAAATGAAAAACGGTGTCCTATTTTGGCAATAACAGGTTCAATCATTATTGAGCCTATTAATAAACCTACGTAATAAGCACTGGCTAACCAGCTAGCATAGCCCGTATCAATGCTGAAACCTGCCATTGATAATGGGATTAAGCTCATCAAGTAACCAGAAGCAATCGCAAATACAGTCAAGCCCGCGACAGGTACAAATGCACTGTTATTTTTGCGCAGCAGTTTCACTACTGTCGTCTCCACATAAAAAATCAGCCAGATATGCGCTGCTTCTCATCAAGATCTTGCCGAATGGCAGTAAAGATATATGCCAAGGACTGGAATATATCTTGGTGATTTAAGCAGTAGATAATTTGCTCAAGAGTTTTGAGTTGTGCGGACTATAGCCCTTTCTATCAGATAGATACAATGAGAAAAACTAATACTGATGAATGAAAAGATTTATGAATAAAGGGGATGATAAATGGTTCTATGTCTTGGATGATATCGACAGAATTAATTTAGAATACACTTAGAAAAGCTCAAAAAAACGCAAACTGAAGTAGCCATGTTCTAATTTTTTATCGTTAATAGCCTGAACTAAAAATAAGCACCATTATCGTTCAACGTATGAACCATTATTGTGCAAATTGTTGCTTGCTAACACACTTGTTCAAGCTAATCGTTTGAATGTTAGCACATATATTATTTGGCATGCGTATTGCTGTGAAACTCCAATCATACCAATTGGAGTTTCACAGTATGGCACCAATAACAGGTTATACCTTAAGAGATTGGCAAGACTGGATACGACAAAATGCAGCATCCATTTCTGCATTATTGCAACAGCATCTGGATTCTTTTTTGCCTGATGATAATGCCTGGATCTATCTTGCGACTCCAGCGCAATTACAAATTCAGATTGACCAACTTCTACCTGCTTATCAGCGCAATCCTGACGCATTTCCCTTGTTTGGCATTCCGTTTGCTGTTAAGGACAACATTGATGTTGCTGATTGGCCGACCACTGCTGCTTGTCCGGCCTTTAAATATATCGCTGACGATGACGCTACTGCGGTTGCCAGATTAAAAGCGGCAGGAGCAATCGTCGTGGGAAAAACAAATCTGGATCAATTTGCTACCGGATTAGTCGGAACCCGTTCGCCTTTTGGTGCAGTAAAAAACAGTTTCAATGCAAGTTATGTCAGCGGAGGTTCCAGCTCTGGCTCTGCATCTGTAGTCGCCAGAGGATTGGTGCCATTTGCACTTGGAACAGATACCGCAGGCTCTGGGCGGGTGCCTGCGAGTTTCAATAATATTGTTGGCTTAAAACCGACCAAGGGCTGGCTTTCTGGAAAAGGCGTTGTACCTGCTTGTCGGCTCAACGATACCTTATCTGTTTTTGCTTTGACCGTGGAAGATGCTTTCAATATTGCCAGTCTTGCAGGTGGATTTGACAAAAATGATGCTTATTCCCGCATTAACCCGGCTTCTGCCCCTGCAACATTACCGGATAATCCCCTCTTTGCCATCCCTGAAAATCCTACATTTTGTAATGACTCCATTGCCGAAGCCGCATGGCTGGATGCCTTGAACGAGCTGCAAGCCATCGGCGTCACACTGCACTCCATTGACTTCTCAGCATTCAAACAACTGGCTGAACAACTCTATCAGGGAGCATGGATTGCTGAACGCACGGCTGTAGTTGGTGAAATGCTAAATTTCCCGGAAAAAATGGACCCTGTGGTACACCAAATTATAGCCAGTGGTGGGAATTATAGTGCTATTGAAGCATTTAAGGCGGAGTATCTGCGGGCAAAATTGGCACGGGAGATCCAACTGACGCTGACTAAGTTTGATGCTCTTGTCGTTCCGACCACGCCTACAATCAGAACCATTGAAGAAATTAAACAGGAACCGATTCGCTATAACTCAGAATTTGGCACTTATACCAATTTTACCAATCTGGCAGATCTCTCCGCACTTGCTTTACCTGCACCTTTCCGGGCTGATGGGCTGCCAGCAGGTATTACCTTACTCGCGCCTGCGTGGCATGATCGTGCACTTGCATCATTCGGGCTCCGTTGGCAACAGCACCTTACATTGCCTCTAGGGGCATTGCCTATTGAAAAAACAGGAAAAACATTTGTTGGAGATGGAGCAGAATTATCGCAGTCGGAGCAGCATATTCGTGTAGCGGTGGTTGGTGCCCATCTTCGGAGCATGCCATTGAATTACCAATTAATTAGTCGTAAGGCCGTATTTGTTGAAACCACTCAGACAGCCAGTTGTTATCAGCTTTATGCGCTCGCCAACACCCAACCTGCTAAACCCGGATTAGTGCGTAGTGCTGAAGGTGCTGCGATAAGTATTGAGCTTTGGGATATCCCACTGGCCTATTTTGGTGCATTTGTTGCTGAAGTTCCTCCTCCACTTGGTATCGGTTCACTGGAATTAGCAGATGGCCGATGGGTAAAAGGTTTTATCTGTGAACCGACAGCACTGAATGGTGCAACTGATATCACTGAATTTGGCGGCTGGCGTAATTGGATCATCAGTCAGGAGGCGACAGATGTTTAAGACCGTATTGATTGCTAACCGTGGTGAAATTGCCTGCCGTGCGATCCGCACTCTGAAACGCCTTGGTATTGTTAGTGTGGTGGTGTATTCAGATGCAGATAAAAACTCGCAACATGTCAAAGCAGCAGATATTGCATTGCCGCTAAATGGGGAAAAAGCCTGTGAGAGTTACTTGTGCATCAATAAAATTATTGATGCTGCGCAACAAAGTAGTGCAGAAGCCATCTGGCCGGGGTATGGATTTCTGTCTGAAAGTGTGTTGTTTGCAGAAGCGTGTGAAAAAGCAGGTATCGTCTTTGTTGGCCCGACATCGCAGCAAATTGCCGAATTTGGTCTGAAACATCGGGCTCGTGAATTGGCCGCAGAAGCGGGTGTACCGATGACACCGGGAACGGGGCTGCTTAACTCACTGGATGAAGCACTCAGTGCGGCTGAGGTTATCGGATATCCCGTCATGTTAAAAAGTACAGCCGGTGGTGGAGGTATTGGCCTTAGCCACTGTGACGATGCCAATGAACTGCGTCAGGCATGGGAGAGTGTACGTCATCTTGGGGAACAGTTTTTCAGTGATGCTGGCGTATTTCTGGAACGATGTATCAGGCAGGCTCGTCATATTGAAGTACAGATATTTGGTGACGGCAAAGGCAACGTAGTGGCACTGGGAGAGCGTGATTGTTCTTTGCAGCGTCGCAATCAAAAGGTGGTGGAGGAAGCACCAGCTCCTAACCTGTCAGAACAAACCCGCACTAAGTTACTGGCTTCCGCAGTACAACTGGGCAAGTTAGTTAATTATCGCAGTGCAGGTACGGTAGAGTACATTTACGATGTTGAACAGGATGAGTTCTATTTCCTTGAAGTCAATACCCGCCTGCAAGTTGAACATCCTGTGACTGAGTGTGTAACCGGACTCGATTTAGTGGAATGTATGTTACGGGTTGCTGCTGATCTGCCAATCAATTGGCAGTATCTAAACCGCGCACCAGTCGGTACTGCGATTGAAGTTCGCCTGTATGCAGAAAATCCGTTGAAGAATTTTCAGCCCAGTCCGGGCGTACTGACGGAAGTTAAATTTCCTGATGATGTAGATATTGAGGGTATACGCATTGATAGCGGTGTGAGTACGGGCAGTGAAGTTTCTGCATTTTATGATCCGATGATTGCCAAAATGATCGTTCATGGAGAAAACCGTGATAAGACACTGAACAAACTGCGAGAGGCATTAGATTGTTGCCAATTGCACGGTATTACCACCAATCTGGAATACCTGCGTCAGATTACAGCCAGTGAACCATTCCAAAAAGGGCAGGTCTGGACTCGAATGCTCGATAATTTTGTGCCACACGCAAATGTTATTGAGGTTTTGCAACCAGGAACCTGGAGCAGTATTCAGGATTATCCCGGTCGATTGGGGTATTGGGATATAGGTGTACCACCATCCGGCCCGATGGATGACTTTGCTTTCCGACTGGCTAATCGTATTGTCGGTAATCATGAATCTGCCGCCGGGTTGGAGCTTACGTTAGAGGGGCCAACGTTACGGTTTCATTGCGACGCGTTAGTTGCACTGACCGGAGCAGACTGTCCGGCTCTGTTAGACGGGAAAGCAGTGCCTTATTGGCAGCCACTGTATGTCAAAACCGGGCAAGTTCTGGCGCTTGGTCGAACACAATCTGGCTGCCGGACCTACCTTGCTGTCAGAAATGGTTTTAATGTGCCTTGCTACCTTGGAAGCCGCTCCACCTTTGTGCTTGGGCAATTTGGCGGGCATGCTGGCCGTACCTTAAAAATTGCCGATATGCTTCCGATCTCACAACCGTCATTACCTGCCTGTACAACACCAGCACCTGTAAGCGCCCCACAAGCACTTGACCCCGCGTTGATCCCCGTCTATGGCGAAACATGGCATATCGGGGTACTTCATGGGCCGCATGGTGCGCCTGATTTTTTTGCACAGGACTGCATGGATGAATTTTTATCCAGTGAATGGCAGGTACATTACAACTCGAATCGTTTAGGTGTGCGCTTGATTGGCCCGAAGCCTGTCTGGGCTCGTCCTGATGGAGGTGAAGCGGGTTTACATCCTTCGAATATTCATGATTGTGAGTACGCCATAGGTTCTATCAATTTTACCGGGGACTTTCCTGTGATCCTTACCCGTGACGGGCCTAGCCTTGGCGGCTTTGTTTGTCCGGTTACTATAGCCAAAGCTGAACTGTGGAAAGTCGGACAGGTAAAACCGGGGGATCGCATTCGGTTCTATTCCATTACTATTGAGGAAGCTATCACTCTGGAAGAAAAGCAAAATCGTGCCATTACTACTCTGAAATCAGTCCCGTTATCCAATCAAACAGTAGTATCAGACACACCGCTATCAGTATCTGAAGAGGAAAGGTCTGGCGCTGTACTGGCGGCAATTTCTGCCACTGATTCTACGCCAGCCGTTGTTTATCGTCAGGCGGGTGACAGCTATATTTTGATTGAATATGGCGAGAATGTTCTGGATCTGGCATTACGTCTGCGAATCCACCTACTGATGGATAAACTACATGATTTAGCAGAGGCGGGGATCAAAGAGATTGCTCCAGGTGTACGCTCCCTGCAAATTCGTTATGACAATCGGCAAATTGATCAGCAGAGACTTGTGGCTTTATTGCTGTCTTTGGAGAAGCAACTTGGTGATGTCAGTACGATGAAAGTACCATCACGCATTATACACTTACCGATGGCATTTGAAGACAGCGCAACGCTTGGTGCTGTAGGTCGTTATCAGGATACTGTGCGTACCCGTGCGCCTTGGTTACCTAATAACATTGATTTTATTCAGCGTATTAATGGACTGCCGGATAGAGAAACCGTACGCCATATTATATTCGATGCCAGTTACCTGATCCTTGGTCTGGGAGATGTATACCTGGGGGCACCGTGCGCGGTTCCGATCGATCCCAGACATCGCTTGTTAAGTTCGAAATACAATCCGGCACGAACCTTTACCGCAGAAGGAACCGTGGGTATTGGTGGTATGTACATGTGTGTATATGGCATGGATTCCCCAGGCGGTTATCAGCTGGTGGGACGAACTTTGCCTATTTGGAACAAGTTTTTGAAAAACGAACAGTTTGCTAAAGATAAACCGTGGTTGCTGCGTTTTTTCGATCAAATACGTTTCTATCCTGTCAGTGAGCAAGAGCTAGAGCAGTTGCGCGAAGATTTTCGAGAAGGACGTACCGCTATCCGTATTGAAGAAACTCAGTTTGACTTTGCCGAACACCTGCGATTTTTGCAAGAAAATGCGGAAGATATTGCCTGTTTCAAACAACGACAGGCAGTGGCTTTCGAAACAGAGATAAAACATTGGCAACAGGAGGAGGAAAGTTCTGTTCTGAATATTGAGGAACAACTTCAAAGGGCTGATATCAATGAAGGTGGAATACAAGTCAATGCGGATATGAATGGAAATATCTGGAAGATATTAGTCAAACCCGGTGATGAAGTGACAGAAAGACAGCCGCTGATCATTGTAGAAGCTATGAAGATGGAGCTAGTTATTTATGCACCACAATCTGGGCGGGTAAAGCGTATCAGTTGCCAGCCGGGGCGTTCAGTCAGTCCCGGTGATGCGTTGTTGTGGCTGGAATTGGAGAGCATCTAATGTATCAGTGATATCACATACTCCTATTAAATAAGACCACACCCGTTTGGGGTAAAATACGCAACAAGTTAAAATCTCTGAAAATAAATTGTTTGGAAATAAATAAGATGCGCGTATTAAAGATTATTTGCCCTGAATGTGGTGCCAAGGCTGCTATCAGTAAAACCAATCGAAAGCACCCTGAAATTGCCGATCTTTACTGTCTGTGTTCTGACATTGAATGTGGTTATCGATTCGTCATGAATCTGACTTTTTCGCATACCTTAAGCCCCAGCGCTAAAACTGGCGATAAGTTGTTGCAGACCGTGATCAACAACCTTAATCCACAACAACGCCAAGCGGCATTAGATTTGTTGAAAGTCAGCTCTGCTGCTTGATATAACGTCATGTTTTATCAAACCATATCTATGGGGTGAATTCAGTCACCCCTATCACTTCAGTCAAATAGCCTCAATTTCTTCATACTTACATCTCATTGCTATTTTATTTGGCTGTTTAATCATCAGTAGCTGCTTTGTCGGACAATTACGCGATGGAGAATTAGGTCATTAATAAAGAAGCACCTTAATTTGCAGATAATTTCGATTTGAATCGGCTATTGATTCATATCCGAATTTATCAGAACTAAACCCTTCGCAGCATTTTAATAGATCCGCAATAATACATTTGATTCAAACGGAAGGGGTTATGTGTGGGAACGCATCGGCGAAGGATTGCTACCCGCTTATGAGCTAAAGCGGCTTTTTACCCGTAGTTTTTTACCCGTAAAGAATGAAAGGATTGAAACTGAAAGCGGTATGCATGAAATGAATAAATTACAGCAATTAACAACATTTTTACGGGAAAACCTACCAGAATTCACGTGTAAAACGGAATTTACCAGTGAAACGGGAGAAATCCGCTTTATTCAGGCTCAACGGGATTTAGGGTTGGGACAATACCAGATGTTTATCCAAAAGTATAAAGCAGTGATTAAGTGGGCGAGTTTTCCACACAGGGAATATGATCCCCGATATATCTCACTGTTAATCAACGCCTGGCTGACAGAGCAAAATGATGAATTGAGGGATCGCAATCAGGGACAGGAATGCCCAACTATGACTGTCAAAGTGAATGAAGAAACTGCTGTTGTCGTGGTGTCGTTATCACTGTCAGAGCCTGTGATTATGCGTGAGGATAAAAACGGTATTGTCCCCTTTGATGGTAAGCGTTGGCTGCTGGCAAACCCTGAAATCTGGTTTGCTGAAAATGATGTTATTCATATTGTGGACGAATCAGGAACACCTGTTGGACAAATCTGACGATGATTAATGGGCAGATTTAAGGAATTGCAAAACACATCTGCAACCTTGAACAAATAAAACATAAATAAAGGAATAAATTATGTGGCCACATGTGCAGGTTAACCAAGTTAACCAACTGCAAGGCGAAACCAAGGAAATAGAGCGCGTATTGCTCTTTGTTGGAACGGGAAAAACCAACACAGGCAAAACAATCTCTGTAAATACTCAGACGGATTTTGATTCTGTATTGGGAACAACAGATACCGCTCTGAAACGTAATGTACTGGCTGCGATGGCAAACGCAGGACAAAACTGGTCTGGGTATGTCCATGTTTTGCCGGAATCGGCAGATGAACTGGCCTTTGTTGAGGTGGTGACAGCAGCACAGCGTGTTGCCAGTGTAGAAGGATATGTGCTGACGGTCGGTGCGACTAAAGCCATTATCAAGGCTGCGCAGACTTTGCGGGCAAATACCATTGCTAAATTTGGGCGTTGGCAGTGGGCTATTTTGGCTGTTGAAGGAACACAGCCGAAAGAAACCTGGTCAGATTATGTTGCTCGTCTGGCTGATCTGCAAAAAGGAGAAGCAGTTTCATCGATCCAATTAGTGCCGTCTCTGTGGGGCAATGAAGCGGGGGTATTAGCGGGCCGTTTGTGTAATCGTGCCGTCACGGTGGCAGACAGCCCGGCACGAGTCCAGACAGGGCCATTGATGGATCTGGGAACAACAGATTTTCCGCTTGATGGTGCAGGGAAGCCGATTGATTTAGCAACATTACAAGCATTGGAAAAATTACGTTTCAGTGTGCCAATGTGGTATCCCGATTACGATGGCATGTATTGGTCAGATGGCCGCACATTGGATGTGGAAGGCGGAGATTACCAGAGTATCGAAAATTTGCGTGTTGTGGATAAGGTCGCACGCCGTATTCGTTTGCAGGCTATCGCTAAAATTGCTAATCGCAGCCTGAATAGTACACCGGGCAGCATCGCCACGCATCAGGCGTATTTCGCCCGTACTTTGCGTGAAATGTCCCGTAGTACGGAAATTAACGGTGTGACATTTCCGGGTGAAGTGAAATCACCTCAGGATGGTGACATTGTTATCACATGGCGCAATAAAAACACGGTAGAAATTTATATCACTATTCGCACTTACGAATGCCCGAAAGGGATCACGGCGAGTTTGTTGCTGGATTTGGGAGGAAATTAAATGAGCCAGCGTATTTCCGGTCAGTCGGTCGATTTTAATATGGATGGAGATCTGGTTCATGCGGAAAAGGTCAGTCTGTCCGTTACTGACAATACAGCCGCCGCCCAAACACAGGGCGTACCGGATGGTTATATCTCCGGTGATGTAACAGCAGAAGGGGAAATTGAACTCAGCACTAAGTATTTGGATATCGTCACAGCCAAAGCACGTGCTGCGGGTTCGTGGCGGGGTATTCAGCCTGTTGATCTGATGTGGTACGCCAAAGCAGGTAATGAGGAAATGAAAGTTGAAGCTTACGGTTGCAAACTGATCGTGAGTGATATTCTGGATGTTGACCCTAAAGGCGGCAGCGTGATGACACATAAAATTAAATTTGTTGTCACTTCACCTGATTTTGTGCGTATTAATGGTATTCCCTATCTCGAAGCAGAATTAACCCGTAATCTGATCGGGTAAACACAGATATTCATGGAAGAACATGAGAAAACCTTTATTACATTCGTGTAATTAGGGGGCTCATTGCATCAGGGACGATGTTTACTAAAATAATCGATAAATTATTCATTGATGAAATAAAAGAAAGGAATTAAATCATGACCAAAGAAAATAAAATTATTGCTTTAATAGTTGGCGGAAATGAAATTAAATTTGAGCCAAATATTGTCGCTTATAATAACATGATTAATGATATGACAATGGACAATAAAATTGTGCCGATTGTTACTTATTTGCGTCGTATTGTTCAGTCTGCTTCTAAACCTGCTCTTGATGAACTGTTACAAATTCCGGGTGCGGCAATGCAGTTGGTTGAAAAAATCAATTCCGAATATGCACCAAAACTGGAAATTGAAATAAAAAACTAAATGCACGGGTTAAGGCTATCGACAATAGCTTATTCGAACAGGCCTTAACTTTGCGTCGTCATTATCTACCAAATGAAAATGATGATACGGAAAATTTAGCCCGTGCAATTTGGTTAGATAATCGATATTGGGAATATACACGCATTGCAACTGCAAATGGAATTGCATTGGCATTAAAAGGTGAGCCATGAGTCAGCTCGATTTTATATTAAATCTAGTCAATAGGGTTACAGAACCACTTGATCGTATAAAAAATGCAGTCTCTGGCGTTGCTGAGGAATCACAAAAGGCATTTGGCAAAATTTCGGCGGGTGGGAAAACAATAGCTGACTCATTCTGGTCAACGCATAGCTTCCTTGAGCCAGCCATTCAAATGGATGATGCCCTGCAATCAGCCTCATTACAGGGAATTGATAGCAGTGTTATGGCAAAAATTGCCAAAGATTCTGTAACCTTTAGCTCACAATATGGCAAGTCAGCCATTGAGTTTGTGAAATCAGCGACGGAAATTAACAAAGCAGTACAAGGGCTGGAGCAAACGGAATTGCCCCAGATGACCAAAATTGCCAATACCACCGCCGTTGCTCTGAAAACCAGCTCAACAGATGCGGCGAATTATATGGGGAAAATGTTTGACCTGTTCTCCGATCATGCCGAGTCCGTAGGACATCTTCAATTTGCTGAAGAGCTGTCAGGCAAGGCTGTTTTTATGGCACAGACATTCGGCACCAGTATGCCTGAAATGACACTGCTACTGGAAAATACCCGTAAAGCAGGAACAGATTTTGGTGTGGGGATAGATGAACAGTTGGCTGTATTGGGGCAGTTACAGAGCACGTTGGGAGGCGATGCCAGCCACGCTTATGAGGCGTTTTTATCGGTTGCAACGGGTGGCGCGAAAAGTCTAGGACTGAGTTTTGTTAATGCTTCCGGCCAGATGCTTTCCATGCCGGAAATGCTGCAAAAACTACAGGCCAAATATGGCACAAGCATTGAAGGTAATCTGAAAGCTCAGGCTGAGATTGAAGCAGCATTTGGTGACTCTGCTGTGGTGGTCAAAGCGCTTTTCAACGATGTTGATGCGTTAAACAAGAACATGGCTGCGCTGGGTGCGAATGATGGAATGGAACGTACCCGTGAAATGGCGGCACAGATGGCTGATCCGTGGGAGCGGTTACAGGCAATCTGGGAGAATCTTCATATTCTAATTGGTTCAGCATTGCTGCCGGTTATAAAACCTTTGGTTAATTGGCTCGCGGATACCAGCCAAGTATTAGTACGCTGGATGAAATTGTTTCCCAATATTGCTCGTTGGGTTGGATATATCACGTTGGCGATTACGAACTTTGCCGTCGTGGGTGCTGTCGCCAATATAGTGATGGGAATCAGTAAGTTTGTTTGGATGGGATTGATTGCCGTATGGAATACGGGAGCATTTATATTATCTTTGCTAACAGGAAAGTTCCGTGTGTTGGCAACAGTCAGTGCAGTATTGAGTACGGCATTAACTTGGCTTCGCTCCACCCTGATTTTCACCAATGTAGCAGCCTGGATGGCAGCGGCTGGCCTTACTGCCGTAACTTGGCCTGTATTGGCAATTATTGCTGTTATTGCTGGATTGGTTATTGTAGTTATTAAGTTCTGGCAACCCATTAAGGCTTTTATTCAAGGTTTTATTCAGGGCTTTGGTGAAGCTAGTGGTGCACTTTTTCCGATTGCATCCTTATTTGGTGCAATTGGTTCTGTCATCAGTATTGTTTGGCAGTGTGTTAAGGTTCTGTTTGGCTGGTTTGCTGATTTGTTAGCTCCAATACAATACACCAGTGAAGAATTACAAGGTGCCACTGATGCGGGACGTTCTTTTGGCCATTCTGTGGCTGGAGCTATTGAAGTTATTATGACTCCAATAAATTTGATTATTCAGCTTATTATCGTTCTGGTTTCTCTATTTGAGTTCGCAGGAGAAAAAATATCTAATTTTTTTGAAGATTTTTCTCTGGGTAATATGTTCTCTGGCCTTGGCGATATATTAAGTTTTATTCCGGGTTTCGAAATTGGATCTATTGGAGCCAAAGTAATTGGGGAAATGGTTAATGATCCAATGGAAAAAACAACGGCTTCCAATATGGGAGTGGGAAAAAATACTCAAAAGTTGATAACTCAGTCCAATAATATGTTGCAGGGACAATCCCAAACTATATCTCAGCAAATTATGCCTCAGACTGTGCAATCAGTTAATCCGTTGGAAAGTGAAGGAGTATTAACAGGTGGAAAAAAACTGGGTATTAATAGAAATGGCCTGATGAGTGAAGTGGCGAATAATTCACAGACTATTAATGATAACAGCCGCAGTATTGAAAGTGTGACATTCAATGTTTCCAATGGCATGACACCAGATCAATTTACGGAATGGGAACAAGTGGCCTATGGATGAGCCTAGATATATTGATTTGTTAATTAGTGAGCGTGATTTTACGCTCAATTCAGGGAATGAACCGCATTTCTGTAATAATCGGGTTTCTATTGGACAGGATTGTGTTCACGCGATTATTGAAAGTGGTCTGGCAACAAATTTAATTGCTGAACGCAGTCCGACATTACGTGCGGATATTCAGACTCAGATAGTGATTCTAATCGAAAATGATGAGCGGATTATTCCGGGCACTGTCAGCATCAATGAAGAATCACCGACCAAGTTATGGATCACGGCAGAAACTTACGATTTTGGCCGTATTAATGTGAGTGTGGGAAATGGACACTAAACCAACGATGGATTATGAAAAGGTACTGCGTGACAGCGGGATGCCGACGACGGAAGCCGATATTAGCAAGGCATTCGCTCAGGTCGTGGATGAGGCGGGATTAATCACCAACACCTCGCGCATGTCCCCGTTCTGGCGGCTGATTAACACCATTGTCACGCGCCCGGTACTGTGGCTGAAAGACGCATTAATCAACGTGACGCTGAAGAATATGTATCTGGCGACAGCTTCGGGTTCATGGCTGGATATGTTTGCATGGGGCGTGAACCTGAAACGCAAACCGGCTTCGGCTGCACAGGGTGTGATCCGTTTTTATAAGGCGGATGGCGCTTCCGCCGTGACCGTGCCCGCCGGAACGGTTATCCAGACTGAGCGCATTAACGGTGAAATCTACCGGGTCAGCACCACGGAAAGTGTGGCAATTGCTGAAGGCGTCAGCAGTGCTTTACTGCCTGTCACGGCAGAAATAGCAGGCGGGGCCTTCAATCTGGCCCCCGGTTATTTTCGCATTCTGCCTGTGGCAGTTTCCGGCATTGCGCGGGTACAAAATGAAGAAGGCTGGCTGTTAATCCCCGGCGCGGATGCCGAATCCGATGATGATTTGCGCGACCGTTGCCGTAACCAATATAACCTCGTGGGTAACTATCATACGGATGCGGTTTACCGGGGCATGATTGCGGCAGTGGCGGGGTTAAGCATTGATCGCATCTTCTTTCTGCATGACGCGCCCCGTGGGGCAGGCACCGCCAATGCGTATCTGTTGCTGGATTCCGGCGTCACCAGTCAGCCCTTTATTGAAGCGGTCAACGATTACATCACCCATCAGGGCCACCACGGGCATGGTGATGATATGCAGTGCCTGCCCATGCCGGAAACCCAGCATGATTTAGCGGTTACGCTGTTTGTGGTCAGTCTGGCGAACTACAGCAACGAGCAGATAGCGACCCTGAAACGGGATGTGGAAAACCTGATCCGCTGCGCATTCCGGGAAAACAGCCAGTATGCGGTGAAAAAAACATGGCCCTACTCGCGCTTTTCCTTTTCCAACTTAGGGCGCGAAATTCACCGTGAATTCAGTGAGATTGAATCCCTGACCTTTTCACTGAGGGATATTCTCAGTGAGTTAAATGTGCCGCGGCTGAAAACGCTCTCCGTGGAGGTAAAGAATGTCTGAGTTTACGGAACGCCTTAAGCGACTGGCTCTGCCCTCATGGATGGATAAGGGCGAACCCGCCAAACTGCTCAATACAGCACGGGTATTCTGGACGCAGGTTTATGACTGGCTGACTTGGCCGCTGGCGCAACTGGATGCGGAAACTTGTTCCAAAGCGCTGTTATCGGTGCTGGCCTATCAGCGGGATATCCAGCGTTTTAACGGCGAACCGCTGCCCCTGTTTCGCAAGCGGGTGAAGTATGCGTTTATCAATGCCAAAGATGCCGGCAGTATCGCGGGGTTTATTGCCATTTTTGAGCGTCTGGGCGTGGGCTATGTGGAATTGCTGGAGCGCCAGCCGGACATTGACTGGGATGTCATTATCTTGCGCCTCAGTGATGGGCAAATTGCGGCTAACCCCGATTTGCTGATGAATATCATCCGCCAGTATGGCCGCACCTGCCGCCGTTATCGCTTTGAAGTGATAGCCAAAAACCAGTTGTTAATGCGAGTGGGTAGCGTGGGCACTGAATATTGCACTTATGCCGCTGCCATCCCGACACAGCCATTATTATTGAAAGTGGGGCATATCGCAGGCGTTGCCGTCTGTGACAGTGCCAGCCTCAAGGAAAGTAGCGCACCGAACGTGACCTACGGTGCGTCATTATAAGGAAATAGTATGTCTTCAGTGATAACGACAGACTTTGAAAAATGGAAGACCCAGCAAGTGGCCGCAGGCAATCCTGTGGTGCTGGATGAATTTGTTTTCGCGTATGTACCGGATTTAGACCCTGCGCAGACCATCAGCCGTGATGAAAAATTACCTGCGGAAAGTCAAATCGTACACCGTCAGTCGGTCAACAAAACCGGACTCGCCAGTGAGAACGCGGTGGCTTACAGCGTCACATTAGGGACAGAGGTCGGTCACTTTGATTTTAACTGGATTGGCCTGATGAATAAGGCCTCCGGTGTCATTGGTATGATCACCCATGCGCCCACCCAGAAAAAAATCAAAACCGCTAACGGCTTGCAGGGCAATGTCCTTACCCGCTCTTTCCTGCTGGAGTTTGACGGTGCAGCAACAGAAACAGCGATTACCACCACAGCAGAAACATGGCAGATTGATTTTACCGCCCGTTTAACAGGCATTGACGAAATGCAGCGCCTGATTAATACCGACAGTTATGGTGAAGCCGCCTTTTTTGGGGATGGCTTTGCGGTGGTGCGTCAGGGCGAGCAGTATCTGGTGAAAAAAGGGCTGGCCTATGTCGGTGGGCTGCGTGGAGTACTGGAATTTGACCAGACATTAAACAGTCTGCGTAATATCCGTGTGTATGCCGATTTTAGTTATCAGGGCAATCTGGTGAGCCAGTGGAAAACCACTGTTAAAATTACGGCTGCAAATGACCAGAAAAACTACGTGGATGCAGCCGGATATCCGCATTATGTGTTTGCTATTGCCCTGATTGACGGAAACGGCAATGTGACTGACTTACGCCGTCAGGGAACATTAAATGCCCGTGATATTGCTGATCTACAAAGAGTCTTAAATCAGGTTCAACAGGACTATGCCACGAAAGCGGCATTATTACGCGGCCTGAATGCAAAGCAACCCAAAGGCGATTATGCGACATGGCAGGAAGTGCAAAGCGGATTGAATGCCAAACAGACGAAGGGTGACTATGCCACAAAAGAAGACCTTAAAACGGGGCTTGCGGGAAAGTTTAATCACACGGGTGGTGAAATTTCAGGCAGTATCGATATCAGAGGCAATATCACTTCTTATGGTGATGTGATACAGGTCGTCAATAATAAAAATAATCAATCCCTGCAACTGGATGTCACCAATGACGGCATTGTACGCATCAATGCCAGAAGAAAAGGCGAAGAATCCACAACCCATTTGTTACCGGGTGGGAGTGGTCAACTCATGCAACTCGGGGACAATGGATTCGCCGGGAAAGGGGTGCTGTACAATCACAACCAGAAGGCACTGGAATCCGTGTTACTGAGAGAATCCAGTCTCTCGCAAATTTTCAGAAATGATACCACCACGACCTTAGCTCATCGGTATTCACCGAGCCTGTTGATGAGAACGGGGGACACCTCCGCCATTCTCTCGGTTGATTTTAATTCGGCTAATGTCAAAGTGACCTCCGTGTTACTGAATAACAACGAAAGAAAAAAGAATGACCTGTATGGCACCGGCAACACGAAAGTGGATAGAAGTGGTTACTTACGCATTGATTCCTCTTCTACTGAATTAGTGGGTGTTCCTGTCGGCGGCACTGTTTTGTGGAACTCATCCGCGCCCATCCCTGCGGATTTCTGGCCTAACGAAGGGCGTGAATTTTCAGCCAGTGACTACCCGGAATTAGCCAGGATATTTCCAGACCTGAAATTACCCGATGACCGCGGATACGCCATCCGTATCGCTGACAATGGGAGGAAGATTGATATGGGGAGAACCGTGGGAACCTATCAGGATGATGCCATGAGAAACTTAACAGGTGCGTTTACCGCGCGGGCTGACAGTGGGGCACTCACGACCGGGGTTTTCAGTAAAGAAGGGGCGGGTCAAACGATGTCATCCGGCCCCTCCGATGTCCTCGGCACCATCCACTTCAATGCCGCCCGGCAAGTCCCCACGGCACACGAATTTCGTATGAAGAACGTGGCTAAAATTTTAATTACGAGGATAAAATAATGAAATACACAACAACGATTCAAAAAGCCCAATTCAACGATAAGGGACTGGCCATCATTGCGGGCTGGGCTGAGGTCTATATCTGCGACCCCATGACACGCGAATATATTCATGCATCATGGGATAATGTGCCGTTCGGCGGCTCAGTTGTTGGCGGTGCTTACCGGGATAAGCCTGACTTACCGACAGAATCAGCGATTGCGGTGATCCGCAGTGAAGATGAAAAGTCGTGGGTATATGTTGCTGACCATCGCGGTAAACAAGCCTACAATACCGACAATCGCCAGCCCGTAGAGATTGATTTCCTTGGTGATTTGCCACCCTCGCTGACACTTTCTGAACCCAAAACGGATTTTGATGTATGGGACGGCAAAAACTGGGTCACGGACACTGACGCACAAAAAGTCGCGCTGATTGCACACGCCGAGTATGAAAAAGCACAAAGACTAAAAGAGGCAAATAATACCCTCACTTATTTACAGGATGCGGTTGATGTTGAGCTGGCATCCGACGAAGAAATTGCCGCCCTGCAAGCGTGGAAAAAATACCGTGTTTTATTAAACCGTGTAAACACATCAAAGGCGCCTGATATTCACTGGCCGGAGCAATCCCAGTAATGCACTGGCAGCGTAAAACTCTGCAACTGTCCCCGAATTTATCGGGGCTATCGGCTGCTATTGTGCCCGTTCATCCGTTTATTTACGGTATCGGGCAGCAGACTGACAGCGGCAGTTACTTAAGCCCAACCAATGCCATTGAGACGCTGGCGACTAAACTCACGGGTGCAGGCGATATCAACAGCCTGATACTGATGGTGTGTGCCAAAACGTATGATGAGTTTATGCAGCATCTCACGCAGTTTTCATCAGTGCTACCGCTGCCTGCATTTGCTCAGGTCAAACGGATGGCAAAGACGGCGGAAAGTCTGGCCACGACCAAAATGCAATTGCCGGGCAAACTGGGTGGCGGTTTACCGCTGCCCCAGCCCTTATCCACCGCAACCAGCCGTCAGGCGGTCAATGCGCAATTGATCGCCAAAGCCAAAGCACAGGCCAGCGCAGGCAGCAGTATCGCGGGGTTAAAATCCCAGTTAACCGCGTTTACCTCCGCCCGGCAATCCGCTTTACAGCAAGTCACTGATGCCATGAGCGGATTGGCGGGAAAGTCAGCCACGGTCTGGGCGTTCTCCGGGAAAGGGAACGGCGCACATGTGGCGGAAAAGTTACGTAAGAATATCCCCGAACCGGACGCGGTTTACACGCTGGCGGTTCTGTTTGCCGGGGACGATATTCGCCCATTAGAAAGGATGCTACATGAGCCAAATTATCATCCTCGCCCTTGATGGTGAGGCCATTCCGTTAAAAAGCCTGACGGTCACGCCGTCCGTGATGTTTCAGGATCAAGACCAGAGCGGCCAGTCTTCCAGTACCGCCGTGGCCGAACAGGGCATCAAGCCGAAAGAACTGCGAATCACGGGCATTATTCCCTTTACCGAACAGAAAACCCTAGCGCGCCTGTTTGCACTGGCGGAAGCCAAAGACAGTGGCAACCTGAAACGCTACCGGGTCGCCAACCTGACCGCACAGGCTATTAACTTTCGTATTGGCACCTTTACGGGCACGATTGATGCCAGCAAGGTGGACGGCAAGCAGGCATGGCAGGTTTCTTTCACACTCAGGGAGCACTTGTCTGTGGCGGAAAAACGTGATTCTCGTGCAGCCAGCAATATTCAAGCGAAAAAACAAACAAGACATGGAGGAAGTGTAGTCAAAGAAGAGTCGGAAGAATTAAGCTGGTTTGAACGCCATGTATTAAAGCCGATTAATGATTGGATAGGACCAGCCAAATAATGACACCGATTAGCCGACTTTATCTCTCCGGTGATGAAATTCATTTGGTTGATTTCAATATCATGCTGGAGCTGTCATCTTGTGGCCGGGGCTTTATCACTGCTGAAACAACCACCGATTATACTGGAAAACTCGTCCGTCTGGATGTGGGTTACCCGGATTTGGTGTTACGCTGGTTTACGGGCTATGTAGAGCGCGCGCAACCTGCCCAGAATGGCTACCAGCGTCTGTTTGTGCGTGAGTTGGTTGGCGTGTTTGACCGTCTGTGGTCATGCTCTTTTCAGCATCCGACTTTGCGACAGATTGCGGACTGGTTGCAGGAGCATAGCGGGCTAACGTTCACCCTACCGGATGCGACTTATACAGATAAACCTATTCCACACTACACCCACAATGGCACGGGTTACCAATTGCTGGCGAATCTAGGACTGGTCTTTACCATTGAAGATTATATCTGGCACCAATTACCAGATGGTTCGGTTTATCTGGGAAGTTGGAAGCATTCAATGTTTGTCGAAAAGCCCGTCGAGATCCCCAATGAATTCAGCCATAATCAGTCGTCGGGTAATGCTATGACCATTCCGATGATCCAATCATTGCGACCGGGGTTTGTGGTCAATCAGCAGCGGCTGAGTAAGGTCAATCTGAACAATGAAAACATGACTATCACATGGTTGCCCAACGGCCAGCAGGAAAACAGAACCCCCGCCCAGCGTCAGATTGATGCAGCGTACCCGGAATTATCGGCGGGCACGCATCTGCCCAAATTCGCCCGCATTGAGGCACATACCGAAAACACAACCAGCGGCGATATGGCCGACCCGTTCCGCCCGCGCTATGCGGTCGATGTGCAATTGTTGGATGATAACGGCAAAGATGCCGCCGCCCCGGTTTATCGTGCCGTTCCTCTGTCCTTGCCAATGGCGGGCAATGAATCGGGGATGTTCCAATACCCGCCCATTGGCACGGTGGTTGAAATTGCGTTTGAAGGCGGGCGCCCGGACAAACCTTTTATCCGCCAGACCTTGAGTCAGGGCAATACATTGCCTGATATCAAGCCCGGTGAACAGTTGCAGCAGCAGCGGGCGGAAGTCTCACAGCGGGTGACACAGGAAGGCAGTTGGATACGCCAGACTGACCAGACCATTAATGAATCCTCCATGCATCGCGAAATTAAGGCTGACACGGAAGCCCGCACCGTGGTAGCCCGTGACACCACGATACAGGCTACGGATAAGACGGTGGTGTTAGGTACATCAACCCTACTGGCAGGCGCAGTTCAGCAAGTGGCTGACGGGGATTACAGTCTGGCGGCCTCCTCGAATTACCTTGCCTGTGTGGGGAAAGATGCTAATGTCGAAGTCGGGCAAAAGCTGATAGAGAAAATCGGCCTGCTTAAACAAAGCATCGCAGGCGTAAAACAGGAAATCGTCGCACCTGTGGTCTGGGTAGGCAGCCAGCAACTTAACGTCATGACTCTGATGTTAGAGACACTGGATGTGGTCAAGGAACTGGCGGAACTGACCGCCGCTCATACCCATCACAACACAGGGACACCACAGAACGCCAGCGCCATCAGAAACACAGCCCATAAATCCGATGGACTGAAACAGAAGTATTCGCCTGTGATTGGTTAGACAAATCGACCTCGCTTCGGCGGGGTTTATTTTTATCCCCTCATCAAACGTCACCAGACGCACACAGCACCGTTCACTCCTCAATTCACTACTCGCCGCTATGGTTCATTTGGATCTGCGTTACTGTGGCGTGTTCACGCTGTACAATCCCCATGAAATAAAAGTAAACCTGACGTAAAACGCACTACACCGCACCCGCTTGCATGTTTTGGATCAAAAGTGGATCGCGGGGTAAGGGGAAATTATTAAATATTAGTTAATTTTCTTATGTGAAATCAGGTAATTGGACTGTAGGGGAGTGAAAAAACCAGTACAGTAATTCATTGCACTGGTTGATTAATTTTAGAGAAAATTTTATTCGGAAATTCTTCCTAAAGAATGTTTGTGCATCGGATAACCGTCTTCATCAACACCAGGTGCTACAGATAGCAAAACCCATTCTCCACTATTTAATAGGTTATTCATTTCATATTGCTCAGGGCCTCTGACTGTATACTCAGCAACTTCTTTTACTGTAGTAATGTTGAAAGCATTATTTTCCATTTCGATCTCCCATCTGGTTTCGACTACTGGCAAACTCATATTACCTTCAGAGTAAGAGATAATGAAATATTAAGAAATCCCTGTCGCCATTTTGTCGCCACTGGTCTATAAAAACAAAAAAGCCACTTGCTAAAAAGTGGCTTAATGTGCTGATTTAACAGATAAAATTTGGTAGCCCCTGCTGGACTTGAACCAGCGACCAAGCGATTATGAGACTGAGTAAGTGGTTTTATTTATTTATACTTGTTATTAATTTTCAATTAATTACAAATTTTATAACTACTGTATAAATCCACATAAATAACCTAAAATACTTGCCTACGGTATCCTATAAGTATCCTAGCGTCTGCAAGCGATTCACAAGATACCCTAATCGTTTGGTAACAATAGAAAAGTTGATTCTTACTTTTTTAATATAGAGGGACAGATGTGGAAACTTTCAAATTCACGAAAGCTAAACTAGAAAGCCTGCCACCCGCAGAACGTGGGCAAGTTGAGTATAGTGATACAGTGGTAAACGGGTTACGTATTCGTATCGGTACGACTGGAGTTAAAAGTTTCTGTATTTCCAGAAAGAGAAAAGGAAAGTTTATCCGTGCCACATTAGGGCGATTTCCTGATTTATCTATTGATAATGCTAGGGCAAAGGCGCTTGAAGTTCTTGGTGAAGTAGCCACTACAGGCCAGAACCCCAATGTTGTTAAGCGTATCAATGAAAAAGCAGTAGTAACATTATCTGAAGCGTTAGACACCTATATTTCTAACAGAGGGCATAGATTAAAACTCACTACTGCCAATCAATATCGTTCCATATTAAAGAACTTTTCCGGTGATTGGCTGCAACAACCACTAGCATCAATAAGCAGGGAACGTGTCGAACTCAGGCATAAAGCAATCACTGAGGGTAGTGTTTGGTTTGGTGCTGATAAAGCAACGTTACGTGCGGGTGTTGGGAGTGGTAGTAACGCACAGGCCGATTTATGGGCTAGGTCGTTAAGGGCTGTTTATCGTTTTGCCCATGACCATTATCGAGATGAAGAAGAAAGGGTTTTACTCCCTGATCCACCTACTGCCGTTTTGAGTACAAAGCGTAAATGGTATGGCACGGTAAGAAAAACTGATCGTATCCGAACACATGAACTTGCACGCTGGTTAAGTGCTGTGGCCACTGTTCGGGATAAAGCCGAAAATGGAAGAGATGATGTTGCAGTCGCTGCATGTGATGCGGTGGAAATGGCTATGTTTACCGGATTACGTAAATCGGAGATATTCAACCTTACGTGGGATCGTGTGAATATGGGAGGGCGTTATTTCTGGATAGAAACAACCAAAAATGGCGATCCGCTTGAACTTCCTATTACTGATACCTTAAGGAACTTGTTTCGTCGGCGTTTGATAATGAAGCAGGGAGAACCGGATTTTGTTTTTCCCGGTCTGAGAGGTGTTATCAAAGAATGTCGTCATATCATTGATCGTATCAGCGCAGCTACTGTCCCTGAACCAAATTTAGATATGCTCCAACCAATACCATTCAAATGGCATGATGCCCGCCGTACATTTGGTACAGTCGCTGAATTGGTAGGAGTGGGTAACTATATTTTGAAGCGCTTAATGAATCACAGAACATTACGTAGTGCTGATGTTACTCAGGGGTATTTACATTTTGGTGCTGATGAATTGCAGGAGCCAGCTAAAAGAATAGAGCAGGCGATACTGGAACATGCTGGCATGGTAGAGAATAAAAAGGCATTAGATCAAAAAATTATTTCTATTCTGTCTGGAATGAGTGATGAGGATAAACGAAGAATTCTTTTTCAATTATCTGAATAGGAAAATGCAAAAATGGATTATGAAGAAAATAAAGCTAATACAACTTGAAAAAGACCTAAAGTAAGAAATTAACAACGTGATGCTATCTGCTTGTTCGATTGAGTTCGAATGAATTGAATTTAATATTTGTCTGATCACATCACTATATACCTCTATTGAGGTATAAATTTCCACCTTTCTGTATAAAACGTTATACAAGGCAGTTTACTATTTTTAATGTCTATTTATAAACAATCTATCACTACTGATAATTAATAATATATGGTGCTAAAAATGAGAATACATCCTTCCGCAACAACCTTAGAAAAATTCACCAGAGCAGAAGCCGCAGTTTATCTTGTTGTTACCGCACAAACGCTGGCTAACTGGGCGTATACAGGAAAAGAAAAAATTCCATATCATAAGATAGGTCGTAAAGTTATTTATTTAAAATCCGATCTTGATGGTTATTTGGTTTCAACTCGCCGTGTTCAGACAGCCTAATAAAAAGAAAAAATAAAAGGTGACATTGCAAAAATCACCTTCGAAATAATCAATTTTTAGGACAAAAGACCTATGAACCGAATTAATAAAATTTATTAGCTCAGCCTTTGGGTTTAATTCCTAATCGTTCTAGTTCGTTACGTCCCAAAGTTTTAAGCCAGTTAGCTAGGCTCATTCCTGATTTTAGGGCTGCATCTTCAAACTGTTCTTTCAGTTCTGGAGTTATACGCATTCTAAATTGTGGGGATTGTCCATCACCTTTAGGGCTTTTGTCTCGTTTTATTGTTGACAAGTGACCACCTATTGAATTAGCTTTATCTTTAATAGGTGGTCACCTTAACATGGTAAAACCTATAAAATCAACGCCCCCGAACAGTGCTACCAACACTGAGCGAGGGCTAACCACCAACGATATCAACACTATCGAGGTAGCTATGTATCAATATACCTTTCTAACCAGAAAGGGCAAAGTCTGTTTGCCTAAAAGCATTCCTATATGCTTTACCTCCATTCAGGAGGTAAGCCATGTTTAAACTCATTGTTACCACCACAAATCAACAGACTGGCGAGACAAAAAAAGAAACGGTTCGTTACCGATATAAAACGTTACGTGGTGCAGAAAACGCCGCTAATAATATTCGTCGTGCTTCTATACCGGATAGTAAATCCGTTGATGTTGAAATCATCAGAGAACATGAACATAAGCAGCCTGTGTCACTGGAACAAGCCATGTTTCGGGCAGGTCTGGCAACCTCTTTGTTTTATGTCATTCTTGAAAAAGCCAGTACAGAATGCTCTGCTGATTTAAATAACCTGATTGCATTGGCCTGTGATATCAATCAGGAAATTTACCGCTCATTATTTGCTATTGTTTACAGGGAGTGAACCGATGAGCAAAACACCTTATATAAGAATAGCGGCAAGATCCGCCCGATAGACTTTATCCATAACGTAAAAAAATCTGCCACTAATCACTGGCAAAGCCTGTTGCCTGCTTGTGGTGTTGATGTTCCGGCAAAGGGGAAACATGGTGCTTGCCCGATATGCGGTGGTACTGACCGCTTTCATTTTATCGATGATAACCATCATGGCGATTGGCATTGTCGCCAATGTGATGCGCCGAATCACGGTGATGGTCTGGGTTTAGTGGCAAGAACCAAAGGGATCACGGTCTTTGCCGCCGCTAAGTTGGTAGCTGATGCGCTGGCACTTCCCTTACCCGAATCTCAGCCAATCAAAGAAAAGCCCCGAACAGTAAAACCGATTGCAGAACGCATCGCTGCGCTGGTTGCAACTTCTGTCACGGGTGAATCTCAGTATCTGACTAAAAAGGGGCTGCAATGCCCCAATCAGCGGTTATTGAAAGATGGCTCTTTATTGCTGGTGGTTCAGACGCTGGACGGCAAAATCATGGGGGCGCAGACCATTAAGCTGAACGGTGAAAAACGACTTGTTACAGGCACACAGAAAAAAGGGAGTTTTATCCCTGTATCCGAGATTACCGGAACACCGGACACTTTCATCATCACCGAAGGTTATGCAACAGCGTTAACTGTTAGTCAGTTACATAAGGGCGTGGTATTGGCGGCGATTGATGAAAGTAATTTACCCACTATTGCCGAGCTGGTCAGAACCCAATGGCCTAACGCAAAAATTATCCTTGCTGCTGATAACGATTGGCACAAACCGGAAGAGCAGGACAAAAACGGCAGGTTAAAAAAGAACATTGGCAAGATAGTGGCAGAGAAAACAGCCAAAGTGATTAACGGCTGGATAACGTTACCGCCTACGGAATTAAAATCTGATTGGGACGATTATCGCCAGCATCACGGCATTGAGTCAGCAACGCAGGCATTCAGCAACGGGTTATATCAGGTTGGAGAGAAAAAACTCATGGAAGCAGAAGCGGTGATTATCCACGAAACGAAGCTCAAAAAGGCCAATAACAATCTGGCACAAATGGCAGCCAGTCAGCGCGGGGCACTATTGGTTGAGCGGTACGGCAAAGTGGCGGTTAATCCTGATAGTGAAATGGTTTACCACTATAACGGTACAACATGGGAAACCGTGTCGGATAATGAGCTGCGCCGCGCAATGGTGGCAATTTTTGACAAGCACGAAACCCCTTACAGCCCAAACGGGATTAATAACGCTATCTATGCCATGAAATTACAAGTGCCAGTTATCGGGGAGCAACGGCAGGATTTAATCGGATTTCATAATGGTGTTTATGATTTATCGGCTCAAAAGTTTACCCCACACCAGCCGGAACACTGGTTAATGAATCATAACGGTATTGCATTCACCCCGCCTGCTGTCGGTGAAAATTTACCAGACCATGCCCCAGATTTTTATCGCTGGTTATCCCATGCGGCGGGAAGCAATGAAAACAAGATGAATCGCATTACATCCGCCCTGTTTATGATCCTGGCAAACCGTTATGACTGGCAGTTATTTATTGAAGTCACAGGTGAAGGCGGCAGAGGTAAAAGTGTGTTTACTTATATTGCGACATTATTAGCAGGTGAGCACAATACCGCCAGTGGCAATATGAGAGCACTGGATGAAGCGAGAGGGCGTTATCAGTTTGTCGGGAAAAGCCTGATTACGCTGCCCGATCAGGTTAAATATGTCGGTGAAGGGGCTGGCATTAAGGCGATTACTGGCGGTGATTTAATCGAAGTTGACGGGAAATATGAGAAGCAATTTTCTACGGTCATTAAGGCCGTGGTGTTAGCCACCAATAACGAACCCATGAGTTTTACAGAGCGCAATGGCGGCATTGCACGGCGGCGGGTGATATTCCCGTTTAATATTCCTGTCAAAGAATCCGAGAAAGATCCACAGTTGCCGGAGAAAATCAGTCGAGAGCTTCCGGTGATTATTCGCCACTTATTAAACGAATTTGCCGACCAGAATAAAGCTAAGCAGCTACTACAAGCGCAACGCGACTCGAACGAAGCGTTAACGGTAAAGAGCCATTCCGATCCGTTGTATCGCTTTTGCGGTTATTTGGTATCTGTCAATGATGCAACTGGAATGAAGATGGGCAATAAGAATATCAGCCCACGCGCACCAAGATTGTACTTGTATCACGCCTATCTCTCTTTTATGGAGGCACACGGTTTTGAACGCCCACTAACGCTAACCAAGTTTGGTGAATCCATCCCCAAGATTATGCTGGAATACCGGAAGGAGTATCGGAAAGTACGAACTAAGAAAGGCTATTCTTATAACGTGGAATTATCGGAAGAAGCCGAAGAATGGCTACCGTCAGTACCTGAGTGTCGAGACTTTAAATCCCCTGTATAAAACTTTTAGTTTTAAGTCTGCACTCCATACACAATTTCAAATATCTAGCTGTATTTAAAGGAAAATAATAGATGTATAGTTAAAAAATAACTATACATCAACTCTACATTCTCTTCATTAGGGTAAAAAAAGGGTGAACAGAGGGTACAATGAATGAATATCATATTAATTACTGCAAACCCAGATGTAGCAAGGCTTTGAGAAAGATGTGCAGAGGGTGCATAACTGAGAGGGTGAAAAAGATTTATAGGGGGTATCTCTGGCAGGTAAATAAAAGCTGGATGATAGGAGACAGTAAAATAAGGTATCAGCCTGATTTGGTATTACCAGAAATTTAAACGATGTAATATTCTGATTTTATTTAAGAACAGAGATTAATCACAAATTTACTGCTGAATTTTTCTTCATGCTAGAATAGATAAATATTCCTGCTGTATCCTGTTTCATTCATTCGATTTTATCGAAAGTCAGATCACAGGAGACAAGATGTCACACGTTATCTACTTATCACTAAAAGGCAAGAAGCAGGGATTAATTTCAGCGGGATGTTCAACGCCTGAATCCATCGGAAATCGTTATCAGACAGGCCGGGAAGACGAAATACAGGTACTGAGTGTCAGCCATTCAGTAAGCCGCGACCAGAACGCGCATCATCACCCAGTCAGCTTTACCAAGCCCATTGATAAATCCTCACCTCTCTTAGCAATGGCAATCGACGGAAACGAATTACTGGAAGCGCACTTTATGCACTACCGGACAAGCCCGATGGGACAACTGGAACTCTTTTACGAAATTAAACTGACAGGCGCTACGATTGTCAATCTGGCCTACAATTATCCCCATTCCATCAATGACAACGACGTAATCCCCCATGAAGTGGTGATGTTCGATTACAAGTCTATCTCGTGTAACCACATTGCAGCGGGGACTTCGGGCTACAGCATTACACAATTAGCCGGACGTGAAGAAGGCAGGCCGCTTTTATCCGGGTTCTCGAATGTGAAGCCACTTAAGAAGCCGCTGGTTGAAGAGGCTCCGGTAAAACCCGCCAAACATCATGCCCGCTATCGTTGTGTGGATGATGACGGCAATCTTTTAACCGAATGCAAGTATCGGGTTTGCCTGCCGGATGGACAGATAAAAGAAGGAAAGACGGATAAACAAGGTTATACCCAATGGCATCTTACGGATGACAAAAAGAACCTGAGTTTTCATATTTTAAAGGATTAATACCATGCCAACTTATACTGTCTACACAAAAATAGAATCAAATGTACCTGCTGAACACTTGCTGTACGATTTAATCATTTATCGTAAGGACGCAAAAGGAAACCATCATATATTGCTTGATATTTTTCAGGCACAATTACAGAGTAATTATGAAACTCAACAGCACGTCACTGAAGAAACAGACGATGATCTTTCCGTGACGTATATTATGCAAATCATGCTTTACCGCAAACATGGTTCAAATACAATTCAGGCATTGCAAGCCCCTTTTAAAAAGATGTATACACTGGGGGAATTCGTAGAAGGTAAAGCCTGCTCGGATAAAAAACGAGAAAATGCCTGTTATTTTGAAAGTACGATTGAAACAAAACCTGTTAGCGATGGGGATAATACCGTTGAATTAAAACTTACTGTTCCTGAAAGGGTATTTATTGCGGAAGAATATCCAATTGGTCATCCTGATGATCCATTTGAGAAGAATAAAGTCGAATCACAAATTCAGGATAGGTTATCGAAAAGAACTTACCCGGATCAAAATGGAGCAAGTTTATGTGGACCTGCGGCATTTTTTTATTGTTTACAAATGGACAGACCAGATATCTATGAGCAAGCTGCTCGTGAGTTATGGGAACATGGCAGAACTAAAATTGGTCAATTAGAGATTAAGCCGGGTGATGGTTGTCGTCATCCTAAAGGATCTTTTTATAATCAGTATGGTGAAAGAATCTCAGGATTAGATTGGCTGACATTAGCCAGTTTAAGAGATTCAGAAAATACGATTATGAACTACGATGAAATTTCAGATCAAGTGGCTGGTATTACCATGTGGGAAAAATTAACAGAGTGGTTTGAAAAAGCTGGATATGAAAAGGTTTTTGACAACATAAGTGTATTCTCACATAGTAATGTGAACGATATAATAAATTTAAATCAATATATAAAAAAAGGATATCGAGTTGTAAGTTTAATATCAGCCGGAATGCTAGATAGTATCACTGGTGACACTTCAATGAAAAATCATTGGGTTGTATGGGAAGGCGAAGTTAGTTCAAAAGGGATACCAATAAATTCAAATGATATAAATAATGACAATATGGTTAATTTAAATATGTTTTCTTGGGGTAAAATTTATCAACAAGTTAAAGGGGGTAATAATTTGAATTATTTTCTTAAACATACATTTGGAGGGTTGGTTTTCAAGCCAATAAAATAAGCATGAGTAGATTTATTTTAATTATATCTTTTTTGTTTATTTCCGCTTGTTCAAAGCAAGCTGTTCATATCTATCCTGATGGAAATTATCTAACAGATGCTAAGATTGGTACACCATATAATGAATTAATAAGAATACCTGGTGTTATAGATAAGAGTTTTGGCGCAGAAATAACACCTGAAAACTCGGGTTTAACATGGAGTCCTAGTGATTATACTGTCCCTGTAAAACCAGTAACAGCAAAGGATTACAGCCGTATAAAAATACAAGGCACTCCTACACATGCTGGAGAAATACGAATAAAGGTAGCAGGGGCAATTTACGGGACAATGCTAAATGGAGCAAATGATTTTGAAAAGATATACATTATAAAAGTGAGTAAATAGGTATTAATGAAAAATGGCGAGTTAAATCGCCATTTAAAATTAATTTTTTGTAAATATTTTGTCTTCATGTTTTCCTTTGTTTTATTTCTAAATAACAGAGGCTTTTTTATTATTTTTAATGGTGTTAAATAGTATTTTAATGAAAATAATTATTCCGAAACACACCATGAAAAAACTACTCGAATTTCGCCAGAAAAAAGCCGATTTAACCCATCAAATGCGTTCGCTGCTTGCTTACTAAAGCCGAAAACGAAAAACGCTCACTCAATGCTGATGAAGCCAAACAGTTCGACGAGCTGCGCAGCCAGTCTGATTCTTTGAATACCGAAATTTCCCGTTATGAGGCTTTATCTGATGAAGAACGCAATCAGGCAAAGACTCAGCCGACCAGTAAAGCACTCAGCAATGATGAGCTACGCCACTATATCCTGACTGGCGAAACTCGTTCTCTGTCTACAGGCGTTCTGGCAGATGGTGGCTATACTGTTATCCCTGAACTGAACAAACAGATAATGCAACAATTGGCTGATGAATCGGTCATGCGCCGGATTTGTACTATCAAAACCACGCGTAGCAACGAATATAAACAACTTGTTTCGGTCGGTGGCGCAGCCGTAGCCCACACAGAAGAAGGCAAGGCACGCGGTGAGACTGCTACACCGAAGATGGAAGAAGTCAGCATCAAGCTGTTTCCTATCTACGCTTACCCAAAACCACGCAAGAAATTATCGATTTTAGCGATGTCGATATTTTAGGTTGGTTGACGTCTGAAATTGTAGATACTTTCGTTGATACCGAAGAAACAGATTTGATTAGCGGTGACGGTAGCAAAAAAGCAAAGGGCTTCCTGTCTTATCCTCGTGATGCTCAAGCCGATAAGGTTCGCACATTCGGTACGCTGCAAAAGCTGGAAGCGACTCAACTTGAAGCCGATAACTTGATTGACCTGAAATTCATGCTCAAGAACAAATACCGTAAAAATGCCGTTTGGGTGATGAACTCCACGACTGCCGCGCAAGTACAGAAGCTGAAAAACGGCAACGGTGATTATATCTGGCGCGAACGTTTACAGGCTGGTGATCCCGATATGCTGTTAGGTCTGCCAGTTCACTATCTCGAATTTATGCCCGATAACATCATTGCGCTGGGTGACTTCAAGCGCGGTTACTTCATTGTTGACCATCAAACGGGCATTCGTACTCGTCCTGATAATATCACCGAGCCGGGATTTTATAAGGTTCATACTGATAAGTATTTAGGCGGTGGGCTGGGGGACTCCAACGCGATCAAAGTGCTGGAAATCAAAGGCACGAAAGCGGGTTAACGATAAGGGGCGCGATGCCTCTTAAAGTCATGGAGTCTATCGAATGAAGAATGATTTTGAAATCCGCACTGCCTCGCTATCTGCCAGTGATAAGAAACTGACAGGTTATGTGATTAAGTGGAACAGCCTATCACATGTTTTATGGGATGAGTTTGTCGAACAGTTCGCCCCGAATGCCTTTAGCGTTAGTTTAACGGCAGGGGCAGATATCAGGGCACTTTATGAACATGATCATATGAACTTGTTAGGCCGTACCACGTCTGGCACATTGCAACTTAGCGAAGATGCTACCGGATTACGTTTCGAGTTAACCCCGCCAGATACCCAATTAGGCCGCGATGTGCTGACATTGGTTGAACGTGGTGATATTGCCGGAATGAGCTTCGGATTCAGGGCAATCAAAGATCAGTGGGATACAGGTCAAGAGCCTTATATCAGAACCGTTCTGGAAGCAGAACTTCGGGAAATCACGATCACCAGCTTACCCGCTTATCCTGATAGTGGCGTAGAAATTGCCAAACGCTCACTCAATGCGGTTAAGCTCAGTAATCCGGATTTGCGTCATTACTGGCTGCAACTGTCTGAGGTGTGATCATGTGGCTTTTTAAGCGAAAAGTCTCCGAAACTCGCAGTATGACCATTGATGAATTTTTTTCTCTGGCGGGCATGGCTAATACCAAATCCGGCGAGCATGTTTCTCCTTCTACAGCCGAGGGTTTACCCGCAGTCATGAATGCTGTCACGGTGATTAGCGAAGCGGTTGCCACCATGCCCTGTTATCTCTATCGAGTGCAGCACCAGAGCGGCAAAGAGTCCCGCGAATGGTTGAGCGAACATCCGGTAGATTATTTGCGATTGCCAGACCCCGTTTCAGTTTAAGCGAACCCTGATGCGTCATTGCTTACTGAATGGTAATGCCTATGCTGTGATTGTCTGGGGAAAAGATGGACAGCCACAATCGTTACACCCTTACCCGCCGTCAGCGGTTGTGCCACAACGATTATCCGATCATCGGTTTGCTTACACCATCACCGAACCCTATAGCGGCAAGGTCAAAACCTACCTACAGGAAGAAATTTTACATTTGCGCTATGCCACGGAAGACGGCTTTTTAGGGCGTTCCCCTGTCACGATTTGCCGCGAAACACTGGGTTTGGGGCTGGCACAACAACGCCACAGCGCAAGTATTATGAAAGAGGGCATGATGGCGGCGGGCGTGATTAAAGCCGCTGACTGGCTGGATGGCATCAAAGGGAATAAGGCGCTGGAAGCCCTCGAACGTTATAAAGGCGCTCGCAATGCAGGCAAAACGCCCATTCTTGAAGGTGGCATGGAATACCAGCAATTGGGGATGAGCAATCAGGATGCGGAGTGGCTGGCCTCCCGCCGTTTCACCATTGACGATATTGCCCGAATGTTCAATATCAGTCCGATCTTCCTGCAAGAATATTCGAACAGTACCTACAGCAATTTTAGCGAAGCATCACGCGCCTTTCTGACAATCACCATGCGCCCGTGGCTTGCTAATTTCGAACAGCAAATCAAATCCTCCTTACTGATGAACTCACCAACAAAAGGCATTCGCTACCAAGTTGAGTTCGATACCGCCGATCTATTGCGAGCCAATCCGAAAGAACGTTTCCAGAGCTATGAGACGGCGATTAAATCCGGTGTGATGTGCCCGAATGAAGCCCGTGAACGCGAGGGATTATCACCCCGTGCCGGTGGTGATGAATTCAGTCAGGCATGGAAACAAACGGTGGAAATCAAGCAACAACCGGAGGGCAAGGCATGAGGGCAGGCAGATTGCGGCATCGGATAACTATTCGTAAAAATGAAAGTACGCGTGATTCGTTTGGCGGTATCATCAATAACTGGGTGGATGTTGCCACCGTCTGGGCAGAAGTCAAGGCCATTAGCGGGCGGGAGCTGGTGGCATCCGGCGCAGTGTTCTCAGAAGCCACCGTGCGTATCTGGCTGCGTTATCGTGCTGATGTGACCACAGCGAACAACATTACCTATCACGGAGCAAACACCAGAGGGACGGCATTCGACATTATGGCGGTCATCCCCGATGCGAAACACACCCGCCTAGAGCTGCTTTGCAAGGGAGGTATATTCCGATGAGCCAGATTAAAATTTCCTTGAGCGAAATCAAACAACATTGCCGATTGGATGAAAGCGATACCCTTAATGATGCCTTGCTCATGGGCTATGCCGCTGCCGCGCTTGAAGTCTGCCAGCAACATATCGGTAAGCGATTTGGAGATGATCTGGCTTTTACCCCGGCGATTAAAGTTGGTTGCCTGCTGTATATCGGTTTGTTGTATGAGAATCGGGAGATGGCGACTGATGTTGAACTCAAAGAAGTGCCTTTTACTATCAAATCGTTGTGATCTGTCTATCGTGATGTGGGGATCTACTGATGCCGTGGCAACCGTTAAGACGTTGTGGCTATCCCGGTTGTAAGCAACGGGTAAAGTCCGGTCGCTGTGAGGAACATCGACGGGAACCAAACAGGCAGCGCGGTACACGTACCGAACGTGGCTACAGTAACCGATGGGGACGCTATCGGCTGCAATACCTGAAAGCTAATCCGTTATGTGTCTATTGCTTACAGCAAGGCTGCTACACACCTGCAATCATTGTGGATCACATCATCCCAATACAGGGTGAAGCGGATGTGCTGTTTTGGCCTGCATCCAATCATCAAGCACTATGCCATGCCTGCCATAACCGTAAGACGGTACAGACAGACCCACTCACCAAAGCGAGGCGCAAACAAGGTGCTTATCGGGAGCAGGAGGCAGAAGCAGCACGATTATTTATCACAAGAATAATAACCAAATGAAATAACGGAGTGGGGGTATCAAAAATGACAAACGCCCCTCATAGCGGAACCGCCCCCTCCTCAAATTTTTACGCCCGGCAATTTTTTTGAAAATAAAATCACAAGGAACAGCGAACATTATGGCAAGAGCACCCAAACCGCCTACTTATTTAAATGATATTGCCGCCAGTCAATGGAAGGCCAAAAGCAAAATCTTAAACGAGCGGGAAGATTTGAACGCCGCCGACTGGAATAACTTAGAGCTGTATTGCGTCAACTATGCCATTTACCGAAAGGCAGTGGCAGATCTTGATATCCGGGGCTTTAGCATTGTGAATAGTCAGGGCAGTGAAAGCCGTAATCCGTCACTGAACGCCAAAGCCGACGCTGAAAAAATCATGATAAAAATGTCGGCGTTGCTGGGTTTTGACCCTGTATCACGGCGGAAAAATCCGGTAGAAATAGAGGAAGAGGACGAGTTAGACCGACTATGAACGCATGGGATCAGTATACTTTTGATATCGAAAACGGCACAATTCCGGCCTGTAAACGGGTAAAACAGGCGGTGAAACGTTACTTTAGCGACCTGAATAACCCGCTTTATGTGTTCGATTCGGAGGTGGTGAAGCGATTTATTGCATTCTCTCGCCACTGTCCACACGTCAAAGGGCACTTGCGCGGTAAGCCCATCATTCTCGAACCGTGGCAGCAATTCGCCTTTGCTAATCTATTTGGTTTCAAAGTTAAGGCGACCGGACGCCGGAAATACCGCAGTGCTTACATTCAGGTTCCGCGCAAAAATGCCAAATCCACCGTTGCCGCAATACTGGCGAACTGGTTTCTGGTGATGGAGAACGGGCAGCAGGATATCTACACCGCCGCCGTGAGTCGTGATCAGGCGCGTATTGTATTCGATGATGCTCGCCAGATGTGCCTGTTATCAAAGCCCCTGAAAAAACGGGTTGTTATCCAGCAACTCAAAATAACCTACCCGAAGAGCAACAGTCTGTTAAAACCATTGGCAGCCAAAGCCGCCACCATTGAAGGCTCTAACCCCAGTTTGGCGATTGTCGATGAATATCATTTACACCCCGATAACGCGGTTTACTCTGCCCTTGAATTGGGAATGGGAGCACGTCCCGAAGGCATTCTGTTTGCCATTACCACGGCGGGCAGTAACGTTATTTCAGCCTGTAAGCAGCACTATGATTATTGCTGTCAGATACTGGATGACGAAGAGCAAAACGACTCCTTGTTTGCCCTGATCTACGAACTGGACGACGAGAACGAGATTGATGATGAATCACTCTGGATTAAGGCGAATCCTAACCTTGATATCTCAGTAGATAGCGCCGCACTTCATGACACCATTCAGAAAGCACGGGGCATTCCCTCACAATGGACAGAAATGTTAACCAAACGCTTTAATATCTGGTGTCAAGGCGAAACGCCGTGGATGGGTGAAGGGGCATGGAAAGCCTGCCAGTCAGATTATGATGAAAACGATCTGAAAGGGCTGGAGTGTTACGCCGGACTGGATTTATCCTCAACAGGCGATATTACCAGTATTTGCTACACGTTCCCGGTAGATAATGAGCTGTTATTACTGACTCGCCACTATCTGCCTGAAGCCCAGCTACAGAACCCGGCGAATAAGAATCGGACAATCTACCGTCAGTGGGCGCAAATGGGCTGGCTGCGCACCACGACAGGCGATTGCATTGATTATGATCGTATCCGTGATGATATTCTCAATGATAGCCAGCACTTTGATATCAAGCTGGTGGGTTTTGATACATGGAACGCCACGCATCTTAGAACACAATTACAGGGTGTAGGGCTGGATGTTGAGCCATTCCCGCAAACCTATGTGCGCTTTAGCCCCGTGGCGAAATCTGCTGAGGTGTTTGTTAACCGCAAAATCATTCGTCACAACGGCGATCCGGTGTTGGCATGGGCGATGTCTAATGTCGTGATGGAAACGGATGCGAACGCTAATATCAAACCGAATAAAAAGAAATCAGCGAACAAGATAGATCCGGCGATTGCGTTTTTGATGAGTTTTGGCACATGGCAAGTAGAACATGAAAAGTTTGCGTTTAACTTAAGTGAAGAACAGCAGCAGAGACTGGATATCTTTGATGGGGTTTAATAAAATCAAATGCTCAGAAGGTGAGATATTTCACCTTTATTTCACTAAATCTTATTAGCCATTAAATAAATTTTATTAATTTATTCTCTATTATATTATGTCATCCTGCCGACAAAACATTCTAACTATCAAATGTTAGTCAAGCCGTACTCTCCAATATTGATGAACCAATTTTATTGATGTTCACCGGCGGAGAAGTCTCCCACCGCCTTCATGTTATTTAGCAATGTGTATTGTTGATTAGATGAGGGAATAAATATGCAAGATAAAAAGCCTGAATCAAAAATCCTAGAAGATAACGTTGTAGTTGTACCAACTCGCGAATATGTGAAGGACGCGATCATAGAACACGCCCAGAGCCGCAATCATCCTTACGCAACTCAGGTAGAACCGGGATTTGTTACACTAAGTAATGAAACAGATAGTGACAGTGAAATAACCGTCGCAACATCTAAAGCTGTTAAAAAAGCATATGATCTAGCTAATATAGCCAACCAAAACGCCCTCAATAATAACTCAAATCTCTATTTAGAGAAGAAGCAGAACGGGGCAAATATCCCGGATAAAGCGGAGCTTGTAAAGAATCTTGGTTTATCTGAATTAGTTTATAGAGCCGTAGGGAATGGACCAAACCAAGTACCGGATATGAACAGTTTTGATGCGAAACTTAATGAATCTGGGTATCAAATGCTTCCTAGTGGATTAATGATTCAGTGGGGGGTTGTAATCGGTTCAACAAGTACAATAGACGTGCGTAAATTCTCAATTCCATTTAAAAACAAATGCTTTGTTGTAACTGGTAATTATGTTAGAGGTGGTGATTGGGGACAAGGTATATCTGCTGAAATTAGATCTAAAGAAGAGTTTTTAATTATTGTTCACGACTCGCTGGGAAATTGGTCAGGTTCCCGAGTGCAATATATAGCTATCGGATATTAGTCTTATAGAGATGAATTTTTCTTACCATAATTGAATAAATATCATACTGATTCGTATTGGTGTTTTTTTATAACAGTGTATATCTTCAAATATCACTACTACCGATCACATACCAATCTAGACATGGATGTCTAACCAATATCCTTCGGAATATCATAGGCTCTTCATCTCCAACCGAATAGTAACAGGCCTAAAAAGCTTCCAATGGGCCTGAATACAGAGCAGATATTTATCTTGAGTGAAGAACAGTAGTAGCACCTTAACGCGCTTAATAAGATATAACGCAAAAAGTTAAGCGTTTATACTGATTCGCTTATTGAGTCCGATAAACCAATCAGTTAAAGTAGCCCAGCCATTGGCAAAATCCAATGGTCAAGGATTAGCACCCTTGCAAAGAGCTATCCACTGGTAGGAGGTTTCTACCAGTGTGTCTGCTATCGCCCATTCAATGGCGATTCAGGCAGGGGAGGCTTCGGCCTCGCTGGAAGGTAGCTCCCAGTAGTGCTAACCCTGTCTGAATTGCCACCATCAATGTTCAATTAATGGAAGGGGTAGCAGGAATGATTGATATAAAAAAAGACTGGCATCAAGCCGATATTATTGCTGCATTACGTAAGCGTGGAACAACCCTAGCGGCTGTTTCTCGTGAAGCAGGACTCAGTTCATCTACACTAGCAAATACTCTTAGCCGTCTGTGGCCGAAAGGCGAATGGATAATTGCTAACTATCTCGAAATACATCCCTCAGAAATCTGGCCGAGTCGCTATTTTGATTCGTATGGCCGATTAATTGAGCGTCATGCTCGCAGTAAACCACTGGAATAATTACTCATCAGTTCTTGAGATTCAATCTTAGCCATTTTAGAAATCATGGCGTTTTGCATTTCAAGTGGCGATTAGGGAAGCAGAAAGGCAAACATCGTATTTTCAAGTGATGTGATAAATGTCACAGAGAGGAATACGACAACGGCTCATTACCGTAGCTGTATTAATTGGTTATACCTCGCGCTACTGCCAGAAGGTATCCTATGGGTATCCTAGAAAAAACTAAGGGGTCGCACTTTTGATGCAACCCCTTGATAATTCTGGTGGCCCCTGCTGGACTTGAACCAGCGACCAAGCGATTATGAGTCGCCTGCTCTAACCACTGAGCTAAGGGGCCGTTGAAGTGGAGGAATTATACGGTACAGTGTGGCACCAGGTCTAGTCCTCAAAATTCATATGCGCGTTTTATAGACAAAAATCAGTGCTTTTTAACGTATTTAAACTATTTATAGCCACTATAAAATATTTTTTAGTGATACTGATTGCCTTTTTGATAAATTTCTCTGGTTATATATTGTGTTTTGATTATTATTTGAACACAAAGATATTGTTGGTTATGTTTCGTGTTTTTTTGATTTGAAACCGTTCTTATATTTTCCTGTAAAAATATTTTTGTAATTCAAATATGAGCATATACAACTTATCAGAGGCCGTTTTAGCCCATCGTAAACTGGAAGATTATTTTTTCTCATCTATCAGCCGAATGTATCAACATATCGGCGCTGGAGTTCGAGCTTATGTCACAGGTGTTGAAACTGATGCATTAAATTTTTTGCTGGTGGTAGATGAATATGAACAAACCGCAGAAGAGCTAAAAACAGGGATTCAGTTACTTGATGAGAAAGCGAATGTACCGTTTTTGATTGTTACCACGGTGCCTGGTAATCAGGTTTTAGCGGTTATCCAGCAGGCTGGGTTTGTGTTTGATCCTGATAGCATAACTACCGTCATGCAGCTCGATTTAATGAATTGGCAGATTGCGGATGAGGGTGTTGAAGGATATGAAATCCGGCGTGTTGACCACTGTTTGACTGATTGGGCTATTCCGGTAGAAAGTGCATTTGAAACAGGTCATTTTATTTCCGGACAGTATCAACAATGTCATCAGATGGCCTTGAATGCTGGAAAGTATCTGCAACATTATGTTCTGTATACAGATGGTCAGCCAATCTGTGCCTTAACTTTATCAAGGCTGGACAATATTATTCGTCTTGATGATATCAGTACAGTGAGGGAAAAGAAGAGAAGAGGGTATGCTTCTGCTTTGATTAACTATGTGTTGAAAGAAGCTAAGCTTCATGGTGCGACTACATGTTATCTGGAGGCTTCGCGTGATGGAAATGGCTTATATCGTCGCATCGGTTTTAAACCATTATTTGAATGTCAGGGATTTATTCGTGAAGAGAAAGCTATGCATGAATAATAAAAAAGCGTCTGCCGGAGCAGACGCTTTTCAGGTTTTTCAGCGAGAGATCCCTTGATTAGTCATCAAGGAAGCTGCGCAGTACTTCTGAACGGCTTGGATGACGCAGTTTGCGCAGAGCCTTAGCCTCGATCTGACGAATACGCTCACGGGTTACGTCAAATTGTTTACCAACTTCTTCCAGTGTATGGTCAGTGTTCATGTCGATACCAAAACGCATACGCAGGACTTTCGCTTCACGTGCAGTTAAGCCTGCCAGCACATCATGGGTAGCAGAACGCAGGCTTTCTGAAGTGGCAGAATCCAGCGGCAGCTCCAATGTGGTATCTTCAATGAAATCACCGAGATGTGAATCTTCATCATCTCCAACTGGTGTTTCCATGGAAATTGGTTCTTTGGCAATTTTCAGTACTTTGCGGATCTTATCTTCCGGCATCAGCATACGTTCTGCCAGCTCTTCCGGTGACGGTTCACGTCCCATTTCCTGTAGCATCTGACGGGAAATACGATTGAGTTTGTTGATCGTCTCAATCATATGTACAGGAATACGGATGGTACGAGCCTGATCCGCAATAGAGCGGGTAATAGCCTGACGGATCCACCATGTAGCATAAGTTGAGAACTTATAACCACGGCGATATTCAAACTTATCAACCGCTTTCATCAGGCCAATATTACCTTCCTGGATCAGGTCAAGGAATTGCAGACCGCGGTTGGTGTATTTCTTGGCAATCGAAATAACCAGACGTAAGTTTGCTTCAACCATTTCCTTCTTCGCACGGCGGGCTTTTGCTTCACCGATTGACATGCGACGGTTGATATCTTTGACTTGATCAATAGTTAAGCCGGTTTCTTCTTCAATCTGGCGCAGCTTTTGCAGGCTACGCATTACCTCTTCTTCAACTTCCAGCAGTTTATCAGACCATGGTTTGTTCATCGCTTTTGCAGCAGTAAACCATGTATCATTCGTTTCATTGCCAGAAAACAGAGTGATGAAGTTTTTCTTCGGCATTTTGCTCTGTTCAATACACATCTTCATGATTTGACGTTCTTGAAGACGTACGCGATCCATCATGGAACGCATGTTGTTAACCAAGTAATCAAACTGTTTTGGTATAAGGCGGAATTGTTTGAATACTTCGGACAGTTTTAAAATTTCCGCTGCAGTATTTGGATGGCTGCGACCGTATTTTTTGATTGTCTGACGGGTAGTTTCATGTTGTTCACGCAGCTCCAGAAATTTCTGGCGAGCCAATTCTGGATCGATGCTGTTATCGTCTTCACTGTCAGTATCATCATCCTGATCCTCATCGTCATTATCGTCAGAATCATCAAGCTCTTCCTGAGGCAGTTCAGAACCAACGTGAGTAGCTGTCGGTGCAAGATCTTCTTCTGCATTAGGATCAACAAATCCTGTGATTAAATCAGACAGGCGGCTTTCACCTGCTTCAACAAGGTCATACTGCTCCAGCAGGTAGGTAATAGCTTCAGGGTATTCGGCAACGGAGCACTGTACTTGGTTAATGCCATCTTCAATGCGTTTTGCAATGTCAATCTCACCTTCGCGAGTCAGTAGCTCAACTGTACCCATTTCACGCATGTACATGCGAACCGGATCGGTAGTACGACCGATTTCTGACTCGACACTGGATAACACTTGCGCTGCTGCTTCTACAGCATCTTCATCGGTGTCGTTTGTGTTTTCTGCCAACATGAGATCATCGGCATCAGGTGCCTCTTCCATTACCTGGATGCCCATGTCATTGATCATTTGGATGATATCTTCTATCTGATCAGAATCGACGATATCTTCCGGCAGATGGTCATTGACCTCAGCATAGGTCAGATAGCCTTGCTCCTTACCTCGTGTGACAAGTAGCTTTAGCTGTGACTGCGGGTTTTGCTCCATAAGACGGTATCCACACTTCAGAGTATTGGTTGGTGTCGGTCGGCGAAACAAATTATGCCAACAATAACATTTAGGGGCATTTTCGTTATATTGCCACTGCCCTCAATAGCGGCAACTGTAGGGTTATCTCCCTACCTCATTCGGCATTTAAGCCGTAAATTCTGTATCTATGATCCGAAATTTTGATTCAGAGTCTGTTTTATCTGACTGTTTCAGTAACTCAGTTTCAGAAAATCAGTTTTATTAAACCATGTTACACATATAGATTGGATCAAATCTGTCAGGTAACACAGCCCTAATTGAAACAACATCTATCTTTTGGCTCCGGATTCTGTGATTAACCGGACTTCTTCACGCTCTTCCGGGGTCAATCCTTCTGTTCTCTCTTTAGCAATCAAAAAATTGAAACGTTCATCCAGAGCTGATGCGAAAAGATGATTCAACGCATCACTAAACGTTTTTTCAGCAATTTCTTCTATCTGTATATCGTTCCATGCGGCGAGTTTTTCAAGCTGTTTTGCGTACTTATTGTCGCGGTATTGCTCCAAAAGCTGCCCGGTTGTTAAGCCTGGTTGGGCAAGGCATGTGTCGACAAGCTCTATAAATAACGGTAATCCCGCTATTTGAGCAGAAAACATTCCCTGTAATGAAGGAACTAATGTCGCTAAATGCGGATTTTGTACCAGCAATGCGATAAGTATGCGCATTGTTGTTGGTTTCAGTTTTAGCGCCTGATATGTATTGGTATCTTTTTTGACAAGTTTTGCCAGAGATCGTTCCAATTGTGTCGTATCAGGTATGCCCAGTAGTTTCCCAAGTTCTTTAAGCAGATAGAGCCGCAATGCTTCTCCCGGAACCTGACTAATCAATGGCATAGCAAGTGAATTAAGCTTGGTTGCGCCTTCCGGAGTACTCAAATCAACCTGTGGTAGCAGTGAATCGAACAGAAACCCAGATAAAGTTTGTGCCTTTTCCATTCTCTGTTCGAAAGATTCACGCTTTTCTTTACGGATCAGTGAATCCGGATCTTCACCATCTGGCAAGAACATAAAACGTAATTGCCGGCCATCATTCAGATAGGGTAGTGCTGTTTCCAGTGTCCTCCATGCAGCATCACGACCTGCACGGTCTCCATCGTAACAACAGATGACGTTATCGGTTGTCCGAAAAAGTAACTGAACGTGCTCGGCTGTTGTGGATGTTCCCAGCGAGGCTACAGCATAATCAATGCCAAACTGAGCCAACGCGACAACATCCATATAACCTTCAACCACCAATAACCTTGAAAGGGAATTGTGGTTTTGCTGTGCTTCATAAAGGCCATATAATTGACGGCCTTTATGGAAAATCTCTGTTTCCGGTGAATTGAGGTATTTGGGAAGTGCATCTCCCAGCACTCTGCCACCAAATGCAATGACACGGCCCCGGCGATCACGGATAGGGAACATAATACGTTCACGGAAACGGTCATAAGTGCGACCGTTGTCATTCGTGACCAGCATTCCGGCGTCGTTTAATTGCTTGCGCTCTTCTGCGTTATGGGCAAACCGTTTTAGGGTATTATCCCACCCCGCCGGAGCGAAGCCGATTGCAAAACGCTGAATGACTTCTTCACTGAGCCCGCGCCTGGTCAGATATTGCCAGGCTGCCTGTCCGTTTGGTATTGTCAGTGAATGTTGATAGAAACTGTTTAGTTTATCCATCAACTGATAAAGATTTTGTCGTTGGTGGCGCTCAATATGGCCGCCGCCAGAACTTGCCTCATAAGGGACTTCCAGCCCGTGCATAGCAGCCAGCTCTTCAACGGATTCGACAAAGTCTAACCTGTCATAATTCATTAAAAAATCAATGGCATTACCATGCGCCCCACAACCGAAGCAATGATAAAACTGTTTATCGCCATTAACAGTAAATGAAGGGGTTTTTTCGTTATGAAAAGGACAACACGCCTGATGGTTTTTACCTTTCTTTTTAAGAGGCACTCTGACATCAATAAGATCAATGATATCGGTTCTGGCTAATAAGTCATTGATAAATGCGCGTGGAATTCGTCCAGCCATAAGCCCTTTTACGCCTGTTGATGAACGAGAATAAGCCGCGCTTTCTCTGGGAAAGCACGGCCTTTAACTGCAGTAGTTTGTCAATATAACCACTATGCGGATAGACCGCAAAGATTTAGTACAAACGAGTGCGGCGTGCGTTTTCACGAGCCAGCTTTTTAGCGTGGCGCTTAACTGCAGATGCTTTAGCACGTTTACGTTCAGTCGTTGGTTTTTCATAGAATTCACGACGACGAACTTCTGCTAATACGCCTGCTTTTTCGCAAGAACGCTTGAAGCGACGCAGAGCTACGTCAAATGGCTCGTTTTCACGTACTTTAATTACTGGCATGTGCCTCTCACCTCAATAGAAACCGGGTTTGTCGCTGGCGCGATAGTGCCAGCCGTCTTTAAAAATGGTGCGGAATTTTACTTCAATGAACACGGCCTTGTAAAGTGCCGAGGAAAATTGAAACACATAACGCCGCAGATTATAGTTTGTTTTTTTGGGACGTAAAACGAACAATCTAATGCTAGCATTATTAACATTAACCACACAGGATATTCAAGTAGGGGGCTGATTATAGACTAAACAGAAGAAAGAGTCAGCTTGTAAATAGAGACGATTGTAATTGAGTTGATGTGAATAGTGGTTGTAAGTAGATAGTGATACACTGGCGTTTGCTTTAATTATGGTGGCGAGTGACAAGTACAATGCGAGTTTTAGGTATAGAAACGTCCTGCGATGAAACCGGAATCGCAATTTATGATGACAAATCCGGTCTGCTATCTAACCAATTGTACAGTCAGGTAAAACTACATGCTGATTATGGAGGGGTTGTGCCTGAGCTTGCATCCCGTGATCACATTCGTAAAACGGTTCCGCTGATTCAGGCGGCCTTGAAGGAGGCGGGCTTAACCAGTAAAGATATTGACGCTGTTGCTTATACCGCAGGCCCGGGCTTAGTAGGGGCATTGATGGTTGGAGCAACTATTGGTCGTTCATTGGCTTTCGCGTGGGATGTACCCGCCATTCCTGTTCATCATATGGAAGGCCATTTATTGGCACCTATGTTGGAAGAAAACAGACCTGAATTTCCTTTTGTCGCATTACTGGTTTCTGGCGGGCATACTCAGCTTATCAGTGTGACTGGTATTGGTGAATATAAATTATTGGGTGAATCCATTGATGATGCCGCAGGTGAAGCTTTCGATAAGACGGCAAAATTATTGGGACTGGATTATCCGGGAGGCCCGGCTCTTTCCCTCATGGCACAGAAAGGTAAGGCAGGTCGTTTTGTTTTCCCCCGCCCAATGACGGATCGTCCGGGACTGGATTTTAGTTTCTCAGGTTTGAAAACTTTCGCAGCCAATACTATTCATAAGCACATTGGTGGTGGTGATGCTGAACAAGATGAACAGACTAAAGCAGACATTGCTTATGCATTTGAAAATGCTGTTGTTGATACGCTGACAATAAAATGCAAACGAGCACTAGAGCAGACTGGTTTTAAACGATTAGTTATGGCGGGAGGGGTTAGTGCAAACCGGGTATTACGCATTAGTATGCAAAATACGATGGAAAAATTGTGTGGTGAAGTGTTTTATGCCCGCCCTGAATTTTGCACTGATAATGGAGCAATGATTGCATTAACAGGGGTGATCCGCTTGAAAAGCGTTACCAAAGGCGCTTTAGGCGTAACTGTTAAAGCTCGCTGGCCATTGTCTGAGCTTCCTCCGTTGTAAAAGTAACTTACATGAAAAAGTGAAGCAGAGTGTTCATCAAATGAAAGAAGGAAAGTACTACTCAAATATTTAATACCATTGAATATTGAGTAGTACCTTCCTTCTGTTCAAATTAATAAATTTAAAACATCGCTATTTTTTTACTTAAAATCTATATCCTATACCAACATTAAATCCATTAATATAGTTGTTTGTCCCTTCACCATATGGAATTGTGTCAGTAAATTTTGACAGTGTACCTTCATAAGCGAGGTAAAGAGTGATATTTTTAACGGGATTAATTTCAATACCAGCACCATAGGCAATATTATTAGTGCGCAGAGAAAATTTAGTATTACGCGTGTTATCAATATATTCATTCATCCCTATCGGATCAAGACCTAGCCACGTTCCCTCGAATCCAGTAGTAGGATTTATATTATTAATATTATCACTCACTCCGAAGGGAGCGCTTATATGATATGTTACATGAGAAATACCAAGTAGACCATAAATGCTCAGATAATCATTTATGCGGTAAGCTGGGCCTGCCATTAGGGAAAAATATTTTGCTCTATATGAATTTTTTGCCTCAAAATATGCAGATCTACCAGGAATAGAATTCCCAAACGAATTATAAAACGGAAAACTCCTGTTACCATGACCCTGCATATAAGTGAATTGACCAATTATGCTGACTGGGGAGTCCCATTCATAGCGATAATGAATGTTAAATCCATTAAGATTAATCTTGTCAGCAGGTTTGGTTATCTTGCCTCTTGCATACCCTGCAGCTATGGTATGTGTATCAGCATTAGCTAATGAACCATAGATAAAGCTGAATAAAGCTAAAGTTGTTAGAAGCGCTTTTTTCGTTACCATGATGAGAGACCTTTCATATTGTTAACTGATCTAATTATAGGTGATTTATAAAATATGAAAAAACTGTTGTTTATTTTATTCACATAGCGATTTATGTTTTTCTAATTAGAACTTATATCCTATACCAATGTTAAATCCGTGTATTAACCTAGTCTTGGCTGATTTTGTGTCATATGGTCCATTTCTGCCGTTAGCAAAGGCTTCATATGCAAAGGGGTCAGTTGTCATTTTCTGGTATTTTGTTATGGAGCCTTCATAATTGAAATAAAGGCTGATATTTTTAACGGGATTAACTTCAATACCAGCACCATAGGCAATATTATTTGTCTTTTGAGGAACCCGAATAGACACATGTTTCCCCACCTTATCAACATCGCTGGCAAGTAGTCCCGGAAAGTTGGAATTCTTATGATTTTCAACGCTGGCTATATAAGGGCGATTTAGAAAATAACTATCTGTCCATCGCTTTGCATTGAATGAGGTATGTGAAATCCCCAGTAAACCATATATACTCACATAATCGTTTATACGATAGGCCGGTCCCAGCATCAGAGAAAAATATTTTGCATCAGGTTTTTCAGTTACTGGCCCAGAGTATTTCGTAAATAAGTATTTTTGAGTGTGCCCATTGCTAGTCGACTGCACGGCTCGTGAGTTGTAATCCAGGAAACTTGGTAATGAATCATCTCCTCTCATATAGGTGAATGTTCCAACAATACTGATTGGAGAATCCCACTCATAGCGATAGTAAACATTAGCTCCCTGAAGTTTTGTTACTTTGGCTATCTTACTTTTCGCATATCCTATTCCTATAGTATGTGAATGTGAATGTGAATGTGAATTTGCATTGGCTAATGAACCATATATAAGGCAGGACGTAGCCAACGTCATTAGAAGCGCTTTTCTTGTTACCATGATTATATACCTTTAATGTTTATTAGCTGAACCAAGTATAGATAATTTATAGAATATGTAAGTAAAAATTGCCAATTAAGTTACTAATATTAATGTATTTGTATTTTTTGTTATTTTTTAAATATTGATTATTATTTTTAATAAATTAGGTTGAATAACAATTCGTAGTGCATTTTTTTGATGTTTTGCTTATTTGTGTGTTTTGATGTGTTGGTTAATTAAATTTTTTTCTTTGTTGTCTTTTGGGGATCTCTAAATACCTCTATCCGGGTTTTGAAGTGGCCAATAAAAATTGGTCACTAACTTAGCGTTTTTCCAAAATAATCTTTCTGACTAATTGGGTGTTAACCCATTGTTGTACCAATAGGGGCGAAGCTGGCTATAATAACCTATTATATAATTCGTGATTGAGCGAAAGGCTTCTATAAAACCTGAATACCCCTCTTCAGGAACCCATTCACTTTCCAAGCGCCTGAAAAAACGTTCTGTTGGGCTGTTGGCGCTCCTATGTCAAGCGCCGGGTTTAGATTGCTCAACATAATGTTTCCGCCACGTATACAGGAGTTTTGTTGGAATACCTAAGGTTTCAGCTGCCTGTGGGACTGTATAGCCCTGTTCAACAACCAGATTGACCGCTTCTCTTTTAAAGTTATCGGTAAATTTTTGGGGTGATTTTCGTTTCATAAAGACACCTTAATTAAAGTTATTCTATTCCTTTACCAAAGTATCCGAATTTATTAAAGCACAACACTTTAGAACGCTTTACAAGTCTTCACACGATTAAAGACCAGTCGGAAGTTTGCCCCGTTTCCGGTAGAGGAACCTTTAACCCCTTATCCACTCCATTACAGAATGGCATTCGCTTTCTCCGACTTCCTTTACCCGCACTTTTAACAGTTCGTCTTACGACTTACCTGCCACAGGGGCAAAAATACGGGCTTACCGAGTTCCATGCTAATGACACGGATCACTTAGGTTCTGCCAATACACCGAAGGTCTGATGACAACGTATTCCCAGATGTAAGAGGAATAACCGACCTTGTACCTTTTGGTCACAGCATGTCAGTAGCTTATGCTGCTTGCGGCTGACGGTGCTTTTTAGCAGTTCACTTAACGTTAACCTTATGACCCAGCCTAGCCTCTCATCCACCTGCTACTGGTGAAATCCATTGCTTACCTCACGGCAAAACAATACCTGAAATTCAGGGAGTACATTGTCAGGACGCTTGGCACCCCACCATTACTGGTGACGCACTGTCCCTAGGCTACTGTTAGTTGCATAACAGGTCTGCTTTTGTAAATGAAATACCATTACGACCAGACAATCATTAGCACAGCTTCACACCGGTAGGTGCTTATGCTTTGATAGAAAAGGATATTCCCGTTACATCACAACAGCCTGAGGAAGTTGCTTCAACGTGTATCATTCGCTTTTGCGGGGATACAGGCTTGCGCCCATACCTGAAATCGGACTCCATACGGAGGACCGATATTCGGGCCTGGAAACAAGCCCAAATATCGGGTTTTATCAAATGCTATTTCGGCGGGTTGGTTAGCGACCACCACTATAAAAGTTAGGGGTCACTACGGACGTAGCCCGCTCGGCTAGCTACCTACGCGACTCTCGTCGCACTACATCATGCCTCCCATTCCACCCATACCGCCCATGCCACCAGCTGCGCCTAAGTCAGCTTTGTCATCTTTTGGCAGATCAGTGATCATCGCTTCAGTAGTGACCATCAGACCAGCGATAGAAGCAGCAAATTGCAGTGCAGAACGTGTTACTTTAGTTGGATCCAGGATACCCATTCCGATCATATCGCCGTACTGTTCAGTTGCCGCGTTATAACCGTAGTTGCCCTGACCTGCTTTCACGTTGTTCACAACAACGGATGGCTCTTCACCCGCGTTGTCTACGATCTGACGCATTGGCGCTTCCATTGCACGCAGTGCAACACGGATACCTACGTTCTGATCTTCGTTGTCACCAACCAGCTCTGTAATAGCTGCCGCTGCGCGAACCAGAGCAACACCACCACCAGCAACAACACCTTCTTCCACTGCTGCGCGAGTTGCATGCAGAGCATCGTCAACACGTGCGCGTTTTTCTTTCATTTCAACTTCAGTTGCTGCACCAACTTTGATCACAGCAACACCGCCTGCCAGTTTCGCTACGCGCTCTTGCAATTTTTCACGGTCATAGTCAGAAGTTGACTCTTCGATTTGCTGACGGATTTGACCAACACGCGCTTCAATTGCGCTTGCTTCACCTACACCATCAATAATAGTGGTCGTGTCTTTGCTGATAACGATACGTTTTGCCTGACCCAGATCTTCCAGAGTTGCTTTTTCCAGCTCCAGACCAATCTCTTCTGAAATCACAGTACCGTTAGTCAGAATAGCAATATCCTGCAACATTGCTTTACGGCGATCACCAAAACCTGGTGCTTTAACCGCTGCAACTTTCACGATACCACGCATGTTGTTCACAACCAGAGTAGCCAGCGCTTCGCCTTCAACATCTTCAGCGATGATAACCAGAGGCTTGCTCGCCTTAGCTACGCCTTCCAGAACTGGCAGCAGTTCACGGATGTTGGAAACTTTTTTGTCTACCAGCAGGATGTATGGGTTTTCCAGCTCAACAGAACCTGCTTCTGGTTTGTTGATGAAATAAGGAGAGAGGTAACCACGGTCGAACTGCATACCTTCAACAACATCCAGTTCGTCTTCCAGACCAGTACCTTCTTCAACGGTGATTACACCTTCTTTACCGACTTTATCCATCGCTTCTGCGATCAGTTTACCTACGGTTTCGTCGGAGTTTGCAGAGATTGTACCAACCTGTGCAATGGAAGTGGAATCAGAGCAAGGTACGGAAAGTTTCTTCAGCTCTTCAACCGCAGAAATTACTGCTTTATCGATACCACGTTTCAGATCCATTGGGTTCATACCAGCAGCAACTGCTTTCAGACCTTCGGTGACGATCGCTTGAGCCAGTACAGTTGCAGTGGTTGTACCATCGCCTGCTGCATCATTCGCTTTAGAGGCAACTTCTTTAACCATCTGTGCACCCATGTTCTCGAATTTGTCTTCCAATTCAATTTCACGTGCTACAGAAACACCATCTTTAGTAATTACAGGTGCACCAAAAGATTTATCCAAAATAACATTACGACCTTTAGGACCCAAAGTCACTTTAACTGCATCAGCCAGTACATTCACACCGCGCAACATTTTGCTGCGAGCATCATTACCAAATTTTACGTCTTTAGCTGCCATTGTGTCTTTCCTTTAAATTCGTTCAATTAAGAAGATCTAAGCGTAGTTTTTTCAATTACGCTTCAACAATTGCCAGAATATCGCTTTCAGACATGATCAACACTTCTTCGTTATCGATCTTTTCTGTTTTAACACCATAACCTTCGTTAAAAATAACGATATCACCCACTTTAACATCTAGCGCTTTCACATCTCCGCTTTCCAGGATGCGACCATTGCCAACAGCCAGAACTTCACCACGGGTAGATTTGCCCGCAGCAGAACCAGTCAAAACGATTCCGCCAGCAGATTTTGATTCAACTTCTTGACGCTTGACAATAACGCGGTCGTGTAATGGACGAATTTTCATTGATAGATCTCCTATAAATAAAGTCCATATCAGGTAAGAGGATTGATACCAGAACCCAATAGAACCAGTACCATGAAGCTACAAATTGGGGCATATAAACGTACTTCAAGGGGGGATAGCAAAAAATATTTCACTTTTTTATTACCCTCTGAAATCTCAGACAACGTAAACAGAAATTACTTTTTGTTATGACTATCATCGTGTTCATCATGACGTTTTTGGTCACCATGCTTTTGATCATCACGAGTAATAGTATAGGAAGCATCATCTTGCCTGCGCTGATACTCACCTTCAAATGTTTGCCCGTGGTCACCGTCCTGACCATATCCTCCACGGACATTCGGACGATAAAAGGTAATATGTGACAGTAATTTTGCTGTCAGTAATTTTTGTACAGGAGACAGCAGCAGCAATAACCCAAGAAAATCGGTAAAAAAGCCGGGGAGTATTAACAGGAATCCCGCTATCACTAAAGAGACACTTTTAACGGCTTCTGTCGCGGGGCTTTCTCCGGCAGCAATTTTCTGCTGCATTGACATAAAATTTTTGATTCCCTGATTACGGACAAGGGAAACACCAACACAAGAAGTCAGAACCACCAGTAACAGGGTTAGCAAGACTCCGACTTCAGAAGCAATGCGGACGAATAGAACTGATTCAATATAAACCAGCAGGCATATCAGGATAAGCGGGAGCCAGCGCACGTTGTTCTCCTTTAGTTAAGGCATAGTTGAGGCAACCTGAAAGATGAAGGGAATAAATTGGCATTTTCATCCGATTATGAATACAGTCTTCTTCCTTATCACCATGTTCATTAATGATAACTCTCCAGATGATACGCTCCAGAAGACATAGTGTGGGGATAACAATAACTGTTTTCAATACTTGTGACTCTTGACTTTTGATCTGAGTAACCGTGACCTTAATCACACATATGCCATTTCATTAAATAAAATCGTACTATAAAGTGATCCAGGTTCAAGGCATTTCTAACAAATCCAAATATGATCGCGCCAGCAATTTAGTGGTAATTGGTTAATATCACAGCAATTGCTAGCGGCAACATTATTTCAACAAACACATAACAAACAGTAAAAACGTATCCAATCTTAAGAAGGTTCTCATGTCAAACAACATTCGTATCGAAGAAGACTTGTTAGGTAAACGTGAAGTCCCTGCTGAAGCCTATTACGGTATTCACACTCTACGTGCGATTGAAAACTTCTATATCAGTGACCGCTCCATTAACGACGTACCTGAATTCATCCGTGGCATGGTGATGGTGAAAAAAGCGGCAGCACTGGCAAACAAAGAGCTCCATACTATCTCCGGCAAAATTGCAGATATCATTGTCAAGTCCTGTGATGAGCTGCTCAACACCGGTAAATGTATGGATCAGTTCCCGGTTGACGTTTTTCAGGGCGGTGCAGGCACCTCACTCAACATGAATACGAATGAGGTATTGGCAAATATCGGCCTTGAACTGATGGGACACCAGAAAGGTGAATATGAGTACCTGAACCCCAATGATCATCTGAACAGAAGCCAGTCAACCAACGATGCCTATCCCACTGGTTTCCGTATTGCTGTATACAACTCAATCATGCAGTTGATCGATTCTATTGAATTATTAAAAGCAGGTTTCGACAAAAAAGGTATTGAGTTCGAGGACATCCTGAAAATGGGGCGTACTCAGCTACAAGACGCTGTACCGATGACTTTAGGTCAGGAGTTCCGTGCTTTCTCCATGTTATTGAAAGAAGAGATCAAAAATATCACCCGTACAGCGGAATTGCTATTGGAAGTCAACCTCGGAGCAACCGCTATCGGTACTGGTCTGAATACAGCACCTGGCTACCAGAAACTGGCTGTGGAAAAATTGGCAGAAGTCACTGGCCTGCCTTGTGTACCCGCAGAAGACCTGATTGAAGCAACTTCCGACTGTGGTGCTTATGTAATGGTTCACGGAGCACTGAAACGTCTGGCAGTAAAAATGTCCAAAATTTGTAATGACCTGCGTCTGCTCTCTTCCGGCCCACGCGCTGGTCTGAACGAAATCAATCTGCCAGAATTGCAGGCAGGCTCTTCTATTATGCCAGCCAAAGTGAACCCAGTGGTGCCAGAAGTTGTTAACCAGGTTTGTTTCAAAGTTATTGGCAATGATACCTGCATCACCATGGCCGCAGAAGCAGGTCAATTGCAGTTGAACGTGATGGAGCCAGCAATTGGTCAGGCAATGTTTGAATCCATTACTATCCTGAGCAATGCATGCCGCAATCTGGTTGAAAAATGTGTTAATGGTATTACAGCCAATAAAGAAGTATGTGAAAGCTTTGTCTTTAACTCTATCGGTATCGTGACATATCTGAACCCATTCATCGGTCACCATAATGGGGATATCGTAGGTAAGATCTGTGCAGAAACGGGTAAAAGTGTCCGGGAAGTCGTTCTGGAGCGTGGTCTACTGACAGAAACGCAATTAGATGATATTTTCTCTGTTGAGAACCTAAAACATCCAACTTATAAAGCAAAACGTTTTGATGACTAATTAAATGATTATAATAACGAGTTCGTCTTAATTTTTAAGGCACGCTGTTCCAACCGGAAGCGTGCCTTTTTAATTGGCAGCAAACACAAATTATTAACCATAGATTTTCACAAAATTAAATAAATGAAGGAGTATGCAACATGTTAGCCGTAGAATTGGTTATTGTTCTGCTGGCCATTTTTCTGGGGGCAAGATTAGGGGGAATAGGCATTGGTTTTGCTGGTGGAATTGGCGTTTTGATCCTCGCCGCCATTGGCGTCAAACCAGGTAGCATTCCATTTGATGTTATCTCAATTATCATGGCTGTTATTGCTGCAATATCAGCTATGCAAGTGGCTGGAGGATTAGATTATCTCGTCCAACAAACCGAAAAATTACTGCGCAGGAATCCGAAGTACATCACGATCCTTGCACCTATCGTCACTTACTTTCTGACTTTATTTGCAGGAACGGGAAATATTTCACTGGCAACATTACCTGTTATTGCGGAGGTTGCTAAAGAACAAGGCATCAAACCATGCCGCCCGCTCTCAACCGCTGTTGTTTCTGCTCAAATTGGGATCACCGCTTCTCCCATCTCTGCGGCAGTGGTTTATATGGCATCGGTAATGGAAGAACAAGGGGTCAGTTATATTCATTTGCTCATGATACTGTTGCCAGCTACGTTTTTTGCCATCGTATTAATGTCATTCATTGTTTCATGGCTTTTCGATTCCAAACTGGCAAATGACCCTATCTATCAAAAACGCCTTACTGCTGGATTAGTAGAAATGCGTGGCTCTGCTCAGATCCAAATCAAACCTAAGGCAAAACTGTCTGTTCTGTTGTTTTTGTTAGGTGTTACCGGCGTCATTATCTATGCGGTTATCAATAGCCCTAGTATAGGATTAATTGAAAAACCGCTGATGAACACCACCAGTGCGATTCTGATTATTATGTTAAGTGTCGCGACCATTACCACCGTTATCTGCTCCGCTGATACTGACGCCATCCTGAACTCAAGTACTTTTAAAGCAGGAATGAGTGCTTGTATCTGTATTCTGGGAGTAGCATGGCTGGGGGATACTTTTGTTCAGGCCAATCTTGCTTGGATCAAAGAAACTGCGGGTAATCTGATTCATGCACAACCGTGGTTATTGGCTGTTATTTTCTTCTTTTGCTCTGCCTTACTTTATTCACAAGCAGTTACAGCCAAAGCATTGATGCCTATGGCATTAGCTCTACATGTCACACCATTGACTGCAATCGCTTCGTTCTCTGCGGTTTCCGGGCTGTTCATTCTGCCAACCTATCCGACCCTGGTTGCAGCAGTGCAAATGGATGATACCGGAACCACCCGGATCGGGCGTTTTGTTTTCAATCATCCGTTCTTCATTCCGGGAACAATTGCTGTTGGATTGGCTGTAGCATTCGGTTTCCTATTTGGAGACATGGTTCTGTAATTTTCACACCTTACTTAGTGTCATCTCAGGGGTTTAAAAAGCCCCTGAATATTTTCTTGCCCATCCTTATTTCCAATAATCTTTCCTGAAAAAAACACCACACTGTTTTAATATTAGGCAAGCAGCCTTTTGCCGTGGATCTCATCGGTAATAGCACTGATTTTGGTAACAGTACTGATTCTGGTAAATTTCCCCCATCAACCCTATAAAAAAACAGGTAGGCAAAAGATATCTTATGATGAAACGTGTTCTCATATTGTTTCTACTATTCAGTGCAATCGCTGCTTCTCCCATTACAGCTAACGCACTGTTTGAGCGCCCCGGACAGAATTTATACCTTCCCGCTGAACAGGCATTCATGTTTGATTTTCAGCAGAAAGGGGATCAACTCACACTGAGCTGGGACATTAAACCCGGTTATTACCTCTATAGAAAACAGTTCATCATCACACCGAACCAACAAGTCACCTTAGGTCATATCGATTTTTCCAAAGCAACAGCTCATGAAGATGAGTTTTTTGGCAAAACCGAGGTCTATTTCCAATCAGCACATATTTACATCCCCATTCTTGCTGCAACTAATGATTCTACTCTTCAGGTTTCTTATCAAGGTTGTGCAGAAGCGGGATATTGCTATCCCCCGGAAACACTTACCGTACCACTTCGTGCTGTCATTACTTCCGCTTCATCAATAGCATCTCTGAGTGAACCTCCACCGCAGAAAGAAACACTCCCTAAAGCACATGAGACTCCCTTTTCACCGCTATGGGCGTTATTGATTGGTATTGGTATCGCATTTACGCCTTGCATTCTGCCTATGTACCCGCTGATTTCCGGCATTATTCTTGGTCAGCAGCGACCTGAAAGCCTGAAACGTATTTTCTGGCTGGCAATGAGCTATGTACAAGGAATGGCTATTACTTATACTGTATTGGGATTAATCGTCGCTGCGGCAGGTTTACAATTTCAGGCTGCGTTACAAAATCCTTATATTCTGGTAGGGCTGTCTGTACTGTTTATTCTACTGGCGTTATCCATGTTTGGAACGTATTCACTACAACTCCCTTCCTCAGTTCAGACACGTTTGGTGAACTGGAGTAACCAGCAGAAAAGTGGCTCTTATTTAGGGGTATTTATTATGGGAATGCTGGCAGGACTGATTTCCTCTCCCTGTACAACAGCCCCACTTAGCGCCATCTTACTTTATATCGCCCAAAGTGGTAACACCGTGCTTGGTGGCCTGACACTTTACCTTTATGCACTGGGAATGGGGTTACCACTTATCGCTGTTACTTTATTTGGTCACAAATTCTTACCTCGTAGCGGCCCATGGATGCAATACATTAAAGAAGCATTCGGCTTTATTATTCTTGCACTGCCAATTTTTTTACTGGAAAGGGTCTTCGGTGAAACATGGGGAATAAGATTGTGGAGCATGTTGGGTGTAGCCTTCTTCAGTTGGGCTTTTGTGTTAACACTCAACAACAAAAATGGTTGGTTACGTACCCTACAACTCATTCTACTGACACTGGCTTTAATCTCGTCACGCCCCTTGCAGGATTGGGTATGGGGAACTCAGGCTACGGCACAACAACAAGCACCTTTGAAATTTCAACAAGTCAGCGACTGGCAAGAGTTGAACCAAATTCTGGCTGAAAACCGCCACAAACCGATAATGTTGGATATGTATGCAGATTGGTGTGTCGCCTGTAAAGAGTTCGAAAAATATACTTTCAGCGACCCACAGGTGCAAAAACAGTTAAGCAACTTCCTCCTGTTGCAGGCGAATGTCACAGAAAATAGCCCCAGACAGAAAGAACTACTGCAAAAATTGAAGGTAATGGGACTCCCCACCATTTTATTTTTTGATGCTCAAGGAAAAGAGTTATTCGATTCACGGGTTAATGGATTTATGGATGCAGAACGTTTTAACCGCCATTTACAGCATCTATACCCAATAGATTCCCAACCGGAACCAGCAATATGAAGGGTAAACAGAAATCATTTAAAAGGAGAACAACTGTGCAACGTGAATATGTGCTTAGTCATAGCTTGAACTTACTCGAGCAACATGGTCTGTCAGCAACATTGGAGACACTTTTAACTCCCCTCAATATTGATATCAACCACATAAAACATTTCTGGCCTGATCGCGAGGCCCTGCTCTACGATTGTCTACGCTATCATAGCCAACAAATTGAAGCCCGGCAGCGTCATATCTTGCTGGATGAAACCTTAAGCCCGGAGCAAAAATTATTGGCCCGCTACGATACGTTGAAGGAAAAGGTACAAGAGCAGCGCTATCCCGGTTGTCTGTTCATTGCAGCTTGTGGCGCTTTTCCTGATACTGACCATCCGATTCACCAACTGGCAGAGTTACAAAAACAGAATTCTTTTCACTATACGATCGGGTTATTACAGCAAATTGGTATTGAAGATAGTGAACAGGTTGCCAAACAGATGGAACTTATCCTTGAAGGCTGTCTCAGCAAACTATTAGTGAAAAGAGAACTTGAGGATGTGATTACGGCGAAACTACTGGCTCAGGATATTCTGATCATTGCCAAATGCCGGAAAGATGGTGCTTTGAGCTGATAAAAAGCAGCCAAAGCTGAATAATCACACCAAAACAGTATAAAAATACAACCAACAACCATTTTTCACGTTTTTTTCTCAGAAAGTCATTGACGGATTGGGCTTAATACGGTTTAATGCGTCCCCGTTAGCCCGGATAGCTCAGTCGGTAGAGCAGGGGATTGAAAATCCCCGTGTCGGTGGTTCGATTCCGCCTCCGGGCACCAAGTTTCCATGCGGGTTTGTCCTAGGTTGTTAAATTTCCTGACAAAAGCGCAAAAAAGAATCAATCGTTAATTAAATGTTAAATCCTAATCAGCTCAATTTGTACTGTTTAGTTGAAAAGAACATTTAAGACAAGATAACAGGGTAGCTGTTTTAACAGTTACCCTTTTCTCGTTTAAGGTAATGATTTCAGTAATTGATTCTGATGTCAAGTAAGGGAAAAACTTTACGGGACAGGGGATCGGAATTAGCCATTTTTTTCATACCATCCCTATTGATGCAGGGCAGTTCACTCACACCTCCACCTCAATCCTGTCTGAGACCTGCCCTGTCTTTTTTACGCCGTTTTATTCATTCTCATCGGCATGCTCATCAACAAAATCAGTATACAACCCCAGTTCCCGCTCCAGCGCTTTGCCCGTCACTTCCATATCAAGATCAATGTATTCCATCGTGGTCGCCACATTACGGTGCCCCAGTAATCGTTTCACCAGCGGCAGATTACGATCCGGTGATTTCATCAGAGTCGTCGCCAACGTATGACGAAAACGGTGAGGCGAGACCGCAAAATCACACTCTTTGGACAGCCGGCGAAAGAAAGAACGGAGCTGTTGTTTTTCCCGGTTGATATCGTATTGGTAACGGGAAAGCCGGCTTGGGTGCGGGACACTCAACCGGCTGAGATCGAAAATCGGATCGTGGGCTTTCGCACCGGCAGCGATTGCCCTTTCCACTAATTTTGTCAGCCGGCGTTTAAGCGGCGGAATAATCGGTATTTCCCATTCACTGTGGTTTTTACTGCCTTCCAGCCCCAGTTCAATATAATTGCTGTCCAGATTAATATCCCGCAGCCGCAGGTGCAGTAACTGGTTCTGACGCATCCCCGTAAAGCGCAATGTCGCCAGCACTGTTGACCAATACCAGGTCGGATACAGGGCACAACGCCCTCCCCGTGGAGTCATCTCGATTCTTTCTTCCTCAGCAAACTTGCCCATCAACAGATTAATGCGGTTTATCTGCGATTTGCTCAAAATCTTCTTCTTTTTCTTCTCTTTTTTAGCCACGGCGTTGTTAAACGGGTTTTCGGTGTGAGGCAGCAGTTTTCGCTCTATGCCGAAATTAAAAATAGCCCGCAGATGAGCCACCTTATTATTCCAGGTATGGCTCGACTGCTTTTTCTCCACCAGAAGGTGGCGTCGCCACCGCAGCACATCCCGGTGAATAACCTGTGCCGGTGATGCGGCTTCTCCCATAAACCGGATAAAACCCCGTGTGACCTTGCGATAACTCCATTCGGTATCCGGTCGCAGGATATGTGAAAAAAAATACTCTTCTAATAATTCTTCCCAACTGAGGGTGTCTACGGTGTGCAACATGTTATTTTTTCCTCGGCTCATCCTGCCGTTTCCTGTCCAAAAACAATTCGCGGCAATAGAATACAAATAACCATTTGAATTATTTACCTTTAAATGATGAGTGCAGGTGACTGTCAGGGGCAATACTTTATTTCTCCCGTTTTGACCGTTTGGTCAGTTTCGAGTCGGTGTGGTGATTTTTTCCCTGATTTTGCGGCAAAGATGCATCCGGTGACTGAAATAAGGACAATAACGTCAGAGTATCGTCAGACACAGAGGGCGGTGGGGTTGTGATTTCACTGACAGGAGGCATGAATGTCGTTTCCGGTACCGGATTGCCTTCGGCAGAGAACGCCGCTTCCTTCGCCGGAGACGGAGAAATTTCCTGTTTCCCCCGCAAAGGGGATTGAACCTGCCCGGCTGCGGCCTGAAGCAATGCCTCTATCAGCGGGACAGAGGAAGGACGCCCGTTAAGATGCTGCATCAGACAGTGCCAGACCTCCGGTACAGTCACCAGCCACATCATGGCTTTTTCCGGTAACAGACAGGCAGCCAGCAACACTTCCTGCGGAGCCGACGGTATGTTCTCCGGTGCACGAAAACGGAAACGAAACGGTTTGTCGGGGATACCGATGCCCGGTTGCCAGACCTGCCCGTCTTCCAGTTCTCCTTCGAGTTGCCGCAACAACGGCAGGTGGTAAAACAACGACGCCCAGAACACCACCGCCTGCCATAAGACACCCTGTGCTGCCTGCGTTTCCGGTGCCACACCCGGCGGCAACAAATGCCCTTTGGCCAGCCGCACGGCACAGGTGGTAAATTGCAGTGTCAGGTCAGCAAATCCACCACTGCCTGACCACTTCCCTTCCGGGGCGGCGGGTATCTGCTGAACACTGCCCAGCAGTTGTTTAATCGGGGCGAGATAAAAACGCTGATACAACCCTTCAGGCAGCGTACTGTTTTGCCATAATTGTTGCAGGCACTGACAGCGCAAGGGCGTTGCCAGCAAAGCATCCACTGATTGTGGCCGGAAATAGCCCCCGTTATCACAAGCCTCGCTCGTTTTTTGCCCTGATGATTTTTTCTGTAATGCTAGTGAGCGGGTAAAATGCGATTTAAAACGAGTAAACATCACTTTTCTCCTTTTCAAATTTGGCTCAGTGTCGGTCAATCCCAATCGGAAACAAGGAGAAACTCTTTTTGCGAAAATGAAAATTGTTTGTATGACTTACAATTAAACGTAAAAAAGCGCCCCGAAAGGCGCAGTAGTGAAACAAAGAGGGTGAAAACAGAAATCAGGCTGCTTGTTCATATGCCTGCAAACGCTGTGACCAGTTGCCCAGATAATGGGCCGGTGTGTAGCGTGTTCGTTTGCTGCCACCATCATACAGAGCATCACCGATAGTGACCGCCGCCGGAATACCGGTCAGGGAAAGCTGGATATAGGCCATCACTGCCGCCAGCGGGTCGATATCAATCGCAGACACCCACATACTGGATAACGGATCATGTCCCTGCTCTCTCAATACCTCTGCGGCCGCCAGCATCATACAGGCCGCACCGCAGCACGGTTCGTGGAAGGTAACAAACGGTTGGGTCTGCAACAATTCAGACACATCCTGCAACTGTATTTCCGCCATCATTCTGGCCACGCCCCAAGGCGTAAAGAACTGCTGGAGATCTTTATCACCCAGCTCCAGTTGCATAAAGACACTGCCGAGAAAATCGCAGGGCTCTTCTGCCAGTGCCAGCACAGTAGTCGAAAAAAGCTGCACGATCCGGTTCACATCCTCCCGTTCGTACTTGTTGATGGTTTTCAGATAGAACTGCTCCAGCTCCTCACTGAAACAGTATTTATTGTGGATCGCCGCCATCGTGCAATTACAAAAATCCCGGAAAACCTGATGGCGGTTACGGGAACGGGCGGTTTGTTTAAACAATGAAATAAATTCTTTCTGGTAGTCAGGGCGAGAAGCCATAGCGTGTTTTCCTGATAAAAAAGGAAAACACGCCCCGACAGGGGAACGTGCTTTCCCCTTCGGTTAAAGTCAAAATAAGCTGATGCTGCGTTAAACAACGGATTACTGCCCGACGGCGATCGCCGGTAATGCCCGTGGCATGTCGGTTTTGTCACCGTCAACCAGATACAGGGCCGGACGGTTCTCCCGTCCTGACTGCCCGTGGCCACTGTCTACGTGCTCACCCTGATCATAACAATCATAGCCTTTAAGCTGGCCTGACGGTTCGCTGTACCAGTGGCGGATTTCACAGTCAAACACCGAGGACAGCGCCCCCATCAGTTCGGCTGACGGCGCTGCCCACGGGGTATCAAACCGCACCGTCAGACTGCTGACATGGCGCCGTTCCCAGCGGACATGATGACCGAACGGCCACTCCAGACCGTATTGCTCGCCGTAAAACTGCACGGTACTGGCGATGCCTTTCAGCAAGCCACTGTGACCATTAATCTCACAGGCCAGCCGGGGCGGCATCATCATCAACATATCGCAGGGTTGTGCCGTTGCCGGGTACGTATTCAGTTTATCCCAGCACACGCTGATATCCGGTGTCTCAGACCAGCTCACCATGCCAAACCAGTCGGTATACTGGCGGGTCAGCAGGCGGGCAATGATGTCACGCGCCGGCACCGGGACATGCTCCCAGCGCAGCAGGCTGAGACCCGACTGACGGTACAGGTTATCGATACGTTTAATGTTGTCGCTGTTTAACGGCACATTGTCCTGTAACAACACCAACCATTGCTCAAAGGCCAGATTCTGCGCCGTTGGCGCTGCCGTGCCCCGCACCAGTTCTGGGTAAGGCGTATAGGCCTGGGGTTTGGGGGTTCTCAGTATCCCGGCACAGCCCGCCAGAAACAGGCGCAGGCTTTGCAATACCGCCTGACGGTAACGGGGGGCTTCTTCCCCGCAGACCCACTGTTGCATCACATCGAGACACACGGATTTGCCGGTAACGTCCAGTTGATTAGTGACCCAGTCTGCCATAGTTCAGTTCCTCTTGATTGATAACGTTAAAAAAGGCGGAACTGCCCCATCAGGGAATACAGTTCCCCCGGTGGGTAGATTGAAAAAAGGATTACGGCTTATTTTGCTCAGAAAGCAGGCCAGCCAGACCGCTGTCAAAAATCACTTTCAGTTCATCATGGATACCCAGATAGGGTGTTGTGCGCGGTATCCCCTGCGTATCCAGCCGGATTAAGTCGTATTTGTCTATCAGGTCATTAATGGCCTCAGAGGGCGGAATGCTGTTGGCAATGCATTCCGCCAGCGTGTCAGGTTCACACAACGCGGTGTCTGTCAGGCGCAGGCCAAAATGGTGTTGCAGCAACGTGTCCGCTATCACCTGCCAGACGGTTAAACGTAAGGGTTTCATGGTGATACCTCACCTTTAAACGCTGAGGGTTGTGCTGTGCCGGAGAATATCCTGCACTTCATGATGGTGCTGATAACGCGGCGCAACCACATGCAGCGAGAGTAAATTCGCCTGATGCCACAAGGCGCGGGCCGCCTCGGCATTCTGCCAGCTCAGCTCAAACGTGGCCGACTGACACAAGCGCTGTTGTTTCTGCGCCAGTGATAAACGCTCTGATGTCACGGTGACCGGCTGCGCCCAGATAATCTCGTCATCAATCCGGCCGCCGAGCACGTTGTTATCCTGCGCGTCATAAATCATGACGGTCAGCGGAAAAAAAATGCCCGTGGACGGTGTCGGCAGCGGCCAGTCGCCCAACAGGTGGATCACCTTCAGCCGCTGCACCGCTTCCGTGATGGAAGAGGCTTCACACACGGTCAGGGTGTTCTCCCGCCGCGTTTGTGGTGTTTGCGGGTGTTGCATCAGGCCGGTGACCTGGACGGTAAAAATGTCTTCCCGTAAGGCGGGTTCCGTATTATCCGGCACGGGTAAAAAAATCGGGTTCATGGTGTGGCTCTCCTTGATTTGACGTCAATAAAAGACAACACCCACCCAATACGGGAAGGTGTTGTCGGCTCCCCGGTCAGGCGCTTCAGAAAAAGGTTAACAGCCTCATCGACTGATAACGTCAGTGGTGATTATGGTTGTTATGGATAAGTGACGAACGGATGATGTCCTCTTTGGGCTTCAACGCCAGTACCGCACGTATCAGCCCGGTTTCCGGGTGGTGTAGCGCGTATTCGTGCAGTTCACAGAACCGGAACGCATCCGCATTCGGTTCATCCAACTCAGCGATACGGGCAAACACAATCGCGGTGACGGCCAGACCAAACGCATCCGCAGACAGCGTGGCCGTCAATGTCGTCTCCGGCAGATAAACCGAATAGGTTTTTGCCGCGGTGGGGATCATATACGTCAGGGATCCAGACACGTTCCGGCTGCGCCACTGCTCAGGACGATATTCACCACACAACTGTGAGGCGGTATTCGCCAGCAGGAAACCCAGAAACAACCGTTCCAGCGGGGTTTTGTCGGGAAACACGACCGACAGTGCCAGACTGTCCAGCATCATCAGTTCATTATCCGGCATCACGTTCTCCCTTTAAGCCCAGAGCCGTCCGGATACACTGAGCCTGAGGATGTTGCCGCACATATTCACGCAGGGCGCAAAACCGCTCAGCATATCCGTCCAGCTTCATCAGGTCAGTCAGATAACCCAATACGCTCAGGGTCACCATCAGCCCAAAGGCATCGGCGGAGACTTCACCTTTAAAGTCCGTCGTACTCACATTGACCACCGACGTATCCAACAGTACCGGCACGATATAGGCGATGCGGTCTGACACCTTCCGGTACTGCCATCGGTCACACCGCTCATCGTCACACAGCACGGCAGCAGCTTTGATGAACGTGTGCTCCAGCAACATCAGTTCCAGTGAACCGGTGTGCGGAAAAATGTCAGCAAAAGGGGAGCGTTCAGCCGGGGGCACAGTGTGCACCGTAGCCGGGGGGGTATGTTGTTGCATGGTATTCTCCTGATAAAAACAACGGAGAACACCTGACCCAATGGGAGATGTGTTCCCCGTTGGGTGACTGGCCGGTTGGCCATCATGGATGAGATTAAGAGACCTTCATCGTCATCAGACTGACGATATCTGCTTCCAAAGGGGCGCAGATGTACCACACCGTGGTGTACTCCCTTACAGGCTACGGGAGTGTTGCTGTCGCTGCCCGAAGGTGATCCTCACAAGCGACCGGATCATGGATAAGTCTGACTACGCTAATAAACAGAAATAATCAGGTCAATGAGTAATTCATTTCCCGGGACAAAAAATAATGTCAGGAGCACGACGGAATTTTTGGGGGTCAGGGAGAGTCTGTCAATACGCGGTGACCCGTTCAGACCGTGTGGTCTAACACGTTTATGCCCCATAATCATTTAAGCCAACCACTACCATTAGGCTTTACATGATGAAAAATTCTATTTCCTATTTGAATAGTTATGTGTTTACTCATTCCCTCAATTTTTAGCTAAACTTTTAAGGCCAATTAATAGCTTCACTAGGAAAATGCCATGTGGACTAAAAAAAGGTCATCCAACCGGTCAAAAAAAGCCATTTGGGCTCGAAGATATCTGGCGGATCAGAACAAGGATAGAAATTAAGTGAATATTCAATAAATTGATTTCACCAACTTAGCTATTGATAGCAAGTTGAGATCATGTGATCTACTCAGGATCAAAGTTCATGATATTAGTAGGAATGGTGTTATCCATTAACAGAGTGTTTTATCGGCAAAACAAGACTGATCGCGATGTTCAATTTGAAATAACCTCAAGAACAGCGCAATCCATTACACTGTGGGTATCACTTCGAAGGTTAACTACTTCTGATTATCTTTTTCCCAGTCCCCGTAAAATCGGTAATCCTATGAGTTATAGTTATTACGCCAGCATAATTCGACGATAGGCAAGAGAACCTGGGTATGATGAATATCTATATGGAACTCATTCGATGAGAAGAACCAAAGCAACTTTGATTTATGCCAGAACTAAAAATATTCGGGCAGTTCAGCTCTTACTCGGGCATGTCAAACTCGATAACACAATTCGGTATTTGGGTGTTGAAATTGAAGATGCTCTGAAACTATCCGAAAATATTGATTCATAAACAAGGTCATTATGTTTAATATTTCGATATGACATTCATTAAAATTAACAATATTTGCTATAAATTAATATTTTAAAAATATTATTTTAGTTTTAATGCCGTATCTATTCTTGAGATGATGTCGTATTTATTCCTGTTTTATTTCCTCTAGTGTATACTTCCTATACATAAAGAAGGAGGTCCTATGACAGCAGCAGATCGAATCAATCAAAAGTTGAAACGTTCGAGACGTTACGTCTTTGAACGCAAAGATTTTGAAGACATTGCCAGTTATGACCAGATCGGCCGTGCGCTTAATCAATTGATCAAGCAAGGTGAACTGATGAAAATCGGATATGGCCTGTATACTAAAGCACGTAAGAACAGCCTCACAGGTCGCCTAATGCCAACGAATCCTGGTGGCACCGATGCGATTTTACGTGAAATTCTTAAGATGAAAGGCGTAGACTTCGAAGTAGATAGTCTATCGTTGCAAAGTCTTTCCGGTAATAGCACACAAATCCCTTCATCTGTGCAGTATTCGTGGAATCCTAAGCAGTTTAATCGCAAGCTGGTTGTTGGTAATCGCGTACTTAACTCACCAAGTTAAAAATGAAAAAATTAAAAGATCAATTCTTAGAGGTTTCCGATGCCTTAGAGCTCGGAAACCCAGCCATTATTGAAAAAGATTACTGGGTAGTGGCTTTGCTTGCTGAGTTAGCAAAGCTTGCTTTTGATACGCATCAAATGGTTTTTTCTGGCGGGACGGCACTGGCTAAATCCAATGTAAAAATCCTCAGGATGTCGGAAGATGTCGACATCAAACTCATCCCAACGGATGCATTTAACTCATTCGGTCGTGACAAGCGCAAGGCGACACGTAAAGCTCTGGTGCAACAAATCGAAGAATCTCTAATTCACCAATCAAGCCATTTTTCTATTAAAGAAAAAAAAGCCCGTGATGAATACCGCTACGTCGAATATGAACTGAAATACCCACAGCAATTTAGACAAGCACCTTGCTTGCGCCCAATCATTAAACTGGAACTCATGGAGAGCATACCTCTGCTTCAAATAGAACAGCGTAGCATTCAATCACTGGTTGCTGAGCTGTATCATCAGCCTCACGAAGTCAACGCATTTTCTTGTATCTCCGTTCAATCCACTTTGGTGGAGAAAATCATTTCTATGCTGCGCCGTACCATGCTAGTCAAACGAGATTCTGAGCGCAAAGATGATGCTACGTTGATACGCCATATCTACGATGTACATTGTATTGACGTAGACCAGAAACTTGATTTTGAAACTCTTATGCCCCTTTTCCAAACCGTGTTACAAGAAGACATTAAGCGATTTGGTAATCAGCATGCGGAGTTTGTTGCTAACCCTGTTCAAGAATTACAGCTAGGTTTGCAAGAGCTAGAGTCTAACCCGCTGTTTTGTAAAAGGTTTACAGACTTTGTCACCCCAATGGTGTTTAATACAGAAACACCCGATTTCGATACCTGCTTTGCCTCATTTAAGCGCATTGCTCAGTCATTGATGAATAATAATTAGAGTAGAACATGAATAAACAACAACTGGCCGCCAAGATTTGGGAATCGGCTAACCAAATGCGTTCTAAAATCGAAGCAAACGATTACAAAGATTATATCTTAGGCTTCATTTTTTATAAATTTTTGTCTGATAAGCAAATTCAGTTCTTAATCCAAAACGAATTTGATGAGCAATCGATCAAAGAATTGAATGAGGGCGATACCGACACCCTCAAATACATTCAAGACGAATTAGGTTACTTCATCGCTTATGACAATCTGTTCTCAACTTGGATCAGTGATGGTAAAGATTTCGACATTGCTTATGTGCGTGATGCGTTATCGGCGTTCAGCCGCTTGATTAATCCAGATCATAAAGACTTGTTTGACGGTATTTTTACTACCCTGGAAACAGGACTAAGCAAGTTGGGTGAAAGTGCAGCAGCACAAACCAAAGCGGCGATGAATCTGATTCACCTGATTGATGGTATTCCGATGAAAGACAAGCATGATTATGATGTACTTGGTTTTATCTACGAATACCTGATCAGTTCGTTTGCTGCGAATGCGGGGAAAAAAGCCGGAGAATTCTACACTCCCCATGAAGTCTCGGTATTGATGTCAGAAATTATGGCTGAGCACCTGAAAAACCACAAACATATCAAAATTTACGATCCAACCAGTGGTTCCGGTTCTCTGTTGATCAACATCGGTCAATCGGTAGAAAGACGTCTTGATGGTGAAAATAACATCCGTTATTACGCGCAAGAGCTCAAGCAAAACACCTATAACTTAACTCGTATGAACTTGTTTATGCGTGGTATTTTGCCAAATAACATCATCACCCGTAACGCCGATACACTCGAAGACGATTGGCCTCTGGATGAAGATAAAACCCATGAACCGATGCGTGTGGATGCGGTTGTCTCTAACCCTCCTTATTCACAAAAGTGGGACCCAGAATTTAAAGACAAAGACCCTCGCTATTCGCCTTTTGGTTTAGCGCCAAAAACGAAGGCAGATTATGCATTCTTGCTACACGATCTGTACCACTTGAAACCCGATGGCATTATGACCATCGTTTTACCACACGGGGTATTATTCCGTGGTGGTGATGAAGGAAAGATCCGTGAGAACCTCATTGAAAAGAATCATATTGATGCCATTATCGGCTTACCGGCAAATATCTTCTTCGGTACGGGCATTCCAACCATTATTTTGGTGCTTAAGCAAACACGTAACAATGACGATGTATTGATCATCGACGCCTCAAAAGGGTTCGTCAAAGAGGGTAAGAACAACAAACTTCGCGCTTGCGACATAAAACGTATTGTGGATGCTGTGGTCACTCGTAAACCACAGGAAAAATTTGCAGCCTTAGTTAGCCGTGACACCATTCGCGATAATGGTTATAACCTCAATATTCCGCGTTATGTGGATTCTTCAGATGCAGCGGAAAGTTGGGATATTTACGCCTCTATGTTTGGTGGTATCCCTAATAACGAACTGGATGCGCTAAAACACTATTGGCAATCGATGCCTAACCTCAAGGCAAGCCTGTTTAAACTAACATCCAGTAATTACTCAGCATTAAAAGTTGCCGATGTGAGAGCAGAGATTGAAGCTGACTGTGATGTACAGCAATTTATGGCAACGTATCAAAAAGCTTTTAGTGATTTTGAGGCTTATTTGACAAAGAGCTTGATTAAAGAGCTGTTACAAGTCAAACCTTCGCGCCAACAAGATATCATCAGTGAAGAGATTTTCCGCCGTTTAGAAGGGATCGCACTGATTGATAAATACGATGCTTATCAATTGCTTGATGATCAATGGCAGCAACTCAGTGCGGATTTGGAAATGATCCAAACCGAAGGTATGAATACCTGTAAAGTAGTTGAACCGAATATGGTAACCAAAAAGCAAAAAGGCAAAGACGTTCAGGTTCAAGACGGTTGGTTTGGTCGCATCTTCCCCTTTGCGTTGGTTGAAAAAACCTACTTTGTAGAAGACCTAGCAAAAATCCAAATCATGGCAGAGCGTTTGCAAAGCATCGAATCTGAGGTTCAGGAGATCTTCGATTCGCTGAGCGAAGACGATAAAGAAGCGGAATATGTTAATGACGACAAAACCGCATTTGTTAACGCAACACTAAACAAAGAAGTGAAACAAATCAAAGCCGACAAAAAGAAAGGCGAAACACTTGATAATGACAGCTTTGAAAGCAAATTGCTTGCCGTAGACAAATTACAAACAGAAGATAAATCACTGAAGGTAAACCTCAAAGCCGCCAATGAAGCTTTGCTGGAAGCAACACGTAAAAAAATCGAAAACTTAACTCAAGATGAAATTGATCATCTACTGCTGCTTAAATGGATAAAACCTATTGTTAACTCCCTGGGTAAACTGCCAAATCAGGTCTTGCAGCAATTAACCAGTAAGCTGGAAGCTTTGGCAGGAAAGTATACACAAACTTATGCCGATATTGCTCAAGAAACCCGACAAGTGGAGCAAAGCTTGGCGGCAATGATGGGCGAACTGCAAGGCAATGAATTTGATATGCAGGGCTTAAAAGAGCTGCAACAGTTCCTTTCTGGTGAAAAGTTGCAAGGTGGCGCCGATGAGTAAGGAAAAAGCGTTGCAACCTGCTCTGCGTTTTACCGATTTTACTGGAGATTGGGAAAATAAAAAATTAGGTGAAGTCGTAGAGTTTTTCAGTGGCTTAACTTACTCACCAAGTGATGTTACCGGCAGCTATGGCACATTAGTTCTACGTTCATCAAACGTAAAAAATGCTCAATTATCCTTTGAAGACAATGTGTATGTTAAATCAAAGGTTGTTAACTGTAGTAATGTTAAAACTGGTGATATTGTTGTTGTTGTGCGAAATGGCTCCAGGTCGTTAATTGGAAAGCATGCTCCAATATTAACTCCCATGCCAAACACTGTGATTGGCGCATTTATGACAGGAATTCGTACTGAACAATCCAGTTTTATTAATGCACTACTTGATACTTCACTTTTTAATAAAGCGGTAGAGAAGAACCTCGGTGCAACTATCAACCAGATTACGACTGGTGCTTTTAAAGAAATGGAGTTTTATTTCTCGGCGATAGAGCAAGAAAAAAAACAAATCGGTACTTTTTTCCAAAACATCGATCAACAACTAAAACTCCATCAATCCAAACTCACCAAGTTGCAGCAATTAAAAAAGTCAATGCTGGGTAAGATGTTCCCAAAAGCGGGAGAAAAAGTGCCAGAGGTTCGTTTTGCTGGGTTTAGTGGGGATTGGGAAACTAAAGTTTTTAAAGATAGTTTTAATTATATTGCTAATAACTGTCTTTCCAGAGCGCAGCTAAATGATAAATCCGGATTGGCTATGAATGTTCACTACGGTGATGTTCTGATTAAATTCGATGAAGTATTAGACGTTTTTGAGACAAACATACCGTATATTTCTAATGAGGCGCTAGTAAGTAACCTAATGCCCAATTGTTTACAGGATGGCGATATAGTTATTGCTGATGCGGCAGAAGATACATCCGTTGGTAAATGTACGGAAATTTACAATTTAGGTGAACAGTTATTATTTGCTGGCTTGCATACTATCGCTATTAGACCATTAACACCTTTCGCGCCGAAATATTTGGGCTATTTTCTGAATTCGAACTTATATCATGATCAGTTGATACCAATAATGCAAGGAACAAAAGTGTTATCAGTATCAAAATCATCGATTAAAGAAACGTTAATCTATTACCCTAATGATTTAGCTGAACAAACTAAAATTGGCAATTACTTCCATAACCTCGATCGCTTAATTGCGCTCCAGCAGCAACACATTAATAAGCTGAAAAATATTAAGCAAGCGTGCTTAGAAAAAATGTTTGTTTAAGCACTAAATCAATACCCAATAGGATGCGCTCACCACGTTAGTTTAGGGGCGCACTCTGATATCAATTTTTTGAGTTACCTCTAGTAAGCGCGAGGTGACCGAGTTTAAAACTGTACGCTAAGGATAAGCTGTGACCTACACTAGTGAAGCCCAATTTGAACAAGATGTTATCACTGAACTATGCAAAAAAGGCTGGGAAGATAAGGTTTTAGCCAACCTCACTGAAGCCGATTTGCTGCAAAATTGGGCGGATATTCTTTATCAAAATAACAACAGTATTGATCGCCTAAACAATGTGCCACTCAGCCAGAGTGAGATGCAGCAAATTATAGAGCAAATCATTGCGCTTAAAACACCACTCAAGCTAAATGGTTTTATTAACGGTAAAACGGTCTCTATTAAACGTGACAATGCCGCGGACACCCTGCACTATGGCAAAGAGATCAGTCTCAATATTTACGACCGCCAAGAAATAGCCGCGGGGAAAAGCCGGTATCAAATTGTTCAGCAACCTCGATTTGAGCGTAAAAGTGCCGTCCAACACGACAGGCGCGGTGATCTTTTGTTGCTGATCAATGGAATGCCCGTTATCCACCTTGAACTCAAACGTTCAGGCGTCCCAGTGATTGAGGCGTGTAATCAGATTGAAAAATACACCCATGAAGGGCATTTTACCGGCGGCATCATGGCGTTAGTGCAGGTGTTTGTTGCAATGAATCCAGATAACACCTTGTATTTTGCTAACCCTGGAAAGGACGGGATCTTTAATCATGATTACTACTTCCAGTGGGCCGATTTTTCTAATGAACCCATCAACAACTGGCAGAAAGTGATCGAGGGGTTGCTATCCATCCCGATGGCTCACCAATTAATTGGTTTTTATACTGTTGCCGACAATGCCGATGGCATTCTTAAAGTGATGCGCAGCTATCAGTATTACGCTGCTAATGCCATTTCAAATAAAGTTGCCAGCCTGGACTGGTCTATTAAAAATAAAGGTGGCTACATTTGGCATACCACTGGCTCGGGTAAAACCATGACCAGCTTTAAGTCTGCGCAACTGATTGCTAACTCTGGCGATGCCGATAAAGTGGTGTTTTTGATGGACCGCATCGAGTTAGGAACACAATCCTTAGAGGAATATCGCAGCTTTGCCGATGCCAGTGATGATGTTCAAGGAACAGAAAATACCTATGTTCTGATCGCCAAACTGAAAAGCATAAAGCCAAGCGATAACTTGATTGTGACTTCAATTCAAAAGATGAGCAACATCCACGATGAAGGACAATTAAAAACTGCGGATATCGACTGTATTAATCAAAAGCGCATTGTGTTCATTGTCGACGAAGCCCACCGTTCAACCTTTGGCGATATGCTTTCTATCATCAAAGCCACTTTCCCTAATGCGGTGTTCTTTGGCTTTACGGGAACGCCAATCCAAGAAGAAAACCAGAAGAAGGACAGCACAACCAGTACGATTTTTGGTGATGAGTTACATCGTTATAGCATTGCGGATGGTATTCGAGATGGTAACGTGCTGGGGTTCGACCCTTGCAAAGTGATGACGTATCGTGATGATGACTTACGCGAGGCGGTTGCGCTTGAAAAAGCCAAAGCAACGAGTGTTGCTGAAGTGTTTGCTGACACTGCAAAAACTAAAATTTATGAAAAGTACATGGACAGTGCTCGAGTGCCAATGGCGACCCAAGAAATCAATGGTAAAAAAGTGCGAGGCATTGAAGAATTACTGCCTGCAACGCAATATGATCGCATAGAGCATAAACAGCAAGTCATTAATGATATTCTGGCTAACTGGGTACGTTTTAGCCGTGGTAATCAATTTCATGGCATTTTTGCCACACACAGTATTCCTGATGCCTTACAGTATTATCGATTATTCAAACAGCAAGCTCCTCAACTGAAGATAACAGCGTTGTTTGATCCTAATCTTGATAACAAAGGTAACGCCGTGACTAAAGAGGCTGGGTTAGTTGAGGTTATTGAGGACTATAACAAAACCTACAATACGACCTATACCTTACCCACTCATGCGCAATTTAAAAAGGATATTGCGGCACGTCTTGCACACAAAAAGCCTTATCAATATGTCGAACAACAACCGGACCAGCAATTACATTTACTGATTGTTGTTGCTCAGATGCTCACCGGTTATGACTCCAAATGGGTGAATACCCTGTATTTGGATAAAGAACTTGAGTATGCAAATATCATTCAAGCGTTTTCTCGCACTAACCGATTGTTTGGTATCGATAAACCTTTTGGCAACATCCGTTATTATCGCAAACCGCACACTATGGAACTCAACATCAATAAAGCGCTCAAACTCTATTCTGGAGACCGTCCTTATGGTGTATTTGTGGAGAAATTGGAAGATAACTTACATTCTCTCAATGAAAAATTTGCCGAAATAGAAATCATTTTCAAAAACGCGAAGATCAGCGATTTTAGTCAGTTACCAAAAGATGAAGAGACTCGTGCTAAGTTTGCCAGCCTGTTTAATGAGTTCAGCAAAACCTTAGAGGCGGCAAAAGTTCAAGGTTTTAACTGGCAGGAAAACAGCTATTCATTTGAAGAAACGGGTAATACCGTGGATATTGATTTTGATGAGAATCAGTATCAAGCGATGTTACAACGTTATAAAGAGTTGTCATCCTCTTCGGGTAATGGTGGCAGTGCGCCTGCTGTGCCTTATGCCATTTTGGGCTATTTAACCAAGCAAAACACGGGGCGAATTGATCATAACTATATGAACGCTCAGTTCACCAAATTTCTTAAGCAATGCGATCAACCGAATGTCACGTCAGAGGAGATGCAACAAACGCTTGATGAACTGCATAAATCCTTTGCTACCTTAAGCCAAGCGGAACAAAAACAGGCAAACAAGCTACTGCTTGATGTACAAGCAGGTAATTTAATCATCGAAGCAGGCAGATCCTTACAGGATTACATTACCCGTGCTCAAGCAGAGGAAGAAGATAAAGCCTTGCAGGTAATGGTCGATGCTTTGGGACTTGATGGTAAGCAGCTTAAAAAACTAACGAAAGGAAATCTCACCGCCGCTAACTTAAACGATTATGGTCGTTTTGATGCACTTAAGGCAACAGTGGATAAAGCCAAAGCTAAGGCCTATCTAGAAGATAAATTAGGCACAAAGCTAACGCCACCTAAAGTCAATATTGAACTGAACAAGCTACTGCGGGAGTTTATTTTGCAGGGTGCCACAGATTAGATACGCTACATTCGATAGAGTTAAATGTATTTTGCATAATTAGTCACTTTATGAGCTAACCATTCACGTTTGTCTTTATTCATTAAGACTAGAACCCGAATAATTGGATTTATTCGGGTTTTACTCTAAATGATTTATGTCCAGAAACGGGTTAGGGCTAACATGTGAATAATCGGCTAAGTGTCAAGGTTGGTTTGCTCGTATTCCAATGACCAAAGCAGCAGACCGTGTATGATCCAATACAACTTATTCGCCCTCAATATTCTGGTAATACACCTGCCGGATATAGCGCCCCCGACCATCGCCATGCCCTAAATCCATTGAAATCAGTGCCAGCGCTTCCCGCTCGCTAAATCCTTGCGCTATATAATGTTCCCCGGATTGCTGAGCAAAATGATAACGCATACTGTGTGGCGCTTTATTGCCGCTCAGTCCTGCACGTCTGACAATATAGCGGTAACGGTCGATGGCCTGCGTGATCGTAGGTTTATCAATCAATTTGCCACTGCGCCCGGCCTGCTCACGTTCCGCATAGGCAATGGCATGTTGAAGTGCAGCCCGATCCAGTATGACCGTCTGCCTGGGTCGCCCCCCTTTGGTGCCAAACACCACTCGCACGGCGGTATGACCATTATCCAACGCTTTTTTCCAGGTCGCTAACGATTTATAGGCTTCCACCGCTTCTTTGGTGCGTAGGCCCAACACATACGCCAGTTGCATCACCGCCGCCACGCTCCGATCTTTTTGTTCGACCTGCTGAAAGATTTCTCTGAACGCAACCGGTGTCAGCGCCGTTTTCGTTCCCTTGCGGCTCATCCCCGCGATACCCAAAGCCTGATTGCTCAAACGGGTATTTGCGGGATCAGCCAGCTTATGCTTGCCGGCCTGCGCTAAAATGGCCCGCAGCACAGACATCTCATTTTGCAGTGTCCGATGACTGATATTGTTGGCCTTACGCTCAGCAATATAGCGCTCGATATATTTCACCTTCAGACTATCCATTTGCCGGAGTTTGATGCCATTGTTTTTCAAATAATCAAGGAAGTACCGGGCAATCCGCTCACGATCCGCCACCGTGACAAAACTCCCGCCTGCTTCTCGGGCGTGGGTAATAAATGCTTTTCTGAACTGCTCAACTTTTGAACGTGTTGAGTTCTGCGCCATCCGCACCTTCCCTGTCACTTTTCATTTCTTATGCTTAAAAATTCTCTGCGTGTCGGTTCAGGTTCACCGTTCTGTGGTGCGTCAGACAATGTGTAGCAGAGCGAGGTTGTGTTGAGTTATTGCAGGAGCTCGCGGCGTGCTCAGCACGGCGATGGGATGCTCCCCGTTCAGTGCCTGATCTAATCAGGATGAACGCCTCATTATCTTGACGAGTCGTATCTCCTTTTTTACTGCATCAGCCTGTTCCAAGGCAGTGGATTGAAAACCAGACCGGATGATTGTTCATTAATCAAACAGAATGTCAGTCACTGGTCTGTTTTGAGTGGTTTCACTGAGTAATTCGGGGTTCAAATCGGTCGTAAAGCCAGACTGGACGTGCTCTGGACGTTGACGCCCGGCGGCGTCACTTGGTAATTGCTACGCTCAAACACAAGTGACGCCGCGCAATATTCGGGACGTTTATCGTGATGAATAGACAATGTGGATGAATGTTGTACCGATGAAAACGGTCTTGTTCTGCGTAAGACAGGGCCTATTCTGCCCTGCTAGATGAGTAGCCGGTGGTGAATCACACCGGGAGACTTTCATCATCAGACGGAGGGTTAGGTGTCCAATGATATCTGCTTCCAAAAGTGCGCAGATGTACCGCATTGTAATGCTCTCCCTTGCAGGCTACGGGAGTTTTGTTTCGCCGCTTCACGCTGATCCTGACAGGCGATGGATCATTGATAACAGCTAATTACCTTATCGATTAGATTGAACGAGGTCAAATTTTTGTTCGATGACGGGGTGTGGGGGAAAATATCATTATTTTCCCCTATTTATAATGTAGACAGGCTTGTGAGATGAGATGCCCGTAATTACTATACCGCGACAAAATTACTACATCTCAATAGGTTAAAAATTTGGGGCCGCTGTGGGCGGTTATCACAAGAATAAAGCCATTTCCCTTTATATGCCGTATTCTTTCACTGATCGTGACCTGTTACATGCCGTAAGAGAGATATTAAGAGCCGGATTGTGCTCATTATTATGTTTCAAGGCGGCAGGCGACAATAAAAGCCATCATACAAGTGTAAGAATTGCCTGTATCTTCTTTTTTGACTTCACGTTGCCAATGCTCAACGGTGTACCTCCAGCTATACGCTGTATATTTCCTGTTTGGTTTCTGGTTAGTCGTGGTGATCAGGTCGCTCCAGTATAAGAAATCAATGCACTGACGAACCTGCTCAATAAAATCTTCGGTTAGGCAGTCTATTGAGTGACTGTTTCCTTTGCGCTTCGTGCGCTCCTGTAAGCCATTGTCGTGAGCATCAGGATATTCTCGTTCAATTTGTACCAGTTCACGAGCTATTTCGTTCAGAGTGATGTTTTGCGGGGAATCGGTAAGGTATTGTTTCATATTATGACCTGTTATTTTATTAATGGATTACAGGGGTTCCCCTGAATCAGTCAGTTATGGCTAAATTTATTTTCACTGGTTGACCTGATACTATAGTGTTAGAAGAAGGTTATACATACCATTCATAAAGTTGTTTTAAAAAATATTGATAGATTTTTTTAAATCTGGGTAGAATATTTCTTGATATCCCAATTATTTCAAATAAATAATAACGTTTTTTAATAAAATTATTAATCTACCAATATCTAAAGCAAAAAAGGAAATAACATGAAAAAATTAGTAATTATGCTTACATTAGGAATGGTTAGCTTTGGAGCAATGGCAGTTGATGGGTATAAAGATGCAAAATTTGGCATGACAGAAGAAGAGTTTCTTTCGAAGAAGTTATGTAATTTTGAAAAATTTGAAGAAAGCCCTCGAATAAAAGAAATATCGCTTTATTCGTGCTCTGACTTTTCGCTTGCTAACAAAAAGCGTGAGGCGATGGCATTTTTTTTAAATGGAAAATTTAAGAGATTAGATATTGATATTGGCTCATACGTGAAGCCAGTCAGCAAATTGTTAGAGAAAAAGTACGGAGAACCGTCATCGTACTCATCAAAAGAAGAATATGAGGATGCGCTAAAAAATAATGGAACTATATCCGTAGGTTATGATAATAATACGATATTAGTTGATATACGTATCATATGTGTCAAAGAAGGTAAAGAAGCCAGCCAACTGATTTATACGAGTCCAGATGTTTATACGAGCACAGATTTCAAAGAAAAAACTCAGGAATTAAAAGAATCAAAGGAATTTCAGGAATTACTGGACTTAGATCGTAAAAAACTGGAAGAAGATATTTGATTTTTATTTGAGATGATATCGACGGGTTCCCGCACCAGAAAAAGCGGTTCGGGTTTCAGCATCGGGTCAGGCCACTGTGCCGCCATTGGGTCACATGTTGCTGTTTTTGTTCGGGGGTGTATCGGTTACAGCGCATAATTGGGTCTCCAAATGAAAGATAAGAAGCCGTAGCGTGCATGAGCCGAATGGACGGAACAAGGTGAGATCACCCGACGCTTACGAATGATTGACCGCTAAAAAGGAGCTCCCAGCACTTGGGCTGGGATCTTAACGTCATTTATACAATTTTAATTAGCAAAATCTCATATTTTACTCTGCTTCCTGTTCTATTTTATAACGGGCTGATTCTTCCTTTGCTAATTCTAGCCATTCATCAAAATTATTAAGATTCCCTCTATCTTCCCATCCAGTTGACGCAAAAGAATGGATAAAAAATACTTTTGGATCACCTGAGACATCAGAGCCATCAAAGCAAGCAATATCATCAGAATAAGATACTTTTGCAAATGGTACGAGTTGTCTCTCTGGATATTGCGTCTTCATTTCAGACAACCAGTATTTAGCAAATTTCTTAAATTCGCATAAAAACCACCAAGGTTCTAAATCCAAAATATATTCTTTATTTACTATTTCCAAAAAAGAGGGTGGAAAACTAAATCCTTCTGGTAGTTCTTCTGTTGAATATAAGTAACATGTCATAATGGATTAGTCCTTTGATTTTCCAGTAATTCTAGGCGGCTCATCGGAACCATAGGGGTTATTCTTACTAAACCCGCCAGTTTGCTTATTTATCCTTCCTGTGATTGCCTCTCCCCATGTTTTGTAAGCGCCTAATTAACCCCACATACCCGGCTGATTAATCTTTTGTCATAGTGTGTTCTCTTTTATTGAGAAGGGGAACCACCATGACATTAACTGAAAAACAACAACATTGGGCAGCGGTTATCGAGGCTCAGAAACAGAGCGGGCTGACGGTGACTGCGTTTTGTCAGCACCAGGAGATTAATCTGGCCACGTTTTACTATTGGTCCAAAAAATGTCGGCAACAGGCTGAGCCCCAACACCTGCACCCGGTTGTGTTCGATGAGACACTGAACACCGGACACATCGTCACACTCTGCCTGCCTGGTGGGATCCGGGTTGAGTTGTCGGCAGCGTTATCCTCCATGCAGATCCGCCACTGGATTGAGGTGCTGCAATGATCCCGTTTGGCACGATATACTTAGTATCCGGTCACACCGATATGCGAAAATCCATTGACGGGCTGGCGGGTGTCGTTGACGCGCTCGGTCTGGATCCGCTCAGTGAAGCCGGGTTTATTTTCTGCAATCGCCATCGCGATAAGCTCAAGATTTTATTCTGGGATACCAACGGCTTCTGGCTTTACTATCGCCGGCTAGAAAAAGGCCGTTTTCAGTGGCCTACATCAAGGGCCGACGGGACGGTTCACATCACGCGTCAGCAACTGAACTGGCTGTTGTCGGGACTGACACTCTCGCCTTCCCGCGCTCATCAGCCCTTACGGGGATTAAAAGTGTGACCGATGACACTAATCCCGGTATTGGACTTGCACGATCCGGTTTCACTGTCACACTTAAGCTTTCTCCTGAGCGCTTGAATGATGACTGATCTGCCCGATGATATTGACCAACTGAAAGTCCTCATCTGCCAGCTTCAGGCCGATATTCAGGGAAAAGATCGTCAGATTCAGGCGCAGGCTGAATCGCTGGCTGAGCTGCGTACCCAAATTAAACGGTTACTCGGACAGCTCAACCTCAGCAAATCGGAACGCTTTGGGAAACAGAGCGAAAAAGCCGATATAGGCACCTTCAACGAGGCGGAACAGCAGGCTGTCCTGCCTAAACCCGCCCGGCGCCCCATAAAAAAGGGCGGCAGCCGCTGCCTGCCTGCGGGGTCGAATCCACTGAAACCCTGAAAATCGTCCCGCAGAAAGTGAGTGTGATCCGTCACGAACGCACCAAATACGCCTGCCGGCAGTGCGAAAAGACGCAGACTCACAGTAAAATCATCACCGCCCCGGCGCCGGCCAGTTTGTTGCCCCGGACGATCGCCAGCCCGGACACGCAGGCCGCCATTGTCACGGCCAAATATGTCGATGCGCTGCCCCTGTACCGTCAGGCGGATATTTTAGCGCGCTCCGGTATCGAGATAAGCCGCAGTACGCTGGCGAACTGGTGTGTGCAACTCGGCGGCAAAGTGCATGTGCTGGTCGCCCTGATGCGGGCGCATCTGCGCAATGAACCCTTGATTTGTGCGGATGAAACCCCCGTTCAGGTGCTTCACGAAGCGGATCGCCCAGCGCAGAGCAAATCCTACATGTGGGTCTATCGCAGCGGCGAATTTGCCTCTCACCCGGCGGTGATTTTCGACTACCAGCCAAGTCGCAACGGGCACTGTGTCGCCGACTTTTTAGGCGATTATGCCGGGTATCTGCTGACCGATGGCTACGCGGCTTACGATACGCTGAAACAGGTCAGACAGGCGGGTTGCATGGCCCATGCCCGGCGCAAATTTACCGAGGCACAGAAAGTCCAGCCGGGTAAAAAAGCCGGCCGGGCCGAGCAGGGACTGACGTTTATCGCCCGGCTGTACGCCATTGAGCGGGAAGCCCGGTTACTCACAGCCCCGATGAACGACAGCTATTACGGCAGGAAAAAGCGATGCCTGTGCTGAAAGACTTCCACGACTGGCTAACCAAAGCAAGCCGGACGGCGTTACCGAAAAGTGCCATTGGCAAAGCCATCACGTATGCCCTGAACCAATGGCCGAAGCTGATTGTCTATCTTGAAGACGGTCATATCAGCATTGATAACAATGTCACTGAGCGGGATATTCGTCCGTTCACGACCGGGCGAAAAAATTGGTCGTTTTCCGCTTCCGCTGACGGTGCTTTCGCGAGCGCAAGTTTATACAGCCTGGTGATGACCTGCCGGGCCAATGACATCAATCCTTATTTTTACTTCCGGCATACCTTTACGGAACTCCCCAAACGCCATTCCGACGACCCCCTGCACGACCTGCTCCCGTGGAACGTGAATATTGGCGACATCATGTAAAATACACTGTTTAATTAGGCGCTTACCATGTTTTAGGCTCAAGTCCTCTCCTAGGATCAGAGAATCTGATTGTTTCCGCTGGGGTTAATTTATCGTCGAAGTTACGGACATTTGCCTTAATGTCAATACCAGCTTCCCTTGCAGCAGTTATACGTGTGTTATCCATACTCGTAAACTTCCCATAAGGCATTTTCACAACATCAACAGGATCCCCTTTCCAACCATCTTTTTTCATACCTGAAACAAGATCGTCATAACTATATTTCACACCACTGCCTCTTTCAGTTTTATTATATGAAACCGTATTCTGTGAAAACCTGATTTCATTAGGATTAAATGTCGATATATTACTTATTGTTCCTTTCGCTACATGCCCAGTCTGGCTATGCGATGTTTTCGTAGCTTCCGCTTGAACACCTTTATCAGCATTACCTTGTGATGCTTTGGGTTCGCTATTTACTGTATTAACTTGCTGGCCTTTGGCTGAGTTAGCACCTTTATTATCCGTCACTGCGTTTGAAGACGATGGTTTAGTCCCTTTGCTGTTCATACCGCCAGTCACAGCAGCCATCGCCGCGCCAGCCAAGATTTCAGCCTGCTGTTTATCGATACCGTAGCGACTAATCAACTGATGCGCAAATTCCATACTGGAGAGCACGCCTTCGGTCTCAATCTGCTGGGCCAGCAATGAAGACATGTCATTCTTCATGCGTGACGGCACATCTTCACCCAGTACGCGATCTATTGCCTGACGCACTAACAGGCCGTTAGCCGGAATATCACCGTATTTTTCCTTACAGGCCGCCGGATTCGACGCACAGACCGCAATCAGTTCTTGTTGCTGTTTGAGGCTCAGATCTTCCATTTCTTTCACAATCAGTTTGCTGTCGCCGCGCGCCTCGCCCCCTTTTGCCCTCGCCGCAAAATCATCGATTTGGTCAGCGTGCAGGTAGTTTGACTCAACCGAGTTTTTCGCGGTAAAAAGATTCCAGCGCTTGAGCTAGGATTTTTCTGACTAATACATTTTAAATAACCAAAGTACAAACCCAGCTAAAGCACCTGCTCCCCCAATTTGCAAATGAACTCCTATATTGTCTTTGATGGAACAAAAAATATCGGCTTTGTCTATAAACCATAAACTAAAGGCCTGTGAGATAACACTCAGCAAGAAGACAGCCAAGAAAAAAGAAAATGACAGATAACACATAATCGCTATTGATTTCATTTTATTTTTTTTCATTTTGCTGTTTTCCTTCTTGCATTGCTCCGCCAACAGTAGAGTTGAACCAACCTGATACAGCTGAATCACCAACGTTACCAACCACTGATGGGACTGAGCTTTTTTAATCACAGCGGCTATCGGCATCAATCAATGTTTCAGTATGCGTGATGCCATCGCCTGTTTTATGGTCTTTGCCCACATTGACGCTGGTCGAGAATTTAATGCCGTAACCAATGAAGTGCTCCCGACAATATGGTTGGGAGCACTTCTTCATGTACAACAGCGATAATGTGGCTTATTTCTTATAATAATATGATATCCATAATATTACTCCTAAGGGTACTCCCATTAATCCTAATTTTACGCGATGCTCGACTTTAACATCCTATAACGTTGGCTTGTTGAAGCCAGTCGCGTTGACTTTTACCTTGTTTAAAATTGGCAAAAATACCCAACGTGTGAGAAAGCAGTTTTCTGACAATTCGATTACTCAAATGCCACAAATCCCGTGCCCAGCACTTCTCGATAGCAAATTGTCCGGCGAGTTGACCAATCACGGTTTCAATTAAACGGCGTTTGGCGTTAATGACCCTTCTCGTTTTTCTGGGGATGGGATCATCCATATTGGCACGCACAGGGGTAATCATTTCAATACCCTCTACCTTCATTTCCTGTTTAAATTCAACGCCTAAATACCCTTTATCACCAAGCAAACAGCCTTTTATCGAGCCGATCACATCCCAGGTTGCTTCACGCTCACTGACATTGGCGGGCGTCAGTGTAAACCCGGTTACCACGCCGATTTCGTCTATCATGAGATGTCCTTTGAAGCCGTAGTAAGTTTCGTTTTTGGCGGCGCAGTACCCATAATCGGCTTGTCCTTTGAAGTTGGCACAGCCTTTTGCTCTTTTGAATCCACAGACGGGCAGCGGAAATCCGTCGATAATATGTACCGGCCTGTCGAGCGCGCCCAATAACCTCGCCCGCTTTTCTTGCAGTTGTTGTTTAACAACCCAAAGATTCGAAATCTGTTTAGCGAAATTGGCGCGTGAACCTAGCCCCGGAAACCACTCGCGCCAGTGGTCATTAAAGTACGTCCAAATGCCTTTATCTGTTGAAAATCCTAAAAATTCACCCACCACTTCCATCGTGATGGCTTCTGCATCGCTCAATTTAGGCGGATATCCCCGGTTTCTGAATCGCATACCTTGCTGTAACTGCGTTAAATTGTCATCTACCCAACAAAACACCCAAATGATAAAATCTTGCTGTGACATAGCCTTTTGTTCCTTTATTTCTCTATTTTTGACGACTGAAAGTTATAAAGGTGCGGCTATGTCATTTCAACTCACCACCATAAAAGTCGAGCATCGCGTTATTCATAGTATTTTTCAGCTCTTGCACCAGGCGCTAAAGCTCTTTGTTCATAAGGCGTTCCTTTAGGGGCAATAAATGAACCATTAGGCTTTCCATATCTATCCAAACGAGTTCCAACAGGAAGAGTAGTTTTAACAGGATCTTCAGCAAAACCTAAATTTTTAGGCCAATTCCAACTGCCATCTTTATTTCTAAACTTATCGTAATATGAATATCCACCCGCTTCTGCATCTGCGATGGTATTACTGGGCAGATTTGTCTGTTCTGGCATTGGATTTCCATTTGGTACATTTCCCTTATCAGAGAAAGACCTTGTGATCCTGTTATCCTTATACCACTACACACTCGACCATCGAATCTGTTGCCTGTCCTCATGCTAGAATTGCTATTCTTGATAGTCCTGCTCTTCAGACTGGATGACCTGTGCACCTTTAACCTATGTTATATTTTAAGCAAATTTCATAAGAGGAAATTTTCCCGTTAAGCAATTTATCGCATTCTTCTTCAGTAATTTCAGTAATACACTCCCCTCCCGCCAAGGTTCCTGATAAACATTTAAAAATGTATTTTCCATCTTCTTTTTTTACTCTCCATTGACCTGGATCTGTTGAAAATTCATTTTCTTCCAGTTTAGGTCCCGAGTATTCAGAAGCAGGTTTTTTTTAAAATACGAACTTAAGGCTATAACACACATCTCATCTAGCAAAGCACAAAACCAATGGAAATGCTGTTACAGGATTGGCTTATCCCATAAATCGATTTATGCTTGAATTCAGTGGCCGCCTAAACGGCCACGTTTAATGTGGAGTAGCGATTACATAAAATCATAAATAAGGTTTTTGATTATTAAAGGTTAAGATACATTATACTTGCGGCATAACTCATCAAATGTAATGCCATGCTCGATCGCCTGTAAGTAATCATATTTATTTATCTCCACCTCTTTCAGTTGACCAAAAAACTCACCAGAAATATAAGAAAATATGTATTTACCATTTTCAACCCTGACACTCCAGTTATCTTTGATAAATTCCCCCTCAATTGGTTTCTGATGTGTATTTTGGTAAGAAAGAGGCTCTTCTTCATAATATTTATTCATCATTTCACCTAAAAATTACTTGATTTTTATTTCAGTTACAGGAGGCTTATGTGAAAAATTCATCACAGCTTCAGGTACTCCGCCAGATGTATACCCGCCTGGTATCCACTGGTTGTTTGCACCCCCCTCATTTCCTGAAGGAATTCTTAGCCCTTGCATATTTTCACGCTTAACATGAATAATCATAACATCAGAATCATTTAATGTTCTTTTATCAAGACCTAATTTATTTTCTATGATCCTAAGATCACCTTTTGACTCATATAATATTTTATCAAATGCTGATTTAGGCATAACAAACCCACCATCAGGTCCTACTGTGTCAAATTTTTTATAGGCAGCTCTAGACGTTATCCTAACCGCTCCTTCATTGAACTTAGCTAAATGAGTTTCAATTTCAGCCTTCGCCATGTATGTAGAAGGATCAGGTCTTTGACCATGTGGCGTATTAATAATTTCATCGATTTTACTTCTTGATAAATTAGTCCTTACTTGCTCAATATATTTATGAGGAACCTTTTCAGTACTAACAATTGGGTTCACAGTACTATTTTCTAAAGGTTGCTCAGGTGCCCCAACAACTCCTTTTGTACGACTATTATGCCCTCCATCAGAAAAAGATCTCGTAACTCGGTTATCCTTATCCACCAAAACCGTGACCGTTTTCCCAGTTTTCGGTGATGTCAATACCGTGGTTACAGAGCCACTCAATCCAATTGCTGCATAGGTAATTTCCGAATACTCCGATGGGACACCCAATGCTTCAAGTCCCTTAGCCCCCATGGTTTTCACTGGTTGACCTGACACTAAAGTGTTAGAACCCGCATTCATGTTATCCAGTCCCTGTGTCGCCATCACTGCACCAACCGCACAGCCAATACCTGTACCACAAGACACGGTGCCACCGATAACCTCAACCGCTCCGCCTGCGGTTTGTAACAAACCACCTGCACGGGTTGTTAACTGGTATTTACCATCCGCATACACAAGATTGTCTGCCAGTGCATCGGCTTTTCCATACTGGAACATCGGAAACGCATAATGAGCTATTGTGCCGTCCGGTTGTGGAACATCAATCGTCAGTGTTTCTTTCGCTAACTGGTCACGCAAGGCAGCATATTCAGGTGAATTACCTTTCTCTTCCAGCTGCTTATATTTAATCCATTCTTCCGTGCCTTCCACAAACTGGGCAGAACATTTAACTATTGCACAGGCCGCAGCATCCAGTACCTCCTTCGGTGCCACACCTTTTTCCGCCAAAGTCTGTAGTCGTTCTTTCTCGACGCTGGTTGTTAGTCTATTTGCATCAACGGCATTTTGGGCTGTCTGTGCCCCGGCAACTCCGCCTGCGGTAGAGTTGGTGACCAGTCCTGCGGCAATCCCGCCTGCCAGGGTCGACAGGTTGCTGACCGTTTCCTTCTCCGCCGGTGAAAGATCTTTCGGGTTTTTATCTCCGTACAGTGCACTCATAATAGCAGACGCGGCCAGTTCGCCGCTCACCGCGCCCGTTGCCCCGGCAGTGGCCGAGCCGCCCTTCATTTCGGCAATCACCCCGCCCAGAATCGCATGCGCCATCAGGTTGGTGGCTTTTTCTGCCGGTGTCAGTTGCTCATACGTTTTATCGCCATAAGTGAGTGCTTTCACCGCGTTTGCCAGATAAGGCGCTGCCCCGCTGGCAATGGCCGATGGGATATCACCGCCCGCCAGGCCCTGCAACGCCCCGATGACTGCCGTCACCGCCTGACGCTGGCGGCTGCCGATATCCGCACCCTGCTCTCTGATGGCACTGTCGTAGGCTATCTGATATGCCCGGTCAGCCACCGATGTCGCATCGACGGGCTGGCCTTCTGCCCTCAGTTGTTTTTCCGCATCCTGTTTCAGTTTTTGCTGCGTTTGCGGGTCTTTCAGGTCTTCCGTGGCTTTCTTCGTCGCCTTAATCGCTTCATGCGTATTGTAGATATCCATCACCTGAGTGCCGATTTCAGCGATAGCCTGTGCCTGCGCCAGCCGCCGTTGCTCTTTCTCCTTGTCAAAAATCGGACTCAGGCTATTGGCGGCGTTATCAGTATCCCGGCTTAAGTCAGCCACATCCTGTGTCTGCTTATCGGCATCCCGCACCACCATCGTGCCGTCACTGACCGCCGCATGGGTGGTCGACGACTGGCTGTCATGCTTATGGGTGCCGGCCAGCATATTCGATGACATATTGGAAACCAGCTGGCTGCCCACCGCGCCGCCGGTACTGATACCTACACTCTGGTGCTCCGTTTTGTACTCTGCCTTGTTCTGGATATCACTAAAACCCAGTGTGCCGGTGTCCAGCCGGTTTTTGTCTTTCTCTGCGTGACTTGCAATCACCGCGCCGTCAAGCCGGGTATGTTCCCCCACTTTGACATCAAAGCCACCCTTGCCGGCAAAAATCCCTGTCTGCTCGTTCACCGAATCAAACGTGCTGTGCATCTTGTCACGGCTGGCATTCACACTGGCTGAACCGCTCATTGAGCCATAGGTGAAGCTGGCACCCGCACTGGCATTCTGCTGCTTGCTGTCGTAGTTATCCTTGTCCTGTTCACTTTGCAGATGCAGGTTACGGCCCACATCGGCCGTTACTTTCTCCCCGCTGACCTGTGCGCCTTTCAGCGTCGTATCCTGACCCGATTTCAGGCTGACCTGATGACCCGCATCAACCACCGTTTCGGTATGAGTGACCCCGTCGCCGGTTTCATGGCCTTTGCCCTTGTTGACGCCGGCCGAGAATTTAATGCCGTAACCGCCCTGTCCGACGGTCAATCCCACGCCGACACTGCCACCTTTACTGCTGTTTTCGCCCCGGGTGGTCTGGGTGTTTTCAGCCGATTCCAGCACGATATCGCGTTTGGCGTCCAGCGTCATATCGCGGCCGGCTTTTAAGGCACTGCCCTGCACCTGAATATCGCCGCTGTCCTGCGTCGTGCTGTCTCCGGTGGCTTTAATGCGAATATCCTGCCCGGCACTCAGGCTGCTGCCCTGTGATTGCGTCTGTTCCGTGCGGGTTTGTGATTTCGCCGACTGGCTGCCGTAAGAAAGCTGGATACCAATAGTGTCGGTCGGTTTTTGCGCCTCCCCGCCCGCCTGATTAATCGCCTCGGCTTTCGCGGCGTCGGCCTGACTGAGCTGCCACGCCTGATAGCCCTGCACCCCGGACAGCGTGGCCTGCGTGCCTTTCAGCACCTGCAGGCGGCTGTCTTTCGTGTCTTTGGCTTCATTCGCCGTCTGCACCGTCGTGTTAACCGCACTGCCGACCGCCCCGGACAATGCCAGTGTCAGGCCTGACTGCTTCTGCTCGGCTTGGCTCAGTTCCGTATGGCTGTTTTTCGCGGCCGTGACAGCCACATCTTTGGCTGCAATATCAATATCTTTACCGGCGATGATATCGCTGCCCTGCACGGTGGCCTGTTCGCCGGCATGCAAAGTGACATGGCCGTCACTGCTGCCCACGGTGCTGCCTTTTTGCAGTATAGCATCGCTGTCGCTGGACTGTTTGAGTGTCGAGCTGCCTATCGTAAAGCCCACGCCTCCCGTGCCCATCAGGCCGGATTTTTTCTCTTCTTTCCGGGTGAACCGGTGATTGGTCTCTTCGGCCGTGGTGATGTTCAGATTCTGGCCGGCATGAACAGCCACATCCCGGGTGCCCACCACATTGCTGCCCTGCACGGTGGTATCCTGACCGGACTGAATGTTCACCGTATCGCCGCTCAGGGTGCTGCTGACTGCCTGGGTGCGGTCATATTGCTCCCGGGTGGTGGTGGTGGTCGAGGAAACCCAGCTGTTGCTGCCTTTCACCTTCAGGTATTCGTCATGGGTTTGCTGCTGTTCACCCGCCACGACCGCCACATCCCGCCCCGCATCCACTTGCAGTGTTTTACCGGCCGTGATACCGGTTGCGCGAAGGTTAACATCACGTCCGGCGCGCAGGCTGACCTGCCCGGCACTGTGAATGTCCGTTCCCGTTTCCCCTGATTCTGTGTGGGCCAGATAGTTATCCCGGCGCCATTCAAGGTGTTCACGCTGCGCGGTTTTGGCTGTCCCGAACTGAATATCCCGCCCCGCGTCTAACTGAATCTCACTGTGTTGACCCTGTGACATCAGTTGTGCGGCCGACGTATCAATATCCTTGCCTGCCCGCAGGTGCAGTTTGCCATCCGCGCCCTGCACATACACCCGCGCAACGTTATCCACGTCAGTGGCACTGAACCGGTTATTGCCGGCCTGATTTTCACCGCTGCGGGTGGTACTGGCGATATCAATATTATGCCCTGCCCCTATCGTCAGTGACTGACTGGCGCCTGTCGTCCCGCCCCGCTGGACCATATCGGTCCGGGCCTGCAAATCAACCTGGCTGCCCTGCACAAACCCGCCCTGATTGCGGATATTCTCCGCCAGGATGTTAATATCCTGACCGATAATCCGTCCCTGATTAAGCAGGTCGCCATGCAGTTGCACATTGACCTGGCGGCCACTGAGCAGGGCGCCAGTGCCATCCAGTGAACCGGCCTGCGTGCGCACATACACCTGGGGAACCCGCACGGTTTGCTGACGGCCGTCCGGTAAGGTGACCGTCGCATTGACCAGCCAGACCATGTCTTCGGTGAGACGGGCCATCTGTTCCGCATTCAGGGCAATCCCCGGCGCCAGATTAAAGGCGTGCCGGGCACGCACGCCGGCATTCATCAGCGCCTTAAATTGTTCCTCGTCATTCTGGTGTCCCGGCAGATAACGTTTGCCGGTCAGGTTAATCACCTGCTCACGGATCAGGCGCTGTTCATAGAAACCATCCCCTAACCGCTTGTGCATGTTATTGTGATCCCAGCGCAGCTGCTGTTGCATATAGTCCGTCCCCAGCCATTTTTTCAGCCGGGTAAATTGCGGATCGGTTTCAACCAGCGGCAGGTTGTCGATCACCGCCACCGCCGGTGTGGGTGGCGTATTGTCGGGCGGCAGATTCAGTTTAAACAAGCTGTTGTCCGGTAACTGATAATTCGGCACTTCCGTGCGGATGATGATGGGTTTTTCGCCCACATTCGTGATCCTTTCCGCCACATCAATGGGTTTCTCGCCCACATTCGTGATTTTTTCCGCCACGCCAATGGGTTTCTCGCCCACATTCGTGATTTTTTCCGCCACGCCAATGGATTTCTCGCCCACATTCGTGATTTTCTCATCCCGTCCGGTGTTTTTTTCACCGACGCTGATCAGCTTCTCACCCACCGTGAAGGTTTTACCCGGTTCAGTCAGTTTTTCCCCTGCGATAACCGGCGTCTCTGCTGTGCCACCGGTGATGGTCGGCCTTTGACCCGTCACCGCCGCAGGCGGGATGATCACTTCCAGCCGCTGTCCCGGCCTTAAGGCGACTTCACGCAGCGGGGTTGCCGCTTCCGTCAGGCCGGCGTTAATCTGCCCGCCACGGACTGGTGTCATCTGTGCCGCGGTGCCCTGATAATCAGCCGGCCGCTGGCCAGCCAGAGTGACCGTGCCCTGTGATGACCGGACTGTCCCGGGGGTCAGGGTGATGGCCTGGATTTGCGCAGGGGGTTCATAGCGCGATGACCCCCGGCCTTGCCGGTCACGCCCTTTTTTCCTGATGCGCCAAAAATTCTCCACCCGGCCTTTATCGGTGATATAACGCTCACCCGGCACATCCCGGTTATGGATATCCCCGCCCGTGACCGTCAGCAATCCCCCTGCCACCACCTGGCTCTTATCGTTTGTCAGCGTCGTGGTATCGATGATCAGGTTTTTCCCGGCCAGTATTTTCGCCGGGTCGGTTTCTTTCACCCGGGTTTCTTCTGTCGTGCGGGTGTACCGGTAAATCTGAAAGTTATCCCGGCATCCCCTGTTATCCACACAGGCGTGAGAGACTTCATCATGACGGATAATGACTCTATGGTTTTTCGCATTATAACGTTGCCCCCAGACCTGATATTCCTCCATGGGCGTCTGCGAAATGCGCTCAAGTTCGGTCTCAAAATGGTCATTGACGTTATTGATAGTCTCGGCCGCCAGCCGCATCTCCCCCATGGCTTCAATATAGGCGCTGTGGTTATTGATGACCTGGCCTTTTCCGCTGGCCTGATACCGGTCATCCAGCTTGCCGCCAAAGGCAAAATCACCGTCACTGTAAATCAGGCTGTGGGCCTGGTTATTTAATGTTCCCACACCCAGATCAAGGCGTTGGCGGGCCGCAATCACCGCCGATTGACCTTTGGCCATGATGTCGTTGTCATTGCCCGCTTTTGTCGCGAACCACTGCTCCCGTTTTGCCTTTGTCCCGGCATCCACCCGGTTATTCAGCATCCCCGCTTCAATGGCGATATGATCACCATAAATCCGCCCCGTCCCCTGGTTGGTCAGTTCAGCGGCACGCAGATAGGTTTGGGTACCATCCAACAACCCGGTGTTGACGAGGGTATTTTTGACGGTCCATTGATGGTGATCCGCCAGGATTTTCCCGGTGGCCTCGTTGGTCAGGTTATCCGCCGCCCCCGCCAAGGTGCCGGCACTGATCAGGCCGTTATTGATGACATTGCCCTGACTGCTCAGCCGTAAACGCCCATTGGCAATGATTTCACCGGTATGAATAAAATCTTTCAGCAGTATCAGTTGGATATCGCCCAGTGAGCGCAGTTTTCCGTCACCGGTGGCCGCGTCGGCATCCACCGTCAATACTTTCCCGGCTTTGATCTCACCGTCTGTATTGGTGACCGCCAGTTGACGGCCCTGTACGGTCAGTTGCCGGTTGGCCTGTAACTGTCCCTGCGTGTTATCGAGCGCCGAAGCGAGTTTTAGCGTGGCATTTTCGGTGGCGAATAGTTGCCCTTTGGCATTGTGCAGTTTGTCCGCCGTGATAATGACATTTTTACCCTCAATCCCGTTATCCTGCTGTTGCGTGTCCTGATTGTGGATTTCCTGCGCACTCAGTTCGGCATCACCGCCACTGCGGATTAAACCGGCTTGATTATCCATGTGGTGAGTGACGCGCGCGGTCAAATCGGCCAGCGCCAGTATTTGTCCCTGGGTATTCAGCAGCGCATCAGCATCAATACGCAGCCCGGCCTCGCTCAGGATCTTACCCTGTTGACGGTTATCCAATTGTTTGGCGGTGAATGTGGCCGATTTGCCATGCAAGGTGCCGCGCGGGTTTTTCAGATCCCCGCTCTTCACCTCAAGCTCAGCCTGACTGTCAATCACGCCATCGGTGTTATCGAGTGTCTGCCCCTGCGTATCGACAGATAAATCCTGACGGGCGGTGATCCGCCCGGACTGATTATCCAGCCTTTGGCCTGTCAGGGCAAACCGGGTCTGCGCTGCCAATAATCCCTGCCGGTTAATGATGTTGTCCGCCGTGATATCCAGGCTGCCTAATGAGGCCACTACCCCCCTTTCGTTATTCAGCGCCCCGGTATTCAGCACCATAGCCTGTTTGCTGGTGATCCCGTTATGATCACCACTGTTGCGGTTAATTAAGGATTTTGCGTTAAGTGTCAGTTTGCCGCCACTTTGTAGCAAACCCTGATCATTATTCAGCACATCCACACGCAGTTGGGTGTCTTTCCCGCCCAGGAGCTGACCGTGCCGGTTAAGGACCGTGTTTCCGCTCACATTCAGTGGGTCATGGCTTTCAATATGGCCGGACTGGTTATTCAGGTCCGCGACAGTCAGGCGCAAAGCCCCCTGGCTGAACACCCCGCCGTTCTGACCACTGTCCCGGTTATCCAGTTGCTGACCGTGGGTGTCGATGGTCAGGTTTTGGCCGCTGCGTATCGACCCGTAGCGGTTCAGCAATTCACCGGTCCGCAACGTCATCTGCCGTTCTGCGGCGATAAGACCCGCGGTATTATTCAGTTGCTGCTGGTGCGTATCGATATCTGCCGTGCCCGCCCGGATTTGGCCGCTTTCGTTATTAATCGCCTGAGCGGTCAGTTGCAGGTTGTGCTGACCGGCAATTTTCCCTTCAGTATTAGTTAGCTGCCCGGTGGTCAGGGTGATATCCCCGTTCGACGCCGTTATCTGCCCCTGTCGGTTATCCATCTCGTCAACCACCACGGTCATGCCGGCTGAGGCGACTAACTGGCCTTGCTGGTTATTCAGCCGGTTTTTTACCGTCACCTGAAGCTGGCCGTCTTCGGCCGCAATGATTTGGCCCGACTGATGATTCAGTTCGCCGTTATCCAGCCGCTGTTTTTGCGGGTTCTCTTGATGATTATTCTGCTGTTCTTCCGTCAGGGTGTGGTTATTCAGCGCCGCTGCATTAACCTTCACCGTGCCGTTGGCAGAAATCGTTCCGCTGCCGTTATCCAGTTCATGCTGAACATCCAGCGCCATTATACCGGTGCCCTGTTGGGTCATCTTCCCTAAACGGTGATCCAGTGATTGAACATGGGCCGTGATATGTTGTGCCGACGTTTCGCTGTTCACCAGATGGTAATCCCCTCCATCCAGTTTCAGTTCACCGTCAGAAATCAGGCGGCCTGCTTTACCCTGAAAGTGGGCCGTGTCAAGGGCCATCACGCCGGTTCCGGCATGGATCAGCCTGCCGTTATCATTTGCAATGGTCTGCGCCTTCAACGTCAAATCCCGCCCGCGGGATTCAATGATCCCGGCCGTATTGTCAATCCCGGCCGGGTGCTCCAGGATAAGCGATGGTGGCCCGGTCTGGGTGATTTTACCCTGATGATTGTTCAGCTTCTGGCTGCGGAGGGTCAGCGTTTCAGCCCGTAACCGGCCACGCGTGTTATCAATCCGTTCGGGTGCCGATAACGTGAGGTGTTGACGGGCGCTGACGTGGGCATCCTGTAAATGTAACTGCGTGTCAGACGTCAGTGTCAGATCGCCGGCCTCCGTTTGACTGCCCGCCAGTGAGAGATCTTTTGCGTTCACCGATAACCGGTCATGGGCCAGATTCTGCCCGTGAAGCCGGGCTTCCTCTGTGGTTTTTAGGGTCAGGTTACCGTGTTGGGTCAGCCTGAGCGCGTTATCCATACCGGCTGCCAGAGTACTGCCCTGATGGCTATACAATGATGTGCTTTGGCTTTCAAGGTGGCGCCCGGCCAGTATGCGCCCCGGGTTGTCGAGGTGTCCGCGGGTGGTGATTGTCATGTCCTGCCCGGCGGTGATGTCTCCCTCATTCATCAGGTTGCCCTGATCAGGCAGGGTCACATCACCGAATGCCCTTATCACGCCGCGGTTGGTCAGCTCACCCGGGCTATGGAGCGTCAGGTCTCCCGGTTGGGATAAACGGCCTTCTTTATTATCTACACCCGCGGCCAGCACCCCTTTTTCCTGATTGGATAAGGAAGCACTGTGGATATTCAGGTGACGGCCTGCCAACATTTTGCCCGGGTTAACCAAGTGTCCGGGCGTTTTAAGCCGAATATCGCGGCCACTACTCATCTCCCCCGCATTTTCCAGTGCCGCCTGATTGTCGATAACGATATCATCCGATGCCGCCATTACCCCCTGATTGGTCAATTGACCGCGACTGTCGAGGGTCAGATTGCCCGGCTGAGTCGGTTTGCCATGAGGGTCAGTCCCTGCCGCCAGTTCACCTTTTTTCTGGTTTTCTAATGCCGCACTGTGGATATCAAGGTGGTGGCCGGCCAGCACCCTGCCCTGATTGGTCAGCTTGCCCGGGGTGTTGATCCTGATATCATGGTCAGCGCTTATCTCCCCTTGGTTCTCCAGCGCGGCCTGATTATCGAGGGTGATATCATCCGACGCCGTCATCACACCCTGATTGACCAGTTGACCGCGACTGTCGATGATAAGATTGCCCGGCCGGGTCAGGTTGCCCTGATCATCCGTACCGGCCGCCAGCATCCCGTTCTGATGGCTGACTAATGCGGCACTGTGGATATTCAGGTGACGGCCTGCCAGTACTTTTCCGGCATTATCGAGAGCATCACGGGCTTTTAGCGTGATATCGCCACCCGAAGTGATATCGCCTGAGTGAGTAAAAGCGCCTTCATTCTCAATATGGATAGACTCGGAAGCGGTAATAATGCCCTGGTTGTCCAGTTTGCCCTGACTCTGGATCTTCAAAGTACCCGGCGGCTTTTTATCTCTCCCCGCGGCCAGCATACCCGTTGTCTGGTTGTCTAAATCTGCACTCTGGATATCAAGGATATGACCGGCCAGCACCTTGCCCTGATTGGTCAGCTTGCCCGGGGTGTTGAGCTTGATATCACGACCCGCGCTGACCTCTCCCTGATTTTTCAACCCGGCCTGATTGTCGATAACGATATCATCCGATGCCGTCATCACGCCCTGATTGACCAGTTGACCGCGACTGTCGATGATAAGATTGCCCGGCCGGGTCAGGTTGCCGCGATCATCCGTACCGGCCGCCAGCATCCCGTTCTGATGGCTGACTAATGCGGCACTGTGGATATCCAGGTGGCGGCCTGCCCGCATTTTTCCGGCATTATCGAGAGCATCATGGGCGCTTATCGTGATATCGCCACCGGCGGTGATATCCCCTGAGTGAGTAAAAGCGCCTTCATTCTCAATATGGATAGACTCGGAAGCGGTAATAATGCCCTGGTTGTCCAGTTTGCCCTGACTCCGGATCTTCAGATTGCCTGGCTGGGTTTTATCCCTTCCCGCGGCCAGCATACCCGCTGTCTGGTTGTCTAAATCTGCACTGTGGATATCAAGGATATGACCGGCCAATACCCTGCCCTGATTGGTCAGCTTGCCCGGGGTGTTGAGCCTGATATCACGACCCGCGCTGACCTCCCCCTGGTTCTCCAGCGCGGCCTGATTATCGAGGGTGATATCATCCGACGCGGTCATTACTCCCTGATTGACCAGCCTGCCGCGACTGTTGATGATGAGATTACCCGGCCGGCTCAGGTTGCCCTGCTCATCCGTACCGGCCGCCAGCATCCCGTTCTGATGACTGACTAATACGGCACTGTGGATATCCAGGTGGCGGCCTGCCCGCATTTTCCCGGCATTATCGAGAGCATCACGGGCTTTTAACGTGATATCGCCACCGGAAGTGATATCCCCTGAATGAGTGAAAGCCCCTTCATTCTCAATATGAACAGACTCGGAAGCGGTGATAATGCCCTGGTTGTCCAGTTTGCCCTGACTCCGGATCTTCAGGTTGCCCGGCTGGGTGTTATCCCTTCCCGCGGCCAGCTTACCCGCTTGCTGGTTTTCTAAATCAGCACTGTGGATATCAAGGATATGACCCGCCAGCACCCTGCCCTGATTGGTCAGCTTGCCCGGGGTGTTGAGCCTGATATCACGACCCGCGCTGACCTCTCCCTGATTTTTCAACCCGGTCTGATTCTGGATGTCGATATCATCCGATGCCGTCATCACCCCCTGATTGACCAGTTGACTTCGACTGTCGATGATGAGATTGCCCGGCCGGGTCAGGTTGCCACGATCATCTGTACCCGCCGCCAGCAGCCCGTTCTGACGACTGACTAACGCAGCACTGTGGATATTAAGATGACGGCCTGCCCGCATTTTTCCGGCATTATCGAGATGCTCACGGGCTTTTATCGTCATATCACCACCGGCGGTCATATCCCCTGAGTGACTGAAAGCCCCTTCATTCTCAATATGGATAGTATTGGAAGCAATGATAATACCGTGGTTATCCAGTTTACTCTGACTCTGGATTTTCAGGTTGCCCGGCTGCGTTTTATCCATCCCCGCCGCCAGCACCCCCTGCCGGCCGCTTTCTAACGCCGCACTCTGGATAGAGAGATGATGGCCGGCCAACACCTTACCCTGATTGGTCAGCTTTCCGGACGTGGTGATCCTGATATCACGGTCAGCGTTTATCTCGCCCTGATTATCCAGCGTCGCCGGCTCTTCGATAACAATATCTTCCGTGGCGGTCATCATCCCCTGATTAACCAGCTGACCCCGGCTGTTGAGAGTCAGTTTGCCCGGCTGGGTTTTATTCATTCCCGCAGACAGTAACCCGTTTTGACTGCTCTCTAAAGATGCACTCTGGATATCGAGATGATGACCGGCTAACATTTTGCCCTGGTTGGTCAGCGCGCCCGGGGTTTTTATCGTCATCGCTTTCCCGGCGCTGATATCCCCGGCGTTAGTGAGCGCCGCTTTATTCTGAATGTCGATATTGTCTGACGCGGTCACAATCCCCTGATTATCCAGTTTTCCCCTGATATCCAGCGTCAGGTTACCCGGCTGAGTTAATTTGCCGTCTTTATCAGCGCCGGCGGCCAGAACAGGGTGTGGCTGGCGATCAGCAGGCAGCCGAACCTGTTTATGGCTTGTCAACGACGCACTGTGGATATCAAGGTGACGGCCGGCCAACATCCGTCCCTGATTATCCAGGTGATCGCGGGTGTTGACAGCCATATCCTGACCCGCCGTGATATCGCCCTGATTGATGAAATGCCCTTGATTCTTAACCTTCACCTCAGCAGAGGCGTCTATCGTCCCGCTGTTGGCAAGATGACCGCCACTGTTGAGTTTCAGGCTGCCCGGTTTACGACTGCCTGCCGACAGCCGCCCCGGGTTCGTTACATCGCCCTGATTGTCGACAGTCAGGTTATCCGATGCCGCTATCGTGCCTTTATTGCTGAGGAGACCACGGCTCTGAATGGTCAGATTGCCGGATTGAGTCCGGTTGCCTTCTTTATCGACACCCGCCGTGATATTTCCCTGATTCGCCAGCGCCCCCTGATTATTGATGGTCACATCAGCAGACGCCGTAATGACACCGCTGTTCGTCAGTTTGCCCTGGCTATCCAGCGTTAAATTGCCTGCCTGCGCCCCTAACTGCCCGGCATTGCGTACCCCGACGCCCTGCTCTGTGCCGACCAGCTTGATTTTATTGGCATACATCCCGCCCACGGCCGCCACATCCAGGCTGAATGCCGGTTTATTCTTCCGGCTCTCTGACAGCATTTCAGTCACATTGCCCTGGGCATCCACCCGGTTGCGTCCGGTTGTCACGGTTAAATGGCTGGCGTGGAGTCTGGCATTAATATTGACGGCACGGCCAATCAGACGGGTATAATCACTGCCGGTATCATTCAGCCCTTTACCTTCCACGCTGATGAGTCCCTGATGCGCCTCATCCACTTCAAACCCTTTCAGGCGCCCGCCTTCCAGCAGGGTTTTCCCCGCCGCCAGCGTGGTCTGGCTGGCATTGATAAAACCACACCCCTGACAGGTGATACCTGCCGGGTTAGCAATAATCACGTCCGCCCGTTGTCCGGCGACTTCAATAAAGCCGTTCAGTTGGCTGGGATGGCGGCTGTTCACTTCATTGAGGATGATCTTCGCTTCACCCCGGGCTAACCACGGGTTCGCGGTGATAAGGCCGCCCAGTTCGGTTTGGGTATTGATGCTGCTGTTATTGAGGATGGCCCCCCGTTGCGCCACATCAAACTGGCTGTACTGATTACGGGAAACCCCATCCCCATTCGGTGTCTGGATATTGATTTGGGGTATACCGTTGGCCGTGGCAATGACCGAGGGCTGCTGCGTACCGGGCGCATTGTTGTCCGCCACAATGCCCGCCTGTGCACTCAGGCTGACCAGTCCCAGTGCCAGTGAGACCCCGAACACCAAAGGGGTTAAGGCCACCCGGGCTGACGATAATGAAGGCACCGATATTCTGTTTCGTGCCTGTCCGGCCGTGTGGCTGCGGACTAACTCAGACACCACCATCAGCATCTGACGGGTTTTATTAAAAATCACGCGGTAGCAATGTTTATTCATCGCGCAGCCCCTCTTTCAGGTAAGTCTACGGTCAGGGGATGGTTATCCCACCATGCAGCGGCCTGTTCACGGCTGACACCGGCCCCTCGAAAACGGCGCACCTGCGCCCCGCGCGCTGCGCCTTTGTGATAAAGCGCCCGGACACACTGATAAGGAAAAATGTCATGTTTGATTAAATCAGCCATCACACGGCTATGACCAAACGGCGCTACCCAGTCCACAATCCAGAGCCGATCCCCCCGGTTCGATGCCAGGCGGCGATTATCCCCGTCATCCGTTGTCAGGTAATGGTGTTCGGTTTCTTCATCAAACCGTGACCAGCTCAGGTAAAACACCGGCTGGCCCTGCTGACTGATCAGCACATACTGTTGGGCCTTAATAAAAGGCAGGAGCAGGGTGGCAAGCGAACTTAACGGTGCATCCTGGTGCAGGGGGGAGTGCATCCACAGCCAGGTTGCGGCACCCAGCATTTCTGGGTCATTTTCATGCCCGCCCAGAAGCAGGGGAGCACGTACGTCATAATCACCGATGAACATGTCTGCCCCCTCAGTACTGCCAGTTCAGGCTGAAATTGACGTGGGCAGGGTCGGTTTTAAAGCCATCCGGTTTGGAGAAAGGCGTACCGACCGACACGTCATAGGCCATATTCACCGGGCGGATATGACCTTTCAGCCCCATCACGCCGCCCGCCAGCGTGCGGCCGATAAGGATTTCCGACCTGTGTCCGCCCACCCGGCCGTAATCCGCCCCCAGATAAAGCTGTTGATCCGGCACCGGGGTCTGCCAGGAGAGGGTATTACGCCATGCCCAGCCCTCATCGGCACTCAGCGTGCGTTCACCATCAAAACCCCGCACCGTCCAGCGACTGCCTATACTGAATTGATCCTGCGGTGTCAGCAGGGTGTGACTCCATTGCTTCTGGTATTCCATCCGGTGCTGAAAGGACTGGCTGCCCAGCTTAAAGGGCGTATTAATTGCCACCGATAACTGGATAATTTCTGATTTTGCCGTGGCGTAGTTTAAGGAAGATTTATCATTGCGCTCTTCAGACGCCGGCAGTGCCCCAAACCAGCGGGTGCCTTTTTGATAACGGATACCCGCATCCAATATCGCTGCGCCGATATAATGGCGGTGATCCAGCCCCAGGCTCCAGCGGCTGGTGCGGCGTTTCTGATTACCAATTTCGGTCTGTTGCATGAAATTGCGGGTTTCGCGCACATTCACGCCATAAGTGAATGTGGTTTTTGAACGGGCATTACGGTGCAGGACACGGCTTAATTGCGTGTTCAGACTGCGGCTTTTTCCGCGATATCGGGCATCCCCGTTAAGTTCCGGTACGGTCTGCATATAGTTGTATTTGCTGCCGGTGACCGCAAATTGCCAGTAACCGAACGGCACCGAATAATGCGCGGTATAGCTGGTGGAATCCTTGCGGCGGGAAAAAGCCAAATCACGGCTCAGGGAGAGATAAAACAGGTCACTCAGTGACATCGGGTTATCCAGCGCCAGCATCAGCCCGCCCTGCGTGCGTCCGGTGGTTTTGGTCCCGCTGTTATCGACCCAGGCTCCCACATGCCAGAAACGCGACTGCCGGCGTTTAATCACGATATCGCTCTCGCCCGGCTGTTCACCCGGCACCAGTTCCATCGACGCCTGAACATTGGGGATGCGCTGAAGGTTTTCAAGGCCTTGCTCGATATCCCGCAAATCCAGCACATGGCCATTATGGGCCGGCATCGCGGTATACAGCGTCGCGTATTTATCCGACTCATCGGTATAGCGTACCTGCCGGATTTTGCCGGTGACAACATTGAGTTTCAGTTCCCCCTGACTCAGATCCTGCTCCGGTGCCAGAATGCGGGTGGTCACCCAGCCGTGGGAAATCAGCCGGTTCTGCATAGTGCTCATCAGGAGGCCAATCCCCTGTGCACCCAGGCAGTGTCCGTTGGCCTGATTTGCCAGACGTTGTAACGGCACCCAGTGCGGCAGGTCTTCCCGGCCGGATAAGGTGACGTTATGAATCACAAAACAGGGCGATTCTGTGGGAAACGTCAATGCAGACGTGGATACCGTTTCATCCGAAAGCCGCACCGTCGGTGCCTTCGCCTCCAGGCGTTGCTCTAACGCTTGCTGCTGCTGCTTTTGATGAATAAAAGGTTGGTCATCTGCCTGCACAGGCTGAACAACGCATACAGCCCATCCGGCCAACCCTGCGAACATGCTGCTGCGAGTTACCGTTGCCATCATTGAACCCGTCGGATACTTAATGATTATTGAATGATTTTGAGAGAACTGCGCGAGAGGGTATTATGGTTGAAAGTGTTTTAATTTCAACCAACATGATCGCATGATGATCAAAAAGATGAATATTTAGACTATCCAACTGTCATTATGCAACAAAACGGCAATGGATTAACATTCACCAAACATATTGCGTGTAGTATTAAGTATATTCGTCTGCATTTTGCCTGCCTGAAAAACAAAAGCATGGCGAATATGATAAGGAAAAATAACAAATGGCATGTTTTTCAGAGTATTCTGACGGGACAACGATCCCCCCTTATATGACAAAAAACGGGTCTCACTACTTTCCCTTCGACAACATCTTCTGCATCACCATCTGCCCGAACATCCCCGCAGATTGCCTGACCTGCCCCACCCCCTGACTCATCATACCGGCCACATCACCCATTCGCACCCCGGCCCAGGCCAATGCGCCCAGCCAGACCATCGGCAGCACAATAAACAACGTGCCCATCACCAGTCCCATAATTAAATCCTCCGAGGTATTCTGAATACCGGCCAGATTCAACAGGCTGTGGGTGTCTGAGCCATACAAGGCGTCCAGTAAATAACTGTCCAGCCAGCGGGCGGTTTCCCACCAGAAGGTCAGGAAATTCAACGCAAACAGGGCGAACGTCAGGGTGAGTACCGTCTTAAATTCATAGGCGGCAAACAGCAGGATCAAGGGGATCAGAATATACAACGCCATCAGGATCACCGCCTGCATCATGGGTAAAGCCTGACGTACCGCATCAAACATCGGGGCACTGATCAATCCCCCTAATACCGTCCCCGCCGCCGCACCGACCCGGTTGGAACCGTCCCAGACCGTAAAATCCGCGTTGCCCCCATAGCCCGCATACACATAGCCTGCCTGAGATACGGTCAGATTCACCGGACTGACCAGGCGACGGATCACCGCCTCTTTATATTCACGGGTTTCTTTGCCCAGCATTTTGAGGGCTGCCGACAAACGCAGCCATAATCCCGGATCGGCCTGGGCCAATACCCTGGTCTCCAGTCCGGTTTTAGGGGTTGACCACCAGGCCTGACAGGTGGGATAACCGCCCTGCCCGGTATTGGGCCGGCCACTGTCCCGGTTTTCATTCCACAGAAAATGCGCTCTGGGCGTTCGGGATTGCAGGGTGTGGTAATCGCCGGATAAAAAGGTGCGACTGCCCAGCCAGTCAATATCATGCAGTGTGGCCGGTTCGGTGGTTTGTCCCTGATCCCGTTGCTTCCACTGATAAAGCGCCAGTGCGTAACAGTCATGGGTGAAATCCTGCAATTCCGCCGCCAGTGCCGGATGACGGATACGGGTATGCTGTACTTCAAAACGCAGCTGCCTTAAATCCGGCCGGCAGGGAATGGTGGCTACCGCTGCCTGTGTCAGTCCCTTTGACAGCCGGTGTACCACGGCCCACCAGAGGGGCATCGCAGCTGTCTGATTATTCAGGCTGGAGATCACCGGCGCATAACCACTTTTATCCGGCGCTTTCGGTGTCCAGGTGCCACAACTTTTGGCACGGGAGGGGTCATACTGGAGGGTCGTCAGGCTGACACTCACCAGCGGCACACAGCACACCACCATCACGAAAAAGGCACCGTACAAGGTATTTTCGATCCGGGCGAGCGACTGTAATCCGCCATTACCGTCCTCTTCGCCACACTCCCGCACTTTCAGCCAGACCGCAATCACCTTTATCACCAAAGGGGTGGTGAACAGCCCGGTGGCGATCAGCATTTGCCATAACCCGTTATTGACCACCCAGCCGAGCAGGGTCAGAAAGTATTCCAGATAGCTGTTGGTGGTCATTGCGTTACCTCAACAGAGCCTGACAGAGCATATTCACCCAGCACAATAAACAGCAGGCTGACCACCATCATCCGTATCAATGTTGCGCGGTATTCCGGCTGGTGTGTTGTCTTTTGCCAGATTTTCCAGCTACCCCAGGCCAGCCCCAGATACAGGCCGTATCGCCAGACTCGCCAGAGAGGCCCTGTTTTTTCCATCCAGTGATGCAGGGCGGACGCTTTTTCGGAATGAGTCAACCCCAACCAGCCCGTCACTAGTGTGATAATGATGACCAGAGTGATAATGAGGCTTGCCCTGATGCTTTTTCTCACCAACTGAATAAAATAGGCTTTTGGGATTTCTGTCATGCTCCACCTTACCGCCGTTCACTGTGGGGCATTTCCAGCTGATAAAAACGGGCATCGGTACTGTCCGGCACTTGCTTTTGGGGATGGGCTTCAATCCGGCGGTTTTCCCGTTCAATAATGGTCAGGATGGCGTTACGGGACAGTTCCCGTTTCAGCAACATTTCATTTTTTAGCGCATTAATTTCCCTGTCCAGCGCATCAATCCGCCGTTCCCCTTCTGCCAGAGCTTCCGGCTGGGCAGCCGCATTCGGCTCTGACATACCGGTGATTAACATTCGCCGCATCAGCAAGGCTGTCTCTGCGATCTCGGCCATCGCCAGTTCACCCGCCAGACGCGCGGTCAACGCGGCGCTGTCCGGGTCTCGCTGCAACGCCTGAATGACACCCTGGGTCACGGCCAGACTGCCGGTTTTCAGTTTGGCCAGATTGGCGGCAGTCGGTTTTTCCGTGCCATTGACCAGTTTCACCAGCTGTTCAATATTGGCTCTGGTGTTCTCTTCCAGCATCGGCGCAAAGCCGGTGCCGGCCACCGTCGCGCCCGGTTGCTGAGATTCCCCCTCGCTGGTGCATTCTGCGGCATTGGCACAGGTGCGAATGGCACGGTCACCCAGCACTTTCACCACCGCCTCCGCCGCTTCGGTGGCATTCTGGAATTGGCGACAGGCACCGCCATCACACTGTTTGGTACTGACTGACGACTGGCTAAGCACCGGCAGGTGATTCATCATATTAAACCCCGCGCTGGCTAAATCACGGGTGGGCCGGATGGCATTTTGCCCCTTGCCCCCCTGCTTCTTCCCGCCAATCCATTGATGCCCGCTGGTGCCTGTCGATTTGCTGCCGGCATTATTCACTCTCACCGCATCCGCATCCCCACTGTTCACCCACGTCTTATATTCCTGTAGGGCAGCAGATTGTGTCCATTTACTGTTTTGCGCAAAATCCATCATCCGTCTGGCCATGCTCTGGCAGGTAAATTGTGCCTTGTCGAACGCTACATTGGCCTGCAAGACCCCGTTGGTCAGCATGTCATAGAGACCCGGATTGGCACGCTGAATGACCATGGCAGGTAAACTCGCCACCGCGCCGGTGGCTCCCTGGATCACTTCACTCATCAGGTTCTTAAATCCGGCTGTAATACCGTTTAACTGATTGCCGACCGTGGTTTTTAAATCAAAATTGCCACACATCAAATCGGAACTCCAGCCGAGTTCCAGTCCGCCCAGTCTGGTCAGGGAACGGCGGGTGGCCGGTTGTGAAATCACCGAGCCGCCACCGAGGGTATAAAACAGCGTATCGGAGACAGCACCGGAGACATCGGCACCATAGCCCAAAGCACCGTGACTGACCTGGGGCAGGGAGACCTTCAAAACCGAGGTTCCGTTTTCAGCCCGCCCCGTTTGCAATACCCCACCGGCCAGTAAGCAGGCCATCAGCCATAAAACTTTTCTTTTCAGCATAAGATGTCCTTTTTAAGATGTCCTTTTTAAATCTCGGTACTGCCCAGAAAGCGCTGTCCCCGGCGCTGACAACAGCTATAGGGTTGCCACAGGGCATACGCCTGATTGCCGTCAATAGCAGCAGTGTGTTCCCCGTCAGGAAACACCGCGCAGGACTGACTTAACCGGGGTGATAATCGCTGCCATTGATGGTTTTTGGTGCCGGTATTTTCTGTCACCGGCTCCGGTGGCCAATAACCGTCAGAGCGTTGACCTTTTAATGCCTGATAAACATGCGGTTGCCCTGCACGGGTGATAATATCCGCCACCCGCTGCGCCACCACAGCAGACGCCTTATCATCATCGGTCTGATTGACAAAGCCTGAGCGCGGGTAAATATGGCCCCACAAATTGGCGGCCATTTGGCTGCCCAGCTCCCGCTGACCGGGAATAAGCGCTTCAGGGTAAAACGATTCCGGCAACCCGGTGCGCCATGCAACGGTATCCAGCGTACTCAAAAAATAAGACACCAACGGGGTGGCCGCACTGCGGCAGGAATAACCGGGAATTTGCCCGCCTATCAGACGGGTGGCGGGATGCCCAATGGCATCGGCATATTTGAAACGCAAACGGGTACGGCGCTGGCCTGAAATCTGATTATTGTGGTGACCGCCGCCGGCAGTCAGATGAGATAACGCACCGGTGACGGCATTTTCCAGTTCGCCGGATAATCGGCTGACCTGCGCCATTTCTGACCACGGATTGCCGCCGGGGGAGTGATAGGTGGACACCACCGCTTCAGGGAGATAATGGGTGACTTTAACCGAGGTTTTTACCGTGCAGCCATGCCAGGAACAAAATAGCCAGTAACAAAGGCCGCTGACCCGCCACTGAATACAGGATGGCGAGAGGCTGCTGACCACAATCTGGGCAGTGTTGAGGGCGGCCTGCGCAAAGGGAGTAAACGCGGTTATCAGGGTGATGAGCACAGGAAAAGCAAGGCGTGGTGTCTTCATGGTTGACTCTGCTCCCTGAGGGCACTCGCCTTTGCCACATCCGCCGTACCATACACGACATCCCGGTCATCAAATACTACCGCAGGGTATTTACGTACGCCTAATTGCCATGCCTGAACAACGGCACGGTAAGCATTGATTATGTGCTGTTCCTGTTGATGCCATTGGGAGGATTGCAGAATAGCTTGTGCCTGCATAAAAGCCTGTTGCGGGTCGGCAGAAAGCTGAGCGAAGATTTTCTGCGGCTGTTGCTCAGCCGCATCCAGCCAGACGACAGAGGTATCCTGGGAAAAATTGACGGGAGGATGCTGACTGTCGGTATAAACCACCGTTTTGGTATGACTCGCTAATGCAGTCACCCATCCCAGACAGAATAATAATGTACAGCGCTTTCTCATTCCCACCTTCCCGTCTCTGAACACAGACGGCAAGCGTGCGGAAAAAATCCGGATAAGTCAGCAAACAATTCTTTTTTGCCACCGGCAAAAAAAGAACCGACATTGCCTATCAAATTCCCTCTATATTATAAAAAAACAATTAGATTAATATTTTTAATTAATAAATATGTATGATCAGCAACCTTTCCTTTTAATATCTTCATTTAATATAAATCTCTTCAAAAAAATGCCAATCAATTATTCACTACGACATAAGAGTTAACAATCAATGAAAAACAACAAGGAACCTGCCCCTTTTCCGTCATTAATGACAAAATGCTGGATACCGAAGACAAGGAATATCATGTTGTTGCAATGAAAATCGTCTATCAGCTTTAGCCTGTACGGGCAGCACCTTACTGGTAAACTGACGGTATAGGATATCCATATCAGCGCTTACATTAGCCCTAAATTGTTTGTTTAAACCGGGCATAACACAGTGAAAACTCATAGCCAAACATATCCAGTGTGCCGAATAGTTCACGGTGGCACAAAATATAGATGTTACATTTTCTCACCAGCTAACTCCATTTGAGCCTGTTCGGGAAAATGTTCCTTGACAGAGAATTAACGAGAGCATAAAAATCTATGGTCACCCTCGTTTTTGCAACACTCATTTTGATGAATTTTGGGCTTGCTTAAATCTATCCGGCGTCACTATAGGCAAGGAACCTGCGCCTCGATGAGTTCCGCGCCTGATGAACCTAAAAAGTGTGCCGGCTTCAAGGAGCCAATTTTTATGCTAGGTTTCTCATCAGGCCGGTAGGCCGTTCATGTCATCAATTATCAGTCTTCGCAAAACCAGTAGGGTAATAGTTAAATAGATTCACAATGACGTCAGTTTCAGGCAACAAATACCGTGTGTTGTGTCGTAATAGCCCACGCTATCCGGGCGAGTTTATTAGCCAACGCACAGGCCACAATATTAGAATGCTTTCGTTCAAGTTGCTTCTTAACCCAGTCAGCCAGTTTGCCCTTTCTATGCTCGATATGCAGTATGAACGTTCGGGCACATAGCACTAACAGTTGCCGGAGTGTCTTGTTACCCCGTTTACTGATCCCCAATAAGGTTGTCTTTCCCCCGGTGCTGTACTGGCGGGGAACCAACCCCGTCGAGGCTGCAAAATCCCGGCTGTGTGCGTATTGCTTCCCATCGCCCAGTTGTGAAGAAAGCACACTCGCCGTGATGGGGCCAATGCCGGGGATCGTCATCAGCCATTGTCCGGTATCATCCTGAGCAACCTCCTGTGACAGGGCGGTTTCAATCTCGGTGATTTGTTTAACCAGATAGTGATAATGCGCCTGTAACCGCAGTAATACCTGTACCAGATAAGGGGGAAGTTCATGTTCATCCAACACAGTGGAGAGCTGTTTTATCACGGCAATCCCCTTGGGCATACTGATGCCAAACTCAAGCAGGAAAGCCTGCATCCGGTTGGTGGTTTTCACTTTATCCCGTACCAGCGATTCCCGGACACGGTGCAGGGCTCGCATGGCTTGTTGAGCTTCCGTTCTGGGCTGAACAAACCGCATTGAAGGGCGTGAGGCGGCTTCACAGATAGCTTCGGCATCAATAAAGTCATTCTTGTTACTTTTGACGAAGGGACGAACAAACTGCGGTGAAATCAGCTTGGCCTCATGCCCCAAATCAGCGATCCACCTTGCCATGAAATGCGCCCCAGCGCAGGCCTCCATGACAACGGTTGCCGGGGGACAGTTAGCTAAAAAATCCATCAATTTGGTGCGGGTAAATTTTTTATGTAAAAGCGCCTTACCCGATTTGTCCTGGCAGTGAATATGAAAGGTATATTTGCCGAGATCGATACCAATAAGTGCGGTGTTGTTCATGATGATGGCCTCTCAATAAAAAATCTCACACTGTCAACTTACGCCTACTGAGTGAGGGTGACCATCCCATTAGTGTGGGGCACGGGCTAGAGAGAGAGCCAGATGCGATAGTTAGATAATTCAGGTTTCTGAAGAGAAAGGGCGACTGGATAACTCACTCAAGTTCTCTGACAAGCAAGTTTAATTGCTTATTTTATCGCGAATTAAATAAAGTGCCCCAAGGTTTTTTATGCTCTCCTATGTATGTTCAGTTTGAGATGTCTATATGCATGTGTTTAGTTTGCAACTTGCATAAAAATTATTCGCATCGGCAAGAGCAAACATATACCCCCTAAAAATTATACTGTATATGAAAACAGTATCACCTGTGAGAAAAATTAATTCAATTGCAGGGGAGACTAAACACCTTTTGTTTACCAAACTGCTCTAAAATCCTGTCCCTTTAACCGCTGGCGTGTGCGCTTTACATAGCTATCATCGATAATATTTTCAGGATTAACATTGCAGATAACATTTGTGATGGTTGCTAATGACATATCTGAAATCCTGAAGTTTGGCCTCAAACAGTGGGCGGAACCATCACTTATGTCCTTGATACGATCGAATAAGTCTCTGAAGAAATCGGTCAATGAGCCGCGTATTGAGCCTACGATGGCTGCGGTCGCATCATCAGCAAATTCAATCTCTACAGATTCTTCACTAAGAACACGCAGCAGGCCAGGGACATCAGGCCAGTATTTCAATTCATATTCATTTAGTTCCCTAAGTTTCGGTGAGATATTTGAACGATAAAGCGAGTTTTTACGACCTGCGGCCTCAATGAACTCTGTCAGCCTTATCATCCGATTAACATAAAAATGGCCGCTAAAATTCAAAAGGTTATCCCTTTTCTCTATAAGCTGGGCAAGTTTGGTACTCGTCTCAGAGATTTCTTTATTGAGAGTTTGAAGACGTTTAAAGTCATTTCGCACCGTTGCATGATTTTCCTTAGTTGCATAAGCGCCTGCAAAGATACACTGTTCCATAAATGTCCATAGCCGTTTGCCGGTAACGTGGTTCAGGCTAAGTTCCTCATAAACAGGTATCATTTCATCGTGCCTTTCAATGAGATGTTCAAAGATAGGCCAAGTTGAATGGAGAACCTGTTCTGGACAATCGCGAAAGAGATGAAGTTTTTCTTTGAGTATCTGTAGCGCTACAGATCCAGCATTTTTTTCCATTTCAGACATGTTTTTTTCCAATTCAAAGATTATGTGGTGCCCATTATCCTTAAGACTAACAACGCTGTCGGTACCTGAAAAAATAAATTTATGTGCTTCTGAGGTACGTTGATTTTTAAGATATCCTAAGATTACTAACATCCAGCTAAAAGAGAGAAATAGTATGTCGGGGCCGTAGAGAAGACTTTTTGCCTGACTGGCGTTGCCCAACCTGTAAAAATCAGACATTAGGGCGTGTTGACGTTTTGTATTCATCATTTATTCGACCCACATGGGTAGCCAGATAATGACAAATGCCAGTGCCAATGTGCTGGCATAATTTCGTGCCAATTTATCGTATTTTGTTGCGATTGCACGAAAATGTTTGATTCTGGCAAACGCATTTTCGACTAAATGACGGTAACGATATAAACCCTTATCCACCTTTTTATCCGAGTTTCGGTTATTTTTTCGGTAGGGAATAACCGTCGTTGTCCCTTGTTCTTCGATATAATTTCTGAATGCCTGACTATCATACCCCTTGTCAGCGATGACAAAGTCCGGGGACGGTGATTGCGCCACCAAACTTTTTGCATGCACAATGTCGTGAGTTTGCCCCTCGGATAATTCAAAATGAACAGGCAAACCATAACTGCCTACGGCAAATGGATTTTAGTCGAGCGTCCTCCCCGGCTTTTCCCAATCGCTTCATTCTCCTTTGAAGCCGCGCCTGAACTGTGCTGATGAGCACGGACAATCCTGCCATCAATGAACAACCATTCAGTATCAGAATCTTTAGCTAATTCCTTGAATAATGAATCAAAAACACCTTTGTTTGACCCCGCATTAAAACGCTTAAAAACGGTATTCCATTTCCCATATTCAACAGGCAGTTCCCGCCAAGGGATCCCGGTTCTCATTCGAAAAAGGATACCTGCCAGAATGAGACGATGCGTTTTTTTATGGTAGACAAGCCGATTTTGTTGCATGAATACAAATAGCTTATCCCACACAGGGTCTGATAACATGGGTCGTGGCATGATAGTTCTGGTTACGAGTTTTTTGGCGAAAATAAGGATACCAAATTATCATGCCATTCAAATCCCCTCGTTCAAACGTCAACACGCCCTAGGTAATGAATGGCGAGTGAACAAAATCAAATCGCGGGAAACTTGCATTCTTTTAACATCACCAAAGTATAAAGATTATTCAATTAGTGTTTGGAAAGAAAAAGAACGTTTACACATCGGCGGCTCGATTAATAGCCGTTTATTATACTGTTAAATTTATTTGACTATGTCGTCACCATGGGTGCTTTTAATTGTTAATATATTACTTATATAAATGAAATATTTCCCTCCATCATAATAACTAATATTTATATTTAACTACCTTTTTTATTAGTGAGGGTAAATAATCCGTTAAGAACTTCCCATCAATCGATCGATATCTGTCAGCTCAGGGATGAGAAAAACGTCATGCATGGAGACGGATTACTCGAGAAAATTTGTTGTCCCAAAGAGATAACTACTTGAAGTGATAATAATTTTTTTGGGGGGGAACCTGTGTCTGAATCAGGATCACCACTGGATGTGATGCCGTATCCAAGAAAAGGCATTCAAAACAAAGAAAAAATAGCGGCGTTTCAAGTGACTGCCCAAACAGCCGCTCATTTCTCTTATAGGTAAAATAATGGAACATGCTATTCAGTACTGCTGCTTACCACACGCAAATGCCGTCATCGCCCAGGCATTTCGCATCCACCGGTCTGTTTCTGCCCAAAACGCCCATTTTGCCTGATGCTCTGCGGAACCTGAGCTGGCCGCCAGATAATCCGTAGAGGTCACGTAAAATTCCCGCGCCCAGCCATCATAGAGATAAAAGTTCCCCCATTCCTCATAGAGCCGTTCGAGGGCATATTTGGAGGCAATCCGGCTGCCGAGTGATTGGCAAAGCTGTTTCGCATGAGAATAAAAGTCTTTTGTCAGGCCCGAGCGCTCAAACCAGGTGTGAACCGTCAAGGTCAGTTCAGCCTGTTGCCCGGTCTCATCAGTACCGGTGAGCCTTACTCCATCAGGATTTTGCTGTACCGTCACCACATCCCCCGATACCGTCACCGCTGGCGAATCACTCTGCCAGTTCACCCGGCCTGTATTACCTGCCGTGATAAGGCGGAATTTCGCACCACGCCAGAAAACGGAAGGCCCTCGGGTGCCAAACGATTTCTGGTTGGCATTGCCGCCCTGGCTGTCAACGGCAACGGTATCAACCAGGCGTAACGGCAGGATAAATTCCACAGAGGAGACGACTTGCTGTTCACCAACGTCAGCAGTGACCGAAGCCTGTCCAGCATGACGACTGACAAGGGTTGCTGTTGCATTTCCCTGACGGTCTGTCCCGTCTTCCGCAAAAATCATCTCGCCAAGATTTCCAGACCAGTCAACCGCTTTATCCGCAAGCCCCTGCCCATGAATATCGGTGACGGTGACAGTAAAAGTCACCCGATCTTCGCCATCCGCCGCAGCACGGGTTTTATTGACCCGAATGGTGGATAGCAGCACTTCATCAAACGTGACAACAGGGGCGGCCACTTTATTATCACCGACCTGGATCTGCACCTGATGCTCGCCTGTCAACGTACTGCTCAGCTTAACCTGCGTTTGTCCCTGACTGTCTGTTTCTGTCTGTTCTGAAGACAACACACCGTGATCTGTTTGCCAAATCACTGGCTGATTTTCCACGGGTGATCCCAGTGAATCTTTCACCATAGCCGTTAACACCACCGCATCCTGCCCATCGCCTTTAGCCCGGACTTTATCCACCGTGATCGCGGGTTTCAGCCGGCGTTCAAACGCCACCGGAGCAGCATGAAGTGTTTTTCCCGCCACCTCGGCTTTCACCGTTGCCCTCCCTGCGGTGCGGCTGACTAGCCAGACTGTTGCCTCCCCCTGACTGTTTGTCTGTTCTTGCTTATCCAACAGTTGCCCGTTATCCGCTGACCATTGCACTTTGCTGCTGGCAACGGGTTGACCCGCTGCATCGTGCACGTTAACTGTATAAAGGATACTGTCCTGACCATCGGCAATAGCGGTTTGTTTGTCCGCCTGAAGCATATGCGTTAGCGAGGTAATAAAGCGGATCGGAGAAGCCATCACCGTTTCACTGCCAATCGCCACCGTCACTTCTGCATTTCCTGATACTTTGCTGGTTAAATAGGCGGTGGCCTGCCCTTTCGCATCAGTCATTAATGAAAATGAAGAGAACTGACCCAGGCTGGTCTGCCAGCCAATCGCCTGCTTGGGCACAGGTTGACCATCGGCGTTTTTAACTGTGACAATTAAGGTCGCCCTTGATTTCCCATCCGCCTTAACGCTGTGCTTATCAACGGCGATTTCGGGTATCAGCACCGCATCAAACTGTACTGAAGGTGCAATGATATCCTCTTCATCCACAGTAACACGTACCGCATGCAGCCCCTGCTGACGACTGCGTAGTACGGCCGATGCCTGCCCCTGCGCATCGGTCTGACTTTGCTTATCCAACAGTTGCCCGTTATCCGTAGACCATTGAACTTTGCTGTTGGCAACGGGTTGATCCGCTGCATCGCGCACGTTCACCGTATAAAGGATGCTGTCCTGACCATCGGCAATCGCCGTTTGTTTGTCTGCCTGAAGCGTGTGCGTTAGCGAGGTAATAAAGCGGATCGGAGAAGTCATCACCGTTTCATTGCCAACCGCCACCGTCACTTCTGCATTTCCTGATATTTTGCTGGTTAAATAAGCCGTGGCCTGCCCTTTCGCATCGGTCATTAATGACAAAGAGGATAACTGGCCAAGATTGGTCTGCCAGCCAACAGCCTGATTCGAAGTAGGTTCACCGACTGCGTTTTTGACAGTAACGGTCAGCGTCGCTATGGCTTTTCCATCCGCCTTAACGCTGTGCTTATCAACAGTGATTTCGGGTATCAGCACCGCATCAAACTGGACTGAAGGTGCAATGACAGCCTCTTCATCCACAGTAACACGTACCGCATGCAGCCCCTGCTGACGGCTGCGCAGCACGACCGATGCCTGCCCCTGCGCATCTGTGTTCTGCCGGGTTTGGGATAATGTACCTTTATCACTTGACCAGATAACAGCCTGATAAGGGACAGGAGTGCCTTCCTGATCGGTGACAAGGACGGTATAGATCACACTGTCATGACCATCGGCTTTGGCCTGCGTTTTATTCGCTGTCACCTGTAATTGTTTTTCGGTCGGCAAACTCACTATCATGATTTCTGCCCGGCTGGAGCGGTTACCCCGGCTGTCGATGGCGATTCCCGAAAGCCGGACGGGGTTTTTCGTGGTTTTCGGCAACCGTAACGTCACTTTCTCCGGCCGTTGATCAAGCATTTTTCCGCCTGCCTGCTGTAATTCAGCCGTATCCAGCTCTAAACGTGCCAGCGGATATTTGGACTGGATAATCGGTACAAAGGTCACGTCCTTGCCTTCATATCCGTTGATTGATGCAGGGAAAGCCAGTGTCAGCAACGTTTGCTTCTGATAGTCCAGCACCATATCGCTGCGGCGATTTACAAAATCCAACTGGCTGGATCTTAAATGGCGCAATGGCGCGACCGCGTTTGGATCAAACTGTTGGCTGAGCGGAACACCCAACCGATAATTGAGGTTCAGAGTAAAACGGTTCTCACTGACCCCTTGCTTACCCTGCCGAAAATCGGCACCCAGTGTGACTAACGGTACGGGCGTGTAAACCAGCCCGGCGGTGACGCTGTACGGGTTTTTCTGGCGATCTGCTTCACCGAATAGCGCAACCTGCTGTCCGTCATAGTGTTCATACTTCAACTGCCCGCCCCAGTGAGGAAAAGCAGGCAACCAGGCTTCGGCCTGAATATCCCAGCCATTGGCGGGTCTTGCATCGAAATCTGTGAGCCGGGAGGGCTTCCAATGGGATAAACGCTGATAAAGGTTGGCAGAGAGTTTGACGTTATCATGCCAGGCTTCTAATCCAAGACTATAACGGTGATGCTGCTCCGGCCGCAACGCATCCCAGAAGACATTGGCACCCCATAACCAATTATCGGCGACATAACGATAGCCGAATCCGACAGCCGTTGTTGTCTGACCATGGTGGGTTTTTACCCCGAACTGACTGAATGCCGTACCCGAAACCGATTGATAAAAAGGCAGTAACCAATCAAATGCAACGTCTTTTAACGAAAAGTGGCTGTCGAAAGGGAGTGTGAGGCAGGCATTGCCATATTGGTTCAACCACGGTGTCAGTGTTGATATGATCGCAGACGATAACTGCTGGGCGACCATTGTTTTTGCCGCTTCGTTGGGGGATTGTGACTGCGTAAGTTGCCCCCATTGGGTGGTGATTTCGGCCAGGGTATGCTCATGCTGATCCGGGATTGGAACTTCCGGCATGGCCTGACCGGGAAAACTGAGTGACAGGCTTAACAGACCGATAATCGAAAATTTTACCCTACTGAACCGATGGGACTGGATTTTTTGCACCACGGATTGTGACCCTTTTCATTCATACTGAAAGGGGTAACATGCAGAAAAAGTGCTTTAAATACTGTGGGTAATTCTTTTTCCGAAAAGGAAAATTTATCCATTTATATGCCCACTCAACATAAACAAGCATTTTAATATTTATTTCAATATGCTACGAACAATGAAATATCCAAAACGTATTTTAGACATATTTACATAAGCAACTCAAGTTGCATCCTATAAAACAAAAATAGTTTGCAACTTGAAATGAGATGAGTATATACATGACCAATGCCGTTGCAATGCAGACATACTTTTTGGGGGGAGGAAACTTCAAATGACCTTGACACAAAGAGTCCATCTTATAGACATTTATCCAGATGCACACACGTATATTACATCAACCACTCATGGTGGATACGTAATAAACGAATTTACAATTGCTTGTCACGGACTCGCCGTTTTTCCCGGAAGAGTGGAAAGCCTTGCGATAAACGGTCAACTCTGGACTTATGACGTAGTAGCCAGATACATTCAGTCACAAACGGTAGTAAATCGATTGCATAAAATCCATCTTCTTGCTTGCAATTCAGCGAATTACGATATCACTTCTCTTGCAGCAAAAGTATCAGCAAATATACGAGAGACTGAAGTCAAAGGATATGTAGGTTCCGTTTATATAAATTTTAGACATAACGAGGTTTATCAGCTTTATCTGAATAGTGGGTGTGACAGAGCTTCTCTCGAACAGCATATTGAGCAAACTGGCAGGTTTCGAGTTCATACTAATAATGTTCCCCACTATTATTGCGTGGTATTCAAAAATGGCATCATGGAAAGACAAGATTATTTAAAAACTTGAAAAGTTTTATGGACAAAAACTCTTATCCTCATTCTTTTATTACAAGGGAATAAGAGTTTCTTTCTCCATCAGGAATTTTTATTAAGAATATTCAAAATCTGCTTTCAATCCTCGGGCTACATCCATCCGCCTTGCAACCAACACCGCCGCTTCCAGTTCACTGCACTGATGCGCCCGCATTAATGCCCGCCGTTCGGCCTTTTCTTCTTTTTCCGTCATCCCCAGCGCCAGATAGAGGCTCGGTGGCACCACCCGGAACAAGGCTTCAATTTTCTTCGCCAGTACCACGCCTTCCGTATAGCAACGGGGTAATTTACTGGCAGAAAGCAGCACGGCTTTTTGCTCTTCCGTCAGTTTCTTAAAACGGGCGATTTGTTCCACTTCATCCGGTGGCATGGTCAGGCACAGCCACCATTCGGCCATATTCAACATTTTCTCAGCGGTATCCGGGTAATCGGCCAGGTTTTGCGTTGCCAGCCACAGCCAGGCACCCAGTTTACGCCACATTTTCACCACCTTGGTCATATAGGGGGAGAGCAGCGGGTTGGTGGTGGTGATATGCCCTTCGTCAATCACCAATTGCAGTTCCCTGTCCTGATACTGGTCGCGTTCGGCCAGGTTATTCACGGTATTGATCAGTGAAACCATCGCCAGCGCCATTTGCGCCGAATAGTTTTCCCGCGCCAGCGTACCCAAATCAATCAACGTGACATCGACTTCCGGCCAGGGCGTGCCGGGACGGTTAAACAGTTCCCCTTCAAAACCCTGAGTAAACATCGACATGGCACCGGCCATTTCATCCGCCCGTGCCCGACGATGTGCCGTGATTAACGGCTGGCCGTGTTCATCCTGTTGATGGTTGCGGGCGATGGCATAGAGGGCATTCTGTAAATCTGAGGCCACCATCTGACGTTGTTCTTCATGGCTGGTGTGAGCCGCCATCATAATGGCTTCGCGGATCAAACCGCGATCTGAGCGGGTCAGGCGCTCTTCCTCTCTTTTCTCACCGCCGGTGATCATCAGCCGGGCAGCAATTTCCATCTCACCCAGAATATCGCGCTGTTCATCCCCGTCATCCTGCGATTCACCGGTATCCGGAATATCGGTTTCATTAATCCGTAATTGTTGGGGGCTGAGTTGCAGCAGTTGATGGGCATCAGCAAACAGCGCCAGACTCACGCCACAGCCCGGCTTGATACCGATTTTATTGACCGTCAGCCCCAGACTGGCGTAGTAATCGGCCAGTAAACCAAAGCTGTTCCCCGCTTCGACAATAAACAGGCGTGGCCGGTGTATCGCCATCAGTTGCACCAGGGAGGCGCACAGCGTGGCCGATTTACCTGCCCCGGTCGGACCAAACAGCAATAAGTGCGCATTCTGGGTGCGATCCTGTTTGTTCATCGGATCGAAGGTCAGCGGTGCACCACCGCGATTAAAGAAGCTGAATCCCGGATGCCCGGTGCCGGTTGAACGGCCGGTAACCGGCAATAACCCAGCCAGATGCTGTACCCAGGTCAGACGGCTGTACCAATGTTTCCTGTCCTTCTGTGGGTTAAAACACATGGGCAGGGCGCGTAAATAGGCATTCAGCGGGGAAACACTGAACTCTGGTCGCACCGGTTGTAATCCGGTGCTCAGCAGGGTTGACGATAACTGATGCACCCGCTGGTTCAGGTCAGTGACATCGTTGCCGCGCACCAGAAAGGTCAGCGCACTGCGATACAGTTTATGGCGTCGTCCCAGTAATGTTTTGACTTCCTGCACATCCTGCCGGACACGCGCCGATTCGGTATTTTCGCCCACGGCATTTTTTGCCAGCCGGGTAAAACTCTCTTCCAGCGTATCCTGTGCCTGCGCCACGATGGTCAAAGAAACTACGGTGCCTTCCGGCATCATATCCATCAGCGCATTGATATTATCCCCCCGTTTCACTTCACCCGTCAGCGTACCCGGCTCCGGCGGGCGGCGCAGGCGTTCAACCGGAATGGCTTTATGTGGCAATCCATCAAACCACCAGAGTCCGTTTTCGGGATCGGATACCGGTGGGTTAAACCACAGGCTTTCAGCAAAGTCATTGTGGATCGGGAGCTCGGGCTGTATGGGCGTTTCATCACTCACCGTGTGATAAAAATCGGCTTTTGCCATGCCCCAGTCCGGGGATGGATTAAAATGACGTAACAACCAGCTATGAATCTGGCGGCCATTTTGCCGAACAGCCACAATACCCGCTGCTGCCAGTGAAGACATCAGTCGCTCGCAAACCTGATTGAGTGCAGCAACGGAAGATAACGTTGAGTGGTTTGTCTGTGATTGGTGAGCAGGCAGCCAGCGATAGACTGCCATACGCGTCTGGCGTTGCTGCCCCCGCCACGGTTGCCCGGTAATTAAGCTGTCGTGAAATATCCCGTCAGGCCGGGCAATGCTGTTCAGATGGCGTTCGGACTCGGCCAGAAAGGCCTCCGTAAACGCGGTACCTTGCGCCCAGGGTTTGACATAGTTCCGTAACGTGTTGAGGTAACTGGCTGGATCATCCTCATCCTGACAAAAAAATTGTACTACCCACGGCGAAATATCGTCTTCCTCCAGACTGTCCTGGATCGCATCTTCCAGCTGATCCCGGATTTCAACCAATCGTTCAAGCGGACGCCCTTCGGTGGCAACCGGTTCGATGCGACAGACCGCCCCGACAGAGACACCATCATCCAGCAACAGGCATTGTCCGTCGCCCAGATATTCCACCCAGGGCAGATAGTCGATAATGGACGGATTGGTCCGATAAATCGCCGCTTCATCAGCGTCCCGCAGTTTGCCGGGGCGGTTCAGTGGTTTGGGATTGGCCATTACCGTGCCTCCGTGCGTTCACCCGGTAAGGCATACTGCACCTGCTGATAAAACGGGAACACCGTGCTGTAGCCCGGTATCGGCGTATTGCCGGCCGCCAGATGCGGAAAAACATACATCACCATATCGGGATTGGGGAGACGGGGAAACTGCCGGCTGATTTCATGCTCAACCGAACGGCTGTAATAATAAGGGTCTTCCAGCGCTCGCCTCCGTTCGGTCCCGGTCAACGTTCTGCGCAATGCGTTTCTCGCCTGTACGACAGTGTGACCCGCTTTATTGCCCTGCCACATCGCCAGCACCGTCTGCTTTCCGGCAGGCAGCAACGTGTCTTTCGAGGTTGAACAACCTGCTATCAGCTCTGACAGACACAACACGACAACTGCGTTTATTTTTCGCATAGCTGAATCTCCGTAGTGCCAATGGCGGTAAAGGTGGCAAACTCAGGATGGACGGCCAGCTCCGATACCGTAAACGGCAGACGTTCCCACTGTTCAGACTTAGCCCTGATTTTGCCTGCAATAACCGCTTGCCACTGGATTTCTGTCAGACGAAAGACGGTAAAATCACCGTCACTCAGTAGCCGGCATCTATTGCCAATGGTGAGATATAATCGGCTGTCTTTTTTATGAGAGGGTCGCCAGTCAAGCTGAATCGGTGCCTGTTCAACACAGGGCGTCATATTGATTTGCAGACAGTAAGGCTGGCTGGTGCAAAACAGCCAGTGAGAAGGCGTGTGTTCCATTAATCTAAATCTTCCTGAATATCATGTTGAGCAGGTTCACTAAAGTCGTAGCGCACTTTACGGCCTTTCGTTTCGTAATCCATCGCCAGACTTTGGGTGATATGTACCACAACACCGGCACCGGGCGGGACGTAGACTGCATCAAACGTCTGGCTGTAACGTTGTTTGAGCCATTCGGTGATGTCATTCATGCCACCGGCCAGGGCTTTTCCTAATGCCGCCTGTCCGGCGTTACCCGTTAAAGCAGAAGTGATGCCGCCCGCGCCGTTGGTTTGGGCGGTTCGCTGACTTTCGTTCAAAGCGTCCCCGGCTGAATTCATGGCTGAAAGGGCAAACAGCGTCGGCAGATAGGTGCTGGCATTGGATTTACGTTCGCCGCTGATACAGGGAATGCCGTTTTCATCGGACAGCCAGCCGATACCCTGCTGATTTTGCCCTTTGCCCGGCAGGGTACGCACGGTGCCATCCTGAAACACAAAGGTGATGGAATTGACCTGCCCGCGTACACAGGAGAGGGTCCAGTCACCACTGGCCGAGCCGGAAACCACGGCGCCTTCCACTTCCGGCAACTCAATGCCGTTGGCGGTCAGGTTGTCTTTGCCAATCAGAATTTTGAACGGGTAAGGGTCAGTGACTGTGCCATTGACAGGCACCCGGCCTAATAACGCGGTCATCGCCTGACTGCCCACCAAAGTGGCATTTTCCGGCAAGGTATAGACCGGTTTTTCGTTTTCTTCCTTCAGCGAGGCATTCGGTGAGGTATTTTGCTCCGTTGCCGGTTGTTCACTTAAAAAAGAAGTCGGAAATTTCGCGTCCGGTTTGCCGTAAGCCACGTTTTGGTTCTCAACCGGTTTTTCATCGGCAGGCGTCACCCAAATGAGTTCATCCTGCCCCCTGACTGGATTGGACGCATACTGATTCCCTGCCAGTCCCAACCCAAGGGGTATTGAACTATCCTGAGAAGGCAACGGTGCTGAATTTAATCGTTCTGTCAGTAAATCAATCTGTGCCAGCAAACTTTGTTGCTCATCCTGCAACGTACGCTGACGCTGTTCATCGTCCTGACGGATGGCGGCAACCGCTGCATCTATCTGGCCGGCAACATCAAGGCGCTGGTGCTTTAACTGGTCATTTTCTTTCAGGATATCGGTATTCTGCTGACTTAAACGTTTCTGCTCTGCCCGCACTTTATTGAGTGTCCCCACCAGAGTGCGCAGGGTATCTTCCGGCGTATCTCCCCCGACACCCAGCGCCTGTAACTCCTCCGGTGACAGCGTGGCCAGCACATGATTCGACGTCGTGTTGGGCACGGCACCTTCCGGTGAGCTGCAACTTTTGATACCGATAAATCCACCAATAACCAGCACTGTCGGCACCAGTATTTTCACCAGACTGTTGGATTTAATCTGCATCGCGGCCTCCCGGTTTCACCGATACCGGCTCAGGGATAAAGGCGTTCTCCGGCCGCCCTTTTGTGACGAGGTACAATACCGTCGTATCCTCCGGAGACCCCGTTTCACCCAGCCAACGATGCTGGAACGTAGCCGCGACAAATTTCCCCTGTAAGGCTCGCGGGTCGAGGGTGAGAGTGCGTTTAGCCGTATTGCGCAGTTTCAGCGCGATGACCGTGTGAGGGTGTAATCGCCAGCCTGCCAGCGGAGAGATGGCTATCGGCTCTGACGGGTAGAGGGTGGTGATGGATGGGGTCAGATGCAGATTCACTGGCTGGATGCCGGCCACCGGCTCGACGGTACGTAACGGGGCATACAGTTGCTGCGCGGCATAACGGGTTAAGGCGACCGGAACGGGTGCCAATAATTTGGCGTTGCTTTGCGATTGTGATTTTCCAGTCGGAAGGGATTGTTTTTCATCCGGGTAAACAATACGCACGGGTTCCGTTGCGCCCGTTTTACTGGCGGTGATATCCAGTAAAATGATTTCGCCGTTTTCGCTGTCCTGCAATTTCAGACGGGTTGGCGAAAAGGCATTGTGGGCTTTCAGGTACACCGCCCCGCCGGCACTTTGTACCCGCAATTTATCGCGAAGCGTTGGTGGAAAACCGACACGGATATTCCGGTCAGCAAAAATTATCCGCTCCTGACCGACCTTGAGTGCAATGGACAACGGAATGCGTTCCCATTTCATCAGTTCATCAGCTTTTGCGCCCACGCTGAACAGCAATATGCTGACCAGTCCTAACCAAATACGACGGCAGCCAGGTAGATATCCTCTCATTGAAACACGCCCTTTTTCTCTTCCTGTGGTTGTGGCATGGCTTCCAGCCGCTGTGGCATGCCGTCGTAACAGTCCAGTGCCAGCCCGAAAGGGTTACGCTCGGCATCGCCCTCCCAGCGCACCACTTTCAACGGATAACGTACCAGTGCCCGTTTGACCGGTTCGGCGTGATAGTATTCATCGGCCACCAAATCCAGCCGGACCACCCAGTTATCCCGGTCACGCACCGTCACACTGCGCGTCCCATAGCCCCGGCCAGGAATTTCATACACCACCCGCACCCGGTCGGGCAGCTCGGCACTGTCGGCACGGGTTTTGGCATCTTCCCGTAAAAAATCCTGACAGGCCGGCGTCAGATAAGGTGATAAAGAGTAAATTTTGGCCGGATAGTCCTGTGCCCCGTTTTTCGGCCAAGCATTCAGTTGCTGGAAAATATAGAAGGCAAAGCTGTAGACGCTGGGCGCAGGCACTTCCCACCACGGGCGCGTGCTGCCGCTGCGTAAATCTGGCGGGTTATGAATAGTGAGATTGCGCGGGGAAGCCATCCAGCCCAGCAGGCTCAGCAGCAGCACCCCCACCAAAATCCCACAGGCGATCCGCAGGGTCAGAATATGCTGATCCCGGTTTTTGACTGCATGACGAAAGCGACTCATCGCATTCTCCTGCTACGGCGTAACGACCAGCCCCGGGCGGCAATAATCAAGGCCGGATCACCGATACCCAGCCGACGTTTTTTCTCTTCCAGTTTCAGCCAAAGATAATTTTCCGGCTTGCCACGCTTAAGCTGGGCGAGCCAGCACCCGCCAAAGCTAATCAGTAACAAGGGCATAATCAGCATCCCGGTCGGGATCATGACCCAACCGACTAACGGGAGCAGGGGAAGACTGACGGCCAGTCCAAGCACGATCCCAGCCAATGCGGCCAGTCCCATCTCAGGGGTGGTGAACCCACGAAACACCACCGGTTCGGCGTTTAAACGGTCAGGTAAGAAAGCGATCGTCTGCATGGTGACGGCCTTAAAAGATAATGCTGGCCGATTTCGACAGCAGCCAAATCACGGCAACCAACAGCACCACGCCGACCACGACGATGGCGCCAAACTGGGTCCAGGTCGATTTGCCATCCCGCACTTCGGAAAAGGTTTCGACGGCGGCCGAGGCAACCTTAAAGAACGCCACCGCCGAGAGGATCAACCCGCCAATCACAATGCCATCCTGCGCGTACCCTTTCGCCTGTCCCAGCAATCCGCCACCGCCACCACTTTTAGGCGGTTCGATAGCCGGTAAATCGGCCCAGGCTGATCCACAGGAAAGGCCGAATAACAGTATGAACGTACTGACCCGTGTCATCAGGCTTGTGCTGATACGCCGGCAGACGGTAAAAATTTGCTTCATATTGACTCTGTTCCTTTTCATTATGTTCGCTGCATTAACTGGCAAACATCCAGACAGCCACGACCAGTAATACCGCGGTTCGGATGGCAAACTGGCTGAGGGTCTGATTACGCACTTTTTCATTCGCCCAGCCATGCCAGACATCCACCGCGGCCCAGGCCGCCCAGAAAAACAAGGTGGCCAGGAAAAACCCGACGCATACCAGATACAGAAAAGTGATATCAAAGTGCCCGGAGGCCACTTCAAAGGCATTGCGTTGTGCGTCAGTCATTGTGGGTTTTCCTGACGGTAATGGCCGGATAACGCGCCGGATTCATGGGGCTGGTCGCGGGAAGGCGTGAGATAGTGATCGATACCGGCTTTGATGGTGTTGAGATCAGCCTGGATGCGCTGATAATCAAAGTCATAACGAGGGTGTTTTAAAGTATCAGACTGATTTTCTGCGATATTTGCGCGTTCCAGTGCCATTTGTACCTGCTCAATCAGACGCTTTGCACTCGCCAGTTCGTCTTTTTCGGCCGCCTGAGCCAGCGGCATACACCACACAGCCAGCCCCAGCAGACAAACAGAACAGGATATCGAAAAGCTACCGCGCATAAATACTCACCTTATGATGGGTTCCAAAATGCCAAGGATGCGGCGTTTTTTAGCGGTGGTCAGCAATAAACTCTTTATGCTTTGGTAAAAATTAGCTAAATAGTCTGACTAATTTATTTGATTAACGGTTTAATAATGAAGGAAGACCCATGCTGCGGATTGATTTAAATGTTCCCGACGATGAATACGAAAAGGTACGAAAGCTGGGCGCGCACTGGGATGCGGCCGCCCAAACCTGGTATATCGACCACAGTTTTGACCCGACCCCGTTTATGAACTGGTTACCGTTCTACAATGTCCACGCTGAATTCTGGTATCTGGCCCAAACCCGGACACCATGCCCGCACTGCCATCAACACACCACCGTCACGGCGTTTATGTTGCCTGCCGGACACCAGCTACTGGAAGCAGATAACGGCGATGAACCCGGCACGGAAGTGGACTACTCAGAGCAGGACAGCCCGGCGTTTCTGTTTTATATCGCCGATATTCCCACTATTGTGCGTAGCGTGTTGCCCGGTTTTCATCACACGCTGCGCAAAGCGGTCAGCCAACGGCTGCGCAGACAGCACTGGGTAAACCATTGCGAACACTGTGGGGCACAGCAGGATGATACCGACCTGTTTGCGGAAGTCGGTGGGGCATTTTTCCCAACCTCTAAAGAGCAAGCGGCGACTATTCAGCTTCACCGTATTGATCAACCTTTTGTCGGCTATTGTGAAGACATTTCACATCATCACTACCATTTTGATCCGAAGGGGGAGAGCCATATCGGTAAAGCCTGTGACTGGTTTGAATGGATGACACAGGTAGTAAATGCGCCGTCAAAGTATCAGCATTAACAAGAAAGACTAACGCGCCGCCAAGAGGCTTGTCTGCTAACGATGGAACAAAAAACTGTTTTGCATTCCATCGTTAGCGATATTTTATATGTGAATGTAATAACAACTATTCAAAATAACTTTGGATACATTTAAGTATTGTTAAACCATTAAATGAGAAAACATTAACAAAAATCAATCAAGAGAAATAAAAGTGATAATTTAATTAACCAGTTAATAATACAGGGAGGCATAAATGTATAACTCAAAATTACTTCCATTACTGTTTATGTGTCATTCATATGCAACGTGTGCTGCAATGATTGGTTATTTTAACGTATATCTACAATGGAATTTAATAGTATCTATTATATTATCTGTAATGATAACATGTTTCTTTTCAAGGACAGGTATAGATACACTATTAGGTATACTTGGTGCAGTCAATGTATAGCATTTCAATTACTTAGAATCAATATTATTATTTGCTTCTCCTATGATTCCCCCCACTATTTTCACACTATTTTATCAGGAAGAACAAAAAAACTTACTTCCACCTGATTAACGGATAACTAGACAAAATTTAACTTCTTTTTTGTATCCCACCATTCGGTGCTCATATATATTTCTTAAACATCGACGCTGTTATCACCACCGCCATGCCCAATACTATCGCCGCCAGCAATAATATCACTGTAAGGTAGATCACATCCAGCTAGGACAAATACAACACACAGGTATCGTACAGACCTGTTTAATTCCCCGTTTAGCGTGACAGTAAACAAAACTGGATTCATCTCCCGCGCCATAACGTCGTAAATTCCACTGCTTCAGCTCATCCACCAACTCGACCAAAATCGCTAATATAAACAAGCAGCACCAATTTGAAAGATAAAAGGTATAGATTATGAAAGATGTTCAGAGAATAAATGAGCAATATAAAAGGAAATATTAAATAGAGGCGAGCTATGGGATATTTACAATGACCTTAACATAGCAAATATATCGAGGATAATTATATGACAAATATCTTAGAAATGCTCGTCAAGGCAAATATGTCATCAGTTGACAATGCCAATGATTTAGTTTCCGTCACAAATATTCGTCTCGAAAAAGGATCTGATGGGGTTAAATACATATTAGCTGACGCACAAAACAATACAAATCAGATATTAAAATATGTGTTTGTTCATTTCAAACTTTACGAAGGGGAAAATCTGGTTGCTATCAATATAAGTTATATTCTAAATCTTGGCCCAAAAGAAAAGTGGAAAATAAACTCGAGGGTAGACCCTTCTATAAAATTTGACTCTGTCAAACTCGGTGCAATAAACGTTTATCAATAATTATTTCTGACGCGCCGCTTACACGGCTTGTCTGCTGACAGTGATCGACAAAACAAAAAACCGTTTTGTCGATCACTCTCCAGCGTCTTTATCAAAGATATTTTTTAAACATCGACGTTGTTACCATCACCACCATGCCCAATATTATTGCCGCAGGCAACAATATCACCGTGGGATACACCACATCCGGCCAGGATAAATACATCACACAGGGAATCGTGCAGGCCGGTTTAATGCCCCGCTTGGCATGATGATAAACAAAACTGGATTCATACCCCGCCCCATAACGCCGTATGTCCCGCCGCCCTAATCCATCAACCAGCGCGACCAAAACCACCATCACAAACAACGGAACGGATAGCATCAGGATCGCCAGCCGGATCAGCGTCACCATCGTGATGAACACGGCAGCCAGACAATATTCCCGTAAATAACCCGATACCCCCTGCAATACGGCATTGAATTCACGCAGAAAATCATTGCGACTATTAAGCTGATATTGCCGCTGCCCCTGTATCCAGGGCATAAAACCACTGTTCACAAAAATCCATTGATACGCCTGTACCAGCCCGTCTGAGATCGTTTGTGCGGGATTTGACAACAGCAGGCTCTGAGTAAATTCCGCGGATAAAAATTGCAGCTCCGTTTTCATCATCGTCTGGCTGTGAGAAGCGCCTTGTTCCGGCCAGAAAAAAGTCATACCAAAATATTCCAGTAACAGACTGAATAGCCAGGACATCACAATAAACCCAATGAGTTGCCACGGCCATTCCCATAACATACGATACAACAGGCTATGCTTGCGAGGCGGTTGGGAAGCCGGGCGGGATTGATTTTCTGACTGAGCCATGACGTGAAATTACCCTTTCTCTTCCCACCAGTTTTCACTGGTGCGGTAGTGCCGTCGCATATGCTCAGCGATGTTCTGCAAACTCGCCGGCATCAGGGTATCATCGTCATCGCCGGTGGGCAAAGGCATGCGAATTTTCCATAACTGCCCGCCTTCCAACAGGGCAAACGCCTGTCCTTTCGGCAGGTTAATCATCTCAGCCGGCGTCACCAGCGGTGTTTTGACCGTGCCGACCCTGTCCTGTGTCGAAGAAGTAAAATCCTGCCCCTGTTCAACATCGGTAATATCCGAATGCCCTGAGACCAATGTCTTGCTGTAGATTTCCACTTCCGGCAGCTGGCTGGTGAGCAGTTCTGCCGTGCGATTATCCCGCACTCGCAGCATAATCAATGTGTTAAAGTTGCCTATCACCTGCGCCGTTTTGGCCGGGCTGCCGATACGGGCCTCAATATCCGATGAAGTTTGTGTATAGGCGGTAACCTGCATGCCCGCACCGCCGCCTTTGTTGATCAACGGGATAAATTCATCCCCCATCAGCTCATTGAATTCGTCACAATGCAGGTTAATCGCCAGTTTTCCGTCCTGACGCACCGGCAAACCCGCATTCATGCCGTATTTATAAATCTGCCCGGCGACACTGACCAAATCCGCAAACATGCTGTTGCCCACTGCCGAAGCCACATCGCTGTCAGACAGCGCATCCAGCCCGATATAAACAATGCCGTTTTTGCGGATCACCTGTTCCCAGTCGAAGATAGGGCGTAGATCTGCCATATTGAGATAATCCGGCGAGAGCAGTTCTGAGATTTTTCCCGTGGTCAGTTTTTCCAGCAGGGGTAATAAGGAAGCCACAATTTTATCAAAATAGGTGCGGTCATAACGTACAGCAGAGCGTAATCCGTCCAGGATCGGGTCATAGAGTTGTTTACCCACGTCTGAACTCAGCGTGACCTCCATCGCCCAGAGTCTGAGTGCATCCGGCTGCCCCTGCATATTGCGCGGGATATCTTTTTCTTTCAGCTTGCTGAGAGACTGGTTGATTTGTGCCAGCAGGGCGGGTTGCCTGTCTGCCATCACTTTGGTCGCATAGAGTTGATACAGCTCACTGATATTATTGACGTAACGTGTGATAAGCGTGTAATCCGGCCGGTGTCCCAGGGCAACTAAAGCACGGGCGACAATATTGACAAACCGCCAGGCAAATTCACGGAACGCGGCACTGTTGCCCTCACCACTGAGCTGCCCCGCCAGACGGGAAGCCACTTCCGATACCCGGCCAAACCGCCCGACCGCATTATAACGCGCTGAGATTTCCGGCCAGCCCAGATGAAAGAGAGACAGTTCATTGCCCCGACCTGCCCGGTGCGCTTCTGCCCAGATGCGTCTTAACAGATCAGCATCCCCTTTGGGATCAAAGACAATCACCACTTCACCGCGCCGGATATCCTGCGTTATCAGTAACTCAGCCAGCCGGGTTTTCCCTACGCGCGTTGTTCCCATTATCAGCGTATGCCCGACCCGCTCACGCAAATCCATAAACACCTCCGCTTCCTGTGGCTCAATACCGTGGATCATGGGATTGCCGCCAACCGGTGGCAGTGGTCGCACCGGATTGAACGGGGAATCGTTGCGCAACAAATTTGACAATGCCGGCCAACGGTATTCCGTTTGGTGCTCCAGTAAACGGGCAAGCTGATATATCTGAGACGGCTGCACAAATCGCTCAATTTCCGGCCGCCGCGTATCCTGCAAACGCTGGGTATGCTTCTGCTGCCAGCGAAATCCCTTGCCCAGAAACAGGCGCTGATGGCTGACGGGGATCCGTTTTGTGCTCATCTGATAACGCGGCAAGCGACGCAGGTTTCGGCGATAGCGGAGGACCTGAATACCCTGCCACATGCGTATTATCGCTAATACCGCAAAACCGCCTGCCATGACATAACTGACTGAGGGGGCCAGTGCAATTGCCCAGGGTGCCCTGATGCAGACAAACGCGGCAACGGCTGAGACCACCGCAGTATTCAGCTCGACGGCAGGACGTAACAGGGCTTCAACAACATAACGGCGGCCCATGGTGATAACTACTGAGAGAGCGCAGTTTCGGTGATTAACACCGGATAATGTCGCAGTTGCAAACGGCGAGCCAATTCCGAACCGGAAGCAGGCGATAACAAGACATCCGGCGCTAATGCCCGCAGTGACTGTAAGCCTGCCATTTCACTGACATTGACGACCAGTCCAACAGCGTGCAATGTCTTCAGTCGTGTTGTATTCTGGCTTAACCACCGACGTGAATCAGCGTCATCACCAATCAGAAATAACGCGCCAATTCCCGGCAATTGCAGTGAGCGGTTGACCACTTTTCCCGGTGTCAGTTCCGGTGTGTTAACCGGCAGCATGGCCGCTTCACCCGCCACTTCTGGCGAGAAAGGGTGTGGCTGTGCAGAACGATAATTCGGCTGGGCATTAATGCTTTCATAAAAAGGCGAGGCATCTTTACCACCCAAATCGGCAATCACGTTCAGTTCGGCATGGCAGGGAGTCATCCATAACAGACCGATAATGGGAAATACGTTCAGCCGTTTCATGGTAATGACGTGACCTGCCATCCTTGTTCCCCTTGTCGCAATAATACCGGCATCAATCCTTTACCAAACCGGAACCAGTATCCCGCATCATGATTCAGCGTGATGTGTCGGTTACGGACCTGTTCAAGGGGAATGTGATGCGTTTTAGCCCACTGCCGTAAGATGTCATCATTACGTTGACTGTCGACCAGATAGATATCCACCGGCTGCTTTGCCGCCAGGACTTCAGTCAAGCGGGTGTCACATTGCGGGCAATCTTTGGCTCTGACAAACAGAGCCAGCCGACCGTTTGCTTCATGCGATTTTTCCATATTGACCGGCAAAACATCCGGAAACAGCCGCTGCCAGGCAGCATTCACTTCCCGCTGGAAACGCAGCTCTTTATCGGTACGGGCAAACTCCGCCCTGACCCACTGTTCAGCATAACGACGGCGTTCGACATCGCTTTCGGCTTCAATACCTAATGCGGTCAACGGATCAAGCCCCGGCGACCGGATACCCCGTGGCCCGTTCATCAGGTGCTGATAACGCTGGTATTCATCGGCACTTAACTTCCACTGTTCAGCCTGACTTTTCAGGGCGTGCTGCTGGCTTTCTGTCGATTGTGTCTGCTGTGAAACTAACGGTGTCGGTGTGGCTGCCCAGACCGAATTGCTCAGCAGTAACCACATCAATAGACCGGATCGGTGCGATGTCATCAACGCTCTCCTTCCTGCTGGGCTTGTTTAGCCGGAGCCGGGTGCTGATAACCCTGTCGCAAATGGTGACACACCACACGCAGCACCTCATCCACTTCCAGTTGCCAGGCCGGACCTGCCATCACCTGCAACGCAGTGCGTAACCGGACAGGGCCTAACTGAGCGTGCACTGACGGCAGCGGCTGACGATATAAGATGGCATTGGTTTTTTCCGGCGTACATAACGAATAGCCCGATTGACGCAATACGTAACGCATGGCATCAGCAACAGTAGGTTTCTGGGAAGCAGAGATATGGATATCAATCAATTGGGAAAGCGGGTCACGTTGTGCCTCTGTCGGGTCGGTACTCACCAGTAAATAACGCCCGTAGCGGACAATTTCAGGCATTGGCTGATAAATATCCGGTGAAACAGACTGGATGTTTTGTGTCAGCGTGACGGAAGAAAAACTATTTTGGGAAGGCTGAGGTAGCGGTTGTTTTACGGGAGCCGTGCATCCCGTCAGTATGACCGCCATTAAGCCGATTAACGCGTTTATTTTCATGCCAAATAGGTTCCTGCTCAGTCGTAAAATAATCCTGACTATGCAAGGAACCCGGTGATGTATTCAATGAATAACTCAACTGTGTTTGCTGGAAATTAACATGCCGAAAAAGGTATTATCACATTATTGTTTATATCAGCGCGTTATTCAGCCACTGGCTGGCTTTCATCAAACGGCTGACGTATTTTTCGTTCAATAAAATTGCCGTAATCATCGAAATAACGGCTGGGCCAGATTTCAGCGGGTTCCATTCCCAAACGGGTGGCGATGATGAGTTCCCCCTTCGGCCATGAGCGGGATAAGGTATTAGCCAGAGTGGAAGAACTGAGTCCCGATTCGCGGGATAAAGCGGCGAGTGTCGTACCACGTTTGCGTAATGCACAAATAATTTCGGCTGGGTGCCAGTCTTTCTGAGTGTGAATCATCGTCATACCTGCTTCCCCTTCTGTAGATTATTGGTGGTGGTTCAGACAGGGTTTCCAATACCGGAGGTCAATCGATCCGGCGAGACCTGAGTCTCCCCTGCCTGAACCGCCATTGAAAGGGCGACAACAGGCACACTGGTAGAAACTACCTACCAGTGGATTGACCTTTCAGGGTTGGAAATCCCTGACTATCGGATTTTGCCGATAGCGTTTCTACTTTAACGAATTCCGTTATCTAATTCAATAATCGAACGTGTAAGTTCAACAAGTAAAGTAAGTTACCTAAGTTACTTGCATTCCGTTTAACCATTAATTCTGTCTGAAGGGTTTTCTTTTTCACGTAGAGTACTTTTACTCCCACAAACTGCCTTTATTTGATACTGCTAAGCCAGCCACACATGTCAATCTGAATGAAACAACAAAGAATCTGTATTTTACTGCCAGAGTGATGTGTGATCCCAATTATCAATAAATCCCATCGTTTCCCATTTTACACAGCAAGGTTTTTCTTTCATTAGTTCCGTCAATTGTGTTTTTAAACCATTATGATAAGACACCTGAGCTGAAAGATACTTCAAAATAGCTAACCGACTGTAAAGCGTCGTTGGATTAATAATATGTTGTTCTAATTCACGCCCTTTTTTCGGCGGGAATGCCCGGAAGGATCGATTCCAGATACGATTGTGGTGCGCACAAAGATTGCGAATATGGCTTAATGTGTGAAACCACGAAGCCATGACTTCATAACTTTTTACATTAAACTTGTGTGCAATTGTTTTCTGATCAACATGCAATAACGACTTATATATTTTTGACCATGAACCAAAGCTCAATGTTTCTGTGATCATCCAGGAAGGCGGGTATTTTGGAGTGTGATATTTCTTCTTATAATGTTCAATAAATGTTTCTTTGGCCTCATTAATCTGACCAAAAAAGTTTTCATAGTGGTAGTCATTACTCAGAACAGATAAGTTCATGAACCAATGAGCACCATATTTTCCGCACATATGTTCCGACAAACACGTTCGTAATGCTATTTCCACTTTTTGTATTTGCTCAAGGATAATCAGGCGCAATTTACGGTCGAATTCATAAAGCTGAAGAACATCTTCTAACGTAGTTCCTTCAACAAAATGTTTCGGCTCAATCGGTTGTGGTGTACGCTGTTCATCCAGAATATAAAAAGGATAAAAATAACCGCGTAATCTATAATAACCGATAAATGTCAGTGCATGCTCCGCAACCATGTGATCTTTTATTATTAAGCCGCGTTCCCGAAGTTTATTAATAAGAAAAGAAATATCTTCTGGACGCTTTTGATAAATCTTCTTTTGCGTTGTCGTCATAAATGTCACAGAAAGTAAAATTCAGGTAAAAAAAAACCTGCCAATTTGCGCATTCCCTGATTCAGGGACTCAGCGTGGCAGGTGTACTTGCGATTAATTATACGTATCTAAGTCAACATTTTTTAGCAAAAAGTGCTATTTATATACAATAACCATTTCATATCATTAAGATAGATAACATTTTCGCGTTACACGTTAAAACAGTACCCAGCTCTGTTTTAATTTAACAGGCACTATGTTTATGATAAAAATACCACTCAAAACGGGATATCCGAATCCCAATCATCGTTCTCTTCTTCCGGTAAAACAAAAGGTTGTGCTGCTTGCGTTTTTTTTCTCTCCTTACTGGTGGGTTTAGAAGGCGGTTGCTGCTGTGCGGGCTGATGCCCAGCCTGTTGTACCGTCGTATTCTTTGTATAGCCACGGCTGCCCAGCATCTGCATCGTGCCATTCACACTCACCACCACTTCTGTTGAATAGCGATCCTGCCCCTGTTGGTCCTGCCACTTACGCGTTTGCAACTGACCTTCAATGTAAACCTGGGCGCCTTTTTGCAGGTATTCCTCGGAAATTTCTGCTAACTTGCCAAAGATCACCACCCGGTGCCATTCGGTTTTCTCCCGAGTTTCGCCGGTTTGTTTATCCCGCCAACTGTCTGACGTTGCCAGTGACAGCGTTGTCACCGTGCCACCCGTTGGCAGGTAACGGATTTCCGGATCTTGCCCCAGATGCCCCAGTAAAATGACCTTGTTTACTCCACGTGAAGACATACCCATTTCCTCTCTGTTACGATGACTGACGTTGTGTCCATTGCCCCTGCTTCAGGGCAAACTCCGCCTGTTCTCGGCTGGCAAAATATTCTATAGACTCACGGGAGCAGGGCACGCCGCCCTCTATTGTACCGATATAAAAGCCTGCACGGGTTTGCAACACCGTTAACGGTAATTGCTTATGACAATATTGCAGTGCCAGAATTCCAATGGGGGTGATACTCATATCTGTACCCTATTGTATTTGTTAGAAAAGAGACTGCCCTGAAAACATTCAGGGCAAGTCAGTGGAGTAGAATGAATATCAGAATGAATTTTCTGCATATTCAGTTTGCGCAACACCGTTTTGTGGCGGCGTCGAATCGGATTGTTCGGCCTGATAGACCTTGTCCTGACCGATTTTAATCCAGTCCACCTTAATCAAACGGGCTTTCAGGCTGACGCGCTGTTCACCGGCATGATCCCCGCGTTTCAGGGTAAAAATATCGGTGGACGGGTTGCTTAAGGTGAAGCCCAGCAACACTTTTTTGTCCTCATCTACCGATTTCTGGCAACGGGCAATCAGACTGGTCGCCTCCTTGCCGACCACAGTAATATCAAAACGCACATAGACCGGATTATCACTCGGGCCATTTAACGCATTGATCACGCAGCTCAGGAACGTACCATTGGCAGTGCTGACATGGCGGATATTATTCAAATAGCCGAGTCCCTTAATATTCAGATTGAAATAGTCATTTTTGGTTAACGAAGTTGTGTTCTCAGACATACGATTTTCTCCATGGAGGTAACAATAAGGAATGACGGAGAAAACCCTACTCCCTGACGGGAATGGTTTTTCCCGCCGGGCGTCAGACATATACGTTGCTGACGTTCTGATAAAGAATAATGAACCTTCATTGCCGTTGGATCGGCAATATCTGCTTTCAAAGGTGAGCAGATGTACCGCAGTCACGCGCTCCCTTTCAGGCTACGGGAGTTTTACAGCCACCCAAAGGCGATCGTTGCAGGCTCACCGATCATTTAAGAAACAGGTTGATTCTTAAAGCATCCTGTCTGAACGTCAATCAACAATCAGATCTTCAAACTTTCTGATTTGCCCGCCTGACCTTGCGCGATTGTGTTACCGCTTTGTCATTCAGCATCCCTTTACAGCCCGGGTAGTTCACACAGCCCCAGAATAGCGAAGTTTTTCCCTGCCGCTGCCGCATCCGGCCGCCACAGTTCGGGCAGTCCGGAGTTTTCGGTAACGTCAGGTGTAACGGTTGGGTCTTTCCGCGTTCGACTAAATGCAAAATCCATTGCATTTGTTTCTGCATAAAAACATCCAGCGATGTTTTGCCCTGCGCAATATCCTCCAGCAACTGCTCCCATAACGTAGTCATGCCCGGACTGGTCAATACTTCCGGTAACCCGGCAATCAGTTCCCGTGCCAGTGGCGTTGACTGAATCGCTTTCTTTTTCCGCTCAATCAGCTGGCGTTTAAACAAGGTGTCCAGAATGCCGGCACGGGTCGCTTCCGTACCCAACCCGGCACTTTCTCGCAAGACTTGTTTCAGTTGTGGATCACTGACCAGACTGGCGGCATTTTTCATCGCGGCAATCAGCGTACCTTCAGTAAACGGTGTCGGCGGTTTGGTGTGGAGTGACTGAATTTTTGCCTCAATAATCTGACAGAAATCGCCCTGATTAAGGGTCGGTAACGGTAAATCAGCTTCCTGCTCTTCTTCCTTCTCATGCTCTCCCGTTCCATCTGCAAACAGCGCTTTCCAGCCCGTAACCACATTAACCCGACCTTTTACCCGGAATAACTGCCCGCCGATCTCCAGTGTTACCTCAGTCACATCGGTTTCCTGAGCAGGCAGAAACTGCGCCAGATAGTACTGACGGATAAGCTGATAAACCTTTAGCTCATCGGTCGTTAAGCGGCTGATATCAAAAGCATGACGCGTGGGAATAATGGCATGGTGGGCCGTAATTTTTTTGTCATTCCAGATGCGGGAAACACGTTGTTTATCCAACTGGCCAATAATGGTATCCATAGCCGGGTCGGTTCGCGCCAGTGCTGTCAGCACGGCAGGAATATCTGCCTGCATGGACACAGGCAGATAGCCGCAATCCGTGCGCGGGTAAGTCGTGGCTTTATGGGTTTCATACAGAGACTGGGCAATCGCCAGCACCTGGCTCGCCCCCATGCCCCACAAACGGGAAGCAGCCTGCTGGAGTGTGCCTAAATCAAAACACAGCGGGGGCGGGGTTTTCTCCCGTTTTTTGCTGGCTTCCATCACGGTGGCGTGTGTTGCCTGCTGACAACGTTGCTGCACGCCCTGCGCCACAGCCTCCCGGATACAGCGGTTCTCATCATCACAATCATTTTCTGAAGGCAACCATTTAGCCTGAAAGCGGACAGTGCCTTTTTCCAGCTTCGCCAGAACCTGCCAGTACGGTTTTGGCACAAACTGACTGATGGCCTTATCCCGGTTCACCACCAGTGCCAGTGTCGGAGTCTGCACCCGCCCGATGGACAACACCTCACCAAAGCCCAGTGCCTGTGCTTTCAGAGTATACAGGCGGGTCAGGTTGATGCCCGTCAGCCAGTCGGCCCGTGCCCGCCCCAGTCCGGCCTGATAGAGTGCTGCCGTCTGCTCACCCGGCAAGATTGCCGCCAGCGCCTGCCGGATGCTGGTTTCATCCAGGGCCGACAGCCACAGCCGCCTGACCGTGCCGGTGAAACGGCAATATTCCAGCAGCTCACGGGCAATCACTTCGCCTTCACGGTCGGCATCGGTGGCAATAATCACCTCATCCACCTGTTTCAATAACTGCTGGATAACGGCAAATTGGTCAGCGGTCTCTTTTTTTACCGACCATTGCCATTGAGCGGGCAGCACCGGCAATACATCCATGCGCCACGGCGGAGCAAACTGCTCGCCATAGTGTTCGGGCGCGGCTATCTCCAGTAAATGCCCGATGGCCCAGGTGACAATGATACGGGCACTGAAGAGAAATCCCTGCCCGCGCTGTCTTACCCCCAGGACTTTGGCAATGTCTTTGGCCTGAGAGGGCTTTTCACACAGATAAAGCTGCATCGCATCCCCTCCATTAATTTGGTTCAACCGAACGTAAAGGTGAAGAGAAAACCGAACGCAACTTGCCTGACAAAATATCGGGATGGGGTTCACCCAGCAGTTTAATCGCCTCAAGCCCGGCCGGCGTTTTTTCCGCAATATCATGCCGGGTGACCGCCAGTGAACGGTAGGAACGTACCATGCCGTAAATCTGACGAATGGCACGGCTGCCATTGTGCAGAAAGGCATCACGCTCTGCCCGTGAAATCAGCCCATAATGGAAAACCTGAAACGTTTTCATCGCCAGCTGGTCATAGCCAACCAGCAGCCAGACACAGCGATAGCCCAACGGGGAGTGGCTGTAGACGCCGATATTCAGCGGTTCTACAGAGGATACTGAGGACAAGGTGATCTGCTGCGGTACCGCATTCAGGATATCCTGCAACGTGGCAAGACTCTGCTGGAGATTGGCGGAAGCTGTGTCCAGCGCGTGTTCCAGTTTCACCAGCCAGGCATCGGCATACGGGTTATCCGCTGCCGAATCCACGCTGATATTACCGGCACGCTTAATCACCTGTGGCATCCCGAGAATGCCTGAAAATTTTCGTGGATTACTGATCTCTTCCCGTCTGCGCCCTGCCCACAGCCGGATCGCATAGTGAGTATGCAGTTCAATCGTTAATGAGGAGGTTAAAACCCCAGCGCGTAAACGCGGCTGAGATGCGGTTTTTTCTTCTGCATCAGACATGCACAAAAACTCCTGTTTGGCCTTGATAAGTCAGTCAAACTATTAAGGCAAAGGAGGCGGTGACTCAATGGATAACCAGTTATGGAAAAAAGAAAAATGATGGGTTTTGTTCATTGTCAGAAGTGATGATTTTTTAGTCTTGTGTGCCACGGGCACACCCGTATGGTTTTTAATCACCATTGACTCAGACAACACCGCAGGGTTTTCCATCTTCATTGCGCGGGCCAAAACAGTCTGTTTTTTAATCTTGTGTGCCACGGGCACACCCGTATAGTTTTTAATCACCATTGACTCAGACAACACCGCAGAGTTTTTCGTCTTCATTGCGCGGGCCAAAACAGTCTGTTTTTTAGCCTTGTGTGCCACGGGCACAGTCGTCTGCTTTTCAATCAATATTATCATGACGGTATTTCGCCATTGTCAGTCGCTGACGAATATCTTTCACCACACTGCGCACATGGGCTTGTGAGGAAGGTGAAGCAGGCCGCTCAACAGGTTGAGTAAATTCAACCGATGTCTTCGCAGGGGCAGGCGTGGTAGCCGCAGTTTCAGCCTGCCCGTATAATTTTCCGTCCCGTGCCCGTTTCATCATCGTCAGCAGCCAGCCGACCGGATTGCCGATTTTGCCAGCCCGTAACGCCTTGTCCAGACAGCTCAGTACGGTCTGCGCCTGTTCAGCGGGCAGTGCCTGCAACTGGCTGGTCAGCATCGTCACATCATCCGGCTCCAGTTGTCGGCACAGCCCTTCCGGCAGAAAAAACGCGGATTGCGGATCCACGTATGTTTTTTTATTCACACGCTGTGTGAAAGAACGTACATAACAGTTCGGTTTAGTGGAACCCCGATAAGACGTTGATTTCAGACTGAGTTCGGCATCCGAATTCAGTGTATTCTGCCCCTTTGGAAGACTGGGTTCGGTTTCCGAACCCGGCTTAATTTCCCTGAGTTCGGTTTGCTGTTTGCCTGGTTGAGGCGACTGACGCATCACCCTTTGCTGCGGTGTCTGCACCGCATTCAGCCTCTCTTCCAGCAAATGAATATGACTGTGGCGATGGCGCATCAGCGGGTCTTCTTTGATATCAGTCAGCACATCCCGGGCTGTCTGGCTGATAGTCCGGTTTTTACTGCGACACGCTTCCGCCACGGTATCCAGCCAGTGCGGATCGAGCATTTCGGCATCACGGCAGGTCAGCGGCTCATCGTGTTGCGCATAGATATTACCCCGCACCCGCCCGTGCTCATCCCGGATACGTTTGCATAAACTCAGCCAGCCGGTTATTCGCAGCATCAGTAATACCCGGCTGACCGTTTCCCGGGATGCCTTGCCTTTGTAGGGGGATGCCAGCAACACCTGCAATTCGTCATAGCTGGGAAACACCGCGCCTTCATTATTCAACGCATACAGACGGATCATCATCCAGCCGGTTTTATCCAGCGGCGACAGACGATCATCCAGTAACAGGCGGCGGGGATAGGCATCCTGAATATTGCCCATAAACAACAGACCACTGCGAAGCTGTGAAACGTCATCGTCTGAATGTTGTTCCAGACGTATTTTCATCCTGGCAATTGTGTGTGCAATTATACTGTCTGCTGACAGGTTTATCATGAGCCCGTATCTCCGGCTTTTGCCTTTCCATTTAATCGGTAAAAATAATGTCAGGGCTGCATCCTGTTGCCTTGAACAGGATGCAGAATGACACCACTTCAGGACTGACTATTTACGAATTTCATTGTTGTAACGTTCATGGAGCATCAGCTCCCACGATTGGCCGTCATCCCGGCTTAACAACCGCCAGAACAACCCCACATTGATTTTCAGATACCCGTTGCCTTTTTCTTTCAGCCGGACGTAATTGCGCTCGCCCCGCTGGTAACACCGCACCTGATGTTGCGCCTTGCGACGCAGTGACAGCGGTGTCGTTGCGGGGACATGCAGGCCGGGCATCATTTCCGTTAATTTTCCTGACATCGTTTCCTTTTCTGTTTATTTTTCACTGAGTGCTTTCAGGCCTGTTTTTTGATCGATTCAGACGCTTCGCTGTGCGGCCAGTCTTTCACCGCATGCCAGACGGCCGTCAGCGAGAGTTGATGATGCGCGGCCATCTCCAGCATCATATCCAGCCCTTCGGCGCTGTCCGCATCGACAATCGCCGCAGCCTGCCAGCGTTGCCACAACTCACGATTCTCCTCTTCCGTCAGGGGCGAGTTGCGTCCCGGTTTTACGGTCACCCCGGAAATACGCCGGCGGGCGGCGATTTCCAGACTGGACAAGCCGAAAAAATAGCGCATCAGTTCAATCGAGCCGCCTAATTCCAGTGCCCGGTCAATACGTTGTAACCGCTGCTGCTCAATCCGCGCCTGATGTAAAATGCGCACCAGATTACTGTGATGGATCTGGATGGTCAGCACCGACACCGGGCTGTTGCCCAGATAGTGCAGATCTTCAATCGTCAGATTCTGCAATATCAGCATTTCACCGGGTGCTAATCCCAGCGCCTCACAACGGCGGATATAGCCGTTCTTCAAATCCATCACCAACTGCAACAGCAGGCTGTTGGTGGCTTGCGATAAATGATGCATACATTTCCTCCAATATCAGGTCAGTCAAAACAAATTGAACAACGCATTGGAAACAGGCACGCGCTCCGGTCTGGTTACCCCGTTATAGCCTCCGGCGCTATCTGGCGCTGAAGTTCACGCAAACGGCGGAGCACCCGGATAAGGCGCAGGAACTTCACCGTCTGGGTATCATCCAGTAACGGCATATCCTCCCGTCCTGCGGTGCCGAGCAGAACAGCGGTCAGCGTTAATGCCGGGGCGTCAGTGGTGTTTTCTCCGGTCAGGCTGAACAATAAACGCGAAAAAGCCCGGGCTTCCTGCACATTCACCAGACAAAAACCGGCAGCGCTTTCCTCTGAAGCAGGTAACAAATCACTGTCACAGCCCATCACTTCCGCCAGTTCAAAGGCCAGCCGGAACGCCATATTTTGCAGATGCTCGATATCGTCCTGCATCGGGGAAATGTCCCAGACCGAACTGACCGGCTCCAGCCCGGTTTGGGCAAAGTGCAGGCATTCAGCCTCCGCAGCAGGCTGGGACGATTCAGACGGGTTATCCTCGCTATCCGGCGGGTAAGGCGGAAGCACCGGATTTTTTCGGGAAGCAGGGGCGGGTGCCTGTGCCTTATTGGTCGACGCATTTTCCGTATTAGATGACGGCTCCCTGTCAGTGTCAGGTTGAGCCATTATTCGCGGGTTCGATTCCGGGTTTTGCACCCGACCCCGGCTGACATTATCCGGCTCAGTGGCTTCCGGCACCGACACGGTGTCAGAGGCGATGGCCTGCCCGCCAAAGAGCTGTCGGCGGTTGCTTTCTTTCGGATCCAGTTCCAGTATCCAGCGGTCATAATTGAGTTGCGGGTGTGGCAGGGCCTGCAATAAATCGCCAATCAGTTCATCGAGGAACATTGCCGGCGACCAGTCTTCCAATGCATCAAACTTGCGACAACAGTTCCCAAAAACCTCACCAAAGGTCAGCGTGGGTTCCGGGTTTATACTGAAAACATGTTGTTGCCAGACCGCCTCGGCATCCTGTCGTAAGGCCAGTAACACCCGGATTTGCGGCACATTCAATCCCGAATTCAGCAGATTCGGTATCCACGGGTACAGGTGCTGCACGGTATCTTCCATCCGGCTGATGTAGCTGATACTGATGGGGAATCCGGCTTCACCCAACAGCGCAGACAACTCACGCAGAGTGATTTTCTGCTGTTTCTGCGCCTCATACAGGGTCCGGGCCTTGCAGACACCTAACGCTTTTTCAATAAAACTGAGATCGCCCCGCAGTTCATTTTCAGCTAAGTGCCCGATGACACACTGCAACCGTCCCGGCCACGGTTTAAACAGGCAATGCACCCGGTAAAACCGCTCATCACCGGTTTCCTGCCACAACTCGGACAAAATCTGATAGCGCGTATTACCGCCATCACTGAAGATATAAACCTCGTCACCGTCCGGATCACGGGTGACTTTCGGCACGGTATCCAGCCCACGGGCTTTGATTGACGCTTTGATATCGTCATAACGCGGATTGCGGCTGGTCCGGGGGTTATCCGGATTGGGGCGAAGTTGATCCAGCGTTAACACCATTGGCATTTCTGCCATTGGCGGGCTGTCATTGAGCGTGGCGACAGCCTGCCGCCCCTGTTGTAACAAGGCGCTGCCTAAATTCAGTGTATTGCGTCCCATCCTTTACCTCCCGCTGCCATCGAAATCCGAAAAACGGGTATATTGCGCCTCAAACCGCACACGTACCGTGCCTGTCGGCCCCTGACGCTGCTTGCCGATAATGATTTCGGCAACACCGATATCTGGGGTATCCTCGTGATAGACCTCATCGCGGTAAAGGTGTAGGATCAAATCGGCATCCTGCTCCAGTGAGCCGGAATCACGCAGATCCCCATTGTTAGGGCGTTTATCCGGACGATTTTCCACCTGTCGGTTAAGCTGGGACAGCGCCAGCACCGGGCAGTCCAGCTCCTTACCTAACGCTTTCAGGCTGCGGGAGATATCGGCAATTTCCTGTGTGCGGTTTTCCTGTCCGGGCGCGCACATCAGCTGGAGGTAATCCACCATGATCAGGGCGGGTTTACCGTATTTGCGGGTGTAACGACGGGCACGGGCGCGCAAGAGTGCCGGTGTCTGGAGGCTGCAATCATCGATAATCAGCCGCTGATCCCACTGGCTGAACTGTTCCAGACTCTGGCTGATACGTCCCCACTGTTCATCATCCAGCAGACCGCTGCGCAGGGCACTTAATGCTACTCTGCCTTCCATCGCCGACAAACGTAGCATCAGTTGGGCGATCGGCATTTCCAGACTGAAAATCTGCACCACCGCATCCTCACGGCTTTGTAATGCACCGAGACAAAACGCCAGTGCCAGTGCTGTTTTGCCCATTGAAGGGCGGGCAGCCAGCAGAATGAGGTCGCCAGCCTGTAAGCCACAGGTCATGTCATCCAGCGCCTGAAAACCTGTCGGTGTACCGGTGATCCCGTTGCTGCCCTGTATGCGCTCCAGATGAGAAATCAGGGCATCAGCGCCTTGCAGCAGGGTCACGGCCTGGTGCTGCCGGGCTGCACCTTTTTCCGCCAGATTAAACAGTTGATTTTCTGCCTGCTCAATCAGGGTTTCTGACCGGATATTGGGCTGAAAGACTTCCGCGCTGAGGGATTTACCCAGTGCCAGTAACTGACGTAACCGGCTTTTTTCTGCCACAATGCGGGCATATTCCTCAATATTGGCGGCACTGGGCGTGTTTTTGCAAATTTCCGCAACATAGGCAAAACCGCCGGCGCTGTCTATTTGTCCCCACTGTGTCAGCCTGTCGGTCAGGGTTATCAGGTCAAACGGACAGTTTTTTTCGCTCAGTTCAGCAATGGCCTGATAGATTATTCGGTGCGCCGGGAAGAAAAAATCGTCGGCAACCAGCAGCTGAACAACGCTATCCCAGCGATCATTGTCCAGTACCAGCCCGCCAATCACCCCCACCTCGGCATAAGCATAGCTGGGTTCCGCTTCACTGATGGCCTGTAAAGCCTCATGATCCAGATTCATTGGTCACCTCCCTGTTGACGGCATTCAATGCCCTCACTAAACGCTGTTGCAAATGCGGAGAAGAAACCCAGAACAACACTTCTTTTGCGGTCAAATACTGTGGTTTGCCCTTTTCCCAGCCGCACTCCAGCAGGGCCAAATCATCCGGTGTGCCAGGCATCAATGACAGTTCACGCAATTCATCTTCATGACGGGGACTGAAATGCTCGACGTTCTTAGGCGACACTTCCCAGATAATGGGTAATAATGTCTGGTATTTCGCCAGTGCCGCTTTACGATCAGGCGCATCGACAAACACAAACCATTCATCCTGTGTATCCGTAAAGGGTAATTCCGCATTGTCATAACAAAAACAAACGGCTCGCCAGATAATATTCATTGCCCGTTCCTCGTCGGTTGGTTGACCAGCACGGCATCAAATTTCGCTTGCCATTCAGGGAACAATTCACAGGCAAGACAGTGCATGGTTTGCGCCGCCGCCGGGCTTTTACGGGGGGTTTTGTATTCCAGACGATGAACAGGCTGAGCACGAACATGCCCCAGTTTGTAGATATCCAGCAGATCAATGCGGGTGCTCAGCAACTGATAAACCTTTCTGCCACCCAACGCTGACGTGTCGTAGCGTTGCTGTTCGATAATATCGGTCAACTCATTAAGTGTATCTCTGTCCAGATTGGTGCCTTCAATGCCATTGGCCAGTATCTGGATCAGCGGCAGCTGAATACCGTAATTCTCAAAGGATTGCAGTCGGATCAGCATCCGCAACGTGCCGCGCAGAAACTCACGGACATCCGGCAGGATAGGTTTAATGATCCCCAGCACAAACTGAGTTGCAGTCAGTACTACCAGTTCCGTCATCACGCCGGTCGCGCCCTTGGAGTCGATGAGAATGACGTCATACTGATGAAACAGGGGATGTTGCAGAATATTACGCAGACGCAAGCGACCATCCGGGGCATGCAACATCGCGGTTGGCAACAATTCATCGGGATCGTTGGACACAAGGATATCAAGATGTCGGATCGTCGAACGGGAAATGATCGTGTCGGCCTGACTCAGATCCACCGTCTGCATCAACAATTCATACAACCCGGCGGGCGCTTCATAAACCAGATTAAAAATACTGCTGGCCGTGGGTTGGGAATAATCGGCGTCAATCAGGAGCGTTTGCAGACCGGCATCAGCAAAAAAGCCGGCCAGATTTGCCGCATGGGTGGATTTACCTTCGCCACCTTTGGGGGAAATTATCGGAAGAATTATCATGTTGTACACTCAGTAATTTGAGCATACAAACTAAGTACAAAATCAAATGGTTACATTTTATTAACTTAGCAGGGGATTGAAAATCCCCGTGTCGGTGGTTCGATTCCGCCTCCGGGCACCACTTCAACTTCCAGTGAAGTCCAGCCCAGTAAAAAAATTTCTGCTAAATCCAGCAAAATCAACATCCATTCTTATTTTTAGGTTTAGTTTCGTCTGTTGCAATCAAGATGCAGCGAAGGGCATAATTCGGGGCACTTACCGTTCGATTACAAGGATGCCCTTAATAATGAAACTGAACGCCCGGCAAATCGAAACTGCAAAATCCAAAGAAAAAACCTACAAACTCGCCGATGGTGGCGGTCTCTATTTAGAAGTTTCACCGCGCGGCTCAAAATACTGGCGCATGAAGTATTACCGCCCCACCGATAAGAAAGAAGATCGGCTGGCATTCGGCGTTTATCCGGCGGTATCATTAGCCGATGCCCGCGCTAAACGCGATGAAGCCAAAAAGCTGATGGCACAAGGCATCGATCCCAAAGCCGACAAGAAAGGCACACCAACGCCCGCCAGAGTGAACGCGTTTGAAGAAGTCGCCCGTGCATGGCACGCCAGCAACAAACGCTGGAGCGACAGCCACCGTCAGAAAGTGCTGCGCAGTCTTGAGCAATATATTTTCCCCCCTATCGGTACCTGCGATATCACCACATTACGCACCAGCCAGCTTTTAGCGCCCGTCAAGGCCATTGATGAACAGGGCAAACACGATATCGCCCAGCGGCTGCGCCAGCGTGTTACCGCCATCATGCGTTATGCTGTCCAGAATGATATTCTGGAAACCAACCCGGCCAATGATATGACCGGCGCACTCACCACCGCAAGATCCCGTCACCATCCCGCTCTGCCCCATGACTGTTTACCGGATTTCCTGAACCGGTTGTCTGCTTATCGCGGTCGCTTGCTGACCAAAATCGCCGTCGAGCTGGCGCTGCTGACGTTTGTCCGCTCCAGTGAGCTGAGATTCGCCCGCTGGCAGGAAATCGACCTTGAAAATGCGGTGTGGAAAATTCCGGCCACAAGGCAACCGATTAAAGGCGTTCGCTTCTCTGAACGTGGCATGAAAATGAAAACCGATCATATTGTGCCGCTGAGCCGTCAGGCAGTTTTGCTATTCAAAGCCTTGCACGTACTGAGTGGCAACTGTGACGTGATGTTCCCCAGCGATCATAATTCCGCGAAAGTCATGAGTGAAAACACGGTTAACAAGGCATTACGGGCGATGGGCTACGACACTCAAACCGACGTCTGCGGGCACGGATTCCGCACAATGGCACGCGGTGCAATGGGCGAATCCGGCCTGTGGACATCTGGATGAACGGCGGCTGATGGTGCAATGGTGGGCGAATTATCTGGATGCGAACCGGGAAAAAGCAGTGACGCCGTATGACTTCGCGAAGCCACTGCGTGACAGAAAAAATCGATAGTACGATTTGTAACCCATTAATTCTCATCATGAGAAAAACAATTAACGCTGTTCATTACGTCTGGCTTTTTAAATAATCCGCCTGTCATCAAACAACGTTCACGATGAGCGCTCAAGGACTCGGTAACAGGAGAATTAACATGACAATGACAGCATCGAAAACACACTTTATTCGTTTACCGGAAGTACAGCGCAGAACGGGTTACAGCAAGGCGTGGATCTACAAACTGATTAGCGACGGCGCATTCCCAAAGCAGGTCAAAATCGGCCCACGTTCTGTAGCCTTTATCGAAGCAGAAATTGATGACTGGATTGCCCAAAGGATCGCCGAATCACGAGCGGCATAACACAGAAAAGAATATGACATAAGACATGTAACATAAAAATACAACGCCCCGAAGTGCGGTAACACTGCGAGGCGTTTCACCAACAACCATTAAGCAAGGTAAAAATTATGGCTGATACACAGCATACCCAAACTCGTCCCAAATTTACAGTTCAAAAAACATCAAGCAATCAAAAACCGTTTGACCTGATCCAAACCGTGAAAACCTCTGCCATGTATTCCTGGCAAAATCTGCTGCCTGCCTGCGGTATTGATATCCCGGCAAAGGGTAAACAGGGTACCTCCTGTCTGTGGCGGCACTGACCGTTTTCACTTTATCGACGATCACCATCACGGCAACTGGCACTGCCGCCAGTGTGATGCCCCAAACTACGGTGACGGGCTGGATTTGGTGGCAAGAACCAACCGGATCACAATTACGGAAGCAGCCAAAGTTGTTGCGAATGCGCTGGCATTGCCTTTGCCCGAACCCAAGCCCGCCACGAAAACCATTCAAACAACACAACTGATCGCCGAAAAAGTGGCGGCATTGATGGCGCAAACTGTTGCCGGGCAATCTCCCTATTTGATTGCAAAGGAGCTGCATTGTCCTAATCAGCGGCTATTGCTCAATAATTCGACTTTGTTGGCACTGACAACACTGGATAAAAAAGTAACAGGTGCGCAGATTATCAAACCCAATGGAGAGAAAAAATTACTGTCTGGCAGCCAGAAAAAAGGTGCTTTTGTTTCTGTCTCAGAACTGGAAGAAAACTCCGATACGGTGATCATTACCGAGGGCTATGCTACGGCACTCACTGCCAGTCAGTTATATAAAGGTGCAGTTCTGGCAGCATTGGATGCAGGTAATTTGTATTCTGTCGCTAAAGCTGTTCAGGAACGTTGGTCGGACACAAAAATTATTCTGGCAGCAGATAACGATTGGCATCATCCCGACGAACTGGATAAAAACGGCAAACTAATGGTAAATATCGGCAAGATTTCAGCAGAAAAAGCAGCTATTGCGGTTAATGGTTGGGTTACGTTACCACCGACAGAGTACAAAGCCGACTGGGATGATTACCGCCAACAACATGGTGTGGAAATAGCAAAACTGGCCTTTTCTCAGGGGCTTTATCAACCCGCACCAACAAAGAAAAAAGCAACCACTCAGCCCAATGATATCGAGTATTCAAAACTGACATTATGCCAGATGGGGGCCAGCCAGCGTGGGGAAGTCTTACTGGCACGTTATGACGGTGATTTAGCATTGGATGGCGCTTCGGAAACCGTTCATCACTATGACGGTATTGTCTGGCGTCCGGTCAGTGACCGCGATTTAAAGCGGGAAATGGTGGCAGCCTTTATGGAAGAAAAATTGCCTTACTCACCGCATGGCATCAGCTCTGCCGTGGATGCTCTTAAATTACAGCTTCCCATGATGCAGCTGCCAGAACGTCACTTAATTGGATTCAGCAACGGCGTGTTTGACCTGAAAACGTGCCAATTCCGGCCTCATCGTAAACATGACTGGCTGCTGCTTGCCAATGATGTTGCGTTCAATTCCCCTGTCTCGGGGAAAACTCTGAAAAATCATGCACCGCAGTTCTGGCAATGGCTTAACCGGGCAACAGCCAACAGTGAGAACAAATTTGATCGGGTACTGGCAGCCCTGTTTATGGTGCTGGCAAACCGTTACGACTGGCAGTTGTTTCTGGAAATCACCGGTGCCGGAGGCAGTGGAAAAAGCATCTTTGCTGAAATCTGTTCAATGCTGGCAGGCAAAGGCAACACTGTTTCTGCGAGTATGGCTGCACTGGAAAACCCACGGGAACGGGCGCTGATTGTGGGGTATTCGTTGATTATCCTGCCAGACCAGACTCGCTATGTGGGCGATGGCTCCGGCATCAAAGCCATTACAGGCGGGGATGAAGTTGCTATCGATCCGAAGCACAAACAACCCTATTCAACCCGTATTCCTGCTGTGGTGTTGGCGGTAAACAATAATGCCATGAGTTTCAGTGATCGCAGTGGTGGTGTAGCGCGGCGTCGGGTTATTTTCAACTTTTCCGAAGTTGTGCCCGAAAATGAACGTGATCCACGCCTGCGGGATAAAATCGCGGCAGAATTGCCTGTGATTATCCGGCATCTGCTTCATCGGTGTGTTGACCCACAAGCTGCAAGGCGTTTACTGGCAGAGCAACAAAAATCAGAAGAAGCGCTGGATATCAAACGTGGCACCGATCCATTAGTCGATTTCTGCGGCTACCTGATTGCGTCTAATGAAACTGACGGCCTGTTAATCGGTAATGCGGAGATTGTGCCGTTCAATCCCCGTAAGTACCTTTATCATGCCTACCTTGCCTATATGAAAGGTAACAATTTGCATAAACCTATTTCCGTGACCCGTTTTGGGATGGATATGCTGGGCGCACTGGCTGAGTACAGCCAGCATTACCTGCGCAAGAAAAGCAAATACGGCATTCGCAGCAATCTGAGCCTGAATATCGACACGGCCATTGAGTGGATGCCAAAACTGACAAGGAATGACCAGCCAGAAGAATAATTTTTTCTTTATTGCTGACAATTTTCAAAGAAATATAAAAAAGTGTTCACCACTGTTCACTATGTAATTTAAACAAGATATATCAATGTATTATAGGGTGAATAGTTATTTTTTAACTGTTCACAACTATTCAACCCTGTTCACCTTTTTCAGATCTGAGGTGAACGGTTGGGTGAAGAGTGGTGATGAGTTTATTTTCAAGTCATCATCCTTTAGCAATATGAATTTAAATTAAAATACTTAAAGGTGAACAGTTTTATCCCTATTTCTTTAATACGGTGGGGTAAGCAAAAAAGTTTTCTCTGGCAGGTATTTTTCAGCTCTCCGATTTACCGGGTTAATGTATTAGCTCGGTAAATCGGAGAAGACAAGCGCAGCGCGTCAGTGTGATTTTAGATTTATCATGCGCATCAGACACATAAGACACATAAGATATGTGGACACTTACTTACCCCTAATACCACGATAAGCAAGAATACTTCCATATTTGAATGTCTCACTATTAATGAAACAGTATTTAGGGTAATTGTTTTATAATACTCTTCATATGAGTGATAGTGATATCATATTCCAAATAGTTTCTTAATTTAAAAATATTCTCATTTGATTGTTTTAACGGAAATATTTTTACATCTGGAAACCATAAACTACTCCCAACAACTTATTAGAATATTTATTTTTATTACTTGCTTATTTTTATTACTACATTAATAATGCGTCTTACATAAGATTTTTTATTTGTCTGTTTGATTTTAATATTTACACATTGAAATAGTAACTTTTGTCAAAAATAATATTACAATTAATTAGGGTGATTATTTTATGTATGATAATATTCTTAATGAAAAGCTAATGAAGTTAAAGGAAAATGGGCAATATCGTGAATTTGTAACATTAAATCGCATCTGCGGACAATATCCTTTGGCAAAAACAAATCATATAGAAAATGAAAATTCCGTTGTCGTTTGGTGTAGCAATGATTATCTAGGAATGTCCCAAAACCCTATTGTAATTGATGCTATGCATAAGGCAATTGATTTATTTGGTGCTGGATCTGGTGGTTCTAGAAATATTGGAGGAAATCACTATCAATATAAAGAATTAGAATCATCATTAGCTGAATGGCATAATAAAGAATCCGCATTAGTATTTCCAACAGGTTACAGTTCGAATGATGCAACTTTGCAATGTTTACTACGCCTATTTGAAAACTGCATTATTTTCTCTGATGAGCTAAACCATGCATCTATTATTAATGGGATACGTAGTACAAAAGCAGAATGTTTTAAATTTAAACATAACGACACAAAGCATTTAGAAAAATTACTATCAGAACAACCTTATAACCGACCTAAGATCATAGTTTTTGAATCAATTTATTCTATGGATGGTGATATTTCTCCAATTAAAGAAATTGCAGACCTTGCTAAGAAATATAATGCGTTAACTTATCTTGATGAAGTACATGCTGTTGGTATGTATGGCCCTAGAGGAGCAGGAATTGCTGCTGGGCTAGGTATTTCCGATTCAATAAATATTATTCAAGGTACTATGGCTAAAGGAATTGGTGTTATAGGTGGGTATGTCACTGCCTCTGATACAATAATTGATGCAATTCGTTCTTTCGCTTCTGGTTTTATATTCACAACTTCATTACCTCCGGCCATAGTAGCGGCATGCTATGCAAGCATTGAATACTTAAAGACTTCTTGTATAGAAAGAGAAAAGTTACATTCAAAAACTGAAACACTTAAAAAACATTTTAAAAATGCAGGTATTCCGATTATGAATTCCAGTGAATCACATATACTGCCAGTATTAGTTGGAGATGCAAAAAAATGTAAAGCTGCAGCACAGCAGCTATTGATGAAATATAATATATATTTGCAAGCAATTAATTCACCTACAGTACCCATTGGAACAGAAAGATTTAGAGTTAATATTACTCCAAATCACTCCGATGAAAAAATGATACAATTAACGGATGCATTAGTTGAAATTTTCTCTCTATTTAATATACCTTTTTCTCATTCAATGAGTAAAACTATATAATAAATTATTTTATCATGTCACAATAAAATAATCCTACATTACTAAAACCTTATTAAAATTATTATGTTGGACTAACTATAATGAAAGAAAAGTTATCAATTAGAAAAGCAATAATTGAAGATACTGAAGATTTAGTTGAGCTACGAAAAGTATTATTATCTAATGGAAATCTTCATTATTCAGCAAAAAATAAAGAGGATGATCTAGCTTGGCAAAAAGCATATCGCTCTTGGATTGAAAAGAACATATCAAATGAAAATGTATTACTTTTAGTTGGTACATATGGTAAAGATAAAAATATTTGCTCATGCGTAATAGGAATCATTGATTTACGTCCACCTATTGTAGGAGTGCTCGATGGCCGAATCTGTTGGGCACAATCTCTTGTAGTGCGTAGTGATAGAAGAGGTTTAGGAATTGCAGAGGCCATGGTGAATAGCTTAGAGAATTCTCTAATAGAGAATAATGTCCATAAAATACTTATGCAATCTAGTAAAATTGCAGAAAAATTCCATATAAGAAAAGGTTACATACACACTGGAGAAGAGTTATTTTTCAAAATAATTTAATGGGTAAACAGTATGATGAAGGTGCTAATTATTGGAATGGGTTTTTCAGGGAAAATATTTGTTGAATCATTTAATAAAATTTCTCATGAATATGAAAATGGCATTGACATAGCTTATACGTGTAGAACAGAAAAGAATATTAATTTAGTGTATTACCCTACTGTAAAGTCAGCATTAGAATTATTTAATCCTGATGTATTAGTAATATCTGTGAACGATGAAAATCATGGGGAGATATTATCTTTAATTAAAGATTATAAGGGATTTGTTATTTGTGAAAAACCCTTTGTAGATTCCAACTTTAAACTAAATACCGCAGAATATTTATTGAAAAATGCATCAGGATTCTGTTTAAACATGGTTGCGAGATATACAAAAGCATCTAGACTACTAAAAAAATATGTTGAAGATAATAATTTAAAATTAGTAAGAGCAAACTTTTTATGGAAGAAGAACAGAATTAATGATTATAGACCAACTACAGGTGTTATCAGCGAAATAATTCATCCATTAGATCTTATTCAGTGGATTAACAATAATCTATTATCCTTAGATGAAATAAATGGTGTAAAATCGGACTACTCAATATCCGGGGATGAAATTCCCGATAGTTCATTTATAGTTGGTAAAATAAATGGCTCTCTTGTTACCGGATATAGTAGTTTTGTTAGCTTATTTAGAAGAAGAGAATTAGATTTTGTTTTTCAAGACTCTTTAGGTAAATTAATATTTGCTCAATTATCGTTTGATACACCAAACTGGCATGAGCATTCAGTAAAAATTTGGACAGAAGAGAAGACCCACACTGATAACATTTTATACTTTAACTCTCTTGACCATGAATATATTGGAGACCGTAGATTAGAGCCTATTGTTAATATTATAAAGGATGTTACTGATTTCGTTATTCTAGGAAAAAAACCTGATTTCGATTTCCCGAACCTAAAAGATGCTATATATCTTCAAAAAAATCTTAATGAAATTAATAATAAGAAAAAATCATTTTATAAAGTAAAATACAATAACACAGAAGAAAGAATTTTACTAAGTGAAAATAGTGGGCTTGATCGATTAGGGTGAAAAATAGCAAGGGGTTTAAATTAAACTCCTTGCTGCTTTTTCAACCTCCCCAATAAAAAAATGATCTACTCTATCAAAATAATGTTTCTTATGAGAAAGATATATACTTCTATGTAACTTAATAGGTAAATCATGCAATTTTATTTTTTCAAAATATTGTAAGAATAACTTTGGACCGATGGAAACACCAATTCCTAAATCAACCATTTTTGCAATTGTATTACAATCACTTACATGGGAATAAATATTAGGACTTATATTATTTTCATTAAAAAAAATCTCTATTTTATTTTTATATGGTGCCATTGGCATAATGAATTTATTGATATTGAAAAAACCGTTTAATGATACACCGTCTAAAGGTGACTCCATGTCTATCTTTGTTGCCATCACTAACTCATCCTCTAATATTGGAATTGACTCACACCCAAAATCATCACTAATTGTAAAACCAAAATCTATTAAATCATTTATAATCCATTCCTTAATTTCATCATACCCCCCTTCAAATAGTATAATATCAATAAATGGGTATGATTTATTTATCTCCTTTATAACTGAGGGTAGAATTGTTCTCTTTACACTCTCAAAAACTCCAATCCTCAAAACATAAGGAATATTTTCATCAATAAATTTCTTTTTCATCAAATTTCGGTTAATCTCTAATATCCTACATATATATGCATAGGCATTTATGCCATGATGAGTTAAACTCACTTTTCGGCCATTTCTCACAAATAAGAAAACCCCTAGTTCTTTTTCTAAAGCTGAAACCGCATGGCTTATTGCAGACTGTGTTTTGTTTAACTTTTCAGCAGCCTTAGAAAAACTTCCTGTCATAATCACTGTTTCAAAAATTTCATATTTAGTTATACTCATGATTTTTTTTCATACCTTCGCATTTAAATATTTCATTTTATTTATTACATCTTGTTGTATATACTAAAAAATGTACTAATATGAGGCTTTACCCTATTTAATGATTAACCATAATAACATTTTTACATAGTATATTATTACAACTTTATTAAATGCAAATAACCTTATTTACATAGGAAAGTGTAACTAAGCTAAATTACAAACTATTTGGGTGTAGAGCTGTACTCTATTACTACATTTAAAATCGCATCAAGTTCATCACCATACTAATTAGTCACATTAATAAATTAAAATATGATATAAAGGCATAGCTGCATGAAAAAAATTATTTTTTTAGCTATAGGTATGTTTGCTCTGGGGTTTAATACCTATATTATAGCAGGAATTATACCTGGAGTTAGTGAGACATATCAAAAAAGTGCATCTCAAATTGGACAGGCTGTAAGTATATTTACTTTATGTTATGCAATTTCAGCCCCATTATTTGCTTCTCTCTTAGCAGGAAAATCGATAAAAAAAATTCTATTAATTTCTATAATAATTTTTGGGGTTGCAAATGCCTTAACCGCCATTGCTCCAAATTTTTCTGTATTCCTGATCTCTAGAGCGATTGCTGGGGTTAGTGCTGGCTTATTCTCTCCATTAGCTATAGCAGGCTCTACATTGCTAGTTTCTGCCGAAAAGAAAGGACGTGCCCTTGGATTAACAGTAGGTGGAATGAGTATCGGAACTGTGTTAGGCGTTCCTGTTGGCCTTTATCTCGCAAACCAATTTGGTTGGCAAGCTACAATGTGGTTTACTGTTATCCTTAGCTTTATCGCAGCCTTAAGCATATTCAAATTTTTCCCTTTTATCCCAGCAACCGCCCCTCCATCCATGAAAGATAGGGTTGTAATGTTTTTAGATAAACGAGTGACAATCACAGTGCTTATAACTCTTTTTGCTGGCCTTGCAAGTTTAGGGTTATATACATACTTATCTCCTTTATTACAGGATATTAGCGGTTCAAATAATATAACATCATATTTATGGGCATGGGGACTAGGTGGATTATTTGGAAGTTTATTAGTTGGATACTTAATCGATTATTTTAAAAAAACAAAGTTATTAATTTTATTTATTTTAATATTATTAGCATGTTCTGTCATATGCATCCCGATAATGATTCACATACCATTTATAAAGTATCTACCATTCTTCATATGGGGCGCGATGGGATGGGCTGCGGGAGCACCTCAGCAACATATTTTATTGTCTTATCAACCTAAACATGGCAGTGCAGTCATTGCTCTTAATAGCTCAATCAACTATCTGGGAAGCTCAATAGGTGCGATGTTAGGTGGTGTTGTCATATCTCTTGGAATAGGTACTATGGTTTTAATCTATTTTGCAGTATTTTTTATTTTAATTTCATTAATTCTACAATTTTATAGCATGAGAAATAGTGCGTTCAGAACAATATCTTCCGAGCAATGATTTATCACTCATAGTGACAATCGCTGCCACATTATTTTATATACTCTATGGATTTTGAGTTACCTCGCGATAGCAAGGGAATGCCCCCGTGAGCCTATATACCTTTTCATAATAGTGAGAGTATCAGTATGCGGTGTTCCTTACCCCGCGTGTCACGCGGGGTAAGGAGTACTCCTATCATTTTGAAATAATGAAATGGACACCTCCCCAAATCGGCTTCAGTGAGCCATGCTGAATACATCAGCAAAATACGAAGAGGTGTCCCATGGAACAAATTATCGGAATTGACCTGGCAAAGCGAGTTTTTCAGTTAAATATCGTGTCTTCCTCCGGGAAACCCATTCAGAACAAAATGGTATCTCGTGAAAAACTGACGGCTTTCATTGCCCAACAGCCCCCATCAAGGATAGTGATGGAAGCCTCTGGCAGTGCCAATTATTGGAGCCGACAATTCAGACAGTTTGGCCATGAAGTTAAACAAATTAGCCCTCAATACGTCGCACCTTTCAGAATGGGCAGTAAGAATGATAAAAATGACGCGATTGCTATTGTGGAGGCTGACAGCCGGCCGGGTATGCGGTATGTGCCGGAAAAAACGATAGAACAACAAGATATTCAATGCTTGCATAGGGTTCGTCAGCGTCTAATGAAAAACCGAACTGCGCTGATTAACCAGATACGCGGATTAGGGCTGGAATATGGCATTGCCCTGCCTGAAAGTGCTCACAAGGTAGAACAATGTTTACCTGAACATCTGGAAAATGCTGAAAATGAATTGACCGTATTGAGCCGTCAGTTGTTTCAGGAATTGTTGTTTGAGCTGAAAGGCCTTCAGCAACGTCTGAACGAACTGGATAAGCGTCTTGCCCATCTGAATACCCAGCATGAAGATACCCGCAGACTGTTAACATTACCGAGCGTTGGGCCATTGGGGGCTTCAGCCCTGATGATAACACTGGGTGACGGTAAGGATTTTAAAAATGGCCGCCACTTTGCCAGCTACTTGGGGCTGGTTCCCAAAGAACATAGCAGTGGGGGAAAAGTCAGGCAACTCGGTATCAGTAAACGGGGAGATGCCTACTTGCGAGGAATACTGATACATGGAGCCCGTTCTATTGTGTATCGAGTCAGCAAGCGGCCCGATGAACAATGCGATGAATTACAGCGCTGGATAAAAGGGCTCATAGAGCGTAATGGAGTGAATAAAGCGGTGGTTGCATTAGCGAATAAAAATGCCCGGGTTGCTTGGGCATTAGTTAATCAGCAGTCTGTTTATATTCCTCAATGAAAAGTGAATAGTGTGATCGAAAAAGTCTATAAGTTGATGTCACTGACAGGTAGTACCGACTCTCTGTGAACCTGATAAACTGTTTGGTCTGCCACGACTGTTGGGCTAATGAGGGCAGAGAGTGCGGATTTTCATCAGGGCTCCTGGAAGCCGAATATATGCTTGCGACTACTTTTGTCAGAAAATTGATTTACCTGCTTGAATTAAATCGGTGTCCATATAAGCATTTAGATACCTATTTGATAGGAACGAGTAAGTACAGCCAACAAAGGGACACTAAGGAATATGAACACTAACGATCGAGAGTAAAAACTGGGAGTCCCCTTCTTATGATGAAGATCTCAATACAATTATTCTTATTTCAATAATTCATTGAACAAATATTTGATTTCATCCTGCATAGCTCCTAATATCTTTACTTACCATAGCGAGCCATCTCCTTAAGAATGGCGAAACAAAACTCCTGTAGCCTGAAAGGGAGAGCAAGTATTGCGGTACATCTGCGCCCCCTTTGGAAGCAGATATCGTCAGACACATACCCCACCGTTGACGATGAAGGTTACCCGATTAAGTTGAATCGGTTTATCACACATTAGGCAGTTCCCTGCCACGTTCACTATCACCATTTTGCCTTATACGATATTTACTCACGCTTTGATTTACGCACGATAAACATCCCGAAAACTTCGCGGCGTCACTTGCGTTTAAGCGGAGCGATTACCAAGTGACGCCGCTGGGCGGCAAACGTCCAGAGCCTATCCGGTCTGGCTTTACGACCGATTTGAACCTCGTATTACTCAGTGAAACCACCCAAAACAGGCCATTAACCGCCATTTTGTTTGATGGATAAACGATCGTCATATCGGATTTTTAACCCACTGCCTGATTGCAGGCTGATGCAGTGAAAATTAAGGAGAAATGAACCACGTCACGATAATGAGGCGTTCACCCTGAGTAACATCAGGCACTGAACGGGGAGTATTTCATCGCCGTGCTGAGCACGCAGCGAACTCCTGCAAAAACTCAACATAACCCTCGCCCTGCTACACATTATCTGACGCACCACGGAACGGTGAACCTGAACCGACACGTAGGGAAAATGTTTCTAAATGAGTAAAATTAGTCTGAAAATCACAGGAGAAATACGGATAGCGAAGCAATCACGAACGAGAATAAACAATAAAGATTGATTTAGCCGTCCGTATTCTCCTCTGAGTTTGTGCACTATTGAGAGGAGTTATAGCCGTTAAACTTAGCCGTTCAGTTATTGAGTTAGCTAAAACAATCAGTTAAAGTATCCCCGCCATTAGCAAAATCTAGTGGTCGGGGATTCGCAACCCTGCAATGATCAACCCACTGGTAGGATGTTTCTGCCAGTGCGCCTGCGTTCGCCTTTTCTATGGCGGTTCAGGCAGGGGAGGCTTCGGCCTCGCCGGACTGGTTGATCTCCGGTATTGCGAACCCTGCTTGAATCGCCACCATCAATAGTGATTAATGGAAGGGGTAGCAGGAATGAATAACAACAATCTTCAAAATGACTGGCATCAGGCCGATATCATCGCCGCATTACGGAAACGTGGTACAACCTTAGCGGCGGTTTCCCGCGAAGCAGGACTCAGTTCATCAACATTAGCAAATGCATTCAGCAGACCGTGGCCGAAAGGTGAATGGATTATCGCAAATTACCTTGGCATCCATCCCTCAGAGATCTGGCCCAGCCGTTATTTCGATTCTTATACTGGAGAATTATTAGAAAGGAAAGTCCGCTCTAAGCCACAGGAATAACCTACTTTAATTTGTGATCAACTTCGTAAAAATGATAAATTTTAATGTGAAGCCCTGAGATTAAAATGGCAGCTAAATTTGACCATTTTTAACCCTCACGGCTTTTTTGCTTTAACATGATAAAAAAGCACATAATAAGCAATATAAATAAGCAAAATCAGTCAAATAGAAAATAAAAAGCAAGCAAAAAAATCTAGGGGCATTAAAAGGGGCATAAACGGAAGGCAAGAGAATAGACTTTATAAATTCAACAAGTTATAATGCTTTTCGATTCCGCCTCCGCACCACTTTTAAAACTCGCTTGTTGAAGAAATATCAATAACTTAGCAGGCCAGTAAGCAATAAATGCTGTTAAGAAAATGTTAATGAATATAACCTATTACTTTGTGTAAGTTAACAGACTAAAAACAGCTAATTTACGAAGTCAGGTGAACACAGATTGTGCTCACCTTTTTACGTTTAAAGTAATGATTTCAGTAATTGATTCTGATGTCAAGTCAGGTGATTGTCAGAATTGACCATCGAGTACACTTCCCGGTTTTTTTATTTTGTGTCTCCACCTCCAAGCCATCCCTTAACCTAGTGACACAGTCAGGGCAATCCCGCTGATATCTTGCCCTGTTTTTTTACATCGCGTTAACGGGTTACACTGAAATATCCAGATATATCGCCAGTTCATTCTCCAGCGTTTTCCCTGCGATCTCCATATCGATATCAATATATTCCAGGGTGGTTGCCAGACTACGATGACCCAGCAAACACCTGACCAGCTGCAAATTACGATCCGGTGCTTTCATCAGCTCTGTCGCCAGCGTATGACGAAAACGGTGAGGAGAGACGGCAAAACCACACTCTTTCGACAACCGGTTAAAGAAAGAACGGATATGCTGCCTTTCTTTATCGTGATCATACCGGTAACGGTTCATCCGCCCGTGAGCATGGAAATCCAGACGACTTAAGTCAAACAGCGGATCATCGTCTTTCGCCCCGCAGGCTTTTGCCTGTTTAACCAGTTGGACCAAACGGGGTTTAAGCTGCCGGATCATCGGTATCCGCCATTCACTGTGGTTTTTACTGCCCTCGACACGCAGAACAATATAATTGCTGTCCAGATTGATATCCCGTAGCCGCAGGTGCAATAGCTGATTCTGGCGCATTCCTGTCAGTCGAAATGTATCCATTACCGTCAGCCAATATCCGGTCGGGTACAACGCACAGCGCCCTCCCCGGGGAATCACCTGCATGCGCTCCTCTTCCTCATACTGTCCCATCAGCAGATAGAGGCGGGTTATCTGGGATTTACTCAGGATTTTCTTCGTTTTTTTCTCTTTTTTCACTGCTGCATCGTTAAACGGGTTTTCAGTGAGCGGCAGAAGTTTTCTTTCCATCACGAAATTAAAAATCGCCCGCAGGTGGGCTACCTTATTGTTCCAGGTGTAGCTCGACTGTTTTTTCTCGGTCAGAAGATGGCGTCGCCACCGCAGTACATCGTGGTGAGTGACCTGTTCCGGCAACACCGTATCGCCCATAAACCCGATAAAAACCCGGGTCACCTTGCGATAACTCCACTCCGTAGCCGGTCGCAGCATATGCGAGAAAAAATATTCTTCCAGTAATTCATCCCAACCCATTTTTTCCTCATTATTGAACATTATGGTTTCCTTAGTGTGTCAAGTGGTCATGCTCCCAATAATTAGATATCGTGATAAACTCCTTGCTTTTTATTATTGGTCAGATATGGCTAAAGTTGATGTGGTTTGTCGTTATTGTCACAAAACAAAAGAGGTTAAAGGGCATGGAAAAGGAAGTAGTGGGCATCCTCGTTATCATTGCTATGCCTGCCGTAAAACCTTTCAACTGAACTACACCTATCAAGCCTGTAAGCCCGGTATGAAAGAACAACTCGTTGATATGTCGCTGAATAACGCCGGTGTCAGAGACACAGCACGTGTCTTGAAGGTTGGCATTAATACCGTCATCCGTACGTTAAAAAACTCACGCCAAGACAGGTAACTACACTGCCTCTGTCAGGAAGTGCCGTCCAGATTATCTGTGAAATAGACGAACAATGGTCATTTGTCGGTAACAAGAAAAATCAGCGCTGGCTCTGGTATGCCTGGGAGCCGAATATGAAGCGGATAGTAGCGCATGTATTTGGTGATCGCAGCAGGAAAACGTTGGAAAAACTGCTTGCGCTTCTATCTCCTTTCAATATCCAATTCTACTGTACGGATAATTATGCTGTTTACGATTACCTTCCTGAAGAAAAACACCTTACAGGAAAGAAACTTACCCAGCGTATCGAGACAACCAATCTCACTTTGCGTATCCGCATAAAAAGACTCAATCGAAAAACGATAGGGTATTCTAAATCCGAAGAGATGCACGATAAAGTAATAGGAGCGTTCATTGAAAGGGAGTACTACTTTTTTTGAGTGATCTAACTATTGGGTTCATGACCAGACTGAGCAGGAAAGGTGCCAGTTTTTCCCTTATCCGCTCAAGTACCTCCGGCATCGCTTTATCCAATGAAGCTCTGCCCTTATGCACAGTTTCACCGAACTCCAATAGCAAACCATGCAGCGCATTGATTTGCACGGTTCTGAATTTCACTAATTGGTAACGCATCCTATGTAACGACAGAATAGCCTGTTGTTCTTCGTTTTTGACGGCAACCGATTTACCGGGTTGTTGAACCGCCTGCCATATGGCCCGGGCATCCTGAACATCATTCTTATTTCCCATCCGGAATGCCCTGACGAATCGCGCCTGAAGCAAACGCACTTCATGCCCCAGTTTTCTCAATTCCCGTGCCCAGTAGTGAGCACCGCCACACGCTTCCATGCCAATCAGACAAGACTCGCGGTTACTGAAGAACGTTAAAAAATCCTGCCGCCGCAGCTGCCTATCAATAACTTCACCTGTGTATTCATCGACAAAATGAATTTGCATCAAATGTTTTGCAATATCGACGCCAAAAGGAGTAAATTTCATGAGTGGTTCCTCCAGTCATCAGGGAGCAACAGGCTCCCGTTTTTAGGCACTATAAGGCCGGAAATCTGCGAGGAACCACGCCTCATCTCTCAATTCCAGCACGGTGTCAAAGGCTCAGTTGTTGGGATGTGTTCATTACATTCCTCCTTTTTGCAATACTAATTTTTGATGAGTGGTTGGCTTGCTTAAATCTATCCGGCGTCACTATAGGCAAGGAACCTGCGCCTCGATGAGTTCCGCGCCTGATGAACCTTAAAAGTGTGCCGGCTTCAAGGAGACAATTTTTATGCTAGGTTTCTCACTATCCTGAATGCCATGGTCAAAAAGAACGAGGAATGGGATGAGGCATACCATAAAATTACCTCATAAATTATTGTTCAAGACAGTTGCTCCTCAGAACCGGACGTGCGGAACTACCGCATCCGGCTCCCGACAGACCTGTGTCCCCACACATATTCAGCGAGAATTGAACATTGAATGTGTTTTCCATTGAGACGGATAACCCAACATTTTCAGGAGCAGATTTAGCTTTTCCCACGTCAATCGGCGACGCCCACCTTTCCGGTTAAACCATCAATAGATTATTCGCGTACTTTGGTAGATAAATTGCTCGACTCTTCTCTGGTTGTCAGAAATACCGTGATAGTTTATCCAGCCTCTGACTACTCTGATGATGGTATTCAGGATAAGCCTTATATCGGTCGTATTCAGGTTCTTCCAGAGGAAGTCCCTGAGTCCCTTCAATTTGGCTGCGAACCGGTCTTTTCGGCTAGTAAACTTCAGCCGCCAGAAACCTTTTCGCGTTTTCCCCCAATAACAGGTGAATCCCAGAAAATTGAACGTTGGTAAGCGTTTCCCTGACAAATCGGCTTTCATTGCTGTAACGTGCCCCGCAGGGATTAACTGCGATTTGTTACTGTGCAATTCCAATCCATATTTGTTCAGCCTTTTCTGTAATACCGCATAGAAACGCTTTGCTTCTCTGGGGTACTGGAAGGTAAACACCATGTCATCGGCATACCTTACCATCTCTGCCCGTCCGCGAATATGTGAATGGCTGATTTCGTCAAACCACTCATCAATTACGTGATGTAGATAGATATTGGCAAGCACCGGTGACAGAATTGAACCTTGCGGACACCCACTGACATTGCTGGAAACTTCGTTGTCCATCATGACTGGAGCCGTTATCAGTACCTCAATCAATCTAAGAAAACGGCGGTCTGATATCTTCTTCCGAAGCAGATCCATCAACTCGATATGCGGTATCATGTTGAAGTATTTTCGGATGTCAATTTCCACTATAGCACCATTCCAGTTACGGAATGTTTGTTGCTGTAGTGCCCTTAATGCCGCATGACAATTTAACCTCGGTCGAAGCCCGTAGGAGCAGGGCATAAACAGCGGTTCATAAATCCGGCTGAGGATATCACTGACCGCAAGCTGGATCAGTTTATCTTCTATGCACGAAATAGCTAAAGGCCGTTTACTGCCGTCTTCTTTCGGGATCTCAGTGATACGGGCTGCTTTCGGGTGATACGTTCCCCTGCGTATCCGCAGAATGAGACTTTGAATATTCTCATCAAGGTGTTCACCGTAAGCGGCTTTTGTCATGCGATCAGTACCCACGGCTTTATTTCCGTCCAGCCGCTGGAATTGCCCTTTCAGCATGTCACTGTTCAACAAATGTCCCAAATTATTGAACACACGTTGTTTGTTGCCTGCTGATTTCTCGCCTATACGCTCAAGTTTCGTTAACCATGAAATTCCGTCGTTGCTGTGTACGGTCATTGTTTCTCTCTTACGTTCGATCTGTCTGCCAACCCTTCGCTCCACGATCATTACTCGCTTCAACGCTACTATAGCTGACTCCGACTTCCTGATATTCTTTTCTCCGGCCTTGTGTTTTAGCACTTGTGCCCGAAATACTCATTCCCTCGAGAAATATCAGGATCTCCTGGGTTCTATACTGTTCTCTACAAACTCGCCGACGCCTGCGGCTCCGGTGTGTGCTGCTAAATGGATATTTGCCAGTATGACCATTCAGTCGCTATTGCCTACTAGCTGGACGAAGCTATCGGCACACACGATCAGCTGTATTTCGGCGCTATCACGTTCACCCTTTGGTTTTGGCTCGAATGTTTCGCTGTCTACGCTTCGTCTCCTTTGTTACCGCCGGAAACGCAAGACTCGCTACGTAGTGGTCTGGCTAACCTTCTACGACGGGACTTTCACCCGCAAGATCAGTACAGCTTTGCCCAGCGCACCGCCCAATTCTGCGAAAAGTTCCACGAATTCAGATAAATTATTTTAAATCATGTGGTTATATTTAAATTACTTTTGATACCGTAACCCCACATATCGGCGTTTATTGGTGCATTACACATAAATTTTAGATATTTTCTGCACTTAGCTTTAGCTAGTGCATTAAAGGTATACTTAAATAGCACCGAAAATTAAGGCTCAAATGCTCCTGCTAGACTACGATGGAACTTTTCGCTGAAAAGGGCACAATACCCCTATAATCCTGTCGTGCATTTCTGGTGACTTCGAATACCCCAAAGTCTTACGATTGAGTCGCTTCAGGCGGTTACGGAGTGTCAGGTTTTCTCGCGTTTATTCTTAGCTGAATAACCACATTTTGTGGCGTGATCAACAGCAGATTCTGACTCTGTTTCTAAAGTAACAAAAATTACAGTATTTATATTTAGGACTTTTCGTTCAGCCTATTAGAGCGAAATTAATATCGATTTATTGGGGAGTTATTTTTACTGAACTTTCCCAGCTAGATTACATTTAAATAAATACTTTTCAATATACGTAATATAAAAAACATTATTATATTGAAAATCGTTCAATACTATCTTTTTTCGACTTCTCTTTATCGCAAAACTGAGTAAAATAAAAACAATGTGATTATTGGTCAGATAATGGTGTCAAGACTACTTGCTATGCTAAGCAACAAAAAATACTACATTTAGAGATAATTAAACTGTGTCTGAAATGACATATTAATATAGTTGGCTCTGTCGCATTAACAGGATTAGCGGTTGAGTAGACCCGCCGGTTACCCGGACGTGCGAAACTACCGCATCCGGATCCCGACAGCTCAGTGTCCCCACACATATTCAGTGAGCCCTGAGTATTAATCGGTTTTTCCATTTCGTTGGATAACCCTGCATTAATGGGATGGTCACCCTCACTCAGTCGGCGACGACCACCTTAACGGTTGAACCCTCTGTAGATTATTCGCGTACTTTGGTAGGTAAGCTGCCCAACTTGTCTCTGGTTATCAGATATGCCGTGATAATTTGTCCGGCCTCTGACTACTCTGATGACGATATTCAGGGTAAGCCTTTTGTCGGTCGTATTCAGATTCTTCCAAAGAAGTCCCTGAATCCCTTCAATTTGGCTGCGAAACGGTCTTTTCGGCTGGTTAACTTCAGTCGCCAGTGTCCTTTTCGCGTTTTCCTGACTTTTACATTGTAAACTCCGATATGATTTTCAAAAGAAATAAAAACCAAGTAATCATTTTGTTCACTAATCATAATTGACTTTGGTTTTTCAACTTTCCCATCCCATACACCAACAGCATAAGGAAGATGTTTTTCAATTAATTTCATTATAAAAAGTCAACAAAATAACTTATCGTTTTATAAGTGGTAGTGAAAATGGATTTTTTAAGAATAATGTTTCATCAGAAACAACGAATTCCAATATCTAATTAAGGATTAGAAAAAATAAAAAAAACAGTTGCATGTAGAGAAACTTTATTATAGAAATATTTAAGAAGATTATCTTATTATAGGGCGGGTATTTGTTCTATCGTGGTTTGAGAGGCAATGCCTTATTGTGCGATTAGATAAAACCTTAGTTAATTACGCTGGGAAAGTCTTACGTGCGCACTAAAAACCTATAAATCTGCTTTAGCTATTGGGAATAGCCATTTTTTTCTTTCTCAGTCTGATTTTGAGTATAACTTATTTTTATATAAGGAAAATCATGAATAGTGATAACGTAGCTGAAAGGCCAATAATAAATGAAGTAATAGATAGAAAGAATCAGTTTAAAAATATAATACGAGCTAAACAAAGTTGGATTAATCACAAAAATCATTTCGAGAGTGCAATCTTTGATCCGTGGTATAAATCTGTCACAAAAATACACTCAATAATCTCAGTTAAAACAAGTGATTTCTTTAACTCAAGAGGATTATTACCTGTTCTACTTCCAGTTACAACAGGATCAATTTCAAGCCCGATGGGTCTAGGTTCAGATTCGATGCCAGTTAAGATTAACCTTGGTGGGGTAGATACTTATCTGGCAGATTCGATGCAATTTCTATTGGAGTATGCATTAAGACTAAATGATAAAGGCGTATATTACATAATGCCAACATTTAGAGGAGAAGAGCAAGATAAAAGGCATCTTAATCAATTCTATCATGCTGAAACGGAAATTATAGGAAGTCTTCCTGATGTTATTGAACTTGCAAGTTCATACGTAACGTACTTATGTGACCACTTTTTATATAGCGAAAAAACACTAATTTCTCAATTCACGAATAACCTAAACCATCTGGAGAAACTTTCAAATTTGAAGGGAAAAATCCCTCAATTAAAGTTTCAAGATGCAGTCAAGCTATTGGAAGATAACAATCAATACATTAACAACACTGAGCATGGATTTAAGAAAATAACCGATGAGGGTGAGAGAAAATTAATTGAATTATTTGATGGCCCCGTATGGCTAACTCACTTCCCAAGTTTATCAGTGCCATTTTATCAGGCTAATTCTAACGAGGCTGGATACTCTTTAACTGCGGATTTACTAATGGGAATTGGAGAAACTTTGGGAGCAGGTGAAAGAAACACTTATGCAGAAGACGTAATAACTAACTTAAAAGACAGGAATGTATCTCAAGATGAGTACGATTGGTATATTCGCATGCGGGAATTAATGCCTCTAAGAACTTCTGGCTTTGGAATGGGCATTGAAAGATTTATCCTCTGGTTGATAAATCATGATGATATTAGAGATTGTCAACTGCTTCCTAGAGTGCATGGAGAGGATATTCTCCCATAATCTTATTTTAAAAAAATTATAGTGCATTATCAATGTACTGACATAATTTAATTTCCAAAAGGAAAGGTAATGAAAAAATTAACGTTAGAGTCAATTCCTAAAATAAAGTACTTTCCAATGATCGGTATAGTAAAAGAAACAAATAGGCCGCCTGGAGGAATGAAAAGTATTAGACTAATTGCCAAAAATGCTTTTTTGGATAATACAAAAAAGATACTTGAGGTTGGAACTGCTACTGGTGTAACTGCAATCGAGCTGGCAAAATTAACCGGATGCTACATTACTGCAATCGATATTGATGATAATAACCTTATGGTTGCACGAGATAGAGCAACAAAAGAAAATGTCACAAGAAATATCTCATTTGAGAAGGGTGATGCAACCGAAACTCAATACGAAGATAAAACTTTCGATATGGTTTTTTGCGGGAATGTTACGTCATACTTTGATGACAAAGTTAAAGCAATCAAAGAGTATGACCGCGTCCTTAAAGATAATGGCCTAATCGCAGCCATTCCAATGTATTACATCAAAGAACCAAGTGACAGTCTAGTCAGTGAGGTGTCAGATGCAATTGATGTCAGAATTAGTCCTTTATTTAAAAAGGATTGGGTAAAGTTTTTTGATTTACCCGGCTATGAGCTTGTGTCATGCGAAGATTTTTCATTCGATAAAATTACCGATGAAAAAGTAAAGGAATATGTAGATATCATATTCCAGCAGGCACATTTGCAAGAGTTGAAGGATGATATTAGGGAGGCTCTATATAACAGGTATAGCTACTTCATGCATCTTTTCAGAACAAATCTAGCACACATGGGTTTTTCTCTAATACTACTGAGAAAAGTTACATGCCCAACTGAACCAGAATTGTTCACAGCTGCTGCACTCGATTAAAAACCAAGAAATTATCATATCAGCCGTTTTGATCTGATATCAAGCGGCTTAAAAGCACAATTTTAACTGAGTGTGAAACATGTATGAATGAGATTATTGTGGTTGCTCCAGCTAACACTATGAAGCATTTAAATGCCTGTATGATTGATATTGGCAAGAGTAACCTACTGAAGTTAGGTTACAAAGTATCCATCAGTGAAGAATCTTTTAGAGATGTAAATAATATAGCAGGTACTATTGAGGAACGAGCGTCTAGCATCAATCGTGCGATTTCAGATAAATCGGCTGAAATAATCATGGCTGTATTCGGAGGTTACAACAGCAATGATTTACTACAGTATATCGACTTTTCATTAATGAAAAAGCTAAATAAAAAACTTTTTGGATACAGCGATATTACATGCCTACTGAATGCATATTATGCAGTTACCGGTGGTTGCGCTTATCATGGTCCTGGGTTCGGAACGTTTTGTGACCCAAACATCTCGGATGATACAGTTGCAAGCTTTACGAAAGTACTAAACATTAATGATGAAAAATACGAAGTTAAGCAACCAGAAACTACTGCAAGCGATTTGTGGTTTATGAAACCTGGGTACGGCCCAAGAGAATGGGTAACACATCCCCAATGGACTGTAGTTAATGAAGGTGAGGCTAAAGGGATTCTTGTTGGTGGTAACATTGAATCCTTACTTAACCTGATTGGCACAAAGTATTGCCCTGAATTTAAAGACAAGATTCTACTTATTGAATCAAGTTTTAATACTGACCCAAACAGATTTAGAATGTGGCTTTCACATCTCAATTTATGCAATGTTTTCGATAAAATAAATGGGTTACTTATAGGTAACTTTACGGCCTGTACCAGAAAAAATTTAAGTGATAGCTTGCTAAAAAATATGTTATCTGATTATGTGCCAAAGCATGTACCCATTTTAATAAATTTTTCTTCATCCCATACCGACCCCATTCTAACTGTACCAATTGGTGGGGAAATATATGTGCGATTGCAAAAAAACATCGGAAAAATTTTTATTTCGACTGACAATAGAGAACAAAAAGAGGTTTTATGAGTAATAAATCAGTTGTTGACCCCAATAAGTTTATCAATTATTTGAAGGAAAATGGTTATCTAAGTAAATGCGTTCCACCAAAAATAGTTATAGTAGTATTTTTAGAGAGCCTTTTAAACTATTGCAAAGAAAAATATCCTCTTAAGAAAATTGAAGGATTCGATGCTGGTGAATTATTTTTATTAGAAGATAATAGTTCAGTTGCTATTTTCTTTTGCAAAGGTATCGGTGCACCTGTTGCTGTCATAAACTTGGAAGAGTTGATCGCTTATGGCGTTAGTAATTTTATAGTTGTGGGTTCGGCTGGAGCAATCAGTCCAAATTTATCAATCGGAGATATTGTCATCTGTAATAGTGCGCTTCGTGATGAAGGTACTTCACGTCATTACATTGATAAAGGTACAATATCATCACCCACTGAAAGTTGGACGAAAGAGATAAAAGTTCATCTAAGTGAAAAAGTTGCTGAAGTTCATGAAGGGGGAACTTGGACAACAGATGCACCGTATAGAGAAACAGAATCTAAAGTGGTTGACCTGCAAAATAAAGGGTATTTATGTGTAGAGATGGAAGCCTCTGCAATGTTTACTGTTGCTGATTTCTATAATGTTTCAATTGCAGCTTTATTTGCTATTAGCGATTCTTTAGCTGACCTACAATGGACTCCGGGATTTTTTTCAATAAAGGTAAGCGATTCATTACACGAACTTATTGATTTTTGTCTGGAATTCTCGGTTAAAGCAGAGGCCAATGTATGATAGATGTTATTGATTTTGGTCATATTAATATTGTTGTAGATGACGTTGATGAAGCAACTAGTTATTACCACAAATTATTTGGTTTTGAGTTAGTTCAATTTTTCCCTCGATTTCGAAACGTCGGATTTGCTAAAGGTGCTGGGTTTTTAAAAGAACCAAACGATGTCGATGTTTCAATAAATTTTTTGAAAATACCAAATACTATAATTTATATTGAGTTGATTAGTTATAATTTTCCTAAAAATAATACTCCTCCTAATAGATTTCAGCCAAATGAGTTAGGAGGTCCTAGGCATATTGCATTACGAGTAAAAAATATAGAAGATGCGTATTCTAAGGTAATAAGTTCACCAGATGTTTTTCCCCTTATAACGGATCCCTGCTATAAACCAGCCCAATTATCTCTAGTAGAACCTAGTGATTTCGTGTTCGCAGATGAAGAGATGGAAAGTAATACGGAATTAAAGTTGAAGGCAGCAATGGTTTCAAGCGGGATTAGCTTTGTATATTTTTCGGATAAATATGGTGTAACATGGGAGTTAGAAGAAGCGCCGTCAGATGTTGATGATCCTGCGTTATCAATTTAAATTTTTTCACAGGAGGACGTGTGCGTTTAGCTCATACTATGATTAGAGTATCAAACTTAGAGCGATCTATTGATTTTTATACTAAAACTTTAGGGATGGATTTATTAATTTCCAAAGACTTTCCTGAAGGTAAATATACTATTGCCTTTGTAGGCTATGGTGGGGAATATGATGGAGCTTTAATTGAGTTGACTCATAATTGGGATACCAATTCCTACGATCTCGGTGATGGATTTGGTCATATTGCTATTTATACACATGATGTGTGTGCAATATGTAAAAAAATTGAATCTCATGGAGGCAATATTGTTCGTCAACCTGGACCAAAAAAATATGGTACTACCATAATTGCTTTCGCAACCGATCCTGATGGTTACAAAATCGAGTTCGTTGAGTGTGAACAAGAAAAAGCTAAGAAAAAAGCTGAGAATAAAAAATGGTAAATATATCTATGTCATTACAAATTAACGAAACCTATGATCCAAGAAAGGTTGAAAAAGAAGCACAATCATTTTGGTCATCTGCTGGTACTTTTGTGACTAATGAAGATAGTCCAGGAGATAAATTCTATGCACTATGTATGTTTCCATATCCAAGTGGAAACATTCACATGGGACATGTAAGAAACTATTCAATTGGTGATGCAGTTGTTCGTTTTCAGAAAATGCGCGGAAAAAATGTTCTACAGCCAATGGGGTGGGATGCTTTTGGTCTTCCCGCCGAAAATGCAGCAATTAAGAACGATACTCATCCTGCTGTGTGGACATATAAAAATATGGACAATATGCGTAATCAATTGAAACAAATGGGTTACGGGTATGATTGGAATAGGGAAATATCAACTTGCACACCTGATTATTATCGTTGGGAGCAATGGTTATTCATAAAATTATTTAAAAAAGGTTTAGCGTACAAAAAAAAATCTCTAGTTAATTGGGATCCTGTAGATCAGACTGTACTTGCGAATGAACAAGTCATTAATGGCCGTGGTTGGCGTTCGGATGCTATCGTTGAAAAAAAAGAGATTTCTCAGTGGTTTTTGAAAATTACAGCATACGCAGATGAACTACTTTCTGGTCTTGATACATTAAATGACTGGCCTTCTCAAGTAAAAACTATGCAAAAAAATTGGATAGGAAAGTCTGAAGGAGCTTTAATTTCATTCAAGGTTACTGACGCTGAAAGCAGCGTAGAAGTCTTTACATCAAGACCTGATACCGTTTTTGGATGTACATTTGTAGCAATATCACCCGATCACCCTATATCTATAAATTTATCCGAACATGATAGAGATATAAAATATTTTATCGATAAATGTAATAAAACGTCTACAGCGGAAGCAGATATTGCGGCACTCCCGAAAGAAGGTTTGTTTACTAATCTATATGCTATTAATCCTATAAATAATGAGTCTGTACCAGTTTGGATTGCAAATTATGTTTTATCCAGTTATGGAACTGGCGCTATCATGGGGGTTCCTGCTCATGATGAGCGAGATTACGAGTTTGCTGCACGCTATGACCTGCCTGTTAAACAAGTAGTTTCACCTAACAAGCCTCAGCAACTAATAGATCAACCTGCTAATAATGTTTATTCTGACTATGGCACTTTACTTAATTCAGAATTTTTAAATGGTTTGGAAAGTAAAGAAGCGGGTAAAGTCATTATTGAACGATTAGTAGCTATGAATGCCGGTTCCTCTAAAATACAGTATCGTTTACGTGACTGGGGTATATCACGACAGCGATATTGGGGGGCACCTATACCTATTATATATTGCGAGGAATGTGGAATTGTACCAGTACCTGAAAAGGACCTCCCTGTAGTACTACCAGAGAATTTTGATTTTTCTGAGAAAACAAATGTTCTAAAAAATCTTCCTGATTTCTATAATGTCGACTGCCCATGCTGTGGAAAGAAAGCAGTTAGGGAAACTGATACATTTGACACGTTTGTTGAGTCATCATGGTATTCAGCTAGATTTACATGTGCTGATAATACTAATGAAATGTTAGATGAAAGGGCTGATTATTGGTCACCTGTTGATCTTTATATAGGCGGTATTGAGCATGCTATTTTGCATTTACTTTATGCTAGGTTCTTCCATAAAGTAATGCGTGATGAAGGTTTGATGAAGTCAGATGAACCCTTCATCAAATTATTTACTCAGGGTATGGTACTGAAGGATGGTGCCAAAATGTCAAAATCCAAAGGAAACGTTGTAAACCCTCAAAACTATATTGATACCTACGGTGCTGATACTTTACGTCTCTTTATGATGTTTGCAGCTCCGCCAGAGCAGCAGCTTGAGTGGTCTGATTCAGGCGTTGATGGTGCCCATAGGTTTATAAAAAGACTATGGAATACGATATATCGTCATTCTGAAGTCTTTTCTTCATCGCATGATGTAGTGATTCAAAAATACACTTCAGATCAGCAAGTGCTGAGACGAAAACTTCATGAGACGTTACTCAAAGTCACTGAAGTTATGGAGGTTAAATTCAGTTTTAACACAGCAATTGCTGCTGTTATGGAATTATTAAATGCGTACAATAAATTTAATATTGTCGATGAGAAGGACAGAATTGTATGCCAGGAAGTTTTAGAGAAAATAGTTATTATGCTTTCCCCCATTATCCCACATGTTACACATGTTCTCTGGTTCGCATTGGGTCAAAAGAAACCATTGATCAATGAGCCTTGGCCTGAAGTAGATGAGTCGGCTCTTCATCAAGAGATAGTCACAATTGCTGTACAAGTAAATGGTAAATTTCGAGCTGAATACTCAATCAAAGTGGGAACCACAGGCGACATTCTTACAGAACAGTTATTAAATCTTAAGGAAGTAAAAAGACACATAACTGGTAGGGATATCAAGCATACAATTATTATACCTGATAAGCTTGTCAATTTTGTGACTTCCTAAAATTTAAAAATATAATTTTGATGTTTGTAATGTAGATGGTATCTAGGAATGACTTTCAGAATAAAGTCATTCCATTCTTATTCATTGAATATACTTCATGTAAAAATTACTTTAGAAGGGGGTCGACTTGCGACTATCAAAACAGATGTTTCCTGATAAATACAGATTACCCAAACTTTTGGATCAAAACTCCACAATGTCATTATTAGATTCTGGTCCATTCTATCAAATGGTCGAGCGTGGTATACCGTTATTCTTACCTATTGGTAATAAGATAATGACGGCCATTGAACATTCTTGCATCAAAGAAGCTGAGTTATTTGACTATAACCATATAGACATGACACAAATGATCCCAACAGATATTCTTTCTTTGGGAGAACAGTTTAGTGATGGTTTTCTAGAACAATTTATTTTTCTTAAAGGGAAAATGGATCGCTACCATTTGCTGTCTACCCCAGAACCTTTACTGTTAAATTTTATGAGGGAAGGACTTATCAGTTATAGACAGCTTCCGCTAAAAATGATGTTTTCGGCAAAATTTTACCGACAACTGAGCCAAGTACATAGTATCCTTAAGACTCGTGAATTCAAAATGCTTGCTGGAGCTTGTTTATATGAGTTCAATAAAAATTTACAGTCATTCAAACATTTGTTTCATGATTATATGTTGCATTTGTCTGAACTTTATTCCTTACCAATAGAATATCAGATAAATTATGATAAAAAATTTAATGAATACTTCTATTTACATCCAGATGGGGATGAAAAATATGGAGATATTTCCGCAATAAGTATTTCCATGGCTTATGAATATGGACAAGATAAGAAAGTATACGCGCGATATTGCAGTAAGTATAATAAAAAAATGAACGCAAAATTTGTCACGTTTGGGCTTGGATTGCAAAGGCTTTTCTTTGCAATACTCGATAATTGTAGAGATAAAAAGGGCTTTAATATCCCTAAGAATTTACGTCCATTTGATATATGCATCATACCACGACATAGCGAAGATTTAAAATACTGTCAAGAGTTGGCAAGTATGCTTGATACTTCACCTGATCGTGTCTTAATAGACGACCGTAGTAAAGTAAAATTGTCTGATAAGGAGCGTTTTGCTGATTATCTCGGCATACCTCAAAAACTATTAATTAATAAGCATGAGGTTGTAGTCACTCATAGAGATTCCGACACATTGCTCAAAGAGGCTTTTCAATTATCACAAGTAACAGGGGGGGGTAATTCAATTTTCCACATCAGATTATCATAATTAGTTCAATATTAGATGAGTATTTACAATGCCACTATTTATAGTTTTCGCCTTTTAATCCTTTATTACTAATTATTTGTTAACACTAAGGGATTTTATGCACAAGGGCGAAATATCAATTCACTTTTAAAAAAAGTTGAGGTTTTTTATGTTTCTTATTTGTAAATATTGGTTTGATTCATACAAGGCTCTTGATTCTCTAGGCCAAAACTACATAGCTATTATTGAGAGTTGTGATGTTCATAATGTACACCCCTCTCATGAAACTACTGGTTGTATGAAAGGAAAATTCGTAATTCCCACTATAGACAGCATCGAGTCACTCACTAGTATTGTGAACACAATCAAACTTAGCGGTTTAAATATTGATCGCGTCATATCCATAGGTGAATTGAGTCAGTACGGGGCAGGCTTTTTAACGGACCAACTGAAATGCAAAGGGCTATCATTTGATGCAATTAACTTAACTAGAGACAAACGGTTGATGAAAACTAAGTTTAAAGAGTTAGGTGTGCCCTGTGCTAATTTTTATAGTTATCAGGATAACGTTAATTTTGATATGCTTAGTTATCCTTTAGTCGCCAAGCCAGCATGTGGCTTTGGATCTTTTAATACAAAACTGATGCATAATAGTAATCAATTGCACGATTATGCAAATAATTTCAAAGATTTTAAAGACCATCATCTGATTTCAAATGCCATAATCATTGAAGATTTTATCGATGGGGATGAATACGTTGCAGACTGTTTTATCAGTTCCAATAAGGTTGTTTTTCTATCAATATCAAAAGATAATCTTCCACGTATGCAAGTCACTAATGAACCGGGAAGGTTTGATAGTGCAGAACATCTTAATATCAAGCTTAATCATGATTTGTATAAGTGTATTCACTACTACTATTCTAAAATAGTGGACGGTTTCAATATCAATGAATGTGTTTGTCATATGGAGTTTTTCATAAATAAATCTGGCGAAATTATTGTTTCCGAAGTTGCCACCAGACCTGGCGGTAGTTATTTTAATCACATGGCAAAACATGTTTATGGTAAAACCCTTTATGAAATTTGGTTTGAAGGTGTGCTCAGTCCTAATGAGGAGATTTTACATGAGTTAGAGCCTGATGATTTTTTTACTATTGTAAATATGATTCCTCAGAAAAATGGAGGGCTTGCTTGTTTACCAACTTTAAATTCATTATCGGATTACAGAACTTTGATAGATATTATACCCAGAAAAAAATGTGGTGATGCCATGCATACAGGAGTAGCACTAGATTATACTTGCTTTTTTGTTTTCAGAAGTAAAGATAAAGCAATGTTAGATGGCGATGTGAATAAATTTGTGGTGAATTTTGATTTTATCATTTTTTGAATTCAATTTTATGGAGGGAAGGTATGTCAACCATTTTATCCAAATTTAATTTGTTTCAGTTAGTGACTTTCTCAATTATGATAGCCAACAGGGGGGCTTTTTTCTTCCTCACTTGGCTCTCAATTCCTAAAGGACCTTTATTTATATCTTATGTTATAGGCTTATATTGGTGGGTTTATACAATTTCAATGCCTTTTGCTGGTGCATTAGTGGATACCAGCTCGAAATATAAAGTTTCTTTATTAGGTTCAATCGTCACTTTAATTGCGATAGCCATGCTATATCTAGGCCATGATAATTACTCTGAATTAGTGATCCTTTTCATTTCTCTTATTTTGTCTGTTGGAGCGATGATATTCACTGTGTCTTCTATAAGTTATTCTGCATATCTAGTCGGCAAAAAAAAAGATTTAGTAAGATCTTTTAAAATTAGGTCTATCGTAATGTCTTTGACTTTATTTGTTGGACCAGGGTTAGGTGGGGTGTTTTTATCATTTGTCGGTGAGAGATTAATGTTAGTTTTATTGCTAATTTTTTCTGTGCTTGCAATTTTGATGTATATAAAATTACCTGTCGATTATAAGGCCAATGAAACTAAGCCACTTAGTTTCATTGGATGGTATGAAGATACTAAACGGGGTTTTACTGCTGTAAGAAAAGTTCCAACTGAGTTAAATATTGCATTATTTATGATGTTGATAAACTTTTTTATTACTCCTTATCTAAATATAGCTATGCCGTTGTTGGTTGTTAAACTTTATCATTTCACATCTTATGAACTTGGTTTCCTATTGGCCTTGTTTGGGGCTGGAGTGATATTTGGCAGTTTCGTGATAACACTCATACGCTTTAATAACTCAATGAATTTTCGTTTATGTTTATCGGGTGTCATAATTTTGGGGTGTAGCCTTGTTTTATCAGCCTTCGTTTCCAGTCGCTATACGCTTTATTTTCTTGTTTTTATTGCTGGGCTAGGTGTAGCTCAGTTCAATGTTATTGTCACTTCCTCCAGAGCCTCCGCTATTCCAGATCGCTATCGCTCACGGATTGAAGCTTTCGTATTGTTTATATCCCAAATAAGTATCCCTTTAGGCTCATCACTATGTGGTTTACTTATCACATGGTTAGGTGCTAGATATTCAGTTTTAATTTTCGGGGTAGTCATAATTTTTGCTTCTTTTCTTTTTTATAAGATACCTAATATCAAAGGGCTCTTAGGCCAAGATATAGTAGAAGATAAAGAAATGCCTTATTACGAACTAAAGTATCCAGATGCTTTTAAAAACGAATAAATTTATTTTTAATTAAATTTATTCGACCAATATATACAGGAAATTAAAAATTAAGGCCATGACTCCAAAGCGTTGTAATGATGTTTTTCAATATATGCACCAATCAGCTTTTCGTGGACTTCTATCGAACGTGAATAACAAATTGTTTTTCTTGCCAATCGTTTGATATGAATACGCAGATTGAGATTATGCCGCTCAATGCGTTGAGTAAAAATTTTTCCCACTAAATGCTTTTCAGACTCAATTTCTCGGGTGTAACTCCCCCAGTCATCCGTCGTGATGAAACGAATGCTAAAAGGGGTCAGTAAGTCGAGCAATTTGCGGCAGGTTGCATCGGTTCGCGGACCGAATACATGGGCTATGACCTGTTTTCTTTTTGTATCAAATGCATACCAAAGCCAGTGGCGTTGTTTTTTGTTGCCCACAAAAGACCATTGTTCATCTAATTCACAGATGAGAGTCACATCTTCGTAAACGGCCTGTCTCGTTGTTACTTGTTTTGGCGAGAGTTTTTTAAAGTGCGTATTACCGTATTGATACCGACACCTAAAACGCGGCCAGTGTCTCTCACACCAGAGCCATTCATTGCCATATCAACAATTTTCTCTTTCATGTCAGGTTTATGGCCATTGTAACGATAGTTAAGTTGAAAGGTTTTCCGGCAATCCTTGCAATAATGGCGCGGGAAGCCTGCTTTACCTGTCCCGTGTTTACGTACAGGTTCGGTTTGACCGCAATATCGGCAAACAACTTCTATCTTGACAGTCACATGTGGGTTCCACTAAAAAAACACAAGAATATCAAATTAACGCTTTAGAGTCACGACCAAAATTAAGTCTTTCAAAACACGCATTCAATGCTTTTTTTAGAGGTTTTCTGACCATAGCCCCGATTTGTTCCCTTGCTCCCTCTTAGCCCTTGCTACGTTTGGCTTTCAACGGAAAAATCGATTTTGAATAGCACTTGATAAAACGTGATAACCTGTTGAATATAGGTTTTTTTGTTTTTTTAAAAAATTCATGTAATCCGTTTGGCTACCTTTGGCATCATTCCTGTTTATTTTTTCTGTCTTGACCTATACGATTCAATGTGTCAATGAGGGTTGTTCTTTTTACACCAAAATTACGGCAAATAGCAGCTTTGGACTGTTGTGGTCAAGAAGTTTCGGACACATTTCTAGCCTCTTCCCACAGTCTTTCGTATTCAGCGGGAGAAATTCCCCCATTAAAGCGATGAGGACGAATGTCGTTGTAATACCTGCCAAAATAGTCTGTGATATCCCGCATTGCCTCATGAATGTCCCGATAGCCTTCAGGCGGGCTCCATTCACTTTTTAAACTCCGGAATACCCGTTCCATGGGGGAATTATCGTAACAGTTACCCTTGCGGCTCATGCTTTGAATAATTTTATTTTGCCAAAGTAAGCGACGAAACTTTTTACTCCTGTATTGGCTACCTTGGTCGGAGTGAAAAACCAGCCGTCCTTCAATATGACGTGTTTCCAGTGCGTTATTCAAGGCCCGGCAGACCAGCTCAGCATCCGGCGAAGAAGCGATGGCCATTCCCACTACCCGACGGGAAAATAAATCCGTCACCACGGCCAGATAGCTCCAGCCCGCTTTTATACGAACGGATGTGATATCTCCGCACCACTGGCTATTTGGGCAAGCCGGCGCAAAATGTTGCCGCAAGAGATTAGGGGAAACGAGAGACGCTTCTCCGACCTGATGATAACGGTGCCCTCCAGGTTGACGGCTTTGCAGACCGCATTCCTGCATTAAGCGTCTGGCCTTCCAGCGTCCCACCGGCCAGCCTTCATTGGTCAGCAGGTGGCTCAAGGTATGGCTGCCTATCGCCCCCCGGCTTTAGTTATACAGTTCACGAACCCGGATGCGCAACTGCAGACGTTCCGTGTCAACCGGCCGTTGCCGCCAGTCATAATAGGCACTGCGTGACACCTGGAGCATTTGACATAATTCGGTCACCGGACATCGGGGGCTCAGCCGTGTGATCAACGCATAGCGCCACTGCGCATCTCGCTCATCAACACGGCCGCCTGCTTTAGGATTTCTTTTTCCATTTCCAGGCGTTTCACCTGTTTTTCTAAGGCTTGTATCTGGCGTTGTTCGGGCGTCATCGCCTTACCCACAGGCGTGATCCCCTGAATTTCGGCTTTGTACTGGTGAACCCATTTTCCCAGCGTGCTGTTATTGATCCCCAATGAATGGGCGACATCGACAACTCGTTGTTGATGGAGAACAACCTGTTGAACCGCTTCCAGCTTAAATTCAGCGGAATACTGGCGTTTGGTGAGTTTCAATTTCATGGTCACACCTCATTGTCATGTGAATAACATTAGCAGGCTTTTGAGGTGTCCGAGATCCTTATACCACTACAGGAATTATGGGGCATACTGATCGCCTACAATCTGGTTCGGCTGGAGATGAGTCGGATGGCAAAGGCCTAGCGTGTTGAACCGCTTAGGATAAGTTTTATCAATGCGTTACGGTTGATACAGGATGAATTTTTATGGTGTTCAGGACGCAGTCCGGGCACGATACCGCAAAAATTAAAAGCCCTCAGGGAAAGTGGTAAGTGGCTGATCTTACCCCAAAAGCGAAAACGTCAATCGATTCCAAGGCAAGTGCTCTTCAAAGCACCTCGTTACCCTTATAAAAAAAGAACCGCTCGTGCTTAAGCGAGCGGTATTACTTATGAAGCGGGGCATTTTTTAGAAATAGGTATTGTTGAAGTTTAATGTAATAGTGAATATCAATGTACAAACATCCCTTACTAATCAATGAATAGCGTCTAAAATGATTTTGTTACATTGAATTTCATTATTCATTAGAATATATTTGTAAATACTATCTCTATAGTTTTTTGAAAAGTGATTATTGTTATTTAAATAATTATTTAAATATCCAGGATAATCACAAATATCATGTAAAGGAAAATATATTGATATTCCTTTACCTTTTAAGTGTTCAGGTGTTTTTATATTCAATAAAATGGATTTGTTAATATAATTTTCTAGTGAAATTAAATCTGTATTGGATAGGGTTTCAGTAAACTCAGTTTTAAGATTTTTTATGAAGTCATATAAATCAATCATATTTGCTTCATTTTCATAATCTTCGGTAGCTCTTCTTGCTCTCTCTATTTTACTAATATAGTTTTGTTTTTTCATATTAGAAGATAATTTATAAAATATTCTATCAACAAACTCAACAAGATCATTTATTTGATTTAAATTTATCACAGAACCTTGAATGTCATCAGATGCATCATTTTGTGTGATAGATTGTTCTACATAAGATGATAAAATTTTTGCTGCAATAGCTTCTGAGGAAAAATATAAGTTAAATGATTCAATAATATCCTTGTAGTTCCATCCATTTTTATGTGTATAATCTACTGAGCCAACAAGATAGTTTCCGTAAGGTTGAAGCGCGTATGCTGTTTCTATATTAGCCATTTTACAGTTATCAAATCCAATGATTTCAAATTTAGTTTGTTTGACAGAACTGTTTTTAAATGCAAGAGCCATATCATTGATGCTCATTTTTTTATTTCCATAATTCTCATCACCTCCATAACCTCCTGCAGCCCCCAAACCATGCCCCCAAAAGAAAATATAATATGAATTGGAAGGAAAAGATTCTAATCCCCATGTAATGAATGATGATAACGTATTTGATGAATCCATATTTTGATCAGGTAGCTGATCTATTAAATTTAATTTATTATTAACAACCTTCCATCTCTGAATAAAATTATTTTTAATTTGTGGTAAATGCCATTTTAAAGCACCTCCTGTTTGAATTATTATGTTTAAATTATCGGGTTTTTTAGCGGAAAGTATTTCCTGAATATCATCAGTTGCTATTTTAAAATCGGACTCCATATCTCCTCCTGTAATATAGATAAAGATAGTATTAATATCATTTGTATTAGACGAAGCATGGCTGCCTTTCATTAAAATAATAACTGAAGAAATTAATAGAAAAATACTTATGCAAAGAAAATTATTTCTCAAATAAAATTTTGACATATTCACTATCCTCAATGCTGTTATATTTCCATCCATTTTTCTAAAAAAAGACAGAGCGTTTTTATTTTCAAAAGACATTATTGCTTTCCAAGTATTAGTTTTTTTATATTCTTCACAATTCATTAAGTAATTAAGGATCCTAGTACCATAACCATGTTTATGAAAAATAGGGTTAACCGCAAATTCAAGCATGGTATAATAATTATGTTCTATATTTGGTAAACAAATGCCAACAACGCCAATAAGTACATTATTATCATAAAATACTAATTGTGATATCTCAGGTGAATTTAAAGTACAGTTCAGCCATTCGTTATCGATGTCACCTAAAAATTTTGAGACACTTTCATCATTAAACCATGTGGAATACTCAGAATATTCATTCTCAGTAAACTTACTTGCCTTTATTCCCATTATATTATCTTCTTTTGTTAATAAGTTTAACCTTAACAGCGTTATCATCTAAATAATCTTCTATTTTTTTATGGCTGATTATTATTAAAGTTGTTCTTGAATTCAAATAATTTATAAGCATGTAAAATAAATTATCACCATTTGAATCTAATGCTGAGTTTATTTCATCTAATAAAATCAAATCATAGCTTAAATAGTTTAAATATGACTTAGACATTAAAATCCTTTGCCATTGCCCTCCTGATAATTTTAAATAATTCTCAAATCCCTCAACCAAATAATAGTTAAAATCTATTTCAGATATGAAGTCTAGTTCAAAAAGATGCATAACCTTAAGAAGGTCATTGTTATTGAATTTATTAAAAGGATCAATGAACTCTTTCAACGTGATGGGTAAAGGTTTAAAGTTTTGAGAAATATATAATATTTTTTCAGGATTAATGCTTGATGAAATTTCACCTGAAAAATTTGAATATAATCCACTAATTATATTTGTAAGTGTACTCTTACCACTTCCATTTTCACCATCAAGTATATATGTTTTATTTTTTTTAAATTGTAGGTTTATGCTATTCAGCACGTTATCTTTCATCCTATTATAGGAGAAATTAACATTTCTCATAGTTATAATATTTTCATTGTCATTTTTAGATACAATATCAACATAACGATAGTTTGAGTTTTCGATTTTATCAAGAGATAGTGTTGATAAAAAACCATAAATGAGTTGTGAAAAATTGGCTATCAATGTTGTTAAACTAGTTCTAATTTGCATAATAGAACCGAATATAATCATCAGATTTCCAGGTGTAGGGTTAATGCTTTCTCTTGTCTGATATAGGGTAAAAACTAATAAAAATAAACCTGGTATAGAGCAAAATACTAAGAATCTAACACCTTTGAATCTTTCTTTAAAAACTCTATTCAATATTATATTGTAAGTACGATCCCATTTTGAAAATAAAGTTTTTCGAAAATTATCAACTCTTATAGAGTGTGAGGACTCAATTCTTGTCAAACATTCATAATATTTAGATATATAACTAAATTCAGAAGAAAATTGAGTTTCAATTTCCCAAATTTTAGATTCAGCTTTGAATCTTGCATAGATTATCGGAAACATTCCAATTATAACTGTAAACGGTATCCACCAATCTAAACTAAATAATAAGGTGGAAATTGAAATTACACTTATAAACCCAGTCATAAATTGTGAGACATCACCAATAAAATCAGATATATGATCTATTTTTGACTCAGTCAGATAAAAATTATTTTGAAATTCTTTTTCATTAAGATGATTTATGCTATTAGGTGATGAAGCTTTCCTTATTAAAAGTTCTCTTACGTTTTTTTTAGCAAAATCACTTATTATACTAGAAGCTACCGCTTCAACAATCTCAATTATCTCACTAAAAACAATTAACACACATAAGAAAAATATTAACAATAAATATAAGCTTTCATTGCTTAGATTATTAATTGCAGAACCCATTAGGTATAAAGTAATAGCAGGTAAAATACCTAATGCAACTTGAAAGAAAGTAATAAGTATTAAATATTTTTTCTTTCCATTCATCAATATGTTGAAGATGTTTTTAGATAGTAAATATTTTTTCATTATTAATTAATCTTCTCTGCATCAATTTGAATTTTAATTTTTCTTGGTTTTATTCGATCAATAAGCCTGTTTTTTTCCATTGTAATATTTCTTAGCCATATTTCAAGGTTTATAACACTATGTATAAATTGATAGTTTGTATCAAAGGTTGAATCCATATCCTCCGCCTTCAACAAATATACAGTAAGAGCCTCTATAAATTTTTTTCTGTCTACTAATTCCATCTTATAAACCAAGCAATGATCAAAAGAAAAAAATAATTCATGTAAACTTGACTTGGAATTTAATAATATTTTTTTTGCCATTCCTTCATAAGAAGTTTTTTCTTTTTTAAATTCAAATATTTCAGGTATTATTTTTTTAAATGATTCTCTGGCTAATCGTTTACTTGAAAAATATGATCCATACTTTATTGAATCGATGTATATATGCTCATGAGGTGGTATTTTTAAAACGAAATTAACCAGCCTCAAATCTAAAAAAGGGTGTGCCATGAAACTATTTAAACTCAAAGAGTCAAAGTATCTTGCTTTTGGCCATAAAAAATCTAACATAAATCTATGTCCATCTAACATATTTTTATATTCATCACTGCACAGTTTATTAGTTGAAAAATTTTTTGATTGGCAAATGTATTCTGGCACTTTAATTATTCCATCTTGCCATTGTGTCTTTATATATGTTTTTTTTGCTAACCTCTTATTAAACTTAGACAAAAAAAGGTTATAAAAATTCATATAATATTGCATATTATAAGGAGGTGTTTTTCTTTTTTCACTTATTACCTTAAATAATTCAAATGCATTTTTAGTTGCACCGTAAGTAATTAAAGAGTCTAATATAACTTCATCAAATTGTTCGCCTAAAATCACATCGCCGGATTCTCCCGTTATTGCCTGGACGGCATCTAATTCATTTATTAATTGATCTATTTGTAAACATGCCAGGCTATTTGCGCGTGGTTCTGGCCCATCGATATACAATAAGGGATCATTATCTATTAAATTATTTTGAAATCTTAATGTATTGTCAGCCCATAAAATATAAGAAGGTCTATCCAGATATTTTGATACTTTCTTGACTATTTCAGAATCCTGACTATACATTAAGTCATTGTTTTTAAAACTCATATTAACACATAAAAAATCTAAATTATTTTCTATTGCCGTTGCCAGTATACTTCCAGAATCTAACCCTCCACTAAATTGAATTGCAGTTAAGCCATTCTTCATTCTATCTATTGTTGATTCTCTAAATTTCTCTTTAAATTGTGTAATTAAATCCGTTTTGATAAATGATAATGAATCAAATTTAAAATTATAATTAATAATTTCTTTTGTTAAAAATTTATTGTTTTTTATCGTAGCTTTACTACCTTTTGGTATTTTTTTTATATTCATAAAAAAAGTATTGTTATTTGGCAATTCACTCTCACCTATAGAAATATCATTACCAAGGTGAAGTAAAACTGATTCAAAATTTATATTTACTGTAAATCCATTATATATAATGATAGCCCTTATATCATTTGTTATTATATAATTATTGCCATTGTAAAAATAATAAATTGGTATTGATGAATAAAAATCAGTGACGAAATTTAAACCTTCTTCATTGAAGTACACGAGAGAAAACTCCCCATGTATCTCATCACTTTTTTTATTTCCTATAATTGTATTTAAACACTCATCTTTTACCCAACCATCTAAAATTATTTTTTTGTTTCTGATATTATCAATTGGTGGTCTAATCTTCGATGATATAACTACGCAATTATAACTTTGCTCTTCAAATTGTATGAAATCATGGCTATCATTTAAATTCTCATAGAAATTTTTCAAGTTTAAAATGTAACAATCAGCATTGTAAAATGCTAGGTTTGTGACAATCCAAAATGATTTATTTTTATTTAAAGACATAATTTAATAAATCCTCAACCATTATTTTTGAATCGATTATTTTCATTTCATCCAAATTTACTCGTCCTGGATTAAATACTTCTTCCTTATTAAATCGAGAATATTTAAATTCAACCCATGCGTGTCCAAATATTCTTTGGTCAACTTTTGTTAAACCATAAATTAACTTTGAATCATAACCATTAGAATACAAATATAATTGAATACAAAGTGATAATGTATAACAAGTACTATCTTCTTTATACATCCCATCTTTATCATGCATTTTTCGTAAAAATCTTTTTATATGATAAATTTTACTATAAATATCAATGACATTATTCTTTTTCCTGTTGTCTAAATAATCTTTATAAAATTGTATGCATAATCTTGTATAAACTAGACTGCTATTATCTAAAATACTCATGGCTTTTACGAATTTATGTGTATTCAAGAGTATGTTTATTTCATTGGATAATATATTCAAATATTAGTCCTTCTTTTTCTAATAAGTAGAGAGCTTCTTTTAGATTATCTATGTCAATATCATTATCTGTTTTTAGTTCTTTAATTAATTCAGGCATTGAAATTAGTTTCATATTACACGTCCAAATATCTTTTGCTGCTCCAATTAGCCCGATGTATACATCATTTTCTTTGTCTAGTAATATTATTTCTTCTTCATCCAATATTGTGTATATAATATTGTTTTTCTTTATGAAGTGTTTTTCTTTTTTATCATTCATGTCTAATTTTAATTCCAGAATATACCCTATGAATTTCAATATTCATTGTAATGATAAGGAAGCTAATTCCTTTGTGATATAGCTTACCTATCTTTAAAGGAAATTTACTGGTTTGTAGTTATCAAGAATAAAATAGCATAGTCAAAAAAAATGAAATTTGAAATACGATGGGTATAGATAAATGAAATAAATTATAGGAGATAAGCAAGGTTTATAATTTCATCGATCCTTTCTTATCTCTATATTTTAAAATTATCCGCGCCGAAATCCTCTTCCATTCACACCATCACCTGGCCTGAGCCCTCTACGTAAAGTAATAGCAATAAATGAGCCATAGATTTTTATTGAAGGTTTTTGAATTTTCATAATGTATATCCTTTGTTGGTTTTAATGAAAGATTTAAAACGAAGTGCAAAGTGAATATACGATCTTTTTTACCCAATACATAACTTAAATTCTATTGGTCTTATATTAAATTTTTTTAAAATATCATATAATTAATATGCGTTGACATAATAATCACAGAATTGGATTAATGTAACAGACAATTTTTTATTGGGGAAGATAATTTTATTTTTGGTGAATCCATCGCACTTGGAATTATTATTAAAGGGGTAGTCGCTTTTTCTATAACACCACTAACCATTGTGGTGTTATAGAAAATGAATTATTTCAACTTAATAAAACAACGAGCTACAGCATCAACATTACGTTGAATATCTTCTTTCGAATGAGCAATGGATATAAAGCCGGCTTCAAATGGAGGTGGTGCCAGATACACACCTTCCTCCTGCATTAAATGAAAAAATCTCTTGAAGCGTTCAACATCGCATCGCATTTCATTACATTCTGATAGAAAGTAACTTTTCGAATTCTTTATGCATAGAATTCAAATCATTGTAGACACAGGTCAGAGTGTGTTTGGAAAGATCGGCAGTAACTCACGGAGAATTTGGCTATCCGATAATCAAGGCACCTGAACCTGCTTTTATCAGCAGACAGTCAGCATGACCATGATAGTCATCTTCGAATTTGATGATTTTATCGCGCTGGGTAGTGGGTAGGTATATAGCAGAACCAAAATAACATGACGTAACATCTAAATTCAAATAACAAGGCTGCATTGTTTATGAGGCATGTAGACTGAGTCAAATTATGCTGATTTAGCTATAACTACGTGCCAGACGAATGGTGCTCATGATTGCTTCAGAGCCTGAGTTCAGCATACGAACCATATCCATTGAAGGAACCAGATCTTTTCGTCATTCTGAGTGGGCTGCGTTCTGAAACCATACCACAGGTTGGGTTTTATTTTCAGGATGGTCAGCGGAATGGCTGTCACCTTGAAGATCAGGGTGACAATGGCATGAAGTAAAAAAAGTTGTCTATTGAGTGTGCTCCTTTTGTGTTTGGTTAAAAAAACGAAGTAAATGTGCATCTTAATCTTAGCGTATATTTACGCAGGAACTTACGATTCCGCGCATGGGCTTATTTAATGGACATAGCTTTATTTTTTGCGGGAAATAATGGATGCCAGTTAAAAAAGTAGCTCTTATTACGCGAGCATACAACTCTATTTAAAGCGTAATACCGCTCGCTTAAGCACGAGCGGTTCTTTTTTTATAAGGGTAACAGGGTGCTTTGAAGAGTACTTGCCTTGGAATCGATTGACGTTTTCGCTTTTGGGGTAAGATCAGCCACTTACCACTTTTCCTGAGGGCTTTTAATTTTTGCGGTATCGTGCCCGGACTGCGTCCTGAACACCATAAAAATTCATCCTGTATCAACCGTAACGCATTGATAAAACTTATCCTAAGCGGTTCAACACGCTAGGCCTTTGCCATCCGACTCATCTCCAGCCGAACCAGATTGTAGGCGATCAGTATGCCCCATAATTCCTGATAGATATCTGCCCGTGTCTGGCTTCTCAGGAGAGCGGTATTATTGAGTTGCCTTTGTTTCAGTTCACCATATCCTTCCTCGGTTTCCCATCGTTCCCAGTACACGGTCAGGATCTCTTTGAGGGGATACGTCACAGGGCATTCCAGAGAGGTAATAGAACCTTTAATTTCGCCTTTCGGTTCCGGGATCAGAATAAGGCGCGCCCGCCAAGTTTTTTCAAGGTGAGGATGCATTTTCCGGGCTTGGGGAGATACCGGCATCTTGATGAGTTTGTCATAAGGACTGTATTCCTGAATGACGTCATAACGCATTTTGCTTTTTATCGGGGTGAGCCAATGGGTATTTTTGCCGGTGCCCTGCCATGCCTGAAATAACTTTGCCGAGAGAAAGCCCCGATCAAACAACGTCAGGGTATTTTCGGGGGCAGAGTCCACCAGTTGTTGGGCGTAGCTAATCTCACTTTGGCTGATGGGGCCAAACGCTACATCGGAGATAAAGTGTGTCCGGGCGGACATCAGGGTCACCGCCAATACAGAGGGAAAGGTCGCTTTACCGGAGGCATAACCCAGTTGTTGATTCTCGCCGGTGTCGGGCACTTTAAACTGGGTGCCATCCACACAGAGGATTTTCAAGCCACACGTGGAATAAGCCGTCTCTTCTTTTTCCCATTCGGTGGCCGTGGTATGAAAAAGGTGTCGCAAGGGTTCAGCACCAATTCGGTGTCTGGCTTTTGAGATACTGCTTGAAGCTAATGACGGCAGTTCCCCTTTCGCGTCAGGAAACGCCAAATCTAATAACAGCATTGAGATTTGTCACAAACATCATTGATAGAACGATTTCTCATGAGACCGATACCCAGCACTAACCAGACGGCTTGTTCAGCGGTGAATCGACGTTTTCGCACGGCGGCTCGCCCCGTTTCTTTAACCGCTTCAGTTACCCATTCCATCGGAATGTTTTGACTGAAGGCATCCAGGGATTCTGGGTAATTCAATTCCACAGTAGCTTGGAGTTCACGAGAAAATTCAGACATAAAAATCGGCCTTAGACAATCATCTGAGGCCGATTATGGCTTATCTTAATTTGCTTAAGTGAGCGGTATTACGTTAATGTGTGGCTTTTTACTATGAATTATAGTACAAGGTATATTATTGGAACTGAAAACAGCTATGTGAATTAAAGTTCATCCCCAGGTACACGATGATGAATGGCAAAAACATCAACGTGATGAGTCGTTAATAATTTAATTTCATTGAATGGCGGTATTAATTTTGATATAACATCTGTTTTATGGTGTATTACCTTATATTTTCTTGGTATATTACCAATTTCATTTAACAACCTTTCAAATTTAGATGTTACATCAATATCTAGACCATAAAGAAAAATACCACCATGCCTAGGTTGTTTATTGAAAACTCTAATCATCTCTTTCATGGTTTCATCATTTAATGGTGATCCCATTAATGTGATATATTTGCATGATCCGTCTGGTATGTTGAATTTTGGATAGTCATAGCTATCAACAGGGCTGAGATTGGGAATGTCTTTTTTTTCATCGGGGCCGTTAGAAATTTTTTGATCTTTATGGTTTACATTAATTGCATTCGGAAACCCCGTAATATGAAGGTCTTCTTCCCACGCTTTACAAGGATACTTTCTGGAAAGGCAATCAATAATTCTACCTTCCCCCCAGACATCCAGTATTTCAATCTCGCCTTCAATCATAATTTTCATAAAATTCACTTATGTTGTTATATGTATTTTATACAATAATTTATTTAAATAAATTATAAACAATAAAAATAATCAGCAGGCTAATATCATTCTTTTATAATTAAATTGAAATAACTTCTGACTCTTAATATTAGAGTTGTTACTGTGTTGTTGAAGTGGGTATTTAATTTAAATATGGGGGATCTTCAAAAAATAAAACTTAATAATGAAGGTGTATATTGTTAAGACTTAGTGCCTATATAAATTTTCAAAATGATAGGAGTATTCCTTACCCCCGCGTGGCACACGGGGTAATGGAACACCACATGCTGATACTCTCACTATTATGAAAAAGTATATAGTACATTGTTCATAGTGATTTTTTTATTTTTCAAGATAGAGTTGTTTGTTGAATTTGATCTCGTTCCTCAGCAAAGTTAGGAAGATAAATTTTATATAGGAACAGGATAAATGTAATGAACGGTGCGCTGGGCAAAGCTGTACTGATCTTGCGGGTGAGAGTCCCGTCGTAGAAAGGGGTTAGCCAGACCACTACGTAGCGAGTCTTGCGTTTCCGGCGGTAACAAAGGAGACGAAGCGTAGACAGCGAAACATTCGAGCCGAAACCACAGGGTGTTCTGCTCAAGAAAAATCGGACACTTTTACGAAGGCCATTTCAGATTCCACGGGTGTTAAATCATTATTGGCCGTGTGCAATCGTGTTAAATTGTAATAATGCAGGTAATCCAATCCATCTTTTTTCCTCTCTGCCTGGTTTTCATGATGGGTTTTGAAGAGCCAATCCTGTTTCAAACTGCCAAAGAAACGTTCGACAACAGCGTTATCCCAACACGCCCCGACATCCCCTGGCTTGCTCTCATGTCATAACTGCTAAGCAAGTCCCGGTATTGCTGGCTTGTATATTGGCTCCCTCTATCACTATGAAAAACACAGCCTTGTGACGGCTGACGTAAGTGATACGCTTTCATTAAGGCCTGGCTGATCAAGGTCGTATCTATTTCCGTTGAGCTCTGCCATCCCACTATCCGACGTGAGGACAAATCCATCACAATAGCCAGATATAACCAACCTTCGGGCGTCTTCAAATAGGTGATATATCCTGCCCAAACTTCATTCGGCGCCAACGGATTAAAGTTCCGGTTAAGTAGATGACAGGCTGTTGAGATCGCTTTACCTTTGCGCGGAGCCCGGTAGCGCTGCCGCTGTCTGACGGATAATCCGAGCTGATTCATGAGCTTTTGGGTCCGATAGTCACTGATGGTAAAGCCTTCTTTGCGTAATTTTTTTGCCAACATCCGATAGCCTAAACTTTCCCGGCTTTCTTTAAAGAGCGTCGTCGCTTTTCGCTGTAATGCTTGTTGCTCATCAGAAAGTAACCGAACGGGTTTTGCCTGCCAGGCATAAAACGTGGAACGACTGACTTTCATCACGCGACATAACTGGCAAATGGGAAATGGCTCTGCATGTTCTTTTATGAACCAACATCTTACAGCAGTTCTCTCGCAAAGAAGGCGCTCGCCTTCTTTCAGATCTCCTTCTCCATTTTCAGCTGTTTATTTTCTTTACGAAGCTGCAACAACTCCTGTCGCTCATCGGGGGTTAAAGCACCGGGTTTAGATTGCTCAACATAATGTTTCCGCCACGTATACAGGAGTTTTGTTGGAATACCTAAGGTTTCAGCTGCCTGTGGGACTGTATCGCCCTGTTCAACAACCAGATTGACCGCTTCTCTTTTAAAGTTATCGGTAGATTTTTGGGGTGATTTTCGTTTCATAAAGACACCTTAATTAAAGTCATTCTATTCCTTTACCAAAGTGTCCGAATTTATTAAAGCACAACAGTCACAAAGCACCGCGGCGGCTTTAATGAACGTGTGTTCCAGCAGCATCAGTTCCAGTGAACCGGTGTGCGGAAAAATTTCAGCAAAAGGGGATAGTTCAGCCGGGTGCACCGTGGCTGGGGTAGTATTTTGTTGCATGGTATTCTCCTGATAAAACAACGGAGAACACCTGACCCAATGGGAAATGTGTTCCCCGTTGATCGGGCATCAATGGCTAATTGAAAATATTCAAATAGACAAACGGATGCTGAAGCAGTGGCTTGGATCGGGTTTTATCGATAAAGGATTGTTTTATCGAACAGCGGAAGGAACACCGCAAGGCGGTATTATCTCGCCAGTGCTGGCTAATATGGCACTAGATGGGCTGGAAAAGGTACTCGAAACCCATTTTGGGAAGAAGAATACCAAAGCCAGTTATAAGACCAAGGTCAATTATGTGCGTTACGCAGATGATTTCATTATTACGGGTATCTCGAAAGAGTTGCTTGAAAATGAAGTTAAACCTTTAGTTGAAGCTTTTATGGCGAAGCGAGGGCTGCAATTGTCACCGGAAAAAACGGTTATTACGCATATTGCAGATGGGTTCGATTTTCTGGGACAAAATTTACGTAAGTATCACGGTAAGATGTTAATCAAGCCAAGTAAGAAAAACTTGCGAAATCATCTCCAGAAACTTCGGGGCATAGTCAGAAGTAACCTTATGGTCAGACAGGATGTATTGATTCGTTTGCTCAATCCGGTTTTACGTGGCTGAGCAAATTATCATCGTCATGTTGTGGCTAAAGAAACATTTGGCTATGTGGATACCGTGTCTGGAAGCTCCTTTGGCGTTGATGCTGTCGTAAGCACCAGAACCGCAATAAACGCTGGGTGAAGGAGAAATATTTTCACGCAGTGGGCGTTGAACAATGGGTATTCCAGTGTGTTGATACTCAGGGCAAGCTAGCTCGATTGCTCAGAAGTAAAGACATCCCGATTAAGCGGCATATCAAGATAAAATCGGAGTCTAATCTCTACGACCGCAGTGATGAGTTGTATTTCGAACAGCGCCAAATTAAGCACTGGAAGGAAAACAAACTCTACCTCGGAAAATTGCGGACGATATGGGAACGCCAACGATATAGGTGTTCAGTCTGCGGACAAATGTTTAAGAATGATGAAGATTGGGATATCCATCACATTATTCGAAGAACAGATGGAGGCGGGGACAAAATCGATAACTTGATAATGTTGCACCCAAATTGTCACAGAAGCATTCACCATGGAATGGCATTTTTAACTAAATTAAATCACTTAATTAACTCTTAGTATGAGGTTGGTTATTGCTATTGAATAGAGTGAATTTAGAAGTTCTGAGCATACTTAACCAGCTTTTAAACTGATAACGGAGATAATTAATGAGAGTTAGAAATATTAATGGCACTGGTGATAATACCTGTAGTAGATGTGGCAGTTGGTTAAACCATTGGATAAATCACACAAGGCAAAATCCTCATGAATGCAGTGTACTTTCTTGTAGGAATTCGGCACAAGTAGGTGCGCATGTCCAAAAAGTTGGTAGTACTGATAGGGGTTGGTATATTGTGCCTTTCTGTCGTGAACATAATGGCAGACGTAATGAGGAATTTGAGATAAGAGCAGTAACATTAGTTAGCGCATCAATATCTCAAACTTGTGGTACTCGGTAATAAAATCGTCGGTCTATGCATAAGCATAAACTTATAAAGGCTTGAGCCTATGCAGGGAAACTTGCACGTACGGTTCTTAGGGGGCGGCGGTGCAGTAATGTACTGCTGCTACCCGACGTGCTGTTCATCCTGATGATGGAATTGCCCATCCATTAGGATAAAAGTTTGAAGGCGAGCAGAAAATATCTGCTCGCCTTTTTACTTTTTGCTCTTAATGAAATACAAAAGGGTATATTTATCATTGTGGTATAAGTTCCAATAACCGATGAGGGAAGAAATGCGAATTAAAATTTTGCTCGGAATGTCAGTACTACTGCTGGCTGGTTGTACAACGAATAATCAATTAACTTCCACTGGCTCTAATGTACGTTTTGTGGATACTCAGCCGGGTAGCGAATGTCAGCGGTTAGGTGAAGTGACTGGTACTCAGAGCAACTGGTTCAATGGGGTTGGTAATGAGAGCAGTTCTATGCGTGGCGCGGCTAATGATTTACGTAATAAAGTGGCTGCAATGGGGGGAAATGTTATTTATGGTGCAAATAGCCCATCAGAAAATCTGTTAGGTAGTTTTGTTCCCCTTGATAGCAAAATGGTTGGACAAGTCTATAAATGTCCCTAGGTATCAGTAAGAAGATATAGCAAAGAACATGGTGTGCAAGTGTGGGCAATGTCCAGAAAAACGTTTTGTAACACGATAAGTGGCCTAATCGTTTGAATTTCTGTGCACTGCCCATTATGAAATGTTTTCGACGGTGAGTTTGTTGAATTAGTGATGGGTAAACATCATTTTGATGAGTTAATGCCGCCCTAAGCCTAAATCCAACGGTGTTTTACTCGGTTCGCCACCGATTTCCCTTGTCAGACGCGGAACCAAATAGCCGGAGACTTTAGCCAATAGCTCCCTCATAATGGATTTTGCTTCTTCATCAGTGACAAGAAAATGTGCAGCTCCCTGAACTTTATCCAGCACATGGATATAGTAAGGTAAGATACCCGCATCAAATAACACATTACTTAAGTCTGCCAGAGTATCGGCATTGTCATTTATATCACGCAACATGACGCTCTGATTCAACAGTGTTACTCCCGCTTGTTTCAATCGCATCATGCTATTGCGAAAAGCATCATCAATTTCGTTTGCATGGTTAATATGGGTTACCATAATCACTTGCAAATCTGATTGTGCCAAACGGTTACATAATGAAAGAGTGATCCTGTCGGGGATGACGACAGGTAAGCGAGTATGAATACGTAACCGCTTAATATGCGGGATGGATTCAAGATGAGTAATTAGCCAATCCAGTTCATGATCCTTTGCCATAAGCGGATCACCACCAGAGAAGATGATCTCATTCAGCTCAGTATGTTGTTCAATATAATTGAGCGCCGCATGCCAGTTATTTTTATTACCTTTATTATCCTCATAAGGGAAATGGCGCCGGAAGCAATAACGGCAATTTACTGCGCAACCTCCTTTGACCAGTAACAAAGCGCGGTTGCAATACTTATGCAACAATCCAGGAACCACAGGATGTTGTTCATCTAATGGATCAGTGGAAAAACCAGCTGAAATATCAAACTCTTCTCGTGCAGTGAGAACCTGTAGTAATAAGGGATCACGCGGATCACCTTTTTTCATTCGTGATACAAATGCTCTTGGCACACGTAAAGGAAATAGACATCGCGCCTCATTGCCTTCTTTCAATATGGCGTGCGTGTTCAGGGACAACAATTGCAACAACTCATTGGGATCAGTGATAACATCCGTAAGTTGTTGTAGCCAGACTTCTCTGGCAGGGTGAATTTGGGTTATAATGTGTGCCATTTTTTGGCTAAGCCATTTCGTTAAAAATTAGAGGATCTCCATGGCTACTTATAGTACCAATGAATTCCGTTCAGGTCTTAAAATCATGTTAGATGGCGAGCCGTGCGCTATTCTTGACAGTGAATTTGTCAAACCTGGTAAAGGGCAGGCATTTGCCCGCGTCCGTATTCGCAAGTTGATTTCTGGTAAACTGCTGGAAAAAACTTTTAAATCAACAGACTCTGTTGAAAGTGCAGATGTTATGGATATCAACCTGACTTATTTGTACAACGATGGTGAATTCTGGCATTTCATGAACAACGAAACTTTCGAGCAATTAGCTGCGGATGTGAAAGCCGTTGGTGACAATGAAAAATGGCTGATCGATCAGGCAGAATGTATTCTGACTCTGTGGAATGGCCGCCCTATCGCTGTTACTCCACCAAACTTTGTTGAACTGGAAATTGTTGACACTGATCCGGGCCTGAAAGGTGATACCGCAGGTACTGGTGGTAAACCAGCTACTCTGAGCACTGGCGCGGTAGTGAAAGTACCTCTGTTTGTACAAATCGGTGAAGTCATTAAAGTTGATACCCGTTCTAACGAATACGTTTCCCGCGTCAAATAATCGCGTGTTGTTATTTTAAAAATAACCGTAGCCTCTTCGTCTAGAGGTTGCGGTTTTTTGTTGTACTCGATTTTGTTACACGTTGCGACTCTCTGATCTGATAGTTATAATCCAGTTGCATTTCTTATCGTTATCTGGGACGACCTGGATAAACGCCATCTGATTGGGGACGGCCCCGCTTTTCATTGGATAATTTTCCATTAGATATAAGGTGAAAAGGCATGTCTTGGTTGATACTTCTCATCGCAGGTTTACTTGAAGTTGTGTGGGCTGTGGGCCTGAAATATACTCAGGGTTTTTCTCGTTTAGTTCCGAGTCTAATTACCATCAGTGCGATGAGTGTCAGTGTAGGGCTACTGGCTTATGCCATGAAAAACTTACCAGTAGGAACTGCCTATGCGGTATGGACGGGAGTTGGGGCTGTAGGTACAGCGATTTTCGGTATCATGGTATTGGGGGAATCTGCGAACTTTGCCAGGATATTGAGTCTTGGTCTAATTATTGTTGGTATTATTGGTCTGAAACTTGCCAACTGACTGTCAGTAAGGTTTGATGATTTGTAAATGAACCCAGCATTATGCTGGGTCTTATTTTTGCTCATTTTTTCTCATAACGGGAAGGCCATATCTCTTCCGGTGTAAGCCCTAGTGCGGCTGCGATAAGACGTTCTCCTTTTGGCCAGTGGCGTTGTAGAGCATTGGCAAGAGTTGATGATGCTAACCCGGCAGTACGTGACACTTCTGATAGTGTTGTACCTCTTTTTTTCAATTCAGCAATGATATCAGCGGAATGCCAATCTTTATTTTCCATTCTTAAGTTCTCCTGTTACCTGTCATTTTTCAATTAAAAAGAAATGAATTAATAGTAGACTATGAGTCACACATAATAACATAACTAAGATTTAAATGTGACTCATAGTCCGTGGTCGGATAAGTAACATGAATCGATACTTATCGGATGAAAACATCGAACAACATCAAATCCGTTTTTGGACAAAGAATTAGATATCTCAGGAAAGAAGCCGGGATGTCGCAGGAGGCTTTTGCCGATAAGTGTGGTTTGGATCGAACTTATGTCAGCGGCATTGAACGCGGTGTCAGAAATCCTACCTTAGAAATTATTTATGTCATTGCGAATGGATTGCAAATTGAGTTGAATGAACTGTTCAGTTTTGAGGCTTCTGTTTCTTCTAATTAAAATTTCTACAAATTATTTCATCAGTCATGGTAAGACACTGTCTAAGCTCTGTGGCGTAAGATCACCTTTGGACTTTGTGAACTATATGCCCAAAGGTGAATTGAATATAGTACATGATGTTATCAGAGCGCTGTCTCCCCAATATTATTTATGGCATCAATGACCATTTGCCAAAATTTGTTTTGATCCAGCTTTACGGCAACTTGAGTATGGCAGTCTTCTGGAGGAGGAACGCGGAAGTCAGCGACTGTCATACCTGTCGTTAAAACTCCTGTCATCTCGATATTTACGGGGACTTTTTGGGTAGTCATAACCGTAGGATCAATGACATAAGCGACTGCGCAGGGATCATGGACTGGAGGATAATTGAAGCCTTGCCATATCCGATAACTTTCTCCATAAAATTCCAGTGCATCCAATACGAACTGAGCCGGACGTGTTTTTATCCGGGCGATTGCTTCAATCACTTCTGGAGTTGCCTGAGCTTGATGGGTAAGATCTAATCCGACCATTGTCAGTGGCCACTTCTCATTAAAAACAATGTGAGCCGCTTCAGGGTCGATCAAGATATTAAATTCAGCAACAGCACTTCTGTTACCTATATGGTAACCACCTCCCATTAATACAACTTCTTTTACTCGTTCAACAATGTGGGGCGCTTTTCGGGCAGCAAGGGAGATATTAGTCAAACCTGCCGTTGGAACTAATGTCACGCTTTTAGGCGGCTGTTCCATGATGATATCAATGATCAAATCAACTGCATGCCGCGGATCTAATTTTATTACAGGCTCAGGCAATTCAGTGCCATCCAGACCAGTTTCTCCATGAATGTCAGGTGCAGTTTTGATCTCTCTTACCAGTGGGCGATGACACCCCGCAGCAAACGGAACATTGTGGATGTTAGCGATACGGGCAATGGAAAGCGCATTACGGGTAACTTTATCTAAGGTTTGGTTACCAACAACGGTCGTCACAGCTAAGAGTTCGATATCGGGGTTCCCATGGGCAAGCAGCATGGCAATGGCATCATCGTGACCAGGATCACAATCGAGGATAATTTTTTTAGGAAGCATATTTATTCCTTTTTAAGGTGCCTAAAAGTTATGGTGCTCAAATATACATATCAAGAATAATTCACCGTCAGTAAAAATTCTTCTGCTGACTATCACAAAATGACTTGATAAAAATCATAACTTATTAACAATGACTTTAATTATTGTGATTTAATTAACATACTAATAACAAATGATTTGAGCATTTCTAATACATGTGATTCATATATGGAGTAAAAATTTGCAGATGAACTTATCTTGTTTTTGTTAACTTATTATTTATTTTCGTACCCTTTTGTTATTCCACTTGAATAACAAATATTACCTGAATAAACGATTTTAAATAAATGCGATACACCTCCCTGAATAGAAAGCTGTTGGCAGTGCATATCAGGGAATAGACTGATGCTCACGGGGTGTAATATGAACAATCAGATCGATTCATTAACATACTATGCAGCCACCAAAAAATATGACCTCCGCTTCCCAACACTGACAGAAGATCTGGATGTTGATGTCGTTATCATTGGTGGTGGATTTTCTGGTGTCAATACTGCCCTGGAACTGGCAGAAAAAGGCATTACCAATATCGCGATTTTGGAAGGAAGGACTCTGGGATATGGTGGAACGGGACGCAATGGCGGGCAGGTTATGACTGGTATTGGTCATGATTTGGATCGGATTAAACACCATGTCGGTGAGAAAGGTCTGGAGACAATATTTAGAATCAGCAATATGGGGGCTGGAATTATTCGTGACCGGATTGCCAAATATGATATCAAGGCGGATTTCTGCCGGGGTTATGGTTATCTGGGTTATAACTCCCGACAAGAGAAGACACTGCGAAGCTGGCTGAAAGAATTTCGGGAAGCCAGTCCTGATGAAGAGATCGAACTTTATACTGGTTCAGATGTTAAAAAAGTCATTGGTTCAGATCTTTACACTTCTGCATTGAAACATATGGGCGGAGGACATGTTCATTCATTGAACCTATTGTTGGGCGAAGCCAAAGCGGTCACAGAATATGGCGTCAAAATTTTTGAAAACAGCCAGGTTTTGAACGTGGAATATGGCTCACGGGTTACCGTTCGTACAGCAATGGGCTCTGTGCGGGCAAACAAAATGCTATGGGCGTGCAATGCTTTTCTGAATGGTCTTGAACCGACCATTTACAAAAAAACAATTAATACTTACGCATTCCAGTTAATGACAGAAGAATTATCGGATGAACTGATAGAAAAAATCAGTCCGATCCGTGGGGCATATAGTGATATCAATCCTGTTATCAACTACTACCGGGTCACTAAAGAGAACCGATTGCTATTTGGTAGTGCGACAAAATATCTCGAATATATTCCTTCGGATTTAAAAGAATGGAACCGTAAGCAGATGCTGGATGTTTATCCCTACCTGAAAGATGTGAAAATTGAATTGGCATGGGGTGGGCCTATGAATTGTAGCGCCAGTCTCTTCCCGCAAATAGGTTCCTTACCAAAACATAACAACGTGTTCTATGTCCAAGGTTATTCGGGTTTTGGTGTGACGCCAAGCCATATTATCTGCAAAATACTGGCAGAAGGCATGAGTGAAGGCTCCGAGCGCTATTCACTGCTAAGTTCTATCCCACATCTGAATATTATCGGCAAAGATAAATTGAGGCATTTGCTTCTTTCTGCCGGAAAGATTTGGCATCAAGCGTCAGGCTATTGGAAAGGGCGTCGTTAGTTTTATTGATTTTGGAATTTTCACTTTTTGTACATGAACTTTTTTGCACAATAAATTCTGAAAGGTAAAAGTCATGATAAAGCCGTTATTGTTAGATAAAGTACTTCCTGAATTAATGCCAATTGGTAGTGTCACCAATCTTGGTTCTATCGTTGTAGAAGGTGATCCACAGGCAAGTGGTGCAATGATCCACGGAGAGCCAACGGATAACCTGACTTGCGGTATTTTTGCCTGTACCAAAGGAAAATTTAAGATGGTTTATCCCTTTGATGAAATGGCAACCGTTCATGAAGGCTCCGTGAAACTGACGGATGTTAAAACGGGGGTTATGGTCGAATACCACGAAGGTGACTCATGGTTTGCGGCAAAAGGCACTGAAGTCCTGTGGGAAATCACCAGTGAACGTTTCGTTAAACACTATATGGCATGTGTCAATGCTCAGGTTTCAGACTGACAAGAGGGAAATATAATGAGTGAAATCACTTTGCTAGAGTCCGTTACAGCTTTTTTGCAACGTTCTCATGGCCATTATATCAATGGACAAGTTGTTCGTGGCCAGGAAGGAAAAATCTTTTCGGTCGTCAACCCAGCATCTAATGAGGTGATCGCTACCGTCAACCGGGGAAGCCAGGCAGAAGCTAATGCTGCTATGGAAGCTGCATCAACGGCTTTTCATGGTTCATGGGCACAGACTTCTCCTATGGAACGTGGTAATTGCCTGATTCGATTGGCGGATTTACTGCAAAAACATAGAGAAGAACTTGCCCAGCTTGAAAGTCTGTGTTCAGGAAAAACCATTCAGTTATCCCGGATGCTGGAAGTTGGTGCTTCTGCTGAATATTTGCGCTACTTTGCCGGTTGGTCGAGCAAAATAAGCGGTGAAACGCTGAATGTTTCATTGCCATCGTTCAAAGGGGAACAATATACCGCCTTTACCCGCCGTGAACCGGTTGGTGTGGTAGTCGGGATTATTCCATGGAATTTCTCGATTATGATTGCTATCTGGAAACTGGGAGCGGCATTGGCCTGTGGTTGTACGATTGTTCTGAAACCCAGTGAGTATACTCCCTTAACTATGCTGCGTGTAGCAGAATTGGCGAAGGAAGCCGGAATTCCTGATGGTGTGATCAACATTGTCAATGGTTCTGGTACTGGTGTGGGTGCGGAACTACTCACTCATCCACTATGTGCCAAAGTCACTTTTACGGGATCAGTCCCTACTGGCTTACTGATTGGTAAATCCGTGATGGAAAACGGCCTGCTCCGTGCAACGTTGGAGTTGGGAGGCAAAAATGCGGCGGCTTTCTTGGCGGATATGTCTATCGAGAAAATTGTTGAAGGAATATTGGAAGCTGGTTATGTGAATCAGGGGCAAATTTGTGCAGCAGCGGAACGTTTCTATATTCCCTCTGTTCACATGGATGCGGTTTTGAAATTACTTTCTGAACGTTTGTCTGCGATGAAGATTGGCTCTCCTCTTGATGAAACAACAGAGATGGGGCCTTTGGCAAACAAAGAACATTACGAAAAAATTCTGTCTCTGTTTGAAAAAGCGCGTCAGGAGGGGAATGAAATCATATATGGTGGCCGTGCCCTGGAAGGGAAAGGTTTCTTTGTTATGCCAACCGTGATCCGTGCGAAAAGCGCCGAAGATACATTAATGAAAGAAGAAACGTTCGGCCCGATAGGGACTTTCCTCAGTTACGATAGTGAGGAAGAGCTGATTTCCATGATGAATGCAACGCCATTCGGTTTATCTGCCAGTTTATGGACAAACGACTTAAGTAAGGCAATGCGCATGATCCCACGTATTCGGGCGGGTATTTTATGGATTAACATGCACACGTTCCTTGATCCCGCAGTTCCGTTTGGTGGTATGAAATCTTCAGGAATTGGTCGTGAGTTTGGCAAGGCATTCATTGAGCACTACACAGAACTGAAATCGGTCATGATGCGGTATTGATAGCAACAGGCCATTTATACTAACAGATTTCAGGTTGTCTCATAGAGTGTAAACGGGGCAACCTGAAAGATATCGGGCCTAGCCGTTGGGTTGTATTTTGAAATCTGTTGGGTATTCACATGGTTCCAATACATATTGCAAGAAATTGTCATCAATGTGTTATTAATCTTTCACAGTAATGTCATATTAGGTGTTCACTATTTGGGGGAGAAATTCATATTTATAGTGTTTTGTTTAATTTTCCCGAAAGTCAGGAATACTCTATGCCTTATAGCTACATCCCCTCCCGTAATTACACAAAAAACTTGCTAACTCTTACTATCGCCATATTAATGTCAGGAACTTGTTTATCTGCACGAGCCAGTAATACAGGGAACATCATGGCAGAACCTCGTTTAGCTCGTGGAGATATAACCCAGTTTGGTGGTGCTCGTCGTCTTACCGAAGATCAAACGGATGCCCTTAAGGCAGCATTGAGAAACAAGAAAGCGAAGAATGTTATTCTGTTTATCGGTGATGGTATGGGGGATTCTGAAATCACGTTAGCTCGCAATTATTCACAAGGCGCTGGTGGTTTTTTTAAGGGAATTGATGCACTGCCTTTTACTGGACAATACACTCATTACTCTCTGAATAAAGAGACGAAGAAACCAAACTATGTCACGGATTCTGCGGCTTCTGCCACTGCGTGGTCAACAGGGACGAAAACCTATAATGGTGCGTTGGGCATTGATGTTTTTGGTAAAGCTCATCAGTCATTACTGGAGTTAGCAAAGAAAAACGGAAAAGCGACAGGGAATGTTACGACTGCTGAAATTCAGGATGCTACACCAGCCGCGTTGTATGCCCATGTCACAAACCGTAAATGCTATGGCCCACGGGAAACTTTGGCAAAATGCCCTACCGATGCTTTGGAAAACGGTGGTAAAGGGTCTATTACAGAACAGCTTTTAGTTGTGCGTCCCGATATTACTTTGGGAGGTGGTGCTAAAAGTTTTGAGCAACAATCGTTATCCGGCGCTAATAAAGGAAAAACTCTGAAACGACAAGCCCTGGAACAAGGGTATCAATGGGTAACGGATATAAAATCATTACATGGTATTCAAGAGGCCAATCAGAAAAAACCGCTGTTGGGATTGTTCAATAATGGAAATATGGATGTAATCTGGGAAGGGCCAAAAGCGGTTTATCACGGCAACATTAATGAAGCGCCAGTGAAGTGTAAAATTAACACTGATCGTAATTCCGCTGAACCCACATTGGCACAACTAACAGAAAAAGCGATTGATTTATTGAAAAACAATAAAAATGGTTTCTTATTGCAGGTAGAAAGTGCTTCGATTGACAAACAAGATCATGCAGCTAACCCTTGTGCCCAAATTGGGGAAACAGTGGCATTCGATGAAGCTGTACAAGCGGGTTTGAAATTTGCAAAGCAACATGGAGACACCTTAGTTATAGTTACGGCTGATCATGCCCATTCCAGCCAGATTATTGAACCCGATGTTAAATCCCCCGGGCTGACTCGCTCATTGATTACTAAAGATGGTGCAGTCATCACTGTAAACTATGGCAATTCAGAAAAAGACGAACAAAATCATACCGGAACACAATTACGTGTTGCCGCTTATGGCCCTTATGCAGCCAATGTTGTTGGCTTAACTGATCAAACCGATTTGTTTTTTACCATACGTAATGCGATGGAATTGAAATAATAAGGTAATGAATGTTGTTATAGATTTTTAATTTGTGATTAAGATGCCACAATATATGATAGTGGGAATCATTATCATTTGTTTTGGCGGTTGATTATGAACAGTGCAAAGCGGAATCTAAAGCTGACTGTCTGGCACAGCATTACGGGATTGTGGGGTATTCTGTTATCCAGTTTGGTTGCATTCGCATTAGTAATAACAGGAGCAGGGTTAGAACAATTTAAAATTAGCATCCAGGGGGCAATGATTTTAACGCTTTTGCTATTGTTACATCGTAATGCCCGCCATTTTTTGCTTCTCCCCGCCGGGATTGTTGTGACGTGTAGCCTGTTTGCTGGCTTGCGTTGTTTAGGGCACTTTCATTTTTGAGAACAATAAGATGTATTACAAGGATAAAACCAGAAAAGAGAGAGAAAATGTGAGAAAGAAAAAGCAAGAGAGTATGGAATATAAGAGATGAGCAGATAAATATTAACAGTGGTGCGAAGGGGGGGACTTGAACCCCCACGTCCGTAAGGACACTAACACCTGAAGCTAGCGCGTCTACCAATTCCGCCACCCTCGCAGATACTGCTATTTATCTGGTTTGTTTAATTGATTTATCCGGTTGATTCATTTAACTAATAGCTGTCTGACTTGGTGCGAAGGGGGGGACTTGAACCCCCACGTCCGTAAGAACACTAACACCTGAAGCTAGCGCGTCTACCAATTCCGCCACCCTCGCAAATTCAGACACTATCATTTAAAGACAACCAATTAAACAGATAGCACGGAGGCGCATTCTAGAGATTTTACGGCTGACGTCAATCATTATTTATCGGGAGAAAGCATGATTGATGCAAAAATCGACATATTGAAATTGCCCACCCATTTGGGAAGGGCAATGGCTGTTTGATTCGTTACTTCTTGGTGGCTTGATAAATTTTGAATTTACCTGTCTGAGCAATCACTTCGTGTCTACCAAAAGCGCTATCCAGCAGCTCTGGATAAGGTAAAAAAGCGTTTGCTACGATCCGGAACTTACCACCATATTTCAGATATTTGGGTGCCATGCGGATCATATCGTCAGCCGCTGACAGACTTGTCTTCAGGCCGTCATGGAATGGTGGATTGGAAATGATCCAGTCGAATTTTTCTTCAATAGCGGAGTAAACATTACTGGTAATGACACTCCCTTCCAGTTTATTCGCTTTCAATGTCGCTTTACTGGATGTGATAGCTGCTGCATTGACATCGCTGAGTGTCAGTGACAAGCCGGGGTTATTTTTACCCAACACCGTTGCTAAAACACCAGAGCCACAAGCGATATCCAGCAGGCTGCCAGAAATCGGTGTATCAAATGTAGAGAGCAGAAGACGGCTGCCAACATCCAGATCATCCTGGCTGAATACGCCGGGCAATGTATTGACGGTGACATCGCCGACTTGATAGCTGTTCCACCAATTGTTCTGATCAAATTGAACCTGATACTCCAGTTGACCGTAAAACAGGCTGCAACGGCGGGCGCTGTCTACTTTGCGGAAAGTGGCAATGCCTTCCATCAGTTTATCAACGCTACGAACACCACTGCGATTTTCGCCGACAATAAAAATATCGGTTCCGACAGGCAAAATGGAAAACAGACTACGCAGTTGGAAACGTGCTTCATGCTTGCTTTTTGACCAGTAATAAATCAGCGTATCACATCCTTTGACAAATGTGCTGTCCGCGGTAAGACCAAACGAGGCATTATCACCCAGTGTGCGGATCAGCGACTGCCAGTGATGATATTGATTAGTATGTACTCGCACACTTGCAGCTTCAATTTCCGTTGCCAGAGTATCCTGAAGGTCACCAGCAAAAAGCAGATGATGGGAGCGGAATTGCTCTTGATGGCGCAGGATAACTTCACTGGCCGATGTTAATACTGACATCTATGATTAGCTCCTTATAAATCTTTATCCAGTAATAATTATCTGTGGGCAAAACTGAGATGCCGCATTGATTGGCACAGAGATAAGCCCTCTGATAATATACCTTTCATCTTTCAAGTTGCAGTTTTGTTGGCTGCAACTTGAAATCTATTAGGTATATATTACCTGTTATTTTTTATGGCTGATGGAATAAAACACGATGACAAAGCGTGACAGATCACTGACTCGATTAGGCATCATCCAATGGGTTTTGCGTAGCCCTGCGACCCTGCGAGGTGAATTATCTGTCCTCATCCCTGACTCAACCCGTCTGTTGATCATTAGCCATGATCACATTGACTTAAATCATTCATTATTTGCTGATATTTTCACAGCCATGGGGATTAATGTCTCATCAGTTTATTGCATCACGACAAAAGACGTTGAGTTACTTTCGGAATCAATCCATTGCCCATGCTGGCTGTTGGGGGTTGATATTACCTTATCAATACAAGGGATTTCTTTGAGAAGCCCTGCATTAAATGATTTATCCCTTGATGGGGATGCAAAACGCGCTCTTTGGCAACAAATTTACCATTATGAAGAATATTTCTCTATTAACTCCCGTTGATCTTCCCGTTGCATTTCAAATAGAACAGGCCAGCCATGCTTTTCCCTGGAGTGAAAAAACTTTTTACTCTAATCAGGGAGAACGTTATCTCAATTACAAAATCGCGCTTAATGACCAGATGATTGGTTTTGTAATAGTGCAGTGTGTTTTGGATGAAGCGACACTCTTTAATATTGCTATTCATCCTGAGTATCAATCTCAGGGGCATGGGAAAACATTGCTGAAATACTTGATCGATGTATTGCCTCAAAAACAGATTAATACACTGTGGCTTGAAGTACGACGTTCAAACAGGTCGGCAATTCGTTTGTATGAAGATTTGGGATTTAACGAGGTTTCTATTCGCAAAAACTATTACCCAACCGCGACAGGAAAAGAAGACGCAATCATTATGGCGTTGCCATTATTTGGAGAGTAACGAAGTTTTATACCATCTTGAACATCATTGGTTGTCTATAATGCCAAGTTCAGAGAAAATAAGCGCCAATCACGATTAACATGCCGGATCCGAAGGTGAAGCGTTATTCTGTGCTTCACAAACGGTAGCTATCCGCGCGTAGACTGGAAGATTTCAATTAATGTCAAATTCCTCATTCTTGCAAGAAGTCGCCAAGCGAAGAACCTTTGCAATAATTTCTCACCCCGATGCGGGTAAAACGACTATTACTGAAAAGGTATTGCTGTTTGGACAGGCGATTCAAAAAGCGGGGACGGTAAAAGGCCGGGGTTCCAATCAGCACGCTAAATCAGACTGGATGGAGATGGAAAAGCAACGTGGTATCTCCATTACCACTTCGGTAATGCAGTTCCCTTATAGTGATTATCTGGTTAACTTACTGGATACTCCCGGGCATGAGGATTTCTCCGAAGATACTTACCGTACTCTGACTGCGGTTGACTGTTGTTTGATGGTAATTGACGCTGCGAAAGGTGTTGAGGATCGTACCCGTAAACTGATGGAAGTTACCCGCCTGCGTGATACGCCGATCCTGACATTCATGAATAAACTCGACCGTGATATCCGCGATCCGATGGAATTGATGGATGAAGTTGAAAACGAGTTGAATATCGCCTGTAGCCCGATCACATGGCCGATCGGCTGTGGTAAATCATTTAAAGGGGTTTATCATCTTTATCAGGATGAAATTTATCTGTATCAATCCGGTCAGGGGCATACGATTCAGGAAGTCCGGGCTATTAAAGGGTTGGATAACCCTGAGTTGGATGCGGCAGTTGGTGAGGATCTGGCTAATCAGTTACGTGAAGAGCTAGAACTGGTCAAAGGTGCATCACACGAGTTCGATCTGGATGCCTTCTTACAAGGTGAATTAACCCCGGTATTTTTCGGCACTGCACTCGGTAATTTTGGTGTTGATCACATGTTGGATGGCCTTGTTAAATGGGCACCGATGCCAATGCTTCGTCAGACTGATGTACGTGAAGTCACTGCAAAAGAAGAAAAATTCACGGGTTTTGTTTTCAAAATTCAGGCCAATATGGATCCGAAACACCGTGACCGTGTGGCGTTTTTGCGTATTGTTTCTGGTAAATACGAAAAAGGTATGAAACTGCGTCAGGTACGCACCAAAAAAGATGTGGTTATCTCGGATGCACTGACCTTTATGGCCGGAGATCGTTCCCATGTTGAAGATGCGTATCCGGGAGACATTATTGGCCTGCACAATCATGGCACGATTCAGATTGGTGATACCTTCACTCAAGGTGAAGAGCTGAAATTCACAGGCATTCCAAATTTTGCCCCTGAATTGTTCCGTCGTATCCGGTTGCGTGATCCGCTGAAACAAAAACAATTGTTGAAAGGTCTCGTTCAGTTATCAGAAGAGGGAGCCGTACAGGTATTTCGCCCATTAACCAATAATGATCTGATCGTTGGGGCAGTGGGGGTACTTCAGTTTGATGTCGTTGTTGCTCGTTTGAAGAGTGAATATAACGTTGAAGCACTGTATGAACCTGTCAACGTTTCTACTGCACGTTGGGTAGAATGTAATGATGTCAAGAAACTAGAAGAGTTCAAACGCAAGAGTGAGCAAAATCTGGCACTTGATGGTGGCGATAACCTGACTTACATTGCACCAACCATGGTTAATTTAAATCTGACCAGTGAACGTTATCCTGATATTGTTTTCCGTAAGACGCGGGAACACTAATATTTTTTCGGGGCCAACAAGTAGTTGGCTCTTTTTAATTTGTTACTCCATTCTAAATATATTGGTTATGCTTTATTTAAAGCATAATTTTCTGGCTTAGAAAATATACGTTATTTATTGTAAAGTCCATTTCATCCCCATAATTTGATGATATATCATCTTTTAACAATTTGGCTTAGTTAAGGGAAGGTAGTAGGATGAAAAAATTAAAGTTCACACACTCACTCTTGGCCGTTGTTTTAGGTTCGGTTTTAGGCTCGATATTAATAAATGGCAGCGTATCAGCCGCAGAAACATCTTCAGGCAGTACTATAGAAGGTAATTCTTTAGAAAATAAAATATTAGAAGATAAAGCGTTAGAGAATACGGGCCAAAAAATTGATTCTTCAATCAAGAATGCAGAGGAAAAAATTGATAACTCACTGAAAAAATTAGGTGGTTCTTTTGATGATAGTGTTATTACTGCCAAAATAAAAGAAAAGTTACTGGAATATAAAGGGATTAATAGTAACGATATTTCAGTGAAAACGGAAAAAGGCGTAGTTTATCTTTCCGGTTTTGTCAAAAATGAAGAGCAGGTTAAACGGGTGATTAGAATTGCCCATCAAGTCGATGGTGTAAAATTCGTAAATAGTACGTTAACTATCAGAAAATAAAATGTATTTTGATGGAGTGGCAGATAATAGGCCACTCTTTTTGTTCCTATTCTCCAAATAAAACCCAACCTGATTAAGCGATTATCTTTTCAAGAGCATGATATGTGCAGTCTATTCAGAGAGTAAGCAAATGCTTGCCTGTTAGTGAATTAATCTTCATTATTTAATGCAATTCTCATAAATACATCGTTTTTTACAAGCACACTGTTTTTTACGAGCACTTTGTTTGCATAACTATATACTGATAGACAGTCATATACCCAATGGATGTCAAGGGGCATCGCAGCCAACAACAAAGAGGCAACTTGAAAAACGGAGAGTATAACTCAAATTGTATTTTGAAACTGGCATTGACTTTGTAGGGGGGATTATGGGGAAACATATTCCGATTACGCTGGGTAATATAGAGCCGTTAACTTATACATCACGGATCAAGCCGGGAAAAATTGCACTTGTCTGTGAAGGTGGTGGGCAACGAGGAATTTTTACCGCAGGTGTGTTGGATGAATTTCTCCGGCTTGATTTTAACCCGTTCGAATTGTTTATTGGCACTTCCGCTGGAGCGCAGAACCTTTCTGCTTATATCTGTGGTCAGAGAGGATATGCCCGTAAGGTAATTAAAAATTACACAACTAATACTACCTTTTTTAATCTGTTGCGCTTTGTCCGGGGTGGGCATCTAATCGATCTGGATTGGTATATTGATATCGTTTCTGAAAAATCACCCTTGAATATTCCTATTGCGATGCGACATTTTGATGCAGGGCGTGAATTCTATATGTGTGCCTGTCGAGTGGATGATTTTGAAGCCAATTATTTTCATCCTGAGGAAAATAATTGGATGGAGATTATAAAGGCTTCCAGCGCTATACCTGGTTTTTATCGCAATGGCGTGACACTTGATGGCATTGTTTATCAGGATGGTGGCATTTGTGATGCTATCCCAGTAGAAGAGGCTTATCGCCGTGGTGCAGATACCATTGTGGTGGTCAGAACAGTGCCTTCACAGCTTTATTACACGCCACAGTGGATTAAACGAATAGAGCGCTGGCTGGAAAGCAGTAGCTCACAAAAGATGATTCAGATGTTGAAGCTGCATGCTAAAAGCTACTATCGGACACAGCAATTTATTGAAAATCCGCCGGATGATGTGCAGGTATTCGAAATTTATCCACCAGCACCATTGGCTACAATGGCACTGGGAAGCAGGATTAGTGCATTGGATAAGGATTATTACTTGGGGCGGCGCTGTGGGCGGTATTTTCTGGCAACTATCGGACATACTTTTGTCGGAGGTAAATTCGGGTTAGCAGAACGTAAAAGTTATGGTGTTTGTCGCAATGGCTTAAATCATGATGAAATGAACCGTAATGGTTTCAGGCACAATGGCTTTTTGGACAATATGAATAGCCCGGAGATTGAGGGAACTGAGGTGAATGATATTACCCCGACTCCACTGACGGGTATTACCATGATGGATAAGTAAATGTTTATCGATACACATTGCCATTTTGATTTTTTCCCTTTTGTTGACGATGAAACAGCAAGTTTAGAACGTGCCAGACAAACAGGGGTAGAAAAAATCATTGTCCCGTCAGTCAGTCAGGTGAATTTTCAACGTGTTGCCGATCTGGCCGCTACCCATGATTCAATTCATGCTGCGTTTGGGTTACATCCTTTGTATATCAATGAACATCATGACATGCATCTGGATGAACTGGAGCAGAAACTCAAGGAAAAGCAGTCTAACTGTGTAGCGGTAGGTGAAATCGGGCTTGATCTTTATATGCCGGAACCTCAGTTTGAGAAGCAAAAAAGCCTATTGGCAGCGCAGCTCATGCTGGCCAGAAAGTATGAATTGCCTGTGATACTTCACTCCCGCAAAAGTCACGATCAATTGGCAGCAATGTTACGAAAACACAGTGTGCCACGTACCGGGGTGATCCATGGCTTTGCCGGAAGCTTGTCTCAGGCACAGGCTTTTATTCGTTTGGGTTTTTACATTGGTGTTGGTGGAACTATTACTTATGAGAGAGCAAAAAAGACGCGTGATACGATTGCACGATTACCGCTGTCATCTCTTGTGTTAGAAACGGATGCACCTGATATGCCATTATCAGGGTTTCAGGGGCAACCAAACCGACCAGAAAGAGTTGCTCAGGTTTTTTCTGCATTGTGTGAATTGCGTCCTGAGTCTACGGATGAAATTTCCCACCAAATTTATCAAAATAGCATGACATTGTTTGCATTAAGCTAGTTTCTTTTGAGTAAAAATCAGGCAATTTTTTGTCAGGTAAAAGGCGGTCTTCCGTCTTAAATAAACATTAATAATATTTAACTGGCATTATCTTCTTATTTCTCCCTTTTTTTCCACAAAATTATCTAAATCCTTGTAAATAGCATGGTCATATGTGATGTAGATCTCATTTTCTGTTTTTATATTACTTTTTGCTGTATTAATTTGTGATGTTAGTTGCTTGTTCTTTTTTACTACTAGGTATAATCGCCCCCACACACAGTGTCAGTAGGAACTCACAAAATAACTGACATATTTTTAATTCAATTAGTGAACAGGGATTCTTCCAATGCAACTCATTATGAGCCTGATAGGGATGGTAGTGCTGATTTTTATCGCAGTACTTTTCTCCAGTAATTACCGAGCTATTAAAATCCGTACTGTCCTCGGCGCCTTTCTTATTCAGGTAGCTATTGGGGCATTTGTACTTTATGTGCCGGCAGGTAAAGACATTCTGGGCGGAATGTCAAAAGGTGTTTCCAATGTAATCGGATATGGTCAGAAGGGAACTGATTTTATCTTTGGTGGATTGGTTTCTGACAAAATGTTTGAACTGTTCGGCGGCGGTGGCTTTATTTTTGCTCTGCGTGTTCTGCCGGTCATTGTTTTCTTCTCTTCTCTGATTGCAGTTCTGTATTACATCGGCGTTATGCAGTTTATCATCAAAGTTCTTGGTGGTGGTTTGCAAAAATTGTTGGGAACATCACGTACAGAGTCTCTGTCCGCAACAGCGAATATTTTCGTAGGTCAGACTGAAGCCCCTCTGGTTGTTCGTCCTTATATCGCGACCATGACTCAATCTGAACTATTTGCTGTTATGTGTGGTGGTCTGGCTTCTGTAGCAGGCTCTGTATTGGCAGGCTACGCATCCATGGGCGTTCCATTGGAATACCTGATCGCAGCTTCATTCATGGCAGCACCGGGTGGCCTCTTGTTTGCAAAACTGATGGTGCCAGAAACTGAAAAAACACACGATACTGTTGATGCAATGTCTCTGGTTACTGCTGAAGAGCGTCCGGCTAATATTATCGATGCGGCGGCATCTGGTGCGGCATCCGGTATGCAGTTAGCTCTGAATGTAGGTGCAATGTTGTTGGCATTTACTGCATTGATTGCTTTGTTGAATGGTATGCTAGGTGGCATCGGTGGTTGGTTCAGTTATCCTCAATTGTCGATGGAACTGGTTCTGGGCTGGGTGTTTGCGCCAATTGCTTATCTGATTGGTATACCGTGGCATGAAGCAACAGTTGCGGGTTCTTTCATTGGACAGAAATTGGTTGTTAATGAATTCGTCGCATTCATGAACTTTGGTGAATATCTGAAACCAGATGACGTAGTTAAAGCAGCGGGTTTGCAGGTACTTTCTGATCACACCAAAGCGATTATTTCTTTCGCACTGTGTGGCTTTGCTAATTTGTCTTCTGTTGCCGTTCTACTCGGTGGTCTGGGTGGTATGGCGCCAAACCGCCGTGGTGACATTGCGCGTTTTGGTCTGAAAGCCGTATTGGCTGGCTCACTCTCTAACCTGATGAGTGCCACAATCGCCGGATTCTTCTTTTCTCTATAATAATTAGAGAAATCTGATTAGGAAACGTATACTAAATTGGATGCAGGTGAGTTGATCTCACCTGCATTTTATTTTTCTTAAGGCTAATAATTGTGATTAATTTCACAATGAAATGATTATCGTTGCAATTCTTATCCAATTAATGTGATTTTAAACACTCATTATTGTGTGTTGACATGTTCAAATAATGATGTTCTAAGATTTCATGGATTAAGCTGATGCCTGTCGGGGGCAGTACAAACTAAAGAAATATGTGCGGAGAGAAGGAACTCTGTTGTTGCGGGGGAATATAATCATCGCAACATCTTCAAGGAACCAAGTCCGCTCGCCAACATAAGCGTTTAAAGAATGTGTGAACTGATTGAGCCACAATAATACCGTTGGAGAGTTCTATGACCGATTTAACCGCAGCTGCTCAGCGTGCGCTGAGTTTGATGGATTTAACAACACTCAATGATGATGATACTGATGAGAAAGTGATGGCACTTTGTTATCAGGCGAATAGTCCGGCAGGGCATACCGCAGCCATCTGTATCTACCCACGTTTTATTCCGGTTGCACGTAAAATATTACGTGAACAAGGAACACCTGACATTCGTATTGCCACTGTTACCAATTTCCCACATGGTAATGATGATATTGATATCGCACTAGCGGAAACCCGTGCAGCCATTGCTTATGGTGCAGATGAAGTGGACGTTGTTTTCCCTTATCGTGCATTGATGGCGGGTAACGAACAAATTGGTTTTGACTTGGTTAAGGCCTGCAAGGATGCCTGCGCTGAAGTAGGTGTTTGGCTGAAAGTTATTATTGAAACCGGCGAACTGAAAGAAGCTGATCTGATCCGCAAAGCATCTGAAATATCAATTAAAGCGGGAGCAGATTTTATTAAAACTTCAACCGGAAAAGTACCCGTGAATGCGACACTGGAAAGTGCAGAGATCATGCTCAGTGTCATCCGTGATATGAGGGTAGGTGATACTATTGGATTTAAACCTGCGGGCGGTGTGCGTACCGCAGAAGAAGCAGCACAATATCTGGCTCTGGCAGATCGGATCATGGGTGATAAATGGGTAGATTCCCGCCATTTCCGTTTTGGTGCTTCCAGTTTATTGGGAAGCTTATTGACAACGTTAGGGCACCAGGGGCAAAAGCAAAGCAGTAGTTACTGAAAACCGTTATTTAGAACCATCATTTATTGAAAACAGTCGTTATTGAGATCAATAACGACATATTGAAGGTTTGCTAAGATAAGGTGCATTACTGCCATTCTTTTCAAATAATAATGATGATTGGGAGGTAGCTTTGTTTTTGGCACAGGAAATTATTCGCAAAAAACGAGATGGTTATCCACTGAGCGAAGAAGAAATCCGTTTCTTTATTAACGGAGTGTGTGATAACACGGTATCCGAAGGGCAAATCGCCGCATTAGCAATGACCATCTATTTCCGTGATATGACGATGGAGGAACGTATTGCTTTAACATTGGCAGTACGTGATTCCGGTACAGTTCTGGATTGGAATAAATTGAATTTGCATGGCCCGGTTGTTGATAAACATTCGACGGGCGGGGTTGGTGATGTAACATCCCTGATGTTAGGGCCGATGGTAGCAGCATGTGGAGGTTATGTCCCGATGATCTCAGGGCGCGGACTGGGGCATACCGGAGGAACGTTGGATAAATTAGAATCCATCCCCGGTTTTGACATCTTCCCTGATGAACATCGTTTCCGTGACATTATCCGGGATGTTGGCATTGCGATTATCGGTCAGACTCATTCATTGGCACCTGCGGATAAGCGTTTTTATGCAACACGTGATATTACTGCTACTGTTGACGCTATTCCGCTGATTACCGCTTCTATTCTGGGCAAAAAATTGGCTGAGGGATTGGATGCCTTGGTCATGGATGTGAAAGTAGGTTCCGGGGCATTTATGCCGACTTATGAGCAATCGGAACAACTGGCGGAATCCATCGTTGCGGTAGCTAATGGTGCGGGTTGCAAAACAACCGCATTGTTAACCGATATGAATCAGGTGCTGGCATCCAGTGCGGGTAATGCACTGGAAGTACGTGAAGCGGTTCAGTTTCTGACGGGAGAATACCGTAATCCCCGGTTATTTGAAGTCACTATGGCATTGGCTGCTGAAATGCTGGTATCAGGTAAATTGGCAGAAGACCGTGATACTGCATATCGTAAGTTACAGACAGTTCTCGACAGTGGTAAAGCAGCAGAAGTTTTTGGACGTATGGTTGCTGCCCAAAAAGGGCCGGTCGATTTTGTTGAAAACTATACTCATTATTTGCCGACGGCCTCTTTCAGCAGACCTGTATTTGCTGAAAAGCGTGTTATTGAAAAACAATGCATTGTGACAGAGATGGATACCCGGGCATTAGGTATGGCCGTGGTGGCGTTAGGAGGTGGCCGTCGTAAGGCTACGGATACGATTAATTACAGTGTGGGACTGAGTGGTATTATTGCACTTGGTTCAGAAGTCAACACAGATACCCCTCTGATGACGATCCATGCCAATAGTGAAGATGAGTGGCATACAGCGGCGGAGACTGTGCGTAAGTCGCTTGTTCTACAACAGAAAGCTTTACAACAGACGAATGTTTTGGCAGCGGAATCAAATGTAGAAACGAAAGTCACCACACAGATGGTTTATCGTCATATCAGTGGATAAACCAACATAAGCACTGAAAATAGATTTTAATAGCTGGCAGTTTCCGCATTGATAGCGTGAATTGACGCAGGAGAAAATTATGAAACGTACATTCATCATGGTATTGGATTCCTTTGGCATTGGTGCGAGTGCAGATGCAGACAGATTTGGTGACAAAGGATCTAACACTTTAGGACATATTGCGGAGCAATGTGCCTGTGGTGAAGCTGATATCGGTCGTCAGGGATTATTGAAGTTGCCCAATTTGAGCCGCTTGGGGCTGGGTAAAGCGGCAGAAGAGTCCAGCGGAACTTTCCCGATTGGTTTAGACAAAGATGCCGACATTATTGGTGCCTATGGCTATGCAAGTGAACTTTCTTCTGGTAAAGACACGCCATCAGGTCATTGGGAAATTGCTGGTGTTCCGGTTTTGTTCGACTGGGGTTATTTTCAGGACTTAGAAAACAGCTTTCCGCAGGAATTGCTGGATAAATTGGTTGAGCGCGCTAATCTCCCAGGGTATTTGGGCAATTGCCACTCTTCCGGTACAGTTATTCTGGACAAACTGGGAGAAGAGCACATGGAAACCGGCAAGCCGATTTTCTATACCTCTGCGGATTCCGTTTTCCAGATTGCCTGCCATGAAGAAACATTCGGTTTGGATAAACTGTATGAATTATGTGAGATCGCCCGTGAAGAACTGAATATTGGCGGTTATAACATCGGTCGTGTTATTGCCCGTCCGTTTGTGGGTGATAAAGCGGGTGATTTCCAACGTACCGGTAATCGCCATGATTTGGCGGTTGAGCCTCCTGCCCCAACCATTCTGAAGAAACTGGTTGATGAGAAACAGGGCGAAGTGGTTTCCATTGGCAAGATAGCGGATATTTACGCTAATGTTGGTATTACCAAAAAAGTCAAGGCAACAGGGATTGATGCTTTGTTTGATGCTTCATTGGTTGAAATGGAACAGGCCGTGGATAACACAATTGTGTTTACCAATTTTGTTGATTTTGACTCATCTTATGGTCATCGCCGTGATGTGGCAGGTTATGCGGCAGCGCTTGAACTATTCGACCGCCGCTTGCCGGAAATGCTGAAGCAGGTTAAAGAAGATGACATTCTGATCCTGACGGCTGACCATGGTTGTGACCCGACCTGGCCAGGCACAGATCATACTCGTGAGCATATTCCAGTGCTGGTTTATGGGCCAAAAGTGAAACCTGGCTCATTGGGGCATCGTGAAACATTTGCTGACATTGGTCAGACAGTGGCGAAATATTTCGACCTGACACCAATGGACTATGGTAAAGCGATGTTCTGATTTTTCTGGGGGCAGCTATTGGCTGCCTCGATATTTACCTATTTTTAACTACTTAATAAAAACAAGGAATAGATTTATGGCTACTCCACATATTAATGCTGAGATGGGCGATTTTGCTGATGTTGTTCTGATGCCAGGTGATCCACTACGTGCAAAATATATTGCGGAAACCTTTTTAGAAGATGCCCGTCAGGTTAACGATGTCCGTGGTATGTTGGGTTTCACTGGTACTTACAAAGGCCGTCGCATTTCAGTGATGGGACACGGAATGGGCATTCCATCCTGTTCCATTTATGTGAAAGAATTGATCACCGAATTTGGTGTCAAAAAGATTATTCGCATTGGCTCCTGTGGCTCAGTGAGTGAAGACATTAAAATTCGTGATGTTGTGATTGGTATGGGGGCTTGCACTGATTCCAAAGTCAACCGTGTGCGTTTTAAAGATCATGACTTCGCGGCAATCGCCGATTTTGATTTGGTTCGTAATGCGGTTGATGCAGCTAAAGCGAAAAATATCAACACACGTGTTGGCAATCTTTTCTCTATAGATCTGTTCTATACCCCTGACCTGCAAATGTTTGATATAATGGAAAAATATGGTATTTTGGGTATTGAAATGGAAGCAGCAGGTATTTACGGTGTTGCAGCCGAATTTGGTGCAAAAGCACTGGCGATCTGTACTGTTTCTGACCATATTCGCACAGGTGAGAAAACTACCGCTGAAGAGCGTCAGACAACGTTTAATGACATGATTGAAATTGCACTTGAGTCTATTTTGTTGGGTGATAATTAAAAAAGCCTAAGTAATTTTATCCCCTGATTAAAAATAAAAGCTCTTCTCAATAATGGGGAGAGCTTTTTTGTTGCTCAAATTAATACATTATTTGAACAGATCGGTTAAAAATGATTCTCATCTATTTATTCAGTTGCCATTTCATTTCACATTAATTTACCTGTAAAAAGAATGGAAAAATTAATTTAACAAAAAATAAATCTGTTAAATAAAAAATAATGATTTAATTATATTATAATTAGCTTGTTAATTGTATGGATTGGATAAATGGTTTGTTTTTATTTTGATATAAGCCATAAAGACAATAGTAAAAACTATATTTAATAATTATCTTGATATAATTATATAACTATTTTTTCGGAAAGATAAAGTTGCTCAATAAAAACACACAAACTAAGATCCTGAACTATTCATCTTTGTTCGATATAATTTAGGAAAATAACCCAAATTCACAAAATTGACAGTAAAATATACTACTTCTTATCGATGCTTTTTGATAAAAACTCATATTTCATACGCAGTTAAGGAGCATTGCCAGTTTTATCAGCTGAAATTTGACTTAAGGATTTTTGTGTAGAATGATACAGCCGGTTTGGTTTATTTGAATCAGTCAAGCTATCTGTCAAAAAACTAAATAGTAATTATTCTGAGTATCAGAAATTAATTTCTGTACTTCGGTTTCTCTTTGTATATCAGTCTGTCATTTTTTAATTAAAAGGTATAAATTCGATTATGAAAATGAATAAATTGGCAATGATTTTAGGTTTTGGTGTGGCTTTAACTACAGGTGCTGCAAATGCGGCTAACCAAGGTAATGGTACGGTTACATTTACTGGTTCTATCATTGATGCACCTTGTTCAATTAAAAATACCAATGTTGAAGTTGATATGGGGGCTGTTTCCAGCCACATCTTGAAAAAGCAAGGGCGTTCAGAATCTAAGTTTTTCAAAATTGAATTAGAAAACTGCACTACACAGACGCTGAAAGGTGTAGAAACTACTTTCACTGGCTCTATGGCTAGTGGTGAGTCTGGTTATTTAGGTATTGAAGGAACAGCAAAAGGCGCGGCAATTGCTATTACTGATGCTGGTAATAACAGACTGCCTCTGGGAACAGCAAGTAAACTACTTTCTCTGCACGAAGGTAACAATGATCTGCAGTTCGCAGCACACCTGCAAGGTACTAACTTGAGTGATGAGAAAGGTGAGAACTCAGTTGTCCCTGGTAACTTCACTGCTATTGCTAACTTTACATTAAACTATCAGTAATATTTTTACTGACTAGATAATTTTGGTAATTGAACATCAGGAAATTCATTGCTATTGATTTACTGGGTTTCTTGATAGCGTATTTAGGGTATTTCTGGGAACTAATATGCTAGCAGAACGTGATTAGAATATTCTGTAATGTGCTTTTTCTTATTGATATAAATCAATATTATTGTCAATTGAGTCAACAGAGTATGGCATTAATAGAACTATTCCCATAGAAGTAATTTGAAATACCCTTTTTTATTGATTTAATCTATGGTGTTCTCTATTGGTGGTATTCGGAAAATAAAGATATTTTGCCATTTTAACTAATTTTTAATGGCTACCGATGGTGACATGTTTCCTCTACTTCCCGCTATACGGTAATTCAGTGAATCACAAACAGAGAACGTAATATATTACGGATAAGCAGTGCATGTGGTTACCTCTGCAATCCCCGGTATCTGTAGGATCCTCAAGTGAGAGCGATGAACTTTAATGATGCGATCTATTAGGCGATAGTCCTATACGCATACAGACTTGGCAGTATCAGGTAACAGCTAAATTCAAATTGGGTTATTAACGATTCATTGCTCAGAGGATGTTATGGCTTTGTTTTCAGATTCTATGAATCATTATTTTTCTTCTATTAATAAAAAAAAGAACAGTAATAGGAAAAACACCTTTAATAAAAAATACGTGATTAATAAAAATAAGATAACAAATAAAATACAAATAGAACATTTAATATCTGGAATTAAACCTCTTTCTGCTTTGATATTGTTTGTGGTATCTGGTATTCAGATCGCCTATTCTAAGCCAATTGAATTCAATATTGATGCTCTGGATATCAGTGAACGCGGCAATATTAATTTAGAACAGTTCTCTCGGGCAGGTTATATCATGCCGGGGAATTATATGATGGCTGTTCGGATGAATAAGGAGGAATTTCCGGATATCTATTCTATCGATTTTATTGCTTCGGCTGATGATTCTAAAGGTAGTGAAGCTTGTATATCCCCCGAATTAGTCAAACAAATTGCTCTTAAACCAAAGTGGGCAGAAAAATTAAGTTGGCAGAATGAAGGAAAATGTCTTGATCTCAATACACTGCCGGGCATGTCAGCAAGGGGAGAGTTGGCCACTTATACGCTGTATCTGATTGTTCCTAAAATCTATCTGGAATATAACTTGCCGGATTGGGATCCTCCTTCCCGTTGGGATGAGGGGATAACCGGATTATTGTTTGACTATAACGTTAATGCGCAAACATCGAAACCGACCGGTGGTCGTAATAACCAACAGATCAGTGCTAACGGAACGGCGGGCATGAATGTTGGTGCATGGCGTTTTCGGGCTGACTGGCAGGCCAGATATCATCGTTTCAAGACCAAACATGATGACGCAGATAACTCACATCGATCAGGTGGCAAAGAGCGCCGCGATTGGGATTGGAGTCGTTACTACCTGTATCGTGCACTCCCTGGTTTAGAAGCAAAGTTGACGTTGGGAGAGGATTACCTCAATTCTAATCTCTTTGATAGCTTCCGTTATACCGGTATCAGTTTGGTAACTGATGAGAATATGTTACCACCGAACTTACGTGGCTATGCCCCTGAAGTTACAGGTGTCGCGAGAACCAATGCCAAGGTGACGGTTAGCCAAATGGGGAGAGTATTGTATGAAACTCAGGTTGCGTCAGGGCCATTCCGCATCCAGGATCTCAGTGATGCAGTGTCAGGCGCTTTGGATGTCAGAGTTGAAGAGCAGGATGGAAGTGTACAGCAGTTTCAGGTTAACACCGCAACGATCCCTTACCTGACACGTCCCGGACGTGTGCAATACAAGCTGGTTGGTGGGCAATCTACCAATGATAAGCATCGTCGTGAAGGGCCGGCCTTTGGTCTCGGAGAATTTTCCTGGGGGATCAATAACGGCTGGTCATTGTATGGTGGTTTTTTGGGATCAGGTGACTACAACGCTTTATCACTGGGGATTGGTCGTGACTTGATGGTGTTGGGTGCGTTGTCGTTTGATGTGACGGAATCAAGGGCAAAATTGCCTAGAGAGAACAAAACCCTTACGGGGGGATCTTATCGTTTCAGTTACTCGAAACGTTTTGATCAATACAATAGCCAGGTGACTTTTGCTGGGTATCGTTTCTCTGAACGTAACTTTATGAACATGGGGCAATATATCGATCGCCGCTATCGCAACGTTTCTTCCGATAGTGGAAAAGAGATGTATACCGTGATGTTCAATAAACAGTTTACAGATATTGGTCTCAGTGCTTACCTCAGCTATAGCCATCAGACTTATTGGAATCGGTCAGCAAACGATCACTATAACGTCTCCCTGTCTAAATATATTGATATTGGACGTTATAAAAATATCAATGTGAACCTGTCAGCCTACCGTAACAATTTTGACAATAAAAAAGATGACGGTATGTATCTGAATCTTTCTATTCCGTGGGGAGAAAGTAGCACACTCAGCTATAACGGAATGGCCAATCGTCAAGGAAATTCCCATTCGGTGGGTTATTTTGAGCGTATTGATGATCGCAGTAACTATCGCATATCAGCAGGTACTAACATTCATGGTAAGGAGTCAGCAAATGGTTATTACACCCACTATGGTGATCGGGCATTGCTGACTGCCAGCGCCAGTTATCAGAATGGTGGCAATACTACCGCAGCACTTGGCTTGCAAGGGGGAGTCACTGTCACTGCCAATGGTGCAGTTTTGCATCGCACTAATATGCCTGGCGCAACCCGGCTGATGGTGGATACAGAAGGTGTTCGCAATGTTCCTGTCCGCGCATTCGGTTCGGCAGTATATACCAACCATTTTGGTAAAGCCGTGCTGGCAGATGTAAACAATTACTACCGTAATACCGCAAATATTGACTTAGACAAATTGCCGGACGATGTAGAGGCGTTGCGCTCTGTTCAATTGGCAACATTGACGGAAGGCGCGATTGGCTATCGTAAATTCCAGGTTATATCAGGGCTCAAAGCTATGACAACTGTTCGTTTGCCTGATGGTTCATTTCCACCTTTTGGGGCATCTGTTGTTAATGAAAGCCAACGGGAAATTGGGATTGTAAATGATGACGGATATGCCTATCTGACCGGAATGAACAAAGGTGAAAAACTGAAGGTGTATTGGGATGGACGTGCTCAATGTGAGATTACCGTGCCAGATGAAATTTCGGCAGATTATTTAACTGCATTTTTGTTACCTTGTCAGTTTTTAAAAGATGAAGATAAATAAAATGTAATAAAAAAATCCATTTAATTGATCTTTAATAGAGTATTGCATTGCTTTATTTGGCATAGGTATACCGATATTAGTCGGCACCAGCAATATAAATATGATCTTTTTTGAGCATAAGCAGATGACACTATGAAACTGAAAAAAATTCTAATGATAGCGGCTATAACGGTAACAAGTTCAATGTCAGTGCATCAGGCAATGGCGGCGATAGCATTGGATCGTACCCGTGTTATTTTTAATGGAAATGAAAAATCGGTCAGCCTGAATATTGAAAATCAACATCTTGATTTGCCGCATTTAGCACAGGCATGGTTTGAAGATGATAAGGGAAATAAGATCAACAGCCCACTCGTCGTTATTCCCCCTGTGCAGCGTGTTGAAGCTGGAGCGAAGAGCCAAATCAAGATCCAGACACTGCCAGCAGTGGCCCAATTGCCACAAGATAGAGAAAGTTTGTTTTATTTCAATGTTCGTGAAATACCACCGCGCAGTGGGAAACCAAATGTTTTGCAAATAGCTTTACAGACGAAAATCAAATTGTTCTACCGCCCGGAGGCAGTTATCGCACGTCGTATTGATCATGATAACCCGTGGCAGGAAAAACTGACCTTAAGCCGTCAGGGAAACCAATATGTGGTGAACAATCCAACACCTTATTACATCACGATTTCAGAAGCTTCGAATAAGATAAATGGTAAAAGTGTAGACGGTTTTAAACCTTTCATGCTGGCGCCCAAAAGCAGTGACAAACTGGGAGGAACGGTTAGTTCATTCGGTAATCAACCGGTACTGACTTATGTCAATGATTATGGTGGACGTCCACAGTTAACATTCAACTGTAGTGATAATACTTGTGTAGTGACAAAGGTTGTAGATGAAGGGAACTGATCGGTCCTTGGTAGTCATATCCCGTCATAAACAGCTTGATGGGATCATAAAGCAGACTTCACCAGATCGTAACGGATTTTGGGATAAATGATAATGAATTTGTTAAGTATGAAGCTCTTTAACTACGCACTGAAAACATTGGTGCTACCGGTATTATTTCTGTTGGGGATTGGCAGTCAGCAAAGTGCTTATGCAAAAGATAGCTTACGCCAAAATGTCAGAATCACGATGACCGTACTCGCTCCCCCTTGTGTGATTAAACCGGAAGATAAAATCATGGAAGTCAATTTTGGCAACATTATCAACCGGGATCTTTATTTGTATCACCGTACACCAGGCCAACAGTTCCGGCTGCATTTGGAAGAATGTGATCCCAGTGTGGCCCAGAAAGTAAAAATCAGGTTTGTCGGGCAGGAAAGCAGAGAGCAGCCCGGATTATTAGCATTCAGTTATGGCAGCAGTGCTTCAGGTGCAGCCATTGGTATGGAAAAACTGGATGGTACACCACTCTCTTTTAATAAAACGGCCCAATTTAGACTCTCTGATACGAGCAGTAACAATGTAATCCCATTTCAGGCATATGTAAAAGCTGATCCCAGTGCACTGCTGCAAAACAAGATTGGTGTAGGAGAGTTCAATGCAATGGCAACTTTTGAGCTCAGTTATGAATAGTGATTTCGGCTTCTTTTTTACCCCATGATATTCAACCTGAGTTTGATGTTATTTAGGGAAATAAATTATGCATCATATTAAAAAATCGTTGATGAAGTTTGCAGCATTGTTGATTTTCTTTAGTGCTTCATATGCCTATGGTGGAGCTTATGTTATGCCAGTGAATACTATTATATCGGGTAAACGAATTATCACTACCATGGAGATTATTGAATGGACAGAAGAAGAGGGGTTCGGCAATCCTTGTTATGGTAATGATCCATGTTATGTTGGCCCTGATGTTCAATATAATGACAACCAGCCGGGCATGTATGGTTCCTGTATTGATGCAAAGGCATGCCTGAATGACGCGCATAAGTACCGGACAACTGCGGAAGTAATGCGAGCCTATAAAAGACAGCTCGGAATCCCTATACGGGTGACGTTTCCTATTATTACCGCAGATGCTAGGTGTATAGGTTTATTTTACACCAAGCGGATATCATCGGGTTATGGTATCGCAGCGAAATTTCCTAACTCTACTTGCAACAAATTACCACCTGTAAATCAAAGTTGTGAAATCAATATACCTTCTGAAATTGCTTACGGGGAATTAAAAGCTTCAGAAGTTAATAACGCCACTCGCTCAATTAATGGGCAATTAAAATGTGCACTTCGTAGCAACAAAATAATGTTGCAAGTCAAATCCATTAATAATGAGTCAAAGATTTATCTCGATGCTAATAAGCAAATTTACTCGACATTGCAGATTGATGGAAAGAATGCGGCAGATGGTGTGCATGTTATCGCCCGGGGGAAAAATATTCCCTCGAATTTTACCCTGACATCAATATTGCACACATTAATACAACCAAAAGCCGGTAAGTATGCAGGTACAGCAGTTGTTTTATTAACCTATTTATAAATTGAGAGTAAAGAAATTATGCGAGTCAGTATGCTGGTAGGTAAAAGGATCCAAATGAAGCGAAAAGAGCTTGGGATAACAGCAGCAGAGCTGGCGGACAGAATTGGCGTCAGCCATCAGCAGTTATCACGTTATGAACGGGGAACTAACAAAATCAGTCTGGAACATTTGGTAGTCGTCTCTATTACCTTAAAAACACCGGCAAGTTGGTTTCTGGAAGATTGCTTTATTAAGCCCGCACCTCAAATGAAAAACCAACATACCTGTGTGGCTGAAACAATATTAGATTTATATTGAACAAAAAGTATTAATTAAAAAGGCAGTTATTAATTTGGTATAAAAGCCATCTCAAAACAGGGATGGCTTTTTCTTTATCAGAACACTCACAGATGGGATGAATTCTGAGACTAATGTGGATATCAACCACATTAACCCCTTACAAAAAATTAATTGATTGTTGTATTTTGAAAATAAAATTAATTTTATTTGTCGTTGTTTTGTTGTTCAATTGTAATTAAATATGCGGATTTCAAACTGTACATAAAATTATAGAGGATAGTGTATAGCCATATTTCGTAGTATTACTGCTGGAAGCAGTAACTGTGAGGACATTCTCTCTTAATCCTAATCAACGTATCTAAAGATACGAGAATCTGGTTTATACAATTAGCGCCAGTTCTGGATTAACTGATTGAAGTATCTTGGATACAAATTGAGGATGGATATAGGTAGATTGCTACAAATAGGCTAAAAAATGACAGGACAAAATATACTAACTATCTTATTGCCCTTATTTTTAATTAGTATAGTGATAGAAGCTCTGGTGCTGAACCTATTCCGACGACGTTCTCAATTGAATATCATAGAGAGCTTGGTTAATCTTTCATTAGGTGCTACTAATCTGGTAGCCGGAGTGCTTTTCACGGGCTTGCATTTATCGGTCTATTACTATGTGCAACAACATTGGGCGTTGATAGCCCCATTGCCAAATACCTTCTTACAGATACTGGCTACTTTCATACTCTACGACTTTTTCTATTATCTTAATCACTGGGTCCACCATCGCTGTAACCTACTATGGGCTAATCATCTTGTGCACCATAGCGGACAACACTTTAATCTTAGCACTGCTGTGCGCTTAGGTTTTTTCGGTAATTTTACGGTATGGGTGTTTTTTCTCCCCATGGCATTTCTAGGCATTAAATTGGAACACTATCTTCTGGCTATCGCTGCACAGTTGGTCTACCAATTCTTTATACACACAACGTTTATCCGTGAATTGGGATTTTTAGAAAAGATTTTTGTCACACCTTCTCAACATCGGGTGCATCATGCCAGTAACTCGCTCTATATAGACAAAAATTTCGGCTGCTTTTTAGTTATTTGGGACCGAATATTTGGAACCTATCAACGAGAATTATCGGAAGAGCCGCTACGTTATGGTATTACCACACCAATAGCCCAGCCTCATTCGCTAGGGTATCTGAATAGCTTTATGTATTTGGCATGTCTGCGGCAGGCAATGAGCCAGCCTAACCTGAAATCTGCTTTTAGAGTTTTATTTGGATCACCTAAATACCTGAATTTTAAAAATGAAGTTACCGCTTCACCGAATTCAAGCCCGGCAATATTTACTACCTTGTTAATGCTGATATCTCCAACACTAATTAGCTTCTACATCATTTTCAATGCAGACCAACTTAACACTATGGATGCATGGGTAGTACCGTTGATCTTCTTGTTTACCAGTTGCCTGTACTCCAGTCGTACTGAACAGAATTATTTATCGTTAGTCACTCTGTTTATAAAGGCTTTAGAAGGAATATTCATCGTTTATTTGCTAACACATTACTCCAATTTTCAGCCGTTACTTTGGTTGAGTCTGGCTATCAATATTGGAGCATTTATCGTCATTGTTACTTTTTATCTTTATGCAAGGAAAAATCACTATGAATAAATTGAGCCTTACTGATCCCCAAATAGACAACCGTCACCGTGACATCACGCGATCTAACGACTACTTACAAAACATAGCCGAGCGTTACGATAATTTTGTCTCAGACGGCAAAATGGATGTGATTGGCAGAGTATTTCATAGAATACCTTGTAAGCATGTTTCTGTTAGCTACAACCCTGCCAGTGCTGGTAGTACGCATGCACGTGAAGTTTTGCATTTAGGTTCCTATAACTATTCTGGACTCAATGGTCATCAAAGAATCATCGAATCCAGTATCAATGCAACTCATCAATACGGAACCACATCCAGCGGCGTACGCCTTCTCAATGGTACTAGCGACTTACACCTTGAAATGGAACAACGGTTGGCTAAATTCCTTGATGTGGAAGAGGTCATTACTTTCAGCTCGGGATTCTCTGCGAATCTCGCTGCTCTTTCCACGCTATGTCGTGAAGGTGACATAGTTTTCAGTGATATTCTCAACCATCAATCTATCGTCGATGGTCTGAAACTGAGTGGTGCAACGACCCGGGTTTACAAGCATGCTTCTCTGCAAAGTCTCGAAAACAAGCTTCGCCAAACTTCATTTCAGGCACGCAAATTTATTATCACCGACGGTGTCTTCAGTATGGATGGTGATTTGGCACCATTGCCCGGGATTGTCGAATTAGCACGAAAATATAATGCGTTCGTCATTGTTGATGATGCTCATGGCACCGGACATATTGGCCCGAACGGCCGGGGAAGTTGTGCTCATTTTGGTATAACGGATCAGGTTGATGTTATCACTGGCAGCTTGAGCAAAGGCCTGCCTGGGATTGGCGGGTTCATTGGTACAAATAAGAAAACAGGAAACATTATCCGTGTTGCTGCAAATCCTTATATTTACTCCGCTTCGCTGCCTCCAGCTATACTCGCTTCAATCATCAGTGCCATCGACATTCTTGAGAGCTCTCCCCAGTTGACTCTGGAGTTGCAAACCAAGGCTAAGTATTTCCGCCAAAAATTACGTGATGCAGGATTCAACATACTCAACAGCGAAACAGCCATTGTGCCATTGATTACGGGTGATGAGCATTGTTGTTACGTGATGACTCGTATGCTTCATGAGAAAGGTATCTACGTTAATCCTGTGACATATCCTGCTGTAAGTAAAACACGTGCACGAATACGGATTAATCTGAGCGCAAACCTGAACAACGAAGAATTGGATTATAGCATTCGTACTTTAATCCAAATTGGTCAGCAGCTGGCTTTGATATGACCTTATAAGGGATTCGCAGTTATGGAAATAAGCTGTAAGTGGACAGAAAGTGTCAGTCTCTTTTCCAGGGAGGACTGGGAACACTGTTACGACCCCGAAAATGTGATTACTTCATATTCATTGCAACTCGCGTTAGAACGTTCTGAATTAGTCGAAAGTTTTTACTACCTTAGCCTTTATCGCAACGACAAACTGACTGCTATCATCAGTTGCTTCAGTATGTATTATTCCCTTACTGATCTTGCCCCTCCGAAATGGCAAGGTTGGATTATGACCTTGCGCAAGATATTCTCCAACTTGCTAAAACCAAGGATTTTTGTCGTCGGTAGCCCAATTGCAACTTGCAGCCACATGCTAGGCATTGCCCTACCACCGGATCATCCTGATTACCCTCGATTGTTACAAGTCATGGAACGAGAGATTGATAGGAAGATAGCCGAACTACAAATTAAATTGCAGTGTATCAAAGAGTTTGACGAATATTTTCATCAACGCTTGCAGCAAGTCTTACAGAGCAAATTTGTCGTCTGCCGTAGCCCTGACACGACTTATGTTTATACTGATCAAGTTGGAGGCTTAGAGTACATCAATAACATGCTAAAACGTTATAGGAATGTCTTGAGAAGACGCAAACGAAAGTTTGATGCTATCGGCCTACGTTGGGTTATGGTTGATGACTTTGGTTCTTACTCTAACAAACTCAATAGTTTATATCGTAATGTTCTGCAACGTAGCCATACAAAGTTTGAATGTTTAACACCTGCATTCTTCCGTGCTGTTAACGAGGAACTCGGCGAGCAAGCACAAGTATTGTTGTGTTTGGATGATGATTGTATTGTCGCTTTCGAATTATTCCTCAAGGGCAAAAACCTACATCCGTTATACTTAGGTATCGACTACAGTTATCGCGATGCCAGTGCTCTCTATTTCAATTGCTTATATAGAGTTATTGAAGAAGCTCAAAATCAACAATATCCCTACATTGAACTTGGGCAGACAAGCTACGACGCGAAATTTAGTGTAGGTGCCATATCATCCAAGCTGTACTTTTATATAAAACACTCTAACGCCTTTTATAACCACATTTTATATCGGTTCAGAAAACTGCTATTTCCTGCCCCGAAAATCCCGGAACAACGAAAAGTGTTCAAATTGAGTGAAGATTACATTGATGCCTTAAAATCTTCAGGAGCACTAAAACATGTTGATTGATATGTTTAGTATCAATAAGTTTCATATTGAAGTTTATAACAGTATCGAAGATATTGACGCCTATACATGGAATGAAACTTTGTCTCAAGCGCATCCATTTAAAACTCATAGTTTTATGGCTGCCTGTGAACAAACTCTTCCCCATCGTGAATATCGATATTTCCAAGTCTTCGCTTCCAATTTGAGGTCTTCTTCTCTGGGATTGTTCTTTGCCACACAAGAATCCATTGATTTAATTTCTGATCCTCACTCCGCATTACAATCACAGATACAGAAATTTTGTCCGAAGTTCGGTTGCATCACAGCAGCCATGATTGGTAGCTATGAAACCAGCGGTCGCCATTGGTGGTTTTCTCATGAAATTACTCCCCAGCAACGTATCACTATAATTAATCATTCTTTAGCTTTAAGCTTTCCCCGTGCTTTTGTCAGGATCATTCGCGATGTGGAACATAAAGAGACGGATTATGCTGCATTGCATTCACAGTTGTTAGCACAGGGTTTCAATCCGGCAATGAATTACCCCTTGGCATTTATTCCCTTACAAGGCAGATCATGGGAGCAATATAGCCGAAATTTGAAAGCCAATTGCCGCAAGGTTCTTAACCGCATAAAGTCTCAGTTTCACCAATCGGGATGGCGTATTGTTCACTATTATGAACAGCCTGTAGAACTCGAGGGTTTTTATGAGCAATACCTCAATACTCACCGCCGAGCAAGCGAATACAAGCGTAAGGCGTTACCCTTAAGCTTTTTTGAGCAGGTACAAAAACAATGCCAAGTTGTAGTATCCGTACTTTATGATAAACAGGATCAGGTACGTTCATTTATTTTTAGCGGTATAAGTGAAAATATTATTAACCCTTTTGTTTTTGGCCGTAATTATCAAGAAGAAAGTGAAGTAAATTCCTACTATATTTTGCATATGGATCTGATTCAGCGTTTCAGTCATTTTCAGACTAAAATTATCGATCTTGGTATTACTAATTACTTCGTTAAACAAAATCTCGGTGCATGCCTATTACACAATGATATTTATATGAAGTTTAGGAATCCTTTGTTCAATTCATTATTTGGTCGTATTCTTGCCAAGAAATTTGATGTTACTCAACCAAAGGAACGGCGTGTTTTCAAAAATGATGATAAACATTAATTCTAACACCCCCGAAAAATGTCCATGGCAAACACGAGTTGATTATTTATCTCAAAAAGTGCTCGTGTTACAGCAACGTCTGAAATACATGGAATTAAGTCGATTCATCGTATTTATTAGTCTGCTCGTGTTCGTTTATTACTTATGGCAACAATCAGAGTGGTCATTTTATTCATGGCTACTGGTAACTGGTGGTATATTGTTATTTGCAGCCTTAGTCTTCTTGCATCATCACATGCAGGAGCAATTACAAAACCATCTCACACTGATCACTCTTAATAAAGAAAGCTTAGAGCGCATTAACCGAAATTTCTCAGCACTGGCACCCTGCCCGATACATGTTGCGGATCATTTCAGTGAACAGGATCGTGCTCTCAACTTATATGGAACAGCCTCTTTAGGGCAACTACTATTCAACCTGTCGACAAGTTGCGGTGATTCCAAACTTGCTGTATGGCTAACGCGCGGATGCCCTATATCGCAACTTTCACAGCATCAACAAGCCATTCAAGAGTTAGCTCCACAATTAGACTTACGCCAGAAACTGTACGCTTGCGCGCGAAATCCAGACCGCACAAGGGGAGGTTATTATCTGGAGAAATTTCATGAGTGGGCTACAAGCACAACTTTCCCTTATATCAGTGCCAGGCTAAAACGAGTGGGGCAAATGCTAACCCTGCTTTCTTTAGTTTGTATCACTTTTGCTGTAACTCGCCTTGCTCCTGGCTGGATTGTTATACCTCCTATGGCCTTGAATATCGTATTTCTTATATTACGAGGGAATCAGTTTAAGCAGGCGCTTAACCGTGTTGATCTTCAATTTAATGCTCTGAATAGTCTTTCGAAGATAGTCAGTAATATTAATTCTGGTGAGTATGACGCACAGATTCTGCGCAATATTAGTAAATTGCTACAAAACCCTTCTGAACGATCAGATCTGGCATTACGTAAACTTTCAACCATCATCCATTATTCACACTTACGCTTTAATACCTTGCCGTATCTCGTCCTACAATGCACATTGCTCTGGGACTTTCATATCACTCTGAATCTTCAGGGCTGGCATAAGCAGTATGCGCAGCACGTCCCCCGTTGGCTGGAAGCTATCTCATTATTTGAGGCGCTAAGTGCCATGGCAAATCTGAGCCATGAAAATCAATGCTGGCACTTTCCGACAATGAGTGACGATTGCAAACTCCATGCAAAGCAAGCCATCCATCCTCTATTACCTGCACAGCAGGCAATTGCTAACGATATCTTACTTATTCCCGGTCAGGTGACTATTATCACCGGCTCTAATATGTCGGGGAAAACCACCTACATGCGTACACTTGGTCTCAACCTGAAACTTGCCATGGCAGGCGGGCCTGTAGCCTGTTCTGAACTGATATTTCATCCTTGTGAATTATTTACAGTATTCTCAGCCGCTGATTCTCTACATCAAGGACTGTCATATTTTATGAGTGAGGTTTTGCAGATTAAAGAATTACTAACAAGGGTCGAGCAAAGTGGATTACAACCCATATATCTATTAGATGAGCTTCTAAAGGGAACGAATGAACGGGAGCGTAATATAGCGATCATTGCTATTTTAAAAAAACTTTGTGCTCAGCAAGCCATGGGAATGATCACCACCCACAGTACCGTATTAGCGACTGATTCTGATTTACAGCCTATCTCTCGTAACATTTACTTTGAAGAAACTATTGATGACCAATCACCAGAAAAAATATTCTTTAGTTATCGCCTCAGGGAGGGAATATCGCATCAGACAAACGCCATTAAACTATTTCGTATGCTTGGTGTGGAGCTAACATGAATAAATTGCACAGCGAAAATCTTCAATACTGCCCAGCTACCCCAGATTATGCTCCTCAGGTAGTTAATCTGTTGGGCAATATATCTACTGATACCCTGAATTTTATTTATGGGGCTGAGGAGTTACGTTCCAGATATTTAATAAAGGAGTTTCGTGGTGAAAAAGGTTATTTTAGTTACTCCCAACATCGTTTGATGTTAACTGATGATCGATGCATCGGGGTGATTGCAGCCTATGATCGTAGTGAAATTAATCGGCTAAATTGGGGAACATTGAATGCTGTTTTTGCATTTTACCCTTTACCTCAAGCCATCAAATGTCTATATAAATTACTTGTTTCCACATCTGCCACGCCTAAACCGAAAGGTGATTCCTGCTTTCTCTACAACCTTTCTGTTGATCCGGAATTTTCCCGTCAAGGGATTGGTTCCCAACTATTGGAACAGGAAATTCTCCGGGCTCGAAACCGAAAATACAAAATGATTGAGCTGGACGTTGCTACTACCAACCAGCGCGCTATCAGCCTATATCGACACCACGGTTTTCTAGTAAAACAACAGATTAATAACCCTCGTATTCTTAACGGCTTTCGCTTTGATAGCCACTTACGGATGTCTCTCGAACTACAATAATCTGTTGTGTTTTAACTGATGTAATGTAGGTAGTGAATATTCGGCTTTAAGATAAGTACAATTCCTGGATTCAACATTTTCACCAGATAAAAAATAGCTCCCTTACTTATTGGAGAACCAACTTTGGGGGAGTTGTTTTTTACACGATTAAATTACCCAGTAATTTTTGCGTGCATTTCCTGTACAGAAATTACCTGCTCAGTCGGATCAGCACTGAGAGCCATAGTGGTTGCAAAACCGCCATTCAGGGTGGTGTCATAGTGCACTTTATATTGTAGTGCGCTGCGACGAAGCAGTTTTGAATCTTCAATTGCCTGACGACCAGCGGCGGTATTGACGATATAGTCATACTCACCGTTTTTGATTCTGTCTTGAATATGTGGACGGCCTTCATGAACTTTGTTCACCAGACGTGGGTTGATTCCGGCTTCACCCAGTACAATGGCTGTACCGTGAGTCGCGTCCAGTTCAAAGCCATGCTTGAGCAATTTGGCTGCTAAATCAACAATACGCTCTTTATCCTCTTCACGTACTGACAGTAATGCCCGGCCTTTTTTACGCATAGTGGAGTTACTGCCTAGCATCGCTTTGGAGAAGGCTTCCGCAAAAGTGCGACCAACACCCATCACTTCACCTGTAGAGCGCATTTCTGGCCCCAGAATCGGGTCAACTCCCGGGAATTTGTTGAATGGCAATACTACTTCTTTCACGGAGTAGTAAGGAGGAATGATTTCTTTAGTCACCCCTTGTGACTGCAAGGATTGCCCGGCCATCACACGTGCTGCAACTTTCGCCAGTGGCAGACCTGTTGCTTTGGAAACGAATGGAACAGTACGTGCCGCACGTGGGTTCACTTCGATCAGGTACACTTCGTTATTTTTCACCGCGAACTGGACATTCATCAAACCACGGACACGCAATTCAAAAGCCAGTTTTTCAACTTGTTGACGCATAACATCTTGAATCTCCTTGCTTAATGTATATGCGGGTAAGGAGCAGGCTGAGTCACCAGAGTGAACACCCGCTTGTTCGATATGTTCCATGATGCCACCGATCAGGACACGTTCCCCGTCACAGATAGCATCAACATCGACTTCAACAGCATCATCAAGGAATCGATCCAACAGAACCGGAGCATCGTTGGAAACACTCACAGCGGTTTGGAAGTAACGGCGCAGGTCTGATTCATCGTACACGATTTCCATGGCACGACCACCTAATACATAGGAAGGACGAACCACCAGCGGGTAACCAATGTTGTTCCCTTTCTTTATTGCCTGTTCAATAGTGGTGACAGTGGCATTGGCAGGTTGTTTCAGACCAAGACGATTTACAGCCTGCTGGAAACGCTGACGGTCTTCTGCACGGTCAATAGCATCCGGGCTGGTGCCGATAATTGGTACACCTGCCGCTTCCAGTTCACGGGCCAGTTTCAGCGGAGTCTGACCACCATACTGGACGATCACACCTTTTGGTTGTTCAACGCGTACGATTTCCAGTACGTCTTCCAGTGTTACCGGTTCAAAGTAAAGGCGGTCGGAAGTGTCGTAATCTGTTGAAACCGTTTCTGGGTTACAGTTAACCATGATGGTTTCATAACCATCTTCACGTAGTGCCAGTGCAGCATGTACACAGCAATAATCGAATTCAATACCCTGGCCGATACGATTCGGACCACCACCCAATACCATGATTTTCGGTTTGTCGCTATTCGGATTAGCTTCGCACTCGTCTTCATAAGTGGAGTACATGTATGCAGTATCAGTTGCAAACTCAGAGGCACAGGTATCTACCCGTTTGTAAACCGGATGCAGGTTGTAATCATGGCGCAGTTTGCGGATCTCTTTATCGGATACGCCGACTAGTTTTGCCAGACGTGCATCCGCAAAACCTTTACGCTTGAGCTGACGCAGGAAGCCGGAAGTCAGACCGTTGATGCCCTGTTCTGCTACTTGTTCTTCCAGACGTACCAGTTCTTCGATCTGTACCAGGAACCAGCGGTCAATGTTGGTCAGGTTAAAGATGCCATCAACGGATAGGCCTGCACGGAAAGCATCTGCAACATACCAGATACGCTCAGCGCCCGCATCTTTCAGTTCGCTGCGGATTTTGGTCAGAGATTGCGGGTCATCCAGATTGACTTTCGGATCGAAGCCGATTGCTCCGACTTCCAGACCACGCAAAGCTTTTTGCAGAGATTCCTGGAAAGTACGGCCAATTGCCATTACTTCACCGACAGATTTCATCTGAGTTGTCAGGCGATCATTGCTGCCGACAAATTTTTCGAAGTTAAAGCGAGGGATCTTAGTAACTACATAGTCGATTGATGGTTCGAAAGAGGCTGGAGTACGCCCACCCGTGATATCGTTCATCAGTTCATCAAGGGTATAACCAACTGCCAGTTTTGCTGCAATTTTTGCGATAGGGAAGCCTGTCGCTTTGGAGGCCAGAGCAGATGAACGGGATACACGCGGGTTCATCTCAATGACAATCAGGCGGCCATTTTTCGGGTTAACAGCAAACTGTACGTTTGAACCACCGGTCTCTACACCAATTTCACGCAGTACTGCCATCGAGGCATTACGCATGATTTGATACTCTTTATCAGTCAATGTTTGGGCGGGAGCCACAGTAATGGAGTCACCAGTATGGATCCCCATTGGATCGAAATTTTCAATGGAGCAGACGATGATGCAGTTGTCGTTTTTGTCACGCACTACTTCCATTTCATACTCTTTCCAACCAATCAGAGATTCATCGATCAGCAATTCATTGGTCGGAGAGAGATCCAAACCGCGTTCACAGATCTCTTCAAATTCTTCGCGGTTATAAGCGATACCACCACCTGTTCCGCCCATGGTGAAAGAAGGGCGAATGATACAAGGGAAGCCAACGTCTTCAGTTACAGCCAGCGCTTCTTCCATCGAATGGGCAATCCCAGAACGAGCAGTATCCAAGCCGATTTTTTTCATCGCCTTATCAAAACGCTGACGATCTTCTGCTTTATCAATTGCATCTGCGGTGGCACCAATCATAGTTACACCGAATTCTTGCAGTACACCCCGACGTTCCAGCTCCAGTGCACAGTTCAGTGCTGTTTGCCCACCCATGGTTGGCAAAATTGCGTCCGGGCGCTCTTTTTCAATAATTTTGCGTACAACTTCCCAATGAATTGGCTCAATGTAAGTCGCATCTGCCATTTCTGGATCGGTCATGATAGTGGCTGGGTTGGAGTTCACCAGTATGACCCGATAGCCTTCTTCCCTCAGAGCCTTACAAGCCTGTGCTCCTGAGTAGTCAAATTCACATGCCTGACCGATAACAATCGGACCTGCACCCAAGATCAGGATACTTTTAATATCAGTACGTTTTGCCATTTTTCCTCTTCTCCTGATTATTTGGTGTTCTGAGTGTTTTGCTGGCGATACAGTTCAATCAATTCAATAAAGTGATCGAACAGAGAAGCGGCTTCATGTGGACCAGGACTGGCTTCAGGGTGCCCTTGAAAACTAAATGCAGGTTTGTCAGTACGGTGGATACCTTGCAGAGTACCATCAAAGAGTGATTTATGAGTCACACGCAGATTTGCAGGTAATGAGTTTTCATCAACGGCGAATCCGTGGTTTTGTGCGGTGATCATGACGACATTACGATCCAAATCCTTAACAGGGTGGTTGCCGCCGTGGTGACCAAACTTCATTTTTACGGTTTTTGCACCACTCGCCAATGCCAATAACTGATGGCCCAGGCAAATACCAAATACAGGGATCTCGGTGTTCAGGAAAGTTTTGATTGCTTCGATAGCATAATCACAAGGCTCTGGATCGCCGGGACCGTTGGACAGGAAAATGCCATCCGGTGCCATTTTCAGTACTTCGTCTGCTGAGGTTTTTGCTGGCACGACAGTAACGCGGCAGCCACGATCTACCAGCATACGCAGAATATTACGCTTAACGCCAAAATCATAAGCAACAATATGGTATGGCAGTTCTTGCTCTTTACGAGCTTTTGGTAATCCATCTGCCAGTGTCCAGCTTCCCTGTAACCACTGATAAGATTGTGTGGTAGTCACTTCTTGCGCCAAATCCATACCTTTTAAGCCAGGAAATGCTTTTGCTTTTTCAAGGGCAATTTGAGCATTTACCTCATCACCTGCAATGATACAACCGTTCTGTGCGCCTTTTTCCCGTAACAAGCGAGTCAGTTTACGAGTATCAATATCAGCAATGGCAACAATGTCATGACGTTTTAAGTAGTTAGACAGATTGTCTTCACTGCGATAGTTGCTGGTTATCAGAGGTAAGTCACGGATTATTAAGCCTTGGGCTTGAATAGCGGGAGATTCTTCATCAGCGGCATTGATGCCGACATTACCAATATGGGGATAGGTGAGAGTAACAATTTGACGGGAATAGGAAGGGTCGGTAAGTATTTCTTGATATCCGGTCATTGAGGTATTGAAGACCACTTCTCCAACAGCCACACCCTCAGCACCTATGGCGCGACCGTGAAATTGGGTTCCATCTTCCAGAACCAATATAGCTGACTTAATCAAAACGCCCTCCAGAATGAATAACAAATCGCACTCAATGCATATTAATTCAGAATTAATGCTTTAAATCAATGCCAATTATGATGTTTGTCAAAATTTTGGCAAATTGCGCGCATTCTAATGATGAGGGGGGGGCTTGTCTACAAAAAATGCCCTTTTTATTGTTTTTTTTGCGATACTCACTGCTATATCTTCGAAATTTACCTGAAAAACATAAGAAAAGTGCGAGCATATTCACGATTAATGTGAAATTAAATTTTAAAACAGAAAAAACAGTGTGATTTTTCGTATCTATGGGATAAAAGGTAGTAAAAAAGTGAGTTTAATGTAGAAAGTAAGGGTAAAAACAGTAATATATATATTTTTTTGTTTATTTGATCAAAATTACGCAATTAATAAATAATAATTGCGTAATTACAACTAGTTATATTATTAAAAATATCATAATTTATCTAGATTAAGGACATCTTTCATGTCATAAAGTCCACTGTTTTTATTGGTTATCCAGACAGATGCCTTAACAGCGCCATTTGCAAAAGTCATACGGCTTGAAGCCTTATGGCTGATTTCTATTCGTTCACCAATATCGGCAAAAATAGCGGTATGCTCTCCAACAATATCGCCAGCTCTTACCGTAGCAAAACCAATACTTTTGGGGTTCCGCTCACCTGTGTGGCCTTCCCGGGCATATACAGCACAAGTTTTCAGGTCACGACCCAGCGTATGTGCAATAGATTCTCCCATTGCCAGTGCTGTTCCTGATGGCGCGTCCACTTTATGGCGATGGTGGGCTTCAATGATTTCAATATCCGTGTACTCTCCCATCACTGTTGCTGCTTTTTCCAACAGCTTAAGGACAAGATTAACACCGACACTGAAATTTGCTGCAAAAACAATAGGAATTTCATTTGCAGCATCTTTGATTGCTTGCTTACCTGCATCATCAAATCCAGTTGTACCAATCACCATGGCTTTACGGTATTGGCGGCAAATTGGCAGATATGTCAGCGTTCCTTCTGGTTGGGTGAAATCGATCAGAACATCAAAGTCTTCAATGACAGCCTGGAGATCATCACGGATCGTAATACCGTTATGACCAATACTGGCCAATTCACCGGCATCTGCTCCCACTAATGAAGAGTCTGGGTGTTCTAATGCTGCACCAAGTGTAACGCCATCCAACTGCTGAATGGCCTGAATAAGATTGCGTCCCATGCGGCCACTGGCCCCTACGATAGCAATGCGAATATCTATGTCAGCCATAAGGCCCTCACTATAGTTGATATTGGTTTTAATTGAGGTGATAAAGCAAATTGTCTACAGCTTAACTGTCAATGGTTGGTTGCACCAGACTCAAAGGGAGATCATTAGGAAAACAGCGATCAGGAGAACAGTTATAACAAAATCTAAATCATAGATATAACATGATAGGGTATATGGGAATAACATATAGAAAGTAAATTAATACAACATTAATTATAACTGTTATTAAATATATTTATTCAAATTATTTTCGATAAAAAAATAAATATTCTGGTTACCTTAGTAACATTGCTATAGCAATTTTATACAAAAAAGAAAAAGGCTCGCTAAATCTGACCTGATTTGTTTTTTACAAAAAAGATTTATTGGCATAAGAACAATGAGTGGTCGGTGATACTTGAAAATGTCCATATTCTTTATACTCTATAGGTGAGATCTTAATTTTCTTCAGATTGGAAACAGAACATAGATAATTAAACAAGCAAATAGGAAAATAGTGATATACCCGTTGTCTTTCAAGTTGTAGTCTGAAATCTATGGGATATATAACTTAAAGATAAAAGAGTTCAATACCATAAAAAGATCAATTTTCATCAGAAACTTGGGTAACTATTTTATGTGGCAACAAGAAAATGTAAAAGAGAAAATTCAGTTCTTTCGTCTGGAAGAATTTAATGGCCTGGAGATGCTCAAAGCCAGTTACCGTAAGCAAGTATTTTCTCGTCATGTGCACGAGACCTTTTGTATAGGAGTAATAGAGGAGGGGGCTCAGCGCTTCTATCGTACTGGTGCGGAACATATTGCGCCTAAAGGTGATATTATTTTAGTCAATTCAGATGAAATTCATACCGGATCTGCTGCTGTTGCAACAGGTTGGTCATACCAAGCTATTTATCCTTCACCTGATTTATTACGTTCACTTTCACGCGACTTAAAATATGCAGATGGCAGTATACCGTGGTTTCCTTCTGCTGTGGTTCATGATCCTGGGTTATCTGAACAATTACGTCTGATGTTTAATTTATTGTCACAAAAAAGTAATACTTTATTCAAAGAAACTATGCTGCTTTCTTCGCTCTCTTGGTTAATGATGAATTACGGCAAAACACGCATTACTGCACAGAAACTTCCTTCTGCTGAAAAGCAGATCTTATTGGCTAAAGAATATATTGATGCACATGCAGAAACTGATATTTCTCTCAATCGGTTAGCAGAAATGGTACAGCTAAGTCCATGGCATTTTTTGCGGCAATTTAAGGAAATTTTCGGAGTAACTCCTCATGTATATTTAATTTTTGCCCGCTTACGTATGGCACGAAAATTGTTATTGGATGGACATTCTATACTAAATGTTGCTATTCGCTGTGGTTTTGCCGACCAAAGCCATTTTAACCGCCATTTTAAAAATGCATTAGGGATCACTCCCGGAATGTTTGTTCGTTCTCTACAAACAGCTTAAAAATGCTCTATTGCCTTATTGGGAAGGCTTCTAATACAGATTAGCAAGAAATTATTTCACCACAATTTTATTCAATACACTTGTATTACCCGCACGTAAGCTACCCATCAATGGCTCTTTTCTTGTATTGACGTAGATCTGTTTATGGAAAAAACAATGACTGAATTGCAACCAAAAACATCCTCCTGGCAAGGGTTTTGGTCTGGAATATATAACATGTTACCGCTCTGCCTTTCGGTTATCCCCTGGGGAATACTTGCTGGCTCCGTCGCCGTTCAATCAGGGTTAACTCTGGGGCAAAGTATAGGGATGTCTGCAATCTTATTCGCTGGCGCTGCACAATTAGTGACACTTGGTTTATTAGCATCGGGTGCCAGTATCTTTACTATTATTATTTCAGTGTTTTTTATCACAGCTCAGCATTTTCTCTATGGCTTAACTTTACGTGAATATGTTTCTTTATTAAAAGTTCGTTATCGACTACCAATCGGTTTCTTACTAACAGATGAATTGTTTGCTTTAAGTTGTGCTCAGAGAGATAAACAGATTTTAACTCCGGGCTATTTGATTGGTGCTGGATTATGTTTTTATGTATGCTGGAATCTTTTCAGTCTCCTGGGAATATTAATGGCTTCTTCTATTCCAGATTTAGATAAGTATCATCTGGATTTCTCAATTGTTGCTACCTTCATTACTATTGTTGTACCAATGATTAAAAAACTCAGTGTGTTCTTGGGCGTGATTTTTTCATTGTTTTTATCAATGATACTATCTTACCTTCGCGTTGAAGGTGCTATTATCATTGCTGGTGTTAGTGGTATGTTCTTTTCTGTCTTTATAGCCAGGTTAAATAAGGAGTCAATATGAGTTGGGCCTTGCTTTTTATTTTGGCTGGCATTGTATTATTTAATAGATATGTTTTTCTGGAACCTAAAGTCCCGGTAAAGCTTCCTAAAATAATAAATGAATCATTAAAATATTCTGCACCTTGTTTATTGATTGCAATATGTGGGCCAATTATTTTAATGGAGCATGGAGAGTTAAGAGAAGTTTCTAATAATCCTTATTTATGGGGGGCATTATTAACTACCGTTTTTGCTTTTTTTATCAGAAATATTGTAGTATGTGTTGTTATCAGTCTGGCTGCTTTTTATGTGTTATCTGCTATTTTATAGATACAAAGCGGGATTCTTTTTATATAATGTTAACTAATAGACAGATATAGATAACTTTGCACATTTATTGCGAATTTATTTATAGATTGTAATAGTTAAAATTTATGTTTTGATATTTCACTCTCTGTAATAAAAATAATTATATTAAAATTACTCTGTTAATCAATAGGAGGAATTATGAAAACAGGAATTGATCTTTATAAGGAATCTACCGCTATTCGAAATACATATAGGATATTACCTTTTCAAGGTGTATGGAGTTGGCTAACAGGAAAGGATATTCCCGGCAGGAAAGCATTATGGAAATCCAACTCAATTGAAATGATATGTTGGTCGATTAGTTGGGTTGTGGTTGGTACGCTACTTATCTATTTGTCACTAAATAGTAATATGTCATCAATTATCAAGTTTATTACCTATTTAGTCGGCGTACTATTTTCCACTTCCGGAGCCAGGTATATTGTTGCTACTATTATTCATCAAGGGGTACATGGAAATTTACTCTCAACAAAATCACGTAATAGAGTTATATGTGAAATTTTATCCACAATATTCATTACTCAACCTTACGATTCATACCGTCAGTTTCATATCTATGAGCATCATGGAAAGGATTTTTCAACAACAGAAGATAAAGACTTATCAGCAGTATACAAATTAGGGTTTACACCCGGAAAAACAAAGAAACAGCTCTATATTAACTTGTTTTTAACCCTATTTAGCCCTTATTTTCATCTTTCATACCTCTATGGTCGAATTAAATCAAATTTAATAGGTGTTCCTGTTTATCGATTTATCATGACCATTGTTTATTTTTTATTTTTTGGCTACTTTGCTTGGTGGATGGGAATGATGAATTTTGTATTTTCCATCATTATCCCTTATGTAATTGTGTACCAGATAGCATCGTTATTACAATTAATGACTGAGCATGTGTGGTTATTACGTCGTGAAAATGAGACTATTCTTCATAGCCATATCAAAAACTCTTTAGGACGCTTTTGTGGCTCACCTTGTCCTGAAAGTTTTTCTCTGAAATATTCTCTACAATGGATTATATGGGCTTTTAAACACTTGTTCTACCATTTACCTGTTCGAATGTTGGTAGTGCAGGGATCACTGATTTGTCACGATTGGCATCATCGGGTAAGTAATGTTAAAGAATGGTATGATTATACAAGATTGAGAGAAATTAATGCAGAAAAATTAGCTAAAGAGGGTAATTATGATTATACCGAATTTTGGGGATTTTATAATTGCTTGGATCATGTGTTAACTATACTCAGTAATGCCGAATCTATCAATGTTAATAATCTAAAATATAGACTTAATTAAAAATATTACTGAAAATAATATGAAACGATATTTTTATAGGGAATTACAATTCATAGTTTAACATGGAACTATTGATTTGTTATCAATGGCAATTAACTTATTCATTATTATAAACCCCTTGAATGTTACAGGAATGAGGTGAATTAAAATAATTAATTCACCTCTTTTACATTAACAAACTTATTCTCCTATCTCAGGCAATTCGTAATGAGTAGTATCATAAATCTTCTCTGCTCTTTTATTATCTGAGATATTTTCCTGACGGAGTCGTTCGGCCAGAAATTCTATAAATACACTAAGTTTTGGCGGTAAATGCCGTGTCGGTGGATAAAGTATCCATAATTCGCCAGTATAGTTGGCTTTAAAGTTCCAATCAGGCAGAACCTGAACCAGTCGTCCCTGTTGTAAAGCATGTTTAGCGGTAAAATAAGGTAAGCTGCCAATTCCGATATGTCTCAACACTGCATCAAGCCGAACTCCCGTATGATTGGCAGCGTAACGACCATGAATATTGACGGTAATAATTTTACTTCCCTGGTTGAATTTCCAACGCGAGTCTCCGGGTTCTTCCCCAAGATAGATGCAACTGTGATTTTTCAGATCGTGCGGATGTTGTGGTGTGCCATGTTCTGCAAGGTATTCAGGTGTTGCACATAACATATGCCAAATATTCAATAACCGTCTTCCCATCAGGCCCGGAGGAGGTTGATCTGTGATCCGTATTGCAAGATCAACCTCTTCATCTATCAAATCTACATAACGATCATCAAGTCGTAAATTCACATTGACTTTAGGATAGCGGGCAAGAAAAGCAGGTATATGGGGATGAACAACAAAACGGCCGACCGCTTTAGGGACACTGACCCGGACTATTCCCTGCGGTTCACGGTTAAAGTTTCCTGATACAGACATGATTGCCTGAGCAGAATTCATTATATCCAGACAATGTTCATAAACAGTTTGTCCGCTTTCACTTAAACGAAGTTTGCGTGTTGTTCTTTGCAATAGGCGGGTTCCGAGCGCTTTTTCCAGTCTGGCTACAGAACGACTAATAGCAGAAGGTGTTGCAGCAAGCTGACGTGCAGTTTCAGAGAAACTACCGGTTTCAACCACTTTGGCGAAAATAGCCATTTCCCGCATTAAATTTATCATGCTATTTATGCTTATAGGTCAAAAGTTATTTGAGTTTAGGATGGATTATCGCAATTGTATTTATTTAATACAATCAGGGAAATTTGTTTATATGAAGAATATCGAGTATGACTAAACGTCTTTATTTATCCAATTCTATCCTGAGTGGGGAAGTTGAAGTTTTAGATTGCTCTTTTTGTGGCAGCTCTTCCTGTAATGATGAACGTTATGCAATCCGATTAAACGTAACACCATTTCATCCTCAGGGAGGAGGGCAACCCAGTGATGTTGGCTGGTTGAATGATGTGGAAGTTGTTCACGTCGCATTTGAGAATGATGACATCATTCATTACACAAAACATCCTATCAATGCGGGAGTAGCTTTTGCGCGCGTTGACGAAAATTATCGTCAATTACACTCACAGTTACATTCAGCAGGTCATCTTATTGGTCATATTGTTGAAGGCTTGGGTTGGTATCCTGTCAGTGCACACCATTGGCCCGGAGAAAGTCGGGTTATTTTTAAACCCGGAATGCATGCCCAAGCTGTTTTTGTTGAAGCACTTCAAGAAAGTTGCGATCAACTTATCGCTGAAAATCTGTTTTGCCAGATTACTCTGCGTGATGATGGATTTCGGCAAGTCAGTTTTGGTGAACTTCCCCCTTACCCTTGTGGTGGAACACATGTGACATCATTAAAGCATATTCACAAAATTCAGATACAAGCCATTAAGGAAAAGAAAGGCAAGTTATCAGTGCAATATGACATAGTCATGTTAACGTAATGTATTGCGTCATAATAGATTCAACCCGTGATACTACTATAAATATAAACGCTTTTCGGAGTAAATATGCTTTCTGACTACTTGCATGAGTTTTGGGGACTTGCACTTATTCATTTTCTGGCTGTTGTCGCACCGGGGCCAGATTTTGCAGTAACATTACGACAGAGCATACGCTTTGGTCGTTGGATGGGAATTTGTACCGCTATTGGTATTGGTGCGGGAATATCAGTCCATGTTATTTATACATTGATTGGTATCGGAGCTTTAATACATTCAACACCTTGGCTGATGACAATAGCAAAAATGATTGGTGGTATATATATTTGTTACCTGGGGGTTCAATTTATTAGGAGTAAGCCGGAAAAAACGGATTTTATCCTCCCGAATGAGGCATTACCGCAACAACGAAACCTGCGACGGGCTTTTTCTACTGGTTTTATGACAAATGCTACCAATCCCAAAGCAACTCTATTTTTTCTGGCTGTCTTCACAACGATTGTGAGTGCAACTACGCCGTTATCTGTCCAGATTTTTTATGGTGTGTGGATGTGTATAGTAAATGCAGCGTGGTTTATTCTGGTTAGTTGTCTTTTTTCCAGCCCTACCGTTCGCTTACAGTTTGTCCGATTAGGGCATTGGTTCGAACGTGCAGTAGGCGTGGTTTTGATTGGTTTTGCTGTTCGTCTTTTATTTATTTCTGTGTAACAGAAATTGACTCAGTACAGTAACGGTGTATTATTACTTAATTCAAAGGTTTTTTTATTTTTGATATAGATGAGTTTTTATATCAGTCAGCATTGAAAACTATAAAATTATTTAATTATCCCAATTCTTTTATATCATAAGGAGGGTAATATGATATTCAGATCAAAATCTTTTTCAGGAATATGGCCAAGATCAGTTGATATCAGATGTTCTATAGTTATCAAGGAGGCTAGTCTATCAGAAGTATTTCACGCAACGGAAAAAATAAAGAAAGAAACTATGAATAATGAGTGGTTGTGCCCTAATTCTTCTGGTCAGCTTGATGAGGAGGAAATAAAATGGAATTCTAGATATAACCAAGCATTGGGAATATTTAAATTTTTCTATATTGATATTGGTATTCGCCTTAAATTAGAAGAAACTGATAAAAGAGTGTTGTTTTTTGTTGCTTATTTCAGAGGTGTTCCTGTCGGAGTTTTACAATTATTAATTACTGATGGGTTACCTAAAGTCGTTTTTTTGGCAACTCATTGTGGCATCCGAGGTTGTGGTGCTTTACTCATTGAATATGCAGTGAATAAATCACAACAATTAGGAATGGGAGGAAAGTTACAACTTTCTCCATATGAGGGAGCGAGAGCGGCATATATGGCAATGGGATTTACCGGGGCTGGGGAACACCTGGAATTATATCCTGCTGATAGAAATGATAAATGGAAATGGAATGAGGCAACGGGTCGTTATAGATTCTACTAAATATCAGTCTGGACACCTAATATATTGTAATATATTAGGATTTTTGTTAGAGAAAAGTCAGGTGAATTATTTACATCTTCCAAAATATAATGAGGGGAATTAATGTAATGTTCAGATCAAAATCTTTTAATATTAACAACCGTTCTGTAGGATTTGGTCCTTTAACCCGGTCTAAATCCTGTTCGGATATGTACACAACATTGGTTAATATGAAAACATTTATCACAATAAAGGAAGTCAGCCCAGAAGAAGCATTCTACGCAACGGAAAAGATGCTAACAGAAACTATGGCTGAGGATTGGTTTTATTTTGATTTTCTTAAGCTTGATAAGGAACAAGAAAGGTGGAAAATGAGGTATAATCAGGCGTTTAGTATACTTAATTGTCTCTCGACTAATGCAAAGCTTCAATCTATGAGAGATAAAACTGACGGTTCAAAAAAGTTTTTTGCTGTTGCTTATTTCAGAGGTATTCCTGTCGGTGCCTTACAATTATTAGTGCAAGATAATCATGAAAATGAGTTATCTGAAGTTTCTTTTTTGGCCACTCATTGCGGTATTCGAGGTTGTGGTGTTTTACTCATTGAATATGCAGTAAATAAATCACAACAATTAGGGATGGAAGGAAAGTTAAAACTTTCTCCATATGATGAGGCGAGGCAAGCATATATAAATATGGGGTTTATGAACATAAATGGGGGCATGGAATTACATCCCGCGGCAAGAAATGATAAATGGAAATGGAATAAGATAACAAGCCGTTATGAATGTTGTTAAATTTTTGGGGCAATACACTCATATTCGGCTTTTTGTTAGAAAGATGCCGAATAAATTAATTACATCTTCCAACAGAAAAGCCGAATTTAAGTTGAAGCAACCCTGAAATAGTTACTCCTAAGTCAGTGAACTTCTTTCACTTCAACTCGTAGCTCTTTTGGTACTTCGAACACAATGTTTTCTTCGCGACCATGTAGTTCATTAACCGTTTCTGCGCCAAGCATTTTCAAACGTCCAATAACTTGTTGCACTAAAATATCCGGTGCGGATGCACCCGCTGTCAGGCCAATAGAACTCACACCATCAACCCATTCCTCTTTGATATCATCGGCAGAATCAATCAAATAAGCAGATTTGCCCATACGTTGTGCCAGTTCAGCCAGACGGTTTGAGTTTGATGAGTTTTTGGAGCCAACGACTAAGACAATATCGGCATCCGCTGCCAAATCACGAACTGCTTCCTGACGATTGGTGGTGGCATAACAGATATCATCTTTACGTGGGCCGATAATATTCGGGAACCGGGCATTAAGTGCATCAATCACTTCTGAGGTATCATCCACAGAAAGCGTGGTTTGTGTCATAAAGCGGAGGTTATTTTCGTCTTTAACCTGCAATTTCCACACATCTTCCGGTGATTCCACCAGATACATACCGCCTTCAGGGTTATTGTACTGCCCCATCGTGCCTTCAACTTCCGGATGACCAGCATGCCCGATCAAAATCGCTTCATTGCCTTTACGACTTGCACGGGCGACTTCCATATGGACTTTTGTTACCAGTGGGCAGGTAGCATCAAACAGCATGGTTAAATTACGGGAACGAGCTTCGTTACGGATGGCCTGAGAAACACCATGTGCGGAGAAAATCAGAATTGCACCATCAGGGACTTCTGAAATTTCTTCAATGAAGATCGCACCCCGATTTCTGAGATCATCAACCACATAGCGGTTGTGTACTACTTCATGGCGAACGTAAATCGGTGCACCATATAATTCTAATGCGCGCTCTACAATGCTAATAGCGCGATCAACACCAGCACAAAAACCACGAGGGTTAGCCAGCAATATTTGCATGGTTTTCCTCCAACTGAGGGTCTATTTCCAACACTTCAATCTCAAAAATGACGTTTTGGTCAGCTAGTGGATGATTAAAATCAACAGTGATGGAACCTTTTGCAACTTCTTTGATAAATCCCGGCATTTCGCTACCATTCATAGCAGTAAATAGCATGATAGTGCCTACTTCGGGAATATCCGAATTGGAAAAATCACGTGGTGTGAAGTATTGCACTAGATCAGGATTATATTTGCCGAAAACAGTTTCTCCCGCCAGCGTGAATTGGTGTTTATCGCCAGCTTTCAAACCAATCAGTTGTTGTTCCAGTGGCTCAGAGAGGCTGCCATCACTTAAGCGGAATAATGCGGGCTTGCCCTGACTATAAGTCGAGTCTGCTGTTGAACCATCATCCAATTTTAATGTGAAGTGTAACAAAACTGCACTGTGCGCTTGCACCTGCATTGACATGTTGCTCAAACCTTTTAGTAAAAAAACGATTTAGTAAAAAACGATTTAATAAAAAACGCGTTAGTAATAAACAATTGCAAGTGGGGGAAACTATCAGCCCCGGTTATATTGACCGGGGCTGGTTTCTTATTGTTTTTTCGATGATTGCTGTTTAGATTCTGTTTGTTTTGGTGCAGTTTTTTTATCATCTGGACTGATAAAGCTCTCGATGATAATGAGTGCTGCCCCGATGCAAATGGCAGTGTCTGCAATATTAAAGGTAGGCCAGTGCCATGCTCCGACATAAAAATCGATAAAATCGACAACAAAGCCATGTACCAGCCGATCAAACAGATTTCCCAATGCTCCACCAATCACTAAAGCATAAGCAATGTTGCTTAGTTTCTGTTTGGCACTGGAGCGATACATCATTACCAGTAGTGTGATAGAGATGACAATCGCAATCAAGGCAAAAAACCAACGCTGCCAGCCACCTTTGTCAGCCAGAAAACTAAACGCAGCCCCAAGATTCTGGGCATAAGTCAGATTGAAGTATGGTATTAATGGTATGGATTCGTACAGTCTGAAGTTTTGCAATACTAACTGTTTACTGCCCAGATCCAAAATCAATACCACAGCAACTAACCAAAGCCAGCGAAGGCCAGTGGAACAAATGGGTTTCTTCATCAGGCAAATTTACGCTCTTCACCGTTACCGGCAACGTTAGTCACACAGCGGCCACAGAGTTCTGCATGTTCCGCTACCAATCCCAAGTCTTTAGCATAGTGCCAGCAACGTGGGCATTTTTCACCATCTGCTTTACGGAAGGCAATTTTCAGCCCCTTAAGTTCGCTCTGTTGTGCATCATCACACGCAGATGAGAAAGCAGCAACTTCGGTTTGTGAAGTTAGTAATACAAAACGTAACTCATCAGACAGTTTGTTGAGTTTTTCTGCCAGTACTTCATCAGCATAAAGTGTGACAGCCGCTTCCAGCGAACTACGGATATGTTTATCGGCACGAGCTTGTTCCAGTACTTTGTTCACTTCACTGCGAACTTGCAGCAATTCAGCCCAGAAAGTATCGTTCATATTTTCACTATCTGCCAGACCGAACAGACCATCGTACCACTCTTCGGTCAAGACGAACTGTGCACGCTTGCCAGGTAATTCCTTCCACACTTCATCAGCAGTGAAGGAAAGGATTGGCGCCATCCAGCGAACCAGTGCTTCTGCAATATGGAATAAGGCGCTCTGGCAGCTACGGCGGGCAATACTGTCGCGTTTTGCGGTGTACTGACGATCTTTAATGATGTCCAGATAGAATGAACCCATTTCTACGGAGCAGAACTGCATCAAGCGCTGAACAACGGAGTGGAAGTCGTATTCGTCGTAGTGCTTGAGGATATCAGCCTGTGCTGCCTGTGCACGACCTACCGCCCAGCGATCCAGCGTTACCATGTCTTCCGCTTTTACCATGTGCTGTTCAGGATCGAAACCGTTCAGGTTTGCCAGCAGGAAACGAGCAGTATTACGGATACGGCGGTAAGCATCAGCCGAGCGTTTCAGGATTTCATCAGAAACTGCAATTTCGCCGGAGTAATCTGTTGATGCCACCCAAAGACGTAGGATATCTGCCCCCAGTTTGTTCATCACATCTTGCGGGCTAATGGTGTTACCGATGGATTTGGACATTTTACGTCCTTGTTCATCAACGGTGAAACCGTGAGTCAGAACCTGACGGTAAGGTGCTTTACCTTTGATCGCTGTTGACAGCATCAGTGAGGACATAAACCAGCCCCGGTGCTGGTCAGAGCCTTCCAGATAAATGTTTGCGGAATGACCATTGAATTCTGGGCGAACATCGACAACAGAGGAGTGGGTGCTTCCTGAATCAAACCAGACATCCAGTGTATCCTGTGTCTTGATGTAATCTGCTGCTTCATCACCCAGCAGTTCTGATGCGTCAAGATCCCACCATGCCTGAATGCCATCTATTTCAACACGCTTGGCGACCTCTTCAATGAGTTCTGGTGTGCGAGGGTGCAGTTCTTGTGTCTCTTTGTGCAGGAACAGAGACATTGGTACGCCCCATGTGCGCTGGCGGGAAATACACCAGTCCGGACGGTTTTCTACCATGGATTCGATGCGCGCTTGTCCCCAACCCGGGATCCACTCAACGCCTTTGATCTCTTTCAGTGATTGTTCACGCAGGCCGTTCTGATCCATGCTGATAAACCATTGTGGTGTTGCACGGAAGATGATTGGATTTTTGTGACGCCAGCAGCAAGGATAGCTGTGCTGAATTTTTGACAGACTCAGTAACGCGCCTTTCTCTTTCAGTAACTCAACGATGACATCGTTCGCTTTGAAAACAAACAGGCCATCCAGAGAAGGATAGGTGCCGGAGATGTAACAGCCATTCGGCCCAACTGGGTTCGCGATTTCAAGGCCATATTTTAGGCTGATAGAGTAGTCGTCCGGGCCATGACCACCCGCAGTATGTACTGCACCAGTACCCGCATCAAGTGTAACGTGATCGCCCAGAATGGCAGGAGTATCAAAACCCATGAATGGATGGTTGAAACGCATCAGTTCCAGATCTGCACCTTTGCAGTCACCGATGACTTCCCATGCAGTGATGCCTGCACGCTGCATAACAGATTCAACCAATTCCGCTGCCAGAATCAGACATTTATTATTAACTTTGACCAATTGGTAAGTGATTTCTGCACCCAATGAGATCGCTCGGTTTGCTGGTAATGTCCACGGTGTGGTTGTCCAGATCACCAGAGAAACCGGCAGACCCTGTGGCTCCATACCAGATTTGGCAAACTTGGCATACACTGCATCTGTATCAACCGCTGTGAAACAGACGTCAATGGAAGGGGAGGTTTTGTCGTAATACTCAACTTCCGCCTCGGCAAGAGAAGAGCCACAATCAGTACACCAGTGAACAGGTTTAACACCTTTCAACAAATGGCCGTTGCTGATGATACGACCCAGTGCGCGAATGATGTCTGCTTCCGTTTTGAAGTCCATCGTCAGGTAAGGTTTATCCCAGTCACCCAGAACACCCAGACGTTTGAAACCCGCTTTTTGTGTTTCGACCTGGCTCATTGCATATTTGCGGCACTCAGCACGGAACTCAGCGGCGGAAAATTTTTCACCCGGCTTACCAATAAGCTGCTCAACCTTGAGCTCAATTGGCAAACCGTGGCAGTCCCAACCTGGAATATAAGGCGAATCGTAGCCTGATAACCCTTTGGATTTAACAACAATGTCTTTGAGAATTTTGTTGACTGAGTGACCAATATGAATATCGCCGTTTGCATACGGAGGGCCATCATGCAAAATGAAGGTTTTTTTACCTGATTTTGCTTTTCTGATAGCCTGATACAAACCTTCTTTATACCAACGTTTCAACATATCTGGTTCGCGCTTGGCTAAATCCCCGCGCATAGGGAACCCTGTTTCCGGTAAATTCAGGGTGTCTTTATAGTCACTCATTCTCGATTCTCAGTTCCAATTTTCCGCTATACCCTTTATATGGGTATCAGATATATGACTCGGATCGCTGCAAAAAGTATTCCCTCGCAGCAACCACATCATTTGCGATTTGCTGTTTAAGCGCATCAAGCGAAGCAAACCGCTGCTCATCACGCAATTTTTTGCGTAATACCACATTGATATGACGCCCATACAGATCCATTTGGGTATCAATCAAATGCACTTCAAGCTGCAGGCCCTGACCAGCAACGGTGGGGCGATTTCCGATGTTAGCTACACCCGGTAAAGGGTTATCGTCTAATCCATAAACTTCAACAGCATAAACGCCTTTTACAGGGGCAACCAGACGTTTTAAAGGTAAGTTCGCTGTAGGAAAGCCAATCGTGCGCCCCAGGCGGTTACCATGAACAACTCTGCCACTTATGCTGTAAGGATGCCCCAATAATATTTCGGCCAATGTTAGATCATCATTTTGCAACGATTGACGAATAGCGGTACTGCTGATCCGCAATCCACTGTCACAAAAGCTGTCTGTACTGGCAACATCAAAACCGTATTGTTTACCTGCCTGTTGTAAATAGTGAAAATCACCGAAGCGGTTTTTACCGAAACGGAAATCATCACCTACAGCCAGAAACTTAACACCCAGTTTTTCAACGAGCAACCGAGAAACAAAGGCTTCTGGGGAATTGGCTGCAAAGTGTCTGTCAAATTTCACACACAACAAATAATCAACGTCATACTGAGATAAATATTTTATTTTATCTCGTAGCCGTGTCAGGCGGGCTGGCGCTTTATCTGCGACAAAGACTTCCAGTGGTTGTGGTTCGAAAATCATAACCATTGTCGGTAATCCGAGCCGCCGCCCTTCTTGCTTCAAATGTTTCAATAAAGCCTGATGCCCTCGGTGGACACCATCAAAATTACCAATCGTCAGCACGCAACCATGGTGACGCGCCCGGATATTGTGTATACCGCGAATTAGCTCCATAGCTGGCTCAATACCGTGAAAATTGCCGGATTATACCTTGTACAACGCACAAGGTTAACCCACGATCACAAAGGGTTTTAATTAATAACCTGATTCATACAATAAAAATAGGTTAGATGCCCGAAAAATATTTAATTTATCGCATTTATCAGTGATTCATTGAGTTTTTTATTGTGAAAGACTGTATTACCTCTCAGTAAGCTGATAAAATCCTACCCCATCACAACGTAACCAGCGTCGCCATACAACGACGCTTATTTGCACAAATCCATTGACAAAAGAAGGCTGAACAGGCATATTCCTCGGCCTTTGAATTGTCCTCGATAGAATATATTTGGGAGTTGGACCTTGGCTAATATCAAATCAGCTAAGAAACGCGCCGTACAGTCTGAGAAACGCCGTCAGCACAATGCAAGCCGTCGTTCTATGGTGCGTACTTTTATTAAGAAAGTATACGCGGCTATCGCTACTGGTGATAAAGAAGCTGCACAGAAAGCATTCAATGATATGCAACCAATTGTTGATCGTCACGCCTGCAAGGGTTTGATCCACAAAAATAAAGCAGCACGTCATAAATCTGCTCTGGCAGCGCAAATTAAAGCAATGTAATTCTTTGTTTTAATTATGTTGAAAAACCGGCTTTTGCCGGTTTTTTTGTATACCCGTTGTCTTTAAAGTTGCAGCATAAAATCCATAGGGTATATCTGTTGATACGGATTCAGCGTTATTTTTCCGATCTGTTTTTTAACGGAACGTTGAATAAGTCTGAAAAATCTTTATTACACACGCGCTGAACTGCCGGATGTTGGATCATTCTTTCAGCAAAGATGACGTAATACTCTTCCTGCACTGAATCCAGTCTGCCTATCTCAGTAATATCACTGTCAGCAAAAGTATCATTAGCATAAAACGAAGGCGCAATAAAGATAGCATTATGATACATGCCAAATGCTTTCATCAGTGCTGCATCGTCGAATTCGCCTAATACCTCAACTTGCAGATTTTTATTACGTATCCATGTCAGTAGTTTCCTGCCCAGCATTGAACGGCGGCCAGGGATTAACAAACGGCGTTCTTCCAGACATTCAGGGAATGGTTTTTCCGGGATTGGGGCACGGCAGTAAAAACTAATGCTACATTCCCCTAATTTGACGGAAAACAAACCTTCCTGCTGGGTGGAGTCAACCGGGCAATCTGACAGGATCATATCCAGTTTATGCTGGCTGAGTTGCTCAAGCAGCATTTCATGAGTTGATTCAAAACAACGCAGGTGGATTTTCTCCTGTTCCACAATTGTGGTTTCCAAGACTTTGCTGACTAAACGTTTAGACAAGGCATCAGCAACACCTACATCAAACAATAGATTTGACTCTCTGCTATAGGTGACAATATCCAGCATTTCCTGACTGAGCATAAACATTTTATCAGCATAGCGAAAAATAAGTTGCCCCAGTTCTGATGGAACTAATCCTCTTCCCTGACGCTTAAACAGCTTTCCACCAAGGCGTTCTTCCAGAGCTTTAATCTGGCCGGTAATAGTCTGGGGTGTCAGGTATAGCGCTTCAGCAGCCCCAACAACAGAACCCTCTTTACACACGTGCCAAAAATAATAAAGGTGGTTAAAGTTTAAATGTGAAACCCGCATATATTTATCCTTTATGTATCACCTTACATCTGCATAACAGCCATGACCTTATATTTCAGGCCGCCAGATTATGGTGCTCTCCTGTCTTTCTCTAATATGAATATTAACGGCACAGCAGATGAGATGTTATGCCGCGAATATTAAAAGGATGAATTAATTTGGAATTGTTTCTGATTATGCGCCTAAATTAGTCCATTCGACTACATTTGGCTATGTTTTTTTCTTTGACCAATTTTCTTTGGTAAGAGCGCATTCAGTAGCCCATAACCAATGATGGCTGCCATAGTTGAACCAATCAATATCCCCAGACGCGAGTAGGTACTGAATGTGTCACTCAGACCTTCAAATGCCAGACCGGAAATAAAGATAGACATAGTAAAACCAATTCCACAAAGTACAGATACGGCAAAAATTTGCGGCAAACCAATTCCTGTCGGTAATTTGGCAATCCCCAGTTTTACTGAGAGCCAGCTAAATAAGAAAATACCCAGTGGCTTGCCAATAAACAGGCCAAGTACAACCCCCATGGGTAACAGCCCTGTCAGGCCGCTCAGCGTAACTCCCTGCAATGAAACTCCGGCATTGGCAAAAGCAAAGAGTGGCAGAATTAAATAAGCTACCCATGGATGTAAGCCATGCTCAAGTGCTTCGGAAGGAGAATGGCCTTTTTTACAACGCAGAGGGATCAAGGATCCGACAATAACTCCTGCCAGTGTGGCATGAACGCCGGATTTGAGGATACATACCCATAAAATTACGCCTACAGCCAGATAAGCCGATGTTTTAGCGATTCCCCGCCAGTTCATCCAAGCTAGAAGCCCTGTCATGGCAGCGGCTAATCCCAGTGCAACCATAGAAATACTTTTAGTATAGAATAAGGCAATAATGATGATAACGCCCAAGTCATCAATAATCGCCAAAGCGAGCAAAAACACTTTTAATGCTGTAGGAACACGTTTTCCTAGCAGAGCCATAACTCCAAGCGCAAATGCAATATCGGTGGCAGCAGGAATAGCCCAGCCCTGACGGGTGATTTCATCATTGCCATTAAAGAGTAAATAAACCAAAGCAGGGGCGAGCATACCACCAACGGCGGCAATGGCTGGGAAAATGGCCTTATCACGGCTAGCTAAAGAGCCTTCCATCAATTCCCGCTTAACTTCCAGGCCAACAATCAGGAAAAAGATGGCCATTAATCCATCATTTATCCATAGCAGGAATGGTTTATTGATTTCCAGAGCAGCAAATTGAACCGCAACTGGCAGGTTAAGAAATTGGTGATAAATACTCTGAAATGGCGTATTTGCCATTACCAGCGCAATAATGGCAGCAACAATGAGAAGGATCCCTCCTGCTGCCTCTAATTTCAAAAATTGGCGAATAATTGTAGTCATAGATTAGTAACCTATAAGATGAATTAGGTTGTAGATACTATGTTTGTAAACACGATGTTTATAAAATCTACAGTAGTAAATGTTGTTGTTATAAATAATATGGTCATAAATAATGCAGTAATGAGTAAATGCAGTTATGAATACTATGCTATTCATGACTTCGGAAAAAATCGATTATTTATGTTATATGTATCGATATATGCGAATACTTTCAATGTGAAATTAAAAATTTTTCAAGGATGAATGGATTGAAATCAGTGTTGATTGACTTGAAGAGTTTATGGAAGTGTCTTTAATGGTTTCATTTCGGCAGACTGCATCAAAAGATCAAAACGGAGAGTAACTATATTGATTTTTGCACAATCTTTTAGTCTGCCCAGATACAAGCCTATTAACGTAAAGCTTCTACAGCTAATACAATAGCGATTAAGATTATGAGCCCGCCTCCCACAAGATTAACCAGCTTCATTCTTTTTTCAGTAAAAGACGGACGGGAACTCACCGCATGTGCAGCCGCAACCCAAGCCGTGTCGATTATTAAACCTAAAACAATCGGTATCAGTGAAAAACTGAACAGGGATGAAATAGGGCTGTCTGTGCCTGTTGTTAAAAAACTCGGAACTATCGTACCGAACATAATCAATGCTTTTGGATTTGTTGCTCCTACAATGATCCCAAGTATCAGTGTTTGCCTATGTTTATTGGCACTGATATTTTCCCCAGTTTATAATGGCTTGGAAAAAAACAGATATTGAAAACCGATAGCGAGTAGGGCGGCGGAGCCCAGTAACCGAATAACCATCAAAGCCATACTGGATTGAATGAGTAAAGAGCCAATCCCGAAAGCAACAATCACAGCAACAAAATAGGTTCCTATTGCATTACCAATCACACCTCGTAATGCATTAGTTCGACCGACAGACACAGCTTGCCCGACAATAAACATAATACTTGGGCCAGGAACAGCTATCAGCACTGCACTGCACTGGTTAGCAAGAGCCCTAACAGACCATTAAGTACAGGAAAATTTGTGAGCATAATAAGGTAACCCTCGCGTTTTAGTGCAGTGACATGAATGTTGTTATTCCTGTTAAACATATCCGGTATAATGCAATCATGACCTCTTGGCAAGCAATGCCAGAGTTGGTTGCATACGTAATGCTTCGGCAACTTCCTCTTCACTCATCAGCGGATAACATTTCTCCACAAATTCATCAAGTACCGGTAATATGCTTCTTCGTTCTTCAAGGCCCTGAGCGCTGGCACAGGCGTTAAAAGCCACATTTTTGTATTGGTCAACGTTAGTTTCTTCATCCACATAATCATCAATATCCCAACGGCTAATCAGACTTTCCTGCATATGGAAAGAATCCACTTCTACCCCTTCGCGGAAAACATGAAATACGGGATGAATATAGGCACTTTGCGAAGGATCGAAATGATTGGCCGGTAACGTAAAATAATGTGTCGGAAGATCGCCATTACCATACCGATGGAACCCATATTCAAATACCACTTCAATACGATTTTCTTTATCTTGCCAACGTTCGTAGTTATATTCTCGTGGAAATGGTGGTCATACGCCTGCATATACGCTGCCTTTATCATCATTCTTCGTTTCAAAAGTAATGGTACTGCCTAAATAGCCGAAAAGCTCAAATAAGGACATCGTCGTGCTGACAAATTCAACCAGAAATTCAGGGAGCGCGGTTAATCCATCTGAGGGATTAGTCAGTGATATTTTGCATTCAAATATCGGTTTGATAGCCCTGCCGTGATATTTTTCAGCAATGATATGACCAAGTGCCTGAATATTTCCCCGAAAACCATGTACAAATCCGGAAGCAGCATCAGGATCATTGACTCGCATAGGCGCACCAATGAAATAGAGTCCCAGTATGTTTACTGATTCCCAACTTGATGTAAACAGGCAGAATTTATCTTTTTTATCAACTTCTGGCCGCACAGTCTTCTGATCGAAAATATCTGATAAGGTGTAGTTGAATCCGCAGCATACAATCACACCATCAATAATCCCTTTTCGTTTCATCCACCTCGGTGGTTCCCAATGGGGACAAGGCGTTTCATAACTAACTAATAACCGCCTTTTGTGTTTGCCACTGGTAATTCGGTTAATTTCGACAATTCGGTCACTGACAATATTGTTGTTCGATTTCAGTTGCATTAAATCGAAGACATCTGAGACCTGAGCACGTACATCATGTACGTTGTGTGTCTGCCGGGCAAACTGTGGTAATGATCTGGTGACAACACCGGTTTCGGCTGTGATATCGATAAGATGATGTGTGATTTCAAAAGCGGAGTTACCACGTCCAAGAACGACAACAATTTTATTCTTATAGCGCTCAGCAGCAGTATTTGGGTCAAAGTATTCATAAAAAGTACAAGTTTCGGCATTGAGTCCTTTAATATCAGGCACAATTGGTTTTGATGCACCGATGGCACAAAATATTCTGTCTGCTGAGATACGCAGAGAATCAGAAATTTCGATAATAAATTGTTCATTTTCTTTCATTATGCACCTAACACGCATATTGGTACGGATGCATTCTGAAAGCCCCCTTTTATCAGCGACATATTTCAGATACTCTTTATAGAGTTTTGCTGATGGTCAATGAGCTGATGTCCATTCTGTAAAACGAAGTTTTGGGTCACTTGCCACATCTTCAGCGTCAATAGTGCTAAGAGTATGCCAGTCATAACGCATCCGGTAAGTATGATTATCACCGGGGACATATTTTTTGTTGAGGGAGATCAATTCTCCGCATACAGGTAATCGATCCCATTGACCACCAACCGTTTCGTTTGCCTCAAGTAAGAGATATTCAATACCGCGTTTACTAAACTCAAGGGCCATATTGAGTCCTGCGGACCCTCCGCCAATAATGACATTAGGGTAATGATCTCGCATTATATTTATCTCCATTAATAATTTTAGGTGATATTGCTATATTTATATCTAAATATTATGAATCTCAGGTGATGATTTTTTTTGATATTAATGGGTGTTATAGGGAAATTTAATTTTTAATAAATTAGAAGGTTAGATCGTTAAATATATTATTATCAGCAATGGTGGCATACTAATAAAATTCAGCGATTCATTATTTATTAATATGATGATTATGTTATTCATTTAAGATGAAAAATTACCATCTGATTATTTTCACTCATGTTCCATAATTACTGCATTTATAAATATGTAAGAAGTTAATTATGCTTTGGTGATTTATTATTTTTTCTATGGTATTGCTATTTGGGCAATGAGCCATATTCCCATCGTGCTGGTTGCTGCATTGCGTGAAACCAGCATACTATTTGCGATATTGTTATCGGTTTTCATCTTACGGGAGCCGTTTAGTAAGATGCGATTGTTGGCTTGTGTTGTGATTCTTATTGGGATTGTTAGTACTAAATTAGGGTGATGGAGCTCCAAGTAATAAATAGAAACTTGGAGACTCCAATTCGTTTCAGGTAACTTCATTGGGTGGCATATTCAAATTTTGAATTACTGATTACAACCGTACCATCAGGTCTTATAATAGCCTGATCTGACACTGTTTTTGGACTATTACTCATCATATAAAATGTATTTTCATATAAAGGATTACCCGGATCTCCCTGTAACGGAAATTTTGATTTATATATTGAGGGAGTAGGTGCTTGCCCTAAAGACAAATACTTGCCATCGATTGCCCAGTCAAGCATTTTTCTTTGCCAATTAGCATCATAATTTTCAGATAAACAAACTATATTTGCCCATGGATCGCATATCCACGCCCCATCTGGGATCTTATTGTACACTTTGTACAGTGGATTTGTTTCTTTATATTGAGATTCTATGTTATAGGTATGTAGAGGATAATAGAGCATGACAAAACAGTGATCATACCTTGATAAAGGCGACGGATAAAGAATCTCAATATAAATAGATTGTATTTCTCCTGATGTATTTGCAGTAAAAGAATTTTTATATAAATTATATATATCACTCACCCTTTCTCTTGCTAAATATATAAATACAGTGTTAGCTAATTCATTGCAATTGCCAACCAATGAATTATCACATTCTTTTTCTTTCATTATACATTCGTATTTTTTATCTGCGGTCCGCAAAAGGTGTAATTTATTTTTTAATCCTATGAGTTTTTGCTCTCTAGAAAAGCAACTTTTTCTAGAATATCTTTCTGGCCGATCTCCTGATTGAAGTTCAACATTAAAATAAGAGATATTTGTAGTTTTACCCCGGAAAATATGGTGGGAATGTGTAATTGCTTGTTTTAATATATACGAAATCATTTTAATATCCTCATTGTTGCTGTATTATTTGTGTATGGATATTTTAAAATGATACTTTCTACTCTTTTTAAATAAAGTGCAATATTAATAGAATAACAGCATCTTTAATAATAATTGAGAAATAAAATAATTTAATTGATTAAAAAAACAAAAAATTAATAAATAAAAATATCCCCTGAACATCAATGAATTACAAGGATGATCAGGGGGAATTATTATTAGATATTTTGCAAAATATTAAATTACTTTGTCAAATCATCAAAAAATTTTTTTACACCATCAAGGAAGCTTTTGGAACGCGGGCTATTGGTTTCCCCACCTTTTTCGCCAAAAGATTCTCCCAGTTTACGCATCAGCTCTTTCTGTTCTTCGTTCAGTTTAACCGGTGTTTCTACAACAACACGGCACAACAAATCCCCCTGAATTCCACCACGGACAGATTTAACACCTTTGCCTTTCATGCGGAACAGTTTGCCAGTCTGAGTTTCCGCAGGGATTTTCAGGCTGACGCGTCCATCAAGGGTTGGAACTTCAATTTCGCCACCCAATGCCGCAGTTGCGAAGTTGATTGGAACTTCACAATAGAGATTGCTGCCATCACGTTCGAAGATATGGTGCGTTTTGACCTGAACCTGAACGTACAAATCTCCTGCTGGTGCACCGTGTTCACCTGCTTCACCTTCACCACTCAGGCGAATACGGTCACCGGTATCAACACCTGCCGGGATTTTAACGGACAGTGTTTTGTATTTCTCAACACGTCCGTGACCGTGGCACTTGTTGCAAGGCTCTTTGATGATTTTTCCACGACCATGACACTGAGGGCAAGGTTGCTGAACAGTAAAAAAGCCCTGGCGCATATGCACCTGACCAGCGCCATGACAGGTAGAGCAAGTTTCTGGGCTGGTGCCTGCTTTTGCACCACTGCCATGACAGCTTTCACAGGATTCTAACGTTGGGATGCGGATTTCTTTGGTCACACCACGGACAGCTTCTTCCAGCGTCAATTCCATACTGTAACGCAAATCAGAACCACGGCTTGGACGCTGTTGACGGCGGCCGCCACCGAAAATATCTCCGAAAACGTCACCAAAGATATCGCTAAAGTCAGCTCCACCAAAACCACCAGCGCCACCACCCATGCCGCCGTGTTCAAAGGCAGCATGACCATACTGGTCATAAGCAGCGCGTTTCTGTGAGTCGGTCAGGATCTCATACGCTTCTTTAATTTCTTTGAACTTACCCTCAGCGTCTTTATCCCCCTGATTACGGTCAGGGTGATATTTCATTGCCAGCCGCTTATAGGCTTTTTTTATTTCTTTTTCATCTGCTGTTTTGGATATACCCAAAACTTCGTAATAATCTTTTTTTGCCATTGTATTGTTTACCCCTAACACGCACAAACGGGCGTAGAGTTACCTCAACGCCCGTGCTAGTTAACAAGTAACAGGCGTCCTGTTACTTTGCCCGCTAAGGGCTATTGTTTTTTGTCCTTAACTTCTTCGAATTCAGCGTCTACAGCATCGTCATCTTTTTTCTCGTTGCCTGCGCCGGCATCAGCTGCACCTGCCTGAGCTTGCTGCTGTGCGATTTCCAGAAGTTTCTTAGAAGCTTCAACCAGAGCTTGGATCTTAGCTTCAATCTCAGCTTTGTCTTCGCTTTTCACCGCTGTTTCCAACTCAGAAACGGCTTTTTCGATTGCAGTCTTGTCATCAGCAGGCAGTTTGTCGCCAGCTTCTTCAACTTGCTTGCGAGTACCGTGGATCAGCTGATCAGCCTGGTTACGGATCTGAACCAGTTCTTCGAACTTACGGTCAGCTTCTGCGTTTGCTTCTGCATCGCGTACCATCTGCTGGATTTCTTCCTCGTTCAGGCCAGAAGAAGCTTTGATGGTGATGTTCTGCTCACGGCCGGAGTTTTTGTCTTTCGCAGAAACGTGCAGGATACCATCAGCATCGATGTCGAAAGTAACTTCGATCTGAGGTATACCACGAGGTGCTGGCTGAATACCATCCAGATTGAACTGACCCAGAGATTTGTTGTCGCTGGCACGCTTACGCTCACCTTGCAGCACATGGATAGTTACCGCAGACTGATTGTCTTCCGCAGTAGAGAACACCTGGCTGTGCTTGGTTGGGATAGTGGTGTTCTTCGAAATCAGCGAAGTCATCACACCACCCATGGTTTCGATACCCAGAGACAGTGGAGTTACGTCCAGCAGCAGAACGTCTTTCACGTCGCCTGCCAATACGCCGCCCTGAACTGCTGCACCCATTGCAACAGCTTCGTCTGGGTTAACGTCTTTACGTGGTTCTTTGCCGAAGAAGTCTGCAACAGCTTTCTGAACCATTGGCATACGAGTTTGACCACCAACCAGAATGACATCTTGAACGTCAGATACAGACAGGCCAGCGTCATTCAGTGCGACTTTCAGCGGCTCAATAGACCGTTTCACCAGATCTTCAACCAGAGATTCCAGTTTCGCACGAGTCACTTTAACGTTCATGTGTTTAGGACCAGTTGCATCTGCAGTGATGTATGGCAGGTTTACGTCAGTCTGCTGAGCGGAAGACAGCTCGATTTTCGCTTTTTCTGCGGCTTCTTTCAGGCGCTGCATGGCCAGTGGGTCGTTACGCAGATCGATGCCCTGATCTTTCTTGAACTCATCAACCAAATAGTTGATCAGGCGGCTATCGAAGTCTTCACCCCCCAAGTGAGTGTCACCGTTAGTTGCCAGAACTTCATAAGTTTTTTCGCCATCTACTTCGTCGATTTCGATGATAGAGATATCGAAAGTACCGCCACCCAGGTCATAAACTGCGATAGTACGGTTACCAATTTCTTTATCCAGACCATAAGCCAGAGCAGCAGCGGTTGGTTCGTTAATGATACGTTTAACTTCCAGACCTGCGATACGGCCAGCATCTTTAGTTGCCTGACGTTGTGCATCGTTGAAATAAGCAGGAACAGTGATAACTGCTTCTGTTACTGGCTCACCCAGATAGTCTTCTGCGGTTTTCTTCATTTTCTTCAGAACTTCAGCAGAAACCTGAGGAGGTGCCATTTTCTGGCCTTTTACTTCCAGCCATGCATCACCGTTGTCTGCGTTGGTGATTTTGTATGGCATGATAGCAACATCACGCTGAACTTCTTCGTCCTGAAAACGGCGACCAATCAGGCGTTTGATAGCAAACAGAGTATTTTGCGGGTTAGTAACAGCCTGACGTTTAGCTGGTTGACCAACCAGAGTTTCACCATCCTGAGTATATGCGATGATTGAAGGAGTGGTACGATCACCTTCGCTGTTTTCAAGCACACGAGTTGTTGCGCCGTCCATAATTGCTACACAAGAGTTGGTAGTTCCCAAGTCGATACCAATGATTTTACCCATCTAAACGCCTCCACAAAGAATTCATATATTCGGTCAAGTTACTAAGCTATATGAGGACGAATGTTTTCTTTTCAATGGCACGGTCAGCCAGAAATTCCTCATTTTATGTTTTCAGTTGTTACTGAAATGTCAGTAGTAACTGTAGTTGAGACTTAAATGGGGTCATTCATCTCATCATCAAGGGGCTGATTGAAAAAAAATTGAAATTTAATAAAAAAATTTTTTTGGGGTCATTGTGTAGTTGATGTCATCACATTATGATTCGCCACCTTTTATGGTTTTCTGGCGTGGGAATATGTCATGAGAACTTTTTTAGTGTTTTATTAATTTTTTTAGGGGACTTATGAGTTCTAATCAGTTGGCTAATCCAGGCCCATTGGGTTTGATGGGTTTTGGCATGACAACCATTTTGTTGAATTTGCATAACGCAGGTTTTTTCCCATTAGCATCTGCCATTTTAAGTATGGGAATTTTTTATGGTGGTTTGGCTCAGGTGCTGGCTGGCATCATTGAGTACAAAAAAGGGAATACGTTTGGCGCAACCGCGTTTACCTCTTACGGTATGTTCTGGCTCAGCCTGATTGGCTTGCTGTTCCTGCCAACAATGGGGTTGGCGGAAGCAACTAGCCATGAATTCCTTGGTGTTTATCTCGCTTTGTGGGGTATTTTCACCCTGTTCATGTTCTTTGGAACATTCAAAGCTAACCGCACTTTGCAGTTTATCTTCGGTAGCCTGACATTGCTGTTTGCATTGCTGGCGATTGGTAACATTACCGGCAATGCCAGCATTCTGACTTTTGCTGGTTATGAGGGTGTCATTTGTGGTGTCAGTGCTTTCTATCTGGCTATGGCCGAAGTTCTGAATGAACAGTATGGTCGTACTATTTTGCCAATTGGTGAAAGAAATCTATGATCCCCCTCGTTTTTGCAATACTGATTTTGATGAATTTGGGGCTTGCTTAAATCTATTCGGCGTCAATATGGGCAAGGATGCCCTCGCCTCAATGAGTTCCGCCCCTGATGAACTTGAAAAACACTGCGGCTTTAAGTTTATGGAAGGGCTGGGAAGACGAGATGGTTTGAAATGAGAAAAAAACAAAAAACATTATTCCTTTACGCTTTTATTTTAGTTGTAGGTTGCTCCTCAAAAAATAATATTAAAGATTTAACGAAATTATCGAATGATGAGTTGTGTATATATATGGGGGAAAATAACAAGGACGGCCCGTTAAGCTTAAAAATAATAGATGAAATAAAATCAAGAGAAAATATTTCATCAGAGAGATGTTATATGCTTGAACATAAAGCAATAGAGGGTAATGTTGATGGCGTTAGTATTGAGCCCTACGCCACACCGGAAATAATGGAAAGTGTCTATGATAAGAATAAAGGTCGTTATATTATAAAAAATACAGGACCAACCGTAGGGGCTAAAATTAAATTTTAGTTGTAGGGATAGCGCCTTTCAGGGGCATGTGGGGGTTCTAAGATTGGGGGTAAACCCAAAGCTTGGAAAATTTTGTAATTCAAGCTAATTTGGAACGTACAATGAAGTACCTAATTTTTGATTCAATGCAAACCCTGTTATCAATAATCCTTTATTTTGATTAATGGTCAAAACTGTTGTGGTCAATAAAAATTGGTCACTCGCTTAGCGCTTTCCCAAAATAATCGTTCTGATTCGTTGGGCATCAATCCATTGTTGTACCAATGGGGGCGAAGTTGGCTATAATAACCTGTTATATAATTCGTGATTGAGCGAAAGGCTTCTCTAAAATCCGGATATCCTGCTTCAGGGATCCATTCACTTTTTAAGCTCCTGAAGAAACGTTCCATTGGTTATCCCAGCAATTACTCCGGCGGCTCAGGTTTTGTTTGATGCCATAACGCCACAATAACCGTTTAAATGCCTTGCTGGTATTGTGGCTACCTTGAGCATGGTGAAACAGAACACCTTGTGGCTTCCCCCTTGATTCAAAAGCCATTTCTAATGCTTTCTTTGTCAACTCCGAGTCCGCTGAGAAAGACATCGCCCAGCCAATGGGTTTACGCGCAAACAGGTCAAGCACGACGGCCATTTCGTCCATTTAGATATTCTTGGCGTTGTATAGTTTTTTCCTTCCCATATTCGTACCTTGATTCTATTAAACTGATCTATAAACACAGCCGTAATCATATTCTTATATAATACATTGAATTATTAAATAAATAATAAATGTTCTGTTTTAAAAAGTGGTATCTGTTATTTAAAAAAGAATTTTCTTTTATCATTCAATATGAAAATATATTACGCAAAGATAGGCTTGGTGATCTTATCTGTACCCAACCATTAATAAAATCTTTATAGAAAAAATATCCAAATGCAGGGATTAGTCTATTTTATAGAATAAGATAATTATGAGCTGTCTCAAAGGCGATATTGCGATAACTGAGACGCTGCTCAAATCTGAGCCGCAGGACTTCAAGACAGATATTCATGGAGGTTCTTGCCTTTTACTCGCCATATCCGGCCTCTGGTGGTGAATATTTATCAGGGGAGTATGTATGAAGGAATGAAAAGGGCGTGTTCGGACGGAACGTAATCGTTGCTTGGAAGTGATTGTTATCAGCATCACAACCGTGGCAGATGAACATTCGGCTAAAAACGCCATCAATTGAGTAAGCGTAAATTTATTATTTTTTTAGTGCTTTGTCTTGCTATCTAATACTGTTCTTTTATCCAAATAAAGAGCCAAGAATATCCCTATGACAGACAACATCAGCATATAGTACGCTGGGGCTAGTGACGTATATTTCATTAATAGAGTAATCACAATCGGAGTTAATCCGCCAAAAATGGCATAGGCCAGATTATATGAAAATGAAATGCCACTGAACCGGATTTCAGGTGGATAGCTCTGAACCATAACGAAAGGCACCGCCCCTGCTACACCAACAGAGAAACCTGCCATAGCATATGCACTGAAGAGTCTGATAGGTTCATCACTGATATTGTGGTAGAAAAACCATGTTGTGGCAGCCAACAGCAAGCTACCAGCCAGTAACACTTTGCTGGCACCCCATTTATCGCATAAATGCCCGGCTAATATACAGCCAATAAAAAGTACAATAATTGCCAGACTATTGGCTTTCAGCGTCATTGACGGTTCCAGATGGAAAACGGTCTGCATATAGCTTGGTGTCATCAAGATAACAACCACAATGCCTGCCGAAAGAAGCCATGTCAGCAACATGGAAACAGTGATTGCACGTTTATGATTTAGGATCACAGACTTTAGGGGCAGTTCTTCCGCTAATGCTTTACGTGCCTGCATTTCCTTAAATATCGGAGTTTCATGTAACCAACGGCGCAGGTACATAGCGAACAGGCCAAAAATTCCACCAAGAAAGAAAGGGATACGCCATGCCCAGTCTAAAACTTCTTGTTTGGTATAAACCGAAGTAATTGCTGTTGCTATCAAAGAACCAAGCAAAATGCCGAGGGTCAGCCCTGCGGTGAGCATCCCACAGGCAAAGCCGATATATTTGTGGGGAACATGTTCCGCTACAAATACCCATGCTCCGGGGACTTCACCTCCAATTGCTGCTCCCTGCATAATCCGCATCAGTAATAATAGTAATGGGGCAGTGATACCGATAGTGTCGTAAATTGGCAACAATCCGATACTTAGAGTCGGTAAGGCCATTAGCAGAATGCTGAGGGAGAACATTTTTTTGCGTCCAATTAGATCACCGAAATGTGCCATGATGATCCCACCTAAAGGCCGGGCCAGATATCCGGCAGCAAAAATACCAAATGTTTGCAGTTGCCGGAGCCATTCAGGGATGTCAGCTGGGAAAAAAAGCTCACCAAGCACGATGGCAAAAAAGACGAAGATAATGAAATCGTAAAACTCTAAAGCACCACCTAAGGAAGCTAAAAATAGAGTCTTATAATCCTGTTTGTTTAATGAACGATTTTGATGTTGTGACATAAAGTACCGACTTATAGTTATAAAATAGGATTTTCATGAAGTAAGAGTTATGACTCTATCAGATCTTAATAAATGAGAAATAAAAATTTATTCAATATTAAAAAATATCTACTCTGTAATTTTTGTAATGGAATTCAAGTATGAAAAACTGCGAGATACAATTCTACCGAAAGGCATGCCATATTTTTTGTGATGTATTTAAGAATTTTATCAGAAAAAATTCACCTGTAAATTTCCCTTTAGCCAAATGTATAAAGATAATATCTATTACTACGTTGAATTATTGTTATATTGATTAATCGAATAATTTATTAGGGTGATTTATGGTATTTTATACTTTGACAAGTAATAGGCGTAAAATCTGGTTTATAAATATTGATTCAATCCCTATAAATTATAATACTGTAGTGCAATTTATATATAAATGTTAATCCAGTAAAGATTAGTATATATTTTAGAGTTAATGTTTCATGGGTAATTCTATCGGAGCTTTCCGGTCTGTCCATTGCCAATACTTCCCAGCATCTTCAACATTTGAAACGTGCGGGTCTGCTTCGATCCCGTAAAGTCGGCAAAAATGTGTTTTATCGTCTGGGGGAAGGGCCGATCATGGATATTATCACAGCCATCCAGAGATATGCTGAATTTAATCGGGCAGAAATGCGCAGATTAATTGGTGATACGAATAATCAGGAAGCAATTTCATGGGATGAATTGTTAGAGAGAATCAAAGAAAAAAGCACATTCTTGCTGGATGTCAGACCCAAAGAGGAGTTTGAGCAAGGTCATTTACCCAATGCTATCAATATCCCTGTTGATGAACTGGAAAACAGGTTGGATGAGCTGCCTTCCCGTCAGGACATTATCGCCTATTGCCGTGGGCCTTATTGTGTTCTTTCTGCCAATGCCCTTGAACTATTGCGTGCTAAAGGTATTCATGCCAGCCGTTTTAAAAAAGGCTTTTCAGGCTGGACAGAGGCTGGGATGGGTATCGAAGTTGGATCTTAGCCTGATCAATATTATCGGTTAATAAGTCAATTATAATAGAGCTTCGCGATCACAGTCACACTTCTATTATTCGGAATTTGAGTGATAACTAAAAGCAACTAATATCAGAAAGTGAATTATTACTGCTTTTAATGGTAACAGGAAGTATACCTGTTGTCGTTCAAGTTGCAGTTTTTGTCGGCTGCGTAACTTGAAAATCTTTAGGATATGACACCTGACAATAATTCCCCGCATGGTATGCAAGGGAGGATTGTCAGTTTTTTTGCCTGAATAAAATTCACCGTTTTGCATTTTCCGGTCTATCTAAGGAAAAAATGGGGAAATAGTATGAAGTACCAACTACTGGCCCAGGAAATTATTGCGGGTGTCGGTGGGCAAGAGAATATTGTCAGTCTTGTCCATTGTGCAACCCGGCTACGATTTAAACTGCGGGATAGTGCAGTTACTGATATTGGTAGGTTAAAAGCTCAGTCAGATGTTATGACAGTTGTTGAAAGTGGGGGACAATTTCAGGTAGTCATCGGTAATGACGTGAGTGATGTTTATCAGGCAATTCAACAAGTGTTAGCTCCTCCTGATAAGATAGAAGCTGCATCAGATTTAGCTAATAAGAAAGACGGCCTTTTTAACCACTTCATTGATATAATTTCCAGTATTTTCACCCCATTTTTGGGTGTTATGGCGGCGGCTGGTATTTTAAAAGGATTGCTTGCGGTTACTGTTACTCTGGAATGGATGTCTCCCGACAGTGGGACTTATCATGTTTGGTATGCTGCCAGCGATTCTCTGTTTTACTTTTTCCCATTGGTGCTTGGTTATACAGCAGGTAAAAAGTTCGGTGGTAATCCCTTTATTTCGATGGGGATTGGTGGTGCATTAGTTCATCCCATGATCATCTCTGCCTTTAAAGCATCGACGGTAGCTGGTGGTACAACTGAGTATTTTATGGGAATTCCACTCTCCTTCCTGAACTATAGTTCTTCAGTGATCCCTATTATTCTGGCCTCTTGGGCAAGCAGCAAGGTTGAAAAAGCATTAGATGCTCATCTATCTGCTGCAATCAAGAATTTTACTACTCCCCTTGCCTGCTTCATGTTGATTGCTCCTCTTACATTTCTTGTTATTGGACCAACGGCGACTTGGTTAAGCCAGTTGCTGGCTCAAGGTTATCAGATTGCTTATGGATTCGCTCCGGTACTGGCGGGGATGATTACGGGGGGAGTATGGCAAATTTGTGTCATTTTTGGTCTCCATTGGGGATTGATTCCTATTATCATCAATAACTTAACTATTGTTGGCCACGATACGTTAATGCCTTTGATACTCCCCGCAGTGATAGGGCAAACAGGAGCGGCCTTTGGTGTGTTCCTGCGTACCCGCGATGCTAAATTGAAAATGTTATCTGGTTCGGCTGTAACCACCGGGATATTTGGTATTACTGAGCCTGCGGTTTATGGTGTGACCCTACCTTATCGACGCCCATTTATTTTTGGCTGTGTTGCTGGAGCAATTGGCGGTTCAGTGGTTGGTTATTACCAAAGTGCTGCCTATTCACTGGGGCTGGTTAATATTCTTACCTTTACTCAGCTTATTCCACCAACGGGTATCAATAATACGGTGTGGGGCGCGATTATTGGTACTGCGCTGGCTTTTGTCATTTCAACTTTATTGACATGGTTGTTTGGGCTTCCTGCCTCAACCAAGCTCTCCACAAAAGAAAATAAGGGTGAAAGGTGCCCCTGACATCATTATTCATCACGTGCCCAAAGAGGAGATCCGCATGAAACAGTTTCCAAAACATTTTCTATGGGGTGGTGCAGTTGCTGCCAATCAGGTTGAAGGGGCTTATTTAACCGATGGAAAAGGGCTTTCAACATCCGATGTTCAACCGCAGGGTATTATGGGACCTGTCACTGAGCGAGAGAGTGATAACACACAGTATCTTAAAGATATTGCTATCGATTTTTATCATTGTTATCCCGAAGATATCGCACTGTTTGCTGAAATGGGTTTTACCTGTTTGCGTACGTCCATTGCATGGAGCCGGATTTTTCCTCAAGGCGACGAAACGCAGCCTAACGAAGCAGGGCTGGCATTCTATGACAAATTATTCGATGAAATGGCGAAATATGGGATTACGCCATTGATCACGTTGTCCCACTATGAAATGCCGTGGGCACTGGTCAAAAAATACGGTGGATGGGGCAATCGCAGGCTGATCGATTTTTTTGAGTACTATGCCCGCACGGTTTTCACTCGTTATCGGAAAAAAGTGAAGTTGTGGCTGACGTTCAACGAAATCAATATGTCACTGCATGAACCACTAACAGGAGTCGGATTACCTAAAAGCAGCACACAATCAGAGATCTACCAGGCCATCCACCACCAATTAGTAGCCAGTGCCCGTGTGGTGAAACTGTGCCATCAGATTATACCTGATGCCAAAATTGGCAATATGTTATTGGGTGATCTGATGTATCCATTGACGTGTAAACCGGATGATGTACTAGCAACTCTCCAGCAAAATCAGAAATGGCTGTTTTTCGGTGACGTACAGTGTCGTGGTGCTTATCCCGGCTATATATTGCGCTATTTCCGCGAAAATGGCATTGAGGTGACGATAACTGAACAAGATAAGCAGGAAATGAAAAATACGGTTGATTTCATCTCATTCAGTTATTACATGAGTGGTTGTGCGTCAAGGGATGAATCTGAATACCAGAAAAAACAGGGTAATATCCTGAATATGATCCCGAACCCGCATCTATCCAGTTCAGAGTGGGGGTGGCAGATAGATCCGGTCGGTTTGCGTACCTTACTCAATTTATTGTGGGATCGTTATCAGAAGCCACTGTTTATTGTTGAGAATGGCTTGGGAGCCAAAGATACCGTGGAAGCTGATGGCAGTATTCAGGATGATTATCGCATTCATTATCTTAATGACCATCTTGTGCAGGTTAGGGAAGCAATTGAAGATGGGGTGGAGATTATGGGATATACCAGCTGGGGGCCGATTGATCTAGTCAGTGCCTCAAAAGGCGAGATTTCCAAGCGGTACGGGTACATCTATGTTGACCAGAATGAACAGGGAACAGGAACACTGGAACGACGCCGTAAGAAAAGCTTCTATTGGTACAAGCAGGTTATTGAAACTCATGGTGGCAGTCTGAATTTGAATTGAGTTAGTGCGTAAAGTTGGTTTCTTTTCTCAAAGGTTCTGGTTTTATTCAGAACCTTTTTAATATGTGCTTTCTGTCTAATCACTGAATACTGATAGCCGTAAATCAGCCACTGAACACAGGAAACCAGGGGTTAACGGCGGGCACTTTTAGGTCTGAAAGCGGCCACAACGGTTTCATCAGTTTCGATATAAGGGCCATCCAACAGTTGAATACAATAGGGCACACTAGCAAAAATCCCCGGAACTAAAACCTTGCCGCTGTCATCTTTCAACCCTTCCAGCGTTTCTGCAATGGCTTTTGGTTGTCCAGGCAGGTTAAGGATCAACGCTTGGTTGCGGATCACACCAACCTGACGAGACAAAATCGCGGTTGGCACAAATTGCAGACTGATTTGACGCATCTGCTCGCCAAATCCGGGCATTTCACGATCAGCAACAGCCAATGTTGCATCTGGTGTCACATCACGACGGGTAGGGCCGGTTCCCCCGGTAGTCAGTACCAGATGGCAGCCCAATTCATCGACTAGTTCACACAGGGTCTGCTCAATCAGGATTTGCTCATCGGGGATCAATCGGGCTTCGATACTGAAAGGCGTGGTTACCGCTTTCCCTAGCCATTCTTCCAATGCAGGCAGGCCCTTATCCTGATAAATACCGCTTGAAGCACGATCAGAAACAGATACGAGGCCAATGCGCAATACATCCATACGAACCTCAATTAACAGTAAAAAATAAAAACAGCAAAAAATAGTGAAAAAGGCGACACTATTATGTCGCCTTTATAGAAGAAAAAATAGCGTACTGTTCAGGATTACAGCAGGTCAGCGATCATGCTCTCAAGTTTAGTCTGATCAATAGCGAACTTACGGATACCTTCTGCCAGTTTCTCGGTTGCCATCGCATCCTGATGGTGTTCCCAGTAGAATTCAGCTTCAGTCATTGGCGCTGGACGAGGTTTAACTTCGCCCTCATAGCCCAGTTTACGTTCAACTTTGCCTTCTGTTTCAGATAGCTCTTTCAGCAAAGCAGGAGAAATAGTCAGGCGGTCACAACCAGCCAGTTCCAGAATTTCACCGGAATTACGGAAGCTTGCTCCCATAACAACCGTGTTGTAACCATGTTCTTTGTAGTACTGGTAAATTTCAGAAACAGAAATGACACCCGGATCTTCGTGTGGCGCGAACTCTTTCTTATCGCCATTCGCTTTGTACCAATCAAGGATACGGCCAACAAATGGGGAGATCAGGTAAACCCCTGCTTCTGCACAGGCGCGTGCTTGTGCAAAAGAGAACAGCAGAGTCAGGTTACAGTTGATACCTTCTTTTTCCAGTTGCTCCGCAGCACGGATACCCTGCCAGGTGGAAGCCAGTTTGATTAGGATGCGGTCATTGCTGATACCCGCTTCGTTGTACAGTTTGATCAGACGTTTTGCTTTCGCGACACTGGCTTCAGTGTCATAAGAGAGACGGGCATCAACTTCAGTGGAAATACGGCCAGGGATCAGTTTCAGAATTTCCAGACCGATGTTAACCGCCAATTTGTCGCCGGCATCAATAATTTGTTGCTCACGGGAGTCGCTCTGACGACGTGCCCATTCAATGGCTTCGTCAATCAGTTGGCGGTATTCAGGGATCTGTGCAGCATTCAAAATCAGGGAAGGGTTAGTTGTTGCATCTTGCGGCTGGTACAATTTCATTGCCGCGATATCCCCCGTATCTGCTACTACTGTTGTCAGCTTACGCAGGGAAGTCAGTTTATCGGTCATGGTTAATATCTCATCATTATACGTAAAATCTTTGGCACGGTTGCCTCACCATTTCGTGATAATAACATGGTCAAGTGCAGCTCGTCAGGTCAGAAAATTCTATCGCTGTTATCCCCCTTTTTCAGGTTAATTTTGCTAAATTGAAGTGGAAGAGCCTCGATTATTGAGAAAACCATTCAGAAACTCGGAACAGAATCATGCTTATTACTATTTCACCAGCCAAAACGCTCGATTATGAAAGCCTGCTTGCAACAGAAAAGTATAGTCAACCTGCCTTGTTGGAGGAGTCAAAACAGTTAATCGATATCTGCCGCACATTAACACCTGCACAAATCAGTAGCCTGATGGGGATCAGTGATAAACTGGCGGGATTAAACGCAGCCCGTTTTGGTGAGTGGAAACCCGATTTCACACCGGAAAATGCTCGTCAGGCTCTCCTTGCTTTCAAAGGGGATGTCTATACCGGTATGCAGGCAGAAACATTCTCAGATGCTGATTTTGATTTTGCCCAAACTCATTTGAGAATTTTATCTGGATTATATGGGGTTTTGCGCCCTCTCGATCTGATGCAGCCTTATCGTTTGGAAATGGGTATCAAACTGGAAAATCCCCGTGGTAAAGATTTGTATAAATTCTGGGGAGATCGTATTACGGAAAATCTGAATACTGCACTGGAGCAACAAGGTGATGATGTTCTGATTAATTTAGCTTCTGATGAGTATTTCAAATCAGTAAATACCAAAAAGCTGTCAGCCAACATTATCAAGCCGGTTTTTCTGGATGAAAAAAATGGTAAATACAAAGTTATTAGCTTCTATGCCAAGAAAGCCCGTGGATTGATGAGCCGCTTTATTATTCAAAACCAACTGACCAATCCAGCACGGTTGGTGGAGTTTAATCTGGAAGGATATGCTTTTGATGAATCTCTTTCCAAAAGCAATGAACTGGTGTTTAAACGCCCTGAACAGCATTGATAAAGGTCACTCCACAAATCATTGTGGAGTGACAAATGCCACGTTATTTCGGTGCTCTTTCCATCAGAAATTCACGTAAGGTGGCGAAATCAGCAGGCAGGACGTGAGATAACAATGCCATATCTGCACGTTCTGCTAGTTCTTGTGGTAACGGCAATGGCTGGCCGAGGATAGCTTCCACACTTTCTTTGAATTTGGCTGGATGAGCCGTTCCCAAAAACAGTCCGTACTCACCTTCCTGCAATTGATCCCGTAATACCCGGTAAGCAACGGCAGCGTGAGGTTCAGAAATATAGCCTTTGGCAGCTAATTCCTGAATTGTGCTTTGAGTGATATTGTCATCCACAACGCCATTGCCCAGTTCACTGAGTGACCAGCCTTTGCGACGGAAAAGTTCTTCAATACGCGGCCAGTTATTTGGCTGACTGACATCCATCGCATTGGAGAGAGTGGCAACGGTCTGGTTTGGTTGCCATGTGCCTTCTGCCAGATAACGGGGAACGGTGTCGTTAACATTGGTTGCTGCGATAAAACGTTTTACCGGCAATCCCATCGATTTTGCCAGTAAACCTGCGGTCAGGTTGCCGAAGTTGCCGCTAGGCACAGAAATTACCAACTGTTCGCGTTTTTTTGCTGGGATCTGTGCAACGGCTTCAAAGTAATAGCAAATTTGTGCCAGTAGGCGACTGATATTAATTGAGTTCGCAGAGTTGAGGTGCAAAGCTTTTTTCAGTTCTTCATCATCAAAAGATTGTTTAACCAGCGCCTGACAAACATCAAAATCGCCTTGAACAGCGACAGTGTGAATATTGCCACCCAATGTGCAGAACAGTTTTTCCTGTAATGGGCTGATTTTTCCTTCTGGATAGAGGATCACCACCTGTACGTTATCTAAGCCATAAAAGGCATGAGCAACAGCCGCTCCGGTATCGCCGGAAGTTGCAGTCAAAATAGTGACTGGTTGTTCTCCTGCAATTTGTGCAAGGATCTGAGCCATAAAACGGCCGCCAAAGTCTTTGAAAGCCAGTGTCGGGCCGTGATAAAGCTCCAGTGAAACGATGTCATCTTCGATAGTTGATACGGGAGCAGGAAAAGTAAAAGCATTTTTAACGCGTTCAGCTAGTTGTTCAGTGGGAATTTCATCACCAATAAACGCAGAAAGAATACGCTGGCTGCGGCTGACAAAATCCAGTTTTAATAATTCCTCAATTTCGGCACGACTGAATTCAGGTAAATCCTGCGGGAAGAACAATCCTTGCTGTTTCCCCAATCCTTGTTTAACTGCCTGTGAAAAACTGCCCTGCTCGTGATTGTCTTTTAAGTTATATAATTTCATTGTTACCCTACCTGTCGTGCGCCTGCGAGATCCAGACGGCAAATATGAACAAAACCTTCGTCATTCTGTACGTAATGTTGTTGCAGCCATTGGGCAACTTGTTTCGCTATCGCCATCTCATTACAAATCGCAAATAATGTCGGACCGGAGCCAGAGATGCTACATGCCAGGGCACCTAGTTTTTTTACTCCATCACGTGAGTTGGCAAAACCGGGTAAAAGCTGTGTGCGATAAGGTTCGGCAATAACATCTTTCATCAATTTTGCCGCTAAATCAGATTGTTGGGTGTAGCAGGCGTGAATAAATCCTGCAAAATAACGGCCATGGTTAATGATATCGTTGCGGGAATAGTGAACAGGCAAAATTGCGCGTGCTTCTGATGTCGAAACCTTGATGCCGGGGTATGCCATCACCCACAACCAATCATCAAAAGCGGGAATTGACTGACAAACGCTATCTTCCTGAGCCAGGATTAATTGCAGCCCACCTAAATAACACGGTGCAACATTGTCATAATGTACACCACCGGAAATTCGTCCTTCTAATTCCCCCATCATGTCCAGTAATTGGCAGCGCCCAAAAGGACGACTTGCATACTCATTTAATGCCACTAATGCGGCAACTACTGAGCAGGCACTGGAACCTAATCCAGAGCCAATCGGCATGTTTTTTTCCAGTGTCATGGCAACAGGGAGTTCTTTACCCAGTCGCTGGCAAAAGAGCTGCCAACATTGGTAGACAATATTATGTTTGGGATTTTCAGGTAGTTTGCCGATAAATTTCCCTTCATTACTTAAAGTAAAACTTTCTGCTGCACTGACAGAGACACAATCCCCGAGCAGTGAACCATCAACAGGAGAAACCGCTGCGCCAAGCACATCAAACCCAACTCCAACGTTACCGATAGAGGCAGGAGCATAAACCCTGACCACCATTAAACCCCCAATTTCCATGACAGAGTGCGTAATATATCAGCAAAAACGCCTGCTGCCGTTACATCATTCCCTGCACCGTAGCCACGTAGCACCAATGGGATTGGTTGATAATAACGGGTATAAAAAGCCAGGGCGTTTTCGCCATTTTTGACTTTATAAAGTGGATTATTGCCATCGACTGCGGCAATTTTCACCATACAACGGCCTTGTTCAATAATGCCAACATAGCGCAACACTTTTTCTTGCTCTGTGGCATCTGCAACCCGACGATTAAATTCCAGATCCAGTTGTGGTAAACGTTGCAGGAAATCGCTGATATTACCACCGGCATCAAATGATGCCGGTAAAACGGGCTCGACGTGAATATCTTCCAACTCCAGTTCATAGCCAGATTCACGGGCCAGAATTAATAGTTTACGCGCAACATCCATACCTGAGAGATCGTCTCGTGGATCGGGTTCCGTAAAGCCTTTTTCTTTTGCCAGCAACGTTGCTTGCGAAAGTGTCATACCTTCATCCAACATACCGAAAATATAAGACAGAGAGCCTGACAGGATACCGTTGAACTGAACTAACTCATCCCCGGCATTCAGCAGATTCTGTAAGTTTTCGATGACAGGCAATCCCGCGCCTACGTTGGTGTCATACAGGAACTTGCGCTTCGACTTTTCAGCAGCCTGACGGATTTCACGGTAGTAGGCCATTGAAAGTGTATTGGCTTTTTTATTCGGTGTGACAACGTTGAAGCCATCGCTCAGGAAGCTGGCATATTGTTCGGCGATGGATTGATTTGATGTACAGTCCACAATCACTGGGTTCAGGAGATGATACTCTTTTTCGAGGCGGATCAACCGGCTCAGGCTGAAAGGCTCACTGGCTTCTGATAGAGCCTGTTGCCAGTTATCTAAACTGATGCCCTGCATATCTGTTAGCATAGCCCGCGAGTTGGCAATACCGCATACGCGGAGATCAATATGTTTTTGTTTCAGCCATGATTGTTGGCGGCGGATTTGCTCAATCAATGCGCTGCCCACACCACCCACACCGACAACAAACACTTCAACCATTTGAGCAGTATTAAACAGCATTTGGTGACAGAGACGAACCGCTGTTGTCGCAGCATCATTGTCAATGACTGCGGAGATGGAGCGTTCCGATGAACCTTGAGCAAGGGCGATGATGTTAATATTGGCACGGGTCAATGCTGAGAAGAAACGGGCAGAGATGCCACGTTGTGTACGCATTCCATCACCAACCACAGAAATGATGGCGAGGTTATCTATCACATCAATGGGATCAAGCACTCCATCTTTCAATTCCAGATAAAATTCTTCTGTCAGTGCTTTTTGTGCTCTGTTCAACTCTTTTTGCGGTACACAGAAACTGATGCTGTATTCCGATGAAGACTGTGTAATCAGTACAACAGAAATGCCTGAGCGGGACATAACGGCAAATACTCTTGCTGCCATGCCGACCATACCTTTCATGCCGGGGCCTGAAACGTTGATCATTGCCATATGGTTCAGGTTAGTGATGCCCTTGATAAGCATACTTTCGTCTTTTTGCCCTTCACCAATGAATGTTCCTGCCGCATTAGGGTTGGCAGTATTTTTAATCAGGCAAGGGATTTGGAATTGAGCGATAGGCGCAATAGTACGGGGATGAAGAACTTTGGCTCCAAAATAGGAAAGTTCCATCGCTTCCTGATAGGACAGGCTTTTCAATAGACGGGCATCAGAGACAGACCGGGGGTCACAGGTATAAACACCATCTACGTCAGTCCAGATTTCACAGCAATCCGCACGTAAGCATGCTGCCAGCACTGCGGCCGAATAATCGGAACCATTACGCCCAAGAACAACCAATTCACCATTATCATTACCGGCAGTGAAGCCTGCCATCAGAATAATATGGTCAGCAGGAATGTTCAGTGCTGCAATACGCTTGGTGGATTCGTGGATATCAACAGTGGATTCGAGATAGTGCCCGTGAGCAAGAAGGCTTTTAACTGGATCGATAACAAATACTTGATGTCCGCGAGCCTGTAGTACAGCGGATATAACAGCAATGGATAATTTTTCACCACAGCAAATCAGGGCTGCATTAATGCTGTCTGGGCACTGCCTTAATAGAGAAATACCATGCAGGGTTTGTTTTAGATTAGCAAGCTCACGCTCCATAACACCTTTCAGATGTTCATAATCGAAATTTGGCTGATGTTCTTTTAATCCCGATAGCAAATCAGTAAAGATTTGGGTGGTATCGCTCATATTGGAAACAATGTCTTGTCCTGCAACCGTTTTGGTTATCATCGCTACCAAATGGTTTGTAATTTTTGCGGGTGCAGAAAGAACCAGGGCGACTTGCCCAAGGGATAGTTCACTTTCAGCGATATCAGCCACACTCAGTACGCGCTGGTAGTTTGCGACTGAAGTGCCCCCAAATTTTAGTACTCGCATTGGTATTTCTCTCCTGACTTTTTGTTAAAAAAAACGTCAAAAAAAAGCCCGTATCTTGTGGGATACGGGCTTTTTACTATTTTATTTGTACGCGTCAGCCCGCACCGTAATTTGTGGTTCCGGTGGTAATCGTAGCGATTGTTTTAGCAGTAACTGTGTTTGCAGTGATTGCAGTGATTGCAGTGATTGTATTTTTCGGGTTGATGTAGCGCATGGTTTCCTGTCTGTCTTTTTATTCTGTTCGCCCTCTATTGGTTAAAGGAAACTGTGGTTGAAGTCAAATGATTTTTAAAATCATCAAGGAAAAAGCATCATTTTCTGTGCTGTAATCATTCAAAATATGATTCGATAACTGAGCCATTATCTGGTTTTGAATATTTTTATTAGTATTTAATTTTATAAAAAAACATATTTTGTAATTATTTCGTCTTTATGATAAAACGCGTTAATTTTAACATTTAAGTGTTGGGTTGATCTCTCTAAGCATTAGAGGCAACATAGCAAGCTGTTAACATGAAATTTTCAAATAAATAACAAAATAGTTAATTTTAAATTAACAATTACAAATAATGTTGACGTGCTACAATTGATTTTGATATGTATCAACAAAAGTTGGTTTTTTTAGAGGGTAAATGCATTACTAGCTGTTATATTGCTGTTAATAGACTAATATAGCCCCTGCTGAGATGGGTTTTCCGGGTATGTACCCTCAGAGAGAAGCAACAAATGCTTTTAGCGTAAAACATATCAACAACATTTTTTAGACATGAGCTGCGTTTTCTGTGATCCAGAGCGAGAATAGTTTTTTCTATTAATAATAGTAGTTTATGTCATACAGGTTCTGTTTTTTTAGCGATTTTAGGTAGCAACCATGCAAACCCCGCATATTTTGATTGTTGAAGACGAAATTGTCACACGCAATACTCTGAAGAGTATTTTTGAAGCCGAAGGGTATGTTGTTTATGAAGCCAATGATGGCTCAGAAATGCACAATATTTTGTCAGACAACGATATCAACTTAGTGATTATGGATATCAATCTGCCAGGCAAAAATGGGCTGCTTCTTGCCCGTGAATTACGTGAGCAGGCAAATGTCGCCCTGATGTTCTTAACTGGGCGTGATAATGAGGTGGATAAGATACTTGGGCTTGAAATTGGTGCTGATGACTACATCACCAAGCCTTTCAACCCGCGGGAGTTAACTATTCGTGCGCGGAACCTGCTTTCCCGTACTATGAATCTGAGCCATTCTGGTGAAGAACGTCGTCAAGTTGAAAGTTATAAGTTCAATGGTTGGGAATTGGATATCAATAGCCGTTCTCTGGTAAACCCAATGGGAGATCACTATAAGCTGCCACGCAGTGAATTTCGTGCGATGCTCCACTTCTGCGAGAATCCGGGAAAAATTCAGACTCGTGCAGAGCTGTTGAAAAAAATGACCGGTCGTGAACTGAAGCCACATGATCGTACTGTTGATGTCACCATTCGTCGTATTCGTAAACATTTCGAATCGACACCGGATACCCCAGAAATTATTGCCACCATTCATGGTGAAGGCTATCGTTTCTGTGGCGACTTGGAAGATTAATCAATTCGTTCCCGTTATTTATTGTTTTTTGATTTATTATATTTTTAATTTATTTTTTTATAAAAATATAATATCAATAAAAAAGCCCTGAATACTTAAGGAAGTTCAGGGCTTTTTAATAACTATTCTTTTTTTAGGCTGCGGTTTCGTTGGTTGTTCTACTCTTTCCACGGCATAATCGGTACGGCGCTGATGGCATTTTTAGGTGAACCATCAATGACTTTGTCGGAATAGGTTAAGTAGATCAGTGTATTACGTTTTGGATCGTAGAAACGGACAACCTGAAGTTTTTTAAATACCAGAGATGTTCTTTTCTGGAAAACGACTTGTCCTTTCTTCGGTGATTTAAGGATCTTATCTGCCAGTTCGATAGGCCCAACCTGCTGGCAGGAGATCGCTGCATCAGAAGTATCTTCTGCTAATCCTAAACCGCCTTTAATTCCACCCGTTTTAGCTCTGCTTAAATAGCAAGTTACATTTTTAACGTCGGGATCATCAAAGGCCTCTATCACTATTTTGTTATCTGGCCCAAAAAATTTGAACACGGTATCAACAGATCCGATTTCTTCGGCGTGCAGGATCACCGGAAAACAGAGTAGGGCAACAGCAATCACTATTTTCTTAATTGTTACCATATTTAGTCCACTTTAATTAAATAAACACGGTGAAAATATCTATCATTGACATATAATGCGAATCAATGGCTTTTGCAAAGGCATTTTCAAAGTTAATGTATCTATAAAGAAAAACATGGCATTATAGCTGAATATACATTCAAAACGAGTAAAGAGTGGGTTTTAAATCTGCTTTTACGGATGCCCATACTTTCTCAAAGATGTGCAAAACAGCTTTCTTTATAGAAAATGTCATGGTGTATAACTGTTGTTTATCACCCATCAATATAAATTGATAGAGGCAAATTATTTAATAATTTTTCCAACCATCATTGGTAATGGGATCCTAAAGGTAAGCTTGACAAATGATCAGATTTACCATTAGCTTATTCCAAGATTTGTCTTGTTTAATTTGATGTTAGGTTTTATCTGTTGTGATCGTATCACAATATTCTGCTTTATTATGTCAGGAAGAATGTTTGTCAATTTAGGAATTGCAATGAAAATAACTGCTGAGGGTAGTTACTGTTTAACATTTTCATTCTGAAAATTTTTAAAACATTTAGTTATCTTAAGGTTGTACGGTTTTCTTTTTGTCTTGATGAATTAGGGAGATGTATGGATCAAACCAACATCATTCGAGATCTGCTGCATTGGTTGGATAATAATCTGGATCGTCCACTATCCCTTGATAATGTTGCAGCAAAATCAGGTTATTCCAAGTGGCACTTACAGCGCATGTTTAAAGATGTTACGGGACAGGCTATTGGTTCCTACATTCGTGCCAGGCGGTTGTCCAAGGCTGCCATTGCATTGCGCGTAACCGGTCGCCCCATTCTGGACATCGCTCTGCAATATCGTTTTGATTCTCAACAAACTTTTACCAGAGCTTTCAAAAAACAATTTAACCGGACACCGGCTTCTTATCGTCGAAGTGAAGAGTGGTGTGCTACCGGGATTTGTCCTCCGATTATGTTGGATAACAAACCGTTACCTGAACATAAGTTTGTGACGTTGGAAGATAAGTTACTTATCGGTACTGAGCATACCTGCTCCTATACACTGGAACAATGGTCGAAAGCCTGTACAGAGATGCGCAATAACTTTTGGGTTTTCTATCTGCAACATGCTGAAATTTTACCTCCTAAATTGTATGGATTATATCATTCCACTATCAGTACGGATCATGAAGATGAACAGACGGTTTTTTATACCACTGCAATAGATCCGGAATATGCGACTTTTGATACCAAAGATAGTCAGCCGGTTGTTTTGCCCGGAGGGGAGTACATTTCATTCAGTTATTTTGGTAAAGAAGATCAGCTCGATGAGTTTCTCTTCAATATCTATACTGTTTGTTTACCCCGACTGAATATCACTCGCAGGAAAGGATACGATGTTGAGCGATACTATCTTACTAATCTTGAAAGGAAGAAATTGGAGGATGAGTCTCAAAGCCATGTTGTGGAGTTTGAGTACCTCATCCCAATTCAGTGTTAGCCTTGTAGTTCATCTAATGCGGGCATATTGAGATGTGTGATATCGCCCGCAGTTTCAACAATCCAACCAGAAGCCAGCCATGGGCTATCTTGATAATCCACCCTTGAGATAGAGCAGTTCCTCAGCCGCAGGCGACGTTCAGAGTTGGCTGGTAATCCCAAAATAGAAAAAATCAGACTGACTAATGCCATGCCATGACTCACCAGCAGAGGGCGACTTCCAGTTGGCAGGTCAAGACAGCTTTCCAGTGCTGCACGCATACGACTGCATACCTCATTCATTGATTCACCTTCTGGTATCCGTCCGTTTGGTGTTCCATCAACAAGACTTTTGCGCCAGGACTCTTCTTCTTGTGTCAGGGAACTCAGCTCACGGTTTTCCAGAATGCCCATGTTTATTTCCCGCAAGCGCGGTTCTAATATCACCTCACAGCCACAGGCTTTTGCAATAATTTCTGCGGTTTCGCGTGTCCGACCAAGGTCACTAGTGATAACATGTGTAATGCTCTCTGACTGTACTCTTTGTGCTACCAAGAGTGCCTGACGCCGCCCAATTTCAGTCAATGGGCTGTCAGATTGCCCTTGAATACGATGAGCCACGTTCCATTCTGTTTCGCCATGACGAACAAGATATACCTGTAACATAGTTATTTTCCGTTATACTGCATCATGAAATAGTTCAAAGGATTACTTATTTATTATGTATCATGTTATTGCTGCAACAACTAACCCTGCGAAAATAAAAGCGATTAGCCTTGCATTTGATGATGTTTTTGGCCCGGGAACATTCCGTATAGAAGATGTCAATGTAGACAGTAGTGTCCCTCAACAGCCAATTGGTAATACCGAAACTCGTACTGGTGCTCGTCATCGGGTTATGGCTGCTCGTCAGGTTAGGCCGGAAGCTGATTTTTGGGTCGGTGTTGAAGCCGGAATCGAAGATGACATGACTTTTGCCTGGATGGTTATTGAGTATAAGCAAATCCGGGGTGAATCGCGTTCTGCCAGTCTGATGCTGCCTGAAAAGGTACTGGAAGGCATTCGTGAAGGACGTGAGCTTGGTCACGAAATGGCTTATCTGACCGGCGTTGATAACATCAAACAGAAAGGTGGAGCAATTGGTTTTTTCACCAATGGCATCTTGACTCGCACTAGTGTTTACCATCAGGCACTGATACTGGCTCTCGTTCCTATCCATCATGAAATTTATAAAGAGTTGAACAATCAATCTTAATGACAATAGCATAACTGCTGGAGGCCATAATGATATGGCCTCTGTTATTGATTATTTAACTGCCACGGCCAAAACAGATATTGTCAGAACAGCTATTATCACAACTGATTTACTTCAATAACTGCGTCTCCAACCACTCTTTGACGTGGGCTGGCGCCGATTTCAAGCTATTTGAGCCACGAGTGATTGTTGCAATCCCAACACTAAGTTCGTTTTTGAGTTCACGTTGACTCATTTGCCCACGCATCAACTCTTGAATAATTCGAACTCTGGTTGATAATGCCGTGCGTTCATCGGGTGTCAATAATAACTGTAAAATTTGATGTTGCAAATTTTGTTCAAATGCCGTTTGTAATAACTCGACAAAAGCAAGCCAGTCATCGCCATCTTCTGGGGAAAGTGCTGGGTCAATCAAATGATTTTGTGTCATAATCTATAGCCATACTATTTAACTAGTACAAAATCATATCACAATTGGATTTGAAATTAGTAACGTCTTTGCCATTCAGCATCAGTCAACACATTAGATAGTTTGCCCATAAAATTATGGTAGAACACATCATAAGCCAGCACATTTTTGACATAAGAGCGTGTTTCAGAAAAAGGGATGCTTTCAATAAAAGCGATAGCATCAATGTTTCCCGCACTATTGGTTAACCAACGTTCGACATTTCTGGGGCCTGCGTTATAGGCAGCACTGGCGAGAATACGGTTATTACCAAGACTTTGGTAAATCGATTCCAGATATGCGGTTCCAATTTTGATATTCATGGTCGGGTTCATTAATTGGTTGCTGCTGACATAGCCATCAATTTTTTGGCTCTTTGCTGTATGTTCTGCCGTTTTGGGCATCAGTTGCATTAATCCGCTCGCTCCTTTTGAAGATCGCGCTTGTGGGTCCCATGCGCTTTCCTGTCGCGCAATAGCCATTGCATAACTTTGTGAAATACTTTTATCTGAAGTGAAATGAGCAAATTCGTTTTGCCATGCTAAAGGAAAACGTTCTTCAAGATGATCCCACATCTTGCCGACGATCGTCGCCTGAACACTCAGCGCAGGCCAATTCTGTTCAAAAGCATAACGAGCCAGTTGTTCTTGCTTAGTGCTGTTTCGTGAAGAAACTAAATTGATCCATTCTGAGCGGGCCAGATCATCCATATGCCAATACATTAATTCACGGATCCGCTTAATCTGTGGTAACTTCGCAATGGAACTATCAGGTCTTTCTGACTTATTGATAACCAGAGGATAGGGCATATGTAATTTCTGCGCTGCTACCATGGGGTAGAAACCACGATGCTCCATCAACTTACGTAATATGGCGTCCCCTTCCTTTTTCTTATCTGTATTCAACAGGACAATCGCACGCCAATATTGCCATTCATCTTTTTGCAGGATATTTTTAGGTAACAAGCTTAACCATTCCGCCAGCCCTTTTTCATCGGCATTCTGTAGCGCCAAACGAGCACGGCGTTCAATCAGGGCGCTGGAGTGTGAGCCTCGTATTGTACTATCCCGCCATTTTGCTTGCTCTGGAGTAATATCACCCATTAATTGCCATGCCACGATGTCTTTTAATCTCTGTCTTTCCTGGTCATTCATTTTTTGTGCCCGTGCAATGGAGGAGAGACTGAGTCTGGCTTGCTCAGCATCTTTACGGGCAAAATGAGAAAAAGCATTGATGATCATAGAACGGGTGAAATCAGTCGGTCTTATTGTCCTGGCAAAGTGTTCAACAGACGTTGGATCACTTTGCAATTTCAGTAAATGAGTTCTCAAGCTGCGATAATTCAAGGGCAGGCGCTTGATAAGATAACTCGCGAGGGTTGTATTATTCCCCTCTACTGCTAACTTGATACGCTGCAATATTAAATTTACGGATAAATGCCCGGAGCGTTCCCAGACATTCAACAAATTATCGCAATCATCGGGTAATGAGTTGTCACGTAACCAAATTTCCTTAGCGCCTTTCCAGGCGGTTTTCTGATTTCCTACTACCCACTTAGCAAAGTAATAATTACAACGTGCTGCCATGGTATTGGGTGCATTAGGACTGAATGCCAGAATACCATACCAATCTCCGTCATTTGCCAGAGAGCTGATATATCGGGATGACAGGGAATGAGTGGGTGGCAGGGTCGGGTGAGCAGTAATGAAGTGACGAACTTGTTGGGGAGAAATAATTTTCAGGTTATGAACTAATTGACGATACTCAAGGTAAGGATACAGAGGGTAATCCTTTAATGTTGGCATCAACCGATCAACTTCTGCCATATTTTTCGCATCCCATGCGAATTTTATTGCCTGATAGCGCTCTCGTTGAGCTTCCAGAGAGTCAGCATGCGCCATTCCAACAATAGAAGCCAGACTAACAGTCATTATAAAATGCTGCCATTTACTTATAGTCACATACTCCTCCAGAAGATTGACCGATAGTGAACGAAATATAAATTGTTTTAATTATAATAATATTGATGTGATTTATCACAACGATGAACGTAATTGACCATAATGCTAAACAGGTAGCAACACGATCAGCTAAATTTAGGGTAAAATACCCTATCCAAGCCCCACAAGCGTAAACAAATATTAAATATTTCCTTAATTATCAAAAAGGTACATTACTTTGGCTCAATATGTTTATAGTATGCACCGGGTTGGAAAAATTGTTCCCCCGAAAAGGCATATTCTGAAAAATATTTCCTTGAGTTTTTTCCCTGGAGCAAAAATCGGTGTTCTTGGCCTGAATGGTGCTGGTAAATCGACCTTACTGCGTATCATGGCAGGGATCGATAAAGATATTGAGGGGGAAGCGCGTCCACAACCGGGCATCAAAATTGGCTATTTGCCGCAAGAGCCTAAACTCAATCCTGAACATACCGTTCGTGAAGCGGTGGAAGAAGCAGTCAGCGAAGTTAAAAATGCACTGACACGCCTTGATGAAGTTTATGCCGCTTATGCTGATCCAGATGCGGATTTTGACAAACTGGCTAAAGAACAAGGCGAACTGGAAGCGATTATCCAGTCTCATGACGGTCATAATCTGGATAACCAACTTGAACGAGCGGCTGACGCTCTGCGTTTGCCAGCATGGGATGCTAAAATTGAGCACCTGTCCGGGGGGGAACGTCGCCGCGTTGCGATTTGCCGCCTGTTGCTGGAAAAACCGGATATGCTGTTGCTTGACGAACCGACCAACCACCTTGATGCTGAATCTGTAGCATGGCTGGAGCGCTTCCTGCACGATTATGAAGGTACAGTCGTTGCTATTACCCACGACCGTTACTTCCTCGATAACGTTGCGGGCTGGATCTTGGAGCTTGACCGTGGCGAAGGTATTCCATGGGAAGGTAACTATTCTTCGTGGCTGGAGCAGAAAGATGCTCGTCTGGCACAAGAAGCCGCAACAGAAGCTGCCCGTCGTAAATCCATTGAGAAAGAATTGGAATGGGTTCGCCAGAATCCGAAAGGGCGTCAGGCCAAAGGTAAGGCTCGTCTGGCTCGCTTTGAAGAACTCAATAACGTTGAGTACCAAAAGCGTAACGAAACCAGTGAGTTGTTCATTCCGCCTGGGCCAAGGATGGGGGACAAGGTACTGGAAGTGAGTAACTTGACTAAATCTTATGGTGATCGAGTTCTGATTGATAACCTGAGTTTTTCTCTACCAAAAGGTGCTATTGTCGGGATTATCGGCCCGAACGGTGCGGGTAAATCAACCCTGTTCCGTATGTTGTCTGGTCAGGAACAACCGGATTCCGGCTCAATCACTTTGGGTGAGACTGTGAAATTGGCTTCCGTTGATCAGTTCCGCGATAACATGGATGACAAGAAGACGGTATGGGAAGAAGTGTCCGGCGGGCAGGATATTATGCGCATCGGTAGCTTTGAGATCCCAAGCCGTGCCTATGTAGGCCGCTTTAACTTTAAAGGCGTGGATCAAGGGAAGAGCGTTGGTGAATTGTCCGGTGGTGAGCGTGGCCGTTTGCATCTGGCGAAACTTCTGCAAGTGGGCGGTAATATGTTGTTGCTGGACGAACCAACCAATGACCTGGATATCGAAACTCTGCGCGCACTGGAAAATGCTCTGTTGGAATTCCCAGGTTGTGCGATGGTTATTTCTCATGATCGTTGGTTCCTTGACCGTATCGCAACACACATCATTGATTATCAAGATGAAGGTAAGGTGAGTTTCTTTGAAGGAAACTTCAGCGAATACGAAGACTACAAGAAGCGGACACTGGGCGCTGAAGCGTTGGAGCCTCATCGCATTAAGTATAAGAAAATCAGTAAATAAGATTTAATTAGTTAAGATAAGAAACGGCCTGATATCAGGCCGTTTTCGTTCTTTTAAGGAAACACACAGTTATGACACCATAACTCTTTGCTCTTGTAAGGATTCATAAGTCTTAATGACTTTACCTCTTTCTAGAGTAATCATACTATCAGCGTACTGAATCAGGCGTTTATCTTGAGAGGAGATCACTACTGTGCCTTTCTGCTCATGTGCGATAAATTTAAAGATATCAACAAACATCTTTAATTCCTGATGGTTTAAGTGACTAGTTGGTTCATCTGCAAATAGATACTCAGGTCTTCTTACGAGTGCTTTTGCCATAGCAGCTCGTTGTCTTTCGTTTTCAGAAAGCTCTCCTGGATAGTAACGGCTCTTGTCACTTAATTTCACAATATCTAACGACTTCTGTGCAATTCTTACTGCTTGCTCTTGGGAAAGAGATAATCCGTAAGAGTTGGATAATAACAAGTTATCTAACAGCGTAAGCTCACTGGATAAATTAAAACCCTGAAAAATAAACCCACTATTTTTCGAATGAAACTGACCTAATTCGGAATCACTCATTAGTTTTAGTTTGTTATTATTGATTAATACATCTCCTTGATCTGGTTGTAACATACCCGAAGCAATCGATAACAATATGCTGTTGGTTGATGTCTTCGGCCCTGTTATCAAAGTAATTTCACCTGGTATAATAGAAAATGTGATGTCTGAAATCATTTCATAATTAACTGTATTATCAGTTAGACCATATGAAATATTGATAACTTCAATCGATTTAAATTGATTTAAGTTCATATTCTCAACACAATTAGGTTAAAAAGTTAAAGCTTTTTCCTTAAATATGTTATCTAAATTTATTGGCGGCTTATTAATATCAATAAGACATTGTAAGAATTTAAATAGTTCACGCATGAAATATCTCGACAATACTAAACTTATGTCAATTATTATTTACAATTATTATATAATAAATGAGATATTTCTTAGTCTTAGAGTCAAATGTTAATGATATCCGCTATTACTGAGAAGAAGATAACATAAATAAAAAGGTATAAATTATTCTGTTTTTATTCCAATTTTATAATAAGGAAAAAAGTCATTTTACTCATGTCAAAAGGCTAATATTTTTTACATCACCTCCATCCTTAATAAAAATCACACGGAAATTATGTGGTTTTTGTTGATAATAAATGAATTTTATATAGATAAATCAATAGGTCCGTTAATTAAATGACTTATTTCTCGACAATTCAAGCCTAAACAGTAAAACCTAAGCATCAAAAAATATTATTATCACAATTTATTTTGTTACTGATGAAAAAATAACACAATGAAATATTTAATTATAGAGTGTTTTAGAATAAAACATGAAATAACAAAAATTACTATAGAAAATAAATCATCTTAATTAATCATTATAATAGTAACCATTCAGGCTATTAGTATATATACCCTAATCTTTCAAGTTGCCGCCTGGTTATTTGCGCTTATTTATCTGCTTTATTTACCATTGCGGCTACTTGAAATCTATTGATATAAAAATGCGTTATGCCATTAACATTTCCTGAACAAGTTCAACACAGCGAAGAAAACGCTGATCATAATCAGGTGAGTTAACACATACATAATCAATGTTATTTTTTTTCAATAAGCTTTTAAGCAATTGCTGAAACTCTTTACGCTCTTGTTCATTGCCCAGACTTCTCAGTCCATCCGCCACCCAGGGAGTGTTATTTTCTAAGAGAATGACCAGATCAAATCGATATTCATCAATCATTGCCTGAACAAAGGGATGTTCTTTCCCTTCGTAGCGTTTGCAAAATGCCTGTGTTGTGACAAAGTCAGTATCAATAAAGGCGACTTTGTTGGCATATTTTACTGAAAAGTCAATGTATTGTGCGTGACCTAAAGCTATTTTATCGTAATCGGAGTATTGTAGAGCCATCTCATCTCCCCCTAAATGGGAAAATACATACTCACGCCCATACTCCCACGCGCTCGTCGTGTTAAACATATTCGCCAGTTTGTTTACCAACGTAGATTTCCCACTTGATTCACCACCAAGGATAGCGACAGTACGCACAAAAAACGGCTTCACTTCTGTCGGAATATATTCCCAATAGTGGAAAGGAGCCTGTCGTATCTGACTTCCACTGATATTCATGAATGAGCGTTGTGGGTCGATAAGGATAGTTTCAATGCCAAAATGCGCTTTATAGCGTGAGACATCCTGTGCTTCGCTGGAATAGATATAGTCAGGATTGATGCCTTTTGTGACCATGAACCGTTTCGTACTTTGGCTCCAGGCTTCCCAACCGTGTGGATAGGGCTCCATACCTTGTTCATCAAAAGCATGGATGTGGATATTTTTTTGATATTTAAACGTTTGTAACAGCCATCTCAGACGGTCACTGACAGTAGGCTGTTGAGACATTGAACTATTGATAAACAGCTCCCGATCCCGTAATTCGTCATAACAGAGAATGACGTGCAATTCATCGACTTGGCTGGATGCTCGTTGGATCAAATAAATATGTCCAGTATGTAACGGGTAAAATTTACCAAACACGACACCGATAGTTTTCTTTTCCATAGGGTACGCCAATCCTAAATGTTGATGAAGAGATGCTAATTTCTGTGCGCTCGGACTTTTTATCTTGCCGTTAATAAGTTGGCTTAAGTAGCCTTTTGTCATACCACTTGCATCAGCGACTTGCTGTAGTGTGTGATTCGCCTGTTTGATTGCCTCTTTTAAATAGTCAAACTGTCCCATATACATCCCCTTTGTTTAGTATACTAAACAAAATAACATGCTCACTGTGAAAGGTAAAAACAAAATTTGTTGGTCATTGGGTTATTAGAAGTAAATACTACAATGTTAAATATTGATGGAAGTTAAAATTTAATAGTTACCATTATTGATAGAATAAAATTAGTAATAATTAAACTTTTAGCTAAATCGCGGAATTAAGTAAATAGACGGTTATTAAATTAAATGAAAATGATATCGCCTGTTTCCTCATATGAGTGAGAGCAGGCGATAACATAAAAAGTGATACTTCAGATAATTAAAGTGTATGAAATATATAATCGCCTTGCCGTTTGCTAATCAAGGTACTAACCACAATATAACATCCACGATGTATCATTCATGATTAATCGTCCAGTTCATCAAGAACAGATAAAGCATCTGTCAGTTTTTTGACCCCAAAGGTTTTCATTCCCGGTAATGCTTTTTTCGGCATATTAGCATAAGGCACAATTGCCCGTTTAAAACCGTGTTTGGCAGCTTCTGAAATACGCTCCTGACCGCTGGGCACAGGGCGAATTTCCCCGGCCAGCCCAACCTCACCGAATACCACTAAATCACGGGGCAAAGGACGATCACGAAAGCTGGAAACCAAAGAGAGCAGTAATGCAAGGTCAGCGCTGGTTTCAGTGACTTTTACCCCACCGACCACATTAACGAAGACATCCTGATCCGCCATTTGCAAACCACCATGCTTGTGTAATATCGCCAACAGAATTGCCAGACGATTTTGCTCAAGCCCCACGGCTACCCGACGAGGATTCGACATCATGGAGTGATCAACCAAAGCCTGAATTTCCACCAGTAAGGGACGAGTGCCTTCCCAGACAATCATAACGGAGCTGCCTGAGGTGATCTCATCACCACGGCTCAAGAAGATGGCGGAGGGATTATTCACTTCCCGCAATCCCTGTTCGGTCATAGCGAATACCCCCAATTCATTGACTGCACCGAAACGGTTTTTATGACTGCGGAGAGTACGGAAACGAGAATCGGCTTCACCATCCAACATCACTGAACAGTCTATACAGTGTTCCAACACTTTCGGGCCAGCCAGAGAACCATCTTTTGTCACATGGCCAACCATGATGATCACAACACCGCGGGTTTTAGCAAATCGAGTCAGGTAAGCCGCCGTTTCCCTGACTTGTGCCACACTGCCGGGTGAAGATTGGATATCTGCCATGTGCATAACTTGAATAGAATCAATAACCATTAGTTTAGGTTGTTCCTGTTCGGCAATCAGACAAATCTGTTCAATGCTTGTTTCAGACAACATGTTCAGTTTATCCGTCGGCAATCCTAGCCGATGGGCCCTCATTGCCACTTGCTGCAACGATTCTTCACCCGTTACATATAAGGTTTTCATCTGCTCAGATAGTTGACACATGGTTTGCAGTAATAGGGTACTTTTGCCTGCGCCCGGGTTACCACCTATCAAAATAGCACTCCCGGGTACGACTCCACCGCCGAGTACACGGTCAAACTCTTTAAACCCGGTGGAAAAACGAGGTAGCTCTTCCAAACTGATTTCGGAAAGTTTTTGTACTTTACTGACTCCGGCATCTCCCGCATAACCGCTGAAACGATCATTGCGAGAAGAAGATGAAGTTGCGGCCAAACGCACTTCTGTAATGGTATTCCATGCCTGACATGCAGTGCATTGCCCCTGCCAGCGGGGATAATCCGCCCCACATTCGTTACAGACGAACGCCCGTTTTGCTGCTTTTGCCACTGTATACTCCCTGATATGACTGCTCTGGACAGCTAGAAAATGACTTTAACGCTCTTCGTGTTTTAAGCCGCCGCTCAAAATACACAAAACACCCATCAAATCCGCATGACGAATACCCACCTTAGCGTGTGTATATACTTTCGGTTTCGCATGATAGGCAATTCCCAGCCCTGCCTTGCGGATCATTTTCAAATCGTTGGCACCATCCCCGATTGCCACAGTTTGGCTGAGTGGAATATTCAACTCTTTTGCCAGCCGTAGCAACGTGGTTGCTTTATATTTTGCGTCAACAATTGGCCCTTTGATTTTGCCTGTCAATTTGCCATTTTTTATTTCGAGCTGATTGGCAACTGCGGCAAAAAGGCGTAATTGTTGGCGAAGATTATCGGCAAAGAAGGTAAAGCCTCCAGATGCAATGGCGACATGCCAGTCCAGAGATTGTAGTTTGCGGACAAGGCTGGTCAAACCCGGCATGAGAGGAAGTGTATCCATGACTTGCTGTAATATAGCGGCATCAGCGCCAGCCAGTTGGGCAACTCGCTGGTGTAAGCTTTCTGAGAAATCTAATTCTCCCTGCATTGCCCGTTCTGTAATCTCAGCGACTTTGTCACCAACACCAGCCAGTCGTGCGATTTCATCAATACATTCAATCTGAATGGCGGTTGAGTCCATATCCATGACTAACAACCCTGGCGAACGTAAGCGAGGGATTTGTCCCAATGGAACAACATCCAGATGACATTCATCTGCTAATCGTTTTATGCGTGGAGAAAGACTTCCCGCGATGCGAACAACTTGATAGTCATCAATGCGCCATGAAGAAACGACAACAATGGCGGCTCCCAGACGATGCTGAAAATCACTGATGCGTTGTTTATCCAAATTGCGACCATATAGTAACCAACCACTGTCTCCAGCTCGGTAATCCAGTGGCATAACTTCATCCCCACTGAGGGATAACGGTAATCCCGGCCATTTATGGATTTCATCGGGTAAGTAACGATAGGCCAGATTGTTAGACATGAATATCGGCTCCTGTAATTCCATGTAATTTTGGCAGGTAAAAAATACTTTTCAAACTATCCTATCACTACTGTATCTGGCAACATGGAATGTTACGAGTTTGGGGGTGAGATAATTATGAGTAAAGCAAAACTGAAATTTCGACTGCACAAGACGGCAATTATTTTAATATGTATAGCACTGTTGGTATTGCTGATGCAGGGTGTTTCTTATTTTAGCCGTTCACAGCAACAAGCCCATATAGATCAGTTTGAAGATTTAGCCAAGACGCTGGCAAAACAGGTTGCATTCAGTCTGTCTGATTATATGGATAATGGCAGCAAAGATCTTAATAATAAGAAGATTATGGACAATCTGAATTATCTGACCAATAAAAGCCGCATCCTGGATGCCAGCGTTTATCTGGAAAATGGAACACAGGTTGCACGAAGTGGTGAACTTGTCTCTGTTCGTGAGCGGTTATCTTTGGATGGTAAAAAAGCAGGCAGCTATTTTAACCAACAAATTGTTGTGCCCATACCGGGTAAAAATAAACCCAAAGGTTTTCTCCGTTTGACGCTGGATACCCACAGATTAGCAACAGAAGCCAAGCAAGTAGATAACACGACTAATTTGCTCAGGGTTATGCTGCTGTTAGCGTTGGCGATTGGATTTATTCTTGCTCATAACTTACTACAGCTTGCTCCCAGCCGTTGGCAGCAATCACCTTATTTACTGACAGCTAATACCAAATCATCGGATGAAGAAGACAAAGTAGATAATTCCACCCGTTAAACCGGGTTGGTTACCAAAACAGAAAATAATTCGGGGTGAAGGGGATAGTGCTCCCTGATCAAAATGACCCAGGGTGGCACTGTTTTTAGTGATCATCATAAAAATCCTTATCATCATAATACAGCTTGAAGCAGATGGAATAGATCAGACAATGTAATAGTGCTGCTGCAATGGAGCCATAAAAAATGATGGAATGATGTGGAGGTTCCGAATGAACAAGCGGAGGATGCCCAAAACGGAAAACATACATATGAAAAGAGATAGCTAATATCGTTAGTATAATTCCGAAAACATTGTAGTGGACATGAGTTGATAAGAGGAACCGTCTTACTATAAAGAAAAAAGGGATCAACATTAATAGAGAAATTATTATGTAAGTCATTATCATTTACCCTGATGCTATTTTAAATTTCACCATGAAAATATTTATGACGATTATCACTATAAATAACATTTTCTCTGAACAGTTTATTTTTCTGTTATTTAAAGCAATAAAACAAGAGTAGATCGTAGTTTGTATATAAATAGTAAACATAGTTATTATTTATATTTCTTATAAGTTTGATTGGTTTTTTAATTATTGATGTAGCAGAGGGTTATACAGGGCTATTTTGTATTTAACTCTTTTTTGATAATTAGTAATTAAATTGTAATGGTAATGCAATACCAATTATCAAAAATAATAATATAACCAAAAAGGAATTTACTAATACAGAAAGTGGACGTTTTGATGATGTTAAAACAGGAGTTTCAAGGTCAGGTTTTTTTTCATCTAATAAATATTTGTTATCGTCAATCTTGGAAAGTATTTCTTCAGCACGTTTCCGGTCAGAACGATGTACCAGTAGCTTTACCCCTCCAAATGCATGGGAATACATATAATTATTCCATACTACGCCTTCATCGATTATTCTTGCACGGATACCCTCAGATAACATTCTGCCAAGGATAATATTAGCCTCTATAGGTGACATGAAATTAGCTAAGAACTGCATATGTCCTCTTTGCGGAGATATGTTCCACATAAGCACCTCTCAATCATATGGTTTATCAATTAGATACATTATCAATTAAATAACCAAATCTACTGAGTATAGTTAAAGTATAATTTAATATCTAAACACTAACTTATACAAATAGATTTTAAACCGTAGTTTAATAAACGAAAACCTATCACAGAAAGTCATTAATTAAAAACTTTTTATTTAAACTGCCTGAACTCTGTAGAGAGCAGAATTCAGGCATGATTTTTCAGTTTATTGAGATGGATTATCATTAAGATTTGATATGAGTACTATCCTAAATTGAGCACAGTCAGATTATAAGTATCGGGATTGGGGCCGAGACGTTTACCTATATCCAACCCAGCCATGGTAGCCAGATCTTCTTTCTCTAATTTGAAATCAAAAACGGCAAAATTTTCTTTAATACGGTGAGGTGTTACTGATTTGGGAATAGCAATCATGCCAGAGTCAAGATGCCAGCGAATAACAATTTGAGCCGGTGTTTTTTCATATTTAGCAGCCAGACTTTCAACTATTGGGTGATTAAAAACGCCTTTTCCACCACGAGACAATGGGCTCCAGGATTCAGTTGTAATATGGTGGGTGGCATTCCATGAATGAAGTTGTCGCTGTTGCATCAGTGGATGCAGTTCGATTTGATTGATTACAGGTGCGACACCTGTTTCTGATATTAATTTCTGTAAATGTTCAATGTGAAAATTACATACACCAATACTGCGCACCAGTCCCGATTCTTTCAATTCAATGAATTGTTTCCATGTTTCAACATACTTATCTTGCTGGGGCACGGGCCAGTGAATCAGGAACAGATCGACGTAATCCAGTTTTAGCTGATCCAGACTTTCTTGCAATGCAATTTGTGCATCCTGATGGCGATCGTTCCACAGTTTGGTTGTGATAAAAATCTCTTCCCGTGGAATATTGCTTTCTTGTAATGCTTTCCCTACGCCTTTTTCATTGTGATAAATTGCCGCAGTGTCAATAGAACGATAGCCTACTTCCAATGCGGTGTGGATAGCGTTAACAACTTGCTCATTACTCGCTTGCCAAACCCCAAGCCCTAATTGTGGCATGAGGTTCCCATCAACGAGTTTAATTATTGTCTGCTGACCCATTCTTACCTCCTTCAGATTTGGCATATCAGATGGACACTTCGTAAATTAGCTTACTGGCAGCAAGCATAATGTTCTGGTGTTCACCTAACATGCTATCGCTTGTCTATATCGGTTTATTGCAGTAACAGAGTCCACTCGATTCAAGGTTACTTAACTTTTCTGTCAAAATTTGGTCAGAATTCAAATCATTGACAATCATGATACCTGTCGGAGCGGACTCTAATGATTTAACTTTTGGATTGAGAAGTTAATAACCAGAGAAAAAAAAGGGTTTTGAAATAGCGGTGAATAACCAATATATTCATTTACGTTTTCTTGATGATGCTTTTTTGTGACGCCAATACATCAATAGAGATGCGGTAAGACCGCTGATCAACAGAATGACAGGCAAGATCATCAAAATATTCATGACCAAATCCTGATGTGCTTTGACAAAAGGGATTTGATTCAAGATATAGCCAAAACTCACGATTATGATGACCCATAAGAAGCCACTTAACCAATTAAAAAATTGAAAGCGTTTATTATTCAGTCCAGAAATACCTGCAAAAGTTGGCAGGAGAGTACGGACAAAGGCGAGAAAACGCCCGATGAGCAACGCCGCCAGGCCATGTTTGGTAAATAAAATATTGGCACGTTGGCGGTACTGTAGAGGAAGTTGAGCCAACCAGTTCTTGACGATCCGGGTATGGCCTAACCAACGTCCTTGCAAATAACCTAACCAACATCCGAGGCTTGCTGCAATAGTCAGTAAAATGATGGTTGGAAAGAACCCCATAACACCTTTAGCGATTAACGCACCAGCAAGAACCAGAAGAGTATCTCCGGGCAAAAATGCGGCGGGTAACAAACCGTTTTCTAACACCAGCGTGACGAAGATAACACCATAAATAATCCAGATGACATCGGGATTGGCGAGTTGGGTAAAATCATGCTGCCAAAGTGCATGCACGATCCCGCTTAACGTTTCCATTATTTATCCTGTAATTTCTGCACGATACCTTTACATAACCGTTTTTGAACAACAGCAAAAAGTATCAAATAAGTACATGTGTCCCAGTGTACCGCAAAATTGTGGTAGAGGAGTTGATTTGATCTGGCATGAAGAGAATCAATTGAAGATAAGGAGAGAAAACAGTGGCCATCTGTAGTGGAAAGATAGCCATTCAGGGGGACGATCGTTATGTATCAAGTTATTTATGCTAACGCCAAGTAATTTATGTTAACGCATAGCAATGCGGGTAAAAGCGGCATCCAAGTCAGCAATCAGATCCTGGAGATTTTCGAGTCCGATATGTACACGGATTAACGTTCTTTCTTTTTTGGGGAAATGGTAATGTTTGGGGAAATGATAGTGGCGTAAAGTCGCGAGTGATTCAGGTGAGATACCCAAAATTAACGATTCAAATCCTCCCCAAGAAAACGCCATTTTAAAATGTTGTAAATTATCAAAATAATCAGAAAATTGAGTGGAAGTCAGGTTAATATTCAGGAGGAAAGAGAACAGCCCGCTGGAGCCAGTGAAGTCACGTTGAAAGTAGTGATGTCCGGGACAAGAAGGTAGCGCGGGGTGATAAACCTCAGCGACTTCAGGCCGTTGGGATAGCCACTTAGCAATTTCAAGGCTGCTTTCTTCATGTTGTTTTAAGCGGACAGCCAGCGTATGTAATCCACGGGTTGCGAAATAAACCGTATCGGGGTCGGCAATTTGTCCCATCAAATAAGAATTTTCCCGCAATTGATCCCAACAGCGCTTATTGGCGACAGCCGTACCCAGCATGCCATCCGAATGGCCGATGATATATTTTGTGGCGGATTGAATAGAAATATCGACGCCAAAATCCAATGCTTTGAAGAGAATACCGGCAGCCCATGTATTATCGATCATAATGACAATTTCAGGATTAATCTGCCGGGCAGCCTGCACGATAGCAGGGACATCCTGAACCTCCATCGTGAGGGAGCCGGGGGATTCTAGAAAGATGACCTTTGTATTTGGTTGAATGAGTGTGGCAATCTCTTTTCCGATCATTGGGTCAAAGTAATCGGTGGAAATATTCAGCTTTTTGAGAACGTGATTACAAAACTCTTGCGTCGGCTCATAGGCTGTACCTGCTACTAAAATATGATCCCCTGTCTCTACAAATGACAGAATGCTGTTGGTAATAGCGGCTGTACCGGATGGATACAGTGCACACCCCACGCCACCTTCCAGTTCTGCCATTGCTTCCTGAAAAGCAAAATGCGTCAATGTGCCACGACGTCCATAGAATAGTTCACCGTTAGCACGATGTTTTATGGCATGCCTCAGATCTTCAACAGTTTCGAAAATGACGGATGAAGTTCGTTGGATAATGGGATTGACAGCATTAAGCGTGAATTTGTGCTTTCTTCCGATATCAACCAGTTTGGTCTCCAGTTTCTTTTCTTCTGCCATATGATTTCCCCCTCAATTAACGTTGATTACTCAAATAATCATTGCAAGTTAAAAGATCTGTCACGTTTTTTACAAAGGGATTCTTGCAACGTGACGAAAATTCAAGGTGATTGGTGATAGTGAAAAAAGATGGTTGTAGTGAAATCGCCCCTTTTCATTACCACTTTTTTATTAAATAGTAATGATAATTACTATCAAATCGCTCAATGTCTGATATCATTTGGAATGGACTTTTCCCTCACGTGATGAAAAGCATGAAATAGGGTTAAACGGAACCTTATCAGGTGGAAAAGCGAGCTATGGCTCAGGATATATTAGGATTAGCAAGATGAGTATACGCGATTCATTGCTAAGTAACAGAATCTATAAAAAAGAGAGTAAGGCTAACTGATGCGTAATTTGACAGCTTCTATTCTATTGGCCCTCGGGTTAACAGGTTCAGCTTGGGCTAATACCGTACCAGCTAATACCGTACCAACAACAGCGGCTGCTGCGCCAGAAAATCAGGCGGCCACTCAGGTAGCGGCTCCGGCAACATCGATATCTTCTGCGGCTCCGCAAGCAGGAGCGGCGAAAGCAGATACACAGCAAGTCGAAGCTCAGAAAATGGATGCGTCAGTGACAGCTGAACAGCAAACAGTAACTACCGAGGTCACTGAAATAACAGAAACAGGCGCAGCGGAATCAACGGCTGTGGAAGGATCTGAAAACTTGTCCAGTGGTTTTGCAACGGATCTTTCTGTTTGGGGTATGTATCAGAATGCGGATGTCGTGGTAAAAAGCGTCATGGTAGGTTTGGTGATTGCTTCTGTTATTACATGGGCACTTTTCTTCTCCAAAGGAAGCGAGTTATTAATGGCTCGTCGCCGTTTACGCAGAGAGCAACTGGCATTGGCTGACGCTGCTAATCTGGATGCAGCCGTGAAAATTGCCACTGATTTCGGTAAGAATAGTATCAGCCGCCTGTTATTGAACGAAGCACAGTCTGAACGCAACTTATCTGCTGAAAGCACTGACAAAGATGGAACCAAAGAGCGTATCTCATTCCGCATGGAGCGCGCTGTTGCGGCAATCAGCCGTTATATGGGGCGTGGAAACGGTTATCTGGCGACTATTGGTGCTATTTCACCGTTTGTCGGCCTGTTTGGTACTGTCTGGGGGATCATGAACAGCTTCATTGGTATCGCGCATTCACAAACCACTAACCTGGCGGTTGTTGCTCCGGGTATTGCAGAAGCACTCTTGGCGACAGCATTGGGTTTGGTAGCTGCAATTCCGGCGGTAGTTATCTATAACGTTTTTGCTCGTGTGATTTCATCATACCGTGGACAAGTAGGTGATATGGCGGCACAGGCAATGCTGTTGCTTGGTCGTGATCTTGATTTGGCTGACAGAAAAACTGAAAAAGCAGAAGCAAGGTAATCAATTATGGCAATACGTCTTAATGAGAATTTGGACGATAACGGTGAATTACACGAGATTAACGTCACTCCATTTATTGATGTGATGTTGGTACTGTTGATCATCTTCATGGTGGCAGCACCACTGGCAACAGTTGATATCAAAGTCGATTTACCGGCATCGTCAGCCAAACCACAACCCCGACCAGAGAAACCGGTCTTTCTGACGGTAAAAGCAAATCATCAGCTATATGTTGGTGATCAGCTGGTCGAGCGTGACACGCTGTCTTCGGTACTGGATCAAACAACCCAATCCAATAAAGAAACCACGATTTTCTTCCAGGCGGATAAAACCGTGGATTATGAAACATTAATGAGCGTGATGGATTCTCTGCGTAAGGCTGGCTATCTGAAAGTTGGTCTGGTCGGAATGGAAGCGGTAGAGGCTAAATAACGTTATCAGTGGTTAATTTATCTGAATAATAGAAACTGCCCGAATAATCAAATCGGACAGTTTCTATTGGACACAAAATAATAATAAAACACTCTACACGTTTTTCCAATCAAACGGCAGTAACTCACCAAGTGATAAAACCAACTCTTTGTTAACTTTCACTTCGGCATGGATATTTTCTCTATTGATCTGACTGATAAACTCCCGACATCGACCACAAGGAGGAATAATATCCCTATATTTATTAACCGCGATAACTTTCATTATCCGGTTTTCTCTATGTTTTATCATATCTGCAATGGCACCATGCTCTGCACAAAATCCCATTGAACAGGCGGTGTCAATATTAATACCGGTATAAATATGCCCTGATTTACACTGAATAACCGCAGCTACATGACCATATTTAATATATTTATTTAATTGTATCGGGGAAATAAGTTGATGTGCAATATTTTCCATTTCATCAAAAGAGATCATAAGATACTCCCAATAGGCAACCTATAAGATATAGAACTTACTCTTTAATATTACGAATAAGATCCACAACTGATTGTGCCATTTCCTCTTCATTTTCTCCTTCAACCCGAATAGTGACTTCCATGCCATTTTTTATTCCCATTGACATAATTTTGAACATGCTTTTTAAATTGGCACTTTTATCTCCCCTGATAATTTCTATCGTGCCATTGTAAGTTTTGGCTAAATTACAAAGTTGGGCAGAAGGCCGGGTATGCAGCCCCGAAGGGGCTGTGACTATTACGGAATATTCGATCATAAATTTACCTAAAAAGAAAATCAGGATTCAGTTAATGAACCACCACGTGTCTGAATAACTTTCTGATACCAATAAAACGAATCTTTCTTATAACGGTTGAGGTCTTTTAGATCGTCGTCAGTGCGATTGACATAAACGAAGCCATACCGTTTTTTGTAACCATTGCTGGTGGAAAGAAGGTCAATAAAACTCCACGGATTATAAGAGAGAACCACAACACCTGAATCCATCGCTTGTTTAATGGCCTGAAGGTGTTTTGCCAGATAATCAATGCGGTAACTGTCATGAATGGTGTCATCAGATTCCAGTACATCATCAGCACCGAAACCATTTTCCGTGATCATCAACGGCTTCTGATAACGGGTATATAAATCGCGTAATAAATATTCAAGCCCAAGCGGGTCAATCGCCCAATCCCAGTCTGTGGTATCAAGTTGGGGGTTTTTATGGATCTGATAGTAATCAGGTTGAATCTCATAGCCGTCAATTTGCCCTTTGATACCTGTTGGATTAAAACCATCCATTCGTCTCTGAGCATTTGTCGGCGCTGCTGCGGCAGCATGGCTGCAATAATAATTGAGTGCCAGAAAATCAGAATAGCCTTCTCTGATTAATTCCATATCACCGTCTTCGATATTGGGAGCCAGCCCATGATTTTTCAGGTAAATCAACGCGGATTGATTATATTGTCCTTTCAGATAAATATCGGTGAAATAGTAATTACGTAGATCATTAGCATTTTGGGCAGCCAAATTATCTTCCGGTTTGCTGGTTAACGGGTAAATAGCGGAATATCCCAATGCTGCACCGACTTGACCATCAGGCACCCATTGATGAACTAACTTACAGGCAATCGCATGAGCCAGATTCATATGGTGATTTATCTGATACTTAATCTGCTCATTGTGGAGATATTGCTCAGGGATAAAGCACTTTTTTGTCCAGAATTGCATAATAATGCTTTGCTCATTGATCGTCAGCCAATATTTGACTTTCCCGCCATATTCTCTGATGACAAATTCAGCATAATAGGCAAAATCATTCACACTTTGTCTATCGATCCAACCATGATATTTTTCCACCAATACCATAGGCATATCATAATGATAAAGTGTCGGGATTGGCATAATACCGTTTTCCAAGAGTTCATCGATAAGATTGTGGTAAAACTGCACACCTTTATCATTAGGCTTACCGATCCCATCAGGGAAAATGCGCGACCATGCGATGGAGAAACGATAGGCTTTCAACCCCATCTCTTTCATTAATACAACATCTTCTTTATAGCGATGATAATGGTCACTGGTAATATGAGTATCAGCTAATCCGGGTTTATTATTGAGAATATCTTGCTGTGATAATTTCTTGCCATATTCTTCCGCTGCTCCTTCAACCTGATAGGCACTGGTTGCAGCTCCCCAAAGAAAGTTTTCAGGAAACAGAGTATTATTTTTCGTCATGCTGTTTTTCCTCTTTACTATTACTCGTAATGTGAAGATGTTTATATAAACTAATAATTTCTTCTCTCAAAATTAACTCACTGCGTATTGTCATTAATGTATCCTGAGCATGAATAAATAGTAGGCTTAAATTAAAGTTATCTCCCTGAGTTTCTTTCTGAATAACTTCAGTCTGTGTCTGATGGGCAGATAACATCATTTTGCGTGCTTTTTCCATATATAAGCGGGCATTTTCAAAATCACCATCCCGGGCATATTTCATGGCTTTTTCACTTTTTTCTCTGGCATTACCTGCATCGAGAATTATTTCCATGGAAATAGGAACTAAAATATTTGCCTCACTGTTCATTGTTATTTTCCTTGTACTGGAGTTGGATATATAACTTATGCTGCATTGGTGCTCTCTTCCTCAATACGTTTTTTCTCATACACCTTAAGGAAGGGATACCAGGTAATCAGGAACACAGCCATTAGTACGACGTAACAGATGATAGCCCGCCAGTCTTCCGTAATCATGACGCTGGAGAACGGAGCTGGTATTTGACCGACTTGAATCATTTTGGCGGGAATATTCAGCCAGTCTGAGCGCATGAATACCCAGACGATAATGGGGCTGGTGATTGCGTTAATCCACATGGGAAGCATTAACAGTGGGTTGAGGACAATCGGTGTACCAAACACCAGCGGTTCGTTGATATTGAAGAAAGAAGGCCCGATGCAGATATAGCCCGTGGCTTTAAGCTCTCTGGATTTAGAAAACAGCATTAAAAGATTTAATGCGAGAGTGGCACCAGTTCCTCCCATCGTAATCAAAGCTGCTGTATACATGGTTTCATAGGTCACAATATTGGTAGGGGGCTGCCCTGCTGCCACCAGAGTTATATTGGCACTGATACCAAGCATAAAGATAGGCATTTGCAGGCCGGTAAATGTCCAGACTGAAATTCCCATCGACATTGCAATAGCCGGGATTAATGCCATAAGTATGAATCCCGGCAATGTTTGCCCGAATGCAGCAATAGGAGAAAAGAGAGAAAGTAGCCGGGAGAAGACATCAACTTCAAAGGTGAATACCAATAATGTTCCTGTCCCGATGGAAATCAGAATCGGGATAATGGCATGTATCCAGCCGACAACAAAATCAGGCAGGGAGCTTTCTTTCAGGAAACCTATTTTGGTATATAGGTGAAACAGATAGGAAACAAACAGGCCGGTGGCAATACCCAATAAAATTCCTGCGGGGCCGAATCGTTCAAAACTGACAATCATGTTGCCGTCAGAAAATTCTGGTTTGATGAACATCATATAGACGCAGATGGAAGTCAGCCCGGCAATTAGGGTATAGCGAAAATGATGAAGTTTCTCCATCATCTGATTAGCTATCATAAACGCGGTAATTAAACCGAGCATGCCAAAAGAGTATTCGGCGATCCGGCCAAGATTGGGTAAAAAAGGGAGGTAAGAACGAAATACGTTATAAAAAAATATAAGTGATCCTGCTAAAATAAAAGGAATATTTTTCTGCATAGAGCCAGAAATAGCGGCTACCCATGGCCGCTTAGTAAAATTTTGCATCGCCGGTGCAAATGAGTCAGATAACCACGACATAAATGCTTTCATTTCGCATCTCTCTTTATTATTGTCTTTATCTATTCTGAGTAAGTACAATCCCTGGTGTTGTAAAAAGTAAAATTAATGATTCAAAGTACTTATGGCTAATTCCAGTAATGCTTCTCCGTCTAATTTTCCATAAATATTTTGTGGTACAACAAGGACAGGAATATTGTAAATATCAGCATGTTTTTGGAACTCATCTTTTTGCGAAGCATAGTGAGGGCCAAGAAATAGGATATCGATAACTGAAAAATATTCTGCAACCTCGCTTTCACTTCTGGCTTCGACGGTAACTGATACACCTTTTTGTTTGGCGGCATTCCTGGTTTTTGTTGCTAACATTCCACTGGAAATACCTGCCCCACAACACAACATAATAAAAATATTTTTCATATTAATTCCTTATTATTTTGCTGCTAATTGATTTTTGTTTTTTGACCTATAAACTACTATCTTGAATTTTGATTTTATATTCAATTATGTGTTTTCACTTTAAAAGGGCAAATTTCTATTTTTTTAAATTGATTATCCCGGTAAGTTTAAGGTGTTATTTGTTCATTTAACAGGGGGTTGTAATGCTAAGGCCTAAGCAGAAAGAATTATTGGATTATTTACTGAATAAAAATACCCCGACTCTGGCAATAAAATTATCTCAGGTCTTAAACGTCTCCATTAGAACGATAAAAAATTATGTAGCAGAAATTAATGAATCCTATGGCGAGAAAATTATTCTCTCTGGTCGCTCAGGATATTATTTTTCACCTGATATAAATATAAAATTACTTCAACAACCCAGTGGTTTGCCAAAGACTTATCAGGAAAGGGTAAGTTTTTTGATTAAGTCCATCCTGTTATTTAAGAAAAGCAATAATATTTATGATCTCAGTGCTGATTTGTATATCAGTGACTCAACGTTAAAATCATTGATATATAAAATGAATAGTTCATTTGAACAATTTAATGTCAGATTTTTATGCAAGAATAACCATATTGAAATTTGGGGGGCAGAACAAAAATTAAGAGAGTTGGTTTATCATATAATTATCGAACAAACAGACTATTGTTTCAGTGAGTTAAAAACATTGGAAACAATATTTGGTACTCAACAGGTAGAAATGGTATCCGATCTTATTAAGGAGATATTTTATAAATGGGGCTATTCTGTTTATGATCTCTCTTATGCCAATCTTGTCTTACATTTTTTAATACTGATAAATCGGATAAAGCATGACAAATATTTAGATACTCCGCTAACTTTTGTTGGAAACAATAAATTACACACTATAACTGATGAGTTATGTGATAATTTGCAACATAAATTTGATGTTTCAATATCAGAGAATGAAAGAAATGCTTGTTATACTTTGTTGAAAATCAACGTCAATTCTAATCATACTAAAGGTAGTGAATCAATTGATTTGGTGGATGAGGGTTTATACCAATTTACAAAACAAGTTACTGAATTTGTAAAGGAACATTACCTGATTGATTTTGGAACAGATGATTTTATCTCATTATTTTCTCTGCATATATCAGGGCTGAAAATACGGTTGGAACATAATATTTATACCAAGAATCCCATGTTGGAAGTAATAAAAAAGGAATGTCGCACAATATTTGATATCGCTGTTTTTATCTCTTTACAATTAAATGAATTTTTAGGTAAAAAACTGAATGAAGATGAGATTTCTTTTATTGCCCTGCATGTTGGTGCTGAATTTGAACGGCAAAAAAGTCATGATAATAAAGTGCGGGCAGTGCTTTTATGCCCCGGCTACCGAGGAATTGAAAATAAAATCTATCATCAATTATTGTGTGATTTTGGTAATGAAATAAGTGTGATTAAGAGGATTTCGCAGCCTTCTGAATTGGAAAACCTGGAGTTCGAATTATTGATTACGACAATAAATCTTCCTGCCAGCCATAATTATGAAACAGTGTGTATTTCTCCTTTCCAATTACGGAATAAGCGCACGCAGTTGATTGGCAAAATTGATATTGCTAATGCCAATCGGAAGAAGAAGACGCTACAACGTAATTTTGATCTATTTTTTGAGCAAGGTCTTTTTTGGTTTGAACCCGGCTTTCAATACAGAGATGAACTTATTGATGATCTTTGTCAGACAATGTTTGCCAAAGGTTATGTTGAGTCTGATTTTTTCAGATATGTTTATCAGCGTGAAAGTGCTTCCTCAACGGCCTTTGGTATTCTGGCATTACCCCATTCAGTAAAAATGGATGCAATAAAAACGGGTGTTGCTGTTGTTATCAGCCCAAAAGGGATACGTTGGGGGAAAGATGAACGTGTGCATGTTATTTTTTTAATCGCGATAAACAGGATAGACAGGGTATGTTTTGCAGAGTGTTATGATGCGTTATTAGATGTCTTTAGCCATGATAAGATTATTAATCAACTGCATAAAATAACTTGTTTTGAACGCTTTCGGGAAATGTTGGTCAGAGCAAATAAATCTTAAGTTATATACCCAATAGATTTCAAGCTACAACTTGAAAAATGAAGGGTATAGATAATAATGTTTAAAATCTGGTTGTTGATTATAAAATAGAAATAAGGCGCTGAGTGGTTATCATGAACTCAACGCCTTCTTTATTGCTGTGAGAATAAATTCTTATTTCTCAATTAATCCAGATTTAAGTAAATTTATTATTGCAGTAATGCGATGGGAAATATCAGTTTCTGGTAAAGGTGGTGTTTGCCCCAGCACCATTTGTCTGAGCGGCTCTGCAATCACCATAGAGATAGCTAATTCACTGAATGTTTCATAATTAAATTCTTTTAATAATCCTTGTTTATATTGCTGTTCTAGCCAATTTGCTAAGATAATTTTGTTTTTTTCAATACCGCCTTGTTGATATTTTTCCAGGAAGGTATCCCGATGAGGAAAGTCAGACTGTAATAATTTAAATAATCCGACTGCATCTTTAGATAAGGATTTTTCAGCGATTTCCGCCAAATACTTACCTAATGAAATTATCACTTGTTGGTGATTGTTAGCATTCTTAGTCAGGGAAAGTACAGTATTATCTGTCCAGCTTAGTACAACTTGCTCAATCAAATCTTCTCTATTTTTAACGAAACGATAGAGTGTCTTTTTGGCGATTTTTGCTTTTTGGGCAATGACATCCATGGTAGTTGTGCTATAGCCCTGATTTAACAGAAGGCAAAGAGTAATATCATGGATTTTTTCACGTATTTCTTGTTCAGGAATTGACGGGCGACCTCGTGGGCGTGGGTGATTTTCTGCCATTTTAGCACCTTATAAGTTGTCGATATTTAATGTACCGCATTGGCTGTATTCCATATAAAAGCAAAAAAAGTTTACTTGAAATAAATGGAAATTTATCAATTTCCATCAGATACAGAACTTACAGTCAATTGTCAATATTTACAATAAATGATTGTCACGTGATCTACAGTAATTAGCAGTGAAAAATGCTGCTCAGAACACTTCGATTATTTTTCATCAAGCCCCTTATTACTTATAACTTACTGTTTTTAATAACTAATAATCATAATTGATGTTGTTCTATTATTGAAAATATGTTCACTATGTGATCTTCTTCACGGGATAGCACTTTTGGTTAAATTTTGTTAGAAAAATGTTAATTTTGATCTTAGTATCGCTATTGTTTGTTGCGGAATTAACCATAAAGTAACAAAGAGGCAAGGGTTGCTAAATGTTAATCCGCCTAACTATTTCTTAGGAAATTTTTTTGAATTAATTGTTTCTTAGAAAATGTATTTCCTGGCGGGGGCAAAGGTAATAACAACACTAGTGAGGACCATAATAATGACAAAACACAACGTAATAGCAATGGCAATTCCGGTTTTCCTTATTGCTGGGACTGCAAATGCAGCCGAAATTTATAATAAGGATGGTAATAAAATTGATTTATATGGAAAGGCTGAAGCCCAATACCACTTTGCTAAATCAAAAAGCAAAGAAGCGGGTGATAACTCCAGCGGCCGTATCGGTGTGAGAGGGATAACCCAACTTACAGACACAATTTCAGGATTCGGGCGCTGGGAATTCAATCTGGGTGCCAACAGAACTGAACTTGAAAGCAGTACATTCGCAAGAACACGTCTGGCTTATGTCGGCCTTAAACTGGGGAACTATGGCACCCTGGATTATGGTCGTAACTTCGGCGTGGTTTATGATGCTAATACGTTTACAGATATGCTTCCTGTATTTGGTGGCGATAGCATAGCGGCAACTGATAATTTCATGATGGGACGTTCGACAGGGTTATTAACTTATCGTAATACTGACTTTTTTGGTTTGGTGAATGGGTGGAATTTTGCCCTGCAATATCAGGCCAAAAATGATAGTAGTACCAAAAATACCCGTAATGATGTCATGCGACAAAATGGCGATGGTTTTGGTCTTTCCAGCTCTTATAATTTTGGCAATGGTGTGACTGTTGCAGCTTCTTATGGTAATTCTAATCGTACTCAAGCACAAAAACAGGGCATGGAATCAGCTAAAGTATTGGCGAAAGGGAATAAAGCTGAAGCCTGGTTGGTATCAGCCAAGTACGATAGAAATAATATCTATCTGGCAGCGATGTATGGTCAGGCTCGTAATTTGACCCGATTCGGCAGCTCTGTAGATAACCATGTGATGTTTGCCAATAAAACGGAAAACATTGAGTTAACTGCCCAATATCTGTTTGATTTTGGTTTGCGTCCGTCTATTGGTTATGTCTATTCCAGAGGTAAAGACTTAGGCAATGATTTGGGCGAGAACAATTTATTGAGAACCAAAGGGGCTGAAGATCTGGTGAAGTACATCTCTATCGGAGCATCTTATAATTTCAACAAAAATATGGGTACTTATGCTGAATACAAGATTAATTTGCTGAAAAATAATGACTTTACTAAAACAGCTAAGATTAAAACAGATAATATAATGGGTGTTGGTTTAGTATACCGTTTCTAATTGTGTGAAGTAATAGTTTGTATGAAGAGTAATAATTGTCACAGTAACAGCCTCAATGGAAATACTATTGAGGCTGTATCCTTTTTATATCCTGTCTATATCAAGCCATAGTGTTGTTAGTTGCTTTTTGAAATCTATTGGATGGATAAGAAATTATCTTTCTGCCTCACCACCCAGCGCATCAATGGTATGTTTTATCAGCGTACTTAATTCACCAGTCATCAGCGTGAAATCAGCATCGAAGCGTTGAGCAACATTTTCACGATCAATATCATCATTTTGCTCACGCAATGTTTCACTGAATTTAATGCGCTTGTAAGAACCATCATCTGACAACATGAATTGGATACGCTCTTCCCAGTCCAGTGCCAGTTTGGTGACATATTTCCCAGATTCAATGTGTGCCGCTATTTCGTCAGACACCAACTCCTGTTTCTTACAGCGAATAACCCCGCCTTCTTCCAGAATGGCTTTTAATTCAGCTTCATCCATCAGAGTATAACCGGCAGGTAAATTACCCGAACGTACCCACTCAGTTAATGTCAGCTCAATGGGATCTTTGAAAGTCAAGGGAACAACAGGCAATGAGCCAAGTGTTTTTCTTAATAAAGCCAGATTATCTTCGGCACGTTTGGCACTGGCTGAATCAACAATAATCAGATTGTTAACGGTATCTATCCAGATATAAGTCTGGCTGAAACGGCTGAATGCTCTCGGTAATAAAGTATGGATCACTTCATCTTTCAGTGAATCTTTCTCGGTTTTTTTCAGTTTCCGATGCTGCTCTCCTTCCAGACGGGCGATTTTGGTTTGTAGTTCCTGTTTAATGACCGGAGAAGGCAGCATTTTTTCTTCCTTGCGCGCACAAATCAGGATCTGATTACCGGTAGCATGAGTGAATGCTTCACCATGAGCACCCATTGGCGGAACCCAACCTGTTTTCATCATGTCCTGACTGCCGCATGGGGTGAATGCCAATGGGCTTAATTGTTTTTCCAGTTCATCCGCAGAAAGTGAAATTTCTCGGTTTAAACGGTAAATCATTAAATTTTTGAACCATAACATGTGGTTACCCCATATTTGTGCATTGTGATAAACGTCATATGAAACGTTATTTGAAAAACATAGCTGCGCATGATAACGAATCATGCGGCGAAGCCCTAGAACTTCATCTATTTCCTTCTTGGAATTTCATGCATTATCTAAAACGTCCATTTCCTAAAACAAAGTGACGTTATAATTCTTGATTGTTAATGCTGCTCAGGCAATGATCTTACGACAACACGATTCAGTTAGCCTGAAAAAATTCAGCTAACGGTAAACCACAGAGAAAAAGGTAAGCTATGCGTATAGGTATTGATCTTGGTGGAACCAAGATTGAAGTGATCGCATTGGGTGATCAGGGTGAAGAACTGTTTCGGAAACGGGTGGATACTCCCCGCAATGACTATCAACAAACACTGGCTGCCATTGCCGGTTTGATAGCGGATGCGGAACAGGCAACCGGGCAGAGAGGCACAATAGGAATTGGCATTCCGGGAGCGATTTCACCTTTTACCGGAAAAGTGAAAAATGCTAATTCGGTCTGGCTGAATGGTCAGGTTTTGGACAAAGACATTTCTGCTTTCCTGGGGCGTGAAGTACGGGTTGCCAATGACGCAAACTGTCTGGCTGTCTCGGAAGCGACTGATGGTGCAGCAGCAGGTATGCCAATGGTGTTTGCCGTTATTATCGGGACTGGCTGTGGCTCAGGTCTGGCATTTGATGGCAAGGTACATGCAGGTGGTAATGGTCTGGCTGGAGAATGGGGGCATAACCCATTACCGTGGATGGATGACGAAGATCGGGCATATCAGGAAGAGGTTCGTTGTTTCTGCGGTAAACCAGGCTGTACCGAAATGTTCGTATCGGGAACCGGTTTTATGAAGGATTATTTCCGCTTGAGTGGCGTGCACAAAAAAGGTCATGAAATTATGGAGGCTGTAGCTCAGGGAGATAAAATTGCGGAACTGGCCATCCAGCGCTACGAAAAGCGTCTGGCACGAGCGTTAGCTCAGGTCGTTAACTTACTTGATCCTGATGTCATTGTGCTGGGTGGTGGTATGAGTAATGTTGATCGCCTTTATCAGACCTTGCCGGGTTTAGTGAGTGAGTGGGTCTTTGGTGGCGAGTGTGCAACGCCAATTAGAAAAGCACTGCATGGTGATTCCAGCGGAGTGCGTGGGGCGGCGTGGTTGTGGCCTAATAAATAACTATACCCTTCATTTATACCCTTCATTTTTCGAGTAAAAATGAAGGGTATATCTATTTGACATAAAATTCCTGATTTTGTGAGCGAATCCTGTTTCTATGTTATGGGTAATACCATAAATAAAAGAACAATCAGTACAATAGCATACGTCTGTTGATTGAAGCGGCATATGATGATGTCCGCAGAGACAATCCGGTTTATAGAGATAAGAAACAAACCATTCTGGAAACTCTATCTATAGAAGGGGATAACATGTTGAAGCGTGGCTTGAAAATTTCAACGTTGGCGATGTTGGTGGCATTTAATGTCAATGCGGCAACCGTTGATTTACGGGTTATGGAAACATCAGATGTTCACAGCAACCTGATTGATTTCGATTACTTTAAGGATAAACCGACTGAGCAGTTTGGTCTGGTTCGTACTGCGAGTTTAATTAAAGCAGCCAAAGCTGAAGCTACCAACGCAATTCTGGTTGATAATGGTGACCTGATCCAGGGAAGCCCGATGGCAGATTACATAGTGGCAAAAGGACTCAAACAAGGTGAAGTTCATCCGGTCCACCAACTGATGAACACCATGGGTTATACCATAGGTAATTTCGGTAACCATGAATTTAACTTTGGTCTGGATTATCTGAAACAGGCGATAGCAGGGGCTAAATTCCCTTACATTAACGCCAATATTATGGATGCCAAGACCGACAAAAACTACTTCACACCTTATATTATTGTTGATACCCCCGTTAAAGATCGTGAAGGCAAAGAGCACACAATTAAGATCGGTTATATCGGTTTTGTTCCAACACAGATCAGTATTTGGGATAAGGCCAATCTGGATGGCAAAGTCGTTGTCAACGATATCACTGAGACAGCAAAAAAATTTGTACCTGAAATGAAGAAAGCGGGAGCTGACCTCATTATTGCTATTCCGCATTCTGGTTTCTCTCAAGAGCCTTATAAAGCGATGGCAGAAAACTCTGTTTATTATTTGAGTGAAGTTCCCGGCATTAATGCCATTATGTTCGGTCATGCGCACGGGGTTTTCCCAAGCGAGGAATACAACGGTATTAGAGGTGTTGATGTTGCTAATGGCACAGTCAATGGCATTCCTGCCGTGATGCCGGGCCAATGGGGAGACCATTTGGGGATTGTTGATATGGTTATCAACAACGACAGCGGTGAATGGAAAGTGGAATCTGCTAAAGCTGAAGCGCGTCCTATCTATGATAAAACGCATAAGAAAGCATTGGTTGAACGTGACAACAAACTGGCAGCGATTATTGAAGAAGCCAATCAGGGAACCCGTGATTTCGTTGGCAAGTTCATTGGGAAAGCCTCTGCCAATATGTACAGTTATCTTGCTCTGATCCAGAGTGATCCAACGGTTCAGATCGTTAACGATGCCCAGGTTGATTATACCAAGCGTTTTATTCAGGGTGATCCTGATCTGGCAGATCTGCCAGTTCTGGGGGCTGCTGCACCATTCAAGGTAGGTGGACGTAAAAATGCACCGGCTGATTTTGTGGAAGTAGAGAAAGGTGACCTGACATTCCGTAACGCGGCTGATTTGTATCTCTACCCGAACACGTTGGTTGTGGTGAAAGCGAGTGGTGCTGATGTTGTGGAGTGGCTGGAATGTTCAGCTGGCATGTATAACCAGATAGATCCTAACTCCACCAAACCACAAGAGTTATTGAACTGGAAGAGTTTCCGAACTTATAATTTCGATACCATCAGCGGTGTCAATTATAAGGTGGATCTGACTCAGCCAGCGAAATACGACACAGATTGCCAATTGATCAACAGAAGTGCGAACCGTATTAAGGACGTTACTTACCAGGGTAAACCTATCGATCCAACAGCGACATTCCTGATCGCCACTAATAACTACCGTGGTTATGGTGGTAAATTTGCAGGAACAGGTGAAGGCCATATTGCATTTGCTTCACCGGATGAAAATCGCTCCATTTTGGCTGCCTACATTTCCAGAATGACTAAAGAGAAAGGTGTGGTATCAACACAGGCGGAAAATAACTGGTCATTCCTGCCAATCAAGACAGATAAAAAACTGGATGTCCGCTTTGAAACCTCTCCATCAGAAAAGGCCGTGAAGTTTATTAAAGAACACGCGCAATATCCGGTGAAATACCTGAAAAATGATGAGGTTGGGTTTGCAATTTATCAAATTGATCTGACTGATAAAAAATAAACCTTAACTGTATTGATGCCTGCTCAACGGAGCAGGCATTATCATTGACTGCTGATACCTTGCAACGAATATCTGGCGACAGGGGGGAAGTAATTTCTCTGTATTTAGAGAGGGTACTGATCCGGTTTACAGTGTTCCTGATGTGGATGCGGTTGTGAAATATTTTGCAGAGAAGTCGCCAATCCCCGGGAGCATAGATAACTATGTGACCGGGGTGAACGAGCGCAGCCAACAAAGCTGCAACTTGAAAGACGATGGGTATAAGAGTAATGTTTTTAAGGCAATAATAGTAGAGGTAGTAATAATAAATGTAATAGTGAAATTAATAATAAAAATAAATATGGGGAGCACTGATATGCAAAAAATAATGGCAAAGCTAATAAAAAACAAAATTGCCAGAGTATTAACCTGTTCTGTAAGTCTTATATTAGGAAGTGCTACTTACTCTTACGCTGCTGTAGTCCCTGTTGGTACACAATTAGCTGAAAAGCAAGAAATCACCCGCAATAATTTTTCCGAGCCCGGCTCTTTAGATCCCCATAAGTCCGAAGGTAGTAGTGAATTTGATATTTTACAGGATTTTTTTGAACCATTGGTTACCATTGATAAAAATAGTAACACTATCCCTGCGTTGGCTGAGCATTGGGAAACTAAAGATAATAAAACGTGGGTTTTCCATTTAAGAAAAGGAATAAAGTGGTCAGATGGTTCGCCAGTGACTGCACATGATGTGGTTTTTACCTGGCGGCGGCTGGTAACTCCCGACACTCTTTCCCCTTATGGCAGCTATCTCGTTCAGGCCAAAGTTATCAATGCACACGATGTATTATCCGGTAAGAAAAAACCTGAAGAGCTCGGTATTAAAGCACTGGACGATGCCACAATAGAAGTTTCTCTGGAAAGACCAAAAGCGGGTTTTTTGCAAATGCTGGAGCATCCAGTTATGTCTACGCTCAGTGAAAAGGTTGTCAAAAAATATGGTAATAAATGGACGAAGCCGGAATTTTTTGTCAGTAATGGGCCTTTTAAGCTTTCTGAATGGATTGTAAATGAAAAAATTGTTGGTGTCAGAAACCCTCATTATTGGGATGACAAGAATACCGTAATTAATAAAGTCACTTATTTGCCGATATCAGACTATAAAGCCGATCTTAATCGTTACTTGGCAGGAGAAATTGATATTTCAAACGGAGGCCCAACAGATTTCTTTCCGACACTGAAAAAGCAATTGGGTGATCAATTTCATATTACTCCCATAATGAGTGTTTATTATTATCTTTTTAATATCCGAAAACCACCGTTTAACGATATCCGGGTCAGGCAAGCGCTGACTTTAGCGCTGGATAGGGATGTTATTGCTGACAGGGTAATGGGACAAGGCCAAAAGCCCGCTTATTATGTGGTGTTTCCGGGCAGCGGAGGAATTAATTTAAAACGCCCTGATTATGCGTCATGGACGCAAGAAAAACGTATTGCAAAAGCTAAAGCATTGCTGAATGAAGCGGGTTTCAATGAGAATAATCCGCTTAAATTTAAGCTGTTATACAACACGTCAGATGGACATAAAAGAATCGCTATTGCCGCCAGTTCGATGTGGAAAAAAAATCTCGGTGTTGAAGCCGTCTTAGAAAATCAGGAAAGTAAATCACAGGTTGAGTCCATGTATCAGGGTAACTTCGAAGTTTCCAGATATGCCTGGCAGGCAGATTATGATAGTCCAGTTACCTTCTTAGAGATTTTCATGACAGGAAACACTAACAATATAACAAAGTATAATAATCCAGAATTTGATAAATTGGTGTTAAAGGCGGATGAGACTGACGATAAGGATATTTATCAACAAGCAATTGATATTCTTACTCACGATTCACCAGCCATCCCAGTTTATGATTATGTCCGTATTAAATTAATTAAACCTTATGTTGGCGGCGTTTATATCAGCCCATTAGGGCGTATTCTGACAAAAGATCTTTATATTATTAAACACTGATTTTTAATAATAACAGCCTGTTTCTGACAGGCTGTTATTAAATGAAAGATTTAATTAAAAACAGTAATTATGAAGAGAATTAAAATGTGAAAAATTAAATAACTATCATGATGGAGTAACCAAACATGCAGAAAATAATATCCAGAATAATAAAAAATAAAACATCTAAAGTATTATCCTGCTCGATAGGAATTATACTGAGTAGTGTCAGTTTGGCTCAGGCTGCCGTTGTCCCGTCCGGTACAGAGTTGGCAGAGAAACAGGAAATTGTGCGCAATAATGGTTCATTTCCGGCTTCTCTGGATGTGCATAAAGTAGAAAGTAATACTGAATTAGATATTATCCATGATTTTTTTGATGGTTTGGTCTATACCGACAGACAAGGCAATATCGAACCAAGATTAGCTGAAAGCTGGGGAACCGATGATAATAAAACATGAGTTTTCTATTTAAGAAAAGGAGGTAAATGGTCTGATGGTACACTGATTACTGTCTATGATTTTGTATTTAAAAAATACATTCTTATATGAGAACAGTGAATATGATGTATTGATTAAAAAAGCGAGTGAGACTAACGGTAACTCATATCAGCAAAAAGGATTAGATCTTATTACCAAAGATTCTCCCGTTATTCCCGTTTATTATTATGTCAGTGCAAAAATGGTGAAGCCTTATGTGGGCGGTTTTTATGTTAACCCGTTGGGATATGTATCCACTAAAGACCTTTATGTTATTGAGCATTAAAGAATAAAAAAATTATCCTCGATAGGATTCAAGCTTCATCTGATGAAGTTGCAGCTTTTACACCCCAGTCACATAGTTATCTATGCTTCCGGGGGTACGTTCCCTTGCCGCCGCGATGCAACTCGAAATCTATTGGGTATAAAGGGAATCACATCAGAAAAATAAAAAGGAAGATCGCATTATGCAGCAAATCACAATTATTACGGGCGGTTCCCGTGGCATTGGTAAAGCGACAGCCCTGTGTCTGGCAAAGAGAGGTCATCATATTTGTATTGGTTATCGTACTCGTGAAAACAGTGCACATGAAGTTGTGGAGATGATCCGAAACCTGGGGCAGTCGGCAATCTCTGTTCAGGTGGATGTAACAGATGAAAAACAGATAGTGGCCTTGTTCCAAAGGGCAGAAGAGGAACTGGGTTATATATCCGGGCTGGTAAATAATGCCGGTATTTTAAAGCCTCAGGCCACCATTGAGCAGTTAACAGCGGAACGATTGAATGACATATTTGCCACCAATGTAACAGGGTATTTTCTTTGTGCCCGTGAAGCTGTCAAAAGAATGGCCTTTCGTCATGGAGGCAAAGGGGGAGCAATTGTGAATGTTTCATCGGCGGCTGCAAGGTTGGGTTCCCCTTATGAATATATTGATTATGCTGCATCAAAAGGTGCTGTTGATACATTGACGATCGGATTATCTCAAGAAGTTGCAGCGCAGGGGATCAGGGTGAATACAGTTCGTCCCGGCTTTATCTATACAGAAATGCATACAGATGGAGGTGAGCCGGATAGGGTCGAGCGCATTAAAGATTCCCTACCGATGAAAAGAGGAGGGCAGCCAGAAGAAATTGCAGAAGCCATTGCGTGGCTATTGTCTGATGAAGCATCGTATGTAACAGGCAATTTCATGGACCTGGCGGGTGGAAAGTAGGTTTTTTCGGCAGCTTAAAATTAAATAGTCAACCGGAAAAGAGTGGATAATCTTTCCGGTTGATATCTCCAAGAGATTTTTGACAAAAGATTGTGAGTTGTTGCTCAGGCTAACAGTTCTGCTAACTTGGGCTTAAGAATAATTTTCCCGGATGTTATCTCAATATTAATTGGTTGCTCTATCAACTGACTGTCAGTTAGCCAATCACCTGCAATATAGAGTTCACCATTTTCACGAATATTATCTATTCCCTGCTCTGGATTGTTTTCAATTTCATTGATCAGGCTGGCAAGATCAGTCTGAGGAGCAAGTAGAGAGATGATTATGCCATCTGAACATTGGTAGATATGGAATAATGAATCAGCAATGAATCCAGCCTCGTTGAGGTCGCTGCCATGCAGGATTAATTCAGGGATATCATTATGGCGAAATAAAACATGAAGACTCATCTGACGTTCCTTGTGTTATTTGGATATGTGGAGATACTTTAGCAGCACTTTATGTTCTGAGAAAATCATGTTGTGAGAAAACGTTAACTCCATTCGATAAGTTAAAACCCTGCCGGTATTATCAGGCAGGGTTTTTAATTACGGTGTTATTTAATCACGATATAGTAATTAATTCACGATATTAATGGCTTTGTATTGAAGGTCGTTACCTGAAAGACCTTAGATTGAGCCAGACTAGGATCAGGCTGCGTTAATGCCATACTGAGCACAAACAGAAGCCAGACCACCAGCATAACCCTGACCAACCGCACGGAATTTCCATTCGCCATTGTGACGATACAGTTCACCGAACAGCATAGCCGTTTCAGTAGAAGCATCTTCAGTCAGATCATAGCGAGCAACTTCAACTTGCGTATCATCATTAACCAGACGAATGAAAGCCCCTGAAACTTGGCCGAAGCTCTGACTGCGTGTTTGTGCGTCATGGATAGTGACAACAAAGACGACTTTGTCTACGTCAGCAGGGATCTGATCCAGTTTAATTTTCAATGATTCATCATCACCATCCCCTTCACCAGTACGGTTGTCGCCAGTGTGCATAATGGAGCCGTCAGCAGATTTCAGGTTGTTGTAGAAAATGAAATCGGTATCACTGCGTACTTTGCCGTTTGCTGCCAGCAGGAATGCAGAAGCATCAAGGTCAAAAGCCTGTCCATCAGTTGCGCGGGCATCCCAGCCGAGACCGATCAGAACATTTTTCATCGTTGGAGCTTCTTTGCTCAGAGAAACGTTACCGCCTTTAGAAAGAGATACACCCATTATTATTTCCTCACTTATTAAATAGTTATTTATTCCCGTTGTCTTTCAAGTTGCCGCTTCGTTGGCTGCACCTTGAAATCTATAGGGTATACAGGATTTAGCTTGCTTTTTCTTTCTGGGGAAACAGAAGGCTGGCAATAATACCAGCAGCCAGAACCCCAAGCACCACAAACAGGCTGGTTGTTGCCGAAATGGAATAACCGTGGTGGAACATATGTTCAGATGCGTTAAGCCCTAATTTAATAGCAATAAAGAACAGCAGGACAATCACGGCCTTTTCCAAGTGCACCAGATACTTTTTCAACGCTTCCAGTACAAAGTAGAGTGTACGCAGGCCTAAGATAGCAAACATCATGGCGCTGTAAACGATTAAAGGCTCGCGGCTGACCGCGATAATCGCAGGTACAGAGTCAAAAGCAAACATGACATCGGACAGTTCAACAACTGCCAGGCACAGCAACAGTGGGGTGGCATAAAATGCTGCTTTGCCAGCACGTCCTGTTTTTTTTCGATCAATAGCCACATCTGCATTTTCCGGTTTGGTCAGTTCCTCTTTGACTTCTTTCTGGCTGAGTATGAAAGCATGACCACGCAGTTTCGGCCAGATTGGGAAGAAGCGCTTCACCAAGCGGTAGGCAAGATGTTGAGAGTAGTCTTCGATTTCATCATCATTGTCACCACTTTTCAGCATCATCACTGCCGTCCAGCCGACCACAACAGCAAAGACCATTTCAACCCAGGGCCCCAGCATCAGCAGGCTTGTCCCGATGGCAACAAAAATACCACGGAAGACAATGGCCCCGATAATGCCCCAGTAAAGAACGCGGTGACGATAACGATCCGGGACCGCAAACCAAGAGAAAATTGCCATGATGACAAACAGGTTATCGACAGAAAGTACTTTTTCCAGCGCATAGCCTGTAATGAACAGACTTGCTACTTCAGCACCGTGATGGACAAACAGGAAGCCGGCGAAAATAAAAGCAATGGCGACCCAGAAAACAGACCAGAGTGCGGCACTGCGCAACGAAATTGGCTTGTCATGACGATGCATAAAGAGGTCGATAAAGAGCGCACCAACCGACAGAAGGATAAATACAGCAACGGTTTCTATCGGAAAACCAATGTGCGTGGATACCATGAAGTAAGCCTCTTAAATTAACTGCGATTACAGTTCAAAATCTGCTGGAGCAAAGCCTAAAGCTGCGCATATTTCCCTGGCAGCATTTTTTTCATCGTTATCAAAGTCACCATCACTCTTGGCAACGGCAATACCGACGCGTAAAGCAAGTTGTGCTGCTTCTGGCTGCTGTTTCAACGCCATAATATATTTCATGGCTTCACCTTTGCCGATATCAGCATCAAATTCGTAGCTACTGACCAGTTTATTGAAGAATTCGATAATCTCAGTGGTATCGAACACTTTTAGTTCGGGGGAGTTTTTGATAAATCCCACCATTTTTTGTTTCTCTTCAGAACTGACACCATTGCTTGCCATCGCAATGTGCGCGCATACCGCTACAGTGCCTTCCATGAATTTTCTGTTTTTGAAACGGCCAACTTGATTGGCCAATTCTTCGCGACCAGCAGTGAGAGCTGACTTAATTTTGTTTAAAAAGGACATAAATTCCTCCAATTATGTAATAACCGATTTATATAACAGCGCCTACATCACAGCAGAAGCCTCATTTACTGCCTGATGTCCAGCGAAAACCCCATCCGAAGGCACTGTCCATTTCTTTGTGCCCACTGAAGTACTGGTTGATACGTTCTACTTTGATGGCGCCATTTTCATTAACAAGACGGGCAACGGCACACATATTTTTGCGGTTGTGGCCTTCCGTCAGACGCGTTTCGATCGGAGGTTGCCCATTGACATAAATTGTGACAATACCGTCAGTGTCGTTCCAGTTAGGTACACCTTCGTAGATAAAGGCGTAGATCAGAACTTCACTGATATTCCTCCATTCAAGACCATTGATGTGGAGCCATTCACCGTCTTTGACATTACCCGTACGATCATCCCCTTGTAGCTGTACGTAGGGATCGTGATGGTAAGAGCCAAAGCTTTCTCCTAATGCTTGTATAACTCCACGTGTACCATCACGGAGCCGGACGAATGCACCGAGATCCAAATCCACGCCGTTGTTGGTGTTAAAGATGTTCTGGAACATTCCCCGATTAGCAGGGGCAGCGCCCTGATTCCAGTTCAGATTGATGCGGATCTCACCGTAGTTATCACGTTTATTCAGGCTGATAGCAGGTTTTTCTTTGGTAAGAGAAACCTTGCTCAGATTAACGCTATTAGGAGCAGTCGTTGGTGTTGATGTTGGCGCCTCATCAATAATATCGACACCAAAATGCTCAGCTAAGGGCTTGAGACCACCATTAAATCCTTGGGCAATAAAGCGGAATTTCCACTCGCCGTTGCGGCGATAAAGTTCGCCCAGAATCAAGGCGGCTTCTGAACGACCCTGAACCTCAACATGCCCCTGTAAGATCATGCTTCCGTTCAGTTCTACCTGAATAGAGAGATTGTGCAGGTTGGAGATGGTTTGATTGCCGTCGCAAGTCGCAGTAAATGCCACTTTCTGAACCTCTTGCCGCAGAGCCGGCAGGTTAACAGAAAATGCAGTATTGGTATTGCCGCCGGATAGACGAATGGTGTTATCGTCATTATTTGGCTGACCATAAAATACCATGTCCGGATCCCCCTGAACTTTCCCGTTAGCATAAAGACGGAAAGCGGAGACATCGACTGATGATCCGGAAAGTACCCTTATGGTCAGTGTCTGGTTAGAGACGGAGGCATTTCCTCCCGGAGTCAGGTTCATTAGCGCACCACCGTTTCAACGATTTGTGGATACATATCTTCAATGGTACGCCCACGGCAAGCAACACCATGTGCGGTGAAATCCCACTGACCACTGTTACGGCACAGAGAAGAGATAATAATGCCAGTATGAACGCCTTGTTCGTTTAACTGATAGCGTGCCAGCTCTTTCCCGTTTTGATCAACAACACGACAGAAAGCGTTCTCAACATCATTAAAGGTTTGACCACGAAAGCTATTAACGGTAAAGGCAAGATATTCAACATCGGCAGGCAGCTTGATCAAATCGACGCTGATGACTTCATCATCTCCGTCACCTTCGCCAGTCAGGTTGTCGCCGCTGTGTTTTACAGAACCACATTCTGAATTCAGTTGACCAAACCAGACAACATCAATGGTATTACCAGACTTATCAAGCAGGATGCAGCTTGCATCCAGATCAATTTCATTATTGTCTCCGCCAAATAAGCGTGACAAGAAACCTTTTTTTGGGGCTACAGGATCCCATCCCAGACCAAAATCAATTTTAGCCAGTGAAGTGCTCTGTTTACTGAGAGAGACTGACTGATTTTTACTTAATGAAACCATTAATAACACCTCTTATTTATCGGTGAATTGTTTTTATCGTGAATTATTTTTTATCGTAAATCGTTATCATTGAATTGCGATAATTTCACTTATGGAAAAAATCATAATATGACCAGAGTGATGGCTAAAATCCTGTCATATTATGATCCCCACAAATTGCATATTTCCTTTAACTGCATGATAGAGAACAATCTGGCTTCGCTTTTTATGATTTCTTTTCCATGATAAAAAGTCAAACAAAATTTGCTCATAAAAAATCATATTATGATTGACATAAGCTGAATCTCGGCTCTAGACTGCGCTGCATATTTCACCGAATGTAGACTGGAAAACGAGTGTATCCATTGTGACTAACGGCAATTTAGCAATAGGCACTTTTTGAGTAACAAGATTTGATTTATGAAAGGGAAATTTGTTTTATGAAAACATCACGACTGTTACCGCTCCACTTCCTGAAATGGCTGAAATTTTTTTAAAAGGCTTCTCTGTATGACAGCATGTAATCATCTTCAGCGTTACCAATCTCAGGTTAATAACAGCCAGTTCTATAAGAAACAGTTAAATAGTGGAACTTTGACTGTAATGGCTGAACGTGGTGTAACGTCTTTGGAAACATTGTTTGATATTGCTGAACGCCGTAATCCTAAAAGAGCATTCTTATTTGTCAGCAAAGTATTGGGCCGCCATATTCCCGTCAGCCCATCTATTATGCGGGCTGTTTACCGGCAGTTGTCAGAACAGTTTCCGATTAATTTGCCTGGCCCTGTGCTCTATATCGGCATGGCAGAAACGGCGGTTGGATTGGCCGCTGGCGTTTTTCAGGAGACGCAGCAAAAAGTGGCCTCTCCGGTATTTCTGACATCAACGCGCCATCCGGTAGAAGGTGATTTGTTGTGTGAATTTAAAGAGGATCATAGCCATGCAACGGATCATCTGATTTACTGGCCGAAAGAAAATCATCTGCGTCAACGGGTAAGCAGTGCCCGTACTCTTGTTCTGATCGATGATGAAGCGACTACCGGTAATACCTTTCTTAATCTGTTCGAGGCATTGCGTCATGCCGGGCTGGATCAAATTGAACATATCATCACAGTGACACTGACGGATTGGAGTGGTCAAAGCATCATAAGACGCTGTCCGCTTCTTGTCTCTACTGTTTCTTTGATTGAAGGAAATTGGCGGTGGGAGGCGGATAGTTCTGCTCCTGTTCCTGTCATGCCTCAAGTCAATGTCACAGCGCGGGGAAAGGTTGATATTATCGGTACTCAGAATTGGGGACGTCTGGGACTAGATGATATTCAGTATGATCTTGGTACTAATATTCAGGCCAAAGCCGGTGAGAAAGTGCTGGTACTCGGTTCCAGTGAGTTTGTCTGGCAACCATTTTTGCTGGCGGAACGGCTTGAACAGGAAGGTGCATTGGTGAAGTTTGGCTCGACAACCCGTTCTCCTATCTCTTGCGGGCATGCAATTCAGTCTGTTATGGCATTTACGGATAATTACGGATTAGGGATACCGAATTTCCTCTATAACGTTGCGCACCAGCAATTCGATCGCATACTGCTTTGTCTTGAAACACCGAAAACCTCGGTTGATCCAGCGTTAATCGCGCAATTATCTCTTGTCGCTCCTGCTGTAGAAATTGTGACCTATGATTAAGCCGGTTTTTAATACAACTATCGGAACTATAAATAAATGAATGGCTTTCCTCCTTTTTCTGGTTCTTATGCTGCCGATGATATTCAGTTTTTGCTAAAACCCATTCAGATTGAAATGACATCGGTTGAGGTTAAAGAGCAGTTAATTCAATCTGGTACTCGCCATTATTCCGATATGTTGAGTCAGGAACCAGTGCCAACCTCTTATCATCTAGATCTGTTCGATAAAGCGTTGCAACTGGGAGCAGCCAGACTGGCGACGGAAGTTGTAATGCTTGCCAAGTCTCTGATATCACGCTTTGGTGATACACCGATTGTGCTGGCGAGTTTGGTCAGGGCGGGAGTGCCTTTAGGCGTCATGCTGCATCAGGCTTTGCGGAAGATGGGAAAACGTTCTTACCACTATGGGATCAGTATCATACGGGATCGTGGCATTGACAACGTAGCGCTGTCATATATAGAGCAGCAGCATGGTACGGAGGGTCTGGTATTTGTAGATGGCTGGACAGGCAAGGGCGCAATCACGACAGAATTATCTCGCTCGTTGGTGGGACGAGCTGGCTATTCAGGGATTCCTCGTTTGGTGGTGCTGGCTGATCCTTGTGGATGTTCATGGCTGGCAGCCAGTGATGATGATTGGTTAATTCCTTTCGGCATCATGGGGGCTCCCGTATCAGGGCTGATATCGCGTTCAATTTGGCGTGAAGAAGGATTGCACGGCTGTGTGAAATGTGGTCATCTGAGTGAGTTTGAATGCAGTAGGTTGTTAGTTGATACTGTCGCGGAATACCGTGATCGCTTAGATTTGACGACCGTACCAGCAGCGGATTGGCAACCGCAGGAAAAAACGGCTTTGCTGCAATTGAGTAAAACCGTAATTTCAACTCTTGCTGACATGTATAAGATCGATAATATTAACCGTATCAAACTCGGAATTGCAGAAGCAACCCGCGCGGTTTTGCGGCGTGTGCCAGAACAGGTACTTGTTCGATCAGTGGATAATCCTGATATCGCTTTGCTGATTTATTTAGCGCAGCAGAAAAATGTTGCTATTACAGAAGTGGGCGATCTGATAGGCCAATATCGCGCGGTAACGATTATTAAAAAAGTAGTATGAAAAAGGTAGTCTGATGAAATCGATCCCTTCTGCAAATCAGCTTGGTGCAACGCTGTATGTACCAGCGACTCGTCGGAATATTACTGAAATTATGCTGCGCAATAAAGTTGTGGGGCTGCGCTCTTTGGTGATCTGTCTGGAGGATTCAGTTACTGAACAGGATATCCCCCATGCTATCAAAAATCTCGTGTTTGTATTACAGACACTGGCAGAGGCAAAGAATTCTGTTGCCGATATTAAACATCCTCCTCCTTTGATTTTTATCCGTCCACGCAATGAATCAATGGGACGATATCTGGTCGATACTGTTGATCTTAGCGCTGTCGCTGGTTTGGTTTTGCCTAAATTTACGCAGGAGTCATTATCTGAGTGGTGGGAGATCGTCGCTGCAACCCATCTTGGGATCATGCCGACATTGGAAACTGAAGATGTTTTTGATGTGCAACAAATGAATCGGCTCGCCGATAAGCTTAAATCTCACCCTTGCTATGAGCGTATTATTGCCTTACGTATTGGTGGTAACGATCTGATGAACCTGATTTCTATGCGGCGCTCGCGTGACCTTACTTTATATGATGGCCCGATGGGGTATGTGATCAAAATGCTGGTAGCTGTTTTTGGCTCGCGGGGTTTTTATTTGACTGCACCAGTTTGTGAGCATATTGATAATCTGGCGTTACTTGAGAAAGAGCTGGCACTGGATATAGCTCATGGCCTTGTTGGGAAAACGGCCATTCATCCTGGGCAAATAGAACATATTCATCGGGCCTTGATGGTGAACACTCGTGATTACGATGATGCCTTACAGATTCTCAATTCAAATCAGGCGGTATTCAAATTCCAGGGGGCAATGTGTGAACCTGCTACGCACTGGCGTTGGGCAGTGAATATTCTGGAACGAGCGAAATATCATGGCATCTGTTCGAGAGCTGGTGGAGAAAACTATGGAACTTTTAACCTGTTTTAATATTGATTTACCAGAATGAAAAGCTATGCTGGCTGTTGTGTTTATAGTTGATATTAGGAATTAGTATTCCTGACCCGGTAATTGAAAACGATGTTACTTAGCCCTAAACAACTTAGAAATTTTAAATTAACTTTGCTGCTTTCGCATGAAAAGCCTGTCAGTAAGGTGAAGGTGATCGAGGCACTCAGTTGTTCTGAACCGACACTGACTCGCACCTTAAGAGAATTGAGGGATCACTATTGTGCTGACATCCGGTTTAGCAAAATGGGAAATACTTACCAATTAGTTGATAAGGGGATGTTAACCAGAAAAGAAGTACGCAGAATTGAAGAACTGCTTGCTCAGCATAACAACTTTAAATCTAAGGAGGCTACCAGTCATGTCTACCTTGATAAGGAGAAAAAAAGATCGATTTCTCTGTCGTTGAGGATGTCTGTTATCAGAAAAATAGATGGGCTGTCCAATAGGCTCGGAGCGACCAGAAGTGAAACGGTTGAAATGGTTGTAGACAGGTTTATTGAGGAATTACAGAAAGAAACAGCCCGTAGCAATTCATCACGAAAAAAAGTGGTTTCCCGTAATGCCAGCAAATGATATCAGGCTGGCATCAGGGGAGAGACATGCTGGATAGAATTCCTTGCTAATGATGGTGGCGTGTAAGTTTATCCAGATATCCCATTACAAAGGCTGATATCACAAAAGTGAGGTGGATAATGACATACCACATCAATTTATTGTCTGGAACATTGCGGGCATCCATAAAGATACGCAGTAAATGAATTGATGAGATGGCAACAATAGAAGCCGCAACCTTATTTTTGAGTGAAGTCGCGTCCATTTTTCCCAACCAGTTCAACTTTTCCTTGTTTTCCTCAATATCCAGTGTGGAAACAAAGTTTTCGTAGCCAGAAAACATGACCATTACCAACAACCCACCAACCAGTGCCATGTCAATCAGAGAAAGTAGGGTCAGGATAAGTTCTGATTCAGCAACCGAAAAGATATGTGGCAGGATGTGAATGATTTCCTGAAAGAATTTTATAGCCAGAGCAAACAGGGCCAGTGATAAACCAAAATAAACTGGTGCCAGTAGCCAGCGAGAGGCATACATAGCGTTTTCTATAAATCGTTCCATGGTGTTTTGAATATGTTGCAAAAGGAGCAGTATTATAGATCAAGATTGTGTGAGCTATGAAATACATCTCATTGTTTGTTCCTCCTTTATTGGGAGTTATCTCTGCCAGTAGCGGGAGATCTCCTTTCTCATTTAGAAGAAAAAACTTCCCCACCATAAATGTTATTCATTAGTACACCCTATTAAATAAAGTTACATAAATGAATATTAATTGTTAATTAATTGTGCAATTCTGCGTGTGTCATTATTGATTTATGTGGGATTTATTGGAAGAGAAAAATATCGCAGCGTTATTTGCGTCAATCCCTTTGAGTTCGTTACAGAGTTTTTTTGCGGTATGGCAATGACATTTTGGCAAATCAACAATGGACAGTGATTGAAATGAATAAGCAAAATACAGGTCTATTTAAGAACACCCCATCCGAAATTAATCTATTCAAAACTAATTTATTCAAAACGAAACCATGTGCACTTTGCTATGCCGTTGCTTGTTGTCTTGCGGCGGGCAGCGTCGGAGCATATGCAGAAAATTATATTGAAGCTGGTAAGTTGGGCAATCCTGCCAGTTGGCACTCTGGTGAATTCCTTGCAGAGTGGGGGCTTGGTGCGACTCACGCAGATGAAGCATATGCAAAAGGCTATACCGGTAAAGGGATCAAACTAGGAATATTTGATCAGGCTGTTTACGCTAAGCATCCTGAGTTTATGGGAAAAGATAAGGTGATTAACCTTTACACCTTCGGAATACGTGAGTATACCGATCCCTATATTGCGGTGAAGAAAGGCGATCCCTTTTCTTATGATGGTACACCAAGTCAGCAACTGGGAGGCAAATTGGGAAATCACGGTACTCATGTTGCTGGTATTGCTGCCGGTAGCCGTGATGGCGGAAAAATGCATGGTGTGGCCTATAATGCACAGATCATTAGTGCTGAAAATGGCGATCCCGGCCCTGAGGATGGCATTATTTTAGGTAATGACGGCGGTGTATATCAGGCTGGCTGGGATGCATTGATAGCAAGTGGGGCTCGTATTATCAATAACAGTTGGGGCATTGGTATTGATAAAAAGCTTGAAGATGCGGGGAAGGATCCCAAAGGGTCACATTTTCATCTGGAATATGCCCAGAAACAGTTCGATCAAATCAAACCGATATTAGGAACAAAACCAGGTGGTGCGTATCAGGGCGCAATTGATGCCGGGAGTAGTGGTATTGTGACCATTTTTGCTGCGGGTAACAGCGGTAACTATAATGAGCCGGATGCCATAGCGGGTCTGGCCTGGTTTGTACCGGATATTGCGCCAAACTGGTTGACGGTTGCCAGTGTGCAGAAGGATGCTAATAGCAGCAATAAAATTCCCTATAGTATCAGTGTTTTTTCGTCCCGCTGTGGTTATACGGCCAGTTTGTGTGTCAGTGCACCCGGAAGTTATATATATAGCTCAGTGATAAATGGAACAAGTGTGGATACGCTAAAAACCGATTACGAGAAATTCAGTGGTACTTCAATGGCAGCCCCTCATGCTGCCGGTGGTATTGCTATTCTGATGGAGCGTTTCCCGTACATGAGCGGTGCCCAGGTTTCTTCCGTGCTCCGCACTACTGCTACTGATATGGGCAAGCCAGGCATTGATGAGATTTATGGTTGGGGAATGATTAATCTCGGTAAAGCAATAAATGGCCCTGGCATGTTTTATACGGCAGAGGATATTCCAACTACTTTTCGTATTCCTGATCCAGAGGGTGTTGTTTATGGAGATGGACAGTTTGTCGCTGATATTCCCGGTGTTGGTGTTGTTCTCGACAGAGGCAAACCGACCGAACGTGTTTGTGAAGGCAGACAGTGTGAATTTGATATCTGGAGTAATGATATCAGTGGTCACGGTGGGTTAACCAAACAGGGTAATGGTACGTTACTTCTCACTGGTAAGCATACTTATTCTGGCCCGACATTAGTTAAACAGGGGGTATTGGGGATCAGCGATTCACTGACTTCCTCAGTCCTGGTAAAAGACAGCGGTGTATTCGGTGGTTATGGCACTATCGGTTCCCTTGTGGTTCAGCGTGGAGGAACGGTCAGTCCGGGCTATTCTGTTGGTAAACTCAGTGTTTCCCGTGAAGTTACCTTTGAATCTGGCTCTCGTTATGCTGTTGAAATCACATCTGATGGACGCAATGACAGCATCCATGCAGGGGATAAGGTACAAATCAACGGAGGTAAGGTAGAAATCGCTCTTCTGAACAGTAATAACCTGCTTTCCCGCGATAATCTTGCTGACGATAAAGCGTATAGCCTGACAGGTCAGCAGTATAATATTCTCAGTACAGAAAAGGACATCAGCGGGCGTTTTGATAAAGTTGGTTCGCACTATCTCTTTTTGAACACTAACTTGTCATATCAACCCAGTAAAGTGATGCTCAATATAGCACGTAATAATACCGCTTTTGCCGATGTAGCACTGACGCAGAATGAACGCTCTGTGGCTGGTGCTGTTGATTCCCTCGGTGCTGGTAATCCGGTTTACGAGAGTATTTTGCCTTCCACTTCTGCCGATCAGGTTCGACATGCTTTCAAACAACTTGATGGACAGATCCATGCGGATATAACTTCTGCATTGGTTAATGAAAGCCGTTACTTGCGTGATACCCTGAATGCCCGATTGAGGCAGGCTGAAGGCCGTTCGCTATCGTCCGGTATTTATGCGGAGCATAATAACGCAGATGGTAATTACGGATATAGCAATCACGGAGAGAATAAGGGCGCTTGGGTTCGGTTGCTTGGGGCATGGGGCCATGGTTCCGGTACGCTTAATGCTACTGGTTATCAGTCTTCCACTTACGGAATACTACTCGGAACTGACGGTTCGATTGATAATTATAGTCATTTTGGTATCGCCACTGGTTATACCCGTACTTCTCTTGACGGTGGCTACCGTACCAGTGCTGACAGTAATAATTATCACATCGCTCTTTATGGTGATCGTCGCTTTGGTGATCTGACACTGAGTACCGGAGGTGGATACACCTGGCATCGTATCGATACCAATCGCCCTGTTAATTATGGCTATCAGTACGATCGCGGAGAAGCGAAATATGGTGGCCGTACGGCACAGTTATTTGTTGAAGCTGCGTACAATCTGCCTATAGCTCCGGTAAATCTGGAACCGTTTATGAATCTTTCTTATGTCGGTTTCCGTAATAATGGTATTAACGAAAATGGGGGACCGGCGGTGCTTCAGGCCGATAAACAGCATACAGAAGCAACACTTTCCACACTTGGATTACGTGCTAACCATGATTGGCAGACCAAGTGGGGGGCTACTGTTGCCCTGCATGGTGAGTTAGGTTGGCAACACCAGTATGGTGAGCGTGAGCGCGCGGTGAGTTCAGCGTTTCGTGGAAGTAACAAAACTTTCATTACCCACAGTGTTCCGGTTTCGCGTGATGGACTTGTATTGAAGGCTAATGCTGAAATGACAGCAGGCAAGAATGTGTCATTTATGCTTGGTTATAGTGGATTGTTATCTTCTGCTCATCAGGACAATAGTGTTAATGCGGGTTTTGTCTGGCGCTTCTGACGATGGGTGTATAACTAATATCCAGAGAAATTATCAATGTTGCGCCGTAAAATCCGTCTTTGGACGGGTTTTACGGCAATCAAATACTTCCTCATAGTCTTGTTATATCAACTCCTGTTATGGCAATGAATGCTGAATTCCGGCGATAACTTACTGACCCCTAATCCATTCATTTTTTCTACTTTGATCTGCACAGGTATCCGCTCTTTCATCGCTTCAACATGGCTGATAACACCGATGGTTTTTCCTGTCGCATTCAGGTGATCAAGTGCATCCAGAGCGATATCAAGGGTTTCTGAATCCAGAGTACCAAAGCCTTCATCAAGGAACAGGGATTCTATCTGAGTTTTGTTGCTGACCAGATCAGACAGAGCTAATGCCAGCGCCAGACTAACGAGGAAACTTTCACCACCTGAGAGGGTTTTGGTATCTCGAATTGCATCGGCTTGCCAGGTATCGATGATCTGTAACTCTAATCCACCATCATCTTTGCTTTGTCGTTTGCGCTGTAGATAGTAGCGGCCGTGTAATTTTTCTAACCGAATATTTGCCAGATAGACTAAATGATCCAATGTTAGTCCTTGAGCAAAACGCCGGAACTTGGCACCATCAGCGGAGCCGAGTAAGTTATTGAGATAACTCCAGTCATCGTAGTTTTGTTGTGAAAGGGCAATTTGTGCCAGTAGTTCTTGCTGCTGATGCCGACGACTGGCATCGCTGTTGAGCCGGTTTTTTACTGCGCCTTGGAGCTGATTATTTTGTTTCAGTTCATCGGCAATATTAGCCAAGAGTTCGGTTACTTGTGGCGGTTCGTGTTGTTCCAGCAGTAACGGCGATTTTTCTCTATGCCGTTGTAATATAACTTCTGATTCATGATATCGTGTTTTAGCTTGCAGGCTCTGTTTGGTAAGTTGTTCTTGTAATTGTTGCAGAGCTTCTCGCTGTTCAGGCACCAGCAAAGCTTGCTCAAAAGTAGTTTGATGAGAAAAACCTTGTTGTTGCAACCCTTGCCGGAAAGCGTTGGATGCTAATGTACACTCGGTTTCGGCAGTGTGACAGCTTCGTTCAATTTGACTGGCTGCACCCGTTAATTGATTCATTTTATTCTGTAACTGCTGCAAAGCTGTCGTCGCTTGTTTATAGGCGGTATCCAATTCATTCGTCTTTTGCTGTAATTCCTGACGGACGGTACTGATGGATTGCTCACCAAAAAATTGATAACGCTCTTGTTGTGTTTGTTGCAATAGCAGTTTTTGTTGTTGTTGCTGTTCACTCAGTGCTTGCAGTTTATTGGTCAGCTTATCTTTTTGCTTTTCCAGTTCATTGAGTTTACTTTGCAGAGCTGCCTGCTCCTGTTGTAATTGTTGCCATCTTTCTCGCGAAGCATGATAGTTTTTTAATTCGTTATCACGTAACTGTAGCCAGTTCTCAACCTCCTGCGGTTCCGGTAGTACAAATGGCGTATCATATAATTCGAAGGTTAGCTGCTCTGTTGTGGCTGTGTATTCCGCTTCTATCTGGCGCAACTCTTCTGTATTTTCAGTTAATTGTCTCTGATAAGTCTCTTGCTTGACCTTTTCCAGGGCGATCTCTTGCTCGTAAGATTTGTACTGTTCACGATGATTCGATAGTGATTTTTCCGCAGCCTGATACTGTTTTTCAGCTTGTAATAGTGCTTCGTACTGTTTTTGGTGTTGTCGGTAAGCCGCTTTCCGTTGACTAATAAAGTGACCTACAGACTCTGTCTCTGCTGATAATTCATCTACTGTAAATTCAGAGGATTGTAGCTGTTGGCAATGGTGCAGCCATTGTTTATTCATCTCTGCTAGTTGAGATATGAGGTGTGTAATGGATTGCTGTAATTGCTCACTGCGTTCTTGCTGAAACTGCTGTTTTTGCTGTAAAGCGGAGCGTTCTCCTTGTAGCTGTTCTATTTTCTGGCTCAGAACTTTCAAGCGCTCTTCTGATTTTGGCAGGGCGATATTTTGGTATTCGGTGATCAAAGGGTGATGCGTTGCCCCACAAAGCGGGCAGGCTTCTCCTTCCTTCAATTGGTTGCGTTCTTGTTCCAGGCTGATGATCCGCTGTTCCAGACGAATACGTTCAGCTAAATCCTGATGGTGTTGCTGCGTTTCTGTTAATTGCAGTTCGAGAGCGGTTATCTGAGTTGGTAAAGGTTCCAGTAATGCCTGAGTTTGTGTGAGTTGTGCCTGATTATCTGAAATCGTTGCCTGTAATTGTTGGATCTGGGGCTGCAAAATCTCCAGTTGATTTTGTGAACTGAGTTGTGATTGGTAATCTGATAACTGTTTTTGTAACTGTTCCAATGGATGAATTGCCTGCAAGCTACTCAGTTCTTTTTCGGCAAGGATAAGTTCATTCTGTAATGGCTGGTTTTGTGTAGATTGTTGTACCAGCGTCGTATTTAAGACACTCAGGTGCTCATTTGTACAGGTTAGTTCAGTGGTAATTTGCTGGTTTTTTTGTCTGAGCCTGGTTATCTGGATCTGTTTTTCTTTCTGGCGAGAAAAGAGTTGTTTCCATTCAGGCAGTTTACTCTCCAGCTTACGGAAATAAGGGTGTTCTTCGTAGTATGTTTCCAGCGTTTTTTGTTCTTTATTCAGTGTGATGTACTGAGTTTTCGTCACTTGATATTGAGACAATATTTCTGTCAGTTCACGATTATATGCAGTAACTTCTTTCTCCTGAGTGAGCAAGTCTTTCGATTGAATTTCGATCTTATGATCAAGTGGCATAATGTGCTCAGAAATCAGTTTTTCCTGCCGCATATGATGCTGTATATGCTCTTTTTGGGTATTTTCCAGCTCAATCTGCTTTTGTTGGGCTGGTTGTAATAAAGAACATTGTTGTTCAATCTCATATGTTATTTTTCTGTGTTGTTCATCAAGCCGTTGCTTTTCATTAAATGCTCGATTTTGTGTATCCCACAATGGACGAAGTTTTTCGGCAGGTTCACTGGCAGCCAGTTGTTGTAATTGGGGGTGGGCATCTTGAATAGCTTGCTCAGCCTGCTGAAAAAGCAATTTGTTGTTAGTTAATGCTTGTTCTAATTCATTTTGTTGTACGAGCCAATGTTCGGTTGCCTGTAAGTCTTTAAGCTGCTGGTTGAGCTGAGTTTCTGCTGCGATAAGCTGTTGTTGCTGATTTTGGTATTCTTCTATCTGTGCCGGAGTTAATAATTCGATTGAAGAAGCTCTAGCTTGTTGAATATTTAATTCAGATTGGGCTTCTTTATGGCGTTGGTAAATTTCCTGCGACAAGATACCGTAAATTTCTGTACCGGTCAGTTCTTCCAGTAAATCGGCACGGTCTTTATCATCTGCATTTAAGAATGCAGCAAAATCACCTTGTGACAGGAGGATAGATTTAGTAAAGCGTTTGAAATCAAGACCAGTTATTTCAGCAATTTTCTCTTTTTTATCCGGTATTTTGTCAGCCAAAATCTTGCCTGTTTTTTTGTCTGCTAATTCTCCTTTCGGGGGCTGGAGTTTGCCTTCAGCTTGATTGCGGGCACGACGCTGGCTCCAGAAGGCACGATAAGCAACCCCTTTAACTTCGAACTCAACTTCTGACAGACATTCGGCTGTATGGCGGGTCATTAATTCATTCTGATTGGCTGAAATGGTGTTGAGCCGTGGGGTTTCGTGATATAAGGCGAGGCAGATAGCATCCAACAGGCTAGTTTTTCCTGCACCTGTCGGGCCGGTAATAGCAAATAATCCGTTGCTGGCAAAAGGCTCTGCTGTGAAATCAATTTTCCATTCACCCTGTAAGGAATTAATATTTTTTAGCCGTAAGCTAAGAATTTTCATGCTATTGCATCCTACTATTTTCTCTGAACTATTGTTTTTGAGCTGCTGTTTCTGAGCTATTGTTTTTGAGCGGCTGTTCTTGGGTATGTTGCTGAGCAATATCGTCCAGTGTTTGCCTGAACAGGGTAGTCAGGCGTTGTTTCTGCAGTTGATCGTCAATTTCAGCCAATGCCAGTCGTCTTTCGAAAACTTCGTATACACTCAATTCGGTAAGTATCTCTTTGTTTTTTTCCGATAATGATATTTGTCGTGTAGTTTTACTACGCCGTAGCAGGATGATTTCGACAGGCAGATCGACAGCCATAGACTGAATGCGTTTCTGGATGTCATGCAGGTAATCTTGAGTTGCAACTTCAATATCCAGCCAAACAGGACGTTCTCCCTGATAGTCACTGAAAGTTTGTAATTGTTCCTCGATTTGTTGCAAATTCCCCCGAATTAATTGCATTGGTTGATAAGCAGGAATGGGCAACAGGGTGACACTATTGAACTTATCCTCCTTAAATTCAACCAAACAAACACTTTTCTCTTGCCCGACTTCATCGAAACTTAAGGGGATTGGTGAGCCGCTGTAACGGATATGCTCAGCTTGATTGATCAGTTGTGGACGATGAATATGCCCCAGAGCAATATAGTCAGCAGGAGGAAAGGCCTGAGCAGGGAAGGCATCCAGTGTGCCAATATAAATATCCCGGACAGAATCTGTCGTAGAAGCCCCGACAGTGGTCAGATGCCCGGTTGCGATAATCGGCAGAGGGTGACCGAGCTGTTCCCGTAATAGACAAGCCTGTTGATAGAGCTGGTGGTAGTGTTCCGTAATAGCATCTTGTAGTGCCTGCTGTTTTTGCATGGCTGATTGCCCTGCTTGACTTATCATGATATCCCGTGGGCGCAGGTAAGGAATGGCGCAGAGAATGGCACCGGGTTGACCATTTTTGTTATTCAGTAACTTAATTTGTTGCTGGATATCCGTTTCTGCACAAGCAATGACGGTGGTGTTCAGGTAAGAAAATAGGGTCTTTGATTCATTGAGTGTGGCGACAGAATCATGATTTCCGCCAAGAATAACGAGCTGACAGCCAGTGGGTTGTAAGTCCACGACAAACCTATTGTATAACTCACGGGCGTAGCTGGGTGGAGAGCCCGTATCAAAAACATCTCCGGCAATAATCAGGGCATCAACCTGATATTCATTTATTTGCCCAATAAGCCACTGTAAGAAGTGTTGATGCTCTGCGGCACGATTTTTGGTAAAGAAATATTGCCCAAGATGCCAGTCTGACGTATGAATGATTCGCATGTTTTTTTACTCTGTTTTTCTTATCTTGCTTTTTTGCTCTGATTTATGTGTTGTTTCAGCTTTCCGCTTATTAATTATAATGAGTGCTCAAGGGATGTCGTGTGTAATTACGATTTCATTCGCAGGTTTTCGAGCAGCTTCGCAACAACAATGAAATATGACAGCTATGTAATAAATTCCCTGCAATGTTGATTACAGTTTTATGATGAAGACAGAAGGTGTTTCATAAAACTGTAATAAAATTGACTCACAATGAATTATTGTGAGTTTTGCTGACTTCAATAATATTGGCAGGATTAACCATGGTTAGACGTATTTTGGTTGTTGAAGATGAAGCCCCAATTCGTGAAATGGTGTGCTTTGTGCTGGAGCAAAACGGGTATGAACCTGTTGAAGCAGAAGATTATGATACAGCTATCGGGTGTCTGTCAGAGCCTTACCCTGATTTAGTATTATTAGACTGGATGCTGCCTGGTGGCTCAGGAATACAAGTTATTAAACAGATGAAGCGCAGCAGTAATACCAAAGATATTCCTGTCGTAATGGTGACTGCGCGGGGAGAAGAAGAAGATCGGGTTCGTGGGCTTGATGTTGGTGCTGACGATTACATCACTAAGCCATTTTCTCCGAAAGAATTGATTGCTCGTATTAAAGCTGTGTTGCGTCGTATGTCTCCCATGACAGCGGAAGATATTATCAATATGGATGGGTTAATGCTGGATTCCGTATCCCACCGAGTTTCCAGTCAGGGGCAGGATATGGATATGGGGCCAACGGAATTCAAACTTCTTCACTTTTTCATGACACATCCTGAACGTGTCTATAGCCGTGAACAGTTACTCAACTATGTATGGGGAGCTAATGTTTACGTGGAAGATCGTACTGTTGATGTGCATATCCGTCGATTACGTAAGGTGCTTGAAATCGGTGGACACGATAAAATGGTACAGACTGTGCGTGGTACAGGTTATCGTTTCTCCACCCGTTATTAATCTGTCTGGTTTTTATCGATAGGTTTTATGTGGACAGGTTTGTTGAACACTACTTAGTGAATAAAACCAGATGAACAAAATCAGCTAAACAAAGCTAAGTAAACCAAATAATTATGATGAACATTTAATTTCATGCCGGAGAGAATCACGTGCTGGAGCGGTTATCCTGGAAGCAGTTAGTACTGGGTCTGTTTATTTTTTGTCTGCCTGCAATTATTTTGTCTTTCTTTATTGGCCATCTGGCGTGGTTGCTGGTGGTGGCATTATTGCTGGCACTGGTATGGCATGGTTACAATTTACTGAAATTATCTGACTGGCTCTGGTTGGATCGCAGTATGTTACCTCCTTCAGGTCGTGGAGGGTGGGAACCCATATTTTACGGCATTTATCAGTTGCAGCAACGTAACCGTAAGCGTCGTCGGGAGTTGGCATTACTGATAAAACGGTTCCGTAGCGGGGCGGAATCATTACCGGATGCTCTGGTGATGATGACAGTGGAAGGTAATATTTTCTGGTGTAATCGCTTAGCTCAACATTTATTAGGATTCCGCTGGCCTGAGGATAATGGGCAGTCTATTTTTAATTTGCTTCGCTATCCTGATTTTAGTCGCTATATGGTTGCGGGCGATTTTACTTACCCTCTTTCCATTGAATTAAATAATAGTCATCTGATGGAATTTCAGTTAATGCCATATGCAGAAGGGCTACTATTGATGATCGCCCGTGATATTACACAAAAGCGGCGATTGGAAAATTTCCGCCGCGATTTTTTTGCCAATGCCAGTCATGAGTTGAGAACACCATTAACAGTACTGCAAGGCTATCTGGAAATGATGCAGGATCAGGAATTGGGTAGAGAAGCAAACCAGAAAGCGATCAGGACAATGCAGGAACAGATCCGAAGAATGGATGGTCTGGTTACACAACTATTGCATCTCTCCAGAATTGAAATCGGATCGCAGGTGGATATGCATGATGTTGTTGATGTGCCTGCTATGTTGGTTTTATTGCAGCAGGAAGTGCTGACACTGGCAGATAAACGGTATGATATTGCGTTTGATGTCGATGAAAAACTACGGGTTTTCGGGAATGAAGAACAACTGAGAAGTGCAATGTCGAACCTCGTTTACAATGCTATTAACCACACAGTGGAAGGTACTCGTATTGTAGTTAGTTGGTCTAGATCCTCTCAGGGAGCATTGTTCAAAGTCGAAGATAATGGTCAAGGGATCAGCCAAGAGCATTTACCGCGCCTGACTGAGCGTTTTTATCGGGTTAATCGTGCTCGTTCACGACAAACAGGTGGAAGCGGGTTGGGGTTGGCGATCGTGAAACATGCTTTGCATCATTACAATACACATCTCGATATTTCAAGCACTGTAGGGAAAGGTTCTACATTTAGTTTTTTGTTGCCTCAGCCGCTTGTTGTCTCCGATATATACCCAATGGATTTCAAGTTGCATCGCGGCGGCAAGGGAGCGACAAATTCGTCGGGAACGAATTTGTCCAGCCAAAGGCTGGCCTCCGGTGAGAGGCAGGAGCCTCTCATTAATCCCCGGGAGCATAGATAACCGTATGTTTATAAAAACGGTGACCGGGGTGGATGAGTGCAGCTAACAAAGAGGCAACTTGAAAGGCGAAGGATATAGGTAAACTGATTAAAAAAATCATAAGGTTAATGTAATTTAATGGTAATAATACGGGCAAAAAAATGATTTATTAATCAATGTGAATAAAAAAGTGCAAATCATATAGTGTGTATTCAATGATAGATGATAATAATCACTAGTTTTAAAAATTAGTTTAAGATATTACTCTGCTTTTTGGTTTGTTGCTTGCCTTTTGGCGTTATAAAAGTTTTACTTGGGGGTAGTTGTTGGCGATTCTAGCTGTTCTTTCCACTACCATTCTGTGTCTTGCGAGTATCAGGGAACAGATACTTATCACTGACTGTTAAATCAGGATCCTGTTTCGCCAGTGAAAATTCAAGTATTTGCAATAGTTACTATTGCATGTGCAATTCTTTCAGTAACAATAAGTTAACAATCATTATGACATACCGTTTATCATCTAAGGATATTTGGGCATTAGGCTTTATGACTTTTGCTCTGTTCGTTGGTGCGGGAAATATCATTTTTCCACCTATGGTTGGCTTGCAGGCGGGTGAGCATGTTTGGGTCGCTGCCGCTGGCTTTTTGCTTACTGCTGTAGGTTTACCTGTCATTACCGTTATTGCTTTGGCGAAAGTAGGGGGTGGAATTGAAGCTCTGAGTTCCCCTATCGGTAAAACAGCGGGTTTAATACTGGCGACTGTCTGCTATCTGGCTGTTGGCCCGCTGTTTGCAACACCAAGAACTGCAACCGTTTCTTTTGAAGTGGGTATCGCTCCGTTAGTAGGCTCCGGAGAACTTCCACTTTTCATTTACAGCATAATCTATTTTTTACTGGTGGTTCTGGTTTCACTTTATCCGGGTAAATTACTGGATAGCGTCGGACATGTGTTGGCACCAATCAAAATACTGGCATTAGTCATTCTGGGAGTTGCAGCTGTGTTATGGCCAGCGGGCCATTCTATTCCTGCTATTGAGACTTATCAGGAAATACCGTTTTCAAATGGTTTTGTGAACGGGTATTTAACTATGGATACCCTTGGCGCAATGGTATTCGGCATTGTTATTGTTAATGCTGCACGTTCCAGAGGGGTGGAATCTTCTTCATTGTTGACCCGCTATACCATGTGGGCTGGTTTGATTGCAGGGCTTTGTCTGGCTCTGGTTTACCTTTCTTTGTTCAAATTGGGGGAAGGCAGCGGCATATTAGTACCAAAAGCTGATAATGGTGCAACTATCCTGCATGCTTATGTTCAGAGTGTTTTTGGTAACTATGGAAGCTTCTTCCTTGCGGTATTGATCTTCATAGCTTGTATGGTAACTGCAATAGGCTTGACCTGCGCTTGTGCTGAGTTCTTCAGCCGTTATCTGCCGCTCTCTTATCGCACACTGGTTCTGAGCCTGGGATTGTTCTCCATGCTGGTTTCCAATTTGGGTCTGAGTCATCTGATTACTTTTTCAATTCCGGTGCTCACGGCAATTTATCCGCCTTGTATTGTACTGATATTGTTGAGTTTTACGATCCGTTGGTGGAATAACTTCACCCGTATTCTGGCTCCCGCTATGCTGGTCAGCCTGATGTTTGGGGTTTTGGATGCCATTAAATCATCTGAGTATTTATCACATTTACTGCCTAAATGGGCAACTCATCTGCCGTTGGCAAATCAAGGGCTGGCATGGTTAATACCGACTCTGTTGTCAGTGGTAGTATTTGCTATTTATGATCGCATTGCGGGAGAAGGCAAACTTCCAAAGCATGAAATCCAGCAGGGATAATGCTGATTACTATTCATTAATTCTTCTGTAAGAAAAACAATTCGGGCGGCATAAATCAATGCCGCCCTGATGCCTGTTGGCCCTGCCTTTCCTATAAAATAATAACAATATCTATCAAGAAATATAAAACTAAACTCCACTAGATTATACCTAATAAATTTGTTGCTGATAAATTCAATAATTATTAGAAGATGTTTGGTTGGTAAATTCAGGGTTATTGATAAAAATGAACAGAAAAATGCAAATCATATATTATTCATTCAATTATAGATAATAATAATCACTATTTTTAAAAATTAGTTTAGGATATTATTCTGCTTTTTGGTTTGCCACTTGTCTTTTGGCGATATAAAAGCTTTACTTATGGTCAGTTATTGGCGATTCTAGTTGTTACTATCATTTTGTATCTTACGGGTATCATTGAATATAAAACGCACCCCGCATTAAAGTAAGAATTTAGTCTCACCAATGAAAATTTCAGTATTTGCGATAGTTACTCTATTTATAGATGTAACAAAATGTATAGCATTTACTATTTCATATTTAATCTTTAACAATAATTTATTATTAATCACTATGGCATATCATTTATCATCTAAAGATATTTTGGCATTAGGTTTTATGACCTTTGCCCTGTTTGTTGGAGCGGGAAATATTATTTTTCCGCCTATGGTTGGTTTGCAGGCGGGTGAGAATGTTTGGATTGCTGCTGCTGGTTTCTTGATTACTGCTGTAGGCCTACCAGTCATTACCGTTATTGCTCTGGCGAAAGCAGGGGGCGGAATTGAAACACTGAGTTCTCCTATCGGTAAAACGGCGGGTTTAATACTGGCGACAGTCTGCTATCTGGCTGTAGGTCCACTGTTTGCAACACCGAGAACTGCAACTGTTTCTTTTGAAGTAGGTATTGCGCCGCTGACAGGAGACGGTAAGCTTCCGCTTTTTATTTATAGTGTCGTCTATTTCCTACTGGTAATCGTCATTGCACTTTATCCGGGGAGATTACTGGATAATATCGGACGTATACTGGCACCTGCTAAAATGTTGGCGTTGGCTATTCTGGGTATTGCGACATTATTGTGGCCTGCCGGTAGCCCTATTCCTGCCTCTAATACTTATCAGGAAATCCCATTCTCAAATGGTTTTGTAAATGGTTATTTAACCATGGATACACTGGGAGCAATGGTATTCGGCATTGTTATCGTTAATGCTGCGCGTTCCAGAGGAGTGAAGTCTTCTGTATTGTTGACCCGTTATGCCATGTATGCGGGTTTGATTGCAGGGCTTTGTCTGACTCTGGTTTACCTCTCTTTGTTCAAATTGGGGGAGGTGAGTGGAACGTTAATACCAACAGCTAAAAACGGTGCAGCGATCCTGCATGTTTACGTTCAGAATACTTTTGGTAATTATGGGAGCTTCTTACTGGCGGTATTGATTTTCCTTGCCTGTATAGGAACAGCAGTCGGTTTAACTTGCGCTTGTGCTGAGTTTTTCAGCCGTTATCTGCCGCTCTCTTATCGTACTCTGGTTCTGAGCCTGGGATTGTTCTCCATGCTGGTTTCCAATTTGGGTTTGAGTCATCTGATTGCGTTTTCAATTCCGGTGCTTACGGCAATTTATCCGCCTTGTATTACACTGATATTATTGAGTTTTACCAATCGTTGGTGGAATAACTTCACCCGTATTCTGGCTCCCGCTATGCTGGTTAGTTTGGTATTTGGGATCCTGGATGCGGTTAAAGCGTCTGAGTATTTGGTTCACTTATTCCCAACATGGGCAGAATATTTGCCATTGGCAGAGCAAGGGTTGGCATGGTTAATGCCGACTCTGTTGTCTGTCATTGTATTTGCTATTTACGATCGCATCGTAGGTTCAACAAAAATCCCAAAGCATGAAGTTCAGCAGGAGCAGCTTTGACAGTCGATAAGCTCATAAATTAGTCTAACCTAACTGACTAGACTAATAAAAAATATGCTTAAAGTGTGTACATTAAGAGGTGATGTTATGGAAAAAGTTAACATCTACGATGCGAAAATCAACCTGTCCAGAATTGTTTAGAAAGTTGCTCGTACTGAAGAACCAGTGGTGATCGCCAAGATACTAGTGATAGCAAGCTGATAGATTTTGTCGGTGATTACATTACTGTAATTCCTAACAGATAGCCAAAATGGGGATGGGTAATTTGGCTATTTAAATTGGTTGCAATCCGATTGAAGTTCATTCGTTATTTCAGGGGCTTGCATTGCCCCTAAAATAAATTATTGTTTAGCTGTTCTTATTTAGTTGCTAATAATTAGTAGCCAGTAGCTGCGCCAGCAGGTCGTCGTACATCATTGGCACCATAGATATATCCTTCACGAACTTTGCCTGAGACGGCAGAGTCATTGCCTGATGAATTGACTGGAGAAACGCCGGCAGCGCCCGGTAAACCTATCATGATTAATTCAGTCGCGCCCCATGGAGTCTGCTCTACCATTTTGTACCCCATTTTTTCCAGTAAATTTAAGGTGTCTTTCGAAAGGCCACGCTGTTCATAATAGACTTCATCTGGTAGCCATTGATGATGAATGCGCGGGTTGTTAACTGCTTCTTGTGGAGGCATACCAAATTCGATGATATTCAAGGCAGCCTGTAAGGTGATAGAGATAATCCTTGAACCACCCGGAGAGCCTAAGACCAGAAAAATTTTATTATCTTTGGTTACGAGTGTCGGGCTCATGGATGATAGTGGGCGCTTACCGGGGGCAATGGAGTTGGTTGCTCCTTGAACCAATCCATACATATTCTTTTCCCCAACCTTAGTGGTGAAGTCATCCATTTCATCGTTCAGGAAAAAGCCAGTACCCGGTGCGATGACAACGGCACCAAAGCGCCCATTAATGGTATAGGTTGTTGATACTGCGTTACCACCTTTATCTACAACAGAATAGTGGGTTGTTTCTGGTTTTTCGTGTGGGCCAATACCCGGCTGAACTTGTTTTGACGTGGTTGCTTTGTTTGGCTGGATCTCTTTTCTGATAGATTCTGCATAGCTTTTACTTAATAAACGATCAAGCGGGTTTTTGATAAACGCAGGATCACCAAGGTAAGTATTTCTGTCTATGTAAGCGTGACGCATAGCTTCCGTCAATGTATGGATATAGGCGGCAGAGTTGAATCCCATGGATTTGAGATCATAACCTTCAACAATATTCAGTATTTCGCACAGTGTGACGCCACCGGAGCTGGGAGGAGGAGAAGAGATGAATTTATATCCGCGATAGCTACAGGTGACTGGTGTGGTTTCGGTGATAGTGTAATTGGCAAAATCAGTCGCTGTAATGATCCCTCCAGATTTCTTTGAAGTTTCCTCAATGATTTGTGGAATTTTACCGTGATAAAAGGCATCTGGCCCTTGTTTGGCAATCATCTCCAGCGTGTTGGCTAAATCAGTCTGAACTAGTTTGTCTCCTGGCTGGAAAGGTGTTCCATCTTTGCGCAGGAAGATGCGGGCAGTTTCTGGATCTTGAGTAAAGCGTTTGACAGTGGTGTCCATAATATCTGTATCACCACGGGTCAGGATATAACCTTCACGTGCCAGCTTGATTGCTGGTGCCATGACTTGCTCGCGGGTTAACGTACCGTATTTTTGCAGTGCGGTATCCAGCCCCATAACTGTGCCGGGCACACCGATGGCTTTATAACCATACAAGCTGGCACCTTTGATAACATTACCCTTTTTATCTAGATACATATCGGCACTGGCAGCCGCTGGTGCGGTTTCACGGAAATTAATGAATGTATCTGTACCATCTGCCAGATGGATGGTCATAAAACCCCCTCCACCAATATTCCCGCAGCAGGGATTCACCACAGCTTCTGCATAGCCCACGGCAACCGCAGCATCAATAGCATTACCTCCCATCTTGAGGATATCAACACCAACTTGTGATGCCAGATGTTGTGCACTGACTACCATGCCTTGTTTGGCTTCAACAGCAAGTTCGGTAGCAGCATAAAGAGTAGAGGATACGAATAACGAGACAGCAATGAGAGGGATTTTCCATGTCTTGGACATTTTTTGCTCCTTATCTTCGGGTTGTTGAGTAAAAGCGCCAAAAGATTATAAGGTTTTTGTTAATTATTTGTGATATTACCTTATAGAAAGCTCAGGATTTTGGGAAGGTGAATTTTTGGGCGCCTGTCAATAATTTGAAAAATTCAAATAATGAAAACTAACTATACCCAATGGATTTCAAGTTGCGTCGCGGCGGCAAGGGAGCAACTTGAAAGACGAAAGGTATATAGAAAAGCACATAGAAAAACCAGCCGATAATACGGCTGGTTTGAAAGATCCATTAACAATGTGATTCTATTAAAGGATTGAATACTGACGGAGATTACAGTTTGTCAGCATTTTTGGTCAGGTATTTAGCTACGCCTTCTGGGGAAGCGCCCATACCTTCTTGACCTTTAGCCCACTGTGCAGGGCAGACTTCGCCGTGCTCTTCGTGGAATTGCAGTGCATCAACCATACGTAGCATTTCGTCAATGTTACGGCCCAGTGGCAGATCGTTAACAACCTGATGACGAACAACACCATTTTTATCGATCAGGAAAGAACCACGTAAAGCGACGCCAGCTTCTGGGTGCTCAATACCGTATGCTTTCATGATGTCACGTTTGATGTCAGCAACCATTGGGTATTTGACTTCACCGATGCCGCCTTCGTTGATTGGGGTCTTGCGCCATGCGTTGTGAACGAATTCAGAGTCGAAAGAAACACCGATAACTTCAAAGCCGCGTTTTTGGAATTCTTCATAACGGTGATCGAAAGCAATCAGCTCTGAAGGACAAACGAAAGTGAAGTCCATTGGCCAGAAGAAGATAACGGCTGGACGACCATTCAGATGTTTTTTCAGGTTGAAGTTATTAACGATCTCACCATTACCGAGAACCGCAGCAGCTGTAAAGTCAGGGGCTTGGCGGGTTACTAAAACCATAATTGACTCCTGTGATTTTAAAAGATTCTACCCTTAGGTATTTGTGGAAACGGGTTACAGCATAAGGAATTAGGTTATAGCAATAAAGGATAAAATACCAATTGATATAATAGGTTTTACCTATTGATAATCTATTTTTAATGCCTTTTCGTCTACATAAGATAAAGCTATTTGGCAAAAGTGCAAGGTTCTGGAGAAATTTCCTGTTCCAGTAAACGTTTGTCTGCGGCTAAAACCATCATTTGAGGGTAAAACTGCCAGAATAGTGCTTCAAAATCAGAGTAATGATTTTCAATATCTTGGTACGATCCCGCCAATGCTGATAATCTCGGTCGTCTTCTTGCCATACTTTGCAGGACATTAGCAATACATGTCAGATCAGCATAACGGATCAACAAATTTTGTGACCAGAGATATTGGTTTAATTCCTGAAATTTTTCAGGAGTGGAACCGAGATGAGGTTTTATCTGGTGGTGGGCAAGGTGAACAAATTCCGGCAAAGAGTAATTTTTTTCAAGTTTATCCCAGTATCGAGATAGAAAATGATCCCAGATGATATCAAGGGTTATAGGTGCCACACGCCGATATTCACTACGGAATAATGTCCCGGCTTCAATGACCAAAGGATGGTTATCTGTCAGGCTGTCTATTCTGCGGTGCAGACGAATACCCGATACAATATCGGCGCTGAATAAGCCTTCTGGGGAACCACGGACGAAATCTGCCATTAAATTACCCAGTAAGGAGCTTTCGGATAATGCTGCCAAATGCAAGTGTGCGAGAAAATTCATGGGGAAGAGTATAGCGTAAATAGTTAAACTAATATGCTTCTTTCTTGCACCATTGTCTGTGCAGCACTAGACTAGTCCGCCTGTTTTTTTGAATGATACAGATAAAATGCGTGTCGCTGATTTTACATTTGAACTGCCAGAAGAGCTGATTGCTCACTATCCCCAACCACAGCGCAGTGGCTGCCGTTTGCTCTCCCTTGATGGGGAAACAGGCGAGCTGGCACACGGCATTTTTACTGATGTGCTGGATAAACTGGAAACGGGGGATTTGCTGGTTTTCAACAATACCCGAGTTATTCCTGCCCGTCTGTTTGGTCGTAAGGCAACAGGTGGCAAATTGGAAGTTTTAGTAGAAAGGATGCTGGATAATAAGCGAGTACTTGCTCACGTTCGTGCATCTAAAGCACCAAAAGAAGGCACAGAGTTGATCCTTGGCGAGGATAAAGCGCTTGGTGAGAATATCCTTGGTGCAAATAACGGCATCAAAGCAACAATGTTGGTACGCCACGATGCTTTATTTGAAATTCGTTTTGATGACGAACGGGACGTATTGACCATTTTAGATGAAATCGGTCATATGCCGTTACCGCCTTACATTGCTCGTCCTGATGAAGAGGCAGATCGGGAATTATATCAAACAGTATACAATGAACGTCCGGGAGCGGTTGCTGCACCAACCGCTGGGTTGCACTTTGATGAGCCACTTTTGGCTGCTTTGCGTGAAAAAGGCGTAGAAATGGCTTTTGTCACTCTGCATGTGGGGGCAGGAACTTTTCAGCCTGTACGTGTAGAGACAATCGAAGATCACGTTATGCACGCTGAATATGTAGAAGTACCGCAGAATGTTGTTGATGCTGTACTGGCGTGCAAAGCGCGTGGCAATAAAGTGGTGGCAGTGGGAACAACGTCAGTCCGTTCGTTGGAAAGTGCAGCTCGTGCTTGTCAGGATGGTCTTATTGCTCCATTTTTCGATGATACCCAAATCTTTATCTACCCAGGATTTGAATATCAGGTTGTTGATGCACTGATTACTAATTTCCATTTGCCGGAATCTACATTAATCATGCTGGTTTCTGCATTTGCGGGTTATAAAAATACCATGGGTGCTTACAAAGCAGCGGTAGCTGAGAAATATCGTTTCTTTAGTTATGGTGATGCGATGTTTATTAATCGTAATTCTCTGGCTGCAAAAGAACTATGGCTTCAAAAGAAACAGTAGCAAAAGAAAAAATTTCGTCACTCCAGTTCCGCTGGCTTGAACAATTTTTAAACATCACATCGGACTGTTTTTCTGATGTCTGGAGGTTAAGTGAAATTTGAGTTACAAAAGACGGACGGGCATGCCCGCCGTGGTCGCCTGATTTTTGATCGCGGTGTAGTGGAAACACCAGCGTTTATGCCTGTGGGAACTTACGGCACAGTTAAAGGCATGACACCGGAAGAGGTTAAAGAGACAGGAGCTCAAATCCTGTTAGGAAATACCTTTCATTTATGGTTACGTCCTGGTCAGGAAATCATGAAACTGCATGGCGATCTGCATGATTTTATGCAGTGGCAAGGCCCGATCCTGACTGATTCTGGCGGTTTTCAGGTCTTTAGTCTTGGGGCAATGTGTAAAATCAAGGAAGAAGGCGTTCATTTCCGCAATCCTATCAATGGAACGCCCGTTTTCCTTAGCCCGGAAAAATCGATGGAAATCCAATATGATCTGGGTTCCGATATCGTCATGATTTTTGATGAATGTACGCCATACCCTGCGGATTGGGATTATGCCAAACGCTCTATGGAAATGTCATTGCGCTGGGCAGCACGCAGCCGTCAGCGTTTTGATGAACTGGGCAATAAAAATGCACTGTTTGGTATCATTCAGGGCAGTGTTTATGAAGACTTGCGTGATGTATCTGTCAAAGGGTTGGTGGAAATTGGCTTTGACGGTTACGCTGTGGGTGGTTTGGCTGTAGGTGAGCCAAAAGAAGATATGCATCGCATTTTAGAACACGTTTGCCCGCAAATTCCACAAGATAAGCCACGCTATTTGATGGGAGTTGGTAAACCAGAAGATTTGGTTGAAGGTGTTCGTCGCGGTATCGATATGTTTGACTGCGTTATGCCAACTCGTAATGCCCGGAATGGTCATCTTTTTGTGACAGAAGGTGTGATCAAGATCCGCAATGCGAAACATAAAGAAGATACATCTCCGTTAGATGAGCATTGTGACTGCTATACTTGCCGAAATTATAGCCGTGCGTATCTGCATCATCTTGATCGCTGTAACGAAATTCTTGGTGCAAGGCTGAATACAATACATAATTTAAGGTATTATCAGCGCCTGATGGCCGGAATTCGTAAAGCCATTGAAGAGGACAAACTGGAACAGTTTGTTGAAGAGTTTTATCAGCGGATCGGTAAACCGGTTCCACCGTTAAATGTATAATTTGGCGTGACTAACCAGCCTCAATGTGTGTAGCATATTGGGCTGGTTTTTGATCGGGCCATTATCGATTTTCGATGGCAAATTTTTCGAGAACTATTTTTTCGCAAACCATTTTTCGGAAACCACTTTTTGAAACTTGTTTTTGAAAACTATTTTTTAAAATACATGCTTCGCAAATGATGTTTTCGATAACAATGAGGGATATTTGATGAGTTTTTTTATTTCTGAAGCTGCGGCAGCTGCTGGTGCGCCAGCGCAAGCTCAGGGAAACCCATATTCTCTGATTATCATGCTGGTTGTTTTCGGTTTGATTTTCTATTTCATGATTCTGCGTCCGCAACAAAAACGCACCAAAGAACATAAAAAACTGATGGATTCCATCTCCAAAGGAGATGAAGTACTGACTTCTGGTGGTTTGGTTGGTCGTGTCTCTAAAGTGTCTGAAACTGGCTACATCGTAATTGCCCTGAATGACACCACAGAAATAACTGTCAAACGTGATTTCGTCGCTGCCATTTTGCCGAAAGGTACAATGAAGGCTATTTAATTTTCCGATTTTCCCGAAGGGAACTGCCGTGTTGAACCGTTATCCTTTGTGGAAGTATCTGATGCTGATCGCTGCGATCCTCATCGGTCTGCTTTACGCACTTCCCAACCTTTATGGTGAGGATCCGGCTGTGCAAATCACTGGCGCGCGAGGTATCGCCGCCAGTGAAAAAACGCTGGACCAAGTCCGTAATGTTTTAGATAAAGAACAGATCAAGAGCAAGTCCATTGCACTGGAAAATGGGGCAATTCTTGCTCGTTTCAATAGCCAGGATATTCAGCTCCGTGCTCGTGAAGCTTTAGTTTCTGCATTGGGTGAACAGTATGTTGTGGCATTAAATCTTGCGCCTGCGACCCCAATCTGGCTAAACAAAATTGGCGCTGAGCCGATGAAGTTGGGCTTAGACTTGCGCGGAGGGGTGCACTTCCTGATGGAAGTGGATATGGACACTGCCATGAGCAAACTTCAGGAACAGAACATTGATAGTCTGCGTTCTGAACTGCGCGACCAAGGTATTGCTTATTCCACTATCCGTAAGGCTGAAAATTACGGTGTAGAAATTCGTTTCCGTGATAATGATGCTCGCTCTAAAGCAGAAAGTTATCTTGCATCCCGCCACCGCGACTTGGTGTTTTCGACAGGCGCTAACAGTACCCTGAAAGCGGTTATGAGTGATGAACGTTTGCGTGAAGCTCGCTCCTATGCTGTACAGCAGAACATCACTATCCTGCGTAACCGTGTTAACCAACTGGGTGTTGCCGAACCTTTGGTGCAACGTCAAGGTGCTGACCGTATTGTTGTTGAACTACCAGGTATTCAGGATACTGCCCGTGCGAAGGAAATCCTTGGGGCAACTGCGACGCTGGAATTCCGTTTGGTAAATACTAACGTTGACCAAAGCGCTGTTGCATCAGGCCGTATTCCGGGTGATTCAGAACTGAAATATACCCGTGATGGTAGCCCTGCTGTGCTGTATAAGCGTGTTATCCTGACCGGTGATCATATTACCGATTCAACATCGGGTACTGATGAGAACGGGTATCCTCAGGTTAATATCTCACTGGACAGTGTCGGTGGTACTGCGATGTCTAACTTCACCAAAGATAACCTACAGAAGCCTATGGCAACGCTGTTTGTGGAGTATAAAGACAGCGGTAAGAAAGACGCTAACGGCCGAGCGATTCTGGCTAAGCACGAAGAAGTTATCAACATCGCGACTATTCAGTCCCGTTTGGGTAACAATTTCCGTATTACCGGGATTAATAACCCGAATGAAGCACGCCAATTGGCATTATTGCTGCGTGCAGGTGCTCTGATTGCACCAATCCAGATTGTGGAAGAACGCACAATTGGGCCAACTCTTGGTATGCAGAATATTGAACAGGGTCTTGAAGCTTGTTTATGGGGATTGATTTCTTCTGTACTGTTCATGGTGATTTACTATCGTAAATTTGGCTTGATAGCGAGTAGTGCGCTGTTGGCAAACCTGGTATTGATCGTCGGTATTATGTCCTTGTTACCGGGGGCGACACTGACGATGCCGGGTATTGCGGGTGTCGTATTGACTTTGGCTGTTGCGGTGGATGCGAACGTCTTGATAAACGAACGTATCAAAGAAGAGCTGCGTAACGGGCGTAGTATACAGCAGGCTATTCATGAAGGTTATAAAGGTGCATTTTCCAGTATTATCGATGCCAACCTGACGACGCTGATTACCGCTGTTATCTTGTATGCAGTGGGAACAGGCTCTATCAAAGGCTTTGCGATCACAACCAGTATCGGTGTAGCGACATCAATGTTCACTGCCATTGTAGGAACACGCGCAATCGTGAACCTGTTGTATGGTGGTAAGCGTATCAATAAGTTGTCAATTTAAGGAGCACGTTGTGGCACAGGATTACTCTGTTGAACAATTAAACTATGGGCGTAAAGTCATCGACTTTATGCGCTGGGACAACGTCGCCTTTACTGTTTCGTTTCTGCTGTTGATCGCTTCCATCGTCATGATAGCAACTCGCGGGTTTAACTGGGGGCTTGATTTTACCGGTGGTACGGTAATTGAGATTAACCTGAGTAAACCGGCTGATCTGGATAAGATGCGTGAGAGCCTGACGAAAAATGGTTTTGCAGATCCACTTTTGCAAAACTTTGGCAGCAGCCGTGACGTAATGGTTCGTATGCCGCCAGTGACTGGTAATGCAGGTCAGGAGCTGGGCAATAAAATTATCTCGGTCATAAACGCAGATATCGATAAAGATGCGGTTGTTAAGCGAGTTGAATTTGTTGGCCCAAGTGTGGGAAGCGAGTTAGCGCAAACCGGGGCAATGGCGCTAGTAGTGGCGCTGATCTGTATTCTGATTTATGTCGGATTCCGCTTCGAATGGCGTCTGGCGTTAGGGGCCGTTATCGCGCTTGCTCATGACGTCATCATTACATTAGGTATACTGTCGTTATTCCACATTGAAATTGGCCTGACTATCGTGGCATCGTTGATGTCCGTTATCGGTTATTCATTAAACGATAGTATTGTTGTCTCGGATCGTATTCGTGAGAACTTCCGTAAGATACGCCGTGGTACGTCATATGAAATCATAAACGTCTCTCTGACTCAGACTCTGAGCCGTACGATTATGACCTCAGCGACGACATTACTGGTGGTGATGATGCTTTATATCTTCGGTGGCGAAATGCTGAAAGGATTCTCACTGGCGATGTTAATCGGGGTTTCCATCGGTACAGCATCTTCTATCTATGTTGCATCTGCGCTAGCGCTGAAACTCGGTATGAAGCGTGAGCATATGATTGTGCAGAAAGTGGAGAAAGAAGGGGCGGATCAACCTTCCATTCTTCCTTAATCACTTTTTCTGTAATGACATAGTTTTTGATGACCAGTTTTTAATGACATAGTTTGTCTTGTTCAAACACCCTGTGAGTACTTACTGACAGGGTGTTTTTCATTATCACTTCAAGGTAAACTGTTTGTCTGTTCGGTTAACTGTCAGGAAACAATATGCATTGCCCATTTTGCGCAGCCGTTGATACTAAAGTTATTGATTCCCGTCTGGTAGGGGATGGCTCACAAGTGCGCCGCCGCCGTCAGTGTCTTGAATGTCATGAACGATTCACCACGTTTGAAATCGCAGAATTGGTGATGCCGAGAGTCATAAAAAGTGATGATATGCGGGAGCCTTTCGACGAAGAAAAATTGCGTCGTGGCATGCAGAAGGCACTGGAAAAGCGCCCTGTCAGCTCTGATGATGTGGAAATGGCGATTAGTCACATTAAGTCACAGGTTCGGGCTACGGGAGAGCGTGAAATCCCGTCTAAAATGATCGGCAATTTCGTGATGGATGCGCTGAAAAAACTCGATAAAGTGGCTTATATTCGTTTCGCGTCTGTTTACCGTAGTTTTGAAGACGTTCGGGAATTTGGTGAAGAGATCGCCAGACTACAAGATTAAAGGCTATCACTATGACTCTTGATGAAACATATATGTCCCGGGCGCTGGAACTGGCGTATCAGGGGCGTTTTACAACATCTCCGAACCCGAACGTGGGTTGTGTCATCGTCAAAGATGATCAAATAATAGGAGAAGGTTTTCATTTACGTGCGGGCGAACCTCATGCAGAAGTTCATGCTCTTCGCATGGCTGGTAACAAAGCAGAAGGTGCAACGGCCTATGTTACCCTTGAGCCATGCAGCCACCACGGTAAAACGCCTCCTTGTGCTGATGCTTTGATTGCCGCAGGTATAAGTCGTGTTGTGGTGGCAATGCAGGATCCTAATCCACAAGTTGCAGGACGTGGTTTATATAAATTGCAGCAGGCAGGTATTGCGGTTGAGCATGGTTTAATGATGGAACAGGCCGAAATACTGAATAAAGGATTTCTCAAGCGTATGCGCACTGGGTTTCCTTATCTGCAATTAAAGCTGGGAGCTTCATTGGATGGGCGTACTGCATTGGCATCGGGTGAGAGTAAGTGGATCACATCAGCAGAAGCACGGCAGGATGTACAGAAATTGCGGGCACAGTGCAGTGCTATCCTGAGTTCCAGCGCGACGGTATTAGCAGATGACCCTTCACTGACGGTTCGTTGGAATGAACTGGATGCAGAGACCCAGTCTGTTTATCCTCAAGAACTCTTGCGTCAACCGATCCGTATTATTGTGGACAGCCAAAATCGTGTGACGCCACAACATCAAGTTGTTCAGCAACCAGGGCAATATTGGTTAGTGCACACTGACTCGGCAGGTTCTGATAAAGATGAACAGCACTGGACTGAAAATATTGAGCAGGTTGTTGAAAGGATAGTATTGCCGACACACGGTGCTGGTGTTGATTTGGTTCTGCTGATGATGCAGCTTGGCAAACGTCAGATAAATTCGGTCTGGTCTGAATGTGGACCAACGCTGGCAGGTGCGTTGCTGTCTTTGGGCTTGGTGGATGAGCTGATCCTCTATATTGCTCCAAAAGTATTGGGAAACAACGCTCGTGGGCTATTTGTTATCCCTGAACTGCAAAAATTATCGGATGCGCCAGAATTTACACTGATGGATGTAAAACAAGTTGGGCCTGATGTGCGTCTTCGTTTACGACCGCGCTAAGTGCTCTGGTTTAACTTTGAACATAAATCAAGACGCAGAGAAAAAGAATGTGATAAGATCCGCGCCCCTGCGGATATGAATAAGATATAAGGAAGGCTATGAACGTAATCAAAGGTGTTGTTGCAGCTCCTGAAGCCCGTATTACTATTGCAATTGCCCGCTTTAACAACTTCATTAATAACAGCCTGCTGGAAGGGGCCGTGGATGCGCTGGAACGCATCGGTCAGGTTTCTTCAGACAATATCACCGTAGTATGGGTTCCGGGAGCTTATGAGTTGCCGTTGACAGTTAAGACACTGGCTGAATCCAAAAAGTATGATGCGGTTATCGCTTTGGGTACTGTTATCCGTGGCGGTACGGCCCACTTCGAATATGTTGCCGGTGAATGCAGCTCTGGCTTGTCCAGTGTGGCAATGTCCAGCGACATTCCTGTCACATTTGGTGTTCTGACAACCGAAAATATTGAACAGGCAATTGAACGTGCGGGTACTAAAGCGGGCAATAAAGGGGCTGAAGCTGCATTGACCGCATTAGAAATGATTAATGTAATTAAAGCCATCAAGGCTTAAGTTTTTTAGTTTTAATTAAGGGGAATTTTGTGAAACCTGCTGCTCGTCGTCGTGCTCGTGAGTGTGCTGTTCAGGCAATTTATTCATGGCAATTATCCAAAAACAGCATCGCTGATGTTGAATTTCAGTTTCTGTCAGAGCAGGACGTAACTGGTGTCGATGTCACCTATTTCCGTGAATTGCTGTCCGGGGTCGCGGTTAATGCTGCAAAATTGGATGCTTTGATGGCTCCTTATCTTTCCCGCCAGCTTGAAGAGTTAGGTCAGGTGGAAAAAGCCATCTTGCGCGTTGCGATGTTTGAACTAAGCTTTCGTGATGATGTCCCCTACAAAGTGGCTATTAATGAAGGTATCGAATTGGCAAAAACGTTCGGTGCCGAAGATAGTCATAAATTCGTGAATGGGGTATTGGACAAAGCTGGTCCGGTAGCACGTAAAAAAAAGTGATTGCTTGCCAATAGCCCCTATTATAACTCGATGATTTTAAACATGAGGCCGGTTTCCCGGCCTTATGTACACATCGTCAGTCACTTTTTGGAATTCTATTATGGCATGTGGTGAATTTGACCTCATTGCACGTTATTTCAATCGCCATGTTATCCGCCGACGTGATGTGAATCTAGGGATTGGTGATGATTGTGCGCTGATGACCGTTGCAGAAAAGCAAGAGCTGGCAGTGACAACGGATACGTTGGTTTCTGGTATTCATTTTCTTCCTGATATTACACCGGAAGATCTGGCGTATAAGGCTCTGGCTGTCAATATCAGTGATCTGGCTGCGGTAGGAGCAGATCCTGCCTGGGCATCGTTGGCTCTGACTTTGCCGACTATCAATGAGGATTGGTTAAAGCGGTTTAGTGATAGTCTGTTTGAACAACTGAACTATTACGGAATGCAGTTAATTGGTGGAGATACGACCAAAGGTCCGATGAGCCTGACTCTGACTGTACATGGTCTGGTTCCGGCTGGCAGAGCACTACATCGTACCGGTGCCAAAAACGGTGATTGGATTTATGTGACCGGAACTTTGGGTGATAGTGCAGCAGGGCTTGCCTTATTGCAGGATCGCCTGACAATCGAAGAGACAGCAATCCAAAACTGGCTTCTCAAGCGCCATCTCCGCCCACAGCCTCGGGTCTTGCAGGGGCAGGCATTGCGTGGTTTGGCCTCTTCTGCTATCGATTTATCTGATGGCTTAATTTCCGATCTGAATCATATTCTGACTGCCAGCCAGTGTGGTGCGCGTATTAACCTGAATGCATTACCTTATTCTGAGGCGATGCAGAAATATGTTCCGCCAGAACAGGCACTAAGTTTGGCATTAAGTGGTGGTGAAGATTACGAGTTATGCTTTACTGTGCCTGAACTGAACCGTGGTGCATTAAATATGGCTTTGGCTCATACAGGAGCCAGTTTCTGCTGTATCGGGCAGATCAGACCAGAATCAGAAGGTATCCGCTACTTTAACAATAATGAAGAGATTGAGCTGGATCTGAAAGGATTCGACCATTTTAAAACCGAAAAAAAGCCGGTAGAAGATTGTCAGACATCAGAGCATGAAGCGAATGACCAAACGGAGGGAACTCATGGATGATGCAAAATGTCGTTTGAGGATGAGCAATCCGTGGCACTTGCTGGCTACCGGATTCGGCAGTGGTTTATCGCCGATTATTCCGGGCACCATGGGTTCAGTCGTTGCTATCCCATTTTGGTTATTGTTGGTACAGTTACCCCAATGGGGGGTCTGGCTGGCTATTTTGTTGGGCACAATTATTGGCTGTGTTATCTGCCAGAAAGCAGCCGATGCTATGCAGGTTGAAGATCCAGGGTGTGTGGTCTGGGATGAATTCATCGGAATGTGGATCACATTAATGGCGATCCCTGTCCTCAACTGGCAATGGGTTTTAGTGGCTTTTGTGGTATTTCGTATTTTCGATATGTGGAAACCGTGGCCGATTCGCTGGTTTGACCGTTACGTGAAAGGCGGGGTTGGTATTATGCTGGATGATATTATCGCCGCGATTTTTGCCGTGATTGTTATCTGGTTGCTGAATTTATATCAACTATTACCTTTCTGAATCCTTCCATTTTTAGCGTAGTGATAACTGACTGATTAGCCACTGTATGCAGTGGCTAATTTTACTTTTGTACCCTTAATTTTTATACGAACCAGAATATCAAAAAATAAATAATCAAAAATATAAACCGCCTTATAAAATAACAATAATGAAAGACAATAATAGCTCGTTGACTTCAAAAACCATAGGCTATACAACGTAGTGGCAAACTTAATGGGTTGTACCACCTGTCACAACAATATCCGATTTATTTTTCCAGACTATCTCAATAGCTGTTTTCAATGCGATAATCATTGTTTCCAGAGACATACTTGGCATCTCAATATGCTCTGCTGCTTGCTGCGGTAAATAAGGTACATGAATAAATCCTCCACGAACAGCAGGGTATTTATGTGACAGATAATGTAATAAGCCATACATTACATGGTTACAGACAAAAGTACCGGCTGTTTGAGAGACAGAAGCGGGAATACCTGCTGTCTTTAGTTCATTGACTATTGCTTTGATAGGGAGGCTGGAGAAATAAGCCGCAGGGCCTCCGGTAATAACGGGAGTATCAATTGGCTGTTTACCTGCATTATCAGCAATTCTGGCATCGTTGATATTGATTGCGACCCGCTCTACGCTGATATTTGGCCGGCCTCCTGCCAGCCCGACGGAAATCACCATTTCCGGCTGATGCTTATCAATGGCGGCATAAAGTTGTTCCAGTGAAGTATCAAAAATACAGGAGAGTTGCTCAATTTCAATGTTTACATCGGCAATTTGGTTGCCTTGCAGTGGTTTTATCGCTTCCCATGAAGGATTGATGGTTTCGCTCCCAAAAGGCTCAAAACCAGTGATTAAAATTGTTTTCATAGCTGTTTCCTGTCGTTATTTTATAAGTATGTTTTTATAATTAATGTATTTATAACCAATATATTTATAACTAATTGTTTATATGAACATCAAAAAATAGAGCAAAAAAACGTTGTTAATCAGTAAGATACATCCAGTAGGAATTTGCGCCTTAATAACGGCATTTCGATCAGGTAGCTCCAATAGCGCAGCCGGGACGAGATTAAAATTTGCTGCCATTGGTGTCATCAACGTACCACAATAGCCGGAAAACATCCCGATTGCTGCCATCACTGCCGGATTGCCACCATGTTGCAAGATCAGAATAGGAATACCAATCCCCGCCGTCACAATAGGAAAAGCAGCAAAAGCATTTCCCATGATCATGGTTAGTAATGCCATGCAAAATACATAAGCCATTACAGCGATAAATCGGTTATCGACAGCCAGATAACTCTCCGTCAGATGGGAAATAATTGTGCCCACTCCTGCGGCAGTAAACAGTAATCCGAGAGTTGCCAGAACTTGCGGTAAAATAAACACACAGCCGATAGAATCCAACAATCGGCGAGTTTCTTGCATAGGCTGCATGATTTTTTCGTGGGTGATATATATGGCGATGACCAATGCGATCAGACAGCCAAGGCTAATAGAAAACAGTGTAGCCAGCGTCGTATGATTACTTTCGCCAAAAATGGCTCGTTCTAATCCTGAGACATGATTAAACAGCAAAACGCCAATCATAGTGACAACGGGAATAAGCAGAGCGGGTAAAAATAAGCGATTGCCGAGACGAGCTGCACTTTCCTGCCGCTGTTTCGGTGTAGGTTGGTGGTAGTTACCTAAACGTACTCCGCCAAACCCTGCGAGCAGAGCCATTACAACCACCAGAATTCCCACTCCGATATGGATAATTCTTGTTGCATGAGTTTCGTCGCTGATCCGGATCTCTATCAGACGGTAGCTCCAGTCTCCCAATAGAAAAATAAAGCCATAAAGTCCCCAAAACAGGCCGGTAGTCAAGCGACGGGGATTAGTTTTATCGCGCCAGGACATCACAGTAACAATAAGTAAAATAGCACCAGCTAAGTAGTAGAGATACTGTAATTGAAACATTATCTTACCTCCTTACTGGCCTGCTTTATAGGATTTAAAGGTGCGTGATTCAGGGAAGCAATTTCTTTGGCAAGCCTGCTATCAAGGCGATATAGCCTAACTGAATGGATTAGAAAAGCGCAAATAGCGGTCGGAATGCCCCACATGGCGATATGCAGAGGTTCAGTCTGGATGCCAGCGGAGTTCAGCATAAAATTGTGCATAAATATAATGGCACCGAACGCGACAAAGATATCTTCACCGAAAAATAATCCGGTATTATCCGTTGCAGCGGCCATAGCACGGATCCGGTAACGGACATGGTCAGGCAAATCACCATATTGATTCTTGGCAGCCCCTTCTGCCATAGGTGCCAACAGTGGACGAACCATTTGTGGATGCCCACCCAGACTGGTTAATCCCAGAGCAGCAGAGGTTTCACGTACAAATAAATAGATGATCAATAGACGTCCTGCTGTGGCGCTTTTGATATGGGAAATTGTGCGTTGGGCTTGTTCTTTTAACCCATGCCTTTCCAGCAGGCCGATGATGACTAAGGGCAGTAAAATAATCAGCGGTAGATTCAGTGTATTAAGAAACCCGGAGCCGAGTTTTTCCAGAATATCGAGGATTGGCATACCGGCGGCTAACCCAGTAACCAGCCCTGCAATTGTTACAATCAAAACAGGATTGAACTTCAGAATAAAGCCGACCATGATGACTGCGATCCCAATTAAGGGCCAGAAATTGATTGTGTACTGCATCTTCTACTTCCCCTTTAGATAAATGAAGTGCTGTTCTATTGTCGGTTTAAATTGCATGGATTGTTATCTTATTGTTTTTAAATTGTTGAACAATAAATAGGTTGTGATCAAAGAATGATCAATGCAAATTTGCATCAGATTGCAAAAATGGAATGCAGATCACTTGTTGGTTGAAAAACAGTTTATTTAATGACGCTATTTTGCTAGCTGGCGAGAAGTAAAATATCTGATTGGCAGAAAAGATCTTGAATAATAGAAGAAATATATTCTTAATGAAAATAAAGATATTTTGGGGGTAAAAGAGAAATGAGCTTATTTTATCATAAATAAGATTAATATCCGTGACATTACACGGACATTCAATATTGATACTAGTACTGTTGCGTATGTTTAGAAATTCTTGCTGTAATATAGAGCGATAACTTAGTCTGACTACCTTCTGTTGTGAGTATTACCAATATCTGAAATTCAAATGAAAATACGGCTTTCAGGTTGTAAAAACCTTTCTGGTACTCTACCACTTTAGTTTTATACAAAAATCACTGAAACTAATAACCTGAAATTTTTCACAAGAAAAGTTTCAGGTATGTTAATAGAATTAAAACAGAGCTAATAACACTTTGTCTTTTTATTTTATGGGAGCTAACTCAGATAAACCTGCGATTACTTTTTCAAGGTATTGGCGGGGGCAGCCTAAATTAATTCGGATAAATCCTTTTCCTTTATCATCAAAACTACATCCCATTGAAACAGCTATTTGGGCTGGCATGTATTAAATAGTTAGTTGTTGTGATATGCTTCCCGCCTTTTAAGGGTAAAGCATGACCAAAGTTGACATCTATTGCCGTTATTGTCACAAATCAGAACAGGTCAAAGGACATGGAAAAGGGAATGGCGGACATCCTCGTTATCGTTGCTATACCTGCTGTAAGGTTTTTCAGTTGGAATACACTTATCAAGCCTGCAAACCCGGCGTTAAAGAGCAGATTGTCGACATAGCGATGAATAACGGGGGAATTCGTGACACCGCTCGAATCCTGAAAGTCGCAACAGCCACCGTCATGAAAACGTTAAAAACCTCACGCCCCGAAACGTAACGACGCTGCCCCTTGATGGAAATAACATTCAGCTTATCGGTGAAATAGACGAGCAATGGTCATTTGTGGGGAACAAGAAAAATCAACGCTGGTTTTGGTATGTTTGGGAGTCCCGCCTAAAACGAATAGTGGCCCATGTTTTTGGCGATCGCAGTAGAAAAACGTTAGACAAGCTACTTGCTCTCTTATCGCCCTTTAATATTCGGTTTTACTGCACAGATGATTATGTTGTTTATGATAACCTTCCCGAGGAAGATCACCTGACTGGAAAGACGTTTACTCAGCGTATAGAGAGAACGAATTTAACTCAGCATACTCGAGTAAAAAGACTGAATAGAAAAACTATCAGTTATTCAAAATCCGAAGAAGTGCACGATAAGGTGATAGGGACTTTTATTGAGCGTGAGTACTATTTTTGATATTCAATCTAATTAGTTAATACATGACCAACTAATTCATTTTAGATGGAATGTGAGAAGAGCTTATTATTCATGTAACAGGTTTCATGAGGTGTGAAAATGTGACTTTTGTCGTGATTTTTTATCTTGCTTATTGCCGGGTAAGTAAAGATATCGTTGTCATGACTCTCCTGGAGTGAATAGCCAAATATCACAGACTGAGAGTCTCCAATTACAACTATACCCCATGGATTTCAAGATGCAGCGAGGCGGAAAGGGAACGACAAATTCGTCGGGAACGAATTTGCCCAGTCAAAGGCTGGCCTCCGGTGAGAGGCAGGAGCCTCTCATTATCCCCGGGAGCATAGATAACCGTATGTTTATAAAAACGGTAACTGGGGTGAGTGAACGCAGCCAATAAAGCTGCAACTTGAAAGACGGCGGGTATATATTTGGCAGTGTACTTTAGCTGTGTCTTAATGCTTAACGAGAAAAACCGTCACAAATATCCCTTACTCAAAAATAAGGGTTTTCATGACGGTCTGAGAAGAATTCAGTTGAATCAGACTTTAATGAACTGTTTATTATTCAATACTTTGGATACTTCTTTATTGAGAATATTCAACAGAAGAATTGAACGAGTTTCTCCGTCCGGCTCATCATAAATTGCTTGGATTCCTTCGAAAATTCCTTCAGTAATCAATACAGTGTCGCCAGAAATAGGGGTTTCTGGCGCGGTAAATTCCTGTTCGGTTGCGTTCATCAATTCATCGATTAATTGTTGTGGAACAATAGCTGGGTACGTACTGAAGCGGATAAAATGATTGACTCCGCGTGTTGAATTGACGGTAGTGGTATGAATAACCTCTGGATCAAAATTCACAAAGAGGTAGTTCGGAAAGAGGGGTTCGGTTACGGTTGTCCTTTTACCCCGAACAATTTTTTCAATTTTGGCTGTGGGTGTCAGGCAAATAACATCCTGTCGCTCCAGGTTTTCTATTGCCCGGGAGATTTGCCCGCGTTTACAGTAAATAAGATACCAATTTCCCATAATATTCCGACTCCATTACACAATGTACTTAGCATAACAAAACCGATATACCAGGATCATCTATAAAGTGAAGAATAACAAAACTGATATACAAGGATCACCTATAAAGTGAAAACGCGTTTAGGAAAAAAACATGGTTTTATAGCCAGTAGGTGTTTCTTGCCAGTAAAAGTTCATGTTTTATAGCATCTAACTGTATATTGACCACTTTTATGTATGCTTATGAATTTATTTTATTTTTGCAGATGAAATTAATAAGGATTTACTATTCAAATCAATTGAATTATATCAATAGGTATATTGAAGAAATACATGCTAAAAGAATAGCACTATTTTTAGTGATAGTTTTAGTGACAGAAATAGAAGGTTTAAAATCTTTCAGCATAATGAAGAGTTTTCTGAACAATTTGATAAACAGGTATGGGGCCTGGGTAATGTTTCATTGTATCTCAGCAACCTAATCCACAAGACTACAATAAACTCATTGATTTTTAGTAGGTTATGAGTTTACCTTGTAACCTTTATGGGAGGGCTTATAATGTTTCCTCCCTCCTTGCAAATCGGCACAATTGAATAATATGAAATACCGAGATCTACGAGACTTTCTTTCCCAACTGGAGCAATCTGGTGAATTAAAACGAATTCGTATGGAAGTTGATCCTTATCTGGAAATGACAGAAATCGCGGATCGTACTCTTCGTGCCGGTGGCCCTGCTTTGTTGTTTGAAAATCCAAAAGGATATTCAATGCCGGTTTTATGTAATCTGTTTGGTACTCCTAAACGGGTTGCGATGGGAATGGGGCAGGATGATGTTAAGGCATTGCACGATGTTGGCAACTTATTGGCTTTCCTTAAAGAGCCTGAGCCACCGAAAGGTTTTCGTGACCTAGTAGATAAGCTGCCAAAATTCAAACAAGTTTTGAATATGCCAACTAAGCGCCTTAGTTCTGCGCCTTGTCAGGAACAGGTCTGGGAGGGGGATGAAGTTGATTTGACCCGTATTCCTGTGATGCACTGTTGGCCTGAAGATGCGGCTCCTCTGATAACATGGGGGCTGACTGTAACCAAAGGGCCAAATAAAGAGCGTCAGAATCTGGGTATCTATCGCCAGCAGGTTTTGGGGAAAAATAAACTTATCATGCGGTGGTTATCACACCGTGGTGGTGCGCTTGATTTTCAGGAATGGTGTCAGGCACATCCAGATGAGCGATTCCCTGTTGCTGTTGCACTGGGAGCTGATCCTGCCACAATCTTGGGAGCTGTCACTCCTATCCCTGATACGTTGTCTGAATATGCTTTTGCCGGGCTGTTACGTGGGCATAAAACAGAAGTGGTGAAATGTTTATCTAATGACTTAGAAGTGCCTGCGAGTGCTGAAATTATCCTTGAAGGGTATATTGAACCAGGTGAAATGGCACCAGAAGGGCCATATGGAGACCACACGGGTTATTATAATGAAGTAGATATGTTCCCGGTATTGACCGTCACACATATTACTCAGCGCCGTGATGCCATCTATCATTCCACTTATACAGGGCGTCCACCAGATGAACCCGCTGTATTGGGGGTGGCATTGAATGAAGTGCTAGTACCAATTCTACAAAAGCAATTTCCTGAAATTGTTGATTTTTATCTACCACCGGAAGGGTGTTCTTATCGGCTTGCTGTCGTTACGATGAAAAAACAATATGCAGGGCATGCCAAGCGAGTCATGATGGGGGTCTGGTCATATCTGCGACAATTTATGTACACAAAATTTGTTATTGTCTGTGATGATGATATTAATGCGCGAGATTGGAATGATGTCATCTGGGCAATAACGACGCGAATGGATCCGCAACGGGATACTGTATTAATGGAAAATACACCAATCGACTATCTCGATTTTGCATCGCCGGTTTCTGGGCTTGGCTCAAAAATGGGATTGGATGCAACAAATAAATGGCCGGAAGAGACACAAAGGGAGTGGGGGCGTCCGATAGTCATGAGTGATGAAATCCGGGCCCGTGTCGATGAGATTTGGGATCAATTAGATATTTTGAAGCGATAAGAGGGAACGCATGACAACACTAAGCTGTAAAATAACATCGGTTGACTCCATTACAGATACAGTTTATCGGGTTCATTTATTACCTGATTCGCCTTTTTCTTTTCGTGCAGGGCAATACCTTATGGTAGTTATGGATGAGCGGGATAAACGTCCTTTCTCCATGGCATCGCCACCATCAGAAAAACAGACGATTGAATTGCATATAGGTGCTTCTGAATTAAATCTATACGCAATGGCGGTGATGGACAGGATCCTGGATCAGAAAGTTATTGATATTGATATTCCACACGGGAAAGCATGGTTTCGTGAAGATAGTAAAAAACCGATGCTATTGGTTGCAGGAGGAACAGGGTTTTCTTATACCCGTTCTATCTTACTGGCCGCATTAGAAAAAGATCCTAATCGCGAGATTGCAATTTACTGGGGTGGCCGCGAATTGCAGCATCTCTACGATTTAGGAGAATTGCAGGCACTAAGTGAATGTTATCCTAATTTAACTGTTGTTCCTGTAGTTGAACAAATTGATGAGAATTGGCATGGAAGAATGGGGACTGTACTAAGTGCTGTTATGGAGGATTTTGGCAGTTTGGCCCCGTATGATATCTATATAGCAGGCCGTTTTGAAATGGCCAAAATTGCCCGTGAACGGTTTTGTAGTGAACGTGATGCTTGCATTGATCACATGTATGGTGATGCATTCGAGTTTATTTGAGCCAATCGTCATACACTTCACTTTTCAGGTGTCTTATTGGCACGAGCATTAACCCCAGTTACATGGTTAGCTATGCTTCTGGGGAATCATCTAATTACTACCTTGATACAACCTGAACTCTATCAAATATAAAAAATAAAAAAACCCGCCCCTGACAGGCGGGAAACTACGGCAACAACTTATTAGAGTGATGCAATAGATAAGACAGACAAGGGGAAAATACTTACATAATTGTCAGATAACTCCAATAACTCAACAATTAGACTTTTTCAACAATCGTGGCAATGCCTTGGCCCAGCCCTATACACATCGTTGCCAACCCGAATTGGACATCTTTACGCTCCATTAAGTTCAGCAAGGTTGTAGTGATACGAGCACCAGAGCAACCCAATGGGTGACCGAGAGCAATAGCACCACCATTCAGGTTGATTCTGTCGTCCATGCTATCCAGCAATTTCAGACCCTTCATACAGGCCAGAGATTGAGCTGCAAATGCTTCGTTTAACTCAATCATGCCAATATCTGAAAGGTTTAAGTTTGCTTTTTTCAATGCCATTTGTGTCGCAGGTACAGGACCATAACCCATGATAGAAGGATCACAACCGACAACTGCCATTGAACGGATACGGGCACGGGGTTTTAGCCCTAATTCACGAGCTTTACTTTCACTCATGATCAACATCGCAGATGCACCATCTGAAAGTGCGGAAGAGTTGCCGGCGGTCACACTGCCTGTGACAGGATCAAAGACGGGACGCAGGGCAGCCAAATCTTTCAGGTTAGTATCGGGGCGGATCACTTCATCAAAATCGATGAGTTTCAGATTACCATCAGCGTCATGGCCTTGGATTGGTGCGATTTCACCAGCAAAGGCTTTTGACTCTGTTGCTTGTGCAGCGCGCTGGTGTGAACGCATGGCGAATTCATCCTGCATTTCGCGGCTGATACCGTGCATTTTCGCCAGCATTTCAGCGGTCAAACCCATCACACCAGCTGCTTTTGCTACATTACGGCTTAATTTAGGATGGAAATCGACACCATGAGTCATCGGTACATGTCCCATATGTTCAACACCACCAATCAATGCAATGTTGGCATCCCCCGTCATGATCATGCGGGCACCATCGTGTAACGATTGCATTGAAGAGCCGCACAGACGGTTTACTGTAAAAGCAGGAACTGAGTGAGGGAGCCCGGCCAGTAAGGCGGCGTTACGGGCAATATTGAAGCCTTGTTCCAGTGTTTGTTGTACACAGCCCCAAGAAATATCGTCGATATGTTCAGGTGGTACTGACGGATTGCGCTTGAGTATCGATTTCATCAAATGTGCAGAGAGATCTTCGGCACGGATCTGACGGAATACTCCACCTTTTGAGCGCCCCATAGGGGTACGGATACCATCAATAATGACTACGTTTTCCATGTTTTCAGACCTCACGCTGTTTCACCGGGATTAACAGCAAGTTTTGCTGCGGCAGGGTAGTAACTTTCATTGCTCTCAGCTTTTGCTTTCAGACCGGCTGGAACTTGGTAAAGTGCGCCTAAATGAGCATAATTTTCAGCCAGTTTCACATAAGCAGCGGTTCCCATCGTATCCAAATAGCGGAAAATACCACCGTGGAATGGAGGGAAGCCTAAACCGTAAACCAGTGCCATATCTGCTTCCGCAGGGCTGGCAATAACACCTTCTTCCAGGCAGCGAACCACCTCGTTAATCATTGGGATCATGGTCCGGGCAATGATCTCTTCGCCAGAGAAAGTCTGTTTAGGTTGACTAACGTCTGCTAGTAATTGATCTGTGGTTTCGTCTTGCTCTTTTTTCGGTTTGCCTTTTTTGTCTTGGGTGTATTTATAGAAACCAACACCATTTTTCTGACCATAACGTTGGTTTTCAAACAATACATCAATGGCATCCCGGTAATCGCGGCTCATACGGTCAGGGAAACCTTGCGCCATAACACTCTGGGCATGGTGAGCAGTATCGATACCAACAACATCAATGAGGTAAGCAGGACCCATTGGCCAGCCAAATTCTTTTTCCATGATTTTGTCGATTTGACGGAAATCACCGCCATCGCGCAATAACATGCCGAAGCCGGCCAGATAAGGGAACAGGACACGGTTTACGAAAAATCCAGGGCAGTCATTGACAACGATTGGCGTTTTACCCATTTTGCTGGCGTAAGCGACAACAGTAGAAATCGTTTTATCTGATGTTTTTTCCCCACGAATGATCTCAACCAATGGCATACGGTGAACTGGGTTGAAGAAGTGCATACCACAGAAATTTTCTGGCCGTTTTAGGGATTTTGCTAGTTCAGTGATTGGAATTGTGGAGGTGTTAGATGCCAGAATGCAGTCATCATTAATATGGGATTCTGTTTCTGCTAGAACTGCGGCTTTAATTTTCGGATTTTCAACGACGGCTTCAACAACAACTTGTGACTGCTCAATGCCAGCATAATTCAGAGTTGGTTGAATGGATGACAGCATTTTAGCCATCTTCATCGCATCCAGACGTCCGCGTTCAAATTGCTTATTCAACAGTTTAGCCGCTTCATTAATACCTAAATCCAGCGCTTTCTGATTAATATCTTTCATCAGCACTGGAACACCCTTACGTGCTGATTGGTAAGCGATGCCGCCTCCCATAATGCCTGCACCCAGAACGGCTGCGTGCTGAGGAGTGGAGACTTCTTTCAGATGTTTTTTTGCCAGACTTTTTACATATTGGTCATTCAGGAAAATGCCGACTAAAGCGCGAGCAACAGAAGTGTGTGCTAATGCAACAAAACTCTCGCTTTCCAGTTTCAATGCTTCATCACGACCCAATGTGGCAGCTTTCTCAATGGTTTTCACGGCAGTAATTGGAGCAGGATAATGAGGGCCTGCAACTTTCATTACCATACCTTTTGCCACGGTGAAGCTCATAGTGCGCTCAACTTCGTTGAGGCTCAGTGGTGACAGCTTAGGCTGGCGGGCAGCTTTCCAGTCCAAGTCACCTTTGATGGCTTGTTCCAAAATAGAAACAGCAGCATCAATAAGTTTTTCAGCAGGGACAACCGCATCCACTAAACCGTTTTTCAGTGCTTCTTCTGCACTGATATCTTTGCCTGCGGTAATAATCTCAAGGGCGTTGTCAGTACCAATTAGGCGTGGCATACGGACGGAGCCACCGAAGCCCGGCATAATACCTAGTTTAGTTTCTGGCAAACCAATTCGAAGATCTGGTGACGCAATACGAAAATCAGTGGCAAGTACTAGCTCACAACCGCCGCCAAGCGCATACCCATTGATTGCGGAGATTGTTGGAACAGGAAGATCTTCAATTCGGTTGAAAATATTGTTAGCGAGATTCAGCAGTTCATGAAGTTTTTCTGCTGGTGCGCTGAATAAGGATAAAAATTCTGTAATATCTGCACCAACAATAAAGGCTTGTTTTTCAGAACGTATTAACAATCCTTTTAATTTAGATTGTTGCTCAAGGGTAGCAACGGCTTTATCTAGTGATGTAACAGTTTTTGTGTCTAATTTATTAATTGCAGCTGGCGCATTGAAGATCAGTTCTGCAATGCCATCTTTCAGCCAGTTTACTTGAATAGTTTCACTTAGGTAGAGCATGTCATTCTCCTCAATGAGTGCATACCATCTGGTATGACCAGATGTGGTTGATTGTGATTAGTGTGTTAAGTGAATGCAAATCAATGATTAATTTTTTGTAGGGCGGATCACAGGTAAGATTTATGATGGGTAGTGATATTTTTTATTATTGCATTGAAAAATATAAATATTATCAGTTAATTCCTATGAAATGGATTTTCTGCTATGACACTAAAAAAAAGGAATTGTGATAAAATTTAAATTCCGGCCAGATAACTTAAAGGCTAATAAAATGGAAAAGTTGGCATCTCTGTACCAAGAACATATTAAAATATTGCAAAAACGTGCCAGAGAAATATTGGCACGTAGCCAGTTAGACGCCCTGCTTATTCACTCTGGTGAGTTATTACGAGTGTTTCTTGATGATAGCCATTATCCTTTCAAGGCAAATGCGCATTTTAAAGCATGGGTTCCTGTAACCAATGTACCGAATTGCTGGTTATGGATCGATGGTACTAATAAACCCAAGCTATGGTTTTACTCCCCGGTGGATTATTGGCACAGTGTGGAGCCGTTGCCTCATGGTTATTGGACTGAAGAAGTAGACATGATTCATTTGGCTAAGGCTGATGATATCAAAACTGCACTGAATGGGTTACCAAAACAACACACGGCATATATCGGTGAGCAAGTTGAACGTGCAAAATCTCTGGGGCTCCTCAATCAAAATATCAACCCTAAAGTGGTTTTAGATTATTTAAGCTACCATCGTTCATATAAAACCGATTATGAACTGGCTTGTATGCGTGAAGCGCAGAAAACGGCTGTTAATGGTCATATGGCTGCACATGATGCATTTCTATCGGGTGTCAGTGAATTCGAAATCAATATGTTCTACTTAATAGCAACAGGCCACCGTGATACTGATGTACCTTATAATAATATTATTGCCTTGAATGAAAATGCGGCAGTTTTGCATTACACAAAGTTACAACAGACCGTACCTTCTGAAATGCGTAGTTTTTTGATTGATGCCGGGGCGGAATATAATGGCTACGCAGCGGATATCACCCGAACTTATGCAGCAAAATCCAACAGCGAATTCTCCGCTCTGATTAAAGGATTGAATGATGAGCAGCAGGCGATTATAGCCACGATTAAAGCTGGTGGTCGATACACCGATTACCATATTAATATGCATCATCGTATAGCCAAACTGCTGAAAAAACACGATATCATTACTGGAATTAGTGAAGAAGTCATGGTTGAAAAAGGCCTAACTACGCCATTTTTCCCACATGGACTTGGTCATCAACTTGGCTTACAGGTGCATGATTCTGCAGGGTTTATGCAGGATGATAGCGGAACTCATTTGGCTGCGCCGGAAATGTATTCTTACCTGCGTTGTACACGTATTTTAGAGCCGGGAATGGTTTTGACCATTGAGCCGGGTCTTTATTTCATTGAAACTTTATTGACGCCTTGGCGTGAAAGTGAATACAGCAAACATTTCGATTGGAAAAAAATCGATATGCTTAAGCTTTATGGCGGTATTCGCATTGAGGATAATATCGTTATTCACGATGGAAGAATTGAAAATATGACCAGAGATTTGCAGTTGTCGTAATGAAGCCTTATTTAATCCCTGCGGCTTCAGTTAGTTTTACTGAAGAAATAAAGAAAAGTCGTTTTATTACCCTGTTGGAACATACCAGCGGGGTAGATGAGGCAAAAGCAATTATCCAAGGTATCAAGGAACAATATCCTGATGCCCGGCATCACTGCTGGGCTTTTGTCGCAGGTGCGCCTGATGACTCTCAGCAATTAGGGTTTTCAGATGACGGAGAGCCTACCGGAACTGCGGGTAAGCCGATGATTGCACAATTAATAGGAAGTGGCTTAGGAGAGATCACCGCAGTATCAGTTCGTTATTTTGGTGGTATCAAGCTTGGTACAGGTGGGTTGGTGAAAGCCTATGGCAATGGCGTTCAGCAGGCACTTAAACTATTGGAAAAAAAGTATAAAGTGCCGCAAAAACTGTATCAGATACAGTGTGAATATGCACAAATTTCCATGGTGGAACAATTGTTACAGCAATTTTCAGGGCAAGTGCTCGCTAGTGTGTACACTGAAAATGTTACATTACAAATATCATTACCTGCTACTCTTGCAGAGGAAATAGGTAATAGACTACGTGATTTAAGTCGCGGCACTCTGTTTTTAACGTCAAAAAAATAACTATCTTGTAATACCGGATTTCAAAGGAACCTGCTGAATGCATTTTCGCACCATAACTCGTATTGTCGGGCTACTTGTTATTATTTTCTCTGTCACAATGATTATTCCGGGGTTGGTGGCATTGATTTACCGAGATGGTGCAGGCAGAGCTTTCAGTCAGACATTCATCTTTGCGCTCTTTATTGGTTTAATACTATGGATACCTAATCGGGAACAAAAACATGAATTGAAACCTAAAGAGGGTTTCCTAATTGTTGTTTTGTTCTGGACAGTATTGGGCAGTGTTGGAGCATTACCTTTTATTTTCTCTGAAAAACCTAACCTTTCGGTTACAGATGCTTTTTTTGAATCCTTTTCTGGCCTGACAACAACAGGGGCGACGACGCTTGTTGGTCTTGATTCTCTTCCTAAGGCAATTCTCTTTTATCGGCAAATGCTGCAATGGTTGGGGGGAATGGGAATTATTGTATTGGCTGTTGCGATCCTGCCTTTATTGGGAGTCGGTGGAATGCAGCTTTATCGGGCTGAAATGCCGGGACCGTTAAAAGATAATAAAATGCGTCCTCGTATTGCGGAAACAGCTAAGACCCTTTGGCTGATTTATGTTTTATTGACCATTGCCTGTACTATTGCACTATGGGCAGCAGGAATGTCGGTTTTTGATGCGATTTCTCATAGCTTTTCTACCATTGCAATCGGTGGTTTTTCAACACACGATGCCAGTGTGGGATTTTTCAATAATCCGACAATTAATACTATTATTGCGATTTTTTTGCTGATTTCCGGTTGTAACTTCGGCCTGCATTTTGCTGTGCTTTCCGGGCGAAGTCTGACAGTCTACTGGCGTGACCCTGAATTTCGCATGTTTATCAGTATCCAGTTGGCATTAGTCGTACTGTGTACACTGGTTTTATGGCAGCATTCTGTTTATGAATCCAAATTAAATGCACTTAATCATGCTTTCTTCCAGGTTGTTTCAATGGCAACGACGGCTGGGTTTACAACAGACAGTTTTGCCAAATGGCCTCTGTTTCTGCCGTTTCTACTATTATGCTCTGCATTTATTGGTGGATGTGCCGGATCAACTGGTGGTGGTTTGAAAGTCATCCGTATTTTACTCTTATTTCTACAAGGCTCCCGCGAACTGAAACGTCTGGTGCATCCGAACGCGGTATATACTATTAAATTGGGACGTCGGGCATTGCCGGAAAAAATTATTGAAGCAGTCTGGGGTTTTTTCTCCGCTTACGCATTGGTTTTCATCATTAGTATGTTGCTACTGATAGCAACGGGTGTTGATGAGTTCTCTGCCTTTTCAGCTATTGCCGCAACATTGAATAACCTGGGGCCAGGGTTGGGAACCGTAGCGGATAACTTCACTACGATGAATCCCACAGCCAAGTGGATATTGGTAGTTACGATGTTGTTCGGACGGTTGGAAGTTTTCACTTTATTAGTCCTATTCACACCAACTTTCTGGCGCGACTAGTTATGAGATGATTCGTTATTTAAAAGGACGTATCTATGAACTACTTACTGCTCTATTCCACACAGGATGGACAGACTAAGAAAATTATTACTCGTATCGCGGAAAATATTCGTCGTGCGGGTATAGGATGTGATTTAAGGGATCTTGCTACAGTTAAGCACATGAATTTAGCTCCTTACCATAAAGTGATGGTAGGAGCTTCAATACACTATGGTCACTTTAATTCTGCGTTGTATAAGTTTGTCACGAGCCATCAAAAGCAATTGAATCAACTGCCGACAGCATTCTTTAGTGTCAATTTAACCGCGAGAAAACCAGGAAAAAATACACCGGAAACGAATGCCTATTTACGCAAGTTCTTGACAAAAAGCCCGTGGAAGCCAGATTTGTGTGATGTTTTTGCAGGAGCTTTATTTTATCCCCGTTATCATTGGTTTGATCGCATCATGATTCAATTCATTATGCGTATGACGGGAGGAGAAACGGATACAACCAAAGAGATTGAATACACCGATTGGGATAAAGTAGATCATTTTTCAAAGATGTTTTTACAGTTAGCGTGTCAAAAAGCGCCTTAAAAGCAATCTATTCGCTGATTGTTGCGTCGTTTTGTTGAAAAAAAACGCGAACAGAAAAAAAATGCAAAAAAACTATTGTCAGCACCGGAAAACGCCCTATAATGCGCCCCCACTGACCGACGCTGAGCTGAAACACACCGCGCCG
>NZ_CP072455.1:897500-3210000 GCF_017743015.1 Xenorhabdus budapestensis
AGCCATCAGCGATATTCATGTCAGGAGAACGGTCTGGAAAGGCCGGCAGTAAAGGGTGACAGCCCCGTATCCGAAGGCGTGCGTATTGTGAGCTCGAAGAGTAGGGCGGGACACGTGGTATCCTGTCTGAATGTGGGGGGACCATCCTCCAAGGCTAAATACTCCTGACTGACCGATAGTGAACCAGTACCGTGAGGGAAAGGCGAAAAGAACCCCGGCGAGGGGAGTGAAAGAGAACCTGAAACCGTGTACGTACAAGCAGTGGGAGCCCTGATTTATCAGGGTGACTGCGTACCTTTTGTATAATGGGTCAGCGACTTATATTCTGTAGCAAGGTTAACCGTATAGGGGAGCCGGAGGGAAACCGAGTCTTAACTGGGCGTTAAGTTGCAGGGTATAGACCCGAAACCCGGTGAGCTAGCCATGGGCAGGTTGAAGGTTGGGTAACACTAACTGGAGGACCGAACCGACTAATGTTGAAAAATTAGCGGATGACTTGTGGCTGGGGGTGAAAGGCCAATCAAACCGGGAGATAGCTGGTTCTCCCCGAAAGCTATTTAGGTAGCGCCTCGTGAAGTCATCTCCGGGGGTAGAGCACTGTTTCGGCTAGGGGGTCATCCCGACTTACCAACCCGATGCAAACTGCGAATACCGGAGAATGTTATCACGGGAGACACACGGCGGGTGCTAACGTCCGTCGTGAAGAGGGAAACAACCCAGACCGCCAGCTAAGGTCCCCAAGTCATGGTTAAGTGGGAAACGAAGTGGGAAGGCTCAGACAGCCAGGATGTTGGCTTAGAAGCAGCCATCATTTAAAGAAAGCGTAATAGCTCACTGGTCGAGTCGGCCTGCGCGGAAGATGTAACGGGGCTAAACCATGCACCGAAGCTGCGGCAGCGACACTGCGGTGTTGCTGGGTAGGGGAGCGTTCTGTAAGCCGTCGAAGGCGGGCCGTGAGGTCTGCTGGAGGTATCAGAAGTGCGAATGCTGACATAAGTAACGATAAAGCGGGTGAAAAACCCGCTCGCCGGAAGACCAAGGGTTCCTGTCCAACGTTAATCGGGGCAGGGTGAGTCGACCCCTAAGGCGAGGCTGAAAAGCGTAGTCGATGGGAAACAGGTTAATATTTCTGTACTCGGTGTTACTGCGAAGGGGGGACGGAGAAGGCTATGTCATCCGGGCGACGGTCGTCCCGGTTTAAGCGGGTAGGTGGGATAACCCGGCAAATCCGGTTATCCGCAACACTGAGGCGTGATGACGAGGCACTACGGTGCTGAAGTGACAGATGCCCTGCTTCCAGGAAAAGCCTCTAAGCACCAGGTAACACGGAATCGTACCCCAAACCGACACAGGTGGTCAGGTAGAGAATACTCAGGCGCTTGAGAGAACTCGGGTGAAGGAACTAGGCAAAATGGTGCCGTAACTTCGGGAGAAGGCACGCTGGCGCCAGGTGAAAAGACATGCTCTTGGAGCCGAGGCCAGCCGCAGATACCAGCTGGCTGCAACTGTTTAATAAAAACACAGCACTGTGCAAACACGAAAGTGGACGTATACGGTGTGACGCCTGCCCGGTGCTGGAAGGTTAATTGATGGGGTCATCCTCAGGGAGAAGCTCTTGATCGAAGCCCCAGTAAACGGCGGCCGTAACTATAACGGTCCTAAGGTAGCGAAATTCCTTGTCGGGTAAGTTCCGACCTGCACGAATGGCGTAATGATGGCCAGGCTGTCTCCACCCGAGACTCAGTGAAATTGAACTCGCTGTGAAGATGCAGTGTACCCGCGGCAAGACGGAAAGACCCCGTGAACCTTTACTATAGCTTGACACTGAACCTTGAGCCTTGATGTGTAGGATAGGTGGGAGGCTGTGAAGTGCGGACGCCAGTCTGCACGGAGCCATCCTTGAAATACCACCCTTGAATGTTTGATGTTCTAACGTAGGCCCGTTATCCGGGTTGCGGACAGTGTCTGGCGGGTAGTTTGACTGGGGCGGTCTCCTCCCAAAGCGTAACGGAGGAGCACGAAGGTCAGCTAATCACGGTCGGACATCGTGAGGTTAGTGCAAAGGCATAAGCTGGCTTGACTGCGAGCGTGACGGCGCGAGCAGGTACGAAAGTAGGTCTTAGTGATCCGGTGGTTCTGCATGGAAGGGCCATCGCTCAACGGATAAAAGGTACTCCGGGGATAACAGGCTGATACCGCCCAAGAGTTCATATCGACGGCGGTGTTTGGCACCTCGATGTCGGCTCATCACATCCTGGGGCTGAAGTAGGTCCCAAGGGTATGGCTGTTCGCCATTTAAAGTGGTACGCGAGCTGGGTTTAGAACGTCGTGAGACAGTTCGGTCCCTATCTGCCGTGGGCGCTGGAAGATTGAAAGGGGCTGCTCCTAGTACGAGAGGACCGGAGTGGACGCACCACTGGTGTACGGGTTGTCATGCCAATGGCACTGCCCGGTAGCTAAGTGCGGCAGAGATAACCGCTGAAAGCATCTAAGCGGGAAACTTGCCTTGAGATGAGTCTTCCCTGACTCCTGGAGAGTCCTGAAGGGCCGTCCGAGACGAGGACGTGGATAGGCTGGGTGTGTAAGCGTTGCGAGACGTTGAGCTGACCAGTACTAATGCCCCGTGCGGCTTAACCTGACAACACCGAAGGGGTTTTGTGGGTTTGAGAGACGAGAGAAAGACAGGGTTTCAGGTATATTTTCGATAGACGCGGAAGCGGTGACGGACGAAAATAACAAGCAGCTTGTTCGGGATTGAATACAGGATTTGTCTGGCGGCAACAGCGCGGTGGTCCCACCTGACCCCATGCCGAACTCAGCAGTGAAACGCCGTAGCGCCGATGGTAGTGTGGGGTCTCCCCATGTGAGAGTAGGGCACTGCCAGACATCAATTCAGTCAGAGAAGCCATCCGTCCCCGGATGGCTTTTTTGCGTTATGAGAGTAGTTCATAAATATAATTATCAGACTACTTATGCAGGTCATTCTTTTTATGTAAATCGTAAGGCTCCGGTGATCTCACCTTGTTCCGTCTATTCGGCTCATGCACGCTACAGCGGCTCTGTCGCATTAAGAACAGATCGGTTAACATACTCGCTTTTGCAGAGTGAGCTGTCAGTGTCTTTAATCCGGAAACGCCTTCGAACGTCTACACTATCCTGTCGATATTATCGCGCAGTGTGTCCGGTGGTATCTCGCTTATGCCCTGAGCTTACGAAACCTGGAAGAGATGATGGCTGAGCGGGGAATAACCGTTGATCATTCCACGTTATCTCGCTGGATTCACCGTTTGGTTCCATTGCTCCTCAAACGTTATCGGCGCTACAAGCCTACAATTGGAGGCCGGTGGCGAATGGATGAAACTTATATCAAAATCAAAGGCCAATGGAAATATTTGTATCGAGCTGTGGACTCAGACGGCAAGACAGTGGATTTTTTGTTGACGGCTCGTCGGGATAAGTCGGCGGCCTTGCGTTTCTTCAAAAAAGCGATGCGTCAGCATGGCCAACCGGACGTGGTGACAATGGATAAAAGTGGCGCCAATAAAGCCGCAGTGGATGAATTAAATCAAGGAAAGCCAAAAGAGGAAGCCATTGTTATCCGGCAAAACAAATACCTCAATAATCTGATTGAACAGGATCACCGTAACATCAAACGGCGAATACATCCCATGCTGGAATTTAAACATTTCCGGCGAGCTCAAACGTTATTGAGCGGTATTGAATTGGTCAGTATGTTACGTAAAGGACAATATCCGCAAGAACCAGAGTGTTTCCTTTCACCCGCCGACTTTTTCTATCAATTGGCTGCATAAAAAACAATCACATCATTTTCTCTCGCTAGCGCTCTGTTAATGCGACAGAACCCTATATGCAGGTCATTCTTTTTATGTAAAAAGCCTGATTTTTCTTGAGATAGCTAGGCTTTTTTTGGCCTATGTTGTGATTAGTTTTATTTTGAAATTGCTACAGTTGGATAGGTAAAAGAGATAGAGTTTGTAGCGCATTTAAGGTTAGGGTATACTGCTTTCCCGTCCTGTTATATTCATCATCCTTTTAAACCTAAACTTTCAGGTTCAGCATGAAAACTAATTATATTTTTGTGACCGGCGGGGTCGTATCCTCTCTGGGTAAAGGCATTGCCGCAGCCTCTTTGGCGGCCATACTCGAAGCCCGTGGACTCAATGTCACCATTATGAAACTGGACCCGTATATCAACGTTGATCCAGGTACAATGAGCCCAACCCAACACGGGGAAGTTTTCGTTACCGAAGATGGCGCTGAAACTGATCTCGATTTAGGCCATTACGAACGGTTCATTCGAACCAAAATGACACGTCGCAATAATTTCACGACAGGTCGTGTTTACTCCGAAGTTTTGCGTAAAGAACGCCGTGGCGATTATCTGGGCGCAACCATTCAAGTTATTCCTCACATCACTAATGAAATCAAAGACCGTATCATCCGTGGCGCGGAAGGTTACGATGTTGTGCTGGTAGAAATTGGCGGTACTGTAGGTGATATTGAATCCCTGCCATTCCTTGAAGCTATCCGTCAGATGGCGGTAGAAGTAGGCCGTGAGAATACGCTGTTTATGCATCTGACTCTGGTACCTTATATGGCAGCAGCAGGCGAAGTGAAAACTAAACCTACCCAGCATTCTGTGAAAGAGCTGCTTTCCATTGGTATTCAGCCGGATGTTTTGATCTGCCGTTCAGATCGCACTATCCCCGCTAACGAGCGAGCAAAAATTGCACTTTTCTGTAACGTACCAGAGAAAGCCGTTATCTCTTTGAAAGATGTTGATTCTATTTATAAAATTCCTGGCCACTTGAAATCTCAGGGTTTAGATGATTATATTTGTAAACGATTCAGCCTAGAATGCTCAGAAGCTGACTTGTCTGAATGGGAACAGGTCATTTATGAAGAAGCAAATCCATCAGGCGAAGTGACCATCGGTATGGTGGGCAAATATATTGAGCTGCCGGATGCGTATAAATCAGTTATTGAAGCACTGAAACACGGTGGTTTGAAAAAACGTCTGACCGTCAACATCAAATTGATTGATTCTCAGGATGTGGAAACTCGCGGTGTTGAAGTATTGAAAGGTCTGGATGCGATTCTGGTGCCAGGTGGCTTCGGTGGTCGTGGCATCGAAGGCAAAATTATGACGGCACGCTACGCCCGTGAAAATAAAGTCCCTTACCTGGGAATTTGTCTGGGCATGCAGGTTGCCCTGATTGAATTTGCACGCAATGTTGCAGGTATAGAAAGGGCTAACTCTACTGAATTTGAGCCTGAATGTAAGTTACCAGTTGTAGGTCTGATCACTGAATGGCGTGATGAGAACGGCAACTTAGAAGTACGCAGTGAAGAGAGTGATCTCGGCGGAACGATGCGTGTTGGTGGCCAACAGTGTCATCTGACTGAAAACAGTCTGGTACGTAAACTTTATGGCCAGGACGATATTATTGAACGTCACCGCCATCGTTACGAAGTGAACAATCTATTGTTGAAACGCATTGAAGACGCGGGCTTACGTGTTGCCGGCCGCTCAATCGACAATAAATTGGTGGAAATTATTGAGAACCCGAACCATCCATGGTTTGTGGCATGTCAGTTCCACCCTGAATTTACTTCAACGCCTCGCGATGGTCATCCGTTATTTGCCGGTTTTGTTGAAGCCGCGCGCAAATACCAGAAAGGCCAGTGAAATAAGATATGGGATGATTGATGGGGTTTCACTTGATCCTTTGAGTGACCATCAATTGCCCGGAATTTAACTTGTACTGAGGAAAACCTAATGTCCAAAATCGTTAAAGTGCTCGGCCGTGAAATCATCGACTCCCGTGGTAATCCAACGGTAGAAGCGGAAGTACATCTGGAAGGCGGCTTTGTTGGTCTGGCTGCGGCACCATCAGGTGCATCAACGGGTTCTCGCGAAGCGCTGGAACTGCGTGATGGCGACAAATCCCGCTTTATGGGTAAAGGTGTACTGAAAGCAATTGCAGCGGTTAACGGCCCAATTGCTCAAGCTCTGGTTGGTCAGGATGCGAAAGATCAGGCCAATATCGATAAGATCATGATTGAGTTGGATGGTACTGAAAACAAATCTAACTTCGGTGCTAACGCGATTTTGGCCGTTTCTCTTGCGAACGCCAAAGCGGCGGCGGCGGCAAAAGGCATGCCTCTGTACGAGCACATTGCTGAACTGAACGGTACTCCGGGTAAATTCTCCATGCCTCTGCCAATGATGAACATCATCAACGGTGGTGAACATGCTGACAACAACGTAGATATTCAGGAATTCATGATCCAGCCAGTAGGTGCGGGCACGCTGAAAGAAGCGGTACGTATGGGTTCTGAAGTTTTCCATAATCTGGCAAAAGTACTGAAAGCAAAAGGCATGAGTACTGCGGTGGGCGATGAAGGTGGTTATGCACCAAATTTAGAATCTAACGCAGCAGCACTGGCAGCTATTAAAGAAGCCGTAGAAAAAGCAGGTTATGTGTTGGGTAAAGATATCACTCTGGCGATGGACTGTGCTGCTTCTGAATTCTATAACGAAGAAACTGGTAACTATGAACTGAAAGGCGAAGGCAAAACTTTTACTTCTCAGGAATTCACTCACTATCTGGAAGAACTGACTAAAGAATACCCAATTGTTTCTATCGAAGATGGCCTGAATGAATCTGATTGGGACGGTTTTGCTTACCAGACCAAGGTACTGGGCGATAAAATCCAATTGGTTGGTGACGATCTGTTCGTAACCAATACCAAGATCCTGAAAGAAGGTATCGAAAAAGGTATTGCTAACTCCATCCTGATCAAATTTAACCAGATTGGCTCTCTGACTGAAACGCTGGCTGCAATCAAGATGGCGAAAGATGCAGGTTACACTGCGGTTATCTCTCACCGTTCTGGTGAAACTGAGGACGCAACCATTGCTGACCTGGCAGTAGGTACTGCGGCAGGTCAAATCAAGACTGGTTCTATGAGCCGTTCTGACCGTGTTGCTAAATACAACCAGCTGATCCGTATCGAAGAAGCATTGGGTAACCGTGCTCCTTTCAATGGCTTGAGAGAAGTGAAAGGTCAGGCATAATCGCTGACTGGCTTCGATAAAAAATAAATATTATTTATATTTTGGCGGAAGAGTAATACTCTTTCGCCTTTCTTAAAAAGGTAATTTTAGCTATGTGCTTTTTTTCTTTATTGCATAATAGAGGATTATTTAACCATTCGTAAAATAAGAAATGTGACATAACCTATTAAAATATGCTCTTTTTTTACTCCTTTAATTAATAATTAAGCAAATCTCGCGTGGCAGATCCCAAAATCTCACACCTTGTATTTTATTTATCGTTCAGACTCCTTATTATTTCATATGTAATGTAATTCATTAACATTTAGAGCAATGATTCATCAATTATTATTTTTACATTACAGGGTTATGTTTCATTGTTGTATGGAGTCTTCATGGATGCTTCAGAATCTTTAACCCCAGCGGTTGGGCCAATACCCTCAAGTAAAAGAGGCTTAATTATTCTCGCGCTGGATATCATTTTGCTAATTGCTTTGCTGAAGTTTTTGCCTTATAGCGAAAAAGCAAATGCCGGTTTGGCATTAATGGCATTTATCGGGGTGTTATGGCTGACTGAAGCCATTCACGTCATTATTACTGCACTTTGTGTTCCAATTCTGGCGGTCGGAATGGGATTGATGAATACAGGTGACGCGCTGAAATCTTTTGCAAACCCGATTATCTTTTTGTTCTTTGGTGGCTTTGCACTGGCGACAGCACTACATATTCAAGGTCTGGATAGACTGATAGCTAACCGTCTTCTGATGATTGCCCGCGGGCGTTTATCAGTGGCGGTCATGCTGATATTTGGTATCACGGCTCTACTTTCGATGTGGATCAGCAATACAGCGACCGCAGCGATGATGTTGCCACTGGTTCTGGGTATTCTGGCTAATCTGGATGTCCGTACTGAACGTAATACATTTGTTTTTGTGTTGCTGGGTGTGGCATATAGCGCCAGTATTGGTGGTTTGGGCACGTTGGTAGGTAGCCCACCCAATGCAATTGCAGCAGCACAGTTAGGTATGGATTTCATTACATGGATGAAGTACGGCGTACCAATGGTGATCATCCTGTTGCCAGTTATGGTAATGCTGATGTATATCATGTTGCGTCCGAATCTGAATCATAAATTTGATCTGGAACTGGAACATCTGGAATGGAATAGTAAACGTGTTATCGCCATGTTTATTTTCCTGCTGGCTGTTGTGTGCTGGATTTTCAGTTCCTTCATCAGTGACGCTCTTGGCGGTATCAAAGACTTAGATACTCTCATTGCTGTGAGTGCAGCTATTCTGATTGGCATTACTGGTATATCAACATGGTCACAGATCCAAAATAACACTGAATGGGGCGTGTTGATGCTGTTTGGTGGTGGTCTGACACTGAGCGCTGTTCTGAAAAACTCCGGTGCAAGTGAAGTTATGGCGAATGGCATGGCTGCAACATTTGGCTCAAGTTCGTGGTTTGTGGTTATTGTTGCTATTGCTACATTCATTATCTTCCTGACCGAATTTACCAGTAATACAGCCAGTGCCGCGTTACTTGTGCCTATTTTTGCCACAGTTGCAGAAGCTCTGGGAATGCCAGTTATCGTGTTGACCATGATCATCGGTATTGGTGCATCTTGTGCATTTATGCTACCTGTAGCCACACCACCGAATGCCATTGTTTATGGTACTGGCTATATCAAGCAGATTGAAATGGTGCGGGTGGGTCTTGTGCTGAACTTGGCATGTATTGCGATTATTTCTGTAATTGCCTGGTTCTTCTGGATGTAATTTGTATCAATAAATAAATTATAAATGAAATCGCTACCTAAAAGGTGACGATTTCATTTCAGACTAAGGGGCCACTAATTCACGGATGAATTCAAAATCAATGGCTGCCTCTAATTTGCGAACCGGATGATTTTTAGGCACGAGTTCGTCAAGCGAGAGAGAAAAATCTGGGGAGGGGAAGTTCTTGACATAGTGGTAAGCGCCGTTTGGTGAACGGAACTTGATTAAAGCAAAGTGCCGGATAAAAAACCGCACTTTGTCAATAACCGAAAACCGCCCCATATGTGGGCGGCTTGTTTTACTACAGCAATATATTATGTAATGTTTTAATCACAGTAATGTTTGTAGTGATATTATTTTTTATAACCAAATTTATTTGATAAATAAAGCAGATTATTTTATTGATTCGTATTTAAATATTTAGGATAGAAAGCACTTCCCGAGTGATAAGTGACTTTTCCTGAAGAAGTATCTCGTTTTATAGAAATAAAAGAAGAATGACTCAGATGTTCTGGTATTTGATGCTTACTATCACTGGAATCGAGATTCAGAAGAGAAATAGTCACTCTGCGTTTAGATTTACTTAACTTATGAGACATGCCCAACAACCTTCTTGCAGCTCTATTACTAAACATAATCAACTCCTTTTCAGTTGTAAGTGAGTCTCTCAGTATAGCAACTTATTAGAAAACCAAAATATTGTCGGCATGATTATTTATTAAGATATCGTTAATATCACATATCTCTGTAGAGAAACCAGATTAATTTGTATTAAAAAAATGAAATCTGTTTATAAATAAAAAACTGCACCTTAAATGCGTAGAAAATATAAGGTACAGTTTTTCCGAAGGATATTATCGGAGACTTAATGCTACTGAGCTACCCTTCAACACGCACAGACTCACCGTTAAAGGTAACAACTTTCCCAGAGACGATTTTGCAGCGTTTGCGGGTTTCCACCTGAGAATCAACTTCTACTAAACCCTCTGCAATCACAGTCTTCGCAGCAGCACCACTTTCACACCACCCTTGAAACTTCAGCAGATCACACAGTTCTACATAAGGGTGACTATCTAAATAAAAAATTTCCATCAGTATCCTTCAGTTGTATTTACATCATGGTATTCCTCACATGCCTGCAAGGTATTTTGAATTAATGTCGCAACTGTCATCGGGCCGACACCACCCGGCACAGGAGAAATCCAACTTGCGCATTCAGATGCCTTATCGAAATCGACATCCCCAATGACTTTACCATTTTCCAGACGGTTGATGCCGACATCAACCACAATTGCCCCGGGTTTAATCCATTCACCAGGAATGAAGTTGGGTTTACCAACAGCCACGACTAATAAATCGGCCTGTTCAACATGCTGGCGCAGATTCTTGGTAAAACGATGCGTTACTGTAGTGGTACAGCCTGCTAACAGTAATTCAAGGCTCATTGGACGCCCGACAATATTGGAAGCACCAATGATAACGGCATTCAGCCCATAGGTATTGATATTACAGCGCTCCAGTAACGTCACAATACCTCGTGGAGTACAAGGGCGCAGCTTTGGTGCACGTTGACACAATCGGCCGATATTGTAAGGGTGAAACCCATCAACATCTTTATCGGGATGAATACGTTCCAGTACCTTAACATTATCAATACCGGCAGGGAGGGGAAGTTGAACTAAGATACCGTCGATTTCTGTATCTTTGTTCAGGTTATCTATCAAAGTGAGTAATTCGGCTTCGCTGGTGGTGTCTGGTAAGTCATAAGAGCGGGAAGTAAAACCAACTTCCTCACAAGCGCGGCGTTTGCTCGCGACATAAATCTGGGAGGCGGGATTTTCTCCTACTAAAACGACGGCAAGTCCGGGGGCACGTTTTCCAGTAGCAACACGCTGTCTGACTTTTTCTGCAACTTCTTTTCTGATTGTCTGCGCAATCGTTTTCCCATCAATAATTTTTGCTGGCATATATTTAAGATTCCATCATCGGGTATAGGAACAGGAGCTATTTTGTCAGAACATGAACCGCCTGTCAGTTATTAATAATTAATCATAAAATGAGCATATGAGCTAAAAGGTCATTGACTCAAGCCATTATGCCCGTATAATCCACCACTGCATTAATTGTGCTTCTTATTTCACATCCCAATGCGCCCTTAGCTCAGCTGGATAGAGCAACGGCCTTCTAAGCCGTAGGTCACAGGTTCGAATCCTGTAGGGCGTACCATTTAAAATCAATGTGTTACGCGATTCTAAGCCCTGCCTGATTTTTCCCTTGTGTCGTATTTGTGTCGTTATCTTCAAAAAGTACATCAATTTTGCAGGCGTGTTCGCTTAAATGGTTAGGCGCTAAGTGTGCATATCTTCTAACCATTTCGATTGACTCCCAACCGCCCATTTCTTGTAGTGCAGAAAGTGGAACGCCTGATTGTATCAACCAGCTTGCCCATGTGTGGCGTAGGTCGTGAAAACGAAAATCTTCTATGCCTGCTTTCTTAAGGCCAATATTCCAAGCACTATTATCATCAACCCTCATCTTTCTTACTGCCGGAGTTAATGTTCCATCTGGTCGGTGCTTGGCTTTGGTATGCACAAATACCCATCTTGAGTGCTTACCTATCTGATCCCTTAACACTCGGCATGCGGTATCATTCAGAGCTACACCTATTGCTTTCCCGGCTTTTGCGTTCTCTGGATTTATCCATGCCACTTTCCTTTGCATATCGACCTGTTGCCACTCCAGATCGATGATGTTAGAACGTCGGAGTCCTGTTGCTAACGCAAAGATGACAATCGGCTTTATACTTTCAGGCATACATTCAATGAGTCTTGCAGCTTCATCTCTTGTCAGCCATCTTATGCGCTTACTGACCGGTTTCTTGGTTTTGATAACAGGCGCTGATTTAATCCAGTTCCACTCATTAGCGGCTGCCCTTAATAGCGATCTGATGAATGATAAGTGCTGGCTTTTTGTTGCCTGACTAACCGGAACAGCCTCATATACAGGAGGCTTTTTCCCTTTTTTCAGCGCTGCGTCTCTTTTACTCTCCCAGACTTGATAATGTTTACGATTCTTCATGCCTGAAACAGCATTGTAAATTTCATCTGCCGTGATTGTTGAAACATCTCGACCTGAAAAGTGTTGTAGGAAAAACTCAATCTTCGTTTTGTCGTCATCAAGTGACCTTTTATGCTCTTTTTCCCTAAGCCAGCGAATGCAACACTCTTCAAATGTACGAGTTGGCAGATCATCAAGTTGGTCAACTCTCCAAGCCTCAGCTCTTAGTTTGTCATACAGCTCCTGCGCTTGCTTTTTGTCCCTCGTGCCAAGAGATTTCCTAACTCTCTTTCCTGACGGTGTAAAGAAATGACAGTGCCATATTCCGTTTCTTTGGGTGATTGACATGATTTATCTCCATTACGATCACCCTTGCTCGCTCCATGAGTTTGCATCGGGCTTTTAATATAAGCAAGAACAGCGGATTTAGTTGTTTTATATCCTTTGCCGATCCGTTTACCGTCTATAACACCTGTAGCTATTAAACTGGCAACAGTTCTTGATGAGACTTTAAGCTCTTCCGCTGCCTTTTTTGTATCCCAAATGTCATCTTCAATATCCATTTCCAACTCCTTTTATTGAGCTTGATTGAAATTTTTAATTCTTATTTGAGGCAATCCCTTGCCACCTTCCTCCTTGCGTTCTAGAATTCACTACTCATAGATGCGACACGTAATATTGCCTTTATGTGACTCTCTGATGCACCCTGATCGCCTCGTATTTGTATAAAAAGGGATAGTTTGATTTATTTCCCTATCTTTTGATTTTAAGTAGTCCTGAACCGCGCCTATAGCCAAAGGAATATCTTTGCTATCTGATACATCTATTGTTATTTTCACGCTATCTTCCTCAATAGTTCGAGACCGACATTAATTAAATAATCTCGGTCAACGGTTGTTATTATTTTTCGGGGATTAGTTATTTGTTTGGGTGACGGTAGAGAGGGAATATATCGTCAGCAATATTTGGGTTAGATTTATTAACCTCATCAATCCATTCTGATACTATTATTGGTAGGGTTGTAGTATGCATAATACGAAACATACCAGTAATACGCGCCCACGCCACAGGCTCCATATTTTCATATTCGGCAAGTTTCGATTGCAGCTTGATAATTCCATCAACTAACGCAATATGGCTGAACCATTTATGTCAGCTAATTTATGTCAGTCCGCATCATCCTGATGGTACGCATTAATAATAATCTCATAATCAGCGAGGCGTTTTAATAATTCCAACAACTCTTTACCTTCTGATTCAGTAAATCTAATTTCTTCAAAATTACTCAATTGTTTTTTTATTCGGTTTTGTAACCGCTCAATCACATCATTGCTCATTATTAATTCTCCGAAATTCAATTACCCAGACCCACGGATTAATATCCCATCCATATCCTTTTTCTCGGTATATGGATGACCAAGCAACATAAAAATCCTTTAGGCTATCAAATCCTTCTTTTTTTACATCTGATATTGAAGTGTTATTCACTCGATGAATCCAGATATCAGTAATCTTAAGCAATCCTTTGATATTGCCGTTTTTATCGGTGAAGTTAATAATGTCGCCAAACTGACCATACGGGCAGTCAACATCGATAAAGCCACTTTGCCATGCGCCATTAACTACTTCTTCGAGAGTAAATCCTTCTGCTATCGAGCCCATTTGACTTAGCTTTTGTTCATCCAACTGAGGCTGTGGTTTAATTGGCCTTCGCGTCAGCGTCTTAGTTCCTGTCAAAATAGCGTCTATCATCTCAGTATTAAATTTCAGAGGTTTCACCTAAACCTCCTGCATAAATATAAATTACTCATCATCTGCTATTACCTCAATAAATCCACCACACCCATTACATTCATATTCATTTATAAATCTACCGTTTTCATTCCAATCATTTGAGCCGCATAAGCATGTTATAAATCTGACGTTTCCCCGTTTGGTATACCTCTCATAAAATGCATCTTTATGTATCATTGGTCTGCCTTCATATTTCACTGAATACACTTTGAAACTTCTGGTTTTACCGTTGTCATCTTCATATCTAAAATAACGGTCACTGGTTATATATTCATCGTCGTCGTCATAAATAATATCTGAGTTGGTTATCACTTAATCCCCCTGCATATATGCTTTTATAAATTCTTCCGCGACTGGCGCAACAATGGCATTTCCATAGGCGCGGAGGCGTCCCACTCGATTGGCAGTCCCATTAGCCAGCGGGAATGTGCGGGGTTCAATCGGCCTTTGCTTTCCATCCCGACACGCGATCCAGTCAGCATCTCGCCAGCTATTCCCTGTTCCGTTGCATAATCCAGCCTGTCGAACATCCTGTTTCTGCCATCCTGGCGAATTACAGTTGGGCCGCTTCCTTTGTAATCGTTCGCTGTTGGCGTTGGCCACCCAATAGAGCCGCTGCCTGATATGCGGCGCGCCGATGCCCGCAGCGCAGATATCGACCGCTGCTGAGGTGTAACCCGTTCCTTCCAAATCAGTTTGTACAAGGTCGAGCCAGTCGAGACCGTCTTTGCTCGCAACCTGTTCACCAAAGACAACGCGAGGTCGGCACTGTTCGATGAGGTAGTGGAAATGTGGCCATAAGTGCCGCTCGTCAGTAAACCCATTTCCTTTGCCTGCCGCGCTGAAAGGCTGGCATGGGCAACTACCTGTCCAGACCGGTTTATCGTCCGGCCATCCCGCACACCGGAGGGCATAACTCCAGACTCCGATTCCTGCAAAAAAGTGGCACTGTTTATATCCTTGTAAATCACTTGGTCTGACATCCTCGATACTCCTTTCATCAACATCGCCAGGTGCTATATGACCTGCGGCAATTAAATTCCTGAGCCATTGAACGGCGTAAGGGTCTATTTCGTTGTAATAGGCCGTCACTTAAACCCCCTGCATATATTCGCTGCCTTCTCGCACATTTCAGTATCGAACCAGCCGAAGTGGCACTTGTTGAAACTGATACCCAGTTGCCATGCTAACCATCGGTACGCATCCGCGCGTTCCCAGTTTATGATTTGTCGCATTCGTTCAAATTTTTCCTTACTGTCTTTCCTTGCTATACGTGTCTGCTTATCTGCCAAATAGCCCAATGGGATATCGGTGTAAGGGTGCATACCGACTCGCGCACCGCATGAGGCACACAGATATAACCAGGGCCATTTGTTGTTGTTATGGATACGCCCAAACACTTCTTCGTGATGGGCTATGGTGACTAATCCGTGACAGTAGTGGCATTTAGTCGGGATTGGCAGTTGATCATTGACCCGCTGTATTGCTTTGGGGTTGGGGTTCCATGGGGTGTATTGCATGAACAGCCTCCTTTGAGTCAGGAACTATTGCTGCATATTTGCCCTCTGACCATGACAAGGGATTGCTATTACGAATAACTGCATTCAGGGTATCGAAGGCCTGCTGTAATTCATGTGGCAATTCGCCATCTTCTGGCAAAATGTCATGAAAATAGTCCTCACCATTTATTTCATTGGGGTAATTAGGTTCACAGATAACGAGCTGTAATGCTAAGGGGGTTATTTCAAGCTCATCGCAATATTCATAGAGGTCATCTTGATGCCAGAAATATTGGTCAGTGTCGAAAATAACAAGAGGTGTTTCCCAATCCCACTGTTTACGCTCCATCGCAGTAAACTTTGCTTTCCGATCTTCCTCACGGCAGAGTCCGCAATAATCCCCTTTGTGAACAGCGGGGTGTTCTGGATTGTTTTTGCATTTGTGATGAGTGGAGCCAGAATGACGAGCCATGTGTTCATCATTAGCCCAAAACTTACCATCGCGAGATACCCAACCAGTAACGGTTTTAATTTGAGCCGCTTCTGGTGAGTCGTACATAACTATTTTTTCAGACACAATAATCCTCCCGGCGCATAGCCGCGTAGTGATAGGGGTATGGGGTTAAAATAGACTGAGCTGGCATTCACACATCACATTTTGCATTGCAGCATGAATGTATTGTTTTTGTGATGGCATCCGGGCGGCTAATTCAGCCCTGCTATCGTCAGAAAACATTTGTATAATGCCGTCGAATGAGTTTTTACCACGGTACATAATGAGGTCAGTTCCGTTGCGATTTTCCATTTTTCGCACTTCATTTGAGGCCAATATATCCAAAAATTGACGGGTTAATTCCGGCTCATCTTTGGCAGCCAGAGCAATTTTTTGAATGCTCTTCTTGATGCAAAAACAGCAGTTCCCAAGATGTTCTGGTATCTGTAAATCGAAAGGTTGGTGGCTCCACCAATCGATAACAGCGCACTTATCAATGTCAGAGATATCCGCCAGATAACGGGTGCGTTCCTTGCGCTTTATCCGCTTGGGTTCGTCAGCCCGAATACCAATCCATGTGTGGTACGCTTTCTTTCCAATGTGATCATCGCAGTATTTTTTGAATGGTCCTAGTTTCATCCGGTCAGTGCAGAATTCTCCACCGACATAGGGTGTACCATATTTCTTTAGCATTGCTTTCCACGGTTTGAGGTCATTCGTAATTTCATCCAGTCCCAGAATTTTATAGCTATTGCCTTTACCCAGTTCTGGATTAATCACAACCCGAAGGCAGACCAAATCAATTTTCCAGTATTGAACCAAGTCACGAATGAACTGGTATGTTTTGGGGTGTTCAGCCCCTGTATCCATAAACACATAGCGAACATCCTCACCTTGTTTGCGGCGCTGCTCCATCAGATATACGAGATAAGCCGATGTTCTGCCGCCAGAGAAACTGACAACATTGATCATGGTGGTATCCTAAAAGGGGTAGAGCTAGAAGGTTCTGTTTGGATTGCCGAGCGGCGTTAGAATGGGGAGCCAAACTCGTCATAATCAGCAGACGGGATATTCTGCTGAACGTAGAATTGAGAACCAGAACTGGCTGATTTCCGTTCATCTCTATCTTTCAGATTTGCAACCATTTTATCGATGGCGGTAGCCGTTTTCCCCTCTACTTTTTCGGCGATGGTCTGGCGAGTATCAGGATAGAACGGGATGCGGATATCCATGCCGTAAGTATCGTCACCGTTATTTTTCGTCCTGAGTACCTTTTGTAGCACCAATCCCACTCGCTTGCCTGTGAATTCGGGTGCAATCATATTGTTGACTGAAACCATGTGGCTTGTGATCTGACGAACGCCACAACATCCCATAATGGCCTGCACCATACTGTAACCAAATGTATTGACTGAACCATCTTTTTTCTTGCAGCAGATACTGAGGTAGCTTACTTTGCGTCCGTCATCCGCCTCACCAGAAAACTCGATAAACTCTGCACCGTGCTGGCTTTTGGTCAGTTTCGCTTCGCTGATGGTAATGACATAAGCCCCATTTTCATTGATAAAGCCGCCCTGACCGGCGCTCATGGCTGATTCTTGGTCATAAGTGAAAATTACATTGTTCATGCTGCTGCTTCCTCTATGTGGGGTTCAAGGCCGTAGTATTCGCAAATCGCGTTATCTATGGTGTTAAGGTCGTTTTCGATTTCCAATAAGTCAAATAAGCCCATTGGGGATTTCACGGTGTCGAATCCGTTATTTTGTGTGGTGAAGAGATATTGTCCGTCCTTCACCAGTGTTTTCAGTACGATAGTGAACATACCTTCGACCGTGATTTTCTCATCCAACATCTTGCCGATGGTTTTCATCTTTACTTTCCCTATCTGGGTTTCTTCCGTGTGTGAGAGAAAATAAATCCGTAAATCATCCGGTGTTTTGCTGATTGCCGTGTTGATCACGTTCCATGTGTGAGAACCAATCTCTGTGAATTTATCGAAAGATTTCTCTTCTGAACGGCGCATGAATTCGTTAGCCATCAAATACTGGAAGTCATCAATGACGATGATTTTCTTTCCATAGTTAGCGGCTGATTCAATGGCTTTGATGATGTATTGCCAGGTATCTGAAACAAAAATTGAGGTCTTAGTATTGTTTTTGTTCCACGGCTTCCATGCTGAGGAACGAAACGGTAATGGTTTCCTGATTGTCTGTATTAGCAAGGTTTCTTCAGCATTAAGATTACGCAGGCTGGTACTTTTCCCTGTGCCAGATTCGCCAAGAATGAGTGTTGCGGTTCCCATATCTGGCTACCTCGCTAGCCAATAATTGATGGTGAACTCAATATCAGGATCAATGTCAGGCTGCTTTAATAGCCATGCAAAATAGCTGGGATTAGTTTTCTTAACCTCTTCAAATGTCATGCCTTTGTGCTTGCCAAACCTGAACTTATGCAGTAATGAGGGCTGGTGACTAATTTCCAACATTTCCTCATCAGACCAACCTGATTCATCCTTGATGCGTTTAAATAGTGCGGCCGTGACTATGCAGTCATACAGCGCCCTGTGTGCATGTAGCCCATCCGGTACGAAAACATCCAGTTTTAGTGCATACCGTAAATATTGGTTACTGTGACTTTCCATGTCTGGCCACAAACGCTTGGCTAATTTCAATGTGCAGATAAACGGGGCGTCCATTTCCGGCATCATGCGTGAATCGAAAGCGGCATTATGTGCGACCAGAAAATCAGCGCCTTTGTATCTCTCAATGACATCATCAATTAACGGAGAATGAGCGACCATTTCATCCGTAATATGATGAATAGCCATTGCCCCGATTGAGATGGGTTTTTGAGGGTTGACGAAATGAGATTGTTTTTCGATGTAATTGATAATGTTACCCACAATATCAATACTGGCTATCTCAACAATCCCGCTCTCCATATCACAGGTTTCTGTGTCTACTACTCTGTAAATTGTCAAAATTAATCTCCTGTCCAGATGCCACCATGACGGTGGCGAGGTGAATCACCACGGTAGTGATCGTGTTCTTTACGATGTGTTGACCAGTAATTCCGCCATGCCTGACGTTCCTGTTCGATACGCTGTTCTTGCATGTGTTGAGGTAGAGGTGGGTTGAATGCAGCTTTGTGGTTGAGTTGCCCTATCCGCTCGTTGTTGACTCGTTCCGATGCTTTTTTACTTGCGGGGTGGGGGGCGTTATTGATCATGACCGCGAAGACCAGTTCTTTCAGATACGGCTCTTGCTCTTTCGGGTCTTTCGGCACATAACATCCGGGTGAGCGCCAATAATCATTGGTCATGTGAAGTCTCCCCTAAAGTCTATATCACTGGCTGGCAATCCTTCTCTGCCTAATACCTCACTTAGATATTGCAGCTCTTTGTGTCTGGTTATTTGTTCTTCCGTATATTGTTGCTGCTGAGATTTTTTGTCTGGATTGATGTGAGTGTTGTAATCGAAATTTCTCATGCGGCCTCTCTGTGCATATACTGGGCGATAGCCATAATTTCCCGATAGCTAAATCCTGCCTTTACCATCTCTTCAGCGATCCGCTCTTCATCACAATGTACTCTGGCATAAGCAAACATGTCACTAACATCGATATCCGTTCTGCTGGCATATTCTTTGAATGGGATATCAATTGTCATATCACCCATATCTGTATATGTGATATAGGTTCTACCTTTATTTACGCGCTCTTTACTTTCTACGAAGCTGTAGCTGATTGATGAATACATAATTACCTCCCAACGATTAAACGGGAATAAATACAGTTAATGAGATGAGGAAAAGTGCAATTCGGCGCTTCCATGTGCGCCTGTTCCTGATAGCTTGTGGTTTTGCGGGGACAACCGCGCATCCATCGTGCATGTTATTACGCATGTAAAAACCCCTCGTTAGTGAAAACGATTAATAAGATCCCTGGTGTTGGATTTATTTTTTAGGCTAGCGAATTAATTTAGGTAATGAAAAGCCCCGTATTCGCGAGGCTAGTGTTTGACTGTGGTTATTATTTAAAATCGATTATTCCGTTATCCAGTGCGCTGTAAATCTTCGTTCAATGCAGATGGGATATAAGACTCGCGGAACAAGAGTTCTAAATTAAAGGGAAGAGCGTGTGTCTAATGAGTGATACGAGGCCTTTGCTTCAAGGGGGAGGATATATGTCAGATATTGGGAACCAATCCGAATCTAAATAATACATTAGATACCTCGCCAAGAGGCATATTGAGCTGTCGCGCAATTATGGGTAAAGTACACCCTTCAGACGACAAGGCTTGAAGTAATTTATCTATAATAATGGATCTCTCTCTTTCCATAACTCTGTCCTCTTTCGTGCGGAATCCCCTAGCGGAAGCCTCCCTGACAAGATTGTTATACTGCCATGTCGTTAATGCTCCCACTTGCCTCATCCTATAAATTAAAGCGAACGTTGATACCTTCCAGTTATCTCTAAGCTGTGAAATTCCATCAACAGAGGGGTGTTGCATTTTGGCAGCTAAAACATTCTCTTTTGGCATGAGAAATGCTGAGGCAAATTCGTTAGCTTCAGCTTCAACATCTTTACCTTGTGGTGTTCCGTGTTTATGTAACACTAAATGCCCAAGCTCATGGGCTGCATCAAAGCGACTTCTTTCAGCGGTTTTTTGGTTATTTAAAAATACGTATGCTTTTTCATCCTTCCAAAAAGAATAAGCATCAACTTCCACTGCATTTTCAGATAACGAGAAAACTTTTATACCATTCATTTCTAACAAATGAACCATGTTTGATATGCTTTTATTACCAAGCCGCCAATATTCTCGTAATGTTCTGGCGGCCAATTCTGGCGTTTCCCCCCTCAAATCAATAAGATTTAATTCTGGTAATTTAAATTTACTCTCAAAATAATCACTGAGAATTAAACCTATCTGCCCCGCTCCAATTGCTGCACCTTCCTGCGCTGCCGTCATTTTTTTTAAGGAGCGGAAGGAAACAGTAGATGGATTAATCAATTCTATATCATCACCAAAGAAAAATTCTGCTGGATACTTTAAGGCATCAACAAGAGCAGACACTGTTTTTTCCGATGGTTCATAAAGGCAATAGTCTTTCTCATATTCAACAACTATACGGTGAGATATGCCTGCTTTTTTCGCCAGAGCAGTCATTGTTAACCCTCTTCTGACTCTGGCAAGATTAAGGCGAGAGGGATTAAATTTTGCCATTTTCTACTCAATATTATTTTCTAATAACTTCAAAATGAGGTTCTTCTGTAAACTCTTCTTTAACCTGAATAACCTTTTGGATAAAGGGGATTGCTTGAAAAATATTTCGTTCTTTCCATGCTGCAATGCGGGTTTTTCCTGCTGATTCAGTCATTCCAATCGGAATTGACAGCTCGTATCTGACTTCTTTGTTCCCAAAATCAAAAAAGTATAAAAGGACATAATTAATTGTGGAGTCTATATCACTAATCTGAACAACCGTGTCCTGTTCATAAAATAAATCGTAGTTTTCCCCCACAAGAGTTCCTGTAGCAGCGCCTTTGGGGTTTTTGCTTTTAGGACTTCTATCAGGCAATCCTGTATATTTATCACCACTCATGACAATAATATTCAACCCCTTCGCTTTGTTATGCGTTAGGTTGAGGCCTCGCACGAATGAGAAAGACCACTCATTGTTATCAGCCAGCAATTCACGTCGTAAGCCACGGATTACAGCTCCCCAAGCCCGAGAACCCGGGTCTGTTTTAGCGTCCAGATCAGTACTTTTACGTATTTCCAGAAGCCCGTCATCAATTGCAGCACGTAATGCCACATCTGTAATGCCTGATTTAGTTACATTTGTAACTGATTCGTCACCAAAGAAAACTGCTTTCTCTGCTACATTACCCATTTCACTTTTATCCTATACGCTGCACTTCTTGTTTTTATACCTAATTTTAGGTCGCAAATCAAGAAGTGGCAATGTCAGGTTATTCTTTTCCAATAATTACCCCGCCATAGCTATCAACTCACCACAGCCCACTCGGAAATGGGCTGGAGTTAGTTACTTGAATAATATGTCACTAGCTGCACCTTGTAATTCACTACGATGCTCGCTAACTGCATTCATCAATTGAGTGAACAATTCTCTAACGCTATCTGGCATATGAGATCCTGAAGCAATTTCATAAGCCATTGACAGCGCTTTCTCTGTATTTATTGCTGATTCTAATTTCTGATACGCTAATGCTATTTCTTTGGAATCCATAACTCACACCCTCGCAGTAACCCCGCCTGACTCCAGTCTACGGCGGGATTTGGTTTTGGTTGAAACTGGTTTTTTAGATGGAACGCCATTAACTGTCGTAATGAAGCTGGTTAATGCGTCAACAGTGTCGCGTTCCTGTTTGGTCATGCGTTGTTTGGGTTCACGGTTAGACCAGAATGCTTCTTTTCGTTGCTTCCGCGCCTGATTAAGAACGTCATTGAGAGCATCATCAATTGCGCTTTCCAGTTTATCGAAATTCCCATACTTGTAATTTTCGTACATAAAACTTCTCCCGTTAATTGGCTTTGATGCTATGGCGATTATCACCACACCTCAAAGCCAACTGCACTTTGAACCACACTCTCGCAGTGGTCGCGCTCATGCCCTTGAGTGCCTTCTTTCAGCCATAACCGATGCAAGACTGGCTTTCTTGCTGCTTATCGGAGCTATTTGTAATCTATGAACCTTGACCCGTCGCTACACAGGCTCACCCACTTGGTGACTCAGGGCTGCGTCACTACCGCAGCATTTGCGCTATCCGCTTTGCTAAACCATGATTGGTTCTCCTATTGTTGATAAATACACCTAACACTGTCCGCCGCTTGCCTGAGATGCCATATACCCCGTGAGGTCTGGAGATGTCAGGGAACTGAGTTGCGCAGATCTCTCCGCTCAGCATTAGATGTAATTCTAAATTGTTAAAGAGCATACTGATTTATCTTTCGGCTGTGTGCCTTGGATGAATTAAATATAACTTTGGTTATGGGTTATTGCAATAACTTATTTCATTATAAATATGAAATAAGTTATAAACAATTGAGCGGGAAAGGAATTTTTTGAAAAAAAGTTATGGAGATGAGAAGGGAGGATGATAAAAAGGCCGCATTATGCGACCTTATGGTGAGGTGATTAATCTAAAAAGGATGCCACCCAGAAGACTTTACCCAATATTTCTACGTTATCCATTGAGACTTCCTCATCTGGATACTCTTCTTTTTTGAGGCTTCTAATGGTGATTTTATCGTGCGATGATCTGATTAAAATCTTTATCCTTTTCCATCCATTTTGATTAATTGCGTAGACTTTACCGTCTATAACTTTTTTGTCATCGCAATTAATGGCGACAGTAGCATCATTGGGTATCAAAGGTGCCATACTATCACCTTTGGCGGGGAAACATAGCACTCCCGCCCCACCGGGATCGGCTCCAACCCTTCTGAATGTAGGCTTAGAAAATCTCAGCTTAAACCCTTTATAATCCGGCTTACTGTATTCACCATTACCATAGACATAATCGATATCTGTTAAAAATGGAACTTCTACTTCATCGAGTTCTAAAGGCGCTGGTTTGTCCCATTGTTTGATATTTTCCCACTTTTCAAAAGGGTGAGAATTAGGATTAGCAATCTCACCTTTGCCACTGACCAACCATGTAGGATTCACACCCAAAGCTAGGGCAATTTCAAGTGACTTTCTGGAGGATTTAGCTTTCCCTGAAACGAGCTTAGCTATAGCTGGCTGCGAGATACCAACCCTTTGAGCTAACTGTTCTTGCGACATTTTTGCCGCTTCTAATGCTACTTTCAGGCGTTCAGATAACGTTTTCATGTGTGGAATATATAACCTCAGTTATGCAAAATCAAAGAACCAAAGTTATTGCGTTTTTCCATAACATTGGTTATATTTCATTTCAATTATTACTGTCAGAGGCATAACCATGAATATAGTTATTCAACGTGCTATTAAGATCGTTGGTAGCCAAGAAAAGTTGGCTCTCCTCTGTGATGTTAGCCAGCCAGCAGTACATAAATGGTTGAAAGGAGGGCGAGTATCTCCACAGCGAGTACTTGCCATCGTTAACGCCACGGATGGATTAATCAAGGCACACGAAATTCGCCCTGATTTGCCACTTTTATTCCCTCGTGTGGAACACGCAGCATAACTGCATAGCTCTTTAACAATCTATCTTCACGACAAGCTATTGGTGAACCCTAGCAAATCGAAATAGCGCCGAGTAAGAACTCAGGCAATCGGGATGCAGATCCCGTAAAGGCTTACTCACCAAGAGGCTAAGTCGTGTTAACCACTATCTATATCAGGATAGTGGATTCATTCGTTTAACACTTAAACCAAATTTAACTCTGGATAATTTAACTTATGGAACACGCAAGTGCACGCAATACACTCAATACGAGTAAAAAATTTATAAGTAATCATTTACTCTCTTCGGTATTACAGCCCATCAGAGATGTTACGCAAAAGGTTATCGCTGATAACTTAGGTGTTGCTGAGTCAACCATTACCCGAAGAATTATTCATTTCCAGCACGCGACTGAAATCATGGCTCACGCTGGAATAATCGATGTTGTGAAAGACAGTGAACGAAAGATTAGCGAGGAAGAATATCGATACTGGCTTATCCGAATGATACAAGCCTCTGTTCAGAACCTTGAATTTAATTTCAATGGAGAGGTGAAAATATCTTACGAGGAATATCGGTATTTGCTTAAACAGCAGATTGAATTATCAGAAATGAAACTCAGGACTTTATATGAAAAAGCCTCAACTATTAGCGGTAGCTGAGGCTAGATGTAAAAAATCCATGGAGTGGAAAAATTTACGAGGCAATTATACATGAAAACCAAATTTAATCACATAGCCGTGCATAAAAATAACATGCGCGATCAGGAAGCTCGTTCTGTTTCCAAGGAAGGAGTTAAAAAACTTCGTGATCTTCTGGAAGACGCGAAATTACGGAAAGAATTTCGAAAAGAGCTGACTGGAGATGATCGCCATGAGTAACATTGCAAGAATGACTGATTACCGTCAGCCAATAACAAAAGTGAAAGAGGAAAGTGTGAATGGTGATATCGAGTTCATTAAAACTCCTCGTAGCCCAAAGCTAGTTTTAATGGCACACAGTAACGACGAGATAACATACCGGCAATACAGGATTATTGATGCAATTATTGAAAAAACGTTCGGCTGGCATAAACGCTTTGACAGAGCAACCAACACTCAAATAGGGGTGCTGATTAAACTTCATCCTACTCATGTTAGTACTGAAATTAAGGGGTTGATACAAAGAAAAATACTTATTAAACAAGATGGTATGATTGGTTTGAATATCAATACCTCTGAGTGGATTTTGGAGGTTAGCCAAAATAGCAAACCATTAGCTAAAACAGCTAATAAAAGTTTAGCTAAAACAGCTAAAAACAATAAGCCGATTCAGCTAAACACAAAAGATACTATTACAAAAGAAAAGAAAGATAATAAAAACATATTGTCCGAACAAGTTCAGACTGAATGTGAAAAACCCTCTCCTGAACCAGCAAAACAAGATCAGATTCAATCAGTATTCGAAAATATCTTCTGGCTTGCAGGAATGAAAAAGATTGGCAAGCCCAAGGCACTGTCTGCTTTCAAATCTCAATTCAAAGCGTGGCGGAAAGAAACCGGAGGAACGCCGGAGCAGTTTGCAGCGTTTCTGGTTGGAGACATCCGGTCACGTTTGCAGGCAAAGATATTCGGATTTGAAAATCTCCACCCTACCACCTACCTGAACCAGAAGCGCTGGGAAGATGAAAAACCAGCGACAAGCACTCCAGCCAAACCAACTTCGGGACAGTCCGGAATTACCGTCAGTAAATCCGGGTTGGTGTTTCTGGATTAGCCATGAAATCAAAAATCAAGGCGATGCTTATGTTTGATGATAACCACGGGCTGATGGGTGATGACGTGGTGGCTTATTGGTTCAAGAAATTAGATTTGAAGGGGGAGTGGTGACTATCACAGAACTTTCAGACCGTCTTTGGTCTGACGTGGAGAGAGTAGCGAAGTACTTGCTGCCGAACGGCAAGAGAGAGAATCACGAATGGGTGACTGGCTCAGTAAATGGTGAGTCAGGAAAGAGCCTGAAAGTTAATCTTACCGGGAAGAAAGTGTGGTCAGACTTTGCTGAGGGAACCGGCGGGGATTTACTGGATTTATGGATTCAGGTGAGAGATTGCAGTCTGCATCAGGCGATGACCGAAGCTAAGCAATTTCTTGGGATCAACGATGATGATCATCACTTCGAAGCGAAGCGGCAGAAGAAATTTAGCCGACCGAAAAGCGAATCACTGAAAAAAAATATCCGCAAAACTGAAAACTGTTACACCTACCTTGAGAGCCGGGGGATTAGCCGGGAAACAGCCGAAGCATTCAAAGTTTGTGATGCGGTGATCTGGTTGCACGATGAAAATCGGGAGTTGCCTGCTATCGCATTTCCCTACAAGCGAGATGGTGAGTTATTGCAGGTTAAGCGGATCAGCACTGAACGGCCCAATGGCAAGAAGGTCATCTCCGTTGAGGCAGACTGCGAGCCTTGCTTGTTCGGTTGGGATACCGTACCGAAAAACATCAGAGTGGTGATTATCTGCGAAGGTGAAATCGACAGCATGAGTTATCACCAGTACGGGTTACCCGCGCTTTCCGTCCCGTTCGGCGGCGGCAAAGGGGCAAAGCAGCAATGGATTGAATTTGAATATCACAACCTAGACCGTTTCGAAGAAATCTGGATATCGATGGATAACGACGAAGTGGGCCATGAGGCGGCAAAAGAAATTGCAAACCGTCTTGGTGAGCATCGATGCAGGCTGGTCAAACTTCCGCACAAAGATATCAACGAGTGTCTGCAAGCTGGCATGACTCAGGATGAAATTGTTCGCTGTCTTGAAACTGCCGCTTTTTTCGACCCTGAGGAGCTTTGTAGCGCCAGAGAATACTATCAAGACACCATTCAGGCATTTTACGGTAAGGAACAATATCTGTTTTGCAGCCCGTGGGAGACACTGAATCACAATTTTAAATTCAGAGAGGCGGAGTTAACCATACTCAACGGGGTTAACGGTCACGGGAAAAGTGAAATACTGGGCCATGTTCTTTGTGAAGCCATGAGGCAAGGTTCAAGGGCGTGTGTGGCATCGTTTGAGTTAAAGCCTTCCGTATTTCTCAAGAGGCTGACCCGGCAGGCAACATGTAGCATGTTGCCGCCAATGATTGAGATTGAGTCTGCATTTAATTTTTATGATGACCGCTTATGGCTATTCGGATTGACAGGCACCGCAAAAGCCGATCGTCTGTTAGATATTTTCCGCTATGCCAACAAACGTTATGGCATAAACCTGTTTATCATCGACAGCCTGATGAAGTGCGGAATTGCCGATGATGATTATAACGGGCAGAAGGATTTTCTTGATGCAGTCTGTGACTTCAAGAATAAAACCAACAGCCATGTCATCCTCGTCACTCACAGCAGGAAGTCTGATAGCGAAGATAAACCCACTGGGAAAATGGATGTCAAAGGCTCCGGTTCTATTACAGACCTGACTGATAACCTGTTTATCATCTGGCGAAACAAACGTCGGGAGAGGGCTTTGCAAAAGCTACAGGCAGGACAACAACTCAGTGATGAAGAACAGCGCCATGCCAACGAGCCTGCTTCCATTCTCTGCTTGGAGAAGCAACGGAACGGGGAAGGATGGGAGGGTAAAATCCCGTTATATCTTGAAGAGCAATCCCACCAATTTCTCATAATGGAAGGCGCTACGCCCTACAACTATATCGCAAACATGCCTAACGCCGACTATGACGATGCTTGGCGTGAAGCGCATGTGACTGAATATTAACACCACCAGAAGAACTTTAAATGACACAGCAAGAAAAACCAGACACCAAACAGCTAATCGAACGTACCAACCATGCATTATTGAAGGTGATATCAAAAATTTGTCTGATCATGACATTGGATGAATCGGACGAATCTGACCGACTGGAGGCATTGCGTCTGGCGAAACATCAAAATGCTGAAATCGAAAAATGGTTATTGGAAGAAAATGCGGGATGAAAATCAAAATAATCTCGTTGAATTGATTAATGCCGTTATTTCGCTGTGAGATTAATACAGGGAGGATTAAATACTATAAGTCATAACATTGGGTTAGTTGAAATTAGAATTCATCAGGATTCATTACAGGCTGTTTTATGGATATGATTGAACAATGGTCAGATTAATTTATTCAGGCATGAAATCAGAGGACAACATGGAGACCAAATGGAAATACAGATGGTCAAATCGCCGGGAGGTGTGTTTGTCCCCGCATTTGAACACGATTTACCCCGGTTAACAAAATTCAAAAATGGCGAGATGTACACCGCCGATATAAAACTCACCAGAAACCCCGCTTTTCACCGCAAAATGTTCACCTTTTTCAAGTTCTGCTTTGAGCACTGGTCTGCTGATAAGGCGGGATTGGATTGTATGGATGAACATAGCCAGTTTACCCGATTCAGAAAAGATTTAACCATTCTGGCAGGGTTCTACGAGCAGACCGTCAGGCTCAATGGAGAGATACGGACAGAGGCTAAGAGTCTGTCTTATGCCAACATGGAACCGGATGAATTTGAGCAGTGTTACAGCGCCATGATAAACGCAGCACTCAGACATATTTTCAGGGGCTGCAATCAGATAACTGAGAATCGATTGTTGTCATTTTTTTAATTCAAGCAGGAGCAAAACAGGTGAAACAACAAACTTACCGCAGCAGAAAATGGCTGGCAGCCGTTAGTCAGATTGAATACTGTGTCCGATGTGGACAATATGGCATTCAGGTCGCTCACAGAAACGAAGGGAAAGGCATGGGGCTAAAGGTTGATGATAGCCTCACAGCGGCTCTATGTCCTGAATGTCATTATGCGATCGATAATGGCCCAGAGATGAGTAAAGCAGAGCGCCGACACGAGATGGACAGGTCGATTGTGCTGACCGTTAAGGAGCTGACCAGGAGGGGATTGGTTGGGGCACTATGAATATTACCATCTAAAATTGCCGTGGCCACCGACAGTGAACCATTACTGGAAGCATTCAAAAAGGGGTCACTACATAACAGTAAAAGGCAAAGAGTACCGACAACAAATCATAGAACTCATTGAGCAGCAAAACTTAGATATCCTCACAGCATCCCGCATCAAAATAAAAATAATCGCCCATCCCCCAGATAGACGCCGAAGAGACATCGATAACCTGCCGAAAGCGGTCTTCGATTCGCTGACTCATGCCAATTTCTGGGTCGATGATAATCAGATTGATGATATGCAGATCATGCGGGGTGATCTGGTTAAGGGCGGCTGTCTCGATGTCCAGATATGGGAACTGGATTAATGGAATTCACAGACTTACACATAGCAATTGAAGAAGCACGGTACCTCCATTCAACAACAAGAAAAAATCATGTGGTTCTGCAGTGTGATCACGCCCGATTGAAAGTGATTCAGGCGCGTAAAACGAGAACAGCAGGCCGTTTAATCATGTTTTCAACCAAGTACGATAAACACCATTCAGTATTGCGGGGATAAGATGGGTTATAGAGGAGAAAGACAGCTCACCAAAGAGCAGCATAACTGGATTGATGGCTGGTTAAATTTGTGGGGTGCGTGGGTTCATTCTGGGAGATTGGATGTCAGTCATGTGAACATGATCTACAAGTTCATGGCAAGTGTGGAGCCTATTAGTGCTAAGAGCAGGCCCATGTGTAATGATGATGAAGGTATGTTGATTTCGCAGGTTGTCGATGCCGTCATCTCCATAGACAAAGAAGCATACTCAATATTGTTAAGTTACTATGCTCATGGGGCGTCAAAATTATCAATTTCTACTTATTTGCATGAGAAAGCAAAACCAAGATTAATGCAATCGAGGGGTGGGAATAAGTTAAGAAAACCATCCCTCATGTCTATTAGGAGAGAGGTTACTGAGAAATTAGAAGCTAGCCTTTATCTTTTGCATGAACCTCTTAAAAATGCGATGAATTCCTTAAAACGTGCGCCGATAATTAATGAAAAATATAGAAATGCGTTGACAAACTTGAACAACTAATTGATACTTTCTGATAAGGTCGCCTTAGTTACGTCTTAGGGTGTTCCAATAGATTGTATAGCCTCGCTCTTGCGAGGTTTTTTTATACCTGAAATAAACATAAGACTTGCTGTTGTGATTGGTCAGAGTTACATGTGTGTTCACGCCGAATAACTGACCAAAGGTTTAAAATTATCATGCTAAAACATGAAGATATGACAACAACAGCTTCCTGCGTTTTAGAAACAGTGCCTCTGTATGACTGGGCGTCTGTTTCAGACATTTCTACCTTAACGGGGCTAACAAGGCCGCGTTGCCAGTTGCTTTTAACTCAATTTTGTCTGGCTGGTCTGATGGAAAGCCGGGACAATGAGACGTTTTTCAAACGTTGCCCTTGATGGGGCAATGCCTTAAGCGGTGAAATGCAGGGCTGGTGATGCAATAATGCCAGCCTTCACCCTGTGGCTTTCCTGAGAAGCAGTCAGCGTCGAAGTATGGAATAGCCAGTGAATTTAAGTAGTACCACATTAATTAACGACGACTCTCTGAAATTTATCAAAACCCTGCCGGATAACAGTATTGACCTTATTGCGACTGACCCGCCTTACTTTCGGGTCAAAGACTGCAGTTGGGATAATCAGTGGAACGATGTGACGGCGTACCTTGCGTGGCTGGATAAACTTCTGGCTGAATTCTGGCGGGTGCTGAAACCCAATGGCAGCCTGTATATGTTTTGTGGTTCTCGTCTGGCCTCTGATACCGAGCTGCTCGTGCGTGAACGCTTTAATGTGTTGAACCATATTATTTGGGCGAAACCGTCTGGCCCGTGGCGCAGGCAGAATAAAGAAAGCCTGCGGATGTATTTTCCGGCCACGGAACGCATTATTTTTGCCGAACATTACCAAGGCCCCTATCACCCGAAAGGGGATGGCTATTCCCGCCAATGCCGGGAACTGAAACAGTCGGTATTTAAGCCGCTAATCGATTATTTTCGTGATGCCCGGAAAGCGTTAGATGTCACGGCAAAAGACATTCACAAAGCTACTGGAAAGCAGATGGCCAGTCACTGGTTCAGTGACAGCCAATGGCAGTTACCCAATGAAGCGGATTATCAAAAACTGCAGGTATTGTTTGACCGTATCGCCAAAGAAAAGCACCAGCGTGGCGAACTGGACAAGCCATACCCTGAGTTGGTTGAATCTCATCTTACCCTGTCGCGCCAGTATGACGAGTTGCGGCAGGAATACGGCTTAATGCGCCGTTCGTTCACAGTCACGGCTGATGTACCTTATACCGATGTCTGGCAGTTTGCGCCTGTGCAGTATTATCCGGGCAAACATCCCTGCGAAAAGCCTGCTGATTTAATGGCGCATATTATTCAGTCCAGCAGTCGGGAAGGGGATGTGGTAGCCGATTTCTTTATGGGTTCCGGGGCGACACTGAAAGCGGCGCTGAAACTCAATCGTCGTGTGTTGGGTGTTGAATTGGAAGAAGTTCGGTTTAAGCAGACTGAGAAAGAGATCAACGACCAGTTGTCAACTTAAAGTTTACAACTGAACTTACAAATTTAAGGTGCCATTTCATCGAGTCTTATATATAACCACTTTCCGTTTTTTCTCCCTAATTTGAGGAGCAAAAACAAGAAGTGACCATCAATTCATTAATCGAATTTGCCACCGCAATCACTTCCAGAACCTCAGTATCTCCTATTGCGGCTGGCAACCTATTAACTCACTAGCGAGGTGAGTAATGGAAAAGCGTATTGAAGAACTGGAGGAAAAAGTTGTCGAATTGGAAAAACAATTCGCTGACGCTCAAACGGTAACGAGCTGTGAATTACAAGATGTAAAATCTCAAATAGCAATGATTCAGTTTATGATTAAGCGCTAGTCGATTGAGCAATTAGAACGAATAAATAGGGCGATAATTCGCCCTACTGTTTTAATCTGGTTGCAATTCATGCCGGGCAGCTTCAGCAATAAAATGGCTGCGATCCCGGTATCGCATCGGCTCTTGTTTTACTCTGGTATCAATGCGTTTTATCAGGGTATCAGGCAAGGCAATGTTGATACGTTGCTGTTTGCCTTCAAATTCAGATAAATCGATATCAATCACAAACCAGCTATCAAAGTCCGCATATTCAGGGTTGGCCGCATAAACCAAATGCCCGGCATCGTGGAGTTGATCCACGGTGAAATCACTGCTGTAAATCATTTCCTCAATAGTGAGTAAAATAGCTTCCCGCACCATTGCAGGGATATCTGATTGAGTGTCAGCAGCAGAAAAACAACCACAGTCATGAGCAAAAAATGCCGGGACAACCATCCCATATGCAGTATTTTCATCTTTGGGTGTTTCAACACCGACTGAAAAAAACATAGTTACCTCCAGAAGAGGGCGGGGATTAGATCCCCGCCGATTTTTTAATGGATTTAACAGTACCTAGTGGTAAATCTTTTTTCGGATGCGGAACAGGAAAGGTTTTCCCTGTTATCGGAGACCACCATATTTGGTGGCTGGTTCCTTTATGCCGCCTTAATTCACACCCTGCTGCTGTTAGTTCCTTTATCAGGTCAGTTGATTTCATTTTCCCTCCTAACCTGAAAATCATTATACACACATATACACACAAATCAATATTTATTCATTAATAATAGGGGCGAACCTATTTCACCCCACGGACGCCCATTGTTCTAATGGGGTGGAATATGCGTATGGACAAATACACCAGCCCCTCAGCCTACGGATGGGGGGCATTTACTGCCATGCTTGGTGCGTTATCACTGAACGACTGGGCGATCATCATCGGCATCATCTGCACAGTAGGCACTTTTGCTGTGAACTGGTACTACAAGCATCGGGAATTCAGCAAACATGAAAAAGACGAGTAAGCTCACGGCTACGGTTATTGGTCTGATCATTTCCGGTGCAGGTGCGACAGCAATTCTGTCTCAGTTTTTGGACGAGAAAGAAGGTAACCGGTTATCAGCGTATCGGGATGCAGGCGGTATCTGGACAATCTGCCGCGGTGTGACCCGAATTGATGGCATTCGAGTTCAGCAAGGTATAAAACTGACAGAGAGTCAATGTAATGACCTCAACGCTAAAGAAGCGGAACAGGCTATTGCTTGGGTCAGAAGCAATATTAAAGTGCCACTGACTGAACCGCAAATCGCAGGTATTGCCAGCTTCTGCCCGTACAACATTGGCCCCGGTAAATGCTTTTCTTCCACGTTCTACCGGAAATTAAACGCGGGAGATACGAAAGGGGCTTGTCAGGAAATCAAACGCTGGATATTTGATGGTGGCAAAGATTGCAGGCAGACCAAAGGCCAAGCCAATGGCTGTTATGGTCAGGTAGAGCGGCGTGCTCAGGAATCGGAACTAACGTGTTGGGGGTTGGATGAATGAAGTTCAATCTCACCTACGGCGTTATTGTTGCGTTGATTATTACTTCCGGTGCTGCTTACCTCTATTGCTCTGGGTATAAGAAACAGCTCAGTATCAACAGTGACCAGGCAACCGAAATCCAGCAACTGACCGACACTATCAACTACCAGAACACGCACATTGATATGCTGCATGAGCTAGACAGCAAACACACTCAGGAACTCGCCAATGCCAAAACTGAAATTGACACTCTTCGGGCTGATGTTGCCACTGGTCGTCGCAAGCTGCGGATCAAAGCCACCTGTCCTGTGTCTGAAAACACTTCCTTCGGCGGCGTGGGCGATGCAGGAACCCCACAACTTACAGAAGCAGCTCGACAAGATTATTACCGTCTCAGAGAAATGATGGCAGAGAACGAACGGCAAACTAAGTATTTGCAGGATTACGTTAATACCGAGTGTAGGAGTGCGAAATGAAATATACCTCAGTGGGAATCGAGGAAATTGAAGGTGGTTGTTATGTTTATGCTGAATGGTCTAGTGATGGTTTGGAAAGCGGCGGCCTGCTCTGTACCGCCTATGATGTTGATGGCGGGGTAGTGTCTATTCCAATAAGCCTGTTCTGGTTCTGCCATCTATGAATGATTTCCGGCGATATATTGAGGATGAGACAGGCCTCAAGCTACCACCTCAGAGCAAATAATTCTGGGGTTGCAGGAGTAGGTTAAAGAGCAAATAACTCATTCCAAAGCGTCTAACTAAAGGCGCTTGATAATGACTTATTTACTTAACTAAGGAAATATAATGATTACTTTTGGTGAAGCGCTAGAGGCACTTAAAGACGGCAAAAAAGCAGCTCGCTCTGGTTGGAATGGTAAAGGTATGTGGCTAGCACTGGTGCAACCATTTCGAGATGCGGTATATACAGGAGAAACACCATGCTTCGTGTACCGCATGTTTGAATTGCCAGACGGGGCTACTGGAGAACCGAGTAAATCACCACCGCAATTACCATTCATTGCTATGAAAACAGCAGATGATCACATGGTTCCGTGGCTCGCAAGTCAAACTGATGTTCTTGCCGAAGATTGGTCAGTGATTGAGTAAAGAATACCCCGAGTGACTACAGCAACACCCCAAGCCATCACATCCGTGGTGGCATTTTTATTTCCGAAGCGCACTCACCGCGCACATCAATAAAACGCAGCCTTACAGAAAGTCGAACCTGAGAAAACCGTTAATGGGTATTTCTGCGGGCGGCTTTTCTGTGTGAGCAGGTTCGATTTTCTATAAGGAAAATACCCGATGAGTACAGCATTAACTTTCAGAGAACACGAAATCGTCCCATTTGACAATAAGGATGGGAAGATCTGGTTTACGGGTGAGCAGTTAGCTGGGTTACTTGGCTATGCTGACATGAAACAAGTGAACAAGATTTACCAGCGCCATAAGGATGAGTTTACCGATACGATGACAACTGTGGTCAAAGTGACGGCCTCGGATAAATCAATGACTTACGGTGAGTTATCCTCAGATGTAAGGCTTTTTTCTTCCAGAGGTGCTCATCTGATTGGGATGATGTCGAGAACAAAGGTCGCTAAGGAATTGCGAAAATGGTTGCTAGATCTCATTGAGAAAGAATCAAACATTGATATCGGTACACTTGATGTTACTGCGATAGCTCAGCTTACTGGACAAAAGATGCATGACTTAATAGCTGCTTTTGATAAAGCTTCTTTCCAACATCGAGGCCAAAAGGGTAGCGGTTTGATGGCTCAGCGCAAAAGGGATATTAAACGCATTAAGGATGCCACAAAATTAGCCTTGGAGCTTACCCAGTTTTCTATTCCTGATCTTGGTGACTTCCCTGATGAAGAGGGAGAACCCGTATGAACCCTGAACAATTTATCGAAAAGAACGTACAGGCCGAGTTAACCAAGCTCGGCTTTTCTTCATCTATCGCAGGGATGGCAAGTGACCGGGCAAAAGAACACTATCGCCGTTCTGGTTCAGCGAGCAGGAAGGGTAAGACGTTTGAGGATTGTCTGAGTATTGCCAAAGCATGGGCGGGTAAGTATTCGATTGAGAAGCCAAAGAACAAGAGAGTCTGATGATGAAATACATATGCTCAATCATTCTGGACGCAATTATCGCGTCCTTTTTATTTATTGGGATCACGCAAGATATAGACGGCTTTGTGAATGTGGGTTACTTCGCTGGCTGGCTCTTTGGCACGGTTAAGTTCTTGGCGTACTTATTTGGCAGGGACTCATTAGCCAAGGATTACAAGCATGTTCCAACGGCATACCGGTATTACGACCTGCTAACAGATACGGTGTTTGTCATTTTTGTTGTGTATCAGGGATGGTTCGTTTTGGGTGCTATCTATGCAATAGGGGCTATGGCGAAAGCCGAGTTCCGAAGCAAGCAAGAAGAACGATTGAGAGAGCAAGGATAGCAATTTACAAAATTCCACAAAGCATCCAGAAACGGGTGCTTGATAGAGGTTTGTGTAAGTTTTGGGCTGATGTGGTCTTGCTCAAGTAACGGGTTATATAAACCGAGGTAGTGATTTATTCTGAATGAGGGAAGGAAATGGCACTCACCGACAAACAAGAGATGTTTTGTCGCGAGTACCTCGTTGATTTGAACGCGACACAAGCGGCTATTCGTGCGGGGTACAGCGAGAAGACTGCAAACCGTACTGCATCTGAGAACTTGTCAAAACCTGATATTCAGGCACGTATTGCCGAACTCAAAGCAGACCGTAATGAAGAAGTCGGGATCAACGCGACTTATGTATTAAAGCGGCTGGTTGAAATTGACCAGATGGATGTGCTCGATATTCTCACGGATGGCGGCGAACTCAAGCCCGTCAAAGACTGGCCCAAAGTGTGGCGTACCACCTTATCTGGTCTGGAAGTCCTTGAAGTGGGCTCACAGGATACGGCTGCGTTACTCAAGAAAATCAAGTGGCCGGATAAGGTGAAGAACCTTGAGTTGCTTGGCAAGCATATCAGTGTTCAGGCTTTCCGTGAGCAGGTGAAAAAAGAGCACGATGTTGTTGGCACATTATCTGATCTGATGGACGAATTGTCTAAGGGATAATATGAAGCCGGAACATTTAGCGTTACTGCGCGATAAGCTCTGGCGACTCAACAATCTCTACTGGATAACGAACAAAGAAGGCCGTCCGGTCAGATTCAACATGACCCCAGAGCAGTTGGAGTACTTCGAAGGTATTCACACCCGTAACATCATTCTCAAAGCCCGTCAGTTGGGGTTTACTACTGAAGTCTGCATTATCCAGCTCGATGCCGCATTATTCGAATCAGCCCGATGCGCCCTGATTGCTCATACCTTAAATGATGCCAAGCGCCTGTTTAGGGAAAAGGTCAAATATGCCTACGACCGATTGCCTGGCGAGATTAAGGCGGCGAACCCTGCCAGTAATGACGCGGCGGGGGAATTAGTCTTTCAAAAAGGGGGATCGCTGTATGTCTCCACTTCATTCCGTGGCGGCACATTACGTTATCTGCATGTGTCCGAATTCGGCAAGATTTGCGCCAAGTTCCCCGACAAAGCGCGTGAGATTGTGACCGGGGCATTTGAAGCCGTCTCAACCGATTGTTTCACCACGATTGAGAGTACAGCAGAAGGGCGAGCGGGTTATTTCTTTGACTACTGCCAGACTGCCGAGAAAGCCCTGATACAAGGCAAACGACTCTCTAACCTAGACTGGAAGTTCTTTTTCTTTTCATGGTGGAAAAACCCACTGTATGCCATTGATCCGGTAGAACCCACACCGCAGCGATTGTCTGATTACTTTGCTGAACTGAGAGTAAAGCACGGTATCACTCTCACCGAACGCCAGCAGGCTTGGTATCTTGCCAAAGAGAAAACGCTGGGTGATGACATGAAGCGGGAATATCCCTCGATCCCCGCCGAAGCCTTCCAGCAATCGGTTGAAGGGGCTTACTACGCCAAACAGTTCCGATGGCTGTACGAAAACAAACGCATTGGCAAACTGCCGGATAACTCACATCTGCCTGTCCATACGTTTTGGGATATCGGTGTGGGGGATTCAACGGCTATCTGGTTTGTGCGTGAGGTGGGCGAAGAGTTTCACGTTATCGACTACTACGAGAACTCAGGCGAAGGGCTGCGGCACTATATGAAGGTGCTGAAAGACAAAGGTTACACCTACGGCGAACACTGGGGGCCACATGATATCGATAACCGGGAATTTGGTTCAGATGCGAAATCACGCCGGGAACTGGCGCGAGAAGGGTATGAAATTGACGGTCAGCGTTATTCGCTTATCTTCAAGGTCGTACCGAAAGTGGCGGTAGATACCGGTATCGAATCTGTGCGTGAAATACTGCCTAAGTGTGTCTTTGACGAGGAAAAATGCGGTGAAGGCATTTCCCATCTGGAAAGCTACCGCAAAGAGTGGGATGACAAACGCGGCTGCTGGAAAGATAAGCCCTTGCATGACTTCACGTCACACGGTGCTGATGGTTTCCGTTATTTTGCTGTGGCTAAGAATAACCGCAAGGCAGTCGGTGCATTTTTCTTTTAAGGAGCGTCTTTCGTGAGTGAAAGCAAAACAGAATTTCTGGTAAACAGTCTGGCGGATACGTTGGCCAAGCGGATGCTGTATGTATCAGGCGGTGTCAGTGGCAATACCAAACGCACCAATATCTACGCGGAGTTCGGTTATCCCGAACGGCTCACCTTTCGTGAATATTACAACGCCTATGAACGTAATGCCGTGGCACATGCGGCGGTGCATCGTTTGCTGGAGGGTTGCTGGCAGGATAACCCGACCCTGATTGACGGTGAAGAGCAGAAAGAATCTATCGTCACCAGTGCATGGGAAAGGGAGGTCACGAAGCTGCTCAAACCGTTCTGGGCGAAAATCAAAGATGCTGACCGCCGTAACATGATTGGGCATTACTCAGCCCTGCTGATTCAGGTTAAAGACAACCAGACATGGCGTGAGCCGATTGATACCGCAGTGGTGTCGCGGTTAAAAAATGAAGCACTAGTGAACTTAATCCCGGTTTGGGAACAGCAACTCACGGTGGCGGAATGGGATTCTGATATCAACTCAGACACCTACGGGCAACCGACGATGTTCAATTTTGATGAACGTCCGGTGGGGCAGGTTGACGTTCAGGGGCCCGCAAAGCAACTCTCTATTCATCCCTCACGCGTCATTATCTTGTGTGAAGGGGCAGAGGATGGCGATATTTTCTCAGGCACGCCGCTACTGAGGGCGGGTTATAACAAACTATTGGATATTGAAAAGGTATCCGGTGGCAGCTCAGAAGGCTTCCTGAAGAATGCGTCCCGTCAGATAGGCGTGGAGTTTGATAAAGAAACCAACCTACACGATATCACCACTGCGGCGATTCAGGCTGGCTATCCGGACTTAGGTGCCGCGCTGGAAGATAAAATCAGTAAGCTCAACCGGGGGACGGATTCCGCCGCTGTGATGCAGGCCGGCAAGCTGAATGTGTTGTCAGTGACACCGGGCGACCCAACACCAACATGGGAAGTGACGACCCGTGAGTTTTGCGCGTCTGTGCAAGTGCCGTTTACCGTGTTGTTTGGTACGCAAACCGGAAAGCTAGCCGGTGATAAAGACGATGCCACATGGAAAGTCCGCCTGAACGGTCGTCGCTGGGGATTCTTAACGCAATATGTTACCCGGCTGATAAAACGTTTGTGGGAAATTGGCATTATTGACCCGCCACAATCGGGTGAGGTCACGATTGCCTGGTCTGATATGCTCGCCGTCAGTGAGCAGGAGAAGATCGACAACATGATTAAGATGGCAGAAGCGGCACTGAAAACCCAGCAGGCATTCGGCACACCGATATTCACGCCAAATGAAATTCGTACCGTGGGCGAGCTGGAGCCGTTGGAAGACGAACCGGAGCCACAAGGGGCAACAGGAGATCCGCTGACTGATGACCAAGAACAGAATCGGCACCCCGGTCATACCGAGAAATAAACGCGACCCGACTCAGTCATACCGACCCGTTAATAAGATGTTCCGGGATATCGAACAGCGGTATTACGGCATCAAAAAAGCCCTCAGACAGCTCTTTGATCTGCAATTAACCGGCAGAACGCAGGCAGGCAATGCCGGGCTATCGCATACCCTGCACGGTAACACACTCTATCAGGTCAATGCGGGGAGTTTTATCTATGACCTGTCAGCTCCTGAGCTGGCCTTACTGCTTGAGCGGATACAAAGCATTCTGGACGAATACCTGCTGGCAGGGGGTAAAGACCAGCTATGGGCTTTCGGCTATGTGGCGGAGGAGTACCAGCGCGGAACCGTAAACGCTTATACCAACCTATCGGTACAATCCGCCGTCTATGCCCAGCACACCACGCTTTCAGCTCTGCTATCCATGCCTGCTTATCAGAATCAGGTGGCGGCGGCGCTCGCATCCACTTACAGCGACTGGAAAGGGTTGTCTGATGCGGCAAGGGCAGATTTATCCCATGTCATAGCTGAGGCTATCGCTCGCGGAATTAATCCCAGAGAGACGGCGGCGATTATCAGCAAGCGCCTTGATGTGTCGATGAGTCGAGCGAAAAACATCGCCCAGACGGAGCAGGTCGGGGCATTGCGGCGAGCCAACTGGAACGAAATGGCATGGGCCAGCGAGCGGTTAGGGTTAAATACCCGGCTGCTTTGGTTATCAGCCCTGAAACCCACGACCCGGCAATGGCACGCAGTACGGCACGGGAAGCTCTACACCAAACAGGAAGTAGAGGAATTCTATGCTAAAAACGGCAACCGCTACCGCTGCTACTGTGCGCAACAGCCGGTGGTGCTGGCTGATGACGACAAACTGTATAACACTGGCCTGACAGCGCGGCTGGACGAAGAGCGCCAAGGCTGGCAGGGCAATTCATCTAAGTAACAATTCAAAGAGGTGACAGCATGGGATTCTTTGGAATTCATGTTAAGTCACTGGCCTTAAACTCCGCCAATATCTCAACAGAATCCCTTGATGGTGATGCGCATATCGTCATTCGTGGCGTGGTGCCTGTCGTGGATGATGTTGTGATGAATGGAGGGTTATATCCCGCCAGTGAGATTAACAAAAGCTATCAGTCAATGGAGGGGAAACAGGTGCCTTACGGACACCCCAAAATTGACGGTCAGTATATTTCGGCTGATATGCCCAGGGCGGTGAATCAGTTTCATATCGGTGCCTGGGCGGAGAACGTCCGCAAAGACGGTGACCGGGTGATGATGGATGTGAAGGTCAACCGGCGATTTGCCGAATCCTCCGAGAAAGGAAAAGAGTTTCTGGCTCGTGTGGATGACATTATCGCCGGGAACAGTGCCGATCCTATCCATGTTTCCACCGGATTACTGCTCCAGCGGGAACAAAATAAGGGGAAGTCAAAAGGCAAGGCGTATAGCTGGATTGCCCGGAATATGCACTTTGACCATATCGCCGTCCTCCCCGCCAGTGAGCCGGGTGCGGCGACACCGGAGGAAGGTGTGGGGATGTTTGTGAACGCTGACGGTGAGCAAGTTGAAGTCGAACAGGTCAATCTGTCTGATGCAGCCAATTGCACCCAAGAGAGGCTGATTGATAAGACGAAGTTCTTCTTTAGCAACGCCGCCAATTTCTCCTTTGACGACATTTATTCTGCCCTGAGAGCGAAGTTAAAAGCCATCGACACCGAAGATGACTGGCCTTATCCGGAGACAGTCTGGCCTGACAAATTCATTTACTACCACTCCGGTAAAACCTACCGGCAAAAATACCTCATGAACGATGACGGCACAGCCGAACTCGTGGGTGAGCCTGTGGAAGTGGTACGCAAACCCACTGAATACGAAGAAGTGAAGACCAATAAGGAACATAACCCGATGAAAGACATGATTATCAATGCCCTGAAAGCCGCCAACCAAGCCACGGACGGCAAATCTGACGCGGAATTGCTGACGGCCTATAACGCGCTCAAGGAGAAAGAGAAGCAGGATCAAGACAGCAAAAAGAAAGCAGAAGACCAGAAGGCGAGGCAAGCCGCCAATAACGCTTCTCAGCCCCCGGAATGGTTTAAGCCTTTCGTAGAGAAACTCACTGCGATTGAGTCTGGTCTGACTGCCAATGCGGATAAAGCAAAAGCAGACAAACGCGCGGCAGTCAAAGCGAAATTCGGTCTGGATGACATGGCAGTTAATGCGCTGGATGGCGCGGCACTTGATGGGCTGTATGCACAGTGCCAGACCTCAATGGGGCTGAATTCAGCTTTTACCCATAACCCTTCTGAATCATTCACCTCAATGCCGGAGTAATAAACATGGCGAAAAACGGAAAACGCGTTATTCATGCAGGTGGTTTATTTCCTAACCCGATGCTGAACAGGGAAGGTGCGGCAGCGGCAGATACCCTGCCCGGCACCATGGGTTATTTTGACAAAGGCAAATTCAAGGCCGCTGTCGATGGCAAAGAGGCAGCCATGCTCTATGTCGCCAATATCGACTATCTCCGCTGCCAGACCGTGGACGATCCCATTAAGGCGGGCGGTGTGGTTGTTGCTATGCAACCCATAGCGGGGATGTTCCTGAACCTCCGTGCGGCTGCCGGAACGTACAAAAAGGGGCAACCTGTGGCCGTGGCTAACGGTCAGATCACGGCGGCAGGTGAAGGTGCTGCCGTCTTTGCCTATATCGAAGAAAACAACATCACAGCCAAAGCGGGCGATCTGGTTCGCGTCGTATTCAAGTAAGGAGACAACATGCTGGTATTTTCAACCAAAAGGGCAACCGAGACCGGAAACCTTGAAGCCAACCAAATGCAGTTTGGTGAACTCGAAGCGGCCCGTAATGCTTCGGCACAGGCCGTGGCTGACTTTTTTGCCCGTACCCGCTGGCGAGGGGATGCCGCTAACACGCCGGAGCTGAATGCGGTCAATGCCATTGACGATATTCGCCGTCTGTATCGCACGTATGATCAGACCGTACTGGCAGAGTTTGAGCCGAATACGGAATTCACTTTGTTGAATGACCTGATGCCACTGTCTCGTTCGGTACGTCTGGAAGAGTCGGTGTATGAGTATGCGCGTACCGGTGGCAAAGGCTGGGCGCATACCTCCATGAGCGGCCAGATTGGTGCGGCACTGGATGCGCGTACTTATAGCTTTGATGGCACGATGGTGCCGATCCACGACTCTGGCTTCAAATTCCAGTGGCGTGACCCGATTTTTAACAAAGGTTCGGCACTGGCCTCACTGGCCGATGCGCAACGCGGTTCAGTTGATAACGTGCGCCGCCAGTACATGGATTACATCTTTAACGGCTTCCGTGATGAGGAAGGCAACTACATCCAGTTTGACGGCAAGACGTGGAAGGGCCTGAAAGCCGATGAACGTGTTGGCATGGTGGATTTAGGCGCAGGTGGCCTGAATATTGATTTCACCCAAGCGGTGGCAAAATCGATCCGTGAAGGAGCCATCGCCCTGCGTGACACCTTGCGCCTGAAAAACAATATGTATGCGGAACAGACGTGGTATGTCTCCGGTAACATCCTGTCCCACTGGGAGAAGATTTACTTTGATGTGAATTCGACCCGTACCGTACTGGAGGAAGTACAGAAACTGACCGGTATCAAAGCTATCAAAGAAGATTTCGAGCTGAAAGGCAATGAAATCATGGTCGTGCCGTTGGGGGCGGGTGTTATCGCGCCTATAGTGGGGCAGGCATTTGGGACGGTTGCCGATCCGCGTCCGTTCTACAACTCAGACTATGTGTGGCGTACATGGGGTGCGGCTGGCCTGATGGTCAAGACCGACATCAACAATAAACACGGCATCTTGTTCGCAAAAGGGTAAGGAATCGTTATGGCATTGGTGAAAGTGATTGCAGGTAATCTGTTTTCGGGGGCCAGTCTCCAAAAACTGGCGGTGGGTGATATGGTGGAAGTGGATCAGGCTACGGCGCAGCGGTGGGCACGCATTGGCTTGGCTGCGCTGATTGAAGACCGGGTGTTTTACGTCGCTACACCGGCACAGGATACTCCTGATTCTGAAAAACCACCCAAAGGCAAAGGGAAAAAGGATAAACCCGATGATGCAGATAACACTGAATGACATCAAGCCGATGATCGCCGAACAGGGGTTTACCTTGCCTGATCCCGTACTGGAACTGCTGTTAAATCAGGTCAATGAAACTGCCAGGTGCATGGCGGATCAGGGCTATGCCGAAAAGCTGCAACAACTCTTGCTTATCTATGCCACCGTGCGTCTGGCCTCCCTGTCCGGGGCCAGAAAAATTGCCTCACAAAGTGCGCCTTCGGGCGCTTCCCGTTCATTTGCGTATGATTCTTCCGGTACGGATTACCTGCTCAAACAGATTAAAGCGTGGGATACATCTGGTTGTTTGTCTGGCTTACCGCTGGAAAGTCAATCGGTCGGCTTCTTTGATGTGGTGGGGTGATGATGAGCAGTATTGCTAACTGGGGCTATACGGCCCCTTGTACGTTCTGGAAGCGGCTGGAGACGGATGAATATGGACACTCACTGGGTTATGAAGCGCCGAAAATCATTCTGTGTGAATACCAAGGTGGACTCTCCAGCAAGCTATCCGGTGTCGGAACTGAACTGATCGCCAAAAACACCTTCTGGACGGAGTTTGCGGAGGCATCCATCGGGGATTATATCCTGATTGGTGAATCATCTCATCCAGACCCGATTGCAGCAGGGGCTAACGCAATTAAGTATGTCACTTTTGATGCAGACACCTTCGAGCGCTTTGCAGATGATTATATCTTAGTAACAGGAGCTTGATATGGGCGTCAAAGTCACCGGTATTCGTGAAGCACAATCCCGGCTCAATGCCTTAATTGGCGATATCCGGGGGCACAAAGTGGTTCGTGCTGTGTATAAGGCGCTGTATATCGGTAGTACGCAGGCGGCACTTTATACTCCGATTGATACCGCCACACTGATTAATTCCCAGTTCCGCGATGTGCGCTTTGAGGGTGTCCGGCTCACGGGGCGGGTGGGCTATTCGGCAAACTATGCCGTCTATGTCCATGATCCCAACGTGAAGCAGGATTTTCGCCGGGCAACCGCGAAGAAAGCGTTCCTGAAACAGGGCTTTGATGAGATGCGAAAACAGATAGATAACGCTGTCGCACAGGAACTGAAACTATGATGGCCTTTGAACAATTCCGCCATTATCTGGCAAAAGCGGGATTGGTTGACGGTTTTAAAATCCAGATGCTCAACTGGATTGAGCAAAAAGGGGATGACGGTCAGACACAATATATGGTCTTTCAGCCTGCTGGGGGAACAGGTCGGCTGGATGATTTAGGGGCTGACGACAATGTGCAGGTCATTCTGGTCAGCGGACAGAATAATCCCCAACCCGTTATCCAGCACGCCCAGAAGATACTCGATTATGTGGCGGTGCATCCTGATGATGACTGCCTGAACGCGGTCTTTAATCTGGGTGGCCTGCCCGTCCCTATTCCCACCCAAGAGAACCGGTACGTTATCCGGTTGCTCTTTCGCTGTACATCCTAATCAGGTCGCCTCCCGCGGCCTTTTTTATTTTTATCATAAGAGGTTATTCACATGGCAAATTGCCCGGTAGAAACCAATAAACTCATTGGTCGTCATGCCATTATTCGTATTGCTAAAGGGTGTCCTGACACCGCGCCGAAGCAAGCCGCTTTTTTACGGCTTGGGGCGCTGACCACCAAATCGTTCGACCTGTCACCTAATACTCTGACCTCCGAGGCGGATGACTCAAAAGGGCTGGTCGAAAGTGTCGTCACCAGTATGGACTTAACCATCAGCTTTGATGGGGAGTACCGCAAACAGGATAAAAAAGACGATTTCGGTCCCTTACGTCTGTTGAAGGAGATCCCGCAAGAAGTGCAGGCCGGTCGTCAGCCCGCTTACTGGGTGCAGATGGACTTCACCGGTGACAATGCCTTCGTGCTGCAGGGCTATATGGTGTTCACCTCCTGGTCATCGCAGTTCGGTGCGAATGAAATTGCCACCTATTCGGGTGAGTTAAAGGTCAGTGATGCTGATTCGGTGGACTGGCTGATTGAAGAAACGATCAAAAAACCACAAGTAGGCGGGTGATCGTCATTGCTGGTGATTACAAAGGGTGCTGATGCAGTACCCTTGATAATATTCAGGAGGCTTTATGACACCCATGCTTGAAATCGGGGAGATGGTGATCTCCACGGAGAGAAAAGATTTTTTACTGTGTCCCTCATTTGCTGCCATGACCCGTCTGGGCACACCCCGGCAGATTGTGGCGGCTTATACGTTGCTTAACGGAGCAGAAACACAGGCACTGATTCAGCGGGCGATGCTGGCTTACGGCACGATCCCCGACTGGCTGGTTGCGTTAATGCGTAAACCCGTCTTTGGTCGCGCCATCTTGTCAACCGCCATGAGGGTGATACAGGCCTGCTGTGACGAGGATATTGACGACTTGATTGGCGAGTGGCGACCCGGACAAAAAGGCGTGGTGTATCGTCCGGGGGGCCTGCCCGTTAAGAATATTATCCTGATTGCCAATGAACTGATCACTCACGGTGTGATGGGGAAGGTGAAACTGCGAAAACTCCAGCGTCATGAAGGAACTGAAACCTATTCCGACCAATTTAACGCGATTGAATATATCAATGCGGCGCGGACACATTTCAGTATGTCACGAGGGGAAGCGGAACGGTTAACCATGACCGAGTTTCAGATGATGCTGAAAGCCAAATTTCCGGATGAAAAAGGCTTCACCCGTGAAGAATACGATGCCGTGATGGAGGCGGATGATATGCGAACCCGTGATCTGCTCAGTGGCAAACGAAGATTAGTGAGTATAAAGCAGTCAAAAGCTGGAGTTACATAACAATTTGAAAAGTCAGAAATTGTTGCGGTGGTGAATGTCAATTTTCAGATAGAACTCATTGGCTTATGGGTTATTTTCGACATTAGAAAGAGGAAAATGACAACTATATGCGTATAAATAGTTGAATATTCTAGGTGCGTCCCAGTTTTAAATTGACGTTCTTTACAAAAAGTGACAGTTACGTAATTAATAGCGTCCTATTGAAATGATAAGGTCCCCGACTATAGCCGTAGTCAGGGACCTCTAAATTGCCCAGTATTTATTAGGAATCCAAGCGTGACCATTGTAGCAGTTAAGGAAGCCCGCCAAACAATCAACGTTCCATTTTATGGCGCAGATCTTTTTATCGTTTATTACAACAACAAGCCATATGTGCCGATGAAACTCATTACCGAAGGAATGGGCCTCAACTGGACTTCGCAATTCACGAAGCTGAAAACACGCTTTCAGGAAAGTATGGTGAAAATCACGATACCAACAAAACATGGGTTAAGGGCGATGAGCTGTCTTGCTCTGGATGAACTTGCTGGTTGGTTAATCACGATCAACCCCAATAAAGTGAAAGTCTCTGCCAGAGAGAGCGTCATCTGTTACCAAAAAGAATGTCACGATAGGCTTTGCGTTTACTGGGCGACTCATGAAGCAAAAAGGAAAGAACAGATAAAACAGCAGTCGCTGAATTTCAGGTATCTCATTAAGGTGGAAGTCTACGATCATCATTTCAAGAAAACGAATATCTTTACAGGCTGCGCGGAAACACCGGAAGGCATTGTTCATGGCGTTGCTCGGCAATACGGGTATTACATCGAAAATATGATTTCACTACCAGTGCGCATGCTTTGATTTCAAGCCAAGGATGGCTAAAGCCCGATACAAGTTGATACTTTTTAATGTAATCTGATGATTAAATAAACAATCTTGATATAGCCTCGGCTATTGAACCATAGTTTCAAACAGTCTAATATTACCGCAAGGAATATTTCTCAATGAGATAAATATTGATCGCCTGTTTTAGGTGACTGGGTTTGAGGGGGAACATATGCCACAAAGGTTGATACATCCTGAAAAGGTTAACGAAGTTTTCGCTCACTTGAACGAAAGCTCAGATAACCGTGCTCTGTACTCATCTTTGATGGTTGGGGAAGATATCACAAGTCAAATCAAAGGATTGTCTTTTTCTCCTGGCTATCGCATGGTTCGGGTTGATAATCGATTGACAGGCAAGATTAGCCAATCTCATTTTGAGTTAGCGCTAATAAACGATATATCAAAAGAGGTGGCTTATTACAATCGAGTGGTCATACAGCCTGACGTTGTATTGAATTGTCGCCCTGTAACTCAAATTCTTGTTTGGCGCATTAGAACACCTCAGCATCGAGCTGTTCTGCGTGATTTAGCTGGCAGAGTGTTCTTTGATTACCTACTGGAGCGCTACAATGTAATAGTATCTGATATGAATCAGACTAATGACGGCATGGCTTTTTGGCAAGACCGAATGTATGACGCTCTGATGTATAATTTGCATGTTTACGCCTATGACATGATAACTTGCGAATTGCGCAAGGTTGAGACTCAAGATGATGTTAGCCGACAAGAAATGTGGCTATGGGGTGATCCAGAACACCATCAAAACAGACTGGCTATTATTTCTAAAAATGAATTACCCATAGAAGAATAAATAACCCGTCAGCGTATCTTTTTCATTCTTAATGCCACTTAACGTGGCATTTTGCGTTCTTTTGCTCTAATTGGTTGGTATCATGAGTAAAATTTAATAATGAGTGTTTGTTATGGTTAACATCAAAAAAGAAACAAATAATGATATTTTTGTGTGGGATCTTCCTCCTGACTTAGAAAATATTTATGGCACAGTTGTTCATTATTGTATGTCGGCAAGACGGTTTGATAAGAGAATGATATGCAAAGGGTTTAAACTTGAGGATGAAAAAGGTCAACTTATAATCGACAAAATGATTGAGCGAGGAGTGATTGGTCGTCAGGATGATAAAGGAGATTACTTTATTAGTGACATATATAATCATAGTGATTATTTACTGGAATTAGAACGCAAAGACGATGCAGAAAAAGCCAAAAAGAAAAAAGAGGAAGAGAGTCGAATTGATTTATCTAAACTTTTATTTTTTATAGCAATCATAGTTTTTATGGTTTCTCTGTATTTCCTTGTAAGGGAGCCAATGTCTTTGCTAATACTTTTACCATTCTCTCTAGCAGTTGGAGCTTATTCGGATAAACTTCCTAAAGGAATTCCACCTGTAATAGTTATTGTAATCTGTATCTCAACACTTTTGCTGGTTAACTCAATAGCACCAATATTTGGTGATAAGTATGATGATAAAATAGCAATTGAAAGTCCTAGTCATCAGGTAAGTGAAGATACTAACGTGGCTCAGGACTCGGTAAATACATCTTTAGATGAACCCTCTAGTTCTATTACCCACTCAGCAAAGAGTTACACGAAAGAACAGTTAAATGATATGGTCAATTCTGGTAATTATCCAGAGCAACTAAGCCCTGTGACCAGAAATTCTGGTTTGAGTTTTACTGCTTGTAAGAGTTCAGCGTTGGATATGTACAATCAAGTTATTGGTGAATATCCAGCAAAAATAGTAGTTGATTCATCCATCTTGTTTATTGTGAAATTATGGACAAATGATGGTGCTATTGTAATTACTTGTTCCGAACCAGACCAAAAGAGCACAATTACACAATCTCAGTATAAATAAATCAAAACAGAAATCCCCTTATTGTATTGAGAATATGATCTCGTTACCTGTTTGTTCTAAAAGTTATCAATAACCATATTAACTAATAATAACCTCGCTTCGGCGAGGTTTTCTTTTTTCAGGAGCTAGAAAATGGCAGAAGTTCGCGTAGGTAATATCGTTTATCAGGTGCAAATGGACGTAGCCCAACTGTTGACGGCGCAGCATCAGGTAAATAGCAGAATGAATGATCTGGAGCGCAGTATGGGGAGAGCGGATATAGCAACAAGAAGACTTAACTCTTCCATGTCATCATTATCTGCAGTAGCGGCAAGCTTAATTTCGGCACTTTATGTGCGTCAAATTGCAAGTTATGCCGATGCCTGGACTAGCGTTAATAACAAATTAGTTAACTCCAAGAAAGCACACGAAGAGCTTAATGAAGTGACTACGCGTGTTTTCGATATTGCCCAAAGAACTAGAACAAGTTTAGATGCGACTTCCACATTATACGGGCGCCTTGAAAAAGCGACCCGAACATTAAATATGAGCGCTAAAGAGCTGGGTGATATGACCGAAACGATGAACAAAGCACTCATTGTATCAGGAGCTACTGCGGCAGAATCATCAAGCGTATTGATTCAGTTATCACAGGCTTTGGCGGCGGGTGCATTGCGTGGAGAGGAATTCAATTCCGTTAGTGAAAACGGTATACGGATAATGCAAGCTATTGCGGATCATCTAGGTAAAGATATCGGTCAGTTAAAGGAAATGGCAGCGCAAGGTAAACTGACCTCCAAAATAGTCATTGCTGCAATGAAGGCGAGCGCAGATAAAATTTCCAAGGAATTCGCTAAAACCACTTCGACGATAGAACAAGCGTTCGTTGTTGCTAATAATAACGTGACTAAGTTCGTAGGTGAGTCTAGCAAGGTCAGCACAGCAGCGAATATATTCAATAAATCATTGGTAACACTGAGCGGCAATCTGGATACCTTTTCTACCGCTATCGGCATGGTAGCATTGGCGGCTGTCGCTAAGTTTAATGGTGCACTAGCAAATAAAGTTAAAGCGGTACAAGTATCGGTACAAGCCACAAATGCAGAGACTGCTGCTGCTCACACCAATGCTTTAGCGACAGAACATGCCGCCATTGCTGCCAATCGCAAAGCTATTGCCGACAGGGAACAAGCAATACTTGCTGTTCAGGTTGCTGAAGCTGAATTTGCTGCAGCTAAAGGAACTCAAGCTGAAATGATGGCAACGAATGCGCTTATTGAAAGGAAACAAGTTCTTGCGGCCACAAATCTTAGTGTTGCTACCACAGGCAAAACAGCCGCTGTTGCCACTGCTGCTGTGGGTGCTACCGCTGTAAAGGCATCCGTGGGATTACGGCTACTGAGTAATGCGTTTGCTTTTGTGGGGGGATGGTTTGGCCTTATCACTATCGCCGCAGGAGCTCTTTATTACATGTATGAAAAAACCAAACAAGCATCAGACGGTGCGAGGGAATACGCAAAGAGTTTAGGTAATGTTGAAGAAAAACTCAAAGATTTGAGCGCGGAAGAGGTTGCTGCTGAAGTTGATAAAATGAATAAATCTATCAAGCAGATGGAAACTGACGCCAAAAATGCAGCGCAAAAAGTTGATGAGTTGCAGAAGGAACTCGATAGACTCAAAAACCCTAAACAAAGAACCATCAGGATTGCCACTAACATGTATAACGGGCTTGATATGGATCAAGCTGAGAAAGCCGTTGCGGAAGAAGAGAAACAAGCACAAGAGGCGCTAACGCAAGCTAAGGCTGAAAATGTACGCACAACAAGAGAACTGAATAAAGCCAAAGCAGATTCGGCAATCATGTCCGACATTAGCAACAAAAAGATACAGGAAACCAACAAGCTCATTTATGAACAGGGTAAAAAAGAAATTCCCAATAATGTTAAAGAATGGGAAAACGCGGGGAAAACCTACGGGGAGGTCGTCGAGCTAATAAAAACTAAACTTGGTAGCCTTGGTATTGCGATTAAATCTGTTGGTGGCGATACAGAAGAGGTCAATAAGAAAATGGAGGCCATGATTAAAAAGGCCGAGCGTGAAGTGAGAATTGCCTCAATACCGGATGAAAAAGGCAAACTGAAGCAACAAGCTGAGTTTGATGCTGAAGATGCTGGTGCAAATCCTGAAAGCACCGAACAGCTCGTCAATTTGGTGGTTAAAAAATACGAAATTGAGGAAGAGGATGGCAAACGGAAAAAGGCTGAACAGGAGGCAGAATCTGCGGCTAAAAAGGCGGCGGAAGAGGCAAAAAATCGCTCTCAACAGGTTGAAGGTTCACTTAAACGCCAGCGCGAAGAACTTGAACGCCTCAATACGGGCTACGAAGAAAACAGCCTTGAGATGGCTAAATACGATGCTCGTCAGGCGATGCCTGAGGGCTCTAGTGAAGCCCAGATAAAAGTAGCGGAAGATCTTGCTGCAAAAATTTGGCTGGCTAACCAAGAGAAAAACGACAAAATCAAAGCCTCTGAACTCGATGTTGCAGCGCATTCCGCAGCGCTTCGCCAGAAAGAAGAAGATGACCTCACGAGGATGTACAAGGATCACCTTATCGGTGAAAAAATGTTCCAAGAACAGATGAAAGCGATTAAGGACAAAGCGGCAGAAGAGGAACGACAACGTAAAGTCAATGAGGCTGTATCACCTGCCATGAAAGAGCTTGGAGAATTCGACCCAGTACAAAACCTCATTAATGAGCATGACAGAAAGATAGAGGCTATCAAGCAGTTTGAGCAACAGCATACTGAGCTTAAGGAACAAGCTGAGGCCGCCAGAGCCGCTATTGAAAAGAAATACCAGGAAGACTTGACCAACGCTCGATGGGAACAATGGAAAGGTCAGAATGAAATGTATCAATTTCTGGGGGATTCGCTTGAAGCACTGGGCCAGCGTTCCGCCAATACCATCACCGGGCTGTTAACCGGCACCCAGACCGCCAATGAAGCCATGCGCAATCTGGCGTTAACCATCACCAATGAAGCGGTCTCCGCATTGGTTCAGATGGGAATGCAGCAAATCAAAAACATGATTATCGGCAAGGCGGCTAATACGGCGGCGGCGGCATCAGCAGTTGCCACAGGAGCGACAATTACTACGGCAATGGCCCCGGCTGCGGCTGCGAGTAGTGTCGCGACAATGGGCACAGCCGCGACTGTCGGGATGGCAGCCATGACAGCGGCTGTCCCTGCCATGATTGCCTTACTGGGGGCGCGTAAGAATGGTGGCCCAGTCAGTCCGAACGGGGCATACCGGATTGGTGAAAACAATAAGCCGGAGATATTCAAAGCCAATAACGGTCACCAGTACATGATACCGGGCGACAGGGGTAAGGTGGTCAGCAACCGGGAGATGGGCAAGGGCGGGGGTGGCACTTCTGTTGGCAGTATCAATATTGCCTTTAATGTCCAGACACAGGGTAACTTCTCTGAGCAGGATGCGCGGATGATGTCGGGCATGGTCAGAAAGACCATCTATGATGTATTGACAGATGAGAGCAGGCCGGGCGGCATGCTGAATCAATAACTCGCTTCGGCGGGTTTTTTTATGGGTGAAATATGACAAAACCAGAATTTACTTGGCGACCGCAGGATAACTATGAGGTCAGCCATGAACCGCGCGTCAAAGTGGTTAAGTTTGGCGATGGCTACGAGCAGCGTATCAAAGACGGCATCAATAACCAGTTAAAACGCTACCAGCTCAATTTTGCCGGGAGTGCAGAAACCGGACGCACGATTGATGAATTTCTACGGGCACGGGGCGCGGTGGAATCGTTTGTCTGGCGAAGTAGTGACGATAATCAATTGCGTACGTTTGTGTGCCGCTCGTGGACGGTCAACCGCCATCGTGTACGCTGGTCAGTTAGTTGTGTGTTTGAGGAGGTCGTGGCATGAGAGATATTCCCAAAGAAATGCGGGTTGCCGTCACTGAACTGGGCCAGAACGCGATTCTGAACCTGTATGAAATCGATTTAACGACCTTTGGTGGCGATGTCTACCGTTTCCATGATGGTATGAACGGCAAGTTACAGCCGGTGATTTGGCAGGGGCTGCGCTATGAGCCATATCCGGTGGAGGTGACCGGGTTTGAGATGAGTGGCAAAGGCCCCAGCTCCCGACCGAAAATGGTGTTTGCCAATATCAATGGCTTGCTGACGGCCATCAATCAGGATTTCAATGATGCACTGGGCGCGGTCGTCACTCGTCATCAGGTGCCGGAGTTGTATCTGGATGCGGTCAACTTTCCGAACGGCAACCCACAGGCCGATCCGACCCGTGAGGCGGTGAGCAAATACCTGATAGAACAGAAGCAGGATGCCAACGCGGATTTCGTGACGTATATCTTGGCCTTACCCAGTGAAACAGACGGGGCGCTCATTCCGGCACGGGTGATCCAGGCGGATATCTGTTGCTGGCAATACCGCTCCGCCGATTGTGGCTATGATGGCCCGCCTGTGGCGGATGAAAAAGACCAGCCCACCACTCATCCACAGAAAGACCGGTGCTCAAAGAAATACAGCGGTTGCACTCTGCGCTATCCCCGTCCTTTGTCTATGCCCTTTGGCGGTTTTTTAGGCGCTAACAAGTTAGGTTAATCATGATTGAACAAGACATTATCGCCCACGCGAAAGCGGAAGGGGTGCGGGAATCGTGCGGTCTGATTTCCGGTGGTCGTTATTTCCCGTGCCGCAATATTTCACCGGATCCTGAGCATTATTTTGACATTAACCCCGATGACTGGATAACGGCAGAGTGCTTTGCCGATATCGAGGCCATTGCGCACAGTCATCCCAATGGCAAGCCCCGATTAAGTACCGCCGACCGCACGCAGCAACTCAAGACCGGTTTGCCGTGGTGGTTGGCTTGTGGTGATCGGGTGCATCAATTTCGCCCGGTGCCGCGTTTATTAGGCCGGGAATTTATCCACGGGACACAGGATTGCTATTCGCTGATCCGGGATGCTTATCATCTGGCAGGCATCGAATTAGATGATATCGAGCGTGACGATGCGTGGTGGAATCACGGGCAAAACCTTTATCTCGATAACAGCTTGAGTCAGGGATTTGAGCAGGTGGATGAGATTCAGCCCGGCGACATCATTCTGATTTGTCTGGGGAGTCAAACCCCCTGTCACGGGGCGATTTACCTCGGCAATCAGCAAATTCTGCATCACAGGCCAGATCGCATCAGCAAGCGCGATGTTTATGGCGGTTACTGGCTCAAATACACACATTCAGTCTGGAGACATCCACAATGGTCAAGTTACAGCTTGGAGGCCATCTCAGAAGATTTGGCCGTCGTTATGAGTTAGAGGTGCGTGACGCGGCAGAAGCGGTCAGGTGCCTGTGTTATCAGTTAAAAGGGTTTCAGCAGGCCCTCGCTGACGGGCAGTTCCGTATTCGTATTGCCGGGCGGGATATGACAGAACACTCCATTCCGGCAGGCATGAACCACCCGCTGAATGACGGTGATACGGTCACGATTGTGCCGGTGGTCAGGGGGGCAGGCGGAAATAGCGCGGGGATAGGCATGGCGGTGTTGGGGGTGGTGGCGATTGCTGCCGCCTTCTGGACGGGCGGTGCGTCGATTGGCATGTGGAGTGCTTACACGGCGGGGCTGGCGATGGCGGGGGTTGCACTACTGGCGGCAGGGATGGCGACCATGCTGACCAAAATGCCGGATAGCCCGGAAATGGGTTCCAGCAAAACCGAGGGCAACCGCTATTTTAGTTCACTGGAAAACCGTATCGGGCAGGGTTATCCGGTGCCGATTGCTTACGGTGAGTTGGTGGTGGGGTCGAACGTGATTTCTCAGGGGCTGGAGACAGAATAATGGCAAAAGGTGGTGGCAAGGGCAGTACCCCGAAACTGTTGGATGATAATCTGAAAAATAAGCAGTTTCTGAACATTGTTGATCTGATTAGTGAGGGACAGATTGAAGGGCCGGTCGGTGGCCTGCAGGGGTTCAGAATTAACGGAACGCCTGTTGTAGATAAAAGCGGTCATCCCAATATCCACGGGGTCACTGTTCAGTGGCGGGCGGGGACGCAATCTCAGGAGCCGTTAAGCGATTATCCGTTTGTCGAAAGTGAAATTCCGGTCAGTGTCGAAGTCAAGAAAGACATGCCGATACTCCGATCGGTATCGAACCGCGATGTAGACAGGGTCAGGTTTACCGTGGGCGTCAGCCAGCTCGTTAAAACCGATGATAAGGGCAATCAGGAAAACAGCTCTGTGCAATTGTCTATCGATGTGAATGATGGCTCTGGCTGGTATAACGCCAAATTTGTGCATATTGGCCCGGCAAAAATCAGCGGACAATATCTGGAATCCCACACCATTGAGGCCCCCAAGAAAAAGCCGTTCCAGATCCGGGTGTCCCGCTTAACAGAAGACAGCAAAAGCGACCGGCTGCGTAATGGCACGGTTTGGGCCAGTTATACTGAAATTACCGATACTCTGATGAGTTACCCCAACAGTGCTGTGGCGGGGATGCGTATTGACCGCTCACTGTTTGCTGATACCCCTAAGCGTACCTATCACATCAAGGGCATGATTGTTCAGGTGCCGGATAATTATGCCCCTGAGACGCGGGAATATAAAGGGGTCTGGACAGGGCGTTTCAAGCCTGCTTACACCAATAATCCGGCCTGGATATTCTACGATCTGGTGACCAACACCCGTTATGGTATTGGGAAGTTAATGGGGTCTTTTGGCTGTGACAAATTCGCCCTGTATGCCATCGCGCAATATTGTGATCAGCTTGTGCCGGATGGCTTTGGGGGGATGGAACCCCGATTTACCTGTAATGCCTATATTGCAAATCAACGTAAGGCACGGGATGTGCTGGATGATCTGGCTTCGGTCTTTCGGGGTATGCAGGTCTGGAACGGGCTGCAACTGACCTGTTTTCAGGACAGGCCCACGGATCCGGTCTGGACATTTACCAATGCCAACGTGGTCGAGGGAAAATTTAACTACAGTGCGGCGGCAAAGAAAGCCCGGCATACGATTATTGAAGTCACCTGGGTTAACCCGGATAACGGCTGGAAAGAAGAGCGGGAGCTGATTCAGGATGATGCACTGATTGACCGTCTGGGCCTGAATGTCAAAAAGGTGACGGCTTTTGGTTGTACCAGCCGGGGGCAGGCGCATCGGGTCGGCAGATGGATCATCGAAACCGAAAAGCTCGAAACGGATTCCGTGACATTCAGTACCGGTCGCGAAGGGATTAACTGCATACCGGGTGACATTGTGGAAATAGCCGATAACACGTTCGCCGCCGCGCGTATCGGTGGGCGGGTGCTGGCGTTCTCCGGTAAGGAAGTGCGTCTTGATGCACCAGCCGAGTTTGCCTCCGGTGAGTCCGGTTATTTCTCTTATATGGGCAGTGAAGGGAAGTTTGTCCGGGTGGAGATTGAATCCGTCAGTGGCGATGTGGTCACCCTGAAAGACGTGCCTGCGGGATTACGGCAATGGGGCGTGTTCTCCATCTCCAAGCGATCACTGGTCACTCGCTTGTTCCGGGTCATGAGCATTGCCGAAGACACCAAAACAGGCCATTACAATTTTACCTGTATTCAGCATGAACCCCAGAAAGAAGCCATTGTTGAGAACGGGGTTGATTTTCAGGGTACGCCCGCCACGCAGAATGTGATCCGTATTCCTAATATTGAACGCCTGAGCATGGCTTATATTCAGGACAGTACGCAGGTGCAGGCCCGTGCGATGTGGGCGACTACGACGTTCAACCGCACGATCACCTTTGATATTAGGGTCTATCGTGACAATAAAGTAGTTTCACACGGTAATACTCAAGAGCTGGAATACTACTTCAGTGGGTTAGAAGCGGGTGTGTATACGGTCGGTGTCCGTGCCCGTGACGACAACGGCATGTTGGGTGATGAAGCCAAAACTCAGATGGTGATTGGTGCCCCGGCTGCCCCGTCTGTCATCAATATTGAACCCGGTTTTTTTGAGCTGAAAGCCATTCCACATATCAGCGCCCCTAAGACACTGGAGACGCAATTTGAATTCTGGTTTTCAGAAAAGCCGATCACCAATATCAATGACGTCGAATCCAGTGCTGATTTTCTTGGTATTGCCAAATTCTGGACAAAAGGGAGACTTAAAGCCGGAACAGCTTACTGGTTCTATGTCCGCAGTATCAATGAATTCGGTAAATCGCATTTTGTCGAAGCGGAGGGCAAGCCCGATGATAATGCAAAAGAAATATTAGAAATTACGGGTAAGCAGTTTTTGTCCACGGAAACCGGAAAACGCCTGGCGGAAAAAATTGATTTCAATACCGAGAAATCGATTGAACTGGAGCAGGATGCCCGTGAACTGAGTAACAAGGCCCTTAACCTTGAGCAGCAGATTGGCGATGTCGCTGAAGGGGTGATGACCAACACCCATTTCAGCACCCAGATAAGCCACCATCTGCAAGAAGAGGTACGTGACCGTAAAGCGGATATCACCCGTCTTGAACAGGTGCAGGCCGATGAGCATAAGGCACACGCCAAGTTTCAGGAACAAATCAGTGCTGAAGTGGCAGATAACCGGGCCGCAGTACTGGATGTCCGTGAATCTCAGTCCACACAGGAAAAGGCCTTTGCGAAAGCAGTCAATCAGGTTAAGGCCAGCCTGCAAACAACTGACGATAATCTACAGGATGTGGTTGGGCGAGTCACCCAGAACACCGGTGCGATTGCTAGCGCAACCGATGCTCAGGCGCAGTTTGAACAGACTACCCGTGCTCAGTTTGAAGCGCAACGCAGTAACATCAGTAAGATGGAAAAGACCGTCACGGAGGCTGAAAGTGCAATAGCAGAAGCCCTGATGCAGACCTCAGCCCAGTTCAATTCGCTCAATAACCGACAGCTCGGATCAGAAGCCCGGATTGTACATGTCGAGAAAGCCGTGGCCACTGAGACGAACGCCCGTGCCGAAATGGGTAACCAGATAAACACCCGACTGAAAGACGCAGAATCTGCCCTTGTCGAGGTCAAAAAGACTCAGACCGAAACGGATAAGGCGTTGGTAGACAGTCAGACACAATTGCGGGCCGAAATCCAGAAAGGGGATGCGCGGCTACAGGCAGGCATTGATCAGCAGGCGAATCAGTTATCTGCCATCAACAGCACATTCAATGAACAGAAAACCGCGATTGCTGACCTTGAGAAAACCTCGACATCATTACGGCAAACTCAGCAAAGCCAGTCTGCATCGCAACAAGCCCAGATTACCCACCTGAATGACACGCTGAGTCATCAGGTGCGTTCACAGGCTGAAGCTACCCTGCAACTGGCGGCACAGACCAGTGAATCCGCCGGGGAGCAGCGGCAGATAAGGGCGGCAATCAGCCGGATAGATAAGGTACTGACGGATGAGCGTCAGGCGTTTGCCCAGTCCATTGAAACCTTGACGGCGCAGGTGGGCGAAAACGTCGCTGCCCTGGAAGAGAAAGCGACGGCGGTCTTTGATATCGACGGTAATGGGTATGCCATCAGGGATATTGGGGCGGGGGTGAAATATAAAGGACAGCTCTATAAAGCCGGAATGGTGATTGGTGCGGAAGTGAAAAATGGTCAGGTCATCACCAATATTGGTTTTACTGCGGAGAATTTCGGTTGGTTTAATCCGGCCAGTGGAAAGATGGAGCCGTTCATGATGTCGAAAAACGGTCAGTTGTTTATCCGTGATGCTTTTATAGACACAGCAACAATCCAGAGCCTGATGGTAGGCCTGAATATCCAATCAACCAACTACGTACCGAACCAAAGCGGGTTCAAAGTGGATGCAACTACCGGATTCTTTGAGATGAACGGAGGCAATGGGCAAGCAGGCATTAATATCAAACCTAACGGTATCCAGCTCAAGGATAGTCAGGGCCGGGTCAGAATAGAAATGGTGGTGGAATAATGAGCGGAGTTAAATTTAAGGTCTATCACGATCACGGCGGTTATATAGACCTGCTGGCGGGGATCGGCGTGTTTATCGGCTCCGTGACAGTGGACAGTTTTTTCAACTCGTGGCGTATTCCCGATGAGTATCTTTCTCAGCGACAGAATATCGCGCCTGTTGCGACGATAACATCCAATTACCCGGAAAGTGTGGGCGGGCGTTATCCTGCCCCGCTCAACATTCGGGTATCGGGGGATAAGGTCATATGGGATTTTGAACCCAGCTACAGTACTCATGTCGCCACGACAATTAACGTGTTTATGAGGTACTAATATGCGAGGCATACTGCGGGTGGACGGCAAGGAGTTAGGCGTTTCAAATAGCCAGTGTATGGTGTTGGAAGCGGTCATCGAAGCTGACACATCAGTGAGAGACCAATGGGGGATGTGTATGATGAAAAATCGCCTCTCATCCCCAAAGGGCGCGGATTATGTTTTTTTCTGCACCCCTAAAAACCAAGAGGATTATTGTATGGCCGAAGTTTTTTATCATGACGGCGTGCTGATGTGCGATGAGTACTGCAAAATCTACGCCTACAGAAGGATAAATCACCATGACAAGGTCAGGGGAACGGGGGTGAATATCTATAACGATCAGGGAGGCTTATTTTATTCCTCTTCCGTCCTCCCGCTCCAGATAACGCAAATTATCGACGTCAGCGGTGAGGTGATGAAAATGGACCCTGACTGGGTAGACGGTGGGCCAGTCTACTCTCATGCGGTAGTCCATCCCGTTGAACCCGGGTCAATGGTTTCGGCGACAACGTGTGCCCAACATAGAATCGATCTGTACAACATGGTTTTTTGTCCCAACATATCCAACCGATACAACTATGTAAAAGTTCTTCCTCATTTTCACGGTCAGTCCGCTCACGGCGGGGATACCTACACGAATTATTGGGTCAGGATATGTCATCACATCATCATCGCGAAAGACCCATTTTACAAACAATAAGGAAATTACAATGCTCTATTCACAAGGCACCATCTCTACCGTGTCCGGCTCGGCTATTGTTCGTGGCACGGATATGAAGTTTAAAGACAACCTAAACGGCATTGCGCCAGGGCAGGTAATCATCATCCAGTCCGGCAGCAGCAATTTATTGCATATGATACAGGCGGTGAACTCCGATACGGAACTGGTACTGGCGGATAAGGCTACCGTGACTCTGAATAACGCGACCTACCAAATTCAGACTACGGTGCCGAATTCCATCTCCGATGGCGTGCGGCATATGTGTGCCATTAACAGCAATATCATCCAGTTTCTCCAGAATATGGATCAGTGGATGACCCAGAACGGAACGGTGGCGGTGACGCTGCCGAATGGACAAACCGTGTCACTGCAATCGGTAAAAGCGATGAACGAAGCCATTGCGGGGAAAGTGCCTATTGATCGCAAAATTAACGGTAAATCACTGTCCTCTGATATTCAGTTAATCGCAAAGGATGTTGCAGCCATCAGTGCTAATTCCTTGGGAACAGTGGGAGAGGGGATTCGTTTTCAGGATTTTTTATCAACAGGATTCGCTGTCGTTAACATTCCGCGTATTGACAGGGTTCCTGATTTTCCGGTTGGTTTGTATAACTTCGGCATATTGGAAGTGCAGAGTGAATACTCGGTTGTCTCCCAACGTTATACATCCCATAACGGACATATCGCGACACGGCAGTCGTGGGATAGTGGTGATAATTGGAGTGGTTGGTATACAAATTGGACAACAGCTAATACCCATGTAGACAATGGCGGTATTATCAGGAAAGCTTCCCCCATCATCGAAATCTTTCCTTTAGGTAAGTTCACCACCAACGATGAATCCGAAGGTGCTACCGTCTCTAAATCCGGCCTCGGTCATTATCAGGTTACGGGTGTTTTGGGCTATAACGCGGATGGCGCCTGGGGTGTGCATGGTGGTATTTCCTCGCCGAAGAACAACAACGGACTGGAGCTTATCTACATTGATGACAAGGTGAACAAGGACGGCAGTATCACGATTGAAACCTTCCACCGTCAGCATTCTCATTTACCGGAACGCTTTCAGAACAAGCGGATAAAAGCCCTTGTGAACGGGGAAAAGGTGTACTATCAGGACGGTGAGCCGTGTGATATTCCGGAAGGCTGTCGGTTAGATGTGCGTGTCCAGATGCCGGCGGATTCGGTGTGGAATTTGAAGCAGAGGGAGGTAGGAGTTGTGACTGATATTGATCAGACTGAACCGGTGGAGTAAAGGAGTGATTAACCCGCAGATAATTGCGGGTTAAATGGTTACTCAGAATTAAGCGGCTCTGACTATGTAATTGAAAGCTACGTTACGGGGGCGGGTTTCGTCCGCAACAGAAAATCCACCATAGACACTTGTGCTATAGGTTCTAAAATAATTATAATTCCACAATCCAGCGTTATTTCCGACTGGACCTGTTGTCGTTTCTATATTCACAGCGAAATTATTCGCTTTTCCATCGTCAAAAACAGTTGTGATCCCTTTTTCCACTATGCCATTATCACCATTACTTGTTGGTAATGCATGAAAATGGTTCTGAAATGCAAAATTTTGGTGGCTAAGGAGAGAGCGATTGGGATCAATCTGACCGCTATCATCCCACCCACGAATAAATTCCCCTCTCAAATCAGGCAATACGCCAGATGGATAAGCAAAAGCAAGTTTCGGATATCTTCCTTTATCAAATGAATCACCATTGCAGATAAGCCAGCCCTCAGGTGGTGTTTCCGTCGGCCAAGGAACGGGAACACCAACAGGCAAGGATAGTCCTTCCATTATTGGCTCTAATCCGAGGTTCTTAACAAACTCTTCCTTATTAGGAATATCGGCTCCATTTTGGTCTTTTGCTAAGCGAGTATTGGCATTATCATTTGCGTTATTAGCGTTTTGATTAGCTGTATTAGCTAAGTCATTTACTGCTTTTACTGCTTTAGATGTTGCTGCATGAGTTTCACTATCACTACAAGCATCATTACTGAGAGTAACAAATCCTCTATCATTCAATGTTGCATATGGATGATTACGGCTCGCAGCGTGTTCTGCAATGGCTTCTTTGATTGAATCTTTGACATATTCTGGCGTTGTAACAATCACGAGATTGCCATATTCTGAGACAGGTACATCTGGCTTTTTGTCTTGCATAGTCATTCCCTCATCTAATCAACAATACACATTGCTAAATAACATGAAGGCGGTGGGAAACTTCTCCGCCAGTGAACATCAATAACATGGTTCATCGATACTGAAACAACTGTCTTAAACGATATTTGATAGGTTGCATGTTTTGTTGCAGGATGACATACAATGACAGGCGGGTAATTAATGAAATTTATCAAATAACTAATGAGGCTTGGTGGAAATTTGATCTTTGGTTGATTGATGTTTTTTATTTTTGGCAGCGTGTTAGGTTATAAATTAGTTATGACGGTGGCTTAATTTATGGATCGTAATGAAGATTATGTCAGTATTCCTTACACCAAAGGTGATAATGACGATGAAACCATTCCTCATGAAGTCATCAGCATTATGGTTGATGAAGAAGTCATACTTCATACTGCATGGCGTATATATCGGGGTTGTCACAAACAGACGTGGCTGAAAAATTGGGAGTAAAGCAAGCTGCAGTTTCTCAATTTGAAAAAGCAGTCCGCCCCCGCCAGACAACATTAGAAAAATTGGCGGCACTTTATGGATGCAGACCGACACAATTGATATTGGATTAAAACCAATCAATTCAGATAAGCCGCTTAATGCGGCTTTTTTTAACTGTTGCGTCGATAGCTGAAATCAAGCTGGAAACCACAGGCTTTTGCATAATTTACCAGTGTGCTTAAAGTTGGGTTGCTTTTTCCTTTTTCCAGCCGAGAAATGTTACTTTCTTTAGTTCCCATTCGATCAGCCACTTGTTGTTGGGTTAACTTCGCCTCAGTACGCATACTCAGCAATGTGTTGATGAATTCAAACTCATCATTTAACTCATCATAAGCCTGTTTAACTTCTGGATTTTGTAATGCTTTAGCTTTAAGGGCTTGCAGTTGACTCATTTTTTCACCTCTTTCATACGGCTTTTGGCTAAGTCTAAATCTTTCTTAGGTGTTTTTTGGCTCTTCTTAACAAAAGCATGGAGAATGTAGATATGCGAGCCATCAAGGTAACAGAATAAGCCTCGACCAATTCCTTCCTGCGCTTTTGCTCGTACCTCAAACAAGCCATTACCCATAGGTTCAGTATGTGGAGACCCAAGGTTAGCACCATGCTGTTCCATTAATTCGAGCAGTTTTAGCATTCTTGCTTGAATCTTAGGGGGCATATCCAGAATGCTATCCATTACGCCGTGGTAAAAATCAATATTCCAGCTCATGTCTGCCTTTTGTATTTATCATATATGATAGATGTTCAGGGTTCAATATCAGCTTATCATTTATGATAAGATTTAGCTTATCGTATATGATAGATTGCGTTGAGTCAACTGAGTGATGAAAACACTTGGCATGAAAAGAGGGGCCACTGCATTATGTTGTTTATAGACTGGCTTAAATCACTGTGTCGTTTTTGTGTCTCTGCTGACGACACACGAACGACAACCAAAAACACTGAAAGGCGATGAACGACACAAAACACTATGCGAGCAAGGATAAATCTTTATATTTCAAGGTGATATTTAGTGGTCTACTTTCTTCTAAGCCGTAGGTCACAGGTTCGAATCCTGTAGGGCGTACCATTTAAAATCAATGAGTTACCTCTATTTTGTAACCGCTATTTTTCCTGATTGGGACGAATTTGGGACACCTCCACCAAAAAGCAGATCAATTTGCCGCGCATGTTCGGTCAGATGATTCGGTGCTAAGTGTGCATAACGCCTTACCATTTCGATTGACTCCCAGCCGCCCATTTCCTGTAAAATTGATAATGGAACACCTGATTGCACTAACCAGCTAGCCCAAGTGTGTCTCAAATCATGAAAACGAAAATCTTCGATTCCTGCTCGTCTTAACGCTGCATTCCATGCTGTATTATCATCAACACGCATCTTTCTCACATTAGGCAGTGCTATTCCGTTTGGACTGATTGATGATTTCGTATGAACGAAAACCCATTTGTTGTGGCTTCCTATCTGATCCCGTAACACCCTGCAAGCTGTTTCATTTAGGGCTATCCCTATAGCCCTGGATGATTTGCTTTGATCTGGATGTATCCATGCAACCTGTCTTTGCATATCAATTTGTGACCACTCCAGATTAATAATATTTGAGCGTCTCAACCCTGTAGCCAGCGCAAACTTAACGACTGACTGAAGTGGTTCGGGACATTCATCAACTAATCTCTGCGCTTCATGAGGCTCCAACCATCTGACTCGTTTTTCCCTGACGGTTGGGACTTTAATCACAGGGGCTTTCTCTAACCATTTCCAATCTCTTTCGGCGGCTCTTAATAGAGCCTTAATCAAAGCTAAGTGCTTTGCCTTGGTCGCTACCGATACTGAGACTTCTTTATAGGCTGGGATCTCGTGTCCTTTTTTCTTGGCTGCCTGAACCTGACTTTCCCAGCGCTCCTTGGCCTTGCGGTTTTTCATCTTGCTAACCGCCGTGTAAATGCTGGCTTCGGTAATATCTTTTAATCTCACTCCGCTGAAGTATTCCAGCCAGAACGCCATACGCCCTTTATCATCATCCAGTGATTTTTTATCGGCCTTTTCCTCAATCCAACGTAAACAGGCTTCATCAAAAGTCACATCAGGAAAATCACCCAGCCGTTCTATGCGCCATAATTCGGCCTTTCTTCGATCGTGCAATTCCTGAGCTTGCCTCTTGTCCGTTGTTCCAAGCGATTCCTTAATTCTTTTGCCGCTTGGTGTCGTGTAGTTCCCGTACCATGTATTTCCTCTACGGAAGATTGACATTTTTTATCTCCTTTTTCTGCCACATCTACCGTGCTCACAGGCACAGTTTGGATCGAATTGTTAAGGGCTGCAATACATGCCGCGTATGTAAATAAATAAGGGGATCGGGGTCTGGCGGGATCTTTCTTGTTGTAGGCTATTTTACCTATAGCGCACCAATGGGATAATGTATCGACATTAATGCCGATAAAGTCAGCCGCCTGCTTTCTGGTAAGACTGGCTTTTTTCTTATTCTTATGATTAGCAACGAGCCTCATTTTATTTTTCTCCGAATAATTTACACATTTTGCATACAATAAACCTGCACAATTTAAGCGATTAATTTCATGATTAAGTCGTTTGTTTTTATTTCAGGCAATCCATTGCTGTTATTTTCCTTGCATTCATGAATGTGTTAATTATCAATGATGGTAGTTTTTATTTCCGGGGCTGAAAATTGAGTAAAAGGCAATATATCCACTAAATTCATATACCGTCCTCGCCGCTGATAGAGTGCATAACCGTAATCGACAATCAGTTCTAAATGATAGTAAGGCACAGGCTCGGTATGTTTTGGGCTGACCCGATACGTCGCTAAAATATGATGTTTAAATTCATCGTTATTCTTTATATCCATGCCGTGATGCTGGGTTTTGCCCTGATGATATTGATCTGCCAAAAAGGTGATATGTGTTGTTTCTGCATGCAGGCTGTTTTTTTGTGCGATATTGGCAACAATGCCTTTAATGTTGATAGCCTTTTTTTGTTGTGTTGCCGGTTTTTTGATGATGGCAGAAATGAAGGTACGCATAAATCCTCTCGCTTATTAGGGTAGTGATTATTCCTATCACTTTGATGCCACTAACATTATCACTTAAATTTCATTGAATCCATACCTAAAGTGATATAAATCAAATTTTTTAATTATCTTATTGATATCTAATAATTTTAATTTGATATTATTTGAATGATTTTAGATCTTGATGGGGATTATTATTTCAGTGAAAAGGAAGATACTGCATTAAAAACAGTATCTTATTGCAGATAGAGGCAGGGGTTGGTGGTGTTTAAAGTCGGGAGAGGAAGGTTATCGTTTTCGCTTCATGTGACGAAATAAATACACAATCACACCGACGATTTCCATGTCGGGAGAAAGAGTTATCAAGGGGATACGTGAGTCATCCACAGATAAAAAGCTGACCGCACCCCCTTGTTTATAACGATAAACGGAATAGTGTTCTCCTATCCGTGCATAGACTAAATCATCATTGGCGATCTCTTCCTGTGTATCTACCACGATCACTGTCCCTTCCGGCGCTTCAGCACAGCCGGTATTTTGGGTGATGCGATAAGCCCGACAGGATTCAAAGGCGGTTTGCTGTTCAGAAAAGGCCGGTACCATGAAGCACTCCGGGGTATCTTGTTCTGCTTCATAAATTTTTACCGGTGCATAACGGTTGTCATTCCTGACAGCAAAATCAGTATCACCGGACTGTGATTTATGACCACTGCCATCACTCAGCCACTCCGGGCGAACGTCAAGCGCCTTGGCTAAATCAACTAGCCGGCCTGTTTTGGTTGCGTTCCCGGAAAGTAATTTCCATATCATGGATTGCGCCATGCCGGCTTTTTTTGCCAGCGCAGATTGGGTTAGCCCCTTATCTGCCATAGCTTCTTTTAATCTATCAGCAAGAGTCATAAGTGCCTCATGAGTGGTTCCCGCATTTACGTCGAATACCGGGGATAAACCCAAGAACCGCTGTCTTGGAACATTTTTTTCTTATTCTATCTCTAGAGTGATATCTTTACAAACACTCCGATAGTGATTTATATTGACCTTTAGTGATATTGTTATTGCCGTGGTGTTGGAGAAAGGGAAGAATGAAAAACAGTGTGATAAAAAAAGTGATAGATATCGCAGGCAGTCAGGCCAAATTAGCTCAGGTGCTGGGGTGTGCGCAATCGCTCATCAGTGCATGGCTGTACGGAAAAAAACGGGTTTCGGTATCACGGGTCCCGGATATTGTGGTGTTTTCAAACGGGGCGGTTCAGGCGTATGAATTACGTCCTGATCTGCCTACCGTTTTTCCGCCGCCTGAAGCGAAAACCCCGCAATAAATTACTGGGGGTGACGGATGATGCAAGGGGAGCATGGGGATAGGGTAGGGTAATAGGGAGAAATGGCATGAGTATGAGTCTGATGGCGAAGGCAATGAGTATCCGGGTGGGCAATCCTCTGAGGAAACTGGTGCTAATTAAACTGGCCGATAATGCAAACGACAAAGGGGAGTGCTGGCCCTCGTATCAGCATATTGCAGATCACTGTGAATGCAGCAAAAGCGCTGTGCGAAGTCACATTGGTGCCCTGATTAAGATGGGTTTGCTGACCAAGGAAAACCGGCTGGGTAATCACAACGGGAAAGGGAATGCCTCGAATGTTTATTACCTGAATTTATCCGCTGGCCCTGTGTCACCCAAAAGCATACCCCCTGTGCCACCGGTTGGCAGCCCTATGCCATTTGCTGACACCCCTGTGCCGCCCAATGGCAGACCCCCTATGCCGTCAGATGGCACCAGAATCAGTCACTCTTTTGAACCCGTCAAGGAACCAGTCAAAGAACCTATAAAACCCCAAGGGGCTGGGCAGGAAAAACAGGCAAAAAAAACCGTATTCGATCCCCTGACAGCCAAACCCGAGAACGTCAGTGCCGAAACGTGGGCGGACTGGGTGACGTTCCGGCAGGAAATCAGGAAACCCCTGACCGAAACCAGTTGCCGCCAGCAGGCCAAACAACTGGCAGCCTGTCTCAATCCTGACGCGGTAATTTGCACCTCCATTGCCAACAGCTGGCAAGGGTTATTTCCTGACAAGCAGAAATCCGGTCGGCAGCCCCAAGTCAACACCCATAGCGGATTTGAGCACAAGCGTTATGAATCACACGGCGCGAGCTGGACAAAAAATCTTTAAGGAGCAGCAGACGTGATGGAAACAACGGAACCGGGAATATTGAACATCGTCCCCCGCTTTGCGCAGGCCAGTTTTGCCACCTACCAGCCACAGAATGGCAGGGCAGAAATCAATCTGAAAACCTGTCAGGGCTACGTCCAGACATGGGCGGAACGCAAGCGAGCAGGGGAAGGCATGATCCTGTGCGGGCGTCAGGGCACAGGCAAAACTCACCTTGCTGTCGCTTTGTGCCGGGAAATTGCCGCAGGCGGGGATGAAGCCGTGTTTATCACCACCGCATCGCGCATCATCCGGGCATTTCGTCGCTCATGGAATAGTGAGGGGGAAATGAGTGAATTTGATACCCTGAAATTTTACAGCGAGCGGGATTTGCTGGTGATTGACGAAATCGGCGTGCAGTACGGCACGGAGTCTGAACGCCATATTCTGTTTGAGGTGCTGAATAATCGCTATGAAGATCTGCTGCCCACCATTCTGATCAGTAACTTGCCCGTGACTGAGTTGGCGCAGTTTTTGGGTGATCGGACGCTGGACCGAGTGCTTCAGGGCGGCACGGTACTGGCCTTTGACTGGGAAAGCTACCGGAGGGAAATCGCATGAATGTCTATGATTTGGAAATGGCCGTCATCAGTGGCTTGTTATCCGGTGGGGCGACACCGGATGCCTACGACGTATTAGCGGTGTTACCGGATGAGGCGTTCAGTTCCGTTCATCTGCGCCGGGTGTACGGCGAAATCAAAAAGCAGGCCCTGAGCAGTGCGATTATCGATCCCTTTTTCATTGCGGATGCGATGGGCGAAGAACGGGGTATTCTGGCTAACTTACTGGAATTAGCCAAAACGCCGGTCTGGCGGGCCAATTTAAAAGGCTATGCGGAAAAGGTTATGCGTTACTGGCGGGTACGTCAGGTCACTAATCTGATTAACCGTTACCAGCAAGAGATCCAGGCCTGTGGCAATCACACGCAAGCAGAAGCACTGATTGAGGCGTTTGCCTCCCGGTTTAATGGGATATCCCAGAGCGAGAGTAGCTTACAGCCCGTGGTCATCGGTACCTTACTGGACAGGTACGTTGAAACACTGGAGGCGCGGAATCAGGGCAAGACCGGCATGATCCTGACGGGTATTGAGCCGCTGGACGAGCTGACCGGCGGATTTAACCCGACTGACCTGATTTTACTGGGCGGACGTCCGGGCATGGGAAAAACGGAACTAGCCCTGTGCATGATTGAAGGCATGACCCGCGACGGGGGCGGGGCGTTGTTGTTTTCCATGGAAATGGCAGCGCAACAAATTGCCGAGCGCATGGTGGCAGGTTCGGCGGCGATGCCGGTGTCTAAACTCCGAAACTGTGAACTGTATGATGAAGACTGGGGGCGTATTGGCAATGCGCTGGGTTCGCTTATCGACCGGGATATTCATGTGCTGGATGCCAGCGATCTGAGTGTCGAACAAATTTGCGCTATCAGTGAAACCCATAAGCGTCGTCACCCGAACTTAAAGGGGATTTTCGTCGACTACCTTGGGTTGATTAGAAAACCCCGGGCTGACCGTCATGACTTGGCGGTGGCAGAAATATCGAAGGCACTGAAAGGCTTGGCAAAACGGCTTCATACCCCGGTCACGGCCTTGAGCCAGCTCTCAAGGGAGGTGGATAAACGCCCCTTGCATCAGCGTCGCCCGATAGCGGCAGACTTACGTGATTCCGGCTCACTGGAGCAGGATGCGGATCGCATCCTTTTTACCTACCGAGATGGGGTGTATAACCCACTCAGTCCCGCCAGTCAGTACGCGGAAATTATTCTGGAGAAGAACCGCCACGGACAAACCGGTACGGTTTATCAGGCATTCCGGCACGGTCATTACCTGCCGACGGATCAGATATCGGCAGCCGAAATTTGCCGCAGGTCGCAACAAACCCAACAAAAACAACGTCGTTATGCCGACAGGGCGCTTTAATCACAGGGGAGGGTATGAATGCGTGATATTCAGTTAGTGATGGAGCGCTGGGGGGCATGGGCGGCAGATAATCGTGACGGAGTTTACTGGTCCTCCATTGCGGTGGGCTTCAAAGGACTCATCCCGAACCGGGTGAAATCCCGTGTACAGTGTTGTGATGATGATGCCCTGATTATCGCCGGTTGCATGGCAAAACTGAATCAGCAGTGTAACGATGCGCACGATCTGCTCTTTGATTATTACGTGTTCGGTAAAACGTTGATGCAACTTGCCCATGATCATCATTGTTCGGATACGCACATCGGGAAGCGATTACAAAAGGCTGAAGGCGTGATCGAAGGGATGTTAATGATGCTGGATATCGCACTGGATATGGATAAAGACATCCCATTATGTGCGGCATATAAAAATAACGCTTTACGATCGTAAAAACACTGCTATTGTGATAAACGTGATAGCAAAGTCACAAGGCATTATTAACGCCAGATATTTTAAACCTTGCCCAGTGTAAGGTTTTTTTACGCCTGAAATAAACATAAGACTTGCTGTTGTCTTTGGTCAGAGTTACATGTGTGTTCATGCATAAAAACTGCCCGGAGGGTTAAATTTATCATGCTAAAACATGAAGATATGACAATAACAGCCGCCTGTGTTTTAGATGCCGTGCCTTTGCATACGTGGTTTTCTGTTTCTGAAGTGTCTAAATTAATGGGGCTGCCTGAACCCCGTTGCCAACTATTGTTAACCCAATTTCGTCTGGCGGGTTTAATGGAAAGCCGGGACGATGACACGTTTTTCAAACGTTCTCCCTGATGGGGTTATTTCCCAGAACGTGAAAGCGCAGCCGGTGAATGCCGGCTTTTCGTGTTGTCGTTTTCCTGAGAACAGTCAGCGTCGAGAGGAAAAAAGCGGATGGATTTACGCCCTGTCACCTTAGTCAACGATGACTCCCTGAAATTTATCAAAACCCTGCCGGATAACTGCATTGACTTAATTGCCACGGACCCGCCGTACTTTCGCGTGAAAGACTGTCACTGGGATAACCAGTGGGAAGACGTCACGGCCTACCTTGCGTGGCTGGATGAGCTGCTGGCAGAGTTCTGGCGGGTACTGAAACCGAACGGTAGCCTGTATATATTCTGTGGTTCGCGTCTGGCCTCGGATACGGAGCTACTGGTGCGGGAACGGTTTAACGTGCTGAACCAGATTATCTGGGCGAAACCGTCAGGCCCGTGGCGCAGGCAGCATAAAGAAAGTCTGCGTATGTATTTTCCGGCCACTGAACGTATTATTTTTGCCGAACATTACCAAGGGCCATACCAACCGAAAGGCGATGGCTATTTCAAACAGTGCCGGGAACTGAAACAGTCGGTATTTAAACCGCTGGTGGATTATTTTCGTGATGCCCGCAAAGCGTTAGGCATCACGGCAAAAGCCATACACAAAGCCACCGGAAAGCAGATGGCCAGTCACTGGTTCTGCGACAGCCAGTGGCAGTTACCCAGTGAAACGGACTATCAAAAGTTGCAGGGACTGTTTGACCGTATCGCCAAAGAAAAGCACCAGCGTGGCGAACTGAACAAGTCCTATGATGAATTGGTAGCGTCTCATTTAACTCTGTCGCGCCAATATGACGAATTGCGGCAGGAATACGGTTTAATGCGCCGCTCGTTCACGGTGACGGCAGACGTGCCTTATACCGATGTCTGGCAGTTTGCCCCGGTACAGTATTATCCGGGCAAGCACCCGTGCGAAAAGCCGGCTGATTTAATGGCCCATATTATCCAGTCCAGCAGCCGGGAAGGGGATCTGGTGGCCGATTTCTTTATGGGTTCTGGAGCAACATTGAAAGCCGCATTAAAACTCAATCGTCGTGTATTAGGGGTTGAGCTGGAAGAAGAACGGTTTAAACAGACGGAACAGGAAATCAAATTATTTACAAATAAATGAAATGGATTTCAGTGGATTGTAGAAATGACCACACAAGGCGAATCGATATATTCAATCATAAGAATTTATTAATATATTCATCCTGTTTAACAGCAGGCGGAAATTAAATATTAAATTTAACTTCCCATTATTTATAAATATAAGGAAATAATATGTCTGAATTTATTAAGCCTGAACATGAATGCCCTTTTGATCCAAAACAATATCACTGTGATTGTTTTATTGCACCGGTAGGTTCTTTTTCTTGGGCTTTGATTCAATTAAAACTACGCAAGCGCGTTACCCGTTCTGTTTGGGTGAATTGCCAAGGAAATAATGAGATGTATCTGGCTATCACTCCACGTGTAAATAATTTAGCCGTGGAAAAAGATAGTGCTTATGCCGTTGATGGCGTTGCTGTTGGGACTAAATATGATTATTTGACGCATATTGATCTGCGCAATGAACACGGCAATTTTGTGCCATGGCAGCCAACGCAGGAAGATATGATGGCGTGTGATTGGCAGTTTGTGGAAGAAAAAGAAGGTGAATCAGAAAAACCTAAACCACCATCTAATCTTACACACCAATTGAAAGCAAAGTTGATTGTTGGTGAGCATACTGATTCTTCAAGCGAAACTCAATTTTGGGGTTATGCCAATGTTATGGGAGAATGGGAAGAAATTAGTAATAACACGCCATTCTCAAAAGGAATTAGTCAATTTAGCGTGATTAAGTTTAAGTCTTCTTCTAATTATGATTTTCTTCTTAATAGTGTTGGTAGTTCTAGCGAAGATAGAATACAGCTTGGCTCGGAAAGATTGATCGTTAGATGCCTAAACAAAGAATATGATTTAGGGAAAGCTGAAATAGATAGCGTTGCTAATCTAGTGTATAAACAAAGTGAAGACCTATTTGCACTAGAAGAAATAATTATTTCTTCCGTCGGTAAAACATTAGAAATTGAATTGAATTTTTTTACTGAGTAATTCTCTATATTTCTGTTATGAGAATTTTGAGGTTGTGCAGCTGTGCGGCCTTTTCAATTTATGCCACCGCAATAACTACCAGGATCTCAGTTTCCCTATTGCGGTTGGTAACCTACTCACTACAACTCATATGAGCTAACCTATTTTCCCCATGGATGCCCATTGTTTGGATAGAGTGGAATATAAAGATGAAAGAAAATCCTGATATTTGGGCACACTTCGGTGACTGGCTTATCTCGATAAAAGAACAAGGCATTGGGGCAACTCTCGCCGGGATAATGGCCTTTCTCCGAGGTCGTTATAATGGTGTCGGCTGGTTAAAAGTCTCTATCGATGCCTTTATATGTGCCATGTTCGCTTGGTTCATTCGTGATGTATTAAATCTGTTTGGTCTGAATCCTGATTTAGCCTACATCGGCAGTGTGGTGATTGGTTATCTGGGCACAGATTTTATCGGCCAATTGTTGCGTAAGGTGGCAAAGAAAAGAGCAGGAGCTTCTTCTGATGGAAATCAGCAATAAAGGCCTTGAGTGTATCAAACGGTACGAAGGTCTGAAACGAAAAGCCTACCCTGATCCCGTAACTGGCGGTATGCCGTGGACCATTGGTTATGGTCATACAAAAGGAGTTAAAAAAGGGGATGCGATTACAGAACAACAAGCCGAAGCATTTCTGCATGATGACCTCCAACCTATATACACCACCTTAAGAAGATTGGTTAAAGTTCCTTTGAGTCAAAGCCAGTTCGATGCCTTGTGCTCGTTTATCTTCAATTGTGGCAGCGGGAACTTTTCGGGTTCCACTTTATTGAAAAAACTCAATCAAAGTGATTACACCGGCGCAGCAGCAGAGTTTTCCCGCTGGAATAAAGCAGCAGGCAAGGTTATGCGTGGATTGGATAATCGTCGGGCATCTGAGCGCCAGATGTTTTTATCATGAAGCTCAATGTTACCTCCGGCGTTGTTATTGCCTTGATTATTGCTTCAGCCACAGCCTTCTTATACCGCTCTGGCTATAAGAAACAGCTCGGTATTAATAGCGAGCAGATAACGGAAATTCAGCAACTGACTGACACTATCGACTATCAGAGCACGCATATTGACATGCTGCATGAACTGGATAACAAACACACACAGGAACTCGCCAATGCCAAGACTGAAATTGACAGGCTTCGGGCTGATGTTTCCGCTGGTCGTCGCAAGCTGCGCATCCAAGCCACCTGTCCTGTGCGTGAGGCCACTTCCTCCGGCAGCGTGGGCACTCCAACCTCCGTCGAGCTCACTGGAGAAACTGGATCAACTGTTCTCGATATCCGAGAAAGCATCATCAACGACCGGGCAAAATTAAGCTATTTGCAGGAATATGTGAGAACACTGTGTTTGTGAGATGTGACTAGTGTAATCTGCATTTAAAGTTAGGGTAGCGGTACATAATGAGGTAAAGCAGCTGACAACAATATGCACGTAAAGTAGACTGAAACTCCAATGATATTAATCAATAAAGGGAGTTTGGGTTATGCTCAAAGGGATATTCGTGATGCTTTGCATGTCTTTCTTACCCATCGTTACTCTTATGACGATAGCGCTGTTGTATGTATTGATAACAGGTATTAGCGATTACAAAATAAAAAACTACTCACTTAATGACTGGGAAGGTTTTGCGATATTAGGCGTGGTCGTTGTCTTATTATTCTGTTTGTCTTGTTTTCTTTGGTCTCAATTTCCAGCATTTATCGAATTAATGGGGAAGCCTACTTATAGGTCACGCGTTCAAATGTAATGATTGAGGTACGACTTCGTATTATATAACCAACCGTCTTATGATAACCACCTTCGGGTGGTTTTTTGCCATATGGAGACCAGAACATGCCACCCCGCATTCCTCGCGCCTGCCGCAAGTCAGGTTGCCCGAAGACCACCACCGATCGCAGCGGCTACTGCACTGACCACCTGCACATGGGCTGGCAATATCACCAACAAGGCAAGAGCCGACACCAACGTGGCTACGGCAGTCAATGGGATAAGCTAAAGACGCGGGTCAAACAGCGGGATAATTCTCTGTGCCAGCACTGCTTACGGCAGGGGCTGGTGGTCACAGGCATCACCGTTGACCATATCCAACCCAAAGCCCACGGTGGTACCGATGTGTTAAGCAACCTGAAATTGTTATGTGAAGCCTGTCATCGACAGAAGACTGCGACGGAGCGATTACGCAGAGATTAATTTCTGAGTGTAACCATTGCTCATGTCATCGTTATAGCGGAAGGGCGGGTCAAATCGCTGCCCCTCTCGCACCTAAGGACCGCCACCGTGGGTCTTTTTTTATCCCCGCGAAAAATGAAATTTAAATCACGCGTTTTTCACTGTTTTTAAGCACGGGAGGTGCTGTGTATGGCCGGAACGGCGGGCAAGTCAGGTCGTCGCCCCAAGCCGACGGCACGCAAAGCACTGGCAGGCAACCCGGGCAAACGCAAGCTGAACCGGGATGAACCGACTTTTACCCCGTTGACAAGTGTTTCACCGCCGGACTGGTTTGCTGAGAGTAAAATGTCGCTGGCTGGGGTGATGTGGGAGCTAACCAGCAAGGAGTTATGCGCACAGGGGTTACTGTGCGTGACTGACCTCGCGGTGCTCGAACGCTGGTGTGTGGCTTACCAATTCTGGCGCAACGCTGTGGTGAATATTGCCCAGCAGGGCAATACCGTGACCGGGGCAACTGGCGGCCCGATTAAAAATCCAGAGCTGACCGCCAAAAAAGAGCAACAGTCTGAAATGGATACCACTGGTTCCATGCTAGGTTTAGATCCCAGCAGCCGCCAGCGCCTGATTGGGGCGGCCGGACAGGCCAAAACGGACAACCCGTTTATGAGGATGATTTCATCATGAGCCGCAAAGCTTATCTGAATGTCAATGCCGCGAACCAGTACGCCCGTGATGTGGTACGCGGCAAGATTGAGGCCGGGCGTTATGTCAAAGAGGCCTGCCAGCGCCATCTGGACAACGTGAGTCAGGAAAAGACAAAAGCATTTAAGTATCGGTTCGATAAAGATTTGGCCGAACGTGCCGCAAAATTTATTCAGCTGCTGCCGCATACCAAGGGAGAATGGGCGTTTAAGCGTATGCCGATCACGCTGGAGCCGTGGCAGTTATTTATTGTCTGCTCGGCCTTTGGCTGGGTGCATAAAGGCAGCCGGTTACGCCGCTTTCGGGAAGTCTATACCGAAATTCCGCGTAAAAATGGCAAATCCGCAATTTCAGCCGGGGTGGCACTCTATTGCTTTACTTGTGATGACGAATTCGGCGCGGAAGTCTATTCCGGCGCGACTACGGAGAAACAGGCGTGGGAAGTGTTCCGGCCTGCCCGCCTGATGTGCAAGCGGACTCCGCTGCTACTTGAGGCATTCGGCATTGAAGTGAATGCTTCCAATATGAACCGCCCGGCAGACGGTGCCCGGTTTGAGCCGCTGATCGGCAATCCCGGAGATGGGCAGTCACCCAGTTGTGCGATTGTGGACGAATATCATGAACACGATACTGATGATCTTTATACCACCATGCTGACGGGGATGGGGGCACGGCGTCAGCCGCTGATGTGGGCGATCACCACGGCAGGTTACAACATTGAAGGCCCTTGTTATGACAAGCGGCGCGAAGTGATTGAAATGCTGTCTGGCAATGTGCCCAATGAGGAGTTATTCGGGGTGATCTATACCGTGGACGAAGGCGATGACTGGACCTCACCGGCGGTGTTACGCAAAGCCAATCCCAATATGGGTGTCTCGGTGTATGCCGATTTCCTGTTGAGCCAGCAACAACGCGCCCTGAATAACCCACGTTTAGCCAGCATATTCAAGACCAAGCACCTGAATATCTGGGTGTCTGCGCGGGAGGCTTACTTCAATATGGTGAGTTGGAAGCAGTGCGAAGATACTTCACTGACGCTGGAGCAATTCGAGGGTCAGCCCTGTTTTCTGGCCTTTGACCTCGCCCGCAAGCTGGATATGAACAGCATGGCGCGGCTTTTTTCGCGTGAAATTAACGGCAAACGGCATTTCTACAGTATTGCCCCACGTTTCTGGGTGCCGTATGACACTGTCTACAGTGTGGAGCAGAACGAAAATCGGCGCAGCGCCGAGCGTTTTCAGAAGTGGGTGGAAATGGATATGCTGACTGTCACAGAAGGCGCTGAAGTCGATTACCGTTACATTCTTGAAGAAGCCAAGCTCGCCTGTCACCTGAACCCGGTTAATGAAGCCCCGATTGATCCCTTTGGGGCAACCGGCTTATCTCACGCACTGGCGGACGAGGGTATTAATCCCATCATCATTACTCAGAATTTTACTCATATGAGCGATCCGATGAAAGAGCTGGAGGCCGCCATCCAGTCCGGGCGTTTCCATCATGACGGTAACCCGATCATGTCGTGGTGTATCGGTAATGTCGTCGGGAAAACGATGGGAGGTAATGATGATATCGTGCGCCCGATTAAAGAGCATAAAGACAGCAAAATTGATGGCGCGGTAGCGCTGATTATGGCGATGGGGCGGGCTATTTTGCACGAAGAACCCAGTCTCTCAGATCATTTGATCTCCCACGGTGTTCGCTCACTCTGAGGTTTTTTCATGAAAGGATTAATGATTACTGCCCTGCTGGTTGGACTAGCGGGCGGAGCTTTGCTGTCTTACGGCGCATGGCTGCTGTTACCGGCAGCGGGGTTTATGGTTGCCGGCTGCCTGTGCCTCGGCTGGTCGTATCTGGTCTCACGCATGTTGAGCCACAAACCCGATAAGGAGGACTGATGTTTTTTCCCGGATTATTTTACAAATCCGCCGACCCCATGACCTCCCGTGACTTAAGTGAGCTGATCGGCCTGTCTTATGACTCTTACAGTGGACGGCGGGTCAGTCCGCAGTTAGCCATGCAGCTAACCGCCGTGTTCAGTTGTGTGCGGGTGTTGGCGGAATCGGTCGGCATGCTGCCCTGTTCGCTGTATGAGCAACTGGATCGCGGCAATAAACGGGCAACCCGTGAACGGCTGCATAAGCTGCTGTCGGTAAAACCCAATAACTACATGACTCCGCAGGAGTTCTGGGAACTGCTGATTGCCTGTCTGTGTCTGCGGGGAAATTTCTACGCTTACAAAATAAAAGTACTTGGGGAAGTGGTGGAGTTACTGCCCCTCGATCCGGGCTGCGTCACCTCAAAACTCAATAAGGACTGGCAGCCGGACTATCAGGTGACCTTCCCGAGCGGTGAAAACCGAACACTAACGCAGGATGAACTCTGGCATGTGCGCATTTTTACACTGGATGGTCTGACCGGGTTAAGCCCGATTACTTACGCCCGGCAAGCGATAGGGTTGGGGCTGGCCACTGAAGAGCACGGTTCACGGTTGTTTGGTAACGGGGCCGTGACCAGCGGTGTCCTGCAAACGGATCAAGCCTTGAAAGAGGAAGCCTATCAGCGTCTGAAAACGGATTTTGAAGCCCGTCATCAGGGGTTGGTTAACGCCCATAAGCCGATGATCCTGGAAATGGGGCTGAAATGGCATCAAATCAGTTTATCGGCAGAAGATGCGCAATTTCTGGAAACCCGCACGTTTCAGCTTGAGGAGATCTGCCGCATCTTCCGGGTACCGTTGCATATGGTGCAGAACACTGACCGTGCCACCTTTAACAATATCGAAAATCTGGGGATCGGGTTTATTAATTACTCGCTGGTGCCCTACCTCACCCGGATTGAACAACGTATCAATGCCGGGCTGGTCAGAAGCAACAAGCAGGGACGGTTTTACGCCAAGTTTAACACGGGAGCCTTATTGCGTGGGGATATGAAATCTCGCTTTGAAGCCTACGCCACCGGCATTAACTGGGGCATTTACGCCCCGAACGAATGCCGGGAGCTGGAAGAACTCAATCCCCGTGAGGGCGGCGATATTTATCTCACACCGATGAACATGACCACGCAACCTGAACCAGCGCCGAAAAAAGAGGAAGAACCCCATGCCGATAATAACCCAACAACGGCTTGATATGCCGCTGAAAATCAAATCGGTCAGCGATGCCGGCGAGTTTGAGGGCTACGGCTCAGTGTTCGGACTCAAAGACAGCGCTAACGACATCGTTTTACCCGGCGCTTTTGCCAATACGCTGAAGCAATGGGGCGAAAAAGGCGGCCTGCCTGCGCTGCTCTGGCAGCACCGAATGGATGAACCCATCGGTATCTATACCGAAATGAAAGAAGACGAGACAGGGCTGTATCTCAAAGGGCGACTGTTGATTGATGACGATCCGCTGGCAAAACGTGCCCATGCCCATATGAAAGCAGGATCACTCTCCGGTCTGTCTATCGGCTACATCCTGAAAGACTGGGAATATGACCGGACAAAAGAGGCTTTTTTACTGAAAGATCTCGATTTATGGGAAGTGAGCCTAGTGACCTTTCCCGCCAACGAGGATGCCCGGGTGAGCAACGTGAAATCGGCCTTTGCCCGAGGTGATATCCCCAATCCCAGTCGTATTGAACGGGTCCTGCGCGATGTTGGACTCTCCCGCTCTCAGGCCAGGGTCTTTATGGAGGAGGGCTACGGAGCCTTGTCTTTGCGTGATGCTGAGACCGTCTCGGCATTAACTGCACTGGAATCATTACATTTTAACTAACCGGAGTTTTTGATGGCGATTGAAGTCAAAGATGTACAACAGGTTGCGCAGGAAATTCAGCAGCGTTTCGATGAATTCAGACAGAAGAACGATCAGCGTATTGAGGCAATCGAAGCTCAGAAAGGTAAGTTGTCCGAGCAGGTGGATACCCTGAATGGCAAACTGTCTGAGCTGGACAGCTTGAAATCCGCGCTGGAAGAGGAGCTGGCGGGGCTGAAACGTCCGGCAGGCGGCAGCAATACGCCAGCGGTGAGCGAGCACAAAGCGGCGTTTGCCCAGTTTATCCGCAAGGGCAAAGAAGACGGTTTGTCAGAGTTGGAGCAAAAAGCGATGCAGACCACTGCCGATCCTGAAGGAGGCTATGCCGTCCCGGAGGCGTTGGATCGCAATATTATCAGCGCGTTGAAAGAGGAAGTGGTGATGCGGGCGGAGTGTAACGTGGTCTCCGTAGGCAGCCCGAACTTCAAGCGGCTGGTGAATCAGGGTGGTGCTAACAGCGGCTGGGTGGGCGAAACCGATGAGCGCCCGGAAACTAAAACGCCGAAGCTGACGCCAATCGAACCGACATGGGGCGAGATTTACGGCAATCCTGCCGCGACCCAGACCATGCTGGATGATGCCTTTTTCGATGTGGACGCCTTTATCTCATCTGAACTGACACAAGAGTTTGCTGAGCAGGAGGAGAGTGCGTTTACCCACGGTGACGGCAAAAACAAACCGAAAGGTTTGCTGGCCTACGGCAGTGATGCGCAGGAAGACAAAGATCGCAAATGGGGCACGTTGCAGCATCGGTTGCTGAAAAAGCCGACCGAGATCACCGCCGACGACATACTGCAGCTGATCTACACGCTGCGTAAACCGTATCGCACCGGCGCAAAGTTCATGATGAACAACAACATGCTGTTTCAGGTGCGCACCCTGAAAGACAGTCAGGGCAACTACCTGTGGCAGCCGGGCCTACAAGTGGGGCAACCTTCCGCCTTGCTCGGTTACGGTATTGCCGAGAATGAGCAGTTCGCCGATTTGGGGGCAGGTACGGTGCCGATGGCGTTCGGGAGCTTCAAACGCTGCTATACCATTTTGGATCGTCTTGGGGTACGTATGCTGCGCGATCCCTACACGCACAAGCCGTTTATTCACTTCTATACCACCAAACGGGTGGGTGCGCTGCTGGTGGACAGCAACGCCGTGAAATTGCTGAAAGTGGCAGAAGGTAAAGCGTAATTATCAGGAGTTCATATGCCATTCCCTACTCTTGATCTGCTTCGGCAACAGTGCCGACTCGACAGTGATAACCGCGCCGACGATGATTTATTAAACACCTATTCCCGTGCCGCCATCAAACGGGCGGAAAGCTACCTGAACCGTCGCCTGTATGAGAGCGTGGTACCGGAGGATGATCCCGATGGCTTGCTCGTGACCGATGATGTGGCACTGGCGATTATGCTGACCGTGGGGTTCTGGTACGACAATCGGGAGGCTCAGTCATTGCCACTGGGCTTTCAGGCTTTGCTGGAACCCTACCGTTTTATTCCGTTATAGGAGAATACCGATGAAAGCAGGAGAACTGCGTCATTACATCCGGTTACTTCGCCCGGTTATCCATCGGGACGAACTGGGTGCAGAAACGTTCAGCCACAGTTTTATCGCCACTGTCTGGGCGAAAGCCGAGGCCGTGTCTAACCGAAAGATCCGTACTGCCGAGCAACAGCAGGTGATCGAGGTCCAGCAATTTACCGTCAGACCCCGGCGTGATATCCAGCCGGGCTGGCTGATTGAACATCAGGATCGGCGGTTCACGGTATGCACTGTTGACCGTAATCGTGCCGATCGCACGATCCTTATCACAGAGGCCGATGTCCGTCATGATTGAACCTGAACTGAAAGCCGATTTAGAACGAATAACGGGCCTGCCGGTTTATCCGCTGATCTTGCCCTCGACAGTATTAGAAGGCGTGACCTATCAGCGCATCAGCGATCCCCGATTCACTCTCGGGTTGGTGGCCTCACCGTTAATCGAAGCACGTTTCCAAATCAGTATTATGGTGCTGAACGATTACACCCAGGCCCTGCGACTGGAAGCGAAAATCCGTTCAGCATGGGAATCCGTCCAGCATGGCTTGCTCGGTGGTTATCCGGTACAAACCATTTCACGCGGGATTTTGCAGCAGGAGGCGGAAGAGCTGACCGAAAATCGCAAGCGTTACCGTATCACACGGGACTTTATCATCACTTACACGGAGAAGCTGGCATGATCACTGCACAAACGACGGGATGGGCAGCGCTGGGACGTCAATTGCAGGCACTGGATACTGCTCTACAGACCGACATCATGCGAAAAGCCGGTAAAAAGGCGATGCAGATTGTACAGGAAGATATGCAGGCCCATGCCGGTTATAACAAGCAAAGCCATGCCGCGCATCTGCGGGACAATATCCTTATTCGTACAACACAATCCAAGAAGTATCAGGGTGGCGTGATGGTCACGGTTGGCCCGGCAAAAACACACCGAATAAAAGCCCTGGCGCAGGAAATGGGGACGATCAAACAGGTGCCGAATCCCTTTATTCGTCCGGCGCTGGATTACAACAAACGGGCCATTTTAACCGTGCTGGCGCGAGAAATCCGTGATGCATTGGACGGTTACAACCCATAAGACTGGAGTAAAACATCATGGCAACCTCCCCTGAATACGCGGTATTACCGGTCGGTACTTTGGTGAAGTTCGGCAAACCCGGCGATAGCGTGGAACAGATGAAAACCCTCATCAACTGTAAGGCACTGGGCGCAACCGGGCTGACCGGCAGCTTTGTCGACTGTACCACCTTGATGGATACCAATAAGCAGTTTATCTCCGATATGCCGGAAGGCCCGGAAAAATCCCTCGGTTTTATTGATGATCCGGCGAACGAAAATTTCGTCTCTTTCCTGAACGCGGCTGAAAAGCGCGAAACCGTGCAGTTTTACATCGCTCTGCCGAATAAACGTACTGCCACGATGGTACTGGCGCTTTCCGGCTGGGAAATGAACGACATTAACGCCCCGGCGAATGAAGTGATCCAGATGACCGTCAAAGGCAAACAAAACAACCTTGTTTGGGGTATCGCAGACATCAAAACAGGAGTGACCCAATGAAAGCACTGAAAGCGGCCTTACTCACTCCGCGTCCGCAGATTAAAGTGGTGGAACTGTTCGGTACTCAAATCAACCTGCGCCGGATGACGGCACTAGAACTGCTGGAGCTGGAAGAAAAAGCTGAAAAGCTGAGTGAAGCGGGAGACGGGCGTGGGGCCTCCCGCCTGAATGTTCAGATGGTATTGGATTGTCTGGTGGATGATAAGGGTAAATCTATTCCCGCCGATTATCTGCCCACCGCAGAGGAATTGATGATCGTCCATGATAACGCCACCCTGATTGAAGCCATCCAGACCGTGAAGCGTCATTCCATCGGCACACTGGAGGAGGCCGAAAAAAACTAATCTACTCGCCGTGGCTGCATTTTGCCTTCACGTTAGCTGAACAGCTCGGTGAAATCGACCCTTATCGTATCTTGTCCTTGCCTGCGTCCACGCTCAACGAGTGGCAAGCCTATTACCGACTGAAAAACCGCCAACAGCCAGACAGTCCGCCTGCTGCATCCGTATCTGCTCCGTGTGATACGGTCCGGGCACAGTGTGATGCTGTCATGAAATTATTGGGTTAAGTTATGGCTAATTTATCGACATTGACGGTCGGCTTGCTGGTTAATGCCACCGCGTTTAAATCCCGGATCATGGATGCCTATCGTTATGCCGGGCGGGAATCAGAACGTTTTACGGATAAGGCGGGATTGGATGCCAAGAAACTGAAAAAGACCTACAGTTCACTGGCATCACATATTAAATCCGTTTCCGGGCAACTGGCGTTACTGGCAGGTACGGGTTTTTCATTGAGCACCCTTATTTCCCATACCCGTAAATACGGGCAGGCGTTATCTGACCTGTCCGCCATTACTGGTGCAACAGGCGAGCAGTTAAAGAAACTGGATGAAAACGCCCAACGGATTGGACGTACCACGGAATTCGGCGCAACCCGCATTGCTGAGGCGTTTAAGCTGATGGCCTCAGCAAAGCCAGAACTGCTGAAAAGTACCGAGGCACTGACGTTGGCAACCGAGAAAGCGGTGATACTGGCGCAGGCATCCGGTATTGATTTACCGGATGCGACTCGTGCATTGGCGTTATCGCTTAATCAGTTCGGTGCCAGTGCAGAACAGGCTGACCGCTTTATTAACATACTGGCGGCTGGGGCGAAATACGGTTCTTCCGAAATTAACGAAACGGCGCAGGCCATTAAAAATGGTGGCACCGCAGCGGCACAGGCAGGGATCAGCTTTGAAGAGTTAGGCGCAGCTATCCAGATACTGGCGGAACGCGGCATTAAAGGCGGCGAGGCAGGCACTGCCATTCGTAACGTGATACTGGCGCTGGAACGCTCGACAGACAAAAATCTGAAACCTTCGGTTGTTGGTCTGTCGTCGGCATTGGGATCCCTGACGGGTAAAAACCTCTCGACCGCACAGGCGGTGAAATTATTCGGGCGGGCGAATGTCAGTGCGGCGTCTAATTTAGTCACCGGGCGGGAAAAACTGGAAGAACTGACCCAAGCCCTGACCGGAACGCAGGTCGCTTATGAACAGGTCAGTGCGCGTGCTAATAACCTTGGGGCTGATCTGGATGTGCTGATGAGTGCCTTTGAAGGCATGGCTTTGAAAATCGGACAGAGTGCTGACGGCTCATTACGTACCGGGGTGCAGGGGGCAACCAATGCGATTAATGCGTTGTCCGAAAACTTTAATCTGGTTGCCAGTGTGGCATTGCATACGTTAATTCCTGTGATGGCGACTAAGCTGACTGCGGGATTACGTGAAAATATTACGGCATGGCGCGCCACCGAAAAAGCAGCTCGTGATGCTGCTAAACAGCAGGCAGAAACCGCAAAACGGACAATTGAACAGGCCAATGCCACGCTGCGTTCAACGGAAGCACAAGGCAGGCACATTCAATATCTGGAAAGAACAAACCGTTTGCACGGTCTTTCCGTCAATTACGCAAAAGAAAAAAGAACCCTGATCCGGCAGGAAACTGAAGCTCTCAAATTGCAAACACAGGCAACCGGGCAATTTGAAGCGGCTAACCGCCGGCTTTCTTATTCCTATCGGGCATTATCTGCCGCCGGGGGAGTTACCCGTGGCGCACTTGCCATGATTGGTGGGCCATTTGGTGCAGCGATGTTGGCGGGTTCAGCCTTGTATGGATTATATAACCATAGCGTTCAAGCCAGAGAGGGGTTGCGGCACTTAAAGGATGAAACCGTTGATACGGTGGCTGAACTGCAACGGCTTTCCAGCATTAAGGTGGCGGTCGAGCTGGATAAAACGGACGATGAACTCAAGCGCCTGAAAGCAGAACTCAGGCAGATTGATAGCCAACTGGAACGGTATTCTCAAACCCGTATCAAGCACTTAGAAAATCGTCAAAAAGGGTTCTTAAGTTTTCTTTATGAAGACCCGAAAGAAGTTGAAAAGCAAGGTCGGGTCTTACTCAGTCGACGAGAAGATATCCTCAAAGGGATAGAAAAGAAAACGGCCAGAAAGAAAAACCTACAGGCAACCTCGGTCGCGGGGATTTTTGACCAGCCACTGCCTGAGCCGCCAAAACCCGAAGAGAACGGCACGGGTAATCCGTGGACAGGTCAGGATCTCATCAAAGCAGAGAAACAAGGCAGACAATCACTTCACCTTTATCAGCAGTTACGCAAGGACATTGAACAGACCCATGCCACCAGCCTGGATCGCATCCGATTCAGCGAGAAAGCAATGCGGGGTAAAATCCATGAAGTTGGCAAATCGGGTATCGCTTCGGACAGTGAGCTGCAACGCTTAAACCTCCTCAATGCCGAAAATCACCAAAAACAGCGGCTGGAACTGGCAGAAAAATATGCTCCGGCAGCCGCATTGATCCGGCAGGAAAGAGACGCCAGTGCAGAACTGAAAGCGCTGTATAACGAACGGTTATTAACCGAACAGGAATACCTGTCCGCCAGTAAAACGCTGTATCAAACGTCGATGAAAGACAAATTAGCGGAACAGGCAAAGCAAATTGCCGCCCCGTATCTGGATAGGGCGGGGGAGGTCGATCCGGTTGTGCAACTGCAAAATCAGCTGACTGAGCAACAAGCGCTCTATGACAGCTATTACCGCAATGGCCTTATCAGCAAGGAACGTCATGAACAGTTAATGACTGCTGCCGCTTATCGTTCTAACGGCGCGCAATTGGCTGTCGCTAAAGATTTATACGCCTCGCAAGGGGATTTCCAGAAAATGCAGATGGATCTGCTGGATGTGGTCGAGCAACGTACGGGGAGTGCGTTAACCGGCATGTTGACGGGCACAAAATCCTTTTCAGAATCCATGCGGGAACTGTCGGCCTCACTGGCGCAATCTATTATTCAGGATCTGGTTCGTATTGCAGTACAGGCATTGATCACCAAAGCCCTCTTCGGTTTCTTTGGGGGTGCTATGGGAAGCATGGGTGCCAGCGCATTGTCTTCGGCGGGAGGCGGCCTGTCTTTGATGGGTTCTGGCACAACAATGACCCCGGATGTCTGGAAGAGTCCCATCATGAATGCGAAAGGCGGCGTTTATCAATCTGAGGATTTAAGTCAGTACAGCGGGCAGATTGTCAGTCAACCGACTCTGTTTGCTTTTGCCAAAGGCGGTGGGGTGATGGGGGAAGCCGGCCCAGAAGCGATCTTACCTTTAAAACGGGGTGCTGACGGCAAGCTGGGGGTTCAGGCCACAGGTAGTACGGGCAACCAGACCTTTAACTCCGTCCATATTGTGATCCATTCCGAGGGGACTCATGACACGAAAACATCGAGTGGTGCCGAGTCTGCGGGGCAGGACATCGCGAAATTTGTCGATCAGCGATTCAAATTTTTGCTGCATAAAAGTCTGAGTCAAGGTGGTGAACTCAGTGCTGCGATTAAAGGAGGCCGATGATGATAAAAACCTTTGATTTTCCTGTAAGGATAGGCGCGAGTGGCGAGTTTGAGCCGATTGTACGTGCTGTCCAGTTCGGGGATGGCTATAAACAAACATCAGGCGATGGGATCAACACGCAGCGCGAAAGCTGGCCGTTGTCTTTTGTCGGGACACTGTCTGATATTCAGCCGATTATCGCTTTTCTGCGTGAGCATCAGGGCTGGCGCTCATTCAAATGGCGTAATCCGCTATCTGAATTGGGACTGTATCAGGCAGGAAAATTCACTGTTCAGGCCAATGGCGCTTATTTCACGCTCTCTGTGACCTTCACCCGTATCTATCATCCGTAAGAGATTTCATAATGACCATCAATGCTACACTTCAGCGGCTTGAGCCGGGGAGTAAAATCGTCTTATTTGCTGTCGATGGCTCGGCATTTGGCGGGCCTGTATTGTACTTTCATAATCATCCGATCCCTTATGCCGGAGCCGAGCTGGAAAATACCGGGAATTTACCGGTGAAATCCCTCTGGTGGCAGGGCGTCGAATACAAACCTTGGCCCGTCAGCATCGAAGGGCTGGAAGTCACCGGCGATGGACGGGCAGTGACACCCACTCTCAATGTGGCCAATCTGGACGGCACGCTCAGTGCATTGTGTTTGGCTTACCAAAACATGGTGCAAGCGCGTGTCACGATCCGCATGACCTTTACGCATTATCTGGATGCCCGTAATTTCCCCGACGGCAACCCGCAAGCTGATCCGACGCAGGAAAAAATCGATGTTTTCTACATCGACAGCAAAACTCAGGAAGATAACGAAAGTATCCAGTTTTCCCTCTCTTCTCCGGCCGATTTACAGGGGATTAAAATCCCGACCCGGCAAATTCACAGCCTGTGTACATGGTGCATCCGTGGGCAGTATCGCCAGTCACCGTGTGGCTATACCGGCACCCGTTATTTTAATGAAAGAGGCAAGCCGACTGATGATCCGGCCTCTGATGCCTGTGGGGGATTAATGAGCGATTGTAAAAAACGTTTTGGTGACACAGAGCAATTGCCCTTTGGCGGGTTTCCCGGTTCGGCTTTACTGAGGCGCTAACTATGACAATACTGAGAAAATCGACCACCCGCGCCATTATGGCGCATGCCCAAGCCGCCTACCCGGATGAATGCTGCGGGCTGATCATTCAGCAGCGTCGCCGACAGCACTATCTTCCCTGTCGCAATACCGCACCGTCATCCACGGAACAGTTCCGTATTCACCCGGAGGATTATACTGTTGCCGAAGACCAAGGCACGATTGTTGCCATTGTCCACAGCCACCCCGATGCGACGACACAACCGAGCCAGTTGGATATCGCCCAATGTGATCTGTCACAAACGCCATGGGTGATTGTTTCATGGCCGGAAGGGGATATCCGTACTCTGATGCCCATGGCAGGCATTAAGCCATTAATAGGTCGCCCGTTCGTGCACGGTATTTGGGATTGTTATGCCATCGTGAGTGATTGGTACAAACTGGAACGAACTCTTGAACTCCCTGATTTTGAACGTACCGATGGCTGGTGGGATCGGGGAGAAAATCTGTATATGAAACAGTATGCCGCTGCCGGATTTGTCGCGTGTAGCGGTGAATTACAGGCAGGGGATGTGATCATTATGCAGGTACAGGCCAATGAACCCAACCATGCCGGTGTTTATCTGGGTGACGGCCTGATGTTACACCATCTGTACGGGCAGCTCAGTAAGCGCGAACCCTATCATGGCTACTGGCAGGAACGCACCATCATAACCTTGCGTCACGCATCCGTTTCGGCGGATTTTTTGTTTAGGGGAGTCACATCATGAACACATTACGCACCGTGCGGCTTTACGGTGTACTGGGGACTCAGTTCGGCCGAGTGCATCAACTGGCTGTCTCTACCCCGCAGGAAGCAATCCGGGCATTATCCGTGCTGATGAAAGGGTTTGAACGCTTCCTGCTGACTGCCAAAGAGCAGGGGCTGACCTTTGCCGTGTTTAACGGAAAACGTAATATCAGCCGGGAAGAGCTGGTGTTTTCCGGACAGGACGATATCCGCATTGCCCCGATGATTATCGGCAGCAAAAATGCCGGTGTTTTTCAGACCATTCTGGGCGCGGTCATGGTGGTGGCCGGTGCGTTCTTGTGGGCAACCCCGTTTGGTGCGCCGATGGTTATGTCCGGGGTTGGCATGATGTTAGGTGGCGTGGTACAGATGCTCTCGCCGATGCCGGGCGGGCTGGCCCGGCGCGAAGATCCCGATAACAAACCATCCTATGCTTTCGGGGGACCGGTGAACACCGTTGCGCAGGGAAATCCCGTGCCTATTGGCTACGGCAGACGCCGCATTGGTGGCGCCATCATTTCAGCCGGTATCTATGCTGAAGACCAACAATAACGTGTGGAGGATGAAAGATGGAAAAGCAGCTCATTCAGGGTAACAAAGGCGGCAGACAGCAGCCGCGCACGCCGGTGGAAGCACCGGACTCCCTGCAATCCACCGCCTATACTAAGATCCTCCTCGCTCTCGGTGAGGGAGAATTTTCGGGCGAGCTGGATGGCCGACGTATTTTTCTGGATAACACCCCGCTTATCGGTGCCGACGGCACGCCCAATTTTGAAGGGGTCAAATGGGAATTCCGTCCCGGTACGCCCCATCAGGCATATATCCCCGGTATGCCTGCGATCGAAAATGCCCGAACGGTGAGCGCTGAACTGGTCAGCTCGTGGATAACCACGGTCACCAATACTCAACTGTCAGCGGTTCGCCTGCGGTTATCGTGGCCCCAGTTGCAGAGGCAAAAAGATAACGGAGATACCGTTGGTTATCGCATTGACTATGCCATTGATCTCGCGACAGATGGCGGTGCTTTCAAGGAGATCCTGAAAACTGCCGTAGATGGTAAAACTACCACCCAATATGAACGCTCCCATCGTCTGGATTTACCCACCGCCCATTCGGGCTGGCAGGTGCGCCTTCGGCGGTTGACGCCAAAACAGAACAGCAATCGGATCGCGGATGCCATGGTAGTGGAAGCCATTACTGAGGTGATCGATGCCAAATTAAGCTACCCGGAAACAGCCCTGTTATTCGTTCAGTTTGATGCCAAACAGTTCCGCAATATCCCGCAAATCACCTGTGAGCCGAAGATGCGCATCATCCGTGTGCCCGGCAATTATCATCCCGATAGCCGCCGTTATTATGGCAGTTGGGACGGCACCTTCAAATGGGCATGGAGTGACAATCCGGCATGGGTGCTGTATGACTTGATGATAAATGACCGGTTCAGCATCGGCACCCGGGTGAAAACGGAAAACCTGACTCTGGCAAAATGGGATCTGTATAGCATCGCACAATATTGTGATCAGATGGTGTCGGATGGTGAAGGTGGCGAAGAGCCCCGTTTTACCTGCAATGTGTATATTCAGTCACAGGAAGACGCCTGGGTTGTGTTGCGTGATATTGCGGGGATCTTCCGGGGGATGACGTTCTGGGCCAATAATAACATGAACGTGCTGGCGGATATGCCCCGTGACAGGGATTATCTCTTTACGGGGGCCAATGTACGTGACGGTAAATTCACCTATGCCAGTGCCAGTGAGAAAACCCATTATTCTACGGCGATGGTGAGTTGGTCTGATCCGCAGAACGGCTATCAGGATGCGATCGAACCGGTGTTTGAGCATCGCCTGATACGTCGCTATGGTATCCGGCAGGCCGATATTACCGCCATTGGTTGTACCCGCCAGAGTGAAGCTATCCGGCGTGGCAAATGGGTACTGTATACCAATGAACACGACCGGACCGCACCTTCACTGTTGGACTGGAGGGGCGTATTCCTCTGCCGGGTTACCTTATCGGCATATCGGATAATCTGCTGTCAGGAGCCGGCAGAAGTGGGCGTATTCAGGCTGTGCCGAGGCGATATATGCTCACGTTGGATCGGGTGCCATCAGCAAAATCGGGGGACTGGTTGGTCGTCAACCTGCCTTCCGGTAAAACAGGAAAGGATCTCATTACCGCGATCAACGGACAGGACGTTTCCGTGAGTAGCGGTGGCTATGCTTATTCAGATCTCCCGGAGGCGGGGGCCGTCTGGTCCATTGAATCCAGCTATAGCGTGGAACACCCTTTCCGGGTGATGGGTATCAAAGCAGGGGAAGACGGTGTCTCGTTTGAGATTACGGCAGTTGAGCATAACCCAGACAAGTATGCGCTTATCGACAGGAACACCCGTATTGACGAACGCCCCGTGGCTACTCTTCCACCCAGTGTTCAGCCCGCGCCGAAGCATGTCCGTATCGACAGTGATACGGCAATCAATCAGGGTATAATCACTGCAACGTTGCAAATCACATGGGATGCCGCCGACAGTGCCGTGGCCTATGACGTCGAATGGCGTAAAGACAACGGCAACTGGATAACCGCGCCCCGGACGACCGCCCGGCGTCTTGAGGTGCCGAACGTCGATGAGGGTCGTTATGAGGCACGGGTCAGGGCGATGAATGCCGCGGCAATCTCCAGTCTTTGGACGACCACACGGGATACCCTGCTGGAAAGATACACAAGGCCGCCATCGGCACCACAGTCCTTCCAAACCACGCCGCTACTTTTTGGTATTCGGTTGGACTGGGATTTTGCTAATCCGGCCGATATTCTGCTGAAAACGGAAATTGGCTACAACAAAAGCGGAGAAGATGATGACACGTTGCAGTTCGCTGATATTGCCTATCCGCAACGCACCCACACGTTGCAGGGGCTGACAGCCGGGGAGAAACTGTACTTTCGGGCACGGCTGGTGGACAAATCAGGTCATGCTTCAGCGTGGACGTCTCTGGTCAGTGGCCACGCATCCAATGATACCGGCTGGATAGTGGAAGCCAGTCGGGATCATTTTCTGGATGCCGAAACCGGGCGGTGCTTGCAGGAACAGCTTGCTGAACAGGCCAGAGTCGATACGCGTCACAAGCAATCCGCTGCAGAGAATGCGCAGGCCATTGAGAAATTGCATGACATGCTGAAAGATCTTCAGCAACGCACACGGTAATCTGCTAACGATAGTCTCCGAGTATCATTATGGGTTCGGCTCCCATGGGTTGAGGAGCGTCACCCCTGAGGACTGAAAATCGGCTACGTTACGCGTGACTACCGTCATACCATGCACGAGCGCTGTCGCCGCAATCAGCGCATCACGCTCGCTGCATCTGTCTGGTACGTGCAATCGGGCGCAGCGTTGTGCTACGGCTGTATCGACAGGCAAGGTTCGTTCAGAGAACTCCGGTAAGACATGTTGCTCCAGCCACGCCCGCAGTATAGCCCCCTGTGTGGCGTCCTTACGCTCAATTAATAAAATGCCAAGTGCTAATTCCATGATGGTGATGGCGGACACAAAGAGATCGGCGGCATCAACTTTTTCAGCCCATGCCGCTACGTTCGGATCAGCTTTCCCTGCCCGAATTTTTCGTAGCTCGGACACGACATTGGTATCGAGTACATACATCATGAGAAATCAGCCGGACGAGTGTCGATAGTCACGGGCTGGGGTTCAAACTCAATGTCTGCAACACCCGGCATCGCCAGCGAATCGGCAATATTGCGATGCTGCTTTGTCAGCAGCCGGTATTCCTCAATGCTCAACAGCACATGCGCAGGCTTGCCGCGATCAGTGATGAATACCGGGCCATTTTTGGTTGCTTTCTTCGCGCGGGTCACATCCTGATTCAGCTCCCGGCTGGAGAGCGTTGTAATAGTCATGGCTGTAGCTCCTGCTTAAATTCACTATATAGGTACATTACTACATTATGAATAGTAGTGCAAAGTTTGTTCGTTTTTCTATTTGTCGAAATAGTTGTGGATAACACGACTGTTGAGTTTACCTCTCTCTGAATCGGGCATGAGTCTACTATCTTGCTTGAGCCGATAGTCAATAGAAATGGAATACATTCGCTGTCGTTATTTTGCGAGCCGTTTTGCAAAGGTCATTTTTGTCAGTGGCATGTTATTTGGGCGGGGGATAGAGTGGCGGTGAAAATTTAGACGCGGCTTTAACGTGCTGGAAACACGCTAAAACCGCTAACCACAACAACTAAGGACCTAGTTATTATGGCTGACGCGCATTCTACTGCAGGCATCTGCATTTACAAAATTTCCCAACCGGAACGTTATCAGAAAGTGGTTTACCGCCCCAATGGGGTGAACCGTACGATCCCTGCCATCAATTTAAGCGGAAAATGGCTGCTGGAAGCCGGGTTCTCCATTAACGATCCATTAAAAATCAGAGTGATGCCCTGTTGTTTGATCATTACGGCTCAAAATTTTCATGAACTGTGGCACTGCTTAAAAAGCCTGAATGAAGGCGAATGGGATGATATCGCTGTGGCGCACTGGCTGCGACAATTTCCTGGAAAATTAAGTAAAAAGCTACCAGGATAAACTCATAATGCCATGTTTTATCAATTAAAATACAATATTGAACGCTCCTGCGTTAGTTGCGTTTTGCACTGAAATGGCAAAATTTTTCTTTTGCGAAGTAGCTCGCATTTTATTTTATTAATCAACAAAGAAGGAACCTATGGAACTTAAATTTTCTACTGAAGACGCTGCAAAACCGGAATGTGTATTACGTGGTGATGATATACAGCAGATGGGATTTATGCCCAATACTTTGTTTCATATCCAGCAATATCACAACGGATTGATGTTGACATTGGCGAAGCCGGACGATGATCCGGCAACCCTGTTCCACGCCGTGGAAAATGATCCGAAGCAGGGCATCGATTGGGTGCGTGATAGTGGAGAACTGTATCTGGCGGGCGACTGGTTAACGGAAACCGGTTTGTTGGATAAGCCTGTTCAAGTTGCTTTCGGTTACGGCAAAATTATGTTGATGACAGAATCTGACCTGCCTGAGTCGTATAAAACTTTTTAATTGCTGATTGTATTGGTGTGTTAACTATGGTTGACACATCGTATTGTTTATATACAATAATGATATTCGCTTTAGAGGTGAGCATGATAACCATTGAAAGGACTCAAGATTTTGAAAAATGGTTAAAATCCTTAAAAGACCGAATAGCCAAAGCCAAGATCTTAATCCGAGTTGAAAGAATGGAAGAGGGCAACCCATCGTTTAATGCGGTATATAAAATATCAAAAGCACTGGGCTTGAAACTGCATTTTACCGGGACTGAATTCCCCTCTCGTTAACGTGAATAAGTGCTGTTCCGAAAGGAAAATAGCATATTGATTGTCTCTATTGATAAATTACATCATTAATTCAGTCTGCATTACATTATAAAAATGCAATGCAGGTTTGGATTATTTAGATAGTTCCTTCTTGAAGAAATTTGTTTTTTTCTCCACCCCATGGATCATCTAACATATATTTAGCATCAACCTTAATTTCAGATGGAACAAAAGTTAATTTATAAAAAACTTCATCTCCTTCACATACTTCATAGTATAAGCTATAAAGCGTTTCTTTAAGGTCTAAATCAATCTTAAATTTTTCAGTCGCTGACGCTATCTCCAGTTTATTTTTATCTGTGACATAAAAAGGAACAACCATACACCGCTGAACTAGAGGGTCCATATTAAAATTTACTTCAAAAGTTAAGTGTATATTCGCGCCAAAAGCGTCATCTGGTAAAGGATCGAATACAACATAATCTTTGTGAAGAATAGCTCCTTGTTTGATATTCTCATTTCCCCATTGACATAGTATTTCATCAAATGGTCTTGAGCGAACCTGAATTTGGCTATGTGATATCAATAAATCTACTACTTGTTCATTACTTTTCATTCTGTTACCTATTTTTAATTATAATATAAACCATGTTATCAATCATTGAGTATTCATCAAGGTAAGAATGAACAAAGCCGGAAAATTACGGGATTTTTCTGGCTTAATCTAAGCTAATAAATCAGTTACTTTTCCCTAATGATTCAAACCATTGATAATGAAATTTTGCTTGCTCTTCTGGGGTGACATCAACATCTTTATCCTCAAAATCAAATATATGAACCTGATTTTCAGGTAAGCCATACTGACCTAATTTAGTTTCATAAGCTGTTATACCTAAACCCATATCCCTCTGCATTGCCGATGGGAATACATTTATTTTTGCTCCTTTGCAAAGAAAAACGATATCTTTTAATTGGTTTCTTAAATCTATAAAGCATGAAAAATAATCAATGCCGTTTGATTCTGCCAACTGATTGTTATTATGAAATATTCTTAAGCAACAATGCCTATCAGGAGAATCAATCAAATGCAATTTAGCTTCTTCCATTTCACCATTTATTATTATTTTTATTTTTCTTTCATTGACGCATATCATTTTTCATACCTTTTCAGATCTAAACTATTATAGTTACCCATATTATCACTGGCGCTAACTGGTATTGCACTTAATCTTTTTAGATTTACTCCCCAAGCATACCAGAGTCAATCTAAATATTATTAGATCCACTTCTATTAGAGGTGTTACTCTTTCTTCAATTATCAAAAAAAGTACCAGTGCAGTTTGAGTTTAAATAAAAATTAGCCAGTTACTATTTATTAACAAGTTCAAAGAACTTCAACTACGGCAACAAATTTAGGGCCTTCATATACATTTAAAGTAAATCCTTGAGTAAGTAAAAAATCAGGAGCATTATCAGCTAGAAAATAAGCTTTTCCTAAACCTATTCTCTCATTTCTTTCTTCATCATAAGAGTTGCTTTTTATGTCTAATACTAAGCTCCAATATGTTGTTTCACCAATCTTACTTTTTATTGGCTCAGTAATGACATAATATAATGTATTGATTGGTAAATTATTTTTACCACCTTGGTTTTCAGAAATCCAATTAATTTGGACATTAATGATTAATCTTTCCATAAAAGTATTTTCAAATTTTTACATGATGAGAGAGATATAAACTTATTCCATTTGGGTTTGATTTTGGTTTTATTCAGAACAGACTCTTCAATATATCGAGCATTACCTGTATTATACAGGTTTTCACGTGCATAGGCAGAATTTGCTACGTGGTCTGGTACATGGATTTGAACAACTTGGAATATCATGGAATCTTCCCAGTTTTATAGTGTTAATTTCAATTCATTTCAGAATATTTAAAAATGCCTAATAAAATTACCTGATATCTTGCTGGTTGCCGTTCGCCAACTGCAAGAATGGCTAATAATTTTACGTTTTTCATCTTGCAGTCATATATGTCATACATGACTGATAAATCATCATAGTTGTGAGTCATGATTGTTGATAACGGAAACTCTTTGATACCTTTAATTCTATCTTTTATTGCTACTCGCAAATGTTCATCTAATTTATTTAAGTTCTTTAGACTTGAAACGCTGATAGTTATTTTTTCATCACAGCATGGGGACTTAATGGTATGATTTAGTTTATAAAATTCGTCTTCGAACCCATCATAAATCATCTCTTTTTTCTTCAAATTTTTCATTTTTAAGCTCATGACAACCTCTTAAGAGCGCCATCTGTTACTAATTGTTCAATTTTACCAGAAAATTTATATTGAGTACCCATACTGGGCTGTTCAAATCATGGAATAGCTGGCTAAGATCTTCCGGGATTTTGAGGTTTTTAGCCAGCTCAAATTGATGTAGTTCAATGATTTTGGTCACCATGATAGGCTCTTAAAAGAACAAAGCCGGAAGATCACAGTGATCTTTCCGGCTAATTCATTATGTTAGATATTATTAATCTAAATATGGTGATCTATATTTTTGTACTGTAAGTAAAGTATTTATTTTATCTATACATTCTTTTGGATCTATTTTTGATACAAAATACATATAAAAATCATATCCAAAATGAAATTCGCATGTATCTGATATGAGTTTACACCACATATCTTCTCTCAAAATTGATTTAATTCCGTTTTTTAATTGATTGATATCTATAGACTCACCTTCAATATATGAAATTTCATCAACACTTACTTCTAGTGCTTGGATTTTAAGAGACTTGATACCTAAACAGTTACATAAATTAATAATATAATCTATATATTGATTTTCAATCCGTTCGTATTCATCTTTTTTTACTTTTTGACCAATATCAAAAAAGCTAGTCCATTCATCAGGATCAGAATAAATATCGCCATTTTCATTGATATTAGTATATTTTGTTATTCTATATGAATATTTCATTAGTCACCTATCCTATTCAGATCAGCATCATATGTTCCCGATCTTGTTTTCCTGCTACCTAAATTTTTCACACTATCAGCAGCCTTCCATACACCTCCATTATGTTGATCAACATCAGGAGTAATATATTTCATTTTGTTCGATGCTTTCTTATTCATATAAATAGGTTGTCCATGAGAACGCTCGTTAATTTTTGTATATCCGAGCTTTTTAGCCATTTCGGCAAAGTTACATTTTGCTAATCCAAATGGATCAACAAAATTAACCGGATTATCGACATACCCATACGGATTCAGCCCACCCAATAACCCAATGGGGTCAGGCGATATGTACTGCGCGGTTTCCGGTAAGTAATACCGATAGCGATTGTAGTAAAGCCCGCTTTCGTCGTCCTCAAATTGCCCTAAGAATCGGAAATTGCAGTTAACATGATAATCGGCATGACCGGAGCTAACCACCTGAAAACTATCTGCCTGCCCCCACGTTTTTAGCCGCTGTGCCCAGACTAGTACTCCTTGTTCGTCTAGCATCTCGCGCGGTGTGCCCTGATGGTCGCTCACGATATAGTGTAGCTTGTATTTCTCAAAACGGGCTGACGGCGTTAATGAGTAGGGTTCATATAACCAACGGATACGTTGACCTTCCGCCGGCGTGCCGTCAGCGTAAATTGGCGTTTCCTCGATAAGTTGATCGCCGCTCCACAGGTAATCCTGCCCCATAATTGCATCGCTTCTCGGCTCTACATCTGGTCTACCAGCCAACCACAACTGTAAATTAGTCGCGGCCAGTTTTCCATCGTGAATTTTGAGTTTTTGGAGACGTCTGCCAAAAGGATCATATTTATACTGCCAACGCGAGCCATCCGGGGTTTCACAGTGGGTGAGCTGGTTTTGGGTATCCCAGCGATAGCGCCAGATTTGCGGGCGGAAGCCATCATGGTGTTCGGTTTTTTCGATCAAACGCCCATTGTCATCATAGCGATAACGATTATTTCCGTGCTGCACGACGCGCCCGGCTTGCTGACGTTGGTTGATTTGTGCCACCGCTCCCTGCGCATCGGTCGGGAGATGTTGGCTCAGGTTGCCGTTGGCGTCATAACTGAACTGCTCTTCATGCGGACGCGCGCCCTCGAACAGCGTATGCAGTATCTGGTCGTTGGTATTGTAACGGTAGCGGGTTTGCCCCCAGCGGCTGTCGTCAATCACCCGCACATTATGGGCACGGTCGTATTGCCAGCTCCGGTTGACCGCGGTCGCTTGTGGCGGGAAGTGTGGATCGTTTTGTGCCAGAGTTTCCCGGAAAAATTGCGTTGCCTGTCCTGCCGATTGATGCGCCAGCAGGCCGGTTGCGGTGTAGCGACTGGCAAGGATAAACCCGTTGGCACTTTCGCGCACCGTTTCCCGCCCCAGTGCATCATGCTGGAAGGTCAGTGGTGCATGCTGGTTAAGCTGAAAGTGATTAAGACTTCCCGATAGGTTATAACCGAAATGCAGGGTATTGCCATCCACACTTTCGCTGACTGGGCGTCCGGTCAGGCTATCCCACTCACGGGTAATTTCCCGACCATTGATGCGTTCGCAGGTTGGCAAGCCAGTGGTCTTATCATACTCATATTCGACGACAGCATCGGCATTCGTGGCTTTCACCAGTTGATGCCGTTTATTGTATTCGTAAGTGGTGGTGTCTTTCAGTACCCACTGGTTTTCTTCCAGCTGCCAGCTTTCCTGTTTGATCAGTGAACCGGCAGCAGAGTAATGCCAGCGAAGTTGTTGTCCATCCGGATATTGCGTTTGAATGCGGCGCCCCAGTTTATCGTACTGATAATCGAGGGTGCGTCCGGTAAAATCGGTTTCCCGGATAATCTGGCCAGCGGCATCCCGTTCATAGCGATAGATTTCACCAGTGGAGGCGGTGACAGAATTCAATCGGGTCAGGCGGTCATAACCAAAGCGTAATACTGTGCCATCGGGCCGGGCCACTTGATTGAGCAGGTCAAATGCGCCGTAAGTATAGCGGGTGGTACGGCCTTCGCCGTCAGTTACTGCCACCACACGCCGTTCACTGTCATAGGCCAGTTGCTGCGTAGTGCCATCCGGCAGTTCAACATTGGTCAGGCTGCCGTTAAGGCTGGCATGGTCATCGCTATAGCGATAGTAGGTTTGTTGTTTGAGCGCATTGGTGAGTTGGCGCAGGCGACCCAGTTCATCCAGTTGTAGGCCGGTGGTCTGACCGTCCGGTGTCATCACTGCAGCCAGCCGTTGCTGCTCGTCGTAGGCGTAATGCCATTGGCGACCATCTGGCAGCAGGCGTTGGCGTAATTCACCGTGGAGACCGTATTGGTATTCTTCTTTGTGCCCCAACGGATTAGTCAGTGCGGTCAGGTTGCCCTGCTCATCATAGTGAAATTGCCAGCGATCGCCCGTTGGCAGGACACTTTCAATCAGTTGCCCGTGTTCGTCATAACCGTAATAAAAGGTGTCGCCAGTCGGTAGTTTTACTTCGGTCAATGCACCGTCAGGATTGTAATCGAATGAGGTTATTCCACCCTCTGCATCAGCTTCCCAGACAATTTGGCTGTGGTGCCACTGGCGGCGGGTGATGCGCCCCAGCGGGTCAACTTCGCGGATCACCAGACAGTTGTTATCGTAGTGATACTGGGTTTCACCGCCTTCCGCATCAATATACGTGGTGATACGAGCATTATCGTCATAGTGGAAACTATCGAACCAGTAGCCACTGGTGGTGGAGGTTGTGAGTACTCGTCCACGATCATCGTAAGTAAGGGTAACATCGGTCTGATCGGTATCGTGCCAGCGGATCATCTGCCCCTGTGCATCATATTCATGCCACAGGTGGTTATGCTGGAACGCTTCGCATTCGCTTAGATAGTCTTGTGAGTCATAGTGACAAGTGACTAATCGCTGCTGTTTTTTCTGTTCAAGATAATCTAGTGTTTGGAGTTGCTGATCCTGATAACCCAGGATCAGCCGGAAACCGTCGGTGCGAGTGACTTCGATCAATTGTGAGTGTTTATCGTAGATAAACCGAATCGCGTTCTGACGTCGATCGGTGATCGCGGATAATTTACGGATAGATCCAACGGCATGATTGAAGTGGTAGGTAAGCTGGGATTGACGATCAATCATCTTCAATTCATTGTTCAATTCGCCGGTCAGCAGGTAATGGGGGATATGCTGGTTACGGGCGAGCACCGTGTTACCCGGTGTGCTGAAATCGTAGATCACGCCGTCGGCATCGGTGAAATTTACCTTACCATTGACCAGTTCCAACTGACGTGACCAGTCATCCGCCCATTTAGGGCCAAACAGGCCGTTGAAATTAGCGGTGGAGCGATAAGTGCGAGTCAGGGTAATCGGCAATAATCCGGGAATAGCAATAACCGGCCAGATTTGTAGAAAATCACCAGTCGCAACATCAACGGGTTCTCCTTTTTTTATGCAGGTTCCGTTACAACTTCCCTCTTTGTTGGTTGATGAGGTCGCGTCATCATTATGTTGCTGAGTTTCCTTTTTCGGACTAGCACCTTTTTGTTGTGCTTTTTTGAGTTTTGGCCCCACCTTGGCTCCTATTTTAGCAGCTCCTTTGAGGAGTCCACCAATGCCTGTAGCAGAAGAAGCTCCAGTGAAGATTAAGGCCCCACCTTTCTCGGCATCACTTTTCATTTCCATCTTAATCGCATCAGCATTGACCATATCAACGGCCTTTTGCTGAAGGTCAGAAATTCCGACGGGAGCGACGCCCATATATCCTAATGCTTGTTCGACTGCAACGGCGGGAGTCGTTGCGACTATAATCGCACCTTTCCCGAACAATTCGCCAATTTCAGGAACGGTATTCCAGAGCGCTTTTCCTGCCCCGATAGCGGCTGCTCCCGGATTATCCCAGGCGGCATTCAACTCTTCTTTGGCTTCCTCTCCCCACTTTTGCACGTCTTCCTTGGTCTCATCCCACCATTCTCCCGCCTTGTCAAAAAATCCTTTTTCTTGCTCAGTTTCCGGTGTGACGGCCGCATTCGCTTCATGTGGCGGATTTGCCCCCTGTGGTGCCTGCCCGACGATTTTACCTACCGTGTTACCCGTACCGCTCGGGCTGTCATCGCGGACTTTGGTTGGCAAAGATTCGTTAGGTTCAGGAGGAGGTAACTTCCATTCTTCCAACGGAAATTCACCACTTTTGAATTTATCAACAGCATCCTGCACAACCTGCTTGAATCCATCAGGGGTCCATACTGAATTTTCCCCTCCGACTTCGCTGTGAGGGAACAGGTCTTCCGCATATTTGAGAGCCATTTCGGCTCTTTCTTGCGTGTGGATGGTAAAGTTTTCACAAAATTGTTTGGCACCATATCCTGTAATTTCAATTCTGACTGTCATTGCGTTTTCCTTAGGCTCCATTCATCCAGAATTCATCTCCATGGCGCAGTACCAGCTTGTTACCTGCTCGGACAGTTTGGGTATGTGCTTTTGGATGGCATTTACCCCCCACAGTCCCGCTTTTGACACCATTTGCCACACCCGGTTGGTCACCCAGTGTCGTGGGCACAAAACTGCGGGCAAACACCACCACGGGTTGACCATTAGCCCGCACGGTTTTTTCCGGTGCCGAACTGTCTGCCAGTTTCGCGACCACCGGATAGGGGATGGGCGGTGTGGCAGGCCCTATCGGGGTTTTGCACACGTCCGGCAACATACCGATAATCATCCATGTGCCGGCGGTACGGGCGATGTAGTTATCAGCCATGCGTTTTCTCCTCTTCCAGTGGTGCCAGTTTGAGTAACGGCGCATCCGGGTTAATTTCAAACCGGGCTTCGGCGACCCGCACGGGCAGGGCGGCTTTGAAATTCAGGCGGCAGGTCAGATGCAGTGTTCTGGCCTCGCTGTCGACAATGAGCGTATCGAGGCGCATCGGCACAGGTAACAGAATGCCGTTTTGCATGCGCAACAAAATGAACGGACGATGTCCGGGCAGTTTGACATGCAGGTCACTGTGGGGTGTCAGGCCACTTAGCGTGATGGCGATATCCGTGTCTGGCCAGTCAATCTGCTGGTCAGCCGGTGCGCCGTTCCAGTAACCGAAGTCAAAATCTTTCGGCAGGTAAGGGTGGCGATGCTCTAACCAGTCGGCATCGTAAGTACCGGCCAATTGGCGGCGGGGCAACCACGGGCGACCGATAAATCCCATGCCTTGTGGCTGGCAGGCGGGCGTATCGGGTGGCAACGCTCCCGCCAGTTGCGCTGTAAAATGCTCGGCAGTAAAAGGTGCCTCTGACCGGATGATGCGCGGGGCAGGGTAGCGAGTGAGTTGTTTGGCGTTGGCGTACCACGGGGTGATAAATCCCGTTCCCAGCGGGTTGGTTTCACAAACCGCATGGGCCACTGGCGCATTTTTCCCGTCCGGGTGTTGCTCACGCTGCTCCGGTGTCAGACAATCACGTTCATTAAGCAGTTTGCCCGCTTTATCGTCTGCCTGAATTTTGCACTCACCCCCGAAAGCGTAGCGATAATCCAGTGGCAGTGTGGTAAAGGTTTTTGGCTCCGTCAGTTGCCAGTTGCCGCTGGCATCACGGATAAATTCCCGCTCGCCAGTGATGGTCAGGGTTTTGTCGAGCAGGGGCTGTCCCTGTCGGGTTTTGACCTGCAACCGTACGGGAAATTCGCTACAGGGACGGTTATCCGGCGCGTAGGCTGTGCCGTTAACAATCACATCGCAGCGCGGTTTAAACGGCGCAAGGTCACTCTCCTGCAACACCTGCGAGACATTCATTTGCCCGCGATATTCATCCTGTAAACACAAAGGTGGCGCGGGCAACAGTTCGGCAACGTATTCACCCTGTCCGGCAGGCATCAGTTGGTAGCCAATTTTCATCACCGCCACATGATGTTCGGTATCGTCGACATCGAGCATCGAGTAGTTCATCACCGCAAAAGGGGTGAGGTTACGAAATTCCATCTCAGTCTGTCCTTAGTTAGTTCAGGTCGATGTCTTTACCGCTAATTTGCACCGGGCCACTGGCCTCAAATTTGAATTCACTGCCCTGTATAGTGATTTTGCCCGAGCTGTCCATCCGTAGAACGCTGGCACCGCATTTCAGCTCAATCACATCACCGGCATTAATGGACAGGGTATTGCCGACTGCAATGGATTTATGGTTGCCGACCTGTTCAGTCTGGCTGGCCCCGACGGTGGTATTCATGCTGGTGCCGACAGTCAATGCGTAGACCATGCCGATGGTTTCCGTGCTGGTCATTTTCACCATTTCATTTTTGTGCTCATTCACCTTGATGGTCTGGTTTTTCTCCACGGTTTCGCTGTGGTTGGCCAGCACATGGGTATCGCGGTTATTGAGCACTTTGGTGTTCATGTCTTTTTGTGCGTGCAAATCCAGCCGTTCACTGCCCTTGGCATCTTCAAACAGCAGCTCGTTATAGCCTTGCCCTTTGTGGGTTTTGGAGCGGAATGCCATCTGAGTTTTGCTGCCCGGTAAGCTGCCCGGCGGGATATTGCTGGCATGGTAAGTACGCCCGGTGACGATAGGCTGGTCCGGGTCGCCGTGCAGGAAATCCACCACGACTTCCTGTCCGATACGTGGAATAGCCAGCATGCCCCAGCCCTGACCCGCCCACGGCTGACTGACCCGTATCCAGCAGGAGCTTTGGTCGTCGCTCTTACCGTATCTGTCCCACGGGAATTGCAGACGCACACGCCCGTACTGGTCACAGAAAATTTCTTCTCCTGCCGGACCGACCACTTTGGCGATTTGTGGGCCATCAATCACCGGTTTGGGGCGCGGTGCCGGACGCCAGTTCTGGTTCTGGCGGATGAAGGTGAAGTGACTGTTCAGTGTTGTGCCGGAGCCTGAGCTGGCGCTTTCCAGTGCCTGCGGCTGGCTGCCGTTGTGGCTGGCGGAAACGGTCTGCCATGATTGATTCAGGTCTAACCGGGGATGGTTATCAAGAATGAATAGTTTGCCCGGTTGCAGAGCGATGGCATTGCCGCTGCCTTGCCCGGTCTCCGCGTCGCTGCGCAGAGCCTCCAGTCGGTAACGGGTGAAGTCCTTGCCATGTGCCTCATCTTTGAAGCGACCCGGATAGTCGTAGTGCTCGTAATACAGTTGTTGCAGGTTTTCATCCCGCATCTGCTGCTGAAATTCCGCTGGCCAGGCCGGGTTCTTGAAGGTGTAATCCTTCAACTGTACCTGCGCTGGTCGCACTTGCGCACTGCTGGTCAGGCTGCTGACCGCCGGTTCGCCCAATGTGCTGACTTCACCGGGCTGATAGGGCAGGCGTATACCCGGTGGCACAGAGCCACAGTCATCGGCAAACACCAGAGTGTTGCGTCCGTTACTGCATTCGAAGAAGTAGAAAATACCTTCTTCCGCCGTCAACCGTTGCAGGAAATCGAAGTCACTTTCCTGATACTGTACGCAGAATTCGCGCTCCGGGTGCGGGTGGCGCAGGTTGAATACGACATCGCGGATACTGTGCTCTTTGAGGATGGTGGTGATGATATTGGCAATGTTGAGTTGCTGGAAGATGCGCGAGTTCTGCCGTAAGGTGGTGCGCCACAGGTCAGGGCGGATACTCATCCGGTAAGTGGTCTGGTGCAGGCCGGTGTTGCCCTGCTCAAAGCGGGTGACGATGCCGGTGATGCTGCGCTGTTCGATGCCGTTTTGCAGAATAGTCAGTGTTGCTGTGCGGTCAAGTACCAGCGGGAAACTAATGGCGGGAATAGCGCTTGCCAACCCCACTTCCAGTGCAAAGGGGTGCGAGAAGTGTTCGTTCAGGCTGAAGTCGGTGACAACAAAGGTCTGTGCAGGCAAACCGCCTGCCGTTAGGGTGAATAACAGGCCACTGGGGTCAGCACCACCCAGTAATCCCAATACCTGACCGGCTTGCTGTAACAGCTTGCCGGCCGATGAGTTACCCGCGGCAGCCTGAGCTGTCATTCCGGCTTTTTGTCCCGCACCACCGGCAAAGCCGCCACCACTGATGAGGCTACCGGCACCGACAGCAGGACTCCCGCCTGCACCCGTCAACAGGTTTTTGGCCTGCTTTGCCATCTGTGCAGTTTGCTGTCCTTGTCCTAACAGCGATTTTCCTTTCTTCAATGTTGTGGCGTGTTTTTTCACTGACATCTATTCTGTCTCCCTGAGATGATGGAATGTTATGCAATAGGCTATCCCGCCTGATAACAACGCAGGCCATAACATTCGGGCACAAGAGTTAAATTTAACTCAGATTGTCTCCGGCAAATGGGTTAATTAAGGACGCAATATGCGGTTTTACGATAATTTGAAGAGACGTTGTTGTCCGAATATATCGGTTGAACCGTGATAAATAAAATAGGAACAATAATAAATAACGAATGGGTAAAGTCCAAATCAAATCAAGTGAAATAAAAAACGGCATCCAGCAATGACAGTGTAAAAAGTTAAAATAATTGCCGTTTTAGAATAACATTCTCAATTAACGTATATAGTTAGCGCATCAGGCTATTGGTTATTTATCCGTAAAAGAAAGGATTTTCTTAATATTATGAAATAAAAATAAAAAATTAATAATATATTTGACAAGGCCATGATCATTTCTATTTCGTGAAATAGATCAAAAAAATTCCTTGATAAATGAGTTTTTATTTGCTGTTTTTTTTAAAAGGCAGCAATCAAAAAGGATTGATATTAAATATATAAATGCCAGTCATTCAAATAAACAGAAAGTTAAATCTTGCGATAAAATCATTCCTAAACGGAAATAAACTGAGTAATATTTTCTACATTTACCACGATGTTAATTTAGCATGGATAGAGGCTTCTTTTTGTGGGAATTCCCCGCTCCTGCTCGTTATATCGGCTATCCGAAAACTTCGGCTGTCGGACAAGACGGCATTGAACAGGTGTCTAATAAATAGCCATGATACATCATATGTGCTAATGTGGGTTTGTGGGAAACCTATGAGGAATGAATGATGAGTCGTTTAACTATTGATATAACCGATCAGCAACACAAGAGTTTGAAAGCATTGGCAGCGTTGCAAGGCAAGACAATCAAGCAATATACGCTTGAACGTTTGTTCCCTGACATGACTAATGATGATCAAGCATGGCAAGAGTTAAAAGCCTTGTTGAAGACACGAATCAATGAGGGGACAGAAGGCAAGTTATCTGGGAAAAGCATTGATGAAATCCTTAATGAAGAACTTGCTGAGAACGGACGCGATTAATGAATTATATACTGACGGAAGCTGCAGAAGCTGATTTACGCGCAATTATTCGTTACACACGTAAACAATGGGGTAATGTACAGACGCGCCGCTACATCACTACCCTTAAGCAAGGTATTGAGCGTCTCGCTTGCGGAAACGGATCTTTCAAGGACATGAGCGAACTCTACCCGGCATTGCGCATGGCACGTTGTGAATATCATTATGTTTTTTGTTTGCCACGCGAAAGTGCTCTGGCATTAATCGTGGCAATTTTTCATGAGAAGATGGATTTATTGACACGCCTTGCTGATAGACTTTTGTAATTTTGTTGTTTTTTAAGCCACGATCATTATCAGGCGTTAATCAGTGTCAACGTATATCCGGGCTAGACACCGTTATCAAATTAAGTGGGACGGATTTGGGACAGGTATCGAAAGGCAACCGCACGTAACTACGGGTAACTTTCGGTAAGGTGGGACGTGTGAGCACTGATAAATGCGGTAATTCGTTGATTTAAAAGATGGGCTTACTCTCTTCTAAGCCGTAGGTCACAGGTTCGAATCCTGTAGGGTCCATCCTTTAATATCTTACCGTCTTCCAAAGTCCACAAAACTCCAGTAAATACGCAGTATTAGCCATTTTTCGTTCTCCCGTAGTCTAGTAAGGTATGTTGAAATCTACGATCTTATGGGGGTATATTTAGGGGTATGTTCAGGTTCAATGAAGTGAGATACCCCCATGAAGCTAACAGCCCGACAGGTGGACACTGCAAAGCCGAAAGAAAAACCCTACAAACTTGCAGATGGTGGCGGACTATATCTATTGATTAACCCTAATGGCTCTCGTTATTGGCGGTTAAAGTACCGGATCGCAGGTAAAGAAAAATTGCTCGCATTAGGGGTATACCCTGAAATCTCCCTTGCCGAAGCGCGAACCAAGAGAAATGATGCGCGGCGGACATTATCGGGTGGTAATGATCCGATAGAGGAAAAGAAAGCGGAGAAGGCAGCCAAAGTATTTGCGGTCAACAATAGTTTTGAATCTATAGCTATTGAGTGGCACGAGTATAAACGCCCAAACTGGTCACAAGGGTATGCCGAAGACATTCTAGAATATCTGAAAAAAGACATCTTCCCGTATATTGGTAAACGTGCTGTTACCGAGATTAAACCTGCTGAAATGCTGGCTGTGCTGCGAAAAATGGAGCAACGCGGTGTTTTGGATAAATTGAAGAAAACCAGACAGGCCTGTCGGCAAATTTTCACCTATGCTGTTATTAGCGGACGGGCAGAATTCAATCCCGTTACTGATCTTGCCAGCGCACTGAAAGCGCCCAAGCAAAAACACTTCCCACACCTTTTAGCCGACCAGATGAATGATTTCCTCATTGCCTTGAGTGGTTATAGTGGCAGCCAAGTGACGCAATCAGCGACACGTATGCTGATGCTGACCGGAGTACGTACTATTGAGCTGAGAGAATCGGAATGGACTGAATTCAATTTCGATAACGATCTCTGGCAAATTCCCGCCGAGCGGATGAAAATGCGCCGCCCTCACATCGTTCCATTATCAAATCAGGTTAAAGCCATTCTTATTAAGCTGCACGAAATTACAGGGAGCGGGAAATACGTTTTCCCCGGGCGCAACGATGCTGGTAAACCGATGAGCGAGGCTGCTATCAATCAGGTTATTAAGCGTATTGGCTATGATGGACGGGCAACAGGCCACGGCTTCCGCCATACCATGAGTACCATCCTGCATGAACAAGGCTATAACACAGCTTGGATTGAAACCCAGCTTGCTCATGTTGACAAGAACAGCATCCGTGGTACTTACAACCACGCTCAATATCTGGATGGTCGCCGGGAAATGCTGCAATGGTATGCGGACCATATGGAGATGCTAGAACGAGGCGAAAATGTGCTGATTGGAAAATTTGGCAAAAGGGCGTAAATATATGATGATTTTTTGCGCAAGTGTGCTCGTAGCACACGAGCTTGTTTTTTATACATAATGCCAATTAAAAGCCAAAATTTCCTGAAAAAATAAATTCAACAAATTGGAAAAACAATTAACGCTGTTCATTTCGTCTTGCTTTTTAAATAATCCGCCTGTCATCAAACAACGTCCACGATGAGCGCTCAAGGACTCGGTAACAGGAGAAAAAATATGACAATGACAGCACCGAAGGAAAACCTTATTCGTTTGCCGGAAGTTCAACGCAGAACGGGTTATAGCAAAGCGTGGATCTACAAACTGATTAGTGCCGGAGAATTTCCGAAACAAGTCAAACTCGGCTCCCGCTCCGTTGCCTTTATTGAATCAGAAATTGATAACTGGATTGCCCAGCGAATCGCGGAGTCACGAGCGGAATAACATAAGAACGTAACATAAAAAAACAACGCCCCAGTGTGCTGGTACACATCTGAGGCGTCTGACCAACAACCGTTATACGGAGTAACGATGATGGCTGACATACAGCATACCCAAACTCGCCCTAAATTTACATCTTCAGATATCACAGGCAACCAAAAACCGCTTGACCTGATCCAGACCGTGAAAAAATCCGCTATGTATCATTGGGAAAACTTATTGCCTGCCTGTGGCATCGATATCCCAGCAAAGGGTAAACATGGTGCTTGTCCTGTCTGCGGCGGTACTGACCGCTTTCACTTTATCGATGATCACCATCATGGCAACTGGCATTGCCGCCAGTGTGATACCCCGAACTATGGTGATGGACTGGATTTAGTGGCAAGAACCAAAGGAATTTCCATCACTGAGGCAGCAAAAATCATTGCAGGCGTACTGGCATTGCCTTTGCCAGAACCCAAGCCCGCCAGAGAAATCATTCAAACTACGCAGTCAATTGCCGAAAAAGTGGTATCACTAATGGCGCAAACTGTCGCTGGTCAATCGCCCTATCTGGCTGCAAAAGGGCTGGATTTTCCTAATCAGCGGCTATTGCTCAATAATTCGACTTTGTTGGCACTGACAACACTGGATAAAAAAGTAACAGGTGCACAAATTATCGAACCCGATGGAGAAAAAAAATTATTGTCTGGCAGCCAGAAAAAAGGCGCATTTATTGCCCTGTCAGAGCCGGAAGAGTTCCCCGACACAGTGATTATTACCGAAGGCTACGCTACGGCACTTACAGTTAGCCGGCTTTATAAAGGCACTGTTCTGGCAGCATTGGATGCAGGTAATTTGTATTCTGTTGCTAAAGCGATTCGGGAACGTTGGTCAGACACAAAAATTATTATTGCAGCAGATAACGACTGGCATCATCCCGACGAACTGGATAAGCACGGCAAACCGAAAGTGAATATCGGTAAGATCTCAGCAGAAAAAGCAGCGCTGGCGGTTAATAGTTGGGTTACGTTACCACCGACAGAGCACAAAGCCGACTGGGATGATTACCGACAACAAAACGGTGTGGAAAAGGCAAAGCTGGCCTTTTCTCAGGGGTTTTATCAACCCGCACCAACAAAGAAAAAAGCAACCACTCAGCCCAATGATACCGAATCTTCCAAGCTGACATTATGCCAAATGGGAGCCAGCCAGCGCGGAGAAGTATTACTGGCACGTTATGACGGGGATTTAGCACTGGATGGGTCTTCGGAAACTGTTCATCACTATGACGGTATTGTCTGGCGTCCGGTCAGTGACCGCGATTTAAAACGGGAAATGGTCGCTGCTTTCATGGAAGAGAAACTGCCGTATTCACCGCATGGTATCAGCTCTGCCGTGGATGCTCTTAAATTACAGCTTCCCATGATGCAGCTGCCAGAACGCCACTTAATTGGATTCAGCAACGGCGTGTTTGACCTGAAAACGTGCCAATTCCGGCCTCATCGCAAACATGACTGGTTGCTACTGGCGAATGACGTTGAATTCAATTCCCCTGCTTCGGGGGAAACTCTGAAAAATCATGCCCCGCAGTTCTGGCGCTGGCTCAATCGAGCAACAGCCAATTGTGAGAATAAGTTTGAGCGGGTACTGGCAGCCCTGTTTATGGTTCTGGCAAACCGTTACGACTGGCAGTTGTTTCTGGAAATCACCGGCGCTGGAGGCAGTGGCAAAAGCATCCTTGCTGAAATCTGTTCAATGCTGGCCGGCAAAGGTAACACTGTTTCTGCGAGTATGGCTGCACTGGAAAACCCACGGGAACGGGCACTGATTGTGGGATATTCGTTGATTATCCTGCCAGATCAAACTCGCTATGTGGGCGATGGCTCCGGCATCAAAGCCATTACAGGCGGGGATGAAGTCGCTATCGACCCGAAGCATAAACAACCTTATTCAACCCGCATTCCTGCGGTGGTCTTGGCGGTAAACAATAATGCCATGAGTTTCAGTGATCGCAGTGGTGGCGTATCACGGCGTCGGGTAATCTTCAATTTTTCCGAAGTTGTGCCGGAAAATGAACGTGATCCACTTCTACGGGATAAAATCGCAGCAGAATTGCCTGTGATTATCCGGCATCTGTTGTATCGGTTCACTGATCCACAGGCTGCAAGGCGTTTACTGGCTGAGCAACAGAAGTCAGAAGAAGCACTGGATATCAAACGTGGCACAGATCCACTGGTCGATTTTTGCGGCTACCTGATTGCATCCGATGAAGCTGACGGCCTGTTAATCGGTAATGCAGAGATTGTGCCGTTCAATCCCTGCAAGTACCTTTATCATGCCTACCTTGCCTATATGAAAGGTAATAACCTGAATAAACCTGTTTCCGTGACCCGTTTTGGTATGGATATGCCGGGCGCACTGGCGGAATACAGTCAGCATTACCTGCGCAAGAAAAGCAAATACGGCATTCGTAGCAATCTGAACCTGAATATTGATACTGCTATTGAGTGGATGCCAAAACTGACAAGGAATGACCAGCCAGAAGAATAAATTATTCTTATTGGAGACATTTTTCGAAGAAATATAAAAAAGTGTTCACCACTGTTCACTCTATAGTTTAAATCAGATATATCAATATATTATAGGGTGAATGGTTATTTTTAAACTGTTCACAAGTATTCACCATTGTTCACCTTTTTCTGGTTTGAGGTGAACGGTTGGTGAAGAGTGGTGATGAGTCTGATTTCAAGTCATCACCATTTAACAATATGAATTTAAATAAAAATATTTAGAAGTGAACAGGGTGAACAGTTTTATCCCTAATTCTTTAATAGGGTGGGACTGTGAAAATGTTTTTTCTGGCAGGCAGGGTGTTTTCAGATTCTCTGGTTTGTCTGGTTAATGTATTAGCCGGACAAATCAGAGAAGACAAGCGCAGCGCGTCAGAATGATTTTAATCTGTCGCACTACGTGAAATTTAAAAGAGGTAATTATCTGATTTTATTTAGTCAGAGAAGTTAATCACAATTTTCCTGATGTATTTTTATTATTACTGAAACATATAAATAATTTTATTATATCCTGCTCCCTTAATGTACCTAAAATACATCATGGTAAGTTTATTGCTAAATTATTTTTACCATTCAGGCAGTAAATAAGGATTGATACACCAAAAAATTATGGAGAGTACAAATGAGCAGGGTAATGGATAAAATCAATCAACTACTTGATCGCTCAGGTTTAATATTCACACTGATTACAGAAAATTTACCCGAACAAACATTCGCAGTCGTAGATTTTTCACTTCATGAGTCACTCTCTTCCCCCTTTCGGCTGGAAGCCACACTGACCTGTAAAACCCCTGATATTGACTTTGCCGATGTCCTCGACAGAAATGCCGCTTTTGCCGTACACAGTAATGGGCAGGTTGAACGCCAAGTGACCGGTATGGTGACACATTTTTCACTGCAATCAACCGGGCGCCATCAAAGCCACTACCATATCACTATTCAGCCCCCTTTATGGCGCGCATCCTTACGGGTTAATAGCCGGATTTTCCAAAATCAGTCTGTCATGGATATTGTGGAAAGCCTGCTCAGAGAAAATGGGGTGCGGAATTTTTTCTTTGCTCTCGGTTACAAGCATCCGCCGAGGGAATTTTGTGTTCAGTACGATGAAAGCGATTTGGCCTTTATCCAGCGCTTACTGGCTGATGAGGGCATTTTTTACTATTTCACATTCGATCAGGATCAGCACGAGCAACGCATTGTATTTCACGACTCCTGCCTGTCTCTTAATCAGGTAATTACCGTCCCCTATCGCCCAGAAAGTGATGTGACTGGTGAAACAACTTGTATCCGCCAATTTAGCTGGTCAGAACGCGTTGGTGTTGCCAATATCACGACCAAAGACAGGACTTTTAAAAACCCTCGCTGGAATCGGGAATTCTGGTATGAAGGGCGCAATCTTGACAATCAGCGAATACTGAACAGCTATCACTATTACGATTTTCCCAGCCGCTATAAAGATGATGAGTTAGGACAACGGGCAAGTCAGTATCGTCTGGAATACCTGCGGCGGGACACTCAGCTTGGTAACGGGCATGGTGACTGTTTTGCCATGTGGCCGGGGCAGTTATTTAACCTGATGGATCATCCCAGAGAGGTTTTTAATGACCAATGGCAATTAATTCAGAAACCCATTCAGGTCAACAGCCACAAGCCGATGAAACCCAGTCAGGCGGTAGCGGTACGTGGCTGTCTAATCAATTTACCTTCACCACCCGAAAAAACTCTTACCGATCTTCCCCCTACCCGAAACCCCAAATGGAAGGCCCACATATTGCCACAGTTGTTGGGCCGGAGGGCGAAGAAATCTTCTGTGACGAATACGGGCGAGTCCGTATCCAGTTTGACTGGGACAGATACGGTGAATTTAATGACCGCAGTTCTTGCTGGGTACGAGTCAGTCAGGCGTGGGCAGGGCAATTAATGGGCATGATTGCCATTCCCCGTATTGGTCATGAAGTATTAGTCGATTTTGTCCACGGCGACCCCGATCAACCAATTATTGTCGGGCGGGCTTACCATGCCAATAACATCCCGCCAAACCGCCTGCCGATGGCGAAAACCCAGATGTCTATCCGCTCGAAAACCCATAAAGGTGAAGGGGTTAATGAACTGCGCTTTGAAGATGAGAAAGATCGCGAAGAGGTCTTTATCCACGCTCAGAAAAACCTCGCCATTCAGGTGCGCAATTCACGAGGAGAACGCATTAACTATGACCGCACAACCAGCATTGGTCATGACGATGAACTGGTGATAACCAATAACCGCAAGGTGACCGTCGAAGGTCAGCAGGATCATAAAACCACGGGCAATTATATTGAGCAGATTGACGGTGATCGCTCATTACAGCTCAAAGGCGATCTGGCTGAAAAAATTCAGGGGGTAGTCAGTGTGGATGCACAGGGCGATCTCACTCTGCAAAGTGGCAGCAAAATCACTCTGAGTGTAGGTGGAAATTTTGTTGTGCTTCACGCGGGCGGTATTGATATTAAAGGTGCGGCGATTAACCTGAATTCCGGTGGCAGCCCCGGCGATTTACTGGCACCCGCTAACCCCGCCATCCTGCTGGCCGCAGCAAGCGAAGGCTCAATGTTTGTTGCCCACTGCCCAATGAAAGAGAAGGAGAAGCAGGAATGAGTCGGGAAAAGTTCTACGCCATTATTGATGGTGCGGCGGAATCTGATCTGTTTTTGATGCTGGAGCGCGATGACCCGCCTTCCGCCTGTCTTTATGGTGAACCCCTCCAGCCAGAACTGGTGGAAATTGCCCCTTATCTGGTACAGGTTACTGAAGAGGTCAAAATCTGGCTGGAATGCCGCAAAACCCCGTGGGGAATTTTCGTTCACAGTGCGGCGGACATGAAAACCGTGCGTCAGCATTTACGAAAATACCTGCAAGTATTGCTTCCCCAACAGGAAAAACCGGTCTTTTTCCGTTTTTATGATCCGCGCAATATCTGGAATTTTCTGGGAGTATTGAGTGACTGGGAAGTACATTGTTTTTTGGGGCCAATCACGCGGATCACAACACTTTACCTCGAAGAAGAACGCACAGATAACTTTGTAAAAATCAGAGAACCTTTTCCTGCTGGTGCAACCAGTAAGCGCAAAATGTTAGCTATCACAGAAATTCAGCTAGAGAAAATACAGGCCATTTTCACCGAGCGGTACATTGAAAAATTAGCTCACTTAATCCCTGAATGGCTGGAAAAAGCCCCCTTTGATTTTATTCCCCATATCGACACGGTGGAATGTGCACGGCAATTTTTTGACTGGTTCGGTCAAAACGGTATTACGGACGATCGTAATGTTCGTGGGCTGCTCCAGCTTTTTATCATCCGACATTATCTCACCATCGATGATCTACCAGCGGCTATATATGCCCAATTAACCGAATACAGTCAGCCGGGGTATATGCGAGCAGAAAGTGTATTAATTCAAGAAATGGGTCAGGTGCCTCTTTAACCAAAATAGGGAACAACAAGATGGGTAATGCAGTTAAAGTGGGCGATATTGGTACAAAGCACGGTGATTGTCCTGCAACCCCCGTTATTGCAGGCGCCAGTACCGTTAAAGTTGATGGCGTCTATCTCGCACGGCAAGGTGATGCACTGGCTTCTCATTCGTCACACTCACGGGCGATAGCGGGAGGTTCCGGTTCCGTATTTATTGAGGGAAAACCTGCCGCTAGAACGGGAGATGCTGTTGATTGTGGCGGTGTCGTGATTGGCGGTGGCAGTGTGAATATTGGTTAAGGAAATAAAAAATGACGTCAACAAAGGCAGGTTCAGCAATATGTGGTTGTGACAATCCGGATGATTGTACGCATAAGATTGATGTTACATTGGGGGATAAAACGTTTAGTTATGAACAACTGCTTCCTTTCCCTGCTGTATTGTATTATGTGGTTCCTAAACCCGAAAATGAAACAGATAAGCCTAAACTTCCTATAAAGTTAAGTGCCTTTAGTAAGGGATGTATTTCTCACAATCTAAATTGTCCAATTGGAAATTTATCTGGTGAAAATGGGTTGCCTATAGCACAATTTTCACCTACAAAACCATATACTGGGGAGTTGGTATACTCAAAAAAAATTAATGATTTTTCTCTTGCAGAAAACAGTCCGATCACTATTTTACAACGTTTTTTGAGCAGAGACTTTGACTCACATATAGAAGAACGTTTTTATATTAGAGCAGATGAATGCTCAGGAAAACCATTAATAGATAAAAAATACAAACTGGCGGATAAAATTCTAACCGCCACAATAGGCAATAAAGCTATCCTTGGCTCAAACATTCATCTTGTCCTGAATGAAAGGCAGGAATTTAACGTTGCTATTGGTGCCGCAGAGGAAATTGAAAAATATACCGATGAGCAAAGAAGACAACAACAAAAAGAAACCAACAGAAAAAATGGAATGCGACATAAAGGATCACAAGGGTGGCGCAGAAATACAAAACCTTATGAAGTTCGTAATTCACTAACAATTGAAGGAAAAATTACAGCTGAAAAAGGTACTGAAACACGTAGTTGGTCAAAAGAACTTGAATTCGAGTTCAAGAAAGGGAAAAAGAAATTAGGACCAATCGATACCGCCATCAATAGTATCGGTAAATTCAATGATATTCTTGCATTTGGGCATGATCAAGATAAATTCCGGGTCATAAATTTAGATCTCATCTATCCTTCAATTAATATTAGTGGCGGTTATGAACTTGCACACAGTGATGAATATAACCTTTTCTATAAATATAATGCTGATATTACGGCTACACCTTTAGTCGGTTTAGAATTACGCGCTGATGTTATTCAAATATTTTCTGCCTATTTTAAAGTCAATAAACTTGTGACTAAAATACGTGAAAAGGGAGAAGAACTCGAACAAGAAGTCAAACAAGGTAAAAATGGCGCATTTTATGGTGCACAATTAGATTTAATTCTCAGTGGTGACTTAAGCGTTATGTTTGGCTGGGAGTCTGATGATAAAGGAGAGTGGTCTTTTAAAAAAGACACCGTATTAGAAACTGGATTTGGAATCAGAGCTGAAACGAATATTCGCGGCGGTGTCCGTTATTATGCTGTTAATGGCTATTTTGATGCTTCGGCACAAATTGCAGCTAAAGTATTAGTGGCATTAGAATCTACAGAAAAAAGTATGGAGCTTGTGCTTTATCATGATGGCATAACAGCGTCAGCAAGCGTGGGCTATGGAATGGGGTTGGGAGACGATGTGAAAGGATCTAATGAAGATATCTTAAAAGAAGAATCAAAACAAGGCCAAGAAGAAACAGACATAGAAGGAGTAGAAGAACGTGATTGGATATTTCAAAAACCTCTTAGCAAAGAAGAATCAAAGTACAGAATTTCTTTGGGTTAGTTTTTTATTATGTGTGCTAATGATATTTGCTAATTCAGCATCAGGAAAAACAAGTATGGAATACAAGTATTTATTAACAATGAATACACACCGGAGTGTCTGTGTTATTCGCCTTAATGATATAATGGCAATGCACAATGTGCGTTCACGTAGTGGGACAGAATCTAGTGGTCAGAATATAACTTCTTTTTTAGAAAATAGTAATAATACTCTCTCTGCCTCAATGGGTAAAAAATCTATTGATAAAAGTTTTGAAAAATTTAATCCTGATTCATGGTGCGAAGCAATTATCAGAAAAGCATCCGCACATGATCAAGGCCAAATTATTAGTTATATTAAATTATCTGTAGATAAAAATGGTGATATCGTTACTCATACTTCACCAAATAATATTTCTAATAATTCTTCGGATTTTGATTCTTCAGGTATGTCAAAAGGTCATGGCGAAAAGGGCTTATATCAAGCTAAAAGAACTTTTTCTATTAATGGATTACCTGATTGGATATGGACAAAAGCCCGTCCAGTGTCAGAAAAAGATTTACCAGAAATAAAAGCATTCTATCAAGAAGTGATTAATGATTTTGCACGAAAAGATCTGGATAAAATATGGACTATTACGAAACCTGCTTGGGAAGAATGGGCTATTGCAGATAATAGTAGCTCTAGAGTATTTTTTGACTCAATGGGCTTTAAGGAAAAGTTCGATAGTGGAAATTATGTAACTAGGATAACGCCTGAATGGAAAAATTTCAGATTAGTCAGTTATAAAGGAGGACGAATATTCCGCCTTGAAGAGGGATCTTTCGGTAATTCTCCAATACAACTAGATAATAAAGTAACAGGTAAGACTGCTGTTTATAACCCTTACTTATCTATTATTAATGGCAAAGTTGTCATCTCAAGATAATTAATTTATTAGGCTAATTAGTTATTATTAATACTAGTTAGCCTAATATATAACAATAAAAAGTTTGTCATTCAAAAAATAAATGAATTAGATTAAATTATCAAAGCTGGTTAAATCACAAAGTTAGATTTTGATTAACTCATATATTAGTAGTTGATCCTGTTTACGACAACCGCTAGTATTCTATTTACACCAATGATCCATCGCCTGTCAGGATCGCCTTCGGGTGGCGAAATAAAACTCCCGTAGCCTGCGAGGGAGAGCAAGATTGCGGTACATCTGCGCACTTTTGGAAGCAGATATCGTCAAACATAAACCCCTTGTTTGACGATGAAAGTCCCTTAAACTAAAAAAGACCTCAGAAGGATGTTTTTATCTTGTCACCCAAGTGTATTGAACGTTGAGTCATGCACTTATTTTTCATACCAACATCAGACTCTGCCTCCGTTTGGCTTTGGCCTTGTGAGCGATGTTTCGATCCCATTTCATGTCATAAACACCGCGTGGATTTCACGCATCTGGTTCATATTCTTACTGCCTCCGCTTGAATGATTCAGAGGACAGATTTTCTACACACAAACAATTAACCCATCGCTACCGTTTGACATCGAACTTTGCGGAGTTTTTCAACGCTCGCACGATTTTTGCTGGCTGTTTGCTGAATTTAAGGCGTCACTTTTGGCAGGTTTACCGCTGAAAGTGACGCCGCAACCAAAGGACAACACAACCCTGACAGGCTCACGCCTGCTTCACCATACAGTGAATCTGACACTGCATTTTTAGATTGAAAAAGGAGAACTTGACGATATCGAGGCTGGCTTTTTGCCAGTGGGGATGACCTGTTTATGCAGGCGGCAGTACAGTGTTGTGGTCAAGAAGTTTCGGACACATTTCTAGCCTCTTCCCACAGTCTTTCGTATTCAGCGGGAGAAATTCCCCCATTAAAGCGATGAGGACGAATGTCGTTGTAATACCTGCCAAAATAGTCTGTGATATCCCGCATTGCCTCATGAATGTCCCGATAGCCTTCAGGCGGGCTCCATTCACTTTTTAAACTCCGGAATACCCGTTCCATGGGGGAATTATTGTAACAGTTACCCTTGCGGCTCATGCTTTGAATAATTTTATTTTGCCAAAGTAAGCGACGAAACTTTTTACTCCTGTATTGGCTACCTTGGTCGGAGTGAAAAACCAGCCGTCCTTCAATATGACGTGTTTCCAGTGCGTTATTCAAGGCCCGGCAGACCAGCTCAGCATCCGGCGAAGAAGCGATGGCCATTCCCACTACCCGACGGGAAAATAAATCCGTCACCACGGCCAGATAGCTCCAGCCCGCTTTTATACGAACGGATGTGATATCTCCGCACCACTGGCTATTTGGGCAAGCCGGCGCAAAATGTTGCCGCAAGAGATTAGGGGAAACGAGGGACGCTTCTCCGACCTGATGATAACGGTGCCCTCCAGGTTGACGGCTTTGCAGACCGCATTCCTGCATTAAGCGTCTGGCCTTCCAGCGTCCCACCGGCCAGCCTTCATTGGTCAGCAGGTGGCTCAAGGTACGGCTGCCTATCGCCCCCCGGCTTTAGTTATACAGTTCACGAACCCGGATGCGCAACTGCAGACGTTCCGTGTCAACCGGCCGTTGCCGCCAGTCATAATAGGCACTGCGTGACACCTGGAGCATTTGACATAATTCGGTCACCGGACATCGGGGGCTCAGCCGTGTGATCAACGCATAGCGCCACTGCGCATCTCGCTCATCAACACGGCCGCCTGCTTTAGGATTTCTTTTTCCATTTCCAGGCGTTTCACCTGTTTTTCTAAGGCTTGTATCTGGCGTTGTTCGGGCGTCATCGCCTTACCCACAGGCGTGATCCCCTGAATTTCGGCTTTGTACTGGTGAACCCATTTTCCCAGCGTGCTGTTATTGATCCCCAATGAATGGGCGACATCGACAACTCGTTGTTGATGGAGAACAACCTGTTGAACCGCTTCCAGCTTAAATTCAGCGGAATACTGGCGTTTGGTGAGTTTCAATTTCATGGTCACACCTCATTGTCATGTGAATAACATTAGCAGGCTTTTGAGGTGTCCGAGATCCTTATACCACTACAAATATAGATAACGCATTTGGGTATCCGGTGAATAATCATCAATTTTATGCATCAACAAAAACTGTAGATGGGAATAACAGCGGGCATCCAGTGGCATGGTGGGCAATTGGGAGGTAATAATGGGTATTGAAAAAATAAAACCCGAATTCAACAGAGATTATGATTATTTTTACAGTGCCTCAGCATCGGGCTTTGTTTACCGGCCGTATTCAGAACCCGGTGACTATCCTGATGACCTCAAACCTGTCAGTGATGAGTTGCACAACCAGCTGTTTAAAGGACAGGCAAACGGGAAGCAGATTGTGGCTGATGAGAATGGTTTACCCATGTTGGCAGACCCGCCTCCACCGACACCGGAGGAACTACAGCAACAGGCCGAATCAGAGAAGCGTTATCGTATGTCACAGGCTACCAATGCGATAGCCCCGTTACAGGATGCGGTTGATCTTGATATGGCCACAAGCGAAGAGAAAGCTGCCTTAACCGAATGGCGCAAATACCGTGTGTTGCTCAACCGGGTAGACTGTTCCACCGCCCCCGATATCGCATGGCCGGAACCGCCGAAGTGAGGATGGGGTGACAGGTACAAAAAAGCCCTCGTGGGGAGGGCTAGTTAGTTTTTTAATCGCACATAACTTTCCCTGTTTTTTAATGCCTCATTAAATTGTTTCATTCTCATGTCTCTCGCTTCACTAGAAAGAGCTTTAGCTACTCCTTTGCAATTAGATGCTGACGCTAGCTCATGTCTGCGAGGGAACGTTGTTATATCCTCGCGATTTTTCATAGGATTACCTTATTGATGATTTATCATAAAAGCCCTCGCGGGGAGGGCTGCTAGAATGTCACGATTGGTAGATTGAATGCTTTATAGCCGGAAAGACTTGTTAAATTAGAAATAAATGCTCTAATATATGGATATATTACCGAGTCAACAGTATTCGTGTCTAAAAAGTCGCTTTCTTGCTCTGTGCTGACTTCATTTTCAAATTGAAAGGTGAATAGATAATCAAATTCGATATAGAAGCTGGACTCCGTTATTATTTTTACGGTGGTTGTTAAGGTTGCCCGACTTCTATCGTTCTCATCAAATGAGAGGCTATTTTTCAGGTTAAGGTTATTTTTCTTAGGATTATCAAGATAACCCGTTTCATCCAATTTTATATGAGTCACCCTCATATTCACGATATTAAAATTCATAATCTATCCATACTTAGAATGACAAGCACAATTTATGTTCTTTGCTGGAACGGCTTACAATACTAGTTTTGACATCAGTAAAAGCCATGAATTCAGTAAAGGCAAAGGGAGAAGCCGCTTCGGCAACTCCTGCTTCAACAAGAGCATTCAAAAAATCATCATCACTCATAGCATTGATCTTATCTATAGCTTCTTGCATGATTTGCATTTGAGTCTTTTTCATACAAGCCCCCTAATCACACTCTTTATCTTACCTTTATTTATTGATTTTGTAGGATTTTTCACACTAACAATCCTACAATTTGGAATTCTAGATTGATACTTTATGATTCTCGTAAACTTATCAAGTTTTATGTACTCATTTCTGATGATAGCATCAAAATCAGTCTGAGCCATTATGAGATTGCATATTGTACAATCATTTTCTAACAAACTTTTGCTTTTTTGGATACCTTGCTTTCTCATTCGAGTTAAGATAACAGTTCTAAATATTTCAAACGCTTGCAGACCTTCATTGGTATCTAACTCTAAAGCCTTTTGAACAATAATTTCAACACTAAGTACAACAAACTCACTGTAGTTATTGAGTTTCTTTTTATTATTCCATGCTTGCAAACGAGCCCAATCTTCCGCATTTTTCTGAGGATCGCCGAGTCCCTCAACAAAAAAATAGGCTCCAGTTCCAAGCCACTCATCATCTTTAGCACTTACTCTAAAATTTCCGCCTAATATCGATGCTTCATTATTTGCATCAGTACCGTGAAATCCTATTAATTTCATTTTTAGACCAGTTAGTTATACCATTTGCAAACACAATTAGACATGCAATTGAGGCACTCTGTTATTCTATCTTGCCTATCTATTTAGAGCTCTCACGCCAAAACGTATCTCTCGCTATACTAAATCACCTCCACTAATAATTTGATCAGAAATTGCTTAATCTGTGACATGGGGTGAGAGCTAATTTATAGGGCCGCAACAAAAAGCGCATTCGTTAATTTAATGTTAATAAAATGTTATCATCTGGCGACTCGGAGCCGCTGCTTCCCAATCCCTTGATCCCCTTAATTTCCGGCTCTGTGACATAATCACGTAAAATCAATGCATTACATAAAGGTGAGAATTATCCAATTTTTAACTATTTGATATTATTGGATTTATTTCATTGTCGAGAATTAATAAAAATAAATCACTTAGATAAAGGTGAGAAATCTCACCTTTTGGCCCGCTTCCGTTTCAAGCGGAGGTGTGGGATTAACTACAGGGATTCTTTGAGATCAAGGAGTCCTATTGCCGTGGTCCTCACTTTGGCTGAGTGACCAGCCAAATTTTCGTCCGATGAACCCGCCGAAAGTTGCGGGTTAAAATCTAATCAATATTGCAATGGCTCAAATCTGAGTCATGGTTAATCATATGATTTTATTCATGATTCAAAAACGTGATTATCTCAAAGTGGGATATCACACTTTGGGTATTGTGATTTCCGCAATACCTTTTATTTGTGCAGGTATCCCATAGGTTAAAGGGCAGATTTCTGCCCTATAGTGATTATTCTTCTTTCTGCTGCATTAGCTTGTTGAATTTTTCATGCAGAGATTGTGGGTACAGTTCCGTATACACCTGCCATAATACATTCAGTGAACGATGGCTTGTCACCTGCGCGACTTCTTCAATTGAGAAACCAGCTTCAAACAAACGACTCGCTCCCTCTCTACGCAGGTCGTGATAGCGGAGGTCTTCAATTCCCAGCGCATTACGGACTCGCTGAAAACCAGCAGTTACACTTTTAGAGTTATAAGGGAATATCAAATCGCTCGTTCTTGGTTGACTTTGAACAATACCCCAAGCCTCACCCAACAGTGGCACAGACATATGATTACCAACTTTCTTCCTTGGATCTTTTCTGTCTCTTACAATGACAGATCTTTGCTTTTCATCTATATCATCCCACCTAATTTTGCATACCTCTCCTATACGCATGCAGCTCAAAATTGAGAAATTGAGAATATCTTCATAGGGTATTTTCCCTTCTCTGTGGCTGCTACGTTTACGCAAGCCATCAATAAGTTTATCTATCTCATCTTGCACCGGCCTTCTGCTACGGCGCTGAGACTTCCCTATAAGCCCCATTTGAATTAACAAAGGACGTGCTTCATATGCGGGATTTGAGACATAATCTATGTTATAGATTGGCTTGGCTGATTTTAACACTGACGTTAAGTAGCTAACATCATGATTAATGGTTGAGGGAGTGATGCCAGTAGAGCGCCTTTGCTTGCAATACTCGATAATATGACTAACCGATAATTCAGAAAGTGTTAATTTTGCTAAATCACTATCTAGGAGCATATTTAATACGTATTTTTTAGTTCTTCCTGTTTTCATACCTAGATTTGGGTCATTGATGTATTTGTACAGCAGTTCACCAACTGTCAACTCTTCGGTATCATTCTGCGTGGGGACCCCGTTTTGCTCCAGTTCAGCAACCCGCATAGCACCCCATGTTTTGGCGTGGGACTGCTTTTCAAATGTGCGGTTTTCTCTGTAAATATATTTACCACCAGATTTAACGCCAACGGTGCAACGATAACGGGTGGTGCCGTCTGCGCGTGGGCGCTTTTCTATGCTATAGTAGGCCATCTTTGATACTCTCCTATTCAGGTCCCCATATTAATGGGGTGCTGTATGGGGTGCTAATAATCCAAAAATAGCCTAAAACAATCTGAAATGCACGAAAATATACAGACAAAAAAATCTAGTGAATTCACCGAAATATCAACGGATGCGAGAAAATTCAAACTCTCCCGTTTCTCCGTTGCCCCGATGTTGGACTGGACTGACCGCCATTGCCGTTATTTCCATCGCCTGTTAAGTAAAGAAGCACTGCTTTACACAGAAATGGTCACCACAGGCGCAATTATTCATGGCAAAGGGGACTATTTAGCTTATAACGAGCAAGAACATCCACTGGCATTGCAATTGGGGGGCAGCGAACCCCAAGCATTGGCACACTGTGCCAAGATAGCGCAAAAGCGTGGTTACGATGAAATTAATTTGAATGTCGGTTGTCCGTCTGATCGTGTGCAGAATGGTCGTTTTGGTGCGTGTTTGATGGGAGAGGCTGCGCTGGTAGCCGATTGTGTCAAGGCGATGCAGGATGTGGTAGATATTCCTGTCACAGTTAAAACCCGTATCGGTATTGATGAGCAGGATAGCTATGAGTTTTTGTGTGATTTCATTGATACTGTCGTGAAAAACAGTGAGTGCGATCATTTTGTCATCCATGCACGTAAAGCGTGGTTGTCTGGCCTGAGCCCGAAAGAAAACCGCGAAATTCCACCGTTGGATTATCCACGGGTTTATCAATTGAAGAAAGATTTTCCACAACTGACACTTTCCATTAATGGTGGGATTAAATCATTGGAAGAAGCGAAGCACCATTTGCAGTATGTAGATGGTGTAATGATTGGGCGGGAGGCTTACCAAAATCCATCTATTCTGGCGAAGGCCGACCGTGAACTATTTGACCAAGCCGCTCCCGTGACAGATACCGTTGAGGTAGTTAAGGCGCTTTATCCATATATCGAACAAGAATTGTCAAAAGGCACTTATTTAGGGCACATTACCCGCCATATTTTGGGTGTTTTTCAGGGTATTCCTGGTGCACGTCAATGGCGTCGTCATTTGAGTGAGAATGCGCATAAACCCGGTGCTGACATTATGGTTGTTGAAAAAGCATTGGAAATGGTAACAGAGCGGATGTAATCCGCTCAGGTGCTTTGTTCAAAATGGGAATCATGGTATCAACAAACTGGAACCGTGGGTTGCACGGCTTTCCAGTGTCCGGTGTGCTCTTACCGCTTCGCTTAGTGGAAACTTCTGATTTTCTCGGACATCTACATTGATTTTACCGCTGGCAATAAAATCAAACAGGGTTTTGCTGGCTTCAGCCAACTCTTCATGTGTCGTGATATAACCATTAAGAGAAGGCCGGGTAAGAAATAGTGAACCTTTCTGATTAAGAAGTCCGACATTCACCCCTGTCACTGGTCCTGAAGCGTTACCGAAACTGACCATCAATCCTCTGGGAGCTAAGGAATCAAGTGAGTCCAGCCAAGTAGCCTGACCAACGGAATCATAAACCACATCAACTTTTTTCCCGTCAGTAAGTTCCAAAACGCGTTCCACAATATTTTCACGGTTATAATTGATGGTCTGCCATGCACCCGCAGCTTTGGCAAGGTTGGCTTTTTCGTCTGAACCGACTGTTCCAATCAATTTTGCACCTAATGCCTTTGCCCACTGGCAGGCAATCAAACCGACACCACCGGCTGCGGCATGAAACAGGAAAGTTTCACCTGCTTGAACCTTGTGTGTCTGATAGAACAGATAATAAACCGTTAATCCTTTCAAAAGAGAAGCTGCTGCCTGTTCAAATGAAATTGCATCCGGCAGGATAGCCAATTTGTTGGCCGGAACATTATGTACTTCACTGTATGCGCCCAAACCGGATTGAGCATATGCCACACGCTCTCCAATTTTGATGTATGACACATTTGAGCCAACTTTTGTGACAACTCCAGCGGCTTCCGTCCCTAATCTACTAGGAAGGCCTGCTGGTGGGTAGAGGCCGCTACGTACATAGGTATCAATGTAATTGATTCCGATAGCTTTATTCTCAATCTGTACTTCATCAGGTGCAGGATCAGTCGGTGTAAATTCACAATATCGGAGTACTTCTGGGCCGCCAGTGGCGGAAAATTCGATGTGTTTTGCCATGGTAACTCTCTCATTCTTTAAGAAATATTGGGAACAACCTCGCACGTTTGTAATGGAATCGCTGTAAACGGCGATAATGTCTCCGAAATCATTGCAGACTATATATATTTACTTTGTGTTTTGAAGTTTGTCCATGATTATTATTTTTATATAAATATCAAATAATTAATTAATCATTAAACTGTATGTTGTTACAGTGTTTATTGACGTTTTACCCTTCTTGCAGCACACTGCGTATAAACAATTGTATAAATACCTTTAGCGATCATGGCTGCCGAACTAAACAAGCTCAGTGACAAAAAACTTAGAACCCTGCACGGAAAAGAAAGGGGGAATATTGAATTTTTTGCCGATGGTGCTGGATTGAGCGCCAAAGCATCTAAAGTTGGTGGCATTAGTTGGGTTTTTACCTACCGGCTTGATGGAAAAAAGTTAAACCGCCTTACCATTGGGCGCTATCCTGATGTGAGCCTCAAACAGGCTAGAGAAACGAGGGATAAATGTCGTAGTTGGCTAGCATCTGGTAAAGATCCAAAGCTGCAATTTAACTTAGTGATGCAGGAATCATTAAAACCAGTTACTGCAAAAGACGCTATCGAATATTGGATAGCGCACTACGGCAGAGAAAATCGAGTCAATATTGATACCCTCATTCTGCAATTAGAAAAACATATTTATCCTTATATTGGTGAAATGGCATTATCTGACTGCGAAACAATATATTGGCTACAATGCTTTGATAGAATGAAAAAGAAAGCGCCGGTGGCTGCTGGTTCTGTATTTCAATTGTGCAAACAAGCTCTAAAATTTTGCCGGGTAAGAAGGTATGCAGTCAGCCATGTATTGGATGATTTAACTATTCAGGATGTTGGAAAAAAACAAAATAAAGGCCAGCGATATTTAGAAGATAATGAACTTGGTCAATTATGGGACTCTATAAATACAGGTATTTACCTACCTTATTATAATAATTTATTGAAAATTTTGGTTGTATTTGGTTGTCGGACACGAGAGATCAGGTTATCTAAATGTTCAGAATGGAATTTGAATTCTATGTTATGGACTGTCCCAAAAGAAAATAGCAAGACAGGTGAGAAAATCATTCGTCCAATACCGGAATATATGAAGCCATTTTTAATGAATATTATTCATCAAAACCATAAAAGTGGTTATTTCTTAGGAGAAATTAAAAAACTTGAAGCAGTCGCACAATATGGCAGAAAAATATGGAAAAAATTAGAGCATGACGAAGAATGGTCTTTGCATGATTTAAGGCGAACGTTTGCAACTAAATTAAATGACATAGGCATCGCACCTCATGTCGTTGAGCAACTGTTAGGCCATGCACTGCCGGGCATTATGGCGATATACAACAAGAGCCAATATTTACCAGAGAAGCTGGATGCTTTAAACAAGTGGTGCGAGCGACTGGATGTATTAGCGGGTAATTATGAGAATGTGGTTATATTAAAATCAGCTCAATAATAGGAATTAATGAGTTTGGTGATGAGCATGATAATTGTGATATATACGTAACAAATGTGGCTTTCTTTCGTAATAATTTCTATTAAGTAAAATACCCTCACAAAAACAATTAAACAGTGAGGGTAACATAATCATGCAATACAGTACTCCTACACCGGAAGAACGCCGCTCTATCCTTTCCGAATATGGTGAACCTTATGATCGTCTTATACGTGAAAAAGAACGCCAGCACATCACCTCTATTTCCAGAACGTCAGCATGGAAGCTGGAAAATGAAGGCCGTTTCCCTGCTCGTAAGCCATTAGGCCGCAATTCCTGTGCTTGGTTGCTTAGTGATCTGCTGCATTGGGTACGTAATCCGCCAACAGTAGAAAATGTAAATAACCCGTATAGCCGTAAACCTACTAACTAAAAAATAATGCTATGAAAAATTAACTGTCTTGATTGGCAGTGGTCAAATTCACCCTAAAAGCAGCTTAATTTCGGGAATAGTTAGTGTGATGGCAGATATTCACTATAGAAATTCTTTGATATTAAATAACCATCAATTTGAGAGAGAACCCTCTTTAAGAGGGTTAGTTGATGATTCTTACTCAGATGATGCTTTGGCTTTGCGCTGGCGGCGTTTGATTTCGCCCGACATAGCCGAAATTATGAATTGCGCAGTGCTTTCGCCTTCTTCTTTAAGTTTTTCCATTGAATCAACAAGCTCATGTGGTACACGGGCTTCTAATTTTTTTGACTTTGCGTTTACTGCTTTCGTTGCCATATCTGCATCCATTAGTAGTCGGTGGCTGACAGTATACGCGAAAAAATTTTATAAAAAAGAATTGACGTGGCTGACACTTGAAAATACGATGGTGGCTGACACTAAAAGTTATTCAGGTGATACAAATAGCAACGCCCCGAAGTGCGCTAACACTGTCGAGGCGTTTAACCACAACGTAAAGGAGACTTACGCAATGGCTGGTACACAGCATACCCAAACTCGCCTTAAATTTGTATTCCTAATTGCATCAGGCAATCAACAACTGACAGATATTGATTCAACATCGTTTATCTCCGTTCAGGAGGTAAGCCATGTTTAAACTCATTGTTACTACCACAAATCACCATACTGGCGAGACAAAAAAAGAAACGGTTCGTTACCGATATAAAACGTTACGTGGTGCAGAAAACGCCGCTAATAATATTCGTCGTGCTTCTATACCGGATAGTAAATCCGTTGATGTTGAAATCATCAGAGAGCATGAACATAAGCAGCCTGTTTCACTGGAACAAGCAATGTTTCGGGCAGGTCTGGCAACCTCTTTATTCTACGTCATTCTTGAAAAAGCCAGCACCGAATGCTCTGTCGATTTAAATAATCTGATTGCATTGGCCTGTGATATCAATCAGGAAGTCTATCACTCACTATTGGCTGTTGTTTACAAGGAGTGAACTCATGAGCAAAACACCTTCATATAGAAATAGCGATAAGATCCGCCCGATAAACTTTATCCATAATGTAAAAAAATCTGCCATCAATCACTGGCAAAGCCTGTTGCCTGCTTGTGGTGTGGAGGTTCCGGCAAAAGGTAAACACGGCGCTTGCCCGATATGTGGCGGCACTGACCGCTTTCATTTTATCGATGATAATCATCATGGCGATTGGCATTGTCGCCAGTGTGATGAGCCGAATCACGGTGATGGTCTGGATTTGGTCGCAAGAACCAAAGGGATCACGGTCTTTGCCGCCGCTAAGTTGGTAGCTGATGCGCTGGCACTTCCCTTGCCTGAACCCAAACCCGCTAAAGAGCAGCCCCGAACAGTAAAACCAATTGCTGAACGCATAGCAACAATACTCGCTACAGCTATTACGGGCGAATCTCAATATCTGATGAAAAAGGGGCTGCAATGCCCCAATCAGCGGTTATTGAAAGATGGTGCTTTATTGCTGGTGGTTCAGACGCTGGACGGCACAATCACAGGCGGGCAAATCATCAAGCCGAACGGTGAAAAACGCCTTGTTACTGGTACTCAAAAAAAGGGAGGTTTTATCCCTGTATCCGAGATTACCGGAACGCCCGATACCTTCATTATTACCGAGGGTTACGCCACGGCGTTAACAGTCAGCCAATTGCATGAAAGCGCGGTATTGGCTGCAATTGATGAAAGTAATTTACTCACGGTTGCCGAACAGGTCAGAACCCAGTGGCCAGATGCAAAAATTATTCTTGCTGCTGATAACGATTGGCACGAACCGGAAGAACGGGACAAAAACGGTAGATTAAAAAAGAATGTCGGCAAGATAGCGGCAGAAAAGGCCGCTATAGCGATTAATGGTTGGGTGGCGTTACCGCCTACGGCATTGAAAGCTGACTGGGATGATTATCGTCAATGCCACGGCATTGAAGCAGCAAAGCAGGCATTCAGTAACGGGTTATATCAGGTTGGGGAGAAAATTTCAGTGAAAGCAGAAACGGCGATGATCCACGAAAATAAGAAAAAAAGTGCTAATTTGGCACAAATGGCAGCAAGTCAACGTGGAGTGCTTCTGGCTGAATATTACGGCCAAGTGGTGGTAAATCCTGAAAGCGAAATGACCTATCATTATAACGGTGCAATTTGGGAGACACTGCCTGATAGTGAACTTCGTCGTTCAATGGCTGCAATTTTCAATCAACATGAAACTCCTTATAGCCCTAATGGAATTAACAATGCTATTGATGCCATGAAATTACAAATTCCTGTCATTGGTGAACAACGGCAGGATTTAATCGGGTTCCGTAATGGCGTGTATGATTTATCGGTTCAACAGTTTACCCCGCACCAGTCAGAACACTGGCTAATGAACCATAACGGCATCGAATTCACTCCGCCTGCTATTGGTGAAAATTTGCCGGATCATGCTCCAGATTTTTATCGCTGGCTGTCCCATGCAGCGGGAAGCAATGAAAACAAAATGAACCGTATTAAAGCCGCTTTGTTCATGATCTTGGCAAACCGTTACGACTGGCAGTTATTTATTGAAGTGACAGGTGAAGGCGGTAGCGGTAAAAGTGTGTTTACTTATATTGCGACTTTATTGGCAGGTGAACACAATACCGCCAGTGGCAATATGAAAGCGCTGGACGAAGCCAGAGGACGTTATCAGTTTGTCGGGAAAAGCCTGATTACGTTACCCGATCAGGTTAAATATGTTGGTGAAGGCGCTGGCATTAAGGCAATTACTGGCGGTGACTTAATCGAAGTTGACGGGAAATATGAGAAGCAATTTTCTACGGTCATTAAGGCTGTTGTATTAGCCACCAATAACGAACCGATGAGCTTTACCGAACGTAATGGCGGTATTGCACGGCGGCGGGTGATATTCCCGTTTAACATTCCGGTCAAAGAGTCAGAAAAAGATCCACACTTGCCGGAGAAAATCAGTCGGGAACTGCCCGTTATTATCCGCCATTTATTAAACGAATTTGCCGACCAGAACAAAGCTAAAAAGCTACTACAGGCACAACGCGATTCTAACGAAGCATTAACGGTGAAAAGCAATTCCGATCCGTTGTATCGCTTTTGTGGTTATCTGGTAACCGTCAATGATGCAACTGGGATGAAGATGGGCACTAAGAACATTAGCCCACGAGTGCCGAGGTTGTATCTGTATCATGCTTATCTTTCTTTTATGGAAGCGCACGGCTTTGAACGCCCGCTGACATTGACTAAATTTGGCGAATCTATTCCTAAGATTATGCAGGAGTACCGGAAAGATTATCGAAAGACGAGAACAACGAGAGGGTATTCTTATAATGTTGAGTTGTCGGAAGAAGCAGAAGAATGGCTTCCATCGTTACCTGAGCATAAAGATCCCAACATTATACCATTATAGTTTTTAGGTTTAACTATACACTCTATACATTAACTAGCTTATTTTTCTGATTTTAAATATAAAAATAGGATGTATAGTTATTCTTCTTCTGTACGCTAAGTATACATGTCATACATAATCTAAAAAGGTTTTAGTTAACAGATGAATAGTTAATGAATACCATATTAATGGTCACAAACCCAGATATGACAGGCCTCTTAAAAATCATGCATAGTGTGTACAGTGGATGGCTTCAAAAAGATTTCTAAGGGAGTCACTGGATATAAGTCAGTTATTTTTTATTAGTATTATGGTGACATTTGGAATTATTCAATATGAAATAGTATGGAGAGCTTAAATGACTAGGCGTAAAGATTATAATCCCACTTGGCACGGTTATTTGGGGGATTACTTAAATGGAAAAGTGGGAATTAACCAGTTAATACCTCAGCATGAATTTTTTGATAGTATAGGATTGGAAAAGGAATTAAATAAGAATACTCAATATCACTACGTTCTTACATTAGCTCAAGCCCAGAGCATTATTGAAGATATCAATCCTAGTCGTCCACAAAATCCAAGTCACGGTGAATCACTGGCAAGGGGTATTGAAGAGGACGACCAGACAAAAGGCCCTATGTCACATCTATTTTCTGTCACAGATCCTATTTCTCCTTATGCCGGAAATATCTATGATTCGCGAGGATTTTATGATGTTTGCCGGGAGTTTCAGAGGTTAAATATCACTGCTAGAACACATGTGGCAGAAAATGGCCGCACGTATATTCATGTGTCGGGGCATGCAGGTCTTAGGAGACTTGTCAGGGGAACACGATACGGTGCTAATCATCCTCAAATGATAGGGATGGGGATAGGGCAGCAGGGTCTTAATAACAGCATTGTAAGAGGGGTCAGATTCTGCATCATCTTTTCTATTGGATATCGGGTCGTAGAAAGTATTTTTAAGGATGAGTATACTTTAGCTGATTTTCTCGGAAACATAACAATTGATATGGCTAAAACAGCAATTACTGCGGCTGCGTCTTGGATTGTCGGTACAGTTTTAACTGCAACAGCCATTGTAGGTGGGAGTATTATTGCTGCTGCTGGAATAGTTTTGGTAACGGGTTTTTTGGTTGCTTATGGTTTGGACGTTCTTGATAAACAATATGGAATAAGTGAAAAATTAATAGCATTTTTAAAAGAACAAAGGGACAGAAAACCAAGAGCGCCAGAAGCGGATTTACGACATTTTTTTAATGGATTAGGAAGGATGAGGTGAATAATAAATATGTTAAAGCATTAGGTGTGCTAATACTGTTGTTAGGACTGACATTTATGATGAGCTTAGTTGTTGATTCTGCTATTTCATTAATACTTATGAGAGATGAGATAACATTTTCTAGCGCCGTTATCATATGTTTTATGTCTTTTCCTCTATTGTTTTATTCTTTATCAGGTTCTATTTTTTTCTTTCTATTTGATAGGCTGCCTAAATTTAACAAGGTTATTGTTAAGTACTTAAGTATGCTGATGATTACATCATTCATCGTTAGTTTACCTATATCTTTTTATGTGAGCTATAAGTTAAAAAATGATGGTTATTTAACATGTGATAAAATATCGTGGATGTCGCCAACTACTTACGTCAAAAATTTATCGCTGTGTAAATGAAATTTTTTGTAAATATTCTGTCCTTATGTTTTGTCCTGTTTAGCCTCTAAAATTTAGAGGCTTTTTAATTATTTTAGATAGTATTAAATAGTGTCTTTGAGGAAAATAAATAACCATAAGACACAATGAAAAAACTACTCGAATTACGCCAGCAAAAATCCGATTTAACCCAACAAATGCGTTCTCTGCTTACCAAAGCCGAAGATGAAAAACGCTCACTCAATACGGATGAAGCCAAACAGTTCGACGAGCTGCGCATGCAGTCTGAGGCACTCAATACCGAAATAGCCCGTTATGAGGCTTTATCTAATGAAGAACGCAATCAGGCAAGTAAACCCCAACCGACCCGCGAAAACCTCAGCAATGACGAGTTGCGCCACTATGTTCTGACTGGCGAAACCCGCTCCCTGTCTACGGGAATTTCATCAGACGGGGGCTATACCGTTATCCCTGAGCTGAACAAACAGATCATGCAACAACTGAGTTATGAGTCAGTGATGCGCCGGATCTGTACGGTGAAAACCACACACAGCAACGAATACAAGCAGTTGGTTTCTGCTGGGGGTGCAGCCGTAGCCCACGGGGAAGAAGGCAAGGCACGCGGTGAAACTGCCACACCGAAAATGGAAGAAGTCAGCATCAAGCTATTTCCTATCTACGCTTATCCCAAAACCACCCAAGAAATTATCGATTTTAGCGATGTGGATATTTTGAGTTGGTTGACTTCTGAAATTGCCGACACGTTTGTCGATACCGAAGAAACGGATCTGGTCAGCGGAGACGGCAGTAAAAAAGCGAAAGGCTTTCTGTCTTATCCTCGCGACATCCAAGGCGACAAGGTACGTGATTTTGGCACGCTGCAAAAACTGGAAGCTACCACGCTTGAGGCTGATAGCCTGATTGATCTTAAGTTCCTGCTTAAGAATAAATACCGCAAGAATTCTGTATGGGTGATGAACTCCAATACTGCCGCCAAAGTGCAAAAACTGAAAAATGATAATGGTGATTATATCTGGCGGGAACGCTTACAAGCGGGTGATCCCGATATGTTGCTGGGCTTACCTGTCCATTATCTAGAATTTATGCCCGATGGTGTGATTGGTCTGGGTGACTTCAAACGTGGTTATTTCATTGTTGACCATGAAACAGGCATCCGCACCCGCCCCGACAATATCACCGAGCCAGGATTTTATAAGGTACACACCGATAAATATCTGGGTGGCGGTCTGGTGGACTCCAACGCAATCAAGATCCTTGAAGTTAAAACCGCGTCGAAATAAGCGAAAGGGGCGAAAGTCCCTTGTTGGGAGTCCATAGGATGAATAACGATTTTGAAATTCGCACCGCGTCTCTGTCTGCTGCTGATAAAAAGCTGGTGGGCTATGTGATTAAGTGGAACAGTCGATCCCAAATTCTGTGGGATGAGTTTGTCGAGCAGTTCGCCCCGAATGCCTTTCGTACCAGTTTAACAGCGGGTACAGATGTCAGGGCACTGTATGAACATGACCACATGAACCTGTTAGGCCGTACCACGTCCGGTACGTTACAGCTTGCCGAAGATACTACCGGACTACGCTTCGAACTAACCCCGCCTGATACCCAATTGGGGCGCGATGTGCTGACTCTGGTTGAACGGGGTGATATTTCCGGTATGTCCTTTGGATTCAGGGCGCTAAAAGATCAGTGGGATATTGGTCAAGAGCCGTATCTGAGAACCGTTTTAGAAGCGGAACTGAGGGAAATCACCATCACCAGCTTGCCCGCCTACCCTGAAAGCGGTGTTGAGATTGCCAGACGTTCCCTGAATGCCGCCAAGCCTAATCATGTTGATTTGCGTCATTACTGGCTGCAACTGTCCGAGGTGTAACCATGTGGCCTTTTAAGCGAAAAGACACGGAAACCCGCAGCATGAGCATTGATGAATTTCTTTCTCTGGCGGGCGTGTCTAACACCAAATCGGGCGAGCATGTTTCACCGTCTACAGCGGAAGGTTTACCTGCGGTGATGAATGCTGTCACCGTGATTAGTGAAGCGGTCGCTACCATGCCCTGTTACCTTTATCGGGTTCAGCACCAGAACGGGACAGAATCCCGCGAATGGCTCAGTGATCATCCTGTCGATTATTTGCTGAATGAGTGTCCGAATGACTTCCAGACCCCATTTCAGTTTAAGCGAACCCTGATGCGTCATTGCTTATTAAATGGCAATGCTTATGCGGTGATTGTCTGGGGACGGGACGGTCAGCCACAATCGTTGCACCCTTACTTACCGTCAGCGGTTGTACCACAACGATTATCGGATCACCGGTTCGCGTATACCATCACCGAACCTTATAGCGGCAAGGTAAAAACCTACTTACAGGAAGAAATCCTGCATCTGCGCTATGCCACCGAAGACGGTTTTCTTGGACGCTCGCCTGTCACCATTTGCCGCGAAACCTTGGGCTTGGGACTGGCACAACAACGCCACGGCGCCAGTATCATGAAAGACGGTATGATGGCGGCAGGGGTGATTAAATCCGCTGACTGGCTGGACGGGACAAAGGGGGCTAAAGCACTGGAAGCCCTTGAACGTTACAAGGGCGCTCGCAATGCAGGGAAAACGCCGATCCTTGAAGGTGGCATGGACTACCAGCAATTAGGCATGAGTAACCAAGATGCTGAATGGCTGGCTTCCCGCCGTTTCACGATTGACGATATCGCCCGTATGTTCAACGTCAGCCCGATCTTTCTGCAAGAGTATTCAAACAGCACTTACAGTAACTTTAGCGAAGCGTCCCGCGCTTTTCTGACTATCACCATGCGCCCGTGGCTTGCCAACTTTGAGCAACAAATCAAAGCCGCCTTGCTGATGACATCACCGAAACGCGGCATTCGTTACCAAGTGGAATTTGATACAGCCGATTTGCTTCGTGCCAATCCGAAAGAACGCTTCCAAAGCTACGAGACGGCGATTAAATCCGGTGTCATGTGCCCGAATGAAGCCCGTGAACGTGAGGGACTCTCTCCCCGTGAAGGGGGTGATGAATTCAGTCAGGCATGGAAGCAAACGGTAGAAATCAAGAAACAACCGGAGGGTAAGGAATGAGAGCAGGCAGATTGAGGCATCGGGTGACTATCCAGAAATCCGAGCAGTCACGCGCCCCGTCAGGGCAGGTTATTGACAAGTGGGTGGATGCCGCCACCGTCTGGGCAGAAGTGAGGGCGATTAGCGGGCGTGAGCGTTTGGCATCCGGTGCCGTGTTCTCTGAGGCCACTGTGCGTATCTGGATGCGTCACCGTGATGACGTGACCACCGCCAATATTATTCTCTATGACGGGGCTAACACCAGAGGAACCGCTTTTGACATTGTGGCGGTTATCCCTGATGCGAAACACACCCGCTTAGAGTTGCTTTGTAAAGGCGGTGTTTTCTAATGGCTGAAATCCCTTTAAATGAAATCAAACAGCATTGCCGGCTGGATGAAAGCGACACGCTTGATGATGCCTTGTTAATGGGCTATGCCGAAGCCGCGCTGGAAGTCTGCCAGCAACATATCGGCAAGCGGTTTGATAACGGGTTGGCTTTTACCCCTGCTATTAAGGTGGGCTGTCTGCTTTATATTGGCTTTCTGTATGAAAATCGGGAGATGGTGACAGAAGCAGAACTTAAAGAAGTCCCTTTTACCATCAAGTCATTGTGGTCTGTCTATCGTGATGTGGGAGTGTATTAGATGCCGTGGCAACCTTTAAAGCGCTGTAGTTACCCGAGTTGCCGTGAACGGGTGAAGTCAGGTCGCTGTGAACAACACCAACGGGAAGCCAGACGGCAGCAGGACAAACAACGGGGAACCCGAACCCAACGAGGCTACAGTAACCGATGGGGGCGCTACCGGCTGCAATACCTGAAAGCCAATCCGTTGTGTGTCCACTGCCTACAGCAAGATATCTATGCCTCTGCAACGATTGTGGATCACATTATCCCGATACAGGGTGAAGCTGATGTGTTGTTCTGGCCTGAATCCAATCATCAATCGTTATGCCCGCCCTGCCATAACCGCAAGACCGTACAGACAGACCCTATCACCAAAGCGAAGCGTAAACAGGGTATCTATCAGGAACGGGAAACCGAAGCGGCAAAGCGTCGCGGTTGGTTAGTCGCAGAATAATAACAAATGAAATAGTGGGTGGGGGTATCAAAAATGACAAACGCGTTTCTCAGCGGAACCGACCCCTTCCTGCGATTTTTACGCCCGGCACTTTTTTTGAAAATAAACTCACAAGGAAGACAGAAAATTATGGCAAGAGCACCCAAACCCCCGACTTATCTTAATGACATTGCCGCCAGTCAGTGGAAATCCAAGGCAAAAATCTTAGGCGAACGGGAAGATCTGACCGCCGCTGACTGGAACAACTTAGAACTGTACTGCGTCAACTATGCCATTTACCGAAAAGCGGTGGCAGACCTTGATATTCGGGGCTTTAGCATCGTAAACAGTCAGGGCAGCGAAAGCCGCAATCCGTCACTGAGTGCCAAATCCGATGCAGAAAAAATCATGATAAAAATGTCGTCATTGCTCGGCTTTGATCCGGTGTCACGGCGTAAAAATCCGATAGAAACTGAGGAAGAAGACGAGTTAGACCGCCTATGAATACATGGGAGCAGTATGCTTTTGATATCCAAAACGGTAAGATTTCGGCCTGTAAGCGACTGAAACAGGCCGTGAAACGCTACTATAACGACCTGAATAACCCACGTTATACGTTTGATTCTGAGGTTGTGGTGCGTTTTATTGCCTTCTCCCGTCTCTGTCCGCACGTCAAAGGCCATTTACGCGGTAAACCGATAATCCTTGAGCCGTGGCAGCAATTCGCTTTTGCTAACCTGTTTGGCTTCAAGGTAAAGGCTACTGGCCGCAGAAAGTACCGTAGCGCCTATATTCAGGTGCCACGCAAAAATGCGAAATCCACGGTTGCCGCGATATTGGCTAATTGGTTCTTGGTGATGGAGTCAGGCCAGCAGGATATTTACACCGCCGCCGTGAGCCGCGATCAGGCGCGTATCGTGTTTGATGATGCCCGCCAGATGAGTTTGTTATCAAAGCCGCTGAAAAAGCGGGTATCCATCCAGCAACATAAACTGACCTATTCGAAAACCAATAGCCTGTTAAAGCCACTGGCAGCCAAAGCTTCCACGATTGAGGGCACAAACCCCAGTCTGGCCATTGTCGATGAGTACCATTTGCACCCTGATAACGCGGTGTATTCTGCCCTTGAATTAGGCATGGGCGCACGTCCCGAAGGTGTCCTGTTTGCCATTACCACGGCGGGCAGTAACGTGATATCCGCCTGTAAACAGCACTATGATTATTGCTGTCAGATACTGGATGGCGAAGAACACAACGCATCGCTGTTTGCCCTGATTTACGAGCTGGGCGACGAGAACGAGATTGATGATGAAGCGCTTTGGATCAAGGCCAACCCCAATCTGAATGTCTCGGTAGACAGTGACGCACTGCACGACACGATACAGAAAGCCCGTAATATTCCTTCACAATGGACGGAGATGTTAACCAAACGCTTTAATATCTGGTGTCAGGGGGAAACGCCGTGGATGGGTGAAGGCGCATGGAAAGCTTGTCAGATGGAGTATAACGAGCGCGATCTTAAGGGGCTGGAGTGTTACGCCGGACTGGATTTATCCTCAACAGGCGATATTACCAGTATCTGTTCCACCTTTCCCGTAGATAACGAACTATTATTACTGACCCGCCATTACCTGCCCGAAGCCCAGTTACAGAACCCTGCCAATAAGAATCGGGCTGTGTATCGACAGTGGGTACAAATGGGCTGGATACGTACTACTACTACTACAGGCGATTGCATTGATTATGACCGTATTCGTGATGATATTCTCAAAGACAGTCAGCACTTTGATATCAGGCTGGTGGGCTTTGACACATGGAACGCCACCCACCTAAGAACTCAGTTACAAGGTGCGGGGCTGGATGTTGAGCCATTCCCACAAACCTATATGCGCTTTAGCCCCGTTGCCAAATCCGCCGAGGTGTTCGTTAACCGCAAGGTCATTCGTCACAACGGTGATCCAGTGCTCGCGTGGGCAATGTCCAATGTGGTGATGGAGACTGACGCTAACGCTAATATCAAGCCGAACAAGAAGAAATCAGCGAACAAAATCGATCCCGCTATCGCGTTCCTGATGAGTTTTGGTACATGGCAAGCAGAGCATGAAGAGTTTGCGTTTAACTTAAGTGAAGAACAGCAGCAGCGACTGGATAGTTTTGATGGGATATAACGTAAAAAGGTAAGTACTTTTACTGATTCGCTTATTGAAGCAGATAAACCAATCAGTTAAAGTAGCTCCGCCACTGGCAAAATTCAGTGGTCAAGGATTATCACCCTTGCTAAGAGTAACCCACTGGTAGGAATTTTCTGCCAGTGTGCCTGCATTCGCCCATTCAATGGTGGTTCAGGCAGGGGAGGCTTCGGCCTCGCCGGATGGTTACTCCCGGTTGTGATAACCCTGTCTGAATCGCCACCATCAATGTTAATTAATGGAAGGGGTAGCAGGAATGAATAATGTTAAAAATGATTGGCATCAAGCCGATATTATTGCCGCATTACGTAAACGTGGTACAACCTTAGCGGCTGTTTCTCGTGAAGCAGGACTCAGTTCATCTACACTGGCAAATACTCTCAGCCGCCCGTGGCCTAAAGGCGAATGGATTATTGCTAACTATCTCGAAATACACCCCTCTGAAATCTGGCCTAGCCGTTATTTTAGTATGGCTGGTGAACTTTTTGACCGGAAGGCCAGAAATACACCAGAGCAATAATTGATCTTTTATTGTTTTATATTATCCATAATGTATTCTATACAAAAGTAAAGCGCAAAATTTATATCATTTGCGCTTTTATAGTATTTTATAGAGTTTAAATACTTGATTCTACTTCAAGGCTGAATTTTTGAAAATCAGCCTAAAAATCATGATGATACATGACTTTGATTTTTTTGGGGGGATATATGAATGCGATACTTTCTACTTTCTGGATATTTATCATAGTATGTGTTTTTTTAGGCGCCTTTTTTAGTTTATTAAACGATAAGAAATTAAATCTAGACGAAAAAAGTTTAGATAAACAAGGTGTTTTTTGGTTTGCTGTAATTTCACCAATTGTTCTTTTCTTAGTGTTTGGTACTTTTATTTGGAAGGATTACATTCCACGTTTAGATAGAAAAGGATTAGATACTTTTTTTGAGATCAGCAAATTTCCTTTATCTATTTTAGCTTTGTCTCCTGTGCTAGGAGTTATTGTTTCCAATATCCATAGAACAATACAAACACATGCACAGATTGAAAAAACCGAAATACAGATTAAAAATACTGAAAAACAAATAGAGCTAGCCTTAACTAAAAATAACATGGATGCCTTTTACGCTCATAATAAATACCTTATTGAAGGCTTGGGAGAGATAAAGGAACATAACCATTACAATGCTAATGATACTAGTTTATTAAAAGATATTATCAGTGTCGAAAATGATTTAAATAAATATAACTTTGATGAAACTATAGTGATTTCACATGGAAGAAAATTATTTTCTGAAATTTATTCAAGACATGAAAATTTGAAATATAACTTCAACCCAAAGTTAAGTGATGATTTTTTAAGAGAATTAAATAATAATATAGAAGATATGACTAAAATTCTAAAATCTTTTAATCTATCATTTTCTACAGAAAATAAAAAAATTACACTTGTTAAAAGTAAAGAAAACGATTACAGTAGTCTTTTTATTGAATTGAAGTCTCAGATTAATAAAATAAAGGGCATTCTCCATTTAAATAATTATCTATCTTTAGATTATTTTGATGATTATATTGCAAGTACCGATTTCTATTTTATTTTTTATAAAAAAAATAATGATATTGATACGGTTAACTATGAGCAATCACTAATAAAGTTTATTGTTTTTTGTGAGATGACTTATAAATATCTAACATCTATTTCTAATATAATAGGAAAAATAGTAGATTTGCTCTTTAACGATCCTGTGTACAATGTATATGATGATTTTGAACTATCAAATATATTTTTTGATAATAGTTTTTATTGGCATGATACAAATCTATGCAATATTCCTATAGATTTTTTAGAAGCATTTCTCGAATGTTAGTTATATCAGTAGGTGAATAATTTCACTAGTCCCGCTCCAACAACCTTAGCGGATGTTTCTCGTGAATCTGGCCTCAGTTCATCTACACTGGCAAATACTCTCAGCAGACCGTGGCCGAAAGGCGAATGGATTATTGCTAACTATCTCGAAATACATCCCTCAGAAATCTGGCCTAGTCGCTATTTTGATTCGTATGGTGAATTGATTGAACGCAAGGTTCGGGATAAATCATAAAAATAATCAGTTCCATTTGAAAATCATCGGGAAGATAGCCGTAACGGGGTATCTTCTCACTAGCAGTAACATTCGTAGTTGTTACTTTAATAGTTTTCAACTGAATACACGCAACCCTCATAGCTTGGAACGTTAAACGTACTGACCACGTTTTATTGATCACGCATTCACTCTCATTCTTTCTTTTCTTTTGTATTGTTTTTATCTTATGCTTTGTTTATAGATTTGTTCAGTGTTCTATGTATAAACAATTATATAAATAAACAAGAGCAAACTCGTCAAAAAATGAGGATTATTTATTCAATATCAATCAGTTGTCTTTTAATTACGAGTATAGACTATATATAATTACTCAAGGTTGTTTTCATGGCGTATACTGGTACGCTATTTCGTTTTTGTTTAGTGGATTGATGTGGTACATGGCTGGAAAAAAACCAACTAACAACAGTATGGCTGAACCAAAAGATCGCCAAGTGGAAGGGCTGAAACTTCCACCACACTCTTTGGAAGCAGAGCAATCCGTGTTGGGCGGTTTGATGCTGGATAATGAACGTTGGGATAACGTATCCGAACGTGTCACCAGCAATGATTTTTTCAGTCGTCCACATCGGCGTATTTTTGCTGAAATGCAGCGTTTGCTTGAAATGGGCAAACCTATCGACCTGATTACATTATCAGAATCCTTGGAGCAAAATGGGGAGCTGGATAATGTCGGCGGCTTTGCTTATCTGGCCGAATTGTCCAAAAATACCCCAAGTGCGGCGAACATTAATGCTTATGCGGATATTGTCCGTGAACGTGCTGTTGTTCGCGATATGATCGCCGTTGCTAATGAAATTGCAGATGCGGGGTATGATCCACAAGGCCGCACCAGTGAAGAATTATTAGATCTGGCGGAATCAAGGGTATTCCAAATCGCAGAAAATAGGGCGAATAAAAACGAAGGCCCGAAAGGCATTGAGCAGATCCTGGAAGAAACGGTTGAACGAATTGAACAACTGTATCAACGTCCGCATGACGGTGTGACAGGAGTTTCTACCGGTTATCAAGATTTGGATAAAAAAACCGCTGGCTTACAAAAATCTGACTTAATCATTGTCGCAGCACGTCCTTCAATGGGTAAAACCACTTTTGCGATGAACTTATGTGAAAACGCAGCGATGATGCAGGATAAACCCGTTTTGATTTTTAGTCTGGAGATGCCCGGCAATCAGATCATGATGCGTATGTTGGCGTCTCTTTCCCGTGTAGATCAAACACGTATTCGTACTGGTCAGCTTGATGACGAGGACTGGGCGCGTATTTCCAGCACCATGGGGATTTTGCTGGAAAAACGCAATATGTATATTGATGATTCATCCGGTTTAACCCCTACTGAAGTGCGCTCCCGAGCAAGAAGAGTTTTCCGTGAAAATGGTGGGCTTAGCCTGATCATGATCGACTACCTGCAATTAATGCGGGTGCCTTCCCTATCTGATAACCGTACCTTGGAAATTGCTGAAATATCCCGATCACTCAAGGCATTGGCGAAAGAACTCCAAGTACCCGTTGTTGCATTATCCCAGCTTAACCGTAGTCTGGAGCAGCGAGCTGATAAAAAGCCCGTTAACTCAGACCTGCGTGAATCAGGCTCTATCGAACAGGATGCTGACTTAATCATGTTTATTTATCGTGATGAGGTATATCACGATAATAGTGAACAGAAAGGTGTGGCAGAAATTATCATTGGTAAACAGCGTAATGGCCCTATCGGTACAGTGAGGCTAACGTTTAATGGTCAATGGTCACGGTTTGATAATTATGCAGGGCCAAGCTACAGCGATGAATAAACAATAATGAATAACGTATTATTGAAAACCTACTGACCGGAAAAGAATAAAAAGGGGACAAAATGAAAGCGGCAACTGCTGTTATCAACCGCCGTGCTCTGCGACATAATCTGCAACAGGTCAGGGCGAAAGCTCCGAACAGTAAATTGCTTGCAGTTGTGAAAGCAAACGCCTATGGACATGGTTTATTGGAAACTGCGTATACAATGGAAGACGCTGATTGTTTTGGCGTTGCACGAATAGGGGAAGCATTGGATCTGCGCAGTAACGGGATTATCAAGCCAATCCTGCTTCTGGAGGGTTTTTTAGGGGCGTCAGATCTCCCTGTTTTGGTTGCCAATCATATTGAAACCGTGGTGCACAACATCGAACAACTTGAAGCTCTGGAACAGGCTAATTTACCTCATCCAATTAAGGTGTGGATGAAGTTGGATACGGGGATGCATCGTCTTGGCGTTCGTCTGGATGAAGCAGAAGATTTTTATCAACGCTTGAGTCGTTGCCGTAACGTCGAACAGCCCGTTAATATGATCACCCACTTTAGTCGTGCCGATGAACCACTGATGGATACAACTTCCCTGCAAATTGAACGTTTTATGTCATTTATTGCGAGTAAAGCTGGTGAAAAATCTATTTCAGCATCTGGGGGAGTTTTGTTGTGGCCACAGGCACATCTGGATTGGGTTCGTCCTGGCATCATGATGTATGGTGTATCGCCAATGGCAGATAAAACTGCGGCTGATTTTAACTTAATGCCAGCGATGACATTGAAATCTAGCTTAATTGCTGTACGCAAGCACAACTCGGGTGAAGCGGTAGGTTATGGCGGTACTTGGGTTAGTGAACGTGACACATATTTAGGTGTTGTGGCAATCGGATATGGTGATGGCTATCCCCGCAGTGCACCATCAGGCACACCCATCTTTATTAATGGACGTGAAGTTCCTCTTGTTGGCCGGGTTTCCATGGATATGATTACGGTGGATTTGGGGCCAGATTGTCAGGACAAAGTGGGTGATGAAGTTATTCTCTGGAGTACAGTCTTACCTGCTGAAAGAATTGCGGAATATACGGGGATTAGTGCCTATGAGCTGATCACGAAACTAACCTCACGTGTTGCAATGGAATATCTGGACGAATAATCGGGTTAAGTTATATTGTCTGTTATTGTGTTTTTATATCACTATTTTTATACAACAGTTTTTATGCTAACTAAGTAGCAGGGAGTATAATGTCGTGTTCCAGAATGTTGATGCTTACGCAGGTGATCCTATACTTTCGTTGTTGGAAGTGTTTAAAAAAGACCCCCGTGTAGAAAAAATTAATCTGAGCGTTGGGTTGTATTACGACGAGCAGGGTATAACACCTCAATTGCAGGCTGTTGCAATCGCAGAAGAACAAATGAAAGCTTTGCCACAGTCTGCGTCTCTTTATCTCCCCATGGAAGGTTTGCTTGGTTACCGGCTGGCAATTCAAGAATTATTGTTCGGTGAAGATCATCCGTTGTTGCAGCAAAATCGTATTGCAACGATTCAAACTGTTGGAGGTTCAGGCGCACTAAAAGTTGGTGCTGACTTTTTGCATCGTTATTTCCCTGATTCTGAAGTGTGGTGTAGTGATCCGACATGGGAAAACCATTCTTCAATTTTCTCTGGAGCAGGGCTTAAAGTAAATTATTACCCTTACTTTGATGATAAAACCAAAGGGGTAAGATTTGATGAAATGCTGGCAACTTTCCGGCAATTGCCAGCAAAAAGCATTATTCTGATGCACCCTTGCTGTCATAACCCAACCGGCTCTGATCTCACCAATGAACAATGGGATCAGGTAGCTCAGGTTGCCAAAGAACAGGCGTTGATCCCATTCCTTGATATCGCTTATCAGGGATTTGCTGATGGAATGGAAGAAGATACTTACGCGATTCGGGCAATGGCAAAAGCAGAATTACCTTGTTTGATCAGCAATTCGTTTTCAAAAATCTTCTCCCTGTATGGTGAGCGTGTTGGTGGATTGTCCGTTATTTGCGATGATGCCAAAACAAGTGAATGTGTTCTGGGACAATTGAAAGCCAGTGTACGTCGGATTTATTCCAGCCCACCGAATTTTGGTGCTCAGGTTGTAACAAGAGTCTTAGTTGATCCGTTACTAAAAGCGCAATGGTTGAAAGAAGTCGAGCAGATGCGTTTACGCATTCTGGAAATGCGAACTGTGTTGGTTAGCGCACTGAAACATGTGTTGCCAGAGAAAAACTTTGATCACTTGCTGAAACAACGCGGTATGTTTAGTTATACCGGCTTTAGTCCTGAACAGGTTAATCGCCTGCGTGAAGAATTTGGTGTTTATTTGATTGGTTCTGGCCGGGTTTGTATGGCCGGAGTGAACTATCATAACGTACAGCGTGTTGCAGAAGCATTTGCGGCAGTGAGTTAGTGATTTTTATTCCCTGAATATTTGGGGAATTGGTGAAGATAATTACTACAGCCCTTTGTTCTGGTATTAGGCAAAGGGTTTCTTATATTCTACAGATATCTCTATTTAATATAAAAATAAAAGATTTTTATCGGTTATTTCATGACAGTAAATTGCTCGCTATGTTAATTTATAACCGTTTTCTATGATAGTAAGCACCGATATATATCAAGTCCTGATATGTAAAATCTCGCTTCTCCCACCTTTATATTAAATAGCAAAAATGCTTAAACTAATCTTTTAATTTCAAAAGATTAATCAAATAGGAATAAAAAAATGCAACACCAACTCTTGAATTCTTGAACTCTTTCATCAATTATTGAGGTGAATATTAGTCTGTAAAGGTGTAACACGCTTTTATTGGGATAATTTTAAAAGAGCTAAAGCATTATGGATATGCAATCAAGAAAGTATGGTAGAACTTTTCATTATCCATTCTCACCAGGAACAACCAGTGATGATCGTATTAATCATGTTTGGTGGCAGGATATACAGAACATTAATCAATTTATTCACACAGAAAAATTAGACGGTGAAAATAACTGCCTGAACCAATATGGTGTATTTGCCCGTTCTCATGCTGCACCGACACAATCAGCATGGACGCAGCAGATCCGCCAACGTTGGCAATTAATTAAGGGTGATTTGGGTGATATAGAGATTTTTGGTGAGAATCTGTATGCTATTCACTCCATCGAATATCGTCATCTTGAAGAATATTTCTTTGTCTTTGCTATACGTATTAAAGATATATGGCTTAGTTGGGAAGAGGTAAAGTTTTATGCTGCCTTATTTGATTTTCCTACTACGCCAGAAATTGCCATTCCTGAAACACGAGATGAATCAGCGTTCATTAAAAATATTATTCAAACCGCAAAGCAGGAAAGTTGCTTTTCTTCATGGGATACACAAACAAAACAACGTTGTTCAATGGAAGGTATTGTCAGCCGTGATGCAGGTGAGTATTCAATTATTGATTTCCCACATCATGTTTTTAAGTTTGTGCGCAAAAACCATGTTAAAACGGATATTCATTGGAAGCATCATTGGCAACGAGCGCCTCTTTACTTTGAATACTATTCGGATGGAAAGAGAAAATGAGTTGGATATTCAGTAAAAATAAGTCATGGGATTATTTATCTAAAACGTTTTCTTTCATTGCAGATATGGGGGGAGTTCAGCAAGATCCCATTCACCACGCTGAAGGTGATGTTGCCATTCATACTCAAATGGTACTGGCAGCATTGGAACAGTTGCCTGAGTATCAAACACTGGAGAAAGAAGAACAGGAAATACTCTGGACGTCTGCTTTGTTGCATGACGTGGAAAAGCGAAGTACTACACGGATGGATTTAGATGAACGAATCGTTTCTCCCGGTCATGCCCGTAAAGGTGAGTTGACTGTCAGGCAGATTTTTTTTCAGCAAATTCCTATACCATTTGCGATACGTGAACAAATTGCTGCTCTGGTGCGTTTTCACGGATTACCACTATGGTTGATGGAAAAACCTGAACCACAGAAAACTCTGTTGGCGGCGTCATTACGTGTTGACACCTATCTATTGGCTTTATTAGCGAGAGCCGATGTCTTAGGGCGCAAATGTCATGATGCACAGGAATTACTGGAACGCATCGAATTGTTCGAACTTTATTGCCGTGAACAAAATTGTTGGAGTAATGCACGAAAATTCTCTTCTCCAGAAGCTCGTTTTTATTATTTTTCCACGGAAAGTAAACAGCCGGATTATCAACCTTATGATGATTATGGTAGTCAGGTGATTTTATTATGTGGATTACCTGGCATGGGAAAAGATCATTTTATCCAGCAGTATTATCCAGATTGGTTTGTTATTGGTTTGGATTCGATTCGACGTCGTTACCAGATAAGCCCGGAAGACAAGAATGCCAATGGCTGGGTTGTACAACAGGCAAAACAGCAGGCCAGAGAGAAATTGCGTAACCGACAGGATTTTGTCTGGAATGCTATTAATCTTACCGGTCAAATGCGTCAGCAACTTATTCAGCTATTTGTCAGTTATGACGCTAAAGTTAAGATTATTTATATCGAACAGGACTATAAACGATGGCGACAACAAAACAGTAATCGCGAATATGTTGTACCGGATAAAGTGATGGATCGAATGCTGTCTAAGCTAGAAGTTCCGACGCCTGAAGAAGCACATGAGGTGTGTTATTTCATCAATAATTCAATGAATTATGAATATTGAATTTCCTTCTGAATGGCCTTTCAGGGAAAATGGCCTTGCAGGAAAAGAGAAGGCTGTGGAGTGTATCAGCCTTCTTTCTTCTACCAAGATAACGAAATGTTATTACTGCAATAGCTGATAAAATGTTGGGTTATCATCACACTGCCCACTGCCACACTCCAGCACAGTAGAGACCAGATTAGCGGTGATCAAGATCGCGAACAATCCCATAGCAAGTTTGCCGAGTATGTGTGGTGAATATTTTGCTGGATCATGATTACCTGCTTTCAGGGGCATGATGGCAGCAATAGCAATAATGGTAAGAATAGATAAGATTGCAGCCCACGTATAGAAGTGCAAACCAAAGAAAGTGGAGCCATACCCTGCATCTCCAGGCAGGATATGTAAAGAAACCTGCCGCATAGCAACAAAGCCAGTTACGATACAACCCAGTAAGGAAAAGCTGTAGTGAGCGTTTTTAACACCAAAATAGATATTAAACAGGAAACCAAAGCCAATCATCATGATGCCTGCACGTTGCAACAGACATAGTGGGCAGGGAAGTTCAAAATGTGCCAGTTGATAATAAAATGCCACGATTAGAATGGCACAAATACCAAATAAACCAAGTATATTCAATGTAATGGCAGGATTAAGATTGCGAGATGCTGACATAGAATTATTCATTATGGCCTCCGGTTAGAAAGAAAGATTCAGTGCATCAGTAGCATGATATTTAAACCAAAATACCGTAATGATTAATAAGACAAACCAAAGCGTATAGGTCAGTTTCTTCTTGCCGGTAACAACAGTAGCAATCATAACTAACGCAATTAAAAACGGTAAAAACATATACATATTTAATCTCCAATATAAGTTAACAAAATATATAATATCATTATGAAATAAATTTACCTATAATGTGAACACAGCATCTTTAAAGGTCCAGCAATAATATTAGAACAACAATATCAGACTGATCTAAATAGGATTATTTCGTTGATTATTACAGCCAGAAAGGTGTTTGTTGCATTAAAAAATATTAGAATAATTTAATAAATAAAAAAAGCCTCTCCAGACGGAGAGGCTTTTTGTTGATTATTATTGATGAGATAGTATTAATTTTTATTGAGTATCTGCTTAAGGAAACGTGCTGTATGAGATTTTTCACATTTTGCCACATCTTCTGGCGTTCCTGCCACTAATATATCTCCGCCACCACTACCACCTTCTGGGCCAAGATCGACAATCCAGTCCGCAGTCTTGATAACATCCAGATTGTGTTCAATCACTACAATGGTATTTCCCTGATCCCGTAATTGATGTAGAACTGACAACAGTTGTTGGATATCAGCAAAGTGTAATCCAGTTGTTGGTTCATCAAGAATATAGAGTGTTTGACCTGTACCACGTTTAGATAACTCGCGCGCCAGTTTGACCCGTTGTGCTTCTCCACCGGAGAGTGTGGTGGCAGACTGTCCAAGACGAATATAGGAAAGGCCAACATCCATTAACGTTTGCAATTTACGGGCAAGGGCAGGTACTGCATCAAAAAAGCTACGGGCTTCTTCAATAGTCATATTTAGCACTTCATTGATATTCTTGCCTTTATATTTGATCTCCAACGTTTCACGGTTATAGCGCTTTCCTTTACACTGATCACAGGGAACATAAATATCAGGCAGGAAGTGCATTTCCACCTTAATTACCCCGTCCCCCTGACAGGCTTCACAGCGTCCGCCCTTAACATTGAAACTAAAACGACCTGGTGTATAACCACGTGTTCGGGATTCAGGTACGCCAGCAAACAGTTCTCTCACTGGTGTAAATACACCGGTATAAGTGGCGGGATTTGAGCGAGGAGTTCTGCCGATCGGGCTTTGGTCAATATCAATGACCTTATCAAAATGCTCCAGGCCTTGAATATCCACATAAGGCGCAGGATTAATATTGGTTGCGCCATTTAACTGACGTTGTGCGATTGGGAATAAAGTATCGTTGATTAACGTCGATTTACCGGAGCCTGAAACCCCCGTGATACACGTGAACAAGCCGACAGGTAGTTTTAATGTCACTTTTTTCAGGTTATTGCCCTTCGCACCAATTAACTTCAACATCTTGCTAGGATCAGCAGCGATTCGTTGTCCCGGGATAGTAATCTCACGTTCGCCACTCAGAAATTTCCCTGTGAGAGACGTTTGGCTTGCCATGATGTCATCAATAGTTCCTTCGGCAACGACTTTACCGCCATGAACACCCGCTCCCGGCCCAATATCAATAATATGATCAGCGGCGCGAATAGCATCCTCATCATGTTCAACAACAATAACAGTATTACCTAAATTACGCAGATGCAGTAAGGTTTCCAGCAAACGTTCATTATCACGCTGGTGGAGACCAATGGAAGGTTCATCCAGAACATACATCACGCCAACCAGACCTGCACCAATTTGGCTTGCTAACCGGATACGCTGGGCTTCACCACCGGAAAGGGTTTCTGCTGAACGGGAAAGTGTCAGGTAATTTAAACCAACATTGACCAGAAACTTCAGACGATCACGGATCTCTTTCAGAACTTTTTCAGCAATTTTGGCTCGTTGCCCGTTCAATTTGATGTTTTGGAAAAACTCCATCGCATGACCGATGCTGAAATCAGAAATCTGTGGCAGTGTGGTATTTTCGATAAAAACAAAACGCGCTTCTTTGCGCAGACGGGTTCCTTCACACGAAATACAGGAACGATTACTAATATATTTGGCTAATTCTTCCCGTACAGCGGAAGATTCTGTTTCTTTATAGCGGCGTTCCATATTATGCAGAACACCTTCGAATGGGTGATTACGGACAGTTGCATCCCCACGATCATTGGTATATTTGAATTCGATAGATTCCTTACCTGAGCCATACAAAATTGCTTTTTTAATGGCAGGACTTAATTCATCGAATGGTGTTTCTATATCGAATTTATAATGGTCTGCCAGAGATTTCAGTATCTGGAAGTAATAGAAATTACGGCGATCCCATCCACGAATAGCGCCACCTGCGAGAGAAATACTGCTATTTTGCACCACCCGGTCAGGATCGAAAAACTGTTGAACCCCTAAACCATCACAAGTAGAACAGGCACCTGCCGGGTTGTTGAAGGAAAATAAGCGTGGTTCCAACTCGCTCATACTGTAACCACACATTGGACAAGCGAAATTGGCAGAGAAGATCAACTCTTCAGCCTGAACATCATCCATATTGGCAATGACAGCCGTACCACCGGAAAGCTCTAAAGCGGTTTCGAAAGATTCGGCCAGACGCTGAGCCAGATCCGGGCGTACTTTGAAGCGGTCAATGACAACTTCAATCGTATGTTTTTTCTGCAATTCTAATTTGGGTGGATCGGAAAGATCACACACTTCACCATCAATACGGGCGCGGATATAACCTTGCGTAGCCAGATTTTCCAATAGCTTGGAATGTTCTCCTTTACGCTCCTTGACTACCGGAGCTAATAACATCAAACGTTGCCCTTCCGGTAATGTGAGAACATTATCTACCATCTGACTAATGGTTTGTGCGGCCAGTGGAATATCATGTTCGGAACAACGAGGCTCGCCGACACGGGCAAACAGCAGACGGAGATAATCGTGAATTTCTGTGATTGTACCGACGGTTGAACGCGGGTTATGAGAAGTTGATTTCTGTTCAATGGAAATGGCGGGAGACAGGCCTTCAATATGGTCGACATCCGGTTTTTCCATCAGTGATAAAAACTGGCGGGCATATGCAGAGAGTGACTCTACATAGCGACGCTGGCCTTCTGCGTACAGTGTATCGAAAGCCAGAGAAGACTTACCGGAGCCAGACAACCCCGTAATGACTATCAGTTTGTCACGGGGAATTATCAGGTTGATATTTTTGAGATTATGGGTGCGGGCGCCCCGAACTTCGATGTTATCCATTTACCATTACCCAGATTATTTATCGTGCTCAACTAAAAAACGCATTATTATTGCACAAACTATCCTGAATGGATATACAGTAATAACAGAGATTCATGCTGTAATAGTTACAGTGTATATCAAGCACTTTCAGTTGTTGTGTAGCCGATAAGGGTAGAACAACATGAAAGAGAAAGGATATAAAGTACGATGCGCTTCGCAAAGTATAATATAACGGGTTTTAGTTTAAAGTTAGCCCTCGCATGATAAACTACTTTGCTTATAATTATAGAAGTCCGTTTTTAGCAGAAATCATTTCATCAGGAGTATTCCAATGGCCAGCAGAGGCGTAAACAAAGTTATTTTAGTGGGTAATTTGGGGCAGGATCCGGAAATTCGCTATATGCCGAATGGCGGTGCCGTTGCCAATATTACTCTGGCAACGTCCGATAGCTGGCGTGATAAGCAAACCGGTGAGATGAGAGAGAAAACCGAGTGGCACCGTGTGGTGATTTTCGGCAAATTGGCAGAAGTCGCAGGTGAATATCTGCGCAAAGGCTCTCAGGTTTATATTGAAGGCGCTTTGCAGACCCGTAAATGGCAAGATCAGAATGGGCAAGACCGTTACACCACTGAAGTCGTGGTCAATCCTATCGGTGGAGTAATGCAGATGTTGGGCAGCCGTGGTGCAGCACAGGATGCACCAGCACAAGGCGGCTGGGGACAGCCACAACAGCCACAAGCTTCCCAGCAATTTAGTGGTGGCGGTATGCCATCGTCTCGTCCGGTACAGTCTCCTGCTCCGCAGAGCAATGAGCCACCAATGGATTTTGATGATGATATTCCGTTCTAGGATCTACCTTAGACAATAAGTGTAAAAAATATTACGTAATACCCTTATTTATAAGGGTATTATTGTTTTTATAGTATAAATTTTATGTAAAAAAATAATTGACGTATTCTGGGATATTGTATGCCTTGAAAAAGTGTAAATATTTGGTGTGCGTATGAATATAGATTATAGAATAACAACATTTTTAATGGATAGTGGTGAGCGATACTGTTTGATCATAGATCGCTTAAGTAAGCTCCCGTTATATTACCCAAACTTATTTTGGTCGTGACTCTAAAGCGTTAATTTGATATTCTTGTGTTTTTTTAGTGGAACCCACATGTGACTGTCAAGATAGAAGTTGTTTGCCGATATTGCGGTCAAACCGAACCTGTACGTAAACACGGGACAGGTAAAGCAGGCTTCCCGCGCTATTATTGCAAGGATTGCCGGAAAACCTTTCAACTTAACTATCGTTACAATGGCCATAAACCTGACATGAAAGAGAAAATTGTTGATATGGCAATGAATGGCTCTGGTGTGAGAGACACTGGCTGCGTTTTAGGTGTCGGTATCAATACGGTAATACGCACTTTAAAAAACTCTCGCCAAAACAAGTAACAACGAGACAGGCCGTTTACGAAGATGTGACTCTCATCTGTGAATTAGATGAACAATGGTCTTTTGTGGGCAACAAAAAACAACGCCATTGGCTTTGGTATGCGTTTGATACAAAAAGAAAACAGGTCATAGCCCATGTATTCGGTCCGCGAACCGATGCAACCTGCCGAAAATTGCTCGACTTACTGACCCCTTTTAGCATTCGTTTCATCACGACGGATGACTGGGGGAGTTACACCCGAGAAATTGAGTCTGAAAAGCATTTAGTGGGAAAAATTTTTACTCAACGCATTGAGCGGCATAATCTCAATCTGCGTATTCATATCAAACGATTGGCAAGAAAAACAATTTGTTATTCACGTTCGATAGAAGTCCACGAAAAGCTGATTGGTGCATATATTGAAAAACATCATTACAACGCTTTGGAGTCATGACCCAGATATTAATACACATGAAATAGAAACTTCTGAAATTGATGCGCTTGAAACCCAATTCCTTCGTGATGAAATCATAGTGGGTATCGGAGGAGTAGCGTTTTTTCCATAAGCTCCCCCGCATTCCTGCCATCCGGTTTGGTATCATTCCGCTATTATAGCCGCGTTTATCTCATTCTACGCCTGACACTCAATTCCAGGGCGCAAGCACACTATTTTAGGTGCTTTTCGAGGATTATTATTTCTTAAATATCAACTTTAATAGTGTTTTTATCGAGTGAAATTTAATCATAAAAGCAATTCATTACACTCTTTTAGCAAACAAAAGAGTTAAAAAACAATATTGATATTTTAAGTTCAAATATTAATCAAAGTATGCTCGCGCCCTGCACTCAATTCTGGTAGTGAAGCGTGAATTACTTCTTTTTTGTATCTAACGAGGCAATTTGCTTCCCATCTGGGTAAAAGTTTTCAACTGACAACCAAGCTTCAAAATTAGGTTTAATCTTCATAAACTCATGATCTAACATTGAAAACCATGCAGTATCTCTATTGTGCCCTTTAATTACTGCTGCTTGTCTAAAAACACCTTCAAATGTAAAACCGAATCGTAGTGCACTTCTTTTTGATGCCTCATTTAGATTATTGCACTTCCACTCAACTCGACGATAACCGAGATCTTCAAATGCATATTTAATTAATAAATATACAGACTCTGTAGCCATTCTTGTTTTTTTCAAAAAATTAGAAAATATCACATAGCCAATCTCTATAACGCCGTTATCTTTATCAATCCACATCATCGCAATAGAGCCAACCGCCTTGCCAGAACGGATATCAATGATAGAAAATTGATACGGATCAACACCATTAGATATGTTTCTCAAATAAGAAATAAACTCCATTTTGTCTTTGAAAGGCTTTGCTGGCTGAGGCAAATAAGTCCAGTCGCTAAAGTTAAATGGCTCACAGAAACACTTATAAAGTTCATCCCCATGATTATTTATATCCATTGGTATTAGCTGGCAATACTCACCAGTCAGAGTATTACCATCGGGGAGATCAGCTCCATGCCAATCAGAAACAGGGAAACCTATTAACTGACCAAATTCATTCTTAAATAATTCCATAATTTTCACTCTTCCTATTTAACCCGAATTCTGGATAAAGAATTGACGAGGGGCCTGTTCCAGGAGCAGTGTTTTGGTGTGCGCCGAAACAGCTCCGGGGAGGAACAGGCCATGGATAACTTAGTTGAAGTTTTCTGTAATGTCGATGATTTTTGCCACTTTTTTATCCCACAGTGGACACAATTTTGTCTTGATAATGGATACCGCCTGCGCCGCAGGAAAGGCCATATGTATCCCAGTGAAATCATGACCATTTTGATCCTCTTTCACATGTCGCATTACCGTCACTTTAAAGCCTTCTACTTGGAATTTCTCTGGAAATATCATCACCCTGATTTCCCCACCTTGCTCAGTTATACCCGTTTCGTCAGTGTCGCGCCTTCCGTTTTGGTTCCTCTGTGCAGTTATCTGACTAAATTAAAAGGAAAACCCACAGGCATTGCTTTTATTGATTCCACCAGTTTGAAAGTTTGCCATAACATCCGCATTCCCCGCCATAAGGTCTTTCAGGGGATAGCCCAACGCGGAAAAACTTCAATGGGTTGGTTTTACGGTTTTAAGTTACATTTGGTCGTCAATCATCAGGGGGAAATTCTGGCGCTTAAAGTGACTGCCGGTAATGTGGATGATCGGGAGCCCGTTCGCGAATTAACAACAGAATTAACGGGATCTCTTTACGGTGATAAAGGTTACCTCAGTCAAGAGCTCGCGGACGATTTAGGCAAAACCGGTGTCACTTTCATCACCCAAAAGCGCCGAAACATGAAAGCCCGTCTGCAAGCTGCATGGGATAACATAATGTTATCAAGGCGTTTTATCATTGAAACGATTAATGGACAATTAAAAATAATTTCTCAAATAGAACACTCGCGCCACCGAAGTGTAAACGGATTTTTGCTGACTGTTTTAGGTGGGCTGATTGCTTACTGCCTTAAATGGAAAAAGCCATCACTGAACATTTTCTATTCGGAAAACGATTTTTCAATGACAGCTTAAACAGAATTCGGGTTAATTAAAAAACAATAAAATAATAAGTTTTATCGAATCCTGTAGGGATTTAGATATCCTTTATATATCCATCTTCTATCTTCACTACTCTATCTGCCACTCCAAAATAAGAGTCATCATGAGTAATAACAATAACGGTTTTGCCACGCGCCTTCAATTCAGGTAATAATTCTGTATAAAACACCTTTTTAAAAACCGGGTCTTGATCTGCCGCCCATTCATCAAAGATATAAACAGGACGATCCCCTAAATAAGCAGATACTAAAGCTAATCTTTTACGCTGACCAGTAGATATATTTATGGTAGAGAATTTTCCATCTACTACTTTTACTTTATGATCCATGCCCAATTTCTGAATGTAGTGAGTGGCTTTATCAGTAATATGTGAATCTACAGTGAGTAATTCTTCAAACAAGTGAAAATCAGAAAAAACAGCAGAGAAAAATTGTCGATAATACTCATTGTTAGAAGAGTTCATTGATACACCATTTAATACAACAGAGCCTGAATCACATTGAAACAAACCAACCAACAACATTGCCAAAGTGGTTTTACCGCTGCCATTACCTCCTATGATAAAAACAATCTCTTCATGGTGTATTTTAAGATTTAATGGCCCAAGAGTGAATTGGCTATCGTCCTTATCACTCGAATAGTGATGAACAACATCTTGTAATTCAAGTAATACCTTATTTTCATTTACTTCTAAGAAAGGATTAGGCTTATCAGAATATACAATCTGAGATTCCTGCAAATATTTATCTAGCTGCCTCATTCTTTTCAAGGATACTTCTGCCATACGTAACTCGGGTATAGCTCCCATAACTTCACCAATAGGGCCAACTAAAAAGAGCATAACCAAGACTACCGTGACAAGAACACTTGGTTCAGATGGCCACCAAATGGGTACCACAAAAACCATAAAACCAATTATTACGTAAAACATAGTATCTGCTGAATTTATTAACCATGCCCATCTGGTATGACCCTTTATAAATATTTTTCTTAAATTCTCAGCGCCATGCATAATAACTTGATTAACAAATAATTTACCACGATGAGTATTTAACTGAAGCTCCTTACCTCCACTTATAAAATTCTGAAAATTAAGATAAATACCATCAACCTGCTCTCTGACCTTGTCCAGCATTTGAGAGGGTTTTTTCTCTAAAATGTGAAATCCATACATCAGTGTGCCGAAACACACTGTCAGCACCAAAAATAGCACCCAAGAGACCCAGGCCAAATAACTAAGACAAGCCACAATAAGAATGGTATTACCCAATACTATTGGCGCAGACCTACATGAATCTGAAAACACATCAACATCTTTGGTTAAAACAGCTAACAGACCATGGTGTCCAAGCTCTTGCTGCTTTTTAAATGGTGTTCGCAGTAGTTTATTACTAAGACTGATACGTAGTGATAATATTGCAGATTGGGTCAAATGTAGCAACGCAATCTCTGCAGCAGCTTTACTAAAAAAATAGACTAAACATAATATAAAAAAAACATATGAAATAGAGTAACCAGGAGACTCAATTGCTTTGCTCACCAGACCAACCAGTGAGGCTGCAGCACCTCCAGCGACTAATGCGCTTACCATAGAAAAGCACAGTAATTTCAAAGAGTAAGCACAAAGATACCTAATTAAATTCATAATAATCCATTCTCATTATTAGTGCACTATTAATAGTAATATCAATATAAAGAATCAAGTTTTTCCTAATTAGATTTCATTCCACAGCTGAACACAACTTAAAGTGCAGAATACCAAAACCATTTAATAAACAATGTACATTCCGACGAAATATTATTTTTTTATTTTTCTAAATTTAAATGTTAATTTTTATTAATTATTTAAGTGGCTATTCAAGATGAATAAGATTAAAAATGAGTTGATGTGTCATCAAGAATTATTAGTTAAATTGATAAGATATATCTCCTTTAAAGTAGAATGTGATTTAAATTTCATTAATTAATAAATATAAAGTATGAAGATAAAATACACTTATTTGATATATTAATGATTGGTGTGGGAAGGAATTAAAATTGCTAGTAGAAAATATAATTGTCTTGACAATGACTAATGGCTAGCGATATTAATTCATTATGCAGTAAAAAATCTGAAATATTCATTTGATATATCTAATCTATCCAATAGATTTAAAATTTCAGCATATACAGCAAGTAGTAAGAGAGGGCATATGAATAGCCGAATAATAAATCAGTATTCCACCATACATGCTTTGATGTCGGGCGTTTTTGATGGAATGTTTACAGTATCGGAAATCAGTCAAGGTGGCTCATTTGGTATTGGCTACTTACATGCACTCGCAGGTGAAATGATTGCACTGGATGATACTTTTTTTGAAATTCAGGGGGTGGGTAATGTGCGTCGGTTCTGTGATCACGAGCAGTTGCCATTCGCACAGTTGACATATTTCAATCCTAATGAACAGTTTCCCGTTTCGAATATCAACAAAAAATCTCTTTATTCCGAATTATCCACTCAGGTAAATATTGATAATATTTTTGCTGCGATAAAGATTGAAGGGAATTTTAAAAATATCTGGTTTCGCCGTATGAATTACCAGGAAAAACCCTTTATTGAAGCAGTTACAGAGCAATCCGAAGAGACATTGCATGATATCTGCGGTGTGATGGTTGGGTTTTGGACACCAGATATCTTTCACGGTGTTTCTGTTGCAGGGTTTCATATTCATTTTATTGATGAAACCCGGACAAATGGCGGGCACGTTCTTGATTTTGAGTTACATAATGGTCTTTTAAGTTATGAGTTAAAACAAGATATAAATATCCATCTGCCAGATAATAGTGAATATCTTAATGCTGACCTAAAAATCAATAACCTGGATGATGTTATTAAAAAATCTGAAGGATGATAATGAACTGTAGAAAAATGATATTTTTTATTCTCACTTAAGGCAGGGAAAGAGCAACTTCAATCCCCGCACTGGACATCAGTTACTTGTTTTTAAGAGGCTTGAATATTCCACCGGAACCCAATTATATCCCTGTTCCTCTTTACGAATATGTCCGATACCAGGGAAGGGTAAATGGGCACCGTCAATTACCCATTGATGATGTGAGGCTTTTTCGAAAATAGATTTACGTGCTTCAATGGCTTTATTGTTATCCACATCAAATTCAATAGAAATTTTTGGATGTGCCAGTTGTACCGCATAAAAATGTACGATATCACCCAAAATCAGCATGTGACTTTTGCCTGAATGTATCAAGTATGACCGGGTGTATGACCAAAAGTGGATATTGCTTTGATGCCGGAAATAATCTCTTCTCCACTTTTAAAAATACGAAATGCCTTTGCAGCAATATACGGTGCAACAGCTTTCTGAACCATGTTAGCGAATGACTGATTTTTTTCTGAAATTGAAGCTACAAGCTGAGGGTTCAACCTGAAATTATTTTCTGCCTCAGAAATATATACGGTCGCATTTGGGAATATGGCTTTACCTTCCAGTGAAGTAATGCCACAAGTATGGTCTGGGTGCATATGTGTCAGTAATGTGGCTTTTACTTCTTCTGGTTGATAACCCGCAGCATGGATATTATTAATGATATTTCCCGCGGTGGGACCAAAGCAGTGGACATTGTAGAAGTTGCTATAATACCTGCGAGTGTCAATGTAATAGCAAGATATGATTTCTTAAAAATATTTTTCATTAAATATTCCAGAAAGTTAAGGAAATAAAATAACTATAATTTATCAGTGTTATTAAAAATAAATTAATTGATGAAAAATAGGCCGAACACAGATTTAAATGTTGATAAATTAATAATAGGCTGAATGATATAAGATAAAAAACAGATAACACGATATTATAGTGTCAAAAAATATCTGCCTCCCTTAAAAAGGATTAAATTAATTTTAATAAGTGATTTTCAGAAGCAACCCTGATTTATTTTTTTGTAGTCTCATAAAATGAAATTGCCAGATTAATTTGAATTGGTGTCGAAATAGTGGATTATTCTTATTACAATAAAATCCTCGGTCCTGCTCCTTTTTCTCCTAATATACATTTGGGTTGCGTAGCGGGTACTCTGTCAGTGAAAGGCATCCACATGGTGAAGGACGTTATTTAGGTACAACCAAAGGTGGACGAGCCGTCGATCTTCCCTACCTGCAACAAATTGCACTGGCTGCTGACAGCCTTGGTTATCACGGTGTTTTGATCCCGACGGGAAGAGGCTGTGAAGATCCGTAGCTGGTTGCTTCTGCTTTGGTATCAGTCACCCGTAATTTGCGCTTTCTGGTAGCGGTGCGGCCAGGCTTGCAACCACCGTCACTGGCGGCAAGAATGACAACGACGCTGGACAGACTTTCGGAAAGAAGGTTGCTCATTAACATAGTGACTGGTGGAGATCCGGTGGAAAATAAAGGTGATGGTATTTTTCTCAGCCATGCTGAACGTTATCAGCTTACCAGTGAATTTCTTGATATTTATTCGCGTCTATTGGCGGGTGAAAAAGTGAATTATCAAGGTAAATATTTACAGGTGGAAGGGTCTGAGTTATTGTTTCCATCGGTTCAGAAAAATGGCCCTCCACTCTATTTTGGCGGTTCTTCTGAAGATGCTCTTGATGTGGCTGCTCGTCAGGTAGATACCTATCTGACTTGGGGAGAGCCACCAGCACAAGTTGCCGAAAAACTGCAACAAGTGCGTGAACGTGCCCAACAACAAGGCCGGACGCTGGAATATGGTATTCGCCTGCATATTATGTTCGTGAAACTAAGGCTGAAAGGTTGCTGAGGCAATGGTATTGTTTGTATAAGTGACGGCATTGTTTTGCAAACGGGACGCTTCATAGAACCAATCATGACAACAGCACATTATCCCTCTCCATTACAATTTGCTTATTGGGTGCCCAATGTTTCTGGCGGCTTGGTAGTCAGTAAAATTCCTCAGCGCACTCAGTGGGATGCACTATATAATCGGCGGTTAGCACAGATCGCCGAACACGCCGGATTTGATTATGCTTTGACACAAATTCGTTTTACTGCCGGATATGGCGCCGAAAATCAGCACGAATCCGTGACTTTTTCTCAGGATTTGCTGGCGGCAACTGAAAAGTTGAAAGTCATTGCGGCGTTATTGCCCGGTCCTTGGAATCCTGCACTGGCTGCCAAGCAGATAGCTACTATCAGCCACCTTTCCGATGCACGTATTGCCGTGAACATTGTCAGTGGTTGGTTTCGTGGTGAGTTTAAAGCCATTGGTGAACCCTGGCTCGATCATGAAGAGCGCTATTTACGCTCTGAGGAATTTATTCGCTGTCTGCGGGGGATCTGGCAGAAAGAACAGTTCACTTTTGCCGGAGATTTTTATCGTTTTCGGAATTACAGCTTAAAACCGAAACCTCTTCATCCACAGCCGGAAATTTTTCAGGGAGGTAGCTCACGTGCCGCACGGGACATGGCTGCACGGGTTTCTGACTGGTACTTCACTAACGGTAATAGCGTAGAAGGCGTGAGTCAGCAGATCGAAGATATTCAGGTTAAATCCCGGCAAAATGATCGCTCAGTAAAAATTGGTATGAATGCGTTTGTGATTGCCAGAGACAGTGAGCAACAGGCACAGCAGGTGCTGCAAGAGATCATTGATCACGCTGATGTGGAAGCAGTGAAAGGTTTTCAGCATGAGACACAGAATGCGGGCTTGGCTTCACCAGAAAAAGAAGGGAACTGGGCGAAATCCAGCTTTGATGATTTGGTACAGTACAATGATGGCTTTAAACCGAAGCTGATTGGTACACCGCAACAAATAGCTGAACGGATTATCGACTATAAGAGAGTGGGTGTGGATCTATTGTTGCTGGGATTTCTCCATTGTCAGGAGGAGGTTGAATTCTTTGGACGGGAGATTATCCCTCGTGTCCGGGTACTTGAACAACAGTTAATATCGGAGTTAAGAGCATGAAGTGCAGCTCAGTGATATGGAAGAAGGAGATTTTGATAACTGGTATCGTCAGTAACCCAACGCTGTTGGTGGTTGGCCCTGCTGCACGTGGCCGTTTCGGTGAGTTGATGAGGTTGCCGCAGGTGGCAGAACATGCAGTGACTGTTGTCGGTGAAATACTGCATACTCTGCACCTTTCTGAATTTACCCAATCTTCTGCTTTATCAAGCAGTAAGGCTCTGAGTTACCCTGATTAATTAACATGGATTGAGGAGGTTTTAAGGCGAAGTTGTTGAGGTATTATCAAGAGACCAAGTGGCGCTGCGAACATTTACCTGCACAGGCAATATGTTTTTTCACGGGGATGTGGATCATGTAGTGGTTCACATCCCCAGGATAAAATCACGCAGTTAAGTCAACCTGCTGATTATCAATCAGGCGTGTTTTCCCTAACCATGCCGCCATCAGGATCACAGCCTTTTTGCTCTGTGATGTTAAAGGTTTCAGATTTTCTGCATCACGAATAAATATCTCATCCGGCATAAAACCTTCTTCGCGTAGATGAGTGGATATTATTTCAAGCAACTGTTCAATATCCCGTTCACCATTTCTCAACCTTTCAGCCGCATATTGCATAACTTGGTTTAATCGTGGCGCTAATTTTTTCTCTTCTGGAGACAGGAGATTGTTGCGTGAACTGAGTGCCAGCCCATTTTTATCACGGACGATAGGTACGGAAACCAAAGTGATATCATAAGCCATATCAGCAATCATTTTTCGGATAACCTGCAACTGTTGAAAATCTTTTTCACCGAAATAAACCAGATCAGGCTGGATCAGGTTGAACAGTTTGCTGACAACCGTGGTGACTCCGCGGAAATGCCCCGGCCGACTTGTACCTTCAAGCATATAAGAGAGTTCAGGTACTTCAACAAAAGTCTGTTTGCCGTTTAAGCCGTTCGGGTACATTTCGTTGGCATTAGGAGCAAAAACTATCTCAACATTGTGGCGACTCAGTTTTTCGCAATCTTCCTGTAGAGTTCGCGGGTAGTTGATTAAGTCATCTTCGCGATCAAATTGCATTGGATTGACAAAAATGCTCACAATCACTACGTCAGCCTGAGCTTTGGCGGTATCAACCAGAGCCATATGACCATCATGCAGATTGCCCATCGTAGGCACAAAGGCAATTCGTTTTCCGGCCTGGCGCCAACGACGGAGTTCACGGCGTAAAATGGGGATTGTTTCTGTAATCAGCATTGCTCTACTCCTTTATAATTGGCCGTCATGCTGGGTATACCCGTCGTCTTTCTTGAAATCCATAGGGTATATAATTAGTTGAATGAATGTGCTTGATCGGGGTAAGTGCCGTTTTCCACCTGTTTGATGTACAGGTTGATGGCATCCCTTATGTTGCCAGTCTCTTTGAGAAAATCTTTGGCAAATTTCGGTGGTTTCGCGGTAATGCCTAAAGCATCATGCATGACGAGGATCTGACCATCAGTTTGATTGCCCGCACCAATGCCAATAACCGGGATTTCCAGCGCTTTGGTCACTTTCCGCGCCAGTTCTGTTGGTACACATTCCAGCACCAATAACTGCATTCCCGCTTTTTCTAAGGCAATAGCATCGTTAATTAATTGTTGAGCTGTGGGCTCATCACGTCCCTGTACTTTGTAGCCCCCTAATATGTTAACGGCTTGTGGTGTCAGCCCCAGATGCCCACAAACGGGAACAGAACGGTCAGTCAGCATTTTTACTGTCTCGCACAGCCAGCTTCCACCTTCAATTTTAACCATATTAGCGCCTGAACGCATTAAAACAGCGGCATTATTGCAGGCTTGCTCTGGAGTGGCATAACTCATGAAAGGCATATCGGCGATCAGAAAAGCATGGGGAGCACCAGAGCGGACGCTTCGGGTATGGTAGGCAATATCTTCAACTGTAACCGGTAAGGTAGAATCAAACCCTTGCACGGTCATGCCGAGTGAATCGCCAATAAGCATGACATTGATGCCTTGGGCAGCAAACAGGTGAGCGAAGCTAGCATCGTAAGCCGTAATTGTAGCAAACTTACGTTTCTCTTTTTTTAACTGGCTCAGGTCAGCCAGAGATATTGGTTTCATTAATTATCTCCTGAATAGTTATACCCTTTGTCTTTTTTGGGTATAGAGCTTGGTTCATTCGGGTATCAAAGGCGATACCTGATGAAACAGGCTCAGATTATCCAGAAATCGGCCACGGCTGTATGAGATGTTGTGTTACTTTTCCTTCATAAAACTACTGCGCTACAACCAAAACGTCAGGCCATTTTCTGGAACATGTTTTAATCGTTCTGCCAATGTTTCTTTATCAGGAAACACGAGATCCGGTGCAATTTCTGCAAGCGGATAAAGCATAAATTCGCGTTGTTTTAAACCGTAGTGGGGAATAGTCAGGCGTTCAGTATTAATCACTTGATCACCGAATAACATGATATCCAAATCAAGTGTTCTCGGCCCCCAACGTTCGTCTTTGCGGATACGGCCTTGAGCCAGCTCTATCGCCTGAGTGTGATCAAGTAATGTTTCTGGTGGTAAGTGAGTATCCAATGCAACAGCCAGATTGAGATAATCTGGCTGATCCTGTGGCCCCATCGGTTTAGTTCGATAAAATGAGGAGCGTGCAATAAAAGTCGTGTCAGGGATGGTTTCCAGGGCAGTAAGTGCATTATCAACTTGCTGCAAAGGATCCGCCTGATTACTGCCAATAGCGATATAAACCCGGGTCATGATATTAAACATGATTCCTGTTAATTCCTGTTATAGCGAGGACGATTAATACCACCACGGTGCTGGCGCGTTCTGCGACGAACAGGCTCACTGCCAAGCTCAGAGATCATGCCCCGCTGTTGTGAAGGTGTCGATTGTTGGAATTCTATCCACCAGTGCACCAGTTCTTTCAGTTCATGACGTGGTTCAATGCTGGCGCGTAATTCCAATAAATCAAAAGCAGCACGGAATTTTGGATGCTCCATCAATTTATTTGCTCGTTTCCCCTGACGGCGCGGTAGGCGAAGCTGCAATAGCCAAATATCACGCATAGTTGTGGTATGGCGTTTTGGAATGGCAATTGAACGGCACTGTTCATCAAGAATATCATTCATCGCCAGAGCAAAGGCATCGTAATACTGTAATCCCCCTTCCTGCGTCAGTTTTTCCGCATGTTCAATCAGTGGATACCATAATATTGCCGCAAATAAGAAAGCAGGATTGACCCGTTTGTCATTCTGGAGGCGATAATCGGTATTTTTTAATACCTGCTCCAACAATTTTTCCATTGCTGAGTCACCGCGTTGGGTGAATCCACGTTGGATTAGCGGGAATAATGGTTCAAATAGCTGGTATTCACGCAGTAGCTTATAAGTACTGTGACCGTGTCCTGCCTGTAGTAGTTTCAGAGATTCATCAAATAGACGGGCTGGTGGGATCTCTTTCAACAGAAATGCAAGATGTAGGATAGGTTCGGCAGTGGTCTCTTCGATAGTCATGTTTAGCTTGCTGGCGAAACGGACGGCACGCAGCATCCGTACCGGATCTTCGCGATAGCGGGTTTCCGGATCACCAATCAGGCGAATGATACCTTCTTCCAGATCGGCCATTCCACCGACATAATCCCGCAGTGCGAAATCTTCAATACCGTAATAGAGGCTATTGATAGTGAAATCGCGGCGAGCGGCGTCTTCTTCCACTGAACCAAAGATATTGTCACGCAGTAACATTCCACTTTGCGCTTTGTGTGACTGATTGCGGTCATTGCATTCAGTTTGTTCATGTGACCCACGGAATGTGGCAACTTCAATCACATCTGGCCCAAACATAATGTGGGCAAGGCGAAAACGGCGACCAACAAGGCGGCAGTTACGGAATAACTTACGTACTTGCTCTGGTGTTGCGTTGGTGGCAATATCGAAATCTTTCGGTTTTTTGTGCAGTAATAAGTCACGTACACCGCCGCCTACCAAATAAGCCTCAAAACCAGATTTATTCAGGCGGTATAGAACCTTCAATGCATTTTCACTGATATCTTTGCGTGAAATAGGGTGCTGTTCCCGTGGGATCACGGTGATTAGGGGGGCAGAAGGTTTTGCCTTTCCAGATGTTTTCTTCATTTTGATGTTTTCGGCATTTGATGAAGATATGCGATTCACTCTGCGACGTTTAGGCAGAGTGCTGCTCTCTGTTTGAGCAGAATGGTCAGATACGGTGACTGGCCTTTCACTGGCTGCCTGTGCTTCGCGTTTTATCTTGGTTTCGCGGATCAGTAAATTACGGCAGAAAGTTGCTACTCGGTTAAAAATGGTACACCTCGATAGTGACGAATCAAATTAAAACAAAAAACAGCCGCTAATCATAACTTACTGAACATTCTTTGAGAATGCTTGTCGTGCCAATAGCAACACTTTATTTAAATTGTCTATTGATTATATTTTGGGGCAGAACATGATTTATATTCCAACCAACGATAGCCTGTTTTAATAATTGATCTGTGGTGAGATCTTGCCAGCCTGTGATGGTTGGCTGGTTTAAAAATGATAACGCATCAATAAGCAATGGACGTGGATCATCAAGAGGGATCGGTTTTGCATGATTTTGTTTGGAAAGTTTATTTCCCTCTTTATTTAATACAAGAGGTAAATGTACATAATCTGGCGTTTTAAAATTCAGATACCGATATAAAGATATTTGACGAACTGTAGGTTCGATCAAATCTGCTCCTCTGACAATTTCAGTGATGTCTTGATAGTTATCGTCAATAACAACGACAAGATTATAGGCAAATAGACCATCTTTGCGATAAATAATGAAATCTTCTTCAGCCATTTTTGCAGATACGGTGATATTTCCCTGCAATTTGTCGTAAAAACTATAAACAGGAGACTGTTGTTGCAGGCGAATGGCGGCATTATGGGCTGGCAGGTGCAAATGCTGGCAGTAGCCATCATAAAATCCGCCCAAATGCTGAATGCGCTGGCGGGTACAGGTACAGTAATAACTATTTCCCTGTTGTAGTAGCTGCTCAAGTATCGCTCGGTAAGCTTCGTGGCGTTGGGATTGGTACAATACTTCTCCGTCCCAGTAAAGGCCGTAGTGCTCTAATGCTTGCAATATCCGACTTGCTGAGCCGGGAACTTCCCGTGGAGGATCGATGTCATCAATACGCATCAGCCATTTTCCTTGGTAAGCACGTGCCTGTAAGTAACTGCCCAGTGCTGTCACCAGAGAACCAAAATGGAGATCGCCAGATGGGGATGGCGCAAAACGCCCAATATACAACGGAGAATGTTTATACAATAGAAAATGTTCGGATTCGGATTGAGTCATGTCAGGATCAGTTAAGGGAGCATACGGCGCCTTTCAGCGCCGTACTCAACCCATCGGTTAGCCAGCCATTTGCTTTTCGCGAATTTCAGCTAACGTTTTACAGTCAATACATAAATCAGCTGTAGGGCGAGCTTCTAAACGACGAATGCCGATTTCAACCCCACAGGATTCACAGTAGCCGAAATCATCATCTTCGACTTTCTTCAGCGTTTTCTCGATCTTCTTGATCAACTTACGTTCACGATCCCGATTACGTAATTCAAGACTGAATTCTTCTTCTTGCGCCGCACGGTCAACCGGATCAGGGAAGTTCGCTGCCTCATCTTGCATATGAGATACAGTACGGTCTACTTCATCCCTGAGTTGATTGCGCCATGCTTCCAGAATCAGCTTGAAATGCGTTAACTGGGCATCGTTCATGTATTCTTCGCCTGGCTTTTCCTGGTAAGGTTCTACCCCAGCGATGGCGAGAATGCTCAAGGACGAGGTTTTACGTTTTTGCCCTTTTTGCATAATGCTTCTCCTTACACACGCACTATCAAACGACCCCCAACAGTAGGGGGAAAAAATAGGCCGCTATAAATAGCAGATGACTGCGAGGTTGGCAATTATTCCTACCATTAGTTTTGCAATGGTGTGAAGGCAGCCGTGTTTACTGCCTAAATATGCTGCAAAACTTACCTCATCAGCATGATCTGTTTACAAATTATCCCATTGATACAAAAGGTAATTTGTGACTTAGAACCATCCTGTTTTCTGTCATGCTGGCCCCGTAACAAATTACTTCGACCCCTAAATTGCATGCTTGTTCCAAAAGAAAAGCATAATCGTGGTCAATATGTTTTGCTGCTGTCACTTGACTGATACCGGAATGTAAAACAGCAAAGCACAGGACAGCACGCTGTCCCTGTTGCGTTATCAATGATAGTTCACGTAAATGTTTTTGCCCACGAATTGTCACTGCATCAGGGAAATATCCTATATTGCCTTGTAATAAGGTGACCGATTTTACTTCAATATAGCAATTAACTTTTTGTTTTGACTCTAACAATAAATCTATCCTGCTTTTCTCTTTTCCATATCTCACTTCGCGGCTGATTTTTTCGTAGCCGGATAATTCTGAAATTAGATTTTTTCCAATAGACTGATAAATCAGATCATTAGCCCGCAGTGTATTCACACAAATCCAATGCCCGTTTTGGGTTTGTGTCAGCTCCCAGCTATTGGGATATTTACGCTTGGGATTGTCTGATGTGGAATACCAAACAGTATCTCCGGGTGTTGCGCAGCCTGTCATCGCGCCGGTATTGGCACAGTGTATAGTGAGCGTTTCACCTTCTGGAGTGAGAACATCAGCCAGAAAACGTTTATAGCGACGAATTAATGTAGCAGGCTTCAATGGTGGCGAAAATTCCATAAACTTTCCTTTATAACTAACAGGTTCACTATCATTAAGTCATTTGCATGAAGTAACTTGAGCATGAACTAAAATTAAACATGAAGATGAAATTAAACGTGAACTGAAATTAAAATCGCCAATGCTACAATGACAGCCCTTGAAAGTTAATCGCTATGGTGAACCTTTGTTATTACCTATTTATGACGTTGTAGACTCTGTCATAACTCAGTTGGAAACCTCGAAACAGGTTTTATTACATGCTCCGACAGGCGCAGGAAAATCAACAGGATTACCGCTGGCAATCCTGAATAATACCCGGTTTAGCGGACGTATCATTATGTTGGAACCACGGCGTATTGCTGCACGTAGTGTTGCTGAACGTCTGGCAGAGCAATTGAATGAACCAGTAGGTATGACGGTAGGTTACCGAATGCGTTCGGAGACTAAAGTTAGTGTCTCCACACGCCTTGAAGTGGTGACTGAAGGCATTTTGACCCGGATGCTGCAACAAGATCCTGAATTGAGTGATGTCTCTCTCGTCATTCTTGATGAATTTCACGAACGCAGCTTACAGGCCGATCTTGCGCTGGCTCTGTTGCTGGATGTGCAGGAAGGGTTGCGCGATGATTTGCGTATTTTGGTCATGTCAGCCACGCTGGATAATCAGCGCCTTTCTTCTCTGTTACCTGAAGCACCTGTGGTTGTATCAGAAGGCCGCAGTTATCCAGTGGTGAGAAGTTACCAGCCACTCCCTGCCCATCTGCCTTTTGAACAAGCAGTAGTTTCCGTAGTATTACGTTTATTGCAGCAGGAGACAGGCTCCTTACTGCTATTTTTACCCGGAATGGGTGAAATTCAGCGTGTATTGGCTCAGTTGGAGGGCAAGGTTAATAACGATATATTATTGTGCCCACTATACGGAGCTTTATCACTAGCAGAACAGCGCAAAGCAATAGCGCCCGCTCCGGCAGGAATGCGTAAGGTGGTACTGGCGACTAACATTGCAGAAACCAGTCTGACGATTGAGGGAATTCGTCTGGTGGTGGACAGTGGTCTGGAACGTACCAGCCGATTTGAACCGAAGAGCGGCTTAACCCGTTTGATTACCCAACGCATTAGTCAGGCATCAATGATTCAACGGGCTGGTCGAGCAGGCAGGTTGGAAGCTGGCGTGTGTTGGCATTTATTTAGTCAAGAGCAGGCTGAGCGTGCTACAGAGCACAGTGAACCGGAAATTCTGCACTCAGATTTGAGCAATTTGCTGCTTTCTTTATTGCAGTGGGGGTGTCGTGATAGTAGCCAGTTACATTGGTTAGACAATCCACCACAAGCCGTCCTGACTGTTGCCCAATCTCTACTTACTCGATTGGGAGCACTGGATGACAAGCAACAATTAACTGCCCGTGGTTGGCGAATGACCGAATCCGGTTGCGAGCCTCGTTTGGCCGCTATTTTATGTCTGGCAAGAGAATGGTGTTTAGGTAAAGGATCATGTGCGGAGAAAGAATCGACAGGGGAAGTACTGGCAACAGCAGCAAAACTGGTCGCGATCCTTGAGGAGCCGCCACGATGGGGGCAACCGGATCTCACCCATTGTCTTACTTCCAATCAGTCTCATTGGCAGCAACGGGCAAAACAACTATTTAGAAATCTGGTCAGGAGCCTGGCAGATTATACTGTTGCGGATTCTAACAGTATTAATCTGGAGTATGTGCCTGAGTTATTGGTGCAGGGGTTTCCTGATAGAATTGCGAAAAATCGTGACAACCTTGGGCGTTTTCAACTTGCTACCGGCTTGGGTGCTGTACTGGCGCGGGAAGAGTCGCTTTCAGGTGAAACATGGCTGGTAGCACCGACATTGCAGCAAGGTAGCAAAACACCGGATGCACGCATTCTGCTTGCCTGTCCGTTGAATATTGAACAAATAATCAGGCAATATCCTGCTTTGTTTACAGAACAGACAGCTATTGAATGGGATGATAATAAGGGAACGCTGCGTGCATGGAAACGGCTGAAATGTGGACGTTTGACGGTTAAGGCACAGCCTTTGGCAAAACCTTCTGTGACTGAATTGCAGGAAGCCCTGCTAAATTGGGTCCGGCAGGAGGGACTGGCGGCTCTGACTTGGTCACAGGAAGCATCGCAGTTGCGAATTCGTTTGCAACGGGCAGCAGAATGGCTGCCGGAAATTGAATGGCCTGCTGTTGATGATGATGCTTTACTGGATTCTCTTGACCAGTGGCTGCAATCTGCACTGGAAATGGAACATGTGCAAGATTTGAAGAGATTGCGACAAGTTGAGCTGTCATCAGCTCTTGTGACTCTTCTTGATTGGCAGCAGCGGCAAATACTGGATAATGAATTGCCTACTAATTACACTGTGCCAACTGGAAGCCGGATCAGCGTTGAATATTTCTACGATAAGCCACCCGTATTGTCAGTCAGAATGCAGGAAATGTACGGCGAGCAGCAAAATCCGGTTTTGGCGAAAGGGCGAATTCCTGTCGTTGTTGAGTTGTTGTCTCCGGCTCATCGTCCATTACAGATCACCCAAGATCTCGCGGCATTTTGGCGGGGAGCTTATCGAGAGGTACAAAAAGAGATGAAAGGGCGTTATCCCAAGCATTTATGGCCAGATGATCCTGCTAATGCAGCGCCGACGAGGCGCGTGAAAAAATATATGTAATCATTTGAATAAATTCATATTTATACGTTTCATGAACAATTGGAGAATTCGGTATGTCTGATGATGATCGTCAGCCAATCGGACGTAAGGGTAAAAAATCGGGACATCGTCGTGGGCATCAGGCGAATAAACGTCATCGACGGGATGATTATGACTATGATGATTTTGAAGGCGAAAATGATAACGACGATGAGGATGAAGTCATGACGAAAAAAGGGAACAAATCCTCGCAGGTAAAAAGGCGGGGAAAATGGGTCTGGCTGCTGCTATTGAAAATCTTTATTGTGTTGACAGTACTCATTGTTATATATGGTTTTTATCTGGATAAAAAAATTCGCCATCGCATTGATGGCAAAGTTTGGGATCTTCCTGCTGCGGTATATGGCCGTATGGTAAACCTTGAGCCGGGCATGAATTACAGTAAGGCTGAAATGGTTCGGTTATTGGAAGGTATGCAGTATCGGCAGGTGACTAAAATAACCCGCGCAGGTGAGTTTGTGGTCAGGGGCAATGGTATTGAAATGTTGCGTCGGCCTTTTGATTTTCCTGATGGTAAAGAGGGGCAAATTCAGGCTCGTTTAACTTTCAATGACAATCATTTGGCCAGCATTGAAAACATGGAAAACCACCGTCAGTTTGGTTTCTTCCGCCTAGACCCAAAATTGATCACAATGATGCAATCCGCGAATGGGGAACAAAGGCTGTTTGTCCCACGTTCCGGTTTTCCTGATTTGTTGATTCAGACTCTGTTAGAAACGGAAGACCGCTATTTTTATGAACATGATGGGGTACGGCCACTTTCGATTATCCGTGCAGCATTAGCAAACCTGCTGGCAGGCCGTGCAGTTCAGGGAGGCAGTACTTTAACCCAGCAATTGGTGAAAAACTTATTCCTTTCTAGTGAACGTACCCTGAGCCGTAAAATAAATGAAGCGTACATGGCATTATTGTTGGATGCGCGCTACAGCAAGGATCGCATTCTTGAACTCTATCTGAACGAAGTCTATCTGGGACAAAGTGGTGATGAACAGATCCGTGGCTTCCCATTGGCGAGTCTTTACTATTTTGGGCGACCGATTGATGAACTGAGTCTGGATCAGCAAGCGTTGTTGGTGGGTATGGTCAAAGGGGCTTCTAAGTATAACCCGTGGCGTAATCCTAAAGATGCTCTGGAACGTCGCAACATCGTATTGAAAATCCTCCAGAACCGAAAAGTTATCGATCAGGAACTGTATGATCTGCTGAGTGCTCGTCCACTTGGCGTAAAACCGAAAAGCGGGGTGATAACGCCACAACCGGCATTTATGCAGATGGTGCGTCAGGAATTACAGGAAAAGCTGGGTGATAAAGTTAATGATTTATCCGGTGTAAAAATCTTTACTACGTTAGATCCGGTTGCACAAGATGCTGCGGAGAAAGCAATAGAACAAGGTGTTGCTGATCTACGCAAATCGCGCAAGGTGCCTGATTTAGAAGGTGCTATGGTCGTTGTTGATCGTTTCAGTGGTGAAGTCCGGGCGATGGTTGGTGGTTCGCAGCCACAATATGCGGGTTTTAACCGTGCGATGGATGCTCGTCGCTTAATTGGTTCGCTTGCTAAGCCTGCAACTTACCTGACCGCATTGAGTGAACCTGATAAATATCGTTTGAATACCTGGCTGGCGGATGAACCTATCTCAATACCTCAGGCTGGTGGGAAACCGTGGGAGCCGAGAAACTTTAGCCGCACTTTCAGTGGACGAGCTATGTTAATAGATGCGTTGGCACGTTCAATAAATATCCCGACTATCAATTTGGGGATGGATGTGGGGTTAGATCATATTGCCAATACTTTGGTTTCACTTGGTATTCCGGCTAAAGAGATCCAGAAGGTGCCAGCTATGCTGCTAGGGGCTATCAACTTGACACCAATGGAAATGGCCCAGGAGTTTCAAACCATTGCCAGTGGAGGAAATCGTGCCAAACTTTCTGCATTACGCTCTATCATTGCTGAGGGTGGCACCGTGGTTTACCAAAGCTATCCTCAGGCGGAAAGGGCTGTACCTGCCCAAGCAGCTTATTTAACGTTATATGGTATGCAGCAGGTTATTGCGCGGGGAACGGGCCGTTCACTGATCGGAAAATATGGCAAATATAATCTGGCGGGGAAAACGGGAACGACCAATGATTTGCGTGATACATGGTTTGCCGGAATCGATGGTAAAGAAGTCGCGATTGTCTGGGCTGGTCGTGATAACAACGGCCCGACCAATCTGACAGGAGCAACAGGAGCGCTGAAGATTTACGATCGTTATCTGGCGAATGAGGCTCCCCTGATACTGAATAACCAGCCACCAGAAGGTATTGTGGATATATCAGTCAACGAAGATGGCTCTTTTAATTGTGCCGGAGGTGGCATCAGGATCTTACCAGTTTGGACAGATGATCCACAGGCTTTATGTTTACAATCTGTGCAGCAGCCAATTGAGGAAGGTAAAGAAGAGGCTCCGGGCTGGTTGCGTGAGATGTTTGGGCAGTAACCTGTAAGTAAGCAGTTTTAAAATGCAATTCCCCACTCTTGAGAAGTCCTGCTGGGCGTATTGGCGATAATGTCTGCAATTTAAGCGGTATGGGTTTTGGTGTAAGCAGTAATCCATAACACCACAATATTATTGTAGTGTTATGGAGGAAATAGATTATTTCAATTTAACAAAACAACGAGCTGCTGCATCAACGGTACGCTGAATGTCCTCATCTGAGTGAGCGATGGACATAAAGCCCGCTTCAAATGCGGATGGAGCCAGATAGACGCCTTCATCCAGCATTAAATGGAAGAAGGTCTTAAAGCGTTCAACATCACATTTCATTACATCCTGATAGCAGGTAACGCTTTTTGCGTCAGTAAAGAAAATACCAAACATGCCGCCGACGTGGTTAATAACCAGAGGAATACCCGCGTCTGATGCTGCGTTTTTCAATCCCGTCGCCAATTTGTCAGTCAGTTCACTCAGACGCTGATGAACACCAACCTGGGCAACTTCTTTCAGACATGCCAGACCGGCTGCCATCGCGATAGGATTACCGGAAAGCGTTCCGGCTTGATAAATCGGGCCGGTTGGTGCCAGTTTTTCCATAATTTCCTGACGGCCGCCGAACGCACCTACAGGCATGCCGCCACCGATAATTTTTCCAAGAGAGGTGAGGTCAGGCTCAACACTGTAATATTCTTGTGCTCCACCCAAAGCAACACGGAAACCTGTCATAACTTCATCAATAATCAGTAAAGCACCGAATTCATCACACAGTTTACGTAGTCCCGGTAAAAATTCCGGCTGTGGAGGAATACAGTTCATATTCCCGGCGACAGGTTCGACGATAATACAGGCAATTTCTTCCGGGTATTTTTTGAAGGCTGTGCGTACTGAATTCAGATCATTGTAGATACAGGTCAGAGTATGTTTGGCAAAGTCGGCAGGAACTCCCGGTGAATTTGGTTGCCCGATGGTCAGAGCGCCAGAGCCGGCTTTTACCAGCAAACAGTCTGCGTGACCGTGATAGCAACCTTCGAATTTGATGATCTTATCGCGCTGAGTATAGCCTCGTGCCAGACGAATGGCGCTCATGGTCGCTTCTGTACCTGAGTTCACCATGCGAACCATATCCATGGAGGGAACGAGTTCTGTCACTAGTTTGGCCATTTCTACTTCGGCAGCCGTTGGGGCACCAAAGCTTAGACCACGTTCAGCGGCTTCAATGACAGCATTACGAATGGCTGAGTGGTTATGTCCGAGAACCATCGGCCCCCATGAACCGACATAATCGATATAGGCGTTACCATCGACATCATAAAGATAGGCACCATCGGCACGTTGGATAAAAACAGGTGTACCGCCAACGCCGTTAAAAGCACGTACCGGAGAGTTAACACCACCGGGGATGACATGTTTTGCCTGAGAGTAAAGTGTTTCGGACTGGCTCATTAATAAATGCTCCTGAAAGACGACGGGTATATGAAGCCGCCATTTTAAATGACCCTAATAGGTAAGCCAAATCATAAGACCAACTCATAAGAATAGAGTGGGGGTACATCGTGTATACCCGTCATCTTGAAATCCATAGGGTATATATGGCAAAAACTTGAACGAATCAGTCAGGTATTAGATAATCACCGTTAACTGATCAGAAGGTTTATACCCTTTCTATTGGGTATACAACAACTTTCCGAGAACTTTTACCGGAAAACCGGACTGGAGTAAAAATATGAGCGATGATGCTGCACTACCTTTGCAGTTTACTGATGCCGCAGCCAACAAAGTTAAGGTATTGGTTGCAGATGAAGATAACCCGAACCTGCGTTTGCGGGTCTATATTACAGGTGGTGGTTGTAGCGGTTTCCAGTATGGTTTCACTTTCGATGACCAAATCAACGAAGGTGATTTAACAATTCAGAAACAAGGTGTTGAGCTGGTAGTTGATCCGATGAGCCTGCAATATCTGGTAGGTGGTAGTGTCGATTATACCGAAGGGTTGGAAGGTTCTCGCTTTATTGTCACCAACCCGAATGCAAAAACCACTTGCGGTTGTGGTTCTTCTTTTAGCATCTGATTTCACTATTTATTCATCAAATCCAGAATATGAGGGCAATGAAAATATTGTCCTCATATTTATTGTCATTAGCCTTGTCCCGTTGTTTATCGCTCAACTCCGTTCAACATCGTTTAACTGTTGACACAATTGCTCTGCCGCTAAAATAATCCTCGGCCCGGCGCGGCTGAACCAATCATCGTTAAGAATAATAATTCTGGTGTTTAATTGTGGCTGCCAAAATTCTGCGACTTTCTGCTTTTGTTCTTCAGTTCCACCCATTACAATGACTTCTGGTTTACGGACAAGAACTTGTTCACGATTAACTTGAGGCCACGGAACAGGGCTATCGGCAAATATATTTCTTCCTCCGCATACGGAAACAATTTCACTCTGAATAGTATGGCGTGATGAGGTAAAAATCGGATTCATGCCAAATTGGATAAATACGGATTTAGGATTTGAACTGGTATAAGTTTGCTTTAATCGACTGAATTTCTGTCGAATCTCCGCAGCAGATTTTTGGGCAACGTCAGGATGTGGGCTGTAAGTTGCCAAACGTTCCAACTCCGTTGCAACATCCTCTACTTTTTTCACATCAGAATAAAAAATCGGAATGCCTAAAGCAGCGAGTTGCTCTAATGGCCGTTGGGGGTTACCTCCTCGCCATGCCAGAATTAAATCAGGTTTCAGGGCTATGATCCTTTCAACATTGATGCCTTGCCAGTCTGCGACTTGCTCGAGTTTTTTCGCAGCTTCAGGATAATCGGAGTAAGCACTGACTGCGACAAGCTGGTCGCCCATTCCCGCCGCATATGCAAGCTCAGTTGTGGAAGGAGCAAGGCTGATAACACGGGATGCAGCCGCATAAAGTGGAGTACTGAAAATGCATAAAAAATTATATAGAAGAAATGAAAATGCTATCAAGGTAGAGCGATGAGAGGCATTTTTCCAAAATGATTTCATTATTAATGCTCCATGTTAGTATTACAGCTCTAATTGCTCTGTAAGCAGATTTTCTCGTCGGTGGCAATAGTGACATTGCTGTAATCAATGTTACAAATAAAGAAGATGACTATAGATTTCGTGGTGCAACCACTGAATTTTGAGATTCATAGGATATAGAGGGTTTCATCAGGCATAAATACTATTTTTAATAAGTAATCTAACTATCTAACACAGAACCTATTTTTAGGGTAATTAGGTATTAAATTAAAAAATATATATGATCACCTCCCGTTTACTGGTTTTAAAAATAATCCCCGTGACTCAGAGGATTACTTTAGTAGGTGTTTTTATTAACTTAAATCTCTGATCAACGCTATATGATCTATAAAAATTGTTCCTTCATGAATATGTTTAGTTACCTTCACTATTTTATTATGTACTAATGCTAATTCTAAAACTTTTAATAATTGATCACCAGGACTTGACTCTATTCCATAGGTTAGTAGACCATCCTCAAGTAATATATCGCCATATTCATCAACTATTCTAACAGATATATTACTTGCAACAGGAGATGCAACATGAAGGGCAGCAACATACCCAGTAACTGAACTCTTCTGCTCTTCAAAATTATTAGAATATTTTTCATTTTTATTCATTTTTAATTCCTCTATATATTATATCTTTTAACAAGATTAAAATTTATTTTTTATGTAAAAAAAGCAGTTAGTTAACTCTACTTTATCATTTAAATATAATTACCGATTCTATAAAGAGTCCTCTCTTATCTGCATACCCCATCACTCTCACTTTCTTATCATATACAAAAGCCATTTTTAAAACTGAAAGTAATTTAGATCCAACTACCCCATTTATACCGTCGGTTAATTGAGCATCATGAATAGTTTTTCTTGTATCTAGATTTTCTATAGTAACATATATATTATCTATATTAGGTGCTGCAACATCTAGATAAATAACATTTCCATCTACTGTAAATGGGCCATAATATGGTTCATCAGTGTCATTATAATCCATTGTATCTTTATTCATATTGAACCTCTATCAATATCATATATATTAGAGAAATAAAACGAGTTTTATCATGAAAAAAATGATAGAAACACTAATGTATAGAAACTTCATTCAAATAGCATGAACTTATCACCTTAATATTTATTACATAAGTAATATATCGATACCTCTCTCCCCTATTCAGGCAAACTTAACAGGTAGCAATAAAAGCAATCAGACAGGCTAATATATACAATAGTAACAATATAACAATAGTAATGGATTGAACAGTATTAAATAATGAATATCAAAAATAAAATGCTTTCAGCAAAGGCGTCAGATGCTATAAATTTATTATTGTCGAGTAATGTTAATACGTTGCTCTATCCCTATATAAAGTTAATAAAGAATTCAGTAAATAATATGAAGTTAAGTGCAAATAAGATGGAATAAAATATTTGGAAAGAGAACTGTCAAATATTCATCATAAGTCTAATATTGGGGGGAGTAGATGAATGATAGAAATGATATCAACATCTTATAGTTCTTAATTACTATTAATTCCGATGATAAATCGGGATTTCAGGTGGATAGAAAAAAACAGAGGGAGATATTAGAGCCTATTCCATTAGGCTCTAATCGGTTATTGTTTACTGAGTTCAGTCAGCATTGCATTGATCATCCGGGTGGATTCCTGTGCCGCAACAACTAGAAACTCATCAAAGCTAATGTGAGATTCCTGATCCGCAACGTCAGAGATAGCGCGAACCACAACGAAAGGCACTTTATATTGGTGACAAACGTGACCAATGGCTGCTGCTTCCATTTCAACCGCAGCGACTTTCGGGAAAGTAGCCCGGATACGCGCTAATGGCTCAGAGCCATTGATAAAGGCATCGCCGCTACATACCAGACCACGAACTGCGTTCAGATTAAGGGACTGGATACATTTTTCGGCTAAAGAAATTAATTGATCATCAGCAATAAAAGCGGGAGGGCATTGTGCCATTTGACCCGGCTCATAACCAAAGGCGGTGAGATCCGCATCGTGGTAACGTACTTCTTCAGACACTACGATATCTCCCACTTTCAGTTTAGGATCAAGGCCGCCTGAGGAACCGGTATTAATCACAATATCCGGCTGGCAGTGTTCAATCAACAAGGTGGTTCCCAGTGCGGCAGAGACTTTACCGATACCGGATTTCAGCAAAGCGATGTCAACACCATTCAGCTTACCGGTATAGATCTCACAGCCACCCCGTGACAATGTTTGCAGACCGTCAATTTGGTCACGTAACAAAGTCACTTCTTGTTCCATTGCACCTATTACACCTACTTTCATTGTGTCATACTCACTTTTGTTATTAATGGGTTGCGCCTACCAGAATAGGCCTGATTTAAACCGAAGTGTATCATTGAATAACTGTTTGCCGGATATTCCGGCCATAAATAATCGTATTATTCGGTATGGGGGGATTGATGCCTAAGATTGATTTCAAGCAAAAATTGAATTTCCAGCGTAAATATAGACACTCTTCCATACATTCTGCCGATGAAGATCAGGTAAATCGTCAGTTTGAAAGTGATCGCGGGCGGATCATCAATTCAGCAGCCATTCGGCGCTTGCAGCAGAAAACCCAAGTGTTTCCATTGGAACGTAATGCAGCCGTGCGCAGTCGATTAACCCATTCATTGGAAGTCCAGCAGATTGGCCGTTATATCTCAAAAACTATTATTGCAGAATTGGCAAAACAGAATTTATTGGAAAAATATGGCCTGAATGAGCGTTTAATTGCTTTTGAAAGCCTGATTGAGATGGCCTGTTTGATGCACGATATCGGCAATCCCCCATTTGGTCATTTTGGTGAAGCGGCAATTAAGGATTGGTTTTCCCGTCGGCTCGATCCTGAATATTTGCCTGAGTCCGCTGAACATGCCAATCGACAAGATAAATGTCAGGTCGCAGCGTTACGTTTATGTGGTGAAGAGGAAAAAGATCTGTTCCGTCGCCAATTACGTATGGATCTATGCCAGTTTGAAGGTAATGCCCAGGCTATCCGGCTGGCGCATAGTCTGCTTAAACTGAATCTGACTTATGCCCAAATCGGCTGTATTCTGAAATACACCTGCCCGGCCTACCGCCTTGAAGAATCTCCGGCAGAATTCAGTTATCTGATGAAGAAAAAAGGTTATTACTGGTCAGAAGACAGTTTTATCGGTGAATTAAAAGAAGAGCTGCAATTAGAGGAATTCTGCCGTTTTCCACTGACATATATTATGGAGGCCGCAGATGATATCTCTTATTGTATTGCAGATCTGGATGATGCTGTTGAAAAGGGTATTTTCAATGTTGAGCAATTGGTGGGATATTTGAAACAGGAGTGGGAGGAAAATGGAGGTCACAGAAAAGGTGATCTGTTTGAATTCACAGTTACTCAGGCTTATAAAAAAACAACCAATAATGAAGCCCGCCGTAATATTCATGAACAGTTTTTTATGTATCTGCGTGTGTTTATTACAGGGCGGCTAGTTCCCTATACAGCTCAACGTTTTATTGATCATCTGCCTGAAATTTACGCAGGAACTTTCAATCAGGCTTTGCTGGAAGCTAACGGCGAAGAGCACCGTTTGTTAAGCACATTAAAAAGCGTTACGCGGAAGCGGGTATTTAATCACCCGGAAGTGGAAGAGCTGGAGTTGCAGGGCTACCGAATTATTACTGGCTTGTTGAATGTATATAGCCCATTGCTGGAATTATCACGACAGGATTTTCTGGAGTTACACCGAAATAATTTCCACAAAAAATATTTTATTGAAACGCGCTTGTTGCACAAACTTTCTAACAAACATCGGCTGGCTTATAACGAGGCAGTGGAGGGGATCACCGCCATTGATGAAGCTGAGAAAGATGTGCTCGAATTTTACTATCGTGCTCGTCTTATTCAGGATTACATCAGTGGTATGACAGACCATTATGCTTACGAGGAATATCGTAAGTTTATGGTATCTAAGTAAGTATCTTGGCAGTTCTTAATATATCAGGAGCTGCCGCAATAATGTGGTTGATCTCGTCAATGAACTCCAGCAATTCTGGCTCTAAATCGGCCAGTGGAGTCTCCTGTTTCAACTGCTTTTCAATAAGTTCACAAATCGCTTTTAGCTTGGGGACACCGTTGTAGCAACAGCTACCATGTAATTTATGAACGTGATGAGCAAATTGTTTGCGATGGGATTCACCCTCTGAAGTTAAAACCTGCTCAATCATAGTCTTCATTTCTGGCAGAGATTGCACGAACATCTCCAACATTTCCCTCGCTAATGATTCTTTTCCGGCCGTTTGCTGTAAGGCCAGCCGCCAATCGATAGCTTGTGGCTTTTTTGTCAGGCTGTATTGATTCAGCAGGGCTTTTAAGCGAACTTCATCCAATGGTTTAGACAGACAGTCGGTAAAAGGTGAATGGACTCTGTTGCGAGTTTCATCACAGGGAAAAGCAGTGACAGCAATAATCGGTGTCTGTTTATGCTCAGGTAGTTGATGGATCTGTTCTGAAGTTTGAATGCCATCCATATCTGCCATTTGAATATCCATCAGAATGAGGTCTAATGGGTGTTTCTCCGCCATTTGCAGGGCTTCCATACCACTACTGCATAAAATGGTGTTTTCCACTTGCTCATTTAAGAGTGTGCCAATTAATTTCAAATTGGCCGGGTTATCATCTACTGCCATTACTGTCATGGACAAACGGGGGAGCACAGGAGGCTGAGGCAAACGTTCTGGCAAAAAGCCCGACAGGATATCTTCTTTTTCCAGCCAGATATCAAAATAAAATACCGTCCCTTTAGTTGGCTCGCTGGTAAAATCGATTTCTCCGTTCATTTCATTCACCAGTTTTTTGGTGATACTCAATCCTAACCCAGTACCACCATAATGGCGGGTGATACTCGCATCAGCCTGATTGAACGCCTGAAACAGAATAGGGCGATATTCTGATTTAATACCGATGCCGGTATCGGTCACGGTAAAATCAATGTGTACCATATGGTGTCTCTGCTGACGCAGTTTGATTTCCAGCGTAATACTGCCTTTATCCGTGAATTTTATGGCATTGCCAATTAAGTTAGTGAGTATTTGCTGCAAGCGCATGGGATCACCAATCATCAGATTTGGCAACTTGTCATCAATGTAATGATACAGAGGAAGATTTTTCACATTGGCAGAAGGTGCCAGCAATTCGATAACTTCGTTGACGGTGTCACGCAGCAGAAAAGGAACCTGATCCAATACCAGTTTATTGGACTCCAGACGTGAAAAATCCAGAATGTCATTGATAATTTTCAGCAGATTATTAGCTGAACGTTCAATGACATAAAGATATTCAGCCTGTTGGGATGTTATTGATGTTTTCAACATCTGGCGGGTAAATCCAATAACGCCGTTGAGTGGCGTGCGTAATTCGTGGGACATATTCGCCAGAAATTCTGTTTTGATCCTGACCGCTTCTTGTGCCCGTTTCTTGGCAATAGTCAGCTCAACATTTTGGATTTCCAACTGCTCCATCGTAATTTGCAGGTCAGAAGTGGCTTGATCGATATGCAGCTGCATTTCATCTTTATACTTTAACAGGGATTTTGCCACCGTATTGATCCCGTTCTGGAGTGCAGACAATTCTCCCGGCATGGCACCCGTGATTCGCGTGTCTAACTGCCCCTGACGGATACGGTTAACCGCTTTCACCATACAATCCAGGGGTTCTGTCACCTTACGTACCAAAATGTGGGCAAACAGCGCAGTGCCTCCAAGGCAAAGGATCAGCAGAATGATAGATGTTGCGATTTCTTTGTATTGCTGAAGCTGGGCAGCCCGTAAATCCAGATCAATGGCAATATAACCGATAGGAGTTGCATTGTTGATAGCATTGCGCTCCTCCTGAGAAGAGCTGGTTTCCGAGATAATCGGCATTTTCAGGACAATACTGTTACTATCTTCCTCTTTAGTCAGTGTTGTCGGTATAGGGTCATTTGGCCTGAGGCGCAGCAGATCGACATCATATTTATCATTGGAAATTTCGAATAATTTATGATGTTCATCGAAAATTGCAATAGCCATAACGATTTCGGAATTGCGGTGATGAAGGCTATTTATCAATGATTTTACGCGCTTACTGTTATCCAGATTTATCCCTACCTCACTGGCAATGGATAAAGGTTCAATAATGCTGATCCCACTACGGACTATCAGGCTCTTCAACTCATAATAGCGGTATGAGATAAATGATATACTCACAAGCGTTCCGACCAGTAGAACAGGAACCAAAATCAGGCTCATCATACGGGTGCGTAGGCTATATTTGGTCATAAGCGTCCATTGTGGGAAAATCAAAACTCAATTTTTCAAAGTCAGTCAGAATCATGGTGCAATTTTACTCCCCAAACCGCCGCTCCGTAAACCTAGGTATTATTTCAGTTACCGCAGATAATCTTGATGCTCAAGGGCAGGGTATTGCCCGTCATCATCAAGGAAAAACGATTTTTATCCCGGGGCTATTGCCCGGTGAGCAGGCACAAATCCAATTGACAGAAGAAAAACGCCAGTTTGCTAAAGCTAAGGTAGTAAAACGGTTATCAGACAGCCCATTTCGTGTGGATCCGCGCTGCCCGCATTTCAAGGTGTGTGGAGGTTGTCAACAGCAACATGTTGCTGTTGAATTACAAGCTAAAACTAAAGCCGATGTGCTTGAACATCTGATCCAGCGGGAAACAGGGGTCAGTATCAGTGCTCAGCCCATTATCCACAGCCCGGAATACGGGTATCGGCGTCGGGCAAGGCTCGGTCTGCAATATCAAGTCAAACAACGTAAGTTATTGATGGGCTTTCGTCAGAGCCAGTCCAACGATTTGGTGGATGTTAAACATTGTCCGGTAATGCACTCTGAGCTGGAAAAATTGTTACAGCCATTGTCTCAATGTTTAAACAGCCTGAAAGCAGTTAAGCGACTGGGGCATGTTGAATTAGTTTTGGCGAATAATGGCCCATTAGTTGTTTTGCGTCATCTTGACCTCATAAAGCATGAAGACAGAGACACACTGCGCATTTTTTCTGAGCAGTATAAGGTAGCGATTTATCTGGCTGGCGATGAAAAATCCCTTGAGCGGTTGTTTCTTGGAGCATGGTCTCCAGAATCTCTCTCTCCTGAACATTTAGCGGAAGGACAATCTGAGCCGTGGTATCAGGTGGGTGGTTTGAAGTTGGTTTTCAGTCCGCGGGATTTTATTCAGGTTAATGATGAAGTTAACCAAAAAATGGTGGCTCAGGCTCTGTCATGGCTGGATTTACAGCCAGACGACCGGGTATTAGATCTTTTCTGCGGAATGGGGAACTTTACACTGCCGATAGCTACTAAAGTACAGGCAGTTGTCGGTGTGGAAGGAGTTGCGGCATTAGTTGCAAGTGGGCAGTATAATGCTCGGCTAAATGGACTTAATAACGTCAGTTTTTTCCACGAAAATCTGGAATCAGATATTCACCAGCAGCCTTGGGCTGCGCAGGGGTTCAATAAAGTATTGTTGGATCCTGCCCGCACCGGTGCTGCGGGCGTCATGTCACATATAGTAAAACTGGCCCCTGAAAAAGTGGTTTACGTTTCTTGTAATCCCACAACTTTGGCGCGGGACAGCAAAGTTTTGCTAGAGGCCGGTTATCATCTTGTTAGTGTGCGGATGCTGGATATGTTTCCGCACACTGGTCATCTAGAGTCCATGGCACTGTTCTGCTCTGCCGTGAGCTGATGACCATCGAGTAGGGAGAAATTATGGTTGCGGTAAGAAGTGCTCATATCACACCAGCAGGTGAATTTGCTGTCGATAATTGGATCGCGAGTTTAAACATTGTTAATCCACAATCCAGTGAAAAATTAGCTGAAACATGGCATTACTGTTACGAGAGGGTTCAGGATTATCCCAATGCAGAGCTACTGTTGTGGCGCGGTGTTGAAATGGTAGAAATCCTGTCTACATTGAGTATGGATAATGACAGTATGCGTGCAGCACTGCTTTTTCCCTTTCTTGATGCCAAGATACTCAGCAATGAAATAGTGACAGAAACCTTTGGCAAATCCATCACAGATCTGGTGCATGGTGTGCTGGAAATGGATGCTATTCGCCAGTTAAAAGCCACTCATACGGATTCCACTTGCTCGACACAAGTGGATAATGTACGTCGTATGTTGCTGGCTATGGTGGAAGATTTTCGTTGTGTGGTTATTAAATTGGCAGAGCGGATTGCCTACTTGCGGGAAGTAAAAGATGCCAGTGAAGATGAACGGGTATTGGTCGCAAAAGAGTGTTCCAATATCTATGCACCTCTTGCCAACCGGCTAGGTATTGGTCAGTTAAAATGGGAGCTGGAAGATTTTTGCTTCCGTTACCTGCATCCTGATGAATATAAAAAAATAGCTAATCTTTTACATGAACGCAGAATTGATCGTGAGCAATATATAAAAAAATTTGTCACGACTTTACGCCGGTATATGCTCAAAGAAGGGATCTCCGCAGATATTTACGGGCGTCCTAAACATATTTATAGCATCTGGCGTAAGATGCAGAAAAAATCCCTCTCTTTTGATGAACTGTTTGATGTGCGTGCAGTCCGTATTGTCGTTGAACGGTTGCAGGATTGCTATGCAGCATTGGGGATAGTACATACTCACTATCGTCATCTGCCGGATGAATTTGATGATTATGTTGCTAACCCGAAACCAAACGGTTATCAATCAATCCATACCGTGGTACTGGGGCCAAACGGTAAAACACTTGAAATCCAAATCCGCACCCGTCAGATGCATGATGATTCTGAGCTTGGAGTAGCCGCCCACTGGAAATATAAAGAAGGTACAGCGATTGGTGTTGGTAAATCAGGCAGTTATGAAAGCCGGATTGCATGGTTGCGGAAACTAATCGCATGGCAGGAGGAAATGGCAGATACCGGCGAGATGCTGGATGAAGTCCGCAGTCAGGTATTTGATGATCGTGTTTATGTTTTCACACCAAAAGGGGATGTGATTGATTTACCGACTGGTTCAACCCCGCTGGATTTTGCTTATCATATTCACAGCGATGTCGGTCATCGCTGCATTGGGGCGAAAATTGGCGGGAGGATTGTGCCGTTTAGTTATCAGCTCCAGATGGGGGATCAGATTGAAATCATCACCCAGAAACATCCCAATCCAAGCCGTGACTGGCTGAATCCGAACCTTGGCTATGTCACTACCAGCCGTGGACGGGCGAAGATCCATAACTGGTTCCGTAAGCAAGATCGTGATAAGAACATTATTGCCGGACGCCAGATGTTGGACAATGAACTGACACATTTAGGCGTCACGCTTAAAGAGGCCGAAAAAGAACTTATTGCCCGCTATAACGTGAATTCGTTGGAAGAAGTTCTGGCTAGTATCGGTGTGGGGGATATCCGTATTCACCAATTGGCGAATTTCCTGCAAAGCAAATTCAATAAAACCACGGCAGAAGAAGCAGATCGTGAGGCACTCCGTAGTCTGGAGAACAAAACATACTCTCCGCGCAATATGCAAAAAGACAATGGCCGGGTTGTCGTAGAGGGTGTTGGCAATCTGATGCACCATATTGCCCGTTGCTGCCAGCCGATCCCTGGAGATGATATTGTTGGGTTTATTACACGTGGACGCGGAATTTCCATCCACAGAGCAAGCTGTGATCAATTGGCTGAGCTGGAAATCAGTGCACCAGAACGGGTGGTGGATGCCGTGTGGGGAGAGAGTTACTCCAGTGGTTATTCTCTTGTAGTGCGGGTAATTGCTAATGACCGTAGCGGATTACTACGTGATATCACTACGATACTCGCCAATGAGAAAGTCAATGTGCTCGGTGTCAGTAGCCGCAGCGATGTGAAGCAGCAACTGGCTACGATTGATATGAACATTGAGATTTATAATTTACAGGTGTTGGGGCGAGTGCTGGCAAAACTCAACCAACTGTCTGATGTAATTGAAGCCAGACGCCTGCACGGTGATTAAAAAAATATGGATAAGATAAATTTAACTTCGATTGAACGTCTTAAAGGAATTATGGCGCAACTGCGCCATCCCCAACATGGTTGCCCATGGGATAAGGTACAAACTTCTTCTACTATTGCCCCGTACACGCTGGAAGAAACCTATGAAGTCATTGATGCCATTGAGCGCAATGATACCAATGCTCTGAAAGAAGAGTTGGGTGATTTGTTGTTTCACATTGTCTTTTATGCCCAGATGGGAAAAGAGCAGCAATTGTTTGATTTCGACGATATTTGCGAGGCGGTTTGCGACAAGCTAGAACGCAGGCATCCTCATATCTTCAATCAACAATCAGGTATCAACAGTGAAGAGGCCATTGGTAGCTGGGAACAGCGCAAGACTGCGGAAAGAGCGGAAAAAGATCAACATTCCGTACTGGATGATATTCCTGCCAGTCTGCCCGCATTGATGAAAGCCTATAAAATCCAAAAACGCTGTGCTTCCGTTGGTTTTGATTGGGACACCGTCGGGCCCGTTCTGGATAAAGTTTATGAAGAGATCGACGAGGTTATGGATGAAGTGAAACAGGCTGTTGTGGATAAAGCGCGCGTAGAGGAAGAACTTGGCGATTTATTGTTTGCAGTCGTCAATTTCTCCCGTCATTTAGGGCATAAACCTGAAATGGTGTTACAAAAAGCTTGTCAGAAATTTGACAGCCGTTTTCGCAATGTTGAAAAATTGATTCATGATAAAGGATTGTCATTGGAAACTGCCACATTGGATCAAATGGAAGCGATGTGGCAGAGGGTAAAAAAACAGCAAATTTAGGGATAGATTACATGTTTGTTATAACACTGAAACCGCTTTAAAGGCGGTTTCAGATTATTGACAAAATGTGGTTTTTTTATTCGGCACTTTGATTTAATCAAGTTCTGTTCACCAAACGGCGCTTGCCACCATGTTAAGAATATCCCCTCTCCAGACTTTTCCGCCAGAAACCCTCTCGCTTGACGAACTCGTGAACCGGATGGCTTTTTTGCGTTTGGTTTTTTATTACTATTTCTTATTTCATAGAATGAAATAATTTCAATTTGCGCACAAGAACTCGACATTATCCCCATACTTAGGTTAGATTTGGCTATCTAGAAGGCTGGATATATGTGGAATAATTGAGGTTTAGACAATGCCAATTCGTGTACCAGATGAACTGCCAGCAGTTAATTTTCTTCGCAATGAAAATATCTTTGTCATGACATCAACAAGGGCGAATATTCAAGATATTCGTCCCTTAAAGGTATTGTTGTTGAATCTTATGCCAAAGAAGATAGAAACGGAGAATCAATTTATCAGGCTATTGTCCAATTCACCGTTACAGATTGATATTCAGTTGCTGCGAATAAACAATCACCAATGTAAAAATACGCCAGCAGAACATTTGGATAATTTTTATTGTGATTTTGAATCCATAAAAGACCAAAATTTTGATGGTTTGATCGTAACAGGTGCTCCTTTGGGATTAGTAAAATTTGAAGATGTTACTTATTGGCAAGAAATTGAAAAAATTATCAATTGGGCTAAGTGTCATGTGACTTCAACACTTTTCGTTTGTTGGGCCGTTCAGGCCGCGTTAAACATTCTTTATAACCTCCCTAAATATACACGAACAATTAAACTATCAGGTGTTTATTCTCATACAATTCTGGATCCTTTTGCACTATTGACCAGAGGGTTTGATGAATCATTTTGGGCTCCTCATTCACGTTTTGCTGATTTTCCGGAGTCAGCTATTCGTGAGCATACAGATCTAGATATTTTGGCTAGTTCAGAGGAAGCTGGTGTTTATTTGTTTGCTAGTAAAGATAAAAGGTTGGTATTTGTCACGGGGCATCCAGAATATGATGTTGGAACATTAGCAGCAGAATATCAGCGTGATCAAATTGCTGGGTTAGCACCTGTGTTACCGGCCAATTATTTTCCGAATAATGATCCAGAAAATAAGCCTGTTGCAACATGGCGTAGTCACGGACATTTATTATTTTCAAATTGGCTTAATTACTATGTATACCAGATCACACCGTATGATCTAAGCATAAAGGATTTAATTTTAATGAATTCAGATAATTAAATTTTATGTTTATTTAATTTTTCTTTGGTATTTATATAATTATTTATACACAGATAGTTGCATAACTATATAAACACAGCACAAGATGAGAACATCAACAGAGTGCTGCTAACGAGTATTGTCGGTAGTGAGCTGGTCAGTACGCCAAACGTTCCGACCTTGTGAAGAGGTTGCGACGCTATTCGTCGGAACCTATTAAGCGATTGAGGTAGCAGCCAACTGGTAGCCCTGCCAGTAAGAAGATTTTCCCGTAACCGTGATCTCCTGATCTTTTCGCAATAACATCACCGACAGTGCCATCTCATCAAACCAACGACACGCAGCGGGTAATCACTGCGCTTCTCACTGTTTTAGATCATCTTGTTTTTAAAGAGCTTTTTAATTCTAACGATTTGCTATAATTAAGTTTAATCAAAGATTTATAGTGTTTCCTAAAAGTTACGCGAAAGTTTTCACTCGTCTTACTTAATTCTGTCAGAGAGACGGAAGTTAATTAAATCAAAGGGTTAAAAGACGAAGAGGAAGCATCTTTGCCAAATTTTATCACCAATGGGAATGGATTTTATTGATGTCCTCTCAGCCATTCTGTGCCACCCTAACCCAAGAAACATTCTCCAGTATTGATGAACCAGTTTATTGATGTTCACAGGCGGAGAAGTATCCCGCCTTCATGAAGTTATAAAAACATAATTGGAGGTAATACTATGTATGATTGGTCTGGAACTGTTCCCGGCAAACTAGCGCAAGGTCAACCGACAGGGCTTGTACTCCAAAAAGGAGATGTAATATCTATCATTGCTTCAGGATGGGTGAAAATTGCCAATGACAACCGTCCGAATCTGTGGTCTGCTCCTCAAGGGCGTCCTCCTAATCTTTCAGGTGGTGCTTTAGTTGCAAAAATTGGTGATAAGACCTATGAAATTGGCAATGGTGTACTCCACAAGACAGTTCCCATAGATGGCGAATTAACTCTTTTATTTTTAGATACTCATCATAAAGATAATTCCGGTGACTTTTATGTTAACGTTAAAATAGAGTCACGTTATTCTCCTCTTGAAGAAAGAAAATAAATAATCTCAATATTTAACCCGCAGCTTTCTGCGGGTTTATCATATAACTCACCCATCAATAACATTCCGTTAATATCATATTAACCCGAATATTCTTTTTTGTTGCGTCCTGTGTGAATTAGATACGGCTGTTATTTAAAACGTTAGATAATACCTGTTCAGAATATCGAAAAAAGTAATGCAGTGGAGTGAAAACTTTCATAATGTATTGTTTTTTAATTCTCCGTCAGCATTTGGCAGGACTGGCTCGCAAAACTCTGTTTTTTTCAAAATCCATAGAAATGTATGACAGAATCATTGGATATTATCTGAATATTCCTCATTATCAATAAATTGGAATCATTACCAATCAGTTTAAAACTGTGAGAAATGAGAACTGACTGAAGCGAGTCATTTCTCATTTTTTTAATTTTCTGTTTTTCTGCCAGCAGATCCCCATTTTTTCCATTTCTTATATATAACAAAAGCTTAACAATGTCATGTGGATTATTTTGGAATTCAATTCCCTGTTTTTGTTTTCTTTTATTTTATATAAGATAATGATTTTAATATTATTTTTTTATTTATTTAAAATAATGGAAATGGTTTTTGATTTATTTTTTATATTGATTACTCTTATATGGATGAGTATTTTAAAGCGAGGAACCGGGGATGGCACAGCAAGTGTTAGCAACTGAATTAACTTTTATAAAACCTTTCTCTGAAGCTGAAAAACAGGTACTAACAACTGAATCTGTTCAATTTTTAGAGGATCTGGTTGTCAAATTTTCTGACAGACGTAGAGAATTACTAGAAGATCGTGTGAATTGGCAGAAGAGAATAGATGATGGCGAGCTTCCGAATTTTATTTCGGAAACTATTTCCATTAGAAATGGCGACTGGAAGATTCAGGGTATTCCTGACGATCTTAAAGATCGCCGAGTGGAGATCACAGGTCCTGTAGAACGAAAAATGGTCATCAATGCATTAAATGCCAATGTTAAGGTGTTTATGGCAGATTTTGAAGATTCTCTGGCACCAACATGGGATAAGGTCATTGATGGGCAAATTAACTTACGGGATGCGGTTAATGGGACAATCTCATATGCTAATGAACAGGGTAAACGTTATGAACTGAAATCTGATCCCGCTGTTTTAATTGCTCGTGTCCGGGGATTACATCTGTCAGAAAAACACGTCATTTATAAGAATGAGTCAGTCTCTGGCGGATTATTTGATTTTGCACTTTATTTTTACTTGAATCATAAGCAGTTGCTGGCAAAAGGGAGTGGCCCTTATTTCTATTTGCCTAAAATTCAGAGCTACCATGAAGCGCAGTGGTGGAGTGATATTTTCAGTTTTACGGAAGAGCGTTTCAATCTGCCAAAAGGGACGATAAAAGCTACCGTCTTAATTGAGACACTGCCAGCCGTTTTCCAAATGGACGAAATTCTCTATCACTTACGTCACCACATTGTTGGTCTGAACTGTGGACGGTGGGATTATATTTTCAGTTATATCAAGACATTAAAGAATCATGCTGATCGCGTTTTACCTGATCGTCAGTCTGTCACCATGACACAGCCTTTCTTGAGTGCTTATTCCCGTTTATTAATTAAAACTTGTCATAAGCGCGGCGCATTCGCTATGGGGGGAATGTCGGCATTTATACCGAGTAAAGATCCTGAGCAGAATCAGAAAGTATTAGACAAAGTCAGGGCTGATAAAGATCTGGAGGCTAATAATGGTCATGATGGTACATGGATCGCACACCCCGGCCTCGCTGATGTTGCTATGGATGTATTCAATTCCAAACTAGGTGATAGATCAAATCAACTGATGGTTTTCCGTGAAGAAGATGAAACGATTACTGTGGAACAACTGCTTGCACCGAGCTTGGGAGAGAGAACAGAAGAAGGGATGCGGGCAAATATTCGGGTTGCCGTCCAGTACATAGAGGCATGGATTTCAGGTAATGGTTGTGTACCGATATACGGTTTGATGGAAGATGCAGCTACTGCGGAAATTTCTCGTACCTCTATTTGGCAATGGATCCACCATGAAAAGTCACTTGCCAACGGTAAAAAGGTAACAAAAGAATTGTTCAGCCAGATGCTGAAAGAAGAATTGGTAGTCATTAAACAAGAAGTTGGGGAGGAGCGTTTTAACCAAGGGAGATTTATGGAGGCTTCAGACCTGATGGAACGGATCACCACACAAGATGATTTAGTCGATTTTCTAACCCTACCGGGCTATCAATTACTTGATTAATGCAAAAACAATATCCGATGAATAAATTAATATCTAATTAATTAAGAATAGGAAATAAAACATCATGACCGTTTATCGAGCACAACAAGTCACTCAATTAGAACAAGAATGGAAAAAACCACGCTGGAAAGGTATTAACCGTCCATATAAAGCTGAAGATGTCATTAAATTACGCGGCTCAGTCAACCCTGAACATACTTTGGCGCAAATGGGAGCGAACAAGTTATGGGAACTGCTGCATGGAAAATCAAAAAAAGGTTATGTAAACGCACTCGGAGCACTGACAGGTGGTCAGGCGCTTCAGCAGGCTAAAGCTGGCCTTGAGGCGGTTTATCTTTCTGGCTGGCAGGTTGCTGCTGATGCTAATACAGCCGCCAGTATGTATCCCGATCAATCACTCTATCCGGTTGATTCTGTCCCGAATGTCATTAAGCGTATCAATAACAGCTTTCGCCGTGCCGATCAGATCCAATGGGCAAATGAAATTGGCCCTGAGAGCATGGAATACATTGATTATTTTCTGCCGATTGTGGCGGATGCAGAAGCTGGATTTGGTGGTGTCCTGAATGCGTTTGAATTAATGAAATCAATGATTGAAGCTGGTGCTGCCGCAGTTCATTTCGAAGATCAGTTGGCTGCTGTGAAGAAATGCGGGCATATGGGCGGCAAGGTATTGGTGCCGACTCAAGAAGCCATTCAGAAATTAGTAGCCGCTCGTTTAGCGGCCGATGTATTAGGCGTTCCAACTCTTCTTATTGCCCGTACTGATGCTGATGCTGCTGACTTACTGACATCTGACTGTGATCCTTATGACCGTGAATTCATCACTGGCGAACGGACTTGCGAAGGCTTCTTCTGTACCCGCGCTGGCATTGATCAGGCTATCAGTCGTGGATTGGCCTATGCACCGTACGCAGATGTTGTTTGGTGTGAAACTTCTACCCCGGATATTGAGGCTGCCCGTCGTTTCGCAGAAGCGATTCATACAGAATATCCGGAGAAATTACTGGCATATAACTGTTCCCCATCTTTTAACTGGAAAAAGAACCTAGACGATAAAACTATTGCCAGTTTCCAGGAACAACTTTCTGAGATGGGATATAAATTTCAGTTTATTACTTTGGCTGGTATTCATAGCATGTGGTTCAACATGTTTGATTTGGCATATGACTATGCTCGCGGCGAAGGAATGAAACACTATGTTGAGAAAGTTCAAGAGCGGGAGTTTGCAGCACTTGATCGAGGCTATACTTTCTCTTCGCATCAACAGGAAGTGGGTACAGGGTATTTTGATAAAGTAACCACGATTATTCAGGGAGGAGCATCTTCTGTTACAGCTCTGACTGGATCAACAGAAGAACAGCAATTCTAAGTTTACATATCTATTGATATCACTTTTGGGGGATTCCGTAAGGAATTCCCCTTTACGCGTCGGATTAAGGTGGTAAATATGGAAACAGATTTCGCACACTTAGTTGCACAAACTATTTTACAGGGATTTGATGCGCAATATGGCCGATTTCTGGAAGTCACTTCTGGCGCACAACAGCGTTTTGAACAGGCAGATTGGCATGCAGTACAGCAGGCAATGAAGAAACGTATCAACCTGTATGACCACCATGTTGGTTTAGTGGTTGAACAATTGAAATGTATCAGTGGTTCATTGCAATTGCAGTATGACGAAGAATACATTGCTAGAGTCAAAGCTGTTTATACCCGTTTACTGCCGGATTATCCCCGTTTTGAGATTGCAGAAAGTTTTTTTAACTCAGTTTATTGCCGCTTGTTTCAGCACAGAAATTTGCAGCAAGAAAATTTATTTATCTTCTCTTCCCAACCACTGCGGCGTTTTCGTCATATTTCGCGGCCATTATCACGGGATTTTTTTCCTGATGGCAACTTAGAATCCATGTTGCAAACAATCTTAAATGACTTACCGTTGCGTCTGAAATGGGAAAATTTAGAGCGGGATATTGGTTACATCACGCAGTACTTACTGAATACATTTTCTCGACACGACTTATTGCAGGCAACATTTCAGATTGCTAACGAACTATTTTATCGTAATAAGGCTGCCTGGTTGGTAGGAAAAATCAGACTGGATGCAATGACTTATCCATTTTTATTACCTATTCACCATGATGAATCAGGCAGAATTTTTATTGATACTTGTTTGACTCATCATGATGATGCCAGCATTGTTTTTGGTTTTGCCCGCTCTTACTTTATGGTTTATGCCCCTTTGCCGGCAGCAATGGTGGAGTGGTTGCGTGAAATTTTACCAACCAAATCAACGGCTGAACTCTATATGGCTATTGGTTGCCAAAAACACGGTAAAACAGAATATTATCGTGAATATCTGACGTTTATTAACTCATCTCAAGAGCAATTTACCATTGCCCCGGGGGTGAAAGGTATGGTTATGCTGGTCTTCACTTCTCCTTCCTTTGACCGTGTATTTAAGGTTATAAAGGATAAATTTGCTCCACAGAAAGAGGTATCTCAGGAGCGGGTTCAGGAGTGTTATCGGCTGGTAAAAGAGCATGATCGCGTCGGAAGAATGGCAGATACACAGGAGTTTGAGAATTTTATCATCGATAAACGCCATATCAGCCCGGAATTAATGGAGGAACTGCAAAAAGAGATCCCTGCAAAACTTGAAGATCTGGGTGACAAAATCTTGATAAAACACCTTTATATGGAACGGAAAATGATCCCACTGAACATATACATGGAACAAGTGGATGAAATTCATATGAAAGATGTCGTAGAGGAATATGGGAATGCGATTAAGCAGTTGGCAGCGGCGAATATTTTTCCGGGTGACATGTTATTTAAGAATTTTGGTGTTACACGTCATGGACGGGTAATTTTCTACGATTATGACGAAATCTGCTATATGACCGAAGTGAATTTTAGAGATATACCTCCGTCGCGTTATCCAGAAGATGAACTTGCTAGCGAACCGTGGTACAGCGTTGCTCCCAACGATGTTTTTCCTGAGGAGTTCCGGTATTTTTTATGTAGTGACAAGCGTATTCGTAAGTATTTTGAGGAAAGCCACAGTGACCTATTTAAAGCAGATTACTGGCGGGCATTGCAGGAGCGTATTAAAAGAGGACATGTAGAGGATGTTTTTGCTTATCGTAGTAGACAAAGGTTTTGCCAGCGTAATGAAAACTGAGAAAAAAATATAGCGTAAGACGGTATTTACCATAAATAAAATAATTTCTTCTATATATGATATAGAGTAAGTATTAAAGAGTATTTTAAAATAGATATCTATTCACTTATTAATTTTCAATGATATGATTCTGTCAATGGTCATTAAATTTTTAATAAAAATAGTTTTGTAATTTAATCATAATAACCATTAATAAAATAGTCCTATCAATTTTAAATAGTATTTAGGGAGAAAATAATGGCAGATATTATTTTATACGGTGATATTCTTCATATTAAAAACAGATATGCTAATGGCAGCTATCTTGATACTAATGGATATGCAACGTCATTGGGAGAAAAATATAATGTTTTAACATCAGCTTTACCAAACCGGGATACAGGCTCTGGTTCATGGCAAATATTATCAGCAGAAGGTAAGAGTTTGGGAACGGAAGTTTATAGTGGTGATACTGTTTTTCTAGTGAACTTTTACCGCAATGATGGAGGATATCTGAGAGTAAGTGGCAATGCACCATATCCAGAGCTCTACAATGTATACACGGCGGATAGACCGGTGCATTCTCTCGATACAGCGGTCTGGTATATTTTTGCCGATAGTACGAATGTGTTTGATGGAAAAATCCGTACAGGAGATATTATTCGCTTACTTAATGGTTTTAATAACACACATGGCGGATTTCTTGATACTGCTTGGTTAGCAGAACAACCTGATGCTGTGTATAAAGTATATACTTCACTATTGTCCAATAGAGATAGTGGTTCGGGTATGTGGGCTCTATTAAAAGCAATTAGTTGATAGTGATATTGGGAATAGATTTTATCATTTCATTCATAAATAGTGATGGAGCTCTCAGTTTAAAAAAACAATATCTAAGAATAAAAGTAATTTTTTTAAAAAACACTTGGCTAAGAAACTATACTAGATTTTGTAATGCGGGAATTCTAATAAGTAAAAATATTGAAATAATAGAATTTCCGCATTTGGTAAAATTAATCTTCTAAATTATGCTTTAGCTCCCGCAATTGCACTACGCGCTAATTCCGTAATATGAGCATAATCACCTTTTTTCAACGCATCATTTGGTACTAACCATGAACCGCCTATGCACAGGACACTATTCAGTGCCAGATAATCGCAGTAATTATCTGGAGAAATGCCACCTGTCGGGCAGAAGCGTACCTGTGGGAATGGGCCAGTGATGGCTTTCAGGGCTTTTACACCACCATTTGCTTCTGCTGGGAAGAATTTGAAGCAGTTTAAACCATAGCTCATACCTAGCATTAATTCAGAGACTGTAGAGATCCCCGGAATAAGAGGAATTGAACCAGTAGCCGCTGCTTTTAACAACTCATCAGTCAACCCCGGACTAATGGCAAACTGAGCCCCAGCCTCAGTGACGGCTGCCAGTTGTTCTGGATTAATGACCGTTCCAGCACCGATAATCGCTTCAGGAACTTCCTTGGCGATAAGGCGAATGGCTTCCAGTGCGCATTCAGTTCTCAGGGTGATTTCCAACACGCGTATTCCACCGGCAACCAGCGCTTTTGCTAATGGTACAGCATGTTCAATTTCATTGATTACAATGACAGGGACGACAGGGCCATCAGTCAGGATGTTTTCTGCGGTTGTTTTCCAGTTATTCATTAGCAGTTTCTCTCGTCAAATCAGACATGCGGGATTTAAAATCCCTGATTATAAAAATGTCATTGAGCCATGGCTCTTGATTCAAGGCATTATGTAATAGCATATTGGGATGGACAAAAGAAGAATCCGGTGAATACAACCCCATGATTTCAATGACCATCTCATCTGGTTGATATTAGCTGTGCCGTAAAAAAGTGAAATTAACCGGAATTTCACTTAATTCCTCCATATTCCCGACTAACCTCTTTTGCCGCCCGCATAACAAGGGCACCAAGTTCAGTTACCCGATCATCAGAGATACGCGATATTGGGCCGGAGATAGAAATAGCGGCAAAAGCCTCGTGATGCTCATCATAAATGCAGGCAGCGATACAGCGTAACCCAAGGGCGTGTTCTTCATCATCGAGTGAAAAACCTTGCTTACGGATTTGTTCAAGATTTTCTTTCAACGCGGCTGCGGTGGTATGAGTATGTTGTGTATAGGCGTGTAATCCTTTTTTATGCAGTAATTGTAGGCACTTTTGTTCGGACAACGTGGAAAGGAGCGCTTTACCTGCGCCGGAAGCGTGCATCGGCAATTGGCCGCCAATTGGAGCGGACATCCGCATCAGTGCATTACATTGCACCTGATCGACAATGACTGCTTCATACTCATCAATATTGAAAATAGCAAGATTGACGGTTTCACCGGAATCTTCCATTAGCTGGCGTAGAATCGGGTGAACCAATACCATCAGATTGCGGCTTTGCAGAAAGCTGCTGCCGACAACAAAAGCATGTGATGCAATTACCCACAAACCCAGATCGCCAATCTGACGAACAAACCCATGCTGCTGCAATGTGGTCAAAAGACGGTGGGTGGTGGAATTGGGAAGGCCAGCCTGAATAGCAAGGTCAGTCAATGCGACTCCACTTTGTGAATCAGAAATATATTCCAAAAGGGATAAGCCTCGGCTTAAGGACTGAACCTGACCGCTTGCAGCGGCACTACCGGCTGTCATTTTAGTTTTCTTGGTACGTTTGCTGGCAATGGCGGAGCTCATAAGATTCCCTCTAAATTATCCTCTACTTATAGTATGACTGCGGTAGAGAAAAAATGGAATTTGTTTTCGTTTTCTTATTATGGATGATAAAGAGGGAAAAAACACATCCGATGAGTAGAGGTAAAAATTGCTTTTAGTGAGAAGAAATATGAGATTACATCACGTCACATCACATAGTTAACCCGAATTCTTTATCCAGAATTCGGGTTATTTAAGGAGAAACGCAAATGATGGCTTCTACAGAAGTGAGTGCCTCTCCTAACGGCACACAGTGGCAATCCATTGACTGGAAAGCGATTGAGTCGCATGTGTTAAAGCTTCAAATGCTTGTGTCAAAAACGTTCTGCCCGATGGGTTTTGGAAGGGGATATCAAAGCCTGCTTCGATAAGATTGGACATCAATGGCTAATTGAAAATATTCAAATAGACAAACGGATGCTGAAGCAGTGGCTTGGATCGGGTTTTATTGATAATGGATTGTTTTATCGAACAGCGGAAGGAACACCGCAAGGCGGTCATGAACCCAATAGTTAGATGTATTAGTTCAGACTAGATCTGACACTTCGATTTGAAAAGAAGAGAGTTACCCGCTTTGATTAAAGGTGCTGAATCTTAAATCAAAGAAACTAAGAGGTAACTCTCATGCTACATACTAGCAATCCAATTATTAAACACAAAGCGGGTCTTCTCAATCTTGCAGAGGAACTTGGCAATGTATCCAGAGCCTGCAAAGTGATGGGCGTATCACGAGACACTTTTTATCGTTATCAAGAACTCGTTGAAACTGGTGGCATTGATGCGCTTATCAACCAAAGCAGAAGGGCACCCAATCTCAAAAACAGGGTTGATTCTGAAACGGAACAAACGGTTGTCAAATACGCCATTGATTATCCGGCATACGGACAAGTGAGAACCAGTAACGAGCTGCGTAAATTAGGTGTATTTGTCTCACCGAGTGGAGTGCGTTCTATTTGGCTAAGGCATGACCTTGAAAACTTTAAAAAGCGCTTACTGGCGCTCGAAAAACACGTTGCTGAGAATGGAATCATCCTGACGGAAGCACAAGTTGTCGCACTTGAGAGAAAAAAACAGGATGATGAGGCCTGGGGTGAAATCGAAACCGCTCACCCCGGTTATCTAGGTTCACAAGATACGTTCTATGTGGGCAACTTGAAAGGTGTTGGTCGGATTTACCAGCAGACTTTTGTCGATACCTACAGCAAGGTGGCGTTTGCCAAACTCTATACCACCAAGACACCGATTACCGCGGCTGATATTCTTAATGACAAAGTGCTCCCTTTCTTTGAGTCGCATAAATTACCGATACTGAGGATTTTAACAGACCGGGGGACAGAATATTGTGGTCGTGTCGAACACCACGATTATCAGCTTTATTTAGCGATAAATGATATAGACCACACGAAAACGAAAGCGATGTCGCCCCAAACAAATGGTATCTGTGAACGCTTTCATAAGACTATGTTGAACGAGTTTTACCAAGTCACATTCAGAAAGAAATTGTATAGCTCACTCAATGAACTGCAAAAGGATCTGGATGAATGGATAGATGACTACAACCATCATCGTACTCATCAAGGAAAAATGTGTTGTGGTCGTACGCCAATAGAAACCTTATTGGAAGGCAAATTAATCTGGGCTGAAAAAAATCTCACCCAGATTTAATCTGACAGGCACTGCATCAAAGTGGGTGACTGTCAGATCAGGTTTGAACTACTACAAGTTAGATCACTCAAAAAAAGTAGTACTCCCTTTCAATGAACGCTCCTATTACTTTATCGTGCATCTCTTCGGATTTAGAATACCCTATCGTTTTTCGATTGAGTCTTTTTATGCGGATACGCAAAGTGAGATTGGTTCTCTCGATACGCTGGGTAAATTTCTTTCCTGTAAGGTGTTTTTCTTCAGGAAGGCAATCGTAAACAGCATAATTATCCGTACAGTAGAATTGGATATTGAAAGGAGATAGAAGCGCAAGCAGTTTTTCCAACGTTTTCCTGCTGCGATCACCAAATACATGCGCTACTATCCGCTTCATATTCGGCTCCCAGGCATACCAGAGCCAGCGCTGATTTTTCTTGTTACCGACAAATGACCATTGTTCGTCTATTTCACAGATAATCTGGACGGCACTTCCTGACAGAGGCAGTGTAGTTACCTGTCTTGGCGTGAGTTTTTTAACGTACGGATGACGGTATTAATGCCAACCTTCAAGACACGTGCTGTGTCTCTGACACCGGCGTTATTCAGCGACATATCAACGAGTTGTTCTTTCATACCGGGCTTACAGGCTTGATAGGTGTAGTTCAGTTGAAAGGTTTTACGGCAGGCATAGCAATGATAATGAGGATGCCCACTACTTCCTTTTCCATGCCCTTTAACCTCTTTTGTTTTGTGACAATAACGACAAACCACATCAACTTTAGCCATATCTGACCAATAATAAAAAGCAAGGAGTTTATCACGATATCTAATTATTGGGAGCATGACCTTGACACTTTGGTGTTTCAGACATCATAAGGTACTGAATCAATTAGCTAATCAGTACTTAAGTAATGGTAAATATGCTCATACAACTATTGCGGATTGGGTTAGCTATTCATACAGTTTACTGTCTGTTCTGCATGACACCTTAACAGATTCAACATGGGCACCAGAATTATTGGGTTTTTTTATCGAGTCTCATGCCACAAAAAATGGTGAATTGTGGGCAACCTATTGACGCATTTAAAGATATAGCACATCAATGTCCTGAATGTTCAGATCATGCCAGTTAGTTTTGGAATAAGTCAGTTTGGAATATGGGAGTTAATTAATTATGGCGACAGCACATATTATTTGGGACTGGAATGGCACATTACTGAATGATGTCAGTGTTTCAGTGAAAGCAACAAATTTAGCACTTGCAGAGATTGGTATTGAGCCGCTGACTTTGGAACAATATCGTGAATATTATTGTGTTCCGGTGCAGGTTTTCTATAAGCAAGTAATTGGGCGTGAACCATCATCTTCTGAATGGTCAATAATAGGAAAAACGTTTAATGCCCATTATCGTCCTGGTATTCAAAAAGCAGATTTAGCAGAAGGGGTAAGTGAGTTATTGGCTATCCGTTATCAATCCGGTGCAACACAATCATTATGCTCACTCATGCAGCATGAAGAATTAGTGCCTATGATTGATAACCACGGTATTGCAAAATTCTTTACCCATATAGATGGCAGAAATACACCGTTATTGACAACCGGAAAATCGGAACAATTAGCGAACCATATTAAAAAACTCCATATCTCTCCTGAAAAAAGCGTGGTAATCGGTGATGCAACTGATGATGCTATTGCAGCATTAGCAGCGGGTACTCATGCCATTCTTTATACAGGTGGAACTCATAGCCGTGTAAGCCTTGAAACAGTAGGTGTTCCTGTTGTTGATACCTTAAGTAAGGCTTTATCAATGGCAGATTATTTAGTGAGTGAATTATTTAGTGAGTAAATAACAAAAAACACTTCACCAAAATAAATCTTGCATTCACATAATAAGTGCAACATCGTTACAAACGAAGTAAATGAGTGGGTATTCCTTTAAATAACTCATTTGGTGTTTTGTAATCTCGTGTTTTACGAGGGCGATTATTTAATCGGTTTGCCACAAGGTTAACCTCTCGCTCTGATACCTTATTAAAATCGGTTCCTTTGGGAAAGTAATTTCTGATTAATCCATTCGTATTCTCATTTATCCCTCTTTCCCAAGGGGAATACGGGTGAGCAAAATAAATTTTTGTCTCTAAATTTTTACTGATAAATTCGTGTTCGGCAAATTCGAGGCCGTTATCAAAAGTAATTGTTTTAACTTTATGTTTTATCAATGATAAGTATCTTGTTACCGCTTTTGCGACACCTTCTGCTGTTTTATCTTCAAGTTTAATGATGATAGTAAATAACGATTTTCGTTCAACTAAGGTCAATAATGCACTTTTATGATCTTTGCCAACGAGAGTATCTCCTTCCCAATCACCAATACGCTGCTTTTTATCAACCCATTTTGGGCGCTTTTCAATGCTGACTCTGTTTTTGATTTTTCCTCTTCGTTCATAACTTCCATAGCGTTTACGATACGGTTTTTTAGCAATCCTGAAATGCTGCCATAAATCACCACCATTAAGCTTATCCTTATAAATCAATCTATAAACTGTTTCATGATGCAAAGATATTATATTTTCCCTTTTGAGATAACCGACTGTTTGTTCAGGGCTTAAATCTTGCCAAATTAGCTGTTTAATCAACTTTGTGATCTCTGGTGTAACTTTGACTGCTTTTACAGCAGCATAGCGGCGCTCTGAGGCTTTAAGCTGAGCCTGTTTAGGACAGTATTTCTGTGCTTCCCGGTTTCGTCTCAATTCCCGGCTAATCGTTGATGGGGCTCGATTGAGCGACGTGGCAATAAAGCGTTGTGTAAAACCGGCTTCTTTTAAACTGAAAATCTGATATCTTTCTATTTCGGTCAGTTGTGTATAGGCCATAGTGCATTTTCCTTTGGCGAGAAAGATGCCTACTATAGCAACTGACCGCCTTTCTCAGAAATTGCACTTATTAGTCGAATCCAAGATCCTTTTAAAAGGCATATTCTTATTATGACTTTAAAAGGAGGGGGTTATATTGTGAAATACATGGGTGTTTAATATGATAATTAAATCACTCAAGTAATTATTTAAAAATAAAATATCATTTTAAATGAATTCGTAATTAGAAGAGATTTATCTATGCTAATATCCGTAGTTGGACTTCAATTTGGAGATGAAGGAAAGGGTAAATTTGTTGACTATTTATCTGGTAATGTAAATAACATTGCTCGATTTAATGGAGGGGCAAATGCAGGTCATTGTGTGCAACATGGCAATGTAAGAGGCTCATTCTCACAATTACCTGCATCACTTAGTAAAAATAATCTTTATATCTGTCAGGGAGCCTTGATTAGTCTTCCTGTACTTGTTAAAGAGATTGATTTTATAAAAAGAGAAAATATTCACTCTACTATTTCTATTGATCCACGTTGCCATATTGTATTACCATTACATGCTGAGCTAAATAAAGCATCGGAGAAATATAAAGGTAAAAATAAGATAGGATCGGTAGGAGTGGGTGTAGGTGCTTGTGTTGAAGATAAATCTAACCGGCATGGCATCAGGCTTATTGATACTCTGGATAAAGAAAATCTGAGGAGTAAATTAGAATTTCTTTGGAATATTAGAGAAAAACAAATTAACCATGTTTTTAATGAAAGTGCTGCATTAGATTTTGAAGAAATGCTGGAACTGATTCATCAATATGGAAAAGAAATCGAGCCTTATTTCACATTTACTAATGAAGCAATCGGTGACTTACTCAATATTGGAGAAGATGTTTTACTTGAAACCTCACAAGCAACTTTCTTAGATAACAGCTTTGGTACTTATCCTTATACCGTAGCGTATCAAACATTAGTTCAAACCTGTTTTGCTATGATAGGCATACCAGCGCAGAAAATGCACATTGTTGGTGTAATGAAAGCCTATATGATCCATGTAGGCAACGGCCCATTCCCGACTGAACTGCTGACAGAACAGTCTGATTACATTCGTGAGCGTGGAAATGAATATGGTACTGTTTCCAAAAGGCCGAGGTGGTGTGGTTGGTTGGATTTGTGTTTAATTAAACATGCAGTAAAACTTAACGGGGTAACAGAACTGGCAATAACCAATGTTGATGTTTTAGCTGGTTTGCATGAAATAAAAGTTGCTATTGCATATGAAATTGGGGGTAAACCTGTTTGTTGTGATGAAGCATTATTACAGCTCGATAAAGTGAAACCGATTTATAAGACATTTAAATGTTGGGGAGAACTTAACTCATCATATACACACTTAACAGAGCTGCCTGCTGAATTGATTGATTTTCTCACATTTATCCGGAATTATGCTGGTGTTCCGATTAAATATATTTCACATGGGCCAGACAGAGATCAAACTTTAATAGTTCAGTAATGAAATGAGGAAGATAATGATTCATTATGTAACCGGATTTATGTTTTCTAAAGATAAGAAACACGTTGCCCTTATCTCAAAGTTACAACCCAGTTGGCAAGCAGGGAAACTTAATGGAATTGGTGGGAAAGTAGAAACAGGCGAAACTCCTCAACAGGCGATGGCAAGAGAATTTGCTGAAGAAGCAGGAATTGAGACAAACCCTGATGAGTGGAAGTTATTTACTATTTTAACTCGTCCTGATGTTTATCAGGTTAATTTTCTCTATACGCATGATGACAGAATTTATTCTGCCAAATCTATTGAAAAAGAAGTTGTTGATATATATGAAACAGATGCATTACCGGGTAGTGTTATCTACAATTTACGTTGGTTAATCCCGCTGGCGCTTGATGAACATTTACGGTTTGACAAGCAAATAGAAATTAGAGAAATCAGGGAAGGTTTCTAATCTATTTTGGGTTACGGTGGGCCTTGTGGCCCGCTCTTTTAATGAACCTAATGCCACCTGACCTTTTTATTATGAATTTCATCTTGTATCGCCATATCTGCTAATTTCCTCTGATACTTATTTTCTCTGAAAGTGACGTTGTTCTAGACCCTGTTTCTAAATTTGTGTAATTGCCTGTTTTTGGTATGTTTAATTTATCAACTAAAACAGGTGACAAGATGGACGAGAAACAGTTACACGCCTTGGCTACTGAGCTGACTAAAAACCTCAAAACCCCGGAAGATTTAAGCCAGCTCTCCCGTTTCCTCAAAAAACTGACCGTTGAAACCGCGCTTAACGCTGAGTTGGTCGCTCATCTGGGCCATGAAAAGCACCCGCCAAAATTGGGCTCCAATACCCGTAATGGCTATTCCTCTAAAACGTTGCTGACTGAAGAAGGTGAGCTACCTCTGCAAATTCCCCGTGATCGTGAAAGCATCTTTGAACCTCAAATTGTCAGAAAAAATCAAACGCGGATTACCGGTATGGACAGCCAGATACTGGCCTTGTACGCCAGAGGGATGACCACCCGAGATATCGCGGGTGCTTTCAAAGAACTCTATGATGCAGATGTTTCACCGTCACTGATAGCCAAGGTCACTGATGCAGTCAAAGAGCAGGTCATTGAGTGGCAGAATCGCCCCTTAGATAGCCTGTATCCGATTGTTTATCTGGACTGCTTGGTGGTCAAAGTACGTCAGGATAACCGAATTATCAATAAATCGGTCTTCATCGCGTTAGGCATTAATACCGAAGGTCACAAGGAATTGCTGGGCTTATGGCTGGCCGAGAATGAAGGAGCGAAGTTCTGGCTTGGCGTGCTGACAAACCTTCACAACCGGGGACTGAAAGATATTTTTATCGCGTGTGTGGATGGACTGAAAGGGTTTCCTGAGGCGGTTAATACGGTTTATCCGCAAACTCGGGTTCAGTTGTGTATTGTCCCTATGATACGCAATAACCTGCGCTATGTATCCTGGAAAGACGCCAAAGCGGTCGTCAAAGATCTCAAATAGATTTATCAGGCCCCGACAGAAGAAATGGCTCTGCAAGCCTTGGAAGCCTTTGCTGAACAGTGGGACGAGCGCTATCCCCAAATCAGCCGTAGCTGGCGAGAAAACTGGGGCAATCTGTCCACGTTCTTTGCCTATCCGGCTGAAATCCGGAAAGTGATTTATACGACGAATACCATCTAATCGCTAAACAGTGTCATTCGGCATGCCATCAAAAAACGTAAAATATTTCCCTCGGATGATTCAGTGAAAAAAGTGATTTGGCTGGCGATTCAGGCGGCCTCTAAAAAATTGTTGTGGCGGATCTATGAGGAAAGACCAATTCTCTATGCCTGCTGATAGGCTTCATGATTTCAAGAATGTCTAAAGCCAGTTGGCATAAAGGTATTGTGTGAGGGCGATCCATCTTCATCGTTTCCGCAGGCACATTCCAGAGCCTGTTATCCAAGTCTATTTCAGACCAACGGGCTTTTACCGCTTCCCTAGGGCGCATAGCGGTTAATAGCTGCCACTCAATAACTAAGCGGGTCTGCCGTTCTACTCTTGCAACGGAGAGGGCTTGTATTAATCCGTGGAGTTCTTCGGGTCGAATGGTAGGGTTATGTTTTTTCTTTGGCTTAGGAAATGCCTTGCTCGCGGTAGTAAAGGGGTTGGCATCAATAACGCTTAAATTCATGGCGTAGTCGATGATCTCTACTGTTCTTTGAGTAAGACGTTTAATCGTTTCCAGATTACCCCGTGCTTCAATAGGATTGAGTACTTCCACCAGCATGGGGGCTTTCAGATTTGTTATTGGTGTTGCGCCGAGTTTGGGGAAAATATCCTTTTCCAGTGAGCGCCAGATATCTTTAGCATAATCCTCACTGACAGTGGTTTTCTTCACATTCCACCAACGTTCGGCTACGAGTTTGAAAATATTAGTTTTTGCTTCAAGAGTGCTTCGTAGTTGCTCTTGCTGATGCTCCTGCGGATCGATTTGCTTCGCCAGAAGGGCACGTGACTCGGCCCGATAATTCCGGACATCAGCAAGAGTGACCGAGGGGTAAGAACCAATACTTTTTTTCGCACGCTTTTTAGTGACAGGGAGAATGTAGCGAAACTGCCAAATTTTACTCCCGCTGGATTTGATTAGTAGCTCAAGGCCGTCGCCATCATAGAGAACGTAGTCCGCTTCCTTGGGTTTGGCGGACTCGATTTCCTTAACGGAAAGAGGTTTTGTTTGTCTTGCCATTGCCGGGTTTCCATAGTCTTAGGCACTTCCAAAACAATAATGTTTTAGGAGGTGCCTAACAAGGTGCCTAAAAGGTTTGGATTTAATTAGGAGAGCTCAGACTTCGCAGGACAAATTGAAGATACAAAAAAGCCCGCAGGGCTTGCGCCATGCGGGCTCTTAGGACTTCATCGGATGACTCTGGTAATCACCGATGGAGAATTTTGGTGGAGCTGGAGGGAGTTGAACCCGCGATATTGATATTTTAACTATTTGTTTTTAATATATATTTGTTTTTATTTTGGTGATTGCGTGCATTTTAAGTGCATTTTGAAGTCTTTGTACTGTCATGCTGAATTCAGTTTAAATTTTGGGAACTGAATTGGCGTTCGGTATTTCCGTTATAGGCTTCTAAATATGAACCGTAATGCCGGAATAACATCTCAGGCCCCTTATGCCCCATTTGCGCAGCCAGCCAAAACAAATTCACTCCTTGACTAATGTGTTTGGTAGCGAATGTATGTCTTGTCTGATACGGATTACGGTAACGTATACCAGCCTTTGTCAGTGTTGGTACCCAGGCTTTTTTACGAATGGCATCAGCGCCAGCCCACGGCTCACCCGTTTTGGGATCTTCAAATACTTCTCTACCCTTAAGAAAAGTGAAAGTCTTTTGGTTGGATAAGGCAATCATGGCTTGATCGTTCAGTTCAACTTTACGTTTTCCTGCTTTGGTTTTTGTTCCTTTGATGACCCCGGTAATTGTCAACATAGTTGGCACCATTAATGAATTTAAGCAGCCCGTTTTTCTCGCTCGGGATTCAACGTCACTGTTTCTACCCACTGCCAGTTTCTTGTGCTGCGCGACCAGCGTTCCGGGTGTGTGAGCTTAGCTTGACGATAAACGGCATCCCGCTGTTTTAAAATCACTTTGTCTTCACCTCTGTGCCGTTGACCCGGTGTCACATAATTTATCCCGCTATGATGGTGCTCTTTGTTATACCAGTCGGTAAAATATCCCCCCAGACACGCGCTTGTGTCAAAGCATTGAAGCCGCTCTCCGGCCACGCCGGCACATATTTCAGCGTCCGGAACAGCGATTCTGCATAGGCATTATCATTACTGACCCGTGGGCGGCTGTGTGATGGCGTAATAGCCAGTTCCTGAAGTTTGACCTGCAGTGTTTGTGATTTCATCACGGCACCATTGTCAGCATGCAGTATCAGTGGTTCACGCCAGCATTTCTCCTGCACAGACTGTGCGCTGCACCAGCTCCGCCGCTAACTCACCACTCTCGGCTTCATGGACTTCATAACCGACAATTTTCCGGCTGAAAATATCGAGTATCTTATACAGATAAAACCAGCGGCCTTTTACCGTTGACGGGATCCAGGTAATATCCCACGCCCAGAGCTGATTTGGCGTGGTCGGTTTCCCTCTTTTGTGTGCCGTGCGCTTCCGCCCACGCTGGTGAACCTCACTATGACGTCGTAATACTCGATAAAAAGTGGATTCACTCGCCAGATAGATGCCGTTATCGGCTAATCGTGGCACGATTTGGGACGGCGGTAAGTTGGCATATTCCGGCTGGTGACAAACAGCCAATATCTGTTGCTCTTCTTCTGGGGTTAATCGGTTTGCCGACTTAGGCCGGACAGCCAACGGCCGCCTTGCTCACCGCATCCCTAATCACCTGGCGATCCGCAACACCGGTCAGTCTTCCTCGTTGTCCGTCCAGAAGTGTGCCTGCAACGTCTTTCGCAAAACCCGTATCGCTGCCGCCTCCGCTAGGGCTTTTTCCTTACGGGCCAGTTCACGTTTCAGTTGTTTTCTTTCTGGCTCTGTTTTAATGCCGCCTTATCGTCACGGGCAGGCACTTGTAAGAACGCCTGTTTCCACTGCTGAATTTGCTCAGGATAAAGCCCTTTTTTACGGCAATATTCGGCTAATTCAGTGGCACTGAGTGTGGCAGTTTCAATAATGACCGCCAGCCGGGCTTCTGCGGGCCATTGTTCTGGAGTTTTGTCTGCGCCGGGCACGGGTTTTCCTTCTGCTTTTGCCTGATTACGCCAATTATACAGGGTGGCTTCCGATATGCCTTTCATCTGTGCAACTGCGGCGACAGTCATGTTGTACGGCGGTAACAATTTAGCCAGCGCGGCAGATTTACGCTCGGGTGAAATACGTGTCATTTTTTTCTCTATCAGCGTTGTTAATGGGGTGACAACTATGCTGACAGAAAGGGGCACCACAAAAGCAGCAGCTCCAAGTCTCCAGATGATAACAGTTAATTAACATTAAATTAACGAATGCACTTTTTGTTGCGGCCCTATAAATTAGCTCTCACCCCATGTCACAGATTAAGCCATTTCTGATAAGCATATTAGCGGGGGTGATTTAGTGTGCCATTATTTACTATATAATTGTCTATACGAAAGAGTAATGCAGTATCAATCCCATCCCTCTTAATAGTACTTGAGCAGCACCAATAATCATATTATTATCAAATGGATAAATCGTTTTTACCCACCTATGGGCAGCAGCAGGAATTGGAACTTTTCCCTGTAAAAGAAATAGAAGTCGATGGTATCCAAATGGGGGTTTTAAATAACGGAACTCCTTACCTAACTGTGCGAGAATTGTCTAGATTGTGTGGAGTTGATTCAGGTGTTTTAGTAAGACTTACCACTAATTGGTTGGAAGAAAGAAATAAACCTCGTGGTAAAAAAATTGACTCCATATTCCAGTCCAAAGGATTAAGCTTTACCAAGCTATACACTACGATCACGAATCAAAGAATTGAAACTCATGCTTATCCTGACAATGTATGCATGGCAATACTTGAATATTATGCCTTTGAAGCACATAAAACTGGCTCATTCGATAACACAAAAGCCCTTAATAATTATCGTGCTTTAGCGGAGCATATTCTTCGTAGATTTATTTATTTAAGTGTTGGGATTAACCCTGAAAACCCCCAACGGGGGGCTTGGCAGTGTTTCCATGAGCGGCTTCAATTAAATTCACAAATGCCATTTGGTTATTTTTCTGTATTCAGTGAAATGGCCGATTTGACTCTGAGAATGATTAATACAGGGTTTAATTTTGGCCCCGCATCAATCCCTGATATCAGCGTCGGTGTAACTTGGGGGGAAACATTGGATCAGCAATAATCTTGATGACAAATATGGAAAAAGAACAAGGCACCCCCACGTTTATCCAGAATGGTTTCCTCAGCATAAAGCAGGCCTATAGATGCTTGGGTTTATCCCGATGATGCTCTGGGTGAATTTCGCAGATGGATATAAAAATCCTATCTTCCAACTAAATTTCCAGCATATATAGAAAGTAAAGTTAGAGAGGGTACTATACCTGTAGTTAATGTGGCTAAGCTATTAACTCGGGTCAAAAAAACAGAATTACCAAATAAGCACTAACCATTTTACAGCCCTCCCTCACGAGGGCTTTTACTTATCACACCAACCATCAGTCCATCAGTCCATCACCCCATCCTCACTTCGGCGGTTCCGGCCATGCGATATCGGGGGCGGTTGAGCAATCTATACATATTCTCAGTATCCTATTGCAATCCAAAAAACATACACAGAAGCGTCAGAGCCTTTTTCCAGATCCATTGTTACCCATGCCCCTCTTTATTTGGATCACCAAAATAAGCGGACATATTGCCACCTATACGATTATTCGCGACCGGTGTTGCCAAGCCGCCGAAACATTCCGTTGGAAACTTTATCGGAAATTGAACCCATTCGCGCACCTCATATATAGTAGAATCATATTAATATGGCATAATATCTGGATTCAAATAGCAAGGGATAAAGTAAGATGGGCTAATGAAATGGACACCTCCCCAAATCGGCTTCAGTGAGCCATGCTGAATACATCAGCAAAATACGAAGAGGTGTCCCATGGAACAAATTATCGGAATTGACCTGGCAAAGCGAGTTTTTCAGTTAAATATCGTGTCTTCCTCCGGGAAACCCATTCAGAACAAAATGGTATCTCGTGAAAAACTGACGGCTTTCATTGCCCAACAGCCCCCATCAAGGATAGTGATGGAAGCCTCTGGCAGTGCCAATTATTGGAGCCGACAATTCAGACAGTTTGGCCATGAAGTTAAACAAATTAGCCCTCAATACGTCGCACCTTTCAGAATGGGCAGTAAGAATGATAAAAATGACGCGATTGCTATTGTGGAGGCTGACAGCCGGCCGGGTATGCGGTATGTGCCGGAAAAAACGATAGAACAACAAGATATTCAATGCTTGCATAGGGTTCGTCAGCGTCTAATGAAAAACCGAACTGCGCTGATTAACCAGATACGCGGATTAGGGCTGGAATATGGCATTGCCCTGCCTGAAAGTGCTCACAAGGTAGAACAATGTTTACCTGAACATCTGGAAAATGCTGAAAATGAATTGACCGTATTGAGCCGTCAGTTGTTTCAGGAATTGTTGTTTGAGCTGAAAGGCCTTCAGCAACGTCTGAACGAACTGGATAAGCGTCTTGCCCATCTGAATACCCAGCATGAAGATACCCGCAGACTGTTAACATTACCGGGCGTTGGGCCATTGGGGGCTTCAGCCCTGATGATAACACTGGGTGACGGTAAGGATTTTAAAAATGGCCGCCACTTTGCCAGCTACTTGGGGCTGGTTCCCAAAGAACATAGCAGTGGGGGAAAAGTCAGGCAACTCGGTATCAGTAAACGGGGAGATGCCTACTTGCGAGGAATACTGATACATGGAGCCCGTTCTATTGTGTATCGAGTCAGCAAGCGGCCCGATGAACAATGCGATGAATTACAGCGCTGGATAAAAGGGCTCATAGAGCGTAATGGAGTGAATAAAGCGGTGGTTGCATTAGCGAATAAAAATGCCCGGGTTGCTTGGGCATTAGTTAATCAGCAGTCTGTTTATATTCCTCGATGAAAAGTGAATAGTGTGATCGAAAAAGTCTATAAGTTGATGTCACTGACAGGTAGTACCGACTCTCTGTGAACCTGATAAACTGTTTGGTCTGCCACGACTGTTGGGCTAATGAGGGCAGAGAGTGCGGATTTTCATCAGGGCTCCTGGAAGCCGAATATATGCTTGCGACTACTTTTGTCAGAAAATTGATTTACTTGCTTGAATTAAATCGGTGTCCATATATACAGTTTGGATTTTCGAAAGAGAGTACTGGCGTACAAAGACAAGCATTCGTTGACTTTCGAACAAACGAGGGCCCATTTTGACATTTCTATGCGTACCTTATTTCGCTGGAGTCATAAAATAGCGCCTGGTATGACTCGTGATAAACCGCCCACAAAGATCAGTGATGAGGCACTTATCGCGGATGTTCAACATTTCCCTGATGACTATCAATGGGAAAGAGCAAAACGCTTAGGTGTCTCACAGTCTGCTATTCATGACGCGTTGAAACGGCTTAAGATCACCTTCAAAAAAAACACTCAACCATCCCAAAGATGACCCTCGGGTTCGTGAGGCATTTATTGAGCGTATCAACGGCTATGAGCAGGCGGGCAAACAGATTGTTTATCTGGATGAAAGTGGTTTTGCCCCGTCTGCACGGGTATTCAAAGAAAGGGTTACGGTGTTTCGGAACACACGATTGGCACGCGAAAGGCCGTCTTAATGTCATTGGCGCGATCATAAAAAATATATATGAGCACGACGCTGCACGATAGCATGCAAAACGGTTTTTTGTTTTGTATGCCATCGTCAGCAGACAAGCCGCATAGCGGCGCGCCAGTGATTGTTATCCGTCTTTGAGGCTTCTTTTTGTCAGTTTAGATGCTGAACACAATATGGAGTATGTGATAGTTATTCCAGTCCCAGACGATCCCTCATTTCCTTAATCAACGAAGTATCATCAAGCTCAGCACTTATTTCATGACGAATAGCATGACTTAACTTCTCGCTACGCTGGCAGCTATAGTGGTAGCCATGAGATAGCCAATTCCAGCTACCTAGAACTATATAGCGACCATCAATCATGACTACTTTTTCATGGGTACCTTCTATCAGGCGTATAACATTTTCTTTTCCAAGCTTGTCACGATACTCGGCAACCAAAGACGCATCATTATCATCAGCTTGCTCGAAACGTTGATGGTAATAACCATAATAAACTTTTACTTTAACACCACGTTGCTGTGTTGCCACAAGCTGTGCCAATTCAGGTCTCTGATATTCTTTACCGCTTCGTCTTATCCACGGTGTGATCACAATCATTTCCTTTTCACTCCGTGAAGCCAGCGCACTGAATGCAGCAATATGTTCACAATCGCGATAATAACGCTGTAGACATGGTGTTTTGCTCACGCTTGTAAATTGAGGAGGCTGGCTCCCTTGCTCTAGAAGGAAATCTTCCGCAACGCTATCGGCAAGCACCTTGAGATATCCACCCGCTTTCCGCAGACGGTGATAGTTGCCTACAACGATAAATTGTTGTTTGGCACGTGAGACTGCCACGTTGAGCATATTGGGGGCATCATTTTGAAAACTCGCGGTGTCAAGAGGATGAAAAATCACCGGACTGTAAATAATAACCTCAAATCCGACACCCTGGAACTGATGCACAGTACCGATACAGTTCTTCTGTTCGTGATTCATACGCTGAGCGAGGCGCTTAATCAACAATGTCTTTTGGTTGGTATAAGGAGTGACAATACCTATATCCGCAGTCAGATCATAACCCGCCTCTTCCAGCTTATCCAATAACTCTTCAATAGCGTTAACTTCATCAATGTTAGTATTAACGAGATCTCCTTTCTGGCCTTCTATGCTATAGAACATCAAATGGTGACCGCCTGATTTTTCAAAGGCACTATTGATACGTTCTGTGGGGAGGGCAGTTTCCACCGTGACACCACGGTAACCCGCCAGCCGGATAAAGAGGTCGGCAATAGGCTTCTGGCATCGACGATGCTCATCAAGGATAATACCGCGGCCAATATCTTCCACCCGACCTGAAAGAGAGCCAGCAGCTCGATGCCAGCCTGTGACGGTTGCAGGCGAAACCTGCTCATACAGCGTGTTATTCTCTGTAAAGTGACGTTCACGCAGTTGTGTCTTCAAACTTTCAGAGAGATTACGAATCGGTTCAATCTGCAACGGATCGCCGACGATCATTGCTTTCTCACTGCGGCTTAGTAGTGGCACCAGCGATTCAACTGAAACCATGCCTGCTTCATCGCAAAGTGCCAAATGCCAAGGTTTATGGCCCTTTAAGTTGTCAAGCTTACGATATCCAGCCATCTTCCAAGCGGATGTCAGTGTCGTCGCCATGACCGGATATACTAGCGACAATGCACAGTAGAATTCATCCAACTTATCCAACCAGTGATAAAAGCCTGGGTGGGTGTATCTACTGATCATAGCCTGCCAGAGTGTTAGCACCTCTTCCAGCTCGGTTTTTCGCTTCAATTGTTCCTGCCAAAGATAGCCAATAGCCGCTTCAAACATTTCCCGATGCTGACGGATAAAGCGCTTGCGCAGGATGTCATTCCAGTTACCTTCAGGATAATGCTGCTGATACTGAGTCATCATTTGTTGCGCACATACGACTTTATTCCATTGAGTCTGGAGATCTGCCACTTCGACACTCAGGCTTAGCAAATCCTCTTCTTGCTGCACATCTGGCTCAGGTTGCAGGAGCAGTTTCAAAAGCTGGAGATTTTCCATCTGTTGAGACAGAGATTCGCTCGCATCTGCCAATGCGGCTAACTGTTGGTGGGAAAGCTCAGTAAGATTGAAATATTGAAAATCCTCCGGCGCAGCAGTGTACATTTGTTGTAATCGTGACCGATATTTTCCTTTAAACAGACGAGCCAAATGCCGCCAGATACCTCTGCGTGGATAGTCACGGTAATGTAGCTCAAGCGCTGGGCGTAGTGGTGAGTCCATCCAGCGGAGAATTTGTTTTACATTATAGGGTTGAGGCCAAGTCGCTTGTAGGATTTGATAAATTTTTCCTGCCTGCTGATACAATGTCTTTTTCTGTCGTAATACCTGAAGACGTTGAACCAGCTGACAGGAAAAATCGTTAAGATCATCAGGGTGACTAAACGAAACATCAATGCCCTGATGTTGTGCATGGGCAGCAAATGCAGTGAGTTTTTCCGAGAAACGTAGAGGAAGCTCCTGTACGTTTGTTGTATTCAGCTTACAGTCGATAACAGATTGTAGAGCGGCGGCTTTATCGTTCAAGTATTCTCGATAGCAGATATTCAGCTCATCGCAATGTCGATGCAAAATAGCTAAATAGTCACGCTGAATGTGTTCCTCGTAACGTTCCTGCCGCCAGCGGCTAATAAGTTTCTCTAACCGAGCAAGCTCATTTTGTATCTGCTCCTTAGAGCCACCGTGAAACCAGAGCCAGTCAAGCTGTTGAGTCAGCGGGTCACTGCGAAGATCATCAATAATATTTTCTACCGCTTTTATTGCGATAGATGTCACCAGCATACCTAAATTGCGGTCATTTCCATCAGCAATGAGTAATGCTCGGGCTACCAGTTGCTGGGCAATCAGCGATTTAAACAGCGTGGTTTTGCCTGTTCCAGGGGCACCCTGTACGGCAATCAGGCGCTCATCTTGATTAATCGCTTGTATCGCTGCCATCTGCCCATGTCCAAGCGGATAGTGTGTTTCAAACAATCCTCCGGTTACTCGCTCATATATCTCTGGAGGTTCATCCTCACTGTGAGCATGATTGAGGTACTGTTCCAGCAGAGGAAACTCATCTTTGGCATTATCACATAACCAACTGAAATCTTCTGTATCACGTTTCAGGTTGTAATCTTCATTATGTAGCGGAGCAATGAGGGCGTTGAATGCGGTTTCTAGTCCTCTATTTTTACCGTTAGACTGCGTGGTGACCCAGCACTGAAGCGCCTCAAACGCCTCAAGGAAAGTGTTATATTTGCAACCAGTCAGAGCACTGACCATACTCATCATATGGCGATTTTCACCCAACTCAGTCAGTTGAATGCCAAATGTGTCACGGAAAGCGGATGGTAACGCGCTTACCTGCTGTCCGTCTTTAACAGGTAGTAATAGATAATGGTTATTTTGTTCAAACAACGATTTTGGCAAAGGAAAAGAGAATAGTGGCAGATACTTAACGTTAGTTTTGCCACGCTCATACTCGATACAGCGCAACACTGGAAACAGTAGATTGACCGGCTCAATATGGGTAATCTCACCCTTGTTGCCATATTTAACAAAATGCCTGCGCCAGTTTTCATACATTTCAGGTGTTATATGGAGGAGCACACCGTTTGGAGTTTCCTCACAATTGTCTTTATTTAATACGAATTGGTGATCTTCATGCACTAAACTGGCGGATATTTTACTCTTCTCTGCGCCACTGCATTTTAGATAATCTTGCCATGCTGTAAGGATAACTTTCGAAGAATTTTTCATTATTCCGGATATGCCTTGTCAATCCATTTATCGTTAAATTTATGTAAATAGAATAACATAGAAGGGATAAGGCTGGTCTGTGATTCTTGTCAACTTAACCAAAGCGTATAGATGAAACGTTCAAATCAATCCGCAGCATGTCTATTCCTTCATTATTCATTATGAAATCATTAATCCAATAAATTAGTCAGACTATTTAGCTAATTTTCACCAAAGCATAAAGAGTTTATTGCTGATCAGCAGTAAAAAACACCGCATCCTCGGCATCCTGAAATCCGTAACGAGGTGAGTATTTATGCGCGGTTGCTTTTCGATATCCGGTTATGCCTGTCTGCTGGGGCTGATTGTATTGTGTATGCCACTGGCTCATGCGGCTGAGAAAGATGAGCTGGCCAGTGTCAGGCGTTTAATTGATCAGGTACAGATGGCACTGGAACGCGCAAACATCGCCGAAAAGCAATCTGACACCTCAACACTGTCTCGTTATGACTTTGATTACTCCCGTATCAGGGCTGATCTCAACACCATCAAAGCGGGTATCGATCACTACCTGATGCCTTCCCGCGATCAACCCCGTGATCCCGTACCCATCTCCGGCGATTACCGTCAGGAGCACCCGCAATGACCCCGGCACAACGTAATGCCTTTGAAGTGGCATCAGGGCATTTTGATATCACTTTTTTGTATCTGGTGTGTGTCGGCTTTTTTTTGTCCACGCTATTTCTGTGGGCCGCCTGGGCGGCGGTGGATGTCTGGAACGGCTGGGCGAATGAAAAAATACGCAATCAGACGATAAGTCAGTTTGCCATTCGCATGGCGGTATTACTGGTTGTGGCTGTCTGGATGTTTGCCAGTTAATGCAACGAACACAATAAAAAAGGAATGGATTGAACATGAAGCAAATTTTTACAGACTGCCGTCGTATCAGTACAAACCTGATAACCAGAATAAGTGTCTTTCTGTTGCTGTCCGGTCTTTCCTGTCAGTCTGCCCGGGCGGACTTGCCCGCTATCGAACCACCCAAAAGTGGCGGCGGCGGGGGATTACTGGGACAGGTGAAAGGCTATGCGCAGGATGGCATTGTGATTGGCGGATTGATCCTCTCGGCGGTGGCGTTCTTTAAAGTGGCTTCGGCAGCAGTGGAAACTTTCTCCGAAGTGCGCGATGGCAAAGCCACGTGGACCCAGTTTGGCTCCATCATTGTTGTCGGCATTGTGCTGTTGGTTGCGGTGATCTGGCTGTTGGCGAAATCGGCCAGCATTATCTTTTAAGGTAGCGAATATGCAAACGATCCCTTTTTTACCCGATCGCTTAAACGCCGAACCCGTCGTCTTTCGGGGATTCACCACACCGGAAATGGGACTGGCGGCAATCGCGGGGGTAGCACTTGGGCTGATTGTTAGCCTTCCTCTGATCCCGTTAGTCGGTTGGGTGATGCTGCCGACAGGGATGCTAATGATGCCCTTATTGCTGGTTAGTTTTGGCGGGCGCTGGCTCGTCCAACTTAAGAGGGGTAAGCCGGAAAATTATCTCTGGCTGAAACTGGCCGAGAAAAAACGCCGGCTGTGCATCGGTGATCCGGCGTTGATTATTACGGCTCAGGGCTGGTCGTTACGCCGTAGTAGGAGAACGCGATGAGTCGCTTTCGTCATGCAGTAAAAAACCGGGATCAGCATATTCTGACACTTAGGATCGCCTGTGGCATTCTGGTGTTGGTTCTGCTGATGAGCCTGATGGGCTGGATGGATTCTCCGCGTAACCTTACCATTCATAACCCGCCGGATTTACGCAGCGGCAGCACTCGCCCGTGGTGGGAAGTACCCGCACCGAGTGTCTACAGTTTTGCTTTCTATATCTTCCAGCAACTGAATGCCTGGCCGAAAAACGGAGCACAGGATTACCCGGCCAAAATTTATGCTTTATCCCCTTATCTGACGCCTGCCTGTCAGGATTTTCTGCGTGAAGATGCTAAAAGCCGTGCCGATAGTGGTGAGCTGCTCGACCGGGTGAGGGTGGTGTATGAAATTCCCGGCCGGGGTTATGAGACGAGCAGTGTGACGGTGCGTAACCGTGATAATTGGGTGGTACGACTGGATTTGGTGGCAGATGAATATTATCACGCCGAACCGGTTAAACGGGCACTGGGTTGTTACGACGGGGTGCCACAGCGTCTGGAAGCAATACCGCTACCATCGGAAGAGAAAAAGGGTGTATTTCAATGTGAGGATATCCATCTTTCCTGTGTTGTGTCTGGCTGGGGCTGGTCAGTATGTTGCTGTTCAGCGTGGGCGCAAAGGCTGATGAGCTGCTGAAATGGGAGCGTATTCCGTTATCGATTACGCTTAAGGTTGGTCAAGAGCGGATTATTTTTACTGACCGGAATGTGCGTGTTGGTCTGCCCCCGGCACTGAGTGAGAAATTGCGGGTACAGAGCACAGGCGGGGCGGTTTACTTGAAAGCTAGCAGCGCGTTCTCATCAACCCGGCTGCAATTGCAGGACAGCGAAAACGGTGAAATTATCTTACTGGATATCACTGCCGCCAAAACCGGGCCAACAGAGCCGGTGCGTATTATTTACCCGAATGAAAAATCAACCGATTCAACTAAAGCAACTGTCTTCAACCGTATTTTTTAAGAAGTCAACTGATGGTAAGACTCATCCCATATCTGGCTATTTCTAACCATTGCGTTAATGATGGTCAGAAGCTTACGCATACAGGCAACCAGAGCCACTTTTTTGGGCTTACCTGCTGCTACCAGACGGGTGTAAAAATGCCTGATAACCGCGTTAAACCGAGTTGCCACAAGTGTGGCCATATACAGCGTTGCACGAACGCTGGCTCTTCCACCAAAGATTGTGCGTCGTCCGCGCATTTTCCCCGAGTCGCGATTAATCGGGGCGACACCAATAAGCGCGCTGATTTCGCGACGCGAAAGTTTACCCAGTTCAGGAACCTCAGCCAGCAAAGTCGCAATGGTAGCCGCGCCAATCCCCTTTACACTGCTGAACAAATCAGACAACGCCTTGAAATGTTCTCTGACGTGTTTATCCATATTCCGGTCAATAAGAGCCAGTTCTTTTTCCAGCGCATCAATGATTGCCTTAATGCTCTTACGACTCTGTGGATGAGAAGGATACAATCGGTTACGTTCTGCAACCAGCATAGAAATCAACTGGCGTCTGCGCACAACCATTGCCGCGAGAACTTGCCGTTCAATGTCAGGCAGGGGGCGAATAAATCGTTCTCTGTCTGGATGGCGATTAATAACTTCGCCCATCTGGGCCAGCATTCTGGCGTCAATGCTGTCTGTCTTAGCCAGATAACCCATAGACCGGGCAAAATCACGAGCCTGCCTGGGATTAATGACGGCGATGTCAAAACCTTCAGACTGGAGAAAGCACGCTACAGCACTCTCCAACCCTCCGGTCGCCTCCATAAGGATCAGGGAGATAGTTTGTTGTTCCCGGAGTTTTGCCAGGATGACATCAAAACCGTCAGTATCGTTACTGACCGTAAACGATGTTACTGTTCCAGCAGAAACATCCAGAGAAGATTTAGATACATCAATACCAACACACAGCGGATCCAGCAAACTCATATTGACCCACCCTTGCATATACGAAATGTTATCAGGCAACTGTTCGGGTTTCAGATGAGCAGCTCAGTTCATGCGTCATTTGCTCCAGTGCGGGCTTCAAAGCCCAGGGATCCATCGGACTACATGAACCTTGCTAAACCCAGTCATTATTTATTCTATACGGGTTTCAAGATACAAGGAACCTTACCAGATTGCATTGAACCCATCTCCACCGAAGGACGCCCTGCTGAGCAGTTGCTTGAAATCCGGGATCAACTGGAAGATGCCATTCAGGACAGTCTGGACGAGGACGATATTTCACCGTGGGTGGTGCAGTTTTTTTGTCAGGATGAGGATGACCCTTCCGGTTATCTCAATACCTTGCGGGATTATGTGAAACCGTGGGCACAGGGCACGGCCTTTACTGATGCCTTTTTGGCAGAATCGGAACGTCATCTGAACAGCATCGCCCGGCCTGACGGGATATTTCAGGATTCTCTTATTACTGGGCAGCCGTGGCGGGGGCAGCAGCGCCAGACCCGCATGGTAGTCTACCGATGGCAACCCTCCAACAACAAATCCCGTACTGACAATCTTTTACTGTCATCTGTCGCAGCGCTCAATCAGATCTGTGAACGACTGGTCTCCTCACTGGCATCGGCCGGTATTGTGGCGACCCGGCAAGATGGCGAACAAATTCACCGCTGGTTACTGCGCCATTTTAATCCGGCACCGGACTGGGGCATGGCAAAAGCCGATTTTTACCGGGCGGTGCGTTATGAATCCCCGACACAGTCCGATCTCCCGGTGAATAATGATTTTGCCGAAAGCCTGTGGTTTACTCCGCCGGTGTCGGATCCCGATAAGGGTGTCTGGTGGATTGACGGTCTGCCGCATAAAGCGGTTCCAGTTGAGCGTCTGCGCCGCCCACTTGAACCGGGCACCCTGACAGGGGACGTGAAATGGAGGGATAATATCAACGCGCTAATGGATATGATGTCGGAAGGCACCGTGGTAACGCTGACCATCGTGGCGCAGGACCGGCTTGAAGAGAGTTTTACCCGGTTGGCGAGAAACGCCGTGGGAGAAAATACCGAATCAGTACGTGTCCGGTAGAATGTGCAGGAAGTAAAGGAATTACTGGGGCGACGCCATAAACTGTATCGCAGTGCACTGACCTTTCTGGTGCGCGGTAAGGGTTTGGACAATCTGAATCATCGGGTACATCAGTTATCCTCAACGTTACTGGTGGCAGGATTACAGTCTGTGCTGAATGCCTATTTGCGTGCCCTGCCGATGGGCTTTAACCCGCAGAAGGACAAAAAACACTGGCTTACCCGTCTGAGCTGGGTGCAACATCTGGCGGGACTCTTGCCGGTGACCAGCCGTTCGACAGGCACCGGGCAGCCGGGGTCCAGCTTTTTTTACCGGGGCGGGGCGCCGCTGACCTTTGATCCGATGAACAAACAGGATCGTACCCAGAATGCCCATTTATTGCTGTTTGGCCCGACTGGAGCAGGCAAATCCGCCACCCTGTGTGCTTCCTTCGTGCAACTGATGGCCATCCACCGCCCGCGCCTGTTTATTGTGGAAGCGGGAAACAGTTTTGGTTTACTGGCCGATTATTACGCCAGCCTGGGGCTGACAGTTAATAAAATCGGCATCAAACCGGGCTGCGGCGTCAGTCTGGCACTGTTTGCGGATGCGTATCAACTGCTGCAACTCAGCCCGAAACAACTGCGCATTAATGAAGCTGATATTCCGGATACCGATGAATCGCAGGATGAAGGGGATGAACAGAGTAATATTCTGGGTCATGCTCCCAATAATTAGATATCGTGATAAACTCCTTGCTTTTTATTATTGGTCAGATATGGCTAAAGTTGATGTGGTTTGTCGTTATTGTCACAAAACAAAAGAGGTTAAAGGGCATGGAAAAGGAAGTAGTGGGCATCCTCATTATCATTGCTATGCCTGCCGTAAAACCTTTCAACTGAACTACACCTATCAAGCCTGTAAGCCCGGTATGAAAGAACAACTCGTTGATATGTCGCTGAATAACGCCGGTGTCAGAGACACAGCACGTGTCTTGAAGGTTGGCATTAATACCGTCATCCGTACGTTAAAAAACTCACGCCAAGACAGGTAACTACACTGCCTCTGTCAGGAAGTGCCGTCCAGATTATCTGTGAAATAGACGAACAATGGTCATTTGTCGGTAACAAGAAAAATCAGCGCTGGCTCTGGTATGCCTGGGAGCCGAATATGAAGCGGATAGTAGCGCATGTATTTGGTGATCGCAGCAGGAAAACGTTGGAAAAACTGCTTGCGCTTCTATCTCCTTTCAATATCCAATTCTACTGTACGGATAATTATGCTGTTTACGATTGCCTTCCTGAAGAAAAACACCTTACAGGAAAGAAATTTACCCAGCGTATCGAGAGAACCAATCTCACTTTGCGTATCCGCATAAAAAGACTCAATCGAAAAACGATAGGGTATTCTAAATCCGAAGAGATGCACGATAAAGTAATAGGAGCGTTCATTGAAAGGGAGTACTACTTTTTTTGAGTGATCTAACTATTGGGTTCATGACCTAATTTATTGCATATCGCACAATTAGTGGGATTTAAGGATCCTCACTATTTTAGTAAGGTGTTTGAACAACATTTTGAGCTGACTCCAATAGCCTACCGTAATCTGGTAAAAGCAAAGGCGTTCCATGCCTGATAATCCCATGTTTGATAATTTAAATCTATGTCTCAATATTCCCGATTTTCTAACCCAAGTCCCCGTAAGCCAATTGCATTTAACTCAGCAACGGTGAAACGGTTTTTCCAATTCTTTTCATAATGTTCCTGAGCGAAGTCTGGTGGAGATGTGCCATGTTCAAGGGCTTCAGTCACTTGACGGGCATAGGCCAGATTTCTGTTACACAATGGCGCGGCAGGAATATACATGACATTTCCCCAGCCTTGTTGATTTTCTACAGGGGCAACTGAGTGGATTAGATCACAGTGCCACCAGACAGAATCTCCAGCCTGTAATGCCGGGATACTGCTTAACCCACGAATAAGATGAGGATGCCATCGTTCTGAGATAGGAAGTGCTTTGCCGGGAGCCACACCACATAGTTCATCTTCGGGCACATCATTCAGTAGTGGGCGTAGCAGAATATAGGCCATTGCTTCAGGAACGGGCACAACATGCAGAAGTCCCTGACCGATCAACATATCCGACAGCGCAGTCCAGCCTTGAAATGTTCTAAATACAGAACACCTTGTTGTGTTATTGAATTCATGTACATTGGGGCGATAGGCAGCATCCCAGGGATCGTATTCTGCAAACTGGTTGGTGAATATTTTTCTGAACACGTTTTGATAGTCTGGTTGTAACCAGCGTTCCAAAGCTCCTGAATCGGTGTGAGCTCCCAGACCCTTGGATGTCGTACCCGGTGGTCTGCGACGAATACGATCGGGATAAATCATACTGACATCAGGATCAAACCATCTCACTCCATCCGATTCAAATTTCCATAAGTGATTCAGAAAAGACTGTACCAGCGCAATTTCTTCACTTTGTCTGGCTTGCATCTGTGCATGGGACCAGTAAATGGGATAAATTTTTGGCCGGGATGCTTTAAGACTACCGAAATAATTATTCTTTGGTCCCTGATAGAAGTGTTCAAACTCATTGGTATTGAGGTAATCAAGCATAGACTGATCCCATGCGATTGCCTGATCCTGTGGGAAGTTTTGCCTGACGACCAAACAGCCACGGCGCTTAATCTTTTGTATGATTTCCTCTGTTATTCTACCTTCTGCCATATCACGCCAATGTATTTCAGGCCAGGCGCTACCCATATTTTTTTCATCTTCTTTGGCTGCGGTTAATTCTTTTTCTATTTTGTCACATACCTGGGAGAAGAGCGTTTCAACGTCACCGATTTGCTCACGCAGAATTTGTTTCATCTGGCGAATTCTTTTACAGTAATCATCAGGAAAGTCGGTGGTGGTAAAAGATGTATCCATAGTAATCTCTGTTTATGAATGGGTTTTATATTTGGACAAAAGTTAATCTACCTCCGATTCATAATATATCAACAATGTTTTAGTCAATTTGCGGCAAAACATTTTGAAATGACAAACAAAAATTGTTTTTAATTGATATTAATGGAGTAGTATTTTGATATTGAGAATGATAACCAGAAGAAAATGCTTGCTCTGTCAATATATAGGGCAAGCATTAACCTAACTTACAGAATATTAACTAGCAGGATTATAGTAAATTGGTGAACCAGGACCGACGGGTAAACCAAGGACAAAGACCCAGACATAGAAGAATAGTGACCAACCCACCATAAATACCAGGGAGTAAGGTAACATCATAGAGATCATAGTACCGATACCGGCATCCTTTTTGTATTTCACCGTTATCGCCATAATCAGCCCGAAGTAGGTCATCATCGGAGTGATGATATTGGTTACAGAATCACCGATACGATAAGCTGCTTGAATAGTCTCCGGGGCGTAGCCTGCCAGCATCAGCATGGGGACAAATATTGGTGCAGTAACCGCCCATTGTGCAGACGCTGATCCAATCATCAAATTGATAAAAGCACAAATCAGAATAAAGCCTATAAATAACAGACCGCCGTGCAGATTAATTTCATTCAGGAAGTTAGCGCCTTTTACAGCAATAATTTGACCGATATTAGTCCAGCCAAAGAAAGCGACAAATTGAGAGGCAAAGAAAATAATAACCAGATATAAGCCCAGGTTGCTCATTGCCTGTGCCATAGCATCGACCACATCTTTATTGGATTTCATCGACTTGGCGACGTAACCATAGACAATGCCCGGTATAGAAAAAAAGAGAAAAATGAAGACTACTATGGATTTCAGGAATGGCGAATTGCTGATTAATCCGGTTTCCTGATTACGCAACATACTATTTTCTGGTATAACGCCCAGTGCCAAAATTACCCCGAGTGCAGTGAAAGTCACTGATGCTGCTATCAGCGCTTTCTTTTCCAGTCTGGTGAGTTTCGCAGAGTTTTTTAGCGTATTTTCATCTTCATCCAGTGTAGTATTTGTATATGGCCCTAATTGAGGTTCAACAATTTTTTCAGTCACAAAGTAGCCGAGAATGGAAATCAGGAAGGTACTGGCAAACATGAAATACCAATTAGCTTCAGCACCGACAATATAGGATGGGTCAATGATTTGTGCTGCCTGTTGAGTGATCCCCGAAAGCAGAGGGTCGATAGTACCCAATAATAAATTGGCTGAATAACCACCAGATACCCCGGCAAATGCTGCCGCCAGTCCTGCAAGTGGATGACGACCGAGAGAATGGAAGATAATGGCGGCCAATGGAATAAGTACTACATAGCCTAATTCTGCGGCAGTATTTGACATAATACCGGCAAACACAATTGCCAATGTAGTTAATTTTCTGGGAGCCCTCATTACTACCAGACGCATTAACGCAGATAGCAACCCTGAACGTTCTGCAATGCCGACACCAAGCAGAGCAACCAGAACTGTTCCTAATGGTGCAAAACTGGTAAAGTTTGTCACTAAATGAGAGAGAATTTTACGAATTCCATCTGCATCAAGCAGACTGACGATATGGATCACTCCATCTTCAGCCCGGCTTTTTGCTCCTTCTGGGCGGGGATCAATAACTGTAATGTCAAAATATTGTCCGATTGCTGAAGAGACCAACAAAACAGCAATCAGGATCATAAAAAGAATAACAGGATGGGGTAAAGCGTTTCCCAGCCATTCAATTGTTCGCAGAAAGCGATTTCCGTTTTGTTTTCTAGTTAACATAGTTTCTCCTTCTGATACAGAGCAACGGAAGTTACATAATGTTTTGAGTTTTTACCATATCGTAAATAATGAAGTAATAAATGGATTATGAGACAGTTTTTTATTCTGTTTTTTTTATGTTTTTCTTTTTCCATCAATTAATTGATGTTATTGATTTTTATTTCTCTACGGGAAAATCATTAGAGGTAAGAGTAATAATATATTTTAAAAATGTGTGCTATGTGGCATTTGTTATGAAAAGTGATCAACTTGGATTCGCATGATAAGTGTAATTTCTGAAAAAGGTGGTCAGTTGCTATAGTAGGCATCTTAATTTAGCAAGATTTAAGTCCTGAACAAACCGTCGGTTATCTCAAGAGAGAAGAGATAATATCTTTACACCATGAAACGGTTTATCGATTGATTTATAAAGATAAAAATAATGGTGGTGATTTATGGCAACATTTTAGGATTGCGAGAAAGCCCTATCGCAAACGGTATGGAAGTTATGAGCGTAGAGGAAAAATAAAAAACAGAATCAGTATTGATAAGCGCCCCAAAATTGTTGATAGCAAGCAACGTATTGGTGATTGGGAAGGCGATACTATCGTTGGAAAAGATCATAAAAGCGCATTATTAACATTGGTTGAACGAAAATCGCTATTCACTATCATAATTAAACTGGAAGATAAAACAGCGGAAGGTGTTGCAAAAGCGGCGATAAGGAATTTATCAAATATAAAAAAAAGATTAAAACCATTACTTTTGATAACGGATTGGAATTTGCCGAACACGAATTTATCAGTAAAAATTTAGAGACAAAGATTTACTCCCCCCCTTATTCACCTTGGGAAAGAGGAATAAATGAGAGTACCAATGGATTAATCAGAGATTACTTCCCAAAAGGGACCGATTTTAATAAGGTATCAGAGCGGGAGATAAACCTCGTAGTAAATAGATTAAATAAACGCCCTCGTAAGACACGAGATTACAAAACACCGAATGAGTTATTCAAAGGAATACCCACTCGTTTACTTCGTGCATAACGATGTTGCACTTATTATGTTAATGCAAGAAGAATATTTAACTTAAGAAAAAAATAAAATAAAACCACTAGCCTTAACTTAGATCCAATATCTTTTATATAAATCAATATCTGAGTATAAAAAAAATTTTATAAAAAAAACACACATAAAATTTTGAAGTTGTAGCGTATGATAATTTTTATCAACAAAAAATATTTTTCCTTTATCAAAAGTTTTTTCAGATAAACTTCGTTCAGAAAAAATTAAATTCTAATGTTATTCAACCTTTTAAAAACAAAGCCATTAAATTAATTTAAAATCATCACGTAAATACTTATTACTTTATGTGTAATTTTCAAATTGGAATATAAATGTTGCTAAATTGACATGTTTTTAATGAATGTGTAAAAAAGTTTTCGCGAACATGTTATCGCTGAATAGACAACATTTATTTTAAATAATATAGATATTATGGAGATTATATGAGTAATTATATCAAATCTGGTGTTCGTCCTGATGCAATGAAATCCGGTGTTCGTCCCGATGCAATGAAGACGGGTGTTCGTCCCGATGCAATGAAGGCTGGTGCTCGTCCTGATGCAATGAAGACGGGTGTTCGTCCTGATTCAAATATTTAAAATAGCAGTAGTGTAAGCCAGCAATTATGCTGGCTTATTCTGAAATCTTAATCTTAATAATAAAAAGGTAAAACAATGAAAAATAATTTTCACAAAAAAATGTGGGAAGGATTTGACGAAAAAACAAATTATGGAAAATCTCCTTTTCTCTTTAAATCAATACTACCTTTAAATGAAGGATTTTCTAATCATGAAACTGTTCAACAAGCATTTTATAATTTACGTATAAAATCAAATTTACAAAAAACTGATTGTCGTTTACGTATTTATGATGGTGAAAAACGTCGTGATGATCTTGTGGAGAAATTATTTTCCGAGGGAGTATTGCCAAATGAAACAATTGTGAATTTTATGCAACGTTTAACAGGAAAAGAACGTTTCAGTTTAGTTATTAACAATCTTGAACAATCTAATTCAAAGTTAGCTGCCGATTTCGGATTATTTGCACAATCTTTTTTTGCATATAAGGGTTTTCCTATTGGAGGAATTGAACAGGCAGCATTTTGTGGTAATTATTCAGGGACAGCTTTTGGGATACATGAAGGTTTTGAACATGCCTTTTTGTGTCATTTAGGACCAGGTGTTAAGTATTTTTACTGTTGGCCAAGAGAGCTATATTTAGAAATAACAAATTCACGTGAACCAACATTCTCCGACTCAGAAATTTATGATAAATTAATGGAAAAAGGTACTCTTTATATCCTTGAGCCAGGAGATGCCCTATATCTACCTGCATCTGTCTATCATGTTGGTCGTCAAGATGAATATTCTGTATCTATTGCGTTACCATTCTATACTTATCCATTATCTCGCTTTATGGCTATAAAAATTCTTCCAACTCTTATAGAAAAATCATTATCGTTTGATCAAGAAGGAATGTCAGAATTAATTTCATGTAATAATAATCAATTTATAGCTAAACCATTTGTTAATCTTTTAACAGAAACAATGATTAAATGGACTCAGCAAGATTTACCTAAATATGTGAATTATTATTGGCACAGACTGCGTAGTAATGGTGGTTGGGAGTTACCTTCCAATATAAACGCTAATCCATTACAAGAACCTGAGCAAAAAAATAAATTAACTATTCCTGTTAATTCTCAAATTTTACTACAACCGCCATTTGTTATTAGCTATGAGTATGGATTAGATTGTGAATGCAATGACATTCGCGTATTTATTGCAACAAGAAGTTTAGTATTGCCTGCAAATAAAGAAATTTTAGATATTTTATCAAATCTTAATAATTATCATGCTGTTACAGCAAGTCCAGGGTTAATTCATAATATACTTGAAAAATTATCTTGTACTGGTGGATTAACTTTATATTAAAATTTTTAGGAGTAATAAATATGTATAGGAATTTTCCAGCATTGGTAGATGACTACCTAACAAAAAATACATCTACTGGAAAGCTACTTAACTGCATTATTAGCGAAGGAAAAGAAAAGATTGATGGAAATGAACTCATCGATAAACATTTTGATCCTATGATTATAACTCTTTACAATCAAATTAAGGCGCTAATAAATCCTTCAAACCTTGATGAGAATGAAGCGAAATTATATATAGGCGAACTTTCTATTTTTGCTCGCTACAATTCCACAATGCTTTTAAGAGCAGCTGATAATGTTCGTGGTTTTTGCCCCGAACTAGCACAAGAATTGACACGTAACTTTTTAGAAGAAGGTGGCGAACGAGGAAAACTACCAGCACACTACGTTGTTTTTAGTGGGGCATTACTGGCAGATTTAGATTTTCGAATCAATGGTTGGATGCCACGAGTTTCTTCAACACGCACTCTTATCTCTTTAATTGACATACTCACTTGGTCCCATTGCCCTTCAACATTGCTGGGAATGTATTATGCAACTGAAGCTGTTGCAATTTCAGAAACTTTACTTTTACAGGATATCACCAATCGCCTGGGACAAATTACGGGTCGAGGAACAGGAGACTTATTAACAAAACTTGACTTTTATTATCGTATGCACTTGGATGAAACACATAATGCAGCAACTAACAATGTAGCTGTAGAACGTGGGCATCAAGATGGAATTGCCAAGTTTATCAGGGATGCGAATTTATTCCACTTTCAGCAACCTCAGATTGTGGATGGCTTTCTTCAGATGCTCACCCCTTTCGTTGATCAATGGGTTGAAATTCATCATTTGATTTTAAAAAATCGTTTTAACAATCAGTAACTTTACTAGGTGAATGTAATGAAAAAAAATGAATACTCTGGTGGTTGTCTTTGCGGACATATTCGATTTGTAGCAGCAGGTGAAGCTGGTAATCCACACACTTGTTCCTGTACTATGTGCCAACAACATTCTGGTTCATTGACTCTATGCTGGGTTGAATTTCCTAAAGATGCTGTGCAGTGGGGTGGACCTGGAGGAGTACCCTCATTATTTCGCTCCTCTGACTATTCTAGCCGTGCATTTTGTCCACAATGTGGAAGCTCTCTAGGGGCCATAGACGATGGTCCTACTATCGGCTTATTGCTTGGTAATTTTGATAGCAAAAGCAAGAAAAATCTTCGTCCTACTGCTCATTCATTTAAATCATCTCGCCCGCGTTGGTGGTCTATAACCATCGAACATTAATAGAGAGAATCAGTCAAATGTTGAATTCACCCATTTTGTATAAAGCGGCGTTAGTTCGCCGCATACGTACGTTCCTTGATTCCCAAAATTTTATTGAAATTATGACGCCGGTCATGCGTCGTTACGCTGGTGATGATTCTCGCCCACGACTCTCTCTTCACAATGGAAGCTGGTTAAGAGAATCCTCTGCGTATGCTCTTCGTTTTAATATTCAATTCCATGACAGCATCTACGAGATAGGTCCTAGCTTTAGACCCGACGTAGTAGATAATACACATTTGCCAGAATTCACAATGCTTGACTTATATAAAAAAGACTCAACCCTTGATGAAATGCTTCAGCTTGCTAAATTAATAATAGAAATGTTTTATAAAGGTAAAATTAGTGTATTTTCATTTGCAGATCACCTTAATCAAAAACTTTCTGTTGATTTTTTTGAAGACCCTAAAGCTTCTTTAAAACTCATTAATTGTTTAAGGGAAATATACTGTGATACAGCCAGTCCACCTTTAACTTTAGTTGACCGTTATATTGTTGAGAATATTGAACCATTATCTCAGCGATGTTGCATGATAGTAACAGATTTTCCTTTACTTACTGAAATACGCGCAAAAAAAAGAACAGAAACAACAGGAATTGTGGAGCGCTTTGAAATTCTGATAGATGGAATAGAAATTGTTCATGGTTATACCGACGAAGATAATGTAGGACTTTTTGAAAGTCAGGCTAGAGAACTTAATATGTTTGGAGCTGAAGATTCAATAATATGCTCGATGATAAAAGATAATAAATTATCTTCTTTTAGTTCTGGATTTGCAATTGGCATAGAAAGGTTATGTCAAGTAGCACAAGGGGAAAAACAAATATCTATATATTCACCCTCTCGTCCGTTTTCTCCTTTTTAAATTATAATTAACGAAACGCTTATCGGACAAAATTATGGTCACGCTCAATGAATGGTTAATTATGGCCTTTTATATCGCTTTGGTTTTAATTACTCCTGGGCCAACAAATACATTGTTATTGTCAGCCGGAATGCAAAGAGGATTAAATAAATCATTCCATTTTATTTTTGCAGAAGCAATAGGATATACAATAGCTATTTCAATATGGGGTTTTTTCTTATTATCTCTGGCGAAAACATTCCCTTCTATATATCAGATTGCTAAATTATTATCTTCTATCTATGTATTTTGGTTAGCTTTTAAATTATGGATGCTAAGTTTAACAATGGGTTACTTAACTTCCAATGGCTCTAACTTAGTAAAGACACCTTCGGGGGAATACACAAACTTCGTTGATGTGACAATAGCAACATTGTTAAATCCTAAAGCGATATTATTCGTAAGCACCATTATTCCGATAAGCGCATTTAACTCTGTAAATGTTTTTTTATCTTCAATTATTATTTTTTTGATAGTTTTAATACCAATAGGGGCATTATGGGTATTTTTAGGGAATATGATTCATTCTAATAAACACTTGCGTAAGTATATTGGGGGTTTTCTCCGAATAGCATCGACTATACTCATTTTATTTTCTTTTTTGCTAGTTTATTCAGGGGTGGCAAAAGCCAAAAATTCATTAATTTTATACAATTGGCAGAGTTATACTAGCCCAGAGTTGCTTAAAAAATTTAAAAAAGAATATAATATAGATATTCTATTACTGGAGTATAAATCAAATGAGGAGGCGTTAGACAACATTCAAAAAGGGAAAATTGATGCAGATATTGTCGTTATTTCTGATAATTTCTTACCTCATTGGATAACAGCCGGGCTATTAAATCCTATTAATGTACATACATTAAGAAACTTTAATAATATTTCCTCCTCCTGGCAAAAATCTCCCTCTGATATTAAAAGAAATTATGGTATTCCTTGGTCTTGGGGTATTGTTGGTATTGCCGTACATACTGATACTTATGATGGTGATGCTAATACATGGAAAATTATATTAGAGCCACCAAAAGAACTATCTGGAACTATTAACGTAGGTTCAGATATGAATGAACTAATTTATGCAGCCATTCGTTATCATGGTGGTAAAATATGTGATTCAAACCCTGAATTACTAGAAAAAGTTAGAAACACTTTATTTGAAGCAAAAAAACATTGGGCAGCAATGGATTATGGCAGTGTGTATATGATGGCTTCAGGGAAGTTTAAAGCGAGTATAGACTGGAATGGTGCAGCAATGCGACAACGTACAATTAATCCTCATATTCAGTTTAGTTTTCCTCGTGAGGGAACATTGATCTTTCGTGATAATCTAGTTGTTCTCAAAAAATCAAAAAATTATGAAAATGCCAAATTATTTATGGATTTCATCATGCAACCTGAGAATGCAGCTCTAAACTCTGCTTTTCATGGATATGATAGTGCAATAGAAGGAGCTAATACTTATTTACCTTCATGGATGCAAAATGCTCCCGAGTTTAACATTCCTGAGCAGGTCTTAAAAAATTCAGATTATTCAATAGATTGTCCTTTTTTTGCTCGTGAAAAATATACTGATATTTGGCAACAACTTTTAAAATAAAAGAATAGTCTTTAGATATTCGGTAAGTTGCGACCGTAATAAATTTCCTGAATCTCTTTTTTAAGCAAACGGATAATTTCGTTTTTTTCTGTTTCGCTTAATTCTTCGGCTGTGGTATTAAATAAATATTCATTCAGAGTAAATTCTTTTAGCATCATTTTGGTATGGAAAAGATTTTCCTGAAAAATATTCACATCCATCATATGGTATTGAGATTGGATTTCTTCGGTCACATAATTTTGAATGGAATTAATCTCGTGATCGATATACAGCTTTACTCCGTTTATATCCTGGGTAAAACCACGAACACGGTAGTCCATCGTTACAATGTCAGATTCCAATTCATAGATCAGATAATTGAGGGCTTTAAGTGGTGAAATGACGCCACAAGTGGAAACTTCAATATCTGCCCTGAATGTACATATACCGCCATCAGGGTAGCTTTCTGGATAGGTATGTAACAGAATGGCTTTTATCCAAATGGGCGACGACAGAGTCAGGCAGAGGGCCTGGATTTTCCGTATTATCCACAAGTCTGGGATCTATGGATTCTTCACTAATCAGCATGGTTACACTTGCCCCTTGAGGATCATAATTTTGGCGGGCAATATTAAGAATGTTTGCACCAATGATTGAACAGGTTTCACTGAGAATTTCAGTTAAGCGATTTGCATTATACTGTTCATCAATGTACGCGGTACGCGATATAACTGTCGCGATCGGCGTTCGTTTTTGCATAACAAATGTCGTAGATACAAAAACTCAAGCTTTTTGTGAGATTGTTAAAGCCGTGCAATTTCAGTTTACGCAATTTATTTCACCTCCTGGTATGGGTGACTATGGGTTTCCAGATAGAGAATCCAGCAAGTATTGTGGAAGAGCAAAACTGCCTGCATGTACTGCTGGGGTGTAGTAACGGCAGGTTATAGCCGCATTGTCGAAACGTTGTTGCAGAGTTTTTAGAGATACTTGGCGCAAAGTAAGATTTTGGGTTGCCTATGCAAATGTCATGATCCCGCCGTAATAAGTAGGAATAGCAGCCTGATAAAAACCGCTGTCAGCAAAACAATGAGTTAATTTTTTATGGCTGGTGATGGCTTCATCCTGTTGCAAAAAACAAACGCCATTTTGGGCGACAAAAATGCCACCGTCATTCAGGCAGCGAGCATAGCCTTCATAAAATTCAGATGTGAATAAACTTTCTCCGGGCCCTTCTGGGTCAGTACAATCAGAGATAATGACATCAAATTTGTCAGAAGTTGTATTAACGAAGCTGACACCATCGTCAATGACGAGTTTGAAACGGGGATCGTCATAAGCCCCTGCATTATGGTTTGGTAAATATTGGCGGCAGAATTCAACAACTCCTGCATCAATTTCTACCATAGTGATATTGTCGAGATAATTATGACGGCAAACTTCACGCAACATTCCGCCATCACCCCCACCAATAATCAAAACGTTTTTGGCCTGCCCATGGGCAAATAGTGGAACATGCGCCATCATTTCATGATAAATAAATTCATCCCGCTCAGTAATTTGTACTACACCATCAAGAGCCATAATGCGACCCATCTCTGCATTTTCGAAGATAATAAGATCTTGATGTTCGGTTTTATTGTGATAGAGCACGTTTTCAACTGTGAAATACTGACCAAAATTGGCATGTATGGCATTCCTCCATTGTGGCACTCATGATTATGAGGCGCACATAATAGCCAACTCAAAAATTAGTTGCACTGTGATAGTTACCTGAGAGTGATTAAAAGTTATTTGACATAAGCAAGTAGGCTGAGGGAGTGTCGGGCAAGAGAATGACATTTTACCTCATGAGGCAGGTTGATTCCCTTCAGATCGTTATAGCCCAACTGATTTAGTTTCTCCATTAACTGACCATTATAGTTACTAAGGTCCCATTTATTACGTTGGGCAAAATAAACAATTGTACGTCTGATTTCTCTTTCCGGGATCTGACTATAACCGCAATCATATTTTAGGTAGATGTAGACTGCGGTGAGATCAGCAAGATCTTCAGCTTCATTTTCAGACAAAGCCCTTGCAGGTTGTGTGAAACCAAATAGAACCAGAATGTAAGTCAATAAGGCAAATTTTTGCATAGTTCCTATTATATTGATTTTTTACTATTTTGCTAAGTTAACATATTAATATCTTTATTAGCCAAACTTTATTTACCTGAATTTGGAAAAATTACCATTTTTAATTACCAGTAAAAAATTAACCGTGTGTTAATGAATGGGGTTTGTTCTGATATCAGAGAGTGTTATTTTATGCGCTCGATGAGCTTATGGTGTTGATCGGTGTGTAAATAATCACGCTTATTATTGATGGTTATTGTGGTTATTTAAAATAAAATCAACTGGTTATATTTATAATGAAACATATTGTAGAAGCATAAAATATTGTGTTTTTATGCTATTAGATGCTTTCAATTTTCTCCTTTTTTATCCTGTTATATCAAAAAGATAGCCTCATTTTGTGTTTTAGTGTTAATGTCTCTTTTTTGATTGTTACAATGAATGGTGTATCACTCGGTGTATCACTCAGACAGAGACACTATGTTGAGGTAACGAATGGCAGGGACAAACAAACTCAGTGACAAAAAACTAAAAGCATTGTTGGGAGTTAAAAGGGATTCTCCGGCTATGATTGCTGATGGTGAAGGATTGAGCATTAAGGCTTTCAAAAGTGGACGGTTAAGTTGGGTGTTTGTATATCGCCGAGGTGGGCGTGGTAGTCGCTTAGAGCGTCTCACTCTAGGCCGTTACCCTGATATGTCACTAAAAGTGGCAAGAGAAAAACGTGAACAGTGCAGAAGGTGGCTAGCTGAAGGTTTTGATCCAAGGATGGAGTTGGAATTGAGTATAGAAGAAACATTAAAACCTGTGACTGTTAAAGATGCTCTGGAATATTGGTTAGTGCACTATGCGCGCGCAAAAAGAACAGACGAAGAACTCGCAAGAGCGCAGCTAAGAAAACATATTTATCCCCGATTGGGTCATTATCCTCTCACACGGTGTGAAACCCGCCACTGGGTAGCCTGTTTTGATGAAATAAATAAAACACAACCCATAACAGCCGGGCGGATGTTTCAGGTTTCAAAGCAAGCACTCAGATTTTGTAAGGTACGTCGTTATGCCACCAGTGATGCTTTAGCTATTCTTACTATTCAGGATGTGGGACAGCCAGCAGGACAACGCGACCGCGTTTTGTCTGATTCTGAATTAGCGGATGTTTGGCGCTGTACCTATAGCAATGATCAACAGCCTTATTATTCAAGGTTATTAAAAATATTGGTTTTGTTTGGTGCTCGCACGATTGAAGCGAGACTTTCTCGCTGGTCTGAATGGGATTTTGCATCATGGGTATGGACAGTACCTAAAGAACACAGCAAAACCCGTGAAAAAATAGTGCGCTCAATTCCTGAAGGAATTCGTTCTTGGTTGATTGAGTTAAAAAAAGAAACGGGTAAATCAGGATTGTTGTTGGGAGAAGATCGAACTCGTGCGTCAGTATCATTAAAAGGGCGCAGGCTGTACAAAGATTTTAATCACTCAAAACCTTGGACATTGCACGATTTGCGTCGAACATTTTCGACGGGGCTAAATAACATTGGTATAGCGCCTCACATTGTTGAGTTACTATTGGGGCACGCCTTGCCGGGAGTAATGGCTATTTACAATAAAAGCCAATACCTACCAGAGAAGTTAGACGCTTTGAATAAATGGTACGATCGATTGGATGTATTGACGGGTAATTATGAGAATGTGGTTATATTAAAAGCAAAATAATAAAGGTATCTTATGGCTGAGATAAAAATACCATTTAAATATTGCAGGATTGAACGGGCGGCTAAATTCCTGAACTGCGAAGTATCAGATCTTATTAACGGTGGTGTTAATGGCAAATTATCTCTTTGTCTTAAATTGAATAATGTACAGGGTATGTTATTAGCATCATCTCCATATGAAAGTATGAATAAGTGGGTTGATTCATTACCTTATGGTGGAGCAATTGCCAATAGTCTTGTAAAAAACTTAACACCTTACTCTTTTTATAAATTTGATAATATTGATATCCAAGATAATGGTGAAACTGTTGTTTATCCGTACTTTAGTGGTGATGAAGGTAACAATAATGAAATAAAAAACTACTCATGTGCAATAGGACGGGCTTTTGGTTTATGGAGAATAAACAGATCATTAGAGGATATTGAGAATAATGGCATTGCTTATATTGATGGCACTGAATTCACACCTTGCTCACCTACGAAAGATATGTCTAATATGCAATTCATCATAGATGAAAGTTTCTCTACAAAGGTTTATACATTAGAATATGACAATGATTATCATAGAGTTATAGATCGTGATTCTTTTGAAAATATCGCAATTACTCATGAAGATTTGTGGATTACTGATATTGATATAAAACGTATTGTGGAAAATGAATATGATTTTAATTCTCTCGATATAGTACAACATTATGATGTGCTCATTGATAAAAAAGAAAATAATAAAATTAAAGAACCACATCCAACAGCAGAAAGACATGCTAAAAATAGAGAACAAGTATTAATGGCTGCAATGCGATTTAGGGAAGAATTTCCAACTGTATTTGATGAAGAATGCCGAAAAGCCGATCGCTCAATAAATTTTTCTGCGTGGGCGAGAGAAATTATCAGCCGACCTTTTTTATTTCCCAATCATGAATTGACAATTAAAACTGAAGATAAAATTGCGGAAATACTGAGTAACGCACATAAAGCGCCTAATGACAGGAAGTAACCTGCTGTAACTCATACAAAGGGTTGTGTAACCATACAACCCCCTTTCTGTATTAACTCATCCCGCTTTAAGCCTTACAACGGGATGAATGTATCTGATTGAAACTCTAGAATACTTCTGACAACACAAGAAAGGAGAGTCTGGATGTCAAATCAATATCATACACCTACACCAGAAGAACGCCGTACCATCTTGATGGAATATGGGGAACAATACGATCGCCTTGTTCGGGAAAAAGAACGTCAACATATTACATCTATCTCTCGAACTACTGCATGGTGTTTGGAAAAAGAAGGGCGTTTTCCTGCCCGTAAACCTTTGGGACGTAATTCTTGTGCCTGGCTTTTGAGTGATTTGTTGTATTGGGTTCGTAATCTGCCAGCAGTCGATAATGTAAATAATCCATATAGCAGGAAATCGATTTAACATGATTAATCTGCAAATACACGCAAATTATCTTGTTTTGTAAATAGAATTTCGGTGAATTCAGTTTTGCGTGTGTTTGCGTGAAATGTTTTGCAGACTAATAACGCTGTCGCGACGGCTTACCATTAAATTTAAATAAACAGGAAAAAGAATAATGAAATCAAACATGGTTAATAACCGTGGCAGGCATTCTTACGTCAAAAATCAGGAAATTAAACAATTCTCAGAAATGCTTCCGGTATCGATTAATAATATTGGTGGCAAGGAAATCCAAGCGATTAGTGCAAAAAAACTATATGAATACTTGAAAGTGAGACGAGATTTTACAACGTGGCTTAAAGATAGAATTAAGAAATATGGCTTTGTAGAAAACAGTGATTATATCGTTCTTGAAGGATTGAACACACCAAAACAAGGAAGTGTAAATAATACACAGTTTTCCCCGAAACAGGGGAAAACCTCCAAAGGTGGTCGCCCTGGCTCAGATTATATTATCAGCTTGAATATGGCTAAAGAGCTGTCGATGGTTGAGCGCAATGAACAGGGTAAAGCTGCGCGGCTCTATTTTATTGAGTGCGAAGAAGCCTTACAGCGTATCGCTCCCAAAGTAACGCAACAACTTAGGAACAAATTACAAGCACGTATCAAGGCAGCCAATTATCACAAACCAATGTGTGCCGCATTAGAGCTGGCAAGGGCTGAACAGGGAAAGAAAACAGATAACCACCATTACAGCACAGAAAGCAATATGTTGAATCGTATGGTGTTAGGAGGGTTGACGGCTAAGCAGTGGGCTAAGGTAAATCATATTGCTGGTCAACCGCGTGACAGCATGAATCAGTTGCAACTTGAACATCTTTCCTATTTGGAACAATCAAATATCACTTTGATTGAGTTAGGGCTTGGTTATCACGAACGGAAAGCCAAATTAACGGGGTTCTCTCAACGTTGGTTGGCTAAACGTATGGACGCTAAGTAACGGTTTGAACAATGCGAATTGCTGATGGGGGCAATTCGCTTTCTGACATAAAGTAGGTAGTACAAAGATACTGCCTTTTGTGATGACTCATATCTTATTTTTATTATGAATCAAACAATTAATGGAATAACTCAACCTTTTGGCTCAATACCTAACTTACGCAATCTTTCTCGGCAGGCATCTTTAACCCAAGCACTGAAATTACCACTGCCAGCAATAGATTCGATTTGTACAAGTAGCTCATCTTCAAAACGAATGTTCTTTTTTGTGCTGCCTGATCTCTCGAATGGTTTTTTAGTCTTATTGTCTTGCATTGGTATGTACCAGTGTGTTAGGGTGAATTATATCGGTACGTACCAATATAAAGTAATTAAGTGCGTATATCTACAAAAAGCAACGCCCCGAAGTGCGGCAAACACTGTCGAGGCGTCTAACCAACGACCGTTAATAGAGGTAACGATAATGGCTGACATACAGCATACCCCAGCTTGCCCTAAATTTACATGCCTTGATGTACTTGCTACCCCTGAGATTATCTTTCAGGAGGTACATCATGCGTAAACAGCCTATTTCACTGGCTCAAGCTATGCATCAAGCTGGTCTGGCAACCTCTTTGTTTTATGTCATTCTCGAAAAGGCCAAAGACGAGTGTTCAATTGACTTAAATAACCTGATTGCACTGGCATGTGATATCAATCAGGAAGTTTATCATGCGCTTCAGGCAGCGGTTTATGGGGATGAATCATGAGTCATACATCTTCATATGGACATCATGTCTACCAAAAACCGCTCGACCTTATCCAGACCGTGAAAAAATCTGCGATGTATTATTGGGAAAGTCTGCTGCCTGCTTGTGGCATTGCTATTCCGGCAAAGGGGAAACATGGTGCCTGCCCTATCTGCGGAGGTACTGACCGTTTCCACTTTATTGATGATCATCATAATGGCAATTGGCATTGTCGCCAGTGTGACGAGCCAAAATATGGTGATGGGCTGGATTTAGTGGCAAGAACCAAAGGGATCTCCATCACTGAGGCGGCAAAAGTCGTTACTGATGCGCTGTCGTTGCCTTTGCCAGAACCCAAGCCAGCCAGTGAAACCACTTATACAACACAGCCGATTGCCGAAAAAATAGCGGCACTGATGGCAAAATCAATTAGCGGACATTCCCAATATCTGACTACAAAGGGGCTGCAATGCCCCAATCAGCGATTGCTTGAAGATGGCTCTTTATTGCTGGTACTACAAGCACTGGATGGAACAGTAACAGGAGTGCAGCTCATCAAGCCGGATGGTGAGAAAAAATTACTGTTTGGTAGCAAAAAGAAAGGTTCGTTTATCTCCCTGTCAGGACTGAAAGAACAACCTGACACCGTACTCATTACGGAAGGTTATGCCACGGCACTGACTGTCAGTCAGTTATATAAAGGTATGGTTCTGGCCGCATTGGATGAGGGTAATTTATTTTCTGTTGCAAAGACCGTTCGGGAACGCTGGCCGGACACGAAAATCATTATGGCAGCGGATAATGACTGGCACTCTTCCGATGAACTGGATAAGAACGGTAAACCGAAAGTTAATATTGGCAAGCTCTCGGCAGAAAAGGCAGCTCTTGCGTTTAAAGGATGGGTCACGTTGCCGCCTGATGATGTTAAAGCGGATTGGGATGATTACCGCCAAAAAAATGGTATAGAAATGGCAAAACAGGCTTTTTATCAGGGACTTTATCAGCCGGAAGTAGTGAAAGAAAAACCTGCAAATAAACCGCAAAATGAAAAGTCAGTTAAACCGACATTATGCCAGATGGGAGCCAGTCAACGCGGGGAGATCTTACTGGAGCGTTATGATGGTGAGTTAGCGCTGGATGGCGCTTCGGAGATTGTTCATCGCTATGACGGTATCATCTGGCGTCCAATCAGTGACCGCGATTTAATGCGGGAAATGGTGTCTGCTTTCCTTGAAGTAAAAGCACCATATTCACCTAATGGAATTCGTTCGGCTGTGGATGCCCTGAAATTACAGCTTCCTATGATGCTGCCGCCAGAACGCCATTTAATCGGGTTCAGTAATGGCGTGTTTGACCTGAAAACGTGCCAATTCCGGCCTCATAATAAAAACGACTGGTTGCTGCTTGCCAGTGATGTAGAGTTTAAAACCTCTGTTTCGGGGGGAAACATGGAAGACCATGCTCCGCATTTTTGGCATTGGCTCAATCGGGCAACGGCTAATTGTGATAACAAATCTGATCGGATACTGGCGGCACTGTTTATGGTATTGGCGAACCGTTACGATTGGCAGCTTTTTCTGGAAGTCACCGGAGCCGGAGGTAGTGGTAAAAGCATTTTTGCTGAAATCTGTTCTATGCTGGCAGGTAAAAGGAATGCCGTTTCAGCAAGTATGGCCGCACTGGAAAACCCAAGGGAGAGAGCGCTGATTGTGGGGTATTCGTTGATTGTCCTGCCAGACCAGACTCGTTATGTGGGCGATGGCTCAGGCATCAAGGCCATTACAGGCGGGGATGAGGTTTCCATTGACCCGAAACATAAGCAGCCCTATTCAACCCGCATTCCTGCTGTCGTGCTGGCGGTGAACAATAACGCCATGAGTTTCAGTGATCGCAGTGGTGGTGTGTCACGGCGTCGGGTGATTTTCAATTTTTCCGAAGTTGTACCGGAAAATGAACGTGATCCATTTCTTCGGGACAAAATAGCTGCTGAATTGCCTGTGATTATTCAGCACTTACTTCATCGATTTGCTGATCCGAAAGAAGCAAGGCGTTTACTGGCAGAGCAACAGAAATCTGAAGAGGCATTAGATATCAAACGTGGTACAGATTCACTGGTGGATTTCTGCGGTTATCTGATTGCTTCCAATGAAGCCGATGGCATGCTAATCGGTAATGCGGAAATTATGCCATTCAATCCCTGTAAGTATCTCTATCACGCCTATCTTGCCTATATGAAAGGCAACAATTTGAATAAACCCGTTTCTGTTACCCGCTTTGGTATGGATATGCCGGGCGCACTGGCAGAGTATGGTTTGCATTACCTGCGCAAGAAAAGCAAATACGGCATTCGCAGCAATATGAGTCTGAATATTGAAACGGCCAATGAATGGATGCCAAAACTGACAAGGAATGACCAGCCAGAAGAATAATTCTTCTACATTTTCTCTTATTTAAATAAAGCTGAAAAAGTATTCATAACTGTTCATCCTTTGATTGAAGCTAGATATATCAAGACTTCTCTGGGTGAATAGTTATTTTTTTAGTGTTCATAACTCTTCATTCTATTCACCTTTTTACGATTTTGGATGGAGGCTTGCGTGAAAAGTGATGATGAGTTTGATTTGAAGTTATAACAATATAATTTGTTGAATTTAAATAGAAATAAACAATAGTGAATAGGGTGAACAGTTTTATTCCTAATTCTTTAATAGGGTAGACTGTGAAAATAGCTTTTCTGGCTGGCATAGTATTTTCAGGTTCTCTGGTTTGTCTGGTTAATGTATTAGCCAGACAAACCAGAGAAGACAAGCGCAGCGCGTCAGTGCAGTTTTAATTGGTTGTACTATGTGAAATTTAAATAAGGTAATTATCTAATTTAATATAAGAAGAGAGATTTATCACAATTTCCCTCATGTGCTTTTATTCATCCTGGAATACATAAGCGGTGACGTTATATTCTGCTTCATTAATGAGGCAAAGAAATATGGATACACGCCCGCGTTGTCAGTTCACTGAAGGCAGCATCACCATACCGGAAGGTTATCAGGAACAGACTGTTAACATTATCATCGCGCCAAATGTTCCCGCATTGAATATTGGTCGGGATCAATTGCATGAAGGAGAAGATTTAGCCGATTACTTAACCCGTCAAAAAGTCTTGCTGAAAAAGAGTCTGCGTGATTGGCAGCTCATTGAAGAGCAAACCGTCCTATTAGGAGACAACCTGCTACAAGGCAGCTTACTCCTTTCCCGCTACCGACCTAAAAAAGGGCAACAACTTTATCAGTATCAGGCTGTTTTTCTGAGGGATGAGAAAAAGGTGCTGATTTTTACAATGTCATCACAGCAGGCTTTTACTGAATCACAGCGGCAGTGGTTGGATGATTGCCTGAAAAGTTTCCAGTTCTAGGGAGAGAACATCATGCCAGAAGCGGCAAGGCTTGGGGATACAATAGGCTATTCCAGTGCAATGGCCGGGTTAGTTGCAGGTATGATCATTGGTTCATTGATTTCGGCCGCAGGGGGTATCCTTGCGGGTGCACTCTTTGTGGCAGGTGTGGCCGCTTCCTGTGTCGGGGTCGGTGTTTTGTTGATTGGTGCTTCTATTGCGGTAGGTATGGCGGCGGGGGCATTGGGCGATATGGCGCGGGATGCCTGCGTCTCGGCAGGTGCCTCATCACGAAGTCCCAGTGGAACCATCGAAAGTGGTTCCGCGAATGTTTTTATCAATAATAAAAAAGCAGCGATTGCAAAACGCAGTACCGTGGTATGCAGTAAAGAAGACGGTATCCGCCAGATGGCGCAAGGCTCCGATTCTGTCTTTATCAATGGATTACCTGCCTCACGGGTAGGGGATAAAACAACCTGTGATGCGGCCGTGATGACAGGTTCTTCAAATGTCCTGATTGGCGGCGGGACGAAGACAGAAGTCCCTATTACGCCGGAAATCCCCAAATGGGCGTATATCGTTTCCGATTTGACCATGTTTGCAGCGGGATTGATTAGCTTTGGCGGTGCGGCATCCAGAGGCCCCGGGGCATTACAAAAGTTGTTCAGCAAGATACCGGGGGCCGATAAAATCCGTAAGGTTGCCTGCCGTTTGGGTTGGCTTGGGGTGGCGCTGCCAGTGGTGGGTATTTTGACCCGTCCTGTTGAGGTCATTGCCGGGCAGAAATTGATGTTTTTGAAATAATAGTTTGAAAGAAATGAGTGAATGGTATCTCACTCAGTACTTATAAAAAGAAAATTGGAAGATTAAACAGATGGTTGAGAACAGTTTTGTTCTGTAATCACCAATGAGTTGTACCAACTAAGACTCGATCTGACACTATTGATGACCTGAGCGGAACCTAATCAGACTGTCGGCTTTGCGCCCAGACTGTGTAAAAACCCTTGATCACCTTTTGGTCTAAGTACGATGTACTTATGATCAATGGGTCTTAGCTACCGATCCAATTTCAAAGCCAAGTCCAGTATCATCAGATTGGTAAGCATAATCATGGAGATTCTGGCATGTCTCACCATATTACTGGTCAATCAAGGCATCAATCCACGCTCTTTCCAGAACTCATGGACGACTTTGTTAGCGAAGATAACCCAGTGCGAGTTATTGATGTCTTTGTTGAACATCTCGATTTACTCGACTTAGGTTTTGAAAGCGTGAATCCCAAGTCAACTGGCCGTCCTGGATATCACCCTGCCACGATGCTCAAGCTCTACATTTACGGTTATTTAAATCGAATTCAATCATCGCGACGGCTGGAGAAGGAATGCAACCGCAATGTCGAGTTAATGTGGCTGCTTGAACGTTTATCTCCCGACTTCAAAACGATTGCAAACTTCAGAAAGGATAATGGTAAGGGAATTAAAAACGTTTGCCGTCAATTCGTCGAGTTATGCCGACAACTCAACATGTTTGAAGATGCCGTGTTCGCTATTGATGGTAGTAAATTCAAAGCCGTCAATAATAAATCCAAAAATTACACCCCCAGTAAAGTGCAGTTTCATATCGAGCGAGTTGAAAAAAGTATCGAGAAATATTTAAGCCAGATGGATGCCAAAGATGAGAACGAAAAAGAGTCTGATCTGATTGTCGCAGCATCGAAATTAGCATGGCTAAAGCAGCGCTTAGTTGAGCTAAAAGCACTCGAAAAACAAGTTAATGAGCATCCGGACAAACAGATATCACAGACGGATCCTGATGCCCGCTTGATGAAAACACACCACATGGAAAGACAAGTCTGCTACAACGTGCAAACGGCGGTCGATACAAAGCACCATCTCATCGTTTGCCACGACATCGTCATGACAACAGACCGAGGTCAACTGACATTAGTTGCCGGGCAAGTCCGAAAGGTTTTGGGGAAGGAATCGATTACCGTGTTAGCCGACAAAGGCTACTTCAGTCGAAATGATATCAAAGACGCGCATGATCAAGGCATCACGGCGAATGTGCCACAAATTGACACGTCAGGTTCGGAGAGCAAAGGCATTTTTAACAAGTCTCTCTTCAAGTACGACAACGACAGTGATGTATACATTTGTCCGGCGGGTCAAAGTTTACAAAAGCGAATGAGAGTAGTGGAGAAAGGTGTAGAACTGGATATTTACTTTAACAATTTAGCGTGCAATAAATGTCCAATCCGATCTCAATGCACAAAATCAAAGAAAGAGCCCCGTCGCATAAGACGATGGATACATGAATCGATTATTGATGACATGCAAAAACGGTTGGACGAGCATCCGGAATTCCCGGTGATAAGGAAACAGAGTGTTGAGCATCCGTTTGGCACGATAAAAATGTGGATGGGAGCGACTCACTTTTTGACTAAACGCCTCAAAAATGTGAGCACTGAAATCAGCCTCAGTGTTCTTGCTTACAACCTGAAACGTATGATGACCATACTGGGAACTGTCGGTTTGATGGCAGCCATCAGTCTGAGCTGAGTGATAAAGTCAGCTTAGTTTCACCAAAAATCTGCCCCAAACGCTCAAGGCACACTGCTTTTAAATGACTTCATATTACAAGCCACCAATCTGCATCAGAACATTGTGAATGTGATAAGCGCTAATCGGATGCTTAAATGCAACCCAACTCGATGTTTGTTGGATGAAATCACGGTTTTTACACAGTCTGCGCCAGGAGCAGACATTACTAATATCACGTTGAGTTAATCAACTAGGTACATGCTGCGTTAGCGTAACTTATAAACCGCCTGTGGGAGGTGGAAGGCGGTTTATATGGGGTGGCTCCTAGTGATTAAGATTCCACTAGCGCCAGACGCTTGTAGCTGATTTAACTAAGAAGCTGTTCACTCCATTTAGTGAGAACCTTTTCGGCCAGTATTTTTATTTCATCCACTATAATCTGGCGCTCATCTCGGTCATGTTCCACGTGAGCAGCCATTACCCTTTTGGCCAGAAGAGTATGATGTATGTCCTTCTTATTGAATTCAGGCAAGTCTAAGTGTTTGAAAACGTCTGCAACCTGTATGGAAACATTGTGTGCATCAATCCACTCCTGAACGGTTTTTGAGTTAAGAAGTCCACATAAATAATAGGCAGTTTCTTTATCATCAAAGGCTGAAAAATAGACTTTATGATCAGGAACGTAAGGGCGTGAGCCGACAAGCGGAACGTTTGCACTTCCAGCTACTGCTGCATAGAACGATGAAGACATCTCAGGCCAGATTACTTTCCATGGTTTAAACGTATAGTCTCCTACGTTATAAACGGCATGGAAAGGTGCACCTTTCATTTGCCGACGGTAAGTCGATCGAGCCTGAAGAACAGATTCAAACGATTCGAACCAGGCAGCAGTTTTTCTCAGCTCATGCTTTTCAAGCCGTTCTTCTGCTTCAGCATAATCCGCATTTGAGATCCCCGTATTCGGAACAAATGTAAAAAGACGTTCTTCGTTGTTGACTTCTGGCGCACTAATTTTAAGATAGCATTCTTCAAAATTACTTGCTCCTTTAATCAAAGGGTACAAATCCTCTGGTTCTACCCATGCCTGTTTCATCGGGCCTATGTCTTTTTTACCCGCTTCAGGTCGACTCCGGATCTGGACATGTTTTTCATTCACCTTAAGGATAGGAACGAAGTAAACTCCATTGAGGTCAGTCGTGATCCCCTTACGCCCTTTGGTCCATGAGCACTGACGAGATAAGTATTTAATGGTTTCAAATCGGCCTGGCTCCAATATGGCCCAAGGTGAACCCGCTTCGCTAACCGGAAAGGCCTCTTTTTCTTTGTACTGGATGGTATCGGAGACAGCTTTAAGCGTCTGAGACGATTTAACGGCTCGTTTTTCACCGATATTAGGCCCCCATACGCGATATGAAACCGGGTACTCTGGTTCTTTTTCTGATTTTCTGAATACGGCTATCGTCGTATGGTTACTCGCATCCTCAAAAGGTTTAAGACCTTTCATATCATCCACTGATACCGGCTGAAGGTACAATGAGTCCTCTTGCGAAGGTTCGAGTTTAAATGTTCTGAAGCCCGCTGATGAAGGGTTTTTGAACAGAGTGCCCGTGATGACAAATGCCAGATGGCCACCAACATTAAGCCATTTATCAGCGACGGTATATGTGATCATTGCTGAAATATCGAGTTCGTTGCCACCATGCATGCGGGTCTTAGAAAAAATCCCATAGTGTTCGCAGGTGGGTTTTACACGCTCACGATACAGAGCAGGTAATTTTGACCATCTAACCCATGGGGGATTGCCAATGACAAGGTCGAATTGCCCTGCAGTAGCAGACCAGAAAAAATTTCTGACAATCCTGAACCATATACCATTCCAGTTTTGGCGATGTAGATTCAGAATTTGGTTATATGTGTAACGCAGAGGTGTGTCCCATTCCCCAAGTAGCTGTTCAGTGAAGTAATTTCCTTTTCGAACTTTATCCATGGACTCATCAAAATCGAGCCCCATTTCGACATCTTTACCCATGCGATTAAACATTACATCAAGGCTGACACGATCGAGCGCCAGCGCTACTGGCAAATGAATATCGAGCTTTGCAAACTGACTGCCAATACGATACTGAATTATGGGTTCAGAAGTCTCAGGTGAAGCCGCAGGAGAGTAAATTGCATCAGCCATTAGTACAGGAACTTCAAACTCGTGGCCTGGGCATTGTGCCAGTAAATCTGCGACTTCTATAATGAAATTCACCCTGGCTGTTTGTACAGCCAGAGGATTAAGATCAAAGCCCCATACGCTGTCGCACAGAAGATTCAGAGTTTCCTGAGCACTGAGGTTCTGAAACTTTGCTAATTGACGTTTCTTTCGAATTATAGCAAGTAAAAATGCTCCGGAACCGCAAGTCGGATCAAGTACTCTCTGGTTGAGAATCTCAGGGGTACTCACTTTATTTAGTGTGAAATCAACTAGCCAGTCAGGTGTGTAGAATTCACCCAAGCTCTGACGCAATTTACCCGGCACCAGTCCTTGATAAAGGTCACGAAGTACATCACGTGTTTGGGATAGCTGGTCAAGGCGGTAGAGAGATAGAACCGACAGCAAGCGTCTTAATGTTGGAAGCAACTTAGGCACAGTATTCAGACTGGCAACATCGAGATACCAGCTAAAAATTGCTTCCTCAACAAAGCCGTTTATTCCCGCCCCCTGAAAAATAGCAGAGCGTTCGATAGCTGAGTCGAGAAATTCCAGCATCTGAGCATCGTTCTTTAATGCAGCCATGCTCTGAGCTGGCTGTGCTGTTGATGTAAGCCCATGCGCTGAAACTATTTCAGCAGCTAAGAGCTTAATGAGCATTGAATTATAAGTATGAAGGACGAATAGCCGTGCAGAAATAGAGTCTGATGTAGGTCCGGACCAAGTAAAGTGCAGTTCTTTTGCGATAGCTTCAGCTTGCAGAATGGAAAGGTCGGCAACTTGGCCGTACAAAGTTCGCCATTCTTCAAAGAGCATTTTTATTTTGTTATTACCACTAATGGCAAGCTGTTGAGAAAGTCCATCAGAAAGTTGTTGCATGAACGCTTGCGCATTTGCAGAACCATGCCCAAAATCAGCAAGTAAGTTTTCTGTTGTGAGTCCTTTACGTGTATCTGAACGAAGAGCATCAACTACCATCTCTACGGATTCAGGAGAAAATGGCATCAAGTGTTGGGTGTTAATATCACCATCAATTACCTGTGCAAAACAAATATGTTCCCCATCTATGGCTATACCGATGAAATCTGATTCTGGTATCTTTGTTTCAGCGGCTTTTTTAACTATATATGGTAATAGTCGTTTTTTGGTAGCGTTTTGGAAAGCAGAACTGTCTTTCCTGCCTTTAAAATATCCTGGTGCCTTGTATTCAATGATGACGTGATTGTAACTAGCATCATTGCGATCGCGTTCAGCAAAAAGATGTAACCCTGTAGCGTCTTCTAAGGCTTTGTTCCAAGCAAACCGGACTTCTTCTTCACCCTTCCAAGGCTGAAGACGTTTTTCTTGTATTGAGGCGTAAGCGGATTGCTTCATGTAGTAAGACCTAGTCTCTGGTGGAAAGTAAGCAACCGAACATTATGAATGCCATCCTTCCTTAATTCAAGACAGATCGATCAAGGAGATTTCTATGGGGACATTTAGAATGCATACGTAACCATTCAAATTCATATGGAGGTAGAGAAAGCTTTGAAAAATGTACAGGACTGATGGCCCCGAACTGACATACCAATGAAACGTACTTGTGACCAAAGATTTCATAGCTCAGTGGCTGCTGAACCGAGAGTGGCAAAGTCACTTATGACCGTATCTCTCTCATAGCCGACCGTCAGATTTAATTGTACCCTATCGTAGGATAGCGTCAGATCAAGTCGTAGCTAATACAAATGAGTTTGTATACCCTGCTAGGCAGGATTCAACCTATTCCGACAGACTGTTATGAGCGAAGCGAACATTAAGGCTAACTAATATTTGGATAAAAGTGAGCTAGATTTATCTTGCTAGCTAGCCAAGTTAGGATTTGTAAAAGTAAGTCGAAACATCAGAAGCAAAACGTAAGACTTAATTCCATTACTTGTACAACTCAATAATTTCACCTTCTCGCGCAAATTTTTTTTCAATAAGATTTTCCTTTACCTTAGCCACATTGGATGTATAAATCACATGGGCGAGGCTATTTTTCGCCCGTGTGGATGTGACATAGAACAATCGCCTAGTTCGCTCCAAACCAGTCTCTTCACCTGCATCCTGTTTTTTTTTGCTTGCACTCGAAAGTTCCTTCACTCCAAAATAGTTCTCGTAAGAAAATAAGAATCCGCCTGCTTCATCATCCATGACAACCATAACACGCTCGAATTCGTTGCCTTTCACGCCTTGATGGGTTCGATAAAATGAGTTCCCATTGATGTAGTCATTATAATTTCGAATTTGAAAGAAATTAGTTTCCAAAGCTTCAGTCCAAGCAGTTATCTCGCTATCATCCCGTTCTTCAGCTTCTGATTCAATCTCCAATATAGCTCCCATTTGTTTTGGCTCTGTTCCAGCTTCACTCTCTTTGGAAGCCACTACAAGCGCCTGTAATTTCGCTGGAATTCTCAGCAGATTATGCTCAGCCAAAACTTCCAGGACTGCACGAAAACTGACCTTTTCATTTGAAATCACATCCCTAAACGCATGTTCAGCATTTCGAGCAAGTACTAGCGGATCATTCTTGTTAGCGTCAAGCACACTGGCTTCCAAAAGCGGCGAATTCCTTTCTCTCAGGATAGACATCAATTCAGCTCGTCTTTCATCACGACTCGCCTCAGCCATAGGAAAAACAATTTCAGAGAAAAAATTTAGTTCGGAATTTTCACCTTTAGAAATCCGATCTTTAATTTTGTCTGATTTTTCAAGTTTGTTCCAAAGATCACTAAAGCCAAGACGACGTCCAGCCATTTTATGTTCCAAAAGCAAGATAGCTGTATCTTTGGATTGAATATCTGTCCAGTTCGTGTCACCTGTAACTTCTGCCATAACCTCACGAATTCTGGCTTCAATTTCATTTTTGTTTGAAACATTGTTCGATAATAAGAAATATCGAACGTAACCGTCTGCAGCTCCATCTCGGGCAAACTGTTTTCGTTTATCATCTTCACTACGGATTTGATTACCCAAAGCAACAATGCGCCGCGCTGAGCGATGGTTCATTTCTTTGTTGAAGGTAGTCCAATCACTTGGCTTGGTGTTACCCAGCTCAGATTCGCCCCCACCGAAGATACGTTGCATCGTATCTCCAAACAAGCCGATGACAACTTTATTTGATTTAGCATGTTGCAGCTCAAAGAATGCTCGGACTACATCTTTGTTGGTATCCTGACTTTCGTCGATAAATATGAAAGGGAACTTGTTTACAATGACTTCTGCCATTATCGACTTAGTAGTCAAAAAACTTGAGAAAAGCTTTAAAACATCCGCATGGGACAACGCATTCTTTGCAGAGTTGACGCCATTTGGGTCGTAAATGAATGAGCAAGGTTCAGCTAGCCAATCCATTTTTTCCTTTAGCCGGGTAATTGTTCTCTTTCGAGCTTCTGATGCTTTACCTTCGCGACCACGACTTTCCAAATTTTCTATTTCGGCAAGCTTCGCAGGAATTTTCTCCAGATACCACTTGCGAATGTCTTCATTTAAACCAGCAATAGCAGACCAACAAAAGCTATGAATCGTTGAAACCGCAAAGATGGGATTTTGCTCAATCCGATCCACGATTTCATCGGCTGCGTTATTTGTAAAGGTTACAACAGCAATTTGCTTACCCTGACGAATAAAATTACCAGAATGCTCTTTTTTCAGAAAATCTAGAGCTTCTTTTAGAGAATAAGTTTTACCCGATCCTGCTCCCGCAAAGGTGATAAAACTTTTCCCTGAACCTATACGAAGGCACTCTAGGATCCCTTTATCAATTCCATTGTCATGATCAATAGATTTGGTTTCCGCCAAGTAAAATTCTTCTGGCATAATCTCCTCCTACATTTTGTATTGAAGCTTATCTTGTAGCCATTCAAGACCTTCACTCATATATTCTGGGGGATTGAAACAATCTTCTTTCTTATTTGCGATATGGAAAAGGCAATCGAAAGCAAAGTCTCCTTTCTTTAAAGCTTGCACATAGCAGTAGAGTGACTCTGATAGGGAGTTACTATCATTTTTAAAGGCGTCTTTAATTTTCTGAAAATATTTATTTTCAAAATTCGCCAAAATCAATGCATCTTCAAAAGTACGGGATAAAACTTCCTTCCCAGTAATCTGAGTTGTCTTTTGGTAGGCAACGTAAAGTGGTGCACCTTGATTATTTGTAGCATGTTCCTCTTTTGGTAAGGTCACCAAGTCATCCAAAACTTCTTTTTTTGGATGCCATTCCTTCAAGGTAACATTACTAGTTTTTTGATCTGAATTCTTTTGCGGGAAGCATGATTTCCCTTCGTTATCAACTGAATCAAGATCTGTCAGCACCAGAGTCGCAACCCCAAGTTTTTCGACTAAATCTCTGTATTTGTGAGTGTGTGCACCGCTTACCTCCAGTATAGAGATGTATCGTTTCGATAAGCCCGGAAAGCTATTGGAAATGAACTCAGGCACCAGAAGACGTTCGGCTTGCCCTTCAACGAATATAACCCCATCGGCAAAGAAAATGTCACAGTGAGTGAGCTTTAAGTGTTTTCTGACAAACTGAAGTTCATCTTTTGGGTTCACGAATAACTCTGACATATTTGCAATTGACGTATGATCCATTGCAATTGAAGTGTCAGTATTATTTCTCCGGAAGTACCGTAACTCTTTGAAGTCAATATCGTTGATAATATGGCTAGAGTGTGTACTAATCACAAGCTGTGTTTGGTATTCAGATTCCTCTTGTTTGCTACACAAGTCGGAATGATTCCGTAAAGTATCATAAGCTTTCGATACGAATACTCGTTGGACTTGAGCATGCAGATTGACTTCCGGTTCTTCGAGTAAAACTAAATGGATTGGTTCTATCTGATCCTCCATTTTATCCTCAAAGGCAGATGACTTTCCAACGCGCATCCATTTGTCGCGAAATTCCAGAAGTCTGAAGGTCAAATATATAAGATTTTGGTAACCAAGCCCCAGGTAACTTTCTGGAACAAACTCTTCTTCCTCTTTGTCAAAACGGTATCGGATCGATGACGATTTTTGCAAGGCATCCATACCACTAATTTTTGCGGCAATTTCAACAGTCGGGTTGCCACCGATACCGGGATACCCCATATTCTTCAGCTCATTAAAGGGGGCATTAAACTGCTTATTCAATCTGTCGGTAAACTCTTTTTCTAGCGCTTGCTGTTGCCCCAAAACTTCAAGGTCTTGTATCTCAGGAAAATCTTCTGGGTTCAAAATATGATCGTAATATTCTCGAAGTAACTTATTGAGACGTTGCTTTTCTGAATATGGCCCCTTTTGATCTGTGTTATCTTCGGCACCTAAGCCGCGTTGTTCGGATATAGTGTCTACTCGAATTAACTTTTTCAAAGCTTCAGATTTAAGAGGCTGCAAAACTTCGCTCAGCGTAGAAGACTTTTCCTCTTTGCTTAAAATGTAGTGCTTTTGTTTTATGAACTTACTGAAGGTCCGGCCTTTCTCCAGAAAATCACATAAATCTTTGGGCCACAGGCTTACCTTACCTTTGTGTTCGGACACTACACTTCTCTTATCAACAAACTCACGACATAATTTAGAAATATCGATTGGTTCATAAGTTATGCGAACGAATAGGGCACCACCACACCATTCCAAGTCCGGGAGGATGTCACGAACCTTGTATGCCTCACTTGTTTTCGCGGTGATCTCGATGTCTAAACTCGGTAACAAACTGGTTAAATCATCCGATAGATCCTGCATTTTCTCGCTAGTGGGAAATTTTTGTTCGACTTGTTCGCCCAACTTTTTTATTTTCTTCCAATTTTTCTTGGATATATCTCGAATTTTTAGATTATCCGGACTTTTCAGGAAGGTGTGTAGCGCACTAATACAGGATGTTTTTCCACTATTATTAGCGCCAACAAGAACAGTTGTTTTATCATCAAGTACCAGGGTTACGTTGACTAGTCGTCGATAGTTTTTCAAAGCGAACGAGGAAATTTTCATTTAATAACACCTTAAAAAAACGGAATCGGATATTTCAAAAAAAGAGTTCTATTATTCTGATCGAACACACTTCTAGCACTGTGATACTTTATTCAATGTTGATCTGTATTCTTTTCTATTGCTCAATCTTCTATCTATCTTGTTCACTTTTAATAAGCAACTCAATGAATATCATCAAGTTGTGTGACTTTCCTACGTTTATCAAGGATGAAGAAGGGGCAAAAACAAGCCGGTCACCACTCAAACCAACCCGTCAAATTTGGCTACACACTACAATTGATTATGTACCTTTATAAGGAAAGGAACTTCCTTTGATTAAAATAATAGGATAATTGTGTGGATCGCAGAGATAAAAGATTTATTCGTGCGCCTATAAAAACACCCCTCTCACTTGCCACTATTAAAAAGATTCGTTAATCTAAACTCGTTCAATCACCATCTCCGATGGTCACCAATGCTTCCATAGTCTGAGAGGAAGCGCTTTCGAGCGACTAAAAAACTCCCGTAGCCTGAAAGGGAGAGCAAGAATTGTGGTACATCTGCGCACCTTTGGAAGCAGATATCGTCAATATGAACAATCCTAGCTAGTTCGGCGGTGAAGGTTTTTTTAACTAATAGAGTACAACGGTACTTAGGCGCGTTAGGTTATGGTTTCCATTTCCTTTCGTAGCTGACGTTGAGGTGGGGAAGATCCACTTCGGTTTTATCTTAACTTCAAGTGAGCTGAAACACGTGCTCGCTTACTTTTCACATTAGCGTTAGGTGATAGCCTTTCGCCCAATGGGATTGAGCTACGTCTTGATCTCATTTCACTTCAATGAGCAGGATTGCTTTCACGCATCCAGTTCATGTCTAGCTGTGTTTGCTTGAAATATTCAGCGGACAGCTTTTCTACACCTAAACAATTAGCTCATTGCTACCGTTTGACACTTAACTTTGCGGCGTTTTGCTGTGCCTATTGGCATTTCAACGACCGCACGACTTTTGCTGACCGTTTGCGGGGTTTAAGGCGTCACTTTTTGCAGATTTACCGCTGAAAGTGACGCCGCAGCAAAAGGACAACATGACGATTACAGGCTCGTGCCTGCTTAACAGCGCAGTGAATCTGACACTGCATTTTATAGATCGAAAAAGCATCAAAAGGAGAACTTGACGATATCGAGGCTGGCTTTTTGCCAGTGGGGATGACCTGTTTATGCAGGCGGCAGTACAGCGTACTTAACCGATACCCCGCAATACCTCAACCCGCGTTCACTCTGGCGCACAGATATCCGTCAAGGACAAAGCAGGCATTTCCTGTTTTGTCAGCATTGTCGCGCGCCAGAGATTGCATGTTGTCAGGTATAAGTAGGGAGATAAGCTAATGAGCCGATTGATTAAAGAATTGAAGTTTTTTGCCCGGCAGGGTGGTGGCAGCCATAAGACCTGTCATGACCGTACTCGGATTGCAGGGCGTTTGGGCGCGTTGTTATTGAGCCTGAATATTCAGGTTAAAAGTCTCAGCCATTTGAAAGCCAAACATGTAGAACATTACGTTGGTGTCCGTTTATCTCAGGGGATTGCAAAACGAACAGTGCAAAATGAAATGTCTGCGCTACGCAATATTTTCCGTATGGCAGGCAGGGAGAAACTGGAAATCTCGCCTCGTTTGAGCAATCAGGCATTGGGATTAAGTGGAACTAGCCGTGCCGGAACGAAGCAGGCGATCCCTGATGCCACATTTCAGGATGTTTATCAGAAGGCGCTTGAACGTGATGCCGGATTTGCCGTCACACTGAAACTTGCTCGTTTGATGGGGTTACGTTCTCAGGAAGCGGTGTAATGCAGTGCTTCATTGAAAAGCTGGCGGAAACAATTAGAGCAGCCAGAGCCAAAACTTCATGTTGTTTTCGGCACAAAAGGCGGCAGACCAAGACAAACCTGCGTATTGAATGTTGTTGCTGTAAAAGAGGCTGTCGAGCAGGCTATCGTCATTGCAGGACAACGGGGCGGTAGGCTGATTGATAAACCAGATCTTAAACAAGCTATGAACTACTGGCGGACACATACTACAAGAATTGGTTTAAAGGGGTGCCATTCACCCCACAGTTTGCGGTATGCCTGGGCGCAGGATGCACTGAGTTTTTACCAGCAGAATGGTTTTAGTCGTCAGGAAGCAAGGGCACTGGTTTCAATGGATTTGGGGCATGGTGATGGTCGCGGGCGTTACGTCGAAAGAGTTTATAGTCAGGGAGGTTTGGAATGATGGAAACTCTGACTTTTATTCGTCTGGACTATGTAATGCAGAAGACCGGACTAGAAAAATCACAAATCGACCATTTGATTAGGCTGGGAAATTTCCCCAAACCGCGCAGATTGGGTATCCGTTCTATGTTATGGATAGCAAAAGAAGTTGATGAATGGACAGTTAATAAAGCCAGAAAATCCACTTAATTTTTTGAATTGGCGCTGAATTAATGGTTGGTGTTAGTTATTCAGTTATTGAGTCAGATAAACCAATCAGTTAAAGTAACAGCGCCATTGGCAAAATCCAATGGTCAGGGATTTGCAACCCTGTAGAGCTATCCACTGGTAGGATGTTTCTACCAGTGTGCCTGCGTTCGCCTTTTCTATGGCGGTTCAGGCGGGGGAGGCTTCGGCCTCGCCGGACGATAGCTCCCGGTATTGCAAACCCTGTCTGAATCGCCACCATCAATGATTAATTAATGGAAGGGGTAGCAGGAATGAATAATGTTAGAAATGACTGGCATCAAGCTGATATTATTGCTGCATTACGCAAACGTGGTACAACATTAGCAGCGGTATCCCGTGAAGCAGGACTGAGTTCTTCCACATTAGCCAACACGCTGTCACGTCCTTGGCCTAAAGGCGAATGGATTATTGCTAATTATCTCGACATTCACCCGTCTGAAATCTGGCCGAGCCGTTATTTTGATATGAACGGTAATCTTATCGAACGCAAAATTCGCGATAAATCATCAAAATAATTACCCTAATACCGGAAAATATCAGGGAAATAGTCACCTCATCTAATTACCTACTGTGTTATTTGCTTCGATGAGGTGGCACAATTGGTTAGCCGTCACCGCAATTTTTAATACCTTCCGACGAAATGCATTGTAACCTCCTATCACAAGGTCAGAACGTTTAGTGTACTGTTCTACTCACTGGCAACGATATTTGTAGGTAGTCATAGATTCAACCCTCCTTTTACTGTAGGCGGTGAATTCTGATATGCTTTGCAAAATATTTTGTTCTCATGTTTTTTTGTGTGTGCGTCTTTGTGTGGTGAACGGTATATCAATCGGTGTATCACTTTTCGTAAAAAGACACATGATTTTATTTTAATTTTTGTTTAAAAATATATAGTTATGAGTAAACCAAAACATATTGTAGAAATAATGATCTCCGAGCAGGAGGTTAAGCAACGTATTGCTGAACTGGGGCAACAGATCACAGAGCATTACCGCAATAGCGATCGTGAACTGGTATTGGTTGGTCTGTTAAGAGGATCGTTTATTTTCATGGCGGATTTGTGCCGTGAAATTCAGGTTCCTCACGAAGTGGATTTTATGACAGCGTCCAGCTATGGTAATGGAATGAACTCTACCCGCGATGTGAAAATTCTGAAGGATCTGGATGAAGATATTCGTGATAAAGATGTATTGATCGTTGAAGATATTATCGATTCAGGCAATACACTAAATAAAATTCGGGAAATCCTGGCTCTGCGTGAACCAAACTCGCTGGCAATTTGTACATTGTTGAACAAGCCATCCCGTCGTGAAGTTGATGTGCCAGTAGAATGGATTGGTTACTCGATTGAAGATAAATTCGTGGTTGGCTATGGCATTGACTATGCTCAACGTTATCGTCATCTGCCTTATATTGGCCATGTTACTCTGCTGGAAGAGTAAATTCTTGCGCTAGTGTACAAGGGCATTGGTGCAGTAAATAAATGGCAGTTTTAGCTGCCATTTATTTTTACAGAAATTTGTTACTTTTTATTAGCCAGCTTAGAGATAGTCTGGCGGTAATTTAGTTCCAATTTTTCCCGGCTGTCTGCGGTAATATCCAGATCATGTAGTTCACCATCCTTCAAACCGTATACCCAACCGTGGATCATTACTTTTTGCCCACGTTTCCATGCTGATTGCATAATGGTTGAATGACCAAGGTTATAAACTTGTTCAATAACATTCAGTTCGCATAAACGATTCAGTCGATCATTAGGCGGCAACTCGCCAAGCATTGAGCTGTGTTTGTACCACAAATCACGAATGTGAAGCAGCCAGTTATTGATTAAGCCTAATTCAGTGCCGTCTACTGCCGCTTCAATACCACCGCATCCGTAGTGACCACAGATGATAATATGCTCAACCTGTAAAACATCGACAGCATATTGTACAACGGATAAACAATTTAAATCGGTATGTATAACAAGGTTCGCAACATTCCGGTGGACGAAAAGATCACCCGGTGCGGCATCGATAAGCTTTTCAGCAGGTACACGGCTATCAGAACAGCCTATCCATAGAAAGTGGGGCTTTTGTGCTTTTGATAATTCATTGAAGAAATGCGGGTTTTCTTCATTTACGGATTTAGACCACTGTTTGTTCCTGGCAAACAGCTCTTCAATTTTTCTCATCATGACTAATAGCCTGGCAACATTTTTGAGATAGAATCATATACAACATTAATTGAGAATTTAATATTTAATTGAGTAATGTTTTTGATTTGATCTCTATCATTGAAAAGAAGCATAGGGAAAATAATGGCATAATCTCTATCTTGCACTCAAAAATAGCAAATAATAAAGGTGTTGTTTACTTATGGCTTATGCATTGGAGTTAACACAGCTCACGAAGACCTATAAAGGTGGAGTAAAAGCATTGCGTGGGATTGATCTACGTGTAGAAGCTGGCGATTTCTACGCGCTTTTGGGGCCAAATGGTGCAGGAAAATCGACCACCATCGGCATCATCAGTTCTTTGGTTAATAAAAGTAGCGGTAAGGTCAACGTATTTGGTTACGATATTGATACGGACCTGGTCAATGCTAAACGTCAGTTGGGTTTAGTGCCGCAGGAATTTAATTTCAATCCATTTGAAACAGTGATTCAGATTGTATTAAATCAGGCGGGATATTACGGCGTACCACGCGATGTGGCGCAAAGCAGAGCGGAAACCTATCTGTCACAACTGGACCTATGGGGCAAACGCAATGAACGGGCAATCCGTTTGTCAGGAGGCATGAAACGCCGTCTAATGATTGCCCGTGCTTTGATACACGAACCCAATTTATTAATTTTAGATGAACCTACTGCTGGGGTGGATATTGAACTGCGTCGCTCCATGTGGGAGTTTTTGAAAACTTTGAATGCACAGGGAACGACTATCATCCTGACAACTCACTATCTGGAAGAGGCTGAAATGCTGTGCCGTAATATTGGTATTATTCAGAATGGTGAGTTGGTGGAAAATACCAGCATGAAGGATTTACTCAGCCAACTGGAACTGGAAACGTTTTTATTCGATTTAGCACCGAAAGGAAATATGCCGATTCTGCAAGGTTATAGCTATCGTTTGGTAGACACCATCATATTAGAAGTGGATGTGAAACGCGGGCAGGGATTAAATGATATTTTTTCCCAATTGAGTATGCAGGGCATCCAAATTAACAGTATGCGCAACAAAGCGAATCGCCTGGAAGAGCTGTTTGTTGGGTTGACAAATAATAACCAAGGAGCCCGTCAATGATCCAACTATACTGGGTGGCATTAAAAACTATCTGGATTAAAGAAGTTACTCGTTTTGGCCGTATTTGGGTACAGACTTTGCTACCGCCTGTGATTACTATGTCTCTCTATTTTGTCATTTTTGGCAATCTAGTGGGTTCCCGCATTGGGGAAATGGGGGGCGTAGCATATATGCAGTTTATTGTTCCCGGCCTGATTATGATGTCTGTGATCACTAACTCATATTCGAACGTCTCCTCTTCCTTCTTTGGTGCTAAGTTCCAGCGTAGTATTGAAGAAGTACTGGTTGCACCTGTGCCAACACATGTCATCATTGCCGGGTTTGTCGGCGGTGGAGTGGCTCGTGGTGTATGTGTGGGCATTTTAGTTACACTGGTTTCTTTGCTTTTTGTGCCATTACAGCTCCACTCATGGGGAATGGTTGTAATAACCCTACTGGCAACATCGATCTTATTTTCATTAGCTGGCTTATTGAATGCCATTTTTGCGAAAACTTTCGATGATATCAGCATCATTCCGACTTTTGTGCTGACGCCATTAACCTATTTAGGCGGTGTGTTTTATTCCCTGACTTTACTGCCTGAATTTTGGCAGATAGTATCGAAGCTGAATCCAATCGTTTATATGGTCAGTGGATTTCGCTATGGCTTCCTCGGTATTGCTGATGTGTCTCTGGTAATGACATTAGGTATGCTGAGTATGTTTATTCTCGGTTTTTACTTACTAGCTTGGTATTTGATCGAGTCGGGCAGAGGGCTGAGAACTTAAGCAGGATTGTCTGAACATAAACATCTGTAAATATGCGGTTCTGCTATGTTGTTCGGCAGAGCCGCATATTTTGGTTAAAAAATTCCTCAATTTTAGAGGTGGTGGAACTTTTGCTACTGAACACGATTGGAGGTTAAAGCGATGTGAACCACACAATAAATGCGCATAACCTTGCCGAATGAGAGATGGTGGAGATTGTGAAATCCCGCGTTCGAAAACTGGTTGCATAATCAAGTTGGCCCTGCCTATGACGCCCTAAAATCTGACCCATTACGAGCCGTTAGCATTGATCAGGTTTGTTTTCATCTGGCGGAACGGCACGATCAGTCGAAATGAATCATACCGTTATATTTTCACTCGAGACTGAAACGCATATAGTCGAATTATACGATTATATTGCGTTCATATAGTAGAATCGGAATCTGTGTCTATTCTTGGTGTATTCAATGGTGGGCAGGATTATAAAACGTTGTTGCATGGCGACGATAATCATTGAATAAAGTGGAACTATGGTTCCACAGTATCTTGTTTTAGATCATTTATAAAATCAAGTTGAAATGATATTTAAAGTTATTTTATTAAGATTATATTTTTTTAATAGCATTGGAATATTACTATTTTAGTTAGAAAATATTTTATTAAACATTTCAATGGAAAATAATTGATTCTCTAAATTTATAAAATATGAAGACTGCCATTTTTGTGTTTTAATTGATTGTTTTGAATCAGGAAATACCCAAGAGGGATATACTCGGATAGCTCTTTTTCCCTCTTTATTTCCAGTGGAAAATATGCCTTGCGTGGTCAGAATATCTGAATCAAACAGGAAGAAACCTTTCTGATTCTCTGAATAGGTTACTACCATGCAAAAATCAATATTATCTTTTTGTTCAAATGGCATTATTTCTGTATCAGGGAAAGGCCTTTTCCACAATGTGACAAAGTGACCTATTTTGCGTGGAGTAATTTTGGCTTGGCGAAAAAGGATTGATTTATTATTAAGCCCGAATCGTATTGCTTCATACTCATGGCTTTCATTTTCCCGATAGGGAATAACACTAAAGTGATATCCGGCAGGAAGTAGCAGGTATTTATATATTTCATTGAAGCTGTCAGGGAAATTATCTGTATCACTGGCAAATGATGACAAAGTGAGATTCCTTTATTGAACTTGAAATATATTGAGTATATTCGAATTACTATATGTTGTGTACAAGGTTATAAGATCTGGCACAGCAAAAACTCCCTGCCTGAAAGGCAGGAAGTTATATGCTGGTGGAATAAAATAAATTAGTTAATATAAAGCGTCAGAGCGATACCGGGTTTAATGTCTTTGAGCTTGATGTTTTTATTCCAATTCATCAGATCATTAAGATTTACGCCATGCCGTTTGGCGATGCTGGCAAAGGAATCACCTTTGCGAACCTGATACATAACAGGATCATTAGTATTAACTTTCAAAACCTGTCCAACCCTGAGTCTATCAACCGTCTTCAAGCTATTTAGCCTTTGTAGCTGCTGGTGAGATGTCTTAAAACGTTTTGCAATCGCTGATAACGTATCACCAGAACGAACAGTGTAATGACTCTGTTGCTGTAGCTGACGAATATTTCTGGCGACAGCCAGACGGATATTTTTCAAAACATTTTCATCTGTCAGCGAGTGTTTAAGCTGGCTGGCATTCTCTTTCGGCAACATAATGTAATGTGGCCCATAGGGAGATGTCATACCTTGCTTATAGCCAGGGTTATAGGTTTTGATGGAAGTCAGTGATAACCCAGATAACTCAGCAGCTTGTGACAATGTGATTTGTTGCCCTACTTCAACTTTGGCGAGAGCCTGTTGATTGTTGGGTTTTGGCAATTTAAGGTCAAATTTCTCGTTGTGACGAATGACATTACTGAGCGCCAGTACTTTGGGGACGTAATGCATGGTTTCATGAGGTAATGCTAATGACCAAAAATCTGTCGGTTTTCCCCGCGACTGATTTTCTTTAATTGCACGTACAATCCGGCCTTCGCCACTGTTGTAAGCTGCGATAGTTAATAACCAATCCCCATTAAAGCGCACATTCAAACGCTCAAGAATATCTAAAGCTGCGGTAGTAGATGCAGCGACATCACGACGAGCATCGTACCATTTATCCTGTGTCAGACCATAATGGCGGCCTGTACTAGGGATAATCTGCCACAAACCTGCTGCTTTGGCGTAAGACGTAGCATGGGGATTAAAAGCACTCTCCACTATGGGAAGTAAGACTACTTCCATGGGCATATTTTGCTGATCAATCTGCTCAACGATCCAATATATATATGGTTCTGCTCGCAACGCCACATTTTGGAGATGGCTCTTGTGTTTCAGATAATAGTTTTGTTGTTCACGCACCCTGTTATTGTCAGGAATTTCCATCTTCAACTCATCACGGATATGTCCCCACAAATCTTGTTGGGCTGTCGGACTCACCTTCCAGTTTGCAGTATCGTTTGGCTCTGCAATACCTGCTACTTTTTGATTAGTCGAAGACATTTTCTGTACATGCTGCTGGGAGGGAGACTTTGGTTGAAGACCCGACTGACACCCGGCAAGCAAGACAGACGCGAACAAGATCGCTTTTGTCTTCATATTTTCTTTTGATGTATGCCTAAAAGGTGAGCAATCATACTGACCTATTACGCAGAAGACAACCCAACAAAATCAAAATCGATCTTTATAAGCCCTTAATTGCTGAAAAACAGAAGAAAGTGGCATTGAATTAGGTTTGATACCGATATTTTTTTGTAAATCAAGATCGTGACAATTTAGGAAGACGTTAATTTTTCTCTCTGTTTGTAAAGTAGTGGGCACTGTTGCTTGATGTTTTTCGCGTAACTCAATAATTTTTTTATAATAATCGTTAATTGTTTGATTTTCAGGTAATACTGCCTGTGCAAATCTCAAATTTGTGGCTGTATATTCATGAGCACAGCAAATTAATGTGTCATCGGGTAGCGATGCGATTTTTCTAAGAGAAGAAAACATTTGTTCAGCAGTACCCTCGAATAGTCTGCCACAACCTCCTGAAAATAGGGTATCTCCACAAAACAGGTAAGGTGCCTGATAGAAAGCGATGTGGCCAAGTGTATGACCCGGTAATGCTATAATCTGGAAAGAGAAATGATCAATATCAATGACATTATGTTCATGGATAATATGGGTTGCCCCTTTACTTCGGGTCTCTTCTGGACCATACACAGGTAATTCAGGGTATTGTTTGCACAAGCCAGCGACACCACCAACATGGTCGTAGTGATGGTGTGTTAGCAGGATAGCAGCGGGAATAAGTTGGTTAGCTGCTAAAATTTCCATGACGGGGCGTGATTCAGCAGGATCGATAACAACACAACGTTTGTCTTCATCACAAAGTAACCAAATATAGTTATCTGAAAGGGCGGGGAGCCTGATAAGCTTCATTATATGCCTCATTTTAACAATAGCTTTGTAGGTTGGAAGGAAAATGACATGCAATCAGTACATGCAATCAAACAAATAACTCCTCCTGAATCTTGGGCTGAGTTACCTTGGGGAGAATATTACCGTGTCGCTTTGGAACGTCAATTGGAACCGTGGTGGCCAAAAATTTTTGGCTTTCATTTAGCTAAAGTCGGTAATTTAAGTGTAGAGATTGATAGTCGCTCTTGTCTAATCAGTCACCAGGTCAACGTAGGATTGGCAGGTGAAGGTATGGATGTAATTGCTGATCCTCATTATCTTCCTTTCGAGGCAAAATCCGTTGATGCCTGTTTATTGGCTCATATGCTGACTTATAGCGTTGATCCTCATTGGCTGCTTCGGGAAGTGGATCGGATTATGATTGATGATGGCTGGTTGATCATTTCTGGTTTTAATCCAATAAGTTTATTAGGGCTGAGAAAAGTGATTTCACCTGTATGTTTCAGACGATCTTACCGTGCCCAAATGTTTTCCAGATTGCGTCAATTGGACTGGCTTCGCTTGCTTAACTATGAAGTTCTTTACCATGCTAATTTTCATGTCTTACCGTGGAAGAGTGGAAATAGTTTCTATGAGCATACGACATCAATGCTTGGTTGTCTGAATGTGATTATTGCCCGCAAGCGGACAATACCTTTAACTCTCAATCCTATGCGGGCCAGATTGTTGAAACCTAAATTCAGTAATGCGTTAGGGATAGTGAAAAATTTTCACCAACGTAATTAATTTCGTGTAGGTTAGTTTGCATTTTCGATATAGCCACCATCATCTTGGGTCGGGGAGTTGGCTGCTGTGCGAGCCAATTCATCACATAATTCATTTTCCCGATGGCCTGTATGCCCTTTAACCCAACGCCAGTCAATATCATGGGGTGAAATGGCTTTATCCAGTCGTTGCCATAAATCAACATTGATCACGGGAGATTTATCTGCTTTTTTCCAGCCACGTTTTTTCCAGTTGTGGATCCATTGAGTAATACCCTGGCGAACATATTGACTGTCGGTGGTCAGAATCACTTTGCAGGATTCTTTGAGCGCCTCTAGCCCGATAATGGCGGCCATAAGTTCCATACGGTTGTTGGTCGTGCGGAAGTAGCCTTTACTTAGGGTTTTTTCCTTTTGTTTATAACGAAGTAAAACACCATATCCACCGGGACCGGGATTACCGAGACAAGAACCATCGGTGAAAATTTCTACCTGTTTGCTCATATTTGGTAGACTCTTCCTATATCATCTTCAATCAAAACTCTAAGTCTGACACAAAAAAACACTATGAGCACTGCAATTACCCGTCAAATCGTCCTCGATACCGAAACAACTGGTATGAATAAACTGGGAATTCACTACGAGGGGCATAACATCATTGAAATCGGAGCGGTGGAAGTCATCAACCGTCGCCTGACAGGGCGTCATTTCCACATTTATATTAAACCTGAACGCTTGGTTGATCCGGAAGCGTTTGAGGTTCATGGTATCAGTGATGAGTTTTTGCTGGATAAACCCAAATTTGCTGATATTGCTGAGGAATTTATTGAATTTATCCGTGGGGCTGAGCTGATCATCCATAACGCGACGTTCGATATCGGCTTTATGGATTATGAATTCAGCAAGCTTAATCGTGATATTCCGCCAACCGCAGAATTCTGTACGATTACGGATAGTTTGATACTGGCAAGGCAACTTTTCCCCGGTAAACGTAATAACCTTGATGCGTTGTGCGATCGTTACCATATTGATAACTCGAAGCGTACTCTCCACGGGGCATTACTCGATGCCGAAATTCTGGCTGATGTCTATCTGGCAATGACTGGCGGTCAGACATCACTGGCTTTTTCGATGGAAGGAGAAGTATCCAACAATGCTCAGGTTGCAGAAATTCAAAAAATAACTCGCCCTCAAGCGGGGCTGAAAGTTATTTATGCTTCTGATGAGGAATTGATTCAGCATGAGTCCCGTTTGGATCTGGTGCAAAAGAAAGGGGGAAGTTGCCTGTGGCGAACAGAACCTGAACAATTACATTGATTGAGATTGCGATAAGTGGGGATTAATTTGCCATTAAGGTGAAAAACTGTGCAAGCGCACTATTTTATTATAAAATGCGATTGACGGATTGTGCGGAGGCCCGTATCATCCACTGCGTTCTCAACCAGAACACCATGCGGTGCGGTAGTTCAGTTGGTTAGAATACCGGCCTGTCACGCCGGGGGTCGCGGGTTCGAGTCCCGTCCGCACCGCCAGAATTTATAAGCCCTGAGTTTTTAACTCGGGGCTTTTTTATTTGATTACCAAAGATTTCAAATCAATTTATATCTGAACTGTTTTGAGATTATTAAATAATACAATATTGCGACTGTCTCTTTTCCCAATATCAGCACAGGCATTTACCGTTTCCCGCAGAAAATGGCAGCAAAAATCGCTTTGGAAACAATTCATTCAAGCCTTTCTATCAATCAAAATATATTACAAGTGAATCTTGTTTATTTTGATGATGAAAATTACGACATTTATCGTTCTTTAACTCAGCCTCCTCTTTTGAATCAGGCTGTTAACAGCGGGGTAAATCAAAGAATTGATGCCGAGCGGAAATTAAGATAGTTTTCGTTTATTGGCATTAATGATTGCGGTTTGTATGCTGCGCTGCGAAAATTAGTTCTAGTTCACTAACGCTTTTATCCGACTTGGAGTAAAGAATGACCACTCGTAAAACCCTTGCGAATGCTATCCGCTTCTTGAGCATGGATGCTGTGCAGAAAGCAAAATCAGGGCATCCTGGTGCACCGATGGGAATGGCTGACATTGCTGAAGTGCTGTGGTGCGACTATTTGAACCATAACCCTGTCAATCCTGACTGGGCTGATCGTGACCGCTTCGTATTATCCAATGGTCACGGCTCTATGCTGATTTATAGCTTGTTGCACCTGACTGGTTACGATGTTTCTATCGACGATCTGAAAAATTTCCGTCAACTGCATTCTAAAACCCCTGGTCATCCAGAATATGGTTATACTCCGGGCGTAGAAACGACAACCGGTCCATTGGGACAAGGTATTGCCAACGCAGTTGGTTTTGCTATTGCGGAACGCACATTGGCAGCGCAGTTTAACCGTCCGGGCCACGATATTGTCGATCACTACACTTATGTATTCATGGGTGATGGTTGCATGATGGAAGGGATCTCCCATGAAGTTTGTTCTCTGGCGGGTACACTGAAGCTAGGTAAACTGATCGCTTTCTATGATGACAACGGCATCTCCATTGATGGTGAAGTTGAAGGTTGGTTCACTGATGACACCGCTGCACGTTTTGAATCCTATGGCTGGCATGTTATCCGTGGCGTAGATGGCCATGACTCTGCTGCAATTCAGGCTGCTATCGAAGAAGCTCGTAAAGAAACCGGCAAACCATCTCTATTAATGTGCAAAACTATTATTGGTTTTGGTTCGCCAAACAAAGCAGGTAAAGAAGAGTGTCACGGTGCTCCACTGGGTGACGCTGAAATTGAAGCGACCCGTAAGGCTCTTGGTTGGGAGTATCCTGCTTTTGAAATTCCTCAGGATATTTATGCAGAATGGGATGCAAAAGAAGCCGGTAAAGCTAAAGAAAGCGCTTGGGATGCAAAATTCACCGTTTATGCTGAAGTTTATCCAGAACTAGCTACAGAATTCCGCCGCCGTACCAGTGGTGAATTACCTGCAAACTGGGAAACTGAATCCAAAGCATTTATTGAAAATCTGCAACAGAATCCCGCTTCTATTGCCAGCCGTAAAGCATCACAAAATGCTCTGGAAGCATTTGGTAAAATTCTGCCTGAATTCATGGGCGGCTCTGCTGATCTGGCACCAAGTAACCTGACGATGTGGTCTGGCTCCAAGCCTCTGAACGAAGTTCAGGATGGTAACTACATTCATTACGGTGTACGTGAGTTTGGTATGTCTGCCATCATGAATGGTATTGCTCTGCATGGTGGTTTTGTGCCTTATGGTGCGACATTCCTGATGTTTGTTGAATACGCCCGTAACGCAGTACGCATGGCTGCACTGATGAAGATCCGTAACATCTTCGTTTATACCCACGATTCTATCGGCTTGGGTGAAGATGGCCCGACTCATCAGCCAGTTGAGCAAATTGCCAGCCTGCGTGTAACACCGAATATGAGCACCTGGCGCCCATGTGATCAAGTAGAGTCTGCGGTAGCGTGGAAATATGCTATAGAGCGTAAAAATGGCCCAACTTCTCTGATCTTCTCCCGTCAGAATCTGGCACAGCAGGAGCGTATTGCTGAGCAACTGGCGAATATCGAGAAAGGCGCTTATATCCTGAAAGATTGCGCAGGTCAGCCTGAATTAATCCTGATTGCGACGGGTTCTGAAGTTGAGCTGGCAGTGAAAGCTGCTGAGCAACTGAGTGCAAAGGGCCGTAAAGTTCGCGTAGTTTCTATGCCATCTACTGATGTATTTGACAAACAAGATGCGGCATACCGTGAAGCGGTTCTCCCTGCTGCGGTTTCTGCCCGTGTTGCGATTGAAGCAGGTATTTCTGATTACTGGTTTAAATACGTTGGTATTAATGGTGCTATCGTGGGAATGGATACATTTGGTGAATCTGCTCCTGCTGATGCGCTGTTCAAAGAATTTGGCTTCACTGTTGAAAATGTCGTTGCCAAAGCAACCGCACTACTGAAATAACAAGCAAACTATACCCTGAATAGGTTTTAGAAAGCAGCAAATAAAAACTGCTTGCTGAAAGATGAAAGGGGAAGAAGCGCATTAGCATCAAACTTTGTTGGGCTAATGCGCTCTTTTTTTCATCAAAATTTTTTCATTATGCTATTAATGATCCTTGCCATTGCTCTCTTTTTCTCGTAGTCTTCCCTTATAAATAGCTGAACCGTTTCAGTTATCGCAGGCAAAATGTCTTGTCTGTCACAATCTGATTAATTTTATGATGAATCATCCGTACAATTTGCAGTTGCTCAGTTATTCTAAGCCGTTGCGTGACCATAGAAAAATTCAGGGAGTAACATGACAATCAGGGTAGCGATTAACGGTTTTGGGAGAATAGGGCGCAGTGTTCTGCGTGCTCTCTACGAAACCGGGCGTCGGGCTGAAATTGCGGTTATTGCTATCAATGAGCTGGCTGATGCAGAAGGTATCGCTCACTTATTGAAATATGATTCCAGTCATGGGCGTTTTGCATGGGATATACGCCTGAACAATAAAGTATTGCACGTAGGAGATGACAGTATACGGCTGTTTCATCAACCAGATATCTCGGATTTGCCGTGGAAAGAACTGGGTATTGATATTGTACTCGATTGTACGGGGAAGTATGGTGAACGAGTGGATGGAGAAGCTCATCTCACTAGTGGCGCCAAAAAGGTTCTGTTTTCCCATCCGGGAGGCAATGATCTGGATGCAACGGTGGTATATGGTGTAAATCATGATTTATTGGTTGCCGAAGATCGCATTGTTTCTAATGCATCTTGTACAACAAATTGTATTATCCCGATCATTAAAGTGCTGGATGATGCGTTTAACATTGAATCGGGCACGGTGACAACAATTCACGCATCCATGAATGATCAACCAGTAATTGATGCTTATCACTGTGATTTACGTCGAACCCGTGCGGCCAGCCAGTCGATCATTCCAGTCGACACAAAACTAGCTGTGGGGATCACACGTATCTTTCCCAAATTCAGTGATCGGTTTGAAGCTATTTCTGTACGAGTACCTACCATCAATGTAACAGCGATTGATTTAAGTGTGACAGTCAGTGCTGCCGTTAATGTCAGTGAGGTAAACCAGCTACTGCAAAAATCAGCGGTAAATTCGTTTCGTGGTATAGTGGATTTCACTGATCTACCGTTGGTCTCAACGGATTTTAACCATGATCCTCACAGTGCTATTGTGGATGGTACACAAACCAGAGTGAGTGGAAATCATCTGATCAAAACGCTTGTGTGGTGTGATAATGAGTGGGGCTTTGCCAATCGTATGCTCGATACAACGCTGGTAATGGCTTCTAAAGGTTTCATGTAATCACAACAGAAGATTGAGTAATTTTATAGAGAATCAATGAGAGGATTCACCATGTCTGTAATTAAGATGACTGATTTAGATCTAGCGGGTAAACGTGTTCTGATCCGTGCTGATCTGAATGTGCCTGTAAAAGATGGCAAAGTTACTTCTGATGCACGTATCCGTGCGTCTTTGCCGACGATTGAGGCTGCGTTGAATCAGGGAGCCAAAGTCATGGTTACTTCTCACCTGGGACGCCCGACTGAGGGAGAATACAACGAAGAGTTCTCACTGCAACCCGTCGTTGATTACCTGAAAGGTGCACTTTCTTCTCCTGTTCGTCTGGAAAAAAATTATCTGAATGGCGTTGAAGTGGCGGAAGGTGAATTGGTTGTTCTGGAAAACGTTCGCTTCAACAAAGGTGAGAAAAAAGACGACGAAACGTTATCGAAACAGTATGCAGCGTTGTGTGATGTATATGTAATGGATGCCTTTGGTACAGCACATCGTGCTCAGGCGTCAACTCACGGTGTCGCTAAATTTGCGCCGATTGCCTGTGCTGGTCCATTATTGTCTGGTGAACTGGAAGCCCTGGGAAAAGCACTGCACAGCCCAGCTCGTCCAATGGTGGCGATTGTCGGTGGCTCTAAAGTTTCAACTAAACTGACTGTTCTTGATTCACTGTCCAAAATTGCTGATCAGCTTATCGTTGGTGGTGGAATTGCTAATACCTTTGTTGCCGCAGAAGGCCACAATGTAGGTCGCTCTCTGTATGAAGATGATTTGATCCCTGAAGCGAAAAAACTGCTGGAAAGCTGTGATATTCCAGTACCTACTGATGTTCGTGTTGCGACAGAATTCTCTGAAACTGCCGAAGCCATGCTGAAATCCACCAGTGAAATTAAAGATGACGAGCAAATCCTTGATTTGGGCGACGCATCTGCTGAGCGTCTGGCTGAAATCCTGAAAAACGCTAAGACTATTCTGTGGAATGGCCCGGTTGGTGTTTTTGAGTTCCCTAATTTCCGTAAAGGAACCGAAATTGTTGCCCGTGCAATTGCAGAGAGCGATGCTTTCTCGATTGCAGGTGGTGGTGATACTTTGGCAGCAATAGATCTGTTTGAAATTGCTGATAAAATATCTTACATCTCTACAGGTGGTGGTGCTTTCCTTGAGTTTGTTGAAGGCAAAAAACTACCAGCCGTTGTGATGCTGGAAGAACGTGCTAATAGTAAATAAGTTGTGATAACAGGCAGTGAATACTGCCTGTTCAATGTCAATACAGGACCACGTAACATGTCTAAAATTTTTGATTTCGTAAAACCGGGTGTCATCACTGGTGATGATGTTCAAAAAGTCTTTGCCATCGCAAAAGAACATAACTTTGCTCTGCCGGCAGTTAACTGTGTCGGTACTGACTCTATCAACGCAGTGCTGGAAACAGCGGCAAAAGTACGTGCTCCGGTAATCATCCAGTTTTCCAATGGTGGTGCATCATTTGTAGCGGGTAAGAGCTTGAAGCTTGAAGGGCAGCAAGCAGCAATTCTGGGGGCAATTTCTGGTGCTCACCATGTACATCAGATGGCAGAGCATTATGATGTGCCAGTGATCCTGCATACCGACCACTGCGCGCGTAAATTACTGCCGTGGATTGATGGTCTGTTGGACGCTGGTGAAAAGCACTATGCTCAGACTGGCAAACCATTATTTTCTTCTCACATGATTGATCTGTCAGAAGAATCTCTGGAAGAAAATATCGAAATTTGTAGCCAATATCTGGCACGCATGGCGAAAATCGACATGACGCTGGAAATTGAACTGGGTTGTACTGGTGGTGAAGAAGATGGCGTTGATAACACTCATCTGGACAGCTCTTCTCTATATACTCAACCAGAAGATGTGGCTTACGCTTATGAGAAACTGAGTGCTATCAGCCCACGTTTTACCATCGCGGCATCTTTCGGTAACGTTCACGGTGTATATAAACCAGGTAACGTTAAACTGACACCAAAAATCCTGCACAATTCTCAAGACTACGTTTCTGAGAAATTCAACCTGCCACACAACAGCCTGGATTTCGTCTTCCATGGTGGTTCCGGCTCTACCGCAGAAGAGATTCAGGAAGCCGTCAGCTATGGTGTGGTGAAAATGAATATTGATACCGATACTCAATGGGCTACCTGGGAAGGTATTCTGAACTATTACAAGAAGAATGAAGGTTATCTGCAAGGCCAACTGGGTAACCCGGAAGGTGCGGATAAACCGAATAAGAAATTCTATGATCCACGCGTCTGGCTGCGTGCTGGTCAGGTTTCTATGACAGTTCGTCTGGAGCAGGCTTTCAAAGAATTGAACGCGGTTGACGTGCTATAATTTCCATACTGATTGGCATGGATTAAAGTAGTTTTTTTAGTTCCCGCTCGTTATTTTAATTATCAACGAGCGGGAATTTTGTTTAATTAAATCGAATCAGATTGGTTATGCTTTCGCTCCATCCTTCATAATGCGGTTCAGCCACGGCACCATGAAAGCCATAATCACGGCAACAATAAGAGTGGCAATGCCTATTTTTCCAAATACACCTGTATAAAGTGGCAGAGTTTGCAGAGGGTCGGTCACGCCTTCTGGTGCAGCGGTGAATGTTGCAACATAACTTCCTAATACTGATGCTGCTGCCTGAGATAAGAACCACATGCCCAGAATAAACCCTGTCAGGTAGCTAGGAACAAACGTTGCTACCATTGCCAGCCCCAGTGCACTGATCATCAATTCCCCGACGCTCTGGAACAGGTAAACCAGCACAATAAACCATGGGGAAGTCATGCCTTGTTCATCGGCAAATAAACCCGAAGCGGCTGCTGTCATGAAGCCGAGAGAACATAGGAACATGCCGAAGGTAAACTTTGTTGGCATGGAAAAGTCTTTTCCCTTCGCACCCAAGCGGGTGTAAACCACAGCCAGGATAGGACTGACCACAATGATCCAGAATGGATTCAGTGCCTGGAAACTGATGGGGTTAACATTAAAGCCGAGGATCTGGGGGTGGACGTTGTTGATAGCGAAGAAATTGAGGGAAGTCGGCATCTGGTTATACAGGATGTAGAACACAATCGCCTGAAGCATCAAAATAAATGCCACTAACATCTTATTGCGGCCGATCCTGTCCTGTTTGAATGCCTGCCAGAAGAAAATCATTACAACAACAGCTGAAATCGCCATGAGGGCAATATTGGCAATGTCGATATTGTGCAATAACCATGCACAGACCCCAATCATAGCCACTGTACCAAGCAAAACGAAAAACAGAGTTACATAGTTCAGAGGGGTATGATCTGGTTCAGAGCCGATGTTATCTACCATGCGGCGGCAGGCGACATAAACCAGCAAGGCGATAATCAGGCCAATACCACAGATATTATAAGTGACGGCGTAGCCATATTTGTCGGCAATGACAGGGGCAAGAGCAAGAGAAAATAGAGAGCCAAGATTGATAGACATATAGAATAACGTAAATGCACCATCCAGGCGTGGATCTTGGGGCTGGTAACATTTTGCCAGCAAGCTGGCGGGGTTGGCTTTGAAAAGGCCATTACCAACAGCCACGGTTCCCAGAGCATAAAAAATCAGCTCAGGTTCCATGATGGAAAGACCAATCATGAAATAGCCTATTGCCAGTACAATGGCACCCAGAACGATAGTTCGCTTTGTTCCCAATAAATGGTCACCAACATAACCGCCGATGGAAATCAGGCCGTAAACCAGTGCAGTAAACGCACCGAAGGTGATAAATGATTGTGCTTCTGAAAAGCCAAGTTGTTTAACAAAGTAAACAGCAAGAATGCTTTGAACGCCGTAGTAGCCAAATCTTTCCCATAATTCCACAAAAAAGATCATGAAAAAGGGTTTCGGTTGATCCCATAAACCGATTGGAACGGTTTTATTCATAGTAACTGCCTCTGTTAGTTGTCATACCGGTGGACAATACATCCAGAGTTCATACTGCTGTTAACATATGGATAACATAATGTATTGCACGGGTTGTGATTTTGTTTATTTATTCAGAGTGACCGGAAGCGCAGGAGGTTAATATACTAGTACAATATCTTCTCAGTAGTTGATCACACTAATGTAAAAATTAATACCAGATTTGGCAAAATATTCACTAAATTAATAACAAGAATCGTGCATGAATGGTTTAAATGTTCGCAAATGAATCAATTTGATGACTGTTTAATCTTTTTTGTTTGTTTTTTATCGAAGAATGACTACCTAAAAATTGGTATTAATAAATGAGATCATAAATATCAATATATTAAATTTTTGTTATGTGATTAATATTTTTACAGGGATGAAATCTACATAAAGATCATATAATTTTATATAATCTTTCATATTTATTAAATAATAAATCAAGTTACCGGCTGATTTTCAATATTGGAATAAGATGGTTTTTTAATCAATGCAGCGGAGGCTTAACTAGCGGGATATTATTTCAAAATTAAATTCGAGATAAATAACTGTATCCTAATGGATTTCAAGTTACAGCCAACAAAGCTGCAACTTGAAGTATGACAAGGAGTATAAGCTGATATTCTTAAACAGCGGTAGCCAAAGTCTTATTCATCACCTGATGAAAACTACGCTTAAAATAAATTAATCCATGTCCCTCTTCACGAACAATAATCTGTTTTATTTCCACCAGATAAACATTATGAGTACCAATTTCCTGTACTTGTTCAATACTTCCTTCCAGATTGGCGAGTGTTCCTCTCAACATGGGTTGCTCCAGTATCCCTGTTTGCCAGATATCCCAACTAAAGCGCTCTTCCATACTGGATTCGGTCATGCCAGCAAAATGGCGGGCCATTAATTCTTGTTCATGATTCAGGATATTGACACACAGCCGGCCGTTTCCCTGAAATACCGGGTTCATGGTGCTGTTGCGATTCATACACACCATCAGAGTCGGAGGCGTATCTGTCACAGAGCAGACCGCCGTTGCTGTTATACCGCAGCGCCCTGCTGGGCCATCCGTAGTGATGATATTCACCGCAGCGGAAAGGCTTGCCATCGCATCCCTGAAACGCAAGCGATGCTCATTTTTTAAAGACATAATAAGCCTCCTGCTACTGATTTATTTCAGCAGCTTATCTAATAAATTAATATCGTGGTTATTATGTAAATGGGGTTTTGTCCAGCCATTCACATCGTAGTCAGAGAGACAGCGATCCACCAACTCCGTCATTTTCTTCATATTGCCGGAACCATACGCATGGCGCAGACATTGCAGGCGAATTTCATCCTGACTGCCGGCATAATTGATTTCGTACAATTCATGACGTCCGCCGAATTCACTACCGATAGCATCCCACATTAATTTCAAAATCTTAATTCGCTCCACATGATCAATACCATTGGAGCCACGTACATATTTTTCCAGGTACTTATTGATTTCAGGATTGTTCATATCCCGCACGCTGGATGGTAAATAAATTAATCCGCTAGTGACATTACTTTCAATGATGTTCTTAATTTTCGTATAAGCCATCGGTGCCATAATACGGTAAGTTTGTATTGCTTGTGTATCCGGCAGGTAGGCATTACCTTCCCACGGTTTGGCTTCTGCCCACATTGCATCGGTCAGAGACCAGAACAGATTGCGCCATGCCACGACTTCACCAAGATCTGCCTGAACACCACGAAAATCCACCACTCCAGTACATTCAAGACTCTTTTGCAGCAATCCGGTGATAAAGTCCAGTTTTACCGCCAGTCGTACACAAGCCTGTATTGGAAACAGGCGGGCAAATCCACTCTGGACAGCCCAATTACGAGCACGATCAAAATCGCGATAAATTAACACGTTTTCCCATGGAATTAATACTTTATCCATTATCAGAATGGCGTCATTTTCATCAAACCGGCTGGAAAGGGGATAATCGAAAGGTGAACCTGTGGCTCCCGCCACTAATTCATAGGAAGCCCGGGAAATTAATTTAACGCCTTCAGAATCCATCGGAGCGACGAACATCAAGGCAAAATCAGGGTTATCGCCGATGACTTGTGCTGAGCCAAAACCGATAAAATTATAGTGAGTCAATGCCGAATTAGTTGCGACTACTTTGGCACCACTGACAATAATGCCTGCATCTGTCTCTTTTTCTATTTGGATAAAAACATCTTTAACCTGATCAGCAGGTTTGTGACGATCAATCGGGGGATTAACTATCGCATGGTTGAAATAGAGCGCGTTTTCCTGAATGCGCTTATACCATATACGGGCGTTATCGGCGAATTGTCCGTAAAATTCAGGATAAGCACCTAACGCACAGCAAAATGCCGCTTTATAGTCAGGAGTACGGCCCATCCAGCCATAACTCTGGCGTGACCATTCAGCAATGGCATCGCGTTGTTGGCGGATATCATCGGGGCTGGTCGCGAAACGGAAGAACTTATGGGTATAACCGCCACTGCCAGTATCCGTATCCCAACAGAGTACATCATGGGTTTCTGGGGCATGCAGGGCATCATACAGTTGACCGATAGAGGTTGCCGCATTGCGAAAAGCGGGATGTGTAGTGACATCCTTAACTCGTTCACCATAGATATAAATTTCCCGTCCATCCTGAAGGGAATTCAGGTACTCTTTGCTGGTTAATGGGCGTTTATGATCGGCTCGCAAATCTTCTGGTCTCATGGCTACCTCATCATTCCGAAACCTCCTGTTTTGATTTGTTATCCTAATAGGAGGTTAAGTGTTAATTTTATGTTTCTTTATAGGGTTGATTGAAGCGATTGAGAGGAAAAACTTGAAGAGACTTTCAGAAGATCCGCTGGTACTTTTCGGTAAAATCGGATAATTTGTTGCGTAAATGTGATCGACTTTATGTTTTGATAATAATTTTTTGCACAGTTGCCAACGTGATATTCTGTTGCATGAGCACTGAGGATGGGGCAATTATTGAGGTGGCTGTACATTCTTTTCCCGCCAAACGCTCGGAGAGCATCCCACCAACCGATTAAAAAATCGGGCAAAATAAGCCGGGTCTTTGAAACCGAGTTGATATGTCACGTCAAATACAGGACTGTCACTGAACAACAATAACCGTTTAGCTTCCCGTAATAGCCGGTCAAATATTAATCTTTTTGGTGGTCGGTTGGCAAACCGACGACACATATCTTTCAGACGTGACTCAGTGACGCCCAGTTTTTGGGCGTATTCCGGTACAGTAAGATGTTCACGGTAATGTTGATCAATCAATTGGTTAAAACGCTGGAATAGTTTTAATTCTCCTCTGACTCCACCGGAATGGTGATCATCAAGGGGGATGCTGCGTAACAGGAAGGTAAACAGTGATTGCGCTAAAAAGGCCAATGATTGCTCGCGGCCAGCAAATTGGTTGGCAGACTCACGCCCGATCAGTGCCCAATAGTGGTTGAATGTCTCCAATTCATCAGGTTTATCCACGATAGAAAGGCAAATAGCGGGAATATCGATAAACTCCCGATGGAGAGGGTAGAGAGAATTAAGCAGGGGTGTAATCAACTCCTGGCGTACTGTCAGGACATAACCGTCGGTATCTTCTTGCGTAAAAAATGCGTGAGGAACGGAAGGAGGAGTCAGGATAAACAGAGGAGCCTGTACGGAGTAGCGAAGATCATCTAATTGTAATTCTATCCGGCCTGTTACCAGATAATGAAGCTGAAAAAAACCGTCATGGCGATGCGCCTGCATATCACGACCAAAAAAAGCGGCCATGCGTCCAAAAGTTTGATAGTGCACATCATCTGATCCCTGTGTTTCATCATAATCTTTGCTGATATCAATATTAGCAATGGTGGTTTTGCTCATATGAGTGTCTGACATCAATTTCTTCCCTTATTGAGATTTGTAATTAGGAGTATGGTTGATCGGGGCTATGATATTGCCTGTAGTTTTGACTTTTTCATTGGGATCAGCAAGACCATCAGTGCGCCGATAATGAGTAACCCAGCTACAAAATAGAGACCAAGGTCAAAACTACCCGTCTGATCTTTCAGCCATCCGATCAACAATGGACTAACAGCAGAACCTACATTTCCGGTGGCATTGATCACGGCAATCCCGATAGCACGTGCACGCAGGCTGATGGATTGATCAGGGGTTGTCCAGAATACCGCCATGGCAGTAAAGGAGCCGGTTGATGCCATGATGATCCCCAAAAGCTGCACCAGACTGTTGTTTGTCAGTGAAGTCAGGAGCCAACCGAAGGCGGCAAACAGATAGGGAAGTACCGTGTGCATTTTACGTTCTTGCAGGCGATCGGAACGGCGACTCCAATAAATCATACCCAAAATGGTACAGAACTGCGGAATAGCCGTTAGCAGGCCAATAACAACATGGCTGCTTTCCTGATTAAAACTCTGCATAATTTGTGGCGTCCAGATATTAATGGCGCTCAGGGTATTGGTCAGGCAGAAATAAGCGAAGGTGTACATCAGGACAATCGGGGTAAAAACTTCACGCCACAGGCTGGTTTTTGTTTGTGGGTTGTCAGCCTGAGCCCAAAAAATTCTATCGTTCTCTATCATCTCCTGAAGGCATTTTTTATCCTCGTTTGTCAGCCAGTTGGCCTTTTCCGGTGAATCATCCAGATAAAACCAGACAACAATGCCGAGTAAAACAGAGGGAAATCCTTCCAGAAAAAATAGCCACTGCCAGCCACGCAGATCCCAAATTCCATCCATTTCCAGAATATAACCGGAAGCCAGTGATCCAAACGCCATAGTGACAGGCATTGCGATCATAAACAGGGCATTAGCGCGGGCACGATAATAGGCTGGGAACCAATAGGTCAGATAGACCAGTATACCCGGCAGGAAGCCAGCTTCCGCAATACCTACCAGCATACGCAGGATATACAAACTGGTGGAGCCGGTGGCAAACATCGTAGCAGTAGAGGCAATACCCCACAGAACCATAATTGTGGCAATCCAGCGTCTGGCTCCTACAATACTCAGTATGATATTGCTGGGAATACCGAAAGCCACGTAAGTAACGTAAAACAGTGTAGCAGCCAGCCCGAACATGGTAGATGTGAGGCCAAGATCTTTTCCCATCGTTAAACCGGCAAAGCCAATATTAATGCGATCCAGAAAGGAAAATATAAACAGGACAAATAAAAACAGGATCAGGCGGCGAAACAATTTATTGATAACGTTTTGTTGTTGGGCAGTGAGTTGTTTATGTGGGTAAGCCGGATTATCGGATTTTTGTATGGCTTGAGGTGAACTGCTCATTGTTGTTACCTTTTTTATAATTAGTTATTTTTATGAATCGAGCTTTATTATGGATATTTAACTTGTTATGAACACTCTGTTTTTCTAGAAATAGAAGGAACGACAACTGCGATGGCAGATGCTGCGATTGGCATCTGCCCGATATACCCTGCATATTGAAATTTATTGAGTATAGAAAACATTTGGGTATAGCAAACACAATTCTGGCTCGGCAGAAGTACCCAGAATTCAATACCAGAATTTAATAAATACTGTTTGCAGGTGGGGTGATATTTTCCTGTTTCTTGCCAAAGCGGGCCGCTAATGAACTGACTGCTCCTGTCAGCAGTGTGATATCGACACCGACAGCAATAAACTGCACCCCAAGCTTCAGATAATGCTCCGCAGCTTCAATATTGGTCATCAGAATTCCCGCAGCTTTGCCTGTGGCTGTGATTTGGGTAATAGTCTGTTCAATCGCTGCCTTAACGTCAGGATGTTGAGGATTGCCAGGATATCCCATATCTGCACTGAGATCGGCCGGGCCGATAAATACGCCATCGACACCATCGACTGCCAGGATCTCTGCTAAATTATTCAAAGCTTCACGAGTTTCCACCTGAACCAAGACACACATTTCTTCATTGGCACGAGCCAGATAATTGGGAATGCGATTCCAGCGTGAAGCTCTTGCCAGCGCACTGCCTACACCACGAATGCCTTCAGGAGGATAGCGGGTTGCCCGTACTGCTTCGCGTGCTTGCTCAGCATCCTGAATCATTGGCACCAGCAATGTTTGAGTACCGATATCCAGTAATTGTTTGATAATGACGGGATCGTTCCACGGTGGACGGACAATGGGCTGGCTTGGATAAGGAGCTATTGCTTGTAGCTGGCTCAGAATTGAAGGAATATCATTAGGGGCGTGTTCTCCATCAATCAGTAACCAATCAAAACCTGCATTCGCCAGAATTTCGGCGCTGTATGAACTGCAAAGCCCAAGCCATAAACCAATTTGTGGTTGCCCCGATTGCAGGGCTTGTTTAAATCTATTTGTTAGCTGATCCATAAGTACACCCTAAATTCTTAAACAAAGTGGCAGCTGACTGAACCCAATACGCCGTAATCTACATGAAATGTATCGCCCTTACGGGCAGGGACGGGACGGGTGAAAGAGCCGCTAAGAATGATCTGACCAGCTTCAAGTTGAACACCATGCGAAGCTAATTTATTAGCCAGCCATGCGACTCCATTGGCAGGATGATCAAGAACCGCCGCAGCAACACCTGATTCCTCAACGATACCATTACGATAGAGTAGGGCGCTGACCCATCGCAAATCTAATTCATTGGGTTTGATGGGGCGCCCACCCATAATGACACCACCATTGGCTGCATTATCAGAAATCGTATCCAGCACTTTGCGCGGACGCTGGGTTTCAGGATCAATGTTATGACAGCGTGCATCGATCAGTTCTAATGTCGGAATAACGTAATCTGTCGCATTGTAAACATCAAACAACGTACAGTTTGGGCCGTACAGCGGTTTTGCCAGCACAAATGCCAGTTCGACCTCAATACGCGGCACAATAAAACGTTCGCAGGGAATATCGCTGCTTGCCTGAAAAAACATATCATCCAGCAATGAGCCATAATCCGGTTCATCAATTTGAGAACTAGCCTGCATGGCTTTGGAAGTCAGACCGATTTTATGCCCCTTCAACACCCGACCTTCTGCGATTTTCATACCGACCCATTCACGTTGAATGGCATACGCATCTTCAATGGTTATTTCCGGATAATCCAATGAGATTTGGCGGATCTGTTTACGGTCTTTTTCTGCCTGGTGTAAACGGCGCGCAACCTGTGATACGACTTCTTGTTGTAGCATAGTATGTTAAGCTCCTTTGGTTTATAACCCTCCGAAACAGAGGTATTTCACTTCCAGATAGTCTTCTATACCGTAACGTGAACCTTCACGTCCCAAGCCAGACTGTTTTATGCCTCCGAATGGCACAACTTCGTTAGAAATAAAACCTTCGTTAATACCGACCATGCCGCTTTCCAGAGCTTCAGCCACCCGGTAAATCCTGCCAAGATCGCGGGAGTAAAAGTAAGCGGCCAGGCCAAATTCCGTATTATTGGCAAGGCGGATAGCTTCTTCTTCATTACGGAATTTGAATAGGGCGGCCAAAGGGCCGAATGTTTCTTCATGAGTGATTAGCATTGTTTCGTCAACATCAGCCAGCACGGTTGGTTCGAAGAACAGTCCACCCAGTTTGTGTGATTCACCACCAGTAAGGAGCCGTGCACCACGGGAAACTGCATCACTAACATGAGCTTGTACTTTATCTACCGCCGCCTGATTAATCAGAGGCCCTTGTTGTGATGTGCTGTCATTAGCTGGCCCGACCCGTAGTTGTTTAACCGCCTGAGTCAGACGTTCAGCAAATGCCTCATAAATATTTTCCTGCACTAAAATCCGGTTGGCACAGATACAGGTCTGCCCGCTATTACGGAATTTTGTAGTCATGGCACCTTCTACCGCAGCATCCAAATCGGCATCATCAAAGACGATGAAAGGTGCATTGCCACCTAATTCAAGAGAGAGTTTTTTCACCGTATCGGCACTTTGCGCCATCAGTAACTTACCTACGCGAGTTGAGCCAGTGAAAGAGAGTTTGCGCACGATAGGGCTAGAAGTCAGAACTTCGCCAATGGCTTTGGCATCCATCCCCGTGACAATGTTAAAAACACCAGCCGGAACTCCCGCTTGCTCTGCCAATGCAGCCAGTGCCAGTGCAGAAAGTGGAGTTTCTGCGGCAGGTTTCAATACAATAGTACAACCTGCTGCCAGTGCCGGGCCGGCTTTACGGGTGATCATGGCATTAGGGAAATTCCACGGCGTGATAGCCGCGACGACCCCGATAGGTTGTTTGATGGTAGAAAGACGACGTCCTGGCATCGGGGAGGGGATAGTCTCCCCATAAATCCGCTTACCTTCTTCTGCAAACCATTCGATAAAACTGGCTCCATAGGCTATTTCTCCCATCGCTTCTGCATGAGTTTTTCCTTGCTCCATACTCAACAACTCGGCCAGAATTTTCTGGTTATCCATAATCAGATTGAACCACTGCCTGAGTATCTGACTACGCTGTTTAGCTGTTAAAGCTCGCCATGCAGGAAGCGCATTTTTAGCCGCCTTAATAGCGCGATGAGTTTCTGTTGCTCCCATGTCACTGACATTGGCGATGATGTCACCATTGGCAGGGTTGGTAACTGTAAAGGTTGCCTGATTATCCGCATCAACCCATTGCCCGTTAATATAAGCCTGCTGGCGCAGTAATAAGGTATCAAGTATTAAAGTATCGAAATGGTTTGTCATGGTTCTCTCTCCATTTAACAAAAAGGTGAACTTGGTTTTTCTGAATTAAATAACCTTAAATTACGCTGTTCATAATGTCTGATCGCTTGCCTTAAACAACTTATGAACGTTATTGGATTTATAATTCAGTATCGGATCAAGTTCTTCTATTGTGAAAGAGAGGCCAAGATAACGCTGTGCCATTAAATCAGCAAAATGGATTTTGATGAGCGAAAAAAGCATCTCCCCGACTTTCTGGCGATCTTCAAAGCTGCGTCCTGCACCGATTTTCAGTGTCATGTGAACAAAGGCATAGTCCTGTTTGCCATCCGCCATCTGCCATGTATCCAACCAAATCGCCCGGCTGCGGATACCACCCAGAGGGAAAATGCCTGAATCTGCAAGCGCCTGATTCACTTTGGCAAACAGTTCCGGTAAGTTGGCTTCTTTGCGAATATTTTCGGTACATTCAGCGTAAAAATGTGGCATGGTTAACTCCTGTCAGACGGTAGTTGTCTGATGAACAGAATCTGGTAACGGGAAAACGGCATTCACTTGTCCTGTCCCTGAGCTGGCAAATAATTCGGTAAGAAACTCGACGTTACCGTCGTATTTATCCCAACCAAGCAGCCCAAGTAACATTACGGTATCATGCATATTGCCTTCACCGTGGCAGTAGTGGGCATATTCAGGCAGCATTTTGCAGAATTCTTTGAACTTGCCTTCCTTCCAGAGTTCCACGACCCGGCGATCCATTTGTTCATCAAACTCACGGGTATAACTGTTCATTCCTTCTTCAGCACGTTGATCATCAATGAAACTGTGAGACAGCGAGCCACTTGCCAAAACTGCAACTGTACCATCATATTTTTCAATCGCTCGTAAAATAGCCGCTCCTAATTTACGGCTGTCTGCAAAAGCATGAACGGTGCAAAAGGCAGAAATCGAAATCACTTTGAAATGGCGGTCACTATTCATATAGCGCATTGGAACTAATGTGCCATATTCCAGTTTCAGACTTGGGATTTCATGTGATTGCGCGCGAACACCCATCTTACAGGCTTCTTCTGCAATAATTCGTCCCAGTTCGGGATTGCCGTCATACTCGTAACTCATATCACGAATAAAATGCGGCAATTCGTTACTGGTATAAATACCGGAGAAATGCTCTGCACAGTTAATATGATAGGCGCTGTTTACCAGCCAATGGGTATCGAACACAATGATGGTATCAACATCTAACTCTCGGCAACGTCGGCTGATCTCTTTATGCCCGTCAATGGCACTCTGTCTGCAACCGTGATGTTTGCCCGGTAATTCGGACAAGTACATAGAAGGTACATGTGTAATTTTTGCTGCTAACGCTAACTTGCCCATAAATCCTCACTTAATATCAGGATGGTGAAACGTGGTTAACGCTGGAATTGATTACACTTTTCCCGTGTCAAAAACCTCAGTCCGGGTTAAAGCTTCCAATTCTGAATCAAAGCCCCCAGCGAGGAATCGAATGATTTCCCATTGAAATACAAACATTTTTTACTTCAGCAAAAACTTCAAAACTGTATTCGCCACCTTCGCGTCCTACACCTGAGGCTTTCACGCCACCAAATGGCTGGCGCAGATCGCGTACGTTCTGACAATTGACGAATACCATGCCAGCTTCAATACCATGGGCCAATCGCAGGACTTTGCTCACATCCTGTGTCCAGATATAAGATGCCAAACCGTATTCCACGTCATTGGCCATGCGCAGCCCGTCTTCTTCGCTCTTGAATGGCAGCAAGCAAGCAACAGGACCGAAGATCTCTTCTTGCGCTATACGCATCCGGTTATCTACATCTGCTAATACAGTCGGACGCAGGAAATGACCATTTTTCAGGTGTTCAGGCAGATCGGTGGGTTTATCCGGGCCGCCTGCCAGCAGGGTTGCCCCTTCTTCAATGCCAAGGCGGATATAACCGGAAACCTTTTCCCAATGTTGTTGACTAATCAGGCTGCCGACTTGTGTATTCAGATCCTGCGGATCACCGATACGCAGCCGATTGGCGCGTTCAGCAAAGCGCTTAACAAATTCAGGATAGATACTTTCCTGAATAAAAATACGGGAACCTGCGGTGCAACGTTCACCATTAAGCGAAAAAATCGTGAATAGAGCAGCATCTAATGCACGTTCAATATCGGCATCTTCAAAGATCAGCACCGGAGATTTTCCGCCCAGCTCCATCGAATATTTTTTCAGCCCTGAATTTTGCATAATCAGGCGGCCAGTCGCTGTTCCGCCAGTAAAAGAGACAGCACGAACATCATGATGTTTTACCAGAGCATCCCCTGCCGTATTACCGTAGCCCTGTACCACATTCAGCACTCCTGCTGGAATACCCGCTTCCAGAGCCAGTTCGCCTAATCGGTCGGCTGTGAGTGGCGAAAGTTCGGACATTTTCAAAACTGCGGTGTTTCCCAGCGCCAGACAAGGAGCAACTTTCCATGTAGCGGTCATAAAAGGCACATTCCACGGGGAAATCAGTGCACAAACGCCCACAGGTTGGAGCAATGTATAATTGAGCATCTTGTCATCAACGGGATAAGTTCGCCCGTTCATCTGCTGACAGATTTCAGCAAAGAAATCAAAATTATGGGAAGCGCGTGGGATAAGTACATTTTGTGTTTGGTGGATTGGCAGACCAGTATCCTTGGTTTCCATTGCGGCAATATCAGGAACATTCTGATCGATTAACTCACCTAAACGGCGCATCAGGCGTGCGCGTTCTTTCATTGGAGTATTTGCCCATTTGGGAAAGGCTTCTTTGGCGGCGGCAACTGCCTGATCAATCTCCTCTTTTCCTCCTGAAGCAACTTCTGCCAACACCTCTCCGGTTGCAGGATTTGTCGTTTCAAAATAAGTTTTGCTGCTAATGTTCTTGCCGTTGATCCAGTGGTTAATGGTGGTCATGACAAACTTTCCTCATATTCTTGCTGGCTGACAATATGATTTACCAAACGTCCGATGCCTTCGATTTCCACAATGACTTCATCACCGGGAACGACATCGGATAGCCCTTTAGGGGTGCCTGTAGCAATCATGTCCCCTGGTTGTAACGTCATAAAGTCACTTAAGTAGGCGAGCAGGAAGGGAATATCGAAGATCAAATCTGCGGTTGTTCCACGCTGGCGTAGCTCACCATTGACCCAAGTGCTCAAGGTTAGGTTATGAGGATCGGCGATCTCATTTTTGTCAACAATCCACGGGCCGATTGGCGTTAATGTATCGCGACTTTTTACGCGCAGATTAGGGCGATAATAATTTTCCAGATAATCCCGGATAGCGTAATCGTTACAGAGGGTATAGCCTGCAACGTAATCCATCGCATCTGCTCTGGAAACCTGATGAGCAGGTTTACCAATCACGACAACTAACTCTGCCTCATAATGCATATATTCCACATTGTCAGGGCGGACAGAAACCTGACGATGGCCTGTGAAGCTATTGGCTGCCTTGATAAATACCAGAGGCTCTTCTGGCGGTTTAAATTCCAGCTCGGTTGCATGATCGGCGTAATTTAGACCTAATGCGAATAGTGTTCCATTGGCGGGGGGAAGCCACAAAACATCAAGTTTGCTGACTTTGCTACCATCGGGGAGCAACACATTTTCCTGTTCATCAACAGTGACATGAAGATCCTGGCCTTGATAATGAACTCTGGCGTGTCTCATGCTTGACCTCCTGCCAATACAACTGAGTTTTGTAAAGCTGGGAAGCCATCAGCGTTGATCGTGACGGTATCATTGGGATGGAGAGTAACGCGCTGGTGTGGGGTTCCCAGCAGAATGACATCACCTTCTTTTAAGGTGGCAAAATCACTTAATGCGGACAAAAGTTCTGACGAAGAGCGTACCAGATCTTTTGTTGACCAACGGTCAACTTCCTGACCGTTGATTTCGGTTGTGATCTCAAGTGAATCCACGTTTCTTGTACTGATCATCTGGCCGATTGGGCAAAAGCCATCCCGGCATTTAGCTTTTATGGCGGGACGATAAAATGACGTTTCTGGCAAGCTGACTTCATTTGCCAGTGCATAACCGGCAATGTATTGCTCAGCGTCTTTAACGGAAACTCTGCGGGCGGGTTTGCCTGCCTTGTCTGTGCCGATAAACAGCGCCAACGTTGCGCCACTTTGTACAGTTTCTCCAATAGGATGAGGAATGATATCACCGGAAGCAATAACGGTATTGTGCGGTTTGATAAACCAAATTGGAGTTTGAGGTGGTGTGTTATAAGGTGCTTCGTGAAATGCCTTGCGCCAAAAATCAAGCTGGCTATTGTGGTTGAGAGCGACGGCAAAAACGGTGCCTTTCATTAACAACTCCTTAAAAGCTGAGCGACGTAAAGACGTGTCGCAAGAACAGTTATTAATGTATTAATAAATCAAGTTCTGATGATGTTCAATATGTTAAGCTAATTGTTAATTTTAATTGTGATCTCTGTAACAACATCCTGTCTATGATTGTTTTTAACACATAAAGATCAAGCCATTATATTATCTACCAGGTCATTTGGTATTTCATTTAACTCTTTGTTAACTTTCTATGGCAAAATAATTTTATTTATTTGTTAATATTGAATTCTTTTCCCTTTGTGGATAGTTATGAGCATGTTAGTCTCTTTGCCGTTAATGTTGTCTATAATCGGTAGCGTGCGCGTTCAACTTATAGAGAATTACCCGTGGTTAACTTTAAGAGTCACCTTTAATTATGCATGAATCCTTGACAATAGCATTGCTTCAAGCTCGGGAAACCGCGATGAGTTTTTTCCGTCCGATATTGAAGAGTTATAATCTAACTGAGCAGCAATGGCGCATTATTCGTGTACTTGCGAGTAGTCGTTCGATTGATTTTCATGATTTGGCCAATCTCACCTGTATCTTACGTCCTAGCTTGACGGGTATTCTGACTCGCATGGAGCGTGATGGTCTGATCTTTCGTTTAAAACCTATGAATGATCAACGAAAATTATACGTTTCTCTGACTCCGGCGGGTCAGGAACTGTATGAAGAAGCAAAAGGAAAAGTTGATGAAGGTTATGAGGCAATTGAAGCTGCTTTCTCTCCAGAAAAATTAGCTCAACTTTTAGGATTATTGGATGAGTTTATTTCTATCGGAAATCGTTCTCAGGACGATATAGATGAAAATGAAGAACAGTAGCGATAGATGTGTATTAATATATTAATTAATTGATACTTTAATGATAAGAGAAAGAGCACCGGAATAAACTGGCCGTGATTTTCTGAGCAGTTTATTCCGGTGGTTTCTCTGTTATTTGGTAAATTGAACTAATTGTTAGAACTTATTGATTTTATTTATGGTTCATAAAATATATTTATGCCAAAGCTTTCCTATCTATATGCTATACGGAATAACTCATATTCAATATTGGAGTTGAATATGTCGGAGCAAAAATAATACACGAGTGATATTCCAAACTTTTTTATTTATGATATTTATTTTAATTTAAACATTTTTTATCACATATTGTGAAATTATTTTCTCAATATCCTTGTGTACGTTTTCTTATGGGCGAGGAAACCTGAAATGACGGCCAGTAACAATGCCATAGAAGCTAGTAAACCACCAGTCAAATTGAGGATAGAATAACTATAATTAGCTGCGATAATGACCCCGCCTAACCATGCTCCTATGGCATTACCCAAATTAAAAAATCCAATATTGACAGAAGAAACGAGATTAGGTGCACCGGCTTCCTGGGCTTTATCCATCACCAGGCGCTGAATTGGTGATACTGTGGCAAAACCAAGTGCGGCCATAAGGAATATACTCAAACAGGCAATAAATGGATTGTCACCGGAGATCCAGAACATAAACAAAACTAAAGCTTGTGACCCCAGAGTCCAATATAGCAATGGCATCATGGCTTTATCTGCCAGTTTTCCACCAACAATATTGCCAAAAAAGAATCCCAGCCCTAGTATTACAAGGACCCATGTGATTGCACTTTCAGGTAATCCTGCAACATTGGTCATTAATGGTGCAATATAAGTAATAGAAGTAAAGAAAGCAGCAGGCCCCAGAACAGTGATCCCCATAGCCAGCAGGACGTGAACATTGGAAAAAGCTAACAACTCCTTTTTGATACTGGCAGGGGCTTGTTGATTGAATTTAGGCAGTAATTTTAAGATTCCAAGTAATGCGATAACGCCGATAACTGTAATGATGGCAAACGTGACCCGCCAGGAAACCACTTTTCCTATCCATGTGCCAAGAGGTATCCCAACCAAATTAGCAAGCGTCATGCCACTGAACATAAATGCAATAGCGGTTGTCTTTTTATCTTTCGGCACCAGTTCTGCCGCAATAATCGCCCCTATCCCCATAAAAGCGCCGTGAGTCAGCGAGGCAACAATACGACCAATAATAGCCAGATAAAATGTAGGGGATAAAGTCGTCAGCATATTTCCGATAATGAATAATACCATTAACATAGCGAGCATCTTTTTTCTCTCTATGCGCCCACCCAGAATAATCAAAACGGGTGCCCCAATAAATACACCGAGTGCATAACTGGTGACCATATATCCTGCTGTGGGTATTGATATACTAAAGTCAATGGCAATTTCCGGAAGCAAACCAGCGATAATAAATTCAGTTGTGGCGATTCCAAATGTTGCTAAAGCTAGAACCCAAATAGCTGCTGGCATAGAGTGCTCCTGATCAGAGAATGAATAATAGGGGTGTAATAAAACCTGTTATTATTATCACAGAGTGTGTTTATTTCTGAATGCGAAGAATGATATATCAATATATTCATATAGCATTCAATTTGGAAGTAGCTGAAAAATTTTCTGTTCCATCAATCACTATATTTCAAGTTGCCACCAATTAAAGTGGCAACTTGAAAGAAATCACTTATCCTGCATTTTCTTTCCTGTAAGCCAAAGCAACAGCCAATGATTGCGTCAGACATAACGTGGCTGATTGAGAACGGAATGCATCAACTTTTGCCTCCTTCACCACAAAGCAAATGTCACTGAAACTTGCCAGTGGGCTGATCTGGCTGTCAGTAATCACAATCTGCTTTGCTCCGGCCTGTGCTGCTCTTTCACTGACCATTACCGTTTCTTCGGCATACGGTGTAAAACTGATAGATACCACAACATCATCAGCGCCAATCATATTCATCTGTTCGCGAAACATTCCGCCCAAGCCATCCACCAGCAAGGGACGGCACTCCAGATGGCTCAGAGCATAAGCAAAGTATGACGCGATGCTGAAAGATCGGCGTAGCCCGATAATGTAAATATTGTGAGCATTTGCCAATAAATCTACGGCCTTATTTAAATCCTCCACAGGGATGCGGGCGGCAAGTTGCTGAATGGCCTGTGCATTAGAATAGGCAAACTCCTGCAAAATATATTGTGGATCTTCCGGTTTCTGTTTATCGCCGTCCAACGCCTTGAACAGGCGGGCTCTATCTGTATAACTGGCTGTTTCTTCTACCAGATTCATACGAAATAGTTGTTTCATTTCATTGAATCCGCTGAAATCAAAAGCATTGGCAAAGCGAATAAGCGTGGAAGGTGGAACATTGGCCTTTTTTGCGATAACCGCAACAGTATCAAATGCTACGCTATTGGTATTATCCAAAACATATCTTGCAACTTGTTGTAACCGTTTACTTAACTCATCATAACGCGAGCGAACTTGTTCTTGCAGTTCATGCAGATTCGACGCAGCAGACATAATGCCTCCCTAAGAAATTGTAATGAAATTGATAAGTTATTCATCGTCAGGCAAGCCTGTTAAATGCAGGCGAAGATGTTCGCAAGTTGCCACTGTCTAATGAATGTAATTGCACAAAAATAGCGTGTTGATCACATTAATAAAATGGTATTTCAATTCTTATTGAAAATGAAATATATATTTCATATATCTGTAGCATCGTGATTCAATTCATAATGATTCAACTCATCTTAAATGGTTAACCTTATAATTGTATTGAGAGAGGCTCAGAATGGAACAGATTAAAAATTTTATTGGCGGGCAACTCATTGGTAGTCAAAGTGATCGTATTTCATTCGTGTCTAACCCGGCGACAGGACAGTCAATTCGTCAAGTTGCCATGAGTACAGTCCATGAGACTAAATCAGCTATTAGATCTGCTCATCAGGCCTTTAAAGAGTGGTCTAAAACCCCTCCATTGAAAAGAGCCAGGATCATGTTCAAATTTAAGTCACTACTCGAAGAAAATCAGGATCGGCTGGCTTGTCTGATTTCCGAAGAACATGGAAAAATCTATTCTGATGCTACGGGGGAATTGACTCGTGGCCTTGAAGTTGTCGAATTTGCCTGTGGTATTCCCCACTTACAGAAAGGAGAACATTCTGCCAATGTGGGTACAGGAGTTGATAGTCATTCCCTGATGCAGCCACTGGGCGTTTGTGCAGGGATTACTCCATTTAATTTTCCGGCAATGGTCTCTATGTGGATGTTCCCGATTGCGTTAGCGACGGGAAATACTTTTGTCCTGAAACCTTCTGAAAAAGATCCTTCTCTCTCAATCGAACTGGCTAAATTATTGCAGCAGGCCGGTTTGCCGGATGGGGTATTTAATGTTGTACAAGGAGATAAGGAAGCCGTAGATGTATTGCTGACCGATCCTCATGTTGAGGCGGTGAGTTTTGTTGGTTCTACACCGATTGCAGAATATGTTTATACCACGGCATCCGCACATGGTAAGCGTTGTCAGGCATTGGGTGGAGCGAAAAATCACAGCATTCTTATGCCGGATGCCGATATGGATATGGCTGCAAATGCCATTATCGGGGCAGCCTTTGGCGCAGCAGGAGAGCGTTGTATGGCATTGTCTGTTGTTTTGGCGATCGGGGATGAAATTGCAGATGAATTAGTAGCAAAACTCCGAAATCAAATTGACAAAATGGCAGTCGGTGCTGGGATCACTGAAGGCAGGGAAAACGACATGGGGCCAGTCATCTCTGAGCAACACAAAGCTAAAATCTGTAATTACATTAACAGTGGTATAGCTCAGGGAGCGAAATTGCTGGTGGACGGGCGTGAATATCAGGTTCCTGGTTATGAAAACGGCTATTTCGTTGGGCCGACCCTGTTTGATTATGTCACGCCAGATATGGAAATCTATCAGGAAGAGATATTCGGGCCAGTATTATCCATTGTTCGCGTACCGGATTATGCAACAGCCTTGAAACTGATTAATCAGCATGAATACGGTAATGGGGCTGCTATCTTTACCCGTGATGGGGAAACTGCTCGTCAATTCAGTGAAGATGTATTGGCTGGCATGGTTGGCGTCAATATTCCTATTCCTGTGCCAATGGCATTCCATAGTTTCGGGGGGTGGAAGCGTTCCATTTTTGGCCCGTTGAATGTACATGGCAATGATGGTGTACGTTTCTATACCAGAATGAAAACAGTAACCAGTCGCTGGCCAGCCAGTGTGCGTCTGGAGCACCATGACGGCAACTTCAACATGCCAACGATGGAGTAATCCTATGAATACATCAATAACGCATGTGCAGGCAACGAATACACAAAAGATGACAATGGCTCAGGCTCTGGTCAAATTTCTCAATCAGCAATACATCAACGTTGACGGGGAGGAGTTCCCCTTTATTTGCGGCATCTTCACCATATTTGGCCACGGTAATGTGGTGGGATTGGGGCAGGCGTTAGAACAAGAATCGGGGCACCTCAGAATTTATCAGGGGTGTAATGAACAAGGCATGGCGCATATTGCCACCGGTTTTGCCAAGCAGAAAAAACGCCGACAGGTTTTTGCTGTAACCTCTTCTGTCGGACCGGGGGCAGCCAATATGGTTACAGCCGCTGCTACAGCAACTGCGAACCGTATCCCGTTACTATTATTACCGGGAGATACTTTTGCATGTCGTCAGCCCGATCCGGTTTTACAGCAGGTTGAACAGTATAATGACGGCACCATCAGCACTAACGATTGTTTTCGCCCTGTGTCACGTTATTGGGATCGTATTGCCAGACCTGAACAATTGATGAGTGCAATGATCCACGCCATGCGAGTATTAACTGATCCGGCAGATACTGGCGCAGTTACCATCTGCTTACCGCAGGATGTGCAGGGGGAAGTATGGAATTACCCTGATTACTTTTTCCAGAAACGAGTGCATCGTCTTGAACGCCGGCCTGCTTCTTTGCCCCGTATTCAGGATGCCGTAGAGCTCATCCAGCGTAAGAAAAAACCGTTGCTGGTTTGCGGGGGCGGAGTCCGTTATTCCGATGCTCATGCAGTTTTCCGTCAATTCGCTGAAACTTTCAATATCCCATTTGCTGAAACACAGGCAGGCAAAAGTGCTATTGTCGCAGCACATCCCTTGAATTGTGGCGGGCTCGGTACAACGGGTTGCCTGGCGGCAAATTTGCTGGCTAAAGAAGCTGATCTAATCATAGGTGTTGGTACACGTTTTACTGACTTTACTACTGCATCAAAATCTTTGTTCCAAAATCCGGAAGCTGAATTTATTACGATTAATGTAGCGGAATTTGATGCCTGCAAGCTGGATGCCGTCGCAGTTATTGCTGATGCCAGGGAAGGACTGAATGCGATTACTCAGGCACTGATGAAAACAGCATGGCGTTCTGACTGGCAGCAGGAGATTATTCAGGCGAAAGCAACCTGGCAACAAGAACTGTCACGACTGTTTTCCATACAGTATCAGGTCGGGGACAAACCGGAAATTGCGGGGCATCTGGATGATAAATTAAATGAATACAGTGAAACATTACAGACCAACCTGACTCAGACACGGGTACTAGGCCTGATGGATCATCACCTAGAACCTAATGCCATTATTGTTGGTGCAGCAGGTTCCTTGCCGGGAGATTTACAGCGATTGTGGCAGCCTAAAGAGCCTGATACTTATCACCTTGAATACGGTTATTCCTGCATGGGATATGAAATAGCAGCAGCACTGGGGGCAAAACTTGCCTGTCCGAACCAACCTGTTTATGCAATGGTTGGGGATGGATCTTATATGATGTTACACAGTGAATTACAAACGGCGATTCAGGAAAACATCAAGATTACCGTGTTGTTATTTGATAATGCTGGTTTTGGTTGCATTAATAACTTGCAGATGAGTCAGGGTATGGGGAGTTTTGCGACAGAAAATCGCTATCGTAATCAACAAAGTGGTCAATTAGATGGTGCACTTGTACAGGTAGATTTTGCTAAGAACGCAGAAAGTTATGGCTGCAAAAGTTACCAGGTACATAACGAACAGCAACTGATTGCTGCTTTACAGGATGCCAGAACACAACCCCGCGCAACTCTAATCGATATTAAAGTGCTGCCAAAAACCATGACCCATGATTATGAATCATGGTGGAGAACAGGAACAGCACAGGTTGCAGACAACCCTGCTGTTACAACGGTGGCTGAAAACATCAGGCAATATGTGGAGAAATACACTCGTCAATATTAATCTTCTTGCGATGTAGCCCCTGCAATATGGTTTGATGCTGCCTGCCTAGTGGTGAAACGAACCATTCTATGTTGGATATGGAAATTTTATTTCATATCCAATCATGTCGCTGTCATTGTTTGTTGATCACGGTTTATTGATCACATTGTATTCTTTTAACCATGCCTTAGTGGAATGATTATTTTATATTATTCTATGATTTTAAATAAAATTTATATTGAATATCCAATGAAATAACGCTTTTTTCGTGATAGATATAACACTAATTGCAGCTTTTTCATCACAAAATGCTAACCACTTCTAAAAAACAAAATTTTCAAATTTATGCAAATTGAAATAAATATTTTACTTGATATATTTTTATCCACCCCAAAAGCAGATACAGAGGTATCAAGGAGAATTTATGTTCAATATTGTATTATTTGGCGCAGGTAGGATTGGGCGGGTTCATGCAGCTAATATTGCCAACCATAAAGAAACTTGCCTTTACTCCGTGATTGACCCTGATCAGGCAAATGCAGAAATACTGGCACAGAAATATCAGGCTAAAATACAAACGACTGAAGAAGTGATGGCTGATCCCAATGTGCACGGTGTTCTTATTGCATCAGCAACAGATACACATGCTGATTTGATCGAACTGGCGGCTCGGCACAATAAAATGATTTTCTGCGAAAAACCGGTTCACCTTGACCTTGAACGGGTTCGACAGTGCCTTGCTATAGTCAAGCAGTTTCAGGTTCCTCTGTTTGTCGGTTTCAACCGTCGTTATGATCCTCAGTTTCGTCGGCTGAAAAATTTATTCCATTCCGGCAAAATTGGTAAAGCAGAATCTCTGCTTATCACATCCCGTGACCCTTCTCCTCCACCTGCTGAATATATCCGGGTTTCTGGTGGTATGTTCAGGGACATGACTATCCATGATTTTGACATGGCTCGTTTTATTATCGGTGAAGAACCCTGTGCTATTTATACACAAGGCAGTAATTTGGTCGATCCTGCCATTGGCTTGGCTGGTGATATTGATACTGCGTTTATTGTTATGAAGTTTCCTTCAGGAGCTATGGTAACCATCTCCAACAGCCGTCGTTCAGGGTATGGCTATGACCAACGCCTTGAACTACATGGTGAAAAAGGCTTACTGACGGCGGGTAATATTAAGGAAAACAGCGTGGAATTTTGGGGAGAAGATGGATGCCTTTCTGCCAAACCTGAACACTTTTTCCTGCAACGTTACCATGAGGCGTATATCGCGGAATGGAGCCATTTTGTCGATGTTATGGCAGGCAGGGCCACTCCCGAAACCACGGGTTTTGATGGTGTACAAGCATTGTACCTTGCTGATAAGGCACTTGAATCCTTACTGACTGGTAAGGAAATTAAATTATAAGCAACAAAATATTATAAAAATAAGAAAGATCATTTTTTCAGGAAAACCATTTTCTTGTCGGCCTGTTGCTGCCTTTGGGCAGAAAATCAGGGGGAGGAATATATGTCAGCTTTTCTTTCTTTTATTGGTTTTACCCTGCTGGTTGCTGGGATTGCTTATTATAAAACAAGGAACAAACATTTAATTGATTCCACCGAAGGGTATTTTCTAGGTGGACGCTCTCTGACCGGAATTTATATCGGCAGTTCCATGTTATTAATGAACCTATCCACAGAACATCTGGTTGGTTTGAATGGATTGGCATTCAGAACAGGGTTTATTGTTATGGCATGGGAAGTTATAGCAGCGTTAACTATTGTGCTGTTTGCCATTTATTTTTTGCCAAAATATTTAAAATTGGGTATCTCAACAATTCCTGAATATCTGGAGCGGCGATTTGATAAAAACACATTGCTGATTACCTCAATTTTATTTCTGGCAATGTACGTTATTTCGTTACTGCCTATTGTTTTATATACCGGCGCTATTGCACTGGAAAGTTTATTTCAGGTTTCTCAGATATTTCAGGTCGATAAAACCACTGCATTATGGATTATGGTCTGGGGTGTTGGTGGGCTTGGCGCTATTTACGCTATTTTCGGCGGAATTAAAGCAATTGCAGTTGCTGATACTCTTAATGGTATCGGATTAATTGTCGGTGGCGGGATTGTTACTATTTTCGCTTTATTGTATGTAGGCGATGGTAGTGCATGGAAAGGCCTGACCGACGTTTATCAGGCACACCCTGATAAATTTAACTCCATTGGCAGTGAAGATTCACTTGTCCCATTTTCAACTTTGTTCACAGGATTGATCATTTCTAACATGTTTTTCTGGTGTACCAACCAATCCATCGTACAAAAATCACTGGGAGCAAAGAATCTGGCAGAAGGGCAAAAAGGAGTGATGTTATGTGCCGTGTTGAAGCTTATTATCCCGTCTATCATTATTTTACCCGGCGTTATCGCATTTCATATCTTCAATGGGCAAATAGATAATCCGGATAATGCCTATCCTGCATTAGTGCAATTAGTTTTGCCTAAAATACTGGTTGGCTTTTTTGCCGCGGTTGTTGTCGGGGCTGTATTCTCAACATTCAGTGGTGGACTGAACTCTTCCGTTACTCTGTTTACTGTCAATATTTACAAACAACGAATTAATCCAAATGCCAGCGAAGCACGGACAGTCGCAGTGGGTAAATATCTGGGCATTGGACTGGCATTGCTAACCATGTTTATTGCACCACTTGTTGCTAATGCACCGGATGGTTTGTTTTACCTTATTCAGCAATTACAAGGTATTTTCAATGCTCCAATTCTCAGTGTAGTACTTGTCGGGTTAATGACAAAACGTGTTCCCCCGATTGCCGCAAAACTGGGGCTGTTGTTTGGTATGTCGGCTTATATCATCTCTAACTTTATCCTGCACATCAATATCCATTTCTTCCATTTGGTCGGTATCCTGTTTGTACTGAACGTTATTTTCATGCTGACGATTGGTTATTTCTTCCCTGCTGAAACTTATCAAGAAGTGTATACAAAACAAGTGGATATTACGCCGTGGGCAATGGTGAAACCAATGGGATGGCTGATTACTCTAGTGGCAATATCAATGTATGTTTTTCTGGCACAGAACGTGCCGCTATATGTAATAACACTCTACTATGTGTTTGCTGCCGGGATCTTGGGTTATGTCTTTTATCAAATCAGTAAAGCACTGTTTAAACGCTCTATTCACAGGAAAAGTGCATAGAAAAAACCAGACAGATGAACCGGAGAATAAATGACATGAAAGAGATTCGGATTGGGTTAATTGGCGCGGGTTATATCGGACGTTCCCATGCTATTGCTTATGCACAAGCTCCTACGGTATTTCCACTAAAAGGGAAACTGATACGTGAAATGATTGCAGGAATAACCCCTGAACTTGCCCAGATCCATGCAAAAGAACTTGGTTTTCTGCGTTCAACCGGAGATTGGCGGGAACTGGTTGCTGATCCAAACATTGATGTGGTTGATATATGCACGCCTAATTTCTTGCATAAAGAAATGGTATTAGAAGCTATCAAACATGGCAAACATATCTATTGTGAAAAACCACTGGCCCTGAACTCCCAGGATGCTAAAGAAATGATGGCAGCAGCGACAGATGCGGGAGTGAAAACGTTGGTAGGTTTTAACTATATGAAAAACCCTACAGCGCAGTTAGCAAAAGAAATTATCTCGAAGGGTGAAATTGGTGAGGTTGTGCACTTTTACGGTACACATAATGAGGATTATATGGCAGATCTTCTGAGTCCGATTCATTGGCACTGCCTTAAAGATAAAGCAGGTTTGGGAGCACTTGGTGATCTCGCCGCTCATATTATCAATATGGCGCAATATCTGGTGGGAGACATTATGACTGTTTGCGGTGATCTGGAAACAGTAGTGAAAGCACGCCCTAAAAAATCCGGTTCTCCAGTGTTAGTTCCCGTTGAAAATGAAGATCAGGCACATGCGATGGTACGTTTTGATACAGGAGCAATGGGCGTGATTGAAACTTCCCGTATTGCCTGTGGCCGCAAAATGGGACTGAGTTATATCGTGACAGGTACTAAAGGAACTCTGAGCTTTACTCAGGAACGAATGGCTGAGTTGAAACTATATCGACATAATGAACCGGCAAATCGTCAGGGTTTCAAAACCATTCTGCTTGGGCCGGAACATCCGGATTACGCCCCTTTCTGTAATGGTGCCGGGCATGGCATTGGTTTCAATGACCAGAAGACGGTGGAAGTCAGGGATTTGATTGATGGTATCGCTCAGGATAAGGCTATTTGGCCTGATTTTACTGAAGGCTGGAAAGTCTCCCGTATTTTAGATGCGATTGTACGCTCTCATGATCAAAAACGCTGGGTTAATGTTTCTGAAATTAATTAAATCTCGCGGTTATATCCTATGGATTTTAAGATGCAGCGCGACGGCAAGGGAGCGACAAATTCGTTCCTGACGAATTTGCCCAGCCAAAGGCTGGCCTCCGGTGAGAAGCAGGAGCCTCTCATTAATTCCCAGGAGCATAGATAACTATGTGACTGGGGGGAGTGAGCGCCGCCAACAAAGCTGCAACTTGGAAGATGACGGCTATCGCAAAATTGGTTAGCAAAATGCGTATTTGTTAAGAGGCTGAGTAGTGATGGAGCAACATAAAGAGTTTGATGTTATCTGCATGGGGCGTATTGCAGTTGATTTATATGGTCAGCAAATAGGCGCCCGTCTGGAAGACATGAGCAGTTTCTCTAAATACCTTGGTGGTTCTTCCGGGAATGTAGCCTACGGCACTGCGCTTCAGGGATTGAGATCATCCATGTTGGCCAGAGTTGGTGATGAACATATGGGGCGTTTTTTACGTGAAGAACTGGAGAGAGTGGGATGTGATACCAGCCATTTAATCACAGATAAAGAGAGGCTCACGGCTTTAGTGTTACTCGGTATTAAAGATAATGAAACTTTCCCGCTGATTTTCTACCGTGATAACTGTGCTGACATGGCTATTACCCGCGATGATTTCAGTGAAGACTATATTGCATCCGCCCGTTGTTTGGCAATTACGGGAACACATCTTTCCCATCCGCAAACCCGGGATGCAGTATTGACAGCATTACAATATGCCCGTCGCAGTGGGGTAAAAACGGTACTTGATATTGACTACCGCCCTGTATTATGGGGGTTGACGTCACTTGGTGACGGCGAAATCCGTTATATCGCTTCAGAGCAGGTCACAGCACAATTACAGAAAGTGCTTTCTCAATTTGATCTGATTGTAGGAACTGAAGAGGAATTTCATATCGCGGGCGGCTCTAAAAATACTGTTGACGCTTTGCGTTGTGTAAGGGAGTTAAGTAAAGCAACACTAGTCTGCAAACGTGGGTCATTAGGCTGTTCCGTGTTTACCGAAAATATTCCTGATATCCTTGAAGAAGGTATTACAGTACAGGGAGTTAAAGTAGACATACTGAACGTCTTAGGGGCTGGTGATGCCTTTATGTCTGGCTTGCTACGGGGATACCTTAATAACGAAAGTTGGGAGCAGAGCTGTACTTATGCGAATGCTTGTGGTGCATTAGTGGTTTCCCGCCATGGTTGCGCGCCAGCGATGCCAGATAAAACTGAATTGGATAATTACCTTGTACGATCTGCGGAAGTTCATCGTCCTGATTTAGACATTCATCTAAACCATCTCCATCGTATTAATAGTCGTCATAAAATTAGTGGTCGTAATAAACAGTGGCAAGAGTTGTGTGTCATGGCGTTTGATCACCGTATCCAGTTTGTTGAAATGGCACGTAAGGTTAATGCTAATCCTGATCGCATTCCACAACTGAAAAAACTGTTATTCCGCGCCAGTCAGGAAGTGAGTACAGAAGCCTGTCTGGAAGGTCATTCCGGAATATTGTGTGACAGCACTTTCGGGCAGGATATTCTTAATGCAGCGACTGGAAAAGGGCTATGGATTGGGCGTCCGATTGAATTGCCGGGTTCCCGTCCACTGCGCTTAGAGCATGGTGATATTGGTTCCCAGCTTATCAGTTGGCCGCGGGAACATATCGTGAAATGCCTGCTATTTTTCCATCCTGAAGATGTTCATTCTTTGCGTTTGGAGCAGGAAAGAACAGTTCAGGAAATTTATGCAGCCTGTTGCCAGTCTGGTCATGAACTATTATTGGAAGTGATCTTACCATCGGGTATGACGCATTCTGATGAGCTTTACCTGCGTGCACTCCAACGTTTTTACAATCTCGGCATTAAGCCGGATTGGTGGAAATTACCCCCTATGCAGCCCACGACCTGGGATCAAATTGAAGAATTAATTACTCAGCGAGACCCTCATTGTCATGGCGTCGTGCTCCTTGGTCTGAATGCTTCCGAAGAGATATTAAAGGCAGGTTTTAACGCTGCGGCGGGTAAATCCATTGTCAAAGGTTTTGCTGTTGGGCGCACGCTGTTTGCTAGACCATCCCTGAAATGGCTGGCTGATGAAATTGATGATCAAACACTCATCCTGCAAGTAAAAACGAATTACAACAACCTGATTAGCTACTGGCGTCAACGTGGTAGTGAAGAAAAAAGCTGGAGCATAACTTACTCTCACTGATTTACTCTCACCTTACAGGAGAACCATCATGACTGTTCAACTTGGCATCAATCCTCTGACATGGACCAATGATGATCTGCCTTCTCTGGGCGCAGAAACCCCGTTGGAAACTTGTTTGGCAGAAGGGCGTCAGGCAGGATTTGCGGGTTTTGAACTCGGTAATAAATTTCCCCGTCAGTCACATATACTAGGGCCAATTCTGGCTTCCCATGATTTGCAATTGGTGTCTGGCTGGTATTCAGGGAATTTATTGACGCGCAGTGTTACAGAAGAAATTATGGCTGTTCAGCCACATTTAACCTTGTTACGTGAACTGGGTGCAAAGGTGATGGTCTTTGCAGAAGTGACCAATTGTATACATGGCGAACAGGATAAACCGGTGCATTTAAGGCCTCTTTTCCCGGCAGAATGCTGGCAGGAGTATGGCGAAAAGTTGACAGAATTTGCCCATTATTCTCAATCTCAAGGTGTTCAGATTGCCTATCACCATCATATGGGCACAGTGATTGAAAGTGCAGAGGACATTGATAATTTGATGAAAAACACAGGTGAAGAAGTGGGACTATTACTGGATACCGGGCATTTAACCTTTGCCGGAGATGACCCACTAGCCGTAGCAAAACGTTGGAGTAAACGAATCAATCACGTACATTGCAAAGATATACGCCTGGATGTGCTGAAAGATGTCAAAAATCGTAAAACGAATTTCCTCAATGCAGTATTAAGTGGCGTCTTTACTGTACCTGGTGATGGTTGTGTGAATTACCCGGACATTTTTAATGTATTAAAAGTTAATGACTATCATGGTTGGCTGGTTGTTGAAGCAGAACAGGATCCTGCTGTTGCTCATCCACTGACTTACGCCACACTGGGGTATAACAATTTGTCACGCTTCGCCAGAGAAGCCGGGTTGATTTAAGACGCTGACATTAAAAATGACCTTGAGGTAATCACATGTCTAATTTGCTATCAAAGTATCATAAGCCTGATCAGCACAAGCGGACGCAACATATCACGCCGGAAATAGCGAACTGGGGTTATGTTCATTTTGATGTTTATGAATTGAATACGGGAGAGTCAATATCATTAGCGGCTTCGGAAAATGAAACTTGTTTAGTATTGGTTGTAGGAAAAGCGACTGTGGTTACTGCCCAACAAAGATTCGAGCAGATTGGTGATCGTATGAGTCCATTTGAGCGTAAAAAACCTTATGCTGTTTATGTTGCGCCGCATGAAACAATGGAAATTGTCGCCCAAACTCATCTTGAACTGGCTGTTTGTCAGGCAAAAAGTAAAGGGAATTATTCCACCCGATTGATTACACCACAGGATATCGGTGCTGAACAACGTGGTAACGGTAACAACCGTCGTTATGTTCATAACATCCTACCGGATAATCAGCCTGCTGATAGTTTATTGGTGGTTGAAGTTTATACTGATGAAGGCTGTACTAGCTCTTACCCTAGCCATAAACATGATACTGATAATGAACCACAGGAAACCTATTTAGAAGAAACTTATTATCATCGATTAAATCCACCACAAGGTTTTTGTTTACAGCGTGTCTATACTAATGATCGTTCACTAGATGAAACGATGGCGGTATATGACAAAGATGTTGTTATGGTGCCGGAAGGGTATCACCCGGTAGCGACTATTGCTGGGTATGACAGCTACTATCTGAATGTGATGGCAGGGCCAACTCGTAAATGGTTATTTACTTGGGAAACAGACCATCAGTGGGTTAATGATGAAGCTTATGCCGAAAAGCATGCCAGACGTTAGGGGCTGTGCTCCAATTATTGCTCCCAAACGGGGAGCAATACATCAAGGATTATCATTATGAGAGGCGTTTAAAGGCACATTTAATTAACCAATAAACCACACTTGCCATCAGTAATGAATTAATTGTTGGTACTCCCCATTCAATAGTTAATCCAATAACACTACCTACAACACTGGCGATTATTGCTGCCCAGCCGATAGTCGGAGTTTCGTCTGGAAGATTACCTTTTTGTTTACTTTCATCTAATACTTTGCGATAAGAGCGCAAGATATAATAATCAACTAACATTACGCCCAATATTGGTGGGAAAACAACACCAAGTACAGTAAGAAAATCTACAAATCGGTCTAAAATGCCGAGAATGGAAAACAAAGTTCCTAATATTCCAATTATGATTGTTGTAGGAGGATAGCGTAATTTTTTACCGGTGATACCTTCGACAGCATTAATAATTCCCAATGATGAAGAGTATAAGTTCAGATCATTAACTCTTAATGTTGAGCATACGACAACGAACAAACCTGCACCACCTGCGACTTGTGACATAATAGTAACGACATCAGCAGTATTTAATGCTTTCGCGATTAAAATTGCCAGACCATTGATGACAAATTCACCAGCAATAATTGTCAGCAAAGTGATCCCAAAAACATGTTTTCCTGATTTGGTATAGCGTGTCAGATCCGGGGTCATCAGACTGGCAACAATCGCACCCCCAACAACTATCGTAATACCTGCACTGATGGACAGAGTTTCATCTGAATGAGGCAGATTTAAAATCTCATACCAATATTGACCTGAACCGCCTGATAATACGATGGTAGAGATATAAACAACCAGAAGAATAAACATGGGGACAGTAATTCTGGCAGTAAACCGTAATGCCTTAAAACCAAAAGCGACTAATGTCGTCAATAAAGTACCGGATATTGCCGCAGCTAAACCAAATCCGAGTTTATTCCCGGAGGCAAAGTTAAAAGATTTAGCAAAAATAGCATTTTGGATGCCAAACCAGCCTAATAAGCTGACAGCAATAACAAGGCCAATTAACACCGAACCGATTCGACCAAAACCACACCACCGTGCCAGTAAACTGCCAGATAACCCCTCTCGCATACCTGCAAAGCCAAGCCCAAAAGTTACAATACTAAAGATCAGGCTGCCAATAAAAATAACAATAAACGCATTTGTCAGTGTCATGGAGCTGCCGAGGACAGCTCCAAGCATAAACTGATCTAATGCTGTTAACATGCCCATATGAACGATAGCCACGCTCAGCAGAGATAAGCGCTGTTGTTGTGGCATTCGGTCTAATGGACAGTGTTCAATTTTGAGCACTATCATCGTTCCTTGATTTTTTAGAGAAAGAGGACACCTTTTTCAATTAGACGTTCGGGAATATAGCTGTCTAATTGCAAATTCCTGCAAAATTCTTCAAATTGCTGGAGTGAGTGAACATTGGCTTTTTGATAGACGTTGTATATCCGATTTTCTATTGTTTTAGGACTGACATCATAAATTTGAGCTATTTCCTTATTTGAACGTCTTTGCAGCATTAAAAAGATAATATCCAGTTCTCCTTTAGTGAACAGATCTGTTTCAGTATCGGTTGTCAGAACACTGGGTTTTTGTCGATTAATATACTTGAGAGGAGAGAGGCCACTTAGTGGTTTGGCATTCCAAACAATCCCGATACACTCTTTTTCATCGTTATACACAGGAAACTTTTCGCTGATAAAAGGAGCAAGGTTATTCTTTCCATACCAATAATGTGTTTCGATAATGGAAACTCTGTCTTTTGACTCTTCAGTCCTCCGGTCATGCTCTTTCAGATCTTGGGAGAATTGATCTTCAGACCAATGAGCAGGAAACTCGCAATCAAGCTTACCCTCTACGTCAAAACTTTTAGGTGTATTGGTGTATAGATAAGCTGCTTTGTTCATATAAATATGGCGGGACTCCAGATCCTTAATGCCCCAAGGATCGCTCAGATGCTCCATCATGGCGATCAACCCCTTTAGATAAGGTTCATTATTTTTATAGGTTGAACTCATTTCTATCCCATATAGTTTACACATGGTAAATGTAATAAAGTAAATAGTAACTTATGCATCTATATGTTATTCCTTGTTAACCTTTAAGTAGGAATAATAATTTTGGGTAAAATTTAGGTGATTTAAGCTAAAAAATATCAACATAAGTCATATTTCCTCTATTTTATATTATTTCATATTTTTATTTTTTGTTTATTAATGATGTAAATCAAAATATAACCTATTGAATTAATATTTTCTATAAAAAACAATTTAGTTGTATGATTAAATAATCAGGTTGAAAATTAAATTGCTATCATCTTTTCTGTTTTATGGCAAGGGTGTTTTTCACTCTTTTTAAGTTTGATAAAACATGTTTATTCTGAAAGCCCATAAAAATTAGATGGTTACATATTTTTTTAGGCATTGCTATGTATAAAAAACAAAAAATGGAATACCTGAGAAAAAATCTACAATATTTACTTGATTCCAGAGGGGAAAGCAGAGTATCACTTTGTGATCGGACCGGGCTTAATCGTACAACTATCTACAATATCTTAGATGGTCGAGTACAAAGTGTTCACTCTTCAACTATCCAGAAAGTATCCAACTTTTTTGGTGTTTCGTATAGTGAAATAGAGACAACTGATATAGCAGAAAAAGAACGTATTGATGCGATTGTTTCTTATGAAGGTAATATGAATCCCAGCGCTGTGCCGTTGTTTAGGCAATCTGAATGTGTCACTGTCGAATTCTTTGAAAGTAAAATTGGTTCCCTGATCGTTGGAAGAGAGCTGACTTATTATTTTGGTTTTGGCCCTAATATCGTCGCCATTTTACTTGAGAATGATTTTTCAGGTAAATATAATGCTGGTGATTTATTAATAGTTAGGAGAGGTAATTATCAAAGCGATAATCCTAAGTTATGTTTCGAACCAAAACAGAAAAAGTTTCATATCAGCGAGTTTTATATTGAAAATGCAGATGATTTGATAGTGATTGGGGATATAATGGAAGAGAGGTTTGGGTATGGGAAAAAAATATAAATTACTAGGATTCAATAGTCAGAATAATACAGCGAATGTATTGATTTCATCAACCGTAAAAGTTTTAAGGATTAATATAAAGGAGCTAGACCAGCTTTCCAAATTCTCCCTCAATATATGAAATTGAAGAACGAAATGAAAAGTTTTGGGTTGTTTATTCACTTCTCGCCTTATTGCTGGCAATTTTCTATACTTTCAGTAATATAGCAGCAGCCAAGCCTGTTTATATCGAATATTTTGATATCATCGTTACTCCGGGTACTTTCATTTATCCTTTTTCTTTTTTAGTCATTGATTTACCCAGTGAACTTTATGGGTTCAGATTAGCAAGAAAAGCAATATATATGTCGCTGGCTTCTAACCTGATCATAGTCTCATTATTGAGTTTATCGACGAGCTTACCAGCTATTCCAAATTGGAGTTTGAATGATCAATACAATGATTTGATGAACCATATCCTATCAGCGATTTTTGCTTCCTCGTTGTCATTTTTAGTATCTGAACTAGTCAATTCATATGTCTTGTGTAAGTTAAAAGCCATGACAAATTCCCGATTCTTAGCACTAAGAGTATTTTTCAGTACTTTCATCGCGTCGATTCTTGATAGTTTTGTTTTCTGTTTTGTTGCGTTATACAGAAAACTTCCATTAAATCAAATTATTGCAATGATGATTATTCAGATATTAATTAAAATTTTCTTTGCACTATTTAATGTCTTCCCCGCTTACGGTTCGCGTTATTTATTCAATCGTTGGGTTGTTAACACCACACATTAATGAGCAGCATGGAGAGTTTTTCTCCATGCTATTTCCTCGATTGAATCCTATTTTATGTTGTATAACATCTTGCGATGCGAATGAAGCTAGTTGCTGGCTGGTACGTTTTTGAAACCAGATCGTGACTAGAAGGCTGCTACAATTTCCGTACAGTTATACAGTAGTTCTTTTCATATTCACATCATCTATGTAAGAAATTTTATCAGATGCGTTTGTTTTTTTATATTTAATAGTTAGTGCAACGAATTTTTATTTTATTTATTAAAATCAATTGAATATGAGATTTTGTGCTATGTTTTATTTTTTATGTATCAAATAATGACGCCGAGATTGAGTATAAAAATCAACATTTGAACTTTTATTTGTTGATTTTATCGTGCGTCTGGTGTATTAATTTGTCTGTAAAAATATAAGTTATAATTAAGGTTTTGTCTGAGTATCAGGTAGTGCATCTTCACTGCCTTTTATGTAGACAAATATTTTCATTATTTTGAATAGTTAGTTTTGACTCGCCCAACACCAGGGTAATCTTAGAACACTTTTTGTTCTTATATGGTAATCAGTCTCTTAGTCAGCTCTGCTGGTTAAGAGACTGAATAACCTTAATTTTATGAACAAGTTTCACATCTTAAATCAAGCGGTAAGCCATCGTGCGATAGCATTCTTCATGACCGACAACTTCCCCGAACTCAGCTCTAACTATCATTCCCTCAATAAATGTTATCAACGCTTCTGCTTTGGATTCCGTATCTTTTGAGACTGTTAAGAAAACTGATAATAGCAGTGACTTTAACCATGTTTTGTGTTGTTGAGCTTGTTTAACGATAGCTTCATCGTGTCCTTTGAATTCAGCCAAAGCATGCATAAACAGGCACCCTTGAAAATCTTTTGTAGAAAACCATGAAAAATGCCAATCCAGAATAGCATTGAGTTTGTTTTCGATTCCTTCTGTTGAAGACACAGCAATAGTGAGTTCTTTTTTAAACCTCTGATGGCGTCTGAATAGCATTCCTTCGATCAGCTTATTTTTGGAACCAAAGTAACGGTACATGGAGGTTTTTGATACATTCGCCTGATCTCTTATCAAATCGACGCCAACAACGTTGTAGCCAAATTTATTAAATAGTGACTCGGCAATATCTAGGATGTGTTCTTTTTTACTCATAATATTTTCTTGTTAGTTATTCGATCTAGTTCTATAAAAGATAGCTTTTAGGGTAAATCTAAGGTTGTTTTTGTGTGTACAGATCTGTACATTTATCTGGGTGTACAAGTTTGTACACATGGTATCATACCTATTGGACTTTATTGCAGATTGTTAATCTGAAAGTGAAATAATCTATTTACTGCGGATGACGTAAGAGAGATTGGTGAAGTTATCAATTTCTTTCCATAACATGTTAAATATTTTGGAGAAAGTATGTCTGAATCCTTTGAAAAAAGAATCCCTATCCCTCCATTTACTTATGAAACTGCAATGCAGAAAGTCCGTATTGCTGAAGATAGTTGGAATACTCGTGATACAGCTAAAGTTGCTCTGGCATATAGCAAAGATACCAAATGGCGAAATAGAACAGAGTTCGTAAATGGCCGGAATGAAGCAAAAGATTTACTAATCCGAAAATGGAGAAAAGAGCAGGATTATCGTTTGATTAAAGAGCTATGGGCAGTGGAGGGAAACAGAATTGCTGTAAGATATGCTTATGAATGGCATGATGATTCAGGAAATTGGTTTCGTTCATATGGTAACGAGAATTGGGAATTTGATGAAAACGGCATGATGGTCAACCGTTTTGCAAGTATCAATGATATGCCTATTAATGAGGATGAACGTAAATTCCATTGGCCTTTGGGACGTCGTCCAGATAATCACCCTGGACTCAGTGAATTAGGTCTATAAATTGCAGTCGCATAATTGCCAAAGGAAACTGGTGGGCAAGTTTGGAAGAATGCAAGCCAAAATTTATTGCTACTGTAAGTAGTTATGACGAATAAGCGTGACAAATCTCGCCCTTTTAGGGCGAGGTAAAATAGCACAAGCGGGAATTAGCAGATTTGGGTCATGCATTCAACGTGTCGATTGGTTCTAAATATAATATTCTCTTTCGATAAAAGTGCCGATGACTTTGTCGTGCATTTCCGGCGATTTTGAATAACCGAGTGTTTTTCGATTCAATTGTTTAATTCTATTCCGTAGGGTAAGATTTTCGCGTTCGATACGTTGCGTAAAGGTTTTTCCAACCAGATGTTTATTCGTCGGTAATATGTTGTAAGCTTTTAAATTGTCTGTACACCAGAAGGCGACATTGAATCGAGAGAGCTTTTTCAAGCGTTTCTTGAGTGTTTGCTTGCTTCGTTTGCCGAAAGTATGTGCAATGATACGCTTTAGTCGAGGGTTCCCAAGCATACCATAGCCAACGTTGTTGCTTTTTATTTTCAACAAAAGACCACATTCGTCAACTTCGCAAGTAAGCTGAATTTCCATATTATCCAGAGGGCGTGTTGTTACACATCGCGGGCAGAGTTTTTTAAAGTGTGAACAACCGCATTAATGCTGATATGTAATGCCCGTGCGGGTATCACGAATACCTGCATTATTCATCGCGAGATCAACGACTTTTTTTTAATTCCGGCTTCGCAGGCACGATAGGAATAGTCAAGTTGGAAAGTGCGATTACAAGACAAACAACGATAACGTTGATGACCACCTCTACCCGTACCATGCTTTTTGACATCTTTTGTCTGATCGCAAAAGCGACACTTCACTTCAACCGTTGCCACAAAAATTCTCCCTCATCAAAAAATGGCTATTATATCTAAAGAACAACACGTTGAATTCGTGACCAAAATTCCTTGTCAGATTAACTCTGAACTGCACACATCAAATTCAAGAAAAACAAATTTTCGCCCAGCGTGCTAAACCCGTTGTGACAGAACCAAAGTGGTTACCACTGACCAATGGAACATTTGGCAACACTTGTTCAACTGCCCGTTGCAGAATAGGAGAGCTTGCTGAACCTCCGGTCATAAAAATAACGTCCGGTTTAACTCCTCCCTGAACTACGGCCTCACTAACAAGTCTGGTCATTTTCGTTTTGGTGGATTCGATAGCTGCAATCATCTGTTCACGTTGAATCCCAACTTCAATTACCTCTGATAATAAGTTTAATTTAACGCGATATTCACTGTCTTTTGACAGTGCAATCTTAGCTTCTTCGGCACTGCGTACCAGACTATACCCCAGTGTCTCATGATAAACTTTCAATAACCGCGCTAATTTTTCTGGCTCTTGCGCATCTTTATGCAGAGATTTTAACGTGGTTAAGTTCTGCGGAGAGTAGAATTCTTTTTGTGCCTGTACGTCATTGATAGCAATTGGATTCCAAAACTGGATGAGTGGCATCTCAATACCCGATGTAAATTTGCTGCCTAACCCGAAAGGGTGCATCAATTGCTTAAACGTCAGGTTAATATCCAGATCATTGCCGCCAACACGTTGACCAGTATGTGCCAATAGGCTGTCGTTGCGTTCAGATTTTCCACTCCAGTCTGGCCCCATTTGAATAAGAGAACAGTCTGTTGTTCCGCCACCAATATCAACAACCAGAACAATTTTATTCTCTGTCAGTGTGGCTTCATATTCCAATCCTGCTGCCACAGGCTCAAATTGAAATTCTATGCTACGGAATCCCGCCCGTTTTGCTGCTTGCAGTAGAATTAATTCAGCTTGTTGGTTCGACTTTTCACCACCACGCCCGTGGAAATTGATTGGCCGCCCAATGACTACCTCTTCAACACATTGTTGTGTCTTGGTTTCTACCTGTTGTTTAATGTTTGCCATCATGGCGCAAACCAGATCTTCAAAAGAACTGATTTGCGCCTCTCTCAGTCCCATAGCACCAAGGAAGGATTTCGGTGATTTCACATAGTAAATATCTTGAGGATCTTCTAAATATCGAGTCAATGCAGCTTGCCCGAATACAATATCTTCAGGCAGAAGCTCTATACCTTCCTCACGATTTGTATTAATTGAACTACGGAGCAATTGTTCTCCGGCTGGAGAACTCGGGCTGATTTTTCTGTGACGAAATAGGTGCTCAGAAACTGATTCTCGGGTTGGTGCTGCCAGAGCAGAAGGCATATAGAAGTTGTCATTTTCGATAGCAATCAATTGTGGCGTATTTCCGATCATTTCCGCTACTGCGCAATTTGATGTGCCATAGTCAAAACCGATGAACATATGTTGCCTCGTCTTCAATCGTGGAAAAATCGTCAAAAAGGCGCAGATGCTATCGCAAATCAGATTTAAACGCGAGCAACTTTCAATAACATAATCCGGGGTATTTCTTATATGATTGGTCTCCAGTTCATTGAACAATAAATTAAGAATAATGCTCTGGAAACCAATTCATAATTAGCAAAAAAGTAATTTACAGTTTTTGCTAGTGACATAGGATATTAGTTTAAAAATTACTGCTTTTTAGCATATTCTTGCATTGCTTTTGCATGATAAGCGATATGCTCACCGATAAAACTAGCAATAAAATAGTAGCTATGATCATAATCAGGACGAAAATTTATTGTCACAGGGTAATTTGTTTCATCACAAATATTCTGTAATAAATAGGTACATAATTGGTTATTCAGAAACTCATCATCAGTTCCTTGATCAATAAAAATTGGAAGCTGTTCTGTCGCTTTTGCATTTTTGATCAATTCTACTGTGTCATACTGTTTCCATAGCGACCTGTCTTCTCCCAGATAGGCGGAAAATGCCTTTTCCCCCCAAGGAACCTGACTTGGTGCCACAATAGGAGAAAACGCTGATACACTGCAATAACATTGCGGGTTTCTCAGCGCAATGACTATCGCACCATGTCCACCCATAGAGTGCCCACTGATTGCCCGCACACCAGTGACAGCAAAGTATGCCTCAACCAATTCAGGCAGCTCTGAAACCACATAATCGTACATGCGGTAATGTGGCTCCCAGGGTTGTTTTAATGCATTGAGATAAAACCCTGCCCCTTTTCCAATATTATAAGAAGGGGCATCAGCGATATCATGCCCTCTAGGGCTGGTATCCGGAGCGACAATGACAACACCATGTTCAGTTGCGTAGCGTTGAGCTCCGGCTTTTGTAATGAAATTCTGCTCAGTACAGGTTAAGCCAGAGAGCCAGTACAATACAGGTAATTTCTTTTCTTTAATCTGAGGTGGCAGAAAAATTGAAAATTTCATCTGACAATTCAGGGAATTGGATTCATGTTGATAGATATCCTGCCATCCGCCAAAACAGGCACGATGTTCAATTCTTTCCATGGCTTTTCTCTCTAAGATTGTAGGTTCAGGTTCTTCAACTATATGGTTTATATCTTTTATGGTTTATATCTGGTTGTTCCTGTAACAGTTATTCAATTAATAATGAATAACTGTCCGAATAGATTTACTTTCGTGCATCAGATCAAAGGCTTCATTAATGCTTTCCAATGGCATTTTATGGGTTACGAAAGGTTCAAGTTCAATTTTCCCTTTCATTACATCTTCCACCATTCCCGGTAATTGACTACGGCCTTTAACTCCGCCGAAAGCCGTTCCTTTCCATGTTCGCCCGGTAACAAGCTGGAATGGACGAGTAGAAATTTCTTGTCCGGCGCCAGCAACACCGATAATGACTGATTGTCCCCAACCACGATGGGCACTTTCGAGAGCTGCGCGCATCACATTGACGTTACCAATACATTCGAAAGAGTGGTCAACTCCCCACTTTGTCATATCCAGAATAACCTGTTGAATCGGTTTGTCGTGATCATTGGGATTAATGCAGTCAGTGGCACCGAATTGCTTGGCTAGCTCGAACTTAGCTGGATTGGTATCAATAGCAATAATACGTCCGGCCTTAGCCTGACGAGCTCCTTGGATCACGGCAAGCCCAATTCCACCCAGACCGAAAACTGCTACAGAGTCTCCCGGTTGAACTTTGGCAGTATTATGCACAGCTCCGATCCCCGTCGTGACGCCACAACCTAACAGGCAAACATGTTCATGATTGGCTTCTGGATTGATTTTTGCCAGTGAGACTTCAGCAACTACCGTGTATTCACTGAATGTAGAACATCCCATGTAGTGATAAACAGGTTGTCCATTGTAAGAAAAACGCGTTGTACCATCGGGCATCAGGCCTTTTCCTTGTGTGTCGCGAACGGCAATACAAAGGTTAGTTTTACTGGATTGGCAAAATTCACATTTGCCACATTCAGCCGTATATAACGGGATGACATGATCACCGGGTTTTACGCTGGTTACACCTTCACCGACCTCAATCACTACACCAGCTCCTTCATGCCCGAGAACAACAGGGAATATCCCTTCAGGGTCATCACCTGAAAGAGTGAAAGCATCAGTATGGCAAACACCTGTGTGGCTGATTTTTATCATTACTTCACCGGCCTTCGGTGGTGCTACGTCAATTTCAACAAGTTCGAGAGGTCTGTTTGGGCCAAAAGCAACGGCAGCACGCGATTTCATAGAATTCCTCTTTTTTCTGACATAAAAGTGAATTTGAATTGTCCGGCATATGGCGAACATGGAAAGAATACGCATTCACGTATTATAGTTGTATCGTAAATTTGATCATCAATTGATTGTACTTAATGGTAACGGTGATCGGTATAATTTAGTCCAGAAGATAACAGGTGAAGATACAGGCTATAATCAGAGGCAGTGATTATATTGTCACGAATATCCAGATAATAAATAAGATAGGTAATATGTATATAAAAAATAATTGAATTATATTTTTTGTTACCCTCGCTTTTAACTTGATAATATTTTCTTGAAGAAGAAGGTTACTGTTTGTGAAGAGATGTTTTGCATAAATAACATGTTTGATAATTATCTAATTTTAATTAAATAAAAAGTTATTATCACTATGATGATAAATTTGTTTGGTTACTATAAAAATATAGACATGTAACAAAATAACTTTGCTAAAAAGTAATTTCATTTAGTTATTATGGATTTGAGAAACGGTTAACTGAAATCATTAAAATAAACTAATGAAACCATGTTTAGTGAATCAAAATAACTCTCTATTTATTAAGTGATCAGTGATAGTGTTAACCATACTTTCTATCAATTAAAAATATAGAACTGTAATTAATTAGGTGTGTAAATGATAAATACGGGGTCATGACTCCAAAGCGTTGTAATGATGTTTTTCAATATATGCACCAATCAGCTTTTCGTGGACTTCTATCGAACGTGAATAACAAATTGTTTTTCTTGCCAATCGTTTGATATGAATACGCAGATTGAGATTATGCCGCTCAATGCGTTGAGTAAAAATTTTTCCCACTAAATGCTTTTCAGACTCAATTTCTCGGGTGTAACTCCCCCAGTCATCCGTCGTGATGAAACGAATGCTAAAAGGGGTCAGTAAGTCGAGCAATTTGCGGCAGGTTGCATCGGTTCGCGGACCGAATACATGGGCTATGACCTGTTTTCTTTTTGTATCAAACGCATACCAAAGCCAGTGGCGTTGTTTTTTGTTGCCCACAAAAGACCATTGTTCATCTAATTCACAGATGAGAGTCACATCTTCGTAAACGGCCTGTCTCGTTGTTACTTGTTTTGGCGAGAGTTTTTTAAAGTGCGTATTACCGTATTGATACCGACACCTAAAACGCGGCCAGTGTCTCTCACACCAGAGCCATTCATTGCCATATCAACAATTTTCTCTTTCATGTCAGGTTTATGGCCATTGTAACGATAGTTAAGTTGAAAGGTTTTCCGGCAATCCTTGCAATAATAGCGCGGGAAGCCTGCTTTACCTGTCCCGTGTTTACGTACAGGTTCGGTTTGACCGCAATATCGGCAAACAACTTCTATCTTGACAGTCACATGTGGGTTCCACTAAAAAAACACAAGAATATCAAATTAACGCTTTAGAGTCACGACCCCTTTACTTTTACGGAGGACTCAGTAAAACCAACTTTTTCGAGAGCTTCCACAACACGATCGGTAATCCAGCTTTCTAATAACTCACTGGTTATTTTATTAGGTGATACGTCAATTGTTAACCCTTTTAACTCAAGTTTAAGTGCTTCGTCTCTTTTTATTTTGATTGATGTATCCATTATTTCACCTTTTAAACTTTATGGTATAAATGCAAAAATGCCATAGATAACTTTACGTGAGTTGCTCTTGCAAATACTTCTATTAATAAACTAATTTATTTTCTATTCTTATTGCTTGAATATTTTAAGCTTAACAAGCTAGCCAAGCAGTTGTTAATGCTTTTAAATATCTATTTATAAAATTTCGTGAAATTTATTAAATAACCTGATTGAAATTTATTATTAACTCCACACAAGAAATAATTAACCACCGCAATCATTACATTGCGGAAATTAATAACCTTTAAAAATTAGAACAAAAATAAAACATTATCTATGTTATAGAAACAAAAAGCCATATCTACAATGTCGTGACTGTTAAATTTTAGTAGGAAAATCATACAGACTTAAAAACCCCCATATTACATGAGTTTTATTTAATAATGATGTTCTTCATAAACATCATTATTATTTTCGCTACAAAATAGTTAACACTAACATCAATACAATTAATTATATTGACACTAAATTTTATTATTCTTGCTTAACCCTTTTAAAGTTTGAACCGTGTTTTTGATGGCTGTTTCTGTTGGTAACCGTTCTATAGAGCTGGCACCGAAAAAACCGTGACAATCAGGGCAAGAAGCTATAACATAAGCGACATCTTCAGGTTCTGCAATCGGCCCACCGTGGCACAGAATAATGATATCATCACGGACCGTCTTAGCCGCCAAAACGCATTCATTAATCAGCGATACACAAGAATCCAAATCATGTGATGTATGAGCACCAACATCACCGCCAGTAGTTAACCCCATATGCACAACGATAATATCAGCTCCAGCTTCTGCCATCGCCACCGCCTCTTCTGTGTTAAAAACATAAGGCGTGGTCAGCATTCCCTTTTTATGTGCCAGACGGATCAATTCGACTTCCAGTTCATAACCCATACCGGTTTCTTCCAGATTTTGTCTGAACTTTCCATCAATAAGCCCGACTGTTGGAAAATTTTGAACTCCAGCAAATCCCTGAGCTTTCAGTTCATCCAGAAAAAGGGAAATATTACAGAACGGATCAGTGCCACAAACTCCTGCCAATACCGGGGTTTTTTTAACTATCGGCAGTACTTCATTTCCCATTTCTCTGACGATTTGGTTTGCATTACCATATGGCATTAATCCGGCTAATGATCCTCTACCAGCCATTCTGTAACGACCTGAGTTATATACAATAATGAGGTCTACCCCTCCCATTTCTTCACAACGGGCTGAGAGTCCAGTGCCTGCACCTGCGCCAATAATGGGTTCGTTACGCTCAACTTTTTGTTTAATTATTCTAATTATCTGATCATATTGCTTCATAAAAAATTCCCTGGTGTTACATAATTTCTTCAAGCTGTTGTTTAGCAAGAGAACAAAACTGAGGTGAATTAATATGGAAAGGTGTTTTTATAATTTTCCTTTGTTCTGTCTGAACCATCGTTTTTTCCAGTCCATCACAAAAAGCCTGCGTTGCCGTCGGTAAGTAGAAAGGTTTTCCTGGGCAGTCCAGTGCAGAAAACCCACCTTCAGGAATAATGAAACGAATGGAACCGTGACACTTGTTCAGCTTGTTTCCTATCCAAACACCAAGCTGATAGTTTTCTTCAGGTGTGGTTCTCATTAACGTGACCTGAGCATTGTGTTCGACAAATAATCTATCTCTATAGCGTTCAGGGATCGTCTCTTTTGAACCAAAATTAACCATGTCTAAAGCACCAGCACTACCCACCCAAGGAATGTTCTTTTCAGCAATAACATCCAGACGAGTACCAGGGCAGCTCAGCACGCCTCCAAATAACAGATCAGCAATTTCTGTTAATGTAATGTCAAGAAAACCTGATAGTTCTCCATTATTAGCTAATTTTTCCATGCTTGCTCCACCGTTACCGGTTGCATGAAAAGTCAAACAGTCATATTGGGTATCTAATTTAGCTATGAGCTGGTTAACGCAAGGCGTTGTGACACCAAACATGGTCAACCCTAAAGCCGGTTTATTTGTTCTGACTTGTGGCACTGTATAACTGACAGAACCTGCCATCATATTTGCAGCATTCGTTAATATTGAGCGGGAAACGCGGTTCAATCCACAGAGATCGGTGACGGTATAGAGCATAGCAATATCACTGGCACCCACGTAACCTGAAACGTTTCCTGATGCCATCGTTGATACCATTATTTTAGGTAATCCGATTGATAGATCCTGCATAGCGGGGGTGATCAGTGCTGTACCACCTGAACCACCAATACCAATTATGCCTGCTATATCATCAATTGAATTACGTAGAAAATTCGTAAGCGCAATAGACATTGCAGTGATCGCTTTGCCCCTCTCACCACAGAAAACAAAATCAACACCTTCTGGGTGATATTCTGCGACTTGTAACGGAGATATATCTATCTCCTCGTTCTGTTTATTTTCTACAGCTAGTGATGTCGATACATCAATAATCGTTGAATCAACGCCTGCGTGATGTAAACAAGATTTCAGCCAGACAAGCTCTTCTAATTTTGTATCTGCTGTTCCTATTATCCCTACAAACCGATTCATATCGCTGACTCCGTGGACATGAAAAAAGATTTTATAAAAACTGAATATAAAGTTATGCTAATATTTTATACCATGCAAGATATTTTTTATCTCATGTGATATTTTTAATCGCTAAAAATATTTGTTAATTTTGGACCATCACCAGCTAACCCTTTTAAGGTATTTGAATGATATTATTTGATGAAAAGAATCTATCACCAATCCGACGCCGTACTCTTGAGAGGATGACTAAAGCCGCCCTAAAGTTATATGATAAAAAAACGTTTCCGTCTCCCAAAGAAATTGCTGAAGAGGCCGAATATGCCAAAATAACTTTACGTAGTTACTTTCAAACTCATAATGAATTTGTGGAGTATGTTGTTAAGCAGGTTATTGGGTCTTTTGTAGCGCCCAAAACGGGATCTGATGCAGAAGAGAATGTCGAAAGGTTATTCAAATGGGGTTATGGTCAAATAGAAAAAAATGAAGCATTAATGAGAGATGCTCTGCGTATTTCTCAATTGCGTTGGCAAGAAGCAGTATCCGATGAAAAGAATGGTGGTCAGTCTTCTATTTTAAAGAAAAGTAACCGTAGGGAATCACTTACACTTGCCTTAGAGCCGCTCAAAAATCAGCTTAACGATGATACAATACACAAAATTATTATGTTACTTTCAGTATTATACGGTACAGAAGCCATGGTTGTGCTGAAAGATAGTTTTTGCTTAGAAAATGATGAAATTGTCAATTTAATGACCTGGTCGGCAAAATTAATTATTAGACAAGCAATTATTGAAAATTTAGATAATGAGTAATCTATTTGGGTAAACTTACTTCATTCAGTTCTGAGTTAATCTATTTCATCAGTAACAGCAGGTCTAGGAAATGCCAACCTAGCAGAAGTTAAGTTGGCATTTTTGGTGATTTAAATATCCAAATGTAGTTCTAGATAAATATATGGTATGTGCGGTTACCTTTTTGAGTGCCCACTTCAACTTCCGATAACACTCAACAATGAAATGTATTAATAAATTAAAGAACTCAATATTGCTATTCCTGCCGTTTTATTTTGTGATTATTATCACGGTTATTATGATTTTTTTCTCTTTGTATTATTTCAATATAATACTTTGGAGTTATCCAGCATAAAATATTGAATAACGATCAATACAGCCAGCAGACACCTATTTTTTTACTTAATATAAACATGTAATTCAATAATATACATGAGATAAGTACAATTTATATTGGTGTGGGGAGAGAATAGAATCGTAAAAACATTTTTTGAATCCTTACTCGTACTATGGCTTATGGTCAGGAGACTGGGTGCTTTAATCGCAACTTTCGGTGAAAAAACCCCGTGCAACGTCCATCCTTCTTGCCACCCAAACAGCCGCCTCCAGTTCACTGCACTTGTGCTCCCGCATTAACGTCCATCGCTCATCCTTTTCTTCTTTTTCCGTCATACCCAGTGCCAGATAGAAGCTTGACGGCACGACCCGAAACAAGGCTTCGATTTTTTTTACCAACACCACGCCTTCGGTATAACAACGAGGGAGTTTACTGGCAAAGAGCAATACGGCTTTCTGCTCTTCGGTCAGTTTTTTGAACCGGGCAATTTGCTCCACTTCATCCGGTGGCATCGTGAGACACAGCCACCATTCCGCCATATTCAGCATCTTTCAGCCGTATCCGGGTAGTCGGAGAGGTTTTGGGTTGCGAGCCACAACCAAGCCCCCAGTTTACGCCACATCTTGACGACTTTGGTCATATAGGGAGAGAGCAGCGGGTTGGTGGTGGTGATATGTCCTTCGTCTATCACCAATTGCAGTTCTCTGTCCTGATATTGGTCACGTTCCGCCAAATTAGGTCATGAACCCAATAGTTAGATCACTCAAAAAAAGTAGTACTCCCTTTCAATGAACGCTCCTATTACTTTATCGTGCATCTCTTCGGATTTAGAATACCCTATCGTTTTTCGATTGAGTCTTTTTATGCGGATACGCAAAGTGAGATTGGTTCTCTCGATACGCTGGGTAAATTTCTTTCCTGTAAGGTGTTTTTCTTCAGGAAGGCAATCGTAAACAGCATAATTATCCGTACAGTAGAATTGGATATTGAAAGGAGATAGAAGCGCAAGCAGTTTTTCCAACGTTTTCCTGCTGCGATCACCAAATACATGCGCTACTATCCGCTTCATATTCGGCTCCCAGGCATACCAGAGCCAGCGCTGATTTTTCTTGTTACCGACAAATGACCATTGTTCGTCTATTTCACAGATAATCTGGACGGCACTTCCTGACAGAGGCAGTGTAGTTACCTGTCTTGGCGTGAGTTTTTTAACGTACGGATGACGGTATTAATGCCAACCTTCAAGACACGTGCTGTGTCTCTGACACCGGCGTTATTCAGCGACATATCAACGAGTTGTTCTTTCATACCGGGCTTACAGGCTTGATAGGTGTAGTTCAGTTGAAAGGTTTTACGGCAGGCATAGCAATGATAATGAGGATGCCCACTACTTCCTTTTCCATGCCCTTTAACCTCTTTTGTTTTGTGACAATAACGACAAACCACATCAACTTTAGCCATATCTGACCAATAATAAAAAGCAAGGAGTTTATCACGATATCTAATTATTGGGAGCATGACCAGATCATTTACCCAATTCCAATTTGATGTTCACTCCTGATCTACTTTCATACTTACATCCCCGCGCCATAATTATGCATCCTCTTCCGCGAGGCTATGAGCTTCCTTATGAGTTAGATAATTCAGTACATTGTGCTTATTTTTCTCAGGCTGAGAACGGAGTTTTTGTTAGAATGGCAATTCTCCAAGGTTACTTCAACGTTATTGGCGGACGGTAAGGATCCGTGTGTAAACAGGAAGGGGTTTGGGGGAGAGCATAAAAATCTGTGGGGCATTCATGCAGCAACTGTTTCTATTAAATAGTGCTCCGTTTCGTCACCTAATTTTATGCCCGGATACCAATGCTCAAATTGGGTTTTCAAATCATCATTCAATACGGCTGTGCGTGTCTGGATTAAATAATGCGCACCTTGTTGACTCTATTGCATCTGCTGCTTTTTCACCATCCGTTTAGCGATGACTTCATTGATCGTCGATTCAACAAATACAGAGGAAATGGGTTCACCATATCGGTACATTTCACCGTAATTCGGGATCATCATGTGGTTATTTTCAATATAGGTGTACATTTCATCGATATGTTTTGACAATGATTTCTTATTTTCATAATGCGATATGTCCTCATCACACATCGCCGCACAATCACCCAGGTGTTCTAATGCCTTAATCACATTTCCATGCCAGAGATACCATTTTGTACGGGTTAAAGCGTTCAATAATTCTGCACCGAGTTCAGGAACGTTTTTCGATACCCCTTTGGCATATTGTTTTAGTACTGTCAGACGCATTGTGATATGAAACCAATCCAGTACGTGCTGCGATTCGGGGTACAAGTTAAATTGTAGCTCCCTGAGGTTATCGGCACCATCCGATAAGAACGTAATTTGTTGATTTTCCTGCATTCCCTGTGAAGATAACTGGGCAATGAGTTTTCTTCTGGGATGATTCTCCAGACATTGCACAAAACCAAAACATTTGGTCGGAACATTAGCCGCGAATGATTTTCCGGCGATGACTTCGAAATGATGTTTTCTGTCGTCCCGATTTCTGACGTAGCCTCCATCAATGCCAACCGTCATCGGTTTTCCCGGTTTGGGTAATTTTTCCCATTCTCTGGGATCGTCGGGGAGAAAATCCGGCAATCCGTCTAATCCAGCCTCTTGTCTTTGGGCGATCTGACAGAGATGATTTCTGACTGTGGTGGCATTACAGCGTTCCCCCATAGGCAGAATATCTTTGAGCAGATTGGCGGTCAATCCATAAGACATCAGTGACGCCCATCGGGTTTCTATGTACCTGAGTTCCGGGTGAGTATGCGAATCACACCAATTATTAAGCAAGCTAACGGTTTGGTTTGAATGTTTCTCACACGCACACCGGTAAACCCGAAATCCCTCTACCGGGATAATGCCAAACAAGGTTTGATACTGGATTGTCTGTTTGCCTTTTATTCGCCGGTTTCGCTGACAGTAAGGACAAGTGCGATGTTTATCCAAATATTCAGCTGCCTGTTTCTGGATCACTGATTGCTGGATAGCGTTCAAAAGTAATTTAGATTCAGACAGGGAAAGTCCAATGTCATTGGGGGCGTCGGACTGTTTTTCTATCGTGAATAACTTCTCAGTATGGCGATGCCCCGATTTATCGACCATCGCGATTTGGATTGTGAATTGCATGATGCTGTCCTCCCGGGGTTGTGGCTACTGTATTCCCCCGTTTTTTAGCTGGTGACGCAATTTATAATACGTAGAAACACCTAATCCTACGTTATCGCAGGCCAGCTTTAACTTGATACCTTTTGCTCTTAACGCGTCTATTTGGGGTAATTTACTGATATCCGCAGGCGGCCTGCCCGTTCGTTCCCCGCGCTGTTTTTTTACTGCGATCCCTTCGGTTTGCCTCTCTCGAATGAGTGCCCGTTCAAACTGACTGAAGGCCGACATCATATGCAGTTGCAGCTCTTGCATGGGCGTGCACTCATTAGCATTAAAAGAAAGCTGTTCCTTCAGGAATATCAGTGTAATACCTTGCTGGCGTAAACGCAGGGTCAGGCTACACATATCCATCATATTGCGGCATAACCGATCGATGGAGTGAACAACAATCGTGTCGCCGGTTCTGACCTGTTGAAGCATATCCTGAAGTTGTGGCCGGTTGATATTTTTCGCACTGGCCTGTTCGACATACATTTTGTCAATTTCAATACCGGACGCAAACAGCGCCTCTTTCTGGCGCTCAACATGTTGGTCAACCGAACTGACCCGAATGTAGGCATAATGCATGTCACCCTCAGGGCGAAGTGCGCCTAGTGAATAAGGTTTTTGGTCTTTGAGCCCCTTTTTGAAGGATAAAGCTCAACTTAGTATCCTATTTGCAACAGAGCCCGATTAAACGTGTTGATAAGAATTAAGTTGTCTTTTGTACTTATCAGATACATACTTTAAGTGTGTATTTTAAGTATGTATCTGAGGTGTGCTATGAAACATAGAGTTAATGTAACCGTTGATAAAGCAAACTATCTGACTTTGAGTGCCGCAGGTGTCAACATTTCAGGTTTTATTAATGAAGTTATGACTAAAGAAGTTCAACGGATCAAAGCTGAAAACTGGAAAGAAGAGAATCGAAAAGGAATGGAAGAAGTGGCTCAATTTATCGCGCAGTATGGCTCATTTGCTGATGAAAATAGGAACTGGTAAATGCAATTTTTTGTTTATCAATACAAACGGAGTGGCAGCAAATACAGCATGTTTGTCGATGTGCAAAGCGATATCATTGAGACATTAGGCAGGCGAATGGTTATTCCTTTGGTTGAAGCGCACCACTTCTCAAACAAGGTAAGTAATCATCTATTCCCTATTGTGCAAATCAAAGATGGCAATTACCGACTTTTAACGACAGAACTTTCAAGTGTACCAGAAAGCGTAATTGGTGAAGAAATTACTGATCTAAGCCAATGGTCATCGGATATCAAGGATGCGATTAATCTATTGTTTTGGGGGATTTAAATATATTTTGAGCTAAATAGCTATATGGACACCGACCTAACTCAAGTCGATGAAAATATTTTTCTGACAAAAGTAGTCGCAAACATATATTCGGCTTCAAAGAGCCCTGATGAAAATCCGCACTCTCTGCCCTCATTATCTCAACAGTCTTGACAGACTGAGCTATTTGTCAGGTTCACAGAGAGTCGGTACTACCTGTCAGTACATCTACTTGGGGTTTTCCGACCATAGCCCCCATTTGTTCCCTCGCTCCCCTTGCTACGACAGGTTTTCAAGGTAAATATCGTTTTCTGCACTCATCAATAGTAATTCAATAACTTTTTGAATATTAATGCTTTTGTCTTTGTTGCAAAATTCATATTTTCCTAAGAAGCTTAAATGCCGCCAAGCAACGGGGGACATTTGAGCTATCGCTTTCGCTTTTTGTTGATCTTTCTTAAAAAAATACTCATAGAGTCGACATAGCAACTGTGCATTGTAAAAAATAACTATTGTTGCAATAAGGCGAATGGATTCTGCATTGATACCCAAGTCTATTTCATCTTTTCCATTTAACACTTTACCGCCACTAATCTTTGCTATTGCTGATGTTAATTGATGGTAAGATTCACCACGACAAAGGCTGGACTGCACAATTTCACGTATTTCTTTCGAATCTATGTAGTCTAATATATAATCACTCATGATGATCCGATCAAATTCTATCAGTGCTTTCAATGTAGGATTCTTTTTATAAACCGATAACTTACGAACAACTTGGCTTTGTGTTGTTTGTTTTAATGCTAAGGAGGCTAAGATCCTTAAAACATTATCCCATTCATTAATAATCAACCCAATATCTGCTTTATCACTCGGTTTTATCACATATCTAGCATATTTTTTGGGTTCCTGAAATCCCACTAAGTTATTATTAGCTTTATTGTTTAGCTGTTTAAATCTCGGCATAAAACGGTATCCAAATAAATGGAGTAATGCAAAGTTCACCCGATTAATGCTGTGCATATCACCGGAAATGGAAGCTATTTCAACGTCGGACTGATTACTTTCAATGATATCTAAAAGATAATGTGATTCATGTTCATTAGCTCCAATCACTTTAAGATAGAGAGGCAGATGATTTGCATTAAGCGAATATAAAACGACTCCTTTCAATAATCTGAAATACTTTTTTGAATACCGAGATTTTATTGTACTGTATTTTGTACCGAATTTTTGTCCATCAACACTGGCATGAACTCCATAGTCTGCAAGATTATATTCACTGAAAATAGGGAGTTTTTTCATTTCATTAATAATCAGATCACTTGCGTGGCTGAGTGTTTGCTTTCGGATAAAATTGTTCTGCATATTTTCGAAATTGTTAGCTTCAACATCGCTGATTTCTTGCATTTTAGCCGGTTCTATACCTGTAGCACTTGCAACTATGACCGCATGAAGCGCCTCTTGGTTTGGTTCTGTTTTTGCGTGACGAGGCTGAATATGAGTAAAAGATTTGATATAACGTGTTTCTTCGGCAACAAAACGCATAAGATCACCAATGCTTGATACGGGTAACTTCTTAAACAAGCGGTTATGTACATCATTATCTGTCTTAATATAAGGGATATTCCACTTAATTAATTCTCCATTCTTTTTGTATTTGGCTTTAAAGCCAGTATTTTCACCTTTAAGGATACGGGTATTAACGACATGGTATTTATTTTCTAAGGATATTTCTAATATTTCCAATAAATTAGAGATATCGTGTTTTAACAATGGCATATTTAACTGTGAAAGAATTTTTTCTTTATCTCTTTTCCATACAAAGCTTCCGGGGCAAAAGATGATCGTCCTGGGTTAATTAAAGCCCTCGATTTTGTTCAGCCTGGCGATATTTTGATTGTTTGGAAACTCGACCGACTTGGTCGCTCTTTACCCCATTTGCTAAGCATTATAAATCAACTGCAAAGTCAAAATGTCCAGTTCCGGTCTTTGACGGAAGCGATGGACACAACCATTCCATCCGGTGAATTATTGTTTCATGTGTTTGGTGCTCTGGCACAATCTTACCGCATTGGAAGACGGTATGTCCAAAGCTGCTATTTGCCGTAATTTTGGTGTAAAAAGAACAACCCTCATTGACACATTGAATCGTATAGGTCAAGACAGAAAGAATAAACAGGAATGATGCCAAAGGTAGCCAAACGGATTACATGAATTTTTTAAAAAAATAAAAAACCTATATTCAACAGGTTATCACGTTTTATCAAGTGCTATTCAAAATCGATTTTTCCGTTGAAAGCCAGACGTAGCAAGGGAACAAATCGGGGCTATGGTCAGAAAACCTCTGATTGGAAGTCGGACACTTCATGCATGAAATGTTTCTCAATAATTTTAGCTATAGGTGGCCCAAAAAACTGGGAGATAAGGTAAACCAATAGCTCCGTTTGGGAATTAATACTTCTTACACAGTAAATATTGTCATTATAGGTAATACTTGCCTTACGGTTTATATTCACAGTTGGAAATTGACGTGCAAATTTGTCATAAAAAGCCCAATGGGTTGTTACTGTATTTTTATCAAGTAAACCCGCTTGCGCTAACCAAAATACCCCTGTTCCGGTTGCAACAATGACAGCATTATTTTCTTTTTGTCTGCGCAGCCATGAAAGGATATCTTTCCTGCCAACCATCGCAGGATATGGATTTCCCCACATCGGGGGCAAAAACACTAAATCAAAATCGACAAACTCTGAAAATGTATGGTGAGTATGCAGCATAATTTGCGGTATCTGTTGGTCGTTTTTCTTCATATTCCCTACAACAGACATGACAAGCGGCTGTTCTCTCTGCTCTATATGGTTTCTTAAACTGCTGGCGCTGTTTAACATATCCGATGCTAACGTAATCCCACTTTGTAACGCTTTATCATATAAGACAAACGCTATATTCATACTCAGTCTCCAGACATCATGTACGCTTCTTACCTATATTCTATGGAATTTCAGGATATTGCCAACAAGCTGTAACCTGAAAAACAACGGGTATATAACATTTGATATTTCAGTTTCGATAGAAATAGATCAGATGACAACATTCTCAGTTTTAATGACCAATATATCAGAGTATTAAATTACACCAATTGCTAAACTTCAGAAAAAGCCTTTTTGGAGTTCATAATGAGTAAATTACCCGTAATTGTTGGTTTAGGTGGTATCAATACGGCTGGAAGAAGTTCTGGATTCCACGGATATAAACGCATCGTATCAAATAGTCTTAATGACAAAATAATGAAAGATACATGGAGCGATTTATGTCATCGAATGAATATTATTAATGGAACAGAATCTGTAACAGATACCAAAATTGAACAAGCAAAAAATGGCACACTAATTAGAAAAATAACTCTTTTCGATACACAGAAAGTGCCAGTTAATAAAATTATAACCGATTCTGACAAAGACACAGTTCAACTATTACAATCGACTTATATTCCACTTTCTATGTCCAGCGCAGGACAATTACCGGAAGGGTTTGAAATAGGAAATTTATATAATGCCCATCACCATCCTCGCGGTTTACGTCTTGCAGTATATGGTGCCTCAGATTTACTCAACTCAATCGGAATTTCATGGTCAGATATATCTGCATTAGTAGAGCCTGATCAGGTTTCTGTTTACGCCAGCAGTGCATTAGGCCAGGTAGATCAGTTTTCACTATCAGGATTGATCGGTAATCCACTGAATGGCTTGCGCATTAGCTCCAAAATGTTGCCACTCTCCTTACCGGATATGCCAGCAGATTTTATTAATAGTTATATTATCAATAACATAGGAAGTACGTCTGCCAATATCGGTGCCTGTGCCAGCTTTCTATACAATCTTAAACAAGGCGTTAATGACATAAGGCAAGGTAAGGCAAAAGTCTGTTTAGTAGGATGTGCCGAAGCACCTATTACTCCTGAAATTATTGAAGGATTCCGTGCCATGGGAGCTCTCGCAGAAGACCACCTATTATGTAAATTGGACGGAACCAACACTGTCGACCATCGCCGTGCCTGCCGCCCATTTTCAACGAATGTCGGGATCACTCTTTCCGAATCATCACAGTTTGTGCTGCTTATGAGTGACGACCTCGCCCTGCAATGTGGTGCTAATATTCTTGGATCGGTGCCTGATGTTTTCGTGAATGCCGATGCGAACAAAAAATCTATCTCTTCCCCCGGAATCGGTAACTATATCACGATGATGAAAGCCGCTTCCCTTACAGACAGCCTTCTGGATGGAAAATTACAGCATTCTTACGTTCAGGCACACGGTACAGGGACACCACAAAATAGGGTTACAGAAAGCCACATTATTAATGAAATCGCGAAAGTCTTTGGCCTCAGCCGCTGGAATGTTACCGCCATTAAGGCATATGTCGGGCACTCTTTTTCTGCCTCTGCCGGTGATCAGTTAGCCAACACGCTAGGCGTTTGGCAATATGGATGGATACCCGGCATTAAGACAATTGATCACATTGCTGAAGATGTACATTCTTCCAATCTGAACATTTTAATGCAGGATAAGTTTACTGGTGAACAGGGTAAAGATATGCGTGCCACAATCATTAACTCAAAAGGATTTGGTGGCAATAATGCGAGCGCTGTTATTTTATCTCCACAGCAAACAATGCGAATGCTGACTAAAAAACATGGTAATACGGCCATTAGTAACTATCATAAATGTAATCAGATAGTTAAAGACAAAAGTGAAAAACAGGATCAAGCTATTTGCCGTGGCGAGGAATCTATTATTTACGATTTCGGCAGCTCTGTGATGCAACCCTCAGATATCGAACTTTCACGTCAGGAAGTGAAATTAGCAGGATTCAAACATACTATAAAACTGCCGAATGCAGATGAATTCAGCGAATTTCTGTGAATTTCCAATATAATACATCCAGATAATCCGAAAATTACTTAAAATAATCTGACCGCCATTAAAACAAAACCAATGGCGGTCAGATACAGTTAACACAACTTACAGATTACGCGTTAAAGCTGTCTGCTTATAATTTCAATCTCCTGTCGCCATTCCTCTTGCAAGGCGGGCTTTTGATGTTTTGGTCTTCTGCTCAAATCCTCCTGCAACAGCTTCTCCAACTCTATCAGACGTTGCAGTAAAACCTCTTCATCCCACACCATTGCCGATTCTTGTTTATTGCAATCAGTAAGATGCTGCCGATTTGGTTTCTCTAAATTATCACCCTGTTCGAGCAAAGAATAGATTTCTTCAACATTATGATATTCAGTTAACTTACCTTTATTGATCAACCAAAAGCGGTTACAGCTTTGCTCAATAAGACTTCGATCATGGCTGACAATCAAGGCTCCACCTTTATATTCCTTCAGAGTATCAAAGAGCTCTTCCTTACCCTCCAGATCAAGGTGGTTAGTGGGTTCATCAAGAAACAGCAAATGGTAACGCGCTAATGTTAACCCTATGAACAATAAACGCGCCCGTTCACCGCCACTCAGTGATGCCACTTTCTGCTGATGCCTTTGATATTCAAAACCTGCGCTGATAAGCGCCCGTTTACGCTGATCATCACTGGTTGGTGCAAAACGAATTAACGCATCACTCAGTGATTCATCACCCTGAATTTGCTCCAGCGATTGATCGTAGTAACCGAGCTGACATTGAGGATGATAATCCACATTCTGCAATGTCTTTTCCAGATATTCTTTATACAACACTTTCAACAAAGTAGACTTACCACAACCGTTGTTACCCAGAACAGCGACTCTATCGCCACTCTTGATCTGTTTCGACAGCACATTGAACAAAAGCACATTAGTACCCAAAGGCATAACAGCCATATGTTCAATATCCAGCAATCGGTTAGCTGGTAATGCATCCCCCTGAAGAGTCAGCTTCCATGGAGTGCCTTGAGTGAGTTTAGTTTGTTGCTCAGCCAGACGCTGTTTACGTGCCAGCATCGTCTTCGCTTTACGAGAAAGATCAGGGCTGTCATAAACCTTACCCCATGTTGCTAACCGTTCAGCACTCTGCTCTAGCCTGTCTATCTCTTTTTGCTCACTGGCATGACGTTGTAGATCCGTCTGATCACGTTCGAGCAATGCCTGCCTTGCCTGAGAGCAAGCCATACCGAAGTGATATAAGGTTTTATCCCGCATAATCCAGGTAATATTAGTCACCCTATCCAATAAAGTCTGATCATGCGATACCAATACAAACGAGCCTTTCCACTGAGACAAAAAAGATTCCAACCATAGCAGAGAAGTCAGATCCAGATGGTTACTCGGCTCATCCAATAAAAGTAAATCAGGTTGCTGGATCACCGCACGACCAAGTAACAGGCGCATATGTTGCCCACCACTAAGATTCCCGATAGGTGTTTGCCAATCCTGTTCGGGGAATCCCAGTTCAGACAACAGAAGCTCGGCTCGCCAAATTTCGTCAACTTTAACTTTCTCGCTAATAGCCTCTATTAACGTGGCATCATGCAGAGATAAGGGTAAATGCTGTTCGACATACGCCAGAACACAATGATTCGCAATTGTGATCTTACCGCTGTAATCTTCCAAATTACCGCTAAGTAATTTCATCAGGGTGCTTTTACCACAGCCGTTATGACCGATAAGTCCAATTTTGTCGCCTTTGTTCAGGGTAAATGTTATATCCTCAAACAAAGGAGCCGAAGAGAAAGCAATAGAAAGTGATTGTGCAGATAAATAAGTGCTCATAGATAACTCAAGAATTTTGGGTGCAAAACACCGTTGTCAGATGCTGACAATAATTCTTCGAGCTTGAGTGAAGAGAATTCTAATTTGTGAAGTTACTACTTTATGTTAGTAACTAAATATTTTTTCGCTCAAGCTAAGATTATCGCAGCGTATGCCACAAACCCTTGAGCGAGCTTCTAATACCAAAGAAGCGAGCGAATAAACGCTGCATAGACATATAGGACCTCCTTTTTTATCTGGAAAAGTAATGATACTTTCTGGTTATTCGGTGGACTAATCATATAGAAAGTCTGCCAGAAAAAGCAAATAAATCAGATGAATTATTTGAAAAATGCGTTCTGTTTCTCATCTATTTTTCGCAGGAGATTCATTCCGATTTATCAAAAGCGCACGAATAAAAAATAACGTTATAGTTAGTAACGTCATTATTGTTACAGCCCAAATCAGCCCTTTCCAACCAAGTGCCTCGTAAATTCCCCCAGATGCAAGTGCGAATATCGTTGACACAGTAGCCAGAAGAGTTTCACTCACACCCTGAACACGGACTTTACTGATTCCATCAGGCATGCTGTTGATAATATGAGTTCCCCCTAAGAACATCAGGTTCCATCCTAATCCGGCAAAAATCAGCGGAACTCCGAGAATAACAATTTCTCTTTCATTGGTAAGCCCTATCAGAAAACCGACAAGGTTAAAGAGAGCACCCAACAGAATAATACGATTTGCCCCCATTCTTGATATCAGCATACCCGTGATAACACCGGGAGCGAACATAGCTACAAGATGAGCACCAATTAATATGCCCGTTTCTGAATTTCCCAAACCATAACCGACAGAAGCAATTGAGGCGGCTGACATAACTATCATCATAATTGCATGGCCTAACACCATTGACACAACTCCAAAAAACAAATAGTGGCTTGTGACAATAGATGAGAACCCAGTTGCCTGACTAACATCAGCTTCTGCTCGATTAACCGAATATCCGATTTCACGATTAAGTGGAACAAAGGCAAGCACAGCACATCCTCCAATAACGGACACCAGCGTGTATACCCCAATAAATGGAAGATCGAACCCCAGACTATCTCCTTTTCCATAGAGTTTGCTGCCAATAATGACCCCAATTATTCCAGAGGCCAGCAATAAAGAGCTTGCTGTTGCTGCCCGGTGCTTTGGAACGCTTTCAGCAGCAGCATACCGTAAAAAATTAATACCGATCATGGCGATACCAATTAAAAAATGCCCACCGAGTAAAAGCATGAAACTGTCTAAATAAATAGCTGCCGCTGAAGCAAATCCACCAAATATCATCGCCATACTGGCCAGAATAAATCCTGTTCTCCGATCGTAACGTGCCATTAAATTCGACAATGGAATTGAGCAAACACTTCCAGCAACCATTTGTATCGCTATTGGCAATGTTGCAAGCCAGGCCAATGGGGCAAGATACAGGCCGGCCAAACCTCCAACGGTAAAAAGTAACGGTACCGCACTTTCTAATGCGATATTCCCTAAGATAATTAAAATAAAGTTACGCATCTATTCTCCTCTGATAAGAGATATGTACGAATATTTATACTGTTAGTTTATTAAATTTTAAACTACCGATAACTTTATTTTTTGACACTATTACCAATAAAAATTTTATTGCCACTAACGCTTTGTTTAATATACCCAATAAGTTTAAAGTTGTAATGAATCTGCAACTTGAAAAATAAAGGGTATAAATCAATTCTGAGATATTACTCAGTATTAACTAAAACTCTTAGATATTTATTATCAAGTTATAAGGAAAAAATATTATTCTGACTACCATTAAAATTCGATTTACTTAACAAATCCTCCATATCTTCCAGAGTATCAGTATCTACATAAAAATCACTGACTCCCCGACTATTAATAATTCTTAATCTCTTACCATGTTGTTGAATTTCTTGTTCAATACTCATTCTCCAGACATTATTTCTGTGTTCAATAACAGCAATACCATGGTAGGGAAGATGCGGTGAATAATTCTTGTAACCAGGATATATCCTGATACCAATTACAGGTATTGTCTTATGATGAATAGTTGCCCGGATTGCATTAGGAAATAGCCTCTTTTCCCATTGGATACTCGCCATTGCTTCTTTCATAGCTCTGTACTGAATAAAGGCAGAGTGAACTCTATTCATGATCTCATGCTTTATCGCCAGATCAGGAAAAATAGAGTCACAGAATATCGATTTTTTTTGATTATATGTCAGAGAGAGATCTGAAATGTTAACTGTGCTCCCGACACTGGCATTGAAACGAATAGCTTCCTCATGACTAATTCCAAAAGATGGATCCAGTGTGAAAGTTTTCAGATGCTTTGATAAAGCACGGTCATAATCACCCTGAAATAATGCAACTATCTCAGATATATCAAGGATATTCACTATTTCATCGATTTTTCTTACATGAGTGAAGTCTTTCAGATCTTCTATATATTGTTCTGCCGCATCCATGGGATCACCAAAAATACCAGCATAAAATGTAGCGTCTGACAGAATATTGAAACGTATTCTGACTCCTGTATTTTTCTCAAGATATATTGAAATATTCGCGAGATGCAACAAAGATACCTCTTCTGCCATCGTCAGAGACGTAATATCATGTCTTTTCTGCCAATTGCTAATAACACAGAAAACAGGAAGTAGTATATCAATTTTCCCCTTTTCATTTATATTAGACTTAATTTTTTCTAACGTCTCTAAGCAGGATAAAAAAATACTCCTGGAATTAAACTGGATAGAGGGATGATTGAGATAATCTCTAACTAAAAGATGCAGAGGCGAGTTTTTTTTCCATTTCTCTTTCCACCACTGTTCAGATGGCAATGTTTTAGAAATGGAACATTTCTCAAGTAATACTTCTCTTAAGGCTGATGAAATTAAATTACCGTTGAATGTCATATCAGGTTCATATTCTGGCCATCCAAATTGACCAAATAAAATAGAATCTTCAATGATTGAACCGTTTGTGCTAACAGATATATTTTTCAATTTATCCTCCTAAATAAACATAGGCACATCCCGTAATTGAAATGTATGGATTTTTGAATAACTCTGTATTTAGCTTCTGGCTCTTTTTTATCATCTGAAAAAGAGTTTTACTCTCAATACGGATTGAGTCAGTTGCTGGCTACATATTCAAATATACTTATAAAATATCTCCTTTAGTTTTTTCTTTTCTTAAAAGTATTGGCAATTTTAAAGTCGCATATTGCCATAAAGGAGAATAGCTAATAATAATCAAAGGAAGCTATATCATTATCCGACAAGCAATGGTTATTATTTGTACATATTTTTTATCTCTTATAACATTATAAAAATGCTTTCTTCTTGGATACGTACTTCCTTATGATTTGAATCATCGTCAGCTTTTCCTTCATTGGTATAACAATGGATTGACACCAAATGAATCAGAAAGACTATTTTGGAAGAACGTTAAGGTAGTAACCAATTTTTATCGGCCATATCAATTGATGCAGGCAGGCTGGATGGCCGCCCTTATCCTAATCTATACGTCGCAATCACAAATCAAGAACATGGCATCATTATATTATCCGCTGAATCCAATATGACACCGGAAGATTTCTCCGTTAGTCCCGGTTACGGATCATGCCTAACCATTCCTGTGCAACAGCCTCTAGGTTCTGAAGAAAAGTTCGTTTGAACGAGAAACGTGGCATCGTATTACGGTTGGTAATAATAACTTAGCCCGAGCTTCTTCCCTTAAGAGTGCTTGAAGCATCAGCACAAAGCCAGATTTGCCTGAAGAACTATAATAAAAGATAGAAGGAATTGCCATCTAGAGATTTTTAGACTAATACTACATATTCAATCCTATAATAGGATAAAAGTTAAGTTTCGTTTATGAACCCAGAGTTTTATCTTCCACGCACATTATACAGCGACAACATTTTTTACAATGAGTCAGAACTTCTTGCTTCTTCTAATTTTATTGTTGTTTTAGCTGAACCTAGTGGAGGTAAAACACGACTACTTAATAGCCTAGCAATCCAACTGCAAACGGGGAATATTTCTGCGAATAAATTCTTTCATATAGGCTCTAGCAGTTTTAACAAACACATCGTTATTGATGCTTTTGATGAATTGGCAAAGATTGACTCATCAGGCATTTACCGGCTATTAGGTAAAGTAAGCGACTTACAACCGTCTGTCGTATTTCTATCTAGTCGATCTAGTGAATGGGATGACGCCTGTACAAAGAGCTTTACAGATTTTTTTGGCTGTAAGCCTCTAGTTGTACGTATGGAGCCATTTAACAGTATTGAGCAACAGCAACTTTTCAAAAACTACGTCCCTAAAAAGGATTTCAAAACCTTTCAAGATGAAGTTGCCCGCTTTGATTTAGAACCACTGTTGCCAAACCCCCAGTTTTTGCAATTATTTGCTGTTGCATATATTGCAAGTGAGGGAAAATTCACTAATAAGCATTCTATTTTTGAGCATACAATTGAATACTTAGCAAAAGAATACAATCCAAATATATCTCCAAAGGGAGAACTCCCCTTTGAGGGCAAAATTAAATTCGCTGAGGATGTTTTCGCAAAATTATTATTATCTGGCTCTGAAGGAGTTAGCTTAAGTGATATAAACTCTGAACGCTTATATCCTCGGCTAGACTCCCTTATTTTTGGTGAAAGTCAAATTGAAAACATATTGTCGACTCGGCTTTTTAAACCCGGTGACAAAGCAGACCAGCACCAACCTGTGCATAAGATCATTTCAGAGTATTGTGCTGCTAAATATCTAACAAAACGATTAACCTCAGATAATAACCGATTATCACTTTCACAGTGCTTATCCATAATCGCCCCTAATTCGACAGTCAGAGACGAACTTAGAGGCCTTCTTAGTTGGATGGCAGCTCTTGGAAGCAAACCAATACAAGAAGCAGTTATTGATCTAGATCCTTATGCAGTACTTGCTAACGGTGACCCGTCTCAATTGCCAGGGCGTGTTAACGTTTTGTATTCATCATTTATTCGCCCCACATGGGTAGCCAGATAATGACAAATGACAAATGACAAATGACAAATGACAAATGCCAGTGCCAATGTGCTGGCGTAATTTCGTGCCAATTTATCGTATCTTGTTGCGATTGCACGAAAATGTTTGATTCTGGCAAACGCATTTTCGACTAAATGACGATAACGAGATAAACCCTTATCCCTCTTTTTATCCGAGTTTCGGTTATTTTTTCGGTAGGGAATAACCGCCGTTGCCCCTTGTTCTTCGATATCATTTCTGAATGCCTGACTATCATACCCCTTGTCAGCGATGACAAAGTCCGGGGGCGGTGATTGCACCACCAAACTTTTTGCATGCACAATGTCGTGAGTTTACCCCTCGGATAATTCAAAATGAACAGGCAAACCATAACTGTCTACGGCCAAATGGATTTTAGTCGAGTCCTCCCCGGCTTTTCCCAATCGCTTCATTCTCCTTTGAAACCGCGCCTGAACTGTGCTGATGAGCACGGAAAATACTGCCATCAATGAACAACCATTCAGTATCAGAATCTTTAGCTAATTCCTTGAATAATGAATCAAAAACACCTTTGTTTGACCCCGCATTAAAACGCTTAAAAACGGTATTCCATTTCCCATATTCAACAGGCAGTTCCCGCCAAGGGCTCCCGGTTCTCATTTGAAAAAGGATACCTGCCAGCATTAGGCGATGCGTTTTTTTATGGTAGACAAGCCGATTTTGTTGCATGAATACAAATAGCTTATCCCACACAGGGTCTGATAACATGGGTCTTGGCATGATAGTTCTGGTTACGAGTTTTTTGGCAAAAATAAAGATACCAAATTATCATGCCATTCAAATCCCCTCGTTCAAACGTCAACACGCCCTAATCTAATTATTTATTAATTTCAGGAGTTATTTCATTGGATTTAGCTACACAGGGGTTAAATATGATTAACCAAAGCACCATTTATAGAGTATTGCCAGAAGCAAGAAACAGGCTGATCGCAGCTTATATGACAAGATGTTATTCGGGGAGTGCAATAGGCTCTGTTGTTGCTATTTATGCTTATAAGATCAATGGCTAGATTGGTGTTGTTATTGCTGGCTTAGCTATTTGGTAAATAACCCAATTTAACAGTCATAGTATCTACCGCAAAAGATAAGAAAACTAATTTATTAATTGATAATAAAGAAGAATGATAGGGTCATGACCATTAAGTAGATTTCAGCTACGAATTGAAAAACATGATAACATTACAACCATTGGCATATGCTGGGTGTGAAAGATGTAATGAAAACTATCAACCAAAAAAAGTTACTGACACAGGCTGAGGCAATCTGCCTGTCACGAGGGGTTCGTTTAACACCTCAACGCCTTGAAATTCTGCGTTTAATTTCAGCCCAACCAGGTGCAATAAGTGCCTATGATTTGCTGGATCTGCTCCGTGAAGTTGAGCCACAGGCAAAGCCACCAACGGTCTATCGTGGGTTGGAGTTTTTACTGGAACAAGGCTTTGTCCACAAAATAGAATCTACGAATAGCTATGTGATTTGTCACCACTTTGAAGAACCTTGCCATACATCAGCTATGTTTCTTTGTGATAGTTGTGGTTCTGTTACCGAACGGGATGCTAAAAATATTGAATCAGCTATACAAAATTTAGCGCAATATGCAGGATTTCATCTGCGGCACAGTGTGATAGAAGTTCACGGCTTGTGCTCTTCCTGCCATGAAATGAATTCTTGTACGGAATAAGTTTTAAACTCCGTTTTATTAGGCGGTCATCACTGATAAGTTTATTAATTTCCAAGTTCCCATATAAACGTTTGATTCGCGGGAACAATGACAAATGACCGCCCAAAATGACAAAGTGTAACGCTTTTACAATCAGAACCAATCCCCATTACGAATAACGCCAACTGCCAATCCTTCAATGGTAAAATTCTGTTCGCGTAAATCCACAACGATAGGCTCAAATTCAGGATTCTCAGCAATCAGTTCAATTCTGTTTCCTGTTTGTTTAAAGCGTTTTACTGTGACTTCATCTTCAATCCGTGCCACGATAACCTGCCCGTTAAGAACATCCTGAGTTTTATGCACAGCAAGCAAATCACCATCCATAATACCAATATCTTTCATAGACATACCGCGAACACGCAATAGAAAATCAGCATTTGGTTTAAATAATTCCGGATCCACCTTGTAATGACTTTCGATGTGTTCCTGAGCCAATAGTGGTTCACCAGCAGCAACACGACCGATTAGTGGTAATCCCGTACCTTCATCTTCCTCTTCAAGCAGCAAACGGATACCTCTGGAAGCACCAGCGACAATTTTTATCACCCCTTTACGCGCCAGTGCCTTTAAATGCTCTTCTGCTGCGTTAGGTGAACGAAAACCAAGGCGTGCTGCAATTTCAGCACGTGTCGGTGGCATACCCGTTTGCGAAATATGATCACGCACCAAGTCATAAACCTGTTGCTGCCTGGCAGTTAATGCTTTCATTTCGCCCCCTGTTTGTTTATACAGTCTGACTGTGAGTATATACAGCTAAAATTGAATTGGGAACCTGTCAGAATGTAAAAGCTGCTAAATAACGAATTTTGACGAAAAATAAATCACCTTAGCGTATAAAATGCGACCCTATGATTGTTACCCAGATGAACAGTGCCAAAATAACAGCTAAAAATACGGCAGCAGAACCCATATCTTTTGCTCGCCCCGACAATTCGTGATATTCATTGCCGATTCGATCAACCACAGCCTCAATTGCACTGTTTAGCACTTCAACAATAACCACCAATATGACAGAGCTAATGAGAAAAAGTCTCTCAAGCATGCCAAAATCAAAGGAAAATGCCACAATAATCGCTAAGACAGCTAAAATTACCTCTTGTCGAAATGCAGCCTCATTCTGCCACGCAGCTTTAATCCCTTTTGCTGAATATCCCGCCGCTTTAATAATACGGTTCAAGCCTGTTGATTGATTCGCCATAAAAATTTTCTTCAATAATCATAATAGTTTTAAGATCATATAACTTTTAGCTCTTATTATTATCTTATTTCCACAGATCTCAAAATTTGTTTCTGGTATGCTTGCGACGCATTGCTAATAAGAGGCTTAAAGCAGTTATGTCAGCTTGGCGTAAAATATATTATAAATTATTGAATTTTCCGATAAAACTTTTAGTAAAAAGTAAACTTATTCCAACGGCTCCCATTCAAGAGTTGAGTCTTGATACGACCCGGCCTATTTTGTATGTGCTTCCGTATCATTCAAAAGCCGACTTATTGACTTTACGTCAACAATGTCTGGCTCAAGATCTACCAGATCCGTTAAACCCTTTAGATATTGATGATGCACAGCTTCCAAGTTGTGTTTTTATTGATGACGGCCCACGAGTGTTCCGCTGCTATGCGCCTAAGCATGAATCCGTAAAGATTTTTCATTCTTATCTGGACTTACATCGCAATAACCCTAATCTGGATATTCAGATGGTGCCCGTTTCCGTGATGTTTGGACGTTCCCCGGGGCGTGAAGGACAAGAAACAAATACAGCACCACAATTGCGCCTTCTTAATGGGATCCAGAAGTTTTTTGCAATCCTGTGGCTCGGTCGGGATAGCTTTGTACGTTTCTCCACGCCTGTTTCATTACGCAGTATAGCCGATGACCATGGTACGGATACGATTATTGCCAATAAACTTGCCCGTGTTGCACGTATCCACTATTCCCGTCAACGTCTGGCAGCAGTCGGGCCACGTTTACCTGCCCGACAGGATCTGTTCAGAAAGTTACTGGCATCCAAGGCCATTGAAAAAGCCATTGCCGATGAAGCCCGTAGTAAGAAAATCTCGCCAGAGAAAGCAAAACAGAACGCTATCAATATGCTGGAAGAGATTGCAGCGGATTTCTCCTATGAAACTGTACGCATAACAGACCGTGTTTTAAGCTGGACGTGGAACCGGCTCTATCAGGGCATCAATGTCCATAATGCCGAACGGATCCGCCAATTGGCTCAAGATGGTCATGAGCTGGTCTATGTTCCATGCCATCGCAGCCATATGGATTATCTGCTGCTCTCTTACGTGCTTTATCATCAGGGGCTAGTTCCACCACATATTGCAGCCGGTATTAATCTGAATTTCTGGCCAGCAGGGCCGATATTCCGCCGCCTTGGTGCGTTCTTTATCCGCCGCACTTTTAAAGGCAACAAACTTTATTCGACAATTTTCCGCGAATATCTGGGAGAACTGTTTTCCCGTGGTTATTCTGTTGAATATTTTGTTGAAGGAGGACGCTCCCGGACAGGCCGCCTGCTCGATCCGAAAACCGGTACACTTTCGATGACATTACAGACAATGCTGCGCGGAGAATCACGCCCTATTACCATTGTGCCAATCTATATCGGTTATGAACATGTGATGGAGGTTACGACTTATGCCAAAGAGCTACGGGGCGCAACCAAAGAAAAAGAAGGGTTTTTCCAGATGGTTCGTGGGTTACGTAAACTACGTAATCTGGGGCAAGGCTATGTGAACTTTGGTGAACCAATCCCATTAGTACAATATCTGAACCAACATGTTCCAGAATGGCGTGATTCTATCGATCCAATAGAAGCGCAGCGCCCGGCATGGTTGACACCAACAGTCAGTAAGCTGGCTGGTAATATTATGGTTAACATCAATAACGCCGCAGCCGCAAACGCAATTAATTTATGTAGCACAGCCTTATTGTCATCACGTCAGCGAGCACTTACTCGCGAACAGCTGATTGAACAATTAGATTGCTATATACAATTGTTGCGTAATACTTCTTACGCGAATGATGTCACAGTACCGAAAAAAACAGCAGAAGAACTGTTGGATCATGCTTTACGGATGAATAAGTTTGAGGTCGAAAAAGATGGTCTTGGGGATATTATTATCCTGCCTCGCGAAAACGCGGTACTGATGACCTACTATCGCAACAATATCCAACATCTGTTGATTCTGCCATCTTTGATTTCCAGCATTGTGATGCATCACCGTCGTATCAGCCGCAGTGAGTTGCTTAGGCAGGTACAACTGATTTATCCTCTGCTTAAGCAAGAACTTTTCATGCGTTATAGCAAGAAAGAGTTGCCTGATGTGGTTAATACATTGATTGATGAACTGGCACGTCAATACCTGATTTGTAATAAAGAGCAGGAAATACTGGTACTCAATCCTGCGCGTATTCGTCCATTGCAATTGCTGGCAGCAGGTATCCGGGAAACGTTACAACGCTATGCCATCACGCTTTCTCTATTGAATGCAACTCCCGATATCAGCCGAGGTACATTGGAGAAAGAGAGCCGGATGCTGGCACAACGTTTATCAGTGCTACATGGAATCAATGCGCCGGAATTCTTTGATAAAGCGGTTTTCGCTTGCTCAGTGAATACATTGCGTGAAGAAGGTTATATCCACGATAACGGTAACATGGTTACCATAAGTGCCCATGCACTTTATCAGGTATTGAGTAAGTTAATGTCTCCAGAGATCCGTCTGACCATCGAGAGTGTCAGCATGCCTCCTGAGCATAATGACCAAAAACCAGCAGATGAAAATCAGGAATAACACATTGATATTCTGAAAAGAATTATTCTTAAGCTGATCGTGCTGAAAAAGAAAAGATTAACGGGCGGTGCTACCGCCCGTTCCCTTAAAAAACATAACTGAAAAGAATACCGAGGAACAAAATAAAACCAACGTAGTTATTGTTCATAAATGCCTGAAAACAAGACTCCCGCTGACGGTCAGAAATCAGTTTTTGTTGATAGATGAAGAGCGCTCCTGCCAATAATACTGTCCAGTAATACATTCCACCTAAATTCACTATACAACCAACCGATACGAGAATTGCCAGCATAACGAATTGTAAAGTACCAATAATTAACTTATCAAAGTGCCCGAACAGCACTGCCGTTGATTTCACACCGATTTTCAGATCATCATCACGATCCACCATTGCATACTGAGTATCATAGATTACAGACCAGATTATGTTCGCCAAAAATAATAACCAACACTGTAATGGTAAGGACTCACTTACTGCTGCGAAAGCCATAGGAATTGACCAGCCATAAGCTGCACCCAACACAACTTGTGGCAAGTTACTGATCCGTTTAACGAAAGGATAAAACCATGCCAACCCTAACGCGACAAAGGATAAAGCAATCGTCATTTTATTCAGTGTCAATACAAGCGCAAAAGAGATCAACACAAGTGTAGCAAACAAAATTTTGCATGCTTTTTCGCTGATATCACCACTGGGAAGCGGACGAAATTTTGTCCGTTCAACGTGCCCGTCAAATTTCCTATCAGCGAAATCATTAATACAACATCCTGCCGCCCGCATGAAAAAGACGCCCAGAGTGAAAACCAGCAAGATATGTAAGTTCGGCATACCTTTTGCTGCTATCCATAATGCCCAATAGGTTGGCCATAATAACAATAATACGCCAATGGGTTTATCGATACGCATTAAACGGCAATAGGCGCGCCATTTATTTTGCGTCATACTGACCTCCAATCTATTTCTCCTTTTTCATATTATTTATTTTATATACAGGTGATCCCGGCAAAAAAACTTCTGTAAGTAGTAAAGGCTTCTCTGATAACCGCAGCAAAGAGCGCCGCGCCCAACGCTGTCCTTGTTGACCTATTTGAATATAATCCCGCGTCAGATTATTGCCACTAAACAGGTAACGCCCAAGTGGAACGGTTCCCACATCCACCAGCTTTTTGTCTGGTCCTGTTAATGTTTCCTCAGGGATTACTGTACGCCCCAATAGCCACGGAATACTATCCCCATATAAGACAATTTCACGTAACCAATATTTTTCACTTATAGGTAAGTGCTCACTTTCATCGCCAATATCTGCTGCTGTAATGAAACATTCCCGAAATGGTGCAACTGTTACATGATGGCAATGTTGTTCAAAACGATGTGTCATTGAACCGACTTCCATCAGCCAATCTAAAATATTTTTCGGAGTATTAACCTCACCAGCCGAAAGCCAGTGAATAGGTGTAGAAGTTAATATTGTGTCATTTGCCATATCATTTTCCAATTGCGGAGAACATCAATTTCTCCGACAGCACAACGAATGGAATCTGAGGATATCATGTTGCAGGCCAATAAAATAAAAAGTTGATAACAAGTTATGGAAATTACAAAAAATATCCCCCCAACAAATGGTGTTATTGGGGGGATATAAAATTAAATAAAATAGAAAATCAGATTAACGCCACTCTTTAAAGCGGTTAATGAGGCTATTTGTAGAACTGTCATGGCTATTCACGGCTTCTACCCCCTGCAATTCAGGCAGAATACGGTTCGCCAATTGTTTGCCCAGTTCCACTCCCCATTGATCGAATGAGAATATATTCAGTATTGCTCCCTGAACAAAGATCTTATGTTCATACATGGCAATTAATGCGCCTAGACTGAATGGTGTAATTTCGCGCAACAGAATTGAGTTGGTTGGGCGGTTACCTTCAAACACTTTAAATGGCACAACATTTGCCACATCCTGTGCATTTTTTCCGGCGGCAGCAAATTCAGCTTCCACCTGCACCTGAGTTTTACCAAAGGCCAGCGCTTCAGTTTGTGCGAAAAAGTTAGATAGTAGTTTGCTGTGATGATCAGCAGCCGGGTTATGACTAATTGCAGGTGCTATAAAATCACATGGAATCAGTTTCGTTCCCTGATGGATAAGCTGGTAGAAGGCATGTTGACCATTTGTACCCGGCTCACCCCAGATAATCGGCCCGGTCTGATAATTTACCGGATTGCCATTACGGTCAATATATTTACCGTTTGATTCCATATTTCCCTGCTGGAAGTATGCAGCAAAACGGTGCATATATTGATCATAAGGCAGAATCGCTTCAGTTTCTGCACCAAAGAAATTGTTATACCAGATGCCAATCAGCGCTAACAGAACAGGAATGTTTTGTTCAGGTGCGGTTTGCTCAAAGTGTTTATCCATAGCATGAGCACCACTCAGCAACTGCTCGAAGTTATTATAACCAATGGAAAGTGCAATGGATAAGCCTATCGCAGACCAGAGGGAATAACGACCACCGACCCAATCCCAGAATTCAAACATATTTTGTGGATCAATGCCGAATTTGCTGACTTCCTTCTCATTAGTTGAAAGCGCAGCAAAATGTTTAGCGACATATGCTTCATCACCTGCACTTTGTAGGAACCAGTGACGGGCAGAATGAGCATTAGTCATCGTTTCCTGTGTGGTAAAGGTCTTGGACGCAATCAGGAATAGTGTGGTTTCTGGATCCAGAAATTTCAATGTCTCCACAATATGGGTTCCATCTACATTGGAAACAAAGTGCATATTGAGGTGGTTTTTATAGGCTTTCAGCGCCTCAGTCACCATATATGGGCCGAGATCAGAGCCACCAATACCAATGTTTACCACATCAGTAATAGCCTTACCGGTATAGCCTTTCCACTCTCCACCAATGATACGCTCACTGAACGATTTCATTTTTGCCAGCACCGTATTCACTTGCGGCATAACATCTTCCCCATCTACGTGAATTGGAGAATTACTGCGGTTACGCAGAGCAATGTGCAACACAGCACGATCTTCAGTACGGTTAATCTTTTCACCGGAAAACATACTATGGATAGCACCGGATAAATCCGTTTCTTTCGCTAATGCTTGTAATTTTTTCAATGTTTCCGCGGTAATACGGTTTTTGGAGTAATCAACCAGAATCTGATCGTCAAACGTTGCAGAGAATGCTGCAAAACGCGCCTTATCCTGTTCAAACAGATCTCGTAAGTGAACATTCTTCATCTGTTCAAAATGTTGTTGCAATACTTTCCAAGCTTCGGTCTGGCTAGGGTTGATGTTTTTCATGAATGATGCTCTCTGTCAACTGTAGATAAACAATAGGAATGCACAGAATTGTAACAAGTTAATGCTGTGATGGATCTCTTTTTCCTTTTACTGACTGATATTGGTCAAAATAAGTCATTATTTCCAGCTCTAATTGCTTATATCTTTCAAATTTGGCATCCATTGGATATATAGGAAAAAACGATAATTTCATTCTGATCATGAAAGATATTGATGCTTAATTCTCAAGCATTGACTCAACAAAGCTAACCCGATATTTCTAACTCTCTATTTCTAAACTAACTCTTTACTCCTAAAACAGAAGGCTATCATCCATGAGTGCAGTATCTTCTCCCTACTCGCAGTATGTTGTTGCAAAATTCGGTGGTACCAGTGTGGCGGACTTTGATGCCATGAATAGCTGTGCTGATATTATTTTGGCAAACAGAGATGTTCGCGTAGTTGTTTTATCAGCTTCCGCTGGTGTCACTAATCTATTAGTCACATTAGCATCTGGTTGCGATAAAGATAAACGGGAGAAGTGCCTGAAGCAGATCCGTGATATTCAATATGCAATGATCAAGCGGTTAAATGAAACGGATGTGCTTAAAGAAGAGATTGAGCACTTACTAGATAATATCGCAACGTTGTCAGAAACTGCCTCACTGGCAACATCTGAGGCGTTGACTGACGAGTTAGTCAGCCATGGGGAAGTCATGTCTACACTGCTGTTTGCCGAATTGTTACGTCAGCGCAACACGGATGTCGAATGGTTTGATATCCGCCGGATAATGCGCACCAATGATCAATTTGGGCAAGCAGAGCCTGACACAAACCAGCTCAATATATTAGTGGCAGAGCATCTCCAACCTCGTCTGAATAACACGATTGTCATCACACAAGGTTTTATCGGCAGAGAAGAAAAAGGCCGCACAACAACATTAGGACGTGGCGGCAGTGATTATACCGCCGCCCTGCTTGGCGAAGCACTGAGCTTGCGGCGTGTCGATATTTGGACGGATGTCCCGGGGATCTACACAACCGATCCCAGGGTTGCCCCAACCGCCAAACGTATTGATAAGATTGCTTTTGATGAAGCGGCCGAGATGGCAACATTTGGTGCCAAAATTCTCCATCCAGCTACCCTACTGCCAGCCGTCCGCAGCGGTATTCCTGTTTTCGTTGGTTCGAGTAAAGAGCCGCAGGCTAGCGGTACACTGGTTTGCAACAGAACAGAAAATCCACCTCGTTTTCGGGCATTAGCATTGCGGCGTAAACAGACTTTATTAACTCTGCATAGCCTGAAAATGTTGCATGCAAGAGGCTTTCTGGCAGAAGTTTTTACCCTGCTTTCACGTCATAATATTTCGGTGGATTTGATTACTACTTCAGAAGTAAGTGTTGCTTTGACACTGGATACCACAGGCTCCACCAGCACGAACGGCAGTTTGCTGACCAATGCCCTGCTGACTGAACTTTCAACATTGTGTCGTGTGGAAGTTGAAGAAGATTTGGCACTGGTGGCAATTATCGGCAATAAACTTTCACAGGCCAAAGGATTAGGAAAAGAGATTTTTGGTCCCCTAGAATCCTTTAATATCCGTATGATCAGCTATGGAGCAAGTAGCCATAATGTTTGTTTACTCGTGCCAGGCAGAGATGCAGAACAGATAGTTCAGGCACTTCATCGTAATCTGTTTGAAAACTGACGTTCAAAAGCTAATCAACATATTAACTAACCCGAATTCTGTTTAAGCTGTCATTGAAAAATCGTTTTCCGAATAGAAAATGTTCAGTGATGGCTTTTTCCATTTAAGGCAGTAAGCAATCAGCCCACCTAAAACAGTCAGCAAAAATCCGTTTACACTTCGGTGGCGCGAGTGTTCTATTTGAGAAATTATTTTTCATTGTCCATTAATCGTTTCAATGATAAAACGCCTTGATAACATTATGTTATCCCATGCAGCTTGCAGACGGGCTTTCATGTTTCGGCGCTTTTGGGTGATGAAAGTGACACCGGTTTTGCCTAAATCGTCCGCGAGCTCTTGACTGAGGTAACCTTTATCACCGTAAAGAGATCCCGTTAATTCTGTTGTTAATTCGCGAACGGGCTCCCGAGCATCCACATTACCGGCAGTCACTTTAAGCGCCAGAATTTCCCCCTGATGATTGACGACCAAATGTAACTTAAAACCGTAAAACCAACCCATTGAAGTTTTTCCGCGTTGGGCTATCCCCTGAAAGACCTTATGGCGGGGAATGCGGATGTTATGGCAAACTTTCAAACTGGTGGAATCAATAAAAGCAATGCCCGTGGGTTTTCCGTTTAATTTAGTCAGATAACTGCACAGAGGAACCAAAACGGAAGGCGCGACACTGATGAAACGGGTATAACTGAGCAAGGTGGGGAAATCAGGGTGATGATATTTCCAGAGAAATTCCAAGTAGAAGGCTTTAAAGTGACGGTAATGCGACATGTGAAAGAGGATCAAAATGGTCATGATTTCACTGGGATACATATGGCCTTTCCTACGGCGCAGGCGGTATCCATTATCAAGACAAAATTGTGTCCACTGTGGGATAAAAAAGTGGCAAAAATCATCGACATTACAGAAAACTTCAACTAAGTTATCCATGGCCTGTTCCTCCCCGGAGCTGTTTCGGCGCACACCAAAACACTGCTCCTGGAACAGGCCCCTCGTCAATTCTTTATCCAGAATTCGGGTTATTTAACAAGCGGAGCTATTAGTAAAACCTTCATTGTGATCTGGCAGTAGGATGCCGGTATCCGCATTGTCGGGTTCAATAGCTTTTATCTTTTGGGGATAGCGTAGCATTAGCTCTAACGCTAACTCGGCATCCTGCGGGTCATCCTTAGCGCCACTGGGCCAAAAGGCCTGCCGATAGCGGGCCAGTGACAAAGTGTGTACTGGAAAAACGGTGATAAATGGGTATTTCTGAAGAGCATACACTACTGGACCTTTTTTCAGTTCAAGGGCGATCGCTATCTTGCCTTTCACCTGTTTATGTAACTCTTTAACCCAGGTATCAAGTGTTTCTGGTGTATGTTCAATCACATGGAATACGCGTTCACCGTTTTTAAATTGAACACAGGCATCATGCTTTTTATCTGCCCAATCCAGACCAATATGAGCAGCAAACTGATTTATCGTCGTCATCACCATCTCCTTTTCATCGGGGGATTGGTATGCATTCCACGCTCTTCGAAAGAAATATAGTCAGCAGTTTGTTGCATGCCCTGAGTATTCGTTAGCGAGCCTGTAAGCGCTCCATGCTCATATGATTCATGGCGATATACTACCTTCTGTAGCTCATTAAAAGCCGGTTGAAGTTATTCAATCAACAGTTCAATGCTCAATTTTTCGCAACCCCTAATAAGTGCTTCTGAACGAAGTTCTACCACAACAGCAAAATGGTAAGTGGCTAAGTGGTGCCGTTCTATCTCAGCGGCTTTCATTACCTAAATCCACTGCCGTTTTATTGACACCACTTTTATCCATCGTCACCATGTCAGGTTGACCATGCTGACGCATCGCTTTTTTGAAGAAACGTAAGGCCGTCGCTTTGTCTCGGGGAGCAGTCAACAGAAAATCAACTGTATTGCCGTCTGAATCGACAGTCCGATAGAGATATCTCTATTGCCCTTTGATTGTTATGTTGTTTTATCCATTCGGCACCGATTTCTGACCACGGGCTTGTTCCGGCGGTAACGTGTTTTAATTGATTAGTTAAACATAATCGAAACAGGCAATTACACAAATTTATGGAAAGGGTTAAATATGTTAGTGTGGTATGAAGGGGTTTGCGGGGCAACGGATCCATAAGAACAGTTAATAGGTCAAATAAAGTAGCCAATATCATTAAAAACAGAGTGTTATAATCTTGATTATGATTTCGCCGCAAGCTTGGCCAAAATGAGTATAGGTAATTTGGCTATCGTAGATGAGCCGACTAAAAATGACAATTCACGATGTAAGTTGGCTACCTGATTTTTAGCTATTTAAATTGAACGCTTAAAGGTGTTTACTGTTTCATTGCTCCCGAAATCCCTATGAACTGTATATTTCGTCTCCTGCTATTAAATGAAAAGGATTCAGTTATGGATATTCGAACTACTCTCCGGGCTGCGAGTCTTTCTCTCGCTCTTGTAAGTACGGTTACTGTTGCCAATGAAGCCCTGGTGTTTCAGACAGATTTCGGCCTAAAAGATGGGGCAGTATCGGCTATGAAAGGGATATCTTTCAAGGTGAATCCTAGCCAGCCTATTTATGATCTAACACATGAAATTCCACCTTATAATATTTGGGAAGCTTCATATCGCCTTTACCAGACTCTACCATACTGGCCCAAAGGGACTGTCTTTGTAAGCGTGGTGGATCCGGGAGTGGGCACTGACAGGCGCTCAGTGGTTCTCAAGACACAGAGTGGTCATTACATAGTCTCACCGGATAACGGAACATTGACCTTGGTAGCTGAACACTTTGGTATTGAATCTGTACGTCAGATTGACGAGAAGTTCAACCGTGTACCTGGCTCTGAAAAATCATATACTTTTCATGGACGTGATGTATACGCATATACCGGGGCACGACTTGCCTCAGGTATTATTAGCTATGAACAGGTGGGGCCGCTGTTACCAAATAAAGTAGTAAAGATCCCTTATCAGACTGGTGTAGCTGAAAGGGATGGAACTCTTAAAGGTACTATTCCAGTTCTAGATGTACGGTTTGGTAACGTCTGGAGTAATATCAATGACAGCCAGGTCAGTAAGGTGGGTATCCACAAAGGGGATAAGGTCTGCATTAAAATAAGTGAAGGGGATAAGATTCGGTATGAAGGCAAAGCCCCATATGTCAGCAGTTTTGGTGAAGTTCCCGAAGGTCAACCTTTGGTGTATCTCAACAGCCTGCTACAGGTATCGGTAGCACTCAATATGGATAACTTCGCTGCCAGACACCAAGTGCAGTCTGGTGATAACTGGCGCATCAGCCTAAAAAAGTGCTCAGATTAAAGGGAACTGGCAACTACACAAAATGCTAAATAAGGTCTGGGTTTTCCACTATATTTACATGCACCTTTGATTACTTAACCCATTACTGGTCTGGCGCAGCAGGTATTCCCGTGGCGAACGGTCAGTGCACTGTGCAGATGCTGCCCGCTCAAAGAATCTCGGGCAGTTTTGAGCGAATAGCCGACTTAACTTAACGCATTACTATGGTGCAAACTTACGTTGTGTTTCGGTTATGCACCATAAAGCCAATTAGTTGAGTCTTTCTTATTAACTCTTTTAATTAGTCATTAGATTTTCTAGGTGACCCCATCCAGTTTAACTTTTTTAACAGGAGTAGTGTGCAACACATTTTGGTCGGATAGACGACACCTGTTACCAAGTGCCGTCCTCCTAAGAACCGTACGTGCAACTTTCACTGCATACGGCTCAAGCCTCCACTAAGGCGTATTACGTTATCCAGCAACCTACATTGCAGTCAGAGCAGGATCGTGCCAAGAGTGACGACTTTCCTTTTTCGATTTCCTCTTAGCCAAATAGGTTTGGTATTGAGGATCGAATGGCGTAGCTACACTCCTAATCTTCACATGCCTTTTTATCGGCGTTTGAGCTATTTGAACCAGATTAAAATGGCAGTCCATATTGGCTATTTTCTGCCAGCCATGAAATTGCCATTCTCCTTGACGGTTCATGTAGTATTTTCGACGTACCCAATCTTTGGATTTAGTTGGATGACGTCTGACCGCCCACCGCCATAACAACCAGAAGAGTTGATGACCTAGGTAGCCGAAGGTTCGCTTTGCCACGCAATGGCGATAGTAATTCGCCCATCCTCTCAGTTTGGGATTCAACATGTTGATGAGATCGTTTACTGGCGTCGTTGCGTGTCTCTTAATGAGTTCGCGCAGGTGACTCAAAAATGATAGCACATTACTTTTACTCGGTTTTATGAGTAGCTTGCCTCTGTACTTTCTAAGATTAAACCCAAGAAAATCAAAGCTATCATTGATATGCGTTTCTCTTCGGAGAGTGTCAAACTTCTTTCTCTGAGAAAATCAATGAGCTGTGGCTTGACTTCATTCAACAAGACATCTTCTGATGTCCCTGTAATCACGAAGTCATCAGCATATCCGATGAAGTTTATTCTATCACTAGTTTTACGTGCCACTTCTTTAACAAGTTTTTCCAAGCCAGCCAACGTCAGTAGCATGAGCGTCGGAGAGATAATACCGCCTTGCGGTGTTCCTTCCGCTGTTCGATAAAACAATCCATTATCAATAAAACCCGATCCAAGCCACTGCTTCAGCATCCGTTTGTCTATTTGAATATTTTCAATTAGCCATTGATGCCCGATCTTATTGAAGCAGGCTTTGATATCCCCTTCCAAAACCCATCGGGCAGAACGTTTTTGACACAAACATTTGAAGCATTGTGCAATCGCGTCTGCCGTGCTGCGGTTAGGTCGAAAACCTTCACTGTTCGGATCAGCTATCGTCTCAGAGATGGGCTCCAAAGCAAGAAGATGCAACGCTTGCTGCGCTCTATCTATCATGCAAGGGATGCCTAAGGGCCTGAGTTTGCCGTTTTTCTTGGGGATATAGATACGCCTGAGTGGTTTAGCTTGATAGCCTTTCCGACTCAATTGATTTGCCGCAGCCATGCGACGAGCATCGGTGTTCCAAATGATGCCGTCAACTCCTGGTGTGTGACTGCCTTTGTTTTGAGACACTCGCTTAACAGCAAGAAGTTTTGCTGATCTTGAGTGCGTGAGTATCCACTGCAACGTTTTCGCCTTGCCGTGTTTACCCTCTCGGGTTGCTTTTGCCATGTGCATTTGAAGCTTTAACACATGCGACTCAATCGCTTTCCAGTCAATGGATTGCCACTGTGTGCCGTTAGGAGAGGCACTCACTTCTGTAGAAGTCATCATTTGCGTTTCTCCTTAAATAAAGTTCTTCAAATCATCTTGCAATGGGAGACCAGCCAGAAGTCGGCTCGCTTTCGCGCCAGATATCAATCTGTATCCGCCTCATTACAAAGCGGCCTTTGCTTTTTCTAGCCTCCTTTACCTGCACACCTATCGGCTCTCTTCACAGACAACTTTCCCAACGGGAGATATACAGGCTTGCCCTGTTCCGTATGTCGCGCAAAATATCAGGTTAGATGCCCACTCTAGTACGGAGAGCTTATCGATCACGAAAGAGTACTACCCAACTTCTTTCCAACTCTCGTTGCCATTTTGGTCACAGCGTATTAACCACTTCCGCTGTTTCTCATATAACGTACCTTACATGGATTCACATATGTTCATCATACTGACACCCTGGCACTTACCCGATCTGTGGTTATCAGGAAGAATCTCCTCTCACGATTCGATTCCCATTCAGCCTTGTGGCCGAATTTCGTTACATTGTCGGATCCGCTGCTTTATTCAGAATCCCAGGGTCACCTGGTGATACAGGTGGTTCACTCTTCTCGTGGTGAACAACGCTTCATACGACTTCAGGTCGCACGGGCATAAATGATTTAGACCAAACGGCCAGAACGGATCACCTCGTGAAATGAGAATTGACAGGCTGACTCCTGACTCACCCAGAGGTGTCCGGATTCAATATACTCCTACATTTTGCGGTCAACCAACTGATTGTAGACACACCCGCCCGCGCCCTGCGCTCTCGGACAGAACAGGAATTGGATCAGCACCCGCGAATATCAGGATTTGGTAACACGCTGCAAAGATACATTACGACAGTTTGAGCCGTTGGCAGAGATAGAACTGGAGCGCAAACGGATGGTATTTAGTGATGATTTTGTACCGAAAAATCAGTTGTGAAACCGATCATACTGCTCGCAGGCTGCCAGTATTATTCAAATTCGCGTTCGTTTGGCAGAACGGCACGGCCATTTGAAATAGGCCATACCGTAATATTTTCGTCTGAGGCAGGAATGCAGAGAATCGAACTATACGATTACATCACAGTCCATACCTCTTCAGATATCGCAGTATGATACACTGAATTATAGTGAGTTAGAGGTTGCGCGTTGCTCACGCATGGATGGAATAACCATTTGCCATACAAGGGATACTATAGCCAGCACACCAATGCCTACACTAACCCATGTTAGTGTATCTAATCCCCACTCTCGTACTGTAGTACCACCAATCACTGATCCCAAAACAACCCCAGCATTAAAAGCGGCAATATTCATGCCAGAAGCTATATCCATTGCGTATGGTGTGTGCCGTTCCGCTAGCATGAGTATCCTTGATTGCAACGGTGGAATCGCTCCATAAGTTGTCAACCCCAGTAAAGCCGTTAAACCAGTCATCAGTACAGAATTGGTAAGACTGAAACTCATCGCAGCCAGCGCAATCACAATACCAACGAGAAAAATAAGTGAGGCAAGATCCATTCCTTGTCGATCTGTTAGTTTCCCTCCCCAAATTGTGCCAATAGCAGCCCCAATACCGTAAGCAAGCAATACTCCGCTGGCTGTTTCAACACTTACTCCTGTAATCGTCAATAGTATAGGGGTAATGAAAGTGTACAGGGTAAATGAAGCAGTATAAGAGAGCATTGGAACGCTTGCTCCTGCCAATAAACGTCGATCAAAAAGGATAATAAGATGGTGCCAGCCAGTAGTTGCCTTCATAGATTGCTTGCCAGAATTTTTTGGCATTTTGAACCCGATACCAATCGTTCCAACTAACCCACAAACAGCGATAATTAAAAATATGACACGCCAATTTAGTATACTGCCTAGCCAAGTTCCCACGGGAACGCCTAAGGACATGGCAATAGTAACACCACCGAATACCCAAGCAAGGGCAGCTCCGGCACGTTCAGTTGGAACCAGCCGAGTTGCAACGCCAGAAGCTACAGCAAAAAAAACGCCATGTGCTAGGCCAGATAATAAACGAGCCATTAAAAGAAGGGTCAGGTTTGCTGATGCAGCGGCTATCAAGTTTCCTAGCGTAAATACCAACATTGCAGTAAAAAGTAAGCGTTTTCTCGACCAACTAGATGCCAGTGCTGTCAAAATGGGTGCTCCAATTACAACACCTAAAGCATAAGCTGTAACAGTTAACCCAATACTGGTTACATCTACGCCAAGATCTACAGACATCACGGATATCAGCCCAATAGTAATGAACTCTGTAAACCCTATCGCAAATGCACAAAGCGAGAATATATATATCACTAATGGCATTGAAGATTCTCCTTATACTTATACGCAAAAAAATTGCATCAATCTGATTTCGGAATGAGTAATAAGTATCATGCTTCCATTTAGTTCAATAAATATCCATAATGGAGAAAAACTTATGATAGAGGGTCACTAATGGTTTTGCGTAACCTTGAAGATTTAAGCGTGTTTATCAGAATCATTGACACAGGTAGCTTTACCGCTGCTGCTCGAACTTTGGGATTATCACCGACCACTGTCAGTAAACAAATTGCACGCTTGGAGAAAAACCTTGGAATCGTTCTTTTTGTACGAAGTACCCGCTCATTACGCATCACACCTGAAGGCAAATTAATCGCTGAAAAAGTAAGGGCTGCATTAACACTAGTGGAAGAAGTGGCAGAAATTGCCAAAGATGGAAATGAATCTCTCACAGGTTTGATTAGACTTACCGCGCCAGTACCGCTTGGTCGGACTTATTTAACAGAATCAATTGCAAAGTTTAGAAAGAAGTATCCATCTGTAGGATTCATCTTACATTTGACAGACAACATTGTTGATCTTTATAAGGCTGAAATGGATTTAGCTATCAGAGTGGCAAATTTAACTGATTCACGTTTAATTGCCAGACGATTAGCAGAAAACAAACGAATTTTAGTAGCTTCACCTAATTACCTAAAACTACATGGTGAACCTCAGGCTCCAGAAGAGCTGGTTAACCATAATTGCCTGCTTTTTTCCGCTTCTGGAAATAAGAGTACAATATGGTCACTTCACAACAGAAAAAACACGAAAGTCATTTCACTCTCAAGTGATTTAATCGCCAATAATGGTGATGTCTTACGAGCGTGGTGTACATCTGGTCTAGGTATAGCACTGCGAGAAACTTGGGATATAGCAAGTTTAATTCGCTCAAACAAGCTCATTCAAATATTGCCGGAATGGCAGGAAGAAACATCCCCAATCAATGTAGTGAGGGCAGGGAAACGACCAGTTCCACAACGTATCAAAAGTTTTATTGAGTTCCTCACTGAAGAATGGAGAATTCCTCCTTGGGAGCGTTAACTGAACAAGCCAGTAAAATTATCATCAACCCGATTTGTTCCCCCTCATCTTACAAAATACTTTGAATTACTCCACCATCAACACGTAAAGCAGTACCAGTTATTGCAGAAGCTAATGGAAAAAGAGAACAGCATTAGCAACTTCTCCAGCAGTTGCTAACCGCCCCAGTAACGATGCAGGACGTGCTGTCTCAATAAAACGTTTTCCCGCCTCCTCAATTGAAAGTGTAGGGTCTGTGATAAGCTCTCTAACAAATCGTTCAACCCCTTCACTCTCGGTTGGTCCAGGTAAAACACTATTGACGGTGACTCCTGTTCCGGTAGCAGCCTGTGCGAACCCTCTTGCTGCCGCGACTTGGGCTGTCTTGGTTAGGCCATAATGTGGCATTTCTACCGGAATCTGTAAGGCTGATTCACTGGAAATAAATACCACACGGCCCCATTTTTTTTCTATCATGAGTGGAATATATGAACGAGCCAGACGAATTCCACTTAGAACATTGATATTAAAGTAGTTAAGCCATTCCTCATCCCTGATTTCAAAAATTGGCTTAGGAGAAAAAATTCCAGCGTTATTAATAAGAATATCAATATCCGGAAATTTCTTATTAATTAATTCGCATCCTTCTCTGGTTCCAACATCAGCGGCTATAGTAAAAACGCGATCCGAACCATTAAATTGATTAACTGCCTGAATTAAACGCTCGTCACCTCTTCCATTCAAAATGACGGAGGCGCCAGCTTTATACAGACTGTGCGCAATAGCCAATCCAATTCCTGCTGTAGACCCTGTGACTAATGCCATTTTCCCTTCTAAATTGATATTCATAAAAACCTCTATTCACCTTCATTAGACAAAATGAGTTTTAAACTATTTTATAATTAGATAAAAGGAGTCACTCCTCCATCTACTAAATAATTTGCTCCAGTGATAAATGCAGCAGATTCTGAGGCCAAAAATGCGAGTAAAACCGCCACTTCTTCAGGGCGCCCTAGCCTACCAACAGCAATATCAACTTCTTTGATGTAACGTTGTAATGCCTCTTCGCGTCCAATTTTATATTTCTGTTCAAGCTGGTCTATTAACCCTTTAGGTTTATCGTAGATGGGAGTATGAATAAAAGCAGGAGAGATAACATTGGAGCGAACTCCATATTTTCCAAACTCCCGTGATATCACTTTAGACAGCGTTAGAATTGAAGATTTCAAAATACTGTAATCAGGGAGATTCAAATTTGGCATTAATGCAGCTTCAGAAGCTATATGGAGTAAAACCCCCTTTCTTTGATTACGCATATAAGGTAATACGCTCCGAACCATTCTAATGTAGCCAAGCAGATTGATTTCGATTGTAGAATGCCAATCATCTTCTGTTACATCAAGAAAACTCTTCCTTGGTTCTATTAATGCAGCATTATTAATCAGGATATCTATTCTCCCAAATTTATTGATGACTGTATTGATAAGATTATCAATATCTGAAGGGTTTCTAACATCAAACTGATAAGGAAATAGATATTCTTCTTCCTGCAATTCATAGAGTTGCTTCAGATTAATATCTCCCCCTATAACATATGCCCCCTCCTTTAAAAATTCAGAGGTAGCAGCAAGCCCAATTCCTGAACCTGCTCCAGTGATTATGACTATTTCACCAACTAAATTACTCTTCATCAGTATCTCCAGAAGTAATATCCTGCTTAATCTGGTTGAGATGTACAATGATTCGTGCTTGTTTTGCGACAAAATAATTTGGCACCGAATAAGCAATGGTTGCGAAGTCAAGTTTTCCATTTTGATTGAAGTCTGCTACCGCTATACGGGCAACTGATTCATTGGAAACACGCCAACGTGTAAAAATACCTCTCGATAAATCGATGGCTTTGTAATAAAAAACACCTTGCCAAGGCCATGGGCCTCTTAAGGCAACAAGGAATTCATCATCGCCATCACTATCGAAATCTGCGCAAAGTACTTGATGTCCGGGGCCTTCCCCATTTTCATTTGGATCACCAAAAACATCTAATATGAAACGATTCCAAGTCGCAGCTTCAACAGGAGTACTAGGTGTATCTTTCACATAGACAGCTACTGTATTACCGTGGAATGGCTCAACTGCTGCCACATAAGCGAAAGAGTCTCCGCCTACTTGCCCTACATCAAGATCACCACTACCACGAAAACCCGTACTCTCAAATTGAGTTACTTCACCTACTCCAATCAACACTTTGATCCATTGAGCTTTTTGGTCATCGTAATAGAGCCATGTAACGCCTTCATCTGACGCCAATAATAATGAATCCCTATTTGATCCGGGAATTAACCCACATTTCTTCTCTGTACCGTGAATCAAACGAAAAAATGCGTTATCAATCATCTCCATTGGCCATTCATTAGCTATTTTCACATCATCAGGTTTTGTGAATAAAACCACAGGGAGTAACGAATGAATATTTCCATGAGGAACAATAGGAAGCCCTAAAATCTCAAGGCGATCAGTTTGAGTAAAGAAACCTGCTCGTAAGCGATGCATTCCTGTTGTTCGGCCAACATAATGACGTTGCCAGCGCCCAGATTCGGCAAATTCAGGTCCTGGATTCTCAATCCAATCTATTTTACCTCCGGAGGGATTTGCATCGTAAAGTGTACCTTTAGGACCATATAAATCATAACAGACTATGATGTCCGGATAGCCATTGCCTGATACATCTGCATAATCCCCACCGACAGGCATTCTTATATTATCTACGACAAGATGCCGCTTCCAATCAGGATTGCGATACCAGTATATCTCCCCCAGAGAGAGGCCATATCCAAAAAGATCATATAAACCATCTTTATTTATATCTGGTGCTTCAAGCCAATATCCATCTCGTAATTGATCAGCCACAAGGATTTGCTCAAACATAGGAACTGGTAATTTATAATCGACATTACTCATATTATTATTCTCCAATAATTGGGTGATATTCTACTGCCAGCCAGATACAATCGGTTTCTGCATAATATTGATGCCATGGGTATTCAAATTCTGTTAAACTAGAAATAGAACAAAATGGGTGATTTGTCGTAAATCCAGGATACATCCCAATATCTTCATACAGTGTGTTAAAGCCTTTTTCTCTGAATTTTTGCATATGTCCAAGGCCAAATATTTGAGTGTGAATTTCAATAAAAGGATGTTCTCGATGTATTTGGCAATGTGTGCCAGCGGAAGCAAACCAAAGATTGGTCTTAACAAAAAATCGTGGGTTATGTTCTACTTTATTTAATGTTGATTTTTTTGAAATATAAGGCGATAAAAAATCAACACTTATTTCAGATGTGAAATCTTGTGGTGAGCACCATAAATTTATATCATTATTTTTCTTTGTCTTTTTAAAAAAGTTAGACCATCGTGCTTTTTTACATAATTCTTCTGCTGATACTAATTTTTCTGTATCAAAAAATAACAATAAACCACTACCAAAAACATCAACATTACTTAGCTTTTTTGATGTCATTGGTAGAATATGTTCTTTTTCGAAACCATCAATGAATGCAGTTTTAGGTCCCAAGTTAACAACAATAGCAGAACCATCAAGAGACAAACGATCCTCATCAAAAATAACTATAGATGGTAATAAATCATTTGAAAACTCTAATGTTCTTTGATAATTAGCACCTGTTATTTTCATCTGATTTATCCATCATGTAATATTTGATATTAAAGGCGATATTTTTGTCAAAGAAGGCTGGTTCAATATGTTTATCTCCTTGCTTTATAAGTATTTTTTATTAAAAAATTGCTCAATTGCGTCAAGAATTCTATGTGTCGATTTTCCATCTCCATATGGACAACCACCAGTGGCAAAACGTGCATATACTTCTTTATTCGAAAGTACTTCTTGTACAGCATTAACAATTTCAATTCGCTCATTACCAACTAATTTTGCTGAATTAGAGAAAATTGCTTCTGGGCGTTCTGTAATTTCACGAAGTATCAGCGTAGGTTTACCTAAAGCCGGACCTTCTTCTTCAGCACCGCTACTGTCGGAAAGAATCACATCAGCCCGTAACATTAACCGGACAAACCCCAGATAAGGCAAAGGTTCCAACAATGTTATGTTAGGGTGTTTCTGTAATAGGGGGAGCAAAGTATCTCTGATAATAGGATTCTTATGCAGCGGAACCACCACACGTACATTGGGCAACGATGCCACATCGGTCAAAGCTTCGGCTATTTGAGTTAATTTAGTCCAGCTTTCACGGCGGTGTGTAGAAGCCAAAATAATACGCGATTTATCGCGTTCAATATCGTCAAGAACAGTATTATTAAATTCTCTTGCTTTAGGAAGACTCCAATTCAATGCATCTACCACTGTATTTCCAGTGATAGAAATAGAATTAGCAGGAATTCCCTCTTGCAGAAGATTTAAATAATTTCCTACAGTAGGTGCAAGATGCAATGAACTTATTTGTGCTACCAGACGCCGATTACCTTCTTCAGGAAAAGGAGAATAAAGATTTCTACTACGTAATCCAGCCTAAATATGAATTACAGGAATTCTATTTTGGAAACCAAACAATGCTCCCGCAACAGTAGAAGCAGTATCTCCATGCACAACAATAGCATCAATTTCTTTCATCATTGGAGTTTCTGATAATCCAGCTAATATTCTATGTGTTACACCAGAAATATTTTGTCTTTCACGCATAACTTTTAAATCTATATCTGCTTTTATTCCAAATACAGAAAGAGTAGAATGTAGCATCTCATCATGTTGTCCAGTAGATATAATAATTGGTTCAAATCGCTCATCTCTTCTCATTTCTATAATTGGGATGGCGCATTTAATTGCTTCAGGTCTCGTCCCTATGATGAATCCAAGTTTTAACATTATAATTCCCCTTTGTGATTTTTATATCTTTTAATATTTCCGGTTTATGTAAAAACGATATAGTTATATTTTTCATGTGAGTTTATATGAAAGTATATAAAGTTGATGATTAGGAAACTAATTTATTTTTCATTAAATTTTTTCTCTAAATAAATATGTGAATGTAAAATATGATAATCCCATTGTTATTTAATGACTACAAATTAAATAATTTTACAAGATAGTATCATGCTTTACATTTTTCCTTATAAAAGTAACTGTATCGGTAATATCATCACTCTGTAAAAAACAGCCATAATATTAACTTACCACATAAATTTTAAGAATTAAAAAATAAGAAATTCTATTATGCTTTTTCGTCATAAATGTAAATACACGCTCATGCTGGATTAATTCAATAAATGTAACAGACAGGCAGGGTGCGAGCATACTTTTGAGCTTATCTATTGAATCAGTGTAGGATTCCACTTTATATTTAATTTAATCAAAGAGAAGCTGGCTGTGGAATTCCACTGACCGCGTTGCTCTTCAGTAATTCGCCCATCCTCTCAGTTTGGGATTCAACATTTTGATGAGATCATTTACTGGCGTCGTTGCGTGTCTCTTAATGAGTTCGCGCAGGTGACTCAAAAATGATAGCACATTACTTTTACTCGGTTTTATGAGTAGCTTGCCTCTGTACTTTCTAAGATTAAACCCAAGAAAATCAAAGCTATCATTGATATGAGTGATATGCGTTTCTCTTCGGAGAGTGTCAAACTTCTTTCTCTGAGAAAATCAATGAGCTGTGGCTTGACTTCATTCAACAAGACATCTTCTGATGTCCCTGTAATCACGAAGTCATCAGCATATCCGATGAAGTTTATTCTATCACTAGTTTTACGTGCCACTTCTTTAACAAGTTTTTCCAAGCCAGCCAACGTCAGTAGCATGAGCGTCGGAGAGATAATACCGCCTTGCGGTGTTCCTTCCGCTGTTCGATAAAACAATCCATTATCAATAAAACCCGATCCAAGCCACTGCTTCAGCATCCGTTTGTCTATCTGAATATTTTCAATTAGCCATTGATGTCCAATCTTATCGAAGCAGGCTTTGATATCCCCTTCCAAAACCCATCGGGCAGAACGTTTTTGACACAAGCATTTGAAGCATTGTGCAATCGCGTCTGCCGTGCTGCGGTTAGGTCGAAAACCGTCATTGTTCGGATCAGCTATCGTCTCAGAGATTGGCTCCAAAGCAAGAAGATGCAACGCTTGCTGCGCTCTATCTATCATGCAAGGGATGCCTAAGGGCCTGAGTTTGCCGTTTTTCTTGGGGATATAGATACGCCAGAGTGGTTTAGCTTGATAGCCTTTCCGACTCAATTGATTTGCCGCAGCCATGCGACGAGCATCGGTGTTCCAAATGATGCCATCAACTCCTGGTGTGTGACTGCCTTTGTTTTGAGGCACTCGCTTAACAGCAAGAAGTTTTGCTGATCTTGAGTGCGTGAGTATCCACTGCAACGTTTTCGCCTTGCCGTGTTTACCCTCTCGGGTTGCTTTTGCCATGCGCATTTGAAGCTTTAACACATGCGACTCAATCGCTTTCCAGTCAATGGATTGCCACTGTGTGCCGTTAGGAGAGGCACTCACTTCTGTAGAAGTCATCATTTGCGTTTCTCCTTAAATAAAGTTCTTCAAATCATCTTGCAATGGGAGACCAGCCAGAAGTCGTCTCGCTTTCGCGCCAGATATCAATCTGTATCCGCCTCATTACAAAGCGGCCTTCGCTTTTTCTAGCCTCGTTTACCTGCACACCTATCGGCTCTCTTCACAGACAACTTTCCCAACGGGAGATATACAGGCTTACCCTGTTACGTATGTCGCGCAAAATATCAGGTTAGATGCCCACTTTAGTACGGAGAGTTTATCGATCACGAAAGAGTACTGCCCAACTTCTTTCCAACTCTCGTTGCCATTTTGGCCACAGCGTATTAACCACTTCCGCTGTTTCTCATATAACGTACCTTACATGGATTCACCTATGTTCATCATACTGACACCCTGGCACTTACCCGATCTGTGGTTATCAGGAAGAATCTCCTCTCACGATTCGATTCCCATTCAGCCTTGTGGCCGAATTTCGTTACATTGTCGGATCCGCTGCTTTATTCAGAATCCCAGGGTCACCTGGTGATACAGGTGGTTCACTCTTCTCGTGGTGAACAACGCTTCATACGACTTCAGGTCGCACGGGCATAAATGAGTTATAGACCAAGTGGCCAGAACGGGTCACCTCGTGAAATGAGGATTGACAGCCTGCCCCCCGATTAACCCAAAAGGCCATCGTGTTTCTGACATTATTTTTTGTCCCGGGAAATGAATTACCCATTGACCTTATGATTTCCGTTTATTAGCGTAGTCAGACTTATCGATGATCCGGTCGCTTGTAAGGATCACCTTCGGGCAGCGACAGCAACACTCCTGTAGCCTGTAAGGGAGTACACCACGGTGTGGTACATCTGCGCACCTTTGGAAGCAGATATCGTCAGTCTGATGACGATGAAGGTTTCTTAATCTCATCCATCATGGTCAAAAGGCCAGTCACCCAACGGGGAACACATTTCCCATTGGGTCAGGTGTTCCCCGTTGTTTTATCAGGAGAATACCATGCAACAAAATACAACCCCGGCCACGGTGCACACTGTGTCCTCGGCTGAATTATCCCCTTTTGCTGAAATTTTTCCGCACACCGGTTCACTGGAACTGATGCTGCTGGAGCACACGTTCATTAAAGCCGCCGCCGTGCTTTGTGACGATGACCGGTGTGATCAGTGGCAGTACCGGAAAGTGTCAGACCGCATCGCCTATATCGTGCCGGTACTGTTGGATACGTCGGTGGTCAATGTGAGTACGACGGACTTTAAAGGTGAAGTCTCCGCCGATGCCTTTGGGCTGATGGTGACCCTGAGCGTATTGGGTTATCTGACTGACCTGATGAAGCTGGACGAATATGCTGAGCGGTTTTGCGCCCTGCGTGAATATGTGCGGCAACATCCTCAGGCTCAGTGTATCCGGACGGCTCTGGGCTTAAAGGGAGAACGTGATGCCAGATAATGAACTGATGATGCTGGACAGTCTGGCCCTGTCGGTCGTGTTTCCCGACAAAACCCCGCTGGAACGGTTGTTTCTGGGTTTCCTGCTGGCGAATACCGCCTCACAGTTGTGTGGTGAATATCGTCCTGAGCAGTGGCGCAGCCGGAACGTGTCTGGATCCCTGACGTATATGATACCCACCGCGGCAAAAACCTATTCGGTTTATCTGCCGGAGACGACATTGACGGCCACGCTGTCTGCGGATGCGTTTGGTCTGGCCGTCACCGCGATTGTGTTTGCCCGTATCGCTGAGTTGGATAAACCGAATGCGGATGCGTTCCGGTTCTGCGAACTGCGGGAATACGCGCTGCACCACCCGGAAACCGGGCTGCTACGTGCGGTACTGGCGATGCAGCCCAAAGAAGACATCATCAGTTCGTCACTTATCCATAACAACCATAATCACCACTGACGTTATCAGCCCATGAGGTTGTTAACCCTTTTCTGAAGCGCCTGACCGGGGAGCCGACAACACCTTCCCGTATTGGGTGGGTGTTGTCTTTTATTGACGTCAAATCAAGGAGAGCCACACCATGAACCCGATTTTTTTACCCGTGCCGGATAATACGGAACCGGCCTTACGGGAAGACATTTTTACCTTACAGGTCACCGGCCTGATGCAACACCCGCAAACACCACAAACGCGGCGGGAGAGCACCCTGACCGTGTGCGAAGCCGCTTCCATCACGGAAGCGGTGCAGCGGCTGAAGGTGATCCACCTGTTGGGCGACTGGCCGCTGCCGACACCGTCCACGGACATTTTTTTTCCGCTGACCGTGATGATTTATGACGCGCAGGATAACAACGTGCTCGGCGGCCGGATTGATGATGAGATTATCTGGGCGCAGCCGGTCACCGTGACATCAGAGCGTTTATCACTGGCGCAGAAACAACAGCGCTTGTGTCAGTCGGCCACGTTTGAGCTGAGCTGGCAGAATGCAGAGGCGGCCCGCGCCTTGTGGCATCAGGCGAATTTACTCTCGCTGCATGTGGTTGCGCCGCGTTATCAGCACCATCATGAAGTGCAGGATATTCTCCGGCACAGCACAACCCTCAGCGTTTAAAGGTGAGGTATCACCATGAAACCCTTACGTTTAACCGTCTGGCAGGTGATAGCGGACACGTTGCTGCAACACCATTTTGGCCTGCGCCTGACAGACACCGCGTTGTGTGAACTTGACACGCTGGCGGAATGCATTGCCAACAGCATTCCGCCCTCTGAGGCCATTAATGACCTGATAGACAAATACGACTTAATCCGGCTGGATACGCAGGGGATACCGCGCACAACACCCTATCTGGGTATCCATGATGAACTGAAAGTGATTTTTGACAGCGGTCTGGCTGGCCTGCTTTCTGAGCAAAATAAGCCGTAATCCTTTTTTCAATCTACCCACCGGGGGAACTGTATTCCCTGATGGGGCAGTTCCGCCTTTTTTAACGTTATCAATCAAGAGGAACTGAACTATGGCAGACTGGGTCACTAATCAACTGGACGTTACCGGCAAATCCGTGTGTCTCGATGTGATGCAACAGTGGGTCTGCGGGGAAGAAGCCCCCCGTTACCGTCAGGCGGTATTGCAAAGCCTGCGCCTGTTTCTGGCGGGCTGTGCCGGGATACTGAAAACCCCCAAACCCCAGACCTATACTCCTTACCCGGAACTGGTGCGGGGCACGGCAGCGCTGACGGCGCAGAATCTGGCCTTTGAGCAATGGTTGGTGTTGTTACAGGACAATGTGCCGTTAAACAGCGACAACATTAAACGTATCGATAACCTGTACCGTCAGTCGGGTCTCAGCCTGCTGCGCTGGGAGCATGTCCCGGTGCCGGCACGTGACATCATTGCCCGCCTGCTGACCCGCCAGTATACCGACTGGTTTGGCATGGTGAGCTGGTCTGAGACACCGGATATCAGCGTGTGCTGGGATAAACTGAATACGTACCCGGCAACGGCACAACCCTGCGATATGTTGATGATGATGCCGCCCCGGCTGGCCTGTGAGATTAATGGTCACAGTGGCTTGCTGAAAGGCATCGCCAGTACCGTGCAGTTTTACGGCGAGCAATACGGTCTGGAGTGGCCGTTCGGTCATCATGTCCGCTGGGAACGGCGCCATGTCAGCAGTCTGACGGTGCGGTTTGATACCCCGTGGGCAGCGCCGTCAGCCGAACTGATGGGGGCGCTGTCCTCGGTGTTTGACTGTGAAATCCGCCACTGGTACAGCGAACCGTCAGGCCAGCTTAAAGGCTATGATTGTTATGATCAGGGTGAGCACGTAGACAGTGGCCACGGGCAGTCAGGACGGGAGAACCGTCCGGCCCTGTATCTGGTTGACGGTGACAAAACCGACATGCCACGGGCATTACCGGCGATCGCCGTCGGGCAGTAATCCGTTGTTTAACGCAGCATCAGCTTATTTTGACTTTAACCGAAGGGGAAAGCACGTTCCCCTGTCGGGGCGTGTTTTCCTTTTTTATCAGGAAAACACGCTATGGCTTCTCGCCCTGACTACCAGAAAGAATTTATTTCATTGTTTAAACAAACCGCCCGTTCCCGTAACCGCCATCAGGTTTTCCGGGATTTTTGTAATTGCACGATGGCGGCGATCCACAATAAATACTGTTTCAGTGAGGAGCTGGAGCAGTTCTATCTGAAAACCATCAACAAGTACGAACGGGAGGATGTGAACCGGATCGTGCAGCTTTTTTCGACTACTGTGCTGGCACTGGCAGAAGAGCCCTGCGATTTTCTCGGCAGTGTCTTTATGCAACTGGAGCTGGGTGATAAAGATCTCCAGCAGTTCTTTACGCCTTGGGGCGTGGCCAGAATGATGGCGGAAATACAGTTGCAGGATGTGTCTGAATTGTTGCAGACCCAACCGTTTGTTACCTTCCACGAACCGTGCTGCGGTGCGGCCTGTATGATGCTGGCGGCCGCAGAGGTATTGAGAGAGCAGGGACATGATCCGTTATCCAGTATGTGGGTGTCTGCGATTGATATCGACCCGCTGGCGGCAGTGATGGCCTATATCCAGCTTTCCCTGACCGGTATTCCGGCGGCGGTCACTATCGGTGATGCTCTGTATGATGGTGGCAGCAAACGAACACGCTACACACCGGCCCATTATCTGGGCAACTGGTCACAGCGTTTGCAGGCATATGAACAAGCAGCCTGATTTCTGTTTTCACCCTCTTTGTTTCACTACTGCGCCTTTCGGGGCGCTTTTTTACGTTTAATTGTAAGTCATACAAACAATTTTCATTTTCGCAAAAAGAGTTTCTCCTTGTTTCCGATTGGGATTGACCGACACTGAGCCAAATTTGAAAAGGAGAAAAGTGATGTTTACTCGTTTTAAATCGCATTTTACCCGCTCACTAGCATTACAGAAAAAATCATCAGGGCAAAAAACGAGCGAGGCTTGTGATAACGGGGGCTATTTCCGGCCACAATCAGTGGATGCGTTGCTGGCAACGCCCTTGCGCTGTCAGTGCCTGCAACAATTATGGCAAAACAGTACGCTGCCTGAAGGGTTGTATCAGCGTTTTTATCTCGCCCCGATTAAACAACTGCTGGGCAGTGTTCAGCAGATACCCGCCGCCCCGGAAGGGAAGTGGTCAGGCAGTGGTGGATTTGCTGACCTGACACTGCAATTTACCACCTGTGCCGTGCGGCTGGCCAAAGGGCATTTGTTGCCGCCGGGTGTGGCACCGGAAACGCAGGCAGCACAGGGTGTCTTATGGCAGGCGGTGGTGTTCTGGGCGGCGTTGTTTTACCACCTGCCGTTGTTGCGGCAGCTCGAAGGGGAACTGGAAGACGGGCGTATCTGGCAACCGGGCATCGGTATCCCCGACAAACCGTTTCGTTTCCGTTTTCGCGCACCGGAGAACATACCGTCGGCTCCGCAGGAAGTGTTGCTGGCTGCCTGTCTGTTACCGGAAACGACATTCATGCCTCCTGTCAGTGAAATCACAACCCCACCGCCATCTGTGTCTGACGATACCCTGACATTATTATCATTATTTCAGTCAACTGATGGAGCTTCGCAGCAAAATAAGGGAAAAAATCACCATCACGACCTGAAAATGACCAAACGGCCGGGGCGGGAGAAAGAAAGTATTGCCACTGACAGTCACCGGCATTCATCATTTAAAGATAAATAATTCAAATGGTTATTTGTATTTTATTGCCGCGAATTGTTTTTGGACAGGAAACGGCAGGATGAGCCGAGGAAAAAATAACATGTTGCACACAGTAGACACCCTCAGTTGGGAAGAATTATTAGAAGAGTACTTTTTTTCACATATCCTGCGACCGGATACCGAATGGAGTTATCGCAAGGTCACACGGGGTTTTATCCGGTTTATGGGAGAAGCCGCATCACCGGCACAGGTTATTCACCGGGATGTGCTGCGATGGCGGCGTTCTGGTGGAGAAAAAGCAGTCGAGCCATACCTGGAATAATAAGGTGGCTCATCTGCGGACGATTTTTAATTTCGGTATGGAGCGAGAACTGCTGCCTCACACCGAAAACCCGTTTAACAACGCCGTGGCTAAAAAAGAGAAGAAAAAGAAGAAGATTTTGAGTCAATCGCAGATAAACCACATTAATCTGTTGATGGGCAAGTTTGCTGAGGAAGAAAGAATCGAGATGACTCCACGGGGAGGGCGTTGTGCCCTGTATCCGACCTGGTATTGGTCAACAGTGCTGGCGACATTGCGCTTTACGGGGATGCGTCAGAACCAGTTACTGCACCTGCGGCTGCGGGATATCAATCTGGACAGCAATTATATTGAACTGGGGCTGGAAGGCAGTAAAAACCACAGTGAATGGGAAATACCGATTATTCCGCCGCTTAAACGCCGGCTGGCAAAATTAGTGGAAAGGGCAATCGCTGCCGGTGCGAAAGCCAACGATCCGATTTTCGATCTCAGTCGGTTGAGTGTCCCGCACCCAAGCCGGCTTTCCCGTTACAAATACGATATCGACCGGGAAAAACAACAGCTCCGTTCTTTCTTTCGCCGGCTGTCCAAAGAGTGTGATTTTGCGGTCTCGCCTCACCGTTTTCGTCATACGTTGGCGACGACCCTGATGAAATCTCCGGATCGTAATCTGCCGCTGGTGAAACGATTACTGGGGCACCGTAATGTGGCGACCACGATGGAATACATTGATCTTGATATGGAAGTGACAGGGAAAGCGCTGGAGCGGGAACTGGGGTTGTATACTGATTTTGTTGATGAGCATGCCGATGAGAATGAATAAAATGGCGTAAAAAAAGACAGGGCAGGTCTCAGACAGGATTGAGGTGGAGGTGTGAGTGAACTGCCCTGCATCAATAGGGATGGTATGAAAAAAATGGCTAATTCCGATCCCCTGTCCCGTAAAGTTTTTCCCTTACTTGACATCAGAATCAATTACTGAAATCATTACCTTAAACGAGAAAAGGGTAACTGTTATCTTGTCTTAAATGTTCTTTTAAACTAAACAGTACAAATTGAGCTGATTAGGATTTAACATTTAATTAACGATTGATTCTTTTTTGCGCTTTTGTCAGTAAATTTAACAACCTAGGACAAACTCGCATGGAAACTTGGTGCCGGAGGCGGTAATCGAAAATTATTATAACTTGTTGAATTTATAAAGTCTATTATCTTGCATTCCATTTATGCCCCTTTTAATGCCCCCGGATTTTTTTGCTTACTTTTTCTTTTATATCTGACTGATTTTGCTTATTTATATCATTCATTGTGTGATTTTCAATCATCTTAAGGCAAAAAAGCCGTGAGGGTTAAAAATGGTCAAATTGGGCTGCCATTTTACGCTCAGGGCTTGATATAAAAAATTCTCATTTTTACGACATCGATCACAAATTGAAGCGGGTTATTCCTGTGGTTTATTACGAGCTTTGCGTTCAACTAATCGACCATAACTATCGAAATAACGACTCGGCCAGATTTCAGAAGGATGGATGCCAAGATAATCTGCAATGATCCATTCGCCTTTCGGCCACGGTCTGCTGAAAGCATTTGCCAGTGTCGATGAACTGAGTCCTGCCTCACGAGAAACAGCCGCTAAAGTTGTACCACGTTTGCGTAATGCTGCGATGATATCGGCCTGATGCCAGTCATTTTGAACATTGTTGTTATTCATTCCTGCTACCCCTTCCATTAATTAATATTGATGGTGGCGATTCAGACAGGGTTCGCGGACTGGCACTCATAACCAGCGAGACTTACGTCTCCCCCACCTGAATCACCATTGAAAGGGCAATAACAGGCACGCTGGCAAAATTTCTGCCAGTGTCTATGAGTGACAAGGCCGCGACGCCTTGACCATTGGATTGTGCCAATGGCAGGAATACTTTAACTGATTGTTTTATCTAACTCAATAACCGAATCACTAAGTTTAACGGTTATAAATCCCCTCAAGAGCGCACAAACTCAGGGGAGAATACGGACGGCTAAATCAATCTTTGTTGTTTATTCTCGTTCGTGATTGCTTCGTTGTCCGTATTTCCCCTGTGATTTTCAGACTACTTTTATTCATTTCGAAACATTCTCTGCGTGTCGGTTAGGTTCACCGTTCCGTGGTGCGTCAGATAATGTGTAGCAGAGAGAGCATTGTGTTGAGTTTTTGCAGGAGTTCGCTACGTGCATGCCAGGCACGGCGATGGTTTACTCCCCGTTCAGCGTCTGATATCAGTCAGGATGAACGCCTCATTAATCGTGATGTGGTGTGATTTCTCCTTTATTTACTGCATCAGCCTATTACAAGGCAGTGGGTTGAAAACCAGATCTGATAATCGTTCACAAATCAAACAGAAAGTCAGTCAATGGCCTATTTTGCGAGGTTACACTGAGTAATTCATGGTTAAAATCGGTCGTAAAAGCAGACCGAACGTGCTCTGGACGTTTACCGCCCGGCGGCGCCACTTGGTAATCGCTTCGCTTCAACGCAAGTGACGCCGCGAAGTTTTCGGGACGTTTATCGTGCGTAAATCAAAACATGGGTGAAAACCGTGCAAGATAAAATGGTTATGCTGAACGTGGCAGAGAACTGCCTAACGTGTGTGATAAACCGGTATTTAATTACCCGGATAACTTTCATCGTCAACGGTGGGTTACGTGTCTGACGATATCTGCTTCCAAAAGTGCGCAGATGTACCGCAATCTTGCTCTCCCTTTCAGGCTACGGGAGTTTTTATAACCGTTTTTAGCGGCTATGTACCATCTATAATGGTGAATAAACAGGTTTAGGTTAGCGCTTTTTTCAATCTATAGCAATTGAATACTAATAATTTGAAAATTTTATTGGTGAATTTTTCACATAAGAAATATAGTTCACATTCGGAACATCAAGTTAAATATGCTTTTACTCAATTCAAGTATAAGAGGTCTGTATTATGTTAGAAGAATCATCAAAAGAGTCCCCTGAGATTTCTAAAGAGATCCCCTATGAGCAAAGTAATTTATTAAAGTCTAGATGTATTATTATTTCTGGCGAAATTAATCAAAAACTAGCTGAAAGGGTAACAACACAGCTACTAATTTTACAAGAAATAAGTAACGAGCCAATCAAGATTTTTATTAATAGTCAGGGTGGACATGTTGAAGCTGGTGATACTATTCATGACTTGATTAAATTTATAAAACCAGAAGTATTTATAATAGGAACCGGTTGGGTTGCAAGTGCAGGTATTACTATTTTTCTTGCTGCCAAAAAAGAAAATCGCTACTCACTTCCAAATACTCGTTTTATGATACACCAACCTTTAGGAGGATACGAAGGAAGAGCATCTGATATTGAAATTGAAGCTAGAGAATTCTTGTTGATACGTGGTCGGATAAATCAGCTTATCAGTGATGCCACAGGACAACCGGTAGAGAAGGTAGAAAAAGATACTGATAGAAATTATTGGATGCGTCCTAAACAGGCTACTGAATATGGAATTGTAGGGAAAATAATAACCAAGTGGGAAGATATCAATTATAAATGAATAATAACAAGGGTGGGCAAAAGCTCACCCATTATATCCTGTTTTTTTTAAAAACATAGGCGCTTTCCACTCATCTCTCAGAATTGCATATATATACATATCACTCCATATTCCATTAACACACTCGTTTTGTAATAAATGTGCTTCTTGACGCATTCCTAGCTTTTCAACTAATTTTTTAGAGCCTACATTTAAAACATCTAATCTTGCATAGATTCTGTGATATTTAAAATATTCAAAACTAATATCTATCAATGCACCTAAAGATTCTGTTCCTATAGATTTTTTTTGATATAATGGGTGGAATATACAACCTATTTCTCCTTGTTGCGATTTTTTATTAGTTAATCTTAGCATTATTTCTCCAGCTAACTCATTAGTCTCTCGTGAAATTACAGCAAGTCTTATTTCATCACCATTATCATCAAATGCAGGATTAAGGATTTTATTAAATTGATCCCTGATTTCTCTATCTGTGGGAGTTGGGATATATAAAAATTTATAAACTTCTGGTAATGAATGATAGTTCTTATATTTGATGAAATCTTTTTTTTCAAATTTACGTAGAATTAAATTTGATGTGAAATACAAAAGAGGGAAATTATTTATTAGCATAAAGAACTCCTAGGTTATTTATTTGTTGTATTATTAATACGATCACTTTCTTTTAGAAAGATAAGGCAAAACAATCCAGCCAGCAAACTTAAGATAAATATAATTATGAAAAAGACTTGAAATGTTTCTATGTAGGAATAAGCAATTACCTGATCATTACCGATAATTGAATTGGAATTGATATATTTCGAAGTAAGTATGTTTATCAATGATCCTACAAGTGTGATAGCAATAGCTTCACCTGCTACCCGCATAGTATTAAACAACCCAGATGCTAATCCTGCTTTTTCTTGAGGAACAATACTGACTGATAAAGCATCCATTAACCCCCAAGGTAAGGCATTACCAATTCCTATCAATGCCATAGCAAAAGATATTAACCAAATTTTTTCATATGTGGAATTTATTAGCATATATACTCCAACGGAAGCTATAAAAAAACCAATACCAGAAATATTATTAATTGGGTAATTCTTAGCAAGATAACCAGAGAGAAGCGGAATAACAAGCATCGGCAGGGTTAAAGGCAAAATAATTACTCCTGTTTGAGATGCACTAAAACCCCCCCCAATCATAAGCCATATTGGTAAATACACAAAAAGAGATATATAACTAAAAGCAGTTAATAAAGGTAGTAATTGCACCCCAAAAAACAAAGGAATCTTAAACAAAGATATATCGAGTAATGGATTATTTATACGTTTTTCTACAATATAAAACACAATTATAAGAAGAATTACAAAAGATATTATTGTATATACTCTTATATCACTGAACCCAACTTTCCCACTTAAAATAAGTGCATATGTGAAAAGTATTAAAGCTAAAGTGAAAATAATAATACCAATCCAATCTAGACGTTCGGCATTATTATTTTTTGATTCTTTAATTCTCCACTTTCCTAATGAAAAAATGAGGATGGAAAAAATAGATATGCCCCAATAGAGTGATCGCCAACCCAGATAATCAATCATAAAACCAGCAATAATAGGGCCAAATGCAAGTCCAGCTCCAAAAGATGTACCTAATAATGAAAATGCAATAGTTTTATTTTTCCCATAAAATTCTTGAGCTAATAACGATGTAGCTGAGGTAGATACTAATGCACCACCTATACCTTCAAGCATTCTCATTGTAATAATGATGGATAAATTATGGCTGAAAGCAATACATGTAGATGAAAGGGTAAATAGCATCAAACCAGTTATAAAACATAGTTTTCTTCCGATATAATCTCCTGCAACACCAGCAGCCATAACAAATCCACCGAATGCAATGATATAAGAATTTATTATCCATTCTAGTGAAAATCTATCTCCTCCTATATCATTTTTCACTGCATGAAGGGAAATTGCAGGGCCAGTAAAAACCAAAGGTATCACAAATGCAGCGCAGCAGATAATTATAAGGATATCATGTCTTTTTTTTACAAATTTTGTCATAATATTATATCAACACTCTAATCTTATATCTTATTGAAAATTAACTTAAAATAATCAGTTGAGTCAATTTCGAATTCGTCTTCAAGGTTTTCATTTAGCCATTTCAAAAATCCATCAGAATATTTTGTGTTATTTCTTTTATCTATTATTGATATAGCTTTGTATGCAAAATCATACAGTTCATAGGATTCAGCAAGAATTATAGCAAGAACACAAAGTTTTTCACTAGACATGCTATCCCAATCATTTATACTCCTAATAAACAAGGCGTCACTCCATATCCATTGATTTCCATAAATAAAAGGATTATTATTTATCGTTATTGGTTCCAACGTTCTTGTGCCATACCCCATAAATTTAACAAAATTAAAACGTTGTGAACGTAGCAAAATTTCTATTTCAGAAAATCTAGGTTGCCCTATATATTGTTCTACAAATTCAACTTCACATTCAATTACAAGAGTGCTTTTAAGTTTCTCCAGAGAGTTATATAGGGCAAGATATTCACAGCCTTGAATATCAATTTTATATAAATCTATATATTTTATGTCATCTATATCGTCAAGTCGTTTTGTTTGAACCATTCTTTCATCCACAACCAACATCCATTCAGAAAAGGATTTGTATTTTTTCATTTCTTCTAAGTTAGGTATTAGAAGGGATGAGCATCCAGGAACCTGGCAAATAGACAGTTTATGTGTACCTCCATCTCCAATAGCATATGGAAAATATTTAACCCTTGCATCCCTGTTTGTTTTTAATTTTTCGAATTCATCAGGGTTAGGCTCAAAACCATAAATATTGAATGGATATGATTCAGTTATTCCATTGTAATTATTCTTTGTTGTATCAAAATTGGCTGCACCTATATCTACTATGTTTATATTTCTATTTTCCTTTATGATTTTTTTATATAAATCCATGAGGGGTTTTATAGCCATATTTTATACACCTAATTAAAATTTATTCAAAAGCCATTTCTCTTGTACTATTCATCAATTTTTTTCCTAGTTCAGTTAATTTTGCATTTTCTAAAATTATACTCCAACAATCATTAAATTTCTCTTCAAATGAAGCTGGATTATTGGCATTATTATATGCAGTATCAACTCTCTCTAGAATTGGATCATAATCACGATGAGTAGTTAATTTCTTTAAAATTCGCATTGTTCTAGCAAGAACAAACATTGCGTGATATATCCCACTCAATGGTCTCGCTTCTCGACGTAATGGAGACTTATATGTTCCACTGTCTTCATTTATAATTATTGGATCAATAAAAAAAAGCATGTTTAAATGATTATGTCCAGCCTCATGAGCTAAGTTTTCTAAATACCGAGTCCAAATTTGATTTTCTCTTAATTGGCTCATTCTTATAATTCCAAATGTATTTAATGATGACCCAGCGTTCATAGTAGGAGAGTTAACAATGATAATGTCTGTAATTAAAGAGTTAAGCTCATCAAATAAATCAAAATCAACTTCTTCCATCCTATTCAATGCTTTTTTCATAGAGTGTGTTGAATGCTCTAATTCTTTTTTTGACGGGGTATTTCCATCAAAGTGATAACCATAAGTATTTATCATTCCATAGTCACATGTATCATAATAAAGTTGATGTAATGATTGTGTATACCCACTAGTAAATAGCCCTATAGTGCGTGGTGACTGTTCAATATAATCTAACTCATTAAAACAATTTAATATGTGTTTAATTAAAAAATCATTGTCATCTTCAATAGCTTTCAATAGTCTATTATGTAATACATGTATCATTCCACTAATTTTGCTTTTCTTATTTAAATTGTTTGTTTTTTCTTCTGCTAACTTACAATTAAAATTGGAAGCATTACATTGTTCGAAAATATATGAAAGACTATTAATAATACGTTCATTTATCTGTTCCCGAATTTCAATGTCTCTTTTTGCATCTGGGCGAGCATCATATATATCAAGCATAAATACCCCTATCAATAAAAAGTGTTTTTATATCAACATTGGTATGATGACAATTTGCAATTGACTCTTTCAAAAGAAATACTGCCGCAAAATTTTCGTTTGCGGCAATAACTATAGATTAGTTTACTTGATCCATAATAGGAACCACTCGATTTGCTGAGGCGGAAAAAATCTTCTTGCTATCGAGTTTTACTTTGCTATTTTTCTTATCTTTTTTTTCAGTGCTCATAGTGTATCTCCTAGATTTAATATAGTTGATTTACTAATGAAACTCACCAGATTATACTGATTAATGACACGATCAGATAGATTAGTGTATCTGGTAAAAGAGATGCTACCAGATAAAAATTGAAACTCAATATTTAGGCAATAATATTATGCGTGTTTTTTTGATTATATAATAAAAATGCGTAACATGTTAATTTTTAATTTAACTTTATATCTATTTTGTTATTGGCAATAGTGAATTTCGAATATTACATATTTATTTTATTTTATTTTATTTCTATTGAATTGTTAGTTATATTTTAATTAATTAAATTTAAGATAAAACAACCGTTTAACGTTTTATTTTACACCTATTTTTTGATTTGTTTTTCGTGATAAGCTTCACAAGTTTATTTTATACTTCATCAGTAAGTGAACTCAGATACATCTAAAAAACAGAAACTATTGCTTTGGGGTAAAGAGATCTTCCTTATCAGAATAGACAAAGTAATCCTAAAAGATATAACCTCATGGAAATGATGTCAACTGATACGTTCATATAGAGGCCTACCCAAAATAACGTCTAAAATTGGTGTGGAATAACGGTCTAAAATCGCACTGACGCGCTGCGCTTGTCTTCTCAGGGTTATCGGGGTAATGTATTAGCCCGATAACCCTGAGAGCTGAAAAAACACCTGCCAGAAAAAACTTTTTACTTACCCCCACCGCCTAAAGAATTAGGGATAAAACTGTTCACCCTGTTCACCTTTAAATATTTATATTTAAATTCAATTTGTTAAGTGGTGATAACTTAATATCAAACTCACCACCACTCTTCACCTAACCGTTCACCTCAAATCTGAAAAAGGTGAACAGAGTTGAATAGTTGTGAACAGTTTAAAAATAACTATTCACCCCATAATATATTGATATATATGGTTTAAATTATAGAGCGAACAGTAGTGAACACTTTTTTATATTTCTTTGAAAATTATCATCAATAAAGAAAAAAATTATTCTTCTGGCAGGTTATCCCTTGTCAGTTTTGGCAGCCACTCGATGGCTGTAGTGGTCTGTTGTTTATGGGCAATATTCAGGATGCGTATCCCCGCCGCCTGTTACTGGATGATCGCCTGTCGCCATTGGATAAAACCGGATGGATGATGATCCGTCTGTATGCCCAACAAAATGAAGGCGCGGTTTTTCCCAGTTATGACGAATTGCAGGTCCTGCTGGCATCACCCTATAAAGGCAGGGCATCGCGTGAAACTGTCAGCCGGGTATTACTGATGCTGCGAATAACCGGCTGGCTGAGTTTATGCAAGCGTATCCGAGATAAACACGGGCGGGTACGGGGCAATATCTATGCCCAACACGATGAGCCGCTGACCTGCCGTGATGCCGAAATGCTCGATCCGCACTGGCTGGATACCGTGGCGGAAGCCTGTCGCAGCAAAAACCGCACTATCGGCCAGACGGCCCGGGATGTTCTGACTGACATCAAAGAAGACCCGCTGATGCGCCATCGCCACAGTCATATTCGCTTGCTGGAAGAAAGACTGAATGCGGTGCAAACACCGCAGCAAAGAGTGATGCGCCAGTCGCTTCAACAAGGCAAACATCAAACCGAACTCAGGGAAATTAAGCCGGGTTCGGAAACCGAACTGAGTCTTCCAAAGGGACAGAATGAGCTGAATTCGGATGCCGAACTCAGTCTGAAATCAACGTTTTATCGTGGTTCCACTAAACCGAACTGTTATGTACGTTCTTTCACACAGAGTGTGAATAAAAAAACATACGTCGATCCGCAATCCGCGGTTTTTCTGCCGGAAGGGCTGTGCCGACAACTGGAGCCGGACGATGTGACAATGCTGATCAGTCAGTTGCAGGCGCTGCCCGCTGAACAGGCACAGACCGTACTGAGTTGTCTGGACAAAGCGCTACGGGCAGGAAAAATCGGTAATCCGGTCGGCTGGCTGCTGACGATGATGAAACGGGCACGGGACGGAAAATTATACGGGCAGGCTGAAACTGCGGCTACCACGCCAGCCCCTGCGAAGACATCGGTTGAATTCATCCGAGAAACGGAACGTACTGTAACACCATCCTCACAAGCCCATGTCCGTGATATGGTGAAAGATATTCGTCAACGATTGACGTTAGCGAAGTATCAATAAAATCATAGTTGCTTAAAAAGCGAACTTTGTTGGCAGTGCCAACAAAGTATGAAAAATATACAGTTATGACAATCCCAATACCGTGTGAAAAAGAGCTACCACAGCCAGTGAAATATAAAAACTCTAAATATTTCGGTCGTGACTCTAAAGCGTTAATTTGATATTCTTGTGTTTTTTTAGTGGAACCCACATGTGACTGTCAAGATAGAAGTTGTTTGCCGATATTGCGGTCAAACCGAACCTGTACGTAAACACGGGACAGGTAAAGCAGGCTTCCCGCGCTATTATTGCAAGGATTGCCGGAAAACCTTTCAACTTAACTATCGTTACAATGGCCATAAACCTGACATGAAAGAGAAAATTGTTGATATGGCAATGAATGGCTCTGGTGTGAGAGACACTGGCCGCGTTTTAGGTGTCGGTATCAATACGGTAATACGCACTTTAAAAAACTCTCGCCAAAACAAGTAACAACGAGACAGGCCGTTTACGAAGATGTGACTCTCATCTGTGAATTAGATGAACAATGGTCTTTTGTGGGCAACAAAAAACAACGCCACTGGCTTTGGTATGCGTTTGATACAAAAAGAAAACAGGTCATAGCCCATGTATTCGGTCCGCGAACCGATGCAACCTGCCGCAAATTGCTCGACTTACTGACCCCTTTTAGCATTCGTTTCATCACGACGGATGACTGGGGGAGTTACACCCGAGAAATTGAGTCTGAAAAGCATTTAGTGGGAAAAATTTTTACTCAACGCATTGAGCGGCATAATCTCAATCTGCGTATTCATATCAAACGATTGGCAAGAAAAACAATTTGTTATTCACGTTCGATAGAAGTCCACGAAAAGCTGATTGGTGCATATATTGAAAAACATCATTACAACGCTTTGGAGTCATGACCATTATTGATAATGATGCTTTAATGTCATACTCGGAAAGTACAATTTCAACATCAAAATCATATATAGTACGTTTAAGCGCTGTAGATATCATTCGAATTACATGTAAGGATCCTACGCTTCGCAATGATTATAATTGTGAGCGTATTGAGGTGCTAGCGAAAGAAAAAATAGATTATGGTGTGCTATTTGATAATGTACGAGGATTTGTGCAACGATCAAAGTACAATGAAACCATTGCAAAGTCACTTAAAGATGAGCCTAGTAAATTTTTCATGTACAATAATGGAATGACTATTGTTTCTAAAAATATTCGAGCAAATGAAGTAAACGGTGGTAAAAAAGTCCGTATTTCTATTAGTGATTTCCAAGTCTTGAATGGAGGTCAGACTTTGAGAACATTACATAACTTTAATAGTCAAAATGAAGCAAATATTACAGATTATTTGTCTAAGAGTGAGACCCTTGTTAGGATTTTCAATGCATCAGATAGCGAATCTGCTAACAAAATAGCAGAGTATACAAATAGTCAAAATTCCATTTCAAATATAGATCTGAAATCTTTAAGTACATTACAGATACAGATTGAACAGTTATTGGATGAACATGGTATAATTTATGCCCGTAAGAATGGTGATACTGGTATGGATGATACAAAAGATTACCGTTATAAAGTTAGCATGGAACAGTTTGGTCAAATATTGTTTGCTAGACAAGGAAATCCTGAGAAGTCATCAAACCAGAAACAACATATTTTCGGTAAATATTACGAAGATATTTTTTCAGAGCAAAATTTCAATATTAATGAGGCGCCAGAAATTATAGAGAATTATTTTGAAGTTAAAAAGGAATATAGCAAAACAGGTGATGACATCCAGAAAATAGAACAGAAGGTTTTTTACATATTGTACATGAAAAAAGAGAAGCCAGAGCTTAGTTACCAACAATGTATTAAAGAATTAGAAAACACATTGTTTGATTTTGAACCGAAAAAAAATATAACCGATGCGCGTAAATTAATACAAGTTAGTTTTAAGAACTTCCTAAATAGCCGATTAAATATATAAAAATAATTAAATTGGTATTGTTAATGTAAGGGAGAAGGTGACTTTAATCTCCTTTATATTAAACTTACTATACTAATGTTTTTTAGAAATGGTTGTTATAGAAAATAAATGACCCTGCGATAAACAGGGTGTTCGTGCTTATTTGAAAATGCAAAAATAAAGCTATTTTGATTTTTAGTATTCAATCTCTTATTTTTAGAGAAATTATTTTATTTATCCACTGACTGAAATGTGGGCACTGGGAACGAATGGTATCTAAACCAATATCACCGACGATTAGTGGGCCATGTAAGGTTTTATGATAATTGGGAATAATTGCCAAAATGCGTTTAGATGGCGCTGTCTGTGGGCTGTTGTTGATATCTTCAGGCGTATCAAATTCATCTTTGATAGCCTGTAGTGCGGCAATCGGTGCATTGTCATCAAGCCAGTCAGCAAATTTTTCGGGTTGGCAGAATAGTAAGGCTTCAAATTCATGCAATAACAGATTGGGAATAAAATTAGCCTGCCCTATATCATTTGAAAAAGCCTGCTCCAGCTGTACTACCCGTTCGTTGGCGGCATTATCCCGTTGGATGTTATAGTCAGGGAAATCGGTCGGCAAACCGTAGTAGTCGATAAGTGTGGTGACGAATGCACTAGGATCTTGTCGGCATAAACGGGTAATTTGGTGTTTTACTTTGCCATAACTCGTGATCCCACCTTTCTGGCTGGAACTTGTCTGAGCTAATATGGGGGTCAGATAGATCTGTTGTGCAAAAAAATAAGGGGTCAGCACATCCCGCACGAAAGTTTCTTCCGTCTGTCCTTCTACAAAAACGTTGATACGGATCATCGCTGTGGTCTCCCGCCGAGTAAGTTTTTCTTCCATAATTCACCCAAACTATAGTCTTCAAGCCATTCGGACAGAGTTTCATTATCCAGTCGCTTAAAAGTAGAAGCGCCTTGTTGTTTGTCGACCACAATCAGGTCATCAACATCAAACTGATTGACCAGCTCAACGGACTGAGTAGAAATAATCAGTTGATGTTGATTACTGGCGTTTTTAATCAGCCCGGCCAGTACGTTGATTGCATAAGGATGGAGTCCCAGCTCTGGCTCATCAATAATAATCGAGTCGGGCATGTAATCTTCGGGTTGTAGCAGCACCGTTGTTAATAAAATAAAACGCAACGTGCCGTCAGATAATTCACTGGCTTTAAAAGGAATGTCCTGCTCTTTTTCTGTCCATTCAAGCTGAATATAGTCGGCATTATCCGGCGTGGGCCGTAAGTAAAAATCACCAAAAAAAGGTGCAACCATCTGAATAGTTTTGATAATACGGGTGTAATGTTGCTGGTGATGTTTTTGCAGGCGATACAGAAACGCCGCTAAATTAGCCCCATCTTCCCGCAGATAATCATTGTCATTAATACGGTGGGTTTGTTTAACTTTCGCACTGTCACTCGTGTCATGAAAATGGTACACACGCCAGCGAAGTGTGGTCGGCAAGGTGTAATTTTCAAGGTTCGCATGATGTTGATTAACCTGAGATTCAAAATGTCCGGCACCAATATCATACTCTCTCTCACTGTCGCAAAAGAGTGATTCATGGTGGAACATCATGCGGTTATCATTAGTCGGTTCCAGTTCAAATTTATAACCATTGTGACCAAAAGAAAGTTCAGCACTCATAAACTCGGTTTTTTTACGACCAAAGTGTAATAGGGTGTCGGGGCCCCCCATTTTGCCAACAAGAAATTGTAAACGCTGATCAAGTAGTATGGAGGACAAACGAAAGAAACTGATGAAATTGGATTTTCCGGCGCCATTGGCCCCAATAAGGACATTCAGGCTTCCTATTTGTAAATCACATTCTGCGATAGATTTGTAGCCGGTTATCTTAATTCTGCTTAAGTGGTCATTATTCGTTATTGGTTTCATAATTTTGCCTTTTCAGCATCATGTGACTCAATTGTGCCTTATTATACACTTTTCTGACGGCGGCCTGATGGATATAATCTTGGTCAAGTACACCTGCCACGCTGAGTCTCTTATTTAGAGAATGCGCAAATAGGCAGGTTTTTTTGTTCTCCAAATCTGAACAGAAGGCATCATTCTGTAATTTTACTTACTTGTTAAACTTATATATTCGATTATTGAATTAGATAACTCAATCAGTTAAAGTAAAAATGCTATCGGCAAAATCTGATAGTCAAGGAATCTCACCCTTGCTAAGAGTAACCCACTGGTAGGAATTTTCTGCCAGTGTGCCTGTTATCGCCCTTTCAATGGCGGTTCAGGCAGGGGAGGCTTCGGCCTCGCCGGAAGGTTACTCCCGGTAGTGAGATCCCTGTCTGAACCACCACCAATAATCAACAGAAGGGGAAGCAGGTATGACTCACACTCAACAAGACTGGCACCCAGCCGAAATTATTTGTGCATTACGCAAGCGTGGTACCACACTCGCCGCTTTATCCCGTGAATCGGGACTCAGTTCTTCCACACTGGCAAATACACTATCCCGCCCATGGCCGAAAGGGGAATGGATTATCGCCACCCGTTTGGAAATGGACCCCGCTGAAATCTGGCCCAGCCGTTATTTTGACCCGCGTGGTAATCTGATTGAGCGCAGAGTACGTCAGCCGGTTACAGAATGTCAGTCGGTTGATGAATGCCAACTGTCTGATGAGTGTCAGTCGGTCGATGAAGATCAGCCAGTTGCTGAATAATACTCTGATATAAACCATAAAGTTTAGTGCGATAATATTTTTCAGGGTTTATTCATTATTGTTTGTTTCAGCATTTTTATTTTCAGCAAACACAGTTGAGTTGTTCATTGAATACATCACAGGGTTCCTTGCATAGTCAGGATTATTTTACGACTGAGCAGGAACCTATTTGGCATGAAAATAACTGTGTTAATCGGCTTAATCGCGGTCACACTGGCGGGATGTACCGTTCCAGTAAAGCAACCGCTACCTCAGCCTTCTCAAAATAGCTTTTCTTCCGTTACGCTGACACGAAACATCCAATCGGTTTCACCGGATATTTATCAGCAAATGCCTGAAATCGTTCGCTACGGGCGTTATTTACTGGTGAGTACTGACCCGACAGAGGCCCAGCGTGACCCACTTTCCCAACTGATGGATATTCAGCTTCCCGCTTCCCAGAATCCCTCTGTTGCTGATGCGATGCGTTATGCATTACGTCAGTCCGGCTATGCACTCTGTGCGCCTGATAAGAGGAACGAAATCTTATATCGTCAACCGCTGCCGTCAGTGCAATATCAGTTAGGCCCCGTCAGGTTACGTACTGCGTTGCAGGTGATGGCAGGTCCGGCCTGGCAACTGGAAGTGGATGAGGTGCAGCGTGTCGTTTGTCACCATTTGCGACAGGGCTACCAACTCCCGGCTCTGGCTAAACAATCTCAGCAGGGAGGCGGGCATTGATGAAATCACACCGATCCAGTCTATTGATGTGGTTGCTGCTAAGCAATTCTGTATGGGCTGCAACACCCGCACCGTTAGCTTCGCAGCAGACACAAACGACAGAAAGCCAGCAGCAATCACTGAAAAGTCAGGCTGAACAGTGGAAGTTAAGTGCCGATGAATATCAGCGTTATCAGCACCTGATGAGTGGGCCACGGGGTATCCAGTCGCCAGGGCTTGATCCGTTAACGACATTAGGTATTGAAGCCGAAAACGATACCGAGCGCCGCCGTTATGCTGAACAGTGGGTTAAGTCAGAGTTTGCCCGTACCGAAAAAGAGCTGCGTTTCCAGCGGGAAGTGGATGCCGCCTGGCAGCGGCTGTTTCCTGATGTCTTGCCGGTCAATATGGAAAAATCGCGTGCGACCAATGGTCGGCTGGCATTGTTTGTCAGAGCCAAAGATTGCCAGCAATGTGAAACCCGTTTGGCCGAAATCTTGGCTGCAAAGCAACCCGTTGATATCTATCTGGTAGACAGCCAAAGTAATGATGACACTTTACGGCAATGGGCCAAAAATCATCATATTCCTGTTGAGCGGGTACGTAACCGACAAATTACGCTGAATCATGATGCGGGATACTGGTTCCGGTTTGGTAAAGGATTGATGCCGGTATTATTACGACAGGGGGAACAAGGATGGCAGGTCACGTCATTACAATGAAGCGGGTGAGTGTATTCCCCATTATCGGCCTGTTATGGATGACTACCTGCCATGCCGAACTGAACGTGATTGCCGATTTAGGCGGCAAAGATGCCTCACCCTTTTATGAAAGCATTAATGCCCAGCCGAATTATCGTTCTGCACAGCCACACCATTTCTTGCCAGAAGTGACGGGGGAAGCAGCCATACTGCCGGTTAACACACCGGAACTGACACCGGGAAAAGTGGTAAACCGATCACTGCAACTGTCGGGCATTGGGGCATTGTTTCTGATTGGCGATGATCCTGACTCTCGTCAGTGGCTAAGTCAGCATACAGGCCGCCTTGCACAATTGCACGCGGTGGGACTGGTCGTTAATGTCAGTACAATGATTGGATTACAGTCACTGCGCGCCTTAGCACCGGATATCCTGTTATCACCGGCTTCCGGCACAGAGCTGGCGCGTCGTTTGCAGTTATAGCATTATCCGGTGTTGATCACTGAAAATACACTTACGCAGCAGCCCTCACTATGAGCCATCGTTATGTGGTTGAAGCCTTGCTGCGTCCGGCTGTCGAGCTGAATACCGCTGTGGTTTCAGCGGTTGCCGCATTTATTTGCATTCGGGCACCATGGGCGATTGCACTGGCACCCTCCGTCAGCTATGTGATGGCAGGGGGTTTTACTGTATTAGCGATAATACGCACATGGCAGGGCATTCAGGTTATCCGCTATCGCCGAAATCTGAGTCGTTTACCGCGTTACCAGATGAGCACAAAACACATTTCCGTCAGTCATCAGCGCTTGTTTCTGGGCCGGGGTTTTCGCTGGCAGCAGAAGCATACCCAGCGTTTGCAGGATACGCGGCGACCGGAAGTAGAACGATTTGTGCAGCCCTCTAAGGTTTATCAGCTTGCCCGTTTACTGGAGCATCGAACCGAATACCGTTGGCCGGCATTGTCAACTTTGTTGCGCAAAGATTCCCCGTTAAATCCGGTGCGACCATTGCCTCCGGTTGGGGGCAATCCTATGATCCACGGTATTGAACCGCAGGAAGCCGAAGTGTTTATGGATCTGCGCGAGCGGGTCGGGCATACGCTGGTAATGGGGACGACTCGCGTGGGAAAAACCCGGCTGGCTGAATTGCTGATAACCCAGGATATCCGGCGCGGTGAAGTGGTGATTGTCTTTGATCCCAAAGGTGACGCTGACCTGTTAAGACGCATCTGGGCAGAAGCCCACCGGGCAGGCCGTGGCAGTGAACTTTCCCTCTTTCATCTGGGCTGGCCGGAAATCTCAGCCCGTTATAATGCGGTCGGACGGTTTGGTCGGGTATCGGAAGTCGCTTCCCGTCTGGCGGGGCAATTGAGTGGCGAAGGCAACAGTGCGGCGTTCCGGGAATTTGCCTGGCGGTTTGTCAATATTGTCGCCCGTGCGTTGGTGGCACTGGGGCATCGGCCGGATTACATGCTTATCACGCGTTACGTCAATAATATCAGCGAACTGTATCAGCTCTATGCCACTAAAGTGATGGCAGACAGGCAGCCTGTGCTGCTGGAACAAATCAATCAAACCCTCGGCAAGCTGAAAGAAAAAGATATTCCGCGCAATATGCAGGCGCAGCCGGATGCGCTCAGACTCTGGGCGATGGAAGTCAAGCTAAGTTCAGAAGCGGGTAAGCAGCTCTACGATCCGATTCTGGACGAGTTACGCTCTGCCGTGCGTTATGATCGTACCTATTTTGATAAAATTGTCGCTTCCTTATTGCCGCTATTGGAAAAATTGACCACGGGCAAAATCGCTGAGCTGTTATCACCGGATTATCTCAATATGACGGATCTGCGCCCCATCTTCGACTGGGAACAGGTGATCCGTAAGAACGGCATTGTTTATATCGGGTTGGATGCATTGTCTGACAGTGATGTGGCCTCGGCGGTGGGAAACAGTATGTTTGCCGATTTGGTCAGTGTGGCCGGGCAGATTTATAAATACGGCATGAATGCGGGTTTGCCGGTTCGCCATGACGGCAAGCTGGCGATGAATTTATTCCGCTGATTAATAAAGACGGGGGAGCCGGCATGCAGGTCACCGCCTATACCCAGACCTCCTCGGATATCGCCGATGTCGAACAGGGGCAGGATTTTACTTCTTCCACACAGGACCGGGTAGGTACGGTCAAAACGCCGCTGGTCACGCCTGCTGAGATGATTAATCTACCGAAAGGGCAGGCGTTTGCTTTATTGTAGGGCGGGCAGTTGTGGAAAATTCGTATGCCCTTGCCAATCGGCGATAATGACGATGCCCTGATGCCAGCGAGTTTGCAGAAATTCGCCGAACAGATGCGACGGCATTACCGTACCAGTGAAGCCTGGTGGGAAGAGAGGGTGTAATTTCAGGTCATGGCACAATCAGAAAATCAATCCCGCCAATCTTCCCAACCGCCTCGCCAGCATGGTCTGCTGTATCGTGTGTTATGGGCATGGCCGTGGCAGCTCATTGGGTTTATTGTCATGTCCTGGTTATTTAGCTTGTTACTGGAATATCTTGGTATGACTTTTTTATGGCCAGAACAAGGTGCCTCTCATAGCCAGACTATGATGAAAACCGAGCTGCAATTTTTATCCACGGAATTTATCCAGAGCCTGTTGTTGTCAAATCCCACACAAACAGTCTCTGACTGGCTGTTTGTGGACAGTGGTTTTATGCACTGGATACAGGATCAGCGGCAATATCTACTCAATAGCCGCAATGATTTTATGCGTGAATTCAATGCGGTATCGGGTTATTTGCGGGAATACTGGCTGGCAACGGTGTTTATCACGATGGTGACACTGACCCGGCTGGTCATTCTGGTGCTGTCCGTTCCGCTGTTTGTGATGGTGGTTTTGGTCGCGCTGGTTGACGGACTGGGACGGCGGGATTTACGCCGTTATGGCGCGGGATATGAATCGAGTTTTGTTTACCATCATGCCAAGCGGGGCATTAAACCCGCCTGTACCATTCCCTGTGTGCTGTATTTATCGTGGCCGGATGTGGTGTATCCCACGGTGATATTGCTGCCTGCGGCACTTTTGCTGGGGATGGCGGTAGTGATCACGACATCGATGTTTAAGAAATACATTTAAATTGCTGGACGATGGCATGCAAAACGGTTGTTGGTTTTGTATGCCATCGTCAGCAGACAAGCCGCATGGCGGCGCGTCAGTTTGTGACAAAGGAGCTATTGGCATAAAAGAAAAAAATTTAAATATTATTGGTTATTTTTAATAGAAATATTTCTTTAATATATTCTCTGTCTGTATGTCAAATTAAATAACGCCTATTTATTAATTAAGGTCTGATTGTTGATGAGATAAAACTCAGACTTTACCTTACCGGTGTTAACGGAAATCATTTATATTTCTACTGGATTTTCCATTACAAAAGAAGACTCGACCATTCAATATATCACCTATAAAAACGGGGTCACAGGTTTCATAATTTTTTTGATTCGAATCTCTCGATGATTCAAAACACTTCTTAGCATTAAGTATGATTGCCTGACGTAAATTTTGATCACTTATATCGTTTGTATACTCCTCTATCTGCTGTAAAGGTCTAAATATCATTCCCCATGCTCTACGGGGCTCATAATCAGACGCTAATACCTTTTTAGAACTTGTAGCTTTAACTTTGCCATTGTCTGAATGCTGGTAAATTATGGGGTAATTAGCATTTGGATGTGAACGAACTTTAGCTTTATCATCTCCTGTTAAGTAATCTATTGGAGGCACAGAAATTTTTCCATGATAAGCCTCAACAATCACCCGATCAGAGTTAGGTAACGATTTTGAGAATGTGGCGGCAAAAGAATCCGCGAGCCATCCTTTATCTGCTGAATGGCAAAATAACAAACGTATATGACGGTATATAGATATATCAAAATTTTCACATAAAATAGATATCAGTCTGTCGGGGAGTATTGTGTTGTCAAAAGGACTCATGCCACCAACTTGGCCGTGGGATGATATAGTCAGCCGTAGCTCATGAGGTGGGGCCGCTCGCTTATCTTCAAATACATGAAAACCATCAGGGAAAAATCTACGATATTTCATAAAATACCTCCTCATAAGTTAGATAGGTACTCAGAGCTTCCAACGTGGTATTTGTTGGAAAATACCTTGGCCAGAATCAATAATTTTTTTCAATATTATAATGATGAGATAATTTGGCGCAAAATGACGCCAGTGCATTGGTACTGGTATTTGCCATTATCTCGCTACTCATGTGGGTCGAGTAAATAATATTTAGCTAATTTTCACCAAAGCATAAAGAGTTTATTGCTGACTGGCAGTAAAAAACACCGCATCCTCGCATCCTGAGTCTATGATGAGGCGAGTTTTTATGCGTGGTGGCTTTTCGATATCCGGTTCGGCCTGTTTGCTGGGATTGACCATCTTGTGTATGCCAATAGCGCAGGCGGCGGAGAAAGATGAACTGGCGAGTGCCAAACGTCTGATTGATCAGGTGCAGATGGCACTGGAGCGTGCCAGTCTCGCAGAAAAACAATCAGACCCGTCAGAACATCCTCGTTATCACTTTGATTATTCACGCATCAGGGCGGATCTCAATACCCTCAAAGCCGGTATCGACCACTACCTGAGTCCTTCCCGCGAGCAACCCCGTGTTCCCGCGACCATCTCCGGGGATTACAGTCAGGAACACCCACAAGACCCCTGCCCAGCGCCATGCCTTTGAAGCGGCCTCAGGGCACTTTGATGTCACTTTTTTGTACCTGGTGTGTGTCGGTTTTTTTCTGGCCACGTTGTTTCTGTGGGCAGCCTGGGCGGCGGTGGATGTCTGGAACGGCTGGGCGAATGAAAAAATCCGCAATCAGACATTAAATCAGTTTGCCATTCGTACCGCTATCCTGCTGGTCGTGGCAGTCTGGATGTTTGCCAGTTGAGTCAATGAACACCATAAAAAAGGAGCTGAATCAATATGAAACACATTTTTACAGCCTGCCGTCAGTTCAGCACAAACCTGATAACCCGGGTCAGCACTTTTCTGTTGCTGCTCGGTCTTTCCTGTGAATCGGCCCGGGCTGATTTGCCTGCGATTGAACTCCCTAAAAGTGGCGGCGGCAGTGGTTTAATGGGGCAAGTGAAAGGGTATGCGCAGGATGGCATCGTGATTGGCGGATTGATCCTCTCGGCAGTCGCCTTCTTCAAAGTGGCTTCGGCGGCGGTGGAAACCTTCTCCGAAGTGCGCGACGGCAAAGCCACGTGGACTCAGTTTGGCTCGATTATTGTGGTTGGCATTGTGCTGCTGGTTGCGGTGATCTGGTTGCTGGCAAAATCGGCCAGCATTATTTTTTAAGGTGCGGCTATGCAGACGATCCCCTTTTTACCCGATCGCTTAAACGCCGAATCCATCGTATTCCGCGGCTTCACCACGCCGGAGATGGGGCTGGTAGCCATCGCGGGGGTGGCACTCGGGCTGATGGTCAGCCTTCCCTTCATTCCGTTTGCCGGTTGGGTGATGCTGCCGACCGGGATGCTGGTGATGCCGTTGTTAATGATGAGCGTTGGCGGGCGTTGGCTCGCCACCTTAAAACGTGGCAAACCGGAAAATTATCTCTGGCTGAAACTGGCCGAGAAAAAACGCCGGTTAGGGCTTGGTGACCCAACATTGATTATTGCGGCGCAGGGCTGGTCATTACGCCGCAGCAGGAGAAGATGATGAGTCGTTTTCGTCATGCGGTCAAAAACCGGGATCAACATATTCTGACCCTGCGAGTAGCGTGCGGCATTCTGGTGGGGGTTCTGTTGATGAGTCTGATAGGCTGGATGGCTTCCCCGCGCAATCTCACCATTCATAACCCGCCGGATTTACGCAGTGGCAGCACCCGTGCGTGGTGGGAAGTGCCTGCACCGAGTGTTTACAGCTTTGCCTTTTATATTTTCCAGCAACTGCATGCCTGGCCGAAAAACGGGGCACAGGACTATCCAGCGAAAATTGAAGCCTTATCGCCTTATCTGACTCCGGCCTGTCAGGATTTTCTGCGCGAGGATGCCAGAACCCGGGCTGACAGTGGTGAACTGCTCGACCGGGTGCGGGTGGTGTATGAAATTCCCGGCCGGGGTTATGGGACGCGCAGTGTGACAGTGCATGACAGGGATAACTGGGTAGTCCGGCTGGATTTGGTGGCCGATGAATATTATCACGCCGAACCAGTCGGTGCGTTATCCGCTGAAAGTGGTGCGCTGGGAGGGGGATGCCGAACGTAATCCCTTCGGGCTGGCACTGGACTGTTACGACGGCATGCCACAGCGGCTGGAAGCCATGCCGCAACCTTTGGAACAGAAAAAGGGCGTATTTCAATGAGCAGAGTGCCATTTGGCTGTCGCTGTTTTTGGCTGGGATTGGTCAGCATATTGCTGTTCAGCGTCGGTGCAAAGGCCGATGAACTGATGAAATGGGAACGTATGCCGTTATCCATTGCGCTCAAGGTCGGTCAGGAGCGGATTATTTTTGCTGACCGGAATGTCCGTGTCGGTTTTCCGTCATCGCTTCGCGATACATTGCGGGTACAGAGCGCAGGCGGGGCGATTTACCTGAAAGCCAACAATGCTTTCCCGCCAACCCGCCTGCAATTGCAGGACAGTGAAAATGGCGAAATCATTTTACTGGATATCACCGCCGTCAAAGCGGGGCCAACAGAGCCGGTACGGATTATTTATTCGGATGAAAAACAACCTGATTCAACTAAAGGATCACAATCCCAGCGCAAATCCCAATTATCCGCGCCCGTGCCGGTAATGCTAACCCGTTATGCTGCTCAGCAGCTGTATGCGCCGTTACGTACCGTTGAGCCGGTCACGGGAATTCAGCCGGTGAACCTGCATTTATTGGAGTTTATCACCACTCTCTATCCGTCAGAGCCGATTGAAATTACGCCGCTGGCAGGCTGGAGACTGAATCATCATACGGTGATTGCCCTGAAGCTGCGCAATACGGCCAAACGCACTATCACCCTCGACCCGCGAGGATTACAGGGGCAATTTGTGGCCGCCACGTTCCAGCATCGTTGGCTGGGTGAAACGGGGACGCCGGAGGATACGACGGTATTGTACCTCGTCACAAAAGAACAGCCGGATGATGCCTTTATCCCTGAGCCGGCATCGGTGAAACCGGGAGGCTGCCATGGAGATTAAGTCCAATGCGTTGGTGAAAATACTGGTGCCGACGGTATTGCTGATCGGCGGGTTTATTGGCATTAAAAGTTGCAGTTCAACGGAAAGTGCCGCGCCCGGCACGACGGCGAATAATGTACTGGCCACGCTGTCACCGGAGGAGTTACAGGCGCTGGGTGTCGGGGGCGATACGCCGGAAGATACCCTGCGTACCCTGACAGGCGCCCTCAATAAAGTGCGCGCAGAGCAGAAACGTTTAAGCCAGCAGAATACCGATATCCTGAAAGAAAATGACCAGCTAAAAAATCAGAATCAGGATGTCGCCGGCCAGATAGATGCAGCGGTTGCTGCCATCCGTCAGGAAGATGAACAGCGCCGGCGCGAGTTACAGGATGAGCAGCAGGGATTGCTGGCGCAGATTGATTTGCTGACGGAACGATTAAATTCAGCGCCGTTGCCTGCTCAGAACAACCAGATGCCACTTGGGTTGGGACTGGCAGAGAGTCAGTATGCGGCTAATCCAGTCAGGGGGCAGGACGAATTCATTTGGGTGACGCCTGCCGATGAAAAACCGGTTGATACCCAAAACGTGGCTTACGGCAAACCGGCCGCGAAATTCCCGACCTCTTTTTTAAGTGAGCAACTGGCAACTGAGCAAAATACCCCACCGAATCCCTCGCTTAAGGAAGAAAACGAAACCCCTGTCTATACCCTGCCGGAAAATGCCACGCTGGCAGGCAGTCAGGCGATGACCGCGTTATTAGGCCGTGTGCCTGTCAATGGCACAGTGACTGACCCTTATCCTTTTAAAATTCTTATTGGTAAAGACAACCTGACTGCCAACGGTATCGAACTGCCAGAGGTGGAAGGTGCTGTTGTCTCCGGCTCGGCCAGTGGCGACTGGACCCTCTCTTGCGTGCGCGGGCAGGTCAATTCCATCACCTTTGTTTTTAATGACGGTACGGTGCGTACCCTGTCGGGCAAAGGGCAAAACCCACAGGGTATCGGCTGGCTGTCCGATGAAAACGGCATTCCCTGTATCAGCGGTGAGCGTAAATCCAACGCCAGCACCTATCTGCCAACATTGTTTGCCCTCTCGGCCATGAATTCAGCAGGGGACGCATTGAACGAAAGTCAGCGAACCGCGCAAACCAACGGTGCTGGCGGCATCACGTCAGCCTTAACGGGCAATGCCGGACAGTCTGCATTAGGAAAAGCCATGGCCGGTGGCATGAATGACATAACCGAATGGCTCAAACAACGTTACAGCCAGACTTTCGATGCGGTTTATGTTCCACCCGGTGCCCGGTTAGTGGTGCATATCACACAACCGCTGGCGATTGATTACGAAGCGAAAGGACGTAAGGTGCGTTACGGCTTTGAGTGAGTCAACCCAATATAATCATCAGGATGTATTAGATTAATGGAAAAGCCTGTCTTTCAATGGCTGTTTAGTGCCAGCCAGCCTTATTGCCTGCAAGTGCCCGTTACGTGTCTGTCTGAACCCGCGCGGGTTCAGCTTGACTGGCGTTTTGTCGATAAAGAAGAGTATCGGTTATATCTCTCAGCTGGCAGGGAATACCGGTTGCTTGGTGATGGCGATGTTACCGTCTTTCGTCTGACGGACATGCAATGGCAGGCGATTGTTGAGGGCAACGCAGAGGCTCAGCCTGAGCAGTGGGAACGCCAGCCTTTTACCTTATCCGAGCTGGCAGTGCACCCCGAATTTGCCACGTTTACGGCCATTGGCACCACGGAGTCTGGATCATGCAGAAAATAAAATATGGTTGGGTAGTGTGTCTGGCGGGGTTGTTGGCAGGCTGTTCGACGTCGAAAGAGGCCTTACTCCCTGCCGGCGAACAGACCGTGCTGGCGATGTGGCAGGGGAATAAGGCGGGTCATAGCGCAATATCGGCAAGGCAAACCTTGCGCTGCGTGTTAACTCCTGCCGAACGAAACCGGGCACTGGAAGAACCTTACCATTACAGTCGTTCGGTTGAGCATGAAATCAGCCAGCAGTTTCCCCGCTTACCCAATCCCGATATGGTGATGTATGTCTATCCGCATCTGGTTGCTGGCAAGACACCGATACCAGGCTACAGCACGGTGTTCCCGTTTTATCAGCAGGTGCAGTATGCCCTGCCGGGTGAACGCACGGAGGTACTGTAATGCAAAACATTAAAGCATTGAATCGCCCCAGCCAACTGTGTGAGGCAGATGAGACTGCGGTTTACCGGGCTAACCCTTCCATTATCGATTACCTCCCTTGGGTGGAATATCTGGAAGACGGGCAATGTTTGTTGCTGGACGACGGTATTTCCGTGGGGGCGGTTTACCGCATTGAACCCGTGGCAACGGAAGGTCGTCCCCTTGAACGATTGATTGAGATTCGGGATCAGCTGGAAGATGCGATTCAGGACAGTCTGGAAGAAGACGATATTTCACCGTGGGTGGTGCAGTTTTTTTGTCAGGATGAAGATGAGCCGGCCAGTTATCTCTGTTCTGCTCAAGAAAAATCGGACACTTTTACGAAGGCCATTTCAGATTCCACGGGTGTTAAATCATTATTGGCCGTGTGCAGTCGTGTTAAATTGTAATAATGCAGATAATCCAATACATCTTCTTTCATCTCTGCCTGGTTTTCATGATGGATTTTGAAGAGCCAATCCTGTTTCAAACTGCCAAAGAAACGTTCGACAACAGCGTTATCCCAACACGCCCCGACATCCCCCTGGCTTGCCCTCATGTCATAACTGCTGAGCAAGTCCCGGTATTGCTGGCTTGTATATTGGCTCCCTCTATCACTATGAAAAACACAGCCTTGTGACGGCTGACGTAAGTGATACGCTTTTATTAAGGCCTGGCTGATCAAGGTCGTATCTATTTCCGTTGAGATCTGCCATCCCACTATCCGGCGTGAGGACAAATCCATCACAATAGCCAGATATAACCAACCTTCGGGCGTCTTCAAATAGGTGATATCTCCTGCCCAAACTTCATTCGGCGCCAACGGATTAAAGTTCCGGTTAAGTAGATGACAGGCTGTTGATATCGCTTTACCTTTGCGCGGAGCCCGGTAGCGCTGCCGCTGTCTGACGGATAATCCGAGCTGATTCATGAGCTTTCGGGGCCGATAGTCACTGATGGTAAAGCCTTCTTTGCGTAATTGTTTCGCCAACATCCGATAGCCGAAACTTTCCCGGCTTTCTTTAAAGAGCGTCGTCACTTTTCGCTGTAATGCTTGTTGCTCATCAGAAAGTAACCGAACGGGTTTTGCCTGCCAGGCATAAAACGTGGAACGACTGACTTTCATCACGCGACATAACTGGCAAATGGGAAATGGGAAATGGGAAATGGGAAATGGCTCAGTATGCTCTTTGATGAACCAACATCTTACAGCAGTTCTCTCCCAAAGAAGGCGCTCGCCTTCTTTCAGATCTCCTTCTCCATTTTCAGCTGTTTATTTTCTTTACGAAGCTGCAACAACTCCTGTCGCTCATCAGGGGTTAAAGCACCGGGTTTAGATTGCTCAACATAATGTTTCCGCCACGTATACAGGAGTTTTGCTGGAATACCTAAGGTTTCAGCTGCCTGTGGCACTGTATAGCCCTGTTCAACAACCAGATTGACCGCTTCTCTTTTAAAGTTATCGGTAAATTTTTGGGGTGATTTTCGTTTCATAAAGACACCTTAATTAAAGTCATTCTATTCCTTTACCAAAGTGTCCGAATTTATTAAAGCACAACAAATCCCTGCGCCCCAGCTTTGTGGTCAATCAGCAGCGGCTGACCAAGGTCAACCTGTTGAATGAAAACATGAGTATCACATGGCAACCGAAAAGCCAGACGGCGAACAAAACCCCCGCCCAGTGTCAGATTGATGCTGCCTACCCTGAATTATCCGCTGGGCTGCATCTGCCCAAACTGGCCCGCATTGAAGCCCATACCGAAAACACCGTCAGGGGTGATATTTCCGACCTGTTCCGCCCGCGCTATGCCGTCGATGTGCAATTGCTGGATGATAACGGCAAAGATGCTGCCGCCCCGGTTTACCGTGCCGTGCCGCTGCCTCTGCCGATGGCGGGCAGTGAATCGGGCATGTTCCAGTATCCGCCTGTCGGCACGGTGGTTGAGATTGCTTTCGAGGGTGGGCGACCCGATAAGCCCTTTATCCGCCAGACCTTAAGTCAGGGCAATACCCTGCCGGATATCAAGCCCGGTGAGCAATTGCAGCAGCAGCGGGCGGAAGTCTCACAGCGGGTGACACAGGAGGGGAGCTGGATACGTCAGACTGACCAGACCATTAATGAATCGTCCATGCACCGTGAAGTCAGGGCTGATACGGAAACGTGCATGGTGGTAGCACGGGACACCACGGTACAGGCCACGGATAAAGCGACGGTGTTGGGAACGTCTATACTATTGGCAGGCGCTATTCAGCAGGTGACAGACGGTGACTACAGTCTGGCCTCATCGAACTTTCTCGCCAGTGTGGGGAAAGACGCCAATATTGAAGTCGGCCAAAAGCTGATTGAGAAAATTGGCCTGCTTAGGCAGAGCATCGCGGGAGCCAAGCAAGAGATTATTGCACCCGTGGTTTGGTTAGGCAGCCAGCAAATTAACGTCATGGCATTAATGTTAGAGACGCTGGATGTGGTTAAGGAGCTGGCCGAACTGACCGCCGCCCATACTCATCACAACACAGGTACACCGGAGAACGCCAGCGCGATAAAGAACACGGCTGATAAATCGGATGGACTAAAACAGAAGTATTCGCCTGTGATTGGGTGAATCTTTATTCGATTAATTAACCTCGCGTCGGCGGGGTTTATTTTTATCTGCACTTCCCTTAGTAAACAAAAAAGTTGACTAGGTAAGCATAAATGTTTACTATGTTTGCATGTTCAACAGAATGGAGGAGTGGTGAAGCAAAGCGAGTTTAGACGGTGGCTGGAAGCTCAAGGCGTCGAAGTTTCAAACGGGACAAACCATTTGAAGCTGAAATATCAGGGGAAACGAAGCATTATGCCAAGGCACCCCAGCCAAGAGATCAAAGAACCACTGAGGAAAGCAATCATTAAGCAATTAGGATTGTAATAAAAACCAGCCTCGTAAGGGGCTGGTTCTCGCAATGGGTTCACCATTAAAAATATGCGATATCCAGTCACACTAGAGCCAGTAGAAGAGGGCGGTTATTTTGTCTCGTTCCCAGATATCCCCGAAGCCTTAACGCAAGGGGATACACGGGAAGAAGCGCTAGAGATGGCACTTGATGCGCTAATAACGTCCTTTGAATTTTATTTCGAAGACAATGAGAAAATCCCGCTTCCTAGCTCCGTAGGGCAAGATGATGATTATGTCGATGTGCCCTTAAGCGTGGCCTCTAAGGTACTCATGCTCAATGCGTTTGTTGATTCTAAGTTAACGCAAACTGAGCTAGCCAGCCGTATGGGGGTGAAAAAGCAGGAAGTGACACGCATCTTTGACTTACGGCATTCAACCAAGATTGATACGGTGGGTAAGGTTGCATCGGCTATCGGGCATCAGTTAACTTTGTCCATTGAATAAAAATCACCATTAATTAACAGGCTGCGTTAATACGTGGCCTTGTTGATGTTTTCTGCCGGAAGTATTAGAGTAACTCTGTTAGTTGAAGAGTATCGCGCTACCATTGAGGCGACCAACCTCAAATGTAGTTCAGGCCGTCGGGTTAATTCTCCGATGGCCTTTAATATTTATGGCGCTTGGCTAATCTTCTCGACCTTCAATTTATGCCCCTCTATAAAACGCAGCTAGATGTACACAGCGCTATTATCAATAAAATCGACTCATACCCGTGGTTAATTTGGATCACGTCTCTGTATCGTGCTCACGCTGCACAATCCCCACTAAATAAACGTAAACCCGACGTAAAACGCACTACACCGCACCCGCCTGCACGTTTTGGATCAAAAAATTTTTTCAGTTTTAAAATTCTGCAAGACGAACTGCCGGAGTACGTCAGTACTGGCGGTATGGGAAAAATTGCAAACTGAAAGGATTGAAAAGATTTTCAGGAAATTTCAGTTTTTGGATCAAAAGAGGATCACGGAGAAAATCATAATGCAATGATAATAAAAGGAAAATTATATTTTACGTGGGAAGTAAGATCACGGGGATAAGCCGCGCTAAATCATGGAACTCAGACAGAACGCGGCTTGAGACTAACTATTGATCTGAAATTTATAGTCTTCCTTGCTCAACACTTACATCCAGTACTGTTTGTGTTTTTAAGTTCATTGTACAATGATAAATCATTGGGACTTTCGCATTAAAGCCATTAGTGAATTTAACTTTATCCCCGATGAAGGTCATTTGGTTGTTTTTTGCATCGAGTCGAGCGTGTGAGAACATTGGCGTTAAGATTCCGTCCGCCCATTTATAATCATATTTAGATAGCTTCTGTATTGGAGTTCTGCACTGCATTGCAGCTTCTGGCCAATTTTGATCAAAGAGGCACTGAGTATCAGTTGGTGCGCAAGTTTTAGTAGCTGATACTGTTTTAGTGTCATTGGTTTCATCATCTCCTGAAAAGTAAAACCAAATCCCTCCTATGATAAGAAATAGGACAATAAAGCCACCCAATTTTTCTTTGGCTCCCACTCCGGGATCTTTAACCCCACAGTGTGGACATGTTTTCGCTGATGTAGAAACCTCTTTCCCACACTCTTTACATTTTTTTAGTGCCATAGATTAATCATCCTTAAATATTAAAAAAGCGCGGTAAGGATAACGGATTCAGGTTTAAAGAAAAGTAGTATGGACATTGATTTATTTTGAGTGGACGCAAAATGGACATTGGCCAAACAAAAAGGGTTACACTTGCGTGTAACCCCTTGTTTTATTTGGTGGAGCTGGCGGGAGTTGAACCCGCGTCCGAAATTCCTACATCCTCGGTACTACATGCTTAGTCTAATCTTTACATTCGCTTGCCAGCTGCGGACAGACACGCCACTAACAAACTAGCCTGATTGAGTTTAACGCTTCAACCCCAGGCAAGGCATCCACGCGATCTCTTTTGGGTTTGACCTCTCTTGATCCCCGTCCTAAGAGCGGAGGCTAGGGAGAGAGGGCTCTGCGCAGGTTATTAAGCTGCCAGTGCGTAGTTTTCGTCGTTTGCGACTATTGTTTTGCGGCTTTTTACGAGGCCAACCGCCCCTCGGCATGCACCTTGGGTTTCGCGAATCCCGTCGAATCCAGAATCAGCCCCAAGTATGTTAAGCGCAAGTATATCAGAATATTGGGGAATAATGCTAGTGATTAACGCCCTGCATTCTTCATAATTCGTGCTTTGTCTAATTTCCACTCACGTTCTTTAATGTCTGAACGTTTATCGTGCGCTTTTTTACCTTTTGCAACGCCAATTTTGATTTTGCACCAAGCGTTTTTCCAATAAAGGGAAAGGGCAACGATGGTATAACCTTCACGATTAATTCGGCCATACAAGGAATCAAGTTCGCGTTTGTTAAGTAATAGTCTACGTGACCGTGTAGGATCACAGACCACATGGGAAGAGGCGACATTCAATGGCGTGATCGTGGCTCCAAAAAGATAAGCATCACCATCTTTGAGCAAAACATAACTCTCACTGATGTTTGCTTTACCAGCGCGCAGCGATTTAACTTCCCAACCTTGTAGCGATAAACCGGCTTCGAATTCTTCTTCAATGAAGTATTCGTGGCGGGCTCGCTTATTCATGGCAATAGTTGCCGAACCGGGTTTGTGTGCTTTTTTCTTTGTCATAATGCGTTGTATTATACTGTAAGCGTTAATGAAAGAAATCTATTCTGCATGATATTTAGCGATAAGTGCACATTATTGCTCTAGATGTTGTCAGGTTTTTATTTAACCACATTAAAATGATACTATTCGGCGCTGTTACGTTTTACAGGAAATGATATGCCACAGATTAGTCGCTCTGCGTTAGTTCCTTACAGCGTGGAACAAATGTATAAATTGGTCAATGATGTGAAATCTTATCCGGCTTTTTTGCCGGGATGCGTGGGTAGCCGTGTCATAAGTAGCAGTGATAATGAGATGACGGCTTCTGTCGATGTCTCCAAAGCGGGGATTAGTAAGACGTTTGTGACGCGGAATACGTTATTTGACAATAAAAGTATCAGTATGCAGTTGGTTGATGGCCCCTTTCGCAAATTAATGGGCGGATGGCATTTTACACCACTTAGTGAGGATGCCTGCAAGATTGAGTTACATCTCGATTTTGAATTTACCAATAAGTTGATTGAATTGGCTTTCGGTAAGGTTTTTAAAGAACTAACCGGTAATATGGTTCAGGCTTTTACCCAACGTGCACGAGAGGTTTATAGTGCCTGATATCAATATCGAAGTCGTTTATGCTTTACCCGAACGACAATATCTGCGTAAGGTAAAACTACCTGAAGGAGCAACTGTCGAACAGGCAATTGTGGAATCGGGTCTTTTGGCCTTTCGGAGTGATATCGATTTGGCTAAGAATAAAATCGGTATTTATAGCCGTCCAGCTAAATTAACAGATACGTTGGAAGAAGGGGATCGTGTAGAAATTTATCGTCCCCTTATTGCTGATCCAAAAGAAATGCGTCGTAAACGAGCAGAACGAGCTAAAAATAGTGCTCAGTAAATATCTATTTGATATTTATGCGCCAAATAACTATCTGGCGCATAAATAAAATCTCACATTTTACCCATTTTGAGGCAAAGTTTTTTCATTTTTGATACCAGTTAAAACACCATTGCTATCAAAAATGAGTGTCAGTGTCTCTTGTTTTACTTTCGTGTGGCCGGGCTGCTGACGGAAGACATAGTACCAGGTTTGGTTCCCAAATGGGTCTGTCAGCATTGGTGTTCCCAAAGTGAAAGTAACTTGCTGTTGGGTCATCCCTTTATGAATTTTTGATACCGCAGCCGGTGTCAGATAATTCCCTTGATTAATATCAGGACGATAAACAACTCGCTCAAACATAGAGCAACCCGCAGTTAGCATAACCAACGATACAGTAGCGGCAGTCAACAATTTACAGCGCATAGTAATTACATTCCTTTAGGAGTCAGGCCGTTGATGATAATAAACATTATAGAGTTTGAAAACCTCTATGCCATTTACCTATATCTTTAATTTTAAAATCTGTAAAATATATGACTTCAAGTATACAAAAAAGTTGTATACAGGTTGTCATTCAAGTTGCAGCTTTGTTGACTGTATCTTGAAGTCCATAGAGTATTTAATTTATGCTTCTAATAGTTCTTTTGCATTAGCCAACGTGTTTTTTGTTACTGCACTACCTGCCAAGAGACGGGCAAGTTCTTGAAGCCGGGATTTTTTATCCAATAGCTGCATTCGGGTTTCTGTTTCTTCTCCATCAGTTTGTTTGCTGACGTAAAAGTGTTGATGACCACATCCTGCAACTTGCGGTAAATGTGTAACACACATAACTTGGGTTGATTCGCCTAATTCACGGAGAAGCCTGCCTACAATCATTGCTGTTGGGCCACTGATACCAACATCAACTTCGTCGAAGATTAATGCAGGAGTTTCCGTTTTTTTAGCGGTAATAACCTGAATAGCCAGAGCAATACGAGAAAGTTCACCACCTGAAGCTACTTTGGCCAGTGCTTGATGGGGCTGCCCGGGGTTAGTTGTAACGTTAAACTCCACCTTGCTGGCTCCATCAATATTTAAATGTTCAGGCTCGAACATAACATCAATGGTGAAACGTCCATGAGGCATGGAAAGCTGGTGCATACTGTTGGTGATAAGCTGGCTTAATTCAAGGGCATACTGTTGGCGGACCTGATGCAGTTTTTCTGCAACGTTGAGTGCTTGTTGATAGTGTAAGCTAACAAGTTCACTGAGATGAGCACAATCATCTTCTTGCTGTGAAAGTTGGTGTTGTTCTTCCAGAAGCTGCTGGTGTAGAGTCGGTAGTTCTTCTGGGGAAACATAATGTTTACGCGCGATACTGATTTGTTGCGATATTTTTTGTTCTAATTCAAATAGGCGGTTAGGATCTAATTCCAGTTGATCACTGTAATGACGCAGTTCATCACTGACTTCGCTGATTTGGATAGCAGCTTCTTCCAGCATGTTGAGTAATCCACTGAGTTTGTGATCCATACTGGCAAGATCAGTCAGTTCATTTCGTGCGTAACTGAGAAGACTAACGATATTTTGTTCATCATTGTCACTTAATATCTGGAGAGTATTTTGGCTGGCGGACAAAAACTGACCGCAATTTGCCAGGCGTTTATATTCGCTGTCCTGCTCTTGATATTCACCAGCTTGAGGCGCAAGTTCATTCAGCTCTTTCAGGTGATATTCCAGCAATTGTTGTCGAGAGCGACGCTCAAGTGCTTGTTGTTGGAATTGGGCAAGTGCCTGACAGCTTTGTCTCCATTGCTGATATGCCTGCTTCATTTCATTTTGCAACACAAATTCGCCGGCATAGGTGTCCAGTAAATGTCTTTGGTGACGATTTTCTAAAAGCAACTGATGAGCATGTTGCCCGTGGATTTGAATCAGGTGTGAACCTAATTCACGTAGTTGGGAAAGGGGAACCGCAGTACCATTGATAAAACCACGGGAACGTCCGTCTGCCGTGATAGTACGCCGTAGCAGGCACTCATTATCATCATCAAAACTACCATCGAGTTGATAAGTTTCCAGCCACTTACGGGCAGAAGGAGCATCAGACAGCAAAAAGCGGGCACAAATGTCAGTACGTGGAACACCAGCACGAACCATATTCGCTTCGCCACGATTACCGAGGCATAAACCCAGTGCATCAATTGCAATTGATTTACCTGCCCCGGTTTCTCCTGTGATAGTTGTCATTCCTGAACGAAAATCAATTTCAAGTTCGCGAACAATGGCAAAATTACTGATGGTCAATTGAGACAACATCGTGCTCCTCCTACCTTTTCCTATATTTAAAACCATGTTTCTATGTATAAATTCATGATATAAATCCATGTTCCTGTGTATAAAAACATGTCTGTTTTTTCATACAGTATAAACTGGTTTTTTATACAGTAAAGTAGGAAAACTACGTTTTTAGAACATTTTTTTCGACCAGCCTAATTTAGTGCTTAATGTGTTGAAGTAGTTGTAATCTTTCGGGTGGATTAAATGCAGGTTATATTCGCTGCGTTTAATAATAACTTCTTCACCATCTTGGATTGGTAAGACAATCTGGCTATCGCAACTGACTTCGTAATCACTGCTGTTTTGGGTAAATTTCAGACGAATTCTACTTCCGCTACTGATGACAAGAGGACGAGCAGAAAGTGTGTGTGGAAACATGGGAACCAACACAATAGCATCCAGATTCGGCGTCAGAATTGGCCCACCGGCTGACAGAGAGTAGGCTGTAGAGCCGGTAGGTGTTGCTATGATTAAGCCATCTGAACGTTGAGAAAATGCAAATCGCTCATCAATATAAACTTCGAAATCAATCATATGGGCAACTTTTCCGGGATGCAGGACGACTTCATTTAGTGCTGTACTGTGCCGTGGTTTCTGGCCTTTTTTCGTGACTTGTGCTTCCAGTAGAAAGCGTTTTTCATCCCGATATTCTCCATTGAGGACTTCAGAAAGTTGTTGCAGGGCATTATCAGGATCTAGATCCGTCAGAAAGCCTAAATTACCACGGTTAATACCAATGACTTTTATATCATAACGTGCCAATACTCTGGCCGCTCCCAGCATATTGCCATCACCACCAACAACAATCACCAAATCGGCCATTTTGCCAATTTCGGTCAGTCCTCCGGTTTGAGCGCCTTGTAAGTTAATATCTTTTGCAACTTGCCTGTCCACAATTACACAGTAACCTTTAGATACCAGCCAGTGATACAGTATTTCATGGGTAGCTAGTGCTTCAGGATGACGTGGCCGACCGACAATACCGATGCATTTGAATTCATTATTTATTGCTGTTATTTCCTGCAGCATATGGTTTTGCCCTCACAATATGATGTGTTCCCTTGAATCCCTCGTTTTGATCCCCATAATAAGCGGGAGTAGCGAAAATAATACAAAATACGCGGAGATATTCATGAGTAGTAAAGACCAAAAAGTACCTGACGAGCAAGTCTCAGAAAATACAGAGAATGTATTTGAGCAACAAAAAGATGCAGAAAAGGCAGACGCGACAGAGACTGAAAATGTTGTTGACCCGCGTGTTGCCGAGTTGGAAGAGGAACTGAAACAGGCTCAGTCTCGTGAACGTGATGCGATTTTGCGCGCTCGTGCTGAAGTGGATAATATTCGCCGTCGTGCTGAGCAGGATGTAGAAAAGGCGCATAAATTCGCATTGGAAAGATTTGCCAATGAGCTTCTGCCGGTGATAGATAATCTGGAACGTGCTTTGGAAGTGGCAGATCGTACCAATGAGACTTTGGTACCAATGATTGAAGGTATTGAACTGACACTGAAATCATTTATTGATGCAGTGGGTAAATTTGGCATTGAAGTTGTCAGTGATATTAATGTTCCTTTCAATCCAGAAGTACATCAGGCGATGACTATGATGGAATCTGATCAACATGTACCCAATCAGGTAATGTTGGTAATGCAGAAAGGTTATACCCTGAATGGACGTCTGCTGCGTCCTGCTATGGTTGCCGTTTCTAAGTAAGAGATACGGATTCCATGATTGCAATGCCGCCGACAGAGGCGGCATTTTTGTAGGCATGAGACGGTTATTCAGGCAATACTGGATTCCAATCAATTGAAGTCAATCCTTGAGCTTCAAGCAACTGGTTAGCTTGGGAAAAGTGTTTGCAACCTAAGAAACCACGGTGTGCTGATAAAGGGGAAGGATGTGGTGCTTTCAGGACATGGTGGCATCGGGTATCAATAATACGGCCTTTTTTCTGAGCGTGAGAACCCCAAAGCAGGAAAATAACACCGCTTCGGTGTTCATTGATTGCTGCAATTACCTTATCAGTAAATGTTTCCCAACCCAGATTAGCATGGGAGTGGGCATTGCCTCGTTCAACCGTCAGCACGGTATTAAGCAGTAATACCCCCTGTTTTGCCCAACTAAGCAGGCAGCCATGATTGGGATGGTGAAACCCTGCAATGTCAGATTCCAGTTCTTTGTACATATTGACGAGAGAAGGTGGTGCAGGAATACCCGGCTGTACTGAAAAAGCCAGTCCATGCGCTTGATTCGGGCCATGATAAGGGTCTTGCCCCAAAATCACCACTTTTACATCAGCCAGTTCGGTATAGCGAAATGCATTAAAAACATCCTGCTGTGGTGGATAGATGGTTTTGCCTGCTTTACGTTCATTGGCGACATAAGCCAATGTATCAACGAAATAGGACTGTGTCTTTTCATTGCCGATGACATCGTGCCATGTAAGAGGTGCGGACATAGCGGATCCCGTTTTATATGATTATCAGATGGGCTTAAGCTTACCGATTCCCTTAGCGCAGGGGAACCCTCTGTGGTTAAACTTAAGCGAATTGATAGAAGAAAATGCTGTTTTATGGATTTATTGTAAGCTTACGAGCGAGTAAATTGTAGTTCTTGTCTGTTCAACTTTTTTAGATCTCATTAATCTGGCATTGAATTATTACTTCTGTTTACTAAGTGCCATATAGGGTAATTACTTTATATTGTTAATCAAAGATTAAATTTGATATAAAACTGTTAAAAATTCTGCCGATAAGAAGATTTAGGTCAGTCTGTTATGTCTAACTTAAAATAGGTAGGGGTATCTTATGACTTTGACAATAAATACTAATTTTTTTAGTCAGTTAGGGCTCTCTCCTGTACTGGGAAATCAGGAAACTCTTCAGTCACCATCTTCCGGCAGAAAACTTCCAGACAAAAGTGAACACCTTTCCTTACCAATAACTTCATTTTCAGAAAATACGAAACAAACTGATTCACTTTACCAATCATTGGTCAGTGCTTCTCAAACTAAAGTTATGGCAACGCCTGAATTAAAGGCTAATGATATTGCAGGAAAAGATTCAAAATTTATCGACTATTCGTTGGTGCAGGTTACCCGTGATGCATACCGCAGAAATAGTCTCGGCATTGGTGACTATGTGCGCGTGCCGGATGATGAGCTCATAAAGGCGGGTATTGATCCTGATATTCTGGATGACAGTTCAACGGGATTTCAGGCAGGGATCTATCGTAATAAGGGACTATATATTGTGTCATTTGCAGGCTCGAACGAAATAAAGGATTTTATGGCAAGTATTCGTCAGGGGCTTGGGTACAATGAAGAACAATATAATCAGGCGGCAGAGTTGGCACAGGCAGCATTAAAGGCATTTGGTGAGAATGTAATTTTTACCGGTCATTCAATGGGAGGTGGGCTGGCATCAATGGCTGCTCTGACAACAGGAAAGCCTGCTGTTATCTTTAATTCTGCCGGTGTTTCAGATTGGACTTTGAAACGAATGGGATGGTCACCAGAAGTAGCTCGTGAAATGGCAGAGAAGGGGTTAATCCGGAATTATGTTGTTGAGAATGATTGGTTGCATAATTTACAAAAAAGGTTGCCACTTCCTCAGCCAATGGGAAACCAGATTTTGCTTGAGAATGAATACGAACCAGAAGACAATATAATCGATTCAATTGTGAACTACAGTTATGCGTTACATTCATTCAAAGCTCATTTTTTGGAAGCTATACAGGAATTACTGGTTATTCATAAGCCCTGGCAGGGTAAAGGGGATAGCAAGGAAAGTGTGATGATGGCTGCCAGGAGTGATGATATAAATGATAATGTCGTTCATTATCACGAAAAGTTGTCATTGCAAACATGGGCAGTGGATATGAATGAAAACGAACTCAATGCTTTGTTTGATGAACCTTGTTGTCAATTTGATTCGCAGCAGGAATTAAATGCACAAAAGGTTAAGCAATATTATTCAACTCATACTCATTCAAGTATGTATCTAACATGATATGCTGCCATTTTCTTGTCTGTTATCAATGAAAAAGCGGGCAATTAGCCCGCTTATTACCATGATCAATCGTGAAAACATTTAATCTTGAGTAGATTCTGTCGATTCTGGTCTGGGGTTACCTGAAGGAGCGCGGCGTTTTCCGATGTTTTTGCTGTCACGATGGCGTACTTTCCCCTGTTTTTTCTTCGCTTCTTCTGCTTTTTTCTTTTCTTTACGTTTTTCCAGCACTTTTTTGGATGGCTTATGGCTTTTCTTTTCACTCGGTGCTTTGGTTTGCGGACGAAGTTCATCTACAACCCGCATTTTCAGAGGCTCGTTGAGATAGCGACTGATTTTTCCAAGCAATAAATGATCATGAGACTCAATCAGCGCAATTGCGGTTCCTTTACGACCTGCGCGGGCTGTACGGCCAATCCGGTGCAGGTAAACATCAGCAGTACGCGGCAGGTCAAAGTTAAAAACGTGACTGATGTTTTCAATATCTAATCCACGGGAAGCAACGTCAGTTGCGACCAACACCTTGACTCTGCCATCATTCAGACGTTTTACTGCTTCGGTTCGTTTGGCCTGTACCATTTCACCTTCAAGGAAGCAGGACTGAATACCTGCCTGATGCAGCCAATCCACTAATTCGCGAACACGCTCCCGTTTGCGTACAAAGACAATCGACTTTGTAACATCAGATTGTTTCAGGAGATGACATAATAAGGCTATTTTATGTTCCAGATTATCAGCACGATAATAGAATTGCTGGATTTTCTTACGTTCACGGCGGGAAGGTTCTGCGTCAATTTCGATAGGATCTGTCAGCAGGCGTTTCGCAAAATCACGAATAGCTTCACCTTCAAGTGTTGCGGAGAATAACAGTGTTTGTTTGCGCCAGCGCGTTTCTCCGGCAATAGTTTCAACATCATTGGCAAATCCCATATCCAGCATGCGATCCGCTTCATCAAGAATTAGGGTTTCTACCGCACGGCAGTCAAAGTTCTCTTCTTTGATATATTGCAGCAGGCGTCCAGTGGTTGCGACAACGATGTCCTGATTCTCACTGAACACTTCTGCATGGTTCATATAGGCAACACCACCAGTAATAGTGGCAACATCCAAATTAGTGTGGGCAGCCAGCTCTTTAGCCTGTTCTGCAACCTGCATGGCTAATTCACGGGTTGGTGTTAGGATCAAAATACGTGGTGGCCCTGACTTTTTACGTGGAAAGTCCAGTAAATGTTGTAGAGTTGGCAGCAGATAGGCCGCTGTTTTGCCTGTACCTGTCGGCGCAGAGCCTAGTACATCACGCCCATCCATAGCCGCAGGAATAGCAGCTACCTGAATTGCTGTCGGAATTTCATAGCCTTTATCATTCAACGCATCAAGCAGGCATTCATCAAGTTCGAATTCGGAAAAGTTTGTCGCAGTCATCATATACCTCTGTTTGGGTCGCCGATTATAAATCGGTAAAACGGAAAAAGAAAATACCCAAATAACGCACCAGACTCCCGCCATAGCTCGCTATTATGCTGAATTTCCTGAGTTACTATTTTTGTTGATTTTTGTGCATTTTGGGTTGTTTTAGGCTATTTTTGAATTATCGGCACCCCTCATAGCACCCCTTTAATGTTATGGGAACCTTAACAGGAGAGAGCACCAAAGATGGCCTACTATAGCATAGAAAAGCGCCCTCGCGCAGATGGCACTATCCGTTACCGCTGCACCGTTGGTGTTAAATCTGGCGGTAAATATATTTACAGGGAAAATCGTACATTCGGAAAACAATCCCACGCCAAAACATGGGGTGCTACGCGGGTGGCTGAGCTAGAACAAAAAGGAGTCCCCACACGGAATGATACCGAAGATTTAACAGTCGGTGATCTGCTGTATAAATATATCAATGACCCAAATCTAGGGGGCAAGGCAGGAAGGGATAAGAAAAATGTATTAAATGCATTATTAAATACTAAATTGGCAAAATTAACTCTGATAGAGCTTTCAGTTAGTCACATTATTGAGCACTGTAAGCAACGACATTCTACAGGAACGACTCCTGCTACGATCAATCATGATGTCGTCTATTTGTCATCAGTCCTAAAATCAGCCAAGCCTGTCTATGATATAGACTACACTTTAAACCCCGCACATGAATCCCGTTCAGTCTTAACCCGGATGGGTCTAATCAGCAAAAGCCAACGGCGCAGCAGAAGACCGGATCGCGAGGAGCTAGAGAGAGTAATGGAAGTACTACGCAGAAAAGGGAGTCACTGGACAAGCAATATTCCTTACGAGGATTTATTGAACTTCTCGATACTTTCCTGCATGCGCATTGGGGAGGTGTGCAGAATCAGATGGGATGATATTGATGAAAAGCAGAGGGCAGTGCTTGTGAGGGACAGGAAAGACCCTAGGAAGAAAACAGGTAATCACATGCTTGTCCCTTTACTAGGGGAAGCGTGGGATATTGTTCAAAGACAACCTAAATCTGATAGTGGGCTGATATTTCCCTACAATACAAGAAGTATATCCAAGGCTTTTCATAAGGCATGCGTTGAGCTAGGCATTGAAGACCTCCGCTATCACGACTTACGCAGAGAGGGAGCGAGTCGTTTGTTTGAAGCTGGTTTCTCAATTGAAGAAGTCGCGCAGGTGACAGGCCATCGTTCACTGAATGTATTATGGCAGGTGTATACGGAACTGTACCCACAATCTCTGCATGAAAAATTCAACAAGCTAATGCAGCAGAAAGAAGAATAATCACTATAGGGCAGAAATCTACCCTTTAACCTATGGGATACCTGCACAAATAAAAGGTATTGCGGAAATCACAATACCCTAGATGGGATATCACACCTTGCGGCAACTATAACGATTTCCGTTACAGTTGATTAACCCATTGATTTATCCGAGGCCGTCACTTTGGCTCACAGAGGATATCGATATTCCTTTCAATATTGTCGGTACTCAAACTGAACCTCTTAAAGAGGGGCAGTTCTTGCTCTATGCAACGAGGTAACCAACCGACAATAAGTCTGGTGGTTAAAATACAAGCAGACTGCATATTTGCAGCTTGATTTAATATCAATGAGTTATCGTCAAAGTAGGCATTCCCACTTAAAAGGGCTTTCAAATCCCAATTGGCGTGATCAACCCAAAATTTGTCCGATTGGAACTGAGCGAAAAGTTTCGCTGAGTGACCAGCCAAAGTGAGGACCACGGTATTCTTCGAGGTCACTGAGATAATGACCTCGACAATAGGACTCCTTAAACTGGAGGAATCCCTATAGTTAATTTCCCCAGAATAAAGTTAAACAAGTACACTGCTGCGATTTCAAATGACGGCAGTGAACGGTATCTAATCGCTCCGCTTGAAACAGAAGCGTGCCTGCACCATGCAGAAGTTAAAAGGTGAAAAATCCCACCTTTATCTAAGTGATTTATTTTTATTAATTCTCGACAATGAAATTAATCCAATAATATCAAATAGTTAAAAATGGGATAATTCTCACCTTTATGTAATGCATTGATTTTACGTGATTATGTCACAGAGCCGGAAATTAAGGGGATCAAGGGATTGGGAAGCAGCGGCTCCGAGTCGCCAGATGATAACATTTTATTAACATTAAATTAACGAATGCGCTTTTTGTTGCGGCCCTATAAATTAGCTCTCACCCCATGTCACAGATTAAGCAATTTCTGATCAAATTATTAGCGGAAGTGATGTAGTGTGGTGCGCCACATGGTAACAAATGAACGATATAAACCACGAGAAATAATATATCGATGTTATTAAATTAACACGAAAGTATAGTGAATTTTAAAATCGGAAATTTAATGGAAACAAGCGAGAAAATAATTATTTCATCTGAATCTGACTTCATTTCTTTCGTCAGAAATATGTTATCTGTTGAAAATATAGAATCAGATGAATTTGTATTCCCAGATATCGAATTTATAGGTTGGCCTACATTAAATATTGTTGTTCAAGGCGAGCCTCAACGATACAAATCGTCGCTGACAGCGTCCATGTTATTTGGAATGGCTGATTTAACTGAAGAGATTTATAGAGCCTTTGCAGTATTCAGGTATAGCACATCCAATCTGACAAATTTAACTGAATCTGATAAAAAAGCTCTAGATATAGTTTACTATGTAGCCGAGGGTTCAAGTCGAGCCAGAGGACAAGCAGATCGAATAATCAATGGAGCCATAAGATTCTTAAACAATGCGGTGAAAAAAATGAATGGTATACAAGCTCTTGGCATGGTTGTGGCCTTGACCACTTGTGCCAGCACCGTAGGCTGGCATTGGTTAAGTGAGTATTACGAAACTCAACGACATGATAATACAACAAAAGTAGATTTGGTTAATGCAGCCACTCAATCTGTTGTTAATGGGCAAAAAGTTATCGTTGATGCTCTAATTCATGGACAAACAAAAGAAAGCAAAGAGATCTTACTTCGCGGCGAAGAAGGAAAGGCTAGATTAGTTAAAAAACTATCCGCAGATGACTCCGTTCAACAAGTGGAGCTCGGCTCTCGCATAATCAACAGAGCAGAGTTAAACGCGATGAACATTCGACAAAGGATAGACAGGGTGAGAGATGATAAGACTGCGGCTTTCTTTATAAATGGATTAAACTGGAGTGGTGCCGCTAATCAGGATTTGAGTATATCAGCAATAAATTCATCAACTGGGGAAACATTAACCCTTAAGACAACCGAGGCTACTATTTTACCTAATGAGTTGTTAGCTTTATCTTCATCCCTGACAACGAGAGATGAGGTGAAAATAAGATATCTTGAAGTAAAAGAAAACGGAAAGATAACAGTCAGTCAATTCACGTCTATTGAACTAAGCAATTAAATTTCCAGCCCTCCTCGCGAGGGCTTTTTTGTACCTGTCACTCCCTCCTCACTTCGGCGGTTCCGGCCATGCGATATCGGGGGCAGTGGAACAGTCGACCCGGTTGAGCAGGACGCGGTATTTTTTCCAGGCAAGGAGTGCGCTTTTTTCTTCGTCGGTCGCCATGTCAAGTTCAACAGCGTCCTGTAACGGGGCTATCGCATTGGTAGCCTGTGACATACGATAACGCTTCTCTGATTCGGCCTGTTGCTGTAGTTCCTCCGGTGTCGGTGGAGGCGGGTCTGCCAACATGGGTAAACCATTATCATCAGCCACAATCTGCTTCCCGTTTGCCTGTCCTTTAAACAGATGGTTGTGCAACTCATCACTGACAGGTTTGAGGTCATCAGGATAGTCACCGGGTTCTGAATACGGCCGGTAAACAAAGCCCGATGCTGAGGCGCTGTAAAAATAATCATAATCTCTGTTGAATTCGGGTTTTATTTTTTCAATACCCATTATTACCTCCCAATTGCCCACCATGCCACTGGATGTCCGCTGTCATTCCCATCTACAGATTTTGTTGATGCATAAAATTGATGATTATTCACCGGATACCCAAATGCGTTATCTATACTAGACCCCTGCGAGGTATTATTTGTTACAAATACGTGAAAACATTCAACAGGAAACGCCCGTGGAAAATTAAAATTCCTGCCACTCGGAGCAAGCTTTCCCCATTGAAGAATGATACCTGTTGTAGGGTCCAGCCACCAACCCTGACTGTCCTCCATAAATTTAGCTGACGGTTTTTCGGCAAGCCTGTCATTCAACCAGTGACTCAGCCACCCATTCCCCCACTGGGTTCCACGAATATCTCCCCACGGAGTCAGTGTCGCAGTCCCTGCCAAAAAACCGTCATCAGCACTCATTTTCCCCTTTGCTGAAATATCCTTCTGAACTGAAAGATTTCCCTGAGATGAAATATCACCATTCACTTCTCCTCCGGTACGGCGATCCAGTGAATGATGCGCCCTGTCCACCGTATCCCGCAGCCCAAGATTGTTAATGAACGTATTCTTGTCCGGGATATCCGCGCCATTTGCTTGCTTGGACAAGGCGTTTTGTGCCAGTTCGACGGTTTTCGCTAAACCGAGGTTGTTAATGAACGCTGCTTTATCCTTGATATCCGCCCCGTTCTGCGCTTTGTCGAGGCGGCGGTTGGCGTTGTCGTTGGCATGGGTGGCATTTTGATTTGCTGTGTTTGCATTGGTGAGCGCATTTCCGGCTTCTTTCAGTGCCTGATTTGCAGCAGTAGAGACTTGTTGTACCGCTTTGGGTGTCGCCGCCATATTCTCGGCGTGGCTATCTGTGGCATTACTCAACTTCGTAATGCCGGCTGTGGTGATCGAAGCAGCGGGTACATTGGCGCTGACTGTAGTTCTTAATGCATTGAGCAATCCGGCCTGTAATGTCTGTAAATTGCCATCATCCAATACATCCTTGCCTGTCGTTTCCGCGATAAACTGCGCCACCACGGTAGCGATGACGGCGCTTTGCCGCCAGACCTTATTCAGTTCTTGTGATTTTGCTACACCAGAACTGAATCCGTTAGTACGGGCAGCCAGTTTGCTGTATTCGTCGTTGGTTAAGACGTTTGCCCCGTCTGCAATGCCAAAAGGCAGAAATTCATTTTTTGCCATAATCCCCTCATAGTCTGACCGCCCAGCCACCGGTATCAAAACCGGCAACCACGTCATGTTGAATGTCAAAACCAAACAGCCCGCAATGGGCTGAATTAATGTAATTGTTTACGCGTACCGCTTCCGGCTTGATATTCAGATAACCCTGCCGGATAACGGCTTTAATGACTTCCGGGATAACACCCCCGGTCATAAACACATCCATCGTCATGTTCTGGTTATCCACGAAAAACAGCGTGGTTTTGCTGTCCGGTAATATCCGCTGATAAATCTGTTCCAGTATTTCACTGGAGCCGTCCCAGTGATTGGCTTCAATTTTCACCCGTAGCAAGGTGCGGTAAGTTTCGTCATCCAGTTCAGTAAAACCGCTGTCACTGTCATATTTCCGTTTCCAGCTTCCCTGGTCTAATCCCACGGCCTCGGTATCCAGTGCAAAATACACGCCGACAATCGGGATCTTCACATAGCGCGACAGGCCTATCCATTCCCCGACCGCATCCAGTTGTACACCGATAGCCTTGTCCAGCGAGAACGCTTCATTAAGTTGCAGGGTAGCCTGGGCAACGTCTGACAACAGGCGGGTGATGAGATCAACGTGGGCGACGAATTTAGGCGAATCGCGGTGTTGCGGGGTGATGAGTTTTACGTAATCTCTCATGTGACCACCAGTTTGATACTTTCCGGCTGACAGGTCACGGCCTCATTAAACCGGGTTTTCAGGTTACCAGTGACCGCGCTTTCCGCCGTGCGCCCGATTTTGATGTCCGTAATGTCATAGGTCTTACCTTCTTCATCACCGGGTAAGTTAGCAGGCGTAAACAGCTTGGTCAGATAAACACTGTCCCCTATGTGTATGGCGTTAACGTGATCGGCTACGGCCGTTTTAATCCGGTCACCTACCAGTGTGGTATAACCGTCAAAAGGTGTGAGATGAATTTCAATAAAAATAGCCACATCTACCGGACGGGAAAAGCGTATCGGGTGAGGGATTTGGTGACGGTCAGCCACTTTAATCACCGTGTCCCCGAATGTGCCACCGCCTGGCGTTTTCTTCAAGGCCATAGTCTTAGCAATCGTCGTTGCATCCCCGCCATCCACAATAATAGCGATAGAGTGACCGGGTATGCCGTACTCATTAGTCTGCCCGGTGTCATTTTCAAAGCCCCTTAAGCGGGAAACACCGGGTATCAGGCCAATCGCCCCTAACATGCCATCCAATACTGTACGTGAGGGCAGCGCCACCGATTTACGCTGGCGTATCCGCAGCGCTGTATCCGTCTCAATGGTACGGCCGGGTGTCGCCACGGAATGATTGATCACGCTTTGCCAGCCCCGTGTGGGTGTCCCTATCTCAGCAATGTCCCCAATGGCGGCGGTAATCGATCCCTGCGTTTGGCAGGTCGCGGTGACCGTGACTGTGCCGTGAGTACCCACAGTGACCATATCGGGTAATCGCCATGAATAGCCCTGCACGTCACGCACCATACCATTTTTAATGACCGTACCGACCTGACCGACAAGTTCCACATCACAGGTCGATTGGGTTGAACTGTGCCGCGACATGCCATTAATCGCGACATTGTTTGAGAGTGCCGCGCCTGTCGCTGTTGCGGGACTGAATGAATTATAAATGGCAATAAATGTATTGTTCGCGTCGTGTATCCCCATCGCGTAAATAACAATCTGTTGCCCGTCCTTACTGTCTGGCTCAAGATACGCGTCTTCGCCGTAAATCTGGCGAAAATAGTCTGTCAGACGCGCCAGTATGGTTGGGTAATCGGGCGCAACAACGCCGCTCGCGGTAATTCTGGCCGCAAGCCCTAACGTATCGAAATTAAGCATAAGTTACCGCTCGCTGGTTACTGTGGTTCTGCCGTAACGGGTGTTAAGCGTGGCTGTAATGGTGATTTTCCGGGTAGCGGGGTGACGTATGGCATCCAGGGTAATAATTTCCGTCACGCCCTCAGTGTCCAGAATGCGTTCACGCAGTGCCATCACACTGGTGTAGTTTTTCTCCAGCACGGCTTCCCGGTAAGGTGTACCTTCTTCCATATCTAAAAACCAGTCCCCGCGCCATAAATTCAGCCGGGTCTTAACAGCCTGTGCGACGGCGTCCGGGGAATCAATCAGAAACGTGTTATCGCCCTGCCCGAAGCTGTAATCACCGTCAATATCTTCTCGCCGGTATCGCATTACTGCGGCCCTCCTGTGGAACCCCCGCCTGTCTTAACCCCGCCGTGTGTGTGATTCATCAGGCTGATACCGCCTGCGGTAACATCGTTCCTGACTCTCACCGGGCCGTTCATCGTCGCTTCACCGCCATTTGACCCCATGCCCTGTGACAGATTGCCGTTAATGATCACATGACCATTCAACACAATTGTCGGGGACGTGATCTCCGTGTCTTTATCTGCTGTAGCAGTCAGTTTCCCCGGAGTCTTGACAGTGATGTTATGGTTACCGGGGTTCAGCTCAATAAACGCCGCGCCATCATCGGTACGCAGTTGAGCATTTTGGGTGCTGATACCGCCAATCTTCCGCGCCTGTGACTGCGGGCCAACGATGGCAAAACCATCAGACAGGTGATGCTGACGTGGGTCTACCGGCTCTTGTACGCCGCCGTTCTGCCACCAGTAATCAATGCAGCGGTCAGCAAACACCACCAGACATTCATCCCCCGGCTGAACGGGAAACGTCAGTGTGACTCCGCCACCACGGGGGAATATTACCGGGATATCCACCAGCAACGGTAAAGCCACGGATTCGGTTCTCCCTTCACTGTCGGTCACTTTCCAGCGTATCGCGGGTTGTGCGGTAACGGTCACTGCGTCGGCATTAAACGACTGGATAATACACGGCATGGAAACATAAAGACCTGAACTGATTGACTCCTGCATCATCAGGAACGGTGTTTCAGGCTGGTTAAGACGTTCAAAGTTAGTGATCATTGTCGGGTATCCGTTGCTAGTGCAGCCTGGGACATAAGGGTCTGGTCAGATTTCGCCACGCAAATCAGCTCCATGTAGTACATCTTCTCACGGGTATCACCGAAATAGCTGACGTTAATCACTACGTAATCCCCTTCGGGATCTATCGGTGCGGGCTGTTCTAGCGAACCCTTATAGCTCTCTTGTTGGGCGATAGCGCCGGTCGATAACCCCGTTTCATTAATCGAGCCTTTTTCCAACCGGATTAAAGTGCCGGGGCGGATCTTCGGATTAATCAGGCATTTCACATTGATACCTGCGCCTATCGTCTGTTCCGGCATGCCAATTAATCCGGTACTGGAGGACAAGACCACTGCCTCCGTGAGATAGACTTTCTTCGGGATAATGTGACACTGACCGTCTTCATAACGCCATTCGGCATTATTCTGTTTGGCGAAAATATTCATTTCGTCGCGGTGCATACCGAAAAAGACCTTACCCCGTGGCGCTACGTTCAACTGAAATTCCGGGCGTATCCCAAAAGTTATGCCGTACTTTTCAATATCCCGCATCAGTAGCCTGTCCACATCTTGCTGTGTGTAGCCCGCCGATATCGTGATATTGACCTTGGCATCGTTATACGCCTGGTCACCGTCCCCCGCCTGTATCACCACATAGGTATCAGTCGGGCTGTCGCGCCCCGTGTAGGTGTACTGGATTTGCCCGGAAAATATCTGGCCTGAGTTGTTTTTATACCCGGCTGAGAACTGAATAATCTTGTACTCGTTCTTGCGGATCTTGCTCCGTGTCTCGTCGTTCAGGTTATAGATTTTGAAGATACCGGTTGCCGGGTATGCAAAAGAAGGCCGGGTGATATTGAACTTGATTTTCAGCTCAGAGAGGTTAATGCCTTCCCCTTGCTCATCCGCTACAATCAGCTTGCACTCGCGAAGCCATTGTTTTGACATGTTGACCTCGTATAAAAGAAAAAACCGCACTAGGCGGCATATAAAGAAGATATTTTCATATCACTACAATCTTTTGTTGGTGCGTTGCAAAATAAGCCCGTTATAGGGTTTTTATTAATATTTTCTTACTAAGGTGCAATCTGTAAGTGCTAGGGCACCTTCTGTGACGTCCTGTTCCTCAATGTGAGTAATAGTCCCGTAATCACTAACAATAAAATATGTATATATGCTATTTTTCGACATACCTAGATACATAGTACTAGCAGATCCCTTCTCGAATGCGTATGTTTCAACTCTTGATATCTCCTTGCCGTTGCCTAAGTTTATATATAAAAACTTAGTGTCACCGTTAGTTTCAGTGACAAGCCTTGCTTCACCTATAGGGGAAAAAATATCCGGGTTCCAGCCTGTTAATTTTTTAGGTGCGGGACGAATTTTGCATAAATAAGAACCATCATAGGCAAGAATGTTAAAATTGTCATCTCGATACACTCCGCTAAACTCAGGAATAGCTACGCTGACAAAAGGGATTAATAACAAAGTAATCAGTTTTTTCATAATCCACCACAACTTCAATTTGAGATAAAGTATAGCCTATTATTTTTACCTAACTCTTCCCTGTTTGTCTCACTTTCTGGATCAGAACAATAAAAAACCAACTTTCCGTTAAACCCTAAGTACCGATGCTGCTCCAGAATATCCACGCCGAAAACTAAGGGAATACCTGATACTATCGGTTCGCTATTTGGGTGCATAACATCTAACACCCATCCGGCGCAATCCCGCCACTGTAACCGCATCCGGTAATTGATACTGCCTAGCTGGATATCAAATTGTTGATTTTCAGCGCGTAAAGGTATCTCAACAAGATTCATTTATTCCCTCCCAGCCAGTCGCCCAGTTTTTCGAACTTATCTTTAAACCATTGCCCGCCACCGCCTGTACTTTTATCAAGTTTAACTGCCATGCTCTCTTTCTGTTTCGGTACGACTGGCGTCTTAGTCCCTTTGTCAGCAACAGGGCCTGTAGAAAGCGGGTCTTTCATTCGTTCCGGTGGTACGGTAACCCCGTATTCCTTTTTCGTTTCAACAATAATTACTTCACGCAAGGTCAACGTGACCATCAAGACGTTTTCAGAGGTTTTGTCCGTAGTCACTTCTATTGCGCGGATCAGCATATTCTTATACTGGCGCTTCCCTGTGGTGACATTGAATGGTTGCTTTGAGGCTTTCAGTGCCAGCAACTGTTGATAGACGGCTTTGGGGCTTGACCCTAACGATGCCGCCGACCCCAGATCAAAGATATCAATCAGTGAACCGCCACCAGCAAAGCCTAATTCCATTGTGACCTCTGACGGCTTGTCATACGCATGGTCACTGATAGCCGCCCCACGTTGTACCGGGTGCTCAGTAATTTCAGAAGTATCCTGATGCTTTTCCGATATCACCACATTCGGCACTATCATTCCGATTTTTCTCGTCCCCTGAGAAAATAACATTGATAAAATATCCATCAGCCCACCTTCGTTTGCAGATTGCGTACCAGTATGGCGTTGCTGCGTTGTACCGTTTCGCCAGTTAACGCTGCCGCTTCATACGGTGACTGAACTCCGGTGACATGAATATTGTAAACGGGGGCAATCGTCGTTTGGTTCTGTGCCAGTGATTCTGCTGCTCGCAGATATTCCGGTGTGTAACTGCTGTAACTCAGCATGTTTTGGATATTCGGCATGGCGTTCTCAAACATTCGGGGATCAAGGTTAAAACCACTGTTCTTGGCTAAGGCTTGTGTTGGATCTGGTGCACCGGTGATTGCCGCCATAACCAGTTGTTTAGAATAAGGAAGCGATTTTCCTATCTCTTCTTTGCTCATGGCGTTCATCAGTGTATACATGACATGATGATTTTTTAGATTCAGCCTATCTGAACGACCAACTCCTAATGCTTTAGCAACACGAGTGATATAGCCTTCGGTGTCGTTGCCATCTTCTCTTGGCGCCCACTTCTTCACAATCGCTTCAACAGTCTGGCGTTTAACACCGTCTGTCATCCCGTCAAAATATCGCCGCAATTGCCACGCCGTGCGCTCCAGTCCATTGTATACCGTGTCAAATTTAGCGAACCGGGCACCTTTGCCGCCTTCAAGAGTGGCATTTTTTTGTTTAGCAAAGTTCATATTTAAGGGGTTATTGTTACGTTCGCCCCGCGTGAGGGTTTTTCCGCTTGCCTGTTTGTCCCCACCAGAAAATAAATCTGAAAACCATCCGCCAACATCACCCCACGTTAGAAAAGGCTTTTCATTTGCCTTGCGTTCTTCCATTTTTTGCATGAACAACGTTTTCGGATCGACGCCTTTTTCTGCGGCCTCTTGATTGAGTTTCTTCAGAAACTCATCACGATCTGCGGCTATGTTCAGCCCAAAAAACGAGGCTTTTCCTGCGAGGCTCAATCCATCCATTGCGGATAATGCATTAGATGTGGCAGGCGATGGTAACTTCACTTTACCCGCAGCATCAGAGAACGCACCCAATGCCCCTAAAATCTTCTTCAACCACTTCCCACCAAGAAACAACGCAAATCCCCAGAAGACTTTCTCCCAACCGCCGACCGCATCCTTGATTTGCAGCACCCAGTCTTTGATTTGCTTAATGCCTTCGCCAATTTGCTTTAGTGTGCCTTCCCATTTGCTCCAGTCAATCAGGCTTTTGCCGCCTTCCTGCCAGGTCTTGTAATCGTCATACAACAGGAACAGGGCCGCCAGCAGGGCTGTGATAATACCAATCGGTGAGGTCAGGAATCCCTTGTTAAGCGCCCACCAGGCGACAGCTATTGCCCCGAATGCTTTAATCAGTGTTTTACTTTCATCGTCCAGCCGTTGCCACCAGCCGATTAAGTCCTGTATACCTTGCGCCCCACGATAAACCATTTGCCCCAGAATATCAGACATGGTGAGAATGGCATCCACCACCGACATAATGACTTTTTCAATGGCGGGCCACTTGTCCAGTATGAGTTTGGTGAACTTCTCCACACTCGGTGTCAGTGTCCGGGCAAGTTCACCGCCGATTTTATTCTTACCCATCCCCATGACTGATTTCAGCCGATAAAACTGAGTCATAAAATCGTTGGCATGTTTCGCTGCCGCCGCCGGGTCGAACCCCATCTTGCGCATGATTTGACGGTAATCCGCCACATAGCCGCCCATCCCCCGGCGCATGGCGAGCAGGGTATTCTCATCAATACCCAGCATACTGGCGTATTGATTGGCCCGGTACGACGGCATCCCGGACAGCCGTTCACCGACCAACGCAACCAAAGAGGCGGTGTCCCTGAGCTGTCCGTTAGTGTCACGGGTCTGGATCCCCATATTACGCAGGAAGCCTTCCCCGCCGGGATTGTTCCTTAAAAATCGGGCCACATTCTCCAGTGACGAATTCAGCCCCTCGACACTGCCGCCCGCCTGTGTAACAGCATACCCAAACGCCTTGATTTGTTCAGCCGCACCCCCTGTGCGTTGGGCCTGCCAGTAGAGTTTATCCAGATCACTGGCCACCTGAGCCGTAAAGCCCGCCACCGCCAGTGCCGCGCCTTCCACCACTGCGCCGAATTTTAAAACGTTGGCGGTGACACCGGCGATCACCGCACTGAATTTTTTCTCACCGGCTTTATCTATCTTGAAGCCCAGCGATATCAAAAACTCTTTAATTACTTCTGCGTTAGTGTTGCTCATCTCTCCACCGTGCTATCAGGGCCTCGTTTTCTGCGTCTACATCCAGCGCATCATTCATCAGGGCGATATCGGCCAGATCGATATCCCCGTTCTTTAATGACTGAAAAGTACACATGCCGTGGCGAACCGGACGCATCAGATAATAGCGCCCGTCAGGAAGGGTTTCTAAATCGAGGCTGGGTTGACCGGGGATAACCCGTCGTTCTCTGGCAGGGCGGGAAAAAAATTACCCAGTGCATCCTTAATCACCTGACCGGCGATTTTCAGTAAATCCAGCCCGTTGATATCGTCAAACATCAATTGCCCACTGACATAGACTTCTGACCAGACACCGCTGTTCTCCCGGCTGACCACGGACAGGCAGATATCATTAATTTCATAGCGTGATTCTTTGCCCAATGAGCGTATCGCTTCGGCTAACGGGGTGATCAGGTCTGCCATATCATCCATTGCAAAGACCGGCTTACCGTCTATGCCAACCATGGAAGGTTTCAGGTTTTCCCAGACGCTCTTCAAGGCCGGAACAACAGGGATTAATGCTACCGCTAAGTCCTGTTGCTGAAACGCATTCAGTTTACCTGCGCGGTATTTTTTACCACTGATTTCAAATTCCATTGTGATCCCCCGTTAAAATGTGCCAAGAATGGTATCGATTTTGCCGCAGTCAAATACCCAGCTATGGGTGTTACCGACTTTGGCGTTAGAAATATCCGGGATTTTCTGGAACGCCACAGAGCGTGCCGCGATGGTATCGCCGGAAACTTTGTTACGTATAAGTATCGCGTTATTGCCCCACGTGGCTGACGAGAACTGCTGGGCGTTGTACATCATCATCAGTTTGGCATTCGCCGGTGACGTTTTCAGGAGTGTCACGGTAATCGTACCGCCTTTGCCTGCATGCAAAGAGTGCATGACTTCGCCATCAGCCCCAATAGTCATGGTGTTTTTAGCTTCAATCATCGCCACCACGATCCCTTCTTCCGACGTTGCCGCGCCATTGCCCAGATCGACCGCCCCCCCAACCCCGGTTATCGTGGCGGACACGTCGATAAATGAATAAGTATTCGCCATGTTCAATTACCTGTTTACGTTAATAATGACATCAGCAAAGTGCACCGCACCCGCCAGTTTAATGGCGCACTGAATGACCGGTGCTTTACGTTTCTCGCGTTCGGCCTGCACCTGCTCCACAATCGGCTGCGCGTAGGTGTAATAGCCTTTAGTCAGCATCTCGCCGCGGTTCAGTGCCCCGAAGCTGTCACCGCCCCAAAGCCCCGGTGCAATCAGACCGTTAGTCACCCCCTGTGACAACGATTGTTCGACATTGGCTAACAACTGGGTCACACCCTCATCGGTCTGGGGAATTTTGGTGGTACTGGTATACAGCAGGTTATAAAGGTTGGTCTGCACATAGTTCTGTAACCAGTCCAGCCCGTGGCGCTCATCAATGAAGGTGCCATTAGCCATTACCCCTTCCTGCACAATCGCGGTGTCGTTGTTGTAATGGACAAAGACGTTGCCATTTTTGGTTTTCAGTGCGTTAGCCTGTGTTGCTGTCAGCAATTCAGCCCTGATCGCCGGCTCCTGTTTAAATTTCAGGGTAATAGTCGTGTTATTGCCCTGGAAGTTGACCGTAAACATGCGGCCAAACAGAGACGCAATAGCATAAGGCTGTGCAGAGTATTGCCAGAGAGTACGGCCCAGAAAGGCACCCTTAAGTTGTGAGCCAATATCTGTGTCCACGTCGGCGTCAAGGACATCGGTTTTGGTGACCGTGTGACCGTAAATCCGGGCAACAGAGGCCGATTCAATGTAGCGCGCCACACTCAGGACATCGCGGTCAGACAGGGTATTATCGGCAACCACCAGCCCGTACCATGCCCCTGAGACTTCACCCAATGCTTTGACCGCTTCGGCTATGGTTTCCGGTTCAGTCGGGTCAATGGTTGTTGCGCCAGAATCCGCATCCAATTTCAACAGATCGCCGATATAAGCGCCACTGTCTGCGCGGGTGACATAGCCCAGCTTGCCGGAGGCTTGCAGCGAGACCGTAAAGCGGGAAGAAATACTGTCCCAGCGAACAGAGGCATTTTTCAGTTTTTCGGCCACACGTTCAGCCACGCCATTGAGGTTGGTTTCTTTACTGAAATCGATACCGGTGATGATGGTGTCTTTACCGTCAATGGGCAGTTTAAAAGAGCCATCGGTAATAACGGTAAAGCGACTCACTGCCTGTTCTGCCCGACTCAGGACAGCGCCCCGTAAAGCCGCATAAACCTGAGTTTTCGCCCAACGACCGATATACAAATCAATCGGCTGGGGTGACTGGGAATAATACAGCGCAGCGGCCTGATACTCCGGGGTATCCATGCCAAAATCTGCGCCTACGCCTTCAATGTCGGTGTAGTAACGGAGCCGTTCGTGTGTGTTGATCACATCACTCCCCCCGACAATCAGCAATGAGCCAAAATTCCGACTCGATGCGGCACGGGGGGCCATGTTAATTTTGACATTAACAATACTGGTAATGGGTAAGCCCTGCATAGGGTTAATCTCCAAAGAATTTCACTGGCGCGTCCACCAGCGACTTGATGCCATAGTAGCGTACGATTTTGCGGCGTAACGTCACGGTTACGTCATAACGGCGCTGCCATTGGTTGTTAATCAGTTCAGGGGCAGGCTGTATTCGTCCGCATTGCTGAAAGGTCAGTCCCGCGCGGGACAGTTCATCATTGTTCTGGGTGATGAACAATCCATCGCGAAACTGGGTCGCGGTACGCTGTCCCGAGGGGCCATAAAAGCAACACAGGATATCGAGGGTTTCGTGTGAACCCTGTTCATGAAGCTGATCGCTGAGTTGGGTTGCTGCCGGGTTAGCGTCTTCCCGAATAGCCATGATGCCAAACGCGCCCCAGTTAGTGCCTGCCGGGGGGATTTTCGGCTGCGGGTCTGTCCAGCGCGGAAACACTGTTTTTGGCTCTAATCCCGCGACCGCCCGTATCCAGCGGCTCAATTCCCGCTCCAGCGCCTCATCATAATTCGGTGAGACACTGACAGGGGTTAAGTAGCCGGGTAAGTTACTGACGTTACTCAATCGGCGTCCCTCCATCGAAGTTCATCAACTCACAATGTGCCTGCACAAATCCCGCTCCGTAAGCGGTATAAGGGTCAACAAAGGTCACACGATACTGCCGCCCCTGATAGGTGACGATATCGGCATCCAGTCCGGGTTGGCCCTGAGTCAGTCGAAACTGGGTGACAATCAGGATAGCTCCGCTGATGGTCTGTCCGGCTTCCATGCGTCGCGCCTCTAACGCCCGGTCTACTGTTACGACTCCGGTAAAGGGAATGGACTGCGCGGTATTGGTCGTAAAGCCATCCTCATCAGTGGTCTGGGTATTGCGATGACACACCAGCGAGGTATCGACAAAATCCGGGTCAAGCAGGATATCGCTCATATCAAGGAATGGCATTATTCCCCCTTATTTCTGACTAGATAGGTGATGGATTTCAGTAAGCTGCCCGTGTCATAGAGTGGCTTCTCGCCGGGCATATCTTTTGCCTTTCGACGCTGCAAGGTGGCATCAGAGAGAGGATGCAGCCGATCACCGTCGCTGATAACCTTCTTCGCCCCATTGGAGGCTACCATGCCCGCCCGTTCCAGCTCCCTGTGTGCCGCCTCAAACTTCCCGGCAATGCCATGTTCTGCCGCCGCTTTAAGGTGCTCGGCAGTGACAGGCCGGGTATCCTCAATACCCATGTCCAGAAAGGGCCTCGGCGGTAAGGTCACGGTCTTGCCGCCTAACTTAACTGTGCCACCTGTCGATTGCAGATAACCGATTTCGGCGTTATTCAGTCTTTCGCCCTCTGACCGGTGGGCTTTGCTCGCGGGGATACCTACCAGTACGTCCATCTTGGTCAGACGGTTTAAGGCAGATAGTATCGACGCCGCATTGTCCTGCGTGATTTTGACACTCATAGCAATTGCCTCCCGCCAGCACCGAACATTGACCACCACCAGTAGAACTCACGCCCGTAAGCGGTGTTATTCCAGAATCCGGCATCGGGATTTATCACCCCGGAGGTGTCATAACTGGCGCTGATTTTATCTACCGATTTGGACGACAGCACACCGCCGTTCGCACTGTTAACACTGCCTCTGACAGCGGCGCTTGCTATGGCCTTACCTCTCAGTTCGACGTGATGTGCCGTGAAGAGCTCGGTCAGGTAGACAAACTGATCACCGTGTTTATCCTGATTCAGCAGGGTATCCGCCTGTCCAAGATAGAACTGAATGGTTGCATCAGAGTAACGGGCGGGGTTAGTAAACTCAGGGAAGTCGGTACGGAATTGCTCAACTGTCGGCAGAAGACTGTTTTTTGCCATTGGTTTTTCCCTTCTTATCATCCGGTTGTCCGGTGTCATCCAGCGGAGTGGCATAACAAGAAAAGGCCCAATGCTGAATCACATCATCGTCAAACGTATGAATGCCCGGCGATAACTGCACATCCTGACCACTTGGAAAACTCAGTGTGGCATGTTGTGTCACCATATATCGTTTCATAGGAACCTCAGTAAAGGCGGGTATTCCCGCCATTTATTACGCCACAGGGATATCCAGATATGCGATGGTATTCGCATAAGGCACTTCGACCTGACCCAGCTTGCCGTAGTACGTGGTTAACTGGTGCAGTCCGCGATACTCCAGCGGTGTATTCAGCAACGGCACCATCGGGAAGCGGATATATTTCTCTTCCTGTGTATAGGCCACCATGCGGTTCGCACCACCAGCCCCGCGCTTGGAAGCCCACTTCATGGAAACAATCTCCAAAGGTGTGCCATTTTCCTGAAACGCGATACAGTTGATTTTCACGTATTCCAGTACGGAAATATTACCGGCTTCTGAGATTTTCATGCTTGCCAGCAGCCCAAACAGCTCAGGGGCTAGCCCTACTTTGCTGGGACATAAGGCATAACCCGAAGCGATCCACGCATCTGTCAACAGCACGTTGAAGTCAGCCACGATATCATCGGGTTTGCTGTTCTTTGTCCATGCCGCCGCCGCTGCCCGGGGCTTAACCTGTGCCAGGTTCAATAAACCGGTCATGTCCAAATCAGCATCCCCGATATAAACCTGCTCATCCACGTCCATATGCCACTTGAGTAGCATGGCTTCGTATTTCTGTGAATCAATCGGGCGACCCACCTGTTGTGCGGCTGCCAGCTCTGGTAATGTCCAGCCAAGCTCCATTCCCCACAGGGTGAGAGGCTGCGGGGTTTTCTCGATGTTCAGACTGATACCGGGTATAGCCGTGGAGTTCTTACCAATCCAGTTTTTGCCGTTCGGATTAATCCCCCCGGTCGCGGCAAGGTCAGAGTTTGTGAAGGAGCTGACTTCATCAGCAATAGACACATCGCTGCGCAGTGGCATATCCCGTGACCACTTATAGGATACCAAAGGCAGATTCAGTGTCAGGTCAAGGCGCTCCAGCTCCCCAGCCAGAAAGATACCCGCAGAATCTACGGTAGCTTTATCAATAGTAAACATAGTAATCCTTATATGTTGTAGGCGATTTCAATCGTGCCAGTGGTATCACCCGGCCCCATAATCTGAGCCTGGGGTAATTCGGGAGTGTTGGTTGCGGTGGTATCCGGTGTTAAGACAAATGACCCCAGTGGGCTGTCTTTTTGTTCACCCGCGACTCGGACGTATACCTTACCGCCTTTCTTGGCGCTCTCTGCCGATCCTTTAACGGTAACAGTCATGTAACCACGTTTCAGAATATCCCCTGTAATACCGGCTTTGACGCCTAAATGCGCCATATCGGCCTGTGATTGCACGGGATAAGGGCGCACCAGAATACCTGCTATATGCTCCACGCTGTCACCATCCTCAAGCGGAACGAACTTATCACCGTGGTATTTTCCCACCAGCCCGTACTGAGCAAATACTTTTGCTGTGTCGAGCAAAGCGGGTTCAGTGGTCAGATCGCGCAAACGGGTGATCGCCCCGGGGATGCCCATTGGCATCCGGGTTAAATATGCTGTTGTTGCCATTATTGTTACCTTATCAGTTGCGTTTCCAGAATTCGGCGTACTTTTTATTCAGTTCTGCCGGCGTGCTGTAACGAGCGGCGTTATCACGCGTTGGGGTTGGGGGTTGTATGTGATTCTTTGCCTTATTTAGCGCTACCGCTGCCGTAAAGATGGCATCTACTGTCGCTTTGGGTGCTTTAGCGAAATCACTCACACCAAAGGTTTTCAGGCTGTCGCCCGTACGGATAGCGTGATTCAGTACCTGACGTTTCAGGCCTTTATCGCCCGTCGGTTTGAAGCCCGGACAAATGATTTCCGCATCCGCAATAATGTTGCGACGGTAGGCGGCATCACCAGTGACCTTCCGATCTTCCTCTTCATCTTCATCCCCTGTTTTTTTATCAGGGTCACCAGGATTGTTATCGCCCGTTTTGTTGCTCAGGGCCTCAACCTTAGCGATCAGTACCTTGCCCCACTCTGGGATACCGTCATCGCCAGTGGGATTTTCCTTTTTTAGTGTGTCATCTGTGGTTGTCCGCTCGGCTGTCGGTAATGCGGTTGCCTGTGCGGGGGTATTCATGTTGATGGTCACGCCCGGAATCGACGACATGCCATCAGAGGGTAATTCCGGGGCGTTGTCAGCCAGTTTTGCCAAGGTGTTATCATCCTTAGTTTTCAGGGCATTCGCGACTTGCTTGAGCCAGTCTTTCATACTTGTTTTACCTTTCTTAGTGGTGGGGGCTGCATCCCCGATAGAACAACGGGAACCCGCACGCCCTTTATCAACAATAGCGAGGTGGTTTCCGGTGATTTGATATTGTTTCCCCTTGCCGGGGCTGATTTGTTTGTACTGGGCGTCATAGCCGCAACTGACTTCGGTAATGCCTGCCTTGACCGCATCAATGGCTTCCTGACGTTTAATCAGGGCATCCGCTATCAGCAAATCCGCCTTATCGCCTGTACCGCGCCGGACGTTCTGAATATGGCCGTGAGCCAGTTCTGAGAAGTTGGATGGGTTGACAAAGACAATATTGCCGTCTGCATCTTCGGGATGCCCCAGCGTGACCGCAACACCTTCAAATGACGCCATTGTTGCCGTTGAGAACACCTCGTCTTCCATGCGGTGGACTGTAACTAATCCATCAGAGCCACCCTCAAGGCCGATCTCTTCCGGCAAATAGGTTTGTGTTCCGGTTCGGGCTATCGGCACGTCTTTACAGAGCAGTGAGCCATCCGCCATCTCATAGCGGGTTTCGCCCAGTTGCGTGGTGAAAAAGTATTTCATGGGTTACCTGCCGAATGACGGACAGTGAAACCGCCTAAAGGGCGGCTTATAGTCTGGTGATATGTTTTATTACAACTCGGACAACTTCGTTATTTTTGTCCTTGGCATCTTTGAGTAACCAGTCGACATGCTCGTCAATATTATTTTGATTTGCCGGAACTGACTTAGTAACGAAACCGCTATTGCCATTAAAAATGGCATTGCCATTACAGTCATACCCTTCGTAGTAGGCGTAGTAGGTATAATTCATTTTTATCTCCTCGGCGCTGGCACATGCACTTCCGGCCAGCATTTGCAATTAGGAAGACATCCCGCATGGCCTGTCATTCCATCCAGTGTGGGCGGATCTTCCCATCGCACAAACTTATCGCGCATCTTCTTGTGTGACGGTCGCGTGCCTGCCCCTTCAATACGCCACCAGTACCCTTCGGAACCGATGGATAAGGCCCTTGCTTGTGTTAATGCGCCTGTGGCTCGGCCTATCTCAGTGCGGGCAATCATGCGTGCCCGTCCGGCTGCTACCACGCCAGATTCCATAATCATCTGATAGAGGGCTTCGGGACGCTCACCGTTGATCATGGCCTGAATGGCGCGAGTCTGAATATCCCTGACCCGCTCAGCCGCTTCCAACGGTAACGACTTCATGAGCTGAATCTGACGATAGATAATATCCTGTGCCACCTGTCCGACCGGGGTATTGCCGACTACATCGCGCAACCCCTCAGAAATAGCCTCAGAGACGGAACGCCATTGATGCCACTCTTCGCGCTCGACCTGTGAGAACATCTTGCGCCCGACTAAGTCCGCCCAGTCACTAAGGGCCTGTGAATACTCAATCAGACGCCCGATTATCTGGTCAGCGCTGGCCTGTGAACCATCGTAAGAACCTGTGACCAGATTGTTTATCTGGCTGACTATCGCCAACAGGCTGTTGTGATACTGAATTTCCGATCGCCGGCGCTGGGCCGGTTTCAGATTCAAACTCCGCATACTGCGTTTTTGCTTCCTCAATATCCTCATCGGTGATTGCTCCTCCTATACCGATGGCATCCGCCAGATTGCGTAAATCTGACATGGCGGCATGTATCGGCAGTATTTGCCTGTCTACTAGCGTACTGAGGGCATTAGCAACGTTGTTCGCCATTGTGGATCGGTCGGTGTCGGACATCTCCCACAGCTTGTTAAACTCGAAGGTGAAGTCATCCGGCAGTGTCTCGCCGAACAATGAACGGTGGGAAATGTCCAGCAGCCAGCGAAGAGGGCGCCGCAATCGCCGCTCCTGTAACGTATTCACCCGGCTGTAGTAGTTCTCCAGGTCGCCATCACCGGTACTGAACCCGGACGGGGATTGACCAAACAAACGGACTAACGGAATACCCGTTGCCCCAGAGACCTGTTCCGCAAAGCGCAGAATGACATCCGCAATCCCCGCGAATGAATAGCTGTGCGTCTGGAACGTATCCGATGCATCCATGATGGTCATGCCTTCGATGGTCTGGAACTCACGGATCATGTCCATGTGCCGCATTATCCCGCGCTCCATATCGCCACCCGTTGCCAAGGCTTGACGCAGCCCCAAGATACTGTAAGTTCGCAGATGCGCCTTGTGTATTAGTTGAGAAGTGCCTACCGTGGCAGTGTCAAAGGCTTGTACACGCTCGTAGATACGCTCAACCACTGACATTCCCCAGCCATTCTCGGTTCTGGCTTGCTGCCGGGGTAAGTTTTCCCCCTCCATACGAATGACGCGGGAATAGTGGATTTTCCACTGGGGTAATCCTTGCTGGTCACCGGCCACGGTATAAAACTTGGGCTTACCGAAGTAAGGGCCGTATTCATCAACTAAATCATTGTGTGAGGGCTTAACTATCCAGCGGTCGAGGCACATCACGCCTTTGAACTGGCCTTCTTTGATGGTTTCCGGGTTGAGCGGTGTCGCCATGTCCTGACCGTCAATCATCAGCACCAGCAATGCCCCACCATAAAGGCGAGACCATTTCAGGGTGTTATTGAGTTCATCCCACAGGCCGATATCTTCCCACAGGGTTTCAAGCTGGCCTTTGGCGTCCGGCTTCATGCGGGAACTGATCGTGATGCCTTTGCGGGTCATATCATCTGCCATTGCATCCACCGCAGCCCCCACCAGAAATGAACTGCGATAGGCAAACTCAATTTGTGTGCGGTTGCGGGAAACGTAGCCGGGTAAATAGGTTCCCCCAGTCTGAATGTTGGGGGTATAGCTCCCCAGTTTGGCAGTAAAGTTATTGTACCCGTCAGCAGTCCTAACGGGCTTTTGTGCGCCGTTACGGCGTTTGTTACGGGCCATCTCTTGCCTCACAGATAATTTGTTAAAAATCGGCCTTATTTAACATAATGGTTCTTAGGCGAATCGCGACTTTTCAACTCAATTAAAAAGTCACCCCAGACGGGCAAAAACCTCACTTTTCTGCCTGATTTCAGGGTGATTTTTTGTTACTGAGTTGTTAACAAAATCCCGAAAATCATTTCGAGGGGATTTGGGGTTGAAGGCGGGATTTCTGACACTTTTCTAAAGTTGTCTGCCCAATATTCCCCAGAACCCTAAATCGCCGGCTTTCATATCCGAAATCGCATCCATCATCGGGTCTAACTGGTCATCGTGGGTGTTGAAATCGGGGGTAATGGCTTCCATCTCGGTCAGGAAATCATTTATCCACTCGGCTTCTTCCGGCAGATAGACATAACCGGACTCGATATAACCCTGTATATCCATTAACCGGGTGAACTTATCTTTATCTCGTTGGATGGGTACGATAGGACAAAGGGCCTCTGACTGAATTTCCTGAATCAAGCCTGTGCCGGAAGCCTTATCCTCGACCTTCATGGACACTAACGCGCCGATATCTTTTCTTGCGCGGCATTTCACCCAGAACGCAACAGCCCGGCGTTTGAGTTCCTTTGATTCCCACTTACCGCGGATCAGGTCAATCAGATATACCTTGCCATCTTCACCTAATCCCCATAGTTCAAAGACCGAGAAATCATTGGCCTCTTTAGTTTTTTGCGCCGTATCACCATAGACGGCACTCCAGCGGATAGGAGGCAATACCTTATATTCTTTGAACCATTCGGATTTGATAAGACCACCCCCTTTAGCCGTCGGTCGTTGCTGATACAGGGCATTCCAGACCAATGAACCACGTTGCTTAGCTTTCTCCACGAAATCACGCGGCATACGTTCAGGAAAGAGGATTTCACCGGGCTTTCTCAGGTGATATGTTTTGCCATTCAGTACGTGTATCTCTTCCTTTTCGGCTTCCATTGGAAAACTGACCACGCGCCATTGCTCACCGCCTTCCTCCGTCAGCTTAAGTAACTGTCCGGCTAAATCATTTTGATGCCAGCGCGTCAGAATAATGATAATGCCGTTTATCTTGGGGTCGGCACGGGTAAAGAATGTGGTGTCGTACCAGTCAATCACCGACTCCTGATAAACAGGGGAAGAAGCGGTTTTGTAGTCTTTTGCCGGGTCGTCAATAATGCCGATATTCATTCCTTGACCAGTGATGCCGCCATTCACCCCCGCTGCCCGATAGGAACCACCATGCAATCCCCCTTTGGTGTTTATGGTTTCCCATAACTCGACGGTGCGAATAGCGCCGCCTGCTACTGTCCGGATATTAGTTCCGTTCAGTTTGACATCAGGGAAAACCTCTCCATATCGCTCTGAGTCGATAATGCGCTGAGTATCCCGTGACATTCTGTTAGCTAAATCAGAGGAGTAAGAACATGCAATGACGTTCCAGTTCGGGTGCTTACCCAGCACATATGCCGGGAAGCGTCTTGAGGCTGCCTCACTTTTACCTGAACGTGGCGGGGCGAATATCATCAGCCGGGGCATTAACCCGTTTTCAGCTTCAATAAGGAACTGATCTAGCTCAGCAAACAGTAACTCATTAAACCAACCTGTTTCATAGAGGTGATGGGTATATAACGTGAAATCAAGAAGACTATTGCGCGCCCTTTGGATAGCAAATTGCTTATAGGCCTCAAGTGTCTGTAAGTTTCGTGTCGAGCTGCGATCTATTCCTGCCATGACCTAGCTCCTTTAATCGCTCTTCAAGCTCTTCTTGGGTTAAATCGGCATATTGGATAGGTCCACCATCTTTGCCGGTGACTTCCGTTTTCTTCGCTGACTCCCATCCCATCAGTTCCGCCAGTTGCTTGATGGCGGTTTTCGGGTCATGGAGTTTTAACTTGATGCCATCTTTGCCCGTGGTCAGTTCTGAAATGGCACTGAGTGCAGCGGGGTTCTGTAATGCACTGTCTTTAAATTGCCATGTTGCTTGGAACACAGGCTTACCCTCGTCGTCTTCCCCTACCTGACTGTTACGGAAGTTGGCAATATCGTGAATAGAAACACGTCCCATCGCAGAAAGACGCTCTAAGGCTTCCTGACGGCTCATGACCGCATCGGAAATGGCTTCTTGGTTCATGGCGTCGAGAAAAGTTTTAACGTTAAGATTTGTTAAGATTTCAGATGCAGATGCTCTGGCTGACTCGTCTGTTTTTGCCTTATACCCTGCCTGTTTGTAGGCATCTATCTGACTCAGTCCTTTCAGGATGCCTAATACGAATTTCTGTTGAAGTTTCGTTAAGGCATCAAAGAGAACCTTCTGCTCTTTTGTGAGCGGGATTTTCTTTTGTGCCATTGTCCTGTTCCTTACTCATTAACATGGAATAGCCCTCGGGGTGAGAAGGCTATGCGAGGGAAACAAAAACCACCTTAGTGATTCAGCATAAAAAACTGGTTCGGTTGATATAGCGCCTTATTTTGGCGAGACCACATCAGCCCAAAACTTACACAAACCTCTATCAAGCACCCGTTTCTGGATGCTTTGCAGAATTTTGTAAATTGCTATCCTTGCTCTCTCAATCGTTCTTCTTGCTTGCTTTGGAACTCGGCTTTCGCCATAACCCCTATTGCATAGATAGCACCCAAAACGAACCATCCCTGATACACAACAAAAATGACAAACACCGTATCTGTTAGCAGGTCGTAATACCGGTATGCCGTTGGAACATGCTTGTAATCCTTGGCTAATGAGTCCCTGCCAAATAAGTACGCCAAGAACTTAACCGTGCCAAAGAGCCAGCCAGCGAAGTAACCCACATTCACAAAGCCGTCTATATCTTGCGTGATCCCAATAAATAAAAAGGACGCGATAATTGCGTCCAGAATGATTGAGCATATGTATTTCATCATCAGACTCTCTTGTTCTTTGACTTCTCAGTCGAATACTTGCTCGCCCTTTCTGCTGGCTGACGCTGATCGGCAACTCCTGCTTTAATAAGAGCAGACAAGAAGTCATCATCGCTCATAGCGTTCAGCTTATTGATAGCTTCTTGCATGATTTGCATTTGAGTCTTTTTCATATCACCCCTTTAGGTACTGTAGGTGCTGGTTGTCGCCCATGTCGATTTTTTATCCCGCTAATGGCTGTATATTCTCTTTTTCCATTACATAAACAGGAGTGAATGAATGCCGAGTAAAGAGGTTATCTATAGCCACACAATCGAACTTTGGGAACTATTAGACCAGATTAAAGATTTGCCTCGCGACACCCGTGTTTCATTTGGTGGGCTGGACTTCTACAGGGTAAAACCGCGAGGTGATAATCTTATTCAGATTGAGTTTGCACAGTCGGTTTATCGGACTTCTGAAGATGTCTTGGTGGTTCAAGATCATTCAGAATAGCTGACGCATAAACATTAGCCTTTTGTCTGTTAACGGGTGCATAACCTTCATCAATGCACCCGTTTACTACTCGGCTGAATAAAACATCCTTTTCACCCAGTTGGATAATCCAGGTGACCGGATATTTTTCAGAACCGCGTGCTCGTTTCAGAATTAACTTCTCCATAACGGTGCTAATGTCCTGACCAGCCGAAATTGTATTAGCCTCGATTTTACTGAATTCTGATTTCAATTGATTGATGATATTTCCAACCTCTGCCGATGTAGGCAGTATTACAGTTGGGATTAGTTCATATTTCATGATCTCTCTTCTTGTTCAGGCGGGACCACGGTCCCAGTTTTTATTTAGCTGTCCGTATCGCCTCATCCAGTGCCTGACTGATAGCAGCAGGCATCAGCGATTGAGCCATTTGTTGCGCCCGTTCCTGATAGCCGAGTACAGGCTCAACAGGTAGCGCATCACCGAACCGAATAAGCAATTCTGGGGGGCTTTGTTTCTCTCTCGGTCTGCGTGTTCCATTAGGTGAGCGTTTTAACCGCTGCTTGTTCTTTTTCACCTTCTTGGCTTTCTTACGCTGCCATACGCCATTAACATCACTTCCGTATCGCGTTGAGACTTCACCAATGAAGGTATCGTCTTTGCCTTTCAGCTGTTTCAGCTTGTTGCGGGGTAAGTTGCCATACTTGTTCAGTTTGACGTTCTTGGGGTTGAGTAAAGCAGCGCCATTCAGTTTATGAACACCCCCAACCTCAAACGGTTCCAGATAACTAGCAGCCGTTGGCAATACGAAAACTTTTGCGGTTAGATCGTTCTTACGTGCGCCTTTGCTTCTGACCGCTTTAACCGTGAAAGGGGTCGGGCTTTCCAGCTTGCGTTCGAATGCCACTTTCTGGGCTTTTTCTATCTTACGTGCGACTTCGGTAAGCGCCTGAGCCGTTGCAAAGGGGATTTGCTTTCGTATCTTTGCTAATTGGTTGATAAGATCATTCAGTGTAGCCATTTGTACTCTCCAGCATATCGGATAAACTGAATTAAACAGTCCTATTATCGAAATGATGAATTTGCCAAGCACAGGAGTTCATATGAAAAAATTAGCAGTCCTGTTAGTCGCCGCATTATTACTTCCGTTTGGTGCTTACGCTAAAACCAAAGTTGATGTTGCTAAAATTTACGGAAACATCAAAGTGGTCAATTCCGGTGCAGACTATAAGGTGAAGGTTGTTAACTCATTCCCCGATCTGAAAGTCAAAGTTGTCACCAGCTCCGCGAATTCTCCGGGCAAATGGCGAATGGTGACTGCATCACCTGATTACAAGATTCAGTTCGTCAACGCATTCCCGGACTTTACTATCAAATACGTAGATTCATTCCCCGGATCAACCCAATGATTCCTTACTTCAATAATTCGCAAGCCATTTTCATAACCTGCTCCCATTCTTCATTGTTGAGTCCGTGGTATCGTTTTAGTTTTACAATACCCAGTAGCATCTTGGCTTTTCTTTCTTCCCTTAGTGCTGCACTTAACATTAATCCAGGGGGGCGCTTATGTGGTGGTATCTGGTGCTCAAGCATATTTACCTCTCTATTCAGCATAAAAAACTGGTTCGGTTGATATAGCGCCTTATTTTGGCGAGACCACATCAGCCCAAAACTTACACAAACCTCTATCAAGCACCCGTTTCTGGATGCTTTGCAGAATTTTGTAAAATCATTTCTTTTTGGACTTCTCAGTCGAATACTTGCTCGCCCATGCCTTGGCTAGATTCAAGCAATCATCAAACAGCTTGCCCTTTCTGCTGGCTGATCCAGAACGGCGATAATGTTCAACTGCCCGGTCACTTGCCATCCCTGCGATAGATGAAGAAAAGCCGAGCTTAATTAACTCGGCCTGTACGTTCTTTTCGATAAATTGTTCAGGGTTCATACGGGTTCCCCCTCGTCGGGGAAGTCACCAAGATCAGGAATAGAAAACTGGGTAAGCTCCAAGGCTAATTTTGTGGCATCCTTAATGCGTTTAATATCCCTTTTGCGCTGAGCCATCAAACCGCTACCCTTTTGGCCTCGATGTTGGAAAGAAGCTTTATCAAAAGCAGCTATTAAGTCATGCATCTTTTGTCCAGTAAGCTGATCCATAGCAGTAACATCAAGCGTACCGATATCAATGTTTGATTCTTTCTCTGCAAGATCTAGCAACCAGATACGTAGTTCTTTTGCTACTTTTGTCCGAGAAAACATACCAATTAGATATGCGCCACGAAGAGAGTACAGTCTAATATCAGACATGAGATGCTCGTAACCTATTGATTCTTCCGAGGTCCTCACTTTGGCAATGATACTCATGCTCTCAGTAAATTCATCTTTATGTCTACTATAAAGGTTGGCAACTTTCTTACTATCCTTGTAACCCAGCAATTCAGCCAGGTGTTCTCCGGTAAACCAAATCTTCCCATCGCCATTATCAAAAGGGATCACTTCTTTTTCTTTGAAAGTTAATGCTGTACTCATCGGGTATTTTCCTTATAGAAAATCGAACCTGCTCACACAGAAAAGCCGCCCGCAGAAATACCCATTAACGGTTTTCTCAGGTTCGACTTTCTGTAAGGCTGCGTTTTATTGATGTGCGCGGTGAGTGCGCGTTAGATACAAAAAAGCCCCTGATCACTCAGAGGCTCACTGACACTGTGTTTTGATAGGTTGCTAATACTGAAATCATTGCCTGCTTTTAACCACATCAGGCGAGGTGGTTCCTCACTTACCGTAATTAAGGGAAAGTGATAAGTTGGCTATTCCATAGTCAAAATAAGGAATAAGAAGAATGCCAAATTTTACAGTTCGCGTTGAGTTACATAATGCAAACTCTAAGGATTACGATAAATTACATGAAAAAATGGAAAATGCTGGATTTAAACGAACGATTACCACCGAAGCCGGCAAGATCTATCATTTGCCAGATGCGGAGTATTCAATCAATAGTGATAAATCCACAGAAGAAATTTGTGATTTAGCTCGTGATACAGCAAAAAAAGTAAAAACTAATCCAGCTATTCTTGTCACTAAATCAAATGGAACCAGAAAATGGTATGGTTTGGATGAAGACTAATCTTCAACTTCATCTTCATCATCACCATTTCCTCGTTTTGGGTCTTCTGTTTCAAGAGCAATAAAGCTATCTCTAATATTTCGGGCGATGTATTTCGCCCTGTCGTTGTCAATATAGCCACGAGATTCCATTTCTATACTAATTACATTCAACAGAGCTTCCCGCGCTGCTTGTTGTGATTCTAGTGTTAATTCTTCAAATTTCATGATGACCTCAATCATTTGTGTTGTGTTTTGATATAGTCCCACAACCCCAGTATCATTTGTTCTGGGGTGGTAATGCGTTCCATTGTTCAGCAAGAGAAGCTGGCTCTGGATACTGCTTCTTGTCCTGCCAGTGATTTTCTATCGCTTCACTCATACGGCGCATCCAGTCAGCCAGTTTTAATGCGGCCTCCTTCTCTGAATACAGCTTAGGAAAATCAGCAAACTCCATGCTCGCGATATATTTTCCGAACTCGTCTCTACTAATGATAAGCGTCTGGACAAGAACTGTGTTTAAATTGTTGTGTGATATATAGTATTTACTGAGCTGCGTTCGCTCTTCTCTGTCTTTCTCAAAGTAGACCAGATCAACTTCCGTTCTCATTTCTTCCCCTTATAACATTCAGTATTAACGTAATCCTGCAAATATTTCAGTTTTGCCCGGTCGTTGATGATGCCTTCTCGGATATCGAGAACAGTTGATCCAGTTTCTCCAGTGAGTTCGACGGGGGTTCCATTGACCACGTCGCCGGAGGAAGTGGTTTCAGGCACAGGACAGGTGGCCTTGATGCGCAGCTTGCGACGACCAGCGGCAACATCAGCCCGAAGAGTGTTAATTTCAGTCTTGGCATGGGCGAGTTCCTGAGTGTGAGTCTTGTCCAGTTCGTGGAGTTGTTGGATTCTCTCTTGCTGTGTGGCGTTGATGGTAAGCTGCTCTGATAACTGGGTTTCTAGTTTGAATTTATCTGACGTCAGGTTTGTAATCTCACTAGCCTGATAACGTGTCATGATATAGAGCACCACCAACATTACCGCAGCACCTAAAGCCACTAATCTGCTCATAAAAGTTCAAATGCCCGTGTGAATATATCGTCGGAATACGGCTGTAGGTTGCTGTTCTCCATCTTGATAATCCCCTCTGCCAGAGCAAACAGGACTTTCTTATCCTGAGTTGATATCTTCTCATCAGCAGAAACACCGACCTTTTCAGCTGCAAACTGGATGTAGCTTTCCGTATTGTTCTCAACAGGTGGCGCATAACGATTGATGATTTTTCTAATCGAATGCAATTGATGCCTGAGTTGGTAATTCCGCAGTAATTTGAACAATGCCCGAATGCCATACTCTGGTGACTCGAAACGACAGAACCGCTTTTCAATCTTTTCATCATGAGGCAACTGACCCTGCCACTTATTCGCGGGGTTGTGATCAATATTGCCGGGGTTGTTATTGCGAATACCTCTGCTCACTGTTTATCTCCCAACCGTTTATTGATGGTGCGGATAGCAAACTCGCGTATCTTCTCAACGCCAATAAAGCCCACCAGCCCACCGACAAAAGGGGCGGCATTACTGGGTATACCGAACAGCTCTAAGCCGCTCGAAATCCCCCATGACAACGCCCCGCACAGAATGCCTTCTATCCATTTGTTTTTACGGTCTACGCCGTCATACACCAGACGCCCATAGCAAATGACGATGGCTAAAGCAGAGCCGGATATCTGCGGCCACGAGTTTTTAAGGCCGTTCAGCAGTTCGGCCCACAAATCAGGATTTTCTTTCATCTTCATAATCCACCCCATTGAGCAATGGGCGTCCGTGGGGTGAACGAGGGTTACCCCAGTGAGTTGTAGTGAGTATTTGTCTGGTCTAATTTGAAAAACCTAACACCTTGAGTTTTATCTTCTTCTGCAATGGCTTTTTTTATTCTTTTTAGGGAAATTCTGGAAATCAATTCGGGTATTGACTCCTTGATACAATACGCTGTTGCGCCCGCATTTTTTGAGACAGGCTCAGGCAATTGAACCAATATAAACTTTCTTCTGCCGCCATCTTTCTTGTTTTGTTTTAATACCGCATGGCCTGTAGAACCACTTCCCGCAAAAAAATCAAGAATGATATCTTCGCTATTCGTGACCTTCATTAAGTGTTCAATTAACCCTGTCGGCTTTGGGTAATCAAAAACAGATGAACCGAGAAGGGCTTCAACCTCTTTACTTCCTTGCTTCGTGGTAAAGCCGGTTATTATTGTTTTTGGATGTTCGGTGCCTCGCTTTTTAACATACTGAAGAACACCGTTAGGCTTGAAGAAGAACTCAATAACCTGTTGTCCCTTAGAGTCAAAAGTATCATTTCCTGACAGCCAGTTTTCGATTTGGCTCTTCATTGTCCAACCCGCTTTTAGCGTGACTTCGCGGGCTAAAAATCCGTTCTTACATTCAAATATACCGGCAGTCACTTCAACGACTTCTTTGTTTCCAAAGACAGGGGGAAACGTTTTATTTTCACCCAAGAACTTAATCCCGGCAGGGAAGGTTATTTCTGACGCCGGATTTTTAACGCTAACCCTTTTTATTGCGCGATCAGAAACTGAGTTATCATCTCCCTTATAAACAATATGGGGTAACTGAGATATGTCTTTTGCATAGGCCAAGATATACTCGTGTTCTCGGGTAAAAATTGATGCTGAGGTTCTTCCACTCTTCCAGATAAATCTTTCAACGAAATTATCTTCACCGAATATTTCATTGCACAAATAAGACAAGTTAACCACTTCATGATCATCTATCGATATAAATATAATTCCATCGTCAGACAATAAATCTCTGGCTAATTTCAATCTGGGGTACATCATATTTAGCCAATTGTCATGGAAGCTATCTTTATAAATAAAATCCTTACCTGTGTTATAGGGCGGATCGATATAAATCATCTTCACTTTCTTATGATAGGACTTTTGCAATAACTTAAGCACTTCAAGGTTGTCGCCTTCAATAAAAAGGTTCTCTGTGGTATCCCAATTCACACTGTCTGCTTTACAAGGGCGTAAGGTTCCTGTCGAAGGCGTTTGGGCAATTTGATGTGCACGAGCCTTACCCTGCCATGTGAAGCTGTAGCGCTCTTCAATTGCCATCAGTGGAATTCCTGTAATAAAAAAGGCCACGCCATGCGCAGCCTTGGGATCAATTGTTAGATATTCCCTAACCTATTGAGTTAGTTATGATATCGTATAGTTTTATCTGGATAATATTTCGGAAAAAGATAAGCATTGCTCTGTAGATAATTTAAATGTCACTATTTTATTTCCCATATGTGACACCTGTATTTCCTTACCTTCACTACCGTCAGATATGATATTCAGTTCATAAATCGATGGCTTACAAAGTGTAATTCCATCTTCTTTTAAAATCGTCTTATTCACGAGGTTACTCATGGGAATACTCTCCGAGTTAAATAATCTGTTATTAGTAATCACAAAAAAAAGGCCACCTGAGCGACCTTCGATATAATTTGGTGGAACCTCTCGGAATCGAACCGAGTCCTGATGCTCTTCAGGCATCCGCGCGAACCCTCTACGCCAAAGTTCCAGATATGAAAAAGCCCCGCGAGTGCGAGGCTTTTTTAATTCGATAAGCTGTGTGACATTGCTATCACTCTTATCACAATAGCACCATTTTTACGATCGTAAAGCTGTTTTCAAAAATTACTGCATAATTGGTTTTAGTTGATATCCACTGGCTCCAATTGGACATATTTGTCCATTTCCAATGTGACATCCAGCATCATTAGCATCCCCTCAATGACTCCCTCTGCTTTTTGTAATCTCTTCCCGATATGAGTATCAGAACAGTGATGATCATACGCCAATTGCATAAAGGTCTTACCGAATACGTAATAATCAAACAGTAAATCATGCGCCTCGCTATTTTGCTGGTTCAGCTTTGCCATACAGTTTGAAATAATTATTCCGTCATCCTCACAGCATTGAGGGCGGGATTTGATTCTGTTCGGGATTAGCCCTTTGAAGCCTGCCGCAATAGATGACCAATATACCCCATCGCTATTATCAGCCGCCCACGCCCCCCAGCGTTCCATGACTAATTGAATATCACGCATTATGCTACCTCCCGCTGTTTCTTTATAAATGCTCTTTCTCTGGCTTGACAGCCTTGCTGTAATAGGTCGTTAAAATCACCCAGATCGGGGTATCTGACGCTCACCTTTTCAATATCGTTATTGGCCAGTAAATTTTTATTGGCACATATATATGCAGCCGCTTCCCCGGTGGCGCTCCAGTCGTTATCTGCGAAGATGATTAAATGCTTAACCCCCTTGGGAACCAGAAAGCGCTCCATGAACCCCGCATGCACCACTGACCAGGTATTCACCCCGTAAATCTGTTTGCAGGACAGTGCGGTCTCGATGCCCTCGGCAATCCCCAGTGTCGAATCGACAGGAAAAAGGCGAATGGCCAGTGACTGAGCATGGAGGCGGTAACTGTCCTCCTGTGTCGCATCCAGTTTCTTCTGCGGGGTGATATCCGCCTTCCTGTCCCCGTCAAGGTAGGTACGGTGCAGATAGCACAGCGTCCCTTTCGCATCCGTGACCAATGACCAGAGGGCTTGCAGTTTTCCCTGATAAACAGGCTGGTCAGGGCAATATTTCACGTTGTCGGCAGGCAAAACATGAATGCCCCGGCTGCGCAGATAGGCCTCCCCCTGCGTGCCTTTCAGATGAGATAAATTAGGGTAACAGGCAGTGACTTTGTTTCTGAATTTGGTGATATTGGTCTCTTTTTTCACTACGCTGCGCTTGTCTGACTGGATACCCAGCAACAGATCAATCGCGTCCGCTAATGTCTTGTAGTCTTTCCCCTGCGTCAGGGTGAGTAACTTCCAGCCATCCCCCGCATTGCAGGTACAGATGAATGTTCCGCGCCCGTCACGGTCATCAATGCGGAATTTGCCTTTCTGCCCGCATATCGGGCACTTCCCTTTAAAGTGATTTTTCCCTGTCACAGGCGGCAATTTGTAGTAAGCAAAGATTTCAGGCCAGCGGCCTATCACGGCATCCGCCGTTTTTATTCTGTTCACAGTGCTTCTCCCTGATATAACGGTGTATCTAACTGCTTACGAATTTCACGCACCTTGCCCCGGGCAACTTCAAGGCGCATTTCCTGTTGTTCGTTGCTGGACGGCTGCACCTGTTCGGTTTTCTTACGGGATTTCGCCCAGGCAATTTGTTTGTGCTTGATGAAATTGTTCACTTCGGGTGTCAGTTCCTGCGGGGTGTCATGCAGCCCACGCGGATAGACACCGAACTTGTCTTTAAACGTATTTCCTACCCAGCCATCACTGAGGATCTTCCCTTGTGACGCCCGCTGGTTCTGGTAGTACTTCAACTGCGAGTAGAAACTCTGCTTTTCAGCCTGGGTGTAGATGCGCTCTTTCTTACTGAGCTTTTTGATGGTGCGGCTGGTGTCTACTTCAATATCCTCACCCGCCAGTGGCTTAAATCCACACTTCGGGCAGATGTAAACACCCGCTGGCTTCATGTAATGGCAAGACGGGCACTCTTTCGGTAGCTTCTCCCGCTTCTCCTGTTCCCGGTCACTGTCACGGGTTTTCATGCCGTCGTTTTTACTGGGCAACTCGTCATATTCGATATCATCCGGGTAGCCGAGGCGATGGACAGAACCGGAGTGATCGAAGATAAGGCAGGCTTCTTTACCCGGTGCAGTACGCAAGCCTCTGCCAAGACACTGAGTCCAGCGAATTTCTGATTTTGTCGGCCGGGCGTAGATGATGCACCGCACATCGCTATCAAAACCCGCGATCAAGGTGCCAACATTCACAATGACTTTGGTTGCGCCCTGTTCGAAGCGGTGAATAATAATCTGGCGTTCTTCGGGGGGTGTCTGAGCTGTAATGATCTCGGCGTTGATCCCCGCCCGGTTGAATTCGACAGTGACGAAGTTGGCGTGACTGACAGTGACACAAAAACAGATAGTCGGCTGGTTATTACCATTCGCTAACCAATTGCTGACAATATCGCCCACCAAATCTGCGCCGCACATGATTTCGGCTATCTCATCTTCCTTGTAGTCACTGCCGTATTCAGCACTTTGATTGCTTTTCACACCGCTTAAGTCGGGCTTGGTTGGCGCATAGAATTCATACTTGCTCAGATCCCCGCGTTGAATCAGTTCTTTCATCGTGGTGGGCTTAATCAGTTTTTCGTAGTAAGCCCCAAGGAACGGCGCAAAGGGTGTACCGGATAACCCAATCACCGGAATGTCACTGTCACGGATAATTTCCAGCATCCGCTTACGGCGTAAGTGCGCCTCGTCAATAATCAGCAAATCAATATTGTCCGGGAATTCACGGCGGATAATGGTATCGGCCGACGCAATCTGGATTAGCCGGGTCGGGTCATAGTTTGGATGGTCACGCCAGACGTAACTGATTTCGTGCGCTGGCAGGCCATACTCTGTAAACTTTGCCGCCGTCTGGTCTACGAGGATTGTATAAGGTACACAGAACATGACACGCATATTGCGGGAAACGTAGCCGTCAGTGATGAACGCCGCCAGTCCGGTTTTACCTGATCCCGTTGGGCTGTACACCATGAAAGTACGGTGTTGCTTCCAGCTCTGACGCAACAGACTCAAGCCGCGCTCTTGGGCAAAGTTGAGGGTAATGTTCAGCATTCTTCCGCCCCCTGTTTATTTTTCTGCGTTACCGTGCGATACTTTGTGTCGGTAACCGCATCTGTATTACCGACTGCAAGAACCGAATTAGCTATCCCTGTCAAAGTTTCGCTGTTCGGTTTCTTGCTTCCTCTTACATTCCCATTCTGACTTAACATTGATACCCCCATTTGAATGATGTCCACTGCCAGAGGAAAAGCCCTTTTCTGTCTGGTGCCTGTTTGCTAGTCCCTGAACTGGGTGGCACGGATCACATCGACGCCGTTCACGCTATAGCGCAAAGGTTGCTTACCATTCTTGAGCAGCACAAAACCGGACATTCCCGCAGGTAACTCACTTAATTTCAGCAGCGAACGTTTACGCGGTGATCGGTTGTCAGCCTCGATGGCGCATTTCGCCCCTGCGTGAGTGGTCACCATGTAATCGACGCGACCATTTCGGCCATCGCTTAATCCGGTCACGGTGAAATTCTTTTGCAGGAACCAGCCTTGCTCACGGATCTTTGCGGTGAGTACCGCTTCAAATTTCTGCATGTCGGCGACAGTGAGAAATTGCTCTTCCAGCAAGGTGATTAATTTTTCTTTCAGCTCTGTGCTCATGTTGATTTCCTCAATTGTTATTTTTGTATCACTTGGGTAGTACGGCGATTTTTGATATCCCATTAAGTGCACTTATCTAACTTAGGTATTCCCTACTGAGATCTATTTAAGTCATGTGTTCTTACTTGGCTGTGCTTTACCTTTCTGAACTCTCCAGCTCCCCCTTACCCCCTCGGTTCTCTTCCCTATTGATGTACTAGTAAAGTGATACATGGATAGACCTCCTAACAACTCCAGTTTTAACGCTTAATCAATTGCCCGATACGGCTATCGGCTGTTCTGTGTAACCCTTCATCGATCTGTAATTTTTCTTGAAGAACAACCGGAGCCATGTGTTAGCAGCTCTGGCGCCGGTGTTATCCCGTCGATGCGGCACAGGATCTTCATCCCGCCGAAGTTTGTAGACGTAGGCGTATTTATCCCTCGCGTATTCCCTTGTGGTTGAGTTCATCGCGGCAAGCATCTTTTGAATCCATTCCGCATCGCTCGGGTGATAAACATCGGGCATTGCTACGCGGGTAAAATCAGGAAACATGATCTTTCTCAGGGACCTTGTGTATCATCTGCAAAAAGTTGATCTAAGCTACACTTAACGCCTTGAATGGTTAGTACTTCCACCAGCTTTTTAGATATTGCTATGTCAGGAACTCTAATGCCTGTCTCATAGTGACTGATAGCTGAGGGTGTTAAACCAACCAATGCAGCCAAATCTTTTTGTTTTAGCTTTGCCATTTTTCTGTATTTTTTTATTGAGTTCATGATTATTCCTCCACAACACAGATAATATATTCCTTTTTGTGTATAATCAATACAAATTGTACATTGAAATACTCATTGTTTGAGAAGAGAATTAATACATGAAAGAAATATGGTATGAACTGGTTAAATCCAGAATGAGAGAGCTTGATATTTCTCAAGAAAAATTAGCCGAATCCCTGGGAGTTACACAGGGGGCGGTAGGGCATTGGCTGAACGGGAGAAGGGTTCCTTCTATCGAAATAACTATGGAAATAATGAAAGCCGTAGGACTTAATAATATCAGCTTTGATTCGGAGGGGACGATAAATCATGCAGAAAAAAAGATATCCACACTAAGCACTTATCATAAAACTAACTCCTTAAAAGACCGACTAAAAACCGTCTTAGTTAATGAAAGGATGAAACAAAGACAACTGGCAGATGCGTTGAATGTTAGCGCCCAGACCGTTAATAACTGGCTGAGTAGAAATGCTATAAGCAGAGAAGCCGCACAGAGCATTAGCGAGCAGTTTGGGTATTCACTAGATTGGCTGTTAAATGGGGTGGGCGATCAAAAACTGGAAAATTCGGTAAAACACCACTACGCTAAATCTGATATTCCTCCAGAGAGTGAATGGGTCGGAGCTTCCTCATGGGATAGCCTCACTCCATTAGATGATAACGAAGTGGAAGTACCGTTTTTGAAAGATATTGAATTTGCATGCGGCAATGGCAATGTGATTGATGTTGATTATAATGGATATAAATTGCGATTTTCCAAATCAACATTACGGCGGATAGGAGCTCCGACAGACGGTTCAACAATCATCTGTTTCCCTGCAAAGGGGAATAGCATGGAACCGGTTATACCAGATGGCGCAGCAGTCGCTATTGATATATCCCACAAACATATTACTGATGGTAAAATTTACGCTATAGAACAGGACGGATTAAAACGTATTAAGTGCCTGTATCGCAAGCCAGGTGGAAAGTTACTTATCCGTAGTTACAATCGTGATGAATATGAGGATGAGATTGCCGATGAATCCAGCGTGAAAATTATCGGCAAATTATTCTGGCATTCTGTATTGCACTATTAACCACACCTTATTAGCCCCAACCAAAACCCCGATAAGGGGTTTTTTTATGCCTATATAGTGATATATATCACACTTATAACACATCAAAAAAATAAAATTCATTATTAATCAATGCATTGAAAAATACCTGTATTTTTAATGCAAATTTGTGTTGATAATGCAAAATACGGTATGTATTATTTATACACACAAAGAATATATAACATCAATGCTTGGGGATATTTATGTTTAATGTAATTAGTAATATTGAGAAAAAAGCAGCTCAATCCAGCACCATACTTTCTATGCTATCCAAGCACAGCGAAAAAATGGAGCCATCGGATGTGGCTGTACTAATAGAACTTGCCAGTGAACTTAGTGCCGAAATCTCAAGTTGGTTTTTAGACATAGAGTCTAAAAATACCTCATCCATCAAATAAAGAACATTTTTACCATGAAAACCTTTATCTTCGCAGCCATTGAGCGTTCCAATATGAAACAAACACGCCCTGCATGTGTTAGGACTCAAGCAAGTGACAGGGAAGAAGCAAAAAGGTTATTAGCTCCTGTATATGTCATTTATGGCTGGATGGGACAAATAGTTAATTATAACCAAAATAAACAATATTAATTCTGAAAGGAAATAAAAATGAATAAGCAACAATTCAAAAAGGGTTTTAGTGAATTTCGTAAAGCAACACGTGCAGCCGTTAGAAGTGACAATAAATCTGCATTCTTTGATTTATGCTCTAGCTTTTTTAATCAGTTTAAACCCAGTGATAGACCAGTTTCTATTTCTATCTGGTTATATAAAAGAGGTTAACTAACTCCAGCTCATTATAAATAAACAATATTAATTCTGAGGGTATAAATATGACTACACCAATGAAATTTGCGGTTGAACATAAAGAAAAATTTGAACTTTATCGTCAGTGGGCTATATCCGAAGCGCCGCGTTCTGAAATTCGTCGTCGTTTGGCAAAACTGTGTTGGGTCGAACGTAAGTACTATCGTGAATGGGCGGCGCTCAGTTGACTAACTCCAGCTCATTTCCAAGTGGGCTGTGGTGAGTTAATAAATTAATTTGACTGTATAGTGAAGAAATATATCAACGAATCCAGCAAGAACAGAATAAGGTTGAATAACATGAAAATAAAATTACCGACTAGTGATAAATGTCGCTTAAAGAATGCAATAAATATTAATGCAGAAATGAATGTTTTATTAATATCATCATTGAAAGAATTAGAAGAAGAATTTGAATCTAAACAAGAAGTTGAACCTGATTATTACTATATGTTACGTGCAGTAAAACGATTATCAGTCTGTCAGTTTGAGGATCTTACTAAATTAAACGAAATCTTCGAATAAAAATATCGGGGTGGAATATGATAGATAAATTACAAACAGCCGTCGAAATTGCAGAGGAAGTTGAAGTTCAATTAACTCCATTAATGTTTGAAATTGATTGCGGAAACACAGTAGACGCATATTTAATGTGCAGAGGTATTTATCGTCAATGCAAGGTATTAGCTGAAAAATTAAGGGAAGCTGCTGAGGAATATAATCATGAAAAACAAACATCTTGAATTAGAAAAAGTTCAGGAACTGGCAGAGAAATTGCAAGCACTTCTAGTTCTCTGGATGTACGGTCGATTAAGTGAGAATGATGCTTGTATTTTAAGTATCGCAACTGAAATTAACCATAATGTATTACTAGAAATAGGACGAATTCGCGGAGAGTAAAATATATATAAATAGCATCATCATTTTTTTAGTTTCAATAATAAAAATAATTATATTAATTACAGCGCCATCGCTGGGGAATTGCTCACGCTAAATTCAGACTGATTACAAATAAGGAGTTAGGAATGAAAAATAAAACCTATTTAGATTTTTCTGATGCAGCCATCCAGGAAGAGAAAAAAGAAAGGTACGACCTTGCAGCCAGATATTGGGGAAGAGCCAAATATTTAGCCACTGATCTTAAGCATCGAATATGGGCTCAATATCACCAAGAGAATAACGAAAAAAGACATTCATTGCATCATAGCCATAGTCAAGCATTAAGAACCCCAAAAGACAACCAGCGAATAGCCTCAGAATTGAAAAGGTATATGAATAAACAGGCGGCAAATGATGACAGCATATGAATCAGCAATACAAAGCGCCAAAGAACTTCAAAGCAAAGGTTTATTTCGCCGTGCTGCCAATAAATGGGGTGAAGCACTTTCATTAACTCAGAATAAAAAACAAGAACAGGAATGCACGAAGAATAATCTGCGCTGCGTTCGGAAAGCACAAATAAAAATACAGGAGGGGTGGTAATGGCAAAAAGAAAAAGAAGTAGAACGCAACAAGGTTATATGGGAATGACTCTGGCGCAAGGTATGCGATTAGAAATAGATAAAAAGCAAGATTATTTAAATTCGAAAAAATACCTCTCTAATTTCCCGGCAGAAGATGAAGAAATGAGAATGCCACTTAATAGAGCTATGCGCCGTTTAGCAAACAGAATGAAGATTGAACTTAAGGAAGCAAAATAATGACCAAGAAAAATGAATTAGTTCCAGTGTCAGCCAAAGAATTACAGATTGTTGAATATCGCGGCCAGCGTGTAGTGACTACTGAGCAGTTAGCTGCGGGGTATGGAACTGACAAGGATAACATCCAAAAAAACTATAAACGTAATGAAATCCGCTTTCAGGAAGGAAAACATTACTTCCTCCTTGATGGTGATGAACTCAGAGAATTTAGGTTAATAACCAACCAACCGACAATAAGTCCGGTGGTTAATAAACACACAACAAAGCTTTACCTCTGGACAGAACGCGGTGCAGCCAACCACTCCAAGATGCTGGAAACCGATCAGGCATGGAACTATTTCGATGATTTAACCGAGTTCTACTTCACACGCCGCGACAGCATCACAACAGAAGCTGAGTTGTTAAGCAATCCCGCGAAGTTGCGTTCAATGCTGTCTGTGTATGCCGAGAACGTCGAGCGCCTTGAAGGGGAAAACAAAACCCTGAGTGCAACGGTAGGCAGTCTGGAAAAGCACTTTACCAAAGGTATGACCCTGCCTGCTTTCTGCAAAGGTCTGAACGGGGTGAATACCACCAAAATCATGTGGTGGGCGATGGAGCGGAACTGGCTCTACAACGAACAGAAAGACCCGGAGAAAAAACCGCGCTGGCGTGTCGCTTCCTATGCCCGTGATCGTTATCTCACCGAAGACGAAAACGAGATAAAGCCGCATGGACAGGATCCCTTTATCACCCGCACCGCCGTGTTATTGGAAAAAGGCTGTCATCGCCTCTATGCCCTGTACATGAAAGGTGAGCTTCCCATGAAGAAGAGCTGGAACGGTGAATACCAACATGACAAAGCAGTTTATACCCCGGAGGTCAAATAATGAAAAAACCTCATAACACTGAAACAGGATTTGATTACGGCAAGTATGGCGTAATTGTCATCACTGAGGCGGCCAACACTGAAATCGTAGGTTATGTAGAGGCGCTGAAATCATTGGACGCGGGTCAGTATGACCGCGATTTATTGCTGGGCTTTGAGTTAGTGGCGGCTATTTCTCATGGTTGGAAAGCGGGCTTTTATGCGCCAACCAAGGAACAGTGGTTGATGTTGTGGCGGTGGGTTGTGTCAGCCTCATTTGTGCAAGAGCAAATAGACAGAAACGGCACTCGCGAGGTTGATAACGGCAAGGGCGGTACTGATACCGCGGCTATTTACGTTAATGGTGCATCTGCAATCACGGTATACCCACTAGCAGAGCGCCTAATGTTGGCAACCCATGTTGAGGGGATCGCGTTTGAGCAATGCGGTAGCGAAGAAGGCGCAGATATGGCGGTAAGAATGTATATGGATTTTATCAATATGCAACCAGAGAACGGTAACCGGCTATCTGAGAAAGGGCGTGAGGGGCTTTCTATCCTGCACGATGACTTAATTAAATCGGTCGAGTCTGGTGAGTTTGACTCTATGCCGATCGTTCATTGACAAGAGGCTCAGATGATAACAAAAAACTTTCGCCTCAATGCCCTGGCGAACAGCTATTCAGCCGCTATCTATCACGATGTAAAGACCCGTAACGGCGGCGCTCACTTCACGATGCAAGTCGGCAAAACAGAAATCAATATCGCTATTGTCGAAGGTGCAAAAGGCATTCGTGAACTGGTGGACAGTTACGCACTGGAAGCATTACAGCAGAGTTATCCAGCATGGGAAGTTATCGCCATTGCCCTGATGGAGAAATGTGTCGTCAATGGCTGCCTGACGGACTATGGGCGTGAGATATGGCAGAGCATGATCAATGACATGGGTGACACACTGGCAGCCAAGGGGGCGTTTCAATGAAAATCGACTATCAGGATAAAGGCAGCACGGCACAAATTATCATTGCCAGTTTCATCACTGAACGCCGACTGCATAACCGTTGTGTTGATGCTGTCCTGTTAACTACGCCTGTTCATGTGTCTTCTGCCGGCTTCTTCTTCAGAAGAACCTTTCTCACAGGCAGGGTGAATCACGTGATGCGTGCTTACAAAATCATTTGCATGGAGGCAGACCGTGACTGAGGGACATCACCAGAGGGTGGACATTAACGACGAGCTGGTCAGAACGGTAGTCCACATTGACGACGGCAGGGATTACACCAAGCAGCATATCCACCGCATGAGACAAAACTTTTACATTCACGAGGGCGTCTGCCCTCATCTGCCACCCGCCCCCAAAGTGGCAGGCGTGAAGATAACACCCGTGAAGAATAACAAAAGCGTAAAGTGAGGTAAAAAGTAATGAAAGGCAAACTATTACCTATGGTTGTCGGCGTAGAAATCACTACCGATTCAGAAGGGCGCTTTAACCTGAATGCCTTGCATAAGGCGAGTGGTGAGAACGAGAACAAAGCGCCCAACCAATGGCTGAGAACCAAGTATGCAAAAGAACTTATCGCAGAATTAGAGGCTAAGTTATTGAAAAACAATCAGACGGCATATTTGCAGTCTGGTCAAAAAGCCATCGATGTAAACAATGGAGGTACATCACCGGGCACTTATGCTCATGAACTGATAGCGGTTTCCTATGCAGGGTGGATTCGTCCAGATTTTCAGCTTGACGTGAATCAGGCATTTATCGATTTCAAATCGGGAAAATCAGGTATCAGCATTAATGCCTTGCCATCACTTGATCACATGGTTGGCAAATTTGACGAGTTACGCCACCAGCTCACACGGGATGAAAAGAAAGAAGCTGAACTGCTTTCTGTGTGCAGCCAAATCATGAACGCCCGCAAAAAGACCAAAGGAAAACGCCAGAAAATGATTAGTGCACTGAAAGAAGCAGGTCAGATGTCCGTAGGTTTGATGGGAACAGTGAAGAAGAACAATGATCAAGATAAACACCTGGAGGAAAGCAGTCATGATCAATAACTCATTCCACCTGACACAAATCATCGCCTCGGTCTGGGGCGATCCTGCTGATATCACCCATGCAGTCTGGCAGGCTGGATACCGTAAGCCAGAACGGAAGGAAGAAGAAATTGCTGCACTGGTTATCGACGTAATGAATGGAGTGCCTGATCAGATACCCTACAACGAAAGGCCAAAGAATTTGGAGGATATTCTCACTACAGAGCTGAACAGCATTATTTTTGATGCGACATGGGAAGGAAAAGCAACACCAGCTAAAGTGGCCAAGGTGATTTTGGGGAAAGGGTATCGGAAAGGGGAAGAACGATGAAAATGAATACAGCACTTCTGCTAATGGCAGAATTCGGGACTTCGCAAATTCCCCTGTCAGACATGGCAGAAAGGTATCTCAAGATGAGTCCGGGAACAGCAGAACGCAAGGCAAACGAAGGAAAGCTCGGTATCCCTACATATAAGCTAAACGACAGCCAGAAATCACCGAGAATCGTTCATGTAAATGATCTTGCGGCACATATTGATAAGCAAAGAGAGCAAGCTTCAAAAGAACTGGAGAGGATACAATTCAAAAGAAAATGAACTAACAGCCCCTACCAAAAAGTCACCTCGGGTGCTGAGATAACAGCACCCCAATAGCACTCCTTTATAATTTATAGTATTGATTTATAATTGTATTTTACCGATTATAAACAGGTTAGGCACATTCTTCACCCTATAACATGCGTCAGCAATAAAAGTATCCGGTGTGTAAGTGGCTTTTATCCACGAGTTATAAGATTTATGCTATGACGAACGTTTGATTTCAACAGATATAATTTATGGTGTTAATAGATAAACCTGCTTTTCGTCGTGGTGGTTTCACATTTAAACAGTTCTTCGTTGGGCATGATAAGTGTGCAATGAAAGTTGGAACGGATGGTGTGTTATTGGGAGCATGGGCACCTGTAGATAATAGACAGTATTGTTTGGATATTGGGTGTGGCAGTGGTTTGATCGCATTGATGGTAGCTCAAAGGGGTGGCAATGATACGGTGATTGATGCGGTGGAGTTGGATGCAGATGCAGCAATGCAGGCGACTGAAAATGTTCAGCAATCTCCGTGGACTTCCCGCATTACCGTATATCAGCAGGATATTTATGAATTTGCCCGGCAAAATGGTTGCCGATATGATCTCATTGTGAGCAACCCTCCCTATTTCGAACCTGCAATTGATTGTCGTGATGAAGCTCGTAATCAGGCACGTTATACAAAATCATTGACTCACCAGGGGTTATTGGATTGTGTTGAGCATATGATTACCCACGAAGGGCTTTTTTGTGTTGTACTTCCACATCAGATTGGCGAAATTTTTGAAAAAATGGCCACAGAATGTGGCTGGTTTACCCATTATTGGGTCAATATTCGTGATAGGGTGGATAAACCGTTACATCGTTTGTTGTTGGGATTTTCCCGCCAAGAGAAAGAGATTCAAATCAGTGAACTGACCATCCGCGCGGCTGATGGTACATATTCAAACGAATTCCAGTACATGGTGAAAGATTTTTATCTTTATTATTGATAGGGTTATCGTTAATAAGCCAATTCAATTTCTTTGTAAAATATTAGGATAAATCTTTTTGTTTTTCGTCACTTGAAATCAGATGTTCCTCTGAATAGAGGCTATGATTTGTACTATAAATTAAGAATGCAATACAGAATAACAGGTGATTGTAAGATAAAATTACAATCAAAGTTGAACTTCACGCGTAATTAACACTCAAAGGTGATGCTTGTTCGGGTAGCAAGATATCATAACTGGTGTAATTAAGTATAAATGTGGAGTTTTACCTCAGGAGAGTGAGTCTCGGATGAGCGAGCAGTTAACGGATCAAATGCTGGTCGAGCGAGTACAGAAAGGCGACCAAAAAGCATTTAATTTGCTGGTAGTCAGATACCAGCATAAAGTGGCGAGCTTAATTGCCCGTTACGTACCTCAGGGCGATGTTCCTGATGTTGCTCAAGAGGTATTTATTAAAACTTATCGCGCGCTGTCTTCTTTCCGCGGTGATAGTGCTTTTTACACGTGGTTGTACCGTATTGCCGTTAATACTGCGAAAAATTATTTAGTTGCTCAGGGACGTCGTCCACCATCTAATGATTTGGATGCTAATGATGCAGAAAATTATGATACGTCAAGTTCTTTAAAAGAAATTTCGAACCCTGAGAATTTAATGTTGTCAGAAGAATTAAAGGAAGTGGTATTCCGTACCATTGAATCGCTTCCGGAGGATTTGCGGATAGCAATTACACTTCGGGAGTTGGATGGGCTGAGCTATGAAGAAATAGCCGTCATTATGGATTGTCCTGTAGGCACTGTTCGTTCACGAATATTTCGGGCAAGAGAAGCCATTGATAATAAAGTTCAACCTCTGATCCAACAGTAGTGGAAACAGTGGTGGAACAAAACAATATTGAAGGTACTTGGCATGCAAAGAGAGAAACTTTCCGCATTAATGGATGGAGAAGCTCTTGATAGTGAAATCGTTCGTTTGATCTCTGAAGATGCTTTAATGCAGAAACAGTGGGAAAGATATCACCTCATCCGCGATACATTACGTGGTGATGTCGGTGAGGTATTGCATTTGGATATCGCTAGTCAAGTGGCTCAGGTGCTTGAAAAAGAGCCTGTTCATATTAATCCAGCAGTTGTTCCGGAATCTCAGCCAAAACCTGAAACATGGCAGCAAATGCCGTTCTGGCATAAGCTTCACCCTTGGGTAAGCCAGATGACACAAGTGGGTGTAGCAGCTTGTGTATCTCTGGCCGTGATTATTGGTGTTCAGCAATACAATAGCAGTGGTAATGAGGCTGAAACTGATATTCAATTTGATAACCCAGTCTTCAATACGTTGCCGGTAATGGGTTCCGCTTCGCCTGTTGGTTTATCTGTTCCTGCCGAGAATGATGCTTTTGGTGGTGACTTGAGTATGCAGATACGGGAAAGTAATAAACGCATTGACGCGATGTTGCAGCAGTATGAACTTTCCCGGCGTATCAATGCAGAAAGGGAGCAAGTATTATCGGAAGCTGGGAATACACAACCCGGAGAACAAAGACAGCAAACTCAGAATAAGTAATAAGAATGAAATATATCGGTTCTTTCATTTTATTATTCGGAAGTTTGTTGAGTCCCTCGAAAGCCTCGGCCCAACAAAGCAGTGCCGGGGCTTTGTTGCAGGATATGCGGCACTCTGTACAAACTTTCGCTTATGAACTTGCTTTTATTAATTTGAGCCAGCAATTTTTGATACCGCTGCGATATCGTCATGCCATCATTGACAATCAATCCATTGCGCAAATTATTCAGATGGACAGCACTCGCCGTGAAATTGTTCAGCGTGGTAATCAGATCAGTTATTACGAATCAGGCCTGGATTCATTCAGTTTACGTGGCAACCATATTGTGGATTATCTTCCACCGATTATCTTTGCTGATTTTTTTCGATTACAGAAATTTTATAATCTCATTGATGCGGGTTCTACTCACGTTGGTGACCACCCTGTACACTTTGTACGTATAATACCCAAAGATAGCGACCGTTATAATTATAATTTATTGATAGATAAAAAAAGTTATCTTCCTTTGTTTATTGAGCTATTTGATCAGGAAGAAATGATGGTTGTTGAACAATTCCGGGTGGTATCGTCAAGGGTGAATGACGAGATAAAACAGGAATTGAGAGCCATTGTTGATTTGAAATTACCGCCAATGTTGGTTATTCCAGAGTCCGCAGGGAAAATGAAGTTTGATTGGAAGGTTGGTAAATTACCCGAAGGCTTTAAGGAAATTTCCCGTAACAGGAATTGGCTATCAAAGACAGAATTATTGGAATCCATTATGTATAGTGATGGATTGTTTAGTTTTTCTGTAAATGTAGTAAATACTGGTGCAAAGGTAGCCGATGAACCGCTGTATCGACAAGGCAGGCGAACAGTCTATACTGTGTCCAAAGGGAAAAACAGCATCGCTGTGATCGGCGAATTACCTCTTGCAACAATTAAACAAATTGCCGCCAGCGTTACGTTTGTGGGGAATAACTGATGGTTAAAGAATGGGCAACTGTTGTCCGTTGGCAGCAGGGTCGAGCGTTATTACGTTATGGCTCATCTTCAGGTTGTGGCAGTTGTCAGGCTAAAACGGCTTGTGGTTCTTACTTGTTAGAAAAATTAGGGCCAGAGAGTATCCATCAATTGGAACTGGAAATCGCGCAACCGCTTCAACCGGGGCAAAAAGTAGAAGTCGGCATTCCTGAAAGTAGTTTGTTACGTTCAGCCATGCTGGTTTATCTAACTCCGTTATTAGGTCTGTTTTTAGGTGGTCTGCTTTGCCAATATTGGACTGCTGACCAGTTATGGGTATGTATGGGGGGAATTATCGGTGGTATTGCCGGTTTTGCTCTTGCCCGTAAGATCGCCGCATACTGGGATATTCAACAAGCATACCAACCAATTGTATTACAAATTGGTTTACCTCCCGATACGATTAAGGTTCTGCATCAGGAATAATTTGTTTTACCATACTTATTTTCACGATTTTTTTACGAATGTTTTTACTTTCTGGTCATACTGAATGGGTTAGATTGAAAACCACAGGCATGACTAGGTTTTCACAGGTTTGGCATGTAGAATACGGCTCCTCAGGCCAGTGGCCGAACCTATAAATGTCGCTTTATGTCCATCTGTGTGTCCATAGGCGAATGATCCAGAAATATTAAGGCAAAAAAGATTTAATAATGAAGCAAATAAGAAATTTCTCCATTATCGCCCACATTGACCACGGTAAATCCACGCTATCTGACCGGATTATTCAAATCTGTGGGGGGCTGTCAGACAGAGAAATGGCAGCGCAAGTATTGGATTCAATGGATCTTGAACGTGAGCGTGGTATCACTATCAAGGCGCAAAGCGTCACCCTTGATTACAAGGCAACTGACGGAAACGTTTATCAATTAAACTTTATCGATACTCCGGGGCATGTTGACTTCTCTTATGAAGTTTCCCGCTCTTTGGCTGCCTGCGAAGGCGCATTGCTGGTTGTTGATGCAGGGCAGGGGGTTGAAGCTCAAACGCTGGCTAACTGCTATACAGCCATTGAAATGGATCTGGAAGTTGTCCCGGTTCTGAACAAAATTGACCTGCCAGCCGCAGAGCCAGAACGCGTTGCAGAAGAAATTGAAGACATCGTTGGTATTGATGCAACAGATGCTGTTCGTTGCTCTGCAAAAACCGGCTTGGGTGTACAGGATGTTATTGAACGTCTGGTTAAAGAGATCCCACCACCAGAAGGTGATCCTGAAGCACCATTACAGGCTTTGATTATTGATTCATGGTTTGATAATTACCTCGGCGTTGTTTCACTTGTTCGTATTAAGAACGGTACTTTGCGTAAAGGCGACAAAATCAAGGTAATGAGTACTGGTCAGGTATATAACGCTGACCGTTTGGGTATCTTTACACCGAAACGTGTTGACCGTGATGTACTGCACTGTGGTGAAGTAGGTTGGTTGGTTTGTGCGATTAAAGATATCCTTGGTGCGCCGGTTGGGGACACTTTGACAACAGCACGTCAGCCAGCAGATAAGCCTCTACCGGGCTTCAAAAAAGTGAAACCTCAGGTTTATGCAGGCTTATTCCCAATCAGCTCTGATGACTATGAAGCATTCCGTGATGCTTTGGGTAAATTGAGTCTGAACGATGCGTCCCTGTTCTATGAGCCAGAAAGTTCCACAGCATTGGGCTTTGGTTTCCGTTGTGGTTTCCTGGGTTTACTGCATATGGAGATCATTCAGGAGCGTTTGGAACGTGAATATGACCTTGACTTAATCACCACCGCACCAACCGTTGTTTATCAAGTTGAGACAACCACTGGTGACATCATTTATGTGGATAGTCCATCCAAATTACCGCCATTAAACAATATTAAAGAGCTGCGTGAACCTATTGCAGAATGTCACATGCTGTTGCCGCAGGAATATCTCGGTAATGTCATTACACTCTGTGTAGAGAAACGTGGTGTTCAGACTAATATGGTTTATCACGGTAATCAGGTTGCGCTGACATACCAAATACCAATGGCAGAAGTGGTTCTGGATTTCTTTGACCGTCTGAAATCTACGTCTCGCGGCTATGCATCGCTGGACTATAACTTTGTCCGCTTCCAGCATTCAGACATGGTACGTGTGGATGTCTTGATTAACGGCGAACGAGTTGATGCACTGGCATTGATCACCCATCGTGATAACTCGCAATACCGCGGACGTGAGTTGGTGGAGAAAATGAAAGATCTGATCCCGCGCCAACAATTTGATATTGCAATTCAGGCAGCTATCGGGACTCATATCATCGCACGTTCTACCGTTAAGCAGTTGCGTAAAAACGTATTGGCGAAATGTTATGGTGGTGACGTTAGCCGTAAGAAAAAGCTATTGCAGAAGCAGAAAGAAGGTAAAAAACGCATGAAGCAGGTCGGTAACGTTGAGCTGCCGCAAGAAGCCTTCTTAGCGATTCTGCATGTTGGAAAAGATTAATTAACAAGGTCGTAAGGAGTCTAAATGGCTAACACTTTTGCCTTGATCTTAACGTTAGCAACGTTAATCACCGGTATCATATGGTGTATAGATCGTTTCAAATTCGCCCCTGAGCGCAAGAGAAAACTTACTCAGGTTCAGGAACAGTCAGCAGGTAAGGAATCTCAGGAAGCTGCGATTAAAGAAATAAACAAGCCTACATGGTTTGAGACATTTGCATCTGTTTTTCCGGTGTTAGCCATTGTTTGGATCCTGCGTTCTTTTGTGTATGAACCTTTCCAGATCCCTTCCGGTTCAATGATGCCTACCTTATTGACCGGGGATTTCATTCTGGTGGAAAAGTTCGCCTATGGTTTGAAAGACCCGATCACGCAGACAACTCTGATTAAAACCGGTAAGCCTAAACGTGGGGATGTTGCAGTTTTTAAATACCCACTTAACCCAAGTATAGACTTTGTAAAACGGGTAATTGGTTTACCCGGAGATAAAATTGTTTACGATTACATGAACAAAGAACTTCATGTTTACCCTGGCTGTGGTCGAAATCCAGTCTGTAAAGACATTTTTCCTATCATTTATAAAACCATGTACCCAAGTGAATGGACTATCACAGATCAAGTTAAAAAAGACGGAACGATTGCCAGAGAAGTACATCAAGTTCCTCTTATGGATGTATTAGGGCCATATAGTATTCGTCAAGGGGAGCGAATTGAAACTTTGGGCAAGGTTTCCCATCATATCCTGACACTTCCACGCTGGAATATACCAGAATACACTCAGCCTGGTTTGCCGTTAGGGACTTGGGTTGTGCCTGAAGGTGAATATTTCATGATGGGTGATAATCGTGACAATAGTTCTGATAGTCGTGTTTGGGGATTTGTACCGGAGAAAAATCTGGTAGGACGTGCAACGGCTATCTGGATCAGCTTTGAAAAACAGGAAGGTGAGTGGCCGACAGGCGTACGTCTGAGCCGAATTGGTGGAATTCACTAATATTTATATATTAGCGAAGCATTAATTTATCTCCCAGTGTAGAATATTCTTTCAAACAAGATGACTGGCTTTCTAGATGATGAATATCTTAGGGAGCCAGTGCAAACGCAACAGTTTTGTAGGGCATATTGGATGTGTAATCAGGTAGCCTCACAGGTCTGTTGCGTGTGCTTTTATTTGACGGATTCTAACTGAATTGGTAGCACATGAACCCCATAATAATGAACAGGTTACAGCTTAAGCTGGGATATACCTTTACACAGAATGACTTCTTGCTTCAGGCATTAACTCACCGCAGCGCCAGCAGTAGGCATAATGAACGTTTGGAATTTCTTGGTGACTCAATCCTGAGCTTTGTCATTGCTAATGCGCTTTATCACCGTTTTCCCCGTGTTGATGAAGGGGATATGAGCCGTATGCGTGCCACATTGGTGCGGGGCAATACATTGGCAGAACTTGCCAGAGAATTTGAATTGGGAGAATGTTTACGTTTGGGGCCGGGCGAATTAAAAAGTGGTGGCCACCGTCGTGAATCCATTTTAGCTGATAGTGTTGAAGCCTTAATTGGTGCCATTTTTTTGGATAGCGATATTCAGACAGTCGAAAAGATTATTTTGAATTGGTATGAAAATCGCCTGAATGAAATTAGTCCGGGTGATAAACAAAAAGATCCCAAAACACGTTTACAAGAATATCTGCAAGGGCGCCATCTGCCGTTGCCATTATATCTGGTTGTTCAGGTTCGTGGAGAAGCACACGATCAGGAATTTACAATTCACTGTCAGGTCAGTGGATTTGAACAGCCTGTTAGAGGAGTCGGTTCCAGCCGTCGCAAGGCAGAACAGGCGGCTGCAGAACAAGCATTAAAACAACTGGAGCTTGAATGAGCAAAGAAAAAAACTATTGCGGGCTCGTTGCAATAGTCGGACGGCCCAATGTCGGTAAATCGACTTTATTGAATCAGTTACTGGGCCAAAAAGTATCAATCACTTCCCGTAAACCCCAAACGACAAGACATCGTATCATGGGCATTCATACGGAAGGCGCTTATCAGACGATTTATGTAGATACACCGGGTCTTCATATTGAAGAAAAGCGTGCGATTAACCGCCTGATGAACCGTGCTGCGAGTAGTTCAATCGGAGATGTGGAACTGGTCATTTTTGTTGTGGAAGGTACTCACTGGACACCAGATGACGAGATGGTTGTGAATAAGCTGCGTAACCTGCGTTGTCCGGTCATATTGGCTATCAATAAAGTCGACAATGTCACCGATAAAACCATTCTTCTGCCACATATTGGTTTTCTCAGTAAAAAGATGAACTTCATTGATGTTGTGCCGATCAGTGCAGAAAAAAGCATGAACATTGATACGATTGCCAAAGTTGTGCGTGATCATATTCCAGAAGCAGAACACCATTTCCCTGAAGATTACATTACTGATCGTTCACAGCGCTTCATGGCATCTGAAATTATCCGTGAAAAACTGATGCGTTTTTTGGGTGATGAACTACCCTATTCGGTAACAGTCGAAATTGAGCAATTCGCTGTTAACGAACGTGGTGGTTATACTATTCATGGTCTGATTCTGGTAGAGCGTGAAGGCCAGAAAAAAATGGTTATTGGTAACAAAGGCAGCAAGATCAAAACCATTGGAACAGAAGCTCGTCAGGATATGGAAAAACTGTTCGATGTTAAAGTTCATCTGGAACTATGGGTAAAAGTGAAAGCTGGCTGGGCTGATGATGAACGAGCTCTGCGCAGCCTCGGTTATATTGACGATTTATAAGGTTAATTTGTGGACGGCTGGCAGAGAGCCTTTGTGCTTCATGGGCGCCCTTACAGTGAAACCAGTTTATTGCTGGATTTTTTTACTGAAAATGAAGGTCGGATACGTGTTTTAGCAAAAGGTGTACGTAGTCGCCGTTCTAACCTTAAAGGTTGTCTTCAACCTTTCACCCCGTTGCTGATCCGTTGGAGTGGGCGGGGTGAAATCAAAACATTGAGGGATGCTGAACCTGTCTCTCTGGCTCTGCCTTTAACAGGTAGTGTGTTGTACAGTGGTTTGTATATGAATGAACTCTTATCAAGAGTTCTTGAGCAAGGCACTGCATATCCGGTTCTTTTTTTCGATTACCTCCAATGTTTGCAAATCCTTGCTGCAAGCGAACACACACCTGAACATGCCTTACGTCGTTTTGAATTATCTGTGTTAACTAATATGGGATACGGTGTAGACTACCTTCATTGTGCCGGTAGTGGTGAGCCTGTCACAGATACAATGACTTACCGCTATCGTGAAGAAAAAGGGTTTATTGCCAGTCTGGTTGTTGACCACTACAGCTTTACTGGCAATGAACTAAAAGCGCTGGCAGCGCGTGAATTTCCTGATACAACTACTCTGAAAGCGGCCAAACGTTTTATCCGTATTGCATTGAAGCCTTACTTAGGTGGAAAACCATTAAAAAGCCGTGAATTATTTCGCCAATTCGTGCGCAAAAAGACTGATAATTCTAATCAGAAAAATTAATATGAGATCACTCTTATTAATGGGAAATGTAAACTTTATTTTATCTAATATTATTGCAGGAGCTAAAAATGGCTGAGGTATTGTTAGGAATCAATATTGACCATATTGCAACAGTGCGCAATGCGCGTGGAACGCAATATCCTGATCCTGTGCAAGCTGCATTTGTTGCTGAACAAGCAGGCGCAGATGGGATAACAGTTCACTTACGTGAAGATCGCCGCCATATTACGGACCGAGATGTTCAGTTATTAGCAAAAACCATTCAAACACGCATGAATCTCGAAATGGCGGTTACAGATGAGATGGTAGAAATAGCCTGCCAAATCAAACCTGCTTTTTGTTGTTTAGTCCCTGAAAAGCGCGAGGAAGTCACAACAGAAGGTGGGCTGGACGTATTCGGGCAAAAAGCACATATTGCTGCTGCTGTTAAGCGCTTATCAGAAGAAGGGATACTTGTTTCCCTGTTCATTGATGCGGATCACCAACAAATTGATGCTGCTGTAGAAGTTGGGGCACCATTTATTGAGATCCACACAGGTGCATACGCAGATGCAGAAAATGATGTGCAACAGGAGAAAGAGTTCCAGCGTATTAAAGAAGCAGCGACTTATGCGGCAAGTAAAGGTATTAAAGTTAATGCAGGCCATGGATTAACGTACCACAATGCACAACGCATCGCGGCATTACCGGAGATCCATGAACTGAATATTGGTCATGCCATCATTGGTCGTGCTGTATTCAGTGGCTTGTCTGCTGCTGTTGCTGATATGAAAACATTGTTGCGTGAAGCTCGCCGTTAATGGCTATCGTCGGATTAGGCACAGATATTGTTGAAATTTTCCGTATTGAGGAAATTGTTGGGCGTTCTGGCGAACGTCTGGCAAAACGTGTCCTGAGTGATAACGAGTGGCAACAATATCAGCAACATAATCAGCCGGTTCGTTTTCTGGCAAGACGCTTTGCTGTCAAAGAAGCTGCAGCTAAAGCGCTTGGAACAGGTATCCGTAATGGCTTGGCTTTTAATCAGTTTGAAGTGGTTAATGATATTTTAGGAAAACCGACATTAAAACTTCATGGTGAAGCAGAAGCTCTGGCTGACCAACTGAATGTAAAGTCCATGCATGTCACACTGGCGGATGAACGGCGCTATGCTTGTGCGACAGTGATATTAGAAAACTAGTGAAAAATACCGTAAACCCTCGTCCAGCGTGGGCGGGGGATATAAAGAGAAAAGCCTTGTCCGATAGGATGTGAAGTAGTCACTATTGATGACACTTAAGAAACTATAAGGTCATTAGGATTATTCAGCATTACTATACTATTCAGTGAAAATAATGACCTATTTTATTGGTTTCTTTGTTATCGCCAAAAATTGTTATCAGATTTTATCTGCATAGTGCAAGAGTACAAATTTGTCCCATAGTTGTTCTTCTGTTTCTTTATGATTTGGATCGAGAATAATGGTATTTGTTATCGGACAAACAGACTGGCAGGTTGGTTTTTCGTAATGTCCCACGCATTCGGTACAGCGTTCTGGATTAATCTCATAAATCTTAGCTCCCATCGTGATAGCCTGATTCGGGCATTCAGGTTCACACATATCACAATTGATACAGCGTTTGGTAATTAGTAGTGCCATTTCAGTATTTTATGTATATAGATTTTTTAAAACAAGTGGTTAAGTGAATTCCGTATTCGTTACATTTACACGGTTCTTGTGCTTTTATACAGTATGTTTTACATTTAAAATCGATGTTCCGTAACACAAAACCGCAACACATGACTGTTTTAGGTGTCTAAAATATAGTGATGTGTGAGCTAATATATCAATATCATGATATTACGGAGTTTTTAATGAAAAGCATAGTAACACAAACGACAATCACCCCACAAAATGATGTATATTTAAGCGCCTTAGCTAGCTGGGAGTCGTGTAAGCCCCCATATACTGGCTCACACATGAAAATCTGTGTTACGGCTGCTAAGACCATATTAAAACATTTAGGTAAGCCCCGTCGATCTAAGTATGAAAAGGAAAATTACCTAAGAATAGATTTCAGCAAAGCGGGGAAGGTTACTATTTATGCCGAGTACCCTAAAAGCATGGGGTTAAAAGGCCGGAAATTAGGCGAATGGCCTGAATTGACCTTACCTATAGCCCGTGAGAAAGCTCAAGATCTGGCTAAAGAAGGCCTAACCGCTGAGTCAGTACATCAAATTTTGGATTCATACGAGAATGATTTACGAGCAAAGGTCGAACGTAAAAAACTCGGTGAACATAGTTTTTATACGTACAGTTGCAGGATAAAACAGTTACGTGAATCGTTCGAACCTCGAGAGATATATAGCGATGTTACATATCAACGTTTGATTGACGCTCTGGATGCGTGGATTGAAACAAAATCCAACAATCAGGCATTCGAACTATTTGGGGAGCTGCGCAGATTTTGGAAATTTGCCGCCCCACTGCATTGTGGAGGGAAAAACATAGCTGCCAGTATTCCCGATGATTACATTTCGTCTCGCGTGCAGCGACCTACCCCTACCCGTCGCTTTACAGATATAGAGTCTATTGCTCAATTATGGATTAATGTCGCAGCGTGCACGTCCGTTCATCAAAAAAATGCAATGCGCTACATGATATTAACTGGTGTTAGACCAATCAACGTATCAAATTTGCGTTGGGAGTATGTGAATGCTGCTGCGGGGGAAATTGTTTATCCTGCGGGGCTAATGGGTATGCGTGGGGCAATGAAAACGCAGAAAGAGTTTAGGTTACCAATCACGCCGATGTTGAAGATCATCCTTGATGAACAAAAATCGTGGAGTGATTCTGTAGATGGATGTAATCGGGACTATGTGTTTTTACAGCCCAAGAACATACAAAATCCTTTTTCTAAACGTTCTCTGGATAAAATAATTAAAACCTATAGTCCTGAAAATGCTCTGAAAGGGGTTGTCCATGAAGGAACTATCAAAGGGAAATCGAGCGCATTTAATACAATGTGTAGAAAATTCCTAAAAAGTAACATCATTGCCCAAATGCGCGCACGGGGATATTCTCGTTCGGATACCCGAGAAATTAGCCAATTATGCATGCACCATTCTGATAATCGTCCTGATCCTATGGGTGAGCATTACGATTTCTCCGACGAGATATTACAAGAAGAAATCGCGTTAAAACGTCAGGCGTTCGAAGCGCATGAAAATAGCATAATGACCCAAGTAGCGCTACTACGGCGAAAGAGTTAATACACGCTACGGCATTTTTCCTTAAATGCCATAACGTTTTTATATTCGTAGCGAACAAGTTTGGACGTAAATCTTATAGGCGCCAATGTTTTTTTATGCCTATGGTTGTTATTCCAATAGGCTAGTGTTTTTTGTGTAATGCCACCTAACAATTTACACACCTGTTCGGGGGTTAGTAAATCATCGTCTCTATATTGTGTGTTCATTTCCCTTCCCCTTTCCGATACCCTTTCCCCAAAATCACCTTGGCCACTTTCGCCGGTGTTGCTTTTCCTTCCCATGTCGCATCAAAAATAATGCTGTTCAGCTCTGTAGTGAGAATATCCTCCAAATTCTTTGGTCTTTCGTTGTAGGGTATCTGATCAGGCACTCCATTCATTACGTCGATAACCAGTGCAGCAATTTCTTCTTCCTTCCGTTCTGGCTTACGGTATCCAGCCTGCCAGACTGCATGGGTGATATCAGCAGGATCGCCCCAGACCGAGGCGATGATTTGTGTCAGGTGGAATGAGTTATTGATCATGACTGCTTTCCTCCTGTTACTGGAGCAGGGATATCATCCATATAGCACCAGTGGGTTATTTCAGAATTATCATGTTCCATCCATTCATCTTTGTCAGAATCCCACCAGTCATAGCCTATGCCAGTTATGGGTTGACCATATCCTCCGGTGTAGGTGTAATAAACAAGGCATAGGGGGCTAAAGCCGTCATCATCAACGGGCATTCCGTTTTGAACACTTACCCAAGGAATTACTTGAGTTTTCTTGCTTTCATCTGCCTTCTTCAATAACCACTCTGTCCACTCACGCCCATCATCAATGTGACCGGTCAACCCAATTTCATTCTGTGCGTTATCGATGCTGATCATTGTTGTTCTCCGCTATTTTCATCATCAAAGATAGCCATTTGGCCTGCTTCTTTCAGTGCGCTAATCATTTTCTGGCGTTTTCCTTTGGTCTTTTTGCGGGCGTTCATGATCTGGCTGCACACAGAAAGCAACTCAGCTTCGTTCTTCTCATCCTTTGCTAGCTGGTGGCGTAGTTCATCAAATCTTCCAACCATGTGATCGAGAGACGGTAGAGCATTAATCCCGATACATGAATTTCCCGATTTGAAATCGATAAATGCCTGGTTCACATCAAGCTGAAAATCCGGTCGAATCCATCCCGCATAAGAAACTGCAATTAATTCATGTGCGAATGTGCCGGGTGACATTCCCCCATTGATAACATTGATTACTTTCTGAGCAGACCCCGAATTCGGGGTCTGGAACGTTTTCAATAACTTAGCTTCGAGTTGCCTAATAAGTTCTTTGGCTTGCTTGGTTTCCAACCATTTGTTAGGCGTTTTGCTCTTACCTTCGCCACTGGCCTTGTGCAATGTGTTCAGGTTGTAGCGCCCGAGTTCATCCAGTGGAATTTCAACGCCGACAACCACGGGTAATAGTTTGCCTTTCATTACTTTTTACCTCGCTTTACGCTTTTGTTATTCTTTATTGGTGTTATCTTCACGTCTGCCACTTTGGGTGCGGGTGGCAGATGAGGGCAGACGCCCTCGTGAATGTAAAAGTTTTGTCTCATGCGGTGGATATGCTGCTTGGTGTAATCCCTGCCGTCGTCAATGTGGACTACCGTTCTGACCAGCTCGTCGTTAATGTCCACCCTCTGGTGATGTCCCTCAGTCACGGTCTGCCTCCATGCAAATGATTTTGTAAGCACGCATCACGTGATTCACCCTGCCTGTGAGAAAGGTTCTTCTGAAGAAGAAGCCGGCAGAAGACACATGAACAGGCGTAGTTAACAGGACAGCATCAACACAACGGTTATGCAGTCGGCGTTCAGTGATGAAACTGGCAATGATAATTTGTGCCGTGCTGCCTTTATCCTGATAGTCGATTTTCATTGAAACGCCCCCTTGGCTGCCAGTGTGTCACCCATGTCATTGATCATGCTCTGCCATATCTCACGCCCATAGTCCGTCAGGCAGCCATTGACGACACATTTCTCCATCAGGGCAATGGCGATAACTTCCCATGCTGGATAACTCTGCTGTAATGCTTCCAGTGCGTAACTGTCCACCAGTTCACGAATGCCTTTTGCACCTTCGACAATAGCGATATTGATTTCTGTTTTGCCGACTTGCATCGTGAAGTGAGCGCCGCCGTTACGGGTCTTTACATCGTGATAGATAGCGGCTGAATAGCTGTTCGCCAGGGCATTGAGGCGAAAGTTTTTTGTTATCATCTGAGCCTCTTGTCAATGAACGATCGGCATAGAGTCAAACTCACCAGACTCGACCGATTTAATTAAGTCATCGTGCAGGATAGAAAGCCCCTCACGCCCTTTCTCAGATAGCCGGTTACCGTTCTCTGGTTGCATATTGATAAAATCCATATACATTCTTACCGCCATATCTGCGCCTTCTTCGCTACCGCATTGCTCAAACGCGATCCCCTCAACATGGGTTGCCAACATTAGGCGCTCTGCTAGTGGGTATACCGTGATTGCAGATGCACCATTAACGTAAATAGCCGCGGTATCAGTACCGCCCTTGCCGTTATCAACCTCGCGAGTGCCGTTTCTGTCTATTTGCTCTTGCACAAATGAGGCTGACACAACCCACCGCCACAACATCAACCACTGTTCCTTGGTTGGCGCATAAAAGCCCGCTTTCCAACCATGAGAAATAGCCGCCACTAACTCAAAGCCCAGCAATAAATCGCGGTCATACTGACCCGCGTCCAATGATTTCAGCGCCTCTACATAACCTACGATTTCAGTGTTGGCCGCCTCAGTGATGACAATGACGCCATACTTGCCGTAATCAAATCCTGTTTCAGTGTTATGAGGTTTTTTCATTATTTGACCTCCGGGGTATAAACTGCTTTGTCATGTTGGTATTCACCGTTCCAGCTCTTCTTCATGGGAAGCTCACCTTTCATGTACAGGGCATAGAGGCGATGACAGCCTTTTTCCAATAACACGGCGGTGCGGGTGATAAAGGGATCCTGTCCATGCGGCTTTATCTCGTTTTCGTCTTCGGTGAGATAACGATCACGGGCATAGGAAGCGACACGCCAGCGCGGTTTTTTCTCCGGGTCTTTCTGTTCGTTGTAGAGCCAGTTCCGCTCCATCGCCCACCACATGATTTTGGTGGTATTCACCCCGTTCAGACCTTTGCAGAAAGCAGGCAGGGTCATACCTTTGGTAAAGTGCTTTTCCAGACTGCCTACCGTTGCACTCAGGGTTTTGTTTTCCCCTTCAAGGCGCTCGACGTTCTCGGCATACACAGACAGCATTGAACGCAACTTCGCGGGATTGCTTAACAACTCAGCTTCTGTTGTGATGCTGTCGCGGCGTGTGAAGTAGAACTCGGTTAAATCATCGAAATAGTTCCATGCCTGATCGGTTTCCAGCATCTTGGAGTGGTTGGCTGCACCGCGTTCTGTCCAGAGGTAAAGCTTTGTTGTGTGTTTATTAACCACCGGACTTATTGTCGGTTGGTTGGTTATTAACCTAAATTCTCTGAGTTCATCACCATCAAGGAGGAAGTAATGTTTTCCTTCCTGAAAGCGGATTTCATTACGTTTATAGTTTTTTTGGATGTTATCCTTGTCAGTTCCATACCCCGCAGCTAACTGCTCAGTAGTCACTACACGCTGGCCGCGATATTCAACAATCTGTAATTCTTTGGCTGACACTGGAACTAATTCATTTTTCTTGGTCATTATTTTGCTTCCTTAAGTTCAATCTTCATTCTGTTTGCTAAACGGCGCATAGCTCTATTAAGTGGCATTCTCATTTCTTCATCTTCTGCCGAGAAATTAGAGAGGTATTTTTTCGAATTTAAATAATCTTGCTTTTTATCTATTTCTAATCGCATACCTTGCGCCAGAGTCATTCCCATATAACCTTGTTGCGTTCTACTTCTTTTTCTTTTTGCCATTACCACCCCTCTTGAATTTTGATTTTCGCTTTTCGGATGCAGCGCAGATTATTCTTGGTGCATTCCTGTTCTTGCTTGTACTCTTGAGTTAATGAAAGTGCTTCACCCCATTTATTGGCAGCACGGCGAAATAAACCTTTGCTTTGAAGTTCTTTGGCGCTTTGTATTGCTGATTCATATGCTGTCATCATTTGCCGCCTGTTTATTCATATACCTTTTCAATTCTGAGGCTATTCGCTGGTTGTCTTTTGGGGTTCTTAATGCTTGACTATGGCTATGATGCAATGAATGTCTTTTTTCGTTATTCTCTTGGTGATATTGAGCCCATATTCGATGCTTAAGATCAGTGGCTAAATATTTGGCTCTTCCCCAATATCTGGCTGCAAGGTCGTACCTTTCTTTTTTCTCTTCCTGGATGGCTGCATCAGAAAAATCTAAATAGGTTTTATTTTTCATTCCTAACTCCTTATTTGTAATCAGTCTGAATTTAGCGTGAGCAATTCCCCAGCGATGGCGCTGTAATTAATATAATTATTTTTATTATTGAAACTAAAAAAATGATGATGCTATTTATATATATATTACTCTCCGCGAATTCGTCCTATTTCTAGTAATACATTATGGTTAATTTCAGTTGCGATACTTAAAATACAAGCATCATTCTCACTTAATCGACCGTACATCCAGAGAACTAGAAGTGCTTGCAATTTCTCTGCCAGTTCCTGAACTTTTTCTAATTCAAGATGTTTGTTTTTCATGATTATATTCCTCAGCAGCTTCCCTTAATTTTTCAGCTAATACCTTGCATTGACGATAAATACCTCTGCACATTAAATATGCGTCTACCGTGTTTCCGCTATCAATTCCACACATTAATGGAACTAATTGAACTTCAACTTCCTCTGCAATTTCGACGGCTGTTTGTAATTTATCTATCATATTCCACCCCGAGATTTTTATTCGAAGATTTCGTTTAATTTAGTAAGATCCTCAAACTGACAGACTGATAATCGTTTTACTGCACGTAACATATAGTAATAATCAGGTTCAACTTCTTGTTTAGATTCAAATTCTTCTTCTAATTCTTTCAATGATGATATTAATAAAACATTCATTTCTGCATTAATATTTATTGCATTCTTTAAGCGACATTTATCACTAGTCGGTAATTTTATTTTCATGTTATTCAACCTTATTCTGTTCTTGCTGGATTCGTTGATATATTTCTTCACTATACAGTCAAATTAATTTATTAACTCACCACAGCTCACTCGGAAATGAGCTGGAGTTAGTTGTATTAAGAAATAATCTTACTTATAAAATCATTTAAATGATGAACACAATCATAACTATCCCACACTCTATTAGTGTGTTTATCATAGAAAGCAGTGGCAATAAATTTATTACCCTTGAAAATATCATACTCAGTATCTTTTACTTCCACTAAATCAAAACCATATTTATTACAAGCAGAAACTAATTTGTTTTGAGTATTTGTTAATGTGTTCATATTTTTACCCTCAGAATTAATATTATTTATTTATAATGAGCTGGAGTTAGTTAACCTCTTTTATATAACCAGATAGAAATAGAAACTGGTCTATCACTGGGTTTAAACTGATTAAAAAAGCTAGAGCATAAATCAAAGAATGCAGATTTATTGTCACTTCTAACTGCTGCACGTGCTGTTTTACGAAATTCACTAAAACCCTTTTTGAATTGTTGCTTATTCATTTTTATTTCCTTTCAGAATTAATATTGTTTATTTTGGTTACAATTAACTATTTGTCCTATCAATTGTGATTATTTATTTGATGATGCTTCTTTAGCTTTGGCGCTTAGTAACTCAATAATTTGCTTAGCTATATCATTTGCTCTACTGCTTTTCATACTTTCTAAAATCATTACCGCTTCCAGCATTGTGTGTAAGTCGGCGCAGACTTCATTGATTGTAGTATTACTAAACATAACGTACTCCATTATTAATAATCTGACCCTGATAACTCATAATTCTCTTAACTTTAAGTTGTAATTATTAATAGATTCTTAGTAAGCATTGTTTGCTATGTATCACTCCCTCTTCCGTGTAATTTTCATTATGCATACAAGATACATTACGTACCAATGACAATCAATACAAAATGTACCCATCAATTAACTCCAAAACGCTTACCTTTGATTTAAAAGAGAATAAATTTTATAATTAGTTAAATATTGTGATATATATCACTAAATCACCGGGGAAAAAGGTACAAAAAAGCCCTCGCGGGGAGGGCTGGGGGAGGGCTGGGGGAGGGCTTTACGGCTTCCTCATGTAGAGGTTTAGCAAAAACATAATGACTGGCATTGCTATTGAAAATAGCAGTATGGTCAAAAACCATATCTTAAGGCCGCTGATTTTTGTTTCTACTTTTGAAACTTTCAATTCCACTTGTTCTTCGGTTGGCCTTTTGGAAACTTTGCTATCAATCTCTGCCACTTGGTCTGAGTTCGATTTCTTCTCTATAGATGAAGATATGTCACCCATCTTCTGTAGTATCAAAGCAACGTCGGTCTTTATTGTACCAACATAGCTTGTAACTGCTTTTAAATCAGACTTCATATCGTTCATGGTAGTTTTGATATGTTCAACATCTGACTCAAGTTTTGCTACTCGTGATTCCATATTTCCACCTCCTCCACCTCCATCATTACCACTCTTTAATGATGAATGATTTTCTGGATTATGTCTATCGGTTGGTGAGGCATTAGACATCAAATTTACTCCGCTAGAAAAAGAATAAACATTAGAGCGTTCGGGATTCATTTATTCTCTCCTTTGAGGATAACTCTAAAGCGAGCTTCCGTTTCATGAAGTATCTTACTTAGCTCGCTAGCACTAGTGATAGAAATTTTAATGGTATGAACACCGACACTCACCATTCTGACTAAAAGGTCAGCACGAAGAAATCCCGGAACATCTGCGGGGTCTGCATCATCATCATTTGCTGTTACAGGCACCTCCACTGGCAATTTATCAGGGGATTCTTTTAAGATTGTTGCTCCATCTTTATCAACGATATCTAATGAAATCAGATACTCTTTTGACTGTTTAAGTCCAACAAAGGCAGCAGCAACAGTCACCCTTGTATCAACAGGTAATTTTTCACACTGAAAGTTAAGAATAGGGCCTTCATTACCATTCGCATCTTTAGCTGCTGGGAAGATGAAAGCTATTTTTTCTTTACGTTCCATTTTGGTTCCTGTATCAAATAATCTGTTAAAAGATACTACATCACTCTTTCTGATGCTTGCTCGGGAATTATCCAAATTGTGATAGAGGCGAAAAATTAGACAGGAGGCCGCACCTCGCGGCCTATATTAAATTTTATGACGTAGTTAACATTTAGTATTGTTATTGTTTGCTAGATGTATATATTTTGTTAACTTGCTTTAATGCCTCGTTTCGCCATCATTTCGGCAAAAATTGCATTAAAATGAGTTGATCTTGCTTTCATTTCACGCAAAAATCGCTCTGCTTCTTCGGAAGGCAGGCTATCAAATAGCTCCAGCAATTCTGCTTGCTGTTTTGTCAGCTTTGATCCAGATTCGACATTCACAGAATTTAGAGATAAATCTGTGATACCAGAAACTGTACCATCTGAATTCAAAACAACGTGTTTAATTCCTATAAAATCTAGTATTGCCGCGATTTCCTTTAGAGACGGTTCCCGCCTTCCATTCAACCAATGACCTACTGCACCCCGTGTTACTCCGAGATGTTCAGCTAATTTATCGTATGTAATGCCTAAGACCTTCATTTGGTCTTTAGCCATGTCAAACCAGTTCATGTTCATATTTGAATTATACAAACCGTATCCGTTTTATCAATAAACATATTGTATCTTACTATTGCCTTATTGGGTACAATATGTATTATTTAAAAAGGAGGAACACGATGAACAAGATAAAAAAACTCAGATCTGATTTAGGGATTACCCGGAAAAGATTAGCTGAATGCGCAGGTTGTACTCCTGGTGCAATAGGGCATTACGAGAATGGGCGGCGTACCCCAAATATCACTGTGTGTAGAACGATAGTTTCAGCTTTTAGCGCGTTAGGTGCTGAATTCACACTTGATGATATTTTCCCCCCACCTAGGGAAGAGCATGTTTCCTGATTTTACCAGCGTAGCAATGCCCGATGTTTATCACCCGAGCGATGCGGAATGGATTCAAAAGATGCTTGCCGCGATGAACTCAACCACAAGGGAATACGCGAGGGATAAATACGCCTACGTCTACAAACTTCGGCGGGATGAAGATCCTGTGCCGCATCGACGGGATAACACCGGCGCCAGAGCTGCTAACACATGGCTCCGGTTGTTCTTCAAGAAAAATTACAGATCGATGAAGGGTTACACAGAACAGCCGATAGCCGTATCGGGTAATTGATTAAGCGTTAAAACTGGAGTTGTTAGGAGGTCTATTCATGTATCACTTTACTAGTACACCAATAGGGAAGAGAACCGAGGGGGTAAGGGGGAGCTGGAGAGTTCAGAAAGGTAAAGCACAGCCAAGTAAGAACACATGACTTAAATAGATCTCAGTAGGGAATACCTAAGTTAGATAAGTGCACTTAATGGGATATCAAAAATCGCCGTACTACCCAAGTGATACAAAAATAACAATTGAGGAAATCAACATGAGCACAGAGCTGAAAGAAAAATTAATCACCTTGCTGGAAGAGCAATTTCTCACTGTCGCCGACATGCAGAAATTTGAAGCGGTACTCACTGCAAAAATCCGTGAGCAAGGCTGGTTCCTGCAAAAGAATTTCACCGTAACCGGGTTGAGTGATGGCCGTAATGGGCGAGTGGATTACATGGTGACCACACGAACTGGTGAGAAATGCGCCATCGAGGCTGACAACCGATCACCGCGTAAACGTTCGCTGCTGAAATTAAGTGAGTTACCTGCGGGAATGTCCGGTTTTGTGCTGCTCAAGAATGGTAAGCAACCTTTGCGCTATAGCGTGAACGGCGTCGATGTGATCCGTGCCACCCAGTTCAGGGACTAGCAAACAGGCACTAGACAGAAAAGAGCTTTTCCTCTGGCAGTGGACATCATTCAAATGGGGGTATCAATGTTAAGTCAGAATGGGAATGTAAGAGGAAGCAAGAAACCGAACAGCGAAACTTTGAAAGGGATAGCTAATTCGGTTCTTGCAGTCGGTAATACAGATGCGGTTACCGACATAAAGTATCGCACGGTCACGCAGAAAAATAAACAGGGAGTGAAGCCATGCTGAATATTACGCCGAACTTTGCACAGGAACGTGCTTTAAATCTGCTGCGTCAGAACTGGAAGGGCTTTAATTCTTTCATGGTGTACGCCCCGACAGGCGCAGGCAAAACCGGGTTATCTGCCTTTATCACAAGTGGTTTTGTCTCAAAAGGGATGAAGGTCATGATGATCTGCCCATACCTTGTCTTGATAAATCAGACTGCCCAGCGCTTTATCGAGTACGGCTTGCCGGAGGATGAAATCGCGTATATCTGGCGTGATCACCCCAATCAAGACTCATCAAAGCTGATTCAGATTGCGTCGGCTGACACACTAATCCGCCGTGATTTTCCCGAAGACATTAATCTGCTGGTAATTGATGAAGCGCACCTGAAACGCAAAAAGATACTGGAAGAAATCACGCGGCTGACCTCAGAAACGGATTGTAAGGTGGTGGGATTGTCAGGTACACCGTTCTCGCCCTTCCTCGGTCACTACTATCAGAAGCTGATTAAACCCACCACGATGAAAGAACTGATTCAATGCGGGGATCTGAGTGCGTATGAGTTTTACGCCCCGACCAAGCCCGATTTAAGCAAGGTGAAGTCTGCCCGCAATGACGACTACGGCAGCGATTACAAGGAAGATGAAATAGCCGAAATCATGTGCGGGGCTGATTTGGTCGGTGACATCGTAAGTAGCTGGCTGAAATTGGGCGAAAACCAGCCCACGATTTGCTTTTGTGTCAATGTCAGTCACGCCAACTTTATCACTATCGAATTCAACCGTGCCGGGGTCAATGCTGAGGTGATGACAGCCAGCACCCCTCATGATGAACGGGATTTGATTATCCATCGGTTTGAGCAGGGTGCAACGAAAATTATCGTCAATGTGGGCGTACTCGTGGCGGGTTTTGACAGTGATGTCCGCTGCATTATCTATGCCCGGCCTACCAAGTCAGAGATCCGTTGGTTGCAATCAATCGGCAGATCACTACGTCCAGTCGATAACTTTTCAAAATTATATACCGAATACCTTTCCAAAAGAAGCGGCTTACTTGCAGACAGGGAAATCAAGGAGGTTGATCATGAAATTTAAAAAAGCCTTCTCATGGCGTTCTGATGATATGCCCGAAACCACTGAGGCCGTTGTGTATGTATCCAGATGCGGCTCGGTGGTTAAAGCTGGCAGTTATCGCCTTTGGAACAAAAAGAATCAGTCCTATTCAGTTCGGAAGGAGCGGATATACCGACAATCAACCAACAGAGGCAAGGATGCGAAATCAGAAAACACCCGTTACGGTAAATATCAGCATGTTTGCATTAGGGATCGTTCGTATCAGGTACATCGCTTGGTTGCATTGGCTTGGATACCGAACCCCGACAATAAACCTCAGGTTAATCATATCAATGGAATGAAGTCGGACAATCGTGTCGAAAATCTTGAGTGGGTCACTAATTTAGAAAACAGGCGTCACTCAGGAGAGAAGTTATTCAGAAATATACCTCATGGTGAGCAGGTAGGAACAGCCAAGTTAACTGCTAAAGACGTCATTGAAATAAGAGAAAGATTAAAAACTCCCTATAAGGGACTTTGCCGTGACTTAGCCGCTGAGTTTGGTGTTGTCGCATCAACTATTACATGGATTAAACAAGGTGAGGTCTGGAAACATGTTTAGAGTCTTATTCAAAACGGCCTGTAAAGATGATATCGAGCATGTACGCGACATCATCATGAACCTTCACCAAGAGAATGGTGACACTATTATTGTTTCTGACAATGACTTACCAGCAGACATTGTTATCAATGTACCCAGGGTTCAGAAGAAAGCAGCCATCATTCTTGATCACTCCGGTTCTGTCCACCGCCTCGGTTATCCCGACGATATCGAATATGACGAACTGCCCAGTAAAAACGACGGCATGAAAACCCGTGACAGTGACCGGGAACGGGAAAAGCGGGAAAAATTACCGAAAGAGTGCCCGTCTTGCCATTACATGAAACCTGCCGGTGTTTACATCTGCCCGAAGTGTGACTTTAAGCCGCTGGCGGGTGAGGATATTGAAGTAGACACCAGCCGCACCATTCAGAAACTCAGCAAGAAAGAGCGCATCTATACCCAGGCTGAAAAGCAAAGTTTCTACTCGCAGTTGAAGTACTACCAGAACCAGCGGGCGTCACAAGGGAAGATCCTCAGTGATGGCTGGGTAGGAAATACGTTTAAAGACAAGTTCGGCGTCTATCCGCGTGGGCTGCATGACACCCCACAGGAACTGACACCCGAAGTGAACAATTTCATCAAGCACAAACAAATTGCCTGGGCGAAATCCCGTAAGAAAACCGAACAGGTGCAGCCGTCCAGCAACAAACAACAGGAAATGCGCCTTGAAGTTGCCCGAGGCAAGGTGCGTGAAATTCGTAAGCAGTTAGATACACCGTTATATCAGGGAGAAGCACTGTGAACAGAATAAAAACGGCGGATGCCGTGATAGGCCGCTGGCCTGAAATCTTTGCTTACTACAAATTGCCGCCTGTGACAGGGAAAAATCACTTTAAAGGGAAGTGCCCGATATGCGGGCAGAAAGGCAAATTCCGCATTGATGACCGTGACGGGCGCGGAACATTCATCTGTACCTGCAATGCGGGGGATGGCTGGAAGTTACTCACCCTGACGCAGGGGAAAGACTACAAGACATTAGCGGACGCGATTGATCTGTTGCTGGGTATCCAGTCAGACAAGCGCAGCGTAGTGAAAAAAGAGACCAATATCACCAAATTCAGAAACAAAGTCACTGCCTGTTACCCTAATTTATCTCATCTGAAAGGCACGCAGGGGGAGGCCTATCTGCGCAGCCGGGGCATTCATGTTTTGCCTGCCGACAACGTGAAATATTGCCCTGACCAGCCTGTTTATCAGGGAAAACTGCAAGCCCTCTGGTCATTGGTCACGGATGCGAAAGGGACGCTGTGCTATCTGCACCGTACCTACCTTGACGGGGACAGGAAGGCGGATATCACCCCGCAGAAGAAACTGGATGCGACACAGGAGGACAGTTACCGCCTCCATGCTCAGTCACTGGCCATTCGCCTTTTTCCTGTCGATTCGACACTGGGGATTGCCGAGGGCATCGAGACCGCACTGTCCTGCAAACAGATTTACGGGGTGAATACCTGGTCAGTGGTGCATGCGGGGTTCATGGAGCGCTTTCTGGTTCCCAAGGGGGTTAAGCATTTAATCATCTTCGCAGATAACGACTGGAGCGCCACCGGGGAAGCGGCTGCATATATATGTGCCAATAAAAATTTACTGGCCAATAACGATATTGAAAAGGTGAGCGTCAGATACCCCGATCTGGGTGATTTTAACGACCTATTACAGCAAGGCTGTCAAGCCAGAGAAAGAGAATTTATAAAGAAACAGCGGGAGGTAGCATAATGCGTGATATTCAATTAGTCATGGAACGCTGGGGGGCGTGGGCGGCTGATAATAGCGATGGGGTATATTGGTCATCTATTGCGGCAGGCTTCAAAGGACTAATCCCGAACAGAATCAAATCCCGCCCTCAATGCTGTGAGGATGACGGAATAATTATTTCAAACTGTATGGCAAAGCTGAACCAGCAAAATAGCGAGGCGCATGATTTACTGTTTGATTATTACGTATTCGGTAAGACCTTTATGCAATTGGCGTATGATCATCACTGTTCTGATGGGCACATAGGGAAGAAACTACAGAAAGCCGAAGGTGTTATTGAAGGCATGTTAATGATGCTGGATGTCACATTGGAAATGGACAAATACGTCCAGATAGAGCCAGCTGATATTAACTCGCGCCAATTATGCAGTAATTTTTAAAATGACTTTACGTACGTAAAAATGGTGCTATTGTGATAAGAGTGATAGCAATGTCACACAGCTTATCGAATTAAAAAAGCCTCGCACTCGCGGGGTTTTTTATGCCATCAACATCAAGACTAGAAATGTATAATTGTTTGTAAGTGGCGTGATTCTGATTGATATCATTACAGAAGAGTAATATTAAATTATTAGTCTCAATATGATTGTTAATAAATACTATATGAATATAATTCAGATATATTTTATTGTGGTAAATTTGATTTCATAAGCACTAATTTTTAATGTTTTTATTTTATTTTTCTTTGGTATGGTGGTGTTGTAAGCAGCTTACTAATTAAATATGGTCCCATTGTTATTTTGGTTTTTGTATAAAAGATAATAATACCATTAACTAATGAGGGTACGGTAATGAGTGATATTAACCTGTCAATTGCCTTGGATTTGAAAGCACTCCAATATTCACCTAAGCTTACTGATTCAATTGATGATGCAGAAGAAAAAATAATTAGTAGTGAATATATTCATATGTTGGATTTAAGAGGAAAGTCTTTTAAAGATGATGGTGGAGGTCCTGCAGAGATTAACAATATTAAAATAGGTGATACTATTAATTGGCATCTGGCTGATTATTCAGCGTATAATTCTACACTATCTGCAATGATGATTAGTTATAAGGCGATGTCTAATAATGATGCCGAGCAATTTATTAGTTCCCCTAAAATAGTGAGAGCTAATCTTTTTAGACCGTATTATACAGAGAATCTTGATGTAGATTTCAGTATGGTTAATCTTTATTATTGGACTTCTAAAGTTTTAAGAATAAACGTTACTGTAAGTTACAAGGGACTAATTAGAATATATGAAGGAAATCAACCATTAGGATATTTATCTATTCAACGATCAATAAACCTAAGACCATGATTTTTTTAAAACTAATTAGTTTAGAATGTAGCTCATGTTTTAGTTAATTATTCCAAGCCTCGCACTCGTGGGGCTTTTTGCTATCTACCCGTAGTCAACTCAGCGTTGACAACTCATTCAAGGCTGCGCTCCGGCGTGGCCTTTGTGTGATGACTAAAATCCCCCTAAATAAGGGAGATTTCTAATTTAGCGTTGCTTGAATGTTTCATAACCACATTTTGAACACGAATACACATCCCTTTGGACGCCTAAATCGTGGAAGGTAGGATCGAGTTCCGTTCTATCAAGGCCATAGCTCATCATTCCACATTTAGGACATTTATCACCAGGTTTCGCCTGTATGTAGATTTCAAGTTCAGCAACACGTTGTTTTAGCTGCTCTACTTCATCGGGTACGGATTTGAGTCTTTTCCATAAGGGGATCGTATCTAACAGATTATTTAACTCGGAGAGTATTCCCATGAGTAACCTCGTGAATAAGACGATTTTAAAAGAAGATGGAATTACACTTTGTAAGCCATCGATTTATGAACTGAATATCATATCTGACGGTAGTGAAGGTAAGGAAATACAGGTGTCACATATGGGAAATAAAATAGTGACATTTAAATTATCTACAGAGCAATGCTTATCTTTTTCCGAAATATTATCCAGATAAAACTATCTGATATCATAACTAACTCAATAGGTTAGGGAATACCTAACAATTGATCCCAAGGCTGCGCATGGCGTAGCTTTTTTGTTGAGTATCTGCGCAACCTTGAAATTATGACTGTATAAAAGAACACTTAGAAACCTAAAAGGCATTGTATAGAATAAAGCTACATAATTTACCGATGGAGTTAATTCTAAATGTCAGAAGAAACAGGTCATGTAACATTTTTTGAGGTGAAAAAGCTGGGCTTTTATCCATGCAATAACTCAGAGGAACTTCAAGGACCTTCTGCTGAGGATATGTTTAATAATTTAGTTACATGGGTAAATAGTAATATTTTTGAGAATACCCTTCCGGTAACCGATGATAACCGTTTACGCAAGAAAGTATATTGTCGTAGTGTTTATAAATGCCCCCAGACAGGAGATTATTTCTTTGTATTCTGGAAATCAGAAGAAGATGGCAATGGGAATATACAAGGAGTAGAGTCCGATGCTAGCGTTACAGAATCAGCTGATAATGTAATTATGCTTTCTTCTGAGAGGAGGAATGGAAAAAAATACATTTGGGGGAAACCATGTTATTACTGGTTTATCCCGAAATTGAATAAATTTGCATCAATAAAATTTCCTCACTCAAGTACGGATACTTATTTATTTGTAAGGTACGTAAGAGATTATGTTAATTTCAGAATGGATTATACCGGAAGAAAACTTACTGATATCCAAAAGAAAAATAGTTTAGGTAAACCCTTTTCTTATCAGACGGCGACATTTGAAAGTGAAGATGGAAAAAATAGAGTCAACTTCCTATTTGAATGCCAGCAGTTTATGAAAAATGCCGGAAGAGAGGGTGTTAAGCTGCTAAAAGATAGCATCACACATTTAGTAATAAGGGATACGATAGGAGCAGTGGTATCAGATAAGAGAGCTTGGTGGGCAAAATTACCGGATTGTCTGCCGGGCTATCAGAATGAAAAGCCGAAACAACGAGGCGAAAAACAAATAGAATTAATGATAGAAGATAAGCCTTCGGATGCTCAAATTGATGAGTTATTCGATTATTATGATGAAGGTTATTCAGTTGGCTCTAATTGGAATAATATTGGTTTTAAGCTAAATGGAAAACATAGCCCTACTAAATGGTTAGATGAATATGTTTTACGGGAAACCATCTTGGCTTCATACTCTGTGGCAGATAAAAAGCATATATCGGCATCTATGCTTGCTAACATAATTAGCACTAAAAGAAATAATTTGCTTACAGGGCTTGTAGCTGAACGAGCGGATGATATCAATGATGATGAGGACAACAGAATTACGGCGATATAGCGATAGGAGGATAAAATGAGTGTTTGGAAGTTCTTATCGCAGCTTCTATTGATGGCTATATGCGCATTATTAGCATATATGGCTTTATCTCATGTCAGGTACAGCAATGTAACTGATGCTATCTCTGTTCTTCAAAATATATCAGCAGTTGTTTTTGCTATAGGTGGAGTCTGGATAGGGTATTTATACCCTAATGCCATCGCTGGATTAATGAAGAGTGAAAAGGTAGATTTTTTTACCAGTAAAAACGATGCTAAGAGAGTCGAGGGGATGATTTTTATCATCATTGTATCTGCTCTTGTATTAGTTGGTATAACCTTATTCTACCTGATGGTTATTTTATTAAAAGACAGTGGATTTTATAGAGAACACTATTTTCTAATTAAATTTCTAGGGCTGTCTTTTGTTTTATATCTAATATTTACACAAATATTATGTATATTTTTAGTAATACTCAAAAATATATCATTTATCAATAGATTGCATAATTTTCTTAATGAAAAAGAATTAGACAATAAACTCTAACTAAAAAGGTTGAAAATAACTGTTCAGCCTTTTTCATATCTGCCACCGCAATCACTCCAGAACTTCAGTATCTTCTATTGCGGCTGGCACCCTACTCACTACAACTCACCGGGGTAACCCTCGTTCACCCCACGGACGCCCATTGCTCAATGGGGTGGAATATGAAGATGAAAGAAAATCCTGATTTGTGGGCCGAACTGCTGAACGGCCTTAAAAACTCGTGGCCGCAGATATCCGGCTCTGCTTTAGCCATCGTCATTTGCTATGGGCGTCTGGTGTATGACGGCGTAGACCGTAAAAACAAATGGATAGAAGGCATTCTGTGCGGGGCGTTGTCATGGGGGATTTCGAGCGGCTTAGAGCTGTTCGGTATACCCAGTAATGCCGCCCCTTTTGTCGGTGGGCTGGTGGGCTTTATTGGCGTTGAGAAGATACGCGAGTTTGCTATCCGCACCATCAATAAACGGTTGGGAGATAAACAGTGACCAGAGGCATTCGTAATAACAACCCCGGCAATATTGATCACAACCCTGCCAATAAATGGCAAGGTCAGTTGCCTCATGATGAAAAGATTGAAAAGCGGTTCTGTCGTTTCGAGTCACCAGAGTATGGCATTCGGGCACTGATGAAGCTGCTGTGCAATTACCATAAAGGCGGACACAACAGCGTCTCTAAAATCATCAACCGCTATGCCCCAAACTCGGAAAACAACACCACTGCCTATATTAACAGTGTTGCTAAGACACTCAATGTTGACCAGTTTGAGAAAATTACACTCGATAAATCCACGCTGATTGCACTGACCAGATCAATCATTCAGCACGAGAACGGCAAGCAACCGTATGCCGATGAAATATTCGAAAAAGCATTCAACTTACTCTGAGTTATGAGCCTCTGAAATCGGAGGCTCCTCCACATATGCGTACTGACGTGCGCGCAACCCAATCATGAGTTTATAGAAATATGCATACAATTACAGTCCCTTTTTATAACGATGAACTTTATGTTGTGGAATACAACAATGAACCTTATGTGCCAATGAGACCTATTGTCGAAGGTATGGGAATGGATTGGGCTTCACAATACACCAAAATAAAACAAAGATTTAATACCTGTGTTGTGAATATCACAATGCAGCTTCCCGGAGATAAACAGCATAGAGATGATGAGGTTTTGATTTGATATGAAACTCAACAGCCAATACTTCACTCTTGGTGCGATGGTGATTGTCTCTGGCCTGCTCTGGTTCTACTACAGTGAATATCAGGACAAGGCTGAAGAATACGCCAGGTTAAAGCGACAGTATGATGCGCAGATCCTCGCGATAAATAAGCAGCAAGAACGCATCAAGCAACTCGCAGAACTGGACAAGACTCACACTCAGGAACTCGCCCATGCCAAGACTGAAATTAACACTCTTCGGGCTGATGTTGCCGCTGGTCGTCGCAAGCTGCGCATCAAGGCCACCTGTCCTGTGCCTGAAACCACTTCCTCCGGCGACGTGGTCAATGGAACCCCCGTCGAACTCACTGGAGAAACTGGATCAACTGTTCTCGATATCCGAGAAGGCATCATCAACGACCGGGCAAAACTGAAATATTTGCAGGATTACGTTAATACCGAGTGTCAATTTCAAACAGGTAGGGTTAGGGTTGAGAGGTAACTCTGTGTGATACTTAACAAAAATTGCTAATCTTAATAGACAGGCTAAATATTTATAGAGAGGATTATCTTATGTATTCGTTATCAATGATAAATCCTATGAACAGAGATTATAAACAATATCAATTAGATGTAACGGATGATATTCAAGCATGTCTAGAAAGTCTTGAGTGTCAGCCAATTCTATTTATTGGTTCAGGCCTGACAAGAAGGTACGCGAACGGACCAGATTGGGAGAGTTTGCTTAAAAATTTAATGGAGCAATGCCCAGAAATTAAGCGTCCATTCGCGTATTACACACAAAAAAATGAGTCACTAATAGACATTGGAACTATCCTATCAGATGCTTATAGGGATTGGGCTTGGGCAGAAGGGAAGTCTAATTTTCCTGAAGAATTATTCAGTGAACGTTATGATGGAGATATATACCTGAAGTATAAAATAGCCGATTTTTTTAATCATCTAGAAATAATTGATGGAAATGAGTTTGCTGATGAAATAAAATCATTAAAATCCATTCATCCACACTCCATTGTAACAACTAATTACGACAATATAGTTGATAGAATTTTTCCTGACCATGAAATTATAGTTGGACAAAAAATAATAAGGTTGGTTAATAGTAGCACTGGAGAAATATTTAAAATACATGGCTCTTGTAATGAGCCAGCATCAATTGTTATCAATAGAAATGATTACGATGATTTTTTGAGTAAGAAAAAATACCTTAGCGCTAAATTATTAACTTTTTTTGCTGAACATCCTTTGATATTTATTGGTTATAGTATTGAGGATGAAAATATAAAAGGTATTTTATCTGATATAGATGAAATCCTATCGGAAGAGGGGGAGTTGATTCCTAACATCTATATACTAAATAGAGATAAAGAAATAGATGAAAACTCTTATCCTGCCAGAGAAGCGATGATTAATATTGATAATAATAAGCATGTAAGAATAAAAAGAATAGTATCTAATAATTTTAAATGGGTGTTTGAAGCCTTTGCTGCTCATCCAGCAATGGATAATGTTAATCCTAAGGTATTGAGAGCATTATTAGCAAGAAACTATAAGTTGATTAACTCTGACATACCCATGAATACAGTTTCTATTGATTATACTAGATTGACTGAGTTAGCTTTAGATGATGGTAAGTTAGAAAGAGTTTATGGAATTACCGATGGCGATGCGTTAGATTTATTTAATGCTAATTATTGTTTTACAATGACGTCTTTAGCTGAGTCCCTTGGATATCGTAATTGGAATTACGTAAATCAATTAATACAAAAAATCAAAGAGGCTACAGGGAAAGATATAAAGGAAACAGATAATATATATCATCAAAAGGTAAGAACAGGCCGGGCAAGCTTTACTCGTAAATATTCAAGAGAAGCATTAAGGTTATTAGAATTAGCTAGAGATAATAAACCTTTTGATGTTCATTTTGACTAAATAAACCACTCACTCCTCACCAGTTCAAATATTTCAGGGCTGCAGGAGTATGTTATAACACAGTGTCAGTGAGCCTCTGAGTGATCAGGGGCTTGATAGAGGTTTGTGTAAGTTTTGGGCTGATGTGGTCTCGCCAAAATAAGGCGCTATATCAACCGAACCAGTTTTTTATGCTGAATAGAGAGGTAAATATGCTTGAGCACCAGATACCACCACATAAGCGTCCCCCTGGATTAATGTTAAGTGCAGGACTAAGGGAAGAAAGAAAAGCCAAGATGCTACTGGGTATTGTAAAACTAAAACGATACCACGGACTCAACAATGAAGAATGGGAGCAGGTTATGAAAATGGCTTGCGAATTATTGAAGTAAGGAATCATTGGGTTGATCCGGGGAATGAATCTACGTATTTGATAGTAAAGTCCGGGAATGCGTTGACGAACTGAATCTTGTAATCAGGTGATGCAGTCACCATTCGCCATTTGCCCGGAGAATTCGCGGAGCTGGTGACAACTTTGACTTTCAGATCGGGGAATGAGTTAACAACCTTCACCTTATAGTCTGCACCGGAATTGACCACTTTGATGTTTCCGTAAATTTTAGCAACATCAACTTTGGTTTTAGCGTAAGCACCAAACGGAAGTAATAATGCGGCGACTAACAGGACTGCTAATTTTTTCATATGAACTCCTGTGCTTGGCAAATTCATCATTTCGATAATAGGACTGTTTAATTCAGTTTATCCGATATGCTGGAGAGTACAAATGGCTACACTGAATGATCTTATCAACCAATTAGCAAAGATACGAAAGCAAATCCCCTTTGCAACGGCTCAGGCGCTTACCGAAGTCGCACGTAAGATAGAAAAAGCCCAGAAAGTGGCATTCGAACGCAAGCTGGAAAGCCCGACCCCTTTCACGGTTAAAGCGGTCAGAAGCAAAGGCGCACGTAAGAACGATCTAACCGCAAAAGTTTTCGTATTGCCAACGGCTGCTAGTTATCTGGAACCGTTTGAGGTTGGTGGTGTTCATAAACTGAATGGCGCTGCTTTACTCAACCCCAAGAACGTCAAACTGAACAAGTATGGCAACTTACCCCGCAACAAGCTGAAACAGCTGAAAGGCAAAGACGATACCTTCATTGGTGAAGTCTCAACGCGATACGGAAGTGATGTTAATGGCGTATGGCAGCGTAAGAAAGCCAAGAAGGTGAAAAAGAACAAGCAGCGGTTAAAACGCTCACCTAATGGAACACGCAGACCGAGAGAGAAACAAAGCCCCCCAGAATTGCTTATTCGGTTCGGTGATGCGCTACCTGTTGAGCCTGTACTCGGCTATCAGGAACGGGCGCAACAAATGGCTCAATCGCTGATGCCTGCTGCTATCAGTCAGGCACTGGATGAGGCGATACGGACAGCTAAATAAAAACTGGGACCGTGGTCCCGCCTGAACAAGAAGAGAGATCATGAAATATGAACTAATCCCAACTGTAATACTGCCTACATCGGCAGAGGTTGGAAATATCATCAATCAATTGAAATCAGAATTCAGTAAAATCGAGGCTAATACAATTTCGGCTGGTCAGGACATTAGCACCGTTATGGAGAAGTTAATTCTGAAACGAGCACGCGGTTCTGAAAAATATCCGGTCACCTGGATTATCCAACTGGGTGAAAAGGATGTTTTATTCAGCCGAGTAGTAAACGGGTGCATTGATGAAGGTTATGCACCCGTTAACAGACAAAAGGCTAATGTTTATGCGTCAGCTATTCTGAATGATCTTGAACCACCAAGACATCTTCAGAAGTCCGATAAACCGACTGTGCAAACTCAATCTGAATAAGATTATCACCTCGCGGTTTTACCCTGTAGAAGTCCAGCCCACCAAATGAAACACGGGTGTCGCGAGGCAAATCTTTAATCTGGTCTAATAGTTCCCAAAGTTCGATTGTGTGGCTATAGATAACCTCTTTACTCGGCATTCATTCACTCCTGTTTATGTAATGGAAAAAGAGAATATACAGCCATTAGCGGGATAAAAAATCGACATGGGCGACAACCAGCACCTACAGTACCTAAAGGGGTGATATGAAAAAGACTCAAATGCAAATCATGCAAGAAGCTATCAATAAGCTGAACGCTATGAGCGATGATGACTTCTTGTCTGCTCTTATTAAAGCAGGAGTTGCCGACGCTGGCGATGCAGCGCCTTCTATCGACGAAAGTGAAGGAGGCAAAAGAGGGCGGTAACGCGAGGTAACAGAGAGGGTAACGCCGTGTAATTTTTTGGGTCCTTCCTAAGCCTTTGATATTTCAGGGGCATTGCGCGCCGCGTTTTTTCACTAGTTATGAACTTTTGAAATTTGGGTAACAGATAACACTGAGGTAACAGATGAACCAGTCAGAATTTGCCAAATTGCATGGGGTCAGCCGCAAGACCGTTACCCAGTGGAAAGCCCGTGGCTGGCTGGTTATGGCGGGTGACGATATCAATGTTGAAGCATCAAATGCCAATATCGAACGTTACCGGAAAACTGTTACCCGGAGTGAAAAAAAGCCCAAAGGTAACAAGCAAGGTAACAGTCAGGGTAACAAACCGGGTAACACATTAGGTAACACGCCTAAACCCGATACTCCGGCACAAGTTGTCGAGCGCATCCTCACCGAACGCGGGGCAACAATGTCACTGGATGAAGCCAAGACTATGAAAGAAAACTATCTGGCGCTGCTAACCCAGCATGAGTATGACCTGAAATCCGGTAAGGTGTTGCCGTGGCAGGACATGATCGATGCGGTCAGGCAGGAGTATTCGCGGATGCGCACTCGGTTAATTGCCATCGCTCCTGAACATGGTCCCCGATTACGGGCGATGGCTGGCACGGACACGGACACAGAATTTGTAGTGGCGCTGCAAGAAATCATCTACGAGGCAATGGAGGAATTGAGCCTTGATCACAGTGAACAAGGGGGATAATACGGCATGGCAAAACTTTACCCTTGTGCTGAATCAATGCCGGTCTGATATTCACCCCCCAGAACCTTTATCCTTAAGTGAGTGGGCCAATAAATACGCGGTACTGTCCAAAGAAAACAGCGCTCAAACGGGTAAATTCCGGTCGTTTAAATATCAGGATGGCATCATGGATGCGATTACCGATCCGTCAGTTACCCAAGTGTCCGTAATGAAATCCGCCCGCGTAGGTTACACTAAGATACTGGATCATGTGATTGGTTATTACCTGTCGCATGACCCGTCACCAATACTGGTCGTTCAACCCCGGGTGGAAGATGCAGAAGACTACAGTAAAACCGAAATTGCGCCAATGTTGCGCGATACCCCGGTATTGAAAGATATAGCCGGCGAAGCCAAAGCGAAAGATTCCAGCCAGACTATCCTGAAAAAGACCTTTTCCAACGGGGCGAACCTGACGCTGGTCGGGGCGACCTCGCCCGGCGGATTCCGTCGTATCACCTGTCGCATCATCCTGTTTGATGAAGTGGACGGTTACCCTTCGGGTGGCGCAGGGGCGGAAGGTGACCAAATAGCATTGGGTATCAAACGCTCTGAGACATTCTGGAACCGTAAGATCGTGTTGGGGTCAACTCCTACTGTCAAAGAGACCAGCCGGATAGAAAAAGCCTTTAAGGACAGTGACCAGCGTTACTACTACGTGCCCTGTCCGCATTGTAATGAATATCAGGTGCTGGAATGGGGCGGACCTGATACCCCCTACGGCATTAAGTGGGAAAAAGACGAATACGGCAACGGATTACCAGAGACCGCCTATTACGTCTGCCGTCATCACGGCTGTGTGATTCAGGCCAGCGATAAGCCCGGCCTGATTAAGCGGGGCGAATGGCGGCCCAGTCAGCCGTTTCGGGGGCATGCCGGATTCCATCTCTGGGCCGGTTACAGCCTGTTTCCGAATGCGGCATGGAAATATCTTGTGGCGGAATGGCTCCGGGTGAAAGATGACCCCCTGATGCGCCAGACCTTTATTAACCTCGTCCTCGGTGAGCCTTATGAAGACCGGGGTGAAAAGGCACTCAGTGAACGTAAACTGCTGGAGCGCTGCGAAGTCTGGGCGGCCGAAGTGCCGGACGGGGTTGCCGTTCTGACGGCGGGTATTGATACCCAAGATGATCGCTTTGAAATTGAGGTGGTCGGCTGGGGGCGAAGTGAAGAAAGCTGGTCGATTGCCCATGATGTGATTGAAGGGGATTTAGAAACGGATGAGCCGTGGCTGCGTCTGGATGCTTATCTTAAACAAATATGGCGTCGGGCTGATGGTCGTGGTTTTGCGATTACAGCAGCCTGTATGGATTCCGGCGGTCATCATACACAAAAAGTGTATCACTTTTGCCGTGCCCGTTTAGCTCGTCGTCTCTGGGCGATCAAAGGGGAATCCGCTCGCGGCGGTAAACGTTCACCTGTATGGCCAACCAAGCGTATTACTTCACGCTCTAAATCCAGTTTTAAACCGATTATTATCGGCGTGAATGCCGCTAAAGACACTATCCGTGGTCGGTTACACATTGAGCCGCCAGAGAATACAGATCCGGCCCCCTCTTACATGCATTTCCCCATTGATCGTGATTTGCATTATTTCAGCCAGTTATTGGCCGAGCGGTCGGTGATTAAAGACTCAGGGGGTCAGCGATATCGCGTTTGGGAGCAAATTCCCGGTCGCGCCAACGAAGCGCTGGACTGCCGCGTCTACAGCTACGCTGCGTTATGCGGCCTGATGTACATGGGACTGAAGCTTAATGCGCTGGCAGACAACATTGTCGGTAATCCTGATCGGTTAATCGCCCCCCCGGCACAACCGGAAATAAAAACCAATCTGCGTTTCCCCGGAGCAATCATTCCTGAATCAACGGAGGATAAGCCCAAACGGAAGCGTATGTCACAGCTTCTGCCCTAAGGAGAACAAATGCGAAGAACCAGTCTGCTTACCGGCATGAGCCGTGAACAGCTCCACACCGCACTCAATGCCGCTCAACTAGCCTATATCGAACTGTCAACCGGAACGAAAGGCGTCTCATTTTCGTATACACAAGGGGATGGGACCCGCACTGTGTCGTATCAACAAACCAGCCTGGGTGACTTGTTAGCGCTTATTCAGGCAATACAAACCGAACTGGGGATCACGACAAGACGACCAATCAGGGTGAGGTACTAATGAGCGTTAAAATCTTGGGACCCAATGGCGAGCCGTTACCCCCCTCGAATGCGAAATTGAAATTTAACGCATTATCGGGAAGCGGGCGCATTCCTTATGATGCCGCAGACTCATCCAGCGACCAGCTGGCAAACTGGCAGCCGGCGCTGGGGTCACCGGATAATGAAATCAATATTTACCGTAACCGTATCGTGTCACGCATGCGCGATTTGGCGCGTAATGACGGCTGGGCGTCCGGCACCATCACCCGCGTATTGGATAGTGCCATCGGTGCGAACTACCGACCGATATTTAAACCGGATTACCGGATGCTGAAATTACTCACCGGTAACAATGCGTTTGATGCGACCTGGGCCAATGAATACGGCAAAGTGATTGAAGCCCACTGGCGTTCGTGGGCGAATGATCCGGGGCGTTACTGTGATGTCGAACGCAAACAGACAGTGTCCCAAATGCTGCGCCTTGGCTTTCGTCACAAGTTACTTGACGGCGATGCTTTGGCGGTACTGCAATACCGGACTGACCGGTTAGGCAAAGGCCGCGGACGTTATGCGACCACCATCCAGATAGTGGATCCCGACCGCCTCAGTAATCCACAGGAACGTTTCGATTTAGAATATGTTCGCGGTGGCGTCGAGATAGACAGTGATGGCACCCCGGTTGCTTACTATATCCGGGAAGCCCATATCGGCGACTGGTACAGCGGCAAAAAAACCATGACGTGGGATCGCATTCCCCGTGAAACCGCGTGGGGCCGTCCGCATGTGGTGCATGACTTTGACCATGAGCGCGGCGCACAACATCGCGGGATTGGCATCTTGGCGCCTATAGTTCAGCGGCTGAAAATGCTGATTAAATATGACGAATCAGAACTTGAGGCGGCGATCCTGAATGCGATTTTCGGGGCGTATATTGAGTCACCCTATGATTCACAGATGGTGGCGTCAGCCCTTGGTGACAACGGCGATTTCAGTGGTAACGAACTCAGCGCGTATCAAACACAGCGTGTGGAATATTATGAAGACAAGCGCCTTAACTTACAAAATGGCGCCCGTATTCCTCATTTATTCCCGAATGAGAAAATTGTCACGATTTCGGCCACGCGCCCAACCAGTAATTTCGACGGATTTGAAAGCGCAGTACTGCGAAATATCGCCGCCGCGACCGGACTTTCCACGCAACAGGTCACGCAGGACTGGTCAGATGTGAACTATTCCTCTGCCCGTGCTGCGATGCTGGAAGCGTGGAAGACTCTGACGCGCCGTCGTGATGATTTTGCTATCGGATTTGCTCAACCTATTGCCTCTGCGTTTGTGGAAGAAATCCATAACATTGAGGATTTACCCTTACCCAGTAATGCCCCTGACTTTCTGGATGCGAAAGCGGCTTATTGCCGTGCGCGCTGGATGGGACCCGGTCGCGGCTGGTTAGACCCGGTGGCGGAGAAGAAAGGCGCTATTCTGGGGATGAATGCAGGTCTTTCAACCCTTGAGATGGAGGCGGCAGAAAATGCCGGTGAAGACTGGGAAGAAATGCTGGATGAGCGTGCGCGTGAAATTGAAGCCTTTAAAGAGCGCGGTATTCCACTGCCTGAATGGGCTGAACCGGCACCGCAACAGCAAACCAACAGAGGATCAGGGGAATGGGAATGATGAACTTGCCCCACTTAGCCCAGCGGTTGTTTAATGTGCCGCTGGCAATCCATCCGCGCAAAGCCGAAGTCGTGATGGCAGCACTAACCGACCGCTTCGGCATTACCCGGATTCATGCCGGGATGGACTGGGATGATGAGGATGACTCCTTTACCCGGCGCGGGCGTGATACAGGCTATGACGTTTTAGAGGGAACTGCTGTCATTCCGGTGCAGGGAACGCTGGTGCAAAAACTCGGTTCCTTGCGTCCTTACAGTGGCATGACCGGTTATGACGGCATTCGGCAGGTGTTTCTGAGGGCACTGAATGACCCGGAGGTCAAAGGCATTTGTCTTGATATCGATTCCCCCGGCGGTGAAGTGGCCGGTTGCTTTGATTTGGTGGACCTGATTTACCAGTCACGGGGGGAGAAACCCATTCACGCTATTCTGAGTGAGAATGCCTATTCTGCCGCCTATGCAATTGCCAGTGCCGCCGACAAAATCACTGTGCCGCGCACCGGTGGCGTCGGTTCAGTGGGCGTGATTGTTATTCACTGTGACTGGTCGCAGCGCATTAAAGAGGACGGTCTGAAAGTGACTATCATCACTTACGGGGATCGTAAGGCAGAAAGCAACCCTTGTGTGCCGCTGAGCAATGAAGCGAAAGCCACTATCCAACACGATGTTGATGAAATGGGGCGTCTTTTTGTACGCACTGTTTCCCGTAACCGCGGACTCTCGGAAGAGAAAATCCGCAATACACAAGCTGCCTGTTATCTGGCAGATGAGGGCGTACAGATTGGGTTAGCGGATGAAGTCGCTTCCCCGGATGTCGCATTCAAACACTGATGAAAGAGTCTGGAGTGATTTAACGATGTATAAATTTGCACATTTGTTAGGGATCAAAGCCCGTGCCACTGATGAGCATGAGGAAGACGATGACGACGATCCGGATGCGGAAGACGATAAAGATGATGCTGACGCTGATGAAAATGAGGACGTCAAAAAAGGCCGCCGTGCCGAACGTAAACGTTGTGCCAAAATCTTTGGCAGCAAACATGCTGCGGGTCGTTCTGATATAGCGGCGCATTTAGCCTTTAACACCCGCTTGTCCGCGCATGAAGCGATTAACACGTTGTCAGTCATGGGCGCAGTCACCCCGCCATCTGCCAAATCCAGGCCGTCATTGGATGAACGGATGCGCAACGAAAAACAGGTACGGTTAGGCCCGGATGCACAGGTTCCGGTGGCAGGCAGTGCCGAAGCTGCGGTAGCCAAGGCGACCGCGTTGTATAACCGAGTAAAAGGTAAGCAATAATGGAAAATATAGGCCCTAACCCTTTCGCCCCCGGCATGACGTCGAGCATGTTTATTCCTGATCAGCTCATTGCCGGCCAGTTACAGTTAGTCACCGATAGCGTGACGATGGCCCAATTCGGCCTATTGAAGCGCGGTTCCGTACTCGGCATGAACAAGTCCGGGGAATATGTGTTGAGTGTGAAAACCGCGACAGACGGCAGTGAGAAACCCGCCGCTATTCTGGTCGATGCGGTGGATACCACCGTCAGCAGCCAGACCGCGGGCGTGTACCTGATGGGGGAATTTAACGCGCACCGGATTATCTTTGATAAAAGCTGGACGTTAGCCGAACTCAAAACTGCCCTGCGCCCCTTCAGTATTTTCCTGAAAGACAGTACGCCGGGATTTTAATTCCGACCACCTTTTTCTGATTACATCTGATGCCGTTATCTGGCAGGGCTGCGCTCGTTTTCATTTTCAAGCTGGCGGTAATGCTGCTGGCTTTACTATCTATAGAGAAACTGCATGAATATTTACAACACTAACGTGCTGGTTGGTTTAGTGCCTAACCTGATCACCAGCCAAAACTGGTTGCTGGACCGCTTCTTCCCCAACGTTATCACCGAAGACAAGGAAGAAGTGTCCATTGACGTAGATATCGGCAAACGCCGTATGTCGCCGTTCGTCTCACCGTTGGTAGAAGGTCAACTGGTCGAAAGCCGTACCTACCAGACCAATACTTTTAAACCGGCCTATATCAAGGACAAACGCGCGCCCGACTTGCTTAAACCGGTCCGTCGTCAGATTGGGGAACGTATCGGTGGCGAATTCAGCGCGGGCGAGCGTGAAATGTTAAACCTGCAGTTTGAGATGACCGACCAAATTGATTTAATTAACCGTCGTCTGGAGTGGATGGCCGCTAACGCGATGGTTTTTGCCAAAATCACCGTTGCAGGCGTGGGTTATCAAACGAAAGTGATTGATTTTGGCCGCTCTTCCGATCTCACTGTCACACTCAGTGGCAGTGACAAATGGCCACTGAAGGTGGACGCGGGGAAAACCAACACCAAACCCTCCGAAGACATTGAGGATTGGGGGCTGCGTATCCTCAAAACCACCGGCTCTGCGCCCACGGATATCGTTTTCACTAGTAAATCGTGGCAGGCCTTTTGTCGTGACACCTCGATTGAGAAAGGGGCGATAGTACTTCCCTTACTGAATCCGGCAGATCGGCAGGTGGATATTGCCCCTCGCGTAGCAACCGGTGCGGTTCATAAGGGGCGCTGGGGGAATTACGACCTGTGGTTGTATAACGACTGGTTTATTGACCCTGTCGATAATGTTGAAAAACCGATGATACCGGACGGTGCTGTACTGATGTCAGGCGCGGACTTGATGGGAACGCGCGTCTTTGGTGCGATTATGGACCCTGCGTTCAGTTATGGCCCGATGGCCTACGCGCCGAAATCGTGGTTGCAGGAAGATCCGGCTCAGCGTTTCCTGATGATGCAGTCTGCGCCGCTGGTTATTCCAAGCCGGGTGAACGCGGCATTGTGCGCGATGGTGGTGTGACATGACGAAAAAAACACAGGAACCGGGCGGATTACCGCCCGAATTGCAGGTCGGGCCAGCAGATGATGTTACCCCACAAGGCATTCAACCCACTTTACCCGATGAGCAGGGGCGTGCTGATGAGGAAGCCGCCCCTGAGCTGGTTGTTGTCAAAGGAAATACGGTGCGTCATAACGGTGTTGACTACCCTGAAAATACCGTGATTGAGGTCTTCGGTGACGATGCGGAACGCCTGATTCAGTTGGGCGTTATCCTGCGACTGGATGACCTGAGAGCGCAGTTATTATCCAGCAACCCAGTGACCGTTCAGCGGGGGGATCATGCCGATTGACTGGGATAAACATTTACTGGCCCCGCTGCATAAGCAGTTTGCAGAGCAGGTGAACTGGCGGCCTAAGTATGGTGAGCCTTACGACATCATGGGCGTGTTTGATCGCGCCTATACCCAGCAGGTGGGATCCCTTGACGGGGACAGCGACATTAATACCACTAAACCCCTGTTAGGCGTCCGTGATGCCGTATTCAAAGTGCCCCCCAAACAGGGCGACAAAGTCTTTGTGTATCGCGCCAATACCGAATTTATTGTGAGCGATGTGCAACCGGACAGTCACGGCGGCACGCACTTACAACTCAATAAGGTAAAATCATGAACGCATCAACCGTGCGTAACCTGGTGGTTCAGGCCCTGACAGGAAAGACGGATGCGCAATCCCGCGTTTATTCCCCGCGTGACTGGTCAACACGGGGTGATGATTATCCGTGCATACTGGTACAAACTACGTTTGATCATAAAAAGTCACATGGCCGTAATGCGCCGCAGTTTGACACCATTACAACGGTCAGAGTCACCGGACGCCTCGAGGCGTTTGACAGTGAGTTGGGAAATGGCGCAGAGCAGGCAGAACTCGCACTGGAGACCCTGCGGGCGCAAATCGAGCGTGCCGTGATAAACAGTTATGCGCTCACAAAGGAAATACAGCAATTTGCGGAGATCCGGTCACAGATTGATATTGATGCCAGCGGGGAAGGACATTTAGCTCAGCTTCTGATGGACATCGACATTGAATACTATCAGGGGCCGGAGGATTTTTACCCGATTGAAGCAAACCCGCTGGAGGGCATTGATGTGACGATTGCGATGCCGGAATACACCCCCGAACCCCATATCCGTATTAATCTGGAGTAACCCTATGTTTGTCAAACCCGTTGCCGGGCGCAGTGTACGCGATCCGGCCAAAGGTACTCATCTGCCTGAAGGTTGTACAGAAGTCCCCAACACGCTGTTTTGGCATCGTCGTGTAAGGGATGGCGACGTTGAACTCTGTCAGCCAGTAGCTGAAACCAAACTTACTAAAAAGGCGCAGGAGACTGAATAATGGCTATCCCTTTTTCCCGCATTCCCAATAACCTCAGAACCCCGCTGTTTTTCGTGGAATTTGATAATTCAATGGCAAACAGCGCCACGGCAACCCAGCGCTCGCTGATCCTCGGTCAGATGCTGGATAAGGCTATTGCTGCCCCCGATATTCCGGTGCGCATTTCTTCTGCTGAACAGGCGGCTTCCCAGTTCGGTCACGGTTCCCTGCTGCATGGCATGACCGCGGCGTATCTGGCGAATGATCCCGCGGCGGAATTGTGGGCGCTGCCCCTGAAAGACAGTGATAACCTGCTGACCGCTAAAGGATCGGTGGAGATGGTATCCCTGCCGGCCCGCGCGGGTGTGATTTCCCTGTATATTGGCGGACAGCGTGTGCAGGTGACCGTCATGGCGACCGATAAATTGACGCAGGTTGCGGAGTCACTGGCGGCAGCCATTAACCGCAAGATTGCGCTGCCTGTCACGGCAACAGCGACCAATCACACCGTCACGTTGACCGCGAAAAACAAAGGCGCTCACGGCAATGGCATTGATATCAGCCTCAATTACCGGGGACAAGCCGGGGGCGAAGAAACCCCGGCAGGCATGGACTTACGTATCATTCAGATGACAGGGGGCGCAGGTGCACCCGAACTGAAAAATGGCCTGGCTAATCTCAGTGACCGGGCATTTGATTTTATCGTCAATCCGTACACCGATACCGCTTCATTGGATGAACTCAAGGCCTTTTTATCCGATACCGGCGGGCGCTGGTCATGGGAACAGCAATTGTACGGTCATGCATTCAGTGTGGTCAGTGGCATTTACGGAGAGCTGGCAGATATTGGCGAGCGCCGGAACAATCAACATGAAACCCTGTTGGGGTTGACGAAATCCCCGACACCTGACTACATTTGGGCGGCGGCCATCACCGGGGCGGCGGCACCGAGTCTGAGAAATGATCCGGGCAGGCCGCTGCAAACCTTGCCTGTCGCGGGCGTTTTATCCCCGGATGCTGAGAACCAGCTCGGCCTGATTGATCGCAATAACCTGTTGCACAGTGGCATTTCCACGTTTACGGTGGCCGATGACGGCACGGTACAGATAGAGAACCTGATCAGTACCTACCAGAAAAACCCGTACGGTGATAATGACGACAGCTACCTTCAGATAGAAACGCTGTTTTTGCTGATGTACGTCTCGCGGTATATCCGCACCCAAATCACCTCAAAATTAGGGCGAATGAAACTGGCGAAAGACGGCACCCGCTTTGCGCCCGGCTCGGCCATTGTTACCCCTAATATTGTCCGGGCAGAACTGATCGCCCAATACCGGACACTGGAATTCAACGGTTATGTGCAGGATTCTAAGGCTTTTGCCGCAGGCTTAAGGGTCGAGGTTAACGCCCATAATCCTAACCGGCTGGATGTCCTCTGGACTGGCACGCTGATCAATCAGTTGCGTGTCTTTGCGCTCTTGAACCAGTTCCGTCTGCAACCAACGTCATAAGGAAACCTCATGGGAAATACAACTCGAAGGCTGGCGGGGACAGCCTATCTCACGGTGGATGGTGTATCCATTATGGTAGTGGGGGACTTTACCTACGGCCCCTCGGCCGTCACCCGCGAGACCTTAACCGGGATGGACTACGTGCACGGGTACAAAGAAAAACCCAGTCCGTGCTTCATTTCCTGCCGGGTACGTGACAGCGGCGGCACGACCGTAGCGGATTTTAACAATCAGACCAACGTCACCATTGTGGCCGAACTGGCGAACGGCAAGACCATTATTGGTGAAGGCATGTGGACCGTAAACACGCAGGAAGTGCGCAGCGAAGATGCGGAGTTCGAAGTCCGTTGGGAAGGCATTTCGGTAACAGAAAACTAAGAGGCAATCATGGAAAAAACAAAAGTTATCACACTGAGCAAGCCGATTGAAAGTAACGGCGGCAAAGAGGTTTACACCGAAATTCATTTGCGCGAGCCGTGTTTGATAGAGGTCGAGCAGTTTTATGAGGCACAAGCGAAGAACCCTAACAGCTCTCTGCCTGCTATGCGACTGCTGATTGCGTTGGTATCAGCCGTACCTGAAACGGTATTGAAAAAAATGGCAATTAGCGATTTTAACCAGTGCAGGGAGTATCTTTTGGTTTTTTTATCGGGAAATCTGGACTCCAACAGTGGCAGCGACTAGCGGCTGATGTCACCTACTTTTATAAATGGGGGCCACAAGACGCGTGGCTCCTGAGTCGGTCACGCCTCAATTGGTGGGCTGAACAGGCAGAACGAATCAATCAAGCGAGGTCGGGTAATGGGTAATGCATTTGACTTTGAGTTACACGCGGATGATAACGCCACAAAAGCACTGGCAGAGATTGAAGCCAGAATTAAGCAACTGAACCCTTTGCTGGATTCGACACGTGAAGCATTGCGGTTCGGCGGCAGCGAAACGCTGGATAACGTCGGTTCCGTCAGTAATAAACTGCGTGATATGTCACGGTTTGCCAAAGACAACGTTCAGCACATCGGCGCTATTATTCCTCCGCTAAAAAATGTCGGTGAACTAACTGCAAAATACGGCGGTCTTGCCAAAAAATACGGGGGGATCGTTGGTGGGGTGGGCGCTATAGGATATGGCGCAACAAAACTGTATCAAGGTATGAGGGATGCAGGTAAAGACGCCATTGCTCGCAGTACACGAGCAAAAAACTCAGGGATGAGTGTGGCTGATTTTACCCGCATGTCTGGGGCGATGCAGCTATCTACAGGGGCTACAATGGATGATGCCGATCAGTCTGTCGAATCGCTCTATCCCGTTTTGCAGAATGCCCTTACGAACAGAAAAAGCACCACAAAAACCGAACTGAATAAAATTGGCGTAGAAATAGCAGAAAATAAAAACGGTAACGCAGATGTTTACCAGACAATGAAAAACCTCGCTGCACAATGGAACAATATAGTACCAGAAACGCAGGATACGCTACGTGAGCATTTGGGATTAGATCCTCGCACCTTATCATTTTTGAGAGATGGCGGACAAAAAGACGATGGCAAACTTAAAATTGATGAATTGCTTAATAAATCAGATAAATTTGGGCTAACCATACAAGATAAGGACAATGAGCAAATTGAAAAGGTCGGTGAGCGTATCAATGAAATCGAAGCCCGCGCCGCTGGCGCATTCAGGGATTTTAAAAACGATATGCTACTGACGGGTTTTGGTCAATGGGACAAGGCAAAAGCTGCTGCCAAAGACAAAAATCCGGTTCACGGTTTTTTTTCAGGGTTATCAACATACTTTAATCCATTTGATTTTAATAACGGCGGGGACCAGTTAGCGTTACTGAAAAAAGCACAAAAAGATGATGAATTCAGAAAAACCTTATCTTTTAAAGAGAAAACGGATCTTTTGCTGACATACGCTTCAGAAGATTTAATCAAAAAGTTGAATGCATACTATTTCCCCAATCATAAAAAACAAAGTCATGTCGGCGAAAAAGTGCCTGATATACCTATTGTACGGGAGTCCAACTACTCTAACCCGCTAAAAGAATCAGGAAAACAACCTCGCGGTATTCGCAATAATAACCCAGGTAATTTAACAGCAGCTCCTCATGCTGTGGGTAAAGATTATGGTAATAATCATACTTATGTGAAATTTGCTACAGCGCATGATGGTTTATCGGCTATGGCACGCCAATTAATGCTGGATGCAGAGAAAGATCTTAATACTATTGATCTCTTTCTTGAGAAATACGCTTCCAAAAAGGCCGGAAACAATACTGAGGCTTATGCGCGTTCAGTCTCTCAACGAACTGGATACACTCGTAACCAACGTTTAGATATGCATAATCCAGAGGTGTTGAATAACCTTATGGCTGCCATGATTAAGCATGAAAATGACAATATAAACCCATATAGCAAAAAACAGATTACAGATGGCATTAATGAAGCTATTCATAGTGATCTCTGGAAGGGGTTACGGAAGCCAGAAATACTTAGGGAACAGAGGTTGAAGTATTCTCTTACTGAACAAGAGCAGCAATTCCCTTCACTCTACAGCAAGAAAAAGAATGTTGAATCTGAGGCAGAAATAGCAAAAGGTATGGGCGATAAACCATTTCAAGTCGAGATCACCTTGGTTTATGATAAGACCGGAGAACGGCAAAAGTTCCAGTCGAATTCTGCCGGAAAAGTCACAACTTCTATGCAGCATCCTTGAAAATAGGTTATGTTTTATTCATTAATGTATTTTTTTTATACTATTAATGGGGTTGTAGATGCACAGATTCGGACGTTTTTTGATTCTAGTTGGTATTACATGGTTGTTTGTAGCTCTGAACATGGGCACCACTGTTTCTTCTTATGGTGAAACTGTTCAAAACATTGGGTTAGTATCAAGCAAACAAAATCACGTTATTATCGGATGCTTTATTATCCTTTATGGATTGTTAGTTACTTTGTTCTACAGTAAAAAATAATAGTACAGAGACTTGGAGAGATGCATTGTTCAGAGTTCAGCGAGTAATATTTAATTGACAAGGTGATTTTTATGAAGCGGTTATTATTATCTTTGTTCTTTGTATCATCTATGGCAAATGCAGCGTGGATTACGAATGTAGAAGAAAGCATTTTTGGTGATAATAGCGCCGTTCTTATAGGGGAGCTCAAAAACACTAAATCAGGCATTGTATTCAGATGCAATAGTAATGATCTATCAGTTTCTTATGTTGAGCTAATAGACGATAGCGATATTAAATCTATACCTGCGACTTTTTTAATGAGAGTTGACAGTAATCAAGTGGTCGAATTTAACACAATGCTACAAAGAAGAAACTCTGATGCAATAGAAGCCAAAGGCACTGATAGAGAAAAAATTTTGTCGTTATTAAAGCAGTTAAGTTCAGCAAAGCAAAAAATTTTAGCGGGAATTTCTGTTGATGAAGTTGATTATAAGCAATCTTTTTCAGGAAATGCATCCGGTTCAACTGTTGCCGTTAATAAATTCGCTAAGGCATGCAATTTGAATATCAAGTAGAAGTAAGATAGTGCGAAACAGCCCCTTATGGGGCTTTTATTGGTTATTAGTTGAGTTTTACAAAAGTTTCGTAAAACATCATTGCGATGTAGTCTTATTATGACTACAATTAGGACACTATATGACCGGGGGATTGACTAATGACCACTGAAACTTATGTCCGTGCACGTATTGATGCAGAGACTAAAGAGCGGGCCCGTGCCGCATTGGAAGCCATGGGGTTATCTGTGTCTGATGCGATTCGTTTACTGATGTTGCGCATCGCGGATGAGCAGCGTTTGCCTTTCGATGTCAGAGTGCCGAACGCAACCACTCAGAAAGCAATGGAAGAACTGGAAGCAGGAAAGGGAAAGCGATTCGATAGCGTGTCTGCGCTAATGGCGGATCTGCATGAGGACGATTGAGCGCTCAACGGCATTTAAGCGGGATTATAAACGTGAATCTAAGGGTCAGTATCGCGTTGGGCTTGATGATGCGTTAGTGCCTGTTCTCGTCGCTCTGGCGAATAATGAACCTCTCGAACGCCGTCATCGTGATCATGAGCTGGACGGCAATTGGTCAGGCTATAGAGAGTGTCACATCAAACCCGATTTGTTACTTATTTACCAAAAACCGGATAGTGAAACCCTGCAATTAGCAAGACTCGGTTCTCACAGTCAGCTATTTGGGTGAACACTGTCAGATAATTATCTTATTTAAGCCCGCTCCGTGCGGGTTTTTTTCATTCCTGATGCCGCCTGGTGCGGTTTTTTTGTCCAAAAAAGAGGTTATGTCATGGCCCTGATAAAAGATGCCCTTTCTTCTCTGCTGGGTGGCGGCAATGACTCATCATGGAAATGGTCAGAACATTTACACCCTGCCTCGTTTCGTGGTGTGCCGTTTGCGGTGGTATCCGGTGAAAGTGTCTTTGGCCGCCGTCAGGCTGTACATGAATACCCGTACCGTGATACTGCCTGGCTGGAAGATTTGGGCCGGGCGACCCGGAGGATAACGATCCGGGGGTTTATCATTCAGAACAGTGCGGTTTATGACGCCCCGGATGTCATCACACAGCGAAAGAATCTGGTGGCGGCCTGTGAAACCGGATCTGCGGGGACATTGGTGCATCCGACACTGGGTGAACTGACCGTCAGTGTGACAGAAAGTGGCCTGCGTATGACTGAGAGCGCGGAATCGGGCCGGGTGTTTGAGTTCACGTTAACGGTGATTGAGTCCGGCCTGAAAGTCTTTGCGGTCACCAACAGCACCAAATCCGCCACTGAGGTAAAGAAAAACTGGCTGAAAGTCTACACGACCACACTGGCGAAATATGTCTCAATGGTGAGGGGGGAAATCCGCTCGGTGGTACAGGGGATGCGGATCATCAAACAAACCGCCAATCAATGGGTGGGGATGGTGACCCGTTCGGTGGATGAGGTGACCAACCTCAGCGATATGCTGAAAACCACTTTCGGCAGTGAGCGTTATGGCCGTTATCAGCGCGGGACAATTGGCGGTACGGTATCAGGGGCAACCGGAATTCGGTCACGGGATGATAAATCGCGTAATGAGGCTGAGATAGTGAAGAAAACCACCGCTGAGGTGGTGATGGGCCGTAAAGCCATTGCCCGCAGCCTTGAAGCCCTGAATATTGCCCCGACCGTGGAAGTCTTTAGCGAGGCAGCCGGTGATGCGGTGATGGCGATTATCCAGTCGGCAGGCAGTACTGATGAGAAAGCCGCTATCTTTGAGCATCTTGCTGCCTTTCAGAATACCCGCTACCAGCAAGGCACGGTTGACCGGCATGTGACTGAAATGACCGTTCTGTTACTGGTGGTGTTGTCGGCGGGTGCAATGGCACAGGTCGCCAGTGAGTTTACCCCGGCAAACAATCAGGAAGCCCATGATTTACAGAAAAGGGTATGTCATGCGCTGGATACGGCCTTAGTGATGGCCGGTGATTTAAGTATGGATGAGATTTATCAGTCCCTGATGGCATTACGGGATGAGTTTATAACCAGTGCAGTACTGAAAGGCGCAGAAGCCGGACGGTTAGCCCAGTTCAGTCTGCCCGCGGTGTTACCGGCACTGACGGTAGCTAACCGGATTTATCAGGATGCCGGACGCAGTAATGAACTGATACAGGCGACTAATCCCCGTCATCCGGCGTTTATGCCTACCCGATTTAAGGCGCTGAGACAATGAAAAAAAACGATGAACTGTCATTAGTGATTGCCGGCAAGGCTATTTATGGCTGGGACAGTGTCCGTGTAACACGGGGCATTGAACGGTTGCCGTCTGATTTTGAACTGATGTTGATGGACTATTATCCCGGCAGCGATCAGAAGCAACAGGTGGAAGTGGGTCAGTCCTGTCAGGTATTACTGGGGAATGATCCAGTGATGACGGGATATATTGATATCTGGAATTCGTCCATTAACAAAAGCACTCACCAGATACGGGTGACCGGACGCGGTAAATGTCAGGATTTGGTTGATTGTTCGGCAAAATGGCCGAACAACGTGATTACCTCGGCGACGGCATTACAAATTGCTCAAAAACTGGCGCAATGGTACGGCATTGAAGTGAAATCGGATGTGACTGATATGAAAGCCGTACCGCAATTCACCCTGAACTGGGGGGAGTCTTCACAGGAAATCATTGACCGCATTACTCGCTGGTCTGCCCTGCTGTATTACGACACACCAGACGGCAATTTATTTCTGACCCGTGTCAGTGACAAAGTGGCTGCCAGTGGTGTAGCGCAGGGGAAAAACATTGAGCAGGCAGATTACCAGTCCGCCATGAATGAGCGGTTCTCAGAGTACATCGGCCTGTCGATGAATGTCAGCGGGTTAAGTGAACTGTCGGCAGGAAAAGGTTATGACGTGGTGACGATTGCGACAGCCAAAGATCCGGAAGCGGAAAAGATGCGCTACCGCAATTACGTCACTATTATCGAAAGTACTTTGCATACCTGGGGAAAACAGCAAGACGCGATTAACTGGGAAATGAACCGACGTTATGGCCGCTCTAAAGTACTCAAAGTCTTGGTTGATAGCTGGCGGGATGTCAGCGGGACACTGTGGACGCCCAATACCCTGATCCCGATCCATTTACCGGTATTCGGGCTGGAATCCGAACAATGGCTGTTATCTGAAGTGTCTTATGTTCGTAATAAAGATGACGGCACACGGGCAGAACTGACCCTGATGCCGCCGGCAGCGTTTGCCGTACAACCGTATGAATTTTACGATGCAATCATGGAAATGCGTGACGGAGGTTATTCACATGATGGAAGCCATTAGAAATTTAAATCGCCGCGCAATGATGATGCTCGGTTTAGGCAGGGTAACTACCTGTAATGATAAAGGGGTTATCCAGCAAGTACAGTATCAAACCGCGATGGAAGTTCGGGACAACACGCACCGGATCGCCGAGTTTGGTTTTTCATCCGGGTTACCTGCCGACACCGATGTCGTACTGGCGTTCTTAGGTGGTGACCGCTCTAATGCCGTGGTGATTGGCAGCAATCACCAACAATACCGGCATAAAGGGTTAAATCCCGGTGAAGTGGTGGTGTACAACCAGTGGGGGCTGCATATCCTGCTGACGGCATCGGGGATCACCATTGAAGCGAAAGGGCAGCCGGTCACCGTCAATAATGCGTCAAAAGTCACTGTCAATGCCTCCACCGAAGTATTGCTGAATACTCCGGTACTGAAAGTGACCGGCGATGTCATTGATAACTGCAACAGTAACACCACGACCATGAAACAGTTACGTGATGCCTATAACCGTCATACGCATCCCGTGTCTGGTGTGAAATCCGGCGATGCGACGGTCACCAGTCAGATAACCGGAGAAACCGTCAAATGAGTGATATCACTTCCTGGTGGGATATCAAAAATATTCATGCTGACTGGCTGGCAGGACGCGGGGATTTGGTGACCGGGAATGATCTGCAAACGGCCATCATTATCAGTTTATTTACGGATCGGCAGGCACGGCCTGACGATGATATAGAGAGTACTGACCGTCGCGGCTGGTGGGGTGACAATGGGGCTGATTATCAGATAGGTTCCCGGCTGTGGTTGTTACATCGGCAGAAACTAACCCCCCCTGTCGCGTTGGCGGCTGAGGATTATGCCCGTGAGGCGCTGCAATGGATGCTGGATGATGGCGTGGCCGCGGCGATTGATATCCGTACACAAATTGTCTGGCCCAATCGGCTGAATATGATAATCCGTTATCAGCGTCCGGGGCGGGATAACGAGGATCTACGCTTTTTTTGGGTCTGGGAGCAAGAAAATGCCCTTTAAACGAAAAACACTCACTGAACTCCGGGCACAGAACCGCAGTTATTTACAATCAGAATTACAGGAAACCGGCCCGTTATTGCGCTTTTCCAACATGGGCGTACTGGCAGATATGGATGCAGGTATGGCGCACTTGCATTACGGTTACCTTGACTATATCGCCAGGCAGACTACCCCGTTTACGGCCACGGATGAATGGTTGTCTGGATGGGCGGCGTTAAAGAAGATTTTTCGCAAACCGGCAACAGCGGCTCACTGTGAGCACTATCAGTTTACAGGGATGACAGGAACTATCATCCCTGCCGGGACAAGACTTAACCGGGGGGATGGGTATCAGTATCAAACTCTGACTGAGATCCGCATTGCTGCCAATGGACAGGGAAATGCCAGCCTGATTGCGTTATTACCGGAAAGTACCGAGGATGATTCGGGTGGCGGTGCGGCAGGGAATGCACCAGCGGGTGCGGTATTAACGCTGGATCAGAGTCTGGCAGGGGTTGATGTTGAAGGGACGGCGATTATGCCCATTACGGGCGGGGCAGACATTGAGAATGAAGCGGATTTTCGTTCCCGTATGTTACTCGCCTATCAGGGCACACCACAGGGCGGTTCTGATGACGATTATAAACAGTGGGCGCTGTCCGTGCCGGGCATTACCCGGGTCTGGGTCAGACCAAGAGCAGCCGGGGCCGGAACAGTCGGTGTCTATATTATGTGTGATAACAATACGCATGGCGGTTTTCCTATCGGCACAGATGGCGTGTCATCCCATGAACCGTATGCAGTGCATGCCACCGGAGATCAGATGAGGGTGGCTGATGCTCTTTTTACCTTACAACCGGTCACTGCCTTAGTCTGGGTGTTATCGCCGATAAAATTCCGGCTTGATTTTACCCTCCACGGCCTTTCTCATATCAGTACCGATGTGACGGAGCGTATTAATGAGGCGATTGATAACGTACTGTTTGAAAACGGTAACCCGGATGGCTCCGGGCGCATATTGATATCTGAACTGCAATATGCCATTGCGGGCGTACCGGGCACAGCAGGATTTGTGATCACATCACCGGCAGACAATATTGCCTTACCGGTTGGTCACTTACCCGTACGGGGCGAGGTGAAATACACATGAAACAGTATAGCGTGGCGGATTATACCGCGGCACTAAATGGCCTGTTACCTGCCGGGATGGCGTGGACGCGGCGCCCGGAGTCGGCTATCAGTAAGGTCATCCGGGCGCTTGCCCGGAGCTGTCACCGCAGTGACCAGGATGCGCATTCATTACTGGAAGGCAGCTTCCCGGCAACCGCAACAATCATGTTACCGGAGTGGGAAAAATCGCTAGGGTTGCCGGATGACTGCGCCATTGGGGAAATTGACAGTATCTCATTGCGGCAAAAATCGGTAGTCTCAAAGTTATTACGCACAGGCGGTCAGTCCAAATCCTATTTTATCGGACTGGCGGCAGAACTGGGATTTCACATTACCATTACGGAATTTCGGCAGGCCAGAGTAGGCATGTCTGCGTGTGGGGACGCATTAAATGGCGGTGACTGGCCGTTTGTCTGGCGCATTAATGCCCCGGCGACCACGATAAATTACGCTGTGGCAGGCGGCAGCTATTGTGGTGATCCGTTGCGTTCATGGGGCAATAAAAAGCTCGAATGCCAGTTTCAACGGATAAGCCCGTCTCACACAATCCTTCAGTTCGGTTACGTCCAGTAACCCTCATAAATTTCAATTTCATTTCATTTTTATCACTTTTATTGAGTGAGGATTAGCGATGCAAAAAATCGGTGATATTACGAACACCGCGGACAGTAACGGTGAATACACCAACGGGAATGTTGCAGCGGGTATACCGCCGACTATTTTAGAGTCAGGGTGGTTTAATACCGTGCAACGGGAAATGATTAACGTGTTGCTGAAAGCCGGAATGAAGCCGGATAAGACCAATGACGCCCAGTTGTCTGAGGCAATAGGAAAATTGGTATCTGATTCTCAGGTGGCATTGACTGACAGTTTCGGCCAATCCGGTTCACTGGCCGCCAGTCAGAAATTAGTGACCCATGCCAACGACAACGCCAACAGTCGGCTCGACAAAGCGCAGAACGGGGCAGATATCGAGGATAAAGCAGCGTTCATTAACAATCTTGGGCTGCGGGATACGGTGGACAGGGCGCATCATTCACTGGATCGCCGTACCGGAGGAGAAGTGAATGGTGATATTTCATCTCAGGGAAATCTTTCAGTTCAGAAGGATATTTCAGCAAAGGGGAAAATGAGTGCTGATGACGGTTTTTTGGCAGGGACTGCGACACTGACTCCGTGGGGAGATATTCGTGGAACCCAGTGGGGGAATGGGTGGCTGAGTCACTGGTTGAATGACAGGCTTGCCGAAAAACCGTCAGCTAAATTTATGGAGGACAGTCAGGGTTGGTGGCTGGACCCTACAACAGGCATCATTCTTCAATGGGGAAAGCTTGCTTCGAGTGGCGGGAATTTTAATTTTCCACGGGCGTTTCCTGTTGAATGTTTTCACGTATTCGTAACAAATAATACCTCGCAGGGGTCTAATATAGATAACGCATTTGGGTATCCAGTGAATAATCATCAATTTTATGCATCAACAAAAACTGTAGATGGGAATAACAGCGGACATCCAGTGGCATGGTGGGCAATTGGGAGGTAATAATGGGTATTGAAAAAATAAAACCCGAATTCAACAGAGATTATGATTATTTTTACAGCGCCTCAGCATCGGGCTTTGTTTACCGGCCGTATTCAGAACCCGGTGACTATCCTGATGACCTCAAACCTGTCAGTGATGAGTTGCACAACCAGATGTTTAAAGGACAGGCAAACGGGAAGCAGATTGTGGCTGATGAGAATGGTTTACCCATGTTGGCAGACCCGCCTCCACCGACACCGGAGGAACTACAGCAACAGGCCGAATCAGAGAAGCGTTATCGTATGTCACAGGCTACCAATGCGATAGCCCCGTTACAGGACGCTGTTGAACTTGACATGGCCACAAGCGAAGAGAAAGCTGCCTTAACCGAATGGCGCAAATACCGTGTGTTGCTCAACCGGGTCGACTGTTCCACTGCCCCCGATATCGCATGGCCGGAACCGCCGAAGTGAATACAGGGGCAAAATGCCCCTGATAGCCAATTGACATCCCCGCCGGTCGGTCTATTTCTGTCCGTGTCCAGATGCCGGAAGATTCGGTGTGGAATTTGGGGCAGGGGGAAGATGTAGGTTTGTGATAAGCAGAAAGCCCTCGTGGGGGAGGGTTTTATGAAAGCTTTGAAATTAAATCAATTTGTTATGTAATTTTCAGATAAAATGTGAATAATTGGATAAATATATTCCCATATAGGCCCGGTCAAGTAGCAATATACGAAGGAGGTTAGCATCAAACCAAACACTAAGATCATGAGTATTATGTAGAATGCAATACTTTGAATCAGAAGTCGATTACTAATACTTGAAAAAACACCAGATATATCTCCTTCTATGGACGAATATTCTTTTTTTATTTGTTTTTTTCTGTGGTCAATTTCTTCTTTTATTGTTTTTAATGTTTGAAGTTGATTGAATAACATTAGCATCACAAGGCAAACGAATATTAAGCAACCAAAAAGAACAGACGAATTAATTATTGCTTGATAATCCCATGATTTGGTTGGTTTCATTTGGGTGGAAATAATGATTGTTGCCACAGGAATCCCGAGGATCTGATTTTGTATATCTGAGAACACCTTATGTATTTTCCCCATCTCTTCAACTTTGGCTATTCGTAGTTGATCCATTACCTTATCATAAGAAAAGGCGGAAACAAAAACACGATACCCTTTATCAAACTGAAACCTTAACAATCTGATATTGTTTAGTATATATTCAAATATTGAAGCTGGTTGAACGTTTTCAGTAATAGTCTGCATGCTTTTTATTAAAATACTGAGTTTCTGCTCTCTGTGTGTGTCATCATCAAAACACAACATTAAACTATCCAAATCGTCTTTATTTAGTTCTTGAATGGTGCAGTAGCTGTAATTTATTGATATTTTGAATAACTCTGAATCAAAAAACACGATTTCATAAGAACTTTCATCAAAGTAAGCCGAACTTTCTTTGAGTAAAGAAAAAAATGATAATACGGCACGATAGTTAGCAATCAATTTAGGTATATCGTGATCTCCACTGAAGAATTTTACTTCTTTAATGTAATAATTAGGTGGCTCTTTATATAAGTTTTTTTGTGGATGAAACAATGCAGCATAATCATCATAAAGTGTCCCCATCCCTATTCTTGGAGGGTCTATATATAAGGTCACAATATCTTCTGGTAAAACAGAACCTTCTTTTAATTCAATTCCATATTCTTCCGGGTTACTAAGCAGTTCGTTAAGTAAATCACAATCTAATTGATTTTTAAGCAATAGAGAGCCGATATGTGGATCTTCTTTTAAGTCCATCCTTTTATACAATTCTGTCAATTGTTTAAAGTTCTTGCTCACTATTCACCTCGCTTAACAGATTTGTTCTCAGGTCATCAGGAATGTTCTTTAGAATGATCTCATTTTTTTCTTCATTAAAATCAATGGAACCATCAATTAATCCAGCCCTATCAAATTTAATCTCCCAATACTTGGTTTTGCCTTGAAATGATACCAGATTTCGTATAATACGTCCATCGGGAACAAATCCATCGGATAATTCCAGTTCATCATCCGCTAATTTTGCTACCAAAATAGCAGGTTCATCAGGCCAGATTGCATTGGCAAATGCCTCTATACTAAGGTCGTGACTCTAAAGCGTTAATTTGATATTCTTGTGTTTTTTTAGTGGAACCCACATGTGACTGTCAAGATAGAAGTTGTTTGCCGATATTGCGGTCAAACCGAACCTGTACGTAAACACGGGACAGGTAAAGCAGGCTTCCCGCGCTATTATTGCAAGGATTGCCGGAAAACCTTTCAACTTAACTATCGTTACAATGGCCATAAACCTGACATGAAAGAGAAAATTGTTGATATGGCAATGAATGGCTCTGGTGTGAGAGACACTGGCCGCGTTTTAGGTGTCGGTATCAATACGGTAATACGCACTTTAAAAAACTCTCGCCAAAACAAGTAACAACGAGACAGGCCGTTTACGAAGATGTGACTCTCATCTGTGAATTAGATGAACAATGGTCTTTTGTGGGCAACAAAAACAACGCCACTGGCTTTGGTATGCGTTTGATACAAAAAGAAAACAGGTCATAGCCCATGTATTCGGTCCGCGAACCGATGCAACCTGCCGCAAATTGCTCGACTTACTGACCCCTTTTAGCATTCGTTTCATCACGACGGATGACTGGGGGAGTTACACCCGAGAAATTGAGTCTGAAAAGCATTTAGTGGGAAAAATTTTTACTCAACGCATTGAGCGGCATAATCTCAATCTGCGTATTCATATCAAACGATTGGCAAGAAAAACAATTTGTTATTCACGTTCGATAGAAGTCCACGAAAAGCTGATTGGTGCATATATTGAAAAACATCATTACAACGCTTTGGAGTCATGACCCTATACTAATTGGTTTATTGTTCTTATTTAAATTTTTAAGATAATTAAGTGCCATATTAAAGAAATTATCCCTTTTTTCACCTGATAGATTTTGTTCGTCTGCAAACTGCTTTAGTGCATTATTTAACTTGTCTGTTTCTTTCTTTGCAATCATAATATCATTGCAACCAAGAAACTTCTTAAAATAATTTGAAATTGCATTTTTGGTTTTTAAGAAGTCAATATAGCGCTCAGCTTCATTTTTCAAAGATGTTAAGTTTATTCTTCCCGCAACCTTTAGTTTGGATATATCAAGATAAACACTGTCTTCAATAGAAAAATCAGCAGAAATAGATGAACCTGTTGTTGAATTGATCATTACTACCAAAATATATTCATTATCATTTATTTCAATATGCGAAAATAGAACATACCCACCAGTAGACATTTGTTCTTCTTCTGAGCGAACTTTTAAGTGGCGCATCATTGTACAACTGATGTCATAGAATGTAACTTTTCTATCATTATAATCTGTAATAAATGCTTCCATTGGATAGTTATCTGTGTCCCCTTCAAAAGAACCATACCCTTTATTTGCACTTTTAGCATGTTTAGTACAGATATCTACAATTAATCTCTGTGAGGCACTTGTAACATCGCTCTCGGATTGGCTTAAGGTAATTGTAGCAGCGTCACGTTGCTCTTTATGTAAAATGTGAACTACAACATGCTTAACATCAATTTCGGTATTGTTCATTATAGATTTCCATTTGCTATATAAAAATATAAAATGAGACGGCTAATATCACTCACACACCTATCCAGTCAGTTCAACAAAAACGTAACAATTTCCGGATATTGAGCAATTAGTTTAACCTTATACCAATCAGGCAAATCGGTAGATCAGAAATTGCTTAATCTGTGACATGGGGTGAGAGCTAATTTATAGGCATGTGATAGAAACTATATTTCAAGTTAATACTATGTTCGTGGGTGATATTATTGATGGGTTATTTTTATCATTGATATTAACCCGCAATTTCCTGCGGGTTAAAACGAATCAATATTTATTTTATTTCCTCAAGGTAATTTGGATTATATCGGGATTCTATTTTTATATCGACGTGAAATTCGCCCGAATTATCACCAAACGTACCAGGAGCATCATTGAATAAAAGTATTAACTCTCCGTCTACCGGAATTGTTTTATGGAGCACACCATTTTCAATCTTAAACTTCTTGTTGCTTATTTTAGCAACGAGCGTGGCTATTGATGGGGGTTGTGCGTTAATAGGCAAAGGACCGTCAGGTGATGCCCATTCAACATTAGAGCGGCCATACTGCACCCATCCTTTAGCAACAATAGATATAACATCCCCCTTTTTGAGAATAAGGCCTGTAGGTTGACCTTTTTCAGATTTGGCAGAAATAACTCCAGACCAGTCGTACATAGTATTTTCTCCAATCATTATATTTTGAAAGTGACTTTTATCAGTCTATGAAGGCGGCGGGCTACTTCTCCGCCTGTGAACTTCAATAAAATGGATTCATCAATACCGGATAGGACTTCTTGGATTAGAATGACATGGAATGATGGGTAGGACATTAATAAAATCTATTCCCCTATAGCTGATAATGGTTGTTATGACAAAGGCTAGATTTCTCCTCCCAACCCCTTGATCCCCTTAATTTCCGGCTCTGTGACATAATCACTTAAAATCAATGCATTACATAAAGATGAGATTTCTCACCTTTTAACTTCTGCATGGTGCAGGTATCGTTCTGTTTCAAACGGAGCGATTAGATACCGTTCACTGCCGTCATTTGAAATCGCAGCAGTGTACTTGTTTAACTTTATTCTGTGGAAATTAACTATAGGGATTCCTCCAAAGTGAGGACCACGGATAAATCAATGAGTTATCCAACTATGGTGAAGATCACCACACCTTTTATTTGTGCAGGTATCCCATAGGTTAAAGGGCAGATTTCTGCCCTATAGTGATGGTGGCTATTTTGTGTTGCGCTGCCAAGGGAGGGTGATTTAATAGGCTAAAAATTAATAACACAAAAAGTAACACACGAAATTAATTAATTGATTTAAATGGTTTTATTTTACTTGTTCACACATATCACAATTGATACAGCGTTTGGTAATTAGTAGTGCCATTTTAATCTCTTATAAAAATCATAACTAAAAATCAATAGGTTAAATCATTTCTGTATTCGTTGTGTTTGCCAGATTGTTGTGTTTTTATACAGTGTGCTTTATATTAAAAAAACAGCGTTCTTTAATATAAAACCGTAATACGTGCTTGTTTTTGATGTCTGAAAAATGGTCGTGTGTAAGTCAATATATCAGCGTAATAATATGCCGGAGTTTTCTGTAATGAAACCAAACTATTTCATGGAAATTATATTACCAGATAATTATCACATACGAGATTTTTTGGCTTTTCACCATCGGGATGAGAAAGGTGTTTCTGAAATTGTGCAGCAGAGTCAGGTTAAAAAGGGCATCGTTTGGCACGGAATTCCTGCATTACTGACTGTATCAATGGAGGAAAAACTGGCAAAAGTGCAGCTTGATATTGATGGTGACAGTACACTTCATTTAAGAAATTCTTTATCACTTCTGGCCTCACATATGCTTGGATTATTACAGCCCATAGAGATATTTGAATCCCAATACCAAAAAGACCCTGTGATTGGAAGATTAATCTCCCAACAGGCAGGTCTGAGAGTTTACCAGTCGGCAACACCTTTTGAAGCATTGAGCTGGGCGATCATGGGGCAGCAAATCAGTGTCAGTGCTGCGATCTCCATTCGCAGGCGATTTATTCAGGCTATCGGCGTTAAACATACTTCAGGGTTGATGTGTCATCCGACTTATAAGGAAGTTATACAGTGCACAGAGCAGGATCTATGTCAGTGTGGCTTTTCTATGAGTAAGGCTAAGGCACTATTGAATGTTTGTCGGTTGATTGATTTGGGGGAGTTGAATTTATCCATTGAGAATGCTGAGGATAAAATTAAATCGCTCACAGAAAATCTTTTGGCTATTAAAGGCATAGGTATCTGGACAGTGAACTATACTTTGTTAAGGGGTTTTAATTATTTGAATGGTTCTCTGCATAGTGATGTGGCAGTAAGGCGTAACCTTCAGCGTTTACTGAAACAGGAGAACAAAGTTAATGCTGAACAGGCTGAAAAATGGCTGGCAGATTTTTCACCCTGGAAAGCACTTGTTGCTGCTCATTTATGGCGACAGCAATCCAGTAGTGGATATTAGGGCTTGTTAACGTTTTATGTTCATTACTCACTTAATATAATTGGTAACTACATGGTATGGTGGGAACATTTTGTGCAATCGTATTTTCTATCAAATTGGGTTTTCAGCAATTTTTGAAGTAAGGAATGATCGCTGATACTACTTATTGTTCGATACAACTTATGTAAGCGTCACTATCATAACCTTTGTCAGCTATCATAAAATCTGACATGACGTTTTTACTCCATTTCATTATGAACACTGAATTGAATATGTTCAGCAGATAGCAGCATTCTCAATTTTTCAACATCTAAAAATACTTCACCGATACTGAAGATTGTCGGAACATTATTTTTTATATGTTCCGCTAATTACATCACTAAAGCAACAGCTCCTGTTGCTGTTAAATGTGTTTTCCCTTCTGGATCAATGACTTGAAAATATATGGATTTACTATATCCATTTTTATCAATTCCTTGTATATCAGTGCGAATTTGGTGTTTATATCCTTGGTCTGGATTATATAAAATTTTCTACGAAGGCCAGTAGTTCTTCTACTTGATAGTAGTTTCCAAATCCCCTTTTTAACTAAGAAAGATAACAATTGATTACTTTTAGGATTATCAAAACCAATTCTGGTAGCGATAGTTTGTGCATTTGTAATTAAGGTAATATAAATTGGTCAGGCATATCAACATGAAAAACTTTATGGTGGTTGCCATCATTAAATAAAACTACTCGTTCATCAGAAAAAGGACGAACTTTTAGTATTTCCCATTATTTTTTACTATAAAAGGAATTTTCAGTCTATCCATATAATCAATTGAGTTTGGTCCAGCTTTGTTATTTAAAGAATATAAAACACTCATATCAATACTTTTAAATGACTGGCTGATATCGTTGATGAATGTTGCTACAATTCCAGCCATCTATGATGATCAGGGCTAACGCATGAACGCTTTTTATTCATAAAATGACGAATTAATCACACAAAATAAGCCACTCTTTATTCTTGTTGCAATCGGCTCCATTTACCGTTATTTATCCACAAATTTCCGTAATCATGGCCTGACTTATGACTCAGAAAGCCCTGTTTGACTGCCTTGAAGCCTTACCTGACCCACGTCAACAAGCAAAATGTTCCCATATTCTATCCGAAGTCATTTTTATGACACTTTGTGCCATGATGTGTGGTTTTGATACCTGGTCTGAGATTGCCCTATTTGCTCAGGAACGCGAAAAATGGTTTAAGCGCTGGTTAACCCTGCCAAATGGCATCCCCTCACATGACACCTTTAACCGGATTTTTGCCATTCTGCCGGCCAGTACCCTGCAATCTTTGTTTCAGGAATGGGTGAGTCATATTTTGAAAAATACAGGGCTTTCAGGGCAACTGGCGGTTGACGGTAAAGCATTGAGAGCCACAGCAAAAGGTCGGGGAGCTCATCGTGTTCATACCGTCAATGTCTGGTCAACCGAACTGGGTCTTTGCCTTGGGCAGCAAAAAGTAGAGAAAAAGTCTAATGAAATAAAGGCCATCCCCGAACTTCTCCAATTGCTGGAGTTGGAGAGATGCCTTGTGAGCATTGATGCCGCAGGCACACAAACCAAAATCGCTGATATTATCTTAGAACAATCAGCAGATTATTTATTGGCAGTGAAAGATAATCAGCCGACACTGGCCACCGAAGTCAATGCGCCGTTTCACGCTTTTTGGATGAATACGCCAGAAGATATCGCTGGGCCGTCTTTCTGCGAGCAATTTGATAACCAGCATGGGCGCCGGGAACACCGCCGATGCTGACCACTTCCCGTTGATGAGCAAATGCCCGTTTGCCAAAAATGGAAAGCCCGAACAATCATAGCAGTTCAGTCCGAGCGCACAGAAAAAGGGCGCGGGCATGATTTAGTTCGATTTTATATCAGCAGTCAGCCAATGAATGCGGAGCAAGCCTTGCAAGCGACACGGCCTCACTGGTCGGTAGAGAATCAGTTGCACTGGTCACTTGATGTTGCTTTTCGAGAAGATAAGCTCTAGGCCCGAATGGGGTTTGCAGGTGAAAATTTAGCTTTACTGAGAAAATGGATCCTGAATATGCTGAAACAAAATAAATCCCGCCCTTTAAGCATGGAAAATAAACGCAGGCTCTGTTGCTTAAATGAGGATTATTTATTCGAGTCTTTTGGTTTGTTTATAAAGTGAACTTTTATGCGTTAGCCCTGTTCTCCACACACAGAAGAAATATAGTCTTTCATATAAGTATTTCCTAAATTAAATAATAAAATACCATAAGTAAGAGTAGCAATAAATTAAATTCATTTTATTATCTATTAGTAAATAAAATCTAGTGAAAAAACAATATTTATAACAAAATAAGTTTTATAAATAATAAATAATAAATAATAAATATTTGGTCATGACTCCAAAGCGTTGTAATGATGTTTTTCAATATATGCACCAATCAGCTTTTCGTGGACTTCTATCGAACGTGAATAACAAATTGTTTTTCTTGCCAATCGTTTGATATGAATACGCAGATTGAGATTATGCCGCTCAATGCGTTGAGTAAAAATTTTTCCCACTAAATGCTTTTCAGACTCAATTTCTCGGGTGTAACTCCCCCAGTCATCCGTCGTGATGAAACGAATGCTAAAAGGGGTCAGTAAGTCGAGCAATTTGCGGCAGGTTGCATCGGTTCGCGGACCGAATACATGGGCTATGACCTGTTTTCTTTTTGTATCAAACGCATACCAAAGCCAGTGGCGTTGTTTTTTGTTGCCCACAAAAGACCATTGTTCATCTAATTCACAGATGAGAGTCACATCTTCGTAAACGGCCTGTCTCGTTGTTACTTGTTTTGGCGAGAGTTTTTTAAAGTGCGTATTACCGTATTGATACCGACACCTAAAACGCGGCCAGTGTCTCTCACACCAGAGCCATTCATTGCCATATCAACAATTTTCTCTTTCATGTCAGGTTTATGGCCATTGTAACGATAGTTAAGTTGAAAGGTTTTCCGGCAATCCTTGCAATAATAGCGCGGGAAGCCTGCTTTACCTGTCCCGTGTTTACGTACAGGTTCGGTTTGACCGCAATATCGGCAAACAACTTCTATCTTGACAGTCACATGTGGGTTCCACTAAAAAAACACAAGAATATCAAATTAACGCTTTAGAGTCACGACCAAATATTTAATGGTAATAACTAACTAAGATTAATAAATTATACAATTATTTATCCAATATATTTATTCATGTTCATATACTGATGTGATGGACACTTTTTCAGTGGCACAATGATGAGAAAATGGCCCCATTCCTGTAAGAACTTGAGCTATGTTATGGTAAACATTAACTTGCTAATTTGATTATCAACAATAAAAACAAGGCGCTAATAGGCTAATACTGCTCGCTTAAGAGAGATGAGAGTGCCAACTACCATTTTCTCAATTTGAAGAAACCAATAATGACGGAAGCTTTAAATTTCCTTTTTCAGCATTTTGATGAATGGCTATTCAAAAAAGTGCTTAAGCGAGCAGTATTACGCTAATAGGCTCGCTTATTGGTGGAATAGGTACCATATCAATACCACTCTAAACCTGTGTAAGGCTCTTGTCGCAAGGCTTGCCAGAGAACCTAAGTGAATTTCAAATTGATGACCATCAGGATCCAGAAGATAAATCGATTCTCCTCATTTCGGTTCTCTTTCCATTGTTTTATTCTAGTAATAAGCAGTTTCTCTCTGAAAGCAGAAAAATACTCAGCCGCAATACTAGCTTTCAAATCTGTACTTGTATGTGTACATGTTTGGCTTTTATTGTATAATTAACCATATGTTAAAAATGAGGGTATGGATATGAAAACGGTTAACTACACCGATGCACGGCAAAACCTAACATCTATCATGAATGAAACGATTGATGATCGAGTGCCTATCTTGATTACTAGACAGAAAGGTGTTCCCTGCGTTCTCTTGTCATATGATGAATATCGATCATTAGAGGAAACGTCTTATCTCTTGCGTTCTCCTGCTAACGCCCGTCATTTGATGGATTCAATAGACTCTCTTAATAAGGGTAAAGGTATGATAAAGGAAATCTAGGAATGAATTTAATTTTCACAGATGAGTCATGGAGCGACTACCTTTATTGGCAACAAATAGATAAAAAAATAATTAAGCGTATTAATGAGCTAATTAAAGACATTAAGAGAACACCATTCATCGGAATAGGAAAACCTGAACCATTGAAGCATAACCTAACTGGTTTTTGGTCACGCAGAATTTCAGATGAACATCGCTTAATTTATCGTGTAACTGAAATGGGTTTGGAAATAGTATCTTGCCGTTATCACTATTGACAAGTTTCCTTGAAATGCTAAGTAACCCGAATTAATGAAATGGACACCTCCCCAAATCGGCTTCAGTGAGCCATGCTGAATACATCAGCAAAATACGAAGAGGTGTCCCATGGAACAAATTATCGGAATTGACCTGGCCAAGCGAGTTTTTCAGTTAAATATCGTGTCTTCCTCCGGGAAACCCATTCAGAACAAAATGGTATCTCGTGAAAAACTGACGGCTTTCATTGCCCAACAGCCCCCATCAAGGATAGTGATGGAAGCCTCTGGCAGTGCCAATTATTGGAGCCGACAATTCAGACAGTTTGGCCATGAAGTTAAACAAATTAGCCCTCAATACGTCGCACCTTTCAGAATGGGCAGTAAGAATGATAAAAATGACGCGATTGCTATTGTGGAGGCTGACAGCCGGCCGGGTATGCGGTATGTGCCGGAAAAAACGATAGAACAACAAGATATTCAATGCTTGCATAGGGTTCGTCAGCGTCTAATGAAAAACCGAACTGCGCTGATTAACCAGATACGCGGATTAGGGCTGGAATATGGCATTGCCCTGCCTGAAAGTGCTCACAAGGTAGAACAATGTTTACCTGAACATCTGGAAAATGCTGAAAATGAATTGACCGTATTGAGCCGTCAGTTGTTTCAGGAATTGTTGTTTGAGCTGAAAGGCCTTCAGCAACGTCTGAACGAACTGGATAAGCGTCTTGCCCATCTGAATACCCAGCATGAAGATACCCGCAGACTGTTAACATTACCGAGCGTTGGGCCATTGGGGGCTTCAGCCCTGATGATAACACTGGGTGACGGTAAGGATTTTAAAAATGGCCGCCACTTTGCCAGCTACTTGGGGCTGGTTCCCAAAGAACATAGCAGTGGGGGAAAAGTCAGGCAACTCGGTATCAGTAAACGGGGAGATGCCTACTTGCGAGGAATACTGATACATGGAGCCCGTTCTATTGTGTATCGAGTCAGCAAGCGGCCCGATGAACAATGCGATGAATTACAGCGCTGGATAAAAGGGCTCATAGAGCGTAATGGAGTGAATAAAGCGGTGGTTGCATTAGCGAATAAAAATGCCCGGGTTGCTTGGGCATTAGTTAATCAGCAGTCTGTTTATATTCCTCAATGAAAAGTGAATAGTGTGATCGAAAAAGTCTATAAGTTGATGTCACTGACAGGTAGTACCGACTCTCTGTGAACCTGATAAACTGTTTGGTCTGCCACGACTGTTGGGCTAATGAGGGCAGAGAGTGCGGATTTTCATCAGGGCTCCTGGAAGCCGAATATATGCTTGCGACTACTTTTGTCAGAAAATTGATTTACCTGCTTGAATTAAATCGGTGTCCATATATCTGTTTAAGCTGTCATTGAAAAATCGTTTTCCGAATAGAAAATGTTCAGTGATGGCTTTTTCCATTTAAGGCAGTAAGCAATCAGCCCACCTAAAACAGTCAGCAAAAATCCGTTTACACTTCGGTGGCGCGAGTGTTCTATTTGAGAAATTATTTTTCATTGTCCATTAATCGTTTCAATGATAAAACGCCTTGATAACATTATGTTATCCCATGCAGCTTGCAGACGGGCTTTCATGTTTCGGCGCTTTTGGGTGATGAAAGTGACACCGGTTTTGCCTAAATCGTCCGCGAGCTCTTGACTGAGGTAACCTTTATCACCGTAAAGAGATCCCGTTAATTCTGTTGTTAATTCGCGAACGGGCTCCCGAGCATCCACATTACCGGCAGTCACTTTAAGCGCCAGAATTTCCCCCTGATGATTGACGACCAAATGTAACTTAAAACCGTAAAACCAACCCATTGAAGTTTTTCCGCGTTGGGCTATCCCCTGAAAGACCTTATGGCGGGGAATGCGGATGTTATGGCAAACTTTCAAACTGGTGGAATCAATAAAAGCAATGCCCGTGGGTTTTCCTTTTAATTTAGTCAGATAACTGCACAGAGGAACCAAAACGGAAGGCGCGACACTGATGAAACGGGTATAACTGAGCAAGGTGGGGAAATCAGGGTGATGATATTTCCAGAGAAATTCCAAGTAGAAGGCTTTAAAGTGACGGTAATGCGACATGTGAAAGAGGATCAAAATGGTCATGATTTCACGGGGATACATATGGCCTTTCCTACGGCGCAGGCGGTATCCATTATCAAGACAAAATTGTGTCCACTGTGGGATAAAAAAGTGGCAAAAATCATCGACATTACAGAAAACTTCAACTAAGTTATCCATGGCCTGTTCCTCCCCGGCGCTGTTTCGGCGCGCACCAAAACACTGCTCCTGGAACAGGCCCCTCGTCAATTCTTTATCCAGAATTCGGGTTAAGTAAGAAGGGGTACAGCAAGTGAAGGATTTTACTGTTAGGTAGGAGTTATATTTGAAAATGTAATTTCCGATTTTCTTGTAATATTTATAATTTGTTGTTTTTTTTAAATTTTAAATTAAAAGAGCTGGCTAAAGCCTCTGTCAATATTTTGAGATTTTTAACCAGCTCAATTTCCAACTTTTTTAACTTTTTCTAAACGCTATTACTTATTTTTTTCTTATCCACTTCTTTATCATGAGGAGAAATAGATATAATATTTCTATCGTTTAGATTGTCTAAAATTATAACTACTTTGTTATTATTTAGATATTTGGATTCGCCTAATAAGTCAGGGCAAGAGCATGAATGTTCATTTCTTGCCCAACACCTGAAAACCTGCAATTAAAACTTTGTCCAAATACTCACTGCTCATATTGACCATGTTTGCTTTGCGTCGCATGCTGGCTTTTACACTGGTTTCTGCACGCAGCATATTAAACGAGAAGTGCCGCATACCCGCTAATATCTCAGCAGCATTGCCGCGACGAATGGCACACGCATCTTCATTCATTGATACGTCAAGCACCCAATGAACGCGATTTTCGATACCCCAATGACCCCGTACCGCCTCCCTAAAACGGTCTGATTCAAGTTCGGCAGAGCTGATATAATAATGATAATCCAGTGATTCTTTTTTTCCCGCTTTATCAAGGTGATATCGTATTGTTTTCCATCTCCCAATTGTGAGGAAAGCCCGCTCGCTGTGATGGGACCAATACCGGGAATAGTCATCAGCCGTTGTCCCGTATCATCCTGAGTGATCTCCTGTGACAGGGAGGTTTCAATCCCGGAGATTTGCTCAACCAGATAGTGATAATGTGCCTGTAGCCGCAGTAATACCTGTACCAGATAGGGTGGGAGTGTCTGTTCGACCAAAACAGTGGAGAGACGTTTTATAACGGCAATCCCCTTGGGCATGCTGATGCCAAACTCAAGCAGGAAAGCCTGCATCTGATTGGTGGTTTTGACTTTATCCCGGATCAGCGATCCCCGGACACGATGCAGGGCTCGCATAGCTTGTTGGGCTTCAGTTCTGGGCTGAACAAAACGCATTGAAGGCCGTGAGGCAGCTTCACAGAGGGCTTCGGCGTCAATAAAGTCATTTTTGTTACTTTTGACAAAGGGGCGGACAAACTGCGGCGAAATCAGCTTGGCTTCATGCCCCAAATCAGCAATCCGCCTTGCCATGAAATGAGCACCAGCACAGGCTTCCATCACAACGGTTGCAGAAGGGCTTCCGGCGAGAAACTCCATCAATTTATTTCGTGTAAACTTTTTACGTAAGAGTGCTTTTCCTGATTTATCCTGGCAATGGATGTGAAAGGAATGCTTGCCGAGATCGATACCAATGAGTGTGATGGTGTTCCTGATGATGGCCTCTTATCAAAGATAATCACCCTGTCAACTTACGCCTACAGGGTGAGGGTGACCATCTTGTATCTTTAATCTGGTTTATGATGGTTAAGTGAGATTGGCAACAATCATGCAGTCAGATAACCATCAAGGGATTAAGCCCGTTAATGAGCTTTCGACGCATGATTGTTACTTTTCTTCGAGAAACCCGAACAGTTGCTTGAAATAAAATTCGCATTTGCAAGAATGGGAGCCGAAGAACCATGACTGAAATAATTTGTGTTGGTATTGATGTTGCTAAAGCTTCACTTGAAATTGCACTTGGCGCACAGGGAACTGTCATGACATCCCCAAATACCCCTGAAGGTCATGATGAACTAGCAGCTACATTGGCTGACTATGAGATTGATTTAGTTGTATTAGAAGCAACAGGGGGTTATGAGATGCCCGTTGCTTGTGTTTTGCAATCCATAGGGCTGGCTGTTGCTATCGTCAATCCCCGACAAGCCCGTGACTTTGCTAAAGCAATGGGGTATTTAGCCAAAACCGATAAAATAGATGCTCAAATGCTGGCACAGTTAGCCCTGGTTTTATCTCAACGAACAGACCGGGATAAAATAGCCAGGATATTGCCCTCTGCTCAACAACAAGTGCTACAAGCCATGATCGCACGTCGCCGCCAATTGGTCGTCCTTTCCATCTCAGAACGCCAAAGGTTGGGGAGTTGTCATCCCGAAATTCGAGAAAGCATCACCTTAATGATCAGTTTCATACAAGAACAGCTTAAGGTCATTGAATCGGTGTTGTCTAAACACATCAAGGCCTACCATCGTTCCAAACTCGATTTATTGTCTACAGTAAAAGGCGTCGGCCCCGCCACAATAGCCACTTTGATCGCTGATGTACCGGAGTTGGGTAAGTTAACACGCCGAGAAATTAGTGCGTTGGTTGGCGTTGCACCGTTTAATCGTGATTCTGGATTCTTCCGGGGAAAACGAACAATCTTTGGAGGAAGAGCAATGGTGCGGCGAATGCTTTATATGGCTACGTTAACAGCCGTTAGATTTAATCCCGTTCTCTGCGCTTTCTACAAGAGATTGATCGAAGCAGGTAAGCCAAATAAAGTCGCCATCGTTGCCTGTATGCGTAAATTACTGGTCATTCTCAATGCAATGATAAAAACAAATACACCGCGGGATGAATCATTCCACGGTTTAACGTGAAAGACAGTTGCTCATTATGCGCTATGGCCTATATGCAATCGATCAGTTATGTTAGGAAAAGATCTCTTAATTATCAAACTTCATTTTGTTCTGATCGTTTTTTGTTAAAATGCTCTTTCCATTCATTTATTCAGAGATTTTAGCAATGTTATCTTTTTCACCGTTTGACGATTTAGCCCAACGGATTTTACCTGTCGCGATAGAAGGTGATGATGGTGCCCATGATATTGCTCATTTGTATCGGGTTTGGAAAAACGCTAAAAAAATTTGTGAAGCAGAATGCGGGAATTTGCAGTTAGTTTTTGCTGCGGTTTTATTACATGATTGCGTTAATGTTGAGAAAAACGATCCGAACCGACATTTAGCCTCTCGCATGGCCGCAGATAAAGCAGCCTTAATATTAAAAGATCTCGGATGGAGTGAAGAAGATATTGCTGCTGTTTGCCATGCCATTGAAGCGCATAGCTTCTCTGCTGGATTAATACCAACAACACTGGAAGCCCAAATTGTACAGGATGCTGATCGGCTGGATTCTATAGGAATGATGGGAGTTGCTCGCTGTTTTTATACAGCAGGGCGTATGCGTTCAGGGTTGTATGAAACTTATGATCCTTTGGCAAAGCAGCGTGAATATAATGATCGCGCTTATGCTGTTGATCATTTTTATACTAAATTATTTAAAATAGAAGCTGGTTTTCAGACGGCTACAGGCAAGCAAATGGCTTATGAAAGAACAAAACGCATGGAACAATTCCTGAACGATTTCTTTGACGAAATTCAGGCTGAATAAACCAACATTAATAATGAATAGGTATAATTAACAGGATTTATATTAGCAAGAGAACATGTAGTGGCAGAAATATATAGTGATGAATATTGGATGCGTCGGGCCATGGATTTGGCAATGCAGGCACAGGTACAAGGTGAGATCCCTGTAGGTGCGCTGTTGGTGGCGGATAATAAAATTATTGCAGAAGGCTATAACCTTCCGATTACAGGCCATGATCCGACAGCTCACGCAGAAATTGTTGCATTACGGCGTGGAGGGGCTCAATTAAAAAATTACCGTCTGTTGAACACAACACTATATGTTACTTTGGAACCGTGTGTTATGTGTGCGGGAGCGATGATCCACAGCCGGATACAGCGGTTAGTTTATGGTGCAAGTGATATGAAAACCGGTGCGGCAGGGTCATTAATTGATATTTTGCGTCATCCCGGTATGAATCACCAGATTGAGATTACTGGCGGAGTATTGGGACAAGAATGCTCCACTATGTTGAGTGCATTTTTCAAGCAACGTAGGGAGCAACATAAAGAATTAAAAAAGTTGAAAAAATAACAGCAGAAAGCATCATAAAGAGTTACAAAGCATTCTCATTTGTATTATCAGGGTTGCTGACGGTGGGTTTCTCAGTGGGCATATTAGGCTTTTCTGCCTTGTTGCGGTTGTTTTGTGCTCTCAGATACCCTTCTAAGCTTTGGTAATAACGACGAATATTTTCGACGTAGCGATAAGCCTCATAACCGCGTGCATAACCATATGTGGTATTGGCATAGTATTTTTTCTTACTTAATAGAGGAATGCGTGATTTAACGTCCATCCAGCGGTCAGGGTCACCTTTTTGCATGGTTGTTAATTTTCGAGCGTCAAGAATATGTCCATACCCCATATTATAAGCGGCTAATGCGAACCAAATTCTCTCATCTTCGGGAATAGTATCCGGCAAACGAGCCATCAGGTAATGCAGATAAGCCATTCCCCCTTTCACACTCTCGTCCGGATCAAGACGGTCTTTGACTCCCGCCCATTCTGCTGTTGGGCGGGTCAGCATCATCATGCCACGAACGCCTGTGGGAGAAGTTGCTTGTGGATCCCAATGTGATTCCTGCCATGCGATAGCTGCAACTAATTGCCAGTCGAGAGAATCCGAGTATTTCGCAAAAATAGGCTGATATGTTGGCAATAAGTTATTAATTGCACGAATGAATGAGATAGTGTCAAAGTAATCGAACGAGCCAATATGGCTGAAATATTTTTCTTCTAGTCGTGGCGTTATATGGTTTTCAGTCAGCATGTTGAAAAAATCCAGCATTGCTGAGTAGAGGCTATAGTCATCATTACGCTTCAAATACCAGGTTAATGGCTTATCTTCACTGACATCAAAAGCGATAGCCAGATTGGGATGGATACGCTGTTGCAAAGCAAGGCTGATTGAATCGCTGATCGTATAGTCAACTTTTCCTTCAGATACTTGTTCAAGCAAGTGCTGGGTATTGTGATGTGACGATTCTTCCCAGGTTAAATCAGGATAAGATTTTTCTTTCCACTGTTTTAGTTCACTGACATGGGCAGAGCCGGCGGTGACAACCAGTGAGCCTTTTAAATCAGTAAAAGAACGTGGGCGCGCTGTACCTTTGCGATAAACCAATTGTTGGGATACTGAATAATAGGCTGGGCCAGTCCGTGTTTGGTCGAGTCTTTCTCTGTTATAGATAAGACCGGCGGCTAAAAAATCGGCTTTATCAGTATTTAAGTCATCAAAAAGCTGGCTAATATTAGAACGAAACTTAATACTCAGTTTGACACCCAGATAGTCAGCAAATCGTTTGGCTAAGTCATAATCAAATCCTACTGGTTCATTTTTATCATTAAGTGAAATCAGAGGAGAACTGATGGTGCTCACCCGAAGTTCTCCCCGTGCCAAGATCCTGTTTATCTGCTCCTGCTGTTTATTAGGCCAACTAATGTTGAGACCAATGATTGTGGCAGAGAGGAGCGTGATAATGACGATGACAAAATAATTTATCTTGATATTGCTCAAACAGTTATCTCTCGTCAGTACGGTTAGGCTCCGTATGAAATGTCAGATAATAGCATGGTTAAATTTCCAGTAATCGGGAATTTTGCGCAACAAAATTGAGATCTGCAACCCTATTGAACCAATTTTAAAAATTCATTGAATGTGTTGTTAGATTAATTAACGCTCACGCAAACGGTTTCGTCAGAGAAGACATTCCTCTATAATGTCGGCGTTTCCCCTAAGGCATCAGTCAGGCTTTGCTTCTAAGATGAGAGAACCTATTACTATGGAAATTCTGCGTGGCTCGCCCGCTTTATCAGCGTTTCGTATTACTAAGCTCCTTTCCCAGTGTCAAGCTCAGCAGCTTCCTGTGGCAGCAATTTATGCAGAATATGTGCACTTTGCAGAAATAAATTCACCTCTTACAGTAGAAGAAAAGGAAAAATTAAGCAGACTACTAAAATATGGCCCTTCTTTAGCTGAACATGAACCTAAAGGTCAACTGTTTTTAGTCACTCCCCGGCCAGGGACAATATCGCCATGGTCATCAAAAGCGACAGAGATAATTCACAATTGCGGACTGAAACAGATTGTCCGTTTGGAAAGAGGGATTGCCTACTATATCCAATGTGATGTTACCCAGAATAACATCCACGGAAAGGCAATGGATGACAAACAGCGGCAGGCGCTGTCTGCATTATTGCACGATCGTATGATGGAAAGTGTGTTTACCCAGTTTGAACAGGCTGAGGCACTGTTTTCTCACCAGACGCCTGCGCCATTGAAGCAAATTGATATTTTGCAATCAGGGCGGACTGCATTGGAATCTGCCAATGTTGAGTTGGGATTAGCGCTGGCAGCGGATGAAATTGATTATCTGTTACAAGCTTTCCAGAAATTAGGACGTAATCCGACGGATGTTGAACTCTACATGTTCGCACAGGCGAATTCTGAACATTGTCGCCACAAAATTTTCAATGCAGATTGGGTGATTGATGGGCAGGAACAACCAAAGTCTCTGTTTAAAATGATTAAAAATACCTTTGAACAGACGCCGGATCATGTTTTCTCTGCTTATAAAGACAACGCCGCGGTAATGGAAGGTTCTCAGGTAGGGCGATTTTTCCCTGATCCTGAAAAGGGAATATATGGTTATCACCAGGAACCTGCCCATATTTTGATGAAAGTCGAAACACATAACCATCCGACAGCAATTTCTCCCTGGCCGGGAGCGGCGACAGGATCTGGCGGGGAAATCCGTGATGAAGGAGCAACTGGACGGGGAGCAAAACCTAAGGCCGGGTTGATTGGTTTTTCCGTCTCGAACCTGAAAATCCCCGGATTTGAACAACCGTGGGAAGAAGAGTTTGGTAAGCCTGAACGGATTGTCAGCGCACTGGATATCATGTTAGAAGGCCCTTTGGGCGGAGCGGCATTCAATAATGAATTTGGCCGCCCGGCATTGTTGGGGTATTTCAGAACATATGAAGAGAAAGTGGAATCCCATAACGGCGCAGAATTACGTGGCTACCATAAACCGATCATGCTGGCCGGGGGAATCGGAAATATTCGTGAAGAGCATATCCAGAAAGGGGAGATCCCTGTCGGAGCCAAATTGATTGTACTGGGTGGCCCAAGCATGAATATTGGTCTGGGTGGTGGAGCCGCTTCTTCAATGACATCGGGCCAATCTGATGCGGAGCTGGATTTTGCCTCTGTACAGCGCGATAACGCAGAAATGGAACGTCGTTGTCAGGAAGTTATCGACAGTTGTTGGCAGCTTGGCCGCAAGAACCCTATTTTGTTTATCCATGATGTTGGTGCGGGTGGCTTATCAAATGCGATGCCTGAATTAGTCAGTGATGGAGGACGAGGAGGCCGTTTTGAGCTGCGCAATATCCTCAATGATGAACCGGGTATGACTCCATTGCAGGTGTGGTGCAATGAATCTCAGGAGCGTTACGTATTAGCTGTCGCACCAGAACAGCTTACCCTGTTCGAGGATATTTGTCGGCGTGAGCGTGCTCCGTACGCAGTAATCGGTGAAGCGACGGAAGAACGTCACCTGCTATTGAACGACAATCATTTTGATAACCAGCCAATTGATATACCGTTGGATGTTCTGCTCGGCAACACACCAAAAATGCTGAAAAATGTAAATTCACTAAAAGCACAGGGTAAAGGGCTGGAGCGCGCAAGTATTGATTTGGCCGAAGCGGTAAAACGCGTTCTGCATTTACCCGCAGTGGCAGAGAAAACATTCTTGATTACCATAGGCGATCGTTCAATAACAGGCATGGTAGCGAGAGACCAGATGGTTGGGCCATGGCAGATCCCTGTTGCAGATTGCGCAGTCACAACAGCCAGTCTGGATAGCTATTATGGTGAAGCTATGTCGATGGGAGAACGTGCTCCTGTTGCTCTGTTGGACTTTGCTGCATCAGCACGTATGGCTGTCGGGGAAGCGTTGACTAATATTGCATCGGCTTATGTACAGGATTTGAAGCGGGTAAAACTGTCAGCGAACTGGATGTCAGCATCAGGTCATGCCGGAGAAGATGCCGGATTGTATGCGGCGGTGAAGGCGATAGGTGAGGAATTATGTCCTGCGTTGGGCCTGACTATACCTGTCGGTAAAGATTCCATGTCGATGAAAACTTGCTGGATTCAGGATGGTGAAGAGCGTGCAATGACAGCTCCGCTTTCATTAGTTATCAGTGCGTTTGCACGGGTGGAGGATGTTCGTTGTACTGTCACGCCAGAATTGTCTACCGATGATGATAATGCATTACTGCTGATTGATCTGGGACAGGGACAAAATGCACTGGGAGGGACGGCATTGGCTCAGGTTTATCGCCAGCTTGGTGATAAAACTGCAGATGTTCGCAGTACGGAACAACTTGCTAACTTCTTTAAGGCGATCCAACAGTTGATTGCAGAACAAAAACTGCTGGCTTATCACGACCGTTCTGATGGTGGTCTGCTGGTGACATTGGCAGAGATGGCATTTGCGGGACACTGTAGTCTGCATGCCGATATCAGCGCATTTGATGAAGATATCCTGGGGGCACTGTTTAGTGAAGAATTAGGGGCGGTGATTCAGGTTCGTGAAACAGACAGACAGCAGATTGAAGAGCTGTTAGCTGATTATGGCCTGAGTGAATGCTTACACTATTTAGGTAAGGCTAAGGCGGGAGATGATTTTGTGATCTCCAGCAACAATATGGAAGTTTATCGTCAAAATCGTAGTACATTGCGTTTATGGTGGGCAGAAACAACCTGGCAGATGCAACGTCTGCGTGATAATCCTGAATGCGCTGATCAAGAACATCAGGCAAAACAGAATGTGAGCGATCCCGGCCTGAATGTGAAATTATCCTTTGACCTGGCAGAGGACATTGCGGCTTGTTACATATCGAAACAAGTACGTCCGCGAGTTGCTGTATTGCGTGAACAGGGAGTTAACTCCCATGTTGAAATGGCGGCAGCATTCCATCGTGCAGGTTTTGAAGCCGTGGATGTCCATATGAGTGATTTGTTGAGTGGACGTATCACTCTGGCACAGTTCCAGACATTGGTAGCCTGTGGTGGCTTTTCATATGGGGATGTCCTTGGTGCAGGTGAAGGTTGGGCAAAATCCATTCTGTTTAATTCACGGGTACGTGACGATTTTGCGAACTTCTTTGCAAGACCGGATACGTTATCTCTTGGTGTATGTAATGGCTGCCAGATGATTTCTAACCTGCATGAGCTGATCCCAGGCACCGAACATTGGCCTCGTTTTGTACGTAACCGTTCAGAACGTTATGAAGCTCGTTTCAGTCTGGTTGAAGTTGTGGATAGCCCTTCATTATTCTTGCAGGGCATGGCCGGTTCCCGTTTGCCAATTGCGGTTGCCCATGGTGAAGGTCAGGTAGAGTTCAGAAACAGCCTGAGTTTGGCTGAATTGAAAAAACACCAGCAGGTTGCAATGCAATTTGTGGATAACTATGGTCAGGCGACAGAAAATTATCCTGCAAACCCCAATGGTTCCGCTGAAGGGATCACTTCTGTCACCAGCTTTGATGGTCGGGTTACTGTGATGATGCCACATCCTGAAAGGGTATTCCGTACTGTCAGTAACTCCTGGCATCCCAAAGAGTGGGGAGAAGATAGCCCGTGGATGCGTATTTTCCGCAATGCACGTAAACAGTTAGGTTAATATAAAGTACCTATTTCTCTATAAGGCTCGGCATATTTGTCAGAGCCTTTATTTTTTCGTTTCCTTATCACAGATAATATTTTTCTCTACATATGGTTTTTATATCTTATTAATTTACTGTGGTATTTTATTTTTCTGGTAGATTCTCATGATAAAGGAAATGTTTTTAAATGTTTCTTTTTGGTTAATGATTATGAACTTGTGAGTTAATGAAATTAATTGTTTTAAAAGAGTGTCTCTAAATTACGACAATGGTATGTTATGATGTCTCAAAAAGGAGACATTTAATTAATTGATTTAATTCAATAAATATATTCATGTGGTTTGGTGTCATCAATTGGCGACAAAAGTATATGACGTGAATAAAAGAACATGCATAAAAAAATGTAAACATTAAAGGGTTTTTTGTTTTTGTTTATTAAAATCAATGTATTATATGATATTTTTGAAAGTTGGCACGCAATGTGCTTAACAACGTGTAGTTGCTCATTCAATTTTTTATGTCGGTCCACAAAGTAGGGTGGAAATATGCCACATAAGCCAGGAATGACGCCAAAGTAAGGTGCCTACCGTCCAATTAATGATATTCGCTTTCTGGCCTTATCAAGCAACGGGCGACACGTGGAGTGAGGCACCACCTATATGTTTATCAATAACTATGTTTGATAACGAAAAAAATAGTATTGACAGCATTATAGGATCCTCACTGGCGGGGTAGTAGAAAAAATACTACCCCGCCGTCATTGTTGTAGACAATGTCTTCCCTCCGCGCCTTATGCACCAGTATCATCTTGACATACCACCCTTTATAGCTATTTATGTCGGTTAGCATCAATGTAATTACAGGTTATAAGATGATTTCTCTGAAAAAATGGCGTTTATTTCCCCGCTCATTGCGTCAATTGGTTGTAATGGCTTTCTGGCTGGTGCTATTGCCGTTGTTGGTACTGGCATATCAGGCATACCAAAGCCTTGATCAGCTCAGTACGCAAGCGGCAGAAATTAACCGCGCAACGATATCTGATGCCCGGCGCAGTGAAGCAATGATAGGTGTCGCTCTTGAGATGGAACGCAGCTACCGTCAGTATTGTGTATTGGGAGATATCAGGTTGGAAAAACTCTATCAACGCCAGTATCAACAATATACCAGTATGTTGAATAATCAGATGGCGATGCTGGCTAATAGAGAATATAAGGATAAATTTAATCAACTACTGTCGGGTCTTACTAATATCACTTGTGATAATGGTGTACCAGAGCCTGTGGTAGCTAAGCTACTTGAGCAGTTTTCAAACGCCAATAATCAGTTAGTACAGGAAACACGTAATATCATTTTCACCCGTGGTGAGCAATTGCAGAAAGACATTGCTGATAAGGGGCAGTTTTTTGGTTGGCAAAGTTTAATTCTGTTCCTGCTGAGTGCTTTCTTAATCGCACTTTTTACTCGGATGATCATTGGGCCGGTAAAAGGCATTGAACGAATGATTAATCGATTAGGTGCAGGACAAACACTGGAAAGCAAGATTGAATCCTTTAAAGGACCCAGAGAGTTACGTTCACTGGCGTTGCGGATTATTTGGTTGAGTGAGCGTCTATCCTGGCTTGAATCTCAACGGCATGAATTCTTGCGTCATATCTCCCATGAATTGAAAACACCACTCGCCAGTATGCGTGAAGGTACGGAATTGTTGGCGGATGAAATTGCCGGGCCATTGACAACAGACCAAAAAGAAGTGGTTAGTATTCTGGATAGCAGTAGTAAACACTTGCAACAGCTTATTGAACAATTGCTCGAATATAATCGTAAAATCGTGGATAACCCCGCCGAAAATCAAGTGGTGTCTTTAAAAGAGCTCGTTGATAGCGTTGTTCTGTCACATCAGTTGCCTGCACGAACAAAAAATATTTATACAACAATCCAATTAGATGCTGATAATTGTTGGGCTGAACCTAAACTATTGATGCGAGTCATTGATAATCTCTATTCCAATGCAGTGCACTATGGCGCTGAATCCGGTAACATTTGGATTTCCAGTCGGCAATTAGATGAAAATATTCAGATTGACATTGCCAATACAGGAACGCCTATCCCTGATTTAGAAAAAAGCATGATTTTTGAACCATTTTACCAAGGAAAGCTTCAACGCAAAGGTGCGGTCAAGGGAAGTGGCCTTGGTTTGAGTATTGCGCAGGACTGTATTAAACGGATGGGGGGGGGACTTCATCTGATAGAATCTGATTTTGCTGATGTATGCTTTCGGATTGAACTGCCATTAACCGCAGAGAATGACTAAATATATGCACAACAGGTTTACTCACCACTTTATGATGAAGACGGAGATGATAGAAACGGAGCAGCAAGTTATTGAGATCCAAACAATGAAAAGAATGGCTGTTATAGAGCGTTTGCTTAAACGGGCTTCACTCCTGCGTTTTCGTACCATGATTTTACTGTTTGTTCCCTATTTACTGACAGGGTGTGTCTCAAATTCCGGTTCTGATGATTTAGTAACGATTGCCGAATCTATTATACCAGAGCAACGTGTCACAGATTATCGCATCAAGGGGTGCGATGTGGTGTGGGATATTGCAAAACCAGCCGCAATGGAAAATGGCCTTTATTGGTTAAAATTGATGGACTGTACGAATAAACTGCCTCCAGTAAAAGCTCGCGATATGGCAAAACAGTTTACGCCGACAAATTGGTCACAAGTTTTCAAGCAGAGTATCCTTATTGACCAAGCTGCACCGTCATTAACTGAACGGCGTAAGATTATGGAAAGTTTGAATCGATATAGCCTGCAATTTCCGTCCTCGCTACTGTCATTGTTGCAGTTATGGAGTGAACAGCAATATTTAAAAATCAATCTGGCAGAACAAAAGTCAAAATATCAGCGATTGCAATTTGACAGTGATGCCAAAGTTGATCGATTGAAAGAGACACGGGCCCGTTTGGAGTATGAACTGCGTTCAATATCCCGCAAATTAGAAAATCTAACAGATATCGAGCGTCAGCTTTCTTCCCGCAAGCAAGTCCAGAACAGCTCTTCGGTTTCAGGGGAAACCGGGCAAGGTGAAATAGAACATGCAGTTGATACAGGCAACAAGGTGATTGACACTAAGCCGGAGATTAAGCCGGAAACTAAATCGGAAACAGGATCAGAGCTGACCCCGGAAACGAAAACAGAAGCTAATCCCTCAGAAGAAAAAGGAGCTGAATCACAATGACCGTACGCAATCCTGCTCATCTTCTTTTAGTTGATGATGATCCAAGCCTATTAAAATTATTGGGAATGCGTCTGACTAGTGAAGGATTTCGCGTCACAACAGTGGAAAGCGGGCATGAAGCATTACGCATGTTGCTGAAAGAAAAAGTGGATTTGGTCATCAGCGACTTACGCATGGATGAAATGGATGGCATGGCATTGTTTGCGGAAATCCAAAAACAGCATCCTGGCATGCCAGTGATTATTCTCACTGCACATGGTTCTATCCCGGATGCCGTTGCTGCAACACAGCAAGGGGTATTTAGTTTTCTGACTAAACCGGTTGACCGTGATGCACTTTATAAAGCCATTGATGATGCTTTGGAATTATCAACACCAGCTATAGATGGAAAGTGGAGCGAACAAATTGTCACACGCAGCCCGCTAATGTTGCGTCTGCTGGAACAGGCGAAAATGGTGGCTCAATCTGACGTTAGTGTCCTGATTAATGGGCAAAGCGGAACAGGTAAGGAAGTTCTGGCTCAGGCTATCCATCGTGCAAGCCCGCGTGCGAAGAAACCTTTTATTGCAATTAACTGCGGGGCTTTACCTGAACAACTGTTGGAGTCTGAGTTATTTGGTCATGCTAAGGGGGCATTCACTGGAGCAGTCAATAGCCGGGAAGGACTATTTCTGGCCGCACAAGGGGGAACTTTGTTCCTTGATGAAATCGGTGATATGCCATTAGCACTACAAGTCAAATTATTAAGGGTTTTGCAGGAGCGTAAAGTCCGTCCTCTGGGAAGTAACCGCGATTTAGATATTGATGTCAGGATCATTTCCGCAACTCACCGTGATTTGCCAAAAGCGATGCAACGTAATGAATTCAGGGAAGACCTCTATTATCGATTAAACGTAGTTAACCTGAAAATCCCGGCTTTGAATAAACGGACGGAAGACATTCCTTTATTGGCAAATCATTTGTTGCGTGAATCGGCCAAACGCCATAAACCTTTTGTACGCAGCTTTTCCACTAATGCTATGAAATGTCTGATGGCCGCAAGTTGGCCGGGTAATGTCCGCCAATTGGTCAATGTTATCGAGCAATGTGTGGCATTGACGACAGCCCCGGTGATTAGTGATGCTTTGGTTATGCAGGCATTAGAAGGCGAAAATACGGCATTGCCGACATTTGTGGAAGCACGTAATCAGTTTGAACTGAATTATTTACGCAAATTATTGCAAATGACAAAAGGGAATGTTACCCATGCCGCTCGTATGGCAGGACGTAACCGGACAGAGTTTTATAAATTGTTGGCTCGTCACGAGTTGGATGCCAACGATTTTAAAGAATAACCTTTCTGTTATTTAAATCCATAAAGTTGAAACGGTATTTAAGACCGTAAGAGATTAACTGTCTTCATCAGACAGAGAAGTGAATAATGGCCCAGGAGAGCCACATTCTATGAGTCGTACTCTTAATATCGCCCTTGCTCAATTAAACTGGTTAGTAGGGGATATCGAAGGCAACAGCGATCGTATGTTGCAGACAGTGCAAGAGCAGCAAGAAAAGGGCGCTGATCTTGTCGTGTTTTCTGAGTTAGCATTGTCGGGATATTTTCCTGAAGATCTACTGTTCCGTTCTGATTTTCATCAGCGCTGTCGTGAACAATTAGTACGTTTGCAGGAGGCAAGCTCTCAGGTTGGTATTTTAGTTGGCCATCCGTGGCAACAGGACGGAAAAATATATAATGCACTTTCTCTGTTCTGGAAAGGTGAAACCGTTGCCCGTTATTTCAAACAACAATTACCTAACTATGGTGTTTTTGATGAAGAACGTTATTTCAAAGCAGGCGAACAAATCTGTGTTGTACCATTTAAAGGCTATAATCTTGGTTTGTTGATTTGTGAAGATCTGTGGTTCGATGCGCCGATTGATGCCTTGAAAGAAGCAGGATCTGATATCATTCTGTCTATTAATGCATCTCCTTTTAATCGTGAAAAACCGAATATCCGTAGCGCATTGATTAAATCACACTGTCAGCGCATTCATTTGCCAATAATTTACCTGAATCAGATTGGCGGACAAGATCAACTGATCTTTGATGGCTGCTCAAAAGTTTTTGATGTAAAAGGTGAAATTACTCATCGCATGGCAGCCTTTGCAGAACAAGTTGAACAGTGTCGTTTCAATGACATGACAATTGAGCCGATGGCAAATCCGGCTCCTCAATTGCCGCCACTTGCACAAATCTACAAGGCATTGGTGCTCTCTGTACGCGATTATGTGCAGAAAAATGGTTTTAAGGGGGCATTACTCGGTTTATCCGGTGGTATTGATTCAGGTCTGACACTGGCGATTGCTGTTGATGCTTTGGGTAAAGAGCATGTACAGGCTGTGATGATGCCATTCCGCTATACCTCTGAAATGAGCATTCATGATGCCAGAGAACAAGCAGAACTACTCGGTGTTGAATTTGACATAGTGTCTATCGAGCCTATATTTGATGCGTTTATGGTTCAATTGGAGCCTATATTTGCGGGTACAGAGAAAGATACGACTGAAGAGAATTTACAGGCACGTAGCCGGGCAGTCATCTTAATGGCAATGTCAAACAAATGCCGTCGTCTGGTGTTGACGACCAGCAACAAAAGTGAATCGGCGGTGGGTTACTCGACTTTGTACGGTGATATGGCCGGTGGCTTTAATGCTTTGAAAGATGTCCCAAAAACTATGGTATTTGCATTAGCGAAATACCGTAATACAGTCTCTCCTGCTATTCCTCAGCGTGTAATTGATCGTCCACCATCCGCGGAACTGGCTCCTGATCAGCTCGATCAGGACAGCTTGCCACCGTATGACATGCTGGATGCCATCCTTGAGGGATATGTTGAAAAAGATAAATCTGTGGCTGACTTAGTGGCTGAAGGTTTTGATGAAGCGATTATTCGTAAGGTGATCCGGCTGGTGGACATCAATGAATATAAACGTCGTCAGGCACCGATTGGCCCACGTATTACACAGCGTGATTTTGGTAAAGACAGGCGCTATCCGATTACGTCTGGTTTCGGACGTAAAAACTGGTAATAACAGGAAAACTTCATGAAAAAGATTGATGCAATTATCAAACCTTTCAAGCTCGATGATGTGCGTGAAGCTCTGGCTGAAGTCGGTATCACTGGTATGACGGTGACAGAAGTAAAAGGATTTGGTCGTCAGAAAGGACACACTGAGCTGTATCGTGGTGCAGAATATATGGTGGACTTTCTGCCTAAAGTCAAAATAGAAATTGTCGTACCGGATGATATTGTTGATACCTGTGTCGATACTATTATGCAGACTGCACAAACTGGCAAAATCGGGGATGGCAAGATTTTTGTCTTTGATGTTGCTCGTGTTGTGCGCATTCGTACTGGTGAACAGGACGAAGAGGCGATTTAACCGTATTCCGTATCCTTTGAAAAGAGAAAAGAAAAGAGAATAGATTGAAAAGTTTAATTGCCTGAAAAAGTGATAACGGCAGTAACATGGGTATTTAGTCCACCTCTTATTGAGAGGTGGAATGTTGGCATACCGAGCTGTCTTAACCGTTATCACTTATCACCGAATTTACACTTTCACTGAATTTACAAAAAACTGTGCATAAATTCGTGTTAGATCACTTTATGTGGACCAAAACATTCATAATGGATATGTTGCTCGTTAATGCCCATTGTTATTAGCTGCTTTGCAGTATATTGCATGAAAGCCAACGGCCCACAGAAATAGAATTGCATCCCTTCAGCACTTATTGCATCTTTTACAAGAGACAGATCCATCAACCCGGCATGTTGATAATGTATGCTATGCTGATCTTTATCTCTGGGTTCACGATACCAAACCTGAGAATTCAGATTCGGCATGGATTGGGCAATTTCTTTTACCTTATCTGCAAAGGCATGATAGCTACCATGTTCTGTCGCGTGAAACCAATTGACCACACTTTGGTGCTGCTGACCGTGCAGATATTGCAGCATACTCATCATCGGAGTTAATCCGACTCCCGCTGAAATGAGCGTAACAGGGGTATCAGGCTGGACGTCAAGGAAAAAATCACCTTTTGGTGCAGATAGCGATATGATATCCCCTTCCTGTACTTTATCGTGCATATGATTGGAAATTTTGCCATAAGGTTCTCGTTTAATGGCAATTTGATAATTGCTGCCATTTGGAGTAGCAGTCAATGAATATTGACGAATTTCGCGGTTTTTAAAGGTTGGATCTTCCAGATAGATACTCAAATATTGTCCCGGTTTGTAATCCGCGACTTTGTCATCATCAACGGGTACAAACTCAAAGCTGGTAATGACATCACTTTGCGGTTGTTTACGACTGACACGAAATTGACGTAAACCACGCCAGCCTCCTGCCGAAGATTCGCTACCCTGATAAATTGCCTCTTCCCGATTGATAAAAACATCGGCCAATACATTGTAGGCTTTTTTCCAGGCGTCGAGAACTTCATCAGCCGGATGAAATAGTTCATCAATTGTTGCCAGCAGATGTGTACCGACAATTTTATAGTGTTCCGGTTGGATATTTAGGCTCGTATGTTTATGAGCGATCTTTTCTACAGCAGGTAGAAGAGCAGATAAGTTATCAATATTAGAGGCATAAGCACAAAGGGCATTAAAAAGAGCTTCACGCTGATCGCCGTTGGTTTGATGGCTCATGTTAAAAATATCTTTTAATTCAGGATTATGTTTGAACATGCGTTCATAAAAGTGAGCAGTCAACTTTGGCCCCGTGGAAACGATCAAGGGAATAGTGGACTTTATAGTTGCGATAATTTGGCTATCTAACATTATGGTCTCCTGAATTTTTCTCAAATAATGCTTAGGAATATAAGATGTATTTTAAATGCAACTTATTACGTTGAGGAATACATTAAAGTAAGAAAGAGACATTATCTTGACTTAAATCAAAAAATCAGAATTTATATCACAGCAAGAAGATTTGACTGGAATCACAAAGAACAACAATAAATTTAAAGCGTGTAATCAGGATCGCGGGACATCCTGCTACAGGCGCCGAAGCAATCGTTTGCGTAAAATCTCTTGTCAAGACTATCTCATTTGATAAAAAGAGTTTACACTGTGTCAAATTCTGTCCCTCAGGGGTATTTTTTAGAGATGTGGCTGAGTCAGGAGAACCTAATGTTAAAGCGTGAAATGAATATTGCGAATTACGATCCCGAACTGTGGCAAGCGATGGAACAGGAAGTTTGTCGTCAGGAAGAACATATTGAATTGATTGCTTCTGAAAACTACACCAGTCCAAGAGTTATGCAGGCTCAAGGATCTCAGCTCACTAACAAGTATGCGGAAGGTTATCCGGGTAAACGCTACTATGGTGGTTGTGAATATGTTGATATAATTGAACAATTGGCAATTGACCGAGCAAAAGAGTTGTTTGGTGCAGATTATGCTAACGTCCAACCACACTCAGGCTCTCAGGCAAATGCTGCGGTGTATATGACGCTGTTGCAACCAGGTGACACTGTTTTAGGGATGAATCTGGCACATGGTGGTCATCTGACTCACGGCTCTCCGGTTAACTTCTCAGGTAAACTGTATCACGTTGTTCCTTATGGTATTGATGAGAATGGCAAAATCGATTACGAGGATATTCGTAACCAAGCGCTGAAACATCAACCTAAAATGATCATTGGTGGTTTCTCTGCCTATTCTGGTGTGGTTGATTGGGCGAAAATGCGTGAAATTGCTGATGAAATCGGTACATATCTTTTTGTTGATATGGCTCATGTTGCTGGATTGGTTGCTGCGGGTGTTTATCCAAACCCTGTTCCTCATGCACATGTTGTTACAACCACCACTCACAAGACTCTGGCAGGCCCCCGCGGTGGTCTGATCCTGGCTAAAGGGGGTGATGAAGAGCTGTATAAGAAATTGAACTCTGCTGTTTTCCCTGGTGGTCAGGGTGGCCCGCTGATGCATGTCATTGCCGGGAAAGCCGTTGCACTGAAAGAAGCAATGGAGCCGGAGTTCAAAATTTATCAACAGCAGGTTGCGAAAAATGCCAAAGAAATGGTAGATGTGTTCCTGCAACGTGGTTACAAAGTTGTTTCCGGCGGTACTGATAACCATCTGTTCCTGCTGGATCTGGTGGATAAAGATATTACAGGTAAAGAAGCGGATGCAGCATTAGGGCGTGCCAATATCACTGTTAACAAAAACAGCGTACCTAACGATCCTCGCAGTCCGTTTGTCACTTCGGGTATTCGCATTGGTACTCCAGCAATTACCCGCCGTGGTTTCAAAGAAGCGGAAACCCGTGAATTAGCTGGCTGGATATGTGATGTGTTGGATAACATCAATGACGAAGTAGTTATTGAAAGTGTTAAACAGAATGTGTTGGATATCTGTGCAAAATATCCGGTTTACGCATAATTGAGAATAAAATACCGTCAATATTGAGCTTATACCCAAATAGATTTCAAGTTGCAGCCAATAAAGCTGTAGCTTGAAAGATGAAAGGTATATCAGGTATTAAGCCCGACTCATAACATTAGTTTTGAGCGGGTTTTTTGCATTAAAAAATGGGGGCATTTGGATGGTTGTTCCATCAACATTTTGGCTAGGGTTAGGTTATTTCACTTATTTTTTTGCTTTTGGAATATTCTTACCTTTCTGGTCAGTTTGGTTACAGGGAGAAGGTATTACTCCTTCTATGATCGGTATACTGTTAGCTATCGGGTTAGTTTCTCGTTTCCTCGGTAGTTTATTTATTTCGCCTACGGTTAAAGATCCTTCTAAATTAATTAACGCATTAAGATTTCTATCCTTATTGGCTTTGGTCTTTGCTGTTAGCTTTTCCTTTAGTAGCCATTGGGTATGGGTTTCCCTTGTTATGATAGGTTTTAACCTGTTTTTTTCACCTTTGGTTCCTTTATCAGATGCTTTAGCGGGAACATGGCAAAAACAGTTTACTTTTGATTATGGCAAGGTACGTGTGTGGGGATCGATTGCCTTTATTATCAGCTCTTCTTTAGCGGGGATATTGATGTCAGCCAATGGCATCGATTTAGGTTCAGATTTCAGCATTTCCTTTGAAAAGATCAATAATTGGATTGGCCTCAATTTATTTGGTCATCACAACATCATCCTTGTTTCCCTGATTTTCAGTGTTGCCGTTATGTTACTGGGAATGATGCTAAAACCTTCTATTATGCCTGAAGGCAAAATTAAGGTAGAAAATATCAATGCAGTATCATTCAAGAAATTATTGTCCGAAAAATCGGTATGGCAGTTTTTATTATGTGTGGCGTTGTTACAAGCTGCTCACGCTGGTTACTACAGCTTTGGTTCTATTTATTGGGAAAAAGCTGGCTATTCTGCATCAACTATCGGTTATCTCTGGTCATTGGGCGTTGTCGCAGAAGTTGTTGTTTTCACTTTTAGTAAACAGCTATTCCGACACTGGAGTGCCCGTAGTCTTCTATTGATTTCTGCGATTTGTGGAGTTATTCGCTGGGGGTTAATGGGAACATTCACTGAATTGCCAGTTCTGATTATTATTCAGATCCTACATTGCGGAACTTTTACAGTCTGTCATTTAGCTGCCATGCGCTTTATCGGTGCCAGAAAAGAAAATGAAGTTATCCGATTACAATCGGTTTATTCTGCATTAGCGATGGGCGGTGGTATTGCAGTTATGAGCGCAATAGGCGGTTTTTTGTATGAGTATATGGGAAGCGGTATCTATTGGGTTATGGCACTGGTTGCATTACCTGCAATTTTCTTACGGCCTAAAGTAGAAGCTAAAATACATTCGTTGTGAAGTGCATTCATTGTGAAATGTATTTATTGAGAAACACATTGATTGTAAATAAAGTCGTAAATAAAACAGGCACCAATAAGTTTGGTGCCCTGAAAATAACATTGCTCAAATGGTTATTTTATAATTAACGTTTCAGTGCTTCAGTTAATTCTTCGCGCATTTCAGACAGCATGTCTTTAACAATACGTGGGCTGCCTGCAACGATGTTACCAGAACTGATATAGTTGTGACCACCAACGAAGTCAGTAACAATACAGCCAGATTCACGTACCAGCAGTTCACCCCCCATAAAATCCCATGGTTTCAGGCCGATTTCGAAGAAACCGTCAACACGTCCGGCGGCGACATAAGCCATATCCAGAGCCGCAGAGCCAGTGCGACGAAAATCTGCACAGCGCTCAAATAATTTACCCAATACATTCATGTAAGGGATAGCGTGTTGTTTAGCTTTGAATGGGAAACCGGTGGCAATGATAGTACCATCCAGATCACGAGCATTGGTGCCACGCAGACGATAACCATTCAATTGAGCACCTTGACCACGGGTTGTGCTAAACAGTTCATTACGCATTGGGTCATAAACAACAGCCGCTTCGGTGCGGCCTTTGATGCGCACAGCAATGGAAACAGCGAAATGAGGGAGACGTTTAATAAAGTTAGTGGTGCCATCCAGTGGATCGATCACCCATTGGAAATCGTCTTCTTCACCTAAATGCTCACCAGTTTCTTCAGTGATGATAGTGTGTTTAGGATAAGATTTACGGATAATGTCAATGATCAGCTTTTCTGCTTCACGATCAATATTAGTGACGAAGTCATTACTGCCTTTTTGGCTTGCTTCGATAGCATCAGGAGTTTCATAACTTTTGGCAATGTAATTGCCGGCTTTACGCGCAGCACGTATAGCGATGTTTAGCATCGGATGCATGGGGTATCTTCCACCAGAATTTTAAAGAACGGGAAACAAATCGGCGCACATTATAGCAGTAGTTCGTCAAAATGACTAATGCTGTGTTAAGATATTCGGCTCTTATACTGAAATAAAAAGCTGTCATGTTAGAGAACATCCGCATTATTCTGGTAGAAACTTCCCACACGGGCAATATGGGTTCAACTGCCAGAGCTATGAAAACAATGGGGTTGACCAATCTTTATTTGGTCAACCCTCTCGTCCAGCCTGATTCTCACGCCATTGCACTTTCAGCCGGTGCCAGTGATGTCATCGGTAATGCCACTATTGTGGATTCGCTAGATGAAGCAGTGGCTGGGTGTGAATTGGTTATTGGAACCAGTGCTCGTTCCCGAACACTTTCCTGGCCAATGGTTGAACCGCGTGAGTGTGGTGAGCGCTGTGTCAAAGCAGCTAAAAATTCACCGGTGGCTATCGTGTTCGGTCGTGAGCGTGTGGGGCTGACTAACGAAGAACTTCAGAAGTGTAACTATCATCTTTATATTCCGACTAACCCAGAATATGGTTCATTGAATTTGGCTATGGCTGTTCAATTGGTCAGCTATGAGATTCGTATGGCGCACCTTGTTACTGAAGAAAAATCAGAAAAATCAGAAAAATCAGAAAAAGCGGATGCTGCCGATCATGAAGCTGAATACCCACCAGTTGAAGATATGGAACGTTTTTATCAGCATCTTGAACAGGTGTTAAATCACTCCGGTTTTATTCGTAAAGCGCATCCTGGGCAGATAATGAACAAATTAAGACGCCTCTATACCCGTGCACGTCCGGAAATTCAGGAACTGAATATCCTGCGGGGTATTTTAACGTCTATGGAAAAATGGGCTGGGAAATCACCGGAATCTGGCAGAAAATAGTCTCTGTAATAGAGAATATGGGTGATAACAGAATGAAAGAAAACCAAATAATAGTTGAGTAAATTACTAGGTTAAATAGTTGACTAAAATACTCAGGAATGTCACAATTTCTCCCATATTTCACCATGGAGTTTTTGTTATGAGACTGACATCAAAAGGACGTTATGCGGTAACTGCCATGTTAGATGTGGCATTGCATTCACAAGAAGGGCCAGTGCCACTAGCTGACATTTCTGAGCGTCAGGGAATTTCCCTTTCCTATCTTGAGCAGTTGTTTTCTCGCCTACGTAAGAATGGTTTGGTTTCTAGCGTCCGTGGTCCAGGCGGCGGTTATTTATTGGGCAGAGATGCCGGTGAGATTTTCGTTGCTGAAGTGATTTCTGCTGTTGATGAATCTGTTGATGCAACTCGCTGTCAGGGCAGGGAAGGCTGCCAGGGCGGTGATCGCTGTCTGACCCATGCGCTTTGGCGTGATCTCAGTGATCGCATCACGAGTTTCCTGAACAGCATCAGCTTAGAAGAATTAGTGAATAATCAAGAAGTATTAGACGTTGCTGATCGTCAAGACAGCGATAAGCGCCGTACAGCTAATGGCAGGGTTCAGGAGATGATTAACGTTAACCTGCGTGCTTAAAAAAGCGGCAAACATAAGTATTAAAAGAGTCTTACGGAGCATGTGAGCAATGAAATTACCCATTTATTTGGACTATTCAGCAACAACCCCAGTTGATCCGCGTATTGCTGAAAAGATGATGAACTACCTGACTATGGACGGGGTTTTCGGTAACCCTGCTTCTCGTTCACACCGTTTTGGCTGGCAAGCTGAAGAAGCGGTTGATATTGCGCGTAATCAAATCGCTGATTTGGTTGGTGCTGATCCGCGTGAAATTGTATTTACTTCAGGTGCAACAGAATCAGATAACCTTGGTATCAAAGGTGCAGCAAAATTCTATCAGAAAAAAGGCAAGCACATTATTACCAGTAAAACTGAACACAAAGCTGTTTTGGACACTTGCCGTCAGTTGGAACGCGAAGGTTTTGAGGTGACTTACCTTTCACCGATGAGCAATGGCATGATCGATCTGAAAGAGCTGGAAGCCACAATGCGTGATGATACGATTTTGGTTTCTATCATGCACGTTAACAACGAAATTGGCATTGTTCAGGACATCGTGACCATCGGTGAAATGTGCCGTAGCCGCGGTATTATTTTCCATGTTGACGCAACGCAAAGTGTCGGGAAATTGCCTATCGACCTCAGCAAACTGAAAGTTGATCTGATGTCTTTCTCTGCTCACAAACTATATGGCCCAATGGGTATTGGTGCTCTGTATGTTCGCCGTAAACCCCGTGTCCGCATTGAAGCACAGCAACATGGTGGCGGTCATGAGCGTGGTATGCGTTCCGGTACATTGCCTGTTCACCAAATCGTGGGAATGGGTGAAGCTTACCGCATTGCAAAAGAAGAATTGGAAACTGAGTCAGAGCGTCTGCGCGGTTTGCGCCTGCGTTTATGGAACGGCATTAAAGATATTGAAGAAGTTTACCTGAACGGTGACTTGGAACTGGGTGCGCCACACATTCTGAATGTCAGCTTCAACTATGTTGAAGGTGAATCATTGATGATGTCGCTGAAAGATCTGGCAGTTTCTTCTGGCTCGGCATGTACTTCTGCGAGTCTGGAGCCTTCTTATGTTTTGCGTGCACTGGGCATGAATGATGAGCTGGCACACAGTTCTATTCGTTTCTCTTTGGGGCGTTTTACCACAGAAGAAGAAATAGACTATGCAATTAAGTTGATTCATAACTCGATTGGTCGCCTGCGTGAACTTTCTCCATTGTGGGAAATGTTCAAACAGGGGGTGGATATTAACACCATCGAATGGTCTCATCATTAATCAGACGGTTTCAGGAGTAACAATATGGCTTACAGTAACAAAGTAATTGATCACTATGAGAATCCACGTAATGTTGGATCATTTGACAGTGGAGACCCTTCAGTAGGTAGTGGCATGGTTGGTGCGCCCGCTTGTGGTGACGTCATGCGGCTGCAAATCAAGGTCAACGATGACGGTATCATTGAAGACGCGCGTTTTAAAACTTATGGCTGCGGTTCTGCGATAGCTTCCAGTTCTCTCGTAACAGAGTGGATGAAAGGTAAATCACTGGAGCAGGCAGAAGCAATCAAAAATACAGAGATTGCCAATGAGCTGGAGCTGCCACCAGTGAAAATTCACTGTTCTATTCTGGCAGAAGATGCGATTAAAGCTGCAATTGCGGATTACAAGAGCAAACGCCAGGCTAATTAATTCTTTTGGCTAGAAAAAAATAATTTGGTGGATATTGTTTCAATATCCACCTTTACTGGTTTTGAAGGTGATAATTTCCTAGATCATAACTTCAAAGATCATAGTGTTAAAAGTGAGGTGTTGTATGTCAATTTCTTTGACAGAAAGTGCAGCCCAGCGTGTTTTAGCTTTTCTTGACAATCGTGGGAAAGGTGTCGGGTTGCGTCTGGGAGTGAGAACTTCCGGCTGCTCGGGTATGGCATATATAATTGAATTTGCTGATGCAATTAATGATGAAGATCAGGTTTTTGAAGACAAAGGCGTGAAAGTTATCGTTGATGGTAAAAGCATTGTTTATCTTGATGGTACCGAGTTGGATTTTGTCAAAGAGGGCCTGAACGAAGGTTTTAAATTCAACAACCCCAATGTTTCCAGCGAATGCGGCTGTGGAGAAAGTTTTAACGTTTAACCCTCCGCACTTTGCGAAACCAAGAGTAACTTATGGACTACTTTACTTTATTCGGGTTGCCTGCGCGTTATGCGATAGACCGCCAACAATTGGCGACCCGCTATCAGGAGTTGCAGCGTCAATTTCATCCTGATCGTTTTGCCAATCAGCCAGAGCGTGAGAAAACGTTGGCACTTCAACAAGCAGCAACCATCAATGATGGTTATCAGACCCTGAAACATCCCCTGAAACGTGCAGAATATATGCTGTCTCGGCAAGGGTTCGATTTATCCAACGAACAGCATACGATGCAGGATACTACGTTCCTGATGCAGCAATTAGAGTTGCGTGAAGAGCTTGACACTATTGAACGTAGCGCAGAACCAAACGTTACATTAGCAGATTTTTCATCTCGCCTTAACAAAATGATTAAAACTCGTACTGAGCAGATGGAACAGCAACTGGATGCTGAACAATGGTCAATTGCCGCCGATACTGTCCGTAAATTACGCTTTTTGGATAAATTGCAACAGCAGGTCGAGCAACTGGAAGAACGATTGCTGGATGATTTTTAGCTGAATCGCTTTTTGGTGAATAGCGCTTGCTGATTTAGCTATACCCTATGGATTTAAGGATGCAACCAACAAAGCTGCAACTTGAAAAACGACGGGTATAAAGAGTTTTTATAGGGGCACACATGGCTTTATTACAAATCAGTGAACCTGGTTTATCTGCCGCACCACACCAGCGTCGTCTGGCTGCGGGGATTGATCTTGGCACAACACACTCCCTGGTTGCGACAGTCCGCAGTGGTCAGGCTGAGACCTTAGCAGATAGTGAAAACCGTCACTTGCTTCCTTCTGTTGTACAATACCGTAAAGATGAAATTCAAGTTGGCTGGCAGGCACGCCAACAGGCGGTTTCCGATCCTGTTAACACCATAAGTTCCGTCAAACGTATGATGGGGCGTTCTCTGGCTGATATTCAACAACGTTATCCGAATCTCCCCTACCAGTTTCAGGCTAGTGAAAATGGGTTACCGTTAATTAATACTGTGGCAGGTCTGGTCGATCCTATTCAGGTTTCTTCTGAAATATTGAAATCGTTGGTTCAACGGGCAGAAGAAACCTTGAATAGTAAACTTGATGGCGTTGTCATCACTGTTCCTGCTTATTTTGATGATGCACAACGTCAGGGAACGAAAGACGCCGCACGTTTAGCGGGTTTACATGTCCTCCGTCTCTTAAATGAACCAACCGCAGCGGCTATTGCCTATGGACTTGATTCGGGTCAGGAAGGGGTTATTGCAGTTTATGACTTGGGTGGTGGAACATTTGATGTTTCTATCCTGCGTTTGAGTCGTGGCGTCTTTGAAGTGCTGGCAACAGGCGGAGATACAGCGCTTGGCGGCGATGATTTTGACCACCTGTTGGCAAACTGGATCCGTAAGCAGGCAGGTATCATCGATAATAGCCACGGCTTGCAACGTCAATTGCTGGATATTGCGACACAAACTAAAATTGCCTTGAGTGATGCAGATTCAATGACAATCAACATTGCTGGCTGGCAAGGCAGTATTACCCGTGATGAATTAAATGAATTGATCATACCATTGGTTAAACGCACCTTAATGGCTTGCCGTCGGGCATTGAGAGATGCGGGTGTTGCTGCCGATGAAGTATTACAGGTTGTGATGGTAGGCGGTTCGACGAGAGTACCACTCGTACGCAGCATGGTTGGTGAGTTCTTTGATCGCGAACCATTGACCTCTATCGATCCGGACAAAGTTGTCGCTGTTGGTGCGGCAATTCAGGCCGATATTTTGGTTGGTAATAAACCTGATAGCGAGATGTTGCTATTGGACGTTATTCCACTGTCACTGGGCCTTGAAACCATGGGTGGCTTGGTGGAAAAAGTGATCCCTCGTAATACCACTATTCCTGTCGCCAGAGCACAAGAGTTTACAACTTTTAAAGACGGGCAGAGTGCAATGAGCATCCATGTTGTTCAGGGGGAACGCGAGCTGGTGGCAGATTGCCGTTCACTGGCACGTTTCACATTGCGTGGCATTCCTCCACTGCCGGCAGGTGGTGCTCATATCCGTATTACTTTTCAGGTTGATGCCGATGGCCTGTTAAGTGTCAGTGCTCTGGAGAAATCGACGAGTGTTGAAGCTTCCATTCAGGTGAAACCTTCTTATGGCTTGTCCGATGAAGAAATTGCCCGAATGATCAAAGATTCAATGACCAATGCGCAGGAAGATATTCAGGTGCGTAAGCTGGCTGAACAAAAAGTAGAAGCAGCACGAGTGCTGGAAAGTTTAACCAGTGCACTGGAAAAAGATGCTGATTTACTCAGTCAGGAAGAACATGCGGCAATTGATGCTGCCGTACAAGTATTAATTGAGAGTGCTCAGGGAACATCTCCTGATGCGATTGAAAGTGCAATTAAACAATTGGACAAACAAACGCAGGAATTTGCTGCGCGTCGCATGGACACATCAATCCGCCGGGCTTTGGCGGGCCATTCTGTGGATGAGATTTAATTATGCCTAAAATTGTATTTTTACCTCATAACGAACTTTGCCCTGAAGGCGCAGTATTGGAAGCTAAGGAAGGCGAATCGATTCTGGATGTTGCACTGCGTAATGGCATTGAAATAGAACATGCTTGTGAAAAATCCTGCGCATGTACTACTTGTCATTGTATTGTCAGAGAAGGGTTTGACTCATTGGAAGAAAGCTCTGAAATGGAAGATGACATGCTGGACAAAGCATGGGGGCTGGAGCCTGAGAGTCGGTTAGGATGCCAGGCCAAAGTTGCTGATGAGGATTTGGTTGTTGAAATTCCTAAATACACGATTAACCATGCACGTGAGCACTGATCTGAGAACTAAACAGGAGAACAGAAAATGAAATGGTCTGATAGCCGTGATATTGGCGAAGCACTATACGATAAGTTCCCGGATTTAGATCCTAAGACAGTGCGTTTTACCGATATGCATCAATGGGTTTGCGATCTAGATGGTTTTGATGACGATCCGGAAAAGTCCAACGAAAAAATATTAGAAGCCATTTTGCTGGTTTGGTTGGATGAATTTGAGTAATGCAAATCAGTCACACAAACAATTAGTGCGAAAAAAAGTGCAAATTCACCAATTCTTGTTCAATCACTTGGCATAGTCTGCATTTAATGAAAAACTGGCAACTGCCAGTTTTTTTGCATTCATGGCCCTTGCTGTAAAAACAGTGAAAATAAAATAAGAAGAGAGAAGAAAATGACAAAGCACGTTATACCAGCGCAAATCATGCCGATAACTCTGTCTTATGAGCCAGCTAAAGCATGCTGGGGTGAAAAAGCGCTAATCAGTTCGAATGATCAGGGAATTACAATTCATTTATCAGACAGCCAGTCGGATATAAGTAGTAAATTGGCGACTATCCAACGCGCCGGACGAAAAATTAATGGACAAGGTATCTCCAATGTCGCTTTGGCTGGTGATGGTTGGGATTTGGAAAAAAGCTGGGCATTCTGGCTGGGATTCCGGGCACCAAAGGGGCGGCGTACTATTGAATGGCCGCAACTGAGCACAGTGGAAAAACAAGAGCTGGAGCACCGGATCAAATTCATTGATTGGGTGCGTGATACCATCAATATTCCAGCAGAAGAATTGGGACCGGAGCAGCTTGCTCAGCGTGTCATTGATTTATTTAACGGTGTAGCGAGAACTGCAATTAGTTACCGCATTATAAAAGGCGATGCGTTACGTGAGCAGGGCTATGTTGGTGTACATACTGTCGGTCGTGGTTCCTCCCGTATTCCTGTTTTTCTGGAATTGGATTTCAATCCATCGACAGATAAAAACGAACCTGTATTCGCTTGCTTAGTCGGTAAAGGTATTACCTTCGATTCAGGGGGATATAGTCTGAAACCTTCTAATTCCATGGATTCCATGAAATCTGATATGGGAGGTTCAGCACTCCTGTCAGGAGCATTGGCGCTGGCGATTGGTCGTGGCCTGAAACAGCGTGTAAAACTATTCTTGTGTATTGCTGATAATCTGGTCAGCGGCAATGCGTTCAAATTGGGTGATATCATTCGTTATCGTAATGGTAAAACTGTTGAAGTCATGAACACTGATGCAGAAGGGCGTCTGGTATTGGCTGATGGTTTGATTAATGCCAGTGCGGCAAATGCGTCACTAATCATTGACGCTGCAACATTGACTGGAGCAGCAAAAATTGCAGTAGGTAATGATTACCATTCTGTCCTCAGTTTTGATGATCAACTAGCGGCGGATTTATTGGCAGCAGCGGATGCAGAATATGAACTATTCTGGCGTTTGCCATTGGCTGAATTCCATCGTAGTCAATTGCCCTCCGATTTTGCTGATTTGAATAACATTGCTGCGCCTTCTCATTCAGCAGGCGCAAGTACTGCGGCTGCTTTCCTGTCTCATTTTGTAGAAAATTACAAAAAAGGTTGGGTACATATCGACTGTTCAGCGACCTACCGTAAATCTGCGGCTGAACAGTGGTCAGCAGGTGCGACAGGGTATGGAGTGCGCACCATCGCCAACTTATTGCTGACAAAAGCAAAATAAGGATACAGTGTTTTTGGCGAGGTAGCTTGTAAGCCATCAGATAATGTCAAGATTTTTATGTACAAAATGTTGTGACACCAAACTCATTTTAAAATTGCCTTTCTTATCTGGCCTCCCTTTTATGGGGAGGCTATGATTGAGCCTTTCAATGGTCGTTAACTTCAAGTTGTTAACTTCAGTACAAATATGTGTTCGGAGATTTTCATGAGCTTGTCAAACGGGGCTGTTGCCACTGAAATTGAGGTTCCGAGTGGAAGCCGTATTACTCTTAGCCAACCAGAAGAACAGCCTATTCATCTTATTGAGGCCTTGAGTAATTTATTGAAGCAACATAAGCCAGTACGACGGGCATTTCTGGTTATGGTGCACGATAAAAAACAGGATGAAAAACCCAATCTGCTTATTGGGTTAGAACTGAGTGGAGCATCCACAAATAATGACATTAGTACGCTTATTCAGGCCGCTGGTGAAATAGCTTGTCAGTATTTGAGTGAAGAGGAATCGGTGGATTTTTGTTTGCTTGATGAAAAGGATAGTGGGATTAGCCATTATCTGATCCAGCATACTCAGCCTTTTTATCAGCGAAAGTTAGGCAGTTGGCTGAGGGATACCATTCCTGTACTGAATCAGTAAATAAAAAGTTAAGTTCTGTACCAACTCAGGGATCGTGTGATGATGAGTTTTATCCGGCATCTTTTTGTCATTTTCCTGCAATAAGCTAAAAATATTGCGGAAGGCTTCGAAAATCTGAAATCACAGATTCCTAATTCGGATAAATATCTATAAAAATACTATCCCAAACCAGCCGGTAAACGATAAGGATTACGGTTATGCGTCAATATCAACTGAGGCAATGGGCAGCAAGGAGAAAGCGCTTCATCACATTAATAGTTGCTACATTGTTTGCATTCTTTGCGCTATGTACCCTATCTGGATGTGATCAATCCCAGGACGATGAAAATACGGGAAAATCAGAAAAACCGACAGTTTCAATGACACAAAAAACAACTGATACTGCAAAACGGAAACTTCAATCATCTGCACCTCAATTACCGCAACAACGTTATGCGGGTAAAGATGTCACTATCTTAGATGCCTCAGAGTTACAGTTGGATGGTGCCAGTGCAATGGTCGTGACGTTTTCTGTTCCTTTGCAGACTGACCAGAATTTCTCTCATAAAGTCCACTTGGTTGATGTGAAATCCGGAAAATTGGATGGTGCCTGGGAACTGTCTGATAACCAGATGGAGTTAAGGCTCCGTCATTTACCGCCTGATCGTGAATTACAACTAACTGTTGATGAAGGTTTAAAAGGCATTAATGGGCGTCAACTAGCAAGTCTCTATGAGAAAAAATTCCAGACTGCTCCCATTAAACCTACCGTTGGTTTTGCCAGCAAGGGAGTTCTTCTACCGAGTAAGACAGCAGAAGGTTTACCCGTTTTGGCACTCAATGTTGATCAGGTTGATGTCAACTTTTTCCGCATTAAAGAGACATCATTACCTGAATTCATCGCCGATTGGCAATACCGAAACAGTATGGAGTATTGGGATTCTGAAAATTTCCTGAAGCATGCTGACTTAGTTTATACCGGACGTTTTGACCTGAATCCGGCACCTAACACTCGTGAAAAACTATTATTGCCATTGAATGATATTAAGGTATTGCAAAAAAGTGGTGTTTATCTGGCTGTCATGCAGCAGGCCGGAAAATATACCTATAGTAACCCCAGTATGTTATTTACTCTGAGTGATATCGGTGTCTCAATGCACAGCTATCTAAATCGGATAGATGTTTTTGCACAATCATTGGAACAAGGTTCCAGCCTGAAAGGTGTTGAAATTCGTTTGCTGGATGCCAAGGGACAACGTCTGTCAAAGAATATGACAGACGATAATGGTCATGCCACGCTGGAAAAAAATGCTAAGGCAAAATTATTGTTGGCAATCCAGGGCGATCAAACCAGTATGATCGATTTGTCATATCCTGCGTTAGATCTGTCTGAATTTGATATCGGCGGCGCACAAGGGTATAGCAAGCAGTTTTTTGTGTTTGGCCCAAGGGATCTTTATCGCCCAGGAGAAACGCTGATTGTGAATGGCTTACTGCGTGATGCTGATGGTCGTTCGCTGAAGCCCCAACCTGTAAAAGTTGATGTATTGAAAGCGGATAATCAGGTTGTGCGCAGTTTTGTCTGGCAACCTGAAAATGGACTCTATCAGTATCGTTACCCAATCCCACAAACCGCAGAAACAGGCATGTGGTCACTGCGTTTTGATTTAGGTGACAATACTCCGCGTTTTTACAAATTTAATGTGGAAGACTTTATGCCTGAACGTATGGCATTGGAAATTGAGGGAAATGATGGTCGTAGACCAGTATTGAAAAATAAAAGTGTTAATTTTGCCGTAGCTGGTCGTTACCTATATGGAGCACCAGCAGTTAAGAATCGGCTGCAAGGCCAATTGTTTATGCGTCCAGCTCGTGATGCAGTGGCGAAATTATCAGGGTATGAGTTTGGTTCCTCGAAAGAAGAGGGATTGAGCAGAACTCTGGATGAGTTCGACTTGACGTTAAATAGTGAAGGAAAAACGGCCATTTCTGTCAGTGATGATAATTGGAAATATATAGCATCTCCGGTAAAAGTTATCGTACAGGCCAGTTTGCTCGAATCTGGTGGGCGTCCGGTGACACGTCGCGCTGAGCAAGCTGTTTGGCCTGCTGACAAGCTGGTTGGTATACGCCCACTCTTCAATAAAAAATCTATTTATAATTACCGTACAGGTCGTGATGAAAATCGCTATAACGTTGATGAAAACTCACTGGCAGAGTTTGATATCGTTTATGTGGATGCTGATGGTAAGAAATATGCCACAAATGATTTGAGAGCTCGCCTGATATATGAACGTCGGGATTATTACTGGCGTTGGTCAGACAGTAACGGTTGGGATTCGGGATATGACCAGAAAGATTTGGTGATGGCAGATGAGTCTGTCCAAATTGCGGAAAATGGTACAGCAAAAGTCAGTTTTCCGGTTGAATGGGGTTCTTACCGCATTGAAATAGTGGATCAGAAAAATCAGCTTGTAACCAGCCTGAATTTCTGGGCAGGTTATTCATGGCAGGATAATAAGGATGGAACAGGTGCAATCCGCCCGGACCAAGTCAAACTCTCATTGGATAAACCCGCGTATAAACCAGGTGATAAAGTAAAACTGCATATGCTCGCACCACAGACAGGTAAAGGTTACTTACTGCTGGAATCCAGTGATGGCCCGTTGTGGTGGCAGGAAATTGATGTTCCGGCAAAAGGTCTGGATATTGATGTACCCATTAATCCATCGTGGACTCGCCATGATTTGTATCTGACCGCGGTTGTTATACGGCCGGGAGATAAAAATCGTCAGGCAACATCGAAACGGGCAGTTGGCGTATTGCATCTGCCGTTGATGGACGAAGGGCGTAAGCTGAATCTGACACTGAGCGCGCCAGATAAAATACGCCCGAATCAGGATCTTAAAATCAAACTCAAGGCAACACTTCAGAAGGGTAAAGATCAGCCAGCAAGTAAGGAATTGCCAAAGCAAGTTTATGTTCTGCTTTCTGCTGCGGATTCAGGTGTACTCAGTATTACTAACTTCAAGACCCCAGATCCTTATGAAGCATTCTTCGGGCGTAAACGTTATAGCGTTGATCAGTATGATGTTTATGGTCATTTAATTGAAACTGAAGGACGTAAAGCGAACTTACGCTTTGGTGGTGATGGTGATGAAAATACTCTCGAAAGGGGGGGCAAAAAACCGCTAACAGAAGTTAATATCATTGCCGAGCAAGCTAAACCAATCACCTTGGATGCTAATGGAGAAGGTGAAATTACCTTACCTATCCCTGATTTTAATGGTGAACTCCGGTTGATGGCACAAGCATGGAGCGATAACGAATTCGGATACAGTGAGCGTAAAGTTATAGTCGCAGCCCCGGTTGTTAGCCAGATGTCATCACCTCGTTTCATGGCCGGCGGCGATCAATCTCAGTTGGCATTAGATCTCACCAATTTAACTGAACAACCGCAAGTACTGACACTCAATTTCACTGCAACTGGATTGATAAAGTTAGAAAACCCAGTAAGTAGAAAAATCATTTTGGAAACAGGAAAACGGACTACCATTCAAATTCCGGTCAAAGCGGATCATGGGTTTGGACAAGGGGAAATTTTCCTCACAATTGATGGATTGAATGTGCCCAACGAAAAACTGCAACAGTATACAAGTAACTGGAAAATTGCTGTTCGTCCGGCACATCCTGCTGCAACCATACAGTTTGATGATGTTATCCAACAAGGCGAAGAGTGGCAGTTACCACAAGAGACTATCGCTGATTTGATACCAGAAACACTGGAGGGACAGCTCTTACTGACCAGCAGACCGCCACTGCAAATCGCACGTTATATTCGCGAATTATATGCTTACCCATATGGCTGTTTGGAGCAGACTATCAGTGGGCTTTACCCATCACTCTACTCCAATGAAGCCGAACTGAAAAAATTGGGTATCAATACACAAAGTGACGAAAAACGGCGAGCAGCCATTGATGCCGGTATTACTCACTTGCTGAGTATGCAGCGTCATGATGGCAGTTTCTCGTTATGGGATCGTAATGGCGAGGAAGAGTTCTGGCTGACGGCTTATGCGGCAGATTTCTTATTCCGTGCCAATCAACAAGGTTACAGTATCCCGGCTGATGCTCTGAAGACTGCTAATAACCGGCTTCTGCGTTACTTGCAGGATAAAAATATTATCAACGATCGTTACAGCAGTTCACACAGTGAAACACAATTTTCTGTACAGGCATATGCGGGTTTGGTCTTGGCAAGCCAGCAAAAAGCGCCATTAAGTGGCTTAAGACAACTCTATGAACAACGAGGGCGGGCTGGTAACGGTTTGTCTCTGGTGCAATTGGGGATCGCACTGAAAATGATGGGGGATGATACCCGTGGTAATGAAGCGATTCGTTCAGGTGTGAATAAATCCCGTCAATCCGGTCATAGGTTGCATGATTATGGTAGCGCAATCCGTGACAATGTCTTGATTGTTGCTCTATTGACTGAAAATAAGATAATGTTGAACGAACGTGATGAAAAACTACTCAGTTTATCTAATGAGTTATCGGCGCATCGTTACTTCTCTACACAGGAAAGCAATGCCATCTATCTGGCTGGGCGCTATTTTATTGATACCGGCGAGCCGTTCTGGAAGGCGGTCATTAGTCAGCAAATACCACCGATTAACCGTGATAGCGCATTAAATGAAGCATTGACTGCGAAACAGATCCTGAAAGGTATTGAAATCAGTAACCGTGGTGAGAGTATGTTGTATTCACGTTTGAGTGTGGTGGGTTATCCATTGCATGCACCAAAACCTTATTCAAACATTCTGAATATCAAGCGTACCTATCTTGATTTGAATGGTGAAAATTATTCTCTGGATCGCCTGAAAAGCGGTGAGATGATGTTCGTGAAATTGGAAATCAGTGCGACAGAACCTGTATCGGATGCGCTGGTTGTCGATTTATTGCCTGCCGGGTTGGAAATTGAGAACCAAAATCTGGCGCATAGCAGTGCCAGCCTGAGTGAAAGCACTACTGCTCTGCAAAAGGTTATTAACGATATGCAGATGGCGAATATTCGTCATATTGAATACCGAGATGATCGCTTTGTTGCCGCTGTCTCCGTTGATCCTTATCGACCAGTTACCTTGCTCTATTTAGCCCGCGCAGTTGCAGCGGGGGTTTATCAGGTGCCAGCACCACAAGTTGAATCTATGTATGTGCCGGTTTGGCGAGCAGTAGGTGAAACAGAGGAAAGGTTGGAGGTTGTGCGTTAATTACGAATCAGCCCTTATTTCCGATGAAATCCATAGGGTATATACCCAATAGATTTCGAGTTGCTTTGCAGCCAACAAAGAGGTAACTCGAAAGATGAAGGATATAAGGGCTGAATTTTATGGATACAGCTTTAATGAGAAGATTCTTCCGCCGCATTTATCTGATCCCTCTGCTAATTTTATTGATTCTGCCTCCCTCCCTATGGCTGGCTGATAAAATTTGGTCACTGCCATTAAGAAACGTCAAAATGGCGCGCGTTGTCATCGGAGCAGATGGTTCACCACTATGGCGTTTTGCTGACAATGAAGGAGTCTGGCGTTATCCCGTTACTTTGTCGCAAGTTTCTCCTGAATATATTCAGGCTCTGTTAACCTATGAAGATCGTTGGTTTTACAAGCATCCTGGGATTAATCCCATCTCATTATTGCGGGCAGCCTGGCAGGATATACGTGCCGGAAAAATTGTATCAGGAGGCAGTACTATCTCTATGCAGGTTGCCCGTTTGATTGATCCCCATCCACGTACTGTTGCAGGGAAATTAAAACAGATTTGGCACACCCTGCAATTAGAGTGGCATTATTCCAAAGATGAAATTTTGCAGATGTATTTAAACAGAGCACCATTTGGTGGCACATTGCAAGGCGTTGGAGCAGCAAGTTGGGCATATCTGGGCAAGCCGCCATCAAATCTTTCATCTGGTGAAGCGGCATTACTGGCGGTATTGCCACAAGCCCCGAGTCGTTTAAGGCCGGATCGCTATCCGGAACGGGCTCAGGCTGCCCGTGATAAGGTATTGCAGCGATTGAAACGATATGGCGTTTGGTCAGCAGAAAAAGTAGCAGATATAGCAGAGGAAAATCTATGGCTTGCTCCCCGTCAGGTTCCTCAGCTTGCTCCATTGCTGGCAAGGAGAATGGTACAGGGAACTCAAAAGGAAGTGATCCAAACCACTATTGACACAGGATTGCAGCGTCAATTGGAAGATTTGGTGCTTAACTGGAAGTATCAACTGGCAGAAAAAACATCTGTTGGCGTACTGGTGGTTGATCATACGGATATGACAGTCAAGGCTTACATTGGCTCGGTGGATTTTCAGGATAACAGTCGTTTCGGCCATGTTGATATGGTCAGTGCATGGCGTTCTCCGGGGTCTACACTAAAGCCTTTTTTGTATGCAATGGCGTTGGATGACGGATTAGTTCATGCTGAATCTCTCTTGCAGGATGTTCCCCGACGTTTTGATGATTATCGGCCGGGAAACTTTGATAGTGGGTTTAATGGGCCGGTTAGTGCCAGCGAAGCACTGGTGCGTTCATTGAATTTACCCGCAGTACAGCTTCTTGAAGCATATGGTGCTAAAAAATTTACTGCTAATTTGCGCAATGTAGGTATGGTATTGCATTTTCCATTGGGCAGTGAACCGAATCTGGCACTGATACTCGGTGGAACATCAGTTCGTATGGAGCAACTGGTTTCTGTTTATAGTGCTTTTGCCCGTCAGGGGAAAGTCTCTCCGTTGCGTTTTACCCCGCAGCAGAAAATCCGGGACAGACAAATTTTTACGGCAGGTGCCGCCTGGATTGTCAGAAGGATTATGGCGGGAGAAAGTCGCCCATTGCCGGATAGTGTGCTGCCTGCTGAAGTACCATTAGCGTGGAAAACAGGCACTAGTTATGGTTATCGTGATGCGTGGGCTATTGGCCTGAATGCTCATTATACCATAGGTGTTTGGGTGGGAAGGCCGGATGGAACGCCAGTGGTGGGGCAATTTGGCTATGCTACAGCGATCCCTATCATGAACCAGATAAATGGATTACTCATGAGAAATTTGCATTATGGTTCGCAGTATATTCCTGTTGATCCGAGACCGGAAAGTGTTAGTCAGGCAGCTATCTGTTGGCCAGGTGGCACTGTACTTAAGAGAGAAGACAATAATTGCCGTCAGCGTCATTTGAGTTGGATTTTGGATAATACAATCCCCCCAACCTTGTTAGCGGAGGGGCAGGAATCGATTTCAGGTATCAACGAACGAATATGGATAGATAAAAATGGTTTGCGTGTTGCTTCTGATTGTCCTGATGCCAGATCTGAAACAATAGCTCTGTGGCCGATTGCATTGGAAGCATGGTTACCGGAAAAAGAGCGGCGTTTAAACCGGTTGCCAGTAATTAACCCTCAATGCCCTCCGATGAAAATAGATGAAGCACCATTACTGATTGTAGGTGTCCGTAAGGGCGATATTCTAAAACGTATTCCGGGAAAAAAGACGCTGGATTTGCGAATAGCAACACAAGGTGGTAGCGGGCAACAATGGTGGTTTTTGAATGGTGAGCAAGTCGCTGTGACTGAAAATAACCAGCAGTGGGTTAAAACCTTATCACGCCCAGGGAAATATCAACTGAGTGTTTTAGATTTGAGTGGACAAATCAGTGTAATTAATTTTGTGTTGCAGTGATTAGGTAATGACTTGTGAAATCGGATAAATATTCTTTTATAAACATGATATTAACAGTGTTTTTGGTTTTAAAATAATTTTACTACTATTTTTTGCGTTGAAAATATTGGAATTTAAAGATGGTTAATCAATAAGTTGCAATCTATCTATTAGGTGTTATGTCAATTTAACCAGTGAGAAAATAAAAATGAAAATATTTTCATATGCCGTACTTTTGGAGTTATTTTATGCTCCGCTCTCTTTGGCTGATAAGCTAGCCAAAGAGGTTGGTAATAAAATAGCAAATAAAGAATCAGTGAATCCTGGTGCATTGAAAAAATGTACATATTTATTGCCCGAAGGGCATAAATATACCTTTAGCATTATTGTTACATCTGATAAGACAACGAAAGACAGTAATGAACAATTTAAAGGGAAATTTGAAGTTTCTGATGAAACTAAGAAACCATTGGATGAGAAAAGGTAAGATCAGCTCAAACCTTTTATTCAATGCGTGAAAGATACCGTTTTGTAATTGAGTACTGAAAACAGGTTTATCCCACATTGTCTTAAACTGAGTTATACAGTGAAAATGTGATTTGTGCTAAAAAATTATAATTTTCGCTAAGAAGGTTTTAATAAAATGTTGTGTTTCTTGTAGGCAAGCAGAAAGTCTCCTCCTATAATCAACGCCTATTTTTATTCCTGTCAGGAAAACAGGGTAAATTCTGTCCTTCTGCTTTGTCAGAGGGAATTAAAAATTAAAATAAGTCATCGCTGAAAGTGCCAAAGAGGTTATCCAATGACGATTGAACGTACTTTTTCCATTATTAAGCCTAATGCTGTGAAGAAAGATGTTATCGGTTCCATCTATGCCCGTTTTGAAAGTGCTGGTTTTAAAATCATCGCGGCTAAAATGTTGCATTTAACACGTGAACAAGCAGAAGGTTTTTATGCTGAACACAACGGCCGCCCTTTCTTTGACGGCCTGGTAGAATTCATGACATCTGGCCCAATCATGGTGCAGGTTCTGGAAGGTGAAAATGCAGTTCAGCGTCACCGTGACCTGATGGGTGCAACCAACCCGGACAATGCCCTGGCGGGTACTCTGCGTGCAGATTATGCAGATAGCTTTACTGAAAATGCTGTTCACGGTTCAGATTCTATTGAATCTGCAAATCGTGAAATTGCTTATTTCTTCAGTGATGATGAAGTTTTTTTTCGCCACTGATATCACTGAATCTACCCAATAGATATCAAGTTACAGGAAAGGGGCAATGAATGCCGCCAATCCTAATAAAGCTTGAAAAGGGATACTTTCAGTTACTCGTAGCATCTGTACAGTAAAGTTTGTACAATACGGCGCTCCGCTGATTTGATTTAGCGGGGCGTTTACTATTTTTATACCTATACCCTATGGATTTCAAGATGCAACTTGAAAGACGACGGGTATATATGAAAGGTATATCTTATATATCAATTTACGCTGAATACATCTTTCTGAATACATTACTGGAATATATTCTTTAAAACAGTGTCTATTGAATTGGCAGTCACCGCATGAAAACTTAGTGCTGAAATAAAATCAGCACAGAGCCGAAAGTGTAACAACGAGGCGATGTAACAATGTCCCAACTTAACGCAACCGTACAATCTTCAACTCCCGCCATATCTTTCACACCCGATAAGAAAATCGGCAAAATTAATCTGCTTGACCTCAATCGTAAACAGATGCGTCAGTTTTTTGTTGAAATGGGGGAAAAACCTTTTCGTGCTGATCAGGTCATGAAATGGATTTACCACTATTGCTATGACGATTTTGAGCAAATGACAGACATCAACAAAGTGCTCAGAGCAAAACTACAACAAGTTGCTGAAATCAGAGCACCTGAAGTTGCGGAAGAACAGCGCTCTTCGGATGGTACTATCAAATGGGCGATTACTGTTGGTGACCAACAGGTTGAAACGGTTTATATCCCAGAAGATGATCGCGCAACACTGTGTGTCTCATCTCAGGTAGGATGTGCTTTAGAATGTAAATTTTGCTCCACTGCGCAGCAGGGATTTAACCGCAACCTGCGGGTTTCTGAAATTATTGGTCAAGTTTGGCGTGCTGCTAAAATTATTGGCTCGTTGAAATCCAGTGGTCGCCGTCCAATCACCAATGTGGTTATGATGGGGATGGGGGAACCGCTGCTCAACTTAAACAATGTTGTGCCAGCTATGGAAATTATGATGGATGATTTTGGTTTCGGTCTGTCAAAACGTCGTGTAACGCTATCAACATCAGGTGTAGTACCTGCATTGGACAAACTGGGTGATATGATTGACGTTGCATTGGCAATTTCTCTCCATGCACCGACTGATGATGTTCGTGATGAAATTGTCCCGATTAACCGCAAGTACAATATTGAAGAGTTTCTGGCAGGTGTGCGTCGTTATTTGACAAAATCTAATGCTAACCAGGGGCGGGTTACGGTGGAGTACGTGATGCTTGACCATGTCAATGACAGCGTAGAACAAGCACACCAATTGGCAGAATGCCTGAAAGATACGCCAAGTAAGATCAATTTGATCCCATGGAACCCATTTCCTGGCGCGCCTTATGGACGTAGTTCCAACAGCCGAATTGACCGTTTTGCGAAAGTCTTGATGGGATATGGTTTCACCACCATTGTGCGTAAAACAAGGGGAGATGATATTGACGCTGCCTGTGGGCAGCTTGCTGGTGATGTCATTGATAGAACAAAGCGAACATTGAAAAAACGTCTGGCAGGTGAACCTATTCAAGTAAAAACAGTCTAATTTTCTGTTTAACATTGGTAAATGGCTAAAAATCTGGCGAAGTTTGGCATATTCTGATAAATGAAAATAGTATGATACGGAAATCAATAATTTGGTCTATAGTTTGTTGTAGCTTGATGGTTGGCTGTGCGGAGTATTCTCAACGCCGTGTCCATCAAGTTGTTGCAGTAGATACTCGGTTACAGCTAGGAAAGGCGTATTTGGCAGAACGGAATTTACCGGCTGCCAAATTTCATTTTGAAAAAATTCTGCTGGTGGAACCTCGTCATCCAGAAGCGCATCTGGGGATGGCACTGCATGAACAATATGCAGGCCAGCCTGAATCTGCTGACCAGCATTTTAGAATGGCAATGCAGTATGCGACGGAAAATGATACTGTAGTACGCCATTATTCCGTTTTTCTCTGTGAACAAAAGCGGTACGAAGAAGCTAAAAAGTTGACCACGGAAAATAACACAAACTTATGTTATTGCAGTCAATGTTGATTGCAATAATACTGATTTTAATCAGTAGGTTGTGACAAATGATTTTCTGTGTTCGATGCAGTATGAAATGATTTCGCTACACAAATTAAGTTGGATGTTATATCAAATTAATTTGTGTAAATACTTTAAACCTGAACAGTACCAGTGTCCTTAGATAATGAAGACTGAAACTTACCCAGAAGAAGCCAATCTGACAGCAGGTCAGATCTTGCGTCAGGCTCGTGAAAAACTTGAGCTTTCTCAGCAAACTGTGGCAGATCGCTTGTGTCTTAAAGTATCCACTGTTCGTGATATCGAAGAAGATAATGTCCCCGCTAATATCGTACCGACATTCTTCCGCGGTTATATTCGTGCCTATGCGAAACTTGTCCAAGTACCTGAATCTGAGCTTTTAACCAAGCTGGATGCACAACTGCCGAATAAGGCAGTAAAAACTTCTCCGATGCAGAGCTTTTCTGCCCAAAAAATACGTAAAAAGCGTGATGGCTGGCTGATGAAGCTAACATGGTTTGTGATAATCATATTACTGGGCATGACCGGCCTGTGGTGGTGGCAAAATTATAAAGCACAACAAAAAGAACTGGCTTCCATGACAAAGCAAACTGAGGCACAGCTACAAACTGGTAATGCATTATCCGGTGCAAACTCTACGCCTGCCAATGTGTCGTCTTCTTCCAGCGCTTCTGCGCCTGTAGCAACTGAGTCTAAAATTGTTCCATTATCGGGCAATCAACCTGCTGTGAATAATGTCGCCAGTAATACTGTATTTGATAACATTACTTCCGATAATACTGCTTCCGATAACACTGTTGCCACGAACGTTGCTTCTACAAATCAGGGTATTTCTACAAACCAAGGTATAGAGAATGCCGCATCAGCAGCGGGTACAGTATCAAATTCTGCTGTTAGTTCTCCATCGACAAATGTGAGTCAGGTCAGTGCAATGAACAGCAATGAACTGGTCATTAACTTTACTGGTGAATGTTGGTTAGATATTAGAGATGCCAAAGGTAAGAAACTGTTTAGCGGCACCAAAAATAGGGGAGATAGCCTAAAATTGTCAGGCACTTTACCTTACTCGCTACATATTGGTGCACCAGCTCAGGTTAATATAGAATTTCAAGGGAACCACGTGAATCTGGATGAGTTTATTAAGAAAGGTTCCGCTGCCAGACTGACATTTCCATAAACTGACTCGCGGTTTGGGCAAATATTTTTGGGCGAATGTTGAACTGGGGTTCAGGTTCCCCTGCGTGTATTATTCATCACAGCATGTTGTAATTTTTATAAGCAAAATACAGGGATGTAGGGGAGTAATGTAAAAATGCATAATGAATCACCGATAAAAAGACGTAAATCCACACGCATCTATGTTGGTAGTGTACCCATCGGGGATAATGCACCAATTACGGTGCAGTCAATGACCAACACACGAACAACTGATATTGAGGCGACAGTCAATCAGATCAAATCGCTGGAGCGTGTAGGTGTTGATATTGTCCGTGTTTCGGTTCCCACTATGGATGCGGCGGAAGCCTTCAAATCCATCAAACAGCAAGTCAATGTTCCGCTGGTTGCCGATATCCATTTTGATTACCGTATTGCATTGAAAGTTGCGGAATATGGTGTTGATTGTCTGCGTATCAACCCCGGTAATATTGGTAACGAGGAACGTATTCGTCAGGTTGTGGATTGTGCCCGTCACAATAATATACCTATTCGTATTGGAGTGAATGGTGGCTCTTTAGAAAAAGATTTACAGGAAAAATATGGAGAGCCAACATCAGAAGCTCTGGTTGAATCTGCTATGCGCCATGTCGATATTCTTGACCGCCTGAACTTTGATCAGTTTAAAGTCAGTGTTAAGGCGTCTGATGTGTTTCTGGCAGTAGGAGCTTACCGCTTGCTGGCGCAAAAAATCGATCAACCTCTGCATTTGGGTATTACAGAAGCCGGAGGTGCTCGTGCAGGTGCAGTGAAATCTTCAATTGGGATGGGTATTCTGTTATCCAAAGGAATTGGTGATACTTTGCGCATCTCTCTGGCTGCTGACCCGGTGGAAGAGGTTAAAGTCGGCTTCGATATGCTAAAAGCATTACGCATTCGTTCAAGAGGCATCAACTTTATTGCCTGTCCGACGTGTTCCCGTCAGGAGTTCGATGTTATCGGTACAGTGAATGCGCTTGAACAACGTCTTGAGGATTTGATCACACCAATGGATGTTTCCATCATTGGTTGTGTTGTAAATGGCCCCGGAGAAGCTGAAGTCTCAACATTGGGTGTGACTGGCGCAAAAACAAAAAGCGGTTTTTATGAAGATGGTGTTCGCCAAAAAGAGCGTCTCGACAATAATAATTTGATTGACCAGCTTGAAGCGAAAATCCGAGCCAAGGCAACTATTCTTGATGCCAATAACCGGATTAGTATTAATCAGCTTGATAAATAAGATACCGATGCCGACTCATGTTATCAGAGTCGGTATTGTTTTGTTTGCTGATTGAACTTAGAAATATTAATAAGAGATAAACATGGCAAAAAATATTCCGGCGATTCGTGGCATGAACGATTGCCTTCCTGCTGAAACAGCTATCTGGCAACGTGTTGAGTCTACTATGAAACGTGTGTTGGCTGGTTATGGTTTTAGTGAAATTAGAACACCGATTGTAGAGCAGACCCCGTTATTCAAACGCGCAATTGGGGAAGTTACTGATGTTGTCGAAAAAGAGATGTACACATTCGATGACCGTAATGGAGAAAGTTTGACTTTGCGCCCGGAAAATACCGCAGGCTGCGTTCGTGCCGGTATTCAGCATGGTCTGCTGTACAATCAGGAACAACGTTTATGGTACATTGGTCCGATGTTTCGCTATGAACGTCCACAAAAGGGCCGTTATCGCCAATTCCATCAATTAGGTGCAGAAGTGTTTGGTCTGCAAGGGCCGGATATCGACGCCGAAATGATCCTGATGACTGCACGTTGGTGGCGTGAGTTGGGTATTGCTGAGCATGTGACACTCGAATTGAACTCAATTGGCTCTCTGGAAGCGCGTGCAAACTATCGTGAAGCACTGGTCGCATTCCTTGAGCAGCATAAAGAGAGACTGGACGAAGATTGTCTGCGTCGCATGTACACAAATCCATTGCGTGTACTGGATTCTAAAAATCCTGACATTCAGGCTCTTCTTAATGACGCACCTGCCCTGTTTGATTACCTTGATGCAGAGTCAAAAGAGCACTTTGATGGCCTGTGCCAAATTCTGGACGCTGTAGGTATTCAATATCGTATCAACCAGCGTTTGGTCCGTGGTCTTGACTATTACAACCGCACGGTCTTTGAATGGGTGACTTCTGCATTGGGCGCGCAAGGCACGGTTTGTGCGGGAGGGCGCTACGATGGATTGGTTGAACAACTGGGCGGAAAAGCAACACCAGCAGTAGGTTTTGCAATGGGGATGGAGCGTATGATCCTGTTGGTTCAGGAAGTGAACCCTGAATTTGTTGCAGATCTTACTGTTGCAGATGTTTATCTCTCTTCCTTTGGTGAGGGTAGCCAACAGGCAGCATTGATTCTGGCGGAGAAAATCCGTGATGAGTTGCCTGAATTACGCCTGATGACCAATCATGGTGGTGGTAACTTCAAGAAGCAATTGGGACGTGCAGGTAAGCATGGCGCCAAAGTTGCTTTACTCCTCGGAGAAGATGAAATGAGTACGGGTAATGTCACCGTAAAAGATTTACGTAATGGTGAGCAACAAACATTGCCACAACAAGCGATCGCAGCACGTTTGAGCGAACTGTTAGGCTAAGGAGAGACTCTGTGGAAGCCTATACCACTGAAACTGAACAAGTTGATGCAATAAAGCGTTTTTTTGTCGACAACGGTAAGTACATTGCTGTTGGCTTAGTATTGGGAATTGGGGCAATTGTTGGTTGGCGTTACTGGCAATCTCACCAAACAAACCAGCTACAGGATACCGCGGTACAATTCGAACAACTGAACAAATCACTGGCATCGGATTCGAAAGAAAGCATCACTGCCGTAGAGAAATTCGCTAATGAAACGAATAACATCTACGGTGTGATGATGGATATGGAATTAGCAAAACACGCTGCTGATAAAAATGATTTGGCACAGGCAGAAAAATATTTGCTGGTGGCTTCAGGTAAAGCGAAAGATCAGAATATGGTGGATTTGTCCAATATTCGTCTGGCCCGGGTTCAGTTAGCAGAAGATAAAACTGATGCTGCATTGAAAACACTGGAACAAGTCAAAAGTAAGGGATGGCGGTTAATAGCTGAGGATATCCGTGGTGATATTCTGGCGAAGAAAGGGAATATTAAAGGTGCGCGTGAGGCATACTCCAATGGGCTAAGCGCTCAGGGTTCTCAGGCTTTGAAATCAATGATTCAAATTAAACTAGATAACTTATCCAACTAAGGGAGCCAACTCTAATGCAACTGCGAAAAACACTCTTGGTTGGGCTGGTTGCTTCTGTTTTGCTGGCAGGTTGCTCAAGTGAACAGGATACGGTAACAATGTCCCCACTGCCAAAGGTTGAAAATCAATTCAACCCGCGTGTGGTTTGGGATAAGTCGGTTGGCAATGGTGTCGGGCACTATTACTCTCACTTGTCGCCGGCTTGGCAAGGTTCAACGGTTTATGTTGCCGATCGTCATGGCATCGTTAAAGCATTTGAGATAGACAGTGGTAAAGAATTATGGTCAACGGATCTGTCTGAGAAAACAGGGTTGTTATCATCTCGTCTGCCGGCACTATTGTCCGGTGGTCTGACTGTATCGGGTGATCGTCTGTATATTGGTACAGAAAAAGCAAAAGTTATCGCATTGGATTCCACAAATGGTAAGGTTGAGTGGGAATCTCAGGTTGCCGGTGAAGCATTATCTCATCCGGTCGTGAGTGATGACCTTGTTCTGATCCATACCGGCAATGGCATGTTGCAGGCTTTGAATGAAAATGATGGCTCTGTTGCCTGGTCAATCAATATGGACACACCTCCGCTATCTGTCCGTGGTGAATCGGCACCCGCTATAGCATACGGAGCAGCAATTGTCGGCGGTGATAATGGCCGTGTCAGTGCTGTCTTGCTTTCTCAGGGGCAGTTGATTTGGCAGCAGCGTATCTCTCAGGTGACAGGGGCAACTGAAATTGATCGTCTGAATGATGTTGATATGACCCCGGTCATTTCTGATAATGTCATTTATGCTATTGCTTATAATGGCAACTTAGTGGCGATGGATATGCGCTCCGGCCAGATTATTTGGAAGCGTGATCTGGGCTCTGTGAATGATATGGTTGTGACTGACAATAATATTTTCATTGTTGATCAGGACGATCGGATTTTATCCTTGCGCAAGAGTGATGGGGTAACAATCTGGTCTCAAAACGATCTGTTACACCGTAATCTCACTGCACCAGGAATGTATAATGGCTATCTGGTTGTAGGTGATGGAGAAGGTTACCTGCACTGGTTAAATATGGCTGATGGTCAATTTGTTGCTCAGCATAAAGTTGATAGTTCCGGCCTTTTGAGTCGTCCCTTGGTTGCCAGTGATAAGCTGATGGTGCAAGCGAAGGACGGAGCGGTTTACCTGTATACTCGCTGATATACAGAAAATAGAAATAGAATTTGTTTTAATGCTATATACCAATAGGTTTCAAGTTGCATCGAGATGGAAAGTAAAAGATGATTTGAAAAATGAAGGGAATAGCGAGATTTACACGGCTCCTGTGCTGACAGGGGCCGTGTCGTCTTTTTAGTACTTGCCGTTGTGAGAAGAAGATTTGGTAGTGACGAACTTCAAGTGGTTCTTTTTGCAGGATATCGATTTAAATTTAGTCATGAGGCATCAAAAAAATGATACCTGTCGTTGCGCTGGTTGGGCGTCCCAATGTCGGAAAATCTACCTTATTTAATCGTCTAACCCGAACCAGAGATGCGCTGGTAGCGGATTTCCCTGGTTTAACCCGTGACCGTAAATATGGACGGGCGGAAGTTGAAGGGCAAGAATTTATCATCGTTGATACAGGTGGTATAGATGGAACGGAAGAGGGCGTAGAAACACAAATGGCTGCGCAATCTCTGATGGCAATCGAAGAAGCAGATATCGTTCTGTTTATGGTCGATGCCAGATCCGGGCTGATGCCTGCTGATCACGCGATTGCAAAACATTTGCGCAGCCGTGAAAAATCGACTTTCTTAGTCGCAAATAAAACTGATGGTATTGATATTGATATATCTATTGCCGAATTCTACTCTTTGGGATTAGGGGATATATATTCTATCGCGGCAGCTCATGGGCGTGGTGTGACTCAACTGATTGAGCGTGTATTGTTGCCTTTTTCTGATAAAGAAGAAGGTGCAGAAGAAGTTGAGTTAACGGAAGAAGAAGCTAATGCTGCTTACTGGGCTGAAATGGAACAGGCTGAATTAGAGGCAGTGGTTGAAGCTGAACAGGAAGAGGATTTTGATCCGACGACATTGCCGCTGAAACTGGCTATTGTTGGGCGTCCAAATGTGGGCAAATCCACACTGACCAACCGAATTCTGGGTGAAGAGCGAGTCGTTGTCTTTGATATGCCGGGAACAACCCGTGATAGCATCTATATCCCAATGGAGCGTGATGGTCGTGAATATATCCTGATTGACACTGCGGGAGTTCGCAAACGTGGTAAAGTGACAGAAGTAGTGGAAAAGTTCTCTGTCATCAAAACACTTCAGGCTATTGAAGATGCAAACGTTGTGCTGCTAGTAGTTGATGCGCGCGAAGGCATTTCTGATCAGGATCTTTCCCTGCTTGGTTTTATTCTCAATAGCGGTCGCTCCTTAGTTATCGCGGTTAATAAATGGGATGGCATGAGTCAGGATGACAAAGATCACGTGAAAGACATGCTGGATCTGCGTCTAGGGTTTGTTGATTTTGCCCGTGTTCACTTTATTTCTGCATTACATGGCAGTGGCGTGGGTAATCTGTTTGATTCGATTCTGGAAGCTTATGAAAGTGCGACTCGTCGCGTTAATACTTCCATGCTTACACGCATTATGCGTATGGCAGAAGAAGATCATCAGCCACCGATGATACGTGGGCGCAGGGTAAAAATGAAATACGCCCATGCCGGTGGATACAACCCGCCTATTGTTGTGATTCATGGTAATCAGGTGAAAGATTTACCTGATTCATATAAGCGTTATTTAATGAATTATTTCCGTCGTTCTTTAAAAGTCATGGGAACCCCTATCCGTATTCAATTTAAAGAAGGGACTAACCCTTATGCTGATAAGAAAAATACTTTGACTGCGTCACAGCTTCGTAAGCGTAAGCGTTTGATGGAACATTTGAAAAAGCGGTAAATAATTAAATAAACATTAATAAAATAAAGAGCTAGAAAATAGCTCTTTATTTTAGAAAGTGACTAATAATAAATATCTGAGCTTATTATCTCTTGGTTTATGCCCTTTTAATGTTAGGTGATTAATTACTTTTCTCTTTATCAACTTGAAGTCTATCTTTCGTTCGTGATGAAAGATTTGTAGCTGATTGTTTCATTAAGCTCTTAACGTGATCTAAGGTTCTTAGCACGTGTTCTTTGTCACTCTCATCACAATTTTTCGCAATATGTTCCAGTAAGTGGGGAGGAATTATACTGGGTTGATTTGTTACATTACACATAATATACCCAACTTGTTAGTTTGTTAGCCTGGTGCCTGTGGTGTATTTTTACTAGCTTAAATAGTAGTCAAAATAACCGAGTCAGTCACTAACAAAAATGTAAATTTTTATCCTCTCATTTTATAAGTTGTATGCGCGACAAGTGGGTGAAATATATGGTGATAAAAACAGGGTTTTCCCTAACCCTCAGGTTAAAAATATTATTTTTGTTGTCAACGAATAACACCTACTTGATTCCATGCTTCAGTGACAAGATTTGAAATGCTTTTGCCAAAGAGTTTGTATGCATTATCAACGGTTAATTTGGCGAAATCATTAAAATTTGCTTTATTAGATAATCGCCTGTCTGTTAATGTCTCATACCAGATTTTACCTGCCCGCTCCCATGAATACCCTCCTAGCTCAACTGCCAGTAAGTAGAATGCTTTGTTTGGAATACCTGAATATTTATGAACACCACCATTATCATTTGACAGAGGAAGTTCCTGATATTGATTCATGTGCCCAATCTGATCATCGTGTGAATATGCACTTCCCGGATGCTTAAATGAACGTAAAGCAATATTGGGGTCATTATGAGGGTTCATTTTAGGTCCGAATATTCCCTGGCCTATCAGCCAATCAGATTTATCGGCTTTCTGATTATTGGCAAACTGTTTTACCATCACACCAAATACATCTGAAATAGACTCATTAAGTGCACCAGATTGATAGGCATAATCGAGATCTGCTTCATATTGAGTGATACCATGTGTTAATTCATGTGCTGTGATATCAATACAAGATGTAAAACGATTAAAATATAGTTTCATTCCATCACCAAAAAACATTTGGTTATTTGCCCAAAATGCATTTGCATAGCCTTCTAGATAATGTACTGTAGCAACTAATTTGAGTCCCTTATTATCAATTGAATTACGACCAAAAATTTCTTTATAAAAATTATAAGTGTTACCGAGATGTTCATAAGCTTCATTGACGGATACATCTTTGCTTTCGGAAGCACCTTCAACCCGAACTATTTTGGTGCTTAGGTATACATCTGTGTTTTCAGCATCGTATATTATTCTGTTTAACTTTTTATCAGAGCCTGGATTATATGTTAAAGATAAATGCCCCATTGCGGCGTAATTATTTATCAGATTGTAAGTATGATCTAATGTTTTTAAGAGAGATGGTTTATTCTGTTCATTACAAATTTTAAAAATATATTCAAATAAGTTTGGAGGAATAATGCTGTATGTTTTATTTTTGCACATAATAATACCCCGGTTTATTTTTTGAGTGTTGTATATTTTTTGGGATCCCATTTAAATTATTAGCCTAATTCATGGGATTTTCTACTAACTAAATGCTTTTTTATCTCTCCAAAATGCATTAAGTTATAAATATAAAAAAGGGCCAAAATAGGCCCTTTTTTTTAATTCTATGATTAATTTGATATTACTTCAGTGATACTTGTCTGATATTATATTAATATCTTTATTGATCATTTTCTGGCAGAAGTACACCTACTTTGTTCCAGCACTCATTGGTAATGAGAGAGACTCTTTTGCCAAATAACTTTTCTGCATTGTCAATCGTTAATGTGGCAAAATCATCGAACGTGGCATCTGAAGATAAACGGTTATCCAATAAAGTTTCATACCAGATTTTACCAGCCCGTTCCCATGAATAACCTCCCAGAGCAATTGCAAGCAGGTAAAATGCCTTGTTAGGGATACCCGAATATATGTGAATGCCTCCATTATCAACTGAAATCGGTAGTTCTTCATATTCATCCATATGACCAACCTGCTTATCTTTAGGAAATGCTGAGCCTGGTTTTATAAATGAACGTAAAGCGATATCGGGCTTATTATCTGGATTGAACTTGGGACCCAATAGCCCTTTTCCCAATAGCCAGTCGGATTCATCGGCTTTTTGGTTATTGGCATACTGTTTTACCATAATGCCAAACACATCTGAAATGGACTCATTCAGGGCACCAGATTGGTAAACATAATGGAGATTAACTTCATTCTGAATAATACCATGAGTTAATTCATGTGCTACAACATCAATCGCTGAGGTAAAGCGATTGAAATATTGACCATCACCATCCCCAAAAACGATTTGTTTTCTGGTCCAGAAGGCATTTAAGTAACGTTTACCATAATGCACCGTGGCGACTAACTTAAGCCCTTTGTTATCAAGTGAGTTTCGGCCAAAAATTTTGCTATAGAATTCATGAGTTTTTCCAAGGTAGTCATAAGCCTCATTGACAGCAATATCCTCACTTTCAGGCATTCCTTCACTGCGGGCTAATTTTCCTCCGGGGAATTCTTGTTCCTGTTCTGCATCATAGATAATTCTATGCAGTTTTGTTGTTTCATCAAATTTAATATCAGAGTCCTGCTGTGAAATATCTTCTACAGCGGTGATATTCATTAAATCGTAGATATGATCTAACGTTTTTAATACGTATTGATTAGTACACTCATCGCAATTATCAGAGATTTGCTCTAAGACAAATGGAGGGATTAAACTGTATCTATTAATTTCATAAGTATTCATAATCATTCCCCTGTTTTGTCAGTGCCATATTTGTTCTTTTGGGCGCCCATTTGCATACTATCTATAATTGAAGTGATAGTCATCAGGGGAAATATTGACGTTTTATAGTAGGATATTGCTAATGAAAAATGATAAATAAATTTATTAGTCTACTGATATGAAAATTAGATTTGAATATTTAACTAAAAATTTTGTTTGAATGGTGATGAATGCCCCAGTAACATAGTTATTTATGTTTCTGGGGATAATTCTGTATTGTATTATTATATCCAATCTTTTTTTATCAGAAATGACGAGTAGAGTTCTGCTTCTGGAGAATGTGGTTCAGGAGAATAATTATATTCCCAGCGAACCAGAGGAGGCATGGACATAAGTATAGACTCAGTTCGCCCACCACTTTGCAAACCGAATAATGTTCCTCTATCCCAAACTAAATTGAATTCAACGTAACGACCACGGCGATATAACTGAAACTGTCTTTCACGTTCTTCCCAACTGATATCCTTTCTTCTTTCGACAATAGGTAAATATGCAGTCAAGAAGCCATGACCTACAGCTTGTGTGAAATTAAAACAAGTATCAAAATCGGGAGTATTCAGGTCATCATAAAACAATCCACCCACACCACGTGGTTCATTACGATGTTTAATAAAGAAGTAGTCATCACACCATTTTTTATACGTAGGATAAATATCATCACCAAAAGGCTGACATAATGTTTTGGCGACAGTATGCCAGTGAATAACATCTTCTTTAAAACCATAATAAGGAGTGAGATCAAACCCGCCACCGAACCACCAGACAGGCGTTTCACCTTCCTTTTCTGCAATGAAAAAGCGTACATTAGCGTGGCTGGTCGGAACATAAGGGTTCAAAGGATGAATGACAAGAGAAACCCCCAGGGCCTGATAGCTACGGCCAGCCAATTCAGAGCGGTGAGCAGTCGCTGAAGGAGGCAGAGAATCTCCAGTCACATAGGAAAAATTCACACCTGCTTGTTCAAAAATTTTGCCTGATTTCAAGACGCGACTGCGACCTCCACCGCCTTCTTCCCGTTGCCAGCACTCTTCCATGAAATGGGAATGACCATCAAGGTGTTCAAGTTGCTTACAGATTTCATCCTGTAATGAGAGGAAAAAATTCTTAACTTGAGATATATTAGGTATATTCATTTCTGCTTTCATTCTGGTTAGTTTATGGCGATAGGCAGTATACCTGTTAGTATCAATGAACGCATTTTCATATTGATTCCAAAATGAAAGTAGTGATTATTATCATTGAACCAATTGCTTATTAAACGGGCTGATTAACTATGGAAATTAGGCTATTTCGGCAAGAAGATTTTGAAGCCGTTATCATACTTTGGGAGCGTTGTGATTTGATTAATTCTGGCGATGATCCAGAACTCGATATTGAGCGTAAATTAACTCATAATGCTGATTTATTTCTGGTTGCTGAAGTGGCAGGAGAAGTCGTTGGTACAGTGATGGGAGGGTATGACGGGCACCGTGGTCATGCCTATTATTTAGGCGTTCATCCTGAATTTAGAGGCAGAGGTATTGCCAACGCTTTGGTTTCCCGCCTTGAAAAAAAATTATTAGCGAGAGGGTGTCCCAGTATTTTAATCATGGTTCCAGAGGAAAATGATGCAACAATTTGTATGTGTGAAAAAATGGAATATGATTATTGGGGACAAGAGCACACCATTTTTAATAAACGTTTAATTATTGATTAAATGTTAAAGGTAAGTGGCTGAGGAATTTTATTTTATTCGGCCATGAGCCAAATTTTATTTAAACGAATCTCTTTTAAAAAATTTATTAGTTTTCTGGCCGCTTTTTTAATTAAGTAATGAAATTTCCTCTGGTATTTATTTTTTGTAATAAAGAGATCTTTTGACATTAAGAAAGAACGATATCCGGTTACAGGAATAATCTTAACATTAATGATGCCATTTTTGTCTTTTGAAAAATAATAGTGAGCATGAATCGGTGATTCAGTTTTACTTTCGAGTACCCTACAATTCTGTGTGGAATAAGAGTGGGGAGAGTTTATTTGTTTATTTTCTCGTACTGTATGGGGGGAGGGGGGCACGTATTTCTGTACATTGTTAAAATTAGCCTGGGAAGCTAACTGATAGCACGGTATTTTTGTAATAGTATCTATTACCATAACATCCGTTATAGTTGTAAAACTTAAAAAAATTAAAAATACCGTCATCATTGTGGCTACCATATATATTTGCCATTGATTTCAACGTTTTTTATAATCCAGTTGAATTTTGGTATGGGTATGATATCGACCTGTTTGTAAACAATTGCACAATGGTTTTTATAAAGTTGTGCTAAATAATCAGGCTGGAAAAATAAGGTAAAAAAAGTAATGAAAAGATGTTTTATATTTAGTTTATTGTTTAAAAAGAGAGTTATGACAATCAGTGGCTTAATGAGTGGTACATTGTTATTAACAGCTTGTGCAGGAACATCTGAATTTTCATGGTCTTCCATATCACCTTTAAACTGGTTTTCGAGTCACTTAGAGGTATCAGATCAAGGTGTAGGAGGGATCAACCAGCAGACAGATATGAATTTATCTGTGATTCAGCAGGGACTGAAAGGTAAGTATCGTCTGCGTAATGGTATGGAAATGCAGAATGGAAAACTAGTCAATATCGTACAGGGAATGGAAAGTGATCAGGTCAGAATTGAATTATCTGGTTTGAATAATGGCAAGGTGGATCATATTGATATCCTGGATGAAAATATTAAAACAGTCTGGGGAACAAAAATCGGAATGCCTTTTTCTGAACTGTATGACAAAGCCTATGGTGCTTGTCAGCGTACCGGCAGTTTAGCCATGCAACCGACAGTTGTTTGTGCTGCACCACAAAGCCAGCATATCAGCTATATATTTACAGGAGCATGGAATGGCCCAGAGGAGTTAATGCCTTCAGATGATGTGCTAAAAACGTGGAAAATCTCTCGTATTATCTGGAAAGCTGAATGATAAATACAAAATAGAAAGTTTGAGGAAGAATTTTGCTGCCGGTCATTTTTTAACACCATGTAACCGGGGAGAGCTGTAAAGAGTTGCGTTTTTTATAGCTTATCTCGTTTCATCATTTCTCATAAAAATTCGGTATATAAAACAGAGGGCAGTAACCTATCCTGTTATAAATATTCTGGATACAGTATGAAGCAATCGTTGTTAAATGGTGTGACAGATAAGGTGTTGAATGAAGATAGTAGTAAATAAAAAAATATGGAGCGGATTGTTTTCCGAATCACTATTTACTGTATCCCTTATAGGGAATTTCAACGCCTATATTTCCAGTACAGAAGCAGTCGCATTGCAGGAGTATTCCGGTGAAAACCCATGTCAACAAGGATGGTATGCCGGCTCAATCATTGATGGAAGGGCATGATCCATGTTTGTTGCATCCAGTAAACGTGTATTACCCGGATTTGGGTTGAGTTTGGGCTGTAGTCTCTTTTATACCTGTTTGATCCTGCTATTGCCATTAAGTGCTCTGGTCATACAACTTTCCAGTATGAGCTGGGCAGAATATTGGCAGGTGATTGTAAATCCTCAGGTTGTAGCAGCCTATCAGGTCACTTTGTTGGCTGCTGCAATTGCCAGTTTGTTCAATATGGTTTTTGGCATGTTAATGGCCTGGATACTAACCCGCTATCGTTTTCCCGGACGTAATCTGCTTGATGGATTGATAGATTTACCCTTTGCTTTACCGACCGCGGTTGCGGGGTTAACGTTGGCAACCCTATTTTCCGCAACCGGATGGTATGGCTCCTGGCTTGGTAATTTTGATATGAAGGTTGCGAATACCTGGTTGGGTATTGCTGTTGCAATGGCATTTACTAGTTTGCCTTTCGTTGTCCGTACCGTTCAACCGGTACTCGAAGAGTTAGGCCCGGAATATGAGGAAGCAGCCCAGACATTAGGGGCAAGTCGCTGGCAGACGTTTAGGCAGGTGATCTTGCCGGAACTCTCACCTGCATTGATAGCGGGCACGGTGCTTTCTTTCACGCGAAGTCTGGGGGAATTTGGTGCGGTCATTTTTATTGCAGGCAATATCGCGTGGCAAACTGAGGTGGTTTCCCTGATGATCTTTGTACGATTGCAAGAATTTGATTATCCGGCAGCCAGTGCGATTGCTTCAGTGATCCTGGTAGTATCACTGCTGTTGCTATTTAGCGTCAATTTATTGCAAAGCCGCTTTGGTAAGCGGATCGGAGGGCATTAATGGCTGAATTTTTCGGATATACACTGATGCAGCGCTCCTCAATAAATTGGGGCAAATGGGTATTGATTTGTGCGGGGATAATCGTTTCTGTCTTGTTATTGGTAATTCCGATAGTGTGGATTTTTCTGACTGCTTTTTCACAAGGGCTTGATATCCTCACACAGAATCTTATTGATCCCGATATGCTCCATGCTATCTGGTTAACTGTGCTGATTGCACTGATCACAGTACCCATCAATCTGGTTTTTGGTGTGGTAACAGCGTGGCTGGTAACCCGGTTCCAGTTTCCCGGCAGGCAATTATTACTGACATTAATAGATATTCCATTTGCAGTTTCCCCCGTTGTCGCGGGATTACTATATCTGCTGTTTTACGGTTCTAACGGCTGGATGGGTGAGTGGCTTGGGGCTTACGACATCCAGCTAATGTTTTCATGGACGGGCATGGTATTGGTTACGGTATTTGTGACGTGCCCGTTTGTTGTCCGTGAATTGGTGCCGGTGATGTTAAGTCAGGGTAATCAGGAAGATGAAGCCGCAATATTATTGGGGGCTTCTGGCTGGAAGATGTTCTGGCGTGTGACATTGCCGAATATTCGCTGGGCATTGCTGTATGGCATTGTTTTGACTAATGCGCGAGCAATTGGTGAGTTCGGGGCTGTGTCTGTGGTATCAGGCGCGATCAGAGGAGAAACTTACACATTGCCTTTGCAGGTTGAACTGCTGTATCAGGATTACAACACTGTTGGCGCATTTGTGGCGGCGGCTTTATTGGCAGTAATGGCGATTATTACGCTGATTGTCAAAAGTGCTTTGCAGTGGCGTTTAAGCCGTCAGTGAGTAGGAGTCATCTGTGGAGGTCAATGGCAGGATATGAGTATTGAAATCAGCAAAATCAGTAAATCTTTTGGTCGGGTTCAAATACTGAATAATATTTCTCTGGATATTGAATCCGGTGAAATGGTTGCTCTGCTTGGCCCGTCTGGCTCCGGCAAGACGACATTGTTGAGGATCATTGCAGGGCTTGAGCAGCAAAGTGCAGGGCAGTTGAAGTTTCATGGTCAGGATGTCAGCCAGATCCACGCAAAAGATCGGCGGGTGGGTTTTGTTTTTCAGCATTATGCCCTGTTTCGTCATATGAGAGTATTTGATAATGTTGCTTTTGGTCTGACGGTTCTGCCCCGTCGTCAGCGTCCCAGTGGAGAGACACTTCGCAGTAAAGTAATGTCTTTACTCGATATGGTTCAGTTATCTCATCTTGCAGATCGTTATCCATCACAACTTTCTGGTGGTCAAAAACAGCGAGTGGCTTTAGCAAGAGCGTTGGCTGTTGAGCCACAAATCCTCTTATTAGATGAGCCTTTTGGTGCTTTGGATGCTCAGGTTCGGATGGAATTGCGTCGTTGGTTACGTGAGCTGCATGAAGAATTAAAATTTACCAGCGTATTTGTCACTCATGATCAGGAAGAAGCAATGGAAGTGGCGGATCGGGTTGTGGTGATGAATCAAGGTGCTATAGAGCAGGTTGGCACTCCACAGCAAGTATGGAAAGAGCCGGAAAGCCGTTTTGTCCTGGAATTTATGGGCGAAGTGAATCAGTTACACGGTGAGATCAAAGGCTCTCAATTATGGGTTGGCGGAAAAGTTTTCCCATTGGAGGTGATGCCATTACATCAAGGGAATGTTGATGTTTTCTTGCGTCCGTGGGAAATGAATCTCAGTACACAACAGACGTCATCTTGCCCTTTGCCGGTTAAGATTGTGGAAGTGAGTCCACGAGGGCATTTTTCCCTGTTGTCTGTTCAGCCGATGGGGTGGGGAGAAGAGAGTTTGTCGGTTATCTGGCCGGATAATTCTTTGATTCCGGCGAGAGGAAGTCAATATTTTATTGGTGGAAATAATGCCCGTTTGTATGAAGGTAATTCTGCATTAAAGGTACTGAAACTTGCTGAGTCCGCTTGATATTTTCATTACTCGTAGAACCCTGGGTTTCCCCTGTTGTCCTGAAGGATACAGGGGTTTTTTTGCTTAAGATCTTGCGACAGTTTTCTGAATACGATTATTCTATTGTTTATTCTCATATGATTCAGGTAGTGCTGTGGCAAGCTTAGAAAAATTTATCGGTAATACCCCGTTGGTTAAATTACAACGAATTATTGAAGAAGTAGATGCGGAGATTTGGGTAAAACTGGAAGGCAACAATCCTGCTGGTTCTGTGAAAGACAGAGCAGCACTCTCAATGATCCAGCAAGCGGAACTACGGCGAGAAATCTCACCGGGAGATGTGCTTATTGAAGCAACGAGCGGCAACACAGGTATTGCGTTGGCGATGATTGCCGCGGTAAAGGGGTATCGGCTTAAGTTACTGATGCCTGAAAATATGAGCCTTGAACGTCAGGCGTCTATGCAAGCTTACGGTGCTGAACTGATTCTGGTCAGCGAAGAGTTGGGCATGGAAGGTGCACGGGATTTGGCGCAACAAATGGAACAGAACGGTGAAGGAAAAGTTCTTGACCAGTTTAATAATCCTGATAACTCGCTGGCGCATTTCAAGACAACAGGGCCGGAAATTTGGCAGCAAACACAGGGGCGTATTACCCACTTTGTCTCCAGTATGGGAACAACCGGCACTATTACAGGTGTGAGCCGCTATCTGAAATCTCAATCAAATAAGGTACAGACGACGGGGCTACAGCCAGCAGAAAACAGTCATATTCCCGGTATCCGCCGTTGGTCGCCTGCTTATATGCCGGGTATTTATCAGAAAGATCTGGTGGATCAAATCTTAGATATTACGCAACAAGAAGCAGAAACAATGATGCGATTGCTGGCACAGAAAGAAGGCATTTTTTGTGGTGTTAGCTCTGGAGGTGCTGTTTCTGGAGCACTGCGCATTGCGGCTGAAAATCCAGGTGCAATTATTGTTGCGATCATTTGTGATCGTGGAGACAGGTATTTGTCTACCGGGGTATTTAGTTAGCTCTCTTTTCATCCTTTATCTTCACTCTCCATACTCAAGCTGTAGTTTTGTTGGTTATGTTACAGCTTGAAGTCGGTTGAACATCTTCCACGCTCCATCAATAACCTCTTATCAGAATAATGTGAGTTAAGTAAGTTTTTATTAATAGAATAACGCCGATCATTTGTGCTCTTAAACGATTGGATGGGTAACTATATTAATTGCTCTTATTAATCTTTGTGTTATCCAAAAACACATTTAAATGTGTTTTTTATTTTTTCATATATTAAAAAGTTATTTAATATATTAGATGATTTTTATTTATATCTTACTAAAACATAAGGAAAAAACTTGTAATCACAGAATATTTTTCACCAAAAATTTTTTATTGTTCAACTATTACCTTCTTATTAAGAATAATTTAATTAATATTTTATATTATGGAAAAAGAGGTTCATTGTTATTAACCTGCTTTTAACTGTCTGCTTTATTAAATGTATATTCTGAATTTTTATTATTTTGGGCGATTACACTCCCGTGCGGTAGCTATGAGGTCTTAAGTTTTATATTTAACCTGAAAATTAACCCATTACGTAAATCGTCCAGATAAATATTACGAACCAAAGACCAATGAAATGAAGCTTACAAAGGGAAGTCGTGATGAATGTATCTGAACGTAAGAAGTTAGTATCTGAATATCTCTGTAAACTTTCGGGTAAGCAAGATCTGGGAGATAACGTTAATATTTTCGAAACAGGCTTGGTTAACTCTCTGGCTGCCATCCAATTAATTTCCTTTTTGGAAAAAAACTTCAAAATTAAAGTCGAAATTGATGATCTCGATAATGCCAATTTTTCCAGTATTGAAGCTGTCTGCAATTTCTTAGACAGAAAGGTGGTAACAAATGTTTGATCGTTTTTTAGCACCTGAACAGCAAGAATGGTTACAGACATTTGAACAATTTTCAGTAACAAACGTTGCCCCTTATGCCGACGAATGGGATTTATCTGAAGCCATACCTGTTGGTGTGGTGAAACAACTGGCTAACAATGGTTGGTTAGGCGGATTAGCAAAAACAAAAAATGGAGGATTGGGATTTGATGCCACCACGTTCGGCTTACTGAATATGGCGATAGGCGCCGGAAGCGGATCACTGACTGGTTTGTTGAATGTACATTCAATGATGTTAAAAACCATTGAGGATTGGGGCTCGCAAGAGCAGAAACAACGTTTTCTGGCACCCTTGGTAACAGGGGAACTGATTGGGGCTTTCGCCCAAACAGAAGTTTCAGCAGGTGGTGATTCTAAAAACCTGTCAACCAGATTTGAAGATCACGGGAATGAACTGAGTATTAATGGGCAGAAAAGCTGGATTACTTTTGCTCAGATTGCGGATCTGTTTCTGGTATTCGGCAAATATCAGGGTTTGGATACTGCGGTGTTGGTTCCTAAAAATGCACCAGGATTAACAATAACAGCCAAGAAAAACATGTTGGGATTCAAGAGTGCTTATCTGGCTGGATTGGATTTCAACGATTGTCGGGTCCCGAAGACAAATATTGTCGGAAAACCCGGTTTTGGGCAAAACCTCATATCTAACAGTGCGCTGGACTATGGTCGTATTAGTGTGGCCTGGGCTGCGGTAGGAATACAGCAAGCGGCATTATCAGCATCAGTATACAGAGCCAACTCTCGCTCTACCTTCGGAACACTGCTTGCAGACCAAGGCATTATCCGTGGTTATTTGGCGGAGATGTCCAGTAGTCTGCTTGCCTCTCAACTTATTTGCTTATCAGCGACAAAAGCTAAAGAAGCCAGGGATGAAGATGCTCTTGAACAAATACTTCAAGCCAAACTTTTTGCATCACAGGAAGCGGGAGTGAGTGCTGCAAAAGCGGTTCAGATCCATGGTGGTTACGGTTGTGATGAGATCAACGGTATCAGCCGACTTTATCGCGATGCAAAAATTTTGCAGGTTGTTGAAGGAAGTAATGAATTACAAAAAATGCTGATTGGTAAGCAAATCTGTACTCGGTACAGTTATAACGCTGGACTGACTCATCCATAAAAGATCCCCAATAACTTCTGACTTACAGCACGAGACATTTTGTCTGGCTGGTAGGTTTCTATTGTCTGACATCCGCCTGTGATGTCGGTTTGCTATCACTACGGGAGAAGGGGAATGAAATTGGGGGACAATAAAGCCAGCAATCAGAGGACTTCGGCGTCATGAAAACAGGTCGATTTATTACTGATTATTTTGAAAATACGGCGAGAGATAACCAAAACCCTGCGATACGTTGGGGCAAAGGAAATATCTTATCCTGGGAAGGATTATATGTAAGCGTGAAGCGATTGGCTGATCACTTAATGAATGAGCGAAATTTACGTCAGGGAGAATGTGTTGCTATTGGGCTTGAACGTAGCCCAGAGTTTTTAGTCGCAGCATATGCCGTTTTATTAGCCGGGGGCGTTTATTTTCCCGTTGATTCGAAAATACCTGTTGCCCGTTTGTCATCCATGTTTGCAACAGCCCGATGCCGTATTGCCTTCTGTAGCAGAAATCAGATCAACTTATTCACTCAGGTACATGCTGAATTGGCATTAATTAGCTGTGATCAATTAGAAGAGATAACCACACAGCCACGACCAGAGAACGAATGTTATAACTCTTTTCAGTTAAATACACCTGAATTGCAATCTACTGATCCTGCATACTTAATTTTCACTTCCGGTACAACAGGCACGCCTAAAGGCGTATTGGTCAATCATGGCGCGTTTATTAATCGACTGGAGTGGCATCAGCGACACAGTGAAATGATTGATTCAGATGTCATCTTACAGAGAACTGCACTGACTTTTGATGTGTCCTTATGGGAGCTTTTTCTACCGGCTTTAAGCGGTGCAAGTCATTATTTGTTACAGCCGGGATTAGAATCCTATCCCAGAGCTATTGTGGCAGCATTAGCAAATGAAAATATTACGGTTGTTCACTTTGTTCCCAGTTTGCTTAAGCCGGTATTGCAAGAGCTTCAAGACAGTGACATGCAAAGTCATCATATTAAAAACCGTCAAATAGATCTTGAACCACCATTACCTGCTCTGCGCAGAGTATATGTGAGTGGGGAGTCACTACTTGCCAGTTTGGTTGTTCAATTTCATGAAATGTTTCATTTCCGTTGCTTGCTGACCAATTTATATGGTCCGACAGAAGCCGCTATTGATGTTAGTTTTTATGATTGCATGGAAAATCCATCGGGACTTGTTCCTATTGGGCAGGCTCTTACCGGATGCAAATTGTACATCGTAGATCCGGATAATTTGACCTTAAAAGCAGAGTCGGAAAAAGGCGAAATTGCGATTGGTGGGTTATGTCTGGCAGAGGGGTATTACAACCGTCAGGATTTGACCGATGAGGCGTTTGTATTTCATCCAGAACTTCAGGAGCGAATTTACCTGACGGGAGATCTTGGTTGGTATGAAAAAGAAACAGGATTTTTCTGCCAGGGCCGAAAAGATACGCAAATCAAGCTGCGTGGATTGCGGATCGAATTGGGAGAGATTGAGCATCACTTACTCAATTATCCATCCATTACTGAAGCTGTTGCTTGCGTAGTTGAAGACGATAAACAAGAGCAATGGCTTGTTGCAGCTATCGTAGCGGGACAAGAAGAACTGGAGCCACAAGACATCAGGCAATTCCTTTCGGCACAGATGCCAGCTTATATGCTACCTGCCCGTTACTGGCAGGCTGAACAGTTACCCCGTTCCAGTTCAGGAAAACTTGAACGGAAAGTGATCGCCCAAAATATTCGGACTCTGTTTTTTAATCAAAACGAGGGGTCACATCATGAATAATCGATCAATTTTTAGATTGGCCCGGTCACAACAGACTATTTTCAAAATGGAACAGTTTAACCTCTCTGGGTATCAATTTTATTTTGGCGGGATCACGCGGTTACGGGGAGATATTTCTCTGGAGCGGATTGCGCGTGCTGCTGAACACGTCCGCAATACGCAAGATGTTTTCCGCATCGGATTTATTAATAAAGCGTTGCATGGGCAGCAAACAGAAAGCGAAGCATTGGCAACCGAAACTACAGAAATGGAATGGTTCGGTATTCGACACGATAGTCCCCAGGCAGAAGTAGAGAAAGCCGATTTCAGCAAATATCCCAATCCTAAGGAAGCGTTTGAATATTGGGTAGAGCGTCAGTTATTGATGGAAGAGGACTTATCACTCACACCAGTGAGGATCTTTGCTGTACGTTTTCAGCCTGATCAATCAGGTTGGTTTTTGAAAGCCCATCACGCTGCGCTGGATGGGATAGGTGTGGCTATGTTGCAGAGTCACCTAATCAAAGAATTGGAACAAGAAAACCCGGATTCAGCAATCGGACAAACCGAATCCTTTTTATTTTCCACCAATGCTGAGGAAGAACAAAATTATGAGCATTCCCGGCGATTGGAAAGAGATGCCGCGTATTGGCAGGGGCTTTTTGGAGAAACTTCACCAATAGATGCCCGAAAAATATCCCGCCGTTATCCGATAGGTGATTATCGTGGGTTAGAGCCACGCTCCATGCGTATAGAAGCAACTGTGGCCCAATCGCAAAATGAAATATTACTCCGATTTAAAAACAGTGGTGGTTCTATTTTCAGATTGTTTTTCACTGCGGTTGCTTATACGCAAATGGTGATTGAAGATAGCAACTGTGTGTTATTACAGGCACCTATTGGTAATCGCTGGAGCAGGGAAGAGAAACAGACTATCTCAATGGGAGTGGCTCCTATCTTGGTGCCTGTGTTTCGTCAGGATGGACAGACAGCCACAGACTGTTACCAGAGCCTGCAAAAACATTTGCAAAAAGCACTTATACATTCACGTTATGCGCCCGCGACCCGTTGGGGAGAATTAGCATCACCGGACTGGAAACAGATTATTCCCGCTTTTGGTGTTTCCTACCAAACAGGTAATTTTCAGAAAACAAGCAGTTATACAGAAACAATAATTGAACACCATCAGGCCGTCGAATCTCTGTTTGCTACCATCCATCTCCATGACCGCTTTGCAGATGGTTATTTGGCGATTGAAGCTGATTTCCGCAGAATATGGTCACCTGAACAATGCCATACCTTTCTGCACACTGTGCTTAATTATGCAGTAGATATTGCGGTTGAAGTTATGGCACAAGAGCACACTGATCATCATCCGAAAGCCTATCATACCTCTGACGAATGTTCGGCGGAGCCAATAGGTGTTCATTTACTTAAAGCATTTGAATGCCACACAGACAACGTTTTATTTAAGCCAAATGGGGAAAATAGTACGCTTACTTACCATGAGGGTTTACAGTGGATGCACCGTTTCAGTATGCGATTGCATGATATACATACTGAGAATAAACCTGTACTTATTCTGGGCAGGCGTACCCCTGAAACAGTACTGGCTTATCTGGCTTGTCTGATTAAAAACGTGACGGTTGTGCCTGTTTGCCCCACGACAACACCAACAGAAAGATTATTAACCATCACCCGTAATTCCGGGGCTTCCTTGTGTATTTACACCGAAGCTGACCAAAACTTAGCTGAGACACTGAATTTACCTTTGCTGCGGGTTTCTTTGCATAAGGGAGATAGTGCTCAGAAAGGGATCGTTCAGGAACAGATTGCCTCGACATCGTATCCTGAAATTCAGCATCTATCCTGTAATCCGGCTTATATTCTGTATACCTCCGGCTCGACGGGAGAACCAAAAGGCGTTGCCATTTCTTCTGTTGCATTGGCTAACTATGCGCTGGCAGCGAAAGCAGCATATGCTGATGAAATTCCATTTAACACGCCTCTGTTTACTTCCTTTGGATTTGACCTGACGCAAACCGCTATCTTAGTGCCCATTTTGTCAGGAGGATTTATCCAACCTTATGAACAAGACATTCGTGATAATCCTGAATTGTTACGTGCTCTGCTCGCTGATGAATCCCTGACAGGTGTTAAATGCACGCCATCCCATCTGTCTTTGTTGATCGAGCATGGCATTGGATCCACCAGACAACACCCGCTGACCTTTGTTGTAGGCGGTGAAAATCTGCCGGCTTCACTGGTGAATCAGGTACTGGATTGTTTGCCGTCAGGCAGTGAAATTATTAATGAATACGGGCCAACGGAGGCTACGGTTGGCTGCTGTATTTATTCGATAAACAATGGCGCTAGAAGCATTGAGGAAGAAAAAACCGCGCCTGCTCTTATTACGCCGATTGGTACAGCACTGGGTAAAGCAGAAATATCGATCAGGGATCGCTGGGGTCAAATTATGCCCCGTGGTTTTCATGGGGAAATCTGGATTGGTGGGCCTGTACTGGCAGATGGCTATCTGAACAATAGCACCCAGACAGAAGCAAAATTTGTGTTCAGTGTGGATAAGCAGTGCCGTTGGTATCGTACAGGGGATTTGGGGTTGCAGGATGAACAGGGCATATTCCATTGTCTCGGACGCATTGATGATGAATTTAAAGTGCGAGGTCATCGGATCCATCCGGTGGAGATTGAGAAAGCCGTGGAAGATGTGCTGGTACAGCTTGGTCAATCAGAGGATCATAATCGGCAGTTGAAGGCATTGAAATTAGTCATTGATGAAGCTGACGGCATAGCGGGTTATGAAACTATTGCCTTGTGCAGTAACCAACCAATCCCGCATGACAGTCACCAATTCCAAGATAAATTAAAAGAAAAAATAGCTGAATCCTGGTTGCCGAATCTGTATTGCACTGTGCAACCCTGGCCAATGAATGCTAACGGTAAGGTTGATATAGCGCTGCTTACCTCCGCTGCTGAAACTTACCGCAGGTCATTCATTGATGTTGCACAGTGCCCCTTAACGGATAAACCGGCAGCCGATAAAAAAACGCAGCAACAGGCCGAAAACTATAATCTGCCTTTATGGCTGGATGAGGAATTTTTTAGGCCAATTTGGCCTCACTCGGTGGATCTGACGGCTTCATTTCTTGCACAGGGAGGAGATTCGATCAAAGCAATCCGCCTGGTCGCATTATTAGCGAAAAGAGGCGTTAAACTAGAGATCAAAGAATTGCTGACGTTGACAGTATTAGGTGCAGTATTGGAAACGGCCTGTGCTGAACAACTGGCAGGTTGTGCAACAGATGCCGCAGTACTGGAAAAGCCATTGAAACCAGAAGATGCATTGGAGGAGTTAGCCGCCGGTTGGTTACATTATTTACCCAGTGTTCGCTGGTATCAACATCACCGCTTTATACATGGTGAACGGTTACAGCAAGGTGTTGTGCTCGAAGTCACCTCTGCCTTATCTGCCGAACATATCAATGCAGCGGTTATTGCAGTTAAAGCCAGACATAAAATTTTTTCCCTGCGAGCGAATCAAGATCTGACTGAACTGCATTTTTTGCCTGCTACTTCTGTATTAACGGATATGGTATTAACGGATATTGAATGGGAGTCGCAAAACAGCAGTAAGGTATTGGCCCCGGGCGAATCTCTTGAAGACAGGCTTAAGCGATTACAGGGTAAAGTCAGTCTTGCGACTCAGCCCAGTGTGCATGAAGTGATATACGATCCACACGTAAATAAACACTATTTGGTTTGGGTTTGCCATCACCTGATTTGCGATGTGCATTCGTGGATCTACTTGCTGGACGAATTAGAGCAAGCATTAAACACTCCAATCGTTAAAACGAACACTTTTGCTGAGATTGAGGCAGAGCAGGGAGCGTTCTTGTGGGGTAAATGGCTGGCAGACAATCAGTCACAGGAAGAAATGATTGATGTATCCCCCTCATTTGATAGCAATCTCAATGACCAGCCAGCTACGACACCTGTCACAATAGCGTTATCAGTTTCCGGTGATGACTTTCGGCAGATGGAGCAACATAAAAAAGCTGATCGTTCACAACTTATTGCCGCTGCATTGCTGGAGGTGATACAGGAAAACGGCCTGTTACCACCGCAACCTGGCGTGTTGTTTGAAAACCACGGACGTTTATTCTCTGAAACAAAAATGCCTATAGCCTGGAATGCAGCCATGGCAAATGCAGTGGGATGGTTTACCGGCTTCCAACTGATGCAGTTGGATGTGGCTTCGAATCACTCATTGAGTTTTTTGCAAGTGTTGAAATTACAGCAGCATAAAGATAACTCGGATTGGAAAAATCAACTGGGGCTGAATAGCACGGGAGAGAGGCCACTGATTTGCATTAATGATCTTGGTTTCGGTTTCAGTCTGGGCGATAGCAAAGCATGGCAACATATTCATTTAATTCAGTCTCTCTCTGGCGGTTTTCGTCATCCTGATGAAAAAAGTGTGGTGAATTTCGACATACTGACCCACGATTGCTGGGAATCTGGCTCTGTTCTGGTCGAACTGAGTTTGGGCATTCCTGAAACCAATGCCGATGATGCCCTTAACTATCTGACACAACTCGATAACCGACTATCAGCGTGGTGCCGTGCCTGTTGTTATGACATCTATTGTCATGACAATGCCAAATGCAATGACAACCCTGATGAACTGAACAATGGGCAATCTGCTCACGGTCAGGAACGCGCATTTATCCCTGCGGATTTTCCTCTTAGTCAGCTCTCACAATCGGAGCTCGATTTCATTATTCATGGAGCCTCAGAATGAGAACAGCTAGCGACTCAGCCAAAACCGTATTTTTATTTCCCGGCGTAGGCGTGCAGCAACCGGACATGTTTGCTGAATTCAAAACCTATCCAGAATATCGGGCATGTTTGGAGGAAGTATCAGATCTGTCACAAGTTGATCTATTTGATGTTATTCATGGCAACCGCCGTGACACGTTGCAGCAAGTCCGCATTGCACAATTGACACTAACGGCAACCACAGTCGCCATTGCCAATATATTGCGTCAGCATTGTGGATTAGTGCCTGAATTTATGATGGGGCATAGCTTGGGGCAATACCCTGCGCTGTGTGCTGCTGGCTATCTTGATTTAGCAACACTGACAAGAGTAGTCAATATTCGTTCTGAAATTGTGGAAGCCTGTGCGAGGCATTATCAGCAGGGTGATATGTGCTGGGTTCTGCATGTTCCCTCCGAAGTTGTTGTGCAGCAAGTTGATAAAGCCCGCATTGATGATGGTATAGCGATCTATGTATCTGCGATTGACGCATTTGATCAGGTCACTATTTCTGGTGAGATGGCAGATATCCGGCGTTTTGCACCGCGTATAGAAGCACTGGGAGGATTACTGTTTCCGTTGAAAATTGGTGGCCCTTTCCATTCACCTTTAATGATTGAGGCAAAGGAAAAATTAGATACATTGCTTGATTTTTTGCCGCAATCAGACCAGCAAAATGCTTTATTGTCTCGCTTAGTTTCACGTTTGGTTTGTAATGTCAGTGGTACGGAGTTACCTGCGGAAAATCTCAGAACATCGATTCTGCAACATCTTATTTCTCCGGTGCAATGGTTACCGAGCTTACAGTACGTTGCGCAAAATGGTGTGACCCGTTATCTGGAAGTCTCGCCTAAAAATGTGCTGAGTTATCTCACTCAACGTGCGGGGCTGCCTATGTGTTCGCTGTGGGGGGCTGATGAAATGTTCACCTCCATTCAGGCATTAAGCACGCAAGAGAATCGGTTGAAACAGTTTTCAGGATACTGTTATTTCCACTTTTACAGCTCAAAGCTACCTGCAATTACAGAGCCAGCGGCGATAGAACAATTGTCTCGTATTCGGAAAAACGCCAGACAGACGATGACAGGATCACGTCTGAAGGTTGAAGAGAGTCATTCTCTCTATCAACTCACACAACAGTGGCTGGAGATTGTTGAGGCAAACGGAAATCGCCCTCTTTGCGTAGAGAAAGTGAAATTACACACACTCTTTGATGCGGTAAGGAGTTGATCATGGCAGTGTTCAGGCATAATCCCATTGAAGAGTTGCTACAGGCGACGCCACAAGCGAATGGATTGTTGTTTCACGCTTTAAAAGATGGCAACAGTGCTTACCATATTGGTGTGGTATTCAGGCTACAAGCGGATGTTGAAAAAGAAGAAATTTTCAACGTGTGGCATCAGATACAACAATCACAACCCGCCTTGCGATCAGTATTTATCTGGCAGGGTATTCGGGTTCCTCACCAGATAATATACGCATTGCCACGCATTCCACTGGAATATGTCCGTATTGATTCCGGGCAGTCTACGTTATCCATCAGACAACATTGTCTTGACTGGCTGGCCCAATCGAAAACAACGCCATTCGCACTTAATAAAGAAGTGTTTCGTATTGCGGCCTTCCACGATATTGACGCAGAAACATTAAATATCGCGTTCTCCTTTCATCATATTTTGATGGATGGTTGGAGTAGTTCGTTACTGATTTCCTTATGGTTGCAAGGATTGCGTAAGCAAAAAATCATGCCTTTGACGGCGCGTTTGTATGCACAGCAACTTTGGCGGGGATTAAGTGAGGAAGAACAGGCAGCCAGCCGTAAATATTGGCAACACACATTACAACAATTGCCCGGTGGAAAAGATGCTGCGACGACCAAACTATTAGCGGAACCCTTGTTTCGTACTTCTGAATATCCGGCAATTAAGCACGATGCCAACGTAAGAATAGCAACAAGTAGTGTATGGAGTGAGGAGCGCAAGGCGGCGATAGAGGCGTTATGCCGTCGTGTTGGGGTAACTCCGGCAAGTTTCATTTATCTATGCTGGGCATTGACATTATCCAAACTGACTTTTCAAAAAACGGTTGCATTTGGCTGTACATTTTCTGGCAGAGGCGAGGCATTGACGCAAGATGGTGATTACCAGCCGTTGGGGCTATTTACCAATACCGTGCCACTGATTTTGATGCTGGATGGCAAATGGGGTCTGGATGTTGCACTGCGCACAATTTTTCAGGTATTGCAGCAGGTTCAGCAACATGAAAAAACACCCCCGCTTCTTATTCGGGAAGAGACGGGAATACGTGATGATCTTTATGACTCTATTGTTGTTTTCGATAATTATCCTATTGATACTACGTTACAGGACAGCCGCCGCGGCATATTTCTGACAGAGCTACACAGTGAAGAGGCAACGCACTTTGGTTTGACATTAACCGTTGCTGGCATTGAACATTGGCACGTTGAGTTAAGTGCAGGAGAAAGTTATCAAGGGGACCCTGCTGCCGTCACGATGGTATTTAATGCGTTCGAATCGCTGGCGGCGGATCTGCTCAAACATACTGCAAATAGCCCGATTGAAGAGAGAGTATTCACTCTTGGTTCAAGTAATCCCGAAGAAGAAAAAAAGGATGGTTTGCAGGAGATCTCTCTGGTAGCAGGGAAATTAAAAGAGCAATACCCTGATATCAACGAATTGCTATCTTGCATTTATCATCGATTCGATGAATTCCCACAGGAAATCAGTTTGATTGACCATCGGAACCGCATCCGTAATATCGAATTGTTACGGGGGGTGGGGATCTTACAGCAACACCTGCGGGAAGCTGGTTTTATGCCGGGGGATCGTGTTGCGGTTCATCTGGAGAAAGGGCTGTTATCCACTCAGGCAATATTGGCCATTCTGTTCAGCGGCGGAAGTTACTTTTATCTCAACCCGAAAGACCCCTTACAACGTAAAAAGACCCTGCTGGAGTTGGCCAATTGCAGTATGGTTTTATGTGACTCAGCTTTATGTGATTCAGCCTTATTTAATTCATCTTTAAATAATTCGGTTCTGAACGAGGAATTCAGTAGTGACAGAGGACGTTATTTGTTGCTGGATGTTGAATCGTTAAATGCCGTACCCCCGAATAACACAGCAGCCCCCGTACTGTATCGTAATCGTCAACCTGAAGATGAATTTTACTTCATTTTCACCTCAGGAACGACAGGCAAACCGAAAGGGATCTCCATCCGTAACGAATCAGTGGCAAATCTGCTGGATTGGTTTGTACAAGAAGTAGGCCTGACATCCGCAGATAGGGTGCTCGGATTGACCGATCTGAATTTCGATCCGAGTGTGGAAGATCTGTTTGCCAGCTTTGTCGTCGGAGCGACGCTGATCTATCCAGACCCTCATGTTTTGCTGGAAAGGCAATCCTTTATCGAACTGGTGCAAAATGAATCTGTTACCTTAATCAACTTTATTCCGGGAGCCATTGCGCAACTTATTCAAGATGCCCCTTTCTTTCCCTCCATGCGCTTATGGATATTCGGTGGCGAGGAGTTGTCGAAACATCTCAAAGACCATTTATTACAGCAGGGTTATGCGGTCAGAAATCATTACGGGCCGAGTGAGGCGACAGTAGATTGCCTTACGGCTGAGCAATCTTTGGTTGCGGATGTCGCCATTGGCTGGCCAATTCAAAATGTGGTTGCCTACTGTGCGGATGTGTTTGGTAAGCCATTGCCCGCAGGCATTCGTGGTGAGTTGTGGGTTGGCGGACTTGCTGTTGCTCATGGTTACACGACCAATCCGGTTGAGTCAGCCAAATATTTTGTCCAAGCCAAAGGCATGACTGACTACCCGAACCTGATTAAATCTTTTTATCGCACAGGGGATGCGGTAGTTTTTTCTTGTAACTCTGGTTTTCGCTATCTGGGTCGGATTGATGATCAGATGAAAGTGAATGGTGTTCGCATCGAACCACGAGAATTGGAACTGACTGTCGAAAAGCTGGAACAGGTAACAGCCTGTTATTTGTTGCCCGCAGTGCAGGCAGGAAAGCGCCAATGGCAACTCTTTATTGAGAGCGCAGAATCACCCGCAACACTGGTTCCCCGTGTAAGAGAACATATCCGTCAGCACTTCCCTGAATCGTGGAATCCTGCACTTATTGTGGTGGTGGAAGGTCTTGAGCGCACTATTACAGGCAAAATTGATCGTAAATGGCTTCAGGCACTGGCGGTTGAATGGCAACAAAAGCAAGCGGGCGAACATCATGCACCGTTAACCGATCCAGTAGAGATTCAGGTTCAGGCCGTCTGGAATGAAGTTCTGGGAACTCAGGTTATTGCCAGAGATGTGAATTTCTTCGATGCGGGCGGGGATTCGCTTAAGATCATTGCATTGCAATCCCAGATGCAGCAGGCATTCAGGCAGGACATTGGGATCGCCATCTTATTTGAGTATCCCACTATTGCCTCTTTTGCCGACTGGATAAAACAGCGCCACTTATCATCCGAATGCGCAGAAAATGCCGAAACGATCCGCACTGATCACCGCAAACAGTTATCCCAAGAATCCATTTTGTCGTCGGCCCGATCCGGTAAAAACAGGATGGCGGATCGGCGGCGTAAAGCAAAAGGAAGTTCAGCATGATGAAGCGTGAATATACCGGTAATGAAATTGCGATTATTGGCATTTCCTGTCGGTTTCCCCATAGCCCGGATTGGCAGCGTTTTTGGCAAAACTTGCTGGCAGGGCGGGAATTGGTATCGTTCTTTTCTCGCGAAGAGCTTTTGGCTATTGGCATCCCGCAGGAGGTTATTGACCAACCCAATTATGTGCCAGCCAAAGCCGCCCTTGAAGATACTGAATGCTTTGATTATCGCTTTTTCGGCTATTCGCAACGGGAAGCACGGAAGATGGACCCACAGCTTCGGGTGCTGCATGAAGTCAGTTTCAATGCTTTCCTTGATGCAGGAATGACTCCCGGAGATGCAATGCTAAATGCAGGTGTTTTCATTGGTTCCACATTGAATCTGACCCGATTTGGGCAATTTACCGGAGCCAGTCAGGATACCTCAGAAATGTTCGATATCGGAAATTATAACGATCCGGCTTCGTTTGCGGCGCAAATCGCTTACCGCATGAAATTGAATGGGCCAGCCGTACATGTGCAGACAGCCTGTTCGACATCATTATCTGCCGTACATTTGGCCTGTAAAGCGTTGCTGGCGGGAGAATGTACGCTGGCGTTGGCCGGAGGTGCCTGCATTACTGATCCTGTAGCGGGTGGATATTTGCATCAGGATGGCATGATTTTATCGCCTGATGGACATTGCAAAACCTTTGCTGAAGATGGAAAAGGAACGGTAAATGGTAACGGGGTGGCAGTGGTATTGCTGAAACTATTGGAAGAGGCAATCGCGGACGGCGATCCCATTCATGCAGTTATCGTCGAATCGGGTATGAACAATGACGGTGACCGGAAAGTTAGTTTTGAAGCTCCCAGCGTTCAGGGACAAGCAGAGGTGATTGCACAGGTCTATCGGCTGGCAGATATTCCGTTTTCAAGCCTCGGAATGATTGAAGCGCATGGTACTGCCACTGTATTGGGTGATCCCATTGAAATTCAGGCATTAAACAGAGTCGCTCAGGAGTTGTTGTCCGCAGAGGAAATTAATCAATTCCGTTGCGCGGTAGGCAGTGTTAAATCCAATATGGGGCATTTGGATGCCGCAGCGGGTATCGCGGGGCTTATCAAAGCCGCTTTAAGTGTCCGCTTTGGGATCATTCCGCCTTCTCTGCATTTTAATCGACCAAACCCACATCTGGAGTTGGAACGAACACCTTTCTGGATACCGACCAAAGCGACGGAGTGGCCGGAGCAGCAGACAATTCGGCGTGCCGGTGTCAGTTCTTTCGGCATTGGTGGAACTAATGTTCATGTATTACTTGAGCAGCCGCCGGAAATTGTTCGTGACGAGACTTGCAAAGAAGCAGAAGCGGAACTCACGGAAAACAGCGTACCAATACAAATATTGCCTCTTTCAGCTCATTCACCTTTAGCACTGGCAAAGTTAACGGAAGCCTATTCGAATCATCTTAGTGTTGTTCAGAAAAAAACGGTTGTTCAGACAGAATCATCAGACTTACCAGCCATTGCCTATCAATTACAGGAGAATCGCGCTACTTACCCAAGCAGAGCTGCTTTTGTAACTGCAAATAGCGATGACTGGAAACAACAGCTTGATGATTGGTCGTTGATAGATAGTTTTTTGATAGATAGTTCTTTGATGAATGGTTTTTCGGGGAATAGCACTTTTTCAGCGACGGAACAGCAGGTTTGGTTATTTCCGGGACAGGGCTCGCAATCGCCAGAAATGGGCCTACACCTTGCAGCAGCTTATCCAGAATTCGGGGATATCTATCTGGGATTACTGAATATAGCCGCTGAATTGTTATCTGTGGATAAAGGCACAGCGATTCACAGAGAAACCATCATCGAATGGATCAAACAACCTGAAAAGCTGTCAACTTATTATCTCCAGCCTATTTTATATGCTTTACAGGTAGCATTAGGCGTTTGGTTACAGCAAATTGGCTGCCGACCGACCGCATTGTGTGGATTTAGTCTGGGAGAATTTGCTGCGGCAGCCGTTGCGGGGGTGTTTAGCCTTGAAGAGGGGATGGAACTCGTGATCGCCCGGGCAAAGCTGATGGACGCGATGCCCAAAGGAGCAGTCTTTGCGGTTAGCCAGAGAGCAGGCAAAAAAGAGCCGGAAGGTTATTCAACTGCCGGATCATTTCCTGAAACATTATGGTGTATATCGGAACTCAGCCCAAAAACATGGACATTAGCAACTGAGGAAGGATTAGTTGCAGAGGCAGAAGCATGGTTAACACAGCAGGGATTTGTTTTTAAACGCGTGGCGGTATCTCATGCATTTCACACACCGATGGTTGAACCTGCCGCCAAAGCGTTTGGTGAATTGCTGAAAAATTATCATCTGCAACCTGCACAGTGTGCTATCTACTCCACTGCGTTGGGACGGAAAATCTCGGCAGACGAGATGAGCAACCCGCAATACTGGGTCAAGCAGATGTTATCTCCAGTACAATTTGGTTCAGCGCTGAAACAGATAGGGCAAGATCACCCTGCGTCACTTTTTGCGCAAATTGGCACAGGCATTGATTTGTTGCAACACACACGTAAGTGGCTGCAACTGAATATGGAAAGGATGATACCGACCTTAGGAATGCGAGGCGCGACTCAAGAAGTTAAATCAACATTGCAGTTTATTGCCAGGGTTTGGATGAATGGGGGCAACATTGCATGGTCAAAGATTCGGCAACAAAATTATGCGGTTACTGATAAAAAAATCCATTTGCCCGGTCATGCCTTTGAACGAGAAATTTGTTTGCTGCAACAGCCTGTTGCCCAGTTGAATATCGCTGCAAAAGCAACCGAAGAAACACCAACACTCTCATCACTGTTTTTCGGTTCAAATTATTACGGTTTCGACTGGGAGAGAGTCAATATTTCGCTGTCAGGCAGTGAGCATACGCGGGCAGTAGCACCAATGACATGGATCATTTGTCAGAAAATAACAGCAAGGGAGCGGGATCTGGTTGAGTTGTTAGCGCTAAATGATAATGAATCAAAGCTCAGTGAAATCACTCTTGCCGACATTAACGCTTCCCACACCGATTTTTCTCATATCTACACCTTATTATCAGATTGGCTGATGCAACAAAAAGTAAAGCTATCCACAGAAATAGATGTGATCTTCACGGGATTGTTGGATGATTTAAGTGCTCAACAGGCTCAGTTATGGGCGTTCTGGTTACCTACGGCTCTGGCAAGATGGAGTGCAACCCTGAATCCAGTTCCGAAAATAAGACTGTTCTTCCCGACGACACAGATGGTGGCCTGGGATGGTACAGAGACACTGAACGCTGAAAAGCATCAACTTCTGGGGCCATTGTTGATCCTGCCGGAAGAATATTCCTATATCTCCACGGTTTGTATCGATTTTAAACAATCAGCCGCAAAAACCATTGCCCGTGGATTGCAGCCGTGGAGAGAACAAGCGTGGCAAGGAGGGCAATTCTATTGTTTCCGGCAGGATAATTCGGGTGAAGGTGATTCTGGAGAATATCGTTTTTTCCATCGCAGGGTAACTTCACGTGTGCAAAAACGGACTTTGTCCCAGGTTCTGCCGGACATCAGCCGCAATAGTTGGGTATTGATTACCGGAGCCAACGGCGGCATGGGTGCTGCGATTGCTGAATATTTAACGCGTGTTTATCACTGTAATTTGTTATTGCTGGTGCGCCAGCCGTTGCCGAAAAAACAGGCTTGGCAGGCAGAGATTAATAATAACAGTACCCATACCGAGCTGTTGCAGTGGGCCTTACAACTGGAAGCGAAAGGCAGTCGGGTAGAGTTTATACATGCTGATTTGGGGAATGAGCAAACTCTTGAAAAAGCATTTGCTCCCGTATTTCAGTTGGCTGCGCGTGGTGTGGGAATTGATTATATCTTCCATACCGCCGGACGGGGAGAAGGCGCTATGTTGCAAATGCGTTCTGAAACAGAATCCATTGCAACTCTGGCTCCCAAAGTGACCGGAACCCGTTTCCTTTGCGATAACCTGCATCGGTTAGGAGATCCCGCACTGTTATTGTTCTCCAGTCTGGGTAACTTATTGCCAAAAGAGAAAGTGGGGCAGATTGCTTATGTTGCTGCTAACGCCTGTATGGAATCTTACGCAGAACAAATGCGTAGCAAAGGGGGAAAAGCGCTGGCGATTGCGTGGGATGACTGGGCAGAATCCGGCATGGCAACACGTTCAGCACAGCAGTTGGATCAGGCTATGCAGAATAGTGCGAATCGTAAAGAGACTGACTCCGTTCAAAATAGCAGCATATGGCGTTATCAATTAGATGCTAAAAATGACTGGTGGCTTGATGAACATCGGCTTGATACATCAACCACAGTGATGCCTGCGATGGGGATGGTTGTTCTGGTTCATCGTGCTGTAAGTGAGTTACGTACTGAAATGCAGGATGGTTTTTCATTACAGGGGATCACGATTGAAAGGCCGTTGACTGTGGTTGACAGAGTTAATCTTGATGTCGCCGTAGTTTTTGCAGATGACTCGGATTATTTTGAAATTTTTTCAGGTAATGGTGAATTTTCCCATAAAACGTGGATTAAACATGCCAGCGGTAAAGTCATTTCCTGTCACCGCCAAACCATACCATCTGATAAATCGTTACCAACCCGAATTATTCAGAACCTGTTCCGTGCCAGAAATAATATCGGAGTCAGCCCGAAGGCAGCACTGACTTTTGGCTCTCGTTGGCAAAATATTATTTCCGTCGATCAAACTGCCCCAAACGAAGTGCTGAACCAGTTGCAGCTTCCCGCTGTTTATCAAAGGGAGGTAGAAACTTCCGGCTTGCACGTTGCGCTATTAGATACTGCGACGCTGATTACCTCTCCAGAAGATGAAGATAGGCAATTTGCGCCGGTTTCCATCGGCAGTTTTACCCAGTTTGCGCCAATGTGTTATCGCGTAAAAAGCCATGTTCAGATACAGCAAGTTGGCACCAGCAGATTGTTACAGGTAGATATTTACTCAGAAGCGGGGGAATTACTGGTAGCAATCAATGATCTGTTACTGGTCGATGCAGCTACAGCATTGGCAAACCAGCCAGAGCCATCACAATTACACCAAGTCATGCGGTTGGATAACCAGGGTTCAGACAGAGCAAGTTTCACCTTTATTTCACAGCTTGAGGCGCGTAAGCATCTGGGGCGGCAGGATGTCGAAATTCAGGTCAAAGCGGCAGGCGTTAATTTCAAAGATGTATTAATTGCACTTGGTGTACTGCCGGCTCCTGTTGATCCTACGATGACTTTTGGTCAGGAGGCAGCCGGTATTGTTACCCGTGTTGGTCAGGAAGTCACAAAATTCCGTGTTGGCGATCGGGTGATGTGTGCCGGCCACAGTTGTCTGGCTGAACATGCTGTAATGCCACAGCATGTAGTCGCAACTATTCCGCAAACATTAGGTTTCCAACAAGCTGCCGGTATTCCTGTTGCTTTCACTACCGCCTGGATCGCACTGAAACATGCCGCCAATTTGAAAAAGGGGCAACGTATTCTGATCCACTCAGCAGCGGGTGGAGTTGGTATGGCCGCTGTGCAAATAGCCTTATATCTGGGAGCCGAAGTATGGGCTACAGCAGGTAGTGAAGAGAAACGCCAGTTACTGTTAAGTATGGGGGCGAAAGGGGCGGCGAATTCCAGAACACGGGAATTCGGCAATGTTTTCCGTCATGCATTGGGAGAACGGCCTTTTGATGTGATCCTTAATGCACTGGCAGGAGAATTGCTGGAAGAAAGCGTCTCCCTGTTAGCACCACAAGGCCGATTCCTTGAACTGGGATTGCGGGATATTCTGCAAAACTGGCAATTAGGGCTGTCGATTTTTGCCGAAGGTGGCAGCTTCCATGCAGTACAGGCAGGTGCAGAGCATCCCGCTTATCAGGAGGCGTGGAATGAAGTCACGACACTGTTCGGGCAGGAAATTCTCAGGCCTTTACCGACGAAGATTTATCCCGTGAAAGAGGTTTCTGAAGCATTTCAGTATATGGCTCAGGGAAAACACATTGGCAAGATTGTCATTGCTATGGAAGAACGGGATAAGACGCTCAGTTTTGTTGAGAAGTTGCAGGCGGAAGGCTTGTCCAATGTGGAAGGCACGCAGATTGCTATGGCAATGGCAGTATTGGTTCAGCAAACCTCATTGCCCTATATTGCGGTTTCTAAACTTCCTGTTGGTACTGTTCTGGAGAAACAACAACATACTCAGCAGATGTTGTTCAGTACCGGCTCGACACCGAATACAGCAGATATCCACAGTGATGAAACTGAGACATCGTTGAAAGACGCTAATACAGAAGATTTACTGCAAGCGATGCGTTCTATGCTGGAAAGCTTTTTAGGGATTGTGGGTTTAGATGTAGATGCCAGTTTCTTCACCTTGGGGGCAACTTCTCTGGATCTGATCCAATTTGCCAAAAAGTTGGAGCAGCGCCTTGAACGGGAGATTCCCGTAGCATTGTTGTTTAAGGCCGCTTCTTTACGCGAATTGAGCAAAGAACTGGCTCCATTGCCATCCACGCAAGAACCATCCATAAAAGCACCATCTGTTGAGAAACAGCCCGTTGAAAAACTGTTCGTTGAAAAATTGTTCGTTGAAAAAGAAGTACAAATGCCTCAAGCAGGGCTTGGGGATAAACGGCGTTCGTTGCAGGCTCGTCGTAAATTACGTGGAACTGCGTCAGGACAAGAGGGCGGAACTCATGATTAATTCCATACGTGTCCGTAGTAAATTTTTTTTTATCGTCATTTGGCTTGTTGCATGGATACCGGGCACATCGGCTAATACGATTGATGTGATACAAGATGATATAAATCCAGTTAATCTAGAAATCATTGGGGACGCAGAACACGACAAAGTAAAACGCGGTCTGGAACAACAGATGAAGCTGGTACAGGTTATCAGTGGGTTATATCGTCGTTGGGATGTGAAGCAGGTTCCTACAGCCGGATTGAGTATTGTTGTTAATGGTCAGGCAGTTTCTTTGCGTCTGGGTAAAGCAGAAAAGGGAATATTTGAACTGGCTTCCACCTCCAAGGCCTTCACCGGCTTGTTGATTGCCTTGCTTGAACGTGAAGGGGTACTTAACCGGCAAGATTTGATTACGCGCTGGCTTCCTGAGTTAGCGGAGCATCCTGAAATGGGTTACTCCGCTATCCGAATTCATGATCTGTTATTTCACACCAGTGGCATTGCAAAAACTACGCTTGATCTGCTGCAACCTGATACTTCTCCCGATGCCTTAACCCATCTGCCGTCACTGCTAAAAAATGTTCCTCTGGCCTATCCTGTGGCAACCAAGGAAGAATACGCTACATTGAATTACAGCTTGCTGGGTTTAGTGGCGGAGCGGGCAGCCGGGAAACCATTCGCGGCCTTATTAAGGGAAAAAATCTTTCTCCCTTTAGGGATGAGAAACACAACGGTAGAGAGCCGTGTCTCGGCAGAAAAAACCGAACCGCTGTTGATCCAGGGATATAAAATCAGTTTTACAGTTGCACTGCCTTATGATGCACCACGTTACTTACAAAATACCCCTGCCGGTTATGTTCAGAGTACTCAACAGGATATGCTTATTTGGTTGCAGTTTTTGCTACATCAATTACCGTTACGGGAATGGGTAACGTCTTCACTAGCCGAACTGTATGCTGCGCTGGAGCTGGCCCAACGCCCTTATGCGGGCAGCGGTAAGCAGGGATATGCTTACGGTTGGGATGTTGAAACCGATCAAACAACGTATTGGAGTCATCTGGGACAAAACCCCAATGCTACTGCTTACGTCGCTTTTGATCCGCAAGTCGGAGTCGGGCTTGCTTTACTGGGGAACAGTAACAGCCCTCAAGTCATTGAACTCGGACAGTCCATATTCGAATACTTGCGCGGTGCTTCCGCAAAAGTCCTGCCAGAGCAGTTTCCCATTGATATGAATGATCGGATCTCTACAGTGATGGCGGCCATTTTCTGGTTAGGTGGCGTGCTGTGCTTACTGATGCTTTTCTACAAAAGGAAAAAGAAAAGCAAAAGGGAAATAAAAGGTATCGGTAAACCCTTCTTCATGGTGTTTATTGCACTGAATATATTGCTGATATCCATGCTTATGATTACCCCTCCGTTGTTATTGGGATGGAGTTGGTCAAACCTGTTGGTTTGGGGCCCTTTAAGTTTGCCTGTTGCGGCGGCAGGGCTGATTTTCTTTGCCAACACCATCAACCTGTTCTTTTTCCTCACCATGAAATCCAGTCAGTAAAAAATCCAGTGGCAAATATTCAGTTAAAGGAAGCGAGTTATGTGTAGTAAGTCGTTGTTATCGACATGCCATAAATATGCTGTTCATGAACTGTTTGAGCAGCAAGTAACGCAGACACCGGATGCTATAGCTATTCGGTTTGGGGAATTGACGTTAACTTACGGAGAATTAAACCGGCGGGCGAACAGATTGGCTCATTATCTCCGCTGCCATTATTTATCCGGTCGCAATGCAGACGGTAAATCGGATCAGGCTTCTGGAGATGAAATTTCTGCGGTCGGTATCTATTTAGATCGTGGCATAGAGATGATTGTTGCTGTCTTGGGTGTGTTAAAAGCCGGAGCTGCTTATGTGCCGGTTGATCTCAATTATCCCGCTGAGCGCCAATCTTATATTCTGCATGATTCCGGTGTTGCCGTCGTCATTACTCATGGTGAGCTCATCCATTTACTGCCCGATACCGTTAAATGTATCAATCTGGATCAACATGATTTTTGCCGTGGTGATGAAAGTGCAAATCATACCGATGAAAATTTAACGGCAACCTGCACTCCTGACAGCCTCGCTTACCTTATCTACACCTCTGGGTCGACAGGAAAACCCAAAGGTGTCTGTATGCCCCACAAGGCGCTGGTGAATTTATTAATGTGGCAGCTCAAAAATCAACGTGACATTTCCGATGATGCCATTTGCCACAATGATACCAGCCAGAAAACATTGCAGTTTTCTCCGTTAAGTTTTGATGTTTCTTTTCAGGAAATATTTTCCACTTTGTCCAGTGGAGGAGAATTAGTCCTGATCCCTAACCAATTACGGTTGGATCCGCTGGCATTGTTATCGTTTTTATCTGAGCAACGAATTGAGCGGATATTCCTGCCTTATGTGGCATTAAACAGTCTGGCATCCGCTGCGGTGGCTGAAGATCACTATCCTGAAAGTCTCAGGGATGTGCTGACGGCTGGTGAGCAACTTGTTATCACCAGCGCCATCCGGCAGTTTTTCAAAACTTTGTCCCATTGCCGTTTGCATAACCATTATGGCCCCTCGGAAACACATGTTGTAACCGCTTATACCTTAAAGGAAGACGCAGATAATTGGCCGGCCCTGCCTGCCATCGGACAACCCATCGACAATGTGAAAATCTATCTGTTAGATGATAAGAACCACATTATTGTTGATGGCTCGCCGGGTGAACTGTGTGTTGAAGGTATCCAACTGGCAGCCGGGTATCACAAACGTCCGAAGGAAACGGCTGCTAAGTTTGTTGACATTATTTCTAATAAAACTGTTTTTGATAAAACGGTTGCTGCTGAAATCGCTGTGGATAGTAAAACGGCCAAACGTATGTACCGGACAGGCGATCTGGCGCAATGGCGGTCAGATGGTCTGCTGGAAATACTGGGGCGAATAGATTTTCAGGTCAAAATACGCGGGCATCGGGTCGAATTAGGGGAAATCGAAGCGTTACTGATGACACACCCCGCAGTACGAGATGCTGTTGTTGTTGCTCAGGGGAAAAGTACGGAAGAAAAGCGCTTGATCGCTTTTGTCATTGCTTCTGAACGGGCTTTACAGCGCCAGACACAAGATAGTGTGAAAGAACGTATTCAGGAGTTTATCAAAGACAAATTACCGGATTACATGTGTCCTGCGGCCATTGTCATTGTTGAATGCTTTCCGTTATCTGCCAGCGGCAAAATTGACCGCAAAGCATTTCCTGTTATTACTGCCGATGAACTGGCCCGACAGGAAATCGAACCGCCAAAAAATGCGGTGGAAAAAACAGTGGCTGAGGTGTGGCGTGAGTTGCTTGGTATAAAAAAGATCGGGCGACATTCCCATTTCTTGCAGTCAGGCGGGCACTCTTTGTTGACGATGAAAATGATGCTGGAGTTGCGTCGCCGTGGGTTTATGGTCGATGTCCATACCTTATATCAGTATCCGGTCTTGTCAGAATTGTCCGTGCAATTGCAGGAGGGATCACGACAGCGGAATATATCTGAAAAGGAAAGTGCCGGGACAGAAACGCCTGTTCCGTGGACAGCGCTGAGTCAGGCAGAAATTGAGTTGTTATCTGCCGCCATTCCCGGTGGTATTGCCAATATTAAAGATATTTATCCTCTTGGCCCTTTGCAGCAGGGGATGCTCTATTATTCTCTGACAAATACGGTGGGTGATCCTTATATCCTTTGGCAAATTACCCGTTTCCGTAATGCAGATTTATTGCAAGCCTACCTTGATGCCTTACGTTGCACTATCGCCCGCCACGATGCGTTTCGCGTCAGTATCCATTATGACGGTCTTTCTCAGCCTGTGCAGGTGGTTTGGCGGGAAGCGGAATTGATGGTGGAAGAGGTGGGGGAAAAGCTGAAACGGGCAATAGATTGCGAAGATCTACAGATTGCGCTGCAACAGTACTGTAACCCCACCATGCAGCATTTTGATATGACCAAAGCGCCCTTGCAGCGTTGCCTGTATTTTCATGACGCTAAGCAGGACGAATGGGTATTGCTGCATTTGTTTCATCATATGACGGTGGATCATACGACAGTCGAAAAGATGCAGCAGGAAATAGAAACCCAACTGCTTTCCTCTCCGCTGGCTGCACCTCAGTTAATTTCCCCACCGCTTAATGAGATATCCCCGTTATCATTCAGGCAGACAATGATTGATCTTTTCAATGCAACTCATGCTGAGGGGCAAAAAGCCTTTTTCGATAATTTATTGCAGGATTATGAACCTGCTCCAGCCCCGTTTGGCATCAACAAATACTTAGGGGGCGAGGCGATTATTACGGAAGCATGGCAACCACTGTCAGCGGAGTTGGGAGAACAAATACGTCAACAAGCCAAAACTCATGGTGTCAGTGTTGCAGCGATCTTTCATCTGGCATGGGCTAAGGTAATCGCTTGCCTGACCGGACAAGATGATGTTGTGTTCGGCACAGTTCTGTTGGGACGACTGTTTGCTGGCGAGGCTTCTGTCAACGCGATGGGACAGTTTATCAACACACTGCCGATCCGTATTCGTTTGAATAACTTGCCTGTTCTTGAATGCCTTTGGGGAACGCAGGATACCTTGATGCAATTGGTCAGGTATGAACAGGCTTCGTTGGCACAGGCACAAAAATCGGTACAAACTGTGGGAACAACGCCTCTGTTCACTTCATTGCTGAATTATCGTCATAGTGAGGTTCGTAATATTCCTTCGGCAGAGCCATTTCAGGCGCTTAATCCATCCTCCGTAGAAGGTATCCGCTATTCCGGCATTATGGAGCGGACGAATTATCCTATTTCAGTCAATGTTGATGATTTTGAGCTGGATTTTGTTATCAATGCACAGGTTGAACAGGGGATTGATCCTGCATTGATCTGCGCTTATTTGCATACAGCACTGTGGGAAATCACTTCAACGCTGGCAAATACGCCTGAGCGGAAAATCGGTCGCATTAGTGCCCTGCCAGCGCAGGAAAAAGATAAATTGATTCGTGAATGGAACCAAACGGAAGCTGATTTTCCGCGTCATGTTTGCCTCCATACCCTGATTGAAGCGCAGGTTCAGCGAACGCCAGATGCCATTGCTGTGGAATTTGTCGATCAGGCACTGAGTTATGCACAACTAAACCAAAGAGCCAACCAACTGGCTCACTATCTTCGAACTGAGCTTAAGGTTGGCCCGGATATGCTGGTCGGCGTCTGCATGGAACGCAGCATTGAAATGGTAGTTGCATTGCTGGCGATACTGAAAGCAGGGGGAGCTTATGTCCCTCTCGATCCCGGCTATCCAAGAGAAAGGCTTGATTACATGTTGCACGATGCCGCTCCCTGTGCACTGTTATCACAGAGAGAAATTTCGCCAGAAATAAGTGCCTTATTGGTTGACTATGCTGCAAATACAGAAGTCTGTGTGATCGACCTAAACGAAGATGTGTTTAAGTGGTCTGCCCAAAGCCGTGATGATTTACCTACAGCAAGTATTGGCCTGACATCATCTCATCTGGCCTATGTGATCTATACGTCAGGATCGACCGGAAAGCCGAAAGGCGTAATGAATGAACACCGTGGCGTTGTCAATCGCTTAGTGTGGATGCAGAAAACGTATCAGTTGAGTGCAGATGATGCCGTTCTGCAAAAAACACCTTTCAGCTTTGATGTTTCTGTCTGGGAGTTTTTCTGGCCGTTAATGTATGGTGCTCGTTTGGTTGTGGCGAAACCAGAAGGCCATAAAGATCCCCTCTATTTAAGCGCTTTGATTTGTCAGCGGAAGATAACAACGCTCCACTTTGTACCGTCAATGTTGTCTATTTTTTTGGAACATGCCGCCCCAGAAATCGGAGCTTGTGTCAGACGGGTATTTTGCAGTGGTGAAGCCTTGCCGGCCCGCAGTTTATTGCGGTTTCACGAACGGTTTGCCGATGTTGAATTACATAACTTGTATGGGCCGACCGAAGCTGCAATCGATGTGACGGCATGGCATTGCCGTTTGGGAAAAATAAAAGACTTAACTGAGAAAAGCGTTATTCCCATTGGTAAGCCAATTGACAATATTCAACTCTATATTTTGGATGATTATGGTCAACCAACATCGGTTGGTGTGGCAGGGGAACTGTATATTGCAGGTATCGGAGTAGCACGTGGATACCTGAATCAGCCTGAACTAACAGCGGAAAAATTCATCAGAGATCCTTTCAGCCTTGAGCCAGACTGTATTATGTATCGTACTGGTGATTTAGCCCGTTATCTACCTGATGGTGATATTGAATATTTGGGGCGCAATGATTTTCAGGTCAAATTACGTGGCTTACGCATTGAACCAGAAGAGATCGAAGCTGCGCTGTTATCACACCATAGCGTGAAAGAGTGTGTTGTGATAGTGCGGGAGGATATCCCCGGAGATGCTCGTCTGGTCGCGTATGTTACCGGCTCTTGTTCTGATTTAACCGATACTTCCTCAACCGTGCTGAATCAGGCTTTGAAACGGCATCTACAGACCTGTTTGCCCGCATTTATGATCCCGTCTCATATTATTTGGTTAGATGCATTTCCGCTAACCACAAACGGTAAGCTCGATCGTAAAGTATTACCTGCTCCTTCCGATCTACCCATAATGCAGACAGCGGAAGTCGAACCGCCTTGTACGGAAACAGAAATGAGATTGGCTCAGTTATGGGCTGAGTTACTAAACGTGAATTCGCCTGGCCGCCAGTCTCACTTTTTCGAAGCTGGCGGGCATTCATTGCTGGCTGTCACTCTCATGATACGGATACAACAAGAATTTGGTGTTTCGTTGCTGTTAAGTTCGATAGTCAGTCATCTGGATCTTGCTTCACAAGCCGAACTGATTGACGCGAAGCTGAGTGAGACTGAAATTGCGGGAAGAAATCAGGGTGAGATGACACATTTATTTTCATCCGCTTTATCTTCACCTGCTTTATCTACAGGGTCATTAACTGAATCGTCTGCTGTAGAGTGGGTTCGGGCATTGCCGACACAGAAAGCCATTTATAAAGCGCTAAAACTCAATCCTCAGGATTTGAACAACAATAGCTTCATTGCTCTGTCATTTGAAACTGAACCTGATCTCAAGCTATTGCGTAGTTTGTTGCAATCGGTGTTTTCCCGCCATATGGGATTGAGTGCGCGATTCATGCTGGTTGATGGCGAGCTTTATTTACAGTCGGCCAAACGTTTTGTATTCCGGTTGGAAAAGCGTCAAAGCCTCGGCTCGCTGGAAGAAGATCTGCGTGATTTTGTCCGTCCGTTTTCACTGGAGGATGGGATGAATGTTCGGGGTCGATGGCTGATGACCGAGTCAAACCCGATCTTATTATTGGATTTTTCCCATGCCTGTATTGATGGTTCAGGTTTGATGCAAATACTTAATGAATTGGCTGCCGGAAGTCATACGGTTTATTCAGGTGTCAGTTTGGCGGCTTATTCCGCATTGTTCTACAGCGGCGAATTTGCGGCTCTGCGACAACAACATGCCGATTTTTGGCAAACGAAGTTACAGGGTTGGCAGCCCTCTGCTTATGTTGCTGATGGGAAAACTGTAACTGGTTCTTGTCTGATAAGGGTCGATGCTAAACAAAAAGCGCAGATTGAAAGGCTCACTTCGGGTTTGAAGATCAGTATGCCCGAATTCTTTATGACACTATTTTTACGCTTTAAATCCTATCTGGAATATTCCGGCAATTCACAGACGGAACAGCTTATCTCCACCATATTTCACGGTCGTGATCGGTTGGAGCAACAGACAGTTATTGCGCCTTTGATGACGATTCTGCCTGTGCGGGTGAAATTGCAAAGTGAAGGCAACAGTCTCGAAGATTTTGCAATGGTAAGCAGGGTAGTTCGGGAAGCCTGTCAGCATTATTTGTTTGCTACTGAACTGTTTGATACCGAACTGTTTGATGCTGAAGAATTATCGATGTTGTATCCAACTCTATCCAGACAAGCATTGCTACCCACAACGTTTTTCGGCTACTTCCAGAAAGAGGGGTTTGATGGTCGTATCTGTGGCATTCCCTGCCGTCAGTTGGAAACATCCAATGTTTTAGATGGGCAATCACATTGGAACCTGACATGCGAAATTGCGGAACACACAGCAGGTTTTGCTGTGCATCTGGAAGCGCTCTCATTCGGGACAGCGAATCGTCTGGAATCAAATCATGTGGAAACTTGGGAAGCGTTGTTTAACTCGATTTTGCAAAATGCGTTAAATGCAGGTGAAACGAAAAATGCCGGATGAAAAAAATAAAGCAGGAAGTTATGAGATGTTCATCAATGACCCTATTGCGCTAAACGCAAGAAAACAAGCAATAAAAGAGTATGTTAACCAACAGTTGAAGACAGAATATCAAGATTGTCCTTTTTTTGTGCTGGCGCAAGCTGTAGCGGAGACGGATACGGAATTTGTCATCACTTCTTTGGCTTTGCCGGAAAAACTGAATGATAGAATTTTCACTATGGCTTCCGCTTCTCCACTGCATCGCTTATCACTATTTTCCGCCAGTATTAATTATCTTGCATTTCTGCATTGTCATGAATCCGAAGGCAGCTTGACGTGGGTACTTGGGGGCAGTGATTTAACGGGTAATTCCTCATCAATGGAAGAAGCTGGATATTTTATTCCGGCTAAATGGTATCTGACAGAAAAGGAAATAGAGCAACCGGTAAAACGTCTGTTTGGTGAAGAGCTTATCCGCTGGAAGCAGGTTGCTGCATTAGTGTCGGCCGTACCGCCACAAATGGTGTCGTCTGTTATGCCATCGTTGCCGGAAATTTTGGTGGGCTATTCGGAAACCTTACCGCCTTTTATGTATCTGGCTTCTGAGGGGCAGAATACAACGCACTGTTCATTAAATAATTGGCCATTGAATATCTGGCTGCAAGCACAGCCGGAAGAAAGCGTGTTACATATGCGGTTTGATCCACGAAGAGTGGCACCAGAACTGATTACGTTGTTGATGAAACGAGTGATTTGCTTGTTGAGCAATATGGTATTTGAGCCGGTTGCACCGCTGGCATCAATGTCCTGGATACCGGAACAAGAGCAAGCGAGAATACGCGCTTTGTCTGCGCCAGCGCTACAAGAACAAACATTGCAATATCAAAATGTGGCGCAGGCGATTACGGTGTCGATCCGTGACAGGGCGGACACAATATTTTTGGCGGTGGCGGATAAAACCGTTAACTTTTCCCAATTGGCACAGTACACAGAGAACTTACTGATGTTACCGCAGTTCCCACAATGGGAAGCTCTGGGGGATTGTGTACTGATCGTAGGAACGAAAGGCATAGAAACGACACTTGCAGCAATGGCTTGTATGCGTATTGGTAAGCCATTCTGCCTGCAATCAAGTAGTGCACCGGAAAAGCAGTTATTGGATGTGATCGAACTGCATCAGACTAAGATTGTGTTATTGCAGAAGATGCCGCCGGAAAATGATCAGATGGAAGCATTTTTCCGTCGTCATGGCTGTCAGGTGGTGATTTTAGCGGATTTTCATCCCGCTTCTTTATCATCATCGTCACCGTCACCGCGGTTGCTGGCCGAATTGTTATCCAGAGGAGAAAGCGTTAATCCTGAAGATAATTTGTTTGTGGTCATGACCTCTGGCAGTGAAGGAAAACCGAAAGGTAGTATTAATACTCACAAAGCACTACTTAACCTCAGCGCAGAAACGCATATTCTGAATAGGTCGGCGGGTTCCCGATTTGCCTCCCTGTCCAACCACGTGTTCGATTATTTCGTTCTGGAATGTGTGCAGGTTGTGACACAGGATATTATATTAATCATGGCGCCGGAAGAGGCACGCATAGATGCGAAAAAATGTGTCGAATTTTTGCAGAAAAAGCAGATTGACCTGCTGTTTACCACAACCGTATTTGCCGAAAACATTATGGAGCAAGGGGATATTCCCACATTGCGACAACTTTATTTCGGTGGAGAAAGTCTGAGGACGTTCCAAAAAAATAATTACCAGTTATTTAATCTCTATGGCCCCAGTGAAACAGGCGTTGTTACCACTTACTTACCTATTGAGCGCAATGATCAAAAAATGACTATCGGTAAGCCACTTGGGGGATATCAATGTGTCGTGGTATATCCCGATACTCTGGAGCCTTGCCCCATTGGGGTTGCGGGAGAATTATTGATAGGTGGTATCGGTGTAGGGGCGGGGTATTTGAATCGTCCTGATCTTACTGCAAAGGCATTTATCAACCTGAATACAGAATGGTTGTCCGGCAAATATTATCGTAGTGGAGATTTATGTTGTTGGGACACGCAGGGAGAACTTGAAATCCTGGGGAGACGTGATCGTCAGCTAAAAGTCAATGGATTCCGCATCGAACTGGATGCGATTGAAAAGCAGGTACTGGATTTACCGATGGTATCCGAGGCCGCGGTAATTGGCCTGGAAGATAAACGCGGGCATGTTCGCTTAGGTCTTTTTATCGTTGTGGCAGATGGAAGCCGGATCACAGAACAAAATATCAGGGAAGCATTATTAAGCAGGATGCCAGCTTATATGGTGCCAAGTCAGATTACTTTCGTATCTGAATTACCACTGACAGGCACAGGCAAACTGGATCGGCAGGTATTGAAACAGCTAATGGGAAAAACGACTGCTGAGCAGCATGTCCGACCCAGTGGAGAGACGCAAGAATGGCTGGCTGCCTGTTGGGGGCGGTATTTAGAGTTGGAAGCTGATACGTTGTCAGTGGACAAAAGTTTCTTCGCATTAGGTGGGCATTCATTGCGAGCGGTGAAAGTGCTGGCAGAAATTCAGCAAAAATTTGACCAGATTGTCTCTTTGCAGGCGTTTTTCCAAAACGACACCATTGCAATGTTGGCCAAACTGATTGATTCGCGGGATACCCCTGATAAAAAAGTGACAACAGACGATTTTCTGAGTCTGTTGGAAACCGCTCCACCGCTTTCGCCTGATGGACGCGGGCCACTATCGGCGCAGGAAGCGCGGCTTTATGCTCAGTATCGTCTGTATCCTGATTTGCTCGTTTATGTTGTGCCGCTGAAAATCCCGCTATCACCTCAAATTTCTGCTGATGCAGTGAAAACAGCATTACAGGTTTTTCTGGATCGCCACGATATCTTGCGTACTCGCTACCGAATCGATAGTGAAGGTATTCCCTATGCAGAGACATTACCGTCGCTGTCAGTTGACCAGATCCTGGTGGATAACCAAAACCAATGGTTACAAATACAGATGCAACCTTTCGATTTGGAGAAAGGGCCTCTGTTGAGAGGTTATATACAGGATGTGGATACAGAACACGCCTGTTTGCAGCTACAAGTCCACCATATCTTAATGGACAAGCCTTCGCTGGAAATTCTCCAGCATGAATTTGAGCAGTTATTGGTTAATGCCTCTTTGGCTCCAGTTACGCTGGATTACCGGCGTTATGCTATGGCGCAGATGAATGCCCGCCAATATCCTGTCTGGGCTCAGGCCGAAACGTTCTGGAAAAATTACATGGAGGGGTTGGAGTTTGATCCGTTCGGACATGGCGCTATAGAGGTGGGGGGAAAGATGCGGTACACCTCCTGGGCATTGTCGGTTGAGCATCAACAGAAAATAAAACGATTGAGTCAGTCATTGAACATAACACCAGCTATGTTCTTTCTGGCGGTATGGGGGCTTACTGTAGCACGGGAAGGGCGCAGCAATCTGTTTGCTATTTCCGTCGCCAATGCGTTGCGCCCGAAATATGTGCTGAATACGGTAGGTATGTTTGTCTCTTTGTCTCCCTGTGCGTTTCGTTTTGATCAGTCCGTTGATAACTTTGAGCAATTTATCAAAAAGCTGGCGGATGAACAGTGGCAAACTGCCGATTACCTGTTTTTCCCTGTTGAAGAAGCCTTCGCATTGCTTAGTTGTGATCCGAGAATGTTCGGCAGCAATCCATTGCAGAATGTTTCTTATGCCTACATTGATTTAGTGGATGATTCCGAAAAAATAATCAATGAAACACCGGACGAGGATAATTTATCGAAGCAGGCCGATGAGGCGATTAATCTTTCTGTCGTCTATACTGCGCAAGGTTATCGGTTGGTTCTGGAATCTCACTCTGATGTCTTCACTGATGCACAAATAGCGGCGCTTGTAACCAGTTATCAGGCAATTTTTCAAAAAATTCTGCATCATAATCCTGCCACCTTGCAGATTAATGAATTGATCGTGTCCGATAAAGAGACGCAGAAAGCGTTCCGGCCGATACAACGGCGTACATCATATACTTCCATTGATAATATGCTGCTGACTGCATTCCAGACATTGGGAGATCGCCCTGCTGTTATTGAAGATGCCAGTATTGTTACTTGGCAGACGTTTGCGACATTAACAGCCACTTATGTACAACAGTTAAACTATAGTGCGATCCGGCGGGCACTTATTATTGGGCGTACGGGAAGCCAGATGCAGGCATTTCTGGCGGCTTGTTTTCTGACACGCACAACTTATCTGGCATTAGAGGTCGGGACACCGGAAGAGCGCATCAATGAAGTTATTTGCCATGCGGCACCCGATCTGATTGTGAATTCAGCGATTGTCAATTCAGGTATAGATGCTGACCTCAGTACCGTGACGGTGGATTGGCGTAATTTTCATAGTGTTAAATCCCGCGGTGATAACCCGGTTGCATGGATACTGTACAGTTCTGGCACAACCAGCCGACCAAAAGGCATCTGTGTCTCTGTGAACACCGTCGCACAGTATGTGGATTCTCTTATCAATACATTGGGATTGAATACATCTAGTTTGCATAGATCGGGTTTGCAGCCAGCATTGCCAACAGAGCAACAAGGATTACGCGTAATCCAACAGCTTTCGCCCAGTTTTGACGGTTATCTGAAAGAAGTTTTATTGTCTTGGGCACTACAAGGAACAAGTGTTGTGATGGACCGTTACAGCTTGCTGGATGAACATAAAGCAAAAGCACTTTTAACCCGTTATCGCCCTGATATTATTTCTGCAACTCCAGCGCTTTTCGCCGCTTGGAACCGTATGCCGGATTTGGCGCCTTTACCCAAGATTTGCATCAGCGGTGGCGATTTCTTGTTCACCTCAGATATCAATAATTTGCTCGAACGCACGCAGATTTGGAATGGTTATGGCCCAACAGAAACCTGTATTTCCGTTTCGATGGTAAATTGTGCCTGCTTGGCAGCAGGCGCAACACTCTCTATCGGCAAACCCTTTGACCATGTTGCTTTTGCTGTGGTTGATCAAAATGGTGCCCGGCTCCGGGCTGGTCAGTGGGGCGAATTGCTGATCTATGGAGATTTTGAACATCATAGCTATTTGAATGATCCTCTCCAGACTGACCGCAAATTTGGGCGGGATGAACAGGGGGGGTTCTTTCGTACCGGTGATTTGGCGATGGTGGATAAAAATGGTTTGTTTTATCTCAAAGGACGCATGGATGACAGTTGTAAGGTACGCGGCAATTTTATTGGTCTGGGTGAACTGGAAAATCGGGCAAGGCAGTATCCAGGGGTACTGGCGGCGGGGGCAGCCGTAGCGTTCTCTGGAACTCCGGAAGCCTGTTTGATACTGGCGGTTGAAGGAAAAGAAAATATTCAGTCTGGATTACAACAGTATCTGGCACGTCATTACCCGCGTTCCCATCTGCCTTCGGTAATATTTATGGTAAAGAGCCTGCCACGCACAGGAATAGGCAAGATGGACAGGCAACGGATTGTGCAGTTGTTTCAGGAGTGGTTTGAACATCAGCAGCAGACACAGCAAGACCTGATAACGGAAGAGACGCTGCAAAAATTAATGGGTTGCTGGAGGAATTGCCTGAGTTATAAAGGAACACTGACACTGAATTCCGATTTCTTCCTGATATCTGGCTCATCGTTGAGCGCCGTGCGTTTGGCCAGTCAGTTAGAAAATTTGTTTGGTGTGACATTCAGCCCTGTTGATGTATTCCGTAATGCAACGGTTGGTGAACAGTGGTCTTTGATTAAAGCAAGGCAGGCGTTCAATGGAAATGTTGATGCCATATTCAGTGAAAAATATCTGAATATAGATGAACCTGCTCTTCCCAAATTGCTCTTGTTACCACCGGCAATGGGGGGATTGGTAGAGTTACAGACGTTGGCAAATAATCTGGCAGGTCGGGTGACTGTCTCTGTTTTGACGACGCAGCCGAATATGGTTGAAAACCTGTCAGAGCCGGCGTTTAAAACAGCGCTATTTAATGCTTTGCAATTACTAATTGAAACACAGGCAAACTCTCCATCACGGCCATTGTGGTTAGGAGGATATTCCCTCGGCGCTGAAATGTTGGCTGCATTGTTACAATATGCAACGTTACAACATGCAACGTCGTCACAAAATAATTGGTTGAAAAACACATTATTACAAAGCATAGACAAACTGTTTTTTTTCGACCCGAATCTTAAAACGGACGCATTTGATGGTCGTGCATTGTATGCAGGGTTTGTTGATTTCTTCTGTGAAATTAATCAGTCGGCCGGAGAACGTATTGAGATTAATGCGAATACTGATGTCGAAACATTACGGCAAACCTTCCCTGCGCTCTATCAAGAGTGGCGTCATTATTTATTGCAGCACCAATTACTGGAAAGCAGGACATTCCATGAGCGAATACTGACGCTGTCATTAACGTCTATTCCCATTGAGATGTTCTTTTCTGACGATGCGGACAGCACAGATACTGATGAGCTTATGCAACAACTGCAAGGGCAGGCTTCTATCCATCGTCGAAGCGGTAATCATGTTGAATTCATTCAACGATTATCTCCTGATGACTTTATAGACTCGGAACAAGGTAAGGGATCATGAGTGTAAGTATAAGAGAAGATTTGGATATCGCGGTTGTTGGTTTATCAGGTCAGTTTCCGGGAGCAGAAAACTGTACTGAATTTTGGCGCAATCTATTGATGGGGATGGATGGCATCTCCCGCTTTACTGAAGGAGAATTGCTTCAGGCCGGGCACGATAGCAAAAAAATAGGCAATAAAGATTTTGTTCCGGTTAATGGCGTGCTGGAAGGTGCTAACTATTTTGATGCTGAGTTTTTTGGATATAGTCAGGCAGAGGCTGCACTGTTAGATCCGCAAACCCGTTTGATGATGCAATGTGTCTGGCATGCTCTGGAAAATGCCGGTATTGACCCGGACAAACGGGGACGCAATATCGGGTTGTTTCTGGGGGCACGCAGCACAGTACAGTGGACAATGCAGGTGATGTTATCTGAGCAGGTTGAAAATGTTGGTGGTTTTCTTGCCTCTCAGTTAGCCAACAAAGACGCCATGAGTACACTGATTTCCTGGAAACTGGGATTGGAAGGCCCCAGTTTTACCCTCCAGACAGCTTGTTCAACCAGTTTGGTGAGTGTGCATCAGGCTGTACAGAGTTTGTTAAGTGGTGAGTGTGATTTCGCGGTGGCAGGCGGAGTTAGCCTGTTGTTACCGCAACAAAATGGGTATATCTATCAGGACGGGATGTTGTTTTCAAAAGATGGAAAGACCAGAGCCTTTGATGCAGAAGCAACCGGCAGCGTATTTGGCAGTGGTTTGGGAGCTGTCGTATTGCGGCGAGCCGCGGATGCTATTGCAGATAACGATCCTATCTGGGCGATCCTGAGAGGTTCAGCTATTAATAATGATGGTGCCCGTAAAGTCGGCTATACAGCGCCTAGTGTTAAGGGGCAAGCAGATGTGATCCGTACTGCTTTGCAGCTGGCAGAAGTAGATGCAGCGGATTTGGATTTTATTGAGTGTCACGGAACGGCAACTTCGTTAGGTGACAGCATTGAATTTATGGCGTTATGTGAAGTATTCAATGAAGACCGCCCTTCTGGTAAGGCAACCATTCCACCGACCAGACTAAATAAATGTGCTCTCGGTTCGGTCAAAACCAATATTGGGCATTTGGATTCCGCTGCCGGTATAGCAGGTTTTATCAAGATGGTGATGGCCATCAGATATGGTGTGATCCCACCTATGCTGCATTTCCAATCTCCTAATCCACAATTGGGATTTGAGCAAGCACCGTTTTATATCAATACCCGTGCTGAACCGTGGTCATCTGAACAAGGGAAATTACGCACCGGTGGTGTGAGTAGTTTTGGTATTGGTGGAACCAATGCGCATATCGTGTTGCAGCAATATATTTCTCCCTCTGATAATTCCATGCCTGAAAAGGCGAATAATGGCGATATGCGATCCCAGGTCTATTATTTTCCCTTCTCTGCGAAAAATAAGGCATCGCTGGCACTGCAATTGGAGTCAGTATCTCACTGGTTGGTAACGCAATCTTATCTGGATCTCCCTGCGTTATCCCACACTTTAAACAAACGGCATCATTTTTCGTGCCGGATCATGTTTGCCGCCGATTCGAAATTTGCCTTAATGCAGCAAATTAAAATGTATTTGGAACTGGAAGAAGATGATGAGTCAATCCTGATCCCTCAATTTTTGGAAAAGAGCACCGTACCATCAGAAAAGCATACAGAAGTGTTGGCTGCTATCACTAGTTGGGTGTCTGGTCAGGAAAAAGAACCGGCAAAATGGCTTTTCCCTTCTTTTGATGGACAACCGCTTCTTGATGTTCCCGGATATGCCTTTATGCGTGAAGATCATGGCGCAGGACATATTACAGACAAAAGTTGGGAGCAGATTGCCGGTGTGATTGCTGCGACGGGCGGGAATAGTTTGTCCAGAAATATGCCGGGTTTGTTACTGCCATTCTGGAAAGCGATTCGTTTACCAAAAGCAATTCGTTTACCGAAAACAGCAGTACAAGAAAAAACAGTGCAGGAAGAAACACCTCATTCGGTAATACTGATTGATCAGGCATTGCCAGTAAATGCCTGGGTGGATAAAAGCCAGATTGAGGCGTTCAGCCTGAATATGTTGTCTCCTGAGCAAGTCAGAAATGCACTGACCGGACTCTCGCGTGATTTGCAAAAGAATCGGGCTTTGATGTTGTCATTGCTATTCCCTGCGGATGGATTTTCTTTTTCGCCGGCCTCTCTGCAAATACTGGCTGAATTGGGTAATGTTTTGGCGGAGAATGAGTTCTCTGCGTTTAACTCAGTACATATTTACTTGATTGTGCCGGCTGTGACAGCCAAAGGCGAATGTTCCGCGGAGTCTGTTTTAACAGAGTCAGTACTAAAAGCGCTGGCTTTAGTGTTGCCGCAAGAGATACCCGGTGTTGAATGCGCATTCTTAAGTGTGCAGGACCCAGATGCTGACTGGGTGCCTGCCACATTAAATCAATTACTACAATCACCAATTCATGGCCCCCTGAAACTAAATCGCGAAGGCCTGTTCGTTGAGGATTTTCGTTGCCCGGATGTGGAAGAAAATGAAGTGGTGGACGAATCCCACTTCATGGAGAAAACCTATGTGATCACGGGGGCTGGCGGAAAAATGGCCAGAGCGATGGCAAAAGTTATTGCCCAACGTTTTCAGGGACGACTGGCATTGATCAGTCGCCAGCCCGCCGATACGGCTGCAATGCAGGATTGGCAGATGGAATTAAAAAAAGCCGGTGCGACTGCGGTAGAGATTTTCCCGTATGCCCTGGAAAGTGAAGAAAATGCGCTGGCTCTGTTTGAATCTATTCGTCATCGCCTGGGGGATATTTACGCCGTCATTCATGCAGCAGGTGTAACTGATGGGGAGTCGTTCTCTCCGTTAGTTAAACTCAATGCTGAACATTACGGCACACAACTTAAACCCAAAGCTCAGGTTGTTACGGTACTTGGCAAAGTGTTCGAAAGTATTCCGGTTGAATACTGCTTTGTAACCTCTTCTATGTCGGTGTTTTTCGGTGGTATTGCTCATGCACCCTATGCGGCAGCAAATTTGTTTCTGGACGGCTGGGGGCAGAGACAAAACCGACAACCACAAAATCCCCGCTGGGTTGTTGTGAACTGGGAAACGGTACATTTTGATGAGCAGTCTCGTTCAGCAGAAGAACATACCTGGGGAAGTAATGAAGTTGCCTTTTCTGGCGCTGAATTCCCTGCTCTGTTTGAACGTAGTTTGCGTGAATATGATTGTGAAAATCAGAAAATTTTCTCGGCGGGACAGTTTATAGACAGGCTGTATACTTGGGGAGGAAGGCGAATTGCCAATAGTAATGGTAACGGTAAATCACAACCAGCCAGCAACATCAGATTAAAACCCAGACCAAAAACTTTGCAGTCTGCTTATCAGCCGCCGGCAAACGAGATGCAAAAGGAAATTGCCGTAATATGGAGTCAGATCCTCGGCATTGATGGCATTGGTATTGATGATAAATTTATGGCGTTGGGTGGTGATAGCTTAAAGACTATCGTGATGGCAGAAAAAGTGTATAAACAGATCGGAAAACGGATAGCCATTCAAGATTTTTTTGCTCAACCTACCATCCGTGAAATTGAACGGCAGTTTCTCAGTGAACAGCAACATTCTCCGACGACTCTGTCCCGCACTGATTCATACGAACCGATTGATTTATATAAACCGATCGTTGCCAGCGCAGATCAGGATTTACTGTATATACATCAAATCACATTTGCCAATGGTAGCTATAACATGCCAATGGCTTTTCGGTGTCCCGGTTCGATCAGTGCGTCTTCTATTGCGGAAGCGCTGGAACAAGTTGCTGACAGACATCCTGTTTTGAAGTGCCTGTTTCAGCGTCAGGGAGCCGATTTGATGATGTTACCTCAGCGTGATGCCAAAGTAGGATTATCGGTATCTGAGGCAGGGGAGGATCAAGCAGAGAATTCTGCCCGTCTGGCACAATTCGCTAATTTGCCTTTCGACCTGCATACCGATTTACCTATTCGGGCCATGATACTCACGGGGTCAGATGATTCACCATTCCATCAGGTGCTTATCGTTGTTCATCACATTGTCTGTGATGCTGTTTCTTTAGGGGTCCTTGCTGATGATTTTCAACGTTTGTTGCAAGGATTATCACTCCCGGCTCCGGAATATAGTTTTGCTGCTTATAGGCGCTACAGGCAAGAGTCTGAAAGCGAAGATAAAGTGAGGAAAGAGAAAGCCTATTGGCTTGCCAATCTGTTACCTCTGCCTGCTCCGTTGTCGTTACCTGTAGCTGAAGGCTATGACTGGCATACTGATACAGAAAGAGAGCAAGGTATCACGCTGGAGAAAGATCTCTCCTCACACACCAGCACGGAAATTAGACAGTTATGCGATGAGCTTGGTTTATCTCCCTTTGCATTCTTCCTTGGGGTATTTGGTGTTTTGATTGCAAAAATTGCCCGTGCCGACGCTTTCTTGCTTGGTGTTCCGGTCACCGGGCGTATACAACCAGAAGAGCTGAAGCTGGTCGGTTATCTTGTCAACATGCTGGCTTTAAAGATTGAGCCGGAGGCCGATCTGCCGATGGCGGATTACTTGCTGCAACTTAACGCTCAATGGGCTGAAAGTGTGCCTTACCAAACTTATCCGATGAGTGCATTACTGGAAGATCTCAGCACTGAACAGCAAATTCAAAATCGTCAGGGTAAACATCCACTGTTCGATGTGGTGTTCGGTTACCTGCCTTTGAGCCTGAGTGGAGTTGACAGAAATGATGATGTGAATGGAGAAAGCAAATTTTCTCGGCTTGAACTGACATTAGAAGCAGTCAAGTTCGATTTAGCAATGGATGTATCTGAAACTATAGAGTCTTTTAATTGTACGATACAGCTTCGCCAACAGATGTTCAGCGAAACCATTGCCAGAGCGATATTTGATTATTTCTTTGTGTTGATAGATGAAGTTATCACCAATCCTGAAGAGGAAATACAAGAACTGCTTAAAAGCCTCAATTATGGATATGCGCCGGAGTTGTTCGCACAGACGAACGATCAGGATATCGATTCAGAGTTTAATTTTTAGGGAGTGAAAAATGAATTTTTTCTGCTTCTCTGGAAGATCACCAGCATGACCCTAACTCAAGCGAGTAAGAAATATGCCCTTATTTTCAAAAGCAATAACTGATTTTTGGCAAGCTCCGTTACTAAATGGAGATATTATTTATAGTGATAATGTTTTTACTCTCGTTACCAATGCTAATCTGGCAGAAGATGATCGTGTGATGGTATTGGAAACCACGGATGGGCGGGTTATGGCGGTTATAACTCCAGAACTGGCCGAAAAAGCGGGGCTTTATCATCAAGAAAAGATGTCTGAATCGATCTTTCGCCAGAAATTAAATGCGGCAGACATTACTTTGCACGGTGCAGATTATATTTTTTATTTTTCAGAAGAAGAAAAGCGTAAGTTATTGCAGGAAAATTCGGATAGTACACTGCGCCAGCTAACGGAAAAGAAAGATAAAGATCTCTTCTCTGAGTTCCAATCTTCCGCTTCGGAGCAAGATTTGGATGGTGCTTATGTCGAACTGGATCACTGGGCAGTATTTGGCGTTTTTGACCAAGACCGTCTGATCAGCGCTGCCAGCATGTACCCGTGGGATAATGCGCAAATTGCCGATATGGGAGTACTGACCTTAGAAGCTTTCAGAGGTAAAGGCCATGCCAGAAAAGTGGTGCGTGCAATCAGTAAACATGCTTATGCCCAAGGGTATGAACCCCAGTACCGATGCCAGATCGATAATCTTGCGTCTTCGGCGTTGGCAAAAGCAGTCGGTTTGACGCTGTTTGGGCAGTGGGAGCTGGTCTCTCCTGATTCAACTAATTGAGTAAAGCGGCAACCTGAGTTTCATTGCTCATAATCCTTCTTAAACCCGATAAGAAATAGTCACTATGTCAAAACTTAAAATAGCTGTGGTTGGCGGCGGTAATATCGGCTCCAGCCTTGCCTTCGACTGTGCGTTGCGGGGGCATGATGTTGTTGTTATCGAAAAAGATGCGCTTTCTTGTGAGAAAAGCAGAGAGAGTATTACGGAAACCGCGGCTTATGCACCACTGTTCAGCCCGCTCGCGAAAGGAAAAACGCCTGAAACAATAGTACAAAACATCGTCTGGTCGCAGGATTTATCTGTGGTGTCCGATTGCGAGTTTATCGTCGAAAATATCACCGAGAATATTGCCTTAAAACAAGCACTATATGCGAGTATGGCCGAATTTATTGCTCCCCATGCGGTACTGGCGGCGAATACTTCCTGCATTCCCATCACAAAACTGGGTTCGTTCCATCGTGTACCGTCGCAGGTGATTGGGGTGCATTTTATGAATCCAGTGTATTTAAAGCCTACTGTTGAGGTGATTATTGGTTTTAATACCGCAGAGCAGACTCAGGAACGATGTTTGCAGATCCTGGAAAAACTGGGTAAGAATGCGGTTGTGGTAAAAGATGGCCCTGGTTTTGTTTCTAATCGAATTTCCCATTTATTCATGAATGAGGCTGCATTTACGATACAAGATGGTATCGCTCAGCCAGCGGATGTGGACGCAATATTTAAAGGCTGTTTCGGCCATAAAATGGGGCCATTGGAAACCGCCGATTTGATCGGTATTGACACCGTCGTTAATTCTCTTGAGGTGCTCTATCAAATGTTTCAGGATCCGAAGTACCGTGTTTGCCCGTTGATGCGGACAATGGTTGATGCGGGGCATTTAGGGCGTAAAACAGGTAAGGGTTTTTATACGTACTAGGTTTTTTGTTTATCTATAAAAAAGCTTTTTGTTTACCCATAAAAAACCGCCCTGTTTTATCAGATATCGTTATTGCTTAACCCGATAAAACAGAGGCGATTCACATACAACTCATCAATGGCGTTGTTACTTTTTGATGCGCATGATGACAGATTCACCGACGGTCACAGCACCATTCAGTTTAGATAACTCTTTGATTTCATCCATGTTAGAAATAACAACAGGAGTCAAGGTTGATTTAGCTCTTTCCTCCAGAAATGCCAAATCAAATTCTAAAACCAGATCGCCTTTTTGCACACGCTGACCTTCTTCGGCAATACGTTTAAAGCCTTCGCCTTTCAGTTCAACGGTATCAATACCGAAATGAACGAACAGTTCTATCCCACTATCGGATTCGATAGAAAAAGCGTGATTAGTTTCGAAGATTTTACCAATGGTTCCATCAACAGGAGAGACAATCTTATTGCCTGTAGGTTTAATGGCGATACCATCACCTACAATTTTTTCAGCAAAAACAACATCTGGAACATCTTCGATATTAACTATCTCACCTGATAACGGGGCGATAATTTCAATACTGCCGCTGTTTTTCTTATCATCTGAAACCAAAGATTTCAGTTTATCAAGCAGACCCATAAATCTTCTCCTAATTGTTTTAATGGAACCGTATTCTGGCTAACGTGCTATTTTGGTTAACGTATTTAGCAGAGAGTTTTTTCTCTGATGAAAGTGTCAACCAACTCCATCAATTCCTGTGCGGTCGGCTGAGTCAATGCTTGCTCTGCCAGTGCTTTTGCATCATCGTAATTTGCATTACGGATGATTTTCTTAATACTTGGAATTGATATTGCACTCATACTGAATTCATCCAATCCCATGCCTAAGAGCAATAGTGTAGCGCGTTCATCTCCAGCCAGCTCTCCACACATGCCCGTCCATTTACCTTCTGCGTGTGAGGCGTCAATAACTTGTTTGATAAGACTCAACACTGCTGGTGACATTGGGTTATAAAGATGAGAGATCAGCTCATTACCACGGTCTACCGCAAGAGTATACTGAGTTAGATCGTTTGTCCCAATACTAAAAAAGTCAACTTCTTTTGCAAGATGTTTAGCAATGGTTGCAGCAGCAGGCGTTTCTACCATGATGCCGACTTCAATTGATTCATCAAACGCCTTATTTTCATTGCGTAATTGATCTTTGAGCAACATCAGTTCTGCTTTCAGCTCCCGGATTTCCTCAACTGAAATAATCATAGGGAACATGATGCGGAGTTTACCAAATGCGGAAGCTCGCAGAATAGCACGCAATTGAGAATGTAAGATTTCTTTACGATCAAGGCAAATTCGGATTGCACGCCAGCCAAGGAATGGGTTCTCTTCTTTGGGCAGGTTCATGTAAGGCAGATCTTTATCACCACCGATATCCATAGTACGGATAATAACCGATTGATTAACAACAGTTTCTGCGACTGCTTTATAGGCTTCAAACTGCTCTTCTTCAGTCGGCAGAGAATCACGATCCATAAACAAGAATTCAGTGCGGTATAAACCTACGCCTTCTGCACCGTTACGCTCTGCACCCGCAATATCGCGGACTGTACCGATATTGGCGCAAACTTCCACTTGATGACCATCCAACGTGATAGCAGGCAGATCTTTCAGTTTTGCCAGCTCTGCTTTTTCTGACAAATATTCACTTTTGGTTTTTTTTAGTTGTTCAATTTCAGCGTCAGATGGGTCTATGTAGATGTGATTATTGACAGCATCTAAGATAAGGTAACTGCCATTTTTTATTTGGGTTGTGGCGTTAGTTGTTCCTACAATTGCGGGTAATTCCAACGAACGTGCCATGATTGAGGTATGAGAGGTGCGGCCACCTAAGTCAGTAATGAAACCCAGTACTTTATCCAGATTAAGTTGTGCGGTTTCTGAAGGTGTTAAATCATTGGCAACCAGAATAACTTCTTTTGTGATAGAGCCTAAGTCAATAATCGGCATACCCAGAATATTTTTCAGCAGGCGTTTACCAATATCACGAACATCGGCAGCACGCTCTTTCAAATATTCATCATCCAGTTCTTCCAGTGCCTTGGCCTGATCTTCGATCACTGAATAAATAGCGGCATCTGCTGTAGTCAGATTTTTCTTTATCAGGGTAATGATTTCCTGCTCCAGTTCTTCATCTTCCAGCAACATGATGTGGCCTTCGAAGATTTCGGCTTTTTCTGCCCCCAAATTTTTTTCTGCTGTATTTCTAATGATTTCTAATTGAGCAGAGGCTTTGTCGCGCCCTTGTTTAAAGCGTGAGATCTCTTGTTCGACTTGTTCAGGAATGATTTTTTTGTGATTGATAATAATGGGATCTTCTTTCAGTAATAATGCTTTACCGAAAGCAATACCTGGTGATACTAAGATGCCTGAAATCATATTATATGACCTTAACTGCGGGTGATTATATTTCATTGCGCCTTCAGAGGGCAGGCTCTAAATATCCCCAGATTTTGTTTTTCTGGGGATAGAATTGGATGATATGAAATAGACTGGTTTTACAAACGGATGATTATTCCAATTCACCCATCAGTTTAACTAAATGTTCAACAGCTTGTTGCTCATCTTCACCTTCAGCAGAGATTGTTACAACAGTTCCTTGAGTCAGTCCCAGCGTTTGCAACTTAAACAGACTTTTCGCACTGGCTGATTTACCGCCGGAAGTAAGAGTGATATCAGAAGAAAAACCCTTTGCTTCTTTGACGAACTGTGCAGCAGGGCGGGTGTGAAGGCCATTTGGTGCAGTAATAGTAACTTCTTGCTGGAACATAGTATTTCCTCAATAACTTAAATTTTCGTTGATAAGCCAAGAGAATGCTAAAGCTAGTTTAGACTTTAGCTGGATTATTTCTGACTTGTACAACCGTTAAACTGATAATGATATGTACCTTTTTTCTTTCAAGTTGTTTCTTTGGCGGCATTCATTTGCAACCTTGATACAACTCGAAATTTATTGGGTATAAAGTGTATTAAATCATTATCAAAAAATTAACACACTTGATGCCATTCAATTGTTGATTGAATGTTAACACACACCAACCGAATAATGAGCTAAAACCAAACAGGGTTCTTTGTGGTTGTCTGCGATTAATTTCGTGCATCAAAATAATTACTGGTTAAATACTAAAGCTACTTGAATAAATCATCTAGGAAAGTTTTAAACTTTGATCTGATGCACAAAAAAGCACCCTCGCGGTGCTTTTTTATCAATAAAATTGAAAAATAATGAGGTGATAAATTAGTCAGTGACCAAATCAGCAAACAGTGCTGTGCTCAGGTAACGTTCAGCAGAAGAAGGTAGGATGACAACAATATTTTTATCTTTGTATTCGTCTTCCTGAGATAATTTGATAGCAGCGGCAACGGCAGCACCTGAAGATATACCGGAAAGAATTCCTTCTTTTTCAGTGAGTTCGCGAGCAATTTTAATCGCTTCTTCATTACTGATTTTAAACACACAGTCAACTAATGTTAAATCCAGGTTATCAGGGATAAAACCTGCACCAATCCCCTGAATTTTGTGTGGGCCTGGTTTAAGTTCTTCGCCAGCAAGTTTTTGGCTGATCACAGGCGAATCTTCCGGCTCTACGGCAACAATAGTTACCTGTTTGCCCTGCGTATTTTTCAGATAACGGGCAACGCCAGTAATCGTGCCTCCTGTACCTACGCCAGCGACAAAAACATCGACATCACCATCGGTATCTTCCCAAATTTCTGGTCCGGTGGTTTTTTCGTGAATTTTAGGGTTTGCTGGATTACTGAACTGTTGTAGCAGGACATAACGCTCCGGCGCGTTGTCATGGATCTCATTCGCTTTATCGATAGCCCCTTTCATGCCTTTAGCACCTTCGGTCAACACTAAGTTAGCGCCCAGTGCTCTTAACAGCTTACGACGTTCTAAACTCATGGTTTCCGGCATTGTTAATGTCAGTTTATAACCGCGGGCTGCTGAGACATAAGCAAGTGCAATACCTGTATTACCACTGGTTGGCTCGATAAGCTCTTTGCCTTTTGTCAGAATGCCACGTTTCTCTGCATCCCAAATCATGTTGGCGCCAATACGGCATTTCACACTGAAACTTGGATTACGAGACTCTATTTTTGCCAGAATGTGACCATTCCCGAAATTTTTTAAGCGTACAAGTGGAGTGTGACCGATGGTTAACGAATTATCTTCATAAATTTTGCTCATTGTCCGATTGCCCCTAAGATACTCTTAAATTCTGATTAATTAACCATACGCGAACATCTTATTAATGGAAATAAAGTTTAAATCTATTCTTATTATATAAAAGAATATTTAGTAATTTATTGTATTACTCCCCTGTATTTTTATTCTATTTCGTTATTCCTGTTCATTTTTATATTAGTAATTATTGATGAGGAGAATGGTTGTTCAGAACATGCTGAGTGCGATAATGGTCAACCCACATAGCGGTAGCGCCACAGACGGCAACAGGAATAATAAACAGATTAATGATTGGGATCATGGTTAATATACTGACTGCGGCCCCAAACTGGAGATTGTCAATTTTGTCTTGTCGTAGGGTATTACGCATATTGGCAAAGCTGATTTTGTGGTTATCAAACGGGTAATCACAGTATTGGATAGCCAGCATCCATGCACTGAAAATAAACCAGATAACCGGAGCCACAGTCTGCCCGATACCCGGAATAAAGTACAACAATAAGAGGGCGATAGCGCGCGGAATATAGTAGAGAATTTTGACTATTTCGCGTTTCAGAATGCGGGGCGTATCTTTTATTAGGTCAAGAACACCTGTGTCCGGCGCAGGGATACCCGTCAACTGAGATTCTAATTTTTCTGCTAATAATCCGTTAAACGGAGAAGCAATAAAATTCGCTAATGTGCTGAAAAGGTAGGTGAAAATCAGTAGCACAGAAATAACAGCCAGTGGCCACAACAAATAACTGAGCCATTGCATCCAATCTGGTACTTTATTGAGCGCCCATTGTATCCAGCCATCCAGCCTTTGGTATAACCACCAGAAAGAGCTGCCGAATAGTAAGATATTAGCCAGTAGAGGCAATAGAACGAATCTCTTGATGCCAGGGCGGGTTATTAAATGCCAACCTTGTACAATATAATGAAATCCGCCTAAATGTTTTGGCAATTTTTTCGAATTCGTCATATTTTCTTATTCTCTCTTAGAGGATTGAGACGGTATGATATAGGCAGGATTTTCCACTGACCAGTAGTTTTGTGTGTGAAAAACACTCGGAAAAACAGGAGATACCTCTCTTTATGATAAGAAAAGTCTGTAGAGGCTTGCACTTGTGCTATTTGACAAATACTCTTATCTAAAGAATATTCCGCCGTGGTGGCAATTAATTTAAACAACAGAGACAGCAATGATGCAGGATTTGCGTCTGATATTAATCGTTGTTGGTGCGATAGCCATAATAGCTTTGCTATTACATGGGTTGTGGACCAGCCGTAAAGAGCGTTCGTCACTCTTTCGTGATCGCCCAGTGAAACCTCATAAACAGGAGCGTCGGGAAGAGTTATTAGAGGATAATGATGGCGATGAACTGTTTGATAATTCGTCAAAATCACGTGTTCAGGAGCCAGTTAAGTCTCGTCATGAACATCGTGAAGAGTCGGTTATTGAGCGCGATTCACCTGATTTATCAGAAGTAACATCTGATGATGGAGTTGATCCTTTACTTTCAAAGCAGCAACCTGAAACATCTGTGGCAAAGGTGAAAGCTATTGATGAAAGCCAGAAAGAATCACAACTTGGCCTGTTTGAATCTGTTGAGAAAAATAGTGCAGAAGGTGCGGAAACGGAAGCTGTTCAAGAGCAGTCAAAGTTGGAAAATGCAACGAAAGCTGAAACTGAGCAAACTAAAAAAGAAACCGTGTTGGTATTACATGTAGCTGCCCATCATGGTCAGGAACTAAATGGCGAAGTACTGCTTCAGAGCATTTTGCAATCAGGTTTCCGGTTTGGTGATATGAATATCTTCCATCGTCACTTAAATCCATCGGGTAGTGGTGCGGTACTGTTCAGTTTGGCTAATATGGTTAAGCCGGGGTCATTTGATCCAGAACATATGGTAGATTTCAGCACTCCGGGGATCTCAATGTTTATGCTCGTACCTTCATATGGTGATTCTAATCAGAATTTCAAACTGATGTTACAGGCAGCGCAGCGTATTGCTTCTGATGTGGGTGGTGTGGTGTTAGATGCCGAGCGTAAAATGCTTACACCGCAAATGATCGAATCTTATAAGGCACGTATTCGTGATACACTCAGCGCCCAAGAATAAATCCTCTTTTTAGTATTAAGCCCCCGCCTAGTCGGGGGTTTTTCATCTCTGGTGAGAAGTCATGAAAAATATTATTCAAACAATCAACGAACTAAGAACAACATTGCGTCATCATGAGTATTTGTATCATGTTATGGATGCGCCAGAGATCCCTGATGTGGAATACGATCGCTTAATGCGTGAGTTGAAATCACTGGAAGAACAGCATCCAGAGTTGATTACGGCAGATTCTCCTACCCAACGGGTTGGAGCAGCGCCATTAACTGCATTTGAGCAGGTTCGTCACGAAATTCCGATGTTATCTCTGGATAATGTATTCGATGAAGAAAGTTATCTGGCATTTGATAAACGTGTTCGTGATCGTCTGAAAGACAGTCGCGAATTGGTATTCTGTTGTGAATTTAAACTCGATGGTGTGGCTGTCAGCCTGTTGTATGAAAATGGCGAATTAGTACAGGCTGCGACTCGTGGGGATGGTACGACAGGAGAAAATATTACCGCCAATATTCGTACAATTCGCGCGATTCCTCTGCGTTTGAAAGGAGACAACATTCCTGTTCGTGTTGAGATTCGTGGTGAAGTCTTTATGAAGCAAACGGGTTTTGAAAAACTCAATGAAGAAGCGCGCCGTACAGGTAATAAAGTATTTGCTAACCCTCGCAATGCAGCCGCAGGATCACTGCGCCAGCTCGACCCACGTATTACAGCCAAGCGTCCGCTGACTTTTTATTGTTATGGCATTGGTGTGATTGACGGTGGAGAGTTGCCAGCAAGCCACTACGAGCGGCTGATGCAATTCAAACAATGGGGGCTGCCGGTTAGCGATAAAGTGAAATTGTGTCAGGGAACCCAACAAGTATTGGATTTTTACCACGAGGTAGAGCAACAGCGCCCGACTCTGGGTTTCGACATTGATGGTGTTGTCATTAAAGTGGACTCCCTTGAATTACAGGAAACATTGGGGTTTGTAGCCAGAGCTCCACGTTGGGCAACCGCATTTAAGTTTCCTGCACAAGAACAGATAACAATCGTACGTGATGTCGAGTTTCAGGTAGGACGCACAGGGGCAATTACACCAGTTGCACGTCTGGAACCAGTACAGGTTGCAGGTGTGATAGTCAGTAACGCTACATTACACAATGCGGATGAAATTGAACGACTGGGGCTGCGTATAGGAGATACCGTCATTATTCGCCGGGCAGGTGATGTGATTCCGCAAGTTGTTGGTGTGGTAAAGGAGCAAAGACCAACAGAAAGCCAGGAAGTGACTTTCCCACAGCATTGTCCTGTTTGTGGTTCTGATATCGAACGTATTGAAGGCGAGGCTGTAGCGCGTTGTACAGGTGGCTTATTTTGTGGGGCACAACGTAAAGAAGCGCTCAGACACTTTGTTTCCCGTCGTGCAATGGATGTGGATGGAATGGGAGAGAAAATTATTGAACAGTTGGTTGATAAGGAATATGTCAAAACACCAGCCGATCTTTTCCGTTTGACCGCAGGGCAATTAATCGGCCTTGAGCGAATGGGGCCAAAATCCGCTCAGAATGTGGTTAATGCTCTGGAAAAATCCAAGAAAACCACATTTGCCCGTTTCATCTATTCTTTAGGCATTCGGGAAGTTGGAGAAGCCACTGCGGCTAATTTAGTTGCACATTTTGGCACATTGGAAAAATTGCGTGCAGCAGATACGGAAGCATTAATTGCTGTACAAGATGTAGGTGGTGTGGTTGCCAGCCATGTAGTTAATTTCTTTAACGAACCGCATAACCAGACAGTAATTGATGATCTTGTCAATAATATTGGCATCTGTTGGGAAGCGGCGGAAATACCGCAACCAGAAGAAATCGATAGCCCATTTGCGGGTAAGACCGTAGTTTTGACTGGCTCATTAAACCTTTTATCCCGGGATGAGGCCAAAGACAAATTAGTTGCGTTGGGCGCGAAAGTCACAGGCAGTGTCTCCAAGAAAACAGATTTGGTGATTGCGGGTGAGGCTGCGGGATCTAAATTAGCCAAAGCGGCAGAATTGGGTATAACTGTGATTGATGAAGAAAAAATGCTTCGTCTTTTAGGTGAATAATAAAAAGAAAACTTTCAGGAAAGAGGTGCTATTAGGATGCTTGATAATAAACCTTAATAGTGCCTTTAAATAAGATATTTTTGCATACATTAGTCGCCACGTTCCGGCTTAAAGTGTGATCAGGTTTGCTAAATAGGAATTTGTTGCCACTCTATAGTAAATTTATGTGATAGTTATCAATATTTATTATCGTATGTTGCAAAAATGCTATTATAAATTTGCACCTCGTCATGTTTGGAGTTCTTTTATGCCTCATATTTTTCACTTTGTTCTCGCTCTAGCGGTCATTGGCGGCTTGGCGGTTTTTGCGAGTAATAACCGGAAAGATATTCGGATTCGGTATATTATTCAGTTACTTGTTATTGAACTTGTTCTGGCGTGGTTTTTCCTTAATTCCAATGCTGGACTAGGGATCGTCAAAGGGTTTGACAGCTTGTTTGTCCACTTACTGTCTTATGCCGTGAAAGGTACTAGCTTTGTTTTCGGTGGTATGATTGAAGCAAATCTGGCATTTTTCTTCCTGAATGTACTTTGTCCTATCATCTTTATCTCTGCTTTGATCGGTATCCTGCAACATATAAAAATTCTGCCAATTATCATTCGTGCAATTGGTACTATGTTGTCCAAAGTTAATGGCATGGGAAAACTAGAATCGTTCAATGCGGTCAGTTCATTGATTCTGGGACAATCAGAGAATTTTATCGCTTATAAAGATGTATTGAACAAAATGTCTGAGCGTCGGATGTACACAATGGCGGCAACAGCGATGTCTACGGTATCTATGTCTATCGTAGGTGCTTACATGACAATGCTGGATGCAAAATATGTGGTAGCGGCCCTGATACTTAACATGTTCAGTACCTTTATCGTTCTGTCCCTTATCAACCCTTACTCTGTTGAAAGTGAAGGGGATATCCATATGAACAATCTGCATGAAGGGCAAAGTTTCTTTGAAATGCTGGGCGAGTACATTCTGGCTGGTTTCAAAGTCGCTTTGATTGTAGCGGCCATGCTGATCGGCTTTATTGCCTTGATTGCGGGTATCAACGCCATTTTTGATATGGCATTTGGTATTTCTTTCCAGGAATGTCTGGGGTATGTTTTCTATCCATTTGCCTGGATCATTGGCATTCCCAGTGATGAAGCACTGAAAGTAGGTAGTATCATGGCAACTAAACTGGTTTCTAATGAATTTGTTGCAATGCAGAGTTTACAGGAAATTGCAGGACAATTGAGTGATCGTTCAAAAGGTATCCTGTCTGTATTCTTGGTTTCCTTTGCCAACTTTTCATCCATTGGTATTGTTGCCGGTGCTATTAAAGGCTTGAATGAAAAACAGGGGAATACTGTTGCGCGTTTTGGCCTGAAACTGCTGTTTGGCTCAACATTGGTGAGTTTCCTGTCGGCTGCAATTACCGGACTGGTAATGAGCATTTAATTTTCTTAGCAATTTGAATTTTATCTTTTATATAAAGATAAAGTGACTCAATAGGTCGGCATGATGAATAAAGAAAATTTGCTGGAGATCGCCAACACTGCCATGCCATTTGGTAAATACAAAGGACGGATGTTAATAGATCTTCCTGAAGAGTATTTACTTTGGTTTGCCCGTAAGGGGGAATTTCCACAAGGGAAACTGGGTGCACTAATGGAAATGACCCTTGCAATTAAAATTGAAGGGTTGGATTCATTGGTAAAGCCATTGAAAAAAACTGATTAGCCATAATTGCGGTCAAGTGGAGCTGTTGGTGCTGAAATATCGATCAGCGCACCACTTTTATCTTTAATTAAAAGACGACGCTGACCATAGGGCAAATCACGTGGTGGTTCAATAATTTCCAGAGCAAGGGTTTTGGCTTTTGAAAAATAGGGTTCAACATCCTTAACGACAAACGTGATAATCAGCCCCTGACAAGATTTTTGATATGAATCTGGGATAAATTTACTTGTCCTTAAAAAAGCTGAAACTTGCCCATCTGATTCAGAAGACATTGCTATAAACCAATCAGATTCGTATTCGATATTAAAATTCAATAGATTAACAAATAAATTGCTTGTACCTGCCAGATCATCAGTAAGAATGTTAGTTAACATCTTGAGTTACCCATTCTTTCAGTGATGAAATCCGTTAGTCCTAATGTAAAACCAAGAGGTATTCCAACAAACCAGTAACCTAAAATGGGCACGTAGAATACTATTTTAGTCTCATGAAACCCTGGTAAAATACCTGATAATATGGAGTATATAGAATCAAAAAGCTGAAAAAAGAATAAAAATATTGTGATACTAATAGCAATGTCTATGACAAGAGTATCTTTAGTGTACAAACCAATAATGAAATCGGCATATAGAAACTTGCATTCACATAATAAGCTACCGTCTTGATTGTCAAGTTTTGATAGCATAGTTTTCATCATATAATTGCTGCGTATTTAGTACCCCGTAGCACAAATGAACTAATTTACGCATCGCAGCTCCTAAAGCCAACATTTTCGCCTTTCCTTTATTAATCAATTTATTATATAAATCATTTATGTGGGGTTAAAACGAATTGCAGTTAGTGCAGACATAAACAACTTAGCACGGATTTCAGCAGGATCCGTTTTAGATAAGCGCACTCTACCATGCACCGATGTGCCTGACTGCTTTTCAATAGGAATAACACCAAGATATGCAGCTACTTGTGTTGCACTAGTAAAGGTATTCGTACGTAAGATAACCAGCATGTTAAGACCAATCTGAGATCCAACCCCCTTTATTGACGTAGACTCAAATTATTCGGATGGAACTTTCAGTTTAAAAATAAAAAGTATTACGATGATTTGATGTTTTAACAGACGGGCTGGTTTCATTATATTCAGCCACAAGAAAAATCCCTGAAAACTTGCGCTTTCAGGGATTCAGAATTTTGGTGGAGCTAAGCGGGATCGAACCGCTGACCTCTTGCATGCCATGCAAGCGCTCTCCCGGCTGAGCTATAGCCCCACAATTGTGGCTTAGGATAAGTATTTGGTGGAGCTAAGCGGGATCGAACCGCTGACCTCTTGCATGCCATGCAAGCGCTCTCCCAGCTGAGCTATAGCCCCAAATCAAAATCCTGTGGAACGGAGCGCATCATATGAAACCCAAAGAACTCTGTCAACGGATTCATTAATATTTCCGGTGTAAACGCTGAAAAAGCCATCAATGTTTGGTTGGGAGAATAAAAAATAAAGGCACTACAATAAATTGTGTGCCTTTATAACTTATTTTGGCCGATTTTTTAATGCTGATTATTGCGCTTCACGCTGGGCAATATAAGCCAGAGCTTTATCAATACGAGAGAGTGAACGTGCCTGATTAATAGCGTGGATAGTGACGTCAACACTCGGAGATTGACCAGCACCAGTAACTGCAACACGTAGTGGCATACCAACTTTACCCATGCCGACTTCTAATTCGTCAGCCGTTGACTGAATTGCATGATGGATATTCTCTGGTGTCCATTCGGTAATAGCAGCCAGTTTTTCACGGACAACTTCTAATGGCTGACGGGCCACCGGTCGCAGATGTTTTTTCGCAGCATCTGCATCGAACTCTGTAAACTCTTCATAGAAATAATGGCAAGCGTTGGCTATTTCTTTCAATGTCTTGCAGCGTTCACCCAACAGTTTAATCAGGTCAACTAGTTCCGGGCCAGTACGTGTATCAATACCTTGTTGTTCAATATGCCATGCTAAATGAACAGCTACTTTTTCCGCTGGCAGGGTATTAATGTAATGATGGTTCAACCATTGCAGTTTTTCAGTGTTGAAGGCGCTGGCTGATTTGCTGATAGCGTCAAGGCTGAACAGCTCAGTCATTTCTTCAACACTGAAAATTTCCTGATCGCCATGTGACCATCCCAAACGAACCAGATAGTTCAAAAGTGCTTCCGGCAGATAGCCATCATCACGATATTGCATCACGCTGACGGCACCATGACGTTTGGATAATTTTTTACCATCGTCACCGAGGATCATAGAAACATGAGCATATTCTGGTACTGGTGCACCGAGCGCTTTCAGAATATTAATTTGACGCGGGGTGTTATTGATGTGGTCTTCCCCACGAATAACGTGAGTGATTTCCATATCCCAGTCATCAATGACAACACAGAAATTATAAGTTGGTGAGCCATCAGTACGGCGAATGATCAAATCGTCCAACTCTTGGTTACTGAATTCAATCGGGCCACGGATGCTGTCATTAAAAATAACCGAGCCTTCCTGTGGGTTGCGGAAACGCACAACATGTGGCTCATTATGGATATGCTGGCACTCACTATCACGGCAACGACCGTCGTAACGTGGTTTTTCGCCATTTGCCATCTGAGTTTCACGTAATTGTTCCAAGCGCTCTTTAGAACAATAGCAGCGATACGCTGTATTTTGTTCCAGCATTTCATCAATAACCTGATTATAACGGTCGAAACGTTTGGTCTGATAATAAGGGCCTTCATCCCAATTCAGATTTAACCAGTTCATTCCGTCCATAATCGCATCAATGGCTTCCTGAGTTGAACGTTCCAGATCAGTGTCTTCAATGCGCAGAACAAATTCACCTTTGTTATGGCGGCTGTATAACCAGGAATAAAGGGCAGTGCGTGCGCCGCCAACGTGAAGATAGCCAGTAGGACTTGGCGCAAAACGGGTTTTTATTTTACTCATCGGGAATTGCCTTAATTACATTTCACTTTTCAGAGAACGTTTTGGATGATTGAAATAACAATAGTGGGGGTTATTTTATCACTGGACTTCAATTCCTCAATGGCGTTAATGGTAGGTTATTGAGAAAAGGTAAAATACATTGCCTAAATGATAACTCAAAGTGACTATAATTGTTTCATTCTGTGTAATTTTGCGACGAACAGAAATTTTAGTAATAAAAACCGTTGACTCACCTCGAACTATCCCTATAATGCGACTCCATCACGACGGGGCGATTAGCTCAGTTGGTAGAGCATCTCCCTTACAAGGAGGGGGTCATCAGTTCGAATCTGGTATCGCCCACCATTCTCTCGTAGTAATAAGCTGGAGAAAGTGGCAACCGTAGTGATAAAAAATGATTTTATGATTGGGCGATTAGCTCAGTTGGTAGAGCATCTCCCTTACAAGGAGGGGGCCATTGGTTCGAGTCCGATATCGCCCACCAATCATAAATCAGTGATATAGATGTCGTTACAATAACTTTTCAGTAATAGTCATCATGCAGTAATAGTCATCATGAAGTGGGCGATTAGCTCAGTTGGTAGAGCATCTCCCTTACAAGGAGGGGGTCATCAGTTCGAATCTGGTATCGCCCACCACTTCATTAGATTGTTCCGCAGTATCACAGCGATATTTACGATGGGTCGTTAGCTCAGTCGGTAGAGCAGTTGACTTTTAATCAATTGGTCGCAGGTTCGAATCCTGCACGACCCACCATCTTAAATATCAAAATCAAAATTATCTAATTGGGTCGTTAGCTCAGTCGGTAGAGCAGTTGACTTTTAATCAATTGGTCGCAGGTTCGAATCCTGCACGACCCACCATTTAGATATCAAAATCATAATTACCTAGTTGGGTCGTTAGCTCAGTCGGTAGAGCAGTTGACTTTTAATCAATTGGTCGCAGGTTCGAATCCTGCACGACCCACCATTTTCATCCAGCTCCTTATAATCCAGCCATAAAATAATATACAGACAAAATCCGTATCTGGTTTTTACTTAGATTATGTAAAAACAGCATAGTCCCCAATAAGATTAGAAAATGCTGTTTTTTTACCTTGTTACTGAGTTTTTAATCCATAATTTTTAAATTTTGTCAAGATTCGTTGCATCTCTTCGGAAGAAAGTATCGGAATATTTTTTGCGGCATTTCCAATGTCATTTCCAACAACAGGCAGGATTTTTAAATAAAGTTTTGCTAGTATTTCCACCTCATTTGCCAGCCATAGTGCTTTTTCCAGATTGGCTTCCATCGCGATCATGCCGTGATGTTGCATTAACAGTGCGTTACTGTACCTAATTCCTTCCTTGACACTTTTTGCCAGTTCAGGAGTTCCAAAGGTTGAGTAGGGAATATGATCTGTCCCTGTCACCGCCACCATATAATGAATAGCAGGGATGGAATGATTGAGTATGGAAACTGCTGTTGCATTGACAGCATGGTTGTGCACAACGGCATTCAACTCAGGGCGTGCTTGATAGCAGGATAGATGAAAATGCCATTCACTTGATGGCACCTTATCCGGTTCAGTTTTCCCGTCATGTTTGATGTAGACAATCTGATCTGGGGTCAATCGTTCATAGGGAACACCACTGGGAGTGATAAGAAAACCATCCTGATAGCGAGCACTGATATTTCCCGATGTTCCTTGATTTAAACCCAGTGCATTCATCTTAAGACAAGTTTCAATGATTGACTGGCAGATATGTTTTCTATTTACCATAAAAAATAGCCATTACAAATACTGCTGGTATAAATCAGGGAAAAGCGCGCGCAATCCTTTTGTACTGGCATCACAGATCCCGCGTTCTGTAATTAATCCGGTAACTAATTCTGCTGGTGTGACATCAAAAGCATAATTTCCACAAAGTGTTTCTTGCGGAACGATATTGACCCAATTGCGCTTCCCTTCCGAAGTGAGCCCATAGACATGTGATTGCTCTTCACCTGAACGTTGTTCAATAGGGATCTCTTTTACTCCATCCCAAACCGTAAAATCCAGTGTCGGTGATAGTAAGGCAACATAAAATGGCACTTGATTTGCTTTGGCTGCCAGAGCCTTAAGATAAGTACCAATTTTATTGCATACATCCCCTCTGGCAGTCGTCCTGTCTGTACCAATAATACAAAGATCCACTTTCCCATGTTGCATCAAGTGACCTCCTGCATTATCAGCGATTAAAGTATGTGGTATACCGTGTGAACCTAATTCAAAAGCCGTCAATCCCCCCTGATTGCGAGGACGAGTTTCATCAACCCAAACATGAACTTTAATGCCTGCATCATGTGCCATATAAATGGGTGATAATGCAGTACCCCAATCCACTGTTGCCAGCCATCCCGCGTTGCAGTGAGTCAATATATTCACGACTTCACCTGCTGGTTTATTCTCAGCAACTCCTTGTATGATTTTTAGGCCATTTTCACCAATCTTACGGCATAGTTCGACGTCTTCATCAGCAATTTCGTTGGCAATACGATAAGCAGTCTCTTTACATTGTGGAGCGCGTGTATTTTCCAATACCTGATATGAACGCTCCAAAGCCCATTTTAAATTAATAGCAGTTAGCCGGGTTTTGACTAGCGTGTCATAAGCAAGTTGCAAATTCTCAGTGCTGCTGTTCTGATGCATTGCCAGTGCCATATCATAAGCGGCAACAGCACCAATTAAAGGGGCGCCACGTACCCACATATCTTTAATCGCTGTTGCAACATCCTGCATGGTGCTTAACTGAATGATTTATAATTCAAAAGGTAGCTTGGTCTGATCGAAAATTTCGACGGTATATCCATCGTCAGCAAGCCAAACAGAACGATAATGGATGCCATTAATTTTCATCTAAGTTTCTTAATCCTATGTGATATAACGTTTAATTAGTGAAAAATCTTGGTGTTTATGCTTGTTGACAATTAACTCACGTGCTAGTTTCAAGGCGCGTTTTTCACAAGTGGCGCGTAGTGTTAGATCTTCAATCTGTTTGAAATCAGCGACATCGACAAAGCCAATAATACGGCGATTAATTTCAAGCCCGGCATAGACCAGAGTTTCTTCAAATAAATTGGAGAAAAAATTATCTTGTGCTGTTTTAAGGAACGATGAGCTGAAAGTTCCCTGCTGGTAAATTGTGATAGGATAGGCTTCTCCGGCACTCTTTTCATTCCATAATTGACGAAAATGATGCACAAATACTGCCCATGTCGTTTCAATCTGTGTTAGAAGCCACAACTGATAATCAGTACATTTCTTTTTATTATCTCGTAAAGCAGGTTGGGCAAAATAAGCGATAAACAGATTACCGATATAGTTGCCGATATCAAATGCCATTGGTCCCATAAAACTGAATTCTGGGTCGATTCCCTTTGTAGAATCCGGTGTTACCATAATGGAACCAGAGTGGAGATCACCGTGTAGTAAGGCTTGGACTTCAGTCATGAATTTGTATTTATACTGCATCACAGTTTGGATCATTGTCTGATCCTGCCAAACAGCGTGGGCGTCACTATCAAGTTGCGGAGAAGTCCAATTGTTTCTTTCGGCATTGAAATGTGGCTCTGTAAAAATCAGATCTTCGGTGATCTTACAAAGTTCGTGATTATTAGCAAAGCGGCTCACCAGCTCTTTTTTTCTTTACTGTCCATTCCGATATCAGAGGTGTGGAATAGGGTATCAGCAAGAAAAATTCCAATATCTTCTGCGAGATAAGGGAATTTCTGCCCGGCGATTAACTGCTTACGCAAGATAATATGCTGATATAAATATTCCATCACAAATAAAGACATTTCTTCATCGTAAAAATACACATCAGGAACATACTGGCTGACAAATTTATTTACTTCTAGCAGGTTATGATATTCAAAATAGGTACGATCAAGAGAAAGTTGCCATGATTCTCCTGCTGCCCGCATATAAGGTAAGGTTTGTTTGACAATAACCGTTTTTTCAGTTCCAGAAATAATGAAAACTAAGTTGAGATTCCCATCACCAACTTCCTTTATTTGCCATGTTTCAGGCAACCCGCCGAGTGAGATGGTTGTTGGTAAATTTTTCGCAAGATAATGTGGTAAGGATTCACAAGTTTGTGGGGTATATTCAGTAGGAACATAAGCAGACATTATTTTTCATCCTGATAATTTTATGAAGGGAAGTTCATAAGCTGTACAGTGATAACATATTCTGCGGTAATGGATTTTCACATTTGTTAACAATAAGTATACAAAAGTAAAGTGTCTGTGATGGAAATAACGAATATAGTCTACGACAGCGAAAGTCATCAGGTTTGTGGCTTTGGCAGAGGGGGAAGGCCATAAGCAGACCTGGCGCGATCACAGGCTTCATTGTAATCACCAGTTTCCCATGCTTGAGAAAACTCCCTACAAGGAGAAGGTCTTTTATCATAAATGGAACAGGAAACTACGTGACCAATTTCCCCTTGTAGCTTTATACAACGAGGGTGTAGTTCATTCGTGCCTTTCATGCAATACATAAAATTGTTCAGTTTTTCAGTGGCAGAGATGGGAACTGTACCTCCTCCATCTTCTGCTTCTGCCCAATAAAACGAAACACGAAAATATGCACAGCAAGCACCGCAGCTAATGCAAGGATTATTCAAAGATTGAGAATTTAACACGTGACTCATACCAGATGTCTCTATCTAATTTTTGAGATATTCACTTAAGTAAAATAGCTCTGATTTCAAGAGATTATTTTTATATATCCTGAGTCTTTAAAGCTATAGCTTTGTTGGCTGTACTTTAAAATTCATAGGGTATATGGAAAGATAGCCTCTTTGAGAATAGATTATCTTTTTAGATAATAGGGGATATCAAGAGAAATTTATTTTTCAATGTTAAAAATCAAAAATAGTCTTATTAACAGACCACTTTTGATTTAGACAATTGAATATTACTTTTTAAAAATTAATAACAATTTTACTCTGAGAATGTTTGCTGAAAAAAGATAATAATATGCTTCAGTATTTCATTGTGAATTTTTTCCCGACTTCTCTTGCCTCCATCTTTACAAACTATTCCCTTTCCCGGAGCGTCTTTTTCGATTAGCACTATCGCATTAGGTTTGCAATTTTGGATAAAGCTAAAATGCATTGCATCATCAATAATTACATATCTTGATTTATCTTTTGGAAGATTAGGTCACGTATTCAACCTGTTGATGGTTGTGTATAATCGCCATTTTTTTGGAGAAATCACATGGCGACTGTTGAAGTAAAATGTCGATTTTGTCAGCAAACTGAATACGTCAAAAAGCATGGCAAAGGTGAGGCTGGGCACCAACGCTATCGCTGTTTCTCCTGCAAACGAACCTTCCAACTGGATTACGCCTATCGCGCGTGCCAAGCGGCTATAAAAGAACAATTTGTTGATCTTGCCATGAATAATGCTGGTATCCGTGATACGGCCCGTGCATTACATATCAGTATCAATGCTGTTGTCCGTGTTTTAAAAAACTTAAACCACGATGCGTAACAACACTCCCACTGGATAAATAATGTCAACGTTCAGCTCATTTGTGAAGTTGATGAAGTGTGGTCATTTGTCGGGAATAAAAAATGCCGACGCTGGTTATGGTATGCTTGGGAACCGCGTCTAAAACGTATCATTGCCCATACATTTGGAGCGAGAAGCAAAAAAACACTCAAGAAACTTCTCAAAAAACTTGCTTCGTTCAATGTTGTTTTCTGGTGCACAGATAATTTCAAGGCTTACAACCTATTACCAAAAAGCCATCATCTTGTCGGAAAAATCTTCACTCAACGTATTGAGCGGGAAAATTTGACATTGCGCAACCGACTTAAGCGACTCAATCGTAAGACGTTGGGTTATTCGAAGTCGCCGGAAATGCATGATAAAGTCATCGGCACTTTCATTGAACGTGAATACTATATTTAACACAAATCAACGGATTGAATACGTGACCAATTATCGGACAATCTGCCATATCTGATCTATCTAGCTATTCTCATGCTAAAGAGGAAGTATTCTGCAATGCTGTTGCTGCTGAATATCTAACACCTCAAGAATTGTTTCTAAAAGAATGGGTGACCTATATTGATTTAGGGGAAAATATAGATCATATGGTGTCTACGTTTCGAGTAAGTAGATGGGTTATTGCAAGAAGAGCTTTAGACCTTAAATTGATAGTTCAAGAAGCACATGATGCGTTTATCAACTCTATTAATGAAAAGAATCCATCAACTGGAGGAGGTGACTACGCTAGAAACCAAAAAGTAAGGATTAGCGAGCGCCTTGCTGTGGCAGTAGCAACACAAGCCCTAGAGGGAAAAATATTGCTTAGAGAAGCTCAGCAATTGACAGGAATTCGCCCTAATAAATTATATGAGTTTGCTCAGAAGGAGTTGGGGTTTTGATTTATCTTATTGATTATAATATCTTTATTCAAGCACAACAAGATTATTACTGTTTCGATTTATGTCCTGGGTTTTGGGATTTAATGGAATCAAAATTTGCGGAAGGACAGGTAGTCAGCATAAAAAGTGTATATCATGAACTACAGAAACAGGATGATGATGTGTATTCTTGGATTAAGAATAAAAAGTCTTTTTTTCAATCTATTGATGATGAACTAACACAAAAGACTTTCACTGAAATTGTGAACTACGTTTATACAGAATACTCACCAAGACACAGAAATAGCCTTCCTCATATAGAAAAATTTCTTGGCGCAGCCGATCCTTGGATTGTGGCTAAAGCGAAATCAATAAATGCCACTGTTGTTACTCATGAAGTTAGAGACAAAAACAATGGCTGTCGTCCCAAAATTCCTGATATATGCGATCATTTTGAAGTCCCAATAATTAGAACAAAAGAAATGCTAAGAAACTTCCAGATAAAATTTATATTATCTCAATCTTCGAATTAACTACTAGCCCTCCCCGCGAGGGCTTTTTAGCATCTGCCCCCAATCCACCCGCTAATCTCCCCTATTGGCTATTTATTGACGGCTGACGTGGCGCCATGCTCCTGCGGAGGATCAGACGCCAATACCTGTTTCTGGTTCCAGATAGAATCTTCCGGCATCTGGACACGGACGTCTAACCGGGTGCCGGAAGATTCGGTGTGGAATTTAAGGTTGAAGGCAACAGGGGTAACAACGGATACTGAACGGGTGGAGTGAGGGTAGGGGCATCATGCCCCTGATACTGAAATTAAGCGTTATTTATTAAAGCTAATGCAACGGAATTTGGAATCAGGCAGTAGGTGCCTAATATGGGGTGTCAGCAACAACGCCGAATCCTTAGAGGGTTTATAATGCCCACTGGCGTTTGTCCATTCCAACAGTTGACCTTTGTCAAATAATAAGGTTCCGGCGAAATACACCGCCTGTCTGTAGCTTATTGAACTATGTCCATCAACGGCATCATACCAATGGTAGTTACTATCTCGCACGCTCCTTGCACAGCGTATAATAAGAGGGTCATTAGCAGAAATAACAAAGATATATTGACCATCAGCCGCTTTGGGTTCATGAGTTATAAAATTTATCAAACGATACTTGGTGTCCTCTTTCGCTTTCGAATACTCGGTGTATTTTTCCAAATAATAAAGTGATTTTGGACTCGCAGGACGCTGTAATACTTTATTATTCTGAACTGGAATAGGCTTACTCATCATGCTAAGTTTATTTGGAAAAATAGAGTCATTCATTCTTTCAAATGCAGCAATACCATTAGAGTTGTTTAATAGAGCGGTTTTATTAAGTTTAATCGTTTTATTATTAGGTAGAACAAAGTTAACAGGCCTTCTAAGTCTAACAAGGTTATCAATTCGCTCCCCAATGGGCATATCATCATCTTCATCACTATCAATCATAATGAACCCCTTAAATAAACTTGTAGTTCTGGTGCGTCATATCACTTTGCAAAAACCGTGCTGGATCAAGGTAGCGAAAGCATTCACAAACGAAGAATATAATAGCAAGCACTCCAATACGATGTACTATACTCATAGTCAGAAAATAATTTCAATATGTTATTTTTAAAGAGTGAACAGAAAGATGTTTTCTTTAACCCTTAATTCCATAAATCCATGCCTCAGTGATAGAAATCATATAAATTAATAAATTACGTAAAATTATAATTTAATCTATTGATATTATTGGCTTCTCTCTCTGTGCAGGAATTAATAAAAATCAATAAGTTACATAAATGGGATTTGAAAGCCTATTTAGTTCCCTTATTTCTGCATAGCACAGGTTTTAGATGCGGGATTATTCCGCATGTAGAAGATGGCTGATTTTCCCGATTTCAAATCGGGGAAACATTGCCACCTCAGAGCAAAGACTCTTCGAATTCAAGGCTACAAAACCAAAACTCAGGTAAGCCAAATGATAAGTTTTGATAAGGTTGATGCCTTTCTCTACGCTATACGCCAAAGAAATAGCATAAGTGAAATCTTAAGAAATCTTAAGGTAAAAACTTCTTTTGGCAGACCAACCCGGCAGATCACCCATCGCTAAATCCTAACAATTCTTAACATTAAAACCTTTCTACGAAGCATCACAACCCCGTTTCGTACCTGTAACCTGCTGCGCAAAATAATAGTGCGCAATACTGCGCAAACTCAGGCCACATCTGCGCAAGCAAGGTGCGCAAAGCAACAAACTGCGCAAAATGATACCCAAGAAAAGCAGGGGTATTCAGCCATTGCGCAGAATGAGACGGTTAAAACTGCGCAGTAAGAACCGACGGAAAACGCGAGTATTCAGAGACTATTGCGCAGAGCGGGGGACAAAATACGCAAGAAAACGCAGGTATTTTAAAGTGATACTGGAGCCGCCAATTTATCAGCGGCTCTTTATGTAGTGAGATATGCCGATAATACCGTCAAATATCTTGTTGGGTAATTGGCATTATTCTGTTTCTCTAAATATTGTGACGTAGAACGTTTCTAATGCCTCGGCTATTCCGCGAATATTCATCGCTAACTCATAATGTGCCATGAATAACAATAAGGCTCATCAGAACGTATAAACTTATCTTCGGGTAGATAGAGTAATTCACAAGAGCCATCACTAGGGTGCAAGGGTTCCATGCCAAACTCTGTTGTTAAAACGGGTAATATTTGCGTGCATATCCTTTCTTGTTTCTCATATTTAACATCACATAACGCCCATGCCGCTACGGGTGAAATACTTTTGATATTTAATTTATCTCTCATTTTGTATCTCTCATATATAGGGAAATCGGTTTTTTCTTGGGATAACGGGATAAGCTTAAATTTATTGTTTTATATCATCACGTTAACTTATCTCAGACCCCCTAAAAACTTATCCCATAATTTTGATTTTTGGGATAACTTAGATTCTTGATTAGTGCCAATAACAACTCATTATCATTTTATTTGGGGTAACTTGGGATAAGATGGGATACATACTGATACAATAAGGTATTAATAATTATATCTTTTTTATTACTTATCCCGTTATCCCACTTATCCCAAGATTTTTGACTTATTAGAGGGATTTCTATTTTGACTGGCTAATCTTCCTCGTTATCAATAAGCACAACAAATCGCTGTTGGCTGCCATTAATGCTGATAGTTTTACCGTCTACCCGACCCGATTCAGGTCTAATTAAAATCCCGGCTTCTTCTAGTGCCTCAGCGCCCAATTTCTTTTGAACCCCAGCGAGTATTTCATCTTCGAATATTGACGGGATAATATGATATTCGTCTTTTCCATCTTCTCGCCTGCCAGAGACAAGGTAGCCCGCAAGGTTTGCGATCCTGCCTGCATGTGTTCGGTCTAGCTCACCATTACGTTTCCCGTAGGTATAAGGCTGGAAGCGATTTAGGCCATAGCGTTGAATAAAGTCACGCGCCCGTTTCACAACCTGATATTTCTCTCGGTTGCCTGTCCCGTAGTTCTCCATCCATTCATTGAAGCTGTCACGAACAAAACGGTTACATTCTGCTGTATCCCATCCTGTGATAGATGCTGATAGTTCGGCGGTGGCATCCAGCATAGCGAATCGTGTAGCAACTCGTTTTACTTGTGGCGATGCGTTATCAGGCAAGCTTTCTAACCATTCCTTTTCTTTTTGGGTTACCTTCTGGCTAGCTTCATCTTGTTTTGCCGCGAGAATTTCTATCCATGCCCTACCTGCTGCCCCGCAATGCTGAGTTGACGCACGTTTAATGGCTCTTGAGTGCAAATCGCCATCATCAAGACTGTGGAATTCTACGGTATCGGCAAACGGTACACTGACCAAGCGGACTAATTGACCTGCTTTTGGTGTTACACCATTACGGATCAGATAGGTTTCGAAGTCTTCTTCACCTGTAGACAAGGCGACAATTGCCCATCTTAGAACTGCACGGTTGCCACCGTCTTTATTGCCCTGTATACGCCCTGTGCCGTTAAACAGGCTGTATGCGCTACCTGCAACGTGTTTAACATCGTTACCCTGTCCGATTTCATCAATTGGCATAAAACCGTCATTACGTGATGCAGCTTCGATAGTTAGCCCGTATTTGGTTGCATCCCATGTTTCTTGTTCGTCAATCTCGCCCGTGCTGTTGTTTTGCTTGCGCTCAATGTAATACAAGCCGCCATATCGCTTATCAAAAAAAGGTTTTAGATCTTCGTTCTTCTTCCATTTCCCTTTCTCGATAGGAATTACTACAGCTTTATTCATGCTCTTTGTTTCCTCGACTAAATATAGTTCCTCGTTAAACGCTTGCCTTGCTGCCTCAATGCCGTGACGCTGACGATAATCATCCCAATCAGCCTTATATTCTGTTGGCGGTAATGCGATCCACCCATCGATAGCCTTAGCGGTCTGCTCGGCAGTAATCTTGCCAACGTTCTTCTTGGGCTTGCCTTTGTCGTCCAGTTCGCCCAATTCATGCCAATCATTGTCAGCCGCCAGAATGATTTTTGCTGTTGTCCACTGCTCTCTTACCAGTCCGGCAACCGTCGATAAATTGCCCTCATCCAGCGCAGCCAGCACCAAGCCCTCATGCAATTGACTAACGGTTAAAGCCGTTGCATAGCCCTCAGCAATAATGATCGTGTCCGGCGTTCCGGTGATGGGTGATAAGGGAATAAAACTCCCCTTTTTCTTCGAACCAGGAACAAAGCGCTTTTCACCACTCGGCTTAATAACCTGAGCACCGGTGATTGTGCCGTCCAGTGCCTGAATGACCAGCACTAAAGAACCGTCTTTCAGTAGTTTCTGATTGGGGCATTGCAGCCCCTTTTTGCTCAGATAGTCGGATTGTCCGATAGTAGTCTGAGCCACCAGCTTGTTCACCTTATCGGCTATCGGAGGAGCCTCCGATTTTGGAGCCTCCTTTCTGGCAGGCTCAAGCAGTGGCAACGCTAATACCAAAGACACTTCTTTTGCGGCCTCGGTGATCGTTATCCCTTTGGCCTTCATCAATAAATCAAAGCCATCCCCATGATTCGGGTTATCACACTGGCGGCAGTGCCAGTCACCGTTACCGTGGTCGTCTATGAAGTGAAAACGGTCATTACCGCCACAGATGGGGCAAGCGCCATGCTTACCCTTTGCTGGAACGTCCACACCACAGGCAGACAGCAACCCTTGCCACTGATTTTGCGCCGCTGCTTTCACCGAACGGATATCAATATGACTTACCATTTCGGGAATCCCTCACGGTGATGAATTTCAAAATCCGCATGCTGTGCTGTGTCGTTCAGCGCTTCGGCGATCCTCGGCAAATACATCAGGGCTTCACCCACGCGGCGTAAATCCTTTCTTGCCTGACAATCTGCATAGTTTTCATTATCGGCTGACCAGAAAGCCAACTCACCCATTGCTGACATTGCCGCCATCACGCCACTCAATGCCCCTTCGGAGTTTTTACGCAGATCTTTCAGTTCTTCCGTACTCATGGCGCTAAAGTTATTTTTTACCAAATGGTTATAGATATCAGACATAATCAGGCTCTCCCTGCGTAGGTGTATTCTTTGGTGAAACGGCTTAATGGCATGGTGCACGGGGTGTGATAACCATTACGGACAAACGTCACGCGATTAAAGGCGACTGACAGCACTTGTACGGTTTCCCCGTTCTTATGGGTGTAATAGTCATGGGGTGCGGGGTTACGCATGGTTCACCCCCTGAACTGTAGACATATCGCCATAGTTGAAAGGGGTATCGATAGCTTCTTCACCCGCGATTACTTCAATCAGAAATACAGCAATATCGCCGGATAGCTTCGCCATCAGAGAGGAAATAACAGATATTTCACTGCCCTGTATTTGATGAGGGTATGACTCAATAAGCTAATTAATAAATTCGAGTTGCTGTGCCTTTTCAACGGCTTGATGAATAGTGATAGGCTTGCTCATGCGGCCACCTCCTGACGGGAAACAAATACCAGAGAGGGAATACCGACCAGTAAACGGGCTTCACCTTCACTATCTGCCAGTACCGTGATAAGGCGCACCGGGTGAATATCCACCAGCCGTTGAGTGCCCGATGCAATTAGGAATGTAAATTTAAGGCGAGTTTGGTTATGCTGTGGTGTATCCATAGCGTAAGACTCCTTTACGTTGTTGGTTAGCCCTCGTCTGGTACTGCGAATACCATTCGGGGGCGTTCTTTTTTCTGACCTTATATCTCTCAATATGTGTATACACTTTATTTTAAGGTGTGCGCACATATCAACACTTTTATTTATTAATTTTTTATAGTAAGGTGTATATACACAAATAATGTGACAGAGGTTGGAAATCGTGGCTACAGGTAACAAAAACAATAAATCAGATAAAAAGAATATCCGCTTTCCCCATGAGCTGATTGATAGGATAAATGTAAGCGTTGAGATTGAAAAAGCAAATAATCCCAATGTTAATTTTTCATCATGGGTCATTGATGCCTGTGAGAAAAAACTTAAGCCGGTGAAGTGCAAAGCCAAAGCATCATCTGAGCAATAATTAACCGACAGACAATAAGTCCGGTGGTTAACCAAGGCAAAATTATTGACTTGGTTCACTCCCCCTCTTAAAGAGTTGTAGTTAACTAATTGATTTATCTTATGATGGAAAGAACCATCATCCCAAAGGGTAGCATTCGCCGTGCTATCCTTTTCTTTTTGTGACTGACTAAATGACAGCCGCAAAGTTTGCGCGTCGCTAAATGATACGCGCATATTATGACCAGACTGCATATTTGCAGTTTGATTAAATATCAATGGGTTACTGAGGTATCCGAAAATATTCGCATACCCATCAGCTAAAATTTCAGCCAATGTGTGAGCGAAAAGTTTCTCTGAGTGACCAGCCAAAGTGAGGACCACGGTATTCTTCGAGGTCACTGAGATAATGACCTCGACAATAGGACTCCTTAAACTGGAGGAATCCCTATAGTTAATTTCTCCTCGCTTTGTGGCTGATTGTTCAATATTTAATCTTTGATTCCCCCGTTTAGGGGGATCAAAGAGCATGTTATGACCACTCATCAAATTAACCTCCAATGCGCCCGATTGGGTTCATCAGTGTTGCAAATTGCTCAATACGGCGGCTCACTTCCCCTAACGCCTGAGTCGGTGATAACCCTGCATTCCTTGCGTCTTGAAAGGCTGCCTGTTCGATTTTCTGCATACAGACGAGCAACCCTAACTGTTGTTCATCTGCGCTCTGACGTTCACCATCCAGCAACCCCGCAAAGCGATTCTCAGTACGGGCAAGATTGATGTAGTGGTGACGTTCTGCGCCTAAATCCCTTAACGCATCACGTGACTCATGGTAATTCGGCAGATATTCACGGCGGATAGGTTCAGCAGCTCGCTTCTTACTGAATGCCTTTGTCACGTCCAATTTGAACTGGGTCATTTGTTCATGATTGCGCCCACGAACAATACGGCAGATAAAATCAAATTGGTTTTCGTTGAGTAAGTAATAGCGATTGTGCTTAATTCCTCGTGCCCCAATCTCTTTCACTGCTGCGATTTCAAATGACGGCAGTGAACCAAACTCCCTTAGCTGCTTAATATTGGCTTTGATTAATTTGTATAAGCTGCGGTGCTGTAATCCAGCACGCTTTGCAAACAAGCGGCTATCAATTCTCGATTCAGTTCTGTGCTGAACCAAAATAGGTTCTTGACTGTTTTCAGCGTGAGCGAATCCCTGACCGGATAAGGCTATATTTTTGGATGTCATATTTTTACCCTGTCTTAATTAATTCGATTTTCTGCTATACGGGTTATTCACATTGTCTACTACTGGCAGGAATATAAAGTTTTTCATTACATAACCTCGCCGCGAGATTCAGAGATTCGCTGTGATATCCAGTCATTAATTTCTGATTCAATAAAAGCGACTGAGCGAGTACCAATCTTGACTTGCTTAGGAAATTTATTATCTGCAATGAGTTTGTAGATCCACGCCCAGTTCTGCGTTGAACTTCGGGTAAGCGGATAAGGTTTTCTTTAGGTATTGTGATTGCTGGCATGTAGCCCTCCTGTTATCTAATCCTTGATTTGTCTTAGTAGACGTTCATTGATTACAGAGGGGATTTTATTGAAAGAAAATAATAATGATAAGCGTGATATAAAAATAAAATTTCACGCTAAATTGAGTAAGCTTTATTTCCGATAAAATACAAATTCGTAAAATTCTAGATTTTTATCAGAATGAATTTCGTAGAAAAATGCTAGCTATGAATCTCTACGCATTAGATCTGATATCTTACATTTCCCTATTTCAGGGTCTCTATTAATATACAGCTCAAGTAATCTAGTGTATTTACTACTCATAGCTTCAAGCGCAAATGGTTTAATGGATTCTTTAATAGCTTGAGTATCTTTTGGATCATCATTAAAAACAAGTAATGAGATCATTGGATTAGTTACGTTTTTACCGTTCATTTTTTCCCATAGAAGTAGATCAAGTATAGGAAGAACTCTATTAGAAATTAATTTATGTAATGTTTTTATACCAATTCTTTTTTGTGACACATGCTCTTGCTCAGGAAGTAATAACTGTTCTCGCCATAAAGGAAGTAGTTGAGTCAAACTAGTAATAATTTCATCATCTGTAGCATCATCCAAATCAATCCATGTTAAAACCAAATTATTAAAACAATCAAGATTGCCTGTTACGCTTGCAAGCATAGCATTAGTTTTTATATATGTATCTTCTTCATCTATTTTAAAAAATCCCTGTTTAATAGCAGCATAAGAATACATCGTCAGCTCACTGAATGTGATTGGGCTTACTCCATTTTTTGGTCATGACTCCAAAGCGTTGTAATGATGTTTTTCAATATATGCCCCAATCAGCTTTTCGTGGACTTCTATCGAACGTGAATAACAAATTGTTTTTCTTGCCAATCGTTTGATATGAATACGCAGATTGAGATTATGCCGCTCAATGCGTTGAGTAAAAATTTTTCCCACTAAATGCTTTTCAGACTCAATTTCTCGGGTGTAACTCCCCCAGTCATCCGTCGTGATGAAACGAATGCTAAAAGGGGTCAGTAAGTCGAGCAATTTGCGGCAGGTTGCATCGGTTCGCGGACCGAATACATGGGCTATGACCTGTTTTCTTTTTGTATCAAACGCATACCAAAGCCAATGGCGTTGTTTTTTGTTGCCCACAAAAGACCATTGTTCATCTAATTCACAGATGAGAGTCACATCTTCGTAAACGGCCTGTCTCGTTGTTACTTGTTTTGGCGAGAGTTTTTTAAAGTGCGTATTACCGTATTGATACCGACACCTAAAACGCGGCCAGTGTCTCTCACACCAGAGCCATTCATTGCCATATCAACAATTTTCTCTTTCATGTCAGGTTTATGGCCATTGTAACGATAGTTAAGTTGAAAGGTTTTCCGGCAATCCTTGCAATAATAGCGCGGGAAGCCTGCTTTACCTGTCCCGTGTTTACGTACAGGTTCGGTTTGACCGCAATATCGGCAAACAACTTCTATCTTGACAGTCACATATGGGTTCCACTAAAAAAACACAAGAATATCAAATTAACGCTTTAGAGTCACGACCCATTTTTTGAGGGAAGGCTTGGTAATTCGCCGTATAGGTTTCTTAAAGAGGGAGCTTGACTATTGACATATTCAATTGCTTCATCAACTTCCCTTTCCTCTTGATTGGGGGTCGTTATATTGGGATCGCCATTAAATATTCTTTCAAATTTTATCTCATACTCATCGTAATCACTGGATTCATAGTCTTCTATAAGGGTAAATAAAAAATTACGTAATACCAGTTCTTCAATCAGATTTTCAAGGGTCAAATCTTCCAAGAATGCATAATTATCTAAACTAAACCATGGTAAATCTTTTTTTGTTGCCTTTGTCATACCGCCACCTCATGCCCTCTATTAGTAGGAGCTATGCCAGCTAGTAGAGGTGTACTAGTTTTCGGAGATCAACCTAGGCATAGCTTTATTCTTTAACGTCTTGGATAGTCTACTAAAGACAATTAAGGCTGTCTATTCATCCAGTTAAGCACGCTTCCCAAATGTGCCATGTACCACATTTTCGCCCCGTTCGAGTGCGCCCATGTAGTCGGCATACCATTGAAGCATTTCCCTACGACCGTCCAGATATTGGGCGTGGTTGTAAGTTCCTCGAATGCTGTTCTTATCAACATGGGCAAGCTGAGTTTCAATCCATTCGGACGGATAACCTTGTTCATGCAAAATAGTACTCATTGTATGGCGGAATCCGTGACTCGTTGCTTGCCCTGTATAACCAATTCGTCTAATTAATAAATTTAATGCCATTTCACTCATAGGTTTATTTGCATCATTCCTACCCTGAAAAACATATTTCCCTTGTCCTGTAATGGGCTTTAACTGTTCTAAAATATCGATAGCCTGATTTGATAATGGCACAATATGAGTACGGCGCATTTTCATTTTCGCAGCAGGTATTTCCCATTGCGCTTTATTAAAATCAACCTCTGACCATTCAGCTTTGCGTAATTCACCGGGACGGGCACCAATTATCATTTGTAATCGCATCCCCATTTTTACGATGAAACTGCCAGTATAGGCATTTAAGGATTTATAGAACTCAGGGATCTCATCAACAGTTAAAAATGAATAATGTTCTTTTTTATGTGGAGCAAAAGCAGACACTAAATCTGGGGCGGGATTATATTCAGCTCTCCCTGTTACTATTGCATATCGCCATACCTCCCCACACCGTTGACGTACCTTCCTGAGTTTTTCTGTCGCTCCTCGATCGTTCATTCGTGATAAAACAGCCATAAGTTCCATTGGTTTAATCTCAGCAATAGGCCTATTGCCTATATATGGGAAAACGTCTTTTTCAAATGTTTCCATCATTTCTTTGGCATAAGAAGAAGACCACCTGTCTACACGTTTCTCGTACCATTCATGGGTTATGTTTTCGAAGGTGTTCTCTATCAGGTTTGCCGCGGATATCTTTTCAGTTTTTCTTACTTCGCTGGGATTAAGCCCATTAGCCACCAGCTTTCTTGCTTCATCGCGCTTGGTTCTGGCTTCGTTGAGTGTGACTACCGGATAGATACCTAATGAGATCATTTTGGTTTTACCCGCAAATTGATAACGATATCGCCAGCCTTTGGAACCATTAGTATCAATCAATAAAGATAGCCCGTTGCCGTCTGCCAGCGTATAGGCTTTTTCTTTTGGTTTGGCTCGCTTGATTGTCAAGCCTGTCAGCTTTATAAATCACCCAATATTGTATAGAAAGAATGTATAGGGAATTTCTATACAAAAAACTATACAACAAATTGTATAGATTTAGAAAGACGAGACTAGACCTCTAGAGAAGGGATGTGCTGTTAATGAGCTGATTTTACTGGGATTAATTGACTTGAATAGACTATGAGAGATGTTTATTTGGCGCCCCCTGCAGGAATCGAACCTACAACTAGCCCTTAGGAGGGGCTTGTTATATCCATTTAACTAAGAGGGCGAATAAAACAGGGCACAGTATATCTCTTTTTCTTTCCTGAGATAAGATATAACGAACTGTTTGCCTATATAATCATCAATCATTTTGATTACCATTAAAGAAAAATTGGCAGTATATTTAACATATTGGCGGCTATTGGCTGAAAGGCATAATGCTCGAAAACAGACAATGGCAAAAAGTAATCATGTGGAGAACAATATGAAGTATCGTCTGAGCGGGGTTGCTCTTACTGCTGTATTACTGGTGGGATGTGCGAGTTCATCGAATACGAATGAACAGGGGCGCTCTGATCCGCTGGAAGGGTTCAACCGCACCATGTTCAACTTTAACTATAATGTTCTCGATCCTTATATATTACGGCCTGTCGCGGTAGCTTGGCGTGATTATGTGCCAATGCCTGCACGAAACGGTGTTGGTAATTTCATGAGTAATCTTGAAGAGCCGGCCAGTATGGTTAATAGCTTTCTGCGTGGTGATATCAACGAAGGTGCGAAGCACTTTAATCGGTTCTTTTTGAATACTATTCTGGGCATGGGGGGGCTTATTGATGTTGCTTCGATGGCGAACCCTAAACTGGCAAAACAGGATCCAATGCGTTTTGGTAGTACGCTGGGGTACTATAATGTTGTTTATGGTCCTTATATGGTTTTACCGGGTTATGGCAATTTTACTGCACGTGACGAAGGGGGTAATTTAGCAGATATGACTTACCCTGTTTTAAGCTATCTCACGCCTTGGATGTCTGTAGGGAAATGGGTATTTCAAGGTATTGAAACCAGGGCGCGTTTATTGGATTCAGATGGCTTGATGAAAAACTCTTCTGATCCGTATCTAATGATGCGCGAGGCTTATTTCCAACGTCATGACTTTTTGGCTAATGGCGGTAAGCTGATACCAGAAAAAAATCCGAATGCTGCTGCTATTCAGGATGAGCTGGATTCTATCGACTAATTTTATAGAGAGATTAAAAAAGGATAGCTCAGGCTATCCTTTTTTAGATCATGGAAGATGATTAGAATGTGTAGTTAAGGCCTACACCGAACAGCCATGCAGTTCCTTTTGAATCGAATTCATATGGTGCACTGAAAGGTCCTTGTTGAGCTTCTTTTGGTAATTTTTCACTCACATGGACTTTTTTACCGCGCATGTAGGAAACACCAACATCTACAGAGGCATCTTTATTAAATGCGTAAGTGGTTCCCGCACTTAGCCAGAAGCGATTTTGGTCTGGGATAGAGATAGAACGATTCTGAGCTGGTACAGGGCTTTCATCGAAAGCGATACCGGTACGGAAAGTCCAGTTATCGTCATGATAATAAGTTGTTCCTAGTGAAATACGGTAGGCATTACGGAATCCTTCGTGTTTTTCGAATAGATCTTCGCCCTTACCGTTTTTAGGTTTACCCCTCAATTCTTTAAATTCGTTCCAGCCAGTGTAGAGGAAGCTATAGTGGATTGCCCATTGAGGTGCTACACGGTTGTAACCGGAGATTTCCCACATATCAGGCAGGTTCAGATCTAACGTTCCTTTAACTGTATTTCCACCTAACCCACCTGGTAGTAGTACTGGTTTGTCGTTGCTGTAATCACCGTTTTTAAACTTCACTTTGACTTTCGAACGATAAGTCAAACTATAACGATTGTTTTCATCAAACTGGTACAGAAGACCCGCATTCCAGCCATAACCCCAATCTTTGCCTTCCAGACGAGCTGCTTCTGCGGTTGCTGGGATGTTAATATTAAGTTTTTTATATTTAAGTGTTGATGCAGGCCCTAATTCACCCATATGGCGAATAATTTCAGCATCAGCATAAACTGCATTCACACCTAAACCAAAACTGAACTGATCATTCAGCTTATATGCACTGCCCAGATTAAAGTTTACAGTCTTGAGTGAGGTCTTCCCACCAAGCGAACCCGCAGTATAATTATTGCTGAAATTTGTGGCTAAGCCAAAGTTACTTGTGGCTGACGCGCCAACAAACCATTGCTCAGTGATTGGTGTAATAAAATGCAGGTTTGGTATCGGAGCATTTGGTGCAATATTTTTCGCATCAGTGCTGTGTTTAAGTGGGGACTGGCCTGTGATATCAACGCTTGGTTTGACATAAATAATGCCGCCAGAAAATGATGGACGATCAAATAGGGTCATGGCGGCAGGGTTGCGGCTACCTTCAGAAGCATCTTCTGCAACGACACCTGCTCCAGAAAATGCCCGGCCTAGTCCTGATGATGAATATTCATTTAATTGAAAACCAGCAGCACTAGCGTTAGATGAAATAATTGCAACCGCCACTGCTAATGCTGAACGTGTAAATAGGTTTTTCTGGTTCATAACCAAAACCTCATTGTTTAATTATTATTTAACATGCTACTCAATGTAGCTGAGAGCGCGGAATTGTAGAGTCAGTTTATCATAATGACAAATCAGACCAGTGCGGGAAGTATAGGCCCGACCTCATAATGTGTTGCAAGAATGTTTTTAAAATATGATGAAATTGATTACAGAAATGGGACTTGCTTAACAAAAAAGAGACAACTCAGATTGATAAATTGTAAATAAAAAGCCTTTAGTGTGCTGAGATCAATAAATAGTAAGATAAATGATATTAAACAATGTAATTACTGGTTAGCAAAGGGAAAGATAACGTAAAATCAGTCGCAGATTTTCATAGTCGGAGAAATAAAATGACTGATGCAATTAAACGTTGTTATGCAGAAGAAACTGCCGCCTGTTGCTGGCAACTGACAGTGGATCTTACGTTTAGTTGTCAGGCAGAAGTAATGATATTCCAGTTAGGATTGCGTTAGTTTTATCTTGAGTCAAAGTTTTTGGCAACTGTTTTCCACTGTAGTTTAAGGTAGTAGAAAAACTGACTCTTATCTGTGGTAATCAATGATTATTTCTTTATCTTTTTCTTACATACTATTTGTTCAAGTTGTGTAGATTATAAATATATTAAAGTTGCGCTTGCTCGCAATTTTAGTTTATTCCTGTTTGCTATTCTTCAACATTGCGTTAACAATGCTCCATCAGGTCTGACCTCTTATGAGGTGAGTAAATATTTTTAATAAATTGATTTAGTTAATGATTACTTCAGGAGTTGCTATGAGTCGTTCTTCAACAAAAGTGGCACAACAAAAGGAACGAGTGGCTATTGTCAGTGGATTGCGCCTTCCTTTTGCGAAACAGGCGACTAACTACCACGGTATTCCGGCTGTTGATTTAGGAAAAGCTGTTGTTAGTGAGTTGGTCATCAGAAGTGGGCTGCCACCAGAGAAGATCGACCAATTAGTTTTTGGGCAAGTTGTTCAAATGCCGGAAGCACCAAATATTGCGAGGGAAATCGTATTAGGTGCCGGTTTAAGTGTCAGTACAGATGCGTATAGTGTTTCCCGGGCCTGTGCGACCAGCTTTCAGGCAATAGCGAATGTAGCAGAAAGCATTATGGCTGGGGCAGTGAATGTGGGGATCGCGGGTGGTGCTGATTCTTCTTCAGTCTTGCCAATCGGGGTAACCAAATCATTGGCTCGTACGCTGGTTGATATGAACAAAGCTAAAAGCCTGTCGCAACGCCTTAAATTACTTAGTAAATTGAGGTTAAAAGATTTACTGCCAGTATCCCCCGCTGTTTCTGAATATTCAACGGGGTTAAGAATGGGAGATACGGCTGAGCAAATGGCGAAAACCTATCATATCAGTCGTAAAGAGCAGGACGAATTGGCTCACCGTTCTCATGTATTAGCTGCTAAAGCCTGGGAGCAGGGATTATTGCGTGATGAAGTGATCTCTGCACATTTCCCGCCATACCATGAATCTTTGCTGGAAGATAATAATATCCGTAAAAATTCAGAACTCACCTCTTACTCTAAATTACGCCCTGCCTTTGACCGCAAACATGGTTCAGTAACTGCCGCCAATAGTACACCGCTGACGGATGGTGCGGCAGCGATTGTTTTGATGAGTGAATCTGCGGCTAAAGAGCTTGGCATGACTCCGTTAGGTTATTTACGCAGTTATGCCTTCTCAGCAATTGATGTTTGGCAGGATATGCTATTGGGGCCGTCTTATGCGACTCCGTTGGCGTTGGACAGAGCTGGTATTACTTTGAATGAACTTTCGCTCATAGATATGCACGAAGCATTTGCTGCCCAAACCCTCACGAATTTAAAAATGTTTGCCAGTGAAAAGTTTGCCCGCGAGAAATTAGGGCGCTCTCAGGCAATGGGTGAAGTGGATATGGATAAATTCAATGTATTAGGCGGTTCAATTGCTTATGGTCATCCGTTTGCTGCGACTGGAGCCAGAATGGTGACTCAGACACTGAATGAGTTGCGCCGTCGTGGTGGTGGGCTTGGATTGACAACAGCTTGTGCTGCCGGTGGATTGGGTGCAGCGATGGTATTGGAGGTAGAATAATGGCTCAGGCTGAAAAAGAAATAATCATGTCAGAGATTCAATCGGTATTCAGTTTTTCTGTCAGAGATGACAAGATTGGCGTTATTACGATTGATGTCCCGGGTGAGAAGGTCAACACACTGAAAGCAGAGTTTGTTGAACAATTTTTGACAGTTTTTGAGAAGGCACAACAAGTTTCCGGCTTAAAAGGTTTGGTAATTGTGTCCGGCAAACCCGATACATTTATCGCTGGTGCAGATATCACTATGATCGCAGGCTGCCAAACCCAACAAGAAGCAACGAAATTGGCTGAAAAAGGTCAAGAATTGTTTGCCCGGATTGCTAATTATTCTTTACCGATTGTTGCCGCCATTCATGGTGCATGCCTAGGCGGCGGTCTGGAGTTAGCATTAGCCTGCCATGCGCGTGTTTGTTCTCTGGATGATAAGACGCGCCTTGGTTTACCGGAAGTGCAGCTCGGGTTATTACCCGGTTCGGGGGGAACTCAGCGATTACCTCGTCTGATAGGTGTCAGTTCTGCTTTGGATATGATGCTGACAGGCCGCCAACTTAAGGCAAATCAGGCAAAACGTCTGGGTGTTGTAGATGATGCGGTTCCTTTGGATATTTTGCTGAATGTCGCTGTTCAATATGTCAAAAAAGGAATAATTAAGCGTAAGCCGTTAGCATGGTCACAGCGTCTGTTGGCAAGTGCCTTGGGCAGGCCACTGTTGTTTCGGATGGTTCAACAAAAAACACGGGCCAAAACTCACGGCCATTATCCGGCACCAGAGCGGATTATTGATGTCGTTCGTACCGGACTGGAAAAAGGGCAAAAGACGGGTTTTCAGGCGGAAGCCAAAGCATTTGGTGAACTGGCTATGTCGTCAGAATCGGAAGCATTGCGCAGCCTGTTTTTCGCCGCCACCTCATTAAAAAACGAAACGGGTTCTTCAGAACAGTCAGTTAAGATCAAGCACGTGGGGATTTTGGGTGGTGGTTTGATGGGGGGCGGAATTGCCAACGTTACTGTAACTCGCGGTAATTTACCTGTCCGCATCAAAGATATTAATGAAAAAGGTATCAATCAGGCGCTTAAATATACATGGGATCTGCTTTCTAAACGAGTCAAACAACGACGTCTGAAACCGTCGGAGCGTTCCCGTCAGATGTCTCTGATTTCCGGCTCAACTGATTATAGTGGCTTTAAACAAGTTGACATTGTGGTAGAAGCCGTGTTTGAAGATCTGGTACTGAAACGTAAAATGGTCTCAGAAATTGAGGCACACACAAAACCGGAAACTATTTTCGCCTCCAACACCTCTTCATTGCCAATTCACCAAATTGCAGCGGTTGCTAAACGCCCAGAGCATGTTATCGGTCTCCACTATTTCAGTCCAGTTGATAAAATGCCATTGGTGGAAGTGATCCCACATGCAGGAACCAGTGAAAAAACAATTGCAACGGCGGTAGCGCTGGCGAAAAAACAGGGTAAAACAGCGATTGTCGTTGGTGATAAAGCAGGGTTCTATGTTAACCGAATTTTGTCCCCTTATATCAATGAAGCTGGTTATTGTTTGGTAGAAGGTGAACCTGTTAACCATATCGATAAGGCGTTAGTTGATTTCGGTTTCCCGATTGGGCCAATCAATTTGCTGGATGAGGTCGGTATTGATGTTGGAACAAAAATAATTCCTGTCCTGATAGAGCAATTAGGTAGCCGATTTACTCCATCGGCAATTCTGGATGCAGTATTGAATGACAATCGTAAAGGCAAGAAAAATGGTCGTGGTTTTTATTCCTACGAGGTCAAAAAGAGTAGATTTTGGTCATTTAGAAAAAGCAGTAAAGAGGTTGACTCTTCTATCTATTCTTTGTTGAAAATTAAGCCTAATGCTAAGATGTCTCCATCAGACGTTGCTCAGCGTTGTTTAATGCCGATGTTAAATGAAGCTGTTCGTTGTTTGGATGAAGGTATCATCCGAAGTCCTCGTGATGGTGATATTGGTGCAGTGTTTGGTATTGGCTTTCCGCCATTTCTGGGAGGGCCATTCCGTTATATGGATAAACTAGGTAGTAATAAAGTTGTGGAAATTTTACGTCGCCTGGAGCAACAATATGGAGAAAGATTTGCGCCTTGTGAACGTCTGGTTCAGATGGCTGAACAGAATAAAAAATTTTATGAATAATTTATAGTTTTTGTGGAATCAATTATATCGGCTCTTTTAACTCAAGAGCCGATTTTTTATGCCAAATAATTTCTTATTATTATAATATTTTTACTTGTTGGGTAAATGAAATAATAACAACCAAACAAGACATATATAATTCGTCATTAGTGATTTTATTTGTTTCTATTTTGAGGCAGAATGCCTATCAATTCTAATTGATTTCCTTCTGTTTAGATGTTGTAGTCAATAATATGATTTTTTTCATAATTAATTACCTAAAAGCGATGTAATCTAAAATTTAACTCAACGGTGAATTATGTTCGTTTTTATTATGCGTCACGGTGATGCGGCTTTTGATTCAATCAGCGATGCAATGCGAGAATTAACGCCACGTGGTTGTCAGGAGTCACAGAAAATGGCCCTTTGGCTTGCTCAACAGTTGCCTGATATCGATTGTGTCTTAGTCAGTCCCTATATCCGGGCAGGGCAGACTCTGAAAGTAGTTCGTGAAAACCTGACATTGCCTGATAGTGAGGAGGTGTTAAAGGAGTTAACACCATCGGGTGACGCGGCACTGGTAGCGAGCTACTTACAAGTTTTGGCAATGCACGGGAAAAAAGCAGTATTGTTAGTTTCCCATTTACCTTTGGTTGGTTATTTAGTGTCTGAGCTTTGTCCTGCACAAACTCCGCCTATGTTTACAACATCCGGTATTGCTTGTGTAGAGTTGGATCACCAGACAGAGAAAGGCCGCCTATTATGGCAAACCTCTCCAGCACACTTAGTGACAAGCAATATTAGTGATAAACAATAAGTGACAAAATCCTAGTTAATCAAAGGAGAATTCACATTTAACGCTGTATAAACTCATCCTGTTCTACCAAAATGAGCAGTGCAGCGTTTCCTCCCCACTCTTTGGGAGCTTGATGAAAAGCAATAATATCGGGATGTTGAGCGAGCCATAATGGTGTTTGTTGCTTAAGAATATGCTTACCGTGACCATGCATAATACAGGCACAATAGACTGTTTCACGGCGGCAGGCGGCTATCAAGGCTCCAATTTCCTGTTTAGCCTGCAACTGGGTTAATCCATGTAAATCCAGAAAAAGCTCAGGGGGATAGTCTCCTCGACGTAACTTCTTCAGTTCATAATGATTGGCACCTTCACGTACATAGCGGGTCGGGCCTTCCATATCGAGATTGGGTTGGAATTCATCAGAAAAATAGTAACTAGCATCAACCTGCTCTTGCATTAGACGTTCAGGAGCAATCTGGCTGATTTTTTTTCTTCTGGGGGAGTGTAAGACTTTATCTTGAGCAATACGACGGGTTCCCGCAACAGACGTTCTAAATAGACTGATGTCTTCTTCATTTAATGTTATTTTCTTCTTCATTACATACTAATTTTATTAACAACTTTTGGTCAGTGTACCTGATTTTCTGTCATTTTGCTTAAATGCTATTACATAATATAACCATGTATATTTAATGGTTATTTGTTTTTTTCTTCAATATGGCTTGCCAGTGTTTTAGTCTTTTTTGAAGAGTTTGTGGAAAAGGTTTCTTTTCTCTGGCTCTGGGGAAAAAACTATTGATCGTATTTTGATCGTGCTTCTCCCAGAGAGCAGGATTCTGGGTTAATCTTTCATACCACATTGGTTTATTAATAAGAATATCGTTTTTGAAATCAGAAGGCAGGGCGAAAAGAAAATTATCCATAAAATTTTTAGCTAAATTACTTGAGGGGTATTTTTTTAAGATAATGAGCTTATTTAAAAAAATATTTTTTAAATAGTATTGCCATTCTTTCCTTTCGCCAAAAAAGGGTTCTATTGGTTTGGAGGACCATTCAGTATTTTTGAACTGTATGATAGTAGGATCAATAATAATTCTCTGGCTTTGATGGTAAGCTTCAATAACAAGGTGAGTTGTAGGGCAGCTATCGTCTACGCCACGCCAGATGAATACGCCAATCGCCTGATGTGGTATATGCATTCTATGAAGATATTCACTGACGTAATCGGCACATCTGAAACAGGCTGTTTTAGGTGATTTAATAAAATCTAATATATTTTTATCATTACGAATCTCATCTAAAAAATTCACAATTGCACCTTTATTCATAAAATGGATTGACAAATTTTTTTGGTTATAAAATATATGTATATACAACAACAGGTTGACATTGACAAGAAAAAAGTAACGGAGAGAAACTAATGTCAATTGGACTTAAAGATAGTGATATTATTTGGCGCAATGCTAGACTTGCCACAATGAACCCTACAATCAACAACATAGATGGAAAACACAATTACGGCATGCTGGAACGACATGATTTGATCATCCGGGATGAAAAAATTCTGGCGATTTTACCAACAGAAAGTGTGCCAGCTAATTGTTGTAAGGTGATTGATGCGGAGCAGCGATTAATCACCCCCGGCCTGATAGATTGTCATACTCACTTGGTTTTTGGTGGCAATCGGGCATCGGAATGGGAACAGCGTTTGAATGGCGTTTCTTATGAAAAAATCAGTGCTAAAGGCGGTGGAATTAATGCTACAGTCAATGCAACCAGGCAAAGTTCAGCCCAACAATTGGAAATTGCCGCTCAAAAGCGACTTAATGCTTTGATATCTGAAGGTGTAACGACAATTGAGATGAAATCGGGTTATGGATTGGATCTAAAAAATGAAGAAAAACAACTGCAAGTTATGCAAACACTAAAACAAAAGAACTCCGTTGAAATCAGTCCGACTTTACTCTCAGCTCATGCAGTTCCTTCTGAATATAAACATAATCCTGATGCTTATGTCGATTTAGTTTGCAATACCATTCTTCCTGCCCTTTGGCAAAAGCAGTTATTTGAATCTGTTGATGTTTTTTGTGAAACCGTTGGATTTAGTCTCCAGCAAACTAAACGGGTCTTTGACGCAGCCAAAAAACTCAATATTCCCATCAAGGGCCATGTGGAGCAGCTTTCTAATTTAGGCGGATCTGAATTGGTGGCGGATTATCAAGGATTATCCGTTGATCATATTGAATATCTGGATGAAAAAGGAGTTGAAGCGATCAGTCGCAGTGGGACTGTCGCCGTGTTATTGCCGGGAGCATTTTATTTCCTGAGAGAGACTAAACGTCCTCCTATTGCCTTATTGCGTCAATATCGTGTACCGATGGCCATTTCGACGGATTTTAATCCGGGAACCAGCCCTTTTACATCTTTGCGTATGATGATGAATATGGCCTGTGTCCAGTTTGGTTTAACACCAGAAGAGGCATGGCAGGGAGTGACTATCCATGCGGCACGTGCATTAGGGCGGGCAGATAGCCACGGCCAGTTATCAGCAGGTTATGTAGCTGATTTTATTGTCTGGGATGCCCGGGACCCCGTTGATATATTATACGAACTTGGACATAACCCATTGGTTTACCGTGTTTATCGCGGAGCAATCACACATAGCCCTATACATCGTAATTCATAAGTAGTATCGCTTGGAAAACAACACATTATTTAGAGAACAATAAATAGTGAGGGATATAACATGAAATTATGGCATCCGACATCAGAAAACATTTGGCAAGGACGGAATGATCTTGCAGAAGCAAACAATGCATTACGAGTATTCCAGACGATAAAACAGCCCACCAGTTTCTCTCCAGAACAATTTCCGAACCATATTGCATTGTTGGGATTTGAATGTGATGAAGGAGTAAAACTTAACCAAGGGCGACCGGGAGCTAAATTAGGGCCTGAATATCTGCGCCAGTCATTGGCAAATATGGCGAGTCATGATGGGCATGAATGGCTGGTGGATTTGGGTAATATCCGGGCTAATAGTGGACAATTAAGTGAGGCCCAGAATGCCCTGAGTGATGCTGTTTATGAGTGTCAGAATCAGAAAATGCGGACGTTAATTTTTGGAGGCGGACATGAAACGGCATTTGCTCATGGCATGGGCATTTATCGTGCGTTTCCAACTCAACGGGTAGGGATTATTAACTTTGATGCGCATCTGGATCTGCGGAATGCGCCACAACCCACATCGGGAACCCCATTTCGTCAGCTTGCTGATTATTGTCATCAGCAACAACGTCCATTCAATTACACTTGTGTAGGTGCCAGTCTGGCCTCGAATACGCAGGCTTTATTAGACGAAGCTAATCACCTTGATGTCACAATTATTTGGGATACTCAATGTATTGACTCTATGTTGGATAAAGTACAGAAACAGATACAAGATATCATTAATCAGGTTGAAATCATTTACATGACTATTGATTTGGATGTGTTGCCAATCTGGCAAATGCCATCAGTATCGGCTCCGGCTGCGTTGGGCGTTCCGCTAGAACGCTTATTATCATTGATTCAACCCATTTGTCAGAGTAAAAAATTACAGGCTATTGATTTAGTTGAACTTAATCCGCTGTATGATATTCAGGGTATGGGCGGTAAAGCAGCGGCTCGTCTTGCATGGCAATTAGTGCATTGGTGGAATGGATAATTCGTGAAATAAATAGGAGTAAGAAGGAATTTATTGTGACCATTGATTTATCAGATAAAGCGGCTAAGCCTGTGCCTCTGTATGCAAAAGTTAAACAAGCAATTGTTGAAAAAATCTATACAGGGGAGTGGAAGCCGCATGATAGGGTTCCTTCAGAATCTGAACTAGTTAAGCAATTTAACTGTAGTCGCATGACAGCAAACAGGGCATTGCGGGAGCTGACAGCAGAAGGATTTCTGTTCCGTCTGCAAGGGGTAGGTTCATTTGTTGCAGAGCCTAAAGGACAATCTGCCCTGTTTGAAATACACAGTATTGCTGATGAGATTGAGGCTCGCTCCCATCGGCATAGTTGCAAAGTACTGAAGCTTGCAGAAGTGACGGCTAATATGACTCAGGCCGCAGAGTTGGCAATCGAGATTGGCACATTTATTTATCATTCAATTATTGTTCATTATGAAAACGACATTCCTGTACAAATTGAAGATCGTTATGTCAATGCGTTGGCGGTGCCAGAATATCTGCGGCAGGATTTCAGTCAGCAAACTGCTCATGATTATTTATCGATAGTGGCTCCTCTTACGGAAGGAGAGCACATTGTAGAAGCGGTTGCAGGTGATGCCCGCTCTTGCCGTTTGCTGCAAATAGAAGAAAATACTCCTTGCTTGTTGATCAGCCGACGAACCTGGTCGAAAGAGCATATTGTTTCCAGTGCTAAATTATTATTTCCCGGCAACCGTTATAAATTGAAAGGGCGTTTTAGTTCATGATTCGGAGCTTATGATTTGGTTGAGACATCTCCTCTTTGCTTTACGCATAGAGGAGAGAGGAAAGAGTATATTGTGACAACAATGTAAATAATATGTGATATAAAACACAAAACCAGCAAAAATACGCTTCTGCCAGCCTGAAAATAAATCATTATCATCTTATTGATCTTCCTAACAAAAGAAAACACACAAAATTATTGACTTTATCTTCGTCACATTTTTGCCTATTGAATATACATGTATATACAACTATACAATTAATAAATTTTCATAAAGGCGAAAAAGGAAAAAACCGTGACAACGCAAAATAATAAATTCAGTAACGCGGTCATTCGTGCTCCCAGAGGAAAGCAACTCACAGCAAAAAGTTGGTTGACGGAAGCACCGCTCCGTATGTTGATGAATAATCTTGACCCTGACGTAGCAGAAAATCCCCATGAACTGGTCGTTTATGGTGGAATTGGTCGTGCAGCCAGAAATTGGCAAAGTTATGAAAAAATCGTTGAAACTCTGAAAGATCTGGAGAATAACGAAACATTACTGGTGCAATCAGGTAAGCCTGTCGGAGTTTTCAAAACCCATGAGAATGCGCCTCGTGTATTGATTGCAAACTCAAATTTGGTTCCACATTGGGCAACGTGGGAACACTTTAATGAACTGGATGCCAAAGGGTTAGCAATGTATGGTCAGATGACTGCCGGTAGTTGGATATACATCGGTAGTCAAGGAATTGTACAAGGCACTTATGAGACATTTGTTGAAGCGGGACGCCAGCATTATAACGGTGATCTGACAGGTCGTTGGGTATTGACTGCCGGTTTAGGTGGCATGGGTGGTGCACAACCTCTGGCAGCAACATTGGCGGGGGCTTCATCACTCAATATTGAATGTCAGCAAAGCCGTATTGATTTTCGTCTGCGTACTAGGTATGTAGATGAACAAGCAACTGATCTGGATGATGCACTGGCACGTATTAAGCGGTACACCGAGGAAGGTAAGGCGGTATCGGTAGCACTGTGCGGTAATGCAGCAGAAATTTTGCCGGAGTTAGTTCGCCGTGGTGTTCGTCCTGATATGGTAACAGACCAAACCAGTGCCCATGATCCATTACATGGTTATCTGCCAGTGGGTTGGACATGGGAAGAGTATTGCCGCCGTGCTGAAACAGAGCCAGAAGTGGTGATTCAGGCTGCGAAAGCCTCAATGGCAGTACATGTTGAAGCGATGCTGACTTTCCAGAAACAGGGTATTCCTACTTTTGATTACGGTAATAATATCCGTCAAATGGCAAAAGAAATGGGTGTTGAACATGCTTTTGATTTCCCGGGTTTTGTGCCTGCCTATATTCGCCCACTCTTTTGCCGCGGGATTGGGCCTTTCCGTTGGGCTGCTCTTTCCGGTGATCCTGAAGATATTTACAAAACCGATGCCAAAGTAAAAGAGCTGTTGCCAGATGACACCCACTTGCATCGTTGGCTGGATATGGCACGGGAACGTATCAGCTTCCAGGGCTTGCCTGCACGTATTTGTTGGGTTGGTCTGGGAGATCGGGCTAAATTGGGTTTGGCATTTAATGAAATGGTACGTAGTGGCGAACTTTCAGCGCCAATCGTGATTGGGCGTGATCATCTGGATTCAGGTTCAGTGGCAAGCCCCAACCGTGAAACGGAATCAATGAAAGATGGGTCTGATGCGGTTTCCGACTGGCCATTACTCAATGCGCTATTAAATACAGCCAGTGGTGCAACATGGGTATCTTTGCACCATGGTGGTGGTGTGGGCATGGGATTTTCTCAACACTCAGGCATGGTCATTGTTTGTGATGGTTCGGATGAAGCAGCAGAACGTATTGCCCGGGTACTGCACAACGATCCGGCGACGGGTGTTATGCGTCATGCTGATGCGGGTTATGAACTGGCGGTTCAATGTGCAAAAGAGCAGGGATTGAACTTACCCATGCTGAATACGCGAGCAGTAGAAAACTCATCAGTAAATACAAAAGCGGCAGAAACGAAATAAGGAACGTTATTAATATGAAAAACATCATTATTCATCCGGGAAAAATGACGCTTGAAGAGTTACGCCATGTTTATCAGCATTCCGTACAAATAACTTTGGATGCACAATGCTTCCCGGCGATTGAGAGCAGTGTTGAATGTGTTAACCGCATTATCAGCGAAAACAGAACCGCTTACGGAATTAATACCGGTTTCGGCTTGCTGGCAAATACCCGAATTGCAGAGCGGGATTTAGAAGAGTTGCAACGCTCTATCGTAATGTCACATGCAGCAGGTGTTGGTGAGCCTTTATCGGATGAAATCGTCCGGTTGATTATGGTCTTGAAAATCAACAGTCTGGCTCGTGGTTATTCCGGTATTCGTTTGGAAGTTATTCAGGCATTGGTAACATTGGTAAATGCCGAAGTTTACCCTTGCATTCCAAGTAAAGGCTCGGTTGGGGCTTCTGGTGATTTGGCTCCACTGGCGCATATGAGTCTGTTATTGTTGGGAGAGGGCAAAGCCCGTTATCTTGGTGGATGGTTGCCGGCAAAAGAAGCCTTGGCAAAAGCGGGACTGAAGCCAATTCGACTGGTGGCAAAAGAGGGGCTGGCACTACTTAACGGTACACAAACCTCAACTGCATTTGCTCTGAAAGGGCTTTTTGCGGCGGAAGAGTTACTTGCATCTGCCATTGTTTGTGGTGCCCTGTCTGTTGAAGCGGCATTGGGGTCCCGTAAACCATTTGATGCGCGTATTCATGAAGTGCGTGGGCAGCAAGGGCAAATTGATGTTGCAGCTTTATACCGTATCGTACTGGAAGAACAAAGTGACATTTCTGCCTTCCACGAAAACTGCCCGAAAGTGCAGGATCCTTATTCGTTACGCTGTCAGCCACAGGTAATGGGAGCTTGTCTGGCCCAAATTCGCCATGCTGCTGATGTCATTATGGTTGAGGCTAATGCAGTTTCTGATAACCCACTGGTCTTTACTGAACAGGATGAAGTGATTTCTGGTGGTAACTTCCATGCAGAACCTGTCGCAATGGCATCGGATAATCTGGCTATCGCACTGGCGGAAATCGGCGCGTTATCAGAACGCAGGATTGCTCTGCTGATGGATAGTAATATGTCTCAGTTGCCACCATTTCTGGTCAAAAACAGCGGAGTTAATTCCGGTTTCATGATTGCTCAGGTAACCGCGGCTGCTTTGGCAAGTGAAAATAAAGCACTGGCACATCCTTCCAGTGTTGATAGCCTGCCGACCTCAGCGAATCAGGAAGATCATGTGTCAATGGCACCGGCAGCAGGTCGCCGCTTGTGGGAAATGGCGGATAATGTCAGGGGAATTCTGGCGATTGAATGGTTGACGGCTTGTCAGGGGATGGATTTTCGTGAAGGCCTAAAAAGTAGTCCGATTCTGGAAAAAGCCCGCCATATTCTGCGTGAGAAAGTAACATATTACGATAAAGATCGTTTTTTCTCACCAGACATTGAAACGGCTATTCAATTGTTAGCAGAGCAACAACTTTCTGCACTGTTGCCGGCTGGTACGATCCTGTCGAATAGCAATACCCTGAAAAACTACATAAATTAAATTATTCTTAGGCCGATTTTCCGGCCTTATCGTTGTATTTATCTTTCACATCTAATAATAAAAGAAATAAGGATAAATCATGCAAAACATCTCACAACTCAAGCGTGGGTTAAGTGTTCGTCATATTCGGTTTATGGCACTGGGGTCGGCAATTGGTACTGGGCTTTTTTATGGTTCTGCGGGAGCCATTCAAGCAGCAGGGCCTGCGGTATTGTTGGCATACGCTATTGGTGGTGCGGCAGTTTTTATGGTTATGCGTGCATTAGGGGAAATGGCTGTCCATAACCCCGTGCCGGGTTCTTTCTCCCATTATGCCAATCATTATCTGGGGCCATTGGCGGGGTTTCTGACCGGGTGGACTTATGTATTTGAAATGTTGGTTGTTTGTCTGGCGGATGTCACCGCATTTGGCCTCTATATGAAACTTTGGTTTCCCCATGTTGATCAATGGATCTGGGTTCTCGGTATCGTCTTTTTCATCGGGGCGATAAATCTGTGTAATGTCAAAGTGTTTGGTGAAATGGAGTTTTGGCTTTCCATCATTAAAGTCGCAGCGATTGTTGCCATGATTATCGGTGGTTTCGCGATTATGATGTATGGATTTGGTCAGGAAGCGGGTCATGTTACCGGGTTGTCAAACCTGTGGGAACATGGTGGTTTCATGCCGAATGGTATTGCAGGAGTGATTGCTTCATTTACAGTTGTGATGTTTGCATTCGGTGGTATTGAAGTTATCGGTATTACCGCCAGTGAAGCGAAAAATCCGGCACAATCCATTCCACGGGCAATTAATGCGGTGCCGCTGCGTATTTTGCTATTTTATATTCTTACTTTGTTCGTGCTGATGTGTATTTATCCGTGGAATCAAGTTGGTCAGAATGGCAGCCCGTTTGTCCAGATCTTCTCCAGTCTGGGGATTAACTCCGCAGCCAATATCCTGAATATTGTTGTTATTACTGCTGCCATTTCAGCGATTAACAGTGATATTTTTGGCGCGGGGAGAATGATGTATGGCATGGCGCAGGAAAAACAGGCTCCTGCTTCTTTCACCAAACTGACTCAACATGGAGTACCGTGGATCACAGTATTGGCAATGTCAGTAATTTTGCTAATCGGTGTCGTTTTGAACTATCTGTTGCCTGAACAAATCTTTGTCATTATTGCTTCCATTGCAACATTTGCCACCGTGTGGGTATGGCTGATGATTTTGTTGTCACAATATATGATGCGCCGGAAAATGCCGGCGGAAGAGGCTAAACAGCTTAAATTTCCGGTTCCGTTGTGGCCAATAGCTCCAGCTCTGACAATTGCATTTATGGCATTTATCATCATGGTACTGGGTTATTTCCCCAATACGCGCGTTGCACTGTTTGTGGGGATCGTGTGGATCGTGCTACTGACTGTCAGTTATTTCTTATGGGTAAAAAAATCGAGTGAAAAAACTGCCTGATAAAGAAAATGGGTAACGCTAATAAAAAACCATCCTGTTGATGCAGGGTGGTTTTTGTGTTTTTGTTACTCTTACATGAGTCTCTGAGCTTAAAATAATTCGTACATTCAGATTGCTGATTTGTGGCATGGATCATGGCAAACTAACGCACTAATGACATTTTTGTGGTTTAGAGGTATTTGTGGATAAGATTTTTGTAGATGAAGCCGTCGCAGAGCTGCATACCATTCAGGATATGCTGCGTTGGACAACCAGCCGTTTCAGTGCAGCCAGCATCTATTATGGTCATGGAACGGATAACCCGTGGGATGAGGCTTTGCAATTGGTTCTTCCAACACTGTACCTGCCTCTAGATATTCCAGAAAATATGATGACAGCCCGCCTGACAACAACAGAGCGTCATCGTATTGTTGAACGTGTTCTGCGCCGTATCAACGAGCGTATTCCCGTTGCTTATTTGACTAACCGGGCGTGGTTCTGTGGGCATGAATTTTATGTTGATGAGCGGGTTTTGGTGCCACGTTCGCCAATTAGTGAGCTGATTAACAATCAGTTTGCCGGGTTGCTCCCACAGGAGCCTTCGACCATTCTTGATTTGTGCACAGGAAGTGGCTGTATTGCAATTGCTTGTGCTCATGCCTTCCCTGAAGCGGAAGTTGATGCGGTTGATATTTCTGCTGATGCTTTGGCCGTTACTGAGCACAATATTGAAAATCATGGGCTTTTGCATCGTGTCATACCGATTCAGTCAAATTTATTCCATGATATGCCTCCGATGAAATACGATCTGATTGTGACTAATCCGCCTTATGTGGATGAGGAAGACATGAATGATCTGCCGGATGAGTTCCACCGTGAGCCAGAGTTGGGGCTGGCAGCGGGAAGTGATGGATTGGATCTGGCCCGTTGCATTCTCGCCACAGCACTGGATTTCCTCACAGAAGAAGGTGTGTTGATATGTGAAGTGGGTAACAGCATGGTTCATTTGATTGAACAATATCCTGATGTGCCATTCACATGGTTGGAGTTCGAACATGGTGGTGATGGTGTTTTTATGCTGACACGCAAACAATTGACCGAATATCACGAACATTTCCATCTATTTAAAGACTAATATTTTGTCATTGTGCTGATGGTTAAGGCGTTTTTTCATCAATTTTATTTAAATTAAATTGATGAAATCAATTAGGCTTTAACCATTGGTTAGGTTATTGTTAGTCAATATCAAATCTTTAACACACATCTTTAACACATAAACGCATAAGAGATAATGGCAGGACAGGAATGGCAGGAAACAGTATTGGGCAGTTTTTCCGTATCACGACATTTGGTGAATCTCACGGGGTTGCATTGGGGTGTATTGTTGATGGTGTTCCGCCGGGCATTGCTATTACAGAAGCCGATTTGCAAATCGATTTGGATAGACGTCGTCCGGGAACCTCTCGCTACACTACACAGCGCCGTGAACCTGATCAGGTACGAATTCTTTCTGGCGTTTTTGAAGGTGTGACAACAGGAACCAGTATTGGCTTATTAATTGAAAACACCGATCAGCGTTCACAAGATTACAGTGCGATTAAAGACGTTTTTCGCCCCGGTCATGCAGATTATACCTATGAGCAGAAATATGGATTGCGTGATTATCGTGGTGGTGGACGTTCATCTGCCCGTGAAACTGCGATGCGTGTTGCCGCTGGTGCGATTGCAAAAAAATACTTGTTTGAAAAGCATGGCATCCGTATTCGTGCTTGTCTGACCCAGATGGGAAATATTCATTGTGAATTGAAAGATTGGGATCTCGTTGAGCAGAACCCGTTTTTCTGCCCTGATGAAAGTAAACTAACCCAACTCAATGAGCTATTGCGCGCTCTGAAAAAAGAGGGGGACTCCATTGGCGCTAAGGTGACGGTAGTTGCTGAGAATGTACCAGCAGGATTGGGAGAGCCGGTTTTTGATCGTTTGGATGCAGATATCGCCCATGCTCTGATGAGCATTAATGCCGTGAAAGGGGTTGAAATTGGTGATGGTTTTGATGTTATTAACTTACGTGGCAGTGAAAATCGGGATGAAATCACTTCACAAGGTTTTACCAGTAACCATGCTGGCGGCATTCTGGGGGGGATCAGTAGCAGCCAGCCAGTTATCGCTCACATCGCGCTGAAACCGACATCCAGCATTATGGTATCGGGTAAGACCATTAATCGTCAGGGTGAAGAGGTAGAAATGGTGACTCGCGGTCGACACGACCCTTGTGTTGGTATTCGGGCGGTTCCTATTGCAGAGGCCATGATGGCGATTGTACTGATGGATCATCTGCTGCGTCAGAGAGCGCAGTGTGCAGATGTAACATCTTCACTTCCGCGCTGGTAAATCGGTAACAGCTTTTCCTGGGTATATTTTCCGAGATTAAGCATCTAACGATGCCAAAAGATATCCTGATGAAACGGGTAATTAATTTTCTGGTGAAATAAATAATGGAATGGTCATTACTGGGTCCGGAAGTTTATGGTTTTCTCTTTTTAGTTGCCCTGGTTGCGGGCTTTATCGACTCTATAGCAGGTGGTGGTGGATTACTGACTATTCCTGCTCTACTATCAGCAGGTGTTTCTCCGGTGCAGGCATTAGCGACAGGAAAACTTCAGTCCGTAGGTGGCTCGTTATCTGCCAGCCTGTATTTTATCCGTCGTGGTATAGTGAACCTACGCCCTCAGCGATTTTCCATCGTTATGACAGTGTTAGGTGGCATGTCGGGGGCATTGCTGGTTCAGTTTGTATCACCAGATTTATTGCGTTACGCCCTGCCTATGTTAGTGATGATTATTGGCCTTTACTTTCTGCTTGTACCTAATATTGGTGCAGAAGATCGACAGCATCGTTTAGGGCCGATTGCCTTTGGTTGTTTTGCGGGAGGCGGGATAGGTTTTTATGATGGTGTATTCGGGCCGGGAACCGGTTCTTTTCTGGCACTCTCTTACGTAACGCTCTGTGGTTACAATCTGGCGAAGGCAACAGCACATGCAAAAGTGTTAAACTGCGCAGCCAATCTCGGTGCATTAGGTTTCTTTATTCTTGGCGGGCAGGTTCTATGGCTGTTGGGTTTTGTCATGCTGGCTGGTCAGATGATTGGTGCTCGTTTAGGCGCTGGTTTGGTATTGAGCAGAGGGCAAAAGTTGATCCGTCCAATGCTGGTGACTATCTCTTTTCTAATGAGTATCAAACTCCTCCATGATCAACATGGCGACACCATCCGTTCCTGGCTGGCATTTTATTTTTGATTTTAGGATATTAATTTTAGGATATTGTATTAATACATGGCTGGACATCACTATCAACAACTGATTGAAATTTTTGATAATTGCTTTAGCGATGATTATAACACCCGTTTGATAAAAGGTGATAATGAGCCGGTTTATCTGCCCGCAGATGAAGAGGTAGTTTATAATCGGGTTGTGTTTGCCCATGGTTATTACGCCAGTGGATTGCACGAAATTTCGCATTGGTGTATTGCGGGTAAAGAACGTCGCAAATTGGTTGATTTTGGTTACTGGTATTGCCCTGACGGTCGTGATGCTCAGACTCAAGCGGAATTTGAGAAAGTCGAAGTTAAACCACAAGCATTAGAATGGTTATTTTGTGTAGCTGCTGGTTTTCCTTTCAACATTAGTTGCGATAATTTGGATGGCGATTTTGAGCCGGATCGTTTTGCTTTTCAGCGGAAAGTTCATGCGCAAGCCATGACATATCTTGAAAACGGAATACCCATCCGTGCAGCACGCTTTCTTCATGCACTGCAATCGTTTTACAATACGCCTCCACTAAAAGCAGTACATTTCCCTTACCCGGAAGATCCTTTTGCTGACTAATATTGATTTTTTGAGGAAAAACAATGCTCGCAGAGTTTGAAACACGCATTCTGGCATATATAGATGATATGGTTGAACATGCCAGTGATGACGAATTATTTGCTGGTGGATACCTCCGCGGGCATCTGACGCTGGCTGTTGCCGAATTGGAACAAGAAGGCACTAATACTATTGAACAGCTTCACCTGCGTGTAGAAGAAAGTGTCCATAAAGCGATTAAGGCGGGAGAATTGACGCCACCGGATCAAGTTTTAGTTTTGACGACCTGGCAAAAGCTATTGGCAAAACTTCTGGACAGTGTGAAAGCGTGATTTATTGATGCTGAAATTATTTCTTGGGGCTGTTTTTCAGCCCTTATTTTTTGTTCAGGTAAAGTAAACCTCAATGTTCGGTTACATAAAAATTCGCAATAGCTCGCAATAACTATAATAAACTGAAAAGTGTAAATCTTTATTGATCATTTTATAGTGTATATAGATTAAGATAATGTGGTTAGCAGAATTACTTAGAGGGTTTTTAAATCATATTTTGTGTGACGCCGTTCTTTTTGAGGAGATTAAAATAATTATGTTATTAGTAGAACGCGTGATGATTAAAAAAATTAATGATGGTAAAGTTTAGGTTACAGTTTAGTAAATAATTAGGTGTTTTTTTAGTTGTATATCCAATAATTTCTGGATTGCCTCAATAAAGGGAAGATATGGGTACTCTACCAGAGTAATTGGAGAGGAAATTTAATTTTAGAAATGCGATTAAATAAAAAATAGAGCACGTAATTCATAATAAATAGGATGAATTATCTGTGAAAGTTCAGAATTGAAAAGGATATTTCAGGAGATAACACTATGGGATTGGGAAGTTGCTCTGTGCGAAGTGGATATGGATTTTATACTGATGATAAGATGTTTTTGTTACCTGAATCGATAAGTTTTAGTGCGTCAAGACGGAGGGGAAGACAAAATATGAACCCACAATTGGAAAAAAGATTTGAAAACCTGGAAATAGATGTTTCTCAGTTAAAGATAGATGTTTCATTGTTAAAAACAGATGTTTCACAGTTAAAAGAAGATGTCTCACTGTTAAAAACAGATGTCTCACAATTAAAAATAGATCTGGAAGTTATAAAATCCAACTATGCGACAAAAGCTGATATTGAATCAGTAAAGGCACTGATTCATAATGAAATAACATCTGTAAATAAAGAAATGTCATCTGTATATAAGGAAGTATCAGATAAAATAACAGCTCAAACTAAGTGGATGGTAACAGTGATGTTTGGTTTTTCTGGTATTATTATCGCAGCAATGAAATTTATGCTTTGAATAGCTTTGTGAGTCAATGAACTGACATGTTTTTAATTCTTATTTATTAGTGTAATATTTATTTCAATGTTATTAATATGACTATAAAATAAATAAGTTGTCAGGGTAAGTCATGTTTACTATTTGTCGTACACAAACATCAGATATAAGTCAATTACCTGCAATTGAATATTCTGCTGCGCAGTTGTTTCGTTTTATACCTGATTTGGCCTGGATTGCTGATGGTCATGTACAAATGGAACAACAACATTTGGAATATATTGCTCAGGATAATAGCTGGGTAGCTTTGAGAGATAAGGAGCATCCGATAGGCTTTATTCTGGCTAAACCTTTGGGTGATGGACTGCATATCTTTGAACTGTCTGTGCATGGAGATTGGCAGAGAAGGGGAATAGGTAAAGCATTAATAGAAACAGTTATTCAGGTTGCTAAACAACGTAAACTACAGGCTGTAACCTTGACGACTTTCCGTCATGTCAGTTGGAATGCTCCCTTTTATCAACGACTGGGATTTTCCATTTTAGAACCTCAGCAGATGAGTGAAGTATTGGAACAGATTTTACAAGATGAAATTAAATATGGGTTTTCGGCAGTTCAGCGTTGTGCAATGAAACGCTCAGTGATTACATGAGAAAGCTACAATTGAATTTTAATCGTTTTAATTAATGTGGGTTCAGTAGCATCAGGCATAATTTTGTTATGCCTGATGCAAATTGGGGTTTATGCGTGCGTAGTAAAACTTCAGTCTTTGCGACATCCTCTTTAGGGCGGTGAGGATGTCAAAAATTAAGGTTTTTCTGCTTTCACTTTTTTACCGCGTAACAGCTTTCTGACCCAGAAACGATTCGGATGCAAGGCTGCTAATGTTTCATCATCAAATGGTAAGGCTTCATTAAATACTTGCCCTGCAAGTAATTCAGCACTTAAAGGAGCAGAGCACAAACCACGTGAACCTAATGCACCAATAACAAATAAATCAGGGTAACGAGGTGATTCGTCTATTTTCTCCCTGGATTGTATCTGTTGAGGTAAATCGGCATACTTTGCCATAATTTCACTGAGAACAGGTACATTGCCGACCATTGGCATATGATCCCGAATTACACATCGTATCCCCTGACGGGATTTATCCTCTGAAATGTCAACTTGTTTTACCCAATCAACATCAGGGAAACACTTCAGGAGACGGTCACGATTCTCCTGCTGTTCGGCAGAAGAATACTGAGTATCTAATTGATCGCGCTGATAACTCGCCCCAATACAGTGATACTGATTTTTGGGGTTAACGGGAGTCATATAACCATCGTAACACAGCACACTTTTTAGCTGGCTAAGTAGGTCAGTTGTTGGGATATGGCTGACTTGACCACGGACTGCGGTAACAGGTAATTTTTCGGTCTGTTCAAATTGAGCCAGGCAATGCCCATTGGCAATGATAACCACTTTGTGGTTTTTAAGTTGTATTTGTCCCTGATGTTTAATGTGTAGTTGCCAACCATTTTCATATTGAACCAGTCGTATTATTTCGTGGTTGAGATATGTACTCATACCACGCTGTTGTGCAAGTTTGATAACTTCTTGAGTCAATTGAGCTGGGTATAACCATCCTCCCTGTGGATAATGGATACCATGATAGTTGACATCTAGTCCGCTGATTTGACTCAACTGTTGGCGATCCATCCCAGTAGCAATATCTTCCGGCCATGTTGTGTGCAGCATATTGTCGATTTTCTTGCTACTTTTTTCATCGTAAGCTAATTGGCTAACACCACACCATTGATGCTCAAATAACACATTTTCATTAATCAGTTCATCGTATTGACGACGGGCAAAGGTGAATGCAGAGGTAAAGAAACGCTCTAATGGATCATGACGACCAGTCAGTAAAGGATAAAGCGCGCCTTGTTGGTTACCTGATGCACCTTGTGCTGGCTGTGTATCCTGACAATATAGCGTGACTTTTGCACCACGTCGCAGTAAAGCAAGAGCAGTGAATGCACTGGCAATACCTCCGCCAATGATTGCGATATCATCAGTATGATTTGTGCCAGGGCGGGCAAACCAGGGCATATCAGTTTTGGAGTTGTGAACTGAGGGAGGTAAAATGCCTGTCAGCATCTCTCTCTTATGCCCAAATCCCTTAACTTTTGTGACAGTGAAGCCTGCTGTTTGTAGTCCACGGCGTACTAAACCTGCTGATGTGAATGTCGCAAATGTTCCTTCTGGACGAGAAAATTTTGCCATTGCAGTGAACAGCTGTTCGCTCCACATTTGTGGGTTTTTGGCGGGAGCAAAACCATCTAAAAACCACGCATCAACTTTACCTGTCAGGTTGGAATTTACTTTGGGCAATAGTTCATTTACGTCTCCAAACCAGAGATCCAGAGTAATAGCGCCATTATCCAGAATTAACCGCTGACAACCTGCGAGTGGTAAAGGCCACTGCTGACATAATTCTTCAGAAAACTTCTGAAGCTCTGGCCAGCGTTGATGTGCACTTTTTAGGTCAGCGATTTTTAATGGATATTTTTCAAAACTAATATAGTGCAGCCTTTTTAGCGTAGCGTCTGGGTGTTGCTGTTTGAACTCTGAAAAAGACTGCCAGAGTGCAAGGAAATTTAGCCCAGTACCGAATCCGGTTTCGGCAATGACGCAATCAGAACGGCAATGTGTGCTAAAACGTTGGGGAAAATGATTGCCTTTTAAAAATACATATATGGTTTCTTCTAACCCATCTTGATTTGAGAAATAAACATCATCAAATTGCTTAGAAATAGGTGTGCCCTGTTCATTCCAGCTTAGGGTTGCGCTACTGATAGCACTGTTTTGCACAATACTGTTGTTCAAAATAAAGCCTGTATTGTTGAGAATAATAGAGGATTTTAACGGTCTTGATGCTGTTACACCACTTATGAGCAATCTTAAAGTCTGGGTTATGATCAATTGTTCATGATTTTTATCCTGATCGGACTTGTTCAGCGTACAAGTGTACGCTAAAGTGCGAGAAGGAAATCCCGTAGGTAAACATATTGGTGAGGTAATTAATGAAACGAGCAGTAATCACTGGTTTGGGCATTGTATCTAGTATTGGTAATAACCAGGAAGAGGTGCTGAAATCTCTGAAAGAAGGCCGTTCCGGGATAACTTTTTCCGAAGAATTCAAAGAAATGGGGCTTCGCAGTCACGTATGGGGGAATGTCAAACTGGATACAACGGGTTTGATTGACCGTAAAACACAGCGTTTTATGAGCGATGCTTCTGTTTATGCTTATCTGGCGATGGATGAGGCAATCAAAGATTCTGGTCTTTCCGATGAGCAGGTTTCTAATTTACGTACAGGGCTGGTTGTCGGCTCTGGTGGTGGTTCTCCACATAATCAGGTTGTCTGTGCGGATGGTATGCGTGCCCGCGGTTTACGAGGAGTTGGGCCTTATATGGTGACACGGACAATGGCCTCCGGCGTTTCCGCCTGCCTGGCAACACCGTTCAAAATTAAAGGCGTAAGTTACTCTATCAGTTCTGCTTGTTCGACTTCTGCACACTGCATTGGTCATGCCGTTGAATTAATCCAGCTTGGTAAACAGGACGTTATTTTTGCCGGTGGTGGTGAAGAACTGAGCTGGGAAATAGCCTGTGAATTTGATGCAATGGGAGCACTCTCTACCAAATATAATGAAACACCAGACTGTGCTTCCCGTACTTATGATCAAAACCGTGACGGCTTTGTTATTGCTGGCGGTGGCGGTATTGTCGTTGTTGAAGAATTAGAACACGCATTGGCTCGTGGTGCACATATATATGCTGAGGTTATTGGCTACGGAGCGAATTCAGATGGTTTGGACATGGTTGCACCTTCAGGTGAAGGGGCTGTGCGTTGTATGAAAATGGCTCTGGATGGTATTGAAGGTGAGGTGGATTATATTAACACTCATGGCACATCAACACCTGTTGGCGATTTGAAAGAGCTGGAAGCGATTAGAGAAGTATTTGGTGACAAGACACCAGCTATTTCAGCAACTAAGGCGATGACCGGGCATTCTTTGGGGGCTGCCGGTGCCCAGGAAGCGATTTACAGTTTATTAATGTTAGAGCATGGAATTATTGCACCAAGTATTAATATTGAAGAGCTGGATGAAAAAGCCCTTGGTATGGATATTATTACTGAACCTACCGAACGCGAGCTAAAGACGGTTATGTCTAATAGCTTCGGGTTCGGCGGTACAAATGCCTCTCTGGTAATGCGCAAGTATCTGAACTGATTTTCCAAAACTGAAAAGTTTTACCGACCTACATAAAAGCCAATTTACCAACTACGTGGATTGGCTATAAATCTTCTCATTTTTCTTACGTTTTTTATGAACTACCCGCAAGATAGGTGGGACGATAATAACCAGCGCAGCTAAAACCAACAAAGATTGAGCAATGGTACTGCCCCACAAAATTTCAAAATGACCGTTACTGATTGAAAGTGCCCGTCTTAAGTTCTGCTCCAGCATTTCACCTAATACAAACCCTAAAATGAGCGGCGACATTGGAAAGTTCATTTTCCTAAGAATATAACCGAACACCCCCAGACCGACCATCAACATCAGATCGAATGTTGTACTGTGTATGGCATAAACTCCGACTGCTGAAATGGTGGCTATGGCTGGCACTAGGAACCACAGGGGGATACTCAACATACGGGTAAACAGCCCAATCATCGGAATGTTCATGATAAGTAAAAGAATATTGGCGATAAGTAGGGCAGCAATCAATCCCCAGACTATATCCGGTTGCTCTGTAAACATAGCAGGCCCCGGTGTGATGTTGTAGAGCGTCAGTGCACCTATCATTACGGCTGTAGTACCTGAACCGGGGACACCCAGAGTAAGCATAGGAATGAATGAACCACATGCTGATGCATTATTGGCTGCTTCAGGTGCGGCCACACCACGGATATCGCCTTTACCAAATGAATCGCTGTTTCCACTAAGCCGTTTTTCTGTCATGTATGTGATTGCGCTGGCAATTGTTGCTCCGGCACCGGGTAAGATACCAACAAAGAAACCAATGACTGAGGAGCGTAATATTGGTCCGGTACAGGTTTGGGCCTCTTTTTTGTTAAATAGTAATCGTCCGGTTTTACTTATTACTTTTTGTCCAGTGGAGGTGCTCTCAAGCATCAGCAGAATTTCGCTGACAGAGAACAGACCGATTACAACGACAATAAACTGAATGCCATCAGAAAGGTGGACACTATCAAACGTGAAGCGATAAACCCCAGTATTAGCATCGACTCCTACTGTCGCTAATCCTAACCCAATCAAAGCAGCCAGTAGAGATTTGACAGGGTTCTGGCTCATCATGCTGCCAAGACAGGCAATCGCAAACACCATCAGAGCAAAATATTCAGCAGGCCCGAACGCCAAAGACCATTTGGCCAGAAGAGGAGCAAACAAAATGATACCAACAATGGCTAAGAGTGAACCACAAAATGAGCTGATTGCTGAGATAGACAATGCAACACCAGCTTGCCCCTGTTTTGCCATAGGGTATCCATCAAGAGCGGTCATAATCGCGGCGGCATCTCCCGGAACATTCAGCAGAATTGAAGATATCCGACCTCCATATTCACAACCAATATAAACCGTTGCCAATAAAATTAAGGCGGATTCTGCGGGTAATTTCAAGGCAAAAGCTAACGGCAATAAAATGGCAACACCATTTATTGGGCCTAGACCGGGGAGTAAACCAACAACAGTACCAATAAAGCAGCCTATTAATGCGATAATCAGATTCTTAGGGATTAATGCAACTTCAAAACCTTGTGTCAGGTATATCCAAGTATCCATTTTATTCTCCTTACCTGAACAGACTACCAATGGGTAGCGTGACATCTAACAGGCGATCAAATACAAAAAAGAGTGATATACCTAAGCTCACACCAGAAATCATTGCGGCGAGGAGTGAGGCATTAAACAGCAATGCGATGCTGATGGTCAATAATGTCGTCGCCAAAGGAAAGCCTAACCACTCAAATGTTCCTGCATAAAAGACCAGTGAAACAATTAGCAACAATAAACGGCGCAGCACTTGTGGTGTAGGCCAATGAGTCTTCTCAGTTTTCTTGAATAGCAGTAACAGAGCACATAGCGCCATTAATGAGATAATGGCAATCGGGAATGGTCGCGGCCCCAGAGGCTCATAGCTGTATTCACTATGAATACCCCAGCCAATGACTAATCCTATTCCACACAGAGCTAACCAGATAGCAGCAAAGATACGATCGCTCATGATGCTATTCCCGTTATTTTGCTAAACCAAAGGATTTTGCCATCTCATGGTATTGAGTAACCTGTTTTTGCACATAGTCATCCAACTCTTTACCTGTCATATTGAATTCGAAAAGACCACGTAGTTCGCGTTGTTTTTTAAATTCATCTGTTTGTTGTAGTTTGTTGAATGTGTCTACCCACCATTGATATTGTTCATCAGAAACTTTGGGACCCATGTAAAAACCACGAATAACTGGCCATACGATGTTGTAGCCTTGCTCTTTGGCTGTTGGGATATTTGCCAAAGCACCATCAAGCCTTTTATCGGCATAGACAGCAAGAACACGCAGCTTATCACTCGTCAGATAAGGTAAGGTTTCACTGATATCCCCAGAGAAAACCTGAATATGCTTACCCAGCAGCGCTGTGATTGCTTCACCACCACCTTCAAAGGCGACGTAGCGCATTTTGCGCGGATCAACATCAACTTGTTTCGCCAGTAAGGCCGTTTTCATCCAATCCTGACCACCAATGGAAGCTCCGGCACCAAATACGATGCTGGCAGGATCTTCCTGGAATGTATCAATGAGATCTTTTAAAGTCTTGTAATGAGAGTCTTTGTGAACAGCAATTATACCATAATCAGTACCAACACTGGCCAGCCAGCGCACATCATTCACGTTATAGCGTCCGAATTTTCCTTGAGCAAGATTTAACAGAGAGCCACCAGAAAAGGCGACAATAGTGCCGGGTTCGGCAGGCCGTTGGGCAACAATAGCATTATAGGCAACGGCTCCAACACCTCCGGGCATAAATGTTACCCGCATAGGCGAATCAATAGCTTTGGTATCCAGCAATGAGACTTGCACTAACTTGCAGGTTAAATCGAAGCCACCACCGGGTTTAGCAGGGGCAATACATTCAGTTCTGTCAGGGGCATCAATAGCAAAGGTATTGGTACAGAAAAATAAGCCGATAGTAGTTAATAATGTTTTGAGTATCTTCATTTTTTATTCCTTACATAGCACCAGTGATGGAAACAATTTTATAAATTCCCGGTACATTATTATTTATAGAACCGAAATATTCTATTAACAGAAAAAAGTGTCTGGATGTGACATTAATCACTTAATTTGAAAGATGTTGATTTTTTAAATGCCTCAAGGTTTTTTGAAGTTATGTAATATGATTACTGAAAGTGACTTTGCATACTTGTAGTATTTTCAGAATATAAAATAATTTTTAAAAAATTAATAGGAATATGTTTGTTTTAGATATTTATCTAAATAATTTTGATATTAATAAAAATAAATTTATGGATTATAAATGTTTTTGTAATTCGTTGTATTCATTGAGGGTAATAACATTCATACTAAAATTATATATGGGGCCTAGAATGATTAAAGTAACATTACTGACTTTTTCTGGACTGGAAGATTATTACTGGTATTACTATGATCTTGATTATGAAATGAACTCAAGATGGTTACTAGGGCTATTCAGGGATAATATTAAGGGAATTAACTTTGGAGAAACTTGTGGAAAACTTGGATTCTCTGGTTTTTTAGTCGAAATTGATGGCACTGAACAGACAATAGCACATAGTTATGGGTTGACTAATTCTTTTTATGTATGTGATGGAAGAGCCTTTGATCTTTATCAAAGTAGATATCTTGGCTTCGCTTTAATGGAGTCCTCTAAGCAAAACAGTAACCTTAAAGCCGCAATATTTCAGGATATAATTAACCTTCAGCAAGATACTTCCGATTGTTCTGAGGGAGGCGATCCAGATGAAGATCTGCATAATGAAAAAAGATATACTTTACACGATGCAAATAGTGATGAACTCTATACAGTAAATATTGTGAGTCCGAAAACGGGTAAGTTGATTGCTGTACAAGCGGGCTTGTTCAATACAAATTTCTGGACTACACCTGAAAAGCAGAAGTTACATAACTGTTATTCTTACGCCTGTAATTATGCAGGTGGGAGCTATTCTCAACCGGGAGGGAATACCGAGAAACTCCGACAAGAACGTACTATGAAAGTTGTTATAGATGGCGCAATTTCAGATGGATTAGTTATGTTGGATGATTATCGAAATGAAAGAGACTACCCGAACCATGTTGTAGCACTTTTTACTACTGACGATTATGCGGATGACTGGGACTACCATTGGTATAGATTGGTTTTAAATAATAAGCACGAACGTTCCCATATGTGGGCTCATAAACCAGGGAGAATGTCAGTCAGAAAAACGGATAATAAGAATGAAATTATAAAAGATCCCCGTAATGCAGAACGCGGAAAATATACCCAATTCGGAGGATATTTTAGAGTAAATAATCAAGTAAAAATAAAATAGTCAGTTAACAAGTGATTCTTGTATAAAATTAATTTGGATATTCAATATCTGGTTGATTTTTTTCTTTAGCTTTGTTTTCTTTGGTATTGTTTTCCGATTAACTTTTATGACCCTATTATATAAATGATAAAGTCATAAGCTATTTTATCATGATAACTATTTACAATTATCGCCCAGTGAAGCATTGGGCGATAATTGGTAAAAGTATTGTTGATAAAGTGTTACTTAAGTTTTCTGACGAGTGATTGGGATACGTAATTGTTGAGCAAGAATTACGCCAGCCAGCACAATACCCCCACCAATCAGATGATAGCTATACATTTTCTCATGGAGTACCGCGATGGCAATAATTGCGGTGAAAACCGGAGCCAGGTTCATAAAGATTGAGGTCATATTAGCGCCAAGGCGAATAACCCCTTGTATCCACAGATAAGGAGCAATAATTGAAGCCGGAATACCTGCAAATAGCACAAGAGAAATATTATTGCTGGTTAACCGGATATCTTCTGTCATCATGAAGTTAGGCAAAAGTAATAATACCCCGAAGCCGATCTGTACATAGAGTGATTGCCAGTTGGGTAATGGAATTGCCCAGCGTTTGGTCAGAACGCCGTACAGAGCGTAGGCTGCTGATGCAATAAACATCATCATGTATCCTGACCCTAATCCGTGTTGTAACAGGGAAGCAGGTTCTCCTTTGCCAACTAACCATATAAGGCCAAACAGAGAAAAAACTGTGCCGAGCATAATTCCAACTGTCGGGGCAACTAGCAGGACAAAAATACTGAGTATGACAGTCAGCAATGGGATCAACGAAGTAAAGATCCCTATCAGTGTTGCACTGACAGTATGGGCAGCGTAGTAAACCAGACTTTGATTAAGAACCATACCGAGGGAGCCGAGGATCAATAACTTCCACCAATATCGGGTAAGCATTTTCCACTGTTTCAGTGCGGGTAATAAGATAAAAGGAGTTAAAGCCAAAAAAGCGATGAACCAGCGATAGAAAGCGATAGCAGCAGGTTCAATTGAAGTGGCGGCGGCTTTACTGACCACAGCGTTAATTGACCAAATTAGTACAGCAATAAGGGGAAACAATAAATTCTTCATTGAGTTAAATCGCGTATATCAGAATATCGTGCACTTAGTGTAACAATGACCGATTTATTGTATATATTTATAATCTGCCAATTGATGTAGCCATCAAGACAAGTTACAAATCCCCTCTGTTATTTGAAATAGATCTTGTACCAATAGATTTCGAGTGACTTCTGGCAAAGAGGCAACTCGAAAGATAAAGGGGGATTAGGTATTATGCCGATTAAATGGCAGAATAGCGGATCACGCCCATTTAAGCCGTTGGATGAGAAAAGTGAAAATTTTGGTCGATGAAAATATGCCTTACGCTGAACAGCTCTTTAAGCAATTAGGGGAAGTTCAGGCAATTCCGGGCCGCCCTGTGCCTAAGGGGATTCTGGAACGTGCAGATGCCTTTATGGTTCGCTCTGTCACTAAAGTTAATGAATCCTTGCTAAAAGGTAGTCCGGTGAAATTTATCGGTACTGCTACTGCCGGAATGGATCATGTTGATCAGCAATGGTTAAAGCAGGCAGGTATTGGTTTCTCCGCTGCTCCCGGATGTAATGCAATTGCTGTGGTTGAATATGTCTTTTCTGCACTGATGGTATTGGCTGAGCAGGATCAGTTTCAACTGAAAGATAAGATTGTCGGCATTGTTGGTGTTGGTAATGTCGGAGGACGTCTGGCTGACCGACTGGCTGCTTTGGGCGTGAAAACCTTGCTGTGTGATCCACCTCGTGCCGATCGGGGAGATGAAGGCAAATTCTGGCCTTTGGAAAAGCTGGTCAGGGAAGCAGATATTCTGACGTTCCATACGCCGCTTAACACATCAGGCCCTTATCAAACTTACCATTTAGCAGATGCAGAATTGTTTTCTGCTCTGCCGGATAACCGAATCTTAATTAATGCCAGCCGTGGCGAAGTGGTTGATAACCAAGCACTGTTATCAGCACTGCAAAACGGAAAAAAATTACGTGTCGTACTTGATGTCTGGGAGCCAGAGCCTAACCTTTCATTACCTTTGCTTAACTTGGTTGATATCGGTACACCGCATATTGCGGGATATACTCTGGAAGGTAAGGCTCGTGGCACAACTCAGGTTTTTGAGGCGTATTGTGAATTCCTGGGGAAATTCCAGAAGACAGAATTGTCTGAGCTGTTGCCTGAGTCTGATTTCAGCCATATCACAGTTCATGGCGAAGTGACACAAAGCATCCTGAAGCGCTTGATGCATTTAGTGTATGATGTGCGCCGTGATGATACACCATTACGTCAGGTAGCCGGACAGGATGGTGCTTTTGACCAGTTGCGGAAAAATTATCCGGAACGTCGGGAGTGGTCTTCCCTGACAGTGCATTGTGATTCAGAAAGCAGTGCTCAATTACTATCCGTAATTGGGTTTAACGCTAAATTGATTTAATGCAAAAGAGATTTAACGCAGGCAGAGGTTTTTGCCTGTTACCAAAATAAAAAAGCAGTGGAATAAAAAAGAAGTGGAGAAAACCAACATGTCAGAAGGTTGGAGTATTGCGCTCTTGGGTGCAACGGGCGCAGTGGGTGAAGCGATATTGGCGTTATTGCAGGAACGCCAGTTTCCGGTTGGTGAACTGCATCTTCTAGCCAGTGAGCAAAGTGTCGGGAAAATCCAGCGTGTTAGCGGCAAAAATATCACTGTTCACAATGCCGCAGAATTTGACTGGTCACAGGTACAGCTCGCATTTTTTGCTGTGGCTATGGAAGTGACAGCACAATATATTACAAAAGCAACAGAAGCGGGTTGTCTGGTTATTGACAGCAGTGGGTTGTTTGCAACAGAGCCGGATATCCCATTGGTTGTTCCGACAGTGAACCCGTATGCTTTAGCTGAATATCGTAACCGTAACATTATTGCGGTTGCTGATAGTGCTACAAGTCAGGTGCTAACAGCTATCAAACCGTTAATTGATGCTGCGGGCATTGCACGTTTACAGCTGACCAATATATTGCCTGTTTCCGTACATGGTAAAGCTGCTATTGAAGAGTTGGCAGGGCAAAGTGCCCGTTTATTGAATGGTATTCTGCCCGATGAAGGACGTTTTAGTAAACAACTGGCGTTTAACTTGCTACCGCTATTGCCTGATGCTGAAGGTACGGTACGCGAAGAGCATCGTATCGTCGATCAAGTGCGTAGGATATTGCAGGATGAAGGTTTGCCTATTTCAGTGAGTTGTGTTCAATCTTCCGTGTTTTACGGTATTGCCCAGATGGTTAGTCTGGAAACATTGCGTCCGGTTGGTGTAGAAGAAGCGCGTGGAGAATTTGAACGTCTTGAAGAAATTCAGCTCTCGGAAGAGGGCGATTATCCGACTCAGGTTACAGATGCATCAGGTGCTGATGGGTTGAGTATCGGTTGTTTGCGTAATGATTACGGAATGCCGGAGATGTTACAGTTTTGGTCTGTTGCCGATAATATCCGCTTTGGCGGCGCTCTGATGGCGGTTGAAATCGCAGAAAAACTGATACAGGAGCAATTTTACTGATGTCTGATACAGAACTGAATCAGTCTGTGCCAGAAGCAAAAAAAGTGAAAATTGCACTGGGGATTGAATACGACGGCAGCCGCTATTATGGTTGGCAGCGCCAGCAAGAAGTCAGAAGTGTACAGGAATATTTGGAAAAAGCACTGTCAAAAGTGGCAGATGAGCCTATTTCTGTTTTCTGTGCGGGCAGAACGGATGCAGGTGTTCACGCAACCGGGCAGGTAGTGCATTTTGAAACGTCAGCACAACGTAAAGATGCAGCATGGACAATGGGCGTTAATACTCATTTACCGCCGGATATTGCAGTACGTTGGGTAAAAACGGTAGATGATGAATTTCATGCTCGTTTCAGTGCAACAGCGCGTCGGTATCGGTATGTTATTTTCAACCATCGTTACCGCCCTGCGGTACTGGCGAAAGGTGTCACGCATTTTCACTACCCGCTGGATGAGAAAAGAATGCATGAAGCGGCACAATGTCTGCTGGGAGAGAATGACTTCACTTCTTTCAGGGCAGTACAGTGTCAGTCTAATTCGCCGTGGCGTAATCTGATGCATATTAATGTCAGTCGTTATGGGTATTATGTTGTTGTGGATATCCAGGCCAATGCTTTTGTTCATCATATGGTGCGCAATATTGTTGGTAGTTTGTTGGAAATTGGTTGTGGTAATCAGGGCATCCAATGGATGGCTGAATTACTGGCACTGAAAGATCGGACAAAAGCAGCCGCAACAGCTAAAGCTGAAGGGTTATATTTAGTCGCAGTGGATTATCCTGTCCATTTTGGCTTGCCTGAGCCTGTTATGGGGCCCTTATTTTTGGCCGATAAATTAATCTGATACTTTCGAATGATGACAGGGATGTTTAGGCATAACGAGGAATATTATGGAGTTGTTTACTCATTTTATTGATTTCGCGAAGTTCATTGTCGATTTTATTTTACATATTGATGCTCACTTGGCCGAATTGGTTGCTGATTATGGTTATTGGGTATACGGCATCTTATTTTTAATCGTATTTTGCGAGACGGGGCTGGTGGTGACACCATTCTTGCCGGGAGATTCTCTGCTATTTGTAGCGGGAGCACTATCGGCATTAGATTCTAACAATCTTAACGTGAATATTATGGTGGCGTTGATCATCATTGCGGCCATTATTGGTGATGCCATAAACTATACCATTGGACGTATTTTCGGTGAGAAATTGTTTAATAACCCGGATTCTAAGATTTTTCGCCGTAGCTATCTGGATAAAACTCATCAGTTTTATGAAAAACATGGTGGAAAAGCGATAATTCTGGCGCGATTTGTGCCAATAATCCGAACATTTGCGCCATTTGTTGCCGGGATGGGAAAAATGTCTTATCGCCATTTTGCTGCTTATAATGTCATTGGCGCGTTTGTATGGGTATTATTGTTCACTTATGCTGGTTATTTATTCGGTGATATGCCGATTGTTCAGAATAATCTGAAACTATTGATTGTTGCAATTATCTTTATTTCTATTTTGCCTGGGGTTATTGAAATTTGGCGTCATCGCCGTGCCGCATCTAAAAAAGCGGTAGATAATAATTAGATAATCATCAAACAGGTTTGAGTAGTTTTTTGTCCACACTGTTATAGCATTGTGGTTTAATGGCACGTAAAACATAAAGCTGGCACATACCCAAGTATACCAAGCATACATTGTTAAAAGTATGTGCCAGAATCAGACGGAAAGGTTCATTAATGAGCTGGATTGAAAAGATTCTAAATAAAAGCAAAATAATGCAAACTCGCAAGGCAAGTATTCCTGAAGGAGTTTGGACAAAATGCGACAGTTGCAGTCAGGTACTTTACCGCGCTGAGTTAGAGCGTAATCTCGAAGTGTGTCCGAAATGTGACCATCATATGCGAATTTCTGCCCGTCAGCGTTTGCAGGCATTTCTGGATGAAGAAAGCACGACAGAGTTAGGCAGTGAACTGGAGCCTAAAGATATCCTGAAATTCCGCGACATTAAAAAATATAAAGATCGTTTGGCTGCGGCTCAGAAGCAAACCCAGGAAAAAGATGCCCTGATCGTGATGAAAGGTACATTACACGATATGCCAGTAGTGGCTGGTGCATTTGAGTTTAACTTCATGGGTGGCTCAATGGGCTCGGTTGTAGGAGCACGTTTTGTTCGCGCTGTTGAACAGGCTCTGGAAGATAACTGCCCATTCGTCTGCTTTGCTTCCAGTGGTGGGGCACGTATGCAGGAAGCGCTGATGTCGCTGATGCAGATGGCAAAAACCAGTGCTGCGTTGGCGAAAATGCAGGATCGGGGTTTGCCTTATATCTGTGTTCTGACTAACCCAACAATGGGTGGTGTGACCGCCAGTATGGGGATGCTGGGTGATATCAATATTGCAGAGCCTAAAGCACTGATTGGTTTTGCAGGCCCACGGGTTATTGAACAAACTGTCCGTGAAAAATTGCCGGCAGGTTTCCAGCGTAGTGAATTCCTGCTGGAAAAAGGAACAATTGATATGATTGTGCGTCGCCCGGAAATAAGGGAAAAAATCGCCAGCCTGCTTGCCATGCTAACGCATCAGCCACAACCCGGTACGAAGACAGAGGTGACAGAAATTGTTGCCGAACCTGCTGACGTTGAAGTTGACACAAACATCAATCCTAATAAAGAAGATGTCTGATACCTTACAAACTCCTCAAGCCATGTCGTCGCTGATGACGTGGCTTTCCTATCTTGAAAATCTGCACTCGAAAGCTATCGATATGGGGCTTGAACGTGTGGGTACACTCGCCAGGCAGCTAGATCTATTACATCCGGCCCCTAAAGTCATTACGGTATCCGGCACTAATGGTAAAGGCACAACCTGTCATACTCTTGAATCCATTTTTCTGGCTGCTGGTCTGAAAGTGGGGGTGTATAGCTCACCGCATTTGGTGCGCTATACCGAACGGGTACGTATTCAGGGTAATGAACCGACAGAGCAGGATTTTTGCCGTGTCTTTGCGGATATTGAATCTCAGCGTGGTGATATTTCCTTAACCTATTTTGAATACGGTACATTAGCAGCATTGCAGCTTTTCAAAGAAGCTGATCTGGATGTTGTGATCCTCGAAGTAGGCTTAGGCGGCCGTTTGGATGCGACTAATATTGTGGATGCTGATGTTGCGGCAATCACCAGTATTGCGCTGGATCATACGGACTGGCTCGGAGCAGATCGCGAACATATCGGGCGAGAGAAAGCTGGTATTTTCCGCCGTGATCACTTTGCTGTCGTCGGTGAACCTGATATGCCTCACTCCATTGCGGAAGTGGCCAATGAACTGGGCGCGAATTTGTTCTGTCGTGGTGCCGATTGGGATTTTTTACAAGACGAAGGCGGCTGGCACTGGCGAACAGCGACCCGGCAGTTTAACTCGTTGCCTATTCCTAATCTGCCATTGGCTAATGCAGCAACGGCAATGGGAGTGATCCACTGCTTGTTGCAGCAGAATGATAAAATCAGTCAGGCTATTGATGAACGCGCACTGCATGAAGGTTTAAAATGTGCTCAGTTGGCGGGACGTTTCCAAATCATCAGAGAAAACCCACTGGTTATTCTGGATGTGGCACACAATCCTCATGCGGCTGGTTATCTGGTACAAAAACTGGCTGAATTGCCCCGTTCACCAGACAGCAAAATACGGGGTGTTGTCGGTATGCTGCAAGACAAAGACATTGCGGGGACGCTTGCCTGTCTTTCCCGGCAAATTGACGAATGGTATTGTGCATCATTACATGAACTCCGAGGTGCAGAAGCAGAGGTGCTGGCTGAACATCTCCCTGAATCCCGGACATTCACGGAAGTGGAACAGGCATGGCATCAGGCCATGGAAGACACATCAGAACAAGATATCATTGTGGTTTGTGGCTCTTTCCATACTGTCGCCCATGTTATGGAATCATTGGAGGAGTGAAGGGACGTGGCAAGTAAGTTTCAAAATCGTTTAGTCGGAACCATCGTTCTTGTGGCACTGAGTGTCATCGTGTTGCCGATGCTGTTTGACGGCGATAAGAAATACAATGAAGAAAAATTCGCTTCTATTCCATTAGTGCCTAAGCCTGGTGATGAAGAGAATATTGATTCTATTCCGCCACTGACTCAAAGTATGCCATCTACACCACCAGAAGGCGCGGCTGAGGCGATGCAGACACAAACTCAGGAACAACAGTCAGGAACAGACATGCTGTCTGATTCGTCATCGTCTGAATCTGCGCCGCGGGTTCCTCCTCCTGTTACAATCACTAAAGATCCCAAGCAGGCAAGACCTGAATCTTCCTCTATGCAGAAAGTGGAAACTAAACCAGAAGCCAGGCCACAGATTAAGTCTGAAAGCCGTCCAGCAAGTCGGCCAGAAGCGAAACCTCAACCTGTAGAGCAGGCGCCACAAGCAGTAGCATATGTTGTCCAGCTTGGTGCGTTAAAAAATGCAGATAAGGTAAATGAGATAGTGACCAGGCTGCGTCTATCGGGACATCAGGTTTATACTATCCCTTCTTCTCCGGTACAGGGGCAATTGACCCGGATTTATGTCGGGCCTAATGCCTCAAGGCAGGCTTTGGCATTTGTTTTGCCTGAATTGAAAGAGTCAACGGGTTTGCAGGGGCAAATCAAAAATTACAAGCCATAACAAAAATTGATCTTTCATGCGGAGCTGGAATCTCCCGTGAAAGATCAAAAGCCTTATTATAGAGTCGATAAAGGTTAGGTTGATAGGTTCTTTAATTATTTTTGGTACAGTGATAAATCTGCTACGCAAACGTTTTCGTTTTCTGTTAGAATGCGCCCGACCTGAGTGTCGGGAGCCTATTTTGGATTAAAATATGGTCTGGATTGATTATACAATTATTGCCATTATTGGTTTCTCTGCACTGGTTAGCTTGATTCGCGGTTTTGTTCGTGAAGCGCTTTCTCTGATTACTTGGGGATGTGCTTTCTTTGTTGCAAGCCACTTTTATACTTATCTGGCGGTTTATTTTACTCGCCTTGAAGATGAGTTGGTGCGTAATGGAGTAGCGATTGCTATCTTATTCATTGCAACACTGATCGTTGGCGCAGTAGTAAACTATGTCATTGGTTCACTTGTTCAGCGAACAGGCTTATCAGGTACAGATCGGGTTCTGGGGATCTGTTTTGGGGCATTGCGTGGCGTGTTAATTGTTTCTGCCATTCTATTTATTGCGGATTCTTTTACACCACTTCCCAAAAGTGCAGACTGGCAACAGTCACAACTGATCCCGCAGTTCAGTCAAATTATCAGGTGGTTTTTTGACTACCTGCAAAATGCGTCGAGTTTCCTACCGGAGAAATAATCCTCTCCGCCTGACTGATGAGGAAAGACTACATGTGCGGTATTGTTGGTATCGTTGGTTTTACATCGGTTAACCAGTCGATTTATGATGCATTAACGGTGCTTCAGCACCGTGGACAAGATGCAGCAGGTATTGCGACTATTGATGGTAACAATCAGTTCCGTTTACGTAAGGCCAATGGTTTGGTTAAAGATGTGTTTGAAACACGACACATGTTACGTTTACAGGGGACAATCGGAATAGGGCATGTCCGTTACCCAACAGCGGGTAGTTCCAGTGCTTCAGAAGCACAGCCCTTCTATGTGAATTCTCCTTTTGGTATCACATTGGCACACAATGGCAATCTGACAAACTCCCATGAATTGAAAAAAATCCTGTTTGAAAATGCCCGCCGCCATGTTAATACCACTTCTGATTCTGAAATCCTGTTGAATGTTTTTGCTAATGAATTAACCAAATTCCCGCATTTCCCATTAGAGCCAGATAATATTTTCGCAGCAGTAGCGGCAATGCACCGAAAAATTCGTGGTGCTTATGCCTGTGTTGCTATGATTATTGGGCATGGTCTGGTGGCTTTCCGCGATCCGAACGGTATCCGGCCTTTGGTATTGGGGAAACGTACACTGGCAGATGGGCGCAGTGAATATATGGTGGCATCAGAAAGTGTGGCACTCGATACCTTAGGGTTTGAGTTCCTGCGGGATGTCGCTTCTGGCGAAGCAATTTATATCACTGAGCAGGGGCAATTATTTACTCGCCAGTGTGCAGATCATCCTTCATTAACACCTTGCCTGTTCGAATTTGTTTATCTTGCCCGTCCTGACTCCTTTATTGACAAAATTTCTGTCTATAATGCACGGTTGCGCATGGGTAGGAAACTGGGTGAAAAAATTGCCCGTGAATGGGAAGACTTACAGATAGATGTTGTGATCCCTGTTCCTGAAACGTCTTGTGACGTGGCACTGGAGATTGCCCATATTCTGGATAAACCTTACCGTCAGGGATTTGTTAAAAACCGTTATGTCGGACGCACTTTTATTATGCCCGGTCAGCAGGAGCGTCGGAAATCAGTTCGGCGTAAACTGAATGCCAATCGTGCGGAATTCCGGGGTAAAAATGTACTGCTGGTGGATGATTCCATTGTACGTGGCACGACTTCAGAACAAATTGTGGAATTGGCGCGTGAAGCTGGCGCTAAGAAAGTCTATTTTGCTTCGGCAGCGCCTGAAGTTCGTTTCCCGAATGTGTATGGGATCGACATGCCAAATGCTAATGAATTAATTGCTCACGGCAGGGAAATCAAAGAAATTCGCCAGCTCATTGGTGCTGATGCGTTGATATACCAAGATCTCACTGATCTGATCGCTGCGGTGCGTGAAGAAAATCCGGATATTGAAAGATTTGAAGGTTCAGTTTTTGATGGTATCTATGTCACAAAAGATATTGACCAGATTTATCTCGATTATCTGGAAAATCTGCGTAAGGATGATGCCATGAAATTACGCGGGCAGAGCGAAATTGAGAGTTTAGAAATATATAATGAAGGATAATTATATTCCTATTATCATTGAGTTATTTCTAGTATCTCAGAGGACACATGAAAAAACTGATCGTCGGGCTGACAGGAGCAAGTGGTGCGATTTATGGTATCCGATTACTGCAAGTCTTACAGCCTGTAGAAGATATTGAAACACATTTAGTGATCAGCCAATCAGCCCGACAGACATTGGCATTGGAGACTGACTATACCTTGCGGGAAGTTCAGGCTCTTGCCGATGTTGTGCACGATAACCGTGATATCGCTGCCTCTATCTCTTCAGGATCATTTAAGACAGCAGGAATGGTGATCTTACCTTGTTCTATTAAAACATTGTCGGGTATTGTGCATAGTTACACGGATGGCCTAATCACCCGTGCCGCAGATGTTGTCTTGAAAGAAGGGCGCAAATTAGTGTTGGGAGTCAGAGAAACACCATTGCATTTGGGGCACTTAAGGTTAATGACTCAGGCTGCTGAAATAGGGGCAGTGATAATGCCGCCAGTTCCTGCGTTTTATCACCGCCCTGAGTGTATTCAGGATATCATTGACCAGACAGTTAACCGGGTACTTGATCAGTTTGATATTGAACTGCCAGAGGATTTATTCAATCGTTGGCAGGGGACGAAACTCACTGATATTTAATGCTGGTTAGCATTTTCCTTTAATAAACTCTTTAAGGCTTCTTCTAATTCAAAATAGCGGAAGCTGAATCCAGCTTCTTCTAACCGTTTGGGTACAGCTTGTTGCCCCCCTAAAATCAGTGCTGCTGCTTCTCCCATTGCGATTCTTAATACAAAAGCAGGTATACGGATAAAAGCGGGGCGATGCAGGATTCTTGCCAATATCGCACTGAACTGATCATTATGAACAGGATAGGGCGCAGTTATATTGAAAGGGCCATCCAGTTCTGGAGAAACCAGCAAGTAATAGATGCCGTTGACCATATCATCAATATGGATCCACGGTATATATTGTTTGCCACTTCCTATTGCTCCTCCAAGTCCCAAACGGAATAGAGGCAGCATTTTTTTCAGTGCTCCCCCATTACTGGCTAAAACGATACCTGTCCGTAACAGGCATATACGGGTCTTTTCACTTTTAGCTTGTAATGCCAGCTTTTCCCAGCGTTCACAGAGCTGGTGAGAGAATTCATCATGGGGAGGATCATTTTCTGAGATAACGGCTTGCCCCTGATCACCATAATACCCAACGGCTGAACCGGAAATAAAAACAGCAGGAGGGGACTCACCAGCCTTAATTAAAGCGCTTAGTTTTTCAGTTAATTGCCAACGGCTTTGGCAAAGTTTATTTTTTTGTTCTGGTGTCCAGCGCTTATCAGCGATAGGTTCACCAGCAAGGTTGATAACTGCATCAAAATCGTCCAGATTGCTCTGTTCATTCAATGTCGTCCAGCATTCCACCTTATCGCTGAATAAAGAGTAAACCTTTTGTGGAGAACGGCTCAAAATGGTAATGGAGTGGGAGAGTGAAAGCAATTGATAGATTAGCTTGCGACCTATCAGCCCGGTTCCTCCCGTAACTAAAATATGCATAACCACCCCCTGTAACCAAAAGTGGATATACTCTCGTCTTTCAAGTTACAGCTCTGTTGGCTGCAACTTGAAATCCATCGGTATAATCATTGATTGACTATAGCAAGGGATGGCTTATACAGCAGCGAAATATGCTGTTATCTGTTATCAATATCAAGTTTTAGTGAAAAGTTTCGTTGCTAAACGAGCTTCCATCATTATTTGTATGCTGCCTTTGTTGCTGGCCGTTGACTGATGTTTTCGAGCCATTTTTCAACAGCAGGGTAATCCTGCAAATTAATTTTTTGATATTCATAACACAGCGCCCACGGATAGGTGGCAATATCAGCAATACTGTATTCATTGCCGCCAAGATACGGTGTTTTTTCCAATTGGGTATTCAGTACCTTGTATAAACGCTGAGTTTCTGTCACATAGCGGTTTATCGCATAGGGTACGACTTCTGGGGCATAACGATTGAAATGGTGGTTTTGTCCAAGCATCGGGCCGAATCCCGCCACTTGCCAGAATAGCCATTGTTGCTGTTGAATGCGTTCCCGTTCATTCTGGCTCAGAAATTTCCCGGTTTTTCCTGCCAGATAGAGCAAGATAGCGCCTGATTCGAAGATAGATATGGGTTCCCCTCCATCAGCAGGCTCATGATCGACAATTGCGGGGATCTTGTTATTGGGTGAGATGGCTAAAAATTCCGGGGTAAATTGTTCATCAGTACCGATATTGATTGGATGAATGGTATAAGGGAGACCGGTTTCTTCAAGGAACAGTGAAATTTTATAGCCGTTAGGCGTAGGAGCGTAGTATAGATCTATCATATAACCTCTAGTAATAATAATGTTAGGATAAATGTTAGATTTATTACATTAGCATTGATTTTGTTTGTCTGTAAAATGCCATCGATCCTCTATAGCTGTGTGAGTGGATTGTTAGGTGCTTGTATCAAGACGAAGGGTATAGAGAGGCCGCCACACAGCAAGAGTTAGATTCATAGATTATTTCGTAAAGGTTCTAGGATGACTCAAGAGAAATCAGTAAATATTGAGTGGGTTGATATCGTTAATGAAGAGAATGAAGTCATCGCACAGGCAACTCGCCAGCAAATGCGTAGCCAAAACTTGAGGCATCGGGCAACTTACATTGTTGTACATGATGGGATGGGGAAAATACTGGTTCAGCATCGCACAGAAACAAAAGATTTTTACCCAGGTAAATTGGATGCAACTGCTGGTGGTGTGGTGATGCTGGGGGAAAGTATGCTTGAATCTGCCCGCCGTGAAGCCGAAGAAGAGTTGGGAATTGCCGGAGTTCCTTTTGCGGAGCATGGGCTTTTCTATTATGAGGAAGATATCTGTCGTACATGGGGAGGGTTATTCAGTTGTGTCAGCCACGGGCCATTCGCGTTACAGGAAGAAGAAGTTTTCGCGGTTTACTGGCTGTCACCTGGAGAAATTACTGCTCGTTGCGATGAATTTACACCTGACTCTTTGAAGGCGCTTTCTTTATGGTTGGATCGCAACAAAAAAGATGTTAGCTGAGATCCGTAATTGAAAAGATAACGTTTACAGGCTCCTCATTCTGAAGAGCCTTTTATGCTTTTGTCTTTCAAATTGCTGCTTTATTGACTGCAATTTGAAATTCATAGGATGTATATTACTTTTTTTATATACCACTCAATAATTAATCTTTTAATATAGGTAAAGTTGTATTAATTATTTGTTTTTAAATGATTAATTGGCTTTTTTTCTTGAATTGAGCCAATTTTTTTAAATTGAAACTATAGTCAATTAGATGTATACAAAGACGCTATTACGGAAAATGTCAGTCGCATATATTTATAGTGGTAAGAATTATAAAATTTATAACACAGAAAATAATAAATACACTCAATAGATTTCAAGTTACAATTAGAGCGGAAAAAATAGAAATAGCCGATAAATAGTTAACTTGAAAGATAAAAAGTATCAGTGATAATTATTTATAGTAAGTCAGATTTACAAGGGGAGTGTCATGGTTGCATTAAACCTCAAACAAGGTCTGACAATGGCTGATTTCTCCAATGCTGTTGTGCGTGCTTTTATTGATATTACTATTATTGGTGGGATCTACTTTTTTCTCTGTGGTATATGGGGAGAGCCGCCTTCAGTAGGTGTTTACCTTATTATTTATCCACTGATTTCTATCATTACAGTTTCTTTTGAAATTATTTATGATAATGTCAAAGCTCATTCTGATAAATACACTCATCGCGCTTTGTTAAATAAAGTTGGAGAAGCAAGTGTTCTGATGAGTGGGCGTGGAAGTCATTATCGATTATGGGGGCTAATTATCCTTTATGCTTTAATGTTTTATATTATATTACTACTTCCTTTTTATTTTTTATTACAGAATACTTCACTTTCATTACAATTAAACATTTGGTTAGCATTAATTATAAGTTTTTTATTGGTAGTGTTTTCAAGTTGTTTTATTGTATCCAAACTTAAGTATTACGCTGTTGAATTATACGGGAAACTATTTTCTACTAAAAAAGTTGAGGTAAGAAAAGAAGACAGTGACGCACATATAATATTTAATTATTTTTTACCTTGGGCAATTATTTCCGGTGCGATTGCAGGCTTACTAGCATATGGTTATTTTCGAGAAGAAAGTGGTAATTTTACAGAGGTAATTACCGTTTCAGTAGTGGCTTTTAGTGCAGGAGGAACATCCTATATTATTTCTTTATGGATAGCTTATGTGACACAGAAACAAACTATCCTTGATATCGAAGCAAATTTATTACGCTTTGAAAAAGATGATAAGCTTGATGAAAGCTCAATGTATTTTTTAATTCATGCTTTTAGTGCATGTGTCATAGCATTAATCTTTATCGTGACGCATTTTTTATCTATAGATCATCTTTCTCCAATACAAATAACAGTTATTGAAACTGTGGTTGGAGCCACATCCGCTGTGGCAGGTTCAATAGCCGGGTTATTGAGAGGGAGAGCAAAAGTTTTATCCAAAAAAATATAAGTAACATTCTTGTCAGAATATCTTACTAATCTACCTTGATTTACGTGTATTCGAATAGATTTCGAAAGCATATTTAATGGTTAATAATGATGTTCCTGACAGCGGATGACAGTGAATGACAGTGAAAACACTCAATGCAGTGCATTAAATATGTGCTGGATACGAGACTGTTTTGTTCAAAACGCGAGGAATGTATGTCCAAGACGTATTTTTTGCATGATAGGAAAATTAGTGGGGATATTGCGATCGTTGGGATGGCAACTCATTTCCCGGATGCACCGAATTTATATAATTTCTGGGAAAATATTATAGGCAAAAAGGATTCACTGATCGATATCACTGAGATGTCAAAGGAAGAATATTGGAAAAAAGAACACTTTTACCATCCAGACCCAACAGCCGCCGATAAAACTTATGGTCATCGTGCTGGTTTTGTGCCTGCCATTGATTTTGACCCTGTGGAGTTCAAGATTCCGCCCGCGATTCTCGATTCGCTCAGTACAACCCAGTTATTTGCTCTGTATGTTGCCAAGCAGGCGATGCAGGATGCCGGTTTGCTGGATCAGAAAAACAGTAAAGTTGATCGTGAGCGTATTGGTGTAATTTTGGGGGGAGGCGGTAATGGTAATACATCATTCTCGCTGTCTGCCCGTCAGCAGACTCCTTACTTGCGCGAAATCATGATGAAGTCAGGTCTTTCCGAAGAAGTGGCAAGCGATATTATTGAACGCGCGCACGGAATGTATCTTGAGTGGAATGAAGACAGCTTCCCGGGGTTTTTGGGCAATGTTGCCTGCGGCAGAATTGCCAGTTATTTTGACCTTGGTGGCACATCTTATATGGTGGATGCTGCCTGTGCCAGCAGCCTTGCTGCAATCAAAGCCGCAATTGGTGAGTTACATTCCGGTAGCTGTGATGCGGTCTTAACAGGTGGTGTCAATCTGGAAAACTCTATTTTTTCTTTCCTGTGTTTCAGCAAAACCCCTGCATTATCGCGAAATAATGTATCCCGCCCCTTCGATCAGAATGCTGATGGCATGATGTTGGGGGATGGTGTGGGTATGTTGGTTTTGAAGCGTCTTGAAGATGCTGAACTGGATGGTGATAGGATCTATGCAATCATAAAATCTGTCGAAGCCTCCAGTGATGGCCGTGCTAAAAGTATTTTTGCACCCCGTCTGGAAGGGCAGGTAAAAGCACTGAAACGAGCCTATGCTTGTGCGGGGATTGTGCCGGGTGATATTCAGCTGGTTGAAGCACACGGTACAGGGACAGCATCAGGTGATGATACAGAACTTAAGAGTCTGCATGCTGTGTTTGGCGAGTTTCAGATCCCGCCGAAATCAGTGGCGATTGGTAGTATCAAATCCCAGATTGGACATACCCGTTGTGCAGCCGGCGCTGCTTCTATGATCAAAGTTGCATTGGCGTTACACCATAAGGTATTGCCACCAACTATTAATGTGAAGAAGCCTACCGATCTGTTGATGTCAGAAAACAGCCCTTTCTACGTCAACAGTGAAGCCAGACCGTGGCTACGTTCATTCAGCAATGCACCACGCCGGGCGGCATTAAGTGCCTTTGGTTTTGGTGGTACTAACTTCCACGCTATTCTGGAAGAGTATGAAAAACAGACACACGGCCGTTATCGGTTGAATGAATCACCTTGGATCATGTTGTTTAAAGGTGAAAATCCCGCGGACTTGCTTTCACTGTGTGAGGCAGCTTTATCCCGCTTCACTGGCGATTTACCGGAAAATGCCATTCGTCGGCATCTTGAGCAACAAGACATTGAAAACTTACAGTCGCATCAGGCCAGAGTTGTGTTCGTTTCTCAATCTGTAGCACAAACAGCGGAATTGCTTTCTATCGCTGTTAATCAGTTACAACAAAGCCAGTTACAGCAAAATAGCACCAACGGTTGGGAACATCCCCGCGGGATCTATTATCAGCCTAAAGGAAAAGCACTGGATGGCAAGGTTGTTGCTCTGTTCCCCGGTCAGGGTTCGCAGTATGTCAATATGGCGCGGGATATTGCCAATGACTATCCTGAAATGCGTCAATCACTGGAAGCACTGGATGATGTCGCTATCAGTCAGTCAGGTCATGAATTGTCCCCTGTTATTTATCCCGTACCTGCCTTTTCAGAAGAAGAACATACAAAACAGCAGCAACGGCTGACAGACACTGCTAATGCCCAGCCTGCATTAGGGGCAATCAGTGCGGGTTATTTCAATATATTAAAAAATATGGGCTTCAGACCTGATTTTGTCGCGGGTCATAGTTATGGTGAAGTCACAGCTCTCTGGGCTGCGGGAGTACTTTCCGAGAAAGATTTCCACCGCGTTTCTCTGGCAAGGGGATGGGCCGCTGCATCAGCTAGCCAGCTCTGTAGTACTGATTCGGATGCTGGTGCGATGCTGGCAGCTTCTTTGACCCATGCACAACGTGAAGAAATTCTGCAACGTTATACAGGTATTGTCATTGCTAATGATAACTCTGAACAGCAGGTGGTTTTTGGAGGAGAAACTGACCAGATTAATCAGCTATATGATGAGTTGAAAAAACAGAATATTCATTGCCGTATTTTGCCTGTCTCTGCCGCTTTCCATACGAAATTTATTCAGCCGGCCTATCAGCCTTACCGTGAGTGCCTGACTGATATCCATTTCCAGCCACCAGAGTGCAAATTATTCTCTAGTGCAACAGCAGAACCCTATGACAATTCACCACGAGTAATTCGGGAATTGTTGGCAGAACAACTGATAAAACCAGTTAAGTTCCGTCAGACCATAGAGGCAATTTACCAGCAGGGAGGGCGCTTATTTGTTGAGTTCGGGCCGAAAGGTGTCTTAGGCAAATTAGTATCTGATATTTTGAAAAACCGGGAGCATACCGTGATTTCAACCAACCCCAGTGATAAAGGGGAAGAGAGATTACAGTTAGCCCGTGCTCAGGCCAAATTACTGGCAGAAGGTGTCAGGCTGTGGGATATAAACCAGCATGTCCGCATCAAGCCAGTGGAAGAAGACAAAGGTAAACGTCTGACATTCAGACTAAGCGGCGGTTTCTTCTTATCCGAGAAAAATAAAGCTCGGCGTCAACATGCCTTGCGTGATGGTGATCATGCTGTTGTTGAGCGGTTTATCGCGGGATCATTACCACAGCCAGAAAAGGCAGTATCGGCAGAAATTGAAAGTCACCCTGAGCATGAAGTTGAAAGCGGAGTCGTCGATAACATCGAAGATGCCGTTGAAAGTTACATTGAAAACGAGATTGAAAGTAAGATTGAAAAGAAGACTGAAAAGGTGATTGAACACAAGCAACCTGTTTCAGCCGAATTTTTCCAACAGAACGTTCTGACAATTATTCAACGACGAGATAACCCCATGGAACAGAATAATAAATTGAGCGAAAGCCAAAATGCTGAAACATTAAATGGACTGTTGCAGGCTCAACAGGTAATGAGTCAACTACACCAGCAATTTCAGACGAATCAAAAAGAGTACATCCAGTTGTTGAGTATGTTACTGGAGAAACAATACAGTTTGCTGGAAAGTTGCAAAGATCACCAGAACCTGCCAACGATGCTCTCCAGTTTGAGTCAAAGTGTTCAATTGTTGGACAAAAACCTCGAATTATACCATACCAATCATGAACGCTATTTTATGACGCAACAGAGCCTGTTCCAGTCCGGGCAGGCAGCACCTGTTATGGCATCGGTTAGCCGTCTGACTCAATCTGTTGTCGAATATTCTGCCCCGGTAAAACCTGCTGAATCTATTTCTGCCCCTGTATCTAACATACAGCCAGTAGAAATGGTGGAAAAAATTGAGGCAGTGCGCCCAATGATGCCAGAAATGCCAGAAATGCCAGAAATGCCAGAAATGCCAGAAATACCTAAGACTGAGGAAGTTCCGGTTACGTCAGTGGTATCAATGGTTTCTTCTGAATCGGCTAACGAACCGATTAAGCTTGAGCCAGAACCGGAAAAAGCGGTCGTCAAATTGCAGGCGAAAGTACTTGATCCTGAAGTAGAAAAACTGATTAAACATCTTGAGCGGATCACTGAAGAAAGCATCATCAGCCAATTGATCAACATTGTCAGTGAAAGAACCGGTTATCCGCAGGATATGATCAGCTCAGAGATGGATCTGGAGGCGGATCTGGGTATTGACTCCATTAAGCGGCTGGAAATCTTCGGGGCGATGTTTGATGCATTCTCTGCGAACATGGGGCTTTATAGTGAGACAGCAAGAAATAAAGATATGGAAAACTTCGAAGTCGATTCGTTGAGCACTATTGCTAAGATGAGTGACTTCTTCAAGCACATGATCGATGAAGCAGTGAGTGCCTTGTATAACAAGGGGCTCGGATCTGAGCCAGAACAGGTACAGCCACCTGTAGAACACCATGAAAAAGAGCAAGTTGTTGTTGCGGAAAGCAGTGGAGGGGCATCCGACAAATTGCGGTCATTGGGATTTGTCACCTCGACAACGGCTTCATCTGAGGGCTACAACGTAAAAAAGCCGCTAGCTGAATCGCAACGGATGGTGTCCTCTGCGGTTCAGCCTGAACTGAATCATAATATTGCACTAAATAAAGAAGATGAAGAAAAGCTCTTTGCAGATTCGCCCGTTTCCCGTTTTGCGGTGGTGAAACAACCTCTGCCAATGCCGGATTGTTTGCAGGATGTTTTTTCATCCCCCAAACGCTGGCTGGTGGTGGAAGAGGGAACAACCAGTGTGGATAACCTGGTCGCAGATAAGACGGTTGTAGAGAACATCGTGGAAGTACTGGAACAGCGGGGACAGCAAGTGGTCGTTCTGTCACTGAAGCAAAATCAGGCCGCAATGGGTGACGAGTCTGTGCTGGATGCTGTATTGGAAAATATTGAACAGCAACATGGCACTATTGAAGGAGTCATCTATTTGCAGGCTCTGAAACAGGGGGTTAAGGCATTGGCTGATGTATTCAATGAGCAGGATTACCGCTCAGTTGAAACCACTTTCCTGTTGGCAAAACGCCTGCAAGGCAGCCTTACCCGTGACGGGAAACTGCCGGGATACTTCATGGTAATTATGCGGGGGGATGGTGAACTGCTGACTTCCGGGCGTGAATACTTACCGATTGTTTCTGCGGGCATCACTGGATTGACCAAATCGCTGAATATTGAATGGGGGAATGTCTTCTGCCGCACCGTAGACATTGATGCCAGAATGAAAGACAGCGACGTGGCAAAGGTAGTGATAGAAGAGCTTCAGGATAGCCGGACTGATGTGGCAGAAATTGGACGCAGTGTAAATGGTGAACGCATGACATTGGCGCTGAAGGAAGAAAAAGTATTATCAGCGGCATCAGCCATGCAGGTCAGTCCCCATGATGTACTAGTTGTGACAGGGGGAGCCCGTGGTATTACAGCACACTGTGTTATTGAACTGGCAAAACAGAGTCAGGCGGCTTTTATTCTGCTCGGACGTACCGATATGACTACACCGTTGCCGGAATGGTCTGTAGGCAAAACAACCTTGGCTGAACGCAAAACGGCAGCTATTGCCCATCTGCAAGGACAAGGGATTCAGCCGACACCGGTTAAGGTCAATAGTATGTTGAGCCGCCTTATCCATATTGACGAAATCAACGCCACATTACAGGCGATCAGGCAAGCAGGGGCGCGTGTTATATATCTGCATTGCGATATCACTGTTCAGGAACAGGTGAAGAGGGTATTGGAGCAAGCCCGGCAGCAGTTTGGGCCAATAACAGGCTTAATTCATGGTGCCGGAAATCTGGCGGATAAGCGGATCGAAAAGAAAACGCTGGCGGATTTACATTCGGTGTTTAATGCCAAAGTCAAAGGGCTTGAAAACGTATGTCGTGGGTTGGATTACACATCTCTGCGCCACATCATGTTGTTTTCATCAGTTTCCGGCTTCTTTGGTAACGCGGGGCAAACCGATTATTCACTGGCAAACGAGACGCTGAACAAATTTGCCTACCTGCCTTTCGGTGGCAAAAATAGCCAGATAATCCGTTCAGTGAATTGGGGGCCGTGGGATGGCGGTATGGTCAGCGATGTTCTCAAACGGGCTTATGAGGCTCAGAACATGGTGATTATTCCGCTTGACGAGGGAATAAAACGTTTTGTACGTGAGTTTAGTGATCCCCGTTCGCGTCAAATTACTATTGGAGGGAAAACTTATATGGCTCCGAAAAAAACGATACCTAATAAATTACGTAATGTAATCAATAACGCTGCAATTTGAAAAGTGAAAGTATAAAAATCACAAAAGAATGACTCCATTAAATAATGGAGTCATTAAATAATGAATAAATTAAATAGTGAAAGAATTATGCTGAATAACGAAAAATAATCATGAGTTATAAATAATAAAATTCAGGTTGCTAATATACCTGAGTGAAAATATTCGCTCAGGGGAACGCTATCATATTAAGGAGTCTCTCCTTTATGGAACATATTGCAATTATTGGGGTCGGGTGTTTATTTCCCGGAGCAGATACCCCTGAAAAATATTGGGATAACCTGTTACACGAAAAGGATTGTTCCACACCTTTATCGGCTCTGGAATTGGGGGTTGATCCGGCCTGTTATTATTCTCCGGTTGCCGGTACACCTGACACCATTAATTATGTCAATAATGGTCACGTTCGTGATTTTCATTTTGATGGCAAAGGATATAACTTGCCGGAAGAAGAATTAAATACACTGGATGATCTATTTAAATGGACAATCTATGCAGCAGATCAGGCATTAAACGACAGTGGCTATCGCCAGCATAAAAATGTATTGCAAAAAACAGGACTAATTCTCGGTAGTATCGGTATGCCGACTCATTCAACTAAAAAATTAATGAGTCCGTTCTATCACAAAATATTACAACCCTATATTCAAAAATTAATTGGGCGACCGGATTTTCAATTTAATCAATTCTGGCCACAAGATAATCATTCTGACCAGAATTTAATAACCGGCGGGTACAATGCCACAATTGCGGCATTGGCACTTGGACTGGCAGGTCCCCGTTATTGCCTTGATGCTGCATGTGCGTCAGCGTTGTATGCCATCAAACTGGGCGCTGGTTATCTTCTCAGCCACAAGGCAGACATGATGCTGGTTGGGTCAATTTGCCATGTAGACCATATCTATATCGACCACGGATTTAATATTTTGCAGGTTTTCCCTGAAAAGGGTGAGTCTATTCCTTTTGACAAAGCATCCAAAGGCGTAAAAGCCGGTGAAGGTGTTGGCGTCGTTGCTATCAAGCGTTATGCCGATGCTGTCCGTGATAACGATAAAATCTATGGCATAGTTGAATCTATTGGCTTGTCCAACGATGCGGGTACTAAGCATTTGTTAGTACCCGATCAGCAAGGACAAAATGTTGCATTGGAACGTGCTTATCGGAATAGTTCGCGGAACATCGATTACATTGAGTGTCATGCAACCGGCACTAATATCGGGGATCAAATCGAGCTATCGACTATTGAAACCTTTTTTGGTGAACATAATCTTGATGGACAGGGAAAAATTCCATTAATTGGTGCTAATAAAGCTATTAATGGTCACATGCTCACTGCGTCAGGTATGGGGAGTCTGCTGAAAGTCTTATTAGCTATGCAGCATAACCTGATCCCTGCCACGCCACGGGTCAATCAACTGGTTTCAACACCCCAAGGGAAGCTCAATATCGATTATATTGTGCGGAAAGCCAGGCCCTGGCCCGAAAGTCAGCGCCCTAAACGCGCCGGGATTAATGCCTTTGGTTTCGGTGGTGTCAACGGGCATATGGTTGTCAGTGAGGATACCCCTGAACGACGGGCTGCCTGTGTATCATTCCAGTCAGAAGAAACGCAGAAAATTGATCCACTGGCCATTGTCGGTATTGGCGTACATATGGCGAAAACTGAGGATAACCAGACGCTGGATCAGGTATTACAGCAAGGCACTCAGCACTTTTATCCACTGCCGAAAACCCGTTGGATTGGCATGGAGGAACGCTCTGATGTGTTGGCAATGCGTGGAGTGAGTCAGCCACCTTTAGGCTCCTATATCGAAACATTTGAATTTGACTGTAAGAAATTCAAATTGCCACCGAATGTTGTCGGAGCACACTTAAGTTGTCATCTGTTCCTGTTGCCTATCGCGGAACGTGCATTTCTTGATGCCGGTTATCGATTGGATGGCAGTAAGCGTAATATTGCCGTAATTGTGGCGGGAGGTATCGACTATAGCTGTCTGCGTTATCAGATACGTAATGAAATTAGCTGGCAATTGAAACAGAGCCTGAGTAGTCAAGGTATTCAATTGTCGGCAGAAGATACCCTTGCTTTGCAGGAGATCGTAAAAGATAGCCTGTTCCCGAAACCTTATCCCGAAGGTATTACCGGGGGGATTGGTAATATTGTGGCGAGCCGTTTGGCGGCACATTTGAAACTAAATGGCCCGGCATTTACGCTTTATGGTGAAGAAAACTCTCCGTTTAAAGCACTGGAACTGGCTCAGTTTATGCTGACCAGACAACATGTGGATGCAGTGATAGTTGCCTGTACCAGTTTCGGCGGCACTCTGGAAAATGTGTTGTGGGATCACCAGTCTGAGCACGGAAATCAGATAGTCGGGGATGGTGGCGGAGTGATTGTTCTCAAACGCGAGCAGGATGCCATTAGTGACAATACACCGATTTATGCCGTGTTGGATGGGATTGGTACTTGCTATTTGCCTGATCACTCCCTTGATTTCACAGTAAATGAAGATGCCATTGTGGCAGCCGCGCAATCAAGCTTGACCGCAGCCGGTTGTAGCGCAGATCAGGTCGGTTATGTTGAGTTGTATGCGGGCGGCAAATCTGGAGAGATTGCAACTGAATTGTCTGCGTTGGGGCGGGTCTATGGTGCGACAGACGGGCAACCAACGACGGCTATCGGCACTCTGAAAGCCAATTACGGGCATCTGTATGTATCTGCTGGCCTGTTCGGCATTATTAAATCGGCCCTGCAACTGACACAACGATACTTACCGGTATTGCCGGATTACCCTCATCGTCAGGAGTTGGCATATTATGCAGAGGGAAAATTCCACTTACCAGTACAAACTCAGGCGTGGCCAGCGCCGTTCAAAGCCCCTCGTCGTGCTGCAATCAGTCACTTGGGTATCGACCGCTCCTACAATCATGTGATTTTAAGTGAACCCCAGAACGGAAAACGTGCACGTCCAACCAGGCTACCGGCGTCAGATCAGCCCAGCCTGAAAGTGACAGTTTATACTGCGAGAGAAAAAACAGTAGAGGAATTCATTCTCAACGCCCAGACCGTGGATCGTTTCGCAGCGTTGGCTGCGGCTGCTGTACCGTCAAATGAGACAAACAAGGCAGAACTAAGCAAGGCAGAAACAGCGCAGAAAATGCCACTGTCGATGGAAGTTAACCATTTCATCCGCAATGCCAATACCCAACTGCGTTATCTGCAATTGGAACAGACATTTTATCAATTGATAAAACAGCATTTGGTAGAAATGCCGGGTACACCGTCAATAAATTCGCAACCCATGCCAGTTATCCAACCTGTTGTTACAAAGGTTATGCCCAAATCGGTTATGCCGAAAAAATCAGAGATAACTTTGCCGGTAATTTTTGACGAACAACAATTACTGGAATTGACCGACGGCAGCGTGGAGAAGATTCTGGGGCCTGATTATGCGGAAGTGGACAGCTATCCGATACGTACCCGTATGCCATCGCCACCGTTTATGTTTGTTTCCCGCATTACGGCGCTTTCTGCTGTAAAAGACAAACTGGAGCCCTGCTACATTGAATGGGAGTACGATATTCCCGAAGATGCGTGGTATGTCGTGAATGATCATGTTCCTTCCTTTGTCGCGCTGGAGTCATCTCATGCGATGATCGTGGCGTTTACAGTTATAGGCTGTGACATGATGTTCAAAGGAGAGCTTTGCTACCGGGCAGTGGATTGCAGCACGACAATTTACAGCGAAATGCCAAAGGCAGGCGAAGTATTGCGCGGACGTGTCAATATCACCTCAGTTATACGGATAGGTGGCCGTTTTCTGGCGAATTATGAATACCTTTGCTACGTGGGGGAACGTCTGGTATTCAGACTGGTAGCGGCTTCCGGTTTCTTTAGCCGTAAAGAAATTGAGAAAGCGGGGGAATTTGATACCAGAGCTTATTTTACCAGAGCCAAACCAGCCGGAGCGGCAAAACCGTTCACGCTGTTATCAAAAAACAAACAATCACAACATGAGCCGTCATATGCCGAATTCTTACATAAGGAACTGCTGCATTGTGGCCGGACAACATTCACCGAGCAGGACATCACCTACGTGATGAATGGTGATCTGACGGCCTGTTTCGGTTCCCAATATGGTCGTATCTATGGCAAAAATCTGTGTACACCTGATACCCGTATGTTAAGTAGGATCCTCAGCGTTGACACAATGGGGGGAATGTTTGGTCTGGGGCAGATAGTGGGTGAGTTTGATATCGATCCTGAACACTGGGCATTTAAGGCGCATTTCAAAAATGATCCTGTTATGCCGGGAACCCTGCTGGTGGAAGGTTCGGAACAATTGATGAAATTCTACCTATTCTATCTTGGATTAAATTCCCTGCCTGATCTGGAAGTACAGACGCTGACCGATCATACAACCAATGCCAAATTCCGTGGTGAAGTGCAATGTGAGCGGAATGTGCTGCAATACCGGTTGACCTGTAAGTCCATTGAAGCCCGCTATACGGACATAAACGACAAACTGGAATCTGTCACCCTGTTTTTCATTGCAGAAACTTTATACCGCGGCAGTGTGGTGGGGATAAGTGACAACATGGGAGTGCGGTATGTCCGTCGTCAGCCCCAGCAAATGACCGGAGCAGGTGTAGCAGAATTGGAACAGGACGCCACAAAATGAATCAGCACTTATCTGTCAATTTATCGGGTCACCAGCCAAAAGCACATCTGTTGATGGAAAGCCTCTCCCATTTGCAAGATTTGGCTGCCGAACTGCGGGTTATAAAATCCGGCACATCCGTTTCACTATTATCAGCAGATGAGCCGGTGGCAGAAAAGGCTTCCGTTCTGGGTAGCCTGCCGGCAATAACGGCAGGCAGTTTAGGAGATGCCGGCTTCATGGCGGATTATGGCGTGGATTACGCCTATTATGCCGGTGCGATGGCTAACGGTATCCACTCGGAAGAGATGGTTATCGCGTTAGGCAAACAGCGCATTCTGGGGATCTTTGGTTCCGGTGGCTTACGTATCCAGCGGATCGCAGAAGCAATTGCACGTATCCGGCAGGCATTGCCGGAAGGGCCATTCGGAGTCAATTTGCTGCACAACCCCGGCAATCCTGAATGGGAAATGGCTTGCGTGCGTCTGTGTATAGAAAATCAGGTGCGGGTAATTGAAGCATCGGCCTATATCAATCTCAGCCCGGCGCTGGTCTATTACCGTGTCAGTGGTCTGACCCAACAGCCTGATGGCACAATCCTGCGTCACCACCGCCTGATTGCCAAAGTTTCCCGTCGGGAAGTGGCACAACACTTCCTGCGTCCGGCTCCCGAAAACATGCTACAAAAATTACTGACAGACGGGCTTATCACCCCGGAACAGGCAGAGCTGGCACGACAAGGCTCAATGGCAGATGACATCACCGTAGAAGGCGATTCCGGCGGACATACCGATCAAGGTGTATTGGCCTGTATTTTCCGTTCCATTGTGCAGTTACGGGATGAAATCGCAGATGAAACCCAAAACGGCGCCCATAATCGCTACCAAGTACGGATTGGCGCTGCGGGTGGTTTGGGAACACCTCATGCCATTCTGGCGGCTTTTGCACTGGGAGCCGCTTATGTTGTCACTGGTTCAATCAACCAGAGCTGTGTGGAAGCGGGAACATCTGATGCGGTGAAAAAAATGCTGGCACAAGCCCGGATCAACGATGTTGCCACTGCTCCGTCAGCGGATATGTTTGAACTGGGTGCCAAAGTACAGGTGTTGAAACAGGGGAGTATGTACGCTGTGCGGGCACAGAAACTGTACAACCTATATAAACAATACGACAGCCTGGATGACATACCTGAACAAGAAATTACCCTGCTGGAAAAACAGGTGTTTCATAAACCACTGTCAGACATCTGGCAGGAAACTATCCACTATTTCCATACCCTCAACCAACCCGACACCATTACCAAAGCAGAAAAACAGCCGAAGAAAAAAATGGCGCTGGTCTTCCAGTGGTATCTCGGTCAATCGTCCCGTTGGGCGATTACTGGTGATCCTGTACGCAATATGGATTACCAAATCTGGTGTGGCGCGGCCATGGGTGCCATGAACGAATGGCTGAAAGGCACTCCATTTGAAGCGGTTGAAAACAGACATGTTAGTGATATCGCGAAACTATTGATGAATGGGGCGGCCTATCTGACCCGTATAGCATTACTCGAATTATTCAATGTTGTTGTACCTGAACAAGTGAAACGGCATGTATTGCTTAATCACGAGCTATCTGATCAAAAACAATCCGATCACGAACAACCCGACCAAAAATATGAGCAAGAATCAAAGGTGAGGAGTAAAGAATCTATGGATGCTTCAACAAAATTATGTTTGGACAATTCAAAAGGCTTTTATAAAAAATGCTGGGATCTGATGCCCGGCGGGTCACACTATAACTTTGGTGATCCTGAACGTCCGTTGGTGATCCCGTTTAATCGTGGGGAAAGATCCCGTGTGTGGGATTTGGATGGTAATGAACATCTGGATCTGTTCTGCAAATTTGGGGCATTACTGGTTGGGCATCATAATGAGGCTTACAACAGTTCGTTGATCGAATACATGAATAAAGTGACTTCCGTTGACACCTGTGATTTGGAAGTCGGTGTTTGTGAAACGATGGTCAAACACATCCCTTGTGCTGAAATGGTCCGTTTTTGCCTGAGCGGAACAGAAGCGGTACAAAACGCGCTGCGTCTTGCCCGTGCCTTTACTGGCAAAAACCGTTTTATTCGTTTCCACGGTCACTATCATGGCAATGCTGACAATATTATGGGCTGGCGCAAGAAGCAGGATCTGACTTACCCGGTGCCAGAGCAGTTCAAAGGGGACTTGTTAGATACATTGGGGCGTGATCCTAAAGTCATTACCGATCAGTCTTTTATGCTGCCGTGGAATGACATCGATATATTAACTGCCACCGTAGAGCGTTACCACAATGAAATCGCTGCTGTTCTGATGGAGCCGCTTTGCATTAACGGCGGGGGTATTTTCCCTGTTGAAGGTTATCTGGAGAAAACCAAGGCACTGTGTGAGAAATATAACATTGTGCTGATTTTCGACGAAATCATCACCGGTGTTCGTTTGGGACTGGGAGGCGCACAGAAAATACTGGGTGTAACCCCTCATCTGGCAACTTTCGGTAAAGCATTGGGCGGTGGTGCTATACCAATCTCCGCTATTGCCGGTCGCCGTGACATTATGAATCTGTACACCCGTGGGAAAGTCATCCATGCAGGAACTTTCAATGGTTATCCGCTTGGGCTGGCTGCTATCCAGACAACTTTCAGATTGATTGAGGAAGATCCCGGCTGTTATGAACGCATGGGTGACGTTATGCGCCAGATTTCCAATGTCTTTGTGAAAGCCGCAGAAGCTGTTGACCTGCCACTGGTTGTACAGGGAATGCCGACCGCACTGGTTTATCACTCTCAGGACACGCCAGTCAACTCTTCTGAAGGTTACAGCGATAAGGTTAAATTCTGCGACATCATCATTCGTGAAATTTCCAAACGCTATGGTATCCAGTTCTCTCCGTTGTCCCGCATGTACCCTAACCTGTTGATGTCACAGGATGATGTACGTTTCTTCGAAGAGCGGATCTTCGATGCAATGGAAAATGCCCGCAAGGTGATTGATATCACATTTAAAGAAGGGCTGGTTGGATGAGTCGGCAAATTGCTGTTGTAACCGGCGCGGCAGGGGGATTCGGCACCACGATCACCAAAACACTGTTGGATATTGGTTATCTGGTGGCCGCAACGGATATCAGCATACAAAAACTGGCGCTCCTTCAGGAGCGCCTCGGGCACCCTGAATCCCTGGCAATTTTTGAAATGGATGTGACTGATATTGCTTCCGTCGAACGGGCGGAGCAACAGATCACGGAAACATTAGGCAAGACGATCACCGTTCTGGTGAACAATGCAGGCATTATCCACCGGGCTTTCTGTCTGTCGGGCAGAGGGTTGCCGGAGTCCGTCAAAGTGATCGATGTCAATCTGGTCGGTGCTTTCAACTGTACAACGATTTTTGTTCGCCATATGGCGCAGCAGAAATATGGGCGCATTATCAATATCGCTTCCGTTGCTGGCATTTGGGGAGCGGCGGGAAGTGCTGCTTATGGCGCATCAAAAGCGGGATTAATTTCTGCTACAGAATCGTGGGGGCGTGAGCTGGGACCGTTGAATATCAGTGTCACCGCCGTTGCTCCGGGGATTTGCAAAACTGACATGCTGGAGCAGTTCGTCAGTTCTGGTCCGATGGAATCTGCGGCAGAAGATAAGATTGTGCGTTCGATTGTGCCTGTTGGGCGTTGGGGAACATCAGATGATGTGGCTGAAGTTGTGAGATTTTTGGCGAGTTGTAAAACCAATTATCTCAATACCGCAGTGATCTCACTGGATGGTGGAATGCGTGTTGGCACCATATAAGAGCGTATACCGATAGATCTCAGGGGGCAGCCAGTAAAGCTGCTACCTGAAAGATAACAGGTATGAAAAAACAGCAAGTAACACATTTAATCATTAGGTGTAGGGGATAAACATGCTCAACCATACCAAAAAAGATACCAAAAACATCTTAGTTACCGGCGCAACAGGTGTCATGGGGGGCAGGGTCTTACTTGAAGTACTGACTACAACTGATGCCAGTGTATATTGCCTAATAAGAGCTGAAAATAATTCACAGGCACTGGCGCGTTTGGCAGATTTTTTGTTCACCTACGATCAGGAAAAACGGAGTCGAGACCAGCTTCACCGTATTATTCCTGTATTGGGTGATATTACGAAAACAGATCTTGGGCTGACAGCAGAGCTTTACGCAGAATTAACCGGCAAAATTGACAGAGTGATCCATTGTGCTGCCTGGACCAGTTTAGTGGCATCTTATGGCCGGCTTGCGCCTGTTAATGTGTTGGGAACACAGAATATCATTGAATTCTGCCTACAGGGCAATATACCGATGCTTTATACCTCCAGCTTTAGTGTAGCGGGAGAACATCTATATAGTGACGGTTTTGTCCTGCATGAAACGGATCTTGATGTGGGGCAGAGATTTGATGACATGGATTATGAACGTACCAAATTTGAATCGGAACAGGCTGTCCATCGTGCGGGGGAAAAAGGTCTTAAGTGGGTCATTGTGCGTCCGGGCAATATTTGGGGCGATAGTACCGATGGCAGCTACCCATTGCGGCAAACTAAAGTCAAAGGCATTTATTATGAAATGATCAGGGCATTGGTGGAGACCGGGCTCACGTTCAATTCACAGGAAGATTTTGATATTTCTCCGGTGGATTATGTCGCGAAAGCAGCATTGTATGCCATTTTAGATATCGAAAAATTTAATGGAAAAACCCTTCATCTGACGGCTCCCGACCCAATCACTTTCAACGATATTGTTTTCTTCCTGAGGGAATTCGGTTATCACATTGAAACCGTTGACAACGATGACTACATGGAAGCGTTGGCACAAAACTGTTTGTATCTCAATGGGAAACCTTACCGTTCAGTTTTTACTGACATATTGGCACTCGCTCATAGCGGCATAGAAATGAATGAAAAAGCCAAATATGCCACAGAGATGACAATGGATTTACTCAGTGGCAGCGGTATTCAATGCCCACCATCAGATAAAACACTGCTTTTCCGTTATTTCAACTATTTAATTGAATCCGATTTCATTCCGCCTCCTCAACAGCAGGGAGAAAAGGGCGAAATCCGCAAAATGTCGGCACAGAGTGGTTATCTGGAACATCTGTTTGATGCTGACCTGTAATGAATGTTGATAAAAAATAAATAACAAAATATATACAAAACATATATTGAAACGGAGTTTGCAATGACTGCTCAGAATCTTAAGGTAACGATGATTCAAACCGATTTGGTTTGGGAAAATGCAACAAAAAACCGTGAATATATCGAACGCCACATTGCGCAAGTGACTGATAGTGATCTGATCATTTTGCCGGAAATGTTCACTACAGGGTTCAGTATGAAGCCACAAGCCATTGCTGAAACGATGGATGGCCCCAGTATCCAGTGGATGAAAAAGCAGGCAGCCGCGAAGGGGTGTACGATTGTCGGCAGTATGATTATCACTGAAAACCAGCATTTCTATAACCGTTTGCTGTGGGTCAATGCAGACGGTTCCATTGCTCACTATGACAAAAAACACCTCTTCTCTTTCGCTCAGGAAGATCATGAATACACAGCAGGTAATGCCCCGCTGATTGTGGATTTCAAAGGTTGGAAGATTGCCACTTTTATTTGTTATGACCTGCGTTTCCCGATTTGGTCACGCAATATCAATGGTCACTACGATGTAGCGCTTTATATCGCCAGTTGGCCTGCCAGACGCTCTCTGCACTGGTGTACCCTGTTGCAGGCTCGTGCAATTGAAAACCAGAGCTATGTTATCGGGGTCAATCGTGTGGGGCAGGATGGTAATCAACTCGACTATACAGGTGATTCCATGTTGATCGATCCGTTGGGTGAAATCTTACTGCACGAGCGGGATAACGAGGCAGTAAACACCATGACTATCTCTCTTGCTCATGTGCGGGATGTCAGAGAACGCTTCCCTTTCCTGAAAGATGCGGATCCTTTTGTTCTAAAAGAAAGCATTTTGAGGGAGTGACGTTCCGAATTTAGATTTTGCAGGAAATTGCAGAAATAAGTGTTGAAAGAATGGATTTAGGGGATATGCCTTTTCTGGCATGACGCCCGGGGCTGTTTTGTCACGTATCAAAGCTATTTTGTCATGTAATCGTGTTTTATTGAAGGAAGATGGCTAATGGTGATTTCAACCAAATTTGAGCGAATCGTTGTACGTTTCCCGGAAAATATCGCGGTGACACAGGGAAACGAAAGCTTGACCTATCGTACCTTGTCAGAGCGCGTTACCAGACTCAGCCATACGCTGCATCATCAGGCTGAGAGTCAGTACGTCATAACGTTGATGGAAGAGAGTATTTCTCTGATAACGGCAGCATTAGCCATCATGAAAACTGGCAAAGTGTTTGTTCCATTATCTCCTAAGTTACCGGAACAGCGCCTTGCCACATTATTGGCACAATTCCGTGGTGCAACTATTATCACTTGCCGTCAATGGTTGCCCCTGCTGGAGCATTTGTCAGAAGATTATTCGCTGGTGCTGGCTGATGAAGTACAGGAAAACCATTCAATTCCTTCGTTATTTGTGGGAGAGCCTGCCAGTACACATAACAACAGTGGTATCCATCATAACAAACCGGCATATGTCTACTTTACATCGGGTTCAACCGGGCAACCTAAAGCCATATTAGGGCGCGAAGACAGCTTATTGCATTTTATCCGCTGGGAAAGCCGTGAACTGAATCTGACGCCCGCTGACAAAGTCAGCCAATTAATAAACCAGATGTTCGATCCTTTCCTGCGTGATATGTTGTTGCCTTTGCTCAACGGGGCAACACTGTGCATTCCTCCTGCCCACGATATTCGTTATTCGCCGCAAGAATTGCTGAATTGGATACGTGAGCAGCAGATCAGCATTACCCACCTTATTCCTTCTTTGTTTCAAGTTCTGCTGGAGTGTCCGCAATCCAGTGATGACCTGCAATCTCTGAGGTATGCCGTTCTGTCGGGTGAAATGCTCAAAGGATCACTGGTAGAGCTGTTTTACCAGCGTCAGTTGCAACACACCCAATTAATCAACCTGTATGGGACGACAGAAACTACACTGGCGAGAGTCTACTATCGTGTTACAGAGAAAGATGTTCAACGTGCGCTGATCCCTGTCGGTAAACCCATAGACGATACCACCATTGTCGTCGTTGATGAGCAGGGCGAAACAGTTCCGGCGGGCGCCGAAGGGGAAGTATGGATCAGCACTCCCTTTATGAGTGCGGGTTACTTGTCAGCCGAGTCTGAAAATAACTTACGTTTTATCACCCCGGAAAAAGGGGAACTGGCTGGTCAGCCAGTTTACCGGACAGGTGATCTGGGACGTATTGATGAGCAGGGGGATCTGATCCTGCTTGGCCGTAATGACTTTCAGATCAAAATCAATGGACAGCGCCTTGAAACGGCAGAGATAGAGAGTCTGCTTGAACAACATCCTGCGGTACAACAAGCGATTGTACAGGCGTTTGAACAGTCGCATAAACCGTCACAAAGTGTGCGGCTGGTGGCATTTATCCGTCTGGCACCGGAAATGACAGTAACGGCAGAAGCATTAGATAGCTATCTGGCCCCCAATCTGGCAGCCGCTATGCGCCCTGCTGACTATCAGTTCTTGTCACTGTTCCCACTGTTATCCAATGGCAAAATTGACCGCAAGGCACTGCAAGCACCAGTTGTCAGCCAGACATACCAAAACCGACAGCATATTGTTATCCCACAGGGAGAACGGGAAACAAAGCTGGCAGCTATCTGGCAATCGTTGTTGCATATCAAACAAATCGGGCGTGACGATAGTTTTTTTGCACTGGGAGGGGATTCCTTACAGGCAATTCGCATGATTGCACAAGTGCGGGAAAAAATGGGGTTGAGTTTGCGTTTTGGTGAACTGTTCCAGCACCCCACTCTTGCCCAGTGTGCAGCAATATTGAATGTTGATGAGCGGTCAGAAGGGATAGCAGAGGAGATAACGGTAATCCCGCATACTGCCAGCTATGAACAGCAGGGTATTTACCTGATCCAACAGACTGCTTCTTCCAGCCCGATCTATAACATGGCCTATGCTGTCCAGTGGCAGGGAGCACTGAATCATCAGCGGTTACAACAATCCCTTGACGCTTTGATCGCTCGTTATGATGTACTGAGAACCAGTTTTCTGATGCAAAAAGGGGATATCATTGCGCAGGTAGCAGAACAGCTTTCTGCCAGCCCGGTTACTGCGAAGGTAATCTGGCAGGATCTGAGCCAGTATGGCTCACAGGCTCAAGCGCAAGCAGAAAACATTATCAACCAATTTGCGACCTTGCCATTTGAATTAACTGAGCCGCCATTGCTACGCATGACAGGGCTGACACTCCGGCCACATAGTCATCTGATTGTACTGGTCTTCCACCATTTAATTGTGGATGACGAGTCAGTGAAACGACTGTGGGATGAGTTACTAGAAAATTACAGCCTGCTGCAAGCAGGGAAAGCACTTGAGATCCAGCCCGCTCGTTATGGTCAACGGGAACATGCACGCCTCCAGCATCAGCGGATCAATGGGACTGCGGGCGTAGCAGCCCGTCAATACTGGCAGCGTCAGTTGGCAGGAACACTACCGCTGATCCAATTACCCTATGACTTTCCGACACCGGCCATACGCAGTTATCAGGGAGGGCGTTTGCCATTCAGCCTGCCCACCGCATTCCATGAACAGATTGATACATTAGCCTATCAGTATGGTGTCACTCCTTATCTGATCTTACAGGCCGGATTTATTGCATTTCTGGCACGTTATTCACGTCAGAGCGACATTCTGTTGGGAACACCCGTTTCCAACCGTCACTACAGTGAGGAGCAACAGCCGGTTGGTCTGTTATTCAACGTATTGGTGATGCGCAATCAGGTTGATACCAGCCAATCATTCGAACAACTGCTGGCCCAAGTTAAATCCACTTTTATTGATGCCATTGCGCATCAGGATATGCCGTTTAGCCAATTACTACCTCTACTAAAAGGCAATTTATTACAAAATAATGGGGAAGATAATCATCATCCGGGGATTTCTCCGCTGTTCCAGACTCTGTTTACCTACCAGAATATACCGGTTACCGGTAAACGAATGGGGGCTGTACAACTTTCTCCGTTACGCCAGTGGGATATGCAAATCGCCAAGTATGAGCTGACACTGGAGATGTGGCGTGAAGAGGGGGAATTACAGGGAATATTTGAGTATGCCAGTGATCGTTTTCTGCCAGAGACGATTTCCCGCATGGTGGAAAACTTCTGCCATTTTCTGCCGCACTTGATCGAACAACCGCAACAGGCCATCGGGCGGGTTTCTCTGCTCAGTCCTGCACAGCAACAGCAATTGGCTGAGTGGAACCAGACTGAACGCCCATTCAGCGATAATATCGGCATTCACCAGCTTATCGAGCGTCAGGTGCAGCGTGTACCAGAAGCCATTGCAGTTGAATTCGGTCAGCAGTCGCTGACTTATGCTGAATTGGATCAGTGTGCCAACCAACTGGCTTATTTTCTGATCCAACAAGGGGTAGGGCCAGAAGTTTGTGTCGGATTAAGTGTCGAACGCTCATTGGAACTGGTGATCTGTTTTCTGGCTATCCTGAAAGCGGGTGGAGTTTATGTACCGATTGATCCTGATTATCCGCTGGATCGCAGTCGTTATGTGATTGAAGATGCCGGCTTGCATCTGCTGGTGACACAAGATCAATTTATGGCACGTTATCAGGATTGCAACCTTCCTTTGTTCTCCCTTGAGACCCTGATGCCTCAACTGTCAGCATTCAGTGTTGAAAATCCACGGGTAGATGTCCGGGCAGAAAATACCGCCTATATCATCTATACCTCAGGCTCCAGCGGCAAACCGAAAGGCGTGCCTATCCGACACCGTAGTGTGTGCAATCTGGCAGAAACAGAAGTTGAATTTCTGGCTGTACCACCGAACAGCCGGATCCTCCAGTTCGCCTCTTTCAGTTTTGATACCTCCATCTGGGAAATCCTGATGGCGTTCTGTACTGGCAGCACATTATTAATGGCTCCCCGTCTCGCAATCATGCCTGGCCCAGATCTGCTGGAACAACTTATTACGCGACGTGTTACTCATGTCACATTGCCTGCATCGGCACTAGCCGCACTGCCTGAAGCTGAATTACCTGATTTGCAGGTACTGTTAGTAGCCGGGGAAGCCTGTGGTGTGGATCTGCTGCATAAATGGGTCAAAAACCGCCGCTTTATTAACTCCTATGGCCCGACAGAAGCAACAGTAGGGACAACCAATGCTGAATTGACGATGGACGATGACCATATTCACATTGGCCGTCCGATCCCCAACTCTCAGGTCTGGATTTTGGATGAATATGGCGCACCATTACCGATTGGCGTCGCCGGTGAACTTTGCATTGGCGGTGTTGGAGTCGCTACAGGTTATCTGCACCGACCAGAATTGACTGAACGCAGTTTTATCCCCGATCCGTTCAGCTCCCGGCCTGATGCCCGCCTTTATCGTACCGGCGATCTGGCTCGTTATCAGGCAGACGGTAATATTGATTATCTGGGACGTATTGACCAACAAATAAAAATCCGGGGTTATCGTATAGAACTGGGAGAAATTGAAAGCGCTCTGCGTCAGCATCCGGCTATTTCTGATGCGGTGGCGATGGTGCGGGAAGATTACCTGAATGCCAGCGCTATAGTTGCTTATATACTCACCCAACCTGATACCACGCTTGACCAGTCACAGATCGAGTCACATTTGGGGGGATCTCTGCCGGAATTTATGCGCCCTTCCTGCTACGTCTTTCTGAACGAATTCCCCCGATTACCGAATAATAAAGTGGACAGAAAACGCTTCCCTACACCGATGCAGCAGGCGAGCGAAGCCATTGTTGAACCCGCTCAGAATGAAACAGAACGGGCGATTATCCAGGTCTGGCAGACTTTATTGGGGCATCAGGCGATTGGCCGTAATACCTCATTTTTTGCCGCAGGTGGGCACTCTCTATTAGCAGCCAAAATGGTAGCTATACTTGCCAGCCAGTTCCGGCTGCATTTCAAAGTCAGCGATGTTTTTATCTGCCGAACTCCAATGCGGTTGGCTGAGAGAGTAGATTCAACAGCCAGTACGGGTTCATTAAATCTGTCTGTGATCCACGATGCACCATTGAGCTTTGCTCAACAACGGATGTGGTTCCTTGACCAACTTTATCCTGATAGCTGTCGTTACCACATCACCAGTATCAAAACCTTTGCCAGTATAAAAACGCTTGCCGGCAAGGAGAATGACGGTAATGTGGCTGAAATTAACGTGGAGGTTGAACGGATACAGAAAAGCGTAAACTTGCTGTTCCGTCGCTATCCGTCGCTCAATCTGCGTCTGCGGATGGAGGGAACCACGCCCCGGCAATATTACAGTGAGCAGTCACCGGACTGCCCGCATGAAATTATTGAAGTACAGAATGAACAGGAGTGGCAGCGGCAGTTACAGCAGCGAGCCGCTGGTATGATGCAGACACCGTTCCAGCTAATTGGACAACCATTGTACCGCCTGTTGCTGGTGACGGATGCACGGCAGGGAAGTGCCCTGATTGTCTGTCTGCATCATATTTTGGTAGATGAACAGGCACTGGCACAGCTTGATGATGAATTACTGTCGCTATACCAGTCAGAAGCGAATGGTCTTCCAGAAGAAAATAATCTGTCAGAAGAGAGCATCCAGCAGGCATCTGTTCCTGATTACCTGCAATTTGCAGCATGGGAGCGCAGCCCTGAAGCGCAACAAATTTGGCATAGCCAATTAGCGTATTGGCGTCAGGTATATCAGCAATTACCGCCAGTGGTGACATTACCTCAGCAATATCATGCACCTGTTGAAGAATCGAAAGCCGCTTACCATCGCCTGCCGCTGTCCATTGAGCAGACCAAAGCGCTGTGCCGGTTGGCACAACAGCAGGATACGACACTGTTTACCCTGTTATTGGCGGCTTTCCAGATCTTGTTGCAGCGCTACAGCAGTGAAGGTGACACAACGGGAGATATCGTTATTGGCATACCTGTTTCTCTGCGTGACAGGCCAGAACTGCAATCGGTTATCGGGCTTCTGCTGAACACCTTAGCGGTACGTCAGAATGTCGATATCAACCGTCCGTTTACTGAATTTCTGTTTGATAGTGCACAGACGCTGAATCAGGCAATGGCTAACAAAGACGTTCCGTTTGAACAGGTGGTGGATGTTGTTCTGCCAGCAGAGAAACGTTCGCTTGCTCCTCTGTTCCGGATCATGTTTGTGTTTAATGCGCACCAGCAACAGGCCAATCAACAACTTCGTACTTACGCTATAGACAGTCAGCTAATAGACAATCCAGAAGCCAAATTCGATTTAACCCTGTTTGTACAGGAAACAGCGGATAACCTGTTATTGTCGGTCGAATATCGTGAGGCGTGCTTTGCACCCGAAATTGTGGCGCAATTGGTGACACATTATGCCCGTTTGCTGGATAGCCTGTGTCGTGCGCCAGACCAGCCTGTCTATCAGTTGGCAATGTTGTCACCACAGGAACGGCAACAGCAGTTGAGTGATCTCAATGCCACAGCACAACCTCTGTTGCACCCGGTGGTGCATCAATGGTTCGAACAACAGGTGTGCAGAACACCACAGGCGATTGCCCTGTGGGAGCAATATGAAACAGGGTTAGCATTGAGTTATGACCAGCTTAACCAACACGCTAATCGGCTGGCGAGTGATTTACTGGCCCAGGGGATTGGTAAGGGTTCACAGGTAGGGATCTGCCTGCCACGTTCAGCCATGCTCGTGGTAGCGATTCTGGCGGTACTGAAAACCGGAGCTGCATATGTACCGGTTGATAGTACCTATCCGGCAGAACGTGCCCGTTTTATGCTGGAAGATGCACAAGTGGCACAGGTGATTACGACTCATGAACAGGCCACTAGATTAGCGTTGCCATCGCATCATATTGTACTGTTGACGCCGGGGCAATTTACCTTAGAACCAGTTACCTTAGAGCCAGTAACAGACAATCAGGCTGTTATCCCCAATCCTGATATTGCGATTTCACCGGAACAACCTGCTTATATTCTCTATACCTCTGGCTCTACCGGCAGACCAAAAGGGGTCATCATTCCACACCGGGGCTTGGGAAACTATCTGCAACATGCCTGTGAACATTATGGTGATCTGACTAAACGGGGAAATACTCTCCATGCCTCTATTTCCTTTGATGCGACGATTACCAGCCTGTTCCTGCCGTTATTACAGGGGCAAACCCTGTTTATCCTGCCTGAAGAGGATGATATTCCGGCACTGGTACAGGCATGGCAACAATTGCCGGATCTGGCAATGGCGAAAATCACTCCCGCTCACCTGGAACTCTTAAGCCAGCAATTATTGCCGGAACACGCAGGCCGGATACCACTGCTGGTGATTGGTGGAGAAAGCCTTTCTGCCAGCGCATTGCGTTTCTGGCGGCAACATGCTCCGCAGGTCAGGATCATCAATGAATACGGCCCGACGGAAGCCACCGTGGGCTGCTGTATTTACGACATACTGGCCGGAGACGTAAAAGGGGATGGTGCACTGCCGATTGGTCGTCCGATAGCTAATACCCGGCTTTATCTGTTAGATGAGTGTCAGCAACTGGTGCCGTTCGGTTCAGTGGGTGAACTGTACATTGGTGGGGCTGGAGTGGGTCTGGGCTATTTCAATCGTTCTGATCTGACTGAAAGCCGATTTATCACCGATCCTTTCTTTCCTTTATCACAGGAAAAACTCTATCGGACAGGAGACTTGGCGCGTTACCTGCCAGACGGAAATTTACTGTTCCTCGGTCGTAAAGACCAGCAAGTTAAACTGCATGGCTACCGGATTGAACTGGAAGAGGTCGAAGCTCAGCTTGCAGCTTGTCAGGGCGTTGCTCAGGCGGCAGCAGGTATGCGGGACATTTATGGACGCCAGCATCTGGTGGCCTATTTGGTGATGAACACACCTGCTGTGGCAGATCTGGAAAATGTGCGGCAGGAACTGAATCAACGACTGCCGGTACATATGTGTCCTACCCAATGGATCTTGCAGGAAACATTACCACTCACAGCTAACGGCAAAATTGATCGTAAGGTTCTGACACAAATCCCTTTAACTGAGCAACTCCGTCACACTATTCGCCGGATGCCGGTGACGGCACTGGAAAAACAACTGACAGAAATCTGGCAACAAGTGTTGGATCAGGAAAATCTGGGGATTGATGATGATTTTTTTGTTCTGGGAGGAGATTCCATTCTCAGCCTGCAAATAGTGTTCAGAGTACGGGAGATCGGTCTGCGGATCGCGCCGAAAATGCTGTTTGATTATCCTACTATTGCGGGATTAGCCGCTGTAGTGACACAAGTAAATAATGTTGATGGCAACGCTGAGGACAATACTCAACCCGTGCAGGGAGAATACGCTTTACTGCCAATTCAACATTGGTTCTTTGCACATCATCATGCTAATCCGCACCACTATAACCAGTCTTATCTGTATGCACTGGAGGAGGGAACCGACATACCACTTCTGGCGCGGGCACTGGCTCTGGTGGTCAATCAACATGATGGCTTGCGCTCTCGTTTCGCATTGGCAAACGGGTATGGGCCGGGGTATGGGCAGATAGGAGAACCTGTTACAGACTGGCAGATAGAACAATGTCAGATCACAGAAAACCCGGCAAGGGAAGCTCTGGCACAGGCTGTTGCTGAACGTCAGGCACAATTGAATATTGAACATGGTCCGTTATTAACCGCAACCCATTTTATTACCACAGAAGGGGATTATCTGCTGCTGGCAGTTCATCATCTGGTGATAGATGGTGTTTCATGGCGCATTATTACGGAGGACTTAAGTTATTACTATCGGACATTACTGGCAGGGGAAAACCCGCGTCTGATGGCAAAAAGTGCCTCTCTGATTGAGTGGTCATCTCACCTTGCGGATTATGCTCAATCTGAACAGTCACAGGATGAATATCATTTCTGGCAACAAAAACTGAATCAAACTGTACTTCCGCTGCCCTGTGATCGGGGAGAAAAACCTTTCCCCGGCTTAGTTAAAGAGTCGGCTAAATACCGGTTAGCACTGGATCTCACAGCCACCACAAATCTGATTCAGCACACCGGACACGCCTACCGTACCCATGTTGGTGACTTGTTACTGGCAGCGCTGGCAGCAACACTGCAACGCTGGAGTGGTTCTGAATTACTGCATGTGGATATGGAAGGACACGGACGGGAAAGCCTGCATGAAAATGTGGATGTCAGCCGGACAGTCGGCTGGTTTACGGCCATTTATCCTCTGTTGCTGTCACTACCTGCATCTTGTCCGCCTGATCAACTGCTCCAGCTTGTTAAAGAAGCGGTGCGTCAGGTGCCTTATAGCGGAACAGGTTATGGCGCACTGCGCTATTCCCGCTATACCCAGACATCCACCAATAATCAGTTGCCCGTTATCCCCGCGGCAGATGTCTGCTTCAACTATCTGGGACAATTTACCCGTACCTTCCATCAGACACCATTACAGGGCGCTGAGGATATCGGACTGGCGCATCGTCATGCGGCGGATAACTCAAGGTCATATGCGCTGGAAGTGGATTGCTACATTGATGAGGGACAATTGCAGATAGAGTGGGGGTATAACCACCAGTGTTATCAGCATGAAACCATTGATAAGTTGGCAATGGCGATGAAAGAGCAGATTATCCGGCTGACTGAACATTGTATGGCACAGACTCAGACCACTTACACACCATCTGATTTCCCGCTTACCCGTTTGAATGCCGAAACATTGCGCCAGTTGCAGCAACGGTATGGCGTGATGGAAGATATCTACCCGTTGACTTATACCCAAGAGGGAATGCTGTTCCACTCTATGGCTGGGCAAGGCAGCGGGCTGTATCACGAACAGTTGTGTTTTACTTTATCTGATAAAAAATCTGATGAGAATCAGTCTTATGGTGTGGATATTACCCGTCTACAGCAAGCATGGCAGCAGACGGTGGCTTACTATCCTATCCTGCGCAGCCGTTTTGAAATGAGCCTTGCCGGTGAGCCATTGCAAATCGTGATGCCTCAGCAGGAGCTGGATTGGCGGCAACATGATCTACGGCTGCATAATCCGGCTGATGTGGAACAGCATCGCCAAAATTTGTTGGCGGCAGATCTGGCGGAAGAGTTTATACCGGAACATGGTGCGTTATTCCGTATTACCGTACTGCAACTCCCGGCTGAACAAATACAACTTCTGTTCAGCCATCATCATGCCATGCTTGATGGCTGGTCAGTCAGACTGTTATTAACAACGGTTGAGTCCTTCTACTATCGTCCGGCTGATATCTTGTCACCTGCTCCGGCATTTAAATCCTTTATTCGCTGGCAACAGCAGAGCCGTAAAGCATGTCAGGATTATTGGCAGGCGCAATTAGCTGATGTCAATGCAGTAACACCGCTGCCCGCGGCTCACCCGGTCAGAACAGCCAGTCAGTTGAAACAGCGACATTCATTTAGTCTGTCTACAGAACTTTCCGGTCAGTTGGCAGAAACCGGACGTCGTCACCGTTTAACCATCAGCACCCTGATTCAGGGGGCATGGGCATTACTGTTACAACGTTACAGCCAGCAGGATGAATGTCTGTTTGGCATGACAGTATCCGGCCGTCAGGCAGAATTAGCCGGGATCGATAAAATGGTGGGACTGTTAATCAGTACATTGCCTATTCATATCACCAGTCATATGAATCAACCCGTTGTCAATTGGCTGAGTGCCATTCAACAGCAGCAGCGGGAACATGAAAAATTCAGTGATATCTCGCTGGCGGATCTGAAATCCACTTGTGGTCTGCCGACATTTGATACCTTGCTGGTGTTTGAAAATTATCCGCAATCCGGTGCACAGGAAAACCTGTTTCAATTCACACAGGCCACGGAAAGCACGAATTACCCATTGGTATTGGTCACGGCGTTCTCTGACAACCTGCATGGCGAGCTGGTCTATGACACGGGTCTGTATGATGCAACTATAGTAGCTCGTCTGGCAGAGCACTTTATCCGCATTCTGACCCAGTTAATGAATAATATGGCTGGTGTGTTGACAGATATTGCATTACTGGATCAGCAGGAGAAACAGCAATTGCTGACCCAATGGCAGGGGCCGGTATTGCCGATTTTTGCGGGTAATGTGTATAGCCTGTTTGCCCGTCAGGTGCAACGTTCTTCCCAACAGATTGCCGTGATTGATGGACAGAAGCCAGTCAGTTATGCGGAATTGGAGCTGCAGGTTGAACAGATCAGCCTCCGCCTGCATCACAGTCAGATTCATGCGGGCGACAGAGTTGCGCTCTATTTGCCACGCAGTCTGGATTATATCGCTGCCATGCTGGCAGTCAGCAGAATGGGGGCTTGTTATGTGCCAATTGATATCTCTTACCCCCCAGAGCGGGTCACTTATTTGTTGTCTGACAGCCAAAGCTGTCTGGTGTTGACCCATCAGGCGTTGGCTGCGGCTCTTGTTCCTGAAATTGCTGTACTGGCATTGGATCAGGAACCAGAACCTGTTCCGACGTGTTCTTTATCGCAACAATCTTTACCGCCCGTGACTGATGATGAAAATGGACTGGTATATCTGATTTACACCTCCGGCTCTACAGGAATGCCGAAAGGCGTCATGATTGAACATCGTAGTCTGATTAACTACTTGACCGATACCTGCTGGCGTTATCAGGTAACTGAGAATACCCAAAGCTTGTTCCATTCATCCGTCAGTTTTGATGCCACATTAACCAGCCTTTATCTGCCTCTGTTGCATGGCGGCACCATCACCGTGATACGGGATGATGCGGATATCGCTTCAATGGCGGAGATATTACAGCAACCATTACCACAGTCCTCATTACCACAGTCCTCATTACCACAGTTCTCATTAACACAAAAGCAGGGTGGGCATCTGTTGAAAATCACGCCTGCCCATCTTGGCATTTTGGGGGAATATCTGGATGCTGCCGCGAAATCCCGTGTCCATTCATTGGTAATCGGGGGAGATGCGCTGAGTTGTGAAACAGTACAGGAATGGCTGACTGATGTAGCAGATATTGGTGTGTTCAACGAATATGGCCCCACAGAGACGGTTGTCGGGTGTTGTGTTCATCGTGCAGATAAACATCAGGACTTACAGGGCACGATGCCGATTGGTCTGCCAATCGCTAATACCCGCCTGTTTGTACTTAATGAAGATTTGTCTCCAACCCCATTCGGCATGGCAGGAGAGTTGTATATCGGTGGATTGGGTGTGGCAAGAGGTTATTGGAATCGCCCTGAATTAACCGCAGAAAAATTCATCACGATATCAATTCCACAGGGGGGCATCTCACAAGAAGGTATGTCACAAGAGGAAGTGCCACACGAAAAAGTGCGGATTTATCGCACAGGAGATCGGGTCTGCGCCTTGCCGGATGGTGAATTGCTCTATCTCGGTCGTTGTGACCGACAAATCAAACTGCGTGGCTATCGTATTGAACCGGGAGAGATTGAATCTCAACTTATGCAGCATCTCCACGTTCAGCAAAGTGCTGTGCTGGCTTATTCAGGACTTGCTAATGCTGACAAACCGGGCGAGATACAGCTAATAGCTTGCGTGTCCCTTAAATCAGCAGCGAAAGCCAATGCTGTATCTTCAGAGCCATTTTCAGGACAGATGTCAGAACAAATACTTGATTTTCTCAGCAGACAATTGCCCACGCATATGCTGCCGAGCGCCATTGTACTGTTGGATGAGATGCCTCAAACCACGAATGGCAAGATTGATTATCAGGCTTTGTTGGTGCGTTTGCCGGAATATTTGTCTGAGTTGCAGCAGAAAGCATTACAGCAGAAAAAACAGGAGGGCAGCGTTTTACATATCCCGCAAACACCGCTGGAAAGCCGTCTCAGGGATATCTGGAGTGAGGTACTGCAACAACAACAGATTGGATGTGACCAGAATTTCTTTGCTTTAGGAGGGCACTCATTACACGCCTTACGCATTGCTGCCCGTATTGAACAGCAACTGGCAGTCAGGATCTCTCTGGCTGAACTTTTGCAATGCCAGACAATTAAACAGCTTGCTCATTTACTGGAGTCTCGTATGACCGGGGGAGATAGCGTTCGTCACAACACGAGCTCTCATAACACAAGCCCTCAAAACACCATAAAACGTGTCGCACGGGAACGGAAATAAAGAACGATAACAATGAAATATGCCCGACACCTGCAAAGTGAAGGGTATTTTGCCGGAGGTTTTATGCAGGAAAATACATTTCAATTTAAGGCATCCCTAGCGCAAAAACGTTTGTGGTTGCATGAACAACTCGAACAGCAATCGGCTATTTATCACATTACGACTGCGCTGGTGCTTGAGGGGAAATTGGATATACCGGCACTTCAGCAGGCTATCAGCGATATGGTGGACAGGCATGAGTCTTTCCGTACAGATTTTGTTTATCAAGATGGCACGCTTTATCAGCGTTGTCATGAATCGATCTCTTTACCGCTGGTAACGGTTGATTTGTCCATGCTGAGTGAAGAACAGCAAAAGCAACGCTTACAGCGGGATAACCAGCAGCCATTTAATTTACAACAGGCTCCTTTGTTGCGTTTTACCCTGTATCGTTGTGGAGATAAACACGGAGAAGATTGCCATTATCTGGTGATGGTACTACACCATATTATTTCTGATGGCTGGTCTGCCGGTATTATCAGTCGTGAACTGACCGCGTGTTATAACGCCCGTCGGCAGGGCAATGTCCCTGAACTGCCGCCGTTACCTATTCAGTACATTGATTACTCGGAATGGCAGCACCAACAGTATGAAAATACTGAATTTGATACATCGCTGGCATGGTGGAAAGAAAAACTGTCCGGTGTTGAACCCATCGCTCTGCCTTTTGATTACCCACGCCCTAATCGTTTGAGCCTGCAGGGTAAAACTCACTGCTTCACTTTATCGGCTGAATTGACTAAAGCCTTGGCACAACAGGCCCAACAACAGAATAAGACGCTATTCTCCACCCTGTTAAGTGCGTTTTACCTGTTACTTTATCGTTATAGCGGTCAAACCGATCTGGTTGTGGGTTCTCCGGTCTCAGGACGTGGACAACTGGAACTGGAAGGCGTTGTCGGTTTCTTTGTGAATACGCTGGCTTACCGGATTGAACTGGAGCCCCGCGCCACGTTTGCCGAATTGCAGCAGCAGGTTTTTGATACGGTCCTTGACAGTCTGTCGCATCAACAGGTGAGTTTTGAACAACTGGTGGAAGCGATCAATCCCAAACGTGACCTGAGCTACTCCCCGTTATTTCAGGTGATGTTCGCTTTCGATGGTTCTGACTCTGCCGGATGGCAGTTTGATGGAATGAAAGCGACGCCATTCACTTTATTAGGCGATTACGCCAAATTCGATTTGACCTTATCCATGGAAAAAGTGTCAACGGCCGATGGCGCAGAACAATTGCAGGGTGCGTTTGAATATAGCAGTGATCTGTTCGATGAAGCGACCATCAGGCAATTTGAGACGAATTTCCACTTCCTGTTGCAGGAAATCGCCCGGAACGCCCAAACCGCGCTGACGGATTATCAGTGTATCAATGAGGCTGAAAAACATTGGCTTCTGCATGAATGGCCGCGCCAACTGAGTCATCATCCGGTGACACAGACTCTGCATCAGGCGTTTGAACAACAGGTATTGCGTCGTCCGCAGGCTATTGCCCTGAGTGCTGATCATGGCCGGATGCTGACTTATGAACAGCTTAATCAGCGTGCCAACCAACTGGCACATTATATTCTGCAAATCAGACGGCAAATAGAAGTAACCACAGAGCTTACACCGCGGGTTGGTCTTTGCCTGGAGCGTGATGAGGAGATGCTGGTGGCTATTCTGGCTGTACTGAAAGCCGGACTGGCCTATTTGCCGATTGATGGCAGCCACGCGCCGGAACGGGTGCGTTTCTACGTTGAAGATGCCAATGTTCAGTTGGTGATTGGTATCCCCCAATACCGAACCCTGTTTGACCACGAAAAAGTGGATTATCTCTGCATCGACACGGAAAAAACCTTTATCCAGACCATGTCTCTGGCTAACCCTGATATGCCTTATCAACCGGATGCACTGGCTTATGTCATTTATACCTCAGGCTCTACTGGTGTCCCGAAAGGGGTGGAAATATCCCATGCCAATGTCATGCGGTTGTTCAGTGCCAGTGAACGCCATTTTACATTTACAGAAAATGATGTCTGGACACTTTTCCACTCCTGTGCTTTTGATTTCTCCGTATGGGAAATATGGGGGGCGCTATTGTACGGGGGTCGTCTGAGCATAGTGCCTTATTGGGTCAGCCGTACACCGGGGCACTTCTATCAATGGGTACAACAAGAAAAAGTCACGGTGTTGAATCAGACACCGTCTGCTTTCCTGCTCTTTATTACGGCAGATGATCAGTTGAGTGAAGCGAAAAAGAACGAAATGGAACCTTCGTTGTCACTGCGCTATGTGATTTTGGGCGGTGAAGCGCTGGAGCCGGCTAATTTACTGGGCTGGTTCAAAAAACACGGGGATGAAAAGCCTGAAATCATCAACATGTACGGTATCACCGAAACCACAGTGCATGTGACTTACCGCAGAATTAGGCAGGCTGATGCCTTGCAAGGCGGCAAAAGCCCGATTGGTGAAGCGCTGGATGATCTGGAAATTTTCCTGCTGGATAAACAGGGCAAATTGTCCCTGTTGGGCGCAGTGGGAGAAATGTACGTCGGTGGATCGGGTGTGGCACGGGGCTATCTGAACCGTCCTGAACTCACAGCACAACGTTTTATCGACAAACGGCAGATTTTCCCACAGGCGGAGGCCGGACAGCGGTTATACCGGAGTGGGGATTTGGCCCGTTTACGGCGCGATGGTTCTCTGGAATACCTTGGACGTGCCGATCATCAGGTGAAGATCCGCGGATTCCGTATTGAACTGGGCGAAATTGAAACAGCCCTGAAACGCATTGACGTCATAGAACAGGCTGTCGTGATGGCTCACCAATATGAAGGTAATCAGGCTTCTCATCTGGTGGCTTATATCGTACCGGCTTCTCACTCAAGTCCTATATCGTCCGCTGAAACGTTATCAGTTGAAACAATAAGAGCTGAGTTAAAACGGACACTGCCGGACTATATGTTGCCATCGGCCTTTATTTTCCTTGATGCTCTGCCATTGACCAGTAATGGCAAGATTGATCGTAAGGCGTTACCTGCACCGCAGCAAGTACGGCCGCAGCTAGCCAGTGAATATCAGGAAGCACGCAATGAAACAGAGACAGAATTGCTGATGTTATGGCAGGAAACATTGCCAGTATCCCAGATTGGTATTCACGATAACTTTTTTGCCTTAGGGGGTGACTCTCTGCGTGGTGTGCAATTGACCGGTAAAGCCCAGAATCGTGGCTGGCCCTTGACGCTGGTGGATCTGTTCCAGCACCAGACTATAGCAGAACTGGCAGCCCTGATTGATGAACGCGGGGCGAATGAACCGAATAAAGAACATCAACAGCCGGTACAGAGAATTGCTCCGTTCAGTCAGATTTCAGAGAAAGATCGCCAGCGTTTAGGGGAAAACCGGGAAAAAATCATTGATGCCTATCCGCTCAGCCGGATGCAGGCCGGTATGTTCTATCACATGAACATGTCTCCTGATGCCAATGTGTATCACTGTACCGGAACTTCCCATCTGCGCGTGAATGGACGGTTTGATGAGAAGGCATTCATAGAGGCGACCGCTCAGACCGTGGCGGCTCATGATGTACTGCGCACTGCGTTCGATATGGAAAATTACAGCGAACCTCTTCAGTTAGTTTATCAGTTTGCTGAATTGCCCATTGTTGTTGAAGATTTGCGTCATTTGTCAGAAGAAGAGCAGGATGAGCGGGCAAAAGCGTTACTGGAAGCGGAACGGGTCAATCCATTTGATCTGCTGAATCCGACACTGTTGCGTTTCTTCATTCAATTACGTACGGATAACTCATTCCAGTTTACGATGACCGAATGTCACCCGGTCTTTGATGGCTGGAGTTATAACACCATGATCGTGGAAGTGTTCAATCGCTATGCCACGTTAACAGGACAAGCCAGCTGGCAGGCACCGGATAAAAAATCGCTGGAATACCGTGATTTTATTGCACTGGAACAAGCGGCCATTGCTGATGAGAAACAAAAAGATTACTGGGCTCAGAAACTGGATGATTGCACTATCCTTGAATTACCCCGTAAACAGCATACGGACGGGATTAATGATGTTGTCGCATCTGCAACCAGTCCGAAATTGAAATCCTTTTCGCTGATACTGGACAGTACTGTCTATCAGGGATTGCGCCACCTGATGCAACAACTGGGTGTGCCGCTGAAAAGTATCCTGCTGACCGGCCATATCAAAGTGATGAGTATTTTCAGCGGAGAGCATGACATCCTGACAGGGATCACTGCCAATGGTCGCCCGGAAGCTCAGGGCGGCGATCATCTGTATGGCCTGTTCCTTAATATCCTGCCGTTCCGCCAGATTTTGACACCCGTTTCCTGGCATGAACTGATCCGACAAGTCTTTGCTAACGAAATTGAAGCGATCCCTTATCGTCGTTACCCGCTAGCGGAAATTCAGCGTCAATTCGGTCAGCAACCGTTGTTGGATGAAGTCCTGTTTAATTATATTGATTTCCATATTTACGATCAGATGGTGCCGGAAGTAGGGCTGGAGGTTGTGGACAGGCTGCATACTCAGGATGTTTATGAGGGCACTCACTTTACATTAGATGTACATTTTCAGCATCTGACTCTCTCGTCTGCTTTGGCGAGTGAGCAAATCTCTGTCCAGCTTGATTATGACGAAAATAAAATCAGCCGTGGATTAGCGGCGAACATGGCTGAATGCTATGCCGCTGTATTTGCTGCTATGGTGGCAGATCCACAGGCACTGCACTGTGCCAGCCACTTCCTGCCGATAATCCAACAACGGAAGATTGAAAGTTTCAATCAGGGAGCGCCGGGCTATCAAGGGCAAGAAACACTGGCAGCGTTGTTTGCTGAACAGGCTGCCCGTACTCCTTCAGCATGCGCGGTTGAATACGGAGATCGGCAACTCAGTTATCTGGAGTTACACCAACAATCCAACCAACTGGCCCATTTACTGGCACAAAAAGGGGTAAAACAGGGGCAGTATGTTGCTCTGTTACTGGGACGCAGTATCGAGTTGGTTATTTCGATGCTGGCGCTGGTAAAACTCGGCGCGGTTTACCTGCCACTTAATACCGAAGATCCCGATATCCGTCTGATTGAGCAGATCGAAGATACACAATGTGATCTGCTGATTATTGACAGGCGGATAACAGACAGGTTGTTGCCTTCGATTTCACCTCATCTTCCCCCTATTTTGTGGCTGGATGAAGAGCAGTCCGCATTGGCACAGATGCCGGTCACCGATCTGCCGGACAATCTCAGCCATCACGCCGAAAACCAAGCCAATTTACCGGCCTATGTCATGTATACCTCAGGTTCTACCGGTAAACCTAAAGGGGCATTGATCGGGCAGAAAGGCATTATTCGTCTGGTCAAAGATGTCAGTTATATTGACTTCCAAACCTTTGGTCGTTGCCTGCAATTGGCATCTGTCAGTTTTGATGCCTCAACATGGGAAATCTGGGGACCGTTGCTGAATGGCGGTTCTATAGTGATCTACCCGCAGGGTGCCATTTCTGTACTCCTGTTGGAAAAAATCATTAAGGAGTCGGGAGTGGAAAGTCTGTTCCTGACATCTTCATTGTTTAATCTGATTGTTGATGAGCGGCCACAAACACTGCAAACAGTAAAACAACTTATTTCCGGTGGGGAGGCGATGTCATCATGGCATGCAGCCCGTATTAAGGAGCGCTACCCTGAGCTGCTTCTGATCAATGGCTACGGCCCGACAGAAAATACCACTTTCACCACCAGCCATTGTTACCGTGCCACAGAAGGTAACAGTGTACCAATCGGAAAACCGAATGAAGGCAATCTGGTCTATATTCTTGATACCTTCCATCAACCAGTACCTATTGGCACAGCGGGTGAGTTGTATATTGGCGGCGATGGTCTGGCAATGACATACCTGAATCAGGAAAGTCTTTATCAAGACCTGTTTATTGAAAACCCGTTCGATAAATCCCTTTCCGCCCGGCTGTATAAAACCGGAGACCGTGGGCGTTATCTTCCTAATGGCGATATTGAATATCTGGGACGCATTGATAACCAGAACAAAATCAGAGGCTATCGGGTGGAGACCGGCGAAATTGAAGCCGTGTTGTGTAAACATCCTGATGTTGAACGTGCTGTTGTTCGTGTGATTGAGGAAAACCGGGGCAAACGGATCGCTGCTTATGTTGTTCTTCGTGCCGGACAAACACTGAATACGATGGAATTGCGCAGTTATCTGGCGGAAAGATTACCACGCTACATGATCCCGGCCTATTTTAGGGCACTGTCTTCTCTGCCACTGAATGACAACGGCAAGATCGATATTGCGCGGCTGCCGCACCATGATGTCTCGAATAATGGGGAAACTCCGCTTACTGCGACAACTATTGCTACTATAGATTTTGCTACTACAGATATAGCGACTACAAATGCCACGACTACAGCAGCTGTTACTACGGAGGCTACGGAAGAAGAAAACACACAATGGGAATTATCATCCGATCCGACTGTACAGGCCATTCAGCAAGTCTGGGCCGAAGTTCTGGATATGGAATTCCCTGATTGTGATGAAAACTTTTTCGATCTGGGTGGCGATTCACTGCTACTGGCTCGTGTCCATCTGAAACTGCATGCGTTGGGTTATAACCGCCTGTCCATTATCGATTTGCTGAATTACTCCACTATTCACCAGCTTGCTCAGTTTATCAACGGCGGGCGTGAACAGGATGAGCACAGTGTATCGTCATCAGCCATGAACACAGGACAGAAAAATAACGAGGTGAGTCAGAGCAATATCGCTGATGGTCGTCAACGTCTGGCTGAAATGCAGAAAAAAATGCAGCAGAAACAGGCAAAGGAATAGCGGGCAAACGGGAAGAGGAATAGCGGATTATGAATAACACCGAAGTTAATAAAGTTCAGGTGGATCACTCTCAGATGGCGCAATCTCAGATGACACAACCAATGGAATCAATGCATGGTTTTGAAATTGCCATTATTGGTATGGCCGGGCAATTTGCCGGTGCTAATGATATTGAACAATTCTGGCAGAATATCGCTGCCGGCGTTGAATCCATCAGGCCACTGAGTGATGCTGAACTGGATGCAGAAGGAATATCAATGGAGGCTCGTTCGCGAGCCGACTTCATTCGCAATGCTTCAGTATTAGACCATCCGGAAGATTTTGATGCGGAATTTTTTGGATATTCGCCACGGGAAGCGCAGGCTATTGATCCACAGCAGCGTCTGTTTCTGGAAACCGCATGGCTGGCATTGGAAAATGCCGGCTATACACCGGAGAAATTCCACGGGGTAATCGGTGTATATGCCAGCAGTTCCGGCAGCAGCTATTTACTGCACTATTTGTTGAATTACCCCACTGTAATGCGGCGCTTTTTGTCGGACGTGTTGTTATTTGGCAATAATAACGACCTGCTTTCGACACGGGTGTCTTATAAACTTAACCTGCGGGGGCCGAGTTTTACTATCGGCTCTGCCTGTTCAAGTTCAATGGTGGCCTTGCACTATGCCTGTCAGTCTTTGCTGGCGGGAGAATGTGACATCGCGCTAGGTGGCGGTGTTCATATCGGTTTTCCATCCCACAGCGGTTATCACTTTGATGGTAGTGGCATTCTATCCCATGATGGACATTGTCGTACTTTCGATGCGGAAGCGTCCGGTACATTGGGTGGTGATGGTGTCGGGATTCTGGTGCTTAAACGGTTACAGGATGCACTGGACAGCGGCGATCATATTTATGCGATTATCAAAGGCTCTGCGGTAAATAACGATGGGGCGGAGAAAATCGGTTTTACCGCGCCTTCAGTGGCAGGCCAGACTGCGGTACTTCAGCGCGCATTATTGGCGGCAGATGTTCCGGCAGAGAGTATCAGTTATATAGAAGCTCATGGCACAGCCACTCATCTTGGTGATCCTATGGAGATGAAAGCTCTGCTTAATGCTTATGATCAACAGGCTGTCAGAGTTCAGGAACGATTATCTCAGGAGCAACTATCTCAAGAGCAATTAGTCGGAGAGCCGTTAACCGACCGGATACGTTGTGCAGTCGCTTCTGTGAAGGCCAATCTGGGGCACGTAGATTCTGCTGCGGGTGTAACGGGAGTCATGAAAGTTGCACAGATGCTGACACATCGCTACCTGCCACCAGCGGTCAACTTTACCCGCTTGAATCCGGAAATTAATCTGACAGGCTCAAGATTTTATATTCCAACAGAAGGAGAGGAATGGCAGAGTCAGAGTGTTCGTCGCGCAGGGGTGAGCTCCTTCGGCATCGGAGGAACCAATGCCCACATGATTTTACAGGAGGCACCCTGTGTTCCCTCATCAGGCCCTGCTCATTCGCAGCAGCTACTCTGTTTCTCAGCCAAAACTCCGGCAGCATTACGGGCAAATATGCTGAAATTTCGTCAGTGGCTGGAAAAATCGCCTCAATTGCTGTTGGCTGATATCGCGTACACCCTGCATATCGGACGTCACGAAATGGATTACCGACATAGTCTGGTATGCCATGATCACAAAAGCGCCATTGCGGCGCTGGACAATTATTTATCCCAGACAGCACAGGAAAATGTGGTACAGGAAAATACAGTACGTACAGTTTCCTCATCAGTTGTCTTTATGTTCAGTGGGCAAGGGGCTCAGTATTCCGGCATGATGAAGGGATACTATGAGCAGGAGCCACAATTTAAAACAACCGTTGATAAATGTGCGGTGATCCTGCTTCCCTTACTGGGACGAGATATCCGTACGCTGATCTTCGACTCCACTCAGCGTGATGAAACATCGGTTCTGTATCAAACTCGCTATACCCAACCCGCTCTGTTCGTCGTTGAATATGCTTTGAGCCAGTTGCTGATGGAATGGGGGCTCCGCCCGACAGCCTGTATCGGTCACAGTATAGGTGAATATGTAGCCGCTTGCCTTGCTGGCGTATTTACCTTAGAGGATGCATTGAAGATTGTGGTCAGGCGGGCAGGATTAATGAACCAGATGCCTGCCGGTAAAATGTTAGCGGTGGGACTTGATGCGAAAACATTACAGGGCTATCTCAGCGAAGGCGTAACACTGTCAGCTTATAATGCTCCTGAGCTTTGTGTCGTATCCGGCGAAACAGACGCTATATTAGCGCTGGAAGGCCGTCTTGCGGAAGAAACTGAAAATAGCATTGAAGTAAAAGCGCTGCATACTTCCCATGCTTTCCACAGTGCCATGATGGATGGTTGTCTGGAACCGTTCAGGCAGTCATTTGATGGCATATCGTTATCAGCGCCCAGATTGCCATTTATCTCTTGTGTAACAGGAACATGGATCACCGCTGAACAGGCAACATCTCCGGATTATTGGGTTCGTCAGTTACGTGAGCCGGTTTCATTCAGTCAAGGTATTGCGTGCTTGTTGTCCCAACAAATGGCGTCTGCAAAAGTTCAGTCTCAAAAAGCCTCATCGCCAAAAACACCGGTCTTATTAGAAGTCGGACCGGGCAGTACTTTGGCCGGACTGGCAAAAATACAGAGTACGGGGATATCGGCATATCAACGAGTGCTCAGCAGTACACGTGGGATCAAACAAGATATTCAGGATCGGCAGCATTTGCTGAATATATTGGGGCAGTTGTGGCAGCAGGGGATATCTGTAGATTGGGCTGCGTTTTATCGGCAACAGAATCGTCATCGCCTCCCTCTGCCCGGATACGTATTCCAGCATCAGCGTTACAGTCTGGATACATTGGTTGGTGATGATTCATATCACAACCATCTTCATTCCAGCCAATTTGTACCAGATAATGGACGATTACCACTGGAACAGTGGAGCCATCAGGTTCGCTGGAAACAGATGACCGTACCAATGCTGGATCATGTCAGTTTGAACGGTCAGGTTTTCCTGATTTTTATGGATCGGGCCGGGATAGGAAAGCGGTTAACGACTGCACTGACACAATTGGGGGGTGAAGTCTGGCGGGTGATACAGGGCAAGCATTTCCATACTGATACCACTTCCCGTCAGGTAACGATTAATCCGCAGCACAGTGAAGACTATCAGGCTCTGGCAGATTTGCTTAAGCAGCAGAAAGTGCGGGTGAATAACATTATTCATGCCTGGTCGATAACTCGTTCGCCCTCCATTGCATTGAAAACAGCTTTCACAAATTATGAATCCTTACTGCATATTGCCCGGCAATTTGCGGTGGATAACGTTTCATCGGATAGCTTCTCAACCGATGGAATGGAAACAAAGGATGGACTGCAAGCAGATGTTTTAAAAACAGATGTCTTAAAAATTAGCCCATTAAGAATAAACATTCTCTCTAACCGACTGCATGCCATTACTGAACATGATTGTAATGATCCTGCTAAGGCGTTGCTTATTGGCCCTTGTCGCGTGATCCCAAAAGAGTTTGAGCAGGTACAGTGTAAGAGTATTGATATTGCATTGCCCGCTACCCGATGGTCACTGCCTTTACTCAATCCCATTCCGGCCAACACGATGATGTCAACATTGCTGACGGAGATCCTCGGGCAATCGGAAAAGCAGAATACAGAGCAACAGAACGAACAAGACAATATCGTCGCACTCCGTGGCAGACATCGTTATGTCCCGTTGATTGAAACCGTCACACAGCCGGTTGCGTCACCGCCATTATTCAGACAGGGAGGCAACTACCTGATCACTGGGGGATTTGGTGGCATTGGCGCCACGATAGCCACGCATCTGGCGAGCCGTTATCAGCCTCATTTAATTTTCATTAGCCGCAGTGAATTGCCACCTAAAAATGAGTGGTCAGACTGGCTGGAAAATCATGATGCCGACAATAAACGGTCACGTCATATCCGTTTATTGCAACAGTTACAACAGATGGGGGCTTCTGTTTCTGTCATTGCAGCCGATTTAGCGGATGCGGCCAGAGTCGGTAAAGCGCTAACAGATGTTGTACTCCAGCATGGACAGATCAACGGTATTTTCCACTGTGCCGGTATTGCGGACGGCGGACTGATTCAAAACCGCAGACTCGAAGACTCGCTTCAGGTTTTCCAATCAAAAGTGGTGGGAACACAAGTATTGGATAACTGGTTTAAACGTCAACCACTGGACTTCTTCGTCCTGTGTTCATCGTTGGCATCTACCGTGGGATCAATGGGGCAAGTTGCTTATTGTGCAGCGAATGCTTTTGAAGATGCTTATGCCTTGTCACGTCATCAACACTATTCAGTCAATAAAAACTCAAGCAAGAAAAACTCAGGCAGTAAAAACCATACCCGTTACCTTGCCATTGGCTGGGATTCATGGCGTGAAGTTGGAATGGCGGTGGATAGCTTGCGCCAGTGGTATCAGGATGATGAGGAACAGGAAAGTATTAAACACGGTATCCTGCCGGAAGAAGGTTGCCAATTACTGGAGTCACTATTGGCCCATGGTGACAGTGTTTATGCTATTTCTACCCGTGGCTTACCGCTGCCGGATATTGACCACGGATCAGAAGAAAATACTGCGTCAGGGCAAGATCCAAATGGGGCGAAGACAAGCTCATGGCAAAGTGACGCAGCTTCCACACAGAAGACCGCTACCCAGAAAACAGATGAACAGAAATTGTATCCCCGCCCGGTATTGAGTGTCGATTATCAACCGCCGCGTAACCAGACAGAAGAGATTATTGCTGATATCTGGCAGGAAAAAATGGGTATTGGCCCATTGGGCGTATTTGATGATTTCTTTGAACTCCATGGTCACTCGCTCATGGCGGTGCAGATCATCGCAAAAATTAAACAACGGCTGCAAGTAACGTTTCCCGTAGGTTTTATTTATGAACACTCCACCATTGAGCAATTAGCTGAACAGGTCAATCTGCGCAACAGGCAGAAAACGGAAAATCTGGCAGATAACCCGGAGGGAAGGAAATGACCGCCTATACTCAGAAGCGCGAGACAGCTCTGACTGCGCATCATTCTGGAAAAAATAAAGGGAAAGGAAATTGGTTCCCGTTGGGGTATTCTCAGCTCTGTTTCTGGTTTGTATCCACTGCACTTGGGGATACAGCCAACAATCAGGTAGGTATTTTGATTGAAGGGGACTTGCGGACAAACTTGCTGGAACAAGCCATCAATAACCTGATTCAGTCGCATATCTCCCTGCGTACGGAAATTCTGGATTATGCGCCGATGCAGCGGACTTGCCATGTCCGGGAGTTCGACTTACCCCTACAAGATCTGTCAGGGTATGATGCCGATGAGCAGGAGCAGTTCATTATCAAAAATGCCCGGCAATTCCTGAATACACCATTTGACCTGAAATCGCCACCTCATCTACGGGCGCAGCTTTTCCGGCTGGAGGAATCAAAGCATCTGCTGTTTTTATGTTTTCCTCACATTGTGGCAGATGGAGGAGCCATGTACCTGTTTGAACAACAACTATGGTGGTTTTATGCACAAAGGTGTCAGGGGAAGAAAAATCCGTTAAGCCTAGCTAAAAGCATGGTAGATCAGATGCAGATTGATGAATGGGTACGCTATGAGCGGGAGATCTATCAACGTCAGGGGCAGCAGGATCTGGTTTTCTGGCGGCGTCATTTGATGGGATATTCCTATGCACGTTTTCCCGCCAGTGATCTTAATCAGGAGAACTTTATCGATCATGAGTTCTATCTGCCATTTCCCGATGATAGCTACGCATTGCTGGACGTTCTGGCGAAACGGCACAAAGCAACGTTACAGATGGTCTTTCTGACATTGATTGGTGAGGTTGTTCATGAAATGACAGGGCAGTCACGTTTCTCACTCAATTCGGTGCTGGAAGGCCGGGACCAACCCGGAAGTGAGACGCTGATGGCACCCATGTTGCGTATCATGCCAGTGCCTATCAACATGGACAGGATCACAACTAAAGCAGCAGAACAGGGGGCGACAACGGTCGCCTTGCTGGAACAGGTCAGGGAAAATATTTTGTGTGCCTATGATCATATGGAATGCCCGTGGAGCCTGCCTGTTGGTGTTATGGCTAAGCAGCGTTGGCACAACAGTCCCCGGCTGTATTCTCTGGCAATCCGAACAGGTAGCTGGCTCTATAGCAAAATATTCCGGCGTGCTCAACTTTACCCGAGCTTTCTGGCTGATTTTCTGTTTATGGAGCCGAGACCGCCGCAGTCCATCATCCGCCGAAACAAACACAGTGTGGAAATTTCGCAACCAACGATTAACATCAATATATTGCAGGATGCGTTCAAATCTACGGTAGCTGATAACAAACCGGGTGGATTGCGTCTGAGTGGCTATTGGAAAAGTGAACATCGTGAACAACAAACCTTATCCAGTCAATCAATATCCACTCGATGGGAAAATGATTCCATCAATATTTACGTCACACTCTCTGAAGATGGGAAACCAATTATGCAAATCAATTGCTGCTGTTTCAATCAAGACGGGATCACACGTTTTACCGGGTTGCTGAAAGCGAAACTATCCTCCCTTTCCCAATTTATCACCATATGAGATACAGAGAATGGGTATTCAGAATCAAGAAGAGAAAGTGATTGAGTTTAACCAAGTCAAGAAACACTTCAAAGATTATCAAGCACTGAAAGGTATTTCTCTGGATGTGTATCGTGGGGAGTTTATTGGCCTGCTTGGCCCGAATGGTGCGGGGAAAACGACACTGGTTGAGATACTGGAAGGCCTGAAAAAACCGGATTCAGGCTCTGTACAGGTATTGGGAAAAACCTGGCAGCATGACGCACATTACTTGCGTCAACGTCTTAGTGGTGTCTTACAGGAAACATTGTTCATCAATAAACTGAAAGTGGAAGAAGTTCTGACTCTGTTCGGTAGTTTCTATGGCTGTTCACGTAAACGGGTACAAGATGTTATGGAGTTGGTTGAGTTGACGGAAAAACACAAAACTTATGTGGAGGGTTTATCGGGGGGACAGCGTCAGCGACTGGCACTGGGTGTCGCCATTATGAATGAGCCGGAAATCCTGATATTGGATGAGCCTACGACCGGGCTTGATCCGCGTTTCCGCCATGATACATGGGATATTCTGCGTAAACTTAACCGGGAAAAACAGTCAACAATGATTCTGACAACCCATTATATGGAAGAGGCTGAATACTTATGTGATCGCATTTGTATCATGAACAAGGGGGAAATCATTGCACAGGGCAGTATGGATGAATTGTTGAAAAAACACTGTAACGGCGACCTGATTGAACTGAGCACCCAATTTCCTGAACGTTTGCAGGTACTGAGTCAACACGGCCAGGTACTAAGTTATGAGTACGATGAGAAAAAACACAAGGTTCGTATGATGATTAACGACTCTGCCAGTTTTGTGGCCTATCTTTTTGAGTTTGCTAAAAAAGTCAATGCAGATATCAATGAGTTTATGGTCAGGAAAAAAACATTAGATGATTTGTTCATGATTCTGGCAGGGAGAAGATTCCATGAATAGTGCACTGGTCAATCTGATGAAAACCCAATTCCGGCAATATCTCCGTGAACCGGAAATACTGTTCTGGTCATTTGGTTTTCCGCTGTTGCTGGTTTGGTTATTAGGAGTTTCATTCTCATCTCAGGATATCCCGGAAAGGGATATCGGTATCGTCCTGCCTACAGAAATTGCGGAACAGCATAAGATCAAACAATGGGGAGAGCAGCTTGCAGCACATGAGCACATTATCTCCGGCATTATCAATCAGGATGAAATCAAACGTGATAAATTGGTGAAGGTGAAATATCGCATTAAATATTATTCTGATCACGATGCTGTAGTTCTGGGGTTGAAACGTGGTGATATCCAGATGTTTATTGAACAGAATGCAGAAGGCAAGCGGGTTCACTACCTTGATCCGCAGGACAGTAATGCACTGTTGACTTACTACCTGCTCAATCAACAGGAGGGAAAACAGGCAGACGAAAACCTCTTCATACTGGAAACACCGGGGTTACGTTATCTGGATTTCCTGGTGCCGGGATTGTTGGCGATGGCAATTATGGAAACCTGTCTGATCGCGGTCGGTTGGGCACTGGCAGAGAAACGCATTGCACGGGTAACACGTCAGATGTGCATCACACCGATGCGTAAATCCACATTTCTGATGGCACACATTCTGGCCTGTCTGATCATTAACTTCGCTGAAATATTGATGATTTACCTGTTTGCCGAAATTTACTTCGACATAGAAATACAGGGATCGTTTTACGCCTTTTTGCTTTTACTGTTCACGGGAAACATCTGTTTCTCCGGTGTAGCGGTTTTGGTAGCATCCCGCGCGCGCAAAGCCCAGACGGCGAATGGATTGCTGGAAGTTTCGATTCTGGTACAGGTTTTGGTATCAGGGATCTTTTTCAGTTACAAACACTTTCCACAATGGATGGTGAGTATCGTTGAATACCTGCCGTTAACTATTCTGGCAGATAATATGCGCAAGGTATTTATTGAAGGTGGGGATCTATTACAAGTTGTGCCCGCTTCAATTGCGTTAATTGTGATTGGGATTATCGCCTTTATATTAGGAATGCGAATTTTTCGCTGGTATTAATTGGATGGTATCAGGTTTGTAGGTATTACTTAAAAATAAGTGGCTGCTTTGGCGGCCGCTTATTTTTTAAATTCAGATAATCCATTGCTGTTATTCAGATTAGTCTTTATCCATCTATAAATCTATGGTCACTATAGGCAAGGATGCCCGCGCCTTGATGAGTTTCGCGCCTGATGAACCTTAAAAAGTGTTCGGCTTCAAAGAGCCATTTTTTATGTTAGGTTTCTCATCAGGCCAATAGGCCATCCATGTCATCAGTTATCAGTTTTTGCAAAATCCAGAAGTGAAGCAGGCTTATGATGAATTGGAGGATGAGTTTGAAATGATCAACATTGGGCAACTGGTCAATTAGATCGACCAGTTGCTTAACACTGCGCCCTAGAGCCTTTTTCACCAACTCCAGTTCTATCGCAACTGCGATAGAGCGCTACACCGGGGTATAAGTACTGAATGCGCCGGAATAGATGAAAACTACTCTGGCTTCTCTATACGCTCAGCTGGTTTTATCCTGAGTTTACCTTCCTCTGATACCAGCTCGAAACGGCTGACATCGGGGTTTAATTTCGTCAGTTCGGCCATTCTTCCCAGTAAGTCAATTATCTTCGTCCTCTTCAGCGTCAGAGTTCCGGTGCTTTCAAGCTTCATATCGCGTTTAGCCGCCTGTTCAATATTGACAATGTATATATTGGTGTCTTCTGATGCCTGATGAAGCAGCACTAGATTTTGGTCACTGCGCCAGAGTGACAGGTTGGCTATGCAGGTATCAGAAAACCGGATGACTGAACCCTGACCCCGGTCATCTATCGTGATATGCCGATAGTGAGTCAGCGCCTCGGAGGGGGAAAGCCAGTAATACGATTCTTTTGAATGTCCGGTGATGACCAGTCGATCGATGCCTGCCAGTTGCGGCAGACGGATTTTTTCATCCAAAGGAACCTGACCCACCTGTAACACCAGACTCTCCGGTGTTCGGTTAACAAAACGGTAATTCCCCACTGGGGCGGACTTTCCTTCGCTGACTTGCCACAATTCTCCGGTAGTCTGGTCATGGATATAACTGGCCTCCTGCCCGGCAACCTGACCCAAGTAATGCAGAACATGATTCGAGTTAAGTATGCTGGAACAAAGTGTTTTACCTTCCTTCGGCAGATACCAAGCAGGATAACCACGCTCAGAAAACAGTCTAACGGCTTGCGGTAATTCAACTTCATTCCTGAGCGCCACAATGGCTGAGGCAATTTGACTGTCCGGGCGACCCTGCATATGCCAGGCAATCAGCACCGGGCGGTCTGTCATCTTGGCATCAGCTGACAGCAGTAAGACCGCGCCGTCCGGGGTTTCCAGCCGGAGTGCATTGCCCTGACGAACTGCACTACGGTATTGATGGCTGGGGAGCCAGAGTTCCGCTGCGGCAGGTTCCTCAGAGAGCACCCGCTTTTCACTCAACTTAAGGTCAGACTCCGCCGACAGTGGCTGACGATATAACTGATGGTTATCGGTGTCAAAAATCCATGCCTGACTGCCATCCTCCGCTAAACCCAGATAGGTCAGAGTGTGTTCTGTAATGAGACCAACTCCGCCCTGCACCACCCGACCTGCCGTACTGTCATACCAGGCACTGATTGGTTTTCCATTGCTATCCTGCAACCCTAGCAGCAGCAGGGTGCTGAACCGATCTGGATTATCCTGCGCCAGTTGACTCAGTGCGACTGTCAGACCCTTTTGGTGAGATTGAAGCAGCAGCCAGTCTGCCGTCACCCCGATCAGACGGATACTGCCCTGATCATCTGCCAGCCACAACAGGCCACTACTGGAAAGTGCAACTAACTGCTTGTTCGCTATGGATACGGATCTGATATCATCAACAGCTACCTTGCTGGCCGGAGTGCCGGACAGGCCATTATCCCGCTGAAAATAAAGACGATGTCTCTGATGGCTGTAAAAATAATAACCCGGTTTATCACCGGTTGTGGTGAAAACAAGGGTGAAATCAGCCGTCAGGGCCAGCCGATCCGAATTTTTCTTTTTCAGCTCATCCAGGATGCCGGCATCCTCCTGATCCGGATTTATCCGGTTCATTTTGACCACATGCTGCAACTGCTTTCCATCAGTTTGTAACCAGTAATGTCTATCCACACCAGCTACTCGCCCAGAAAGGCTGATCACCTCCGACGGGCTGCCTTTAACCTGACGTTCCGGCGCACAGAGATCGCCGGTGAACCACTGATTCTCCGCCAGTGGTGTCAGAAGGCCATTAAACTCACCGTCACTGGAATCGAGGGAGACGAAGTTTTTTTCACTGATTTTATTCAGGCCAGCCAGCATGGACGTATTCCCGTCAACTGCCACCAGTTTCAGTGCTTCCTCTGCCACCTGATAAGTATACGAGATACGGCCTTCATCCAGCTGCTGTTCCACCACAAACCAGAGCTGGTCATTGCCCTGCATCACATGACTGCTGATTTTCTCCTGATCACTCCCCGGAAATTTTATCGGCAGATACTGCCGCAGAACTTCGCCACTGACAATATCCACTTGCCAGAGCGTGGCATCCCGGTAAAACCATGCCTTATTATCCTCAACTTTCGCCAGCTCTGCATAGCTGAGAAAATCTGCTGCGTCAGGGACGTTGGTGTAAATCATACGATCACGACCGGTCTCATAGAATGCACGGCCGACAGGACGGCTTTGCGGTGAGTGCTGGTAGTGTTCCACCACTAAATATGGCCTGTTGTGATGTTCAGAATTGCTTAACTGCCTGAGATGATCATGCAACGCATGCAGGTTGTTAAACTGGTCAGCATCCGTTGAGATCTCTGTTATCTGCCATGGATTCTCTTTGTTCTGCTCGACAGAAAATATCCCTGCATTACTCATGATGGAAATATTATCCGACTCTTCAGGCAGGATTATCTTTATACTGCCGATATGCAGTAGTTGTCTGTTATCTTTTTTGCTGAGACTGGGGTTAACATGAGAGCCGATATGACGGGCATCCAGTATCCAGTGGGTACTGATGTTTCCCTGCAAGGACAGAGAAACCCCCTCCTGCAAGCTGATACGGTATTTGCCCTTCCCGCCAGTCAGCTGATAGGACAAGAACCCGTGAACATCTTCCGGCAACTGCGGAATGACAATATCCCGGTCTTCATCATCCAGAATGATGTCAATCGGCGTCGCAACAAATTCCGGCTTTATACGGCGTACCACGCGCTCTGAGGGAAAAGCATAAAAATCAAAGTCGAATCGTCCGTCTTCTTCCAGTCGTCGCAGAACATCAAATCCGCGGTCGTTGCGGGCAGTGACGAAGGGCAGGGTCATATATTCGTAATTAATGTAGGACTTCATGGTAACTGGCAGGATCAGTATATCGCTGCTTCTAGGACGGAAATGGAAGTTGACCTGCGCCTGTTTGTGACCGATGCCTTCGCGGATATTAATTGCATGCTCTTTATCAGTATCAGCCGCTCTGCCGGACCACCAGAAAAAGTAATTTTTCCAGCCTGAGCCCCATGAGTAGGTCGGGTCGTTGCGATAGAGATACTGGCTGTCAAAAGTCAGGTGACCGTGGCGTAAATCGAGCTGACGGATCACGGCGCCGGGGATCGGCTCCATCACCGTATAACGGCTGCCATCTTTTGCCACTTTTTCCGTCTGCCGGTATCCACCCTGCCGATAAGCTGCGTCCAGATCGGCAAAATAATTACCTACCGCCTGTGCATCATTGGCCACTCTGCCGAATGCCTCGGCCAGAGCCGTAAAACCAATACCCAAACCAGCCAGTGGTACTGCCAGCGAGGAGGCAAAGCCAGCAACAATCGGGGCACCGAAGATCCCGGCACCAATACCCACGCCAGTTGTAACCAGGCCAGCACTGTCAAATGCCAGCTGAGTACCATAAACCGCCTTCTGGGATTCATTCTGTGCATGCGCCAGTTCTATGCCGTCCAGTACCACACTGATGATATTTAAACCCGCTCCGACACCAATGCTGACATGAGACAGCGATGAAAACAGGCTGCTGGTCACTTCCCGGCCTTCATTGGCCACCGCCCTGTACAAATTGGCGAGTTTGGCGCTGTCTTCCAACACACCATGAGCCATCTGCGCCAGGTTAACATAAGTGTGCACCCGCAGTGCGGTCTCTAACGTAGAGGGCATTGTATTGGGCACCCCATCACTGGCTACGGTGGTGCGGTTTCTATCGGCAAACCAAGGGATCAGCGTCTTAATCATAAAGGCGGAATTCAGTCCGTGAACAGCATCTACTTCAGGGATACCTGTACGCAGGGTTAGTTTCCCTTTGGTATACTCGTGAGTTTTGCTGACAGTCTCGAGATCTTTATCATAAGAATGAATAAAATCAATAATACGTTGGTCATCCGTTGTGAATGTCTGGGGAGAAAGCTCAGACCGTGCCGTATTAATAAACTGTAAAGAATAACTTCCCGGCTGGGACTCACTCTCCCTGAGGCTGCCCAGTACTGGCTGCCATTCTTCTGCGGACAGTGCGTTTTTGCTGTACAGCTGCTCCGTGGCCTGCTGAAAATCCTCTGCACGGTTAAGCATCTCCAGCAACCGGATGTCAACCTGCACATTGTCTGGAACCGGAGCCGTTTTGTTTCCCAGTGGCGGGTTAACCATATCCCCTGTAAGGACTGATTTACCTGGCGTTACTGTTTTCGCCCATACACTATTCTCCGGATTAAAAGCAAGCGTGACTTTATTACCGTTTTCCACGAATTGTTTCCGGCCTTCAGGGCTGACAGTAATTTGAGTGGTATAAGCCTTAACAGAAAGTGGACGAATACGCTGGTCAAGCGACTGAGCAAACTTTAGCGCATAGCTTTCCTGCTGGTTCTCACCAGCCAGTGAACAGCTCACCATGCTGATATGTTCAGGGGGCGTTTTAACGCCGGAGTCTGTACAGAACTGGCTGAGTTGTGACGCCAGATCTTCCGGAGTGCGTTTGGCCAGCGTCTGGTGATTAATTTTATCCTCACCATTGCGGCTATGACCAACCAGTTGCCAGCGGATTTTTTCTTTATCCTTCAGGATAGTCAGGTCACCATGAACCATTTGGTATTGACCCCGGGCATCCAGCTGCACTAGCACCGAATCAGGGTGTTTTCCCGCCAATTTTGCTGCCGCTGCTCTTACTACAGGGTCGTTTTCAAGCTGAATAATCAGCTGACCATCAAAGCGGGACATTCCACCCTCATGGTGAACCTCAACTACCGGCTTTTCCCAGTTACTGACAGGTTTTTCATCGAACGGAGCAATGCTCTCTGATTCATGATGGTAGCGACCTTTCTCCTGTTCCGGTAGCGCCGGCATTGGACCAGAGCGGGTAAAAAGCGGTGAATGGAACTTCTTAGCCTCTGGCAAGCCCTGATTGATGATCGGCAAGACTCGTTCCATCACTCCCTTATACAATTCACCCTGCAACGCTTTCTCTTTGCTTTCAGCGCGGTAGTTGTCGAACATCTGTAACATGTCCTTGCCGATACTGTCCGCACTCTTCGGTTCGTAACGCGCAGCGACATAGAAGGTTTCAAAGAACGAGTGATAGCCGTTACGGATCATGAAGGCCGCATTGGCCATCTGGAACTGCCAGTACTCCTTAACGCTCAACGTGCGACCGAACAATTCCGGTAAGACATTGCTGACAGTCTGGGTGGTCCCTGAAATCCCGCCTACGAACGGGGTATCCAGGTCATTCATGTAGAGTGTAGCCTTATTATTGGGATCCGGCCGAAACTGGTTGTAGCTGCGGTACTTATCGTCCTTGAGCAGGTACGGACCATCGTGATACGCCAGCTCCTCAGGGCCGGTATTGAGGATCAGATATGGGTCTGGTTGATTCAGCCGGTTATTGATTATGACCTTGTTGTCACCTTTTTCCGACATCAACTCAGCATGGGGATTTACCGGGACTGCAAGCTTGGAAAAGCTATCGGCTACCGGACGCAAAACATGGAACAAGACCTGTTTGCGCAGGCTCCTGCCCTCATTACTCAACAGTGCCTCTCGCGCCTCTTCAACCGTCAGATACAGTTGTATATCATTGCTCTCAAGAACCTTGGGATCAGCCAACAACAGGGTGAGCAACTTGCTATCCAGCAAGTGCTCAACCGCAGCCTGATCGAAAACCTGTATTTTCGGGTTGCTTGGATGCTGTGCTATATTGGCGCTGGCGACCCGCTGGGTTTCCTCTTCGACAGCCTGAATACGCCACTGTTCGTACAGTGGCGCCAACAGCTTCTTGGCCTGGGCAATGTCACTTTGCACATAGCCATTTTGCAGAACCTTGTCCATAGCCGGGTTCTCCACCAAGCTCGCCGCTAATCCGAACAACAGCGGGTCATTATTGACGTTCTGCCAGACCGAAGCGGCGAACGCCTGTTCCCACAGTGACTTGTTCAGGTTATTGCCCTTGATATCGCGCATTCTGTCAGAGGTGTACTCCGATTCCAACACCCCTGCGGGGGTGATATGGTTGCGTTCGAGCAAACGCACCAGTTGCTGCTCGAACGCTGTGCGTTCGCTGCTGCCTTCAAACAAACGACTGGCTTTCGCACCATCGTCTCGCAATTGATCCAGCTTCTCGAAAAATGCGGCGTTGTATTGATACAATTCGGCGGCCTGTGTCTTACTCAAGTGACTACTGCTGATCTTGTCGCCATCAACGCTCATCACCACAAAGGGCGTTGCGGACAAGTGAGTTTTGCTCGGGGTTTTGCCCGGTGGCATTTCCAGCAAATACTGGCGCCCGGCAAAACCAACCGAGCGTTCCAGCTCATGGATATTGACGAAAAGCCCGTCACGATCCGGGTGGTGACTGTTCTGGCGAAACCCCTCCAGGCCGATAGTCTGGAAGCTGGAGATATCAGCATTCTGGTTGATCAGATCACTCAAGGCTCTTGGCAATGGCACCTCACGGGTGATAGTGGTATTCAAAGCTTGACCAGACACCTGAATCCCAATCTGGTTCGGCACTTTGCGGTCAACGTTGGTCAGCAACATCTTGCGGCCATTATCCAGCAACTGCGCCTTGAAGCCTTCGCGCAAGGTACTTTCCGAAACCAGATAGTTGGAGAAGTACTTCTCGACGAATGCAGTTTTGACCAGCACTGAACGAATTGGCGCATAAGTCGGCGAGCGAAATGATGGCGGCTCACTCTTGAGCCGGTATTGTTGTTGCCAGGCCAGGGAGCGGGCTGCGGTACCGAAGGAGAAGTTGAGTACCCCATTCGTCGGCACGACCAACCTACCGTTCTCCAGAAAGAAGTCCTTGAAGCGTCCATCGGTGCTGGCATTGACCAGAGCGACGTTCATGCGGATGTAGCCAGGACGTTCTTCCATCAACAGTAGTGAAATATTTACCGGCAGATCATCGGAGGCTTGGGGCACCTTGGTCAGCGCGTCGAGAGCCGCAGCCTCTTTCGTCGGGGATGCCTTGAGTAAGTCGTTGTAGCGGGCATTGACGTCCCTGTAAGCTTGCAGCTCGGAAAACAGCACCACGTATTCTGGGGTAAACGTGGAGTCGGCCACCTGTGTGGCTAGTTGCTGTTCCAGGAACTGGATCTTGGCATTCAGTTTGGCCTGTTTGTCCGCCTTGCCCTCACTCAGGTTTTTGGCATCCTGGGGCTTGCCGGAACTGAGCATAGTCAACGCTTTGTTCCAGGTGCTTTCAAAATGCGTCATGGACGTCTGTTGGCGGCTGTATATCCGGATATCGCGCTCTAGTTGCTGCTTGTAGGCCTTGATCGCCGGCGTGTCAGGTTTACTGTTCATCTGCTGCCGTCTTTGCTGTAGCGTCTGCAACTGGTCGTCGATAGAAACAGGGTTGTCCTGCATCTGAAAATGCTGGGCTGCCAATACACTCAGGGTACTTTGCTGCATTTCTTGCAGCCGTTCGTTTACCTGCCTGATATAGTCGGCACGCTCGTCGGCATCCATGTTGAACCATTCGGTCTGACGACCCGTCGCTTTGATCTGTCGATCGATCAGAGTATTGAGCAATTTTTTGAAGTCTTTGGACATATAAACCATTACAGTAATCCTTTGTCTGTTTTTGAGCGAAGCTTTTTGCGTCGCGGAAGTTAGTCAGAATATCTAAAGATATCTAACTGTGTTGATAATTATTGTCAGTAATGATCACTATTAGCAATTGCGATTTAAGCAAATAATTGCGTCTATAAATCAATTGGTGGATTTATAATGATGATGTTTGTTATCTAGTTATTTTCGTTTATTTTATTATCTGGATATGACGTCAAAGGCTTTATAACGACCCTTGCCAGTTCCGATATGACGGTATGCTATTTGGAACATTTTGTATCTTCGTCATTTTCGAATAGCGGCATGAGAGCATAAGTTTTTCTCCAAAATTAATTCTTTATTACCTCAAGAATAATAAACCTTCACTAAATATTCCCTTCTTTAAAATAGATATCTTAGTTATTCCTTAATTGAAAATTACACCATCCCTCAGTATTCACCTGCCTGTTATACCTTCTGAATAATAAATCAAATGTCAGTATGTAATTTATGAACTGTATAATTTGTTTTATTTCTCTCTCCGTAATAATTAAAAAACACCCTATATTAAATAAAAAATAATGTGGACTTGAATCTAAATGACAATCAAAATTATACAGATAAATAACTGTGCTGATTTAATAGTGAGTAATAAATCATGGTTATAATTAAAATAAGAGATGAAGGGTATAAATAGTTATTCAGAGTAACTGAAATATAAAGTAACTCACATCAGTAATGGAGAGCGTTAACCATTAACACTGGTAAATATCAACTATTTTTGTATAAAGGAGAATGCTGAAAGATTGCGAGAATCTCTGTAGTGATGCAACGATAGATAATAACGAGACTTACCAGATTAAATAATAATATAGGCCGGGATAGGTGAAAAAGCGTTAGGTTTCTAATAGTGGATTACATGAATACCAAAGCATGAATTGATTTAGGTTGGGTATAGAGCTGCAATCTACTCGTTTGTGTCATAGAGTGCAAGTGACTTGCGAACGGAATGCATTCGTATAATTTATTATGAGAATACCTGAAAGTGCGTTGAATTCGAATTTATATAGTCTTCATCCTTCTCAGGAGGATGTATTTTACGAACAGGCACTTTATGAAAATAGTCCAATACACAATCTCGGTTGGTATACTTTTATAGAAAAAGAGGTTGATATAGACCTTTTGCAAAAAGTGTGGAATGTGCTGCATCAACATATTGATATGTTGCGCTTGCGCATATCGGTTAATTCAGATAATGAAGCGATACAATACATTGAAGAACAGAGTATACCCGAATCAATTATATTTCATGATGTTGCCATGCAGGCTGAACCTGAAAAAGAAGCAAAACTCTGGATGCGGCAACAAATTGAAATTCCGATAGATTATTTAAAGGAAACACCATACCAGGTTTTCTTGATCCGTCTGGCTGATGAAAAGTATTACTTTTTCACTAAAATCCACCATATTATGATTGATGGTGTCGGTTTTTACCGGCTTCATGAGTATGTCCATAAATTATACAAATGTCTTAAGGATGGAACATCAATAGCATGGTTATCAGACATTCCACAATATTTGGCTGCAATAGCCAAGGCAAGAGAATATCTAAATAAAACTCACTATGAAAAAGATAAAAATTATTGGATTAATTTTCTAAAAGAAAAAGAGATACGCCAATTAACGCCTTGTTACTCAAACACAGGAAGTAGTTATGGAACGTTAATATTACCTCTTTCAATTAAAGAGGATTTGCGTTTTTTTTGTAAAAGATATCAGACTAATTTGCTTTCTATTTTTTCAGGCCTGGTCGTTATGATGATGTCTGAACTTACCGGGCAACAAGGGTTAACTTTTAACACGATCACACATGGAAGAAAGAAAAAATCAGAAAAATATATTGTTGGCATGAGCGCAAATATATATCCAGTACATTGTCACATTTCTAATACAGCAAGTGTGATTGAACAGATTAGATTGATAGAATCTGAGCTGAAAAATAGTTACTATCACTGTAGATTCCCCCGATCTCATCTTATCCGAATAGCTAATCAACACAGGCTCTCCTTGCCTAATATATCTATTTTTTATGAGCGCTTTTCTGAGTCAGCCTCTGAAGTTTCTGAAAATCAGTATTATCATATAGATGGAGTATTTAATATTTATCCTATCGTCTTTCGATTGAAAGATTATGGATATGATCAGGAACTAAAAATAACGATAGATTATCGACAGGAATATTTTAGTGAACTGGATATCAACAGAATACTTGAGCGATTACAAAACTTATTCGTTGCCTTGATTAATAATCCTGCATTGTTAGTCAGTGAGTTACCTATTTTATTGGAGCAGGAACGCCAAACATTGCTGCATACCTGGAACCAGCCCGATATACCGCATCCGCAAGACCATACTCTCCAGCAGCAATTTGAGGCTCAGGCGGCAGCCAGACCGGACAGCGTGGCGCTGGTGTTTGAAGGGGAAACGCTGACTTACCGCCAGTTAAATGAACAAGCGAACCAGCTGGCCGCTGTGATCCGGGCACAGTATCAGCAGCAGCGCAATGAACCCATGCCTGTTGATACGCTGGTAGCTTTGTATCTTGATCGCAGTCTGGAAATGGTCATCAGCATACTGGCGGTGCTGAAAGCCGGCGGGGCTTATGTCCCGATATCTCCGCAATATCCGCCTGAACGTATCCGGTTTATTTTGCAGGATACAGCATCACCTTGTGTGGTGACCCAAAAACAGTATCTGGCAACGCTGGAAGAATATACCCGGACACAGGTTGAGCCGCCGGCATTGATAGCGGCGGATGATCAGGCCGTGACAGAAAACCCGCCGGCAGAAAATCCGGCTCCCGTAAGCGGAGCTATGGATCTGGCTTACGTCATCTATACCTCGGGCACGACCGGGCAACCGAAAGGCGTGTTGCAGACACATCATAATGTTGTCCGTTTATTTGCGGCCACTCAGGGAGATTATCAGTTTGACCAAAATGATACCTGGGTGCTTTACCATGCTTACACCTTTGATTTCAGTGTCTGGGAATTATGGGGCGCATTGCTCTATGGCGGGCGTCTGATTATTCCAACAACAGAATACATAAAGGATTTCGGCAGATTCAGCCGCCTCTGTTCTGATCAGAAAGTTACCGTATTAAATCAGACGCCGGGGGCATTTTATGCCTTTATTGAGGCATCACTGAATATGGATGCTGAATTTCCCCATCTTCGCTACGTGATTTTCGGCGGAGATAAACTGAACCCGGTTCAATTAAAACCCTGGTGGGATCATTACGGCGATCACTCTCCGGCCCTGATTAATATGTATGGGATCACTGAAACAACCGTACATGTTACCTGCAGGAAATTAACCCAGGATGATGCGATAACAGCATCCAATATTGGCCGGCCGTTAAATGATATGTATGCCTATGTGTTGAATCATGCCGGGCAACCTGTCCCTATTGGTGCTCCCGGCGAGTTATACATCGGCGGAGCCGGACTGGCGCGCGGGTATTTAAATCGGCCTGAACTGACCGCCGAGCGGTTTGTGGCAAATCCGTTTGCGACAGACGAGGATAAAGCACGGGGTTACTCCCGCCTGTATAAAACCGGCGATTTAGTCCGCTGGTTATCGGATGGCAACCTGGAATATCTGGGGCGCAATGATTTTCAGGTGAAAATTCGTGGTTATCGTATTGAACTGGGGGAAATTGAAAGCGCACTGGCTGCACATCCGCAGGTCAAGCAGGCGGTAGTGATTGATCGCGAACATGAAGGTAATAAAGCACTGGTGGCTTATTTGCTTGCGGAAAATACGGTTGCGGAAAGCGAACTTTCAGATGATGAATTGTTCAGACACTTATCTGACCGCTTACCGGAATATATGGTGCCGGCCAGTTTTACCCGTCTTGAATCAATTCCGCTGACCCTGAATGGTAAAGTGGATCGTCGGGCATTACCAGAACCTGTCTGGGTAAATAGAGACAGTTATGTTGCACCCCGCAATACACTGGAAACTCAGCTCTGTGCCATTTGGCAAGAGGTATTGGGGCTGGAACGGGTTGGCATTGAGGATAACTTCTTCCGTATTGGAGGCAACTCCCTGACAGCGGTTAAGCTGACCGCCGCCATTCGCCGGATTTTGGCAATGGATGTTTCTCTGGCACAGGTGTTTGAGTTGAAAACGGTTGCCGGATTAGCAGCCCAGATGGGGCAGCAGACATCTATTGTCATTCCTCATATTGAGCTTGCCCGTTATCCCTTGTCCTTTGCTCAGGAGAGGATGCTGTTTATTGAGCAGTTTGAACAGGGCACATATGCCTACCATATTCCTTATCTGATGCTGTTGGATGAAGGAGTTAGCTTATCTGTACTGGAAAGTGCAATTAATCAGGTGGTTGAGCGTCATTCCGTTCTGAAAATGGTTTACCGCAGTGGCGGTGATCATACTTATCAACAACTGCATTCTTCTCAACAACTGATTGAAGAGCCGCTGGCTTTCAAAACACAGCTTCTTGAGAGTGTTGAGATACTTTGGCAAATATTGCGTACTGAATTAGCTACACCATTCAATTTGACAACAGAGCCGGGTTTGCGCCTGCGCCATTACCAGGTCGGTCACAGTCACTATCTTTTGTTCATGTGGCATCACATTGCCATTGATGGCTGGTCGGTGGATATCTTTATGCATGAGCTGGCGGAGGTTTACCATGCTCTGCTCGAAAAGCGTGACAGCCGTTTGCCCGCATTGGAAATCACTTATGGTGATTATGCCCACTGGCAGAAGGCGTATTTGCAGGGAGAAGAAGGAAAACATCAACGGGCATACTGGCAGCAGACACTGGCGGAGTATGAGCCGTTGCTTTTGCCGACCGATTACCCCCGTCCGGCACAGGTAGATTATCAGGGACGAAATTTCGGCTTTACGTTAGGAAGTGAACTTACCGGCCAGCTAAAGACATTAGCAAAACAGCAGGAAACCACCCTATACACTGTTTTACTGAGCGGTTTTTATCTCATGCTGGCGAAGTTCTCCGGGCAAAGCGATATTGTGCTGGGGACACCGACTGATAACCGACATCATGCCCAGACTCAACCCTTGATTGGGATGTTTGTCAATTCACTGGTTCTGCGGGCACAGGTGGAACAGACCGGTAGTGTGGAGCATCTGATTGAACATGTTCACGATGTGATTGCTCAGGCCAAATCCCATCAGGATATACCGTTCGAGCAGTTGGTTGACGCCCTTGGGGTTGAGCGGGATGCGTCCCGTCATCCTATTTTTCAGGTGCTGTTCGGGCTGCAAGACACTGGGAAAATACTACAAACAGCCACAGATTTACCGTTTAGCCCAGTGCAGTTGGATGATTCTCTGTATAGTCCGGCTAAGTTTGACCTGAGTCTGTTTATTGCTGATAACCCAGCCTGCCTGGCAGGGGCGATCAATTACGCTGTCAGCCTGTTTGATGAAACGACAATAGCCCGGATGGCGGCAAGTTATCAGCAGGTACTCGCCACGTTTGTGGCAGATCCGCAGCAATCCTTGAGCCGCATTGATGTGTTATCTGCGCAGGAACGTCATACCCTGCTGTATGGCTGGAACCAGACGGACAGGCCCTGCCCGTCAAATACCCTGCAACAACAATTTGAGGCTCAGGCGGCTGCCACACCGGATAATAGGGCGCTGGAATTTGCCGGAGACACCCTGTCCTACCGCCAGCTTAACGAACGGGCAAACCAGTTAGCTGCCGTGATCCGGGCGCAGTATCAGCAGCAGCGCAATACCCCGATGCCGGCAGAGACGCCGGTGGCGTTATATCTGGATCGCAGTCCGGCGATGATTATCGCTATTCTGGCGGTGTTAAAAGCCGGGGGGGCCTATGTCCCGCTTTCACCGGAATACCCGCCGGAGCGTACCCGCTTTATTCTGGCTGACACACAGACCCGGTGTGTGGTGACTCAGCAACACCATTTGCCCGCACTGACGGCCTGCACACAAACACTGGCGGTGGCTCCCGTTCTGATTGCCGCCGACGATCCGGCAGTGACTGCCGGTTATCCTGCTGATAATCTGCCGCCGGTAAACAGGGCCACCGATTTGGCCTATATCATTTACACGTCAGGCACCACCGGCCAGCCGAAAGGAGTGGCACTGACTCACCGCAGTGTGATGAACCGCCTGTGCTGGATGTTGTCGCGTTATCCTTTCCGGCCCGCCGATAAAATACTGCAAAAAACCCCGTATACCTTTGATGTGTCGGTGTGGGAATTGCTGGCGGCGAACTGGGTGGGCGCATGTATCGTGATTGCTCCGCCGGAGGCACATAAACAGCCGGCGGTGTTGCAGCAACTGATCCGGCAAAGCGGCGTGACCATGTTGCATTTTATCCCGCCTATGCTGGGGGCATTCTGCCAGACCCTGGAGGCAATGGGTCAGCAGTTACCGGACAGGGTGCGTTATGTTTTCTGTAGCGGGGAAGCGCTGACGGCGTCGCAGGTCAGGGCATTTAACCGGGTCCAGGCGGGCCGCTCTGCCCTTATCAACCTTTATGGGCCGACGGAAGCGGCGATTGAAGTCGCCTGTTATGAGACGGATACGGCGTGTCACGGCAATGTGCCGATTGGGCGGGCGATTGATAATGTGCGGCTCTATGTGCTGGACAAATACGGTAACCCTTCCCCGACAGGGGCACCGGGCGAACTGCACATTGGCGGTATTTGTCTGGCGCGCGGTTACTGGAACCAGCCGGCCCTGACGGCAGAGAGTTTTGTGCCGAACCCGTTTGCGACAGCGGAGGACGCCGCATTGGGGTATACCCGGCTGTATAAAACCGGGGATTTGGTGCGCTGGCGGCCGGACGGCAATCTGGACTATCTGGGACGCAATGATTTTCAGGTGAAAATCCGTGGCTACCGGATTGAACCGGGGGAAATCGAAAGTGCGCTGGCGACTCACCCTCAGGTGAAACAGGCGGTGGTGATCGATCGGGAACACGAGGGAGACCGCGTGCTGGTGGCTTATCTGGTCACGGAGGGCGGGGTGCCGGATGAGAGCCTGATCGGGCATCTGTCAGCCCGTCTGCCGGAGTATATGGTACCGGCCAGTTTTACCCGCATTGAGTCCGTGCCGCTGACGCTGAATGGCAAACTGGACCGCCGGGCTTTACCGGTTCCGGTCTGGGTAAACCGTGAACAATATGTGGTACCGCGCACGGCACTGGAAACCCGGTTGTGCATGATCTGGCAATCGGTATTGGGGCTGGAACGGGTGGGAATTGAAGATAACTTCTTCCGTATCGGCGGTAATTCCCTGCTGGCGATTAAACTGGCAGCCGCTATTCGTCATGCTCTGGCGGTGGATGTGCCATTGGTTCAGATCTTTGAGTTAAAAACAATTGCCGGACTAGCAGCCCATATGGGGCAGCAGGCTTGCACGGTGATCCCCCATGTTGAAATGGCGGATTATCCTCTGTCTTTTGTTCAGGAACGGATGCTGTTTATCGAACGTTTCGAACAAGGAACCCATGTATATCATGTTCCTTATCTTGTTCAGCTAAATGATGGAGATAGTTTGCCGTTACTGGAAATGGCAATTAATCAAGTTGTTGACCGCCATCCGGTGATGAAAACTGTGTACCGCAATGATGATGAGGGACAAGTTTATCAGCAGGTACTTGAAGAACGACTTGCTTTCAGATCACAGTCTTGTCGGAGTGCTGATGATTTTTGGCAAACGGTACGTACTGAACTGGCAACACCATTTGATCTGACGGCAGAGCCGAGCCTGCGTCTGTGTCACTATCTGTGTCACTACATGGTGGCAGAAAACCTAGTGACAGAAAACCTAGTAGCTGAAAGTCATTACCTATTCTTCATGTGGCACCATATCGCCATTGATGGCTGGTCGATCGGCATTTTTATGAATGAGCTGGAGGAGTGTTACAACGCTCTACTGGGATCCCGTAACAGTCAACTGCCTGCTTTGGAGATCAGCTATGGTGATTATGCCAGATGGCAACGCGAGTATCTGCAAGGTGACGTGAGGGAACAGCAGTTAGCATATTGGCAGCAGGTATTGGCGGATTATGAACCTCTGGCTCTGCCAACCGACAGGCCGCGACCGGCACAGGTGGATTATGAAGGTCAGAACTTTATTTTTGCGTTGGAATACGGGCTATCGGAACAACTGAAGGCATTGGCAAGGCAGCAGGAAACTACCTTATATACTGTGTTGCTCAGTGGTTTTTATGTCACGTTGGCGAGGCTGTCCGGTCAAAATGACATTGTACTGGGGATGCCTACTGACAACCGACATCATGTCCAGACTCAGCCATTAATCGGCATGTTTGTGAACTCGCTGGTACTGCGGATGCAGCTCGAACAGACCGGCAGTGTAGAAAATCTGATTAGGCAGACGCACAGCGTAGTTGCACAGGCTAAAGCTCATCAGGACATGCCATTTGAACAACTACTGGATGCACTGGCGATTGAGCGTGACACTGCCCGCCATCCCATTTTCCAGATCATGTTTGGGTTGCAGAATTTCTATGAAGACTGGTCAGCCGGTGCCAATCTGCCATTTAGTACCGTTAAATTAGAAGAGTTCCTGCATAGTCCGGCCAAATTTGATCTCAGTCTGTTTATATCCGATGACCAGCCTTACCTGACTGGTTGCATCAACTATGCGGTAAGTTTGTTTGATCAGACAACAATAACCAGAATGGCAGATCTCTACCGACGTATCCTGACCGCTTTTGTGGTGGATCAGAAGCAATCTCTCGCCACGCTTGAGGTACTGTCAGAGCAGGAACATCATACTCTGCTCTATAGCTGGAACCAGTCGGATGCTCCATACCCGCAAGATTGCACACTCCAGCAGCAGTTTGAGGCACAGGTTGTAGCCACACCGGATAATATTGCGCTGGTGTTTGAAGGGGAGAGCCTGACTTACCGCCAGCTTAATGAGCGGGCAAACCAGTTAGCTTCTGCTATTTGTGAACACTATCAGCAGCAATACCATGCGCCGATGCCAGCTGATACCCCCGTGGCCCTGTATCTGGATCGCAGTCTGGAAATGGTGATCAGTATGCTGGCGGTACTGAAAGCGGGCGGTGCTTATGTGCCGATCTCTCCAGAATATCCCGCTGAGCGTGTCCGCTTTATTCTGGCTGATACTCAGGCTCCGTGTGTGGTGACCCAACAGCGGTATTTACCGGTATTAAAGACACACAGGCAGTATCTGCCTGTTCAGCCTGCTTTGATAGCGGCGGATGATCAGACCGTGACTGCGGGGCATCCGTCAGAAAATCCGGCCTTAATCAACCAGCCGACCGATCTGGCTTATATCATCTACACCTCAGGCACCACCGGTCAGCCAAAAGGGGTGATGGTGGAACATAGCAGTGTTCTGAATCTGACTCAGTTTATTGCCAGAACACATTCACTGGCACCACAGGTGAGAGCGCTGTTTTTCTCCAATTACGTGTTTGATGCTTCTGTCTTTGAAGTTTTTCCGGTGCTGATGTCCGGTGCTACCCTGTATATTGCTCCTGCCGCAGTAACCGGCGACAGTGAGCAACTGCTGGCGTTTATCAATCAACATAAGATCACCAAAGCCTTTATTCCTACCGCCTTAATGAACCATTTTTCTGCGGAATTATTCGGCTCAACCTTGCAGGTGATCCATACCGGTGGAGAAGCTCTGAATGCCCTGACGATCCCGCCGCATATCACGCTGTTCAACCAGTATGGCCCGACGGAAATCACCGTGTGTGCCAGCCAGAACTTATTGCTGCACGGTGATCTGGCTATTGGGCAGGGGATTGATAATACCCGTCTGTATGTGCTGGATGAAAATGGCAACGTGGCTCCGATTGGCGCGCCGGGGGAACTGTATGTCGGTGGTATTGGTGTCGCGAGAGGGTATTTAAACCAGCCGGAGCTGACTGCTGAGCGGTTTGTGGCAAATCCGTTTGCTACCACTGAAGACAAGGCTAAAGGTTACACCCGTCTGTATAAAACCGGGGATCTGGTGCGCTGGCGGCCGGATGGCAAGCTGGAATATCTTGGGCGCAATGATTTTCAGGTCAAAATCCGGGGCTACCGTATTGAATTGGGGGAAATTGAGAGTGCGCTGGCGACCCATCCACAGGTAAAACAGGCGGTAGTGATTGACTGGGAGCATGAGGGACATAAAGCACTGGCAGCTTATCTGATTACTGACGGAAGCATAGAAGATCAGAGCCTGATTGAACATATATCAGTCCGCTTGCCTGAATATATGATCCCCGCCAGTTTTACCCGCATTGATTCGGTGCCTCTGACGCTGAATGGTAAGTTGGATCGTCGGGCATTACCGGAACCAACATGGGAGAACAAGAGGGGGTATGTTGCGCCACGTACAGAACTGGAAACCCAACTTTGTGCTATCTGGCGGAAGGTCTTAGGGGTGGAACGTGTTGGTATTGAGGACAACTTCTTCCGCATTGGTGGTAATTCAATTATGGCCATCAAGCTGGCCGCCGCTATTCGCCGTACCTTGTCAGTGGATCTTCCGCTGATACAGTTATTTGAGTTGAAAACGGTTGCTCAGTTGGCTGCTCACATGATGGGGCAGCAGAGTTGCACTGTGATCCCACATGTCGAATTGACCCGTTATCCCCTGTCATTTGCTCAGGAACGGTTGCTGTTTATTGAACAATTTGAACAGGGTTCTCATGCTTATCATGTTCCTTATCTGGTGTTGCTGGATGAAGGCGCTGACCTGTCTTTGCTGGAAACAGCGATTAATCAGATTGTTGATCGCCATCCGGTGATGAAAACCGTCTACCGTAATGATGATAAGGGGTTGGCTTATCAGCAAGTGCTGGATGGGCATATTCTGCTCAGGTCACAACGTTGTGAAGGAGCTAATTCGCTGTTACAAACGGTACGTGCTGAATTTGCTATTCCGTTTGATCTGACATCTGAACCAAGCCTGCGTCTGCGTCACTATCAAGTAACGGAACAACATTATCTACTGATGATATGGCACCATATTGCTATTGATGGTTGGTCTGTCGATATCTTTATGGATGAACTGGCGAAAATTTATCAGGCATTGTCAGCGCCCCGTGATAGCCAACTGCCGCCGCTTGATATCACCTATGGTGACTACGCTAAGTGGCAACGCGAATACTTGCAGGGTGAAATACATGAACGTCAGTTAGCGTACTGGCAGCAGGCTTTGGCGTGCTATGAACCTTTGTCACTACCAACCGACCGATCCAGACCGGCACAAATCGATTATCAGGGGCGGGATTTCCATTTTGTGTTGGAAAGAGAACTTTCTGATCAACTAAGGGAGCTGGCAAAACAGCAGGAAACGACGCTATTTACTGTATTACTCAGTGGCTTTTATCTCATGCTGGCGAAACTGTCTGGACAGAATGACATCGTACTGGGAACGCCGACTGATAACCGACACCATGTCCAGACTCAGCCACTGATTGGTATGTTCGTAAACTCATTAGTATTGCGGGCGCAACTTGAGCAGGGCAACAGTGTGACCCATCTGATAAGACAGACACATACTGTTATTGCTCAGGCCAAATCCCATCAGGATATGCCGTTTGAACAGCTGATTGATGCACTGAAAGTTGAACGTGATACGACTCGTCACCCGATTTTCCAAATTATGTTTGGATTGCAGAATTTTGGTGAAGGGCAACAGGATGCGTCAGGTCTGCCATTCAGACCTGTGAATCTGGAAGACACTGTATACAGCCCTGCCAAGTTTGATCTGAGTCTGTTTATGTCCGATGGCAAAGACGGTATCGCTGGTGGTATCAATTACGCTATCAGCTTGTTTGATGAATCAACGATATCCCGGATGGCAGATTTCTATCAGCGTGTTCTGACTGCTTTTGTGATGGATCAGAAGCAAACGCTGGCGGAGATTGATGCGGTGTCAGAGCAGGAACGTCATACCCTGCTCTATAGCTGGAACCAGACGGATGTCCCGTACCCGCAAGATTACACACTCCAGCAGCAGTTTGAGGCACAGGTTGTAGCCATACCGGATAACATTGCGCTGGTATTCGAAGGGGAAAGCCTGACCTACCGTCAGCTAAATGAACGGGCAAACCAGTTAGCCTTTGCTATTCGCCACCATTATCAACAGCAACGTCATGCGCCAATGCCGATTGATACCCCCGTGGCCCTGTATCTGGATCGCAGTCTGGAGATGGTAGTCAGTATGCTGGCGGTACTGAAAGCGGGTGGTGCTTATGTACCTGTCTCTCCGCAATATCCCGCTGAGCGTGTCCGCTTTATTCTGGCCGATACTCAGGCTCCGTGTGTAGTGACCCAACAGCGGCATTTGCCGGTATTAGAGACATACTGCGAGATACTGCCTGTTCAGCCCGCTCTGATAGCGGCAGATGATCAGGCCGTGACCGCCGGTCAGCCAGCAGAAAATCCGGCCTTAATCAACCAGCCGACCGATCTGGCTTATATCATCTACACCTCAGGCACCACCGGTCAGCCAAAAGGGGTGATGGTGGAGCATAGCAGTGTTCTGAATCTGACTCAGTTTATTGCCAGAACACATCTACTGGCGCCACAGGTGAAAGCGCTGTTTTTCTCCAATTATGTGTTTGATGCTTCTGTTTTTGAAGTTTTCCCGGTGCTGATGTCCGGTGCTACCCTGTATATTGCTCCTGCCGCAGTAACCGGCGACAGTGAGCAACTGCTGGCGTTTATCAATCAACATAAGATCACCAAAGCCTTTATTCCTACCGCCTTAATGAACCATTTTTCTACGGAATTATTCGGCTCAACCTTGCAGGTGATCCATACCGGTGGAGAAGCTCTTAATGCCCTGTCTATCCCGCCGCATATCACGCTGTTTAACCAGTATGGCCCGACGGAAATCACCGTGTGTGCCAGCCAGAACCTATTGCAGCACGACGATCTGGCTATTGGTCAGGGGATTGATAATACCCGTTTGTATGTGCTGGATGAACAAGGCTATCTGTCCCCGATTGGTGCACCGGGAGAACTGTATATCGGTGGTATTGGTGTCGCGAGAGGGTATTTAAACCAGCCGGAGCTGACTGCTGAGCGGTTTGTGGCAAATCCGTTTGCTACCACTGAAGACAAGGCTAAAGGTTACACCCGTCTGTATAAAACCGGGGATCTGGTGCGCTGGCGGCCGGATGGCAAGCTGGACTATCTGGGACGTAATGATTATCAGGTCAAGATCCGGGGCTACCGCATTGAATTGGGAGAAATTGAAAGCGCGCTGGCGACCCATCCGCAGGTAAAACAGGCGGTAATGATTGATTGGGAGCAGGAAGGTCACAAAGTTCTGGCGGCCTATCTGGTGAGCACGGGGAATGTCTCTGCTGACGCCCTGATTGAGCACCTCTCCGGTCGTCTGCCGGAGTATATGATACCTGCCAGCTTTACCCGTATTGAGTCAGTGCCATTGACCCTGAATGGTAAGTTAGATCGCCGGGCATTACCGGAACCGGCCTGGGGCAACCGGGACAGCTACGTAGCACCGCGCAATGCACTGGAAACCCGGCTTTGTGCTATCTGGCAGGAAATATTAGGGCTGGCACAGGTAGGCATTGAAGATAATTTCTTCCGTATCGGCGGTGATTCGATTGTCAGTATTCAACTGGTCTCTAAACTCCGACAGGCTGGCTTTACTGTGCAGGTTAAATCGATTTTTGAAGCGCCAACAGTAGCTCGTCTGGCACAGGTATTGGCACAGGATCAGCAGACAGTCAGTGTGGTGGCCGAACAGGGCAAATTAAGTGGGGAATTTGGCTTATTGCCTGTCCAGCAGGATTTCTTCAATCGCCAGTTACCGCAGCCACACCACTGGAACCAGGCCTTTATGATCCGCCTGCCCGGTACGATCAAACATGGTGATATTGAAAAAGCGCTGAATCAACTGGCTGAACGACACGATATGTTGCGTGTCCACTTTGTTGAAACGGCAGCAGGTTACCGTCAATGTTATCAGGCCGATATGCCTTTATGGCTGTCAATGTTACATCACTGTGATGTCAGTCAATGGGATGAAACAGCATTACGCCAGCAACTGACCGAATGGCAGAGCAGTTTTGATTATTGTAACGGGCCTCTGTGGCAGGCGGCGCATTTGACCGGATATGCAGACGGGAGTGCCCGCTTATTCTTCGCGTTTCACCATCTGATTATTGATGCTGTGTCCTGGCGGATCATGGCAGAAGATATGCGTTTGTTGCTACAGAAAGACGCGCTACAGGGCGATAACTTGCCGGCAAAAACCAGCAGTTACCGGCAGTGGGTCAGCGCTGTGCATCACTATGCCGAGTGCCATCAGGAGGAAGTGCCTTACTGGCAACAGGTCATGGCGGAAAGCGGGACTTATCCGGCTGTAGAAGAGACTCGTCAGCATCGGCTAGGTATCTCTGAGGCACTGACCGAGACCTTGTTGCGTGAGGCCAATGCCGGTTATCACACCGAAATTAATGACCTACTGCTGAGTGCCCTTGCGCTGGCCTTGCAGGCGTGTTTCTCACGGCCGATCAATCGCATTCTGCTGGAAGGTCACGGGCGGGAACATATCGATAATACATTGGATGTTTCTGAAACCGTCGGCTGGTTTACAACCCTGTACCCTGTCCGGCTGGCAATGCAGGCCGCTATTGCCGAAACCATTATCCACACCAAAGAAATGCTCAGGGCCGTACCGAATAAAGGGCTGGGCTACGGTGCTCTGCATCAGGCCGGGTACTTGACGGGTAATCTGCCGATGATCAGTTTCAACTACCTCGGTCAGTTAGGGGGAGAAGCGGGAGAACAGGACTGGTCACTCACCAGCGACGATTGCGGAACCATGATAGCCGACAACAATAAGAGCCATTTGTTACTGGATATTAACGGTGCAGTGCAGGAAGGCAGATTGCAGTTCAGTGTGAATTCCTGTTTATCACAACACCAGACACAGACATTTATTACCGCGTTTGAACAGGCACTGATGACGGTGATTAAAACCGCTCAGCAACAGGCTCAGGCGGGAGGCGTGAAGACTCCGAGTGATTACGGCATTAAAGGAGTTTCAATCGAGCAGTTAAATCAACTGACTCAGCGTCTTGGTCATGCGAGTAATGAAAATTCGCACTTCCATTCAGAAAAGAAAACCATTTTGGATGTGTAACAATATGTTGAAACTATTAGAAGAACTTAATAAAAATCACATGTCAGTATGGGTTTGTGAAAACAAATTAAAATTAGCTTTTTCAGGGGAAACTCCGCCTGTTCAATTGGTCGATAAAGTAAAAGCAAAAAGGGAAACTATTTTAGATTTCTTAAATGCAACATGTATTTTCTCTGAAAAAGATTTTCAAAGTTTTATCCTGAGTGAAAATCACGCTAATTTTAATAACGTCAATAAAAATAGTAACAATGAAATTGAAGTGATATTTCCCGCTACCAGTTTGCAGCAGGGGTTTATTTATCATCATCTGGCTCAGCCACAAGATGATGCCTATCGTGTACAACTGTTGTTGGATTATCACACAAATGTAGACCTTGCCGCCTATCAGCAAGCATGGTCACTGGCTTCCCTGCGTTTCCCGATACTCAGAACCGCGTTTGACTGGGAAGGTGAAGTTTTGCAGATCGTAACTGAAGGGGCAAGTATTAGTGCAGCCAGTTTTACTGTTCAGGATCTCAGCCGATTATCCGCAGAAGAGCGGGAGGCAGCGATTGATGCCATTCAGCAGCATGACCGGACACAAGCGTTTGATTTAAGTCAGCCGGGATTAATTCGTTTCACCATTATCAGGCAACATGACCAACTGGTGACGGTGATGATTACCCAACATCACTGTATTGCCGATGGCTGGAGTAACCCGGTTTTATTGCAGACTGTGCATGACTATTACAACCAACTGATGCAGGGACAAACGCCCCGGATAGAGGTGGATAAAGCGTATCTGGCGACTCAGCAATATCACCTTGATCACAAACAAGCCTCTGAAGCGTATTGGGCTGAGCGTAAAGCCCAATTCCACAGGGCAAATGACCTTTCGGCGCTGTTAAGCCATAACGTTGATTTGAACCGAATAAAAGCGGTAGAAAAACCTGCTGAGCAGGTGCTCACGATACAGGGGAATACCTATAAACAGCTTAAGGCAATGTGCCGGGAACAAGGTGTGACACTGAATGTGGTGTTGCAGTTTGCCTGGCATAAATTGCTGCACAGCTACAGCGGGGATGAACAGACCATTGTGGGAACAACTGTATCAGGGCGGGATGTGCCGGTCGATGGTATCGAAGCCAGCGTTGGCCTGTATATCAATACGTTGCCATTGAGGGTGCAGTGGGAAAACAGTCAGACAGTAGCCGACGTTTTACAGGCAATACAGAATGACATTGCGGCGCTCAACAGCCACAGTGCCGTGTCACTCGCCAGCTTGCAACCGGATGGAGCACGTTTATTCCATAGTCTGCTGATTTTTGAAAACTATCCGGCACCCGTGGTAAATGAAACCAGAGACGGAATTGAAAAAACACTGACATTCCGCAAAGCGATTGAAAAAACAGATTATCCGGTGTTACTGATGGCCTATGAACACGGTGATAATCTGATAGTGAAACTAAGTTATGGTGAAGACTGGCTGACGGGTAAACAGGCTCAGCGTTTGCTTCGTCAGGTTAAGTGTATTTTATCCACGGTAGCGCGGGAACCCTACCAGCCCCTTTCATCGGTGATGTTCCTCAGTGACATGGAACGCGATACCCTGTTGTATAGCTGGAACCAGACAGATATGCCGTACCCGCAAGACCGTACACTCCAGCAACAATTTGAGGCACAGGTTGTAGCGACACCGGATAACATTGCGCTGGCATTTGAGGGAGAAACTCTGACTTATTGTCAGCTCAACAAACGGGCAAACCAGTTGGCCTTTGCTATTCGCCAACATTATCAGCAGCAGCACCATGCACCGATGCCAGTTGATACCCCCGTAGCCTTGTATCTGGATCGCAGTCTGGAAATGGTGATCAGTATGCTGGCGGTACTGAAAGCGGGCGGCGCTTATGTACCTGTCTCTCCCTCTTATCCGGTAGAGCGGGTTCAGTTTATTTTAGAAGATACCCGTTCACCCTGCATAGTGACTCAACAACAGTATTTGGCCCCATTGGCAGAATGCACGCACTTGTTGGCGGAACTACCCACTCTGATAGCGGCAGATGATCAGGCCGTGACCGCCGATCAGCCAGCAGAAAATCCGGCCTTAATCAACCAGCCGACCGATCTGGCTTATATCATCTACACTTCAGGCACCACTGGTCAGCCAAAAGGGGTGATGGTGGAACATACCAATGTCCTGAATCTGACTCAATTTATCGCCAGAACACATCTACTGGCACCACAGGTGAAAGCGCTGTTTTTCTCCAATTACGTGTTTGATGCTTCTGTTTTTGAAGTTTTCCCGGTGCTGATGTCCGGTGCCGCCTTGTATATTGCTCCCGCCGCAGTAACCGGCGACAGTGAGCAACTGCTGGCGTTTATCAATCAACATAAGATCACCAAAGCCTTTATTCCTACTGCTTTGATGAACCACTTTTCTGCCGAGTTATTTCGCTCAACTTTGCAGGTGATCCATACCGGTGGAGAAGCTCTTAATGCCCTGTCTATCCCGCCGCATGTCACACTGTTTAACCAGTATGGCCCGACGGAAATCACTGTGTGTGCCAGCCAGAACCTATTGCAGCACGGTGATCTGGCTATTGGTCAGGGGATTGATAACACCCGTCTGTATGTGCTGGATGAACAGGGCAATCTGTCCCCGATTGGTGCACCGGGGGAACTGTATATCGGAGGTGCTGGTGTAGCACGTGGGTATTTAAACCAGCCTGAACTCACCGCTGAGCGATTTGTGGAAAATCCATTTTACACAGCCGAAGACAAGGCACGGGGTTATACCCGCCTGTATAAAACCGGGGATTTGGTGCGCTGGCGGCCGGATGGCAAGCTGGACTATCTGGGGCGTAATGATTATCAGGTCAAAATCCGGGGCTACCGGATTGAATTAGGGGAAATTGAAAGTGCACTGGCTGCACATCCGCGGGTAAAACAGGCGGTAGTGATTGACCGGGAACAGGAAGGCCATAAAGTCCTGGCGGCCTATCTGGTGAGTGAGGGGAATGTATCCGATGACGCCCTGATTGAGTACCTTTCCGATCACCTGCCGGAGTATATGATGCCTGCCAGCTTTACCCGCATTGAGTCAGTGCCATTGACCCTGAATGGTAAGTTAGATCGCCGGGCATTACCAGAACCGGTCTGGGGCAACCGGGACAGTTACATCGCACCGCGCAATGCACTGGAAACTCAGCTTTGTGCTATCTGGCAGGAGGTATTGGGACTGGCACAGGTGGGTATTGAAGATAATTTCTTCCGTATCGGCGGCGATTCGATTGTCAGTATCAGGTTAGTTTCCCGCTTGCGGAAAGCGGGTTTTACCGTTCAGGTCAAGTCGATTTTTGAAGCGCCAACGGTGGCTCGTCTGGCACAAGTGCTGACACAGGAGCAACAGACAGTCAGCGTGGTGGCTGAACAGGGGGGGTTAAACGGAGAATTTGGCTTATTACCTGTCCAGCAGGATTTCTTCAATCGCCAGTTACCGCAGCCACACCACTGGAACCAGGCCTTTATGATCCGCCTGCCCGGCACGATCAAGCATGGCGATATTGAAAAAGCGCTGAATCAACTGACTGAACGACACGATATGTTGCGTGTCCACTTTGTTAAAACGGCAGCGGGTTACCGTCAATGTTATCAGGCCGATATGCCTTCATGGTTGCCTGCATTACGGTATTGTGATGTCAGTCAATGGGATGAAGCGACATTACATCAGCAACTGACTGAATGGCAGAGCAGCTTTGATTATTGTAACGGGCCTCTGTGGCTGGCAGCGCATTTGACCGGATATGCAGACGGTAGCGCCCGCTTATTCTTCGCGTTTCACCATCTGATCATTGATGCCGTGTCCTGGCGGATCATGGCAGAAGATATGCGTTTATTGCTACAGAGTGATATTTTGCCGGCAAAAACCAGCAGTTACCGGCAGTGGGTCAGCGCCGTGCATCGCTATGCCGAATGCCATCAGGGTGAAGTATCCTACTGGCAACAGGTCATGGCGGAGAGCGGGACTTATCCTGTAGCGGGGGAACTCAGTCAGCACGAGGTAGCTATCTCTGAGGTACTGACCGAGACTTTGTTGCGTGAGGCCAATGCGGGTTATCACACCGAAGTTAATGATTTATTGTTGAGTGCCCTCACGCTGGCCTTGCAGGCGTGTTTCTCACGGCCGGTCAACCTTATCTTGCTGGAAGGTCACGGGCGGGAACATATCGATAATACGCTGGATATCTCTGAAACTGTGGGCTGGTTTACAACCCTGTACCCTGTCCGGCTGGCAATGCAGGCCGATATTACCAAAACCATTATTCATACCAAAGAGATGCTCAGGGCTGTGCCGAATAAAGGGCTGGGCTACGGTGCTCTGCATCAGGCCGGGTATTTAGCTGGTAATCTGCCGCCGATCAGTTTCAACTACCTCGGTCAGTTAGGGAGAGAAGCGGGAGAACAGGATTGGTCGCTTACCAGCGATGATTGTGGTGCTATGGTCGGCAATCAGAATAGTAGTGATCTGTTGCTGAATATCAATGGCATGGTTCAGAGCGGGCAACTGCAATTCAGTGTGATATCGGGTTTACCACAACTTCAAACACAGATGTTTATTGTTGCGTTTGAACAGGCACTGATGACGGTGATTAAAACCGCTCAGCAACAGGCACGAGCGGGGGGCATGAAGACTCTCAGTGATTACGGTATTAAAGGCGTTTCGATAGAACGTTTACTCCATTTTCAGCAGAAATACCGGGTTGAGGCACTGTATCCTGCCACCAGTCTACAGCAGGGGTTTATTTATCATTATCTGACTCAGCCACAGGATGATGCCTATCGGATCCAGTTATTGCTGGATTATCACACACAGCTGGATGTTGCCATCTACCAGCAGGCCTGGTCACTGGCCTCACTGCGTTTTCCTATCCTGCGAACCGCCTTTGACTGGGAAGAGGAAGTTTTGCAGGTGGTGACCACAGGCGCGAGTATCGGTACGGACAATTTCGCTGTTCAGGATCTCAGCCGATTTCCCGCAGAAGAGCGGGGGGCAGCGATTGACGCCATTCAACAGCATGACCGGACACAGCCGTTTGATCTAAACCAGCCGGGGTTAATTCGTTTCACCATTATCAAACAACATAATCAGTTGGTAACGGTACTGATCACCCAACATCACAGTATTGCCGATGGCTGGAGTAACCCGGTTTTATTGCAGGCTGTGCATGACTATTACAACCAACTGATACAAGGGCAAACGCCCCGGATAGAGGTGGATAAGGCGTATCTGGCGACTCAGCAATATCACCTTGATCATCAACAAGCCTCTGAAGTGTATTGGGCTGAGCGCAAGGCTCAGTTCCACAGGGCAAATGATCTTTCGGCATTGTTAAGCCATGACGTTGATCTGAGCCGGATAAAAGCGGTAGAGAAACCTGCTGAACAGGTACTCACGATCCAGGGAAATTCCTATAAACAGCTTACGACAATGTGCCGGGAACAAGGTGTGACACTGAATGTGGTGTTGCAGTTTGCCTGGCATAAATTGCTGCACAGCTACAGCGGGGATGAACAGACCATTGTGGGAACAACCGTATCAGGGCGGGATGTGCCGGTCGATGGTATCGAAGCCAGCGTTGGTCTGTATATCAATACGTTGCCATTGATGGTGCAGTGGGAACCCACACACACGGTAGCCGATATTTTACAGGCAATACAGAATGACATTGCGGCGCTTAACAGTCACAGTGCGGTGTCACTTGCCAGTCTGCAACCGAATGGGGCACGTTTGTTCCACAGTCTGCTGATTTTTGAAAACTATCCGGCACCGATGACGAATGAAATCGGAAAGGGAGTTGAGAATACAGTGACATTCCGTCGCACTGTTGAGAAGGTGGACTATCCGGTGCTATTAATGGCCTATGTGCAAAATGACAGCCTGATAGTCAAATTGAGTTACGGTGAAGACTGGCTGGCAGACAAACAGGCACAGCATTTACTTCGTCAGATTGAGAGTATTTTGTCTGCGGTGGTTCACGATCCACACCAACTGACTTCAACAGTGATGTTCCTCAACGATACTGAACGCCACACCTTACTGTATAGCTGGAACCAGACGGATGTGCCGTACCCGCAAGACCGCACACTCCAGCAGCAGTTTGAGGAACAGGTTGTAGCAACACCGGATAACATTGCACTGGTATTTGAAGGGAAGACGCTGACTTACCGTCAGCTTAACGGACGGGCAAACCAATTGGCCTTTGCGATTCGCCAACATTATCAGCAGCAATACCATACGCCGATGCCAGCTGATACCCCCGTGGTTCTGTATCTGGAGCGCAGTCTGGAGATGGTAGTCAGTATGCTGGCGGTACTGAAAGCCGGCGGTGCTTATGTACCCGTCTCTCCGCAATATCCCGCCGAGCGTATCCGCTTTATTCTGACCGATACTCAGGCTCCGTATGTGGTGACCCAACAGCGGTATTTGCCGGTATTAGAGACACACTGCGGGATACTGCCCGTTCAGCCACGACTGATAGTGGCTGACGATCAGAACGTCACTGCTAATCAGCCGTCAGAAAATCCGGTCTTAACCAACAAACCGACCGATCTGGCTTATATCATCTACACGTCAGGCACCACCGGTCAGCCAAAAGGGGTGATGGTGGAACATACCAATGTCCTGAATCTGACTCAGTTTATCGCCAGAACGCATTCATTGGCACCACAGGTGAAAGCGCTGTTTTTCTCCAATTACGTGTTTGATGCTTCTGTTTTTGAAGTTTTCCCGGTGCTGATGTCTGGTGCTACCTTGTATATTGCTCCCGCAGCGGTAACCGGCGACAGTGAACAACTGCTGGCGTTTATCAATCGACATAAGATAACCAAAGCTTTTATTCCTACCGCCTTGATGAACCACTTTTCTGCCGAGCTGTTCCGCTCAACTTTGCAGGTGATCCATACCGGCGGGGAGACGCTTAATACGCTGGAGATCCCGCCACATATCACGTTGTTTAACCAGTATGGCCCGACGGAAATTACCGTATGTGCCAGCCAGAATTTATTGCAGGGGGGGGATTTGGCCATTGGCCGGGGAATTGATAATAGCCGTCTGTATGTGCTGGATGAACAGGGCAATCTGTCTCCGATTGGTGCGCCGGGCGAACTGTATGTCGGTGGTGCTGGTGTAGCACGCGGGTATTTAAACCAGCCTGAGCTGACTGCCGAGCGATTCGTGGCAAATCCATTTGCCACAGCCGAAGACAAGGTTCGGGGTTACACCCGGCTGTATAAAACCGGGGATTTGGTACGCTGGCGGCCGGATGGCAAGCTGGACTATCTGGGCCGCAATGATTATCAGGTCAAGATCCGGGGCCACCGCATTGAATTAGGGGAAATTGAAGCAGCATTGGCGGCGCATCCACAAGTAAAACAGGTGGTAGTGATTGACCGGGAGCAGGAAGGTTATAAAGTCCTGGCGGCCTATCTGGTTGCAGAGGAGGGGCTCTCAGACGATAAACTGATCAGCTACTTATCTGACTGTCTGTCGGAGTATATGGTGCCTGCCAGCTTTACTCGTATGGACTCTATTCCGTTAACCCTGAATGGTAAGTTAGATCGTCGGGCATTACCGGAACCGATTTGGAGCAGTCAATATAGTTATGTGGCCCCGCGCAATGCACTGGAAAGCCAGCTTTGTGCCATCTGGCAGGAGGTTTTGGGACTGGTGCAGGTAGGTATTAAAGATAATTTCTTCCGCATTGGTGGGGATTCTATCAGAGCGATTAAACTGACGGCGGCTATTCGCCAAACGTTGGCAATGGATGTTTCACTGGCACAATTGTTTGAATTGAAAACGATTGAAGAATTAGCCACACAGATTGGTCAGCAGACATACACAGTCATCCCTCATATTGAGCTTGCTCGTTACCCCTTGTCCTTTGCCCAGGAACGGATGCTGTTTATTGAACAGTTTGAACAGGGCACTTACGCCTACCATATTCCTTATCTGGTGCAGTTGAATGAAGGAGTCAAATTATCTCTGCTGGCAAGCGCAATTAACCGGGTGGTTGAGCGTCATAATGTGTTGAAGACGGTATACCGCAGCGATGATGATGAGGGATATGGATATCAGCAAACACTGGAAGATGATCTTCTGATTGAGTCACACCTCTGTACGAGTGTTGAGGCATTGTTGCATACAGTACATGCTGAATTGAGCACGTCATTTAATCTGATGACAGAACCGAGTTTGCGCCTGCGTCATTACCGGGTCGGTCACAGTCATTATCTTTTATTCATGTGGCATCATATCGCTATTGATGGCTGGTCGGTGGATATCTTTATGTATGAGCTGGCGGAGGCTTACCATGCTCTGCTTGAAAACCGTGACAGCCGTCTGCCTGATCTGGAAATCACTTATGGTGACTACGCTCATTGGCAGCGGGCGTATTTGCAAGGGGAAGTGAGAGAGCGTCAGTTAGCATACTGGCAGCAGGCTCTGGCGGAGTATGAGCCGTTGCTTTTGCCGACCGATTACCCCCGTCCGGCACAGGTAGATTATCAGGGACGAAATTTCGGTTTTACGATAGGAAGTGAACTTACCGGCCAGCTAAAGGCATTGGCAAAACAGCAGGAAACCACTTTGTTCGCTGTCTTATTGAGCGGTTTTTATCTCATGCTGGCGAGGTTATCCGGGCAAAGCGATATTGTGCTGGGGACACCGACCGATAACCGCCATCATGCTCAGACTCAATCCCTGATCGGGATGTTTGTCAATTCACTGGTTTTGCGGGCACAAGTGGAGCAAGTCGGTAGTGTGGAGCATCTGATTGAACATGTTCACGATGTGATTGCTCAGGCCAAATCCCATCAGGATATGCCGTTTGAGCAGTTGGTTGATGCTCTCCAAGTTGAGCGGGATGCGTCCCGTCATCCTATTTTTCAGGTCATGTTCGGATTGCAAAACTTTGGTGAAAGCCTGCCTGATGGAATGACTTTGCCATTCAGTCCGGTAAAACTGGATGACAATTTGCACAGTCCGGCTAAGTTTGACCTGAGTCTGTTTATTGCTGATAACCCATCCTGCCTGACAGGGGCGATCAATTACGCTGTCAGCCTGTTTGATGAAACGACAATAGCCCGGATGGCGGCAAGTTATCAGCAGGTACTCGCCGCGTTTGTGGCAGATCCGCAGCAACCCTTGAGCCGCATTGATGTGTTATCTGCGCAGGAACGTCATACCCTGCTGTATGGCTGGAACCAGACGGACAGGCCCTGCCCGTCAAATACCCTGCAACAACAATTTGAGGCTCAGGCGGCTGCCACACCGGATAATAGGGCGCTGGAATTTGCCGGAGACACCCTGTCCTACCGCCAGCTTAATGAACGGGCAAACCAGTTAGCTGCCGTGATCCGGGCGCAGTATCAGCAACAGCGCAATACCCCGATGCCGGCAGAGACGCCGGTGGCGTTATATCTGGATCGCAGTCCGGCGATGATTATCGCTATTCTGGCGGTGTTAAAAGCCGGGGGGTCCTATGTCCCGCTTTCACCGGAATACCCGCCGGAGCGTACCCGCTTTATTCTGGCTGACACACAGACCCGGTGTGTGGTGACTCAGCAACACCATTTGCCCGCACTGACGGCCTGCACACAAACACTGGCGGTGGCTCCCGTTCTGATTGCCGCCGACGATCCGGCGGTGACCGCTGGTTATCCTGCTGATAATCTGCCGCCGGTAAACAGGGCCACCGATTTGGCCTATATCATTTACACGTCAGGCACCACCGGCCAGCCGAAAGGAGTGGCACTGACTCACCGCAGTGTGATGAACCGCCTGTGCTGGATGTTGTCGCGTTATCCTTTCCGGCCCGCCGATAAAATACTGCAAAAAACCCCGTATACCTTTGATGTGTCGGTGTGGGAATTGCTGGCGGCGAACTGGGTGGGCGCATGTATCGTGATTGCTCCGCCGGAGGCACATAAACAGCCGGCGGTGTTGCAGCAACTGATCCGGCAAAGCGGCGTGACCATGTTGCATTTTATCCCGCCCATGCTGGGGGCATTCTGCCAGACCCTGGAGGCAATGGGTCAGCAGTTACCGGACAGGGTGCGTTATGTTTTCTGTAGCGGGGAAGCGCTGACGGCGTCGCAGGTCAGGGCATTTAACCGGGTCCAGGCGGGCCGCTCTGCCCTTATCAACCTTTATGGGCCGACGGAAGCGGCGATTGAAGTCGCCTGTTATGAGACGGATACGGCGTGTCACGGCAATGTGCCGATTGGGCGGGCGATTGATAATGTGCGGCTCTATGTGCTGGACAAATACGGTAACCCTTCCCCGACAGGGGCACCGGGCGAACTGCACATTGGCGGTATTTGTCTGGCGCGCGGTTACTGGAACCAGCCGGCCCTGACGGCAGAGAGTTTTGTGCCGAACCCGTTTGCGACAGCGGAGGACGCCGCATTGGGTTATACCCGGCTGTATAAAACCGGGGATTTGGTGCGCTGGCGGCCGGACGGCAATCTGGACTATCTGGGACGCAATGATTTTCAGGTGAAAATCCGTGGCTACCGGATTGAACCGGGGGAAATCGAAAGTGCGCTGGCGACTCACCCTCAGGTGAAACAGGCGGTGGTGATCGATTGGGAACACGAGGGAGACCGCGTGCTGGTGGCTTATCTGGTCACGGAGGGCGGGGTGCCGGATGACAGCCTGATCGGGCATCTGTCAGCCCGTCTGCCGGAGTATATGGTGCCGGCCAGTTTTACCCGCATTGAGTCCGTGCCGCTGACGCTGAATGGCAAACTGGACCGCCGGGCTTTACCGGTTCCGGTCTGGGTAAACCGTGAACAATATGTGGCACCGCGCACGGCACTGGAAACCCGGTTGTGCATGATCTGGCAGTCGGTATTGGGGCTGGAACGGGTGGGGATTGAAGATAACTTCTTCCGTATCGGCGGTAATTCCCTGCTGGCGATTAAACTGGCAGCCGCTATTCATCGTGAAATGGAGATTGAGATCCCATTGCATATATTGTTTAGCTACCGATCTGTGTCTTTGTTAGCAGAATGGTTGGAAGATGGGCATTCTAAATGTGAGCTGCTTCATCGATTAACGCCAAAATCAACAGCAACAGATAAATTGTTTATGGTTCATGCAGCGAATTGTGGTAGTGAGGTATATACTTCGCTGGCTAATGAATTATCTAATGTATATAACTGTATAGGCATCAATAATTATAATTTGCTTACGGAATATCACATTAGTTCATTAGAAAAAATAGCTCAGGTCTATTTAGAATTGATTTTAACTGAGACTTCTATTGATAAGCCTATCAGGATATTAGGCTGGTCATTAGGAGGACAATTAGCGATGGAAATTGCATTTCAACTTGAACAGAGCGGAGCAAAAAATATCGGGTTATTTTTATTAGATACAATAATAAATACCGATGAGTTAAAAAGAGTAAAAAATCAAATGGATATGTCATATGTTGTTAAAGGTGTTACAAAAAAATTACAGCAGATGGGTGCCGAAGATACTTATATAAATAAAGTATTGGAAGCTATTCCTTTTGAAAATAAAATTATTAATTGTGACTTAAGTGGTAAATTAACACATACAAAAATCACTCTATTTAAAGCAGGAAAAACCGATCAAAGTTACAAAGGAGAAATTGGGGTATTGGTAAATCAGTTAGTAGCTAAAATGCCGGATAATAATATTTCTGCCTGGATTACTACTCCTCTAATGATTAAATTAATTAAACATTGTTCTCACTCGGATATTATTGAAGCTACTTCCATTATAAAAGATGGAATCATTAATAAAAATTCAGTTAAGGAAGGTGTATCAATATTCACTGAATAAGTTTCAACTAACTGTATAACTACAATTATATGATCCTCCAGAAGCAACGGTAATCAGCTTCTGGGGGATTATCAGGCCAATTTCTTTGAATGACGCTAACACTCATCTATAGAAATATCATCTAACCATATGATTTTAATCTAATGTTTTTTTATTATATTAAAAATTTGTATTTGCAAATATTTTTTGATACATCTGATCAAAAAATATCACCTCAAGGACTGAATAATTATCGAGCAAAAAAAGCTGCTTTTTCGTCCGCGCTAATTTTATACCTCTTTTTATTTAGTTTTTATGCATGAACATTGCATAAATTGAAGAAAAAATCATTTTTATAAATTGTGAAAAACATCATAAAGTAAATTTGTTGTGATTTTATTGTGTTGACTTTGTTAAAAATCAAGGTAATGATTCGATTAATTGTTAACCAAAACAGGCAATAAAAGGCATTGGAAGATTAATTTGAAAATTAAATGAAATGTTGATCGAATGAATGAATTTAATTGGAAATCAATAGAAATAATTAATAGAAAATATGATTTTATCTATTAATTTGAAGAAATATTCTATTAAATATAAATTCATTATCGCCTTTCTTGTTCATTTTTCCGAGGTAAAACAAATGTCGAAAACGATTCAGAGAAGTTGGTTTGATCAGTATATGGTTCCTTGTTTTTCACCGGCACCGTTTATTCCGGTCAGAGCTGAAGGTTCCAGAGTGTGGGATCAGGATGGAAAAGGATACATTGATTTTGCTGGAGGTATTGCTGTTAACGTATTGGGACATGCCAATAATGAATTAAAAGAAGCGTTAAGTGCCCAAATGGAAAACCTCTGGCATATCGGTAATGGTTATACAAATGAACCTGTTCTAAAACTGGCACAAGCGCTGGTTGAAAGTACCTTTGCTGATAAGGTTTTTTTCTGTAACTCTGGTGCTGAAGCGAATGAGGCAGCACTGAAAATTGCCAGAAAATATGCCTTGGATAAATATGGCAGCCATAAAAACGAAATTATCTCATTTGAAAACTCTTTTCACGGCAGGACACTATTTACAGTGACAGTTGGGGGGCAACCCAAATACTCACAAGATTTCGCTCCGCTTCCACAACAAATTACTCACCTCCCTTATAACGATATTGAAACGATCAAAGCACATATTTCTGAAAAGACCTGTGCAGTTATTGTTGAACCCATTATTGGTGAAGGGGGAATTATCCTTGCTGATCAGGCATTTCTGGAGGCTTTAAGGGAGTTGTGTGATCAACATCAGGCCCTGCTGATTTTTGACGAAATACAGACAGGAATTGGTCGCACGGGCTATCTGTATGCTTACGAAGAAACAGGTGTTGAGCCAGATATATTAACCAGTGCGAAAGGGCTAGGAGGTGGTTTCCCTATCGGGGCTATGCTGGTTAAACAACATATTGCCGAGGTTTTCCAGCCGGGTTCACACGGTACAACATTCGGTGGTAACCCATTGGCAGCCGCAGTTGCTCATAAGGTATTGAGCATCGTCAATCAGCGGGAATTTCTGGCAGGTGTGCAGGCGCGTCACCATGAATTTATCCGGCAGATGTCCACCTTGAACCAACGTTACCCGTTGTTCAGTGAAATCCGTGGCAAGGGGTTACTACTGGGGGCAGAGCTGGAGAAAAAATATCAGGGCAAGGCTAAAACTCTGACCAATATCGCGGCGGAAGAAGGGTTAATTGCCCTGATTGCCGGGCCAGATGTGCTGCGTTTTGCTCCGGCATTAAATATTGAACAACAGGATATCAACGAAGGCTTTGCCCGACTTGAAAACGCCTTCAAGCGATTTGTTCAGGAATAAAAGTAGTTTTGAGGTGATACCATGATGCTATTCAGATCCGTTCAACATAAAGATTTGGGGGATATTCTCAATCTCTCATCTTGTGCTGGAGTTGGTTTAACATCGTTGCCAAACAATCAGGAATACTTGGCGTCCCGGATTTCACGCAGTATTGATTCATTTAATGATGCCCGCGGACGCTCACAACAGGGATTCTTGTTTACTCTGGAAGACACGGAAAAGCATCGTGTTATTGGGGTGAGTGCGCTGGAAGTTGCGGTTGGGTTAGAGGAGCCTTTCTATAATTACCGGGTACAGAAATCTGTGCGCTCATCCCGTGAATTAGGTGTTTACAACTCTTTTGAAACACTAATTGTTGGTCAGGATTACACCGGATGCAGTGAATTGTGTACCTTGTTCCTTGATCCTACTTATCATGGGGGACGCAATGGTGTTTTCCTCTCCAGAAGTCGGTTCTTATTTATTTCGGCCTTTCGTCATCTTTTTCCGAAATCTATTTTCGCGGAAATGCGCGGAGTGGTAAATAAACAGGGAGAATCGCCATTCTGGAATGCTCTTGGGCAACACTTTTTCAATGTCCCTTTTGCACAGGCGGATTATTTAACAGGCATTGGTGCGAAAACATTTATTGCTGAATTAATGCCGTTCCATCCGATTTATGTCCCTCTGTTGCCTGAAGAGGCACAACGGGCTATCGGGCAGGTACATGAGAATACTGTGCCAGCCCGTATCATTTTAGAGAAAGAAGGTTTTATCTATCACGATTTGGTCGATATTTTTGATGCCGGTGCCATCTTACAGGCTGATATTGATGATGTACGGGCGGTAAAAGCAAGCCAGCTTGTGTCTGTACAAAAATGCGAAAATGTTTCCAGACAGGGTAATGGCAGATTATATATTGTTTCTAACCTACATTTTCAGGATTTTAAAGCATTGCTACTGAGTATCCCTGATCCTGCTGACATTCATAAACTAAATAATAATGAATTGAAGTTGACTTCCGCAGAAATGGATGCAATTCAGGTGGCGGAAGGGGAGTCAGTACGCTGTGTTGCTCTTTTTTCTGAGGAAACTTCACAATGAATTATCAAGCAAATTACATTGATGGTAATTGGATTGCAGGGCAAGGTGTACTGATCGTCAAACATTCACCCGTTGATCAGAAAGTTTTATGGCAGGCACATAGTGCTTCTGTTAATCAAGTGGATGAAGCCTGCCAGGCAGCCCGTAGAGCGTTTCCGGCATGGGCAAAACTGGCAGCTGAAAAGCGTATTGCTATTGTTCAGACGTTTGCTGATTTATTAGCACAGGAAAAAGAAACAATTGCCCGTGTGATCAGTGGAGAAACCAGCAAACCGTTGTGGGAAACCCGGGCGGAAGTTCAAGCCATGATTGGTAAAGTTGCTATTTCCATTGAAGCATGGCAGCAACGGACAGGTTATTCTGAAACTACTATGCCGGACGGCAAAGCCATATTACAGCATCGCCCCCACGGTGTGATGGCAGTTTTCGGCCCTTACAATTTCCCGGGACATTTACCTAACGGTCATATCGTCCCTGCATTAATTGCCGGTAACACATTAGTATTTAAACCAAGTGAACTGACCCCAATAACAGCAGAAAAAACCATGGCTTTATGGGTCAGAGCGGGCTTACCTGCGGGAGTGCTGAATCTCGTTCAGGGAGGCAGAGATACTGGCGGTGCTTTACTGGATAGCTGCGAGATTGACGGTGTGTTGTTTACGGGCAGTGCAACAACCGGTTTTCATTTCCACCGTTTGCTGGCCGGGCAACCGGAAAAAATGCTGGCGTTGGAGATGGGAGGCAACAATGCCTTGATCGTGGATGATTATGAGGATCTGGATGCAGCCGTGTATACCATTATTCAATCCGCATTTATCTCCGCCGGGCAACGTTGTACTTGTGCTCGCAGGTTGTTGGTAAGACGTGGAGAGAGGGGAGATGCACTGATCCAGCGGTTGGTCGAAGCAACGCGTCAGATAGTTCCATCCCGTTGGGATGCAGATCCTCAACCTTTCATGGGCGGAGTTATCTCTTTGACTGCGGCAGAAAGCTTACTGGATGCTCAATCCCGATTATTAGCATTGGGAGGTACTGCCTTGCTCATTTTGACACAGCCCGATCCTCACTCAACATTTATGACCCCTGGTATTATCGATCTGACGGGTGTCAGTCATATTCCCGATGAAGAATATTTCGGCCCTCTATTGACTTTGCAACGCTACGACAGTTTTGAGGAGGCTGTTTCCATTGCTAATGACACTCGATTTGGTCTGGCATCGGGATTGATATCACCTGATGAGAGTCTTTTTCAGCGTTTGTTAGAGGAAGCAAGAGCCGGAATTGTGAACTGGAATAAACCATTGACCGGCGCTTCCAGCAAAGCACCTTTTGGCGGGATTGGCGCATCAGGTAATCATCGCCCAAGTGCTTACTATGCCGCAGATTATTGTGCCTGGCCGATGGCATCTCTGGCGACAGACAAATTAACTCTGCCTGATACACCTGTGCCGGGGCTTGATTTTTTCCGCTCTTAATTTTTCCGATTAACATCATTTTCAATGAACAGCAGAAGAACCGAGGTCATTATGTCGGGAATTGAAGCAAACTTTGATGGTTTGGTGGGCATGACGCATCATTATGCCGGGTTGTCGATGGGTAATGAAGCCTCAATGAATCATCGTGGACAAGAGTCTAATCCCCGTAGAGCGGCACTTCAGGGGTTACTAAAAATGAAAGCATTGTCTGATATGGGATTAGTACAGGGGATTTTGCCCCCGCAACAACGCCCTAATCTACCCGCCCTGCGGCAACTTGGGTTTACAGGCAATGATGAGCAGGTATTAAGTAAAGCTGCACGTTATTCACCGTTGTTACTGTCCAATCTCAGTTCAGCTTCTGCCATGTGGACAGCTAATGCAGCAACAGTTTCACCTTCTGCTGATAGTGCAGATCGGCGAGTTCACTTTACGGTAGCAAATTTAAATAACAAGCTGCATCGCTCACTGGAAAGTGTCACAACATCCCAGATATTAAAGGCGGTTTTTTCCGATCAAAACTATTTTGTCCACCATGATCCATTACCCCAACATGCTGATTGGGGCGATGAGGGCGCAGCAAATCATAATCGTTTTTGTGGTGAGTATGATGAAGCGGGAGTGCAGTTATTTGTTTATGGGCGTAGTGCCTTTCAGTATGGGATAACATCAGAACATTATCCTGCGCGGCAGACATTGGAAGCAAGTCAGGCCATCGCACGATTACATCAGCTTGAGGAAACACAAATTGTCTTTGCTCAGCAGAATCCCATTGCTATTGATAGCGGAGTCTTCCATAACGATGTGATTGCTGTCAGTAACCGGAATGTTTTTTTCTATCATGAACAGGCATTTTTAAACCAGCAGTCAGTATTGGCTGAACTTAAGGAAAAACTGGCCCATCTGGAGCAAAAGTTGATCACAATTGAAGTACCGGCATCGCAAGTGACCATTCAGGATACGGTAAGATCTTATCTTTTCAACAGTCAGTTATTAAGCCAGCCTGATGGCAGCATGATGCTGATTTTGCCGGAAGAGTGCCGGCAAAATGCCAATGTTTCAGCGTACTTACAGTCTCTGGTTGCGTCAGAAAATTCACCTATCAGTAAACTCCATTTCTTTGATTTGCGCGAAAGTATGCGTAACGGTGGCGGGCCGGCTTGTCTGCGGCTTCGGGTTGCCATGAAAGAGAAAGAATTGGCAGCAGTCAATCCGGCTGTACTGATGACCCCAGAGCTGTACCTGCGTTTAACGGACTGGGTTGAACGTCATTATCGTGATTCTTTGTATGCCGATGATCTGGCCGATCCACAATTGTTAACAGAAGTCTATTTTGCTCTGGATGAATTAACTCAGATCCTCGATATTGGCTCTGTCTATGAATTTCAGCGTTAATCGGGAGGTCAAATGGATTTACTTTCTCTGTTGCTTGAAAAGAAGTCGCTTGAAAAAAATCTTGAGAACATGCTCAGCTTCCCGCCCTCATTAACAGCAACATGGCTGGCGAAAGGCGTATTACAGCTAATTCCACAACAGAGGAAAAGCGATACATTGATTATTTCCGCAGGGATACATGGTAATGAAACAGCTCCTGTGGAGATTCTGCTCCAATTATTATCACAACTGGTGCAGGGAACTTTATCATTACAACATAACCTATTGCTGATTTTCGGTAATTTGCCCGCCATGCGTGACAATAAGCGCTATATTCACAATGATCTCAATCGCATGTTTGGTGGACGGTATCAGAATTTTCCTGCCGGGATTGAATCAGAGCGGGCAGCAGAACTGGAATCTGTGATACAGCGATTCTTTCAGGAGCCGATGGTTATGGCATCAGCACGACGCTGGCATCTTGATCTGCATACTGCCATTCGTGGCTCCTGTCATGAACAATTTGCGTTATTACCTTTCCAACAGCGTGAGTATGCGGCTGATTTATTACAATGGCTGGAGGGAAGCGATATTGATGCACTGGTTTTCCATAAAAGTGAAGGTGGTACATTCAGTCAATTTACCAGCCAATATTTCAACATGGATAGTTGTACGATGGAAATTGGCAAGGCGTATCCCTTTGGACAGAATGAGCTGACTAAATTCAGAAATATCACGACGGCATTACATGATCTGGTAGCAGGCTCGTTCTCTGTTAAACGGGAAAAACCGACAATCAAACGTTACCGCGTTATCGATTCAATTATCAAACAAGACAGTAGTTTCCGGCTTCATATTCCAGAAGATACAAAAAACTTCACTGCACTGCCGGATGGTTTTGAAATTGCCAGTCAGGAAAATCAATTCTGGGAAATTATTTCCCCGGCAAACTTTATTTTGTTCCCCAATGCCAATGTTGCCATTGGTCTAAGAGCGGGTCTGTTATTGGAGCAAATAATGTAATCAATTTATGTAAATTCATAATAAACAGAAAACCGTGGAGGTTATTGATGACAAATACGGTAAAAACACCTGTAGAGCAGCCGATAGGTGCACAGAAACTTCACCGTGGATTAGGAAAACGCCATGTCCAGTTAATTGCCATTGGCGGAGCTATCGGGACAGGTCTATTCATGGGAACAGGGAAAACCATAGCTGTATCAGGCACATCCATTATTTTGACTTACCTGTTGATCGGTTTTTTTGCCTTTATGGTTATGCGAGCAATGGGAGAACTATTGCTCACTAAGCTGGATTACCGTACGTTCGCTGATTTTGTTGCTGATTATTTAGGGGAAAAAGCCAGTTATTTTCTGGGATGGACATATTGGATGAGCTGGGTAGTGAGCTGCATTGCTGATGTTGTGGTATGTGGTGGCTATATTCAGTACTGGTTTCCTGATATTTCCCTCTGGTTTACCGCGTTGTTTATTTTGGGATTGATGTGTTTATGTAACTTTTTTACGGTGCGATTGTTCGGAGAGGCTGAATTTTGGTTTGCCATGATCAAAGTAGTGGCAATAATTGCACTGATTATTGTTGGGGTAGGAATGGTTGTTGTTGGCTGGACTTCACCTAATGGAGTAACAGCATCTGTTCGTCATCTGACTGAGCCAGAAGTATTCTTGCCCAATGGTGTAATCGGGTTTCTGGCGGGTTTTCAAATTGCCATTTTCTCTTTTACTGGCATTGAGCTGGTGGGTACAGTTACGGCTGAAACGAAAGAGCCGGAGAAAATCTTACCAAAATCCATTAATAGTATTCCTATCCGTATCATTATTTTCTATGTATTTTCCATGATGTGCATTATTGCCGTCACTTCATGGCCGCATATCTCTCCTGAAGTCAGCCCATTTGTTACGTTATTTGCATTAGCCGGATTACCGGCCGCCGCCGCAGTCATCAATTTTGTGGCACTGACCTCAGCTATGTCCTCAGCAAACAGTGGATTATACTCCTGTACCCGCATGTTGTATGGCTTGTCCACGGAAAAGCTGGCACATGGTAAATTTGGGTTGCTTTCGGTGGGTAATGCAATCCCAATTTTCAGCCTGATATTCTCTGTTGTCTGTATGGCAAGTGGTGTCCTTCTGCTGTTTATTATTCCCGATGTTATGAAGTTATTTACCATTGTTTCAACTGTGGCAGCCATCATGGTTGTTTATAGTTGGTGCATGATATTGCTTGCTTATCTGGCGTACCGTAAGAAACGGCCTGATTTACATCAGGTTTCTGCATATAAAATGCCAATGGGCATTCCGATGACATGGTGTACCCTGATATTTTTTGCTTTCACAGTAGTGATTATGATCTTTGATTATGATACGCGTATTGCATTATATGGCACACCTGTCTGGTTTGTGATATTGGAAATTTTATGGCGTATGCGGAAAAAGCAGCAGAAAACGATTATAGAGATGATTAATTAATAGAATTTGAATATCAGAAAATAAATAACTGTCAGTTAATTTTCAATCTATTACTGTTATTAGAAGTTATTTCTGATAGTTTATTAATTAATAATATTTTAAGTTTATTGAGTTAAATAAATATTATTTAAATTCTATTATAGATAGGTTGTGGAAAAATATTAATCGGATAAATATTATTCCTTTATTTATATTGTTATACCAGATGGAAGCTGAAATATCTTTGCAACTCTTTGTGATTGTGATACCAAATTCCGTTTTACTCAATCCCGGCTAAAAGCCGGGATTGTAGAAGACAAGCTCACGTAAAAATTACTCGTTTTCCTGCTGAGTTGCCTGAATAGCAGTCAGTGCAACGGTATAAACGATGTCGTCAACCAGTGCGCCACGGGACAGGTCGTTAACAGGTTTACGCATACCTTGCAGCATTGGCCCGATAGAAACCAGATCCGCAGAGCGCTGTACTGCTTTATAAGTGGTGTTACCGGTGTTCAGATCCGGGAAGATGAACACAGTAGCCTGACCAGCAACCGGAGAGTTTGGTGCTTTGGATTTTGCTACGTCTGCCATGATAGCCGCATCGTACTGCAATGGGCCGTCAATGATCAGATCCGGGCGTTTTTCCTGTGCCAGGCGGGTTGCTTCGCGAACTTTCTCTACATCGCTGCCGGCACCAGAGTTGCCGGTGGAGTAGGAGATCATGGCAACACGAGGTTCGATACCAAATGCTTTTGCAGAATCTGCGGACTGAATCGCGATTTCAGACAGTTGCTCAGCGGTTGGATCCGGGTTGATTGCACAGTCACCGTAAACCAGCACTTGTTCTGGCAGCAACATGAAGAATACAGAAGAGACCAGAGAGCTGTTTGGTGCAGTTTTAATTAACTGCAATGGTGGACGGATAGTGTTTGCCGTTGTGTGAACAGCACCGGAAACCAGACCATCAACTTCGCTTTGTTCCAGCATCATTGTGCCCAAAACAACGTTGTCTTCCAGTTGTTCACGGGCAACAACTTCGGTCATGCCTTTGTTTTTACGTAGTTCAACCAGACGTGGAACATAACGTTCACGTACAGAAGCCGGGTTAATGATTTCAACGCCAGCACCCAGTTCAACACCCTGAGCGGCTGCCACACGGCGGATTTCTTCTGGATCACCGAGCAGAATACATTCAGCGATACCACGCTCAGCACAGATAGACGCTGCTTTAACAGTACGTGGCTCATCACCTTCCGGCAGAACGATACGTTTGCCAGCCTGACGTGCCAGTTCGGTCAGCTGGTAACGGAATGCTGGTGGAGACAGGCGATTCGGACGCTCAGAAGCGGCTGCCAGGGAATCAATCCACTCGTTGCTGATGTGCTGTGCAACGTAGTTTTGCAGTTTTTCGATACGCTCGTGGTCATCCGCAGGAACTTCCAGACTGAAACTTTGCAGGTTCAGGGAAGTTTGCCAGGTATTGGTTTTCACAGTGAATACAGGCAAACCGGTGCTGAATGCACGTTCACACAGTTCACGGATGGAGTCATCAATCTTATAACCACCAGTCAACAGGACCGCACCAACTTCAACGCCGTTCATGGCTGCCAGACAAGCAGTGATCAGAACATCAGGACGGTCTGCTGAAGTCACCAGCAGAGAGCCAGGACGGAAGTATTCCAGCATGTTTGGAATGCTGCGGGCACAGAAAGTCACAGACTTGATACGGCGGGTTTGGATAGCACCTTCATTGATAATGTCTGCTTTCAGGTGTTTTGCCATGTCAATCGCACGGGTGGCGATCAGATCGAAATTCCATGGAATGCAGCCGAGAATTGGCAGTGGGCTGTTTTTGAATGCAGTTTCCGGATCAACATTAGTAATGGTGGCTTTTGTTGCTTCGTCGAAGATTTCGGACAGGTCAGGACGAGTGCGACCTTGCTCATCAACCGGAGCATTTAGTTTGTTGACAATGACACCGATGATGTTCTTGTTCTTGCTTCCACCGTATTCTGCGCGGCTCAGTTCAATCTGTTCTTTTAATTGTTCCGGGGAGTGAGTACCCAATGCAGTAACGAACACGATTTCAGCATTCAGTGTCTTGGCGATTTCATAGTTCAGAGACTGCGCAAATGGATGTTTACGAGTCGGAACCAAACCTTCGATCAGAACCACTTCTGCGTCTTTGGTGTTAGCGTGGTAGCGAGCCACGATCTCTTCCATCAACATATCTTTTTTGTTGGTGGTCAGAAGAGATTCCACATAAGCCATATCCAGTGGATCAGTAGCAGGAATGCTGGAGTGAGAGCGGATAATCGTTGTGGTTCTGTCTTGGGAGCCACTGTTACGTTGTTGCGCGATAGGTTTGAAGACACTCAGACGAACGCCTTTTTGCTCCATGGAGCGGATTACACCCAGGCTGACACTGGTTAAACCAACGCTGGTGCCAGTAGGGATCAACATAATTGTACGGGACACGGAAACCTCTTTAACGGTTGCTCGTCAGTCAATCAACGTTACTTTAATGTGATAAATAACCGCCAGCAATGCTGGCGGTTATCAGAAGTTATATTACTTATGCAGTCAGGCGCGCTGAGTCCTGAGCGATCACCAATTCTTCATTGGTTGGGATCACCAGAGCAGGACGGCTGTTGTCAGTTGTGATCACGCCATCTTTACCGAAACGCGCGGCAAGGTTACGCTCGTGATCGTATTCAAAGCCTAGCAGAGCAACTTTTTTCAGAGTCAGCTCACGAACCAGAGCAGAGTTTTCACCGATGCCGCCAGTGAAGATGACTGCATCCAGACGACCTTCCATCAATGCACCGTAAGCACCGATATATTTCGCCAGACGGTGGCAGTAAACGTCCATTGCACGTTTTGCATCTGCTTTGGTTTCGTAGTTATCTTCTACATAACGGCAGTCGCTGGTCACTTCAGTCAGACCCAGGAAACCGGATTCTTTGGTCAGTAAAGTATTGATCTGGTCAATGCTCATGCCCATTGCATCATGCAGGTGGAATACGATAGCTGGGTCGATGTCACCGCTGCGAGTACCCATAACCAGGCCTTCCAGTGGGGTCAGACCCATAGAAGTATCAACACACTTACCGTTAACAATGGCAGAAACAGAGCCACCGTTACCCAAGTGGCAAGTGATAATGTTCAGTTCTTCAACGGGTTTGTTCAGCATCTTAGCTGCTTCACGGGAAACATAGAAATGGCTAGTACCGTGTGCACCGTAACGGCGGATGCCATGTTCTTTGTACAAATTGTATGGCAGTGCATACAGGTACGCTTCTTCAGGCATAGACTGGTGGAATGCGGTATCAAATACTGCAATGTTTTTCTCAACCAGATGAGGGAAGGCTTTTTTCGCTTCTGCGATACCGATCAGGTGTGCAGGGTTGTGCAGTGGTGCGAATGGGATCGCCGCTTCAATACCTTTGATAACTTCATCAGTGATAATCACAGAAGAAGTGAATTTTTCACCGCCGTGAACGATACGGTGACCGATGGCTGAAATTTGCTCAGAAAGTTCTGGCTTTTCAGACAAAATCGTATTAACAATGAAGTTCAAAGCTTCACTGTGTGCTGCGCCGGCACCTAAAGCAGCTTCGTTTTTCGCGCCATCTATTTTCCATTTAATACGGGCTTCTGGCAGACCAAAACATTCAGCCAAACCAGACAGATATTCTTCACCATTGGCAGGATCGATGATAGCGAATTTCAGAGAGGAGCTACCGCAATTAAGAACCAGTACCAGCTTACTTGACATGGAATTACCTATTATCTTGTTGTGATCTAATCTTAAATAAGAAAAGTGTTAAAAAAATGAAGCAATTTATTAACAAACGAACCAAAATGTTGCGGAAACAGGCGGTTTTTCTGTTTTGTTGCTGCAACAACACAAAAGTCTGTGTAGGATACCGTTTGCCAGTAATAAAGACAAAATATACTTAATACTACAAAAAAGATTTTATCTTTTGTAGGGATTTTTTAAAAACTATGCTTTTAATTGATTGAGGTCATGATGAATATGACGCCACCTGTCAACCAGGGTTGGTTTAAAAAAGTCCAGTTAGGGCAACAATATCTGAAAATATGGCCACTGGAAAAACAGCTTGCGCCTGTGTTTCCAGAAAACCGTGTTATTAAAGCGACTCGCTTTGGCATTCGCTTTATGCCGCCATTGGCGATCTTTACCTTAACCTGGCAAATCGCATTGGGCGGGCAGTTAGGGCCATCTGTTGCGACAGCACTGTTTGCCTGTAGTCTGCCGTTGCAGGGGTTATGGTGGCTGGGAAAACGGGCAGCAACGCCTTTGCCTGAAAGTCTGCTGAAATGGTTTTATGAAATTCGTGAGAAATTTGCTAAAGCCGGGATCGCAATGATGCCAGTAGAAAGCACGCCGACTTACTTATCACTGGCTGAATTGCTGAAACGGGCGTTCAAACAGTTGGATAACTCTTTCCTTGATGATATTTAAACCGTCAGAGTCCATTCTGACAGTTTTTGAATCAGTTGACTGATAAATTCCCCACTCAGAACTTTTTACGCTATCTTGCCTATGTAGATTTTCATTCAGGTTTTTTACTCTCGGTTAATGCCACCTGAATGAATATTGTTGAGATATGCCAGATTATTAACACACGACTGCATTTGAAGGAGTTGGGTTTTGGTACTGAAATGTAGAGGTTTTTTATTTGATTTGGATGGTACTCTGATTGATTCACTGCCTGCGGTTGAGCGGGCATGGATTAAGTTCGCTGATAAAATGGGTATCGACCGTGATGAGGTTCTGAACTATGTTCACGGTACTCCGGCGATATTATCATTACGCCATTTTATGCCTGATGCCACGGAAGAAGAGATTGACAGCATTTTCAAGTGGATTGAAAAACTTGAAACGGAAGATACGGAAGGTATTGCCGCTTTACCCGGTGCCATTGCTCTGATTGATAAACTGAATGCGCTGGATATTCCGTGGGCAATTGTGACATCGGGGACTGTTCCTCTTGCTTCTGCCCGCCATAAAGTGGCGGAGTTACCGGAACCTGCTCATTGGGTAACGGCTGAATCTGTCAAAAACGGTAAACCAAATCCTGAACCTTATTTGTTGGGCGCGCAAAAATTGGGATTGTTGCCAGAAGAGTGTGTGGTCTTTGAAGATGCAGCGGCGGGAATTCATGCCGGGCTGGATGCAGGCTGTCAGGTCGTTGTCGTTCATGACTCACCGGATATTCCACGCAGAGATGAAATTCATATGACTATCACGAATCTGGAAGATATCGAAATTGTTAAATCTGGTGGCTATGTAACAATTTATGCTATGAATCAGGCAGTTTGTTGATCTACGCCGAAGATTTTTTCTGACAAAATTGGTCTACTTACTCTATTCATGCCCTATGGCAATTAGGTTTTTGTTGATAATACCCGGCCTGCCTGTTGACAGACCGGCTTTTCTGATAGAGGCCGTATTGAATAGCGAACTGTTGTGGGTATTAACCCTGTTATTGATAGCCATTGTTCTTTTCACGACCAATAAAGTCAGAATGGATGTAGTGGCTTTACTGGTGATTATTGCTTTTGTCCTGAGCGGTACGCTCTCCTTAAATGAAGCTACAATCGGTTTCAGCGATCCCAATGTCTTGTTGATTGCAGCACTGTTTATTATCGGCGAAGGGCTGGTGAGGACAGGTGTTGCTTATCAGATGGGAGATTGGCTGGTGCGGGTTGCAGGTAATAGCGAAACCAGAATGCTGGCTTTGCTGATGTTGTCGGTTGCCGGACTAGGGGCTTTTATGAGTTCCACAGGGGTTGTTGCTATTTTCATCCCTGTTGTTTTAAGTGTGGCGACCAGAATGCAGACTTCACCGGGGCGGTTAATGATGCCATTAGGGTTTGCCGGCCTGATCAGTGGCATGATGACACTGGTTGCGACTCCTCCCAATATGGTGGTGAATAGTGAGTTAGTCCGTGAAGGGTTACACGGCTTTGGTTTTTTCTCCATTACACCTATTGGTATTTTAGTTTTGTTGGCGGGGATTGTTTATATGCTGATTGTCCGCCATTGGCTGGGAAGCAAAACTCCCCAGAAAACTGATGAGCGTTACCATCGTTCATTTCGTGATCTTATCCGTGACTATAAATTATCCGGGCGCGCCCGTCGTCTTGCTATCCGGCAAAATTCGCCATTGATTGGTCACTCTCTGGATGAGTTGGGATTGCGTGCACGTTATGGGGCTAATGTTATCGGTATTGAGCGTTGGCGAAAATTCCGGCGTGTGATGGTTGCTGCAACCGGCGAAACGGAATTCCGGCAACAAGATGTTCTGCTGGTAGATATGTCTGACAGTGATGTGGATTTGCGGCAATTCTGTAGCGAACAACAGTTAGAACCTATGGTATTACGCGGGGAATATTTCTCTGATCAATCCCGTGATGTCGGCATGGCGGAAATATCTGTGCTCCCTGAATCGGATTTGTTGGGACAATCGTTGCGCAGTATGAAATTCCGTACACGCTATGGGCTTAACGTAGTAGGTATCCGACGCAGTGGTAAAGCATTGGTCGGTAAGTTGGTTGATGAACCTCTGCTGCTTGGTGATATGTTGCTGGTCATTGGTGACTGGAAGTTAGTACGGGAATTGAAAACCAAAGCGCCTGATTTTATCGTGCTGAATTTGCCCATTGAAGTGGAAAGTGCCGCACCGGCAGCATCTCAGGCACCTCATGCGTTGTTTTGTCTTGCTTTAATGGTGGCAATGATGTTGACCAATGAAATTCCCAATTTTATCGCCGCTCTGATTGCCTGCCTGTTGATGGGAAAATTTCGCTGTATTGATATGGAAAGTGCTTATCGTGCCATTCATTGGCCAAGTCTCATTCTGATTGTTGGTATGATGCCGTTTGCACTGGCATTACAAAAAACCGGTGGGATTGATTTAATTGTCAGTGGATTAATGGATATCGCTGGTAATATGGGGCCACGAGCCATGTTGATATGCCTGTTTGTGCTTTGTGCCGTTATTGGATTATTTATTTCCAACACCGCAACAGCCGTGTTGATGGCACCTATTGCCATTGCTGCCGCCAAAGAGATGTCGGTATCTCCACTGCCTTTTGCGATGATAATTGGGGTAGCGGCTTCAGCGGCGTTTATGACTCCGGTTTCTTCTCCCGTCAATACTCTGATATTAGGGCCGGGAGGATATCGATTTGCTGATTTCCTGAAACTGGGCGTGCCTTTTACATTCATTGTATTGGGGATCAGTGTGGCAATTATTCCCGTTCTTTTTCCGTTCTGATGCTATAACGGGCAGCTTCGCGAAAACATGAAGCTGCCCGATTGTTTTTACAGACTGATTTTATAGGCTAATTTCATCAAGAGAGAGGCTGAAGCTTGGAACAAATACGGTTATGAAATAATCCATTTCCTGGCTGTGACGTTTTTCTAATGTTTTTTCTAACCTGATTTTTGCTTGATTGAATTCAGAATTGCCAGCCGATAATTCTTCCAAACATTTTAAATAAGCACATAACGCATCAGCTTGTTTAATAATATTAGTTTCTTCTTCAGTATAATATTGATCGTCTAAAATAGGGCGAAAATCATTTTGTAATTCAATTGGTAACATATCTAATAATTTATGTTGGGCGATCTTTTCTATTTTTTTATATTCATGGGCAATTTGAGGATTGTAGTATTTTATTGGCGTTGGTAGATCACCAGTAATAACCTCACTGGCATCATGATACATTGCTAATATTGCGATCCGGTCAGCATTAATATTGCCACCAAATTTACGGTTTTTTATTATCGCCAGTGCATGTGCGACAAATGCAACCTGTAAGCTGTGTTCTGAAACATTTTCCTTACGTACGTTTCGCATAAGAGGCCAACGATTAATCAATTTTAGGCGGGATAATTGGGCGAAAAAATGGCTCATAATCTTCTCTTGCTATGGGACAACGTGATTATGATTATGATTGTGGGCGTTGGCTGGACGGAAGTAAACCATTTGCGGTTGAAAAAGACAGTATTACATGTTTTATGCTTCAAGTTGCAGCTTTGTTGGCTGCATCTTGAAGTTGACTAATATCTTGATGCTTATCTAATCGAATAGCGTTTAGTCATTTTTTTGATGTTTATTGGTGATATTTACCGATAAAACGGGCAAATTTCTCAATAGCCATTTGCAGATCCGCGATATGTGGCAGGGTAACAATGCGGAAGTGATCTGGTTCTGGCCAGTTAAATGCAGTTCCCTGAACCAACAACACTTTTTCCTGTAGTAAAAGATCCAAGACCATTTTCTGGTCATCATAAATATTGAAACGCTTGGTATCAATTTTAGGGAACATATATAAAGCACCCATGGGTTTCACACAGGAAATTCCTGGGATCTGATTAATCAGCTCCCAGGCGTGATTGCGTTGTTCATAGAGGCGTCCTCCCGGAAAAATGAACTCACTGATGCTTTGATAGCCACCTAATGCAGTTTGAATTGCATGTTGCATCGGGACGTTGGCACAAAGACGCATAGATGCCAACATTTCCAATCCTTCAATATAGCCTTTTGCCTGTTTTTTCGGGCCATTCAGTACCATCCAACCCTGACGGAATCCCGCAACACGATAGGTTTTTGACAGGCCGTTAAAGGTGACGGTAAAAAGATCTGGTGCCAGTGTGGCGATGGAATGATGTTGAGCGTCATCATATAGGATCTTGTCGTAAATTTCGTCAGCAAAAATAATCAGATTATGCTGGCGGGCAATTTCCACAATTTCCAGCAGGATTTCTTTACTGTATACCGCCCCTGTCGGGTTGTTCGGGTTAATAATGACAATACCGCGGGTACGTGGTGTGATTTTACGGCGGATATCATCTAAATCAGGGAACCAGCCTTGTTGTTCATCACATAAATAGTGGACAGATTTGCCGCTGGAGAGAGAAACGGCGGCTGTCCAGAGTGGATAATCGGGAGCTGGAACCAGCATTTCATCGCCAGTATCGAGCAAGGCCTGCATAGACTGAACAATAAGTTCAGAAACACCGTTACCAATAAAGATATCTTCAACGGTAACATCCAGCATATTTCGGGCCTGATAATGTTGCATGACTGCCTTGCGCGCAGAGTACAGACCTTTTGAGTCAGAATAGCCCTGGGCTGTTGACAAATTGCGGATGACATCAACTAAAATTTCATCAGGTGCTTCGAAACCAAATGGGGCCGGATTACCAATGTTTAATTTCAGTACCTTATTCCCTTCCTCTTCAAGCCGTTTGGCTTCTTTGAGTGTATTACCTCGAATGTCATAACAGACATTATCTAATTTGCTGGATTTATTAATGGAAAACATACGATGCCTTAACCTTTTCTCTGGGCAAAAGTGGATCTGATCCGGCCTACAAAATGTGATGTTCAATGTACTCCTCTCTGTCAATCTTTTGAAGAGCCTCTGATATCTTTGGTGAAAATGATTGTTTTAAAGTCTAATGCATAAGTCTGCTATCTGAAAACATCAGATTTATTGGATTATAGTTTCAATTTTTTTTATTATGTTGGAATTTAATTCTGCATAATGAGCTGTTTTTAGTTGGCTGACTGAGATGAGAAAGCATCTGGCACTGATTCTTTAACCTAAAGCAGAAATGCAAGCTGAATTGTCAATAAAAGTAAGATAATTTGTATAATGTATTCTTATAATTTATCTTTGCCGACATAAAATTAATTAAGGGTTTTATCATAGATACTTTGGCAATGTTTTTGAATTTTTACCTGTAACATTTTCATGACTTTTCGAGAAAAGTATTAATTCATTAAAAATACTAATATTGTTTAGTTTGGTTAAGTTTTCCGAATTGAAGTTATGTTATTCTTTGCGGTAAGTCAGAAAAAGACTATTTGTACTGGAAATTAGTGATTATGTGAGGTAAATAGGTTTTTGTTTGTGTATTAATTTAAAGATTGCATAAATTTTGTTAAATAAAGGAGAAAATAAAACCCATGATGATATAAATAGTAAAAAAATGCAGTAAACCTTTGCCCTCTTTAATAGAGTAGAGTAATGTCAGAATCGGTATTATTTTATTTGATACTGCTGAAGTAAAAACACCAGGTTAGTTAGTAATTAAAATCAAAAAAAAGTGATGAATAAACAATGATAAATGCAAATCGTCAGATAATAAACCTCGATCTCGATCTGCTAAGAACTTTCGTTGCCGTTGCTGACTTAAATACTTTTGCAGCAGCAGCAGCAGCAGTTTGTAGAACGCAGTCGGCTGTCAGTCAGCAAATGCAACGTTTAGAGCACCTTGTGGGGAGAGAGTTATTTGCTCGCCACGGGCGTAATAAGCTTCTTACCGAGCACGGGCTTCAACTTCTTGGTTATGCGCGCCAAATCCTGCGTGCTAATGACGATGCTACCGCGTCATTAACATACAATGATGCAGACGGTGAACTCAGGATAGGAGCGTCTGATGACACAGTTGATACTCTCCTGCCTTTCCTGTTGAACCGTATTGCTTCTGTCTATCCGCGTATAGCTGTTGATGTGCGTATTAAACGTAGTCAGTTTATTGAAAGTATGCTGGATAACCATGAAATTGATTTAGCATTAACCACAGCAAAAATTAATCACCATCCTAGTACTGTATTACGTTCTTCGCCTGTACTGTGGCACTGTGCACCAGATTTCCAGTTACAGATGAATGAGCCTGTACCTTTAGTCGTAATGGACGAAACCAACACGTTCCGTCAGATTGCTCTTGAAACACTTGATATGAGTGGTATTCCATGGCGTATCGCCTATGAAGCCGCGTCTATATCTGCTGTTCGTTCTGCTGTCAACGCAGAGGTTGGTATCACTGCTCGTCCTTTGGAAATGCAGAACGCAGATTTAAGAATTTTGGGAGAAAGTGAAGGGCTACCACGTTTACCTGAAATACAATTCTTTTTGTATCGCAACAGTAACGAACAAAATGAATCTGTCCTGACTGTTTTCGATGCTATAGAAAATAAGAAAACACCTTATACCGTGACATCAGTTGAATCGGATGAAACAGACGGCATTGATGAATCTGTTGAATCTACTGAAGAGTCTTCGATAGAAAATATAAGCGAGTAATATTACGTGTGTTTTATAGGCTAATATTTCCATTTTATTTGTGGAAATATTAGCCTGTTTCTAAGTTGCTATTAATAATTCTTTCATGTTTCCATTCCCATTTCTGATATTTACCACTAAAAATATCCCCTATTAATTTTCTTATCCCTTTCGAATTTTAGTTAAAACAATGTTGTTTTGTTAACAACTTTCGTTTTTTAAATTGATAAAATAAATCTATTTTCAGAAATAGTTGTGCTATTGAACTTCAATCGTTTCTTTTTGAAACAATCCATTAAGAATTGAATAAGTTATGTTCTTCTGTTTAATGTTTTTCAATGAAACTGTGCACTTGATCATAAAAATATCCCAATCGGTACAGTGGAAAGACAGGTTTTTCCTGAGATAATAGTGTAGTAAAGTCGAGTTATCGGTTAAACTAGTTATAATGTGTTGATAGTTTTTTATTCTACTGACACGTTTTAGCGATATATAAGCACAAACTGTTAATCAAAGGTGTGTGCTTTGTAAATAAATAAGCAGGCGCTTTTGTCATGACAGATAAAAGTGTTGAGAGGAATAAAAACCAAGACGATCCATGCCATCAAAAAAATTGATTAGCACTGTTTCAGATTTGGTTGTTATCCCTTCCCATGAATCGATGTGGTGCAATACTGCCGGCAAAAAGAGCAGACCCTTGACACCACTTTTGATGAGTAAGCAACGAGTATGTCTACATCTACTGGAGTTTTATCTACTGGAGTTTTGGCCCATCACTGGGCGTTTGCGATTTTCCTGATAGGTGCTCTTGGTTTGTGTGCACTCATGTTACTGGGTGCGTACTTTCTTGGGGGCAGAGCGAAAGCCAGAGCAAAACATATACCTTATGAATCGGGTATTGATTCTGTCGGCAGTGCCCGTCTCCGTCTGTCGGCAAAGTTTTATCTGGTTGCCATGTTCTTTGTCATCTTCGACGTTGAAGCCCTTTACTTATATGCATGGTCAGTCTCTATCAAAGAGAGTGGCTGGTTGGGCTTTGCCGAAGCAAGCATTTTCATTTTGGTGTTATTGGCAGGTTTGGTTTATCTGGCACGTATCGGGGCATTGAATTGGACACCCGCACGTTCAAGGCGTCAGGTCAGTAAACCCAGTGTTGATGCTCATACCGCTAATGTTAATACCAACAACAGTCACATGCAGTAATAGCGAGGCATAAAGATGGATTATACGCTCACCCGCATAGATCCGAACGGTGAGAATGACCGTTATCCCCTGCAAAAACAGGAGCTTGTCAGCGATCCCCTTGAGCAACACGTCCACCGTAGTGTCTATATGGGTAAATTAGAACATGCTCTGCATGACATGGTGAATTGGGGAAGAAAGAATTCCTTATGGCCTTATAACTTTGGTCTTTCTTGTTGTTATGTAGAAATGGTGACGTCTTTTACCGCCGTTCATGACGTAGCCCGCTTTGGTGCAGAAGTACTGAGGGCATCTCCCCGTCAAGCTGATTTCATGGTGATCTCAGGCACTTGTTTCGTCAAGATGGCTCCTGTGATCCAGCGTTTATATGACCAAATGCTGGAACCAAAGTGGATTATTTCGATGGGAGCCTGTGCAAACTCAGGCGGTATGTATGATATCTACTCCGTCGTTCAGGGAGTTGATAAGTTCATTCCTGTTGATGTCTACATTCCGGGCTGTCCACCCCGCCCTGAAGCTTATATGCAGGCACTGTTGTTATTGCAGGAATCTATTGGCAAAGAACGTCGCCCACTGTCATGGGTTGTTGGTGATCAGGGGGTTTACCGCGCAAATATGCAATCAGAAAGAGAACGGAAGCGCGGTGAACGTATTGCAGTGACAAACCTGCGTACCCCAGATGAAATTTAAGGCTTTTAGCCATTAAGAATAACCAGAGCAATGTCGTAACCCAAAAATGTGTTGCGATCACATTAAACCCTGATCAAGCGTTGTGGTGAAGAATGATGACAGATCAGATAGCGCAAGAAAGCGTACGGCCTGCTTGGGAAACAAGGGATCACACAGATGATCCGGTCGTAAGTGAGCTTAATCGCCAATTTGGCCCTGATGCGTTTACCGTCCAGCCTACCCGAACCGGTATGCCGGTTGTCTGGGTAAAGCGGGAACAATTGCTGGAAGTAATTACGTTCCTGAAGAAGTTGCCCAAACCCTATGTCATGCTGTTTGACTTGCATGGTGTTGATGAGCGTCAGCGCTCTCACCGACAAAGTCTGCCATCGGCGGACTTTTCGGTGTTTTATCACTTGATTTCCATTGAGCGTAATCGTGACATCATGCTGAAAGTTGCGCTCAATGAAAAAGACCTGAATATCCCGACCATCACATCAATTTTCCCGAATGCCAATTGGTATGAACGTGAAACGTGGGAAATGTTTGGCATTACATTTAATGGTCATCCGAATTTACGTCGTATCCTGATGCCACCAACTTGGGAAGGTCATCCGCTGCGTAAGGAATATTCTGCGCGCGCCACAGAATTTGATCCTTTCATATTGACCAAGCAGAAAGAAGATCTGGAAATGGAAGCGCTGACTTTCAAACCAGAAGAGTGGGGGATGAAACGCGGCACTGAAAATGAGGACTTTATGTTCCTTAACCTTGGGCCAAATCACCCCTCGGCTCACGGTGCATTCCGCATTGTTCTTCAGCTTGATGGTGAAGAGATTGTTGATTGTGTTCCTGATATTGGTTATCACCACCGCGGCGCGGAAAAAATGGGGGAACGTCAGTCATGGCACAGTTATATCCCTTATACCGACCGGATCGAATATCTGGGGGGATGTGTCAATGAAATGCCTTATGTGCTTGCCGTTGAGAAACTGGCTGGCATTGAGGTGCCTGAGCGCGTGAAAGCTATCCGCGTCATGTTGTCTGAGTTGTTCCGCATCAATAGCCACTTGCTCTACATCAGTACCTTTATTCAAGACGTTGGTGCAATGACCCCGGTGTTCTTCGCCTTTACTGACCGCCAGAAAGTTTACGATATTGTTGAAGCCATTACCGGATTCCGTATGCACCCGGCCTGGTTCCGTATTGGTGGTGTTGCCCATGACTTGCCGCGAGGCTGGGATAAACTCCTGCGTGAGTTGCTGGACTGGCTACCGAAACGTTTGAATTCCTATGTTAAAGCGGCATTGAAAAATAGTGTCCTGAAGGCACGTTCTGTCGGAGTGGCTGCTTACAATGCTAAACAGGCACTGGATTGGGGCGTAACAGGGGCGGGTTTGCGCGCAACAGGTATTAGCTTCGATGTACGTAAATGGCGTCCTTATTCCGGTTATGAAAACTTCGACTTTGAAGTACCGACGGGATATAACGGCGACTGTTATGACCGTGTGATGCTGAAAGTGGAAGAGATCCGTCAGAGTATGCGCATCCTTGAACAGTGCCTTAAACACATGCCGGAAGGCCCGTTCAAGGCTGATCATCCACTGACCACGCCACCACCCAGAGAGCGTACCCTGCAACATATCGAAACCATGATTAACCATTTCCTTCAAGTGTCATGGGGGCCGGTTATGCCTGCCAATGAATCATTCCAGATGATTGAAGCGACTAAAGGAATCAACAGTTATTACCTGACCAGTGATGGTAACACCATGAGTTACCGCACCCGTATCCGCACACCGAGTTTTGCTCATCTACAGCAGATCCCATCGGTGATCCGCGGCAGTCTGGTTTCTGACCTGATCGTTTATCTGGGTAGTATCGATTTTGTTATGTCTGATGTGGATCGCTAACGATGCAAAGTGAATTTAACGCAAACAAGCAAGCACGCCTTGATGTGGTTAACGTAACGGACGCTCAGACACCGGATAAGTTTGTGCTGAGTATCGGAGAACGTGATGCCATTGAGCAGGAAAAACACCACTACGAAGATCCGCGTGCAGCGTCAATTGAGGCACTGAAAATTGTGCAAAAACAGCGTGGTTGGGTGCCGGATGGTGCGATCTCAGCCATTGCTGAAGTTTTAGGTATTCCTGCCAGTGATGTGGAAGGTGTGGCGACATTTTACAGCCAGATTTACCGTCAGCCAGTAGGGCGTCACATTATTCGTTATTGTGACAGTGTTGTTTGTCACATCACGGGCTATCAGGGGGTTCAGGCAGCAATAGAAAAACACCTGAACATTCGTCCGGGTCAAACCACAACAGATGGGCGTTTCACATTATTGCCAACCTGCTGTCTGGGTAACTGTGATAAAGGGCCAACCATGATGATTGATGATGATACCCACAGTTATGTGAAACCCGAAGAAATTGAAAAATTGCTGGAGCAATATCAATGACAACGCATTCAGGAGTGAAAGAAATTATCCGCACGGCGGAAACTCATCCCCTGACATGGCGGTTGCGTGATGACCAACAACCTGTCTGGCTGGATGAATACCTTAGCAAGAATGGCTACAAGGGAGCCGAAAGAGCACTGAAAGGCATGGCGCCTGATGAAGTCACCACATTAGTAAAAGATGCCGGTTTGAAGGGGCGCGGTGGCGCAGGTTTCTCCACAGGGTTGAAGTGGAGCCTGATGCCGAAAGATGAAAGCATGAACATCCGCTACCTGTTGTGTAATGCTGACGAAATGGAACCGGGCACTTATAAAGACCGCTTGTTGATGGAGCAACTACCGCACTTGCTGGTGGAAGGAATGCTGATCAGTGCTTTTGCCTTGAAAGCATACCGTGGCTATATTTTCCTGCGTGGTGAATATGTTGAATCTGCGGTTCACCTGCGTAAAGCAATTGAAGAAGCGAAAGCGGCGGGGTTGCTTGGTAAAAATATTCTGGGCAGCGGTTTTGATTTTGAGTTATTTGTTCATACCGGCGCGGGACGTTATATCTGTGGTGAAGAAACTGCACTGATTAACTCCCTTGAAGGGCGTCGTGCGAACCCTCGTTCCAAACCTCCATTCCCGGCAACCTCTGGTGTTTGGGGAAAACCGACCTGTGTCAATAACGTTGAAACACTGTGTAACGTTCCTGCCATCCTCGAACATGGTAAAGAGTGGTACATCGGTCTAAGTGAAGGCAAAAGTAAAGATGCTGGCACTAAACTGATGGGGTTCTCTGGCCGGGTCAAAAATCCGGGCCTTTGGGAGCTGCCTTTTGGCACCACGGCCCGTGAAATTCTTGAAGATTATGCTGGTGGTATGCGTGATGGGCTGAAATTCAAGGCTTGGCAGCCAGGTGGGGCGGGAACCGATTTTCTGACAGCAGATCACCTTGATTTGCCGATGGATTTCGAAAATATCGCCAAAGCTGGCAGCCGTTTGGGAACAGCTCTTGCAATGGCAGTTGATCATGAGATCAACATAGTTTCCCTGACCCGTAACCTTGAAGAATTCTTCTCCCGTGAATCCTGTGGCTGGTGTACACCATGCCGTGATGGTCTGCCTTGGAGTGTAAAAATCCTCCGCGCCATTGAAGAGGGGAAAGGTCAGCCTGGTGATATCGAAACTTTGGAACAACTCTGCCGTTTCCTCGGCCCCGGCAAAACTTTCTGTGCTCATGCACCCGGTGCCGTAGAACCTTTGCAGAGTGCGATCAAATATTTCCGCGAAGAATTTGAAGCAGGAATTGTCACCAAAGATTACGGAAATACCAGCCTGATTGCGGGCATTCAGCCGAACCTGCTCAAGCAGCGTTGGTAAGACGGGTTTACAGGAATAACCTGTAAGAATGTCGCGCAAGAACGGTTTGTTAAAGCAGAATTTTTGATTAACGCCTGCCACGGCAGGCCATTGGGAAGCATGCTGACTATGGCTACGATACATGTAGACGGCAAAGATTATGATGTAAACGGGGCTGATAACCTGTTACAAGCCTGCCTTTCATTGGGGCTTGATATACCTTATTTTTGCTGGCATCCAGCGCTGGGAAGCGTTGGCGCTTGCCGCCAGTGTGCGGTTAAGCAATATCAAAACGCAGAAGATACACGTGGTCGTCTGGTAATGTCTTGTATGACACCGGCTTCAGATGGCACATATATCTCCATTGATGATGAAGAAGCAAAACAGTTCCGCGCAAGTGTCGTGGAATGGTTGATGACTAATCATCCCCATGACTGTCCTGTCTGTGAAGAAGGCGGAAACTGCCATTTGCAGGATATGACAGTGATGACGGGACACTCGTTCCGTAAGTATCGTTTTACCAAACGTACTCACAGAAATCAGGAACTGGGGCCATTCATTGCTCATGAAATGAACCGTTGTATCGCTTGTTACCGCTGTGTCCGCTACTACAAAGATTATGCGGATGGAACGGATTTGGGCGTTTATGGTGCTCATGACAACGTCTATTTTGGTCGCCCCGAAGATGGCACACTGGAAAGTGAATTTTCCGGTAATCTGGTTGAAATCTGTCCGACAGGTGTCTTCACTGATAAAACTCACTCAGAGCGTTATAACCGTAAATGGGACATGCAGTTTGCTCCAAGTATTTGTCAACAGTGCAGTATTGGTTGTAACACCAGTCCAGGGGAACGTTACGGAGAATTGCGCCGGATCGAGAACCGTTATAACGGTACGGTTAACCACTATTTCATGTGTGACCGCGGTCGTTTTGGTTACGGGTATGTCAACCGTAAAGATCGTCCTCGCCAACCACAACAGCTTCGCGGCGATCAATGGATCTCGCTAAATGCTGAGCAAGTTATGCAGGGTGGGGCGGATATTCTGCGTCAGGCGAAAAACGCTATTGGTATCGGTTCACCACGTGCCAGTATCGAAAGTAATTTTGCACTGCGTGAATTGGTTGGTGCAGAGAATTTTTACAGTGGCATTTCAGCGGAAGAGCAACATCGTCTTGATATGATGCTGGAAATTCTGCAACAAGGTGGTGTTTATACTCCATCTCTGCGTGAAATTGAAGATTATGACGCAGTGTTAGTTCTGGGTGAAGATCTGACCCAAACAGCAGCCCGTATGGCATTGTCAGTACGTCAGGCAGTCAAGGGCAAAGCACGTGAGATGGCAGCAGCTCAGAAAGTGGCAGACTGGCAAATTGCGGCTGTAATGAATATCGGCCAACATGCCAAATATCCTCTGTTCTTAACCAGCGTCGATAATACCCGGCTGGATGACGTCGCGGCATGGAATTACCATGCGCCGGTTGATGATCAAGCCCGCTTCGGTTTTGCTGTGGCACATGCCCTGAACAAGATAGCTCCTGCCGTCAACGACTTGTCGGATGAGCTAAAAGCGAAAGTAGAACTCGTTGCTCAAGCCCTGCGTGAAGCGAAAAAACCATTGATTATCAGTGGCAGCAATGCAGGCAGTGATATCCTGATTCAGGCAGCCGCTAATATTGCCTGGGCGCTGAAAGATAATGGCGCTAATGTCGGTCTTTCCTACGTTGCAGCGTATGCGAATAGTCTTGGTCTGGCGATGATGGAAGCACAATCGCTGGATGTAGCCTTGCAGCGCATTGCCAAAGGAGATTCAGATACTGCTATTGTGATGGAAAATGATCTCTACCGCCATGCTCCGGCCGATAAAATTGATAATGCTCTGGATAGTCTGAAAAACCTGATTGTTGTTGATCATCAACGCACTGCTATTATGGATAAGGCACACTTGATCCTGTCAGCTTCCAGTTTCGCTGAAAGCGACGGCACTCTGGTTAATCAGGAAGGTCGTGCTCAGCGTTACTTCCAGGTGTATGAGCCTGCATTCTATGACAAATCTGTTGTCATGCTGGAAAGTTGGCGCTGGATGCACTCTTTGTATACTACCTATACACAACGCCAGACGGACTGGACTCAGCTTGACCATGTAATTGAAGCGTGTGTCAAAGAGATGCCGCAATTCAAAGGCATCGTTAATGCAGCACCGGATGCCACATTCCGTATCCGTGGTCAGAAACTGGCTCGTTCACCTCATCGCTACAGTGGTCGTACTGCGATGCTCGCCAATATCAGTGTTCATGAACAGCGTCAGCCACAGGATATCGACACCGCATTTGCTTTCTCAATGGAAGGTAACAACAACCCATTTGCTGAACGTCAGCAAATTCCATTTGCATGGGCTCCGGGTTGGAACTCACCACAGGCATGGAATAAATTCCAGGCAGAAGTGGGCGGTAAACTGCGTTTCGGTGATCCTGGAGTACGCCTGATTGAGACGGTTGATGGAGGATTGAACTACTTCGATAGTATTCCGGCCGCTTTTACTGCGCAGAAGAATGAATGGTACATCGCACCTTATTTCCATCTGTTCGGTAGTGAGGAATTGTCTCAGCGGGCAGATGTCATTCAGGAACGTATGCCTGAGCCATATGTGATGATAAATCGTCAGGATGCTGAAAAGCTGAATGTGAAGGAAGGTTCCATGATGGCATTTGATTGTGCGGGGCAGCAATTATGTTTAGCTGTACGTTTAAGCGGCAATCTTGCTCAGGGTCAGATTGGCCTGCCGTTGGGAATGCCGGGCATTCCACCCGTTCTGGCAGGTAAATCAGTTAATAACTTACGGGAGGTCGCATAATGAATTGGATTACTCCCGAATTAATTGAGATTTTGATTTCTGTCCTGAAAGCGGTTGTCATTTTGCTGGTCGTAGTTGGCTGCGGGGCGTTTATGAGTTTTGCTGAACGTCGTTTGCTTGGGTTGTTTCAGAACCGCTACGGACCAAACCGTGTAGGGTGGGGCGGGTCACTGCAGCTTGTTGCTGACATGATAAAAATGTTTTTCAAAGAGGACTGGGCACCACGTTTCTCTGATCGGATGATCTTTACTTTGGCGCCTGTCATCGGGTTCTGTTCCCTGTTACTGGCCTTTGCCATTGTACCGGTAAGTCCGACGTGGATGGCAGCAGATCTGAACATCGGTATCCTGTTTTTCATGATGATGGCAGGTCTGGCTGTTTACGCCGTGTTATTTGCTGGCTGGTCAAGTAATAACAAATATTCCTTGTTGGGAGCCATGCGTGCATCAGCACAGACACTGAGCTATGAAGTGTTCATCGGGCTGTCCATGATGGGAGTAGTGGCCCAGGCTGGCTCTTTCAACATGGTGGACATCGTTAATTCACAGCAACATTTGTGGAATATCATTCCCCAGTTCTTTGGTTTCTTGACCTTTGCTATCGCTGGTGTTGCGGTGTGTCACCGTCATCCCTTTGACCAACCGGAAGCAGAGCAAGAGCTGGCGGATGGTTATCATATCGAATATTCCGGCATGAAGTTCGGTATGTTCTTTGTCGGGGAATATATCGGTATCGTGACGGTATCCGCTTTAATCGTCACAATGTTCTTTGGTGGCTGGCATGGGCCTTTTCTGCCTCCATTCGTCTGGTTTGCGCTGAAAACAGCATTCTTCATGATGATGTTCATCTTGATCCGTGCTTCGTTACCGCGCCCGCGTTATGACCAGGTGATGTCATTCGGCTGGAAAATCTGTTTGCCGTTAACTTTACTCAACCTGCTGGCGACTGCCGCAGTGATTTTATACAACGCTCAATAAAGGGGTGATTGAACCATGACATTAAAAGAGTTATTGGTTGGTTTTGCCACCCAGGTACGCAGTATTTGGATGATAGGGCTTCATGCCTTCCATAAACGCGAAACAAAAATGTATCCCGAAGAACCGGTTTATGTGCCACCCCGTTACCGTGGGCGCATCGTTCTGACGCGTGATCCTGACGGTGAAGAGCGTTGTGTCGCCTGTAACCTGTGTGCGGCAGTGTGTCCGGTGGGATGTATCTCCCTGCAAAAAGCCGAACATAAAGATGGCCGCTGGTATCCTGAGTTTTTCCGCGTCAATTTCTCGCGTTGTATCTTCTGCGGATTGTGTGAAGAAGCCTGCCCGACTACCGCTATCCAATTGACGCCGGATTTTGAGTTGGGTGAATTTAAACGTCAGGATCTGGTGTATGAGAAAGAAGACCTGATGATTTCCGGGCCGGGTAAATACCCTGATTATAACTTTTACCGTAAGACAGGTATGGCGATTGATGGCAAAGATAAAGGTGAAGCCGACAATGAAGCCAAACCTATCGACGTTAAAAGTCTGTTGCCATAAGGAGCGATATTCATGGAATTCACATTTTATATCGCAGGGTTGGTTGCCATCCTCGCAACACTCAGGGTAATAACGCATACCAATCCAGTACATGCGTTGCTGTACCTGGTTATCTCCCTGCTGGCACTTTCAGTCGTGTTCTTTTCACTGGGTGCTTACTTTGCCGGTGCATTGGAAATCATCGTTTATGCCGGGGCGATCATGGTGTTGTTCGTCTTTGTCGTGATGATGCTGAACCTTGGTAAATCTGTTATTGAACAAGAAAGGGGATGGTTGAAACCGAGAGTCTGGATTGGCCCGTCTATTCTTTCAACCATATTACTGATTGTCTTGATCTTTGCCATCCAGAGTCTGCCGGAGGCTGAAATTAGTGGTGAAGTAGTCAGTGCCAAAGAAGTGGGCATCAGCTTATTCGGGCCTTATGTACTGGCAGTAGAACTGGCATCCCTGCTATTACTGGCCGGACTTGTAGTGGCTTACCACGTTGGTCGTGAAAGCCGCCAGGGTGAAATGCTCAGCAATCGTGTGGAGGACCAACAATGATACCTTTGGAACATGGTCTGATTCTGGCGGCTATTCTATTTGTATTGGGCTTCACTTGCCTGATTATCCGCCGCAATCTGTTATTTATGCTGATAGGTCTGGAAATCATGATCAATGCTTCAGCGCTGGCGTTTGTCGTTGCTGGTAGCTATTGGCTCCAGCCTGATGGTCAGGTGATGTACATTCTGGCCATTACTTTGGCAGCAGCCGAGGCGAGTATCGGTCTGGCACTGTTACTACAGTTGTACCGTCGTCGCCAGAACCTGAATATTGATATAGTCAGTGAGATGCGCGGATGAACTTACTCTATTTAACAATTCTATTGCCACTGTTGGGATTTTTGCTGTTGGCATTCTCCCGTGGCCGCTGGTCTGAAAATCTATCAGCAACCATTGGAATAGGTTCTGTCGGGCTGGCAGCACTGGTCACACTTTGGGTCGGGATGGACTTTCTTTCCCAAAACAGCATGGTTCAAAATGAAACAGGTGGGTTTGTTTACAGCCAGACATTGTGGAACTGGATGAGCGTAGATAGTTTCAGCATTCCAGTCAATCTGGTATTGGATGGGCTGTCATTAACCATGTTGAGTGTAGTAACCGGTGTCGGTTTCCTGATCCACATTTATGCTTCATGGTATATGCGTGGTGAAGAAGGTTACTCTCGTTTCTTCGCCTATACCAACCTGTTTATCGCCAGCATGGTGGTCTTGGTTCTGGCGGATAACATGCTGCTAATGTACCTCGGTTGGGAAGGGGTGGGGCTGTGTAGTTACCTGTTGATCGGTTTTTACTATAAAACACCTGCCAATGGCGCTGCGGCGATGAAAGCTTTTATCGTGACACGAGTGGGTGACGTCTTCCTCGCTATTGGAATGTTTATCCTCTACGACCAGCTCGGTACGTTGAGTTTCCGCGAACTGGCAGTACTGGCACCACAACATATCGCAGCTGGCTCTACTGCAATCACATGGGCAACCTTGATGATTTTGGGCGGTGCTGTGGGTAAATCGGCTCAGTTACCATTGCAAACATGGTTGGCAGATGCGATGGCAGGCCCAACACCGGTTTCTGCTTTGATCCATGCGGCTACCATGGTTACCGCAGGTGTCTATCTGATTGCGCGCAGCCATGTTCTGTTCTTAATGGCACCTGATATTTTGCATCTGGTTGGCATTATTGGTGCGGTTACCTTGCTGTTGGCTGGCTTTGCAGCACTGGTTCAGACTGATATCAAACGTGTACTTGCCTATTCCACTATGAGTCAGATTGGTTATATGTTTTTGGCATTGGGCGTACAGGCATGGGATGCGGCTATCTTCCATTTGATGACCCATGCGTTCTTCAAGGCACTGTTGTTCCTTGCCTCTGGTTCGGTGATTCTGGCTTGTCACCATGAGCAGAACATCTTCAAAATGGGGGGATTGAGTAAACGTATTCCATTTGTGTATCTCTGCTTCCTGGTGGGGGGCTCGGCGTTATCTGCTCTGCCTTTGCTGACAGCAGGTTTCTACAGTAAAGATGAAATTCTGTGGGGTGCACTGGCAAATGGTCACATGAATCTGATGCTTGCTGGGCTGATTGGTGCACTAATGACCTCACTGTATACCTTCCGCATGATCTTTATCGTGTTCCATGGGAAAGAAAATACCAAGGCACATGCAGTTAAAGGAATTACTCATACCTTGCCACTGTCAGTGCTGTTAGTGCTGTCTACTTTTGTGGGTGCGCAGATTGTGCCTCCTTTAGCGGGTGTTCTGCCGTCGGAAAACAGTATCGCAGGACATGATGGCAAAATGACACTAGAAATTGTTTCCGGTGTGGTTGCCGTGCTTGGCATTTTGCTGGCCGCAGCCTTGTATCTTGGCAAACGTAGTTTGGTTAATGCGACAGCAAACAGTGCTCTGGGGCGTTTTTTCTCCACATGGTGGTTCCATGCCTGGGGATTTGATGCTCTGTATGACTGGGTATTTGTAAAACCATTCAAAGGTATTACACAACTGCTGCGGAATGATCCTTTGAATTCATTGATGAATATCCCTGCCGTATTGTCACGTTGGGGCAATAAAGGGCTTGGTTTAAGTGAGAACGGACAAATCCGTTGGTACGTTACCTCTATGGGGTTGGGTGCAGTGCTGGTTTTAGCTCTGCTGCTTTTGATTTAATTAAGGGACACATTGCGCCATGCTATTACCTTGGCTAATTCTTCTGCCCTTCATTGGAGGCCTGCTATGTTGGCAGGCAGAGCGCTTCGGCACCCGTATGCCGCGTTGGATAGCGCTTCTGGCGATGGGATTGACTCTGCTGCTTTCTCTGTACCTCTGGTTGCAGGGAGGCTATACGCTGACTAACCCACAAGGCATTCCACAGTGGCAATCAGAGTTCCTGTTGCCGTGGATACCACGTTTTGGCATTTCCATTCATTTGGCTCTGGATGGCCTGTCATTGTTGATGGTGGTCTTAACTGCACTGTTGGGTTTAATGGCAATCCTCTGTTCGTGGAATGAAAATCAACCGTATCAGGGTTTCTTCCATCTTAACCTATTGTGGATCCTCGGCGGTGTGATGGGAGTATTCCTTGCCATTGACCTGTTCCTGTTCTTCTTCTTCTGGGAAGTGATGCTGGTGCCGATGTACTTCCTGATCGCACTATGGGGGCACAGAGGTTCACAAGGCAAAACCCGTATTACGGCCGCGACGAAATTCTTCATTTATACTCAGGCCAGTGGTCTGGTGATGTTGATTTCGATTTTGGCATTGGCTTTCATCTACCACGATGCAACCGGAGAATGGTCATTCAACTATGAAAAATTGCTGGATACCCCGATGTCGCATACCGTCCAATATCTGTTGATGTTGGGATTCTTTATCGCATTTGCCGTGAAAATGCCGGTTGTGCCTTTGCACGGGTGGTTACCGGATGCTCATAGTCAGGCTCCGACTGCGGGTTCTGTTGACCTCGCGGGGATCTTGCTGAAAACGGCGGCATATGGTCTGCTGCGTTTCAGTCTGCCATTGTTTCCACAAGCCTCTGCGGAATTTGCACCGATTGCGATGTGGCTGGGTGTTTTCGGCATATTCTACGGAGCATGGATGGCTTTCAGCCAGACCGATATTAAACGTCTGATTGCCTATACCAGTGTTTCACACATGGGTTTTGTCCTGATTGCTATTTATACTGGCAGCCAATTGGCTTATCAGGGGGCAGTGATCCAGATGATTGCACATGGTTTGTCCGCCGCGGGGCTATTCATCCTGTGTGGGCAGATATATGAGCGTCTGCATACCCGTGATATGCGTCAGATGGGTGGTCTGTGGGGAAGAATTCAATTGTTGCCAGCGATATCTCTGTTCTTCGCTGTGGCGACATTGGGTATGCCGGGAACCGGTAACTTTGTTGGTGAATTCATGATCCTGTTCGGCAGCTTCAGTAAATTCACTTTAGTTACTACCGTATCCGTGTTTGGTTTAGTTTTTGCTTCCGTGTACGCCTTATACCTGATGCAGAAGGCTTATTACGGAACGCCGAAATCAGATGAACCATTACCACGGATGGATGCGCGCGAGATTTCTATTTTGCTGCTGCTGGTTGTCTTGCTAGTTATTCTTGGTGTTTACCCGCAACCAATCCTTGATACCTCGGCTGCGGCGATGAGCAACATCCAGAATTGGTATTCAGCTTCACTTTTAACTACAGGGCCGTAATTCGCCATGACAATAACTTCTGAACAATTGATCGCACTGTTGCCGCTATTGATCGTCGGATTGACGGTGGTGGTTGTGATGCTGTCCATTGCATGGCGACGCGATCATTTCACCAATGTTACCTTGACGGTAATTGGTTTAAACCTAGCCCTGCTTTCTCTCTATTTTGTTGGATTGCAGGAGCCGATGGATGTCACGCCACTGATCCATGTGGATCGTTTTGCAATGTTCTATACTGCACTGGTGCTGATTGCGAGCCTCGCAACGACGACATTCGCCTACTCATGGTTGGAAAATTATCCCGATAACAAAGAAGAGTTTTATCTGCTGGTGTTGATTGCGGCTGTCGGAGGAGTTTTGCTTTCTTCTGCTAACCACATGGCATCGCTGTTTATCGGTATTGAGCTGATTACTCTGCCACTGTTTGGCTTGATCGGTTACGCATTCCGCCAAAACCGTTCACTGGAAGCGAGTATCAAATATATGCTGCTGTCTGCGGCGGCATCCTCGTTCCTGTTATTCGGTATTGCACTGCTGTATGCTGAATCAGGTGATCTGTCCTTTGCATCACTGGGCAGAAGCCTGAGTGACAGTAAACTTCATGAACCACTGGTTCTGGCTGGATTGGGGATGATGATTGTGGGGCTGGGTTTCAAGCTTTCCCTCGTTCCTTTCCAGCTTTGGACACCTGATGTTTATCAGGGCGCGCCGGCACCAGTATCGACCTTTCTGGCAACGGCAAGTAAAGTCGCTATCTTTGCCGTGGTAATGCGTCTGTTTATTGAAGCACCAGTGACCGACAGCGAGACTCTGCGCACTGTGTTAACTGTGATTGCAATCGCCTCTATCCTGTTTGGTAACTTGTTGGCATTGACGCAGAGCAATATCAAACGACTGCTCGGTTATTCATCTATTGCACATCTGGGTTATTTGCTGGTGGTATTAATCGCCATTAAAGACCATACCCTGGCAGAAGAGACCGCGGGTCTTTATCTGGCGGGCTATCTGCTTGCCAGTATTGGTGCATTTGGTGTAGTCAGCCTGATGTCCAGCCCGTACAGAGGCCCTGATGCTGAATCACTATTCTCCTATCGTGGCTTGTTCTGGCATAAACCAATTCTGTCGGCTGTTATGACGATCATGATGTTGTCACTGGCGGGAATACCGTTGACATTCGGTTTCATCGGTAAATTCTATGTTATTGCAACAGGTGTTGAGGCCAGATTGTGGTGGCTGACCGGAGCAGTGGTAGTGGGAAGTGCGATTGGCCTTTATTACTACCTGCGTGTGATGGTGAGTTTATACCTGCCAGCACCGAAAACACTGAACCGCGATACGCCAAGAAACTGGGCGTTAACCTCCGGCGGTATTGTTGTGCTGCTCACCGCGTTACTGGTATTGCTCCTTGGTGTTTGGCCACAGCCATTGATTGATATTGTCCAACAGGCGAAAAGTGTTATGTAAGGATAATATAAACCAACATTATAAAAGCCCCGATCGTGATTGACGGGGCTTTTTGAGTTTATTGGCTTGCAATTAACTTGTTCAAAATTATGGACTATAGTCAGTGATAGTATCCTCCAGAAGATCATTCCGGTAATTAGATAAAATCCTCAAAAAGCCCCTTCAAGCTTGTTCACATCAGGTTCGCCACTATTGGGAAGGGTTGATCTCTGGATTTCAATAACTTCCTCTGTCGAAAGAAATCGAATATCTATTATTTATCTTCCAGTGCCTTAATAATATCTGCATGTTTTGCTTGGGTATGCGACAAAGCCTTTTTAAAAGCCTCAGAGTTGGAATTTATATAGTGAATCGCATCACAAGCCTTCCTTTCCAGTTGTTGAACCTCTGGTGAATTTGCAATTGCATTGATTTGATTGGTCATTCGTTGTATTCCCTCCATTATTTCTGGTGATGGTTGCAATGATTTTGCTAATTATAGAGCCATAGGCTATTCAGAGTGACTATAGCTGTTTCATATCCTCAAAAGTTGGGCCCTGAAAATAAATTGCACTAATATGGCAACTGCGAGGTTGAGTCAGAACAAATCGTATGGATTCCCAGACTGAGCGCCCGTTCAGTACTTGTTTACCCATTGTTTTGTGATCATCTAGATCTTCATCAAAACCATTAACTTCAAAATCAGGGGGATAGATTCCGGTTACGCGAATATTGTCTTTGCTCAATTGATGGGAAATAGTCTGGCAAAAGCCACTCATCGCATGTTTGGCAGCAAAAAATACCGGATGAGCGACAGAGCGGATAAAGTTTGGAATGCCGCAGACTGACACCATCGCAATAATATCGGCTCCTTGAGACTTACGCAGGCTTGGTAATAACATTTTGGTCAATAGCATGGAACCCGTCGCACCGGAATTCATCGTGCTGATAATATCTTCATCACTGTCATCATCACTCAGATTGCCTTCCAGCCATTGGGCTGCACTCAGTATTAGAATATCGATAGGTTTACTGTCTTGTAGTAATTGATTGGCAAAGTTACGAACTGATTGTGCGTCACTGATATCACATTGATAACTCCTTGCAATCCCACCTTCACCCTGAATAATTTCTCGAGTCGCTTCAGCACTTTCCAATTGACGAGCACAGAGGTCAACATGCGCACCTTCCCGTGCTAACCAGACAGAAATAGCCTGCCCAAAATCACGGCCTCCGCCTGTTACCACAACTCGTTTACCTGTTAATCCATCTAACTTATTTAATTTATTTAACATAGTGTTAACTTCCTTACGTCAGTTATTAACCTGAGTGAGAGATGATTGTACTATTGGTCATATGCTATTAATAAATTACACGGAAAAATGAGGTTAATGTTTTTTATTGTTAATAAATTAACAATTTATGTTGCTTATTTGTTAATAATACTGATTGTATACCTCTCTATGAGTACAGTTGCTCTGATTTTTATGTTAAGGTGATCATGAACGTAGACTGAGTAAGTTATGAACACAAAATATCTGCGGGATGGGTAACCCTTAATTGGGGTTATATTTATTTTATTGAAAATTCGGCAAAATATTATTTTGGAATGATATAGGAGAGAGTGTCGGACACTAATTTTGAAGGATGAGTATGAGTCAAGATAATACTGGACAGGTAAAGACGAAAACTTACATTAATCCACCAGTCTTTTTCTTCTCGGCATTTTTGATCATTGCACTGGTCGCATTTGCTGGTTTGAAACCGGAGCTTGCCGATAGATGGTTTAAATCTTTGCAGCAAGATTTGTTTGTTAATGCTAGTTGGTTTTATATCCTCGCCGTTGCGTTGATTTTACTTTCAGTTACCTATCTGGGTTTATCCAGATACGGCAATATAAAGCTTGGCCCTGACCATGCTGAACCTGATTTCAGTTATTTTTCCTGGTTTGCTATGCTTTTTTCTGCGGGGATGGGTATTGGATTGATGTTCTTTGGTGTGGCTGAGCCTGTCATGCACTATCTGTCACCACCGGTGGGCACACCTGAAAGCATTGCTGCGGCTAAACAGGCTATGAAGTTAACTTTTTTTCATTGGGGGCTTCACGCCTGGGCAATTTATGCCATTGTGGCTTTGATTCTGGCATTTTTTAGCTATCGGCATGGTTTGCCTTTAACACTGCGCTCTGCGCTGTACCCGATTATTGGTGATAAAATTCATGGGCCGATTGGTCATGCAGTCGATATCTTTGCGGTTATTGGTACAGTATTTGGCGTAGCCACATCTTTGGGCTACGGCGTTCTTCAAGTGAATGCTGGTCTTAACCATCTATTCGATTTGCCTATCAATGGGACGGTGCAGGTTGTATTGATCATTGCAATCACCGCTCTGGCAACCATTTCGGTTATTTCTGGTTTAGATAAAGGTATCCGCGTTCTATCTGAATTGAATTTAGGGCTGGCATTTTTATTGTTGATTCTGGTTGTTGCTTTGGGGCCAACGGTGCTGCTATTGAAGTCATTCGTGGAAAATACAGGTGGCTATCTTTCGGAAATAGTCAGCAAAACATTTAACCTGTATGCCTATGAACCTAAATCTAGTAATTGGTTAGGGGGATGGACATTACTGTATTGGGGATGGTGGTTATCCTGGTCTCCATTCGTTGGTATGTTTATTGCCAGAGTTTCCCGGGGCCGGACAATCAGGGAATTTGTAACTGGTGTTTTGTTCGTACCCAGTGGTTTTACTCTGATGTGGATGACGGCATTTGGTAATAGTGCGATTAACATGATTGCCAATCAGGGAGATAAAGAATTAGCCAACATCGTACAGACAGATGTTTCTCTGGCACTGTTTAATTTTCTGGAACATTTTCCACTGCCTGCCGTTTTGTCGTTCATTGCAATGATCATGGTCGTGATGTTCTTTGTCACTTCTGCTGATTCTGGTGCCATGGTGGTTGATACACTGGCTTCTGGTGGCGCTCATCATACACCTATCTGGCAGCGGATCTTCTGGGCAGGTTTGATGGGAGCGGTTGCCATTGCTTTATTGATTGCAGGAGGCTTATCTGCTTTGCAAACAGTAACGATCGCCAGTGCGCTTCCTTTCTCGATAATTTTGTTGATATCGATATATGGTTTGCTTAAGGCATTACGGATTGACGCTTATAAGAAAGACAGTCAGCAGATGACCACAATAGCGCCTCCGGCCAGCCGTAACCCGATCCCGTGGCAGCGAAGATTAAGAAATATCGTTTATTACCCTAAAAGTTCGCAGGTAAAACGCTTTATGAGCGAAGTTATCCAGCAGGCAATGAGTATGGTGGCTGGAGAATTGGCAAAGCAGAATAAAGTTGTTGTCATCAATGATGAGATGGACGACCGAATTCATCTGGAAGTGGATTTTGGCGAAAATCTTAACTTTGTCTATGAAGTTCGTCTGCGAGGTTATATTCAACCAGCATTTGCTATTGTAGGTCTGGAAGATGATGAAAGAAGTGAGGAACAAAAATATTATCGTGCTGAAGTTTATCTTAAAGAGGGTGGACAGGATTACGATCTGATGGGATGGACTCAGGAACAGATTATCCACGATATTTTGGATCAATATGAAAAGCACATTCACTTTTTGCATTTGGTTCGTTAACCAATATGGCCTGTTAACAGAAACTGCCAATCCCTGGATTTAACAATCCAGGGATTTTTTTATGCGCATAATTTTATATAAATGTGTATCTCTTCATCTCAGTCTGTAATGTGACTTACCCCGTATTATTGTGCTTTTTCTCTTTTTCCATCGGTATGTTTGATTTGCAGTGACTATGCTTTTACTCAGTGACGAACTTTTGAAAGCATTTTATAGATGTATTGTTGGTGGAAACACGTTAAATCAGGAGAATTCAATGTTAAAAACCCTACTGAATCGTAATGTTATTCAATGGATTCCTGGAGTTAAAGATTGGAAAGAGGCCATTGAAGTCGCCTGTCAGCCGCTTATTAATAATGGTGCGATCCAACCGAGTTATGTCGAGGCTATTTATCATTCCCATGAAACATTCGGCCCTTACTACGTGATTGGTTCAGGTCTCGCGATCCCTCATGCGAGACCGGAGCAAGGAGCTAATCGTCTTGCCCTGAGCCTGACATTTATAAAACAGGGGGTCATGTTTGGCTCTGTGGAAAATGATCCGGTCAAGTTACTGTTCGTATTTGCTACAACAAGCAGTGATAGCCATATAGAAGTGATCGCTGAACTTGCAGGATTATTTGATGATCAGCCAAAAATCAATCAATTAATGCAGGCTAAAAACCAAGACGAGATTTTTTCTATTGTTCAAGGATATTAACTAATATTTTTATTTAACAGGAAAATAAGATGAAAATTACAGTTGTTTGTGGTCATGGTTTAGGGACCAGCCTGATAATGGAGATAAGTATTAAAAATATTTTGCAGGAATTAGGCGTTGTAGCCAGTGTTGAACATACAGATTTAGGTTCAGCAAAAGGAATTAAGAGCGATATTTTCATTGCTACAAAAGATATTGCAGAACAACTGATTAAACAGCAGATAGCTGGAAAAATCATTGTATTGGAAAATATGTTGGATAAATCTGCAATGAAAGTGCGTTTATCTGCGGTATTGCAAGAACTCGGCAGATTATAATTGGAGAAAAATATGGATTTCTTCCGCTTTTTGATGAACGACGTACTGGCAGAGCCTGCGATTTTAGTCGGGCTAATTTCATTAATTGGTTTGGTAATGCAGAAACAGCCGGTGACGGAGTGCATCAAAGGAACAGTAAAAACTATACTCGGATTCGTTATCTTAGGTGCAGGAGCGGGCCTGATAGTTACTTCATTAGGTGGATTTGCAACTATCTTTCAAGATACTTTTGGTATTCAGGGGGTTGTACCAAATAATGAAGCTATCGTATCGATAGCGCAGAAAAGCTTTGGCAAAGAGATGGCGATGATTATGTTCTTTGCTATGGTGATTAACATTCTAATTGCCCGTTTTACACCATGGAAATTCATATTCTTGACCGGACATCACACTTTATTTATGTCGATGATGGTGGCGGTTATTCTTTCTGTAGCAGGAATAAATGGCACGATGCTGGTTGTGATCGGTTCAATTGTTGTTGGTATTTCAATGGTATTTTTTCCAGCGATTGCTCATCCTTATATGAAAAAAGTGACAGGCTCTGATGATGTGGCACTTGGTCATTTTTCGACACTCTCTTACGTCTTGGCGGGGTTTGTTGGCAGTAAATTGGGTAATAAAGCACATTCTACGGAAGAGATGAACGTGCCCAAAAGTTTATTATTTCTGCGCGATACTTCTGTCGCCATCGCTTTAACTATGGCGATTATTTTTATTATCACCTGCTTATTTGCTGATCAGGAATTAGTCCGACAAGTCAGCGGTGGAAAAAACAGGGTTATGTATTCACTGATGCAATCAATCACATTTGCAGCAGGTGTTTATATCATTTTGCAAGGCGTTAGAATGGTGATTGCTGAGATCGTGCCTGCATTTAAGGGCATTTCTGACAAATTAGTACCGAATGCCAAGCCTGCACTGGATTGTCCGGTGGTCTTTCCCTATGCACCAAATGCCGTCCTGATTGGCTTCCTGAGTAGCTTTATTGCCGGTGTTGTTGGTATGTTTATTCTCTACTTGCTGAACATGACTGTGATTATTCCCGGTGTTGTCCCTCATTTTTTTGTTGGTGCAACCGCGGGTGTTTTCGGCAATGCAATGGGAGGAAGACGAGGGGCTATCCTTGGAGCGTTTGCTCAAGGGTTATTGATTACATTCCTGCCCGTATTCCTGTTGCCTGTTCTGGGAAGTATTGGTATTGCCAATACCACATTCAGTGATGCAGATTTTAGCGTAATAGGAATTTTATTGGGGATGATTGTTCGTTAATTTTTTAACTTTGAATCAAAATACCCTTGTCCATGCTGCTAAAATAGAGTTTTAGACTCACTTGGTGAATATTTATTTGCGATATTTGTAATTGGGAAGATGATCCTGTTCAATCCGCAAATCCTGATCTTACCAGAGGTGCTAATTCTATGAGTTTAAATAAAGCCAAAAATGCCTTTAAACGAGGTGGAAGGGTAGAATAATTTTATGTATTGTTAATTGATATTAAACAATATGGAATAAAGGTTGGACGAATGGAAAACTATAAAAAATATACTATGGATAAGGCCGATCGAATGTTACAACCTGCCATTGGTGGCGAATTAATATTATTAAGTTATATAGGGTTTTCACAAGAAGATAGATTTGAGTTCTTGGAAAAAATAGATGATTGGGAAAATCGGGGTGATGCTGAAATATTAGAACATACTCACTTCAAAAAATATCTTGCAAATGATGTATTTATAATAACTGATCACTCTTATATAAAAGACGAAGTTTATTTCATGGATATCAATCATATTGAACTATTTGTTAATAGTTATTTAAATAAAAATTCAGAATGTTTTTTTAATGGTGATACTTTCTTTATCTCGCCTTCAACGAAATCTTTAATTGAATTTCAACATGATGGGTATATATTTTCACATAGATTACCAATTGTGATAAATGAGCATGGAAAAAGGGTAATAGCAAGAAAGGTGTGATAAAAAATTCGGTTTGGATTAATGTGTGACTATTATGACAATTTAGTACGATATTTTCCATATGGTTGCTATTATAGTGACAAAAGAGGTTATCCTGCTTTCATTCTACACAGCTTTTGATGTGCAGCATGAATTAAAAGATTTTATCAAGCAGCAGCGTAAACAACAAAAAATCACCGTTGAAATGTTATCCAAACGTTCTGGTGTGCCATATAGCACAATCAGGAAATTTGAGCGTACAGGTAACATTTCCCTGCAACAGTTTTTAATGTTAATGGAAGTGATTGGTGAGCTATCTTCACTCCATGAGTTAACTAAAGAGCGTGTGCAAGAACTAATGACAATTGCCGAGGTGCTTAAAAATACTTAAGACTTAAGAATAGTTGTATTATTTACTTCAACCATTTATTAACAAATTCTTCCAGCGACACAGGACAATCAAAGTAATACCCCTGCAAATAATTTACGGAATAGCTTCTTAGTTGATTCACCTGTTTTTGGTTTTCAATGCCTTCTGCCACAATTTCTAAATTTAGTCGCAATGCTAAGTCAATGATATTTTCAACAATATGCTTAGAAATCATATCTGTATTCATTTTACTGACAAAGTTATGACCTATTTTCACCATATTAACATTAAATTTTTGTAAATATGTGTGGTTTGAATAACCTGTGCCGAAATCATCTAAAGCGATTAATACACCTAATTCATTTAATTTATTAAATAGTTTAATTGAGTACTCATCTGGCTCCAGTAATTCTCTTTCTGTAATTTCTAATATCAACCGGACAGAATCCTCAGGGAATGCCCGCAGAAAATCACGACAATCATCTAATAAACTGGCTTCTTTATAATGTTTTGCGCTGATATTGAAGCTAAAATGAAAGTTCTTAGGTAGCTGATGGGTAAGCGGAGTGAAGAAATCCCGTACTTGCGTGATTAAGTTACGTGTTAAAGGAACAATCAGATCTGATTTCTCAATTTGCGCGATAAAATCTTTTGGCGTCAATAACCCTTGTATTGGATGTTGCCAGCGTACAAGGATCTCACACCCGATGATGGTGTTACTTTTGCTACAAATAATAGGCTGTATATAAGGGATAAATTGTTTATTTTTAATGGATTTTTTTAATTGATATGTTGGAACAATAACAGTTTTAGTGTATTGATATAAAAAGATGGCGGATAAGAGCATGAGTATTGCCAATGAAGGCAAAACTCCTACCAGTTCCATATCAGGTTTGATATTATTCTGATAATTGGAAAATACTTTCCATAATATATTACCAACACTTAAGGTGATGACGACGAATAATACCACAAATACCCGATATAACATTCGGTATGATTTAAAATCCAGCCCCATCATTTCTCCTTTTTGATAAAGCCCATTACCCAACAGTAGACCTACCGTCTAATTTTGTAAAATTCTGTGAGCTTGTTGTTTATGAAAAATGGTTTTCTGTTTGAAAAAACAACGTCGGTTATCTTACAGGAAGATATTGAATACAGGAAATATATATAGCTGTATGGCGGGGATCGGCTAATAAATTACGTAATCGATGGTGGTAATTAGAATAAATCGATTATTATTGCCATCCTTGGCGAAATAATTAAATTATTTTATTGATTAATGCCAATCTTTTATCAGATTATTCCTTACTTTATTTATATTCGTTGTTTTTCAAGTCGTCGCATTGTTGGCTGCATCTTGAAATCCATAAGGTATATGAGTTATTTACTGTGCAGTAATCACAATCGCTACACGACGGTTTTCTGCCCGGCCTTTTGAGCTGCGGTTATCTGCAATAGGTTGGCTTGGCCCCAAACCACGGGTTTTCAGGTTGGATCTTTGCATTCCTCCACGTGTCAAAGCATCCGCAACAGTGTTAGCCCGTTTTAGTGAGAGCTGGTTGTTATAGTTTAATTCACCATAATTGTCTGTATGACCATCCAGGCGTGCGTGATGAATGCTGACTTTGGATAAAGTCGCAGCCAATTCTTTCAGCTTTGCTTCACCTTCAGGACGTAAATGATATTGATTATTACCGAACAGCACTTTTTCTGACATGCCAAACAGCCATCCTTCATCGGTCTGATGAAATCCCTGCTGTTTAAGGATTGTGATCTGTTCTGCCGTTAGGTTCCCTTTATTCTGGCAGGCACTCAGGAGAAGAGGGGTAATAAATGCAATCACAAATATAAAAACACGGTTTTTTATCATGATGAATTCCTGGATAAGTAGTTTATTTTTGTGGTATCAACGGAGTACCAGCCACCACCTCGTTGTTTGATGTGATACATGGCAGCATCAGCTTCAGAGAGTAGTTGTTCTGCTGTTAAATCACCATTTGACAGAGCGATACCAATACTGAGTGTGATACGCAGGTGTTGACCGCTGGGGAGCTGAATTGGGGTGTCCATGGCGTGGATAATGTTTTTTGCGATTCTTTCTGCATCTTCCAAATTGGCTGAAGGTAATAAAATAGCGAACTCATCGCCACCAAGACGAGCGACAGTATCAGTTTTTCGTACTTTCATTTTTAAGGTATCAGCTATTGTGATCAGGACGTGATCGCCTGCTGCATGTCCATAGACGTCATTGACATATTTCAGCCGGTTGCCATCAATAAATAAGATCACTGCGCTTTCACGCATGAATTTATCATTCATCACAGCCGATAATACGCGTTCAAAAGTGGATCTATTGGGTAATCCTGTAAGGGAGTCATGTTGAGCCTGCCATGCCAATGCTGCTTTTTCAGTTTGTAAATGGTGTTGCCACTCTTCCAATTCTTCAAGCAGATGATTAAAAACCTGACTTAACTCATGTAGCTCTGCAATTTTGGAGGAAGGAACACGCTGTGAAAAAGCACGTCGTTGCCGGACATCATGGGCAACACTAGCAATGTTTTGTAATGTCCTGACAATACCATCGTGCATACGCAGGGAAAGATAGAGTGAAAGTATGGCGCTAATCAGTAAACAAACGAATAGTACCAATAAGGCTTGATAGATGAATTTGATGATGTGTTCACTATTGCCGATTAACCAAACCGAACCCACCTGTTGTTGATGGTGATATATGGGAAAAGTGACCGGTTCAGGGAAAATCCAATATTCGACTAGTTTCTTGAAATTACCGGTTCGGGTTGTTTGATTGGCTTGCCAGCTAGCCAGAATTTGATTTTTGGCATTGAAAATTTTCGCTTCTGTAAAATTATTATGAACCGCAATCATTTCCAATATTTCGTTCGCGGCTGTCTTATCATTAAATACAACCGCAGCCTGAACGGTATGGGCTATTGTTGATGAGGTCTGCTTTAAGTTATTTTCGGCATATTTCTGCATGGCAATTAGCGCCAGTAATGAAAGAAATAGGCCGACAACGGATAATGTGACAAAAGTAATAATCAAATGAATACGATGAACAGCTTGACGTAAGGTTGGGCGTGATGGCATTAGTGAATAACGCTTTTTCATACAGTTATTCCGCCTTGCGAGCCAATTGCAGGACATTTGGATTTACGCGTACACCACTGCGTGTCAAAATATCGAGATTAAGGTTAAAAGTTGTTTGTGTACTGTCAATATTAAGACAAAATGCACTACCGATTTCACAATGTTGATTCTGTTCAGCAATTGTGAGAAGTGGTTTGCCATTTTTTTGACTAATCACTTGATGTTGAAGTATGGGGTCAATTTGACCATAGTAAACAATATCACATTTCTCTAATAATTTTTCTGCGTTAAAGTTCAGAATTTCTACTTGTAATTTTGTATCGTCAGTGAGCATATTGATGTTGGCTAAGACATCAATGTAATTAGATGGTGCTACCAGACACAAATGTAGCGTTGAACGTGTGGCTGGCCAGTGTGTATAACTGATAATACCAGAAACGACACGTACAACGTTTTCATTGAGTTTTATTTTTTCTTTAGCATCAGGCATGGCTGTTACTATTGAATTACATATCACAATGGTTAAGCTGAAAATCGTTAGTACCCGTAGAAATACTTTGGAAACGTAACGTCTAACAATACAATGAGTCCATTCAATCAAGCACATAACAAGTTCCAGTATTTGCCTTTCATTTAATCCAGATAACAAAATTATTGATGGAATATATCCTCAATTAGAACCTATCTCATAATGATGTTTTTGCAAGTGTTATTAATTACCAGACACAAGTAGCATTGGCTGAGATAGGTTGCAAAATATTTAAGCGATAGGAGGATTTAATTTCCTTGCTAATTATTTGCTAGATAATTGATTTAATTTTTCAGTTATTCCTATTATATGTCCATGGTCGTTATAAGTGATACTGGAAACTTTGCCTTGATTTAGTCTGTTTATTAATTTTTGTTCTATAGAAAAACTCTTTGCCACTTCTTCATTATTTAATGCAGGTCGATGGCGGCGGCGTTCTATACGAAAGCGGACTTGATTGTATCTCGCCCACCCGATCAACAGGAGTGCATTAAATATAGCGATGATAATATAAAGCACAATTGAACTTACTTCTGAGGTAAATACAAATGTAACAGGTTTGGGGCCATGATGGGACGAATTAAATAGCCCCACAATGAATAAATAGGTAAATCCAACCCAGGCTATAATGGTGAGTATAATATCAATAAGACGAGGTAATAATCTCTGTTCTGTAAATATCAACGGATCTTTCATTATTCTATTCTCTCTATTCCACGATCAGGGCTTTCCCAACGGGCACGTTTCTGGCGTACTTTAAGCATGACTTTGGGGAAAGATACGAGTGTAGTGAACAGGTTCAGCATCCAGTACACTACTGGATACCAAATCACCCAGAAAAGTGATGATGCAACGTGTTTCTCATAACGTCGCTCAATGACCAGACTGATAATAAATTGGATCAGGCAGGTTACGGCTAATACCAACCCTGTATACCCAGGCGGGAAAAGGGTATAGACGCGGATATTTTCGGGTAATGTGATAAACATGCCGAGGAAAAACAAAGTAATTGAGAGGGCAAAGGTAAATGACCAGATTACGGAACAGCAGAATTCCATAAATAATACCCACATGCGACGATATTCCCATGACCAGAGTTTACGCAGATTTTTGAGGAAGACTTCAGCTCCACCCTGTGCCCAGCGTAGCCTCTGTTTCCATAGCCCCCGGAGAGTTTCGGGCATCAGGATCCAACAGATGGCGCGAGGCTCGAAGAAGATAGACCAGTGGTGTAATTGTAGCTTCCAGCTGACGTCAATATCTTCGGTAATCATATCATTGCTCCAATAGCCGACATCAGCGAGGGCACGACGGTTGAAGGCGGCAACAACTCCAGAAACGGTAAATACCTGACCATAAACCCGTTGGGTCCGCTTGATTAGGCCAATGATAGAAGAAAATTCACCCACTTGAATTCGTCCAATCAAGGTGGAGCGGGTACGGACACGGGGGTTGCCTGTGACTGCACCAACACGAGGGTGATCGATCATGGGTTTTACCATCCAAACGGCTGCGTCGCGATCTAGCAGAGCATCGCCGTCAATACAGACCAGATAATCACTGTTGGCAGCGGCAGCTCCTGCCTGAAGCGCTGTAGCTTTCCCCTGATTTTGTTCTAAGTGTATTACTTTCAAGGCACTATGCTGTTTGGCCATCTCATCAAGTTCATAGGCCGTGCTGTCAGTTGAACCATCATTGATTGCAATCACTTCAATGTGAGGATAACGCTGGGTTAATGCTGCTTGTAATGTTTCGCGCACATTTGGCCCTTCGTTATAGCAAGGGATCAAAATAGATATCAGAGGTTTACCTTCCAGGTGGGGAGGGACATCGTTTTTTCTCCAGTGTCTTTCACGGTAGAACCAGAAATAAATTCCTCCTGAGATCCAGATAGCAGACATGAATAATGGCCAGAAAAACACAAAGTGCAGCATAACCTCACCTGTAAAGGTGATGGCGATACCGATCGGAATGCTCAATACAATGCAGAGCACAATAAAAGCAAGAATACGATCAATCATTAAGTGGATACCATTCTGAAGAAAGAACAGGACGGATTTTGTTCATTTCCGGTTGATTATTAAGAAAGTCATCAGGGTAGTAACCAAAATTTTGTGCGCCATTCAGTTGTAATTGACGCATCCATTCAGCCATTTGTTCGCCTGATATTGCTCTTTTATTCAATGGTTTTCGCCAGTCAACAGCCTGAAGTTCAAAAACCGTTTTATCCAGCGCTTCCGGGCGTTGAGCGACAGCTTTCACTAAACGGGATAGCCACTGATTACTTTCTGATAGCGGTATTTTTTCCATTAATGGCATTGCCATTGGGGCAACCCAATCATAATGGGCCAGAAAATCATCCAGATTTTGAGCAAACCACTCTTCACTATCCGCCTCCAGAATAGGCAGGGCGAAAATATTACGTGCCGTTTTTACCTGATAACCACGGACTGATTTAACGGTTTGAGTCAATTCTTGGGTGAACTCAGTCAGATATTGGCTCTTGAAACGGCTCCAGCGGGCAAACTGTTTCGGATCCTGACGAATTTCGGCAACAGATGCCGGAAAACCAGCCTGTTGATAAACTTTAATTGCATCCGGGCTGGCATCTTCAAAGTCTGACATAACAGCATCATCGTGATACAGCACACCCTGGAATATGGAATGGGCAGCTAAATCCTGATAAATCTCTTTAATCCTCCGGCGGTTTTCCGGGTTATAAGGGGATAAACGACGATATTGTGTTTTACTCACGGATAACTCGCCGTTATTTTCGTTATAGTTCGTTACGCGGGGTAGTGAAGGTTCTAATTCAAATGCCAGAACTGGCATCCACGCATAAACATCAATATTCAACCGGCTGTGTAGTTGCCAGGAAACCCGGTTAAATAAATCTGCCCGCATCGGTAACCAGCGGTTAGGGAAATAAAGCTCATGGATATTGCCATCGCCTTTAGGATCGGCAAATGCTTGCAGAAAAACAGCATTAACACGGAGATCAGCAATACGTTGTACTAGCTGATCGAGATTACGCGCCTGCTGAATAGGGTTAGTATCATACAAATAATCCAGATCAATATGGGCAATACGTAGGATGCGTTTATTCTGAACCTGAATAACCTGCTCAGCGAACTCTTTTAACGTTGGGTTATTAGTGAGCAATATTCGCGGGATGTTATTTAAGTTTTCTGCCTTGGCCAGCCCATTGCCGAGTGTCAGTGCCATTTTGTAGCCATGACGTTTGGCAATATCCAGAGTAACACCGCTATCAATGCCGTAAGGCCAGACCCAGACGCGTGGTTTTTTGCCTGTGGCAGAAACGATTCGCTGGGTGATTGTAGCGATATCCTGTTCCATGCGTTGGCGGAATTTCTGGTCACTTTCATATTTACCTGTTTTGGGATCATAGATCCGGATAGCGGCGGCAGGCTCGGTATTTCCTTGTGGATTACCGATAGCACCATAGTGGTGTTGATAGGTATGAGAAGCAATCTCCACCAAACCAGAACGGGACATCTCTGCAATTTGTTCCCAGGTCGTAAAGCGCTCCCGTGATACCTTTAAGCCACCAAAATTCACCGGTTTTCCTGCGGGAACGTCAATCCAAACGCCGACTGGTGCCAGAATTGCAGGCCAGTTATAGGCTTTCAGCAAGGGAAAAACACGGTGATAGAAGCTGCTGTAACCGTCATCAAAAGTGAGTAGCACAGCTTTTGAGGGTAATGGAGTTCCTCCCTGATTGGCAGCGAGGATCTGATCAACGGTAATAGGTTGATAGCCATTTGCGCGCAACCAGGCAAATTGTTCGTTCAGCGCACTGGTACGAACTGACATAAATCGTTGATCGGCTCCGTCGTCTTCAACATCATGGTAAGCCAGTACGACGAAACCATTACGGGGCCAGGGGCGCTCATTCATGGACAAAGGGCGCTCTGTTGGTGGGACGAACTCTGGTTTTTCAGCGTAGGCCATTATGCTAAGTTGCGGAATAAACAGGCTAACCAGCAAGGCTGAAATCATTAACCAATAGCGAATTACGTTGAAAGTCATAAAAAATCCTTTAGAACCTATAGATCAAATCAAAAGCAGCTTGTAGGTTTTTTTCACGTTTACCGTCATAAGGGCGTTTATCCAGCGTGATCCTCACGCCTGCATCCACAACATCATTCCACTTAATACGTTGTCCATAACTCACAGTCGTTATCAGACCTCTTCCATACCCGTTCTGCCAGTACTCACCGATACCAGCCGCGAACTGCTGACTCCAAACGGTTTGGTAATGCCGATACATGATGTGGTCGGCTTCCAATGCCGGCAGGAAGGTAAAATCATTTTTTGGATTGAAGTAGGGGGTATTTTGTTTGCTGTTATGTGTCGTACTGATTTCCAGTGTGGCATCAAGTTTCAGGTAAGGTGCCGTGTAGATACGTTGCATACCGTCAATAGCATATGCAAAGCGATTATTGCCATCAGAAAAAAATGAAGGAGCAAAACGAGCTGTCCACTGACTGCGCTCACTGTGTCTCCAGCGGGTATAAAGTTGCCCGCCATTGGCGTAGATATTATTGGTTAATGCTCGCAGAGGAGTATTACGAGCCAGTCGCTCTGCTGAACCTCCCAGACGCCATTGGTCATTAAGATCATACCATCCGGCAAAACGCAGACCGACCTTATTGCCATGACGATAATTACGGCCAGAAACTTCTCCTTCCAGCCAAATATCCCGTACCCGCCATTCGATACCACCGCGTAAATCGCGGTTTAAGCCACGGCCTTCACTGAATTGGCTACGATTATAAGCACCGCCAGCAAACAGGCGCCAGTTATCATTAATAGGAGGGCTATAAATGGCAAGATCAAAGTTTGAACTGCTTTTACCACTCGTGGGATTGTCCGAATCAATACCCTGATTAACTCTGACACGCAGTTCTGACATATGATGAATATTGCGCAGACGATTAAAACGTTTGGCCAGCATATTTTCAGGGACACGGGTGATGACATCATCAGACAGCAGATCGACTTGTCGCCATTCTTGTAATGCTAAAGCGGTATAGCCTTGCTGAATTTCCAGTGACAAATTACGGTGATCAAGACCCTCGACTTGTTTCAGTTCACTTTCTGCCTGACGTGGCCAGCCACGATCCAGCCAGACGGCTGCCAGATCAATACGTAATTTCTGATTACCGGGAGCGGTACGAGCCAAATGTGTAAAACGTCTTTCTGCTTCGGGAAGATCTTCATGCAATTGAGCTGATTCAGCCAAAAATTGTTGCCCTTGCAACCAGTCATCGTTAGGCACACGGATTGGAGAACCATAAACATTGGTCATATAAGCATTACGTTGCTTGATATTCATCGCCAGTTGTTGAGCTTCATTAAGGTGTTCACTCTCCACATCGGCATAAAAAAGGACACTATCATCTTCTTGTGTGATATGGCGCACTGGTGTTTTTTTATCTGGATATTTTCCATTTGGATAATTCAGTGGACGCAGGATATCCCTTGTTTTATCGGGCTGTCGAAGGTTCAGATAGGCAGAGGCAGCCCATTTATGCGCGTAATCCGGTATAACGACGTTTTTTTCTGTCAGGGAAAGTTGTTGCAGGCGCAAATACTCTTCAATGAGTTCCTGAGTACGGAAACGGGCAAGCAGTGCGCCGAGGCGATCAATACTGGCACGTCGGTAGTCTTGCTGGGCACCCGGTTGTTCCCGCCATTGATTGAGCATATGTTCATAGCGGGCAAGTGCTCTGTCAGCGATATTAAATCGTTCTTTTTCGCTACGGTTGGGGATCATTGCAAGGCGGACTAACTCTGCCGCAGCGTCAGCTTCCAGTTTGCGTTGTTGGCCGGGAGATAACTGTAATTGTGTGGTGTGTTTTTGTTCCAGCAGCCAGGCCGGACCATTCACCCGATTGTTTTTCAGACTGAACAGATAATCGTGGGTTGTAGCTTTATCTTTGGGGAAGCGTTCGTGGGCGATAGTGAGCATCTGCATGGCATCCCATGAGCGTCCGGTGGCTTGATCCACATAGGCCATTAAACGGTAATTAGCGGCACTGGGTTGATGAGATAGTAAGTTTTTTGCCAAGCGACGGGCTTCACTGTCTCGTTTGGCATCTGCCAATGTCATAATCAAGCCCGCTTTTATATCGTGATTGTGTTTTTCAAGAATCGAAGCCAGGTGCCATAATTGAATGGCTTGACGCCACTGGCGCTGATTGCGATAAGCGCGTGCGACAGCGGCGATCCCTCTGGCAGGTAATTCCATATCATGATAGCGTTGCCAAAGATTAATCACTTCATTGTCACGGCCTGCCCAGCTAGCAACCTGTAACCAATCAGCAACCTGAGAAGGAGAGAGTTTCCGCCGTTTTTCTTCTTGACGAATATATTCAAGTATGGGGATGGTATTACCATTTCTGGCTTGTTGAATTAATACATCATAATCCGCTGCCGCGGTCTCTGTTGTTATTAGGCAACCTAGTGATATAAATAATGAAAACAGTCTATACCGATATCTAAGAAAGCCTATCGGCCTAAAATAAAGATATAACACGGCGTCCCCTTTTTATACTGCTTATTTATTTAAAAAACAGCAGAATCAGACGAAATAAAATTGGATTTTGATTAAGAAAAGCATTTTGTTTCTTCATTTTAGAAGAGGCAAAATAATACGTATTGTGTGACTTTATATCAATGGGTATTTTATGAAAAATATGAGACGTAACTTCAGGTAATATTATTTCTTGATATTATTATGGGGTTAATAAGTAATACCTTGTTGTTATTTTTCTACATAAAATAAAGCCATTGTATTTAACTCTTTGTTTTTAATTATTCTTTGGGAATTTTCTTATAGTATTTTTAATTTAATGTTTATGAATGAAATTAACCACAATAAAAAATGTTAATTATAAGTATGAATATTTTTCATTGCTGATGTTTTTGGTAATTATTAGCGGTGAGTAATTTGTTTTTTTCAATCTTACTTTTGAGTTTTACGAGTGATTTTATTATCATTTTTGCGAATGAGAATTATATTTTAGGTTTTAGTAGAGTGAAATTCATAAAATGAAATTAGTCATTTTTTTGATAACTAAGTTTGGCATGTTAGTCTTGTGTTGTTTATTTTTAGAAATAAAGTTCTATCGGTGTCAATAATATGATATATCATCTATCATACTGATTTTTTAAATAAAATGTTTAATGATTGATTTTTATAATAAAAATAGGCAATTAATCAGTAAAAAAGGTGAAGTTATCACTAGATACTCAGATCAAAACCAATCACATAAACAACCATACAAACAATAAGTACTTTAATAATTCCTGCCGACTCGTATAATTTTGCATTTTATCATGTTATTACTGGGGATGTTTGTGGATCAGATTGCCAATATCATCGCTGATGTATGCGAAATTCTTAATACCGAAAATGTTAGCGAAGTTGGTATCCAGTCGTTCTGTTTTTCACTTCCGGCAACCAGTGAAACTGATTGGCTGGAATGGCTGGCAGCTCAACCCCATTATCCACAGTTTTACTGGCAACACCGGGATGGGCATGAGGAAGTTGCCGCCTGTGGGCAAATTCGTCTTTTCAGTAATGCAATTAAGGCAGAGACGTTTTTACATCAACACACTCAATTTCCCCAAATGCGTATTTGGGGATTAAATGCCTGGGAAAAGACGGATGTTTGCCATATCAGGAATAATCAGAATAAAGAGCAATTGCAGGAGAACGAGAAAAATACAGGTGATGAAGAAAGTTACTTGTTCTTGCCAAGAATGGAAATACGTCGTTGTCATGGTGCAACCCATTTATATTTGAATATTAATGGACAGGCTGATATCGATAATATTCACTTATTTCTTAGGCAAATTGTCCCGCATCAACCATTCCAGATATCGTATGCAGCAGTATTAAATGCAACTCATATGCCTGAAAGTGAACAATGGAATATTTTGCTGAAGCAAGCATTAAATGCTATTACCCAGAAAAAGATGGAAAAGGTTGTAATGGCGCGGAAAACAGAACTTACGCTGAATATGCCCTTGCAAGCTGCGCAATTTATGGCTTCCAGCCGTGGAGTAAACCATCGTTGTTATCATTTTATGCTGGCGTTCAATGATAATCAGGCTTTTCTTGCTTCGACCCCAGAACGACTTTATTACCGTTATCAGTTACAGGTATTTACTGAAGCATTAGCAGGAACAACGGAAAATTCTGAGGATGATCAAAAAGCAAAAGAACTGGGGCAATGGTTATTGGAAGATAAAAAGAACCAACATGAAAATTTGATTGTTGTGAATGATATTTGTCAACGTCTGCAAGGTGGAGTCGAATCTATTGATGTTGCTCCTCCTGACGTAATCCGTTTACGTAAAGTGCAACATTTACGCAGGCATATTCACGGTGTCTTAAATCAGGTATGTGACAGTGATTGTTTACACCGTTTACAACCGACAGCTGCCGTCGCAGGTTTACCGAGAGAAGCCGCTCGACAATTTTTGGCAGAAAATGAACCATTTCACCGCGGCTGGTATGCCGGATCTGCGGGGTATTTATGTTTGGAGCAGAGTGAATTTGCTGTTTCGTTGCGATGCGCCTATATAAATGGTGATTTATTATCATTGTATGCGGGGGCAGGCATTGTTTCTGGTTCTGATCCTGAGCAGGAATGGATAGAAATCGAGAATAAGGCCGCAGGACTACGTTCATTGTTAGGTAGTTTGGCAAATGAATAAGTTCATGGAAATAACGTTAATTACATGGCATTTCTTTGAGCTATGACAAAGAAGGCGTTTTTAAGAGAATAAGCGTGAAGAATGTCTTATATAATCCATTCTATTTTTAAATAAGTTTTCGAACACTCTATGTCAAACAGCGCACTGAACCGTCGTTGGGCGGAACTTTTACTGGAAGCACTGACTCGTCATGGTTTGCGTCATGTCTGTATCGCTCCCGGTTCTCGTTCCACACCGTTGACACTTTCCGTTGTAAAGAAAGCTGCCGCAGAGAACGGTAAACTGATATGTCATACCCACTTTGATGAAAGAGGGCTGGGCCATCTGGCGCTGGGATTGGCCAAAGCGAGTCAGGAACCCGTTGCTGTTATTGTGACGTCAGGAACCGCAGTGGCTAACCTGTATCCTTCCCTGATTGAGGCCGGGCTAACCGGCGAGCGGTTGGTTTTTCTCACTGCGGACAGGCCACCGGAATTAATTGGTTGTGGTGCGAATCAGGCTATTCGCCAGAGTGATATTTTTGCCTCACATCCGGCTCAAACACTTGCTCTACCACGACCGACCACCGATATTTCAGCCAGTTGGCTGGTTTCTGTCATTGATAATGCGATGTCAAATCTGAAGCAAGGAGGGTTACATATTAATTGCCCTTTTGCTGAGCCTTTATATGGTGACGATGAAAAATATCAGACATGGCAGCAAACGCTGGGGAATTGGTGGCAAGGCCACCAGCCGTGGCTTAAACAATCGGTAACACATGTTATTGCCAAAGTAGCGGATTGGGATTGCTGGCGGAAAAAACGCGGTGTCATACTGGCAGGAAGAATGGGAGCCGAAGAAGGGAAACTTGTTTTACAGTGGGCGAAAGAAATAGGCTGGCCATTGATTGGAGATGTGTTGTCTCAAACAGGTCAGCCTTTGCCTTGCGCTGATTTATGGCTGAACCATCCCCGTGCGCAGAAAATCCTGGCAAAAGGGCAGTTGGTTATTCAGTTTGGCTCCAGTCTGACCGGAAAAAGATTATTGCAGTGGCAGGCTAAATGTCAGCCAGAAGAGTATTGGATTATTGATCCTATTGTGGGAAGGCTTGATCCTGCTAATCATCAGGGACGCAAGTTTACCTGTCATGTGGCTGATTGGTTACGGGATCACCCTGCTCAAACAGAGATGCCTAATGTTTCTGAGACGAAGGTTTTTGGGACGAATGTTTCTTGGGCGAATGAACTGTGGATTTGGTCTGAAAAAGCATTCGGCTGTGTTAGCGCACAACTGGATGGAAAATTCAGTGAGGCTGCGGTTGCTCATCAGCTACATCAAGTATTACCGCAGCAAGGGCAGTTATTTGTCGGCAATAGTTTGCTTGTCCGTTTGATTGATGCGTTAGGACAACTCCCTGCGGGTTATCCGGTTTACAGCAATCGTGGTGCAAGTGGTATTGATGGGTTAATAGCAACTTCTGTCGGGGTGCAACGGGCAACCGGTAAACCGACTTTAGCGATTATCGGCGATATTTCTGCACTTTATGATTTGAATAGCTTAGCTTTACTACGGGAGAGCACTTCACCCATGGTGCTGCTTATCGTAAATAATAATGGCGGACAAATTTTTTCATTACTGCCCACACCGCCGGAAACACGCCAGCGTTTTTACTGTATGCCGCAAAATATCCATTTTAACCATGCTGCTACCATGTTTGACTTGAATTATAGCGCGCCACAAAACTGGTCTGAATTAAAACAGTCTGTTGAGCAGGCATGGCAGCAAAAAACAGCGACAATCATTGAACTAATCGTGACAGATAGCGAAGGTGCAGTATGTCTGCAAGAGTTGCTGAAACAGGTGACTGAACTATGAAATTGGCCTGTCAGATATTCAATGCAGAAGCAGTTAATGTAGAAGCAGTTAATGTAGAAGCAGTTAATGTAGAAGCAGTTAATGTAGATAGAAAGAGCACATGGCTGGTTTGGTTGCATGGACTGCTAGGGAGTGGCAACGACTGGCTGCCGATTGTGAACGCTTGTAACCAATATACCTCTTTGGTGATTGACTTTCCCGGTCATGGCAATTCTGCCGATATTACGATTACAGGTGGTTTTGCTGAGATGAGTAAATTGCTGAACGAAACCTTACTCGTACATCAGGTCCATGATTATTGGTTAATCGGCTACTCACTTGGCGGACGGATTGCTATGTATCATGCAACTCAAAACCACAATAACCAGCAAAGATTAAGAGGGATACTGGTGGAAGGGGGAAATCCGGGGCTGTTTTCTCAGCAGGAGCGCGATGCCAGATTGTTGCATGACAGGCGATGGGTACAACGTTTTCGTGAAGAACCCATGTTAGAAGTTTTGGCTGACTGGTATCAACAACCTGTATTTGCAGATTTGTCACCGGAACAGCGCCTCCGTTTTATTCATCTCCGCAGACAAAACAGAGGCAGCAGCATTGCCGGCATGTTAGAAAATACCTCACTTGGGCACCAGCCATGGTTAGTGCCTGCCTTACAAAAACTGGCAGTGCCTTTTGTTTATTTATGTGGTGAACACGATCAGAAATTTAAAGAAATAGTGAAGCAATATGCACTGCCATCAAAAATAATTCCCCAGGCTGGACATAATGCTCACAGCAGCAATCCTGCGGGTTTTTCTGCCGCAGTGAACCATTTTTTATCACTTTTCGGTTAAGGAAGTTCAATAATGCTCTATCCAAGCGAAGAAAAATTATATGCCCCGGTTGAATGGCAAGATTGTTCCAGCGGGTTTGAAGATATTCTTTATCATAAATCTCCAGATGGTATTGCCAAAATCACCATTAATCGTCCGCAAGTGCGTAATGCTTTCCGTCCTCTGACCGTTAAAGAGATGATTCAGGCACTGGCTGATGCCCGTTATGACGATAGTATTGGCACAATTATTCTGACAGGGATGGGAGAAAAAGCATTCTGTGCGGGAGGAGATCAGAAGATCCGTGGCGATTATGGTGGTTATAGAGATGAAGGCGGAACACATCATTTGAACGTATTGGATTTTCAACGCCAAATCCGTACCTGCCCAAAACCAGTCGTTGCTATGGTTGCCGGATATTCTATCGGTGGAGGACATGTATTACATCTGATGTGTGATCTGACCATTGCAGCAGACAATGCAATTTTTGGTCAGACAGGCCCCAAAGTGGGTTCATTTGATGGTGGCTGGGGAGCATCTTATATGGCGCGGATTGTGGGGCAGAAAAAAGCCCGTGAAATCTGGTTCCTGTGCCGCCAATACAATGCACAGGAAGCGCTTGATATGGGGCTGGTCAATACTGTTGTTCCTTATGCTGAGCTGGAAAAAGAAACAATCCGCTGGTGCCGTGAAATGTTGGAAAACAGCCCAACGGCGTTGCGTTGTCTGAAAGCTGCATTGAATGCGGATTGTGATGGACAGGCTGGTTTGCAGGAGTTAGCGGGAAATGCCACCATGTTGTTCTATATGACTGAGGAAGGGCAGGAAGGACGTAATGCGTTCAATGAAAAACGTCACCCTGATTTCAGTAAATTTAAACGTAATCCATAATGCGTAAAGCAACCTTATATCAATACAGCTTGCCTATGGAGGCAGGTGTTATTTTACGTTACCAACGTCTGAAAACCCGTGATGGTTTTTTAGTGCATGTGCAGGAAAGAGGTAACCATGGTTGGGGAGAAATTGCCCCATTGCCGGAATTCAGTCACGAAACGCTTGAACAAGCCCGCCATGCTGCGCTGGAGTGGTTAACACACTGGTGCCAAAACCAAACAGGGCAAAATAAAGAACCAGAGCAGAGTGAATTACCTTCTGTTGCATTTGGTATCAGTTGTGCCCTTGCTGAATTACAGGGCGAACTTCCCGCAGAGGCCAATTATCACAAAGCACCATTATGTACGGGAGATCCTGATGATGTGATCTTGCGCCTGGGAAAAATAGCGGGGCGGAAAATTGCTAAGGTGAAAGTGGGGCTTTATGAAGCGGCACGGGATGGCATGCTAGTTAATCTCTTATTGGAAGCAGTACCCGATCTACAACTGAGGTTGGATGCCAACCGCAGTTGGGCGCGATCGAAAGCAGATAGATTTGCGAAGTATGTCAATCCTGATTATCGGCAGCGCATTGCTTTCCTGGAAGAACCTTGTAAAACCCGTGAAGACTCACTGGCGTTTGCCTGTGAGACAGGTATTGCCATTGCATGGGATGAAAGTGTTCGTGAAGCAGGTTTCATGGTAGAAGCTCAGGAAGGTGTTACAGCTATCATCATCAAACCAACGTTGGTAGGTAGTATTGCTCGTTGTCGTCAATTGGTCACCGAGGCTCATCAAGCCGGATTGGAAGCAGTGATAAGTTCAAGTGTTGAAACCAGTTTTGGTCTGACACAACTGGCTCGTTTAGCATATTGGCTAACACCAGAGACACTACCGGGGCTGGATACGCTTGATCTGATTCAATCGCAACTTGTCCGTTGCTGGCCAGACAGTGATATTCCTTGTATGGAATTAGAAGAACTGGAAGTGATGTGGAGTTATGAATGTCATTAGTGGCGTTTAATCAATGGCCATGGCATCATTGGGCGGTTTGTTATCCAGAAAAACAGGCAATTTGGCTGTATGACAAAGCAGTAACCTGGCAGGAATTGGCAACAAAAATTAACATTATCGCAGATTACTTCCGGCTACAGGGGGTATCACAAGGTGATGGTGTGATCCTAAGAGGCAAGAACAGTGCAGATCTCTTGTTGTGTTATCTTGCTGCTCTGCAATGTGGTGCAAGAGCGTTACCGCTCAATCCTCAGCTTCCTGAATCGTTGTTGATAGAATTACTTCCTCACCTGAATCTGGCATTTGTGGCTGATTTTACCGATTTACCTCTATCGATCATTCAGGCAACTGAACTCGACTGGCAAGCTGAGTTTACAGTTATGTCAGGTGAAAGCATGTCAGGTAAATGTGTTTCATGGGATATCAATCGCCCGGCCAGCATGATCCTGACTTCAGGATCTTCCGGGTTGCCCAAAGCAGTGGTGCATTCTATTGGTGCTCACCTTACCAGCGCACAGGGCATCCTTTCACGCATAGATTTCCAGCCAGATGATCGTTGGTTACTGTCGTTGCCACTATTTCATGTCTCTGGTCAGGGAATACTTTGGCGCTGGCTATTGAAAGGTGCAGAACTGGTGTTGCAAGATATGTATTCTCTGGATAAAGCCCTATCGGGTTGCACGCATGCTTCATTAGTACCGACTCAACTGTGGCGCTGGCTCTCCCAACCTCGTGAACACGATCTGACTTTGAAAGATGTGTTATTAGGCGGGGCAATGATACCGTTGGAGCTTATTCAACAAGCTGAGCAGCTCGGGATAAGCTGTTGGTGCGGTTATGGTTTGACTGAAATGGCATCAACCGTCTGTGCAAAACGCGCAGATGGCTTATCGGGAGTAGGAACGCCGCTACCGGGAAAAGAGATCCGTTTGTTGGATGAGGAAATACAGATCCGGGCAGATAGTATTGCTATGGGTTATTGGTTTGATGGGAAATTAAAACCATTAGCCAAAGAGGAAGGTTGGTTTCCGACCCGTGACCGGGGCGTTTTTAAACAGGGCGAATTGTGTATTTTGGGACGCCTTGATAATCAATTTTTCAGCGCTGGTGAAGGTATTCAGCCGGAAAATATTGAGCGTATTATTAATCTGCATCCCCAAATCCAACAAAGTTTTGTTGTTCCAGTGCCTGATACTGAATTTGGGCATCGGCCTGTTGCAGTGATCGAAACAAACGATCCTCAACTTACAAAAACACTTATTAATTGGCTTTCCGATAAACTTGCTACATTCCAACGACCTGTAGCTTGTTATTTGTTACCGGAACATTTGAAAAATGGCGGGATAAAAACTTCGCGTCAACAGGTCAAAGAATGGGTGCTGAAACAATATAGTGCTTACATATCTTGGTGAATCTAAATAGTTTATTACATTCATAATCTATAGTGTTTATTGGATTCCAGTAAAATGGCTCACGAATATTAGCAACTACATAATTACTGATTGAGAAGAGAGAGATATATGAAAGGTTTTATTGCTGTCAGTGCGGCCAGTTTGCTTTTTGTGGCGGGTACTGCAAACGCAATTTCTGTGAATGTAGAAGCAGGAAAACACTATACCAGCACATCTGCGGGGATTGGTGATAAAAATGCGGGTTTGTCCCTCAATGGAAATTGGACTCGCAGTGATCATAATGGTCAGTTAGGGAGCTTGGGGGCTGCTTTTGCTTTGCCGATTGGTCCGATAACAGCAAGTGTTGGTGGTAAGGCTCTCTACTTGTCACCAAAAGTGGGGAAAGATGGTGCTGCATTGGCTGGTGGTGTTGGTCTCAGTTGGGAAGTAATGCCTTCTTTGTCACTATACGGTGAGGCTTATGGTGCTCCATCGGGTTTAACTTCTGGCATTGATTCTTATACTGAGGCAGCAGGCGGAGCTCGTTACACTCTATTTAAACCAATAACCATTAATGCTGGTTATCGGGTTATTGATTTGAAAGGAAAAAATGGAAACCGCAACAATAAAGTGTCAGACGGTTTTTACATCGGAGTGGGTGCGAGTTTCTAACATATTCTAAATTAGGGTTATCCGATCCGCATCATTAAAGATGCGGATAATGATTTACCCCACTTCTGGCAGCATACCTGTGACAATCCCAATCTGAATGGCAATTACAGCAAGGCCACAAAGGAAAACCAATATCAATGCTGATTTGCCGCCTTTAACACGGTATCCACCCTGATTTTCTTCACGGCTGCGCCAAACCAGCAGGCAAGGAAGCAACAGTGCCAGAATAGACAGAGCAACAGCAGCGAATGTCAGCGCCATAACAAAGTTAGGGTAGAACAGGGCGCAAAGCATGGGGGGAATAAAAGTCATCAAACCAGTTTGCAAACGTCCTCTGGCGTGGTTACGGCGTTTTAGCAAGTCAGCAAGATAATCAAACAGACCGAGTGAGACCCCAAGGAATGATGTTGCCAGTGCAAGGTCAGCAAACAGGTGGACAGCAAGTTCTACTTTTGGTGAGGCAACAACTTCTCTGACTGCTTGCAGTAAACCGTTCAAACCAGATTGTTGTGCAAGAATACCGACAAAGGTATTGGAAGAAATGGCTCCAAGAGTAACCAATTGCCACAGGATGTAAGCGCCCAACGGGATAGCACTACCGATGATAAATATCTTCCGTAGCTTATTTGTATCTCCTTTCATATAGGAAACAATACTTGGCACACTTCCGTGAAACCCGAACGAAGTAAAAATCACCGGAATAGCAGACAGTACCAGCCCTTTTTCTATTGGCATAGATATCAAGTTGATTTTATCAACATGAGGCATCATCACACCGAGTACGACTATCAGAAAAATGATTTTGGCGGTAAACAGTAGGCGATTAATTAAATCAACGGATTGTGTGCTGATACAGACTACACCTCCGGCAACTATCGTAAACACGATGATCCCGGTAGAGACAGTAATTGTTTTATCCATCCAAGCGGAAAGGCTGGCAGCCAGTAATTCACCTGCGCCACTGATATAGGCTGTTGTCAGGGCATACATCAGAAATAACATACTGAAACCCGTTAATACCTGTCCGCCGATCCCCAGATAGCGTTTGGCAATGGTACTCAAGCCTGTATTGGCTTGATTATGTTGATAAACTTCTACCAGCAGAAGTGCAGTGTAACTCATCAATGTCCATAAAGTGATTAACATGGCTAGTGTTGTTCCAAAACCTACACCTGCCGCAGCCAATGGCATTGCCAGCATCCCGGCTCCAATCGTTGTCCCGGCGACGATAAAAATACTGCCAATAGTGCGATTCTTCACGCGATCCTCGTCTCTGAATATGTTGGAAAAATAGTTATAAGACAGGCAGGGTAAAGGATTGATTTATGGCTGTCAAATTTATAGTACATACAGTGTAAATAAATAATTACATTATATGCCAGTGGAAAGAAAACAATGAAAATGGATAATTTCTTATCGTTATTTGTGAGCGCATGATTTGGATGAAAGAGGATAGTATTTGGGAGGGAAAATGAATTTCAAAGGCAATTCTCACCTTAACTTGTCATAATCAGGTTGCTATTGCTCTATGTGTTTGGTCGATAGCTCAACTCCTATTGAGAAAATAATTGGCTCTGAGATGCCAGTGTTATTAGGGCGTGTTGACGTTTTGTATTCATCATTTATTCGCCCCACATGGGTAGCCAGATAACGCATTTTCGACTAAATGACGATAACGATATAAACCCTTATCCCTCTTTTTATCCGAGTTTCGGTTATTTTTTCGGTAGGGAATAACCGCCGTTGCCCCTTGTTCTTCGATATAATTTCTGAATGCCTGACTATCATACCCCTTGTCAGCGATGACAAAGCCCGGGGGCGGGATTGCACCACCAAACTTTTTGCATGCACAATGTCGGAGTTTGCCCTCGGATAATTCAAAATGAACAGGCAAACCATAACTGTCTACGGCCAAATGGATTTTAGTCGAGTCCTCCCCGGCTTTTCCCAATCGCTTCATTCTCCTTTGAAGCCGCGCCTGAACTGTGCTGATGAGCACGGAAAATACTGCCATCAATGAACAACCATTCAGTATCAGAATCTTTAGCTAATTCTTTGAATAATGAATCAAAAACACCTTTGCTTGACCCCGCATTAAAACGCTTAAAAACGGTATTCCATTTCCCATATTCAACAGGCAGTTCCCGCCAAGGGCTCCCGGTTCTCATTCGAAAAAGGATACCTGCCAGAATTAGGCGATGCGTTTTTTTATGGTAGACAAGCCGATTTTGTTGCATGAATACAAATGGCTTATCCCACACAGGGTCTGATAACATGGGTCGTGGCATGATAGTTCTGGTTACGAGTTTTTTGGCGAAAATAAGGATACCAAATTATCATGCCATTCAAATCCCCTCGTTCAAACGTCAACACGCCCTAATTCAGTTAAAGGGATACCAAGCTGCTCATGGATTTGCGTATATCTCGCCGGAGGGATGTACCCTTTTTTAATCCATTACCGAATAGCTTGATCTCTAACATTTAGCATTCTAGCTAGCGCTGGAACACCTCCAGCTTTTCTAATCGTTGCTTCCAATACACTCATATGAATTTCCCTTTTTCACTGATGGTTACTAAATAAAATACAAGATAAACTTTAAAAAATAGAGTTTTGCTTGCTATGAAAATAAAAGTGTCGCTTGTATATTTGAGGTATGAAAACGATGCATGAAAGAATCAAGCAAGCTCGACTTGCAAAAAAATTAACTCAAGCTGAACTGGCAGATAGGCTTGGTGTCACTCCACAGTCTGTACAACAGTGGGAATCAAGCACAGAGCCGAGAAAGTCAAGATTGACAGCATTAGCATCTATCCTTGATGTTGATGTGAATTGGCTTTTGTTTGGCAAAGCATTAAGAAAGGATACGAGCCAAGTTCCGCCAGAGAACGAGTGGACAACCGTTGCTCCATGGGATAGTAGCACGCCGTTAGACAACGACGAGGTGGAGGTGCCATTTTTAAAAGATATTGAATTCGCATGCGGTGCTGGTCGGTGTATTGATGTGGATTATAACGGATATAAATTGCGATTTTCTAAATCAACATTGCGGCGGATAGGTGCCCCAACGGATGGTTCTACAATTGCTTGTTTTCCAGCTAAAGGCGATAGTATGGAGCCAATTATTCCAGATGGAACAGTAATAGCAATCGATATCTCTAATAAAAAAATTATTGATGGAAAGGTGTATGCAATTGAACAGGATGGATTAAAGCGCCTTAAGTGTCTTTATAGACGCCCGAGAGGAAAAATACTTATCAGAAGCTACAACCGTGATGAATACGAAGATGAGGTTGCAGATGAAGCTCAGGTAATCATCATTGGAAGAATGTTCTGGTATTCTGTTTTAGATTATTAAGGTTATGGAATGGACAATTTTAAGATAAAAATAAAACATCATGTTGACCACGTTAAAAACGCAGGTCAACACTGCACTACCGAAGAAACAACTAAACAGGCATTAATATTGCCTTTTTTAGATATTCTTGGGTTTAGTCCGTATGACCCGCAAAAAGTTAAAGCCGAGTATGGAGCGGATTTCCCCGGAGTAAAAACAAATGAGCGGGTTGATTATGCCTTGTTCTGTCAAGGTGTTCCCGTCATGTTTATTGAAGCGAAAGGGTATAGCGAAAAGCTAGATAACCACTGCCCTCAATTATCCAGATATTTTAACTCCACTCCAGAAGTGACCATTTCGGCAATTACAAATGGATTAGAATGGCGTTTCTTTACCGATTTAAAACAAAAAAACGTAATGGATCCTACACCATTTTTACGCATAAAAATGGATGAAGTTAGCGATGCGGATGTAGGTCAGCTCTATCGATTTAGACATGATAAATTCAAGCCAGAAGCATTAAGGACGCTTGCAGAAGAAAGTGTCTACCTATCTGCCTTCACTAAAACAATCAGCACTAGCTTGAGGGATGTTGATAGTGAATTTGTGAGATATGTTGCCAGTAGATCTAATGTCGAACGTCAATTGAATCAGCGCTTCATTGAATCAATCACTCCTTTGGTAAAACAAGCTGTTGAAAAATCTGTTAGCGCAATGGTAGTTTCTGGTCTTTCAAATAAACATGTACCAATTGATGGGATTCAAGACGAAATAGAGCATCAAGATAATCCGAAAGAACCAGATGAGATAGTAGATCCAGACAATCCTAATATTGTTACCACCAAAAACGAATTAACTCTGTATGAAAAAGCGAAATCAATAGTTGGGGATGATGCAGATCTACAATACAAAGATACAGAATCTTATTTTGGAGTTCTTTATCAAGGAAAATCAAATAGATGGATAATACGATACTTTGATAAAAAGAATAAACCCTACATTCAGATACCCATTGAGTTAAATGAAATACTAACCAATGAAGTTAATAGGGCTGGATTATCTGCAAGCAATTCAAGAATATTTATAGACGCTCCAGAAGATATATTGAGGATAACAGGAATTATTCTTGATGCTTTTGAATTCGTGAAAAACGACGATAACTTTAGAAAAAAAGCACAATAGATTTTGCCAGCCACCTAATGGTGGCTTTTTTGTCTCAAATTCTTCCTCGTTTCCTATCTAATAATGTCTAATTAGTCACATTTCCAATAATCAATAAAAAATAAAGCACTTTAAAAATAATAAAATACTGTTTTAAACAAGTATTTCTTTATCCAATAAAACAATTAATGCTTGCTTTCTATAAAGCAATGCTTGTATGGTTTGATCATCGAACAGGCAGGACGCCCACGAAGTAGCCGCCAGTGGCATATGAAGAACTGGATGATTCGATACTTAAAGCAGTACCTACAATGAATGCTCCGCCCGTGTGGAAAGTCCCTACCCAAAGTGATTTTTGGGGCGTGGTTAGCAGAGTCTAAGGGTAGACACAGTGAGTCGCTGGAAAGTTTGCACAACTCATTTAGGTATATGCAAATCTCAAACAGCCTACTCAATTCATTAACTGCACCCCAAAAATTACTAATTAGGGGTAACTATGGAAACAATCAATATGGAAGTCCTAGAAGGTGAAGTAGGAAAAGTTATGCAAAAGCTGATTGATACCTTAAATAAAAAAGTACAGGAAGTGGAATCTCTCGAACCAGAGAGTTTGCTACTTGGGAAAATTGGGTGCCAACAAAATTCTGAAAGAAAATGCATTGTCTTTGGCAGGGAAGTAAGTCAAGACGAAATGGATGTATTCCAGAATTTTATTAAGCAACCGCTACAGGACGTTATAGTACAGTTTGCACAAAATCCATTACGAGAAGGTCACGTAGAAGATGCGGCAATTGCCACTGTACAAGGGATTGCTGCTGCATTTCAGGTTTTTGTTGATTCTACTTTGTCCCAAAGCCAGAACTAGACTTCATACCCTTTGATTCTAGACCTATTTTGAAGAAAGCATGTAATTCGATATATTTTTCTAGAAACTCATCTTCATGCATCTGCATTTTTTCTCTTCTCAAAAACTCAATAGCAAGTTTTGACACTAATTCTTCAGTAGTCATTAGTTCAATCCTTCTTAACGTTGGGGAGAGTAAACTATAGCCGATTCCTTCGCGTTGGGGAATGCGAGGAACCACTGCTGCCTGAGGTGGTTAAATATACAGGCAACTAACTCCAGCTCATTTCCGAGTGGGCTGAGGTGAGTTGATAACAACCTTTTAGTGAGGGATTGAGTATGGAATTAAAAATCAATCGTGGAGCGTTGTTGGCGGTTCTGGAATGCCGTTCGTCAATAAAAAACCCGCGCCCTTATTTATGTGGTATCTGTTTTCGTCCGAATGGGCGGATAGTGGCAATTGACGGTCATATACTGGCATATGTCAGACATGAAAATGAAATTGAACCAGATTTAACCTGACAGATACTTGTATAAATAATCGGTAACGTTCTACGCTGTATGGCGGCTCTGGCCCCATGGATTAAAATACCACGCAGGTATCGATTACCATTTTTAGTGATTTTGCCTAATTGTGTTTTCCCACCACTGCTGGCCTGTCGAGGTACTAATCCTAACCAAGCGGCCATTTGCCTGCCGTTATTAAATTGTTTTCCATCACCGATATAAGCGACCATTGCGGAGGCAATCAGGGGGCCAATACCGGGAATAGATTGTAGTTGTTGCCACTGAGCCGTTTGTGATGATAGCGACTTGAGGGTTTCTTCTATTTCCTCTGTTTGCTGAATAAGCTTCAGCCAGTCTTCATAGAGTTGTTTCAGAACCCTGCGAGCAATCATCGTTAATTCATTATCGGCATCTTCAAGTGCCTCGTGCAGTGATTGCCTTAGAGCCGCAGAGCGTTGCGGAAAAATAATACCATATTCTGCTGCCAATCCTCTGATTTGATTAGAGATAGCAACGCGTTTTTGAACTAATGACTGCCGGACATTATGGAGAACAGAGAGGTCTTGTTGATACAGGTTTTTTACCGGAACAAAATGCATACCCGGCCGATTCGCAGCTTCAAAGATTGTCAACGCATCATTGGCATCATTTTTATGGTTTTTAACGAAAGCTTTCACATGCTGAGGGGATAAGGCAAACTTTAAAACCAAGATGTTCAATCGTTCGAGCCCAATAGTGGGCGGTGCCACAGGCCTCCATAGCAATCAAAATCACGGGTTCCATTTGTCTGACAGAATCCAGTAATCGACTTCGGGTCATTTTTTTATTAAATACAATGTGATTACCGTTAAGCAAACAAAGCTGAAAAACAGATTTTACGAGAGCAATGGCGAGAATTTTATGATACATGATGGACGCTCTTATAAAATGAATATGTTTATTTCATTTTGGTACAATTGACGCCATACCGGACGTCCATCTCATCAGATCAAGTTTGAGCTAATACAAATTGATGCTCTATTTGATGCTCTATTTCACGATGAAGTCTCAAATATGTCCCACTCACATCTCTCAGTGGTGGGACATACTGAGTAACTCATTGTTTTATATGGTGCCGGCTACCGGAGTCGAACTGGTGACCTACTGATTACAAGTCAGTTGCTCTACCAACTGAGCTAAGCCGGCGAAATTTGGCGGAAGGATAGAGATTCGAACTCTAGGATGGTTTCCCATCGGCGGTTTTCAAGACCGCTGCCTTCGACCGCTCGGCCATCCTTCCATGGCGCGAAATTATGCCTATATCTCCGGGATGTGTCTAGCCCCTAAAAAGGAAAAATTGTGATTTTTTTACTGCTTGCTCAATCTTCAAACGCTAATGACCTTTTTATCCGCTAACCTGCTAGTATTATCACAGTTCAATGAAATATTTAACTTCGAATTGATTTAAAATTAACCACAAATATATCCACATTTAAGGCAGCTATCCAAAGAATGTATAAACAAGCACCTATTAAGCCATCTGTCGTTCCCCGTTTTTACGCGCTGTTTATTATTTTGCTTTTTACGTCTCTATTTTTATTCGGGTATAACTATTTTAATAGTTGGCTGACGGAGAAAAAATATGCTATCAGTCGTGTAACGGCCAAGATGCGATTGCAGATTGAAGATTATCGCTATCATGCCGGTCGTATCTTCGAGCAGTCTAATATTCAGTCATCTTCCTCGCAGGAGGTTGCTGCATCATCGTTAGAATTGCGCCCCAATATTTATTGGCTGGAAAGTCACAATAAAAATATCGATGCAATTATCTTTGGCCGCTACAACGATTCGAGTGTTCAACTGGCTCAGAGGTTATCTAACTATCTCGAAATTCTCTGGGGATCACGTAATGAATATGAATCTATGTATTATCTCAACGGCAAGGATAACAATTTACTACTGGTGACTACACATCCTATTTTAAAACCGGAAATCAGGTTCAAAGAGAGTTATCTGACTCTAACTTCTGACGCTAAGCGTTCTGAAATGTTGGCACAATCAATAACATTGGATGAAAAGGAAAGTATTTCATCCATTCACGTATTACGTGGTGAGAATATTTATTATTACACTTATAAAGCTGTGTTCAATTCACCAGGGCAATTAACTACAGTTATTGCCTTCGATTTACCTATTAATAATTTTTTGTCGGTTGATATGTTGCCAGCAAATTTTCGGTTATATCCGAATAATGAATATGAGCTTGAGAAGACAGATAAGGTTGATGTTTCTTTAATCGGTTTTTGGCTGGAGTTTTCTCAACCACTTAAGAATATGCAGTATAAATTGATATATCAGGTTCCTGTAAAAACACTTATTGTGGATTTATTGATCAGAAATATTTGGTTATTGTTTTCGATGTTGCTTTTCTTACTATTTTCATTTAGTGGATTACTTTATATCCGTCGTCGATATATCACTCCTAATGCATCAATGGATCAGGAGCTGAAAATCAAAGATTCTCTGGGAAATGATATTATTTCTAATATTCCTATCGGATTATTGGTTTATGACTTTATGTCAAATCGGTTGATCAGTAGCAATAAGATTGCAGAGAAACTGATGCCTTATCTTGACTTAGGTAAAGTTAAGATCATGGCAGAACAACATAATGGCGTCATTCAGACATCCATTGAGGATGCGGTTTATGAAGTAAAAATGTATAGAAGTAATTTATTACCAGAGACTTATCTATTCTTATTGCAGGGTAGAGATCAAGACGTGATGGTCAGTAAGCGATTACAGCTTGCTCAACGAGAATATGATAAAAATGTGTACGCCAGACGTTCAATGTTGCAGAATATTAATTATGAAATAAAAAAACCGATTCAGGAGTTGAGTGATATAGCTATCCAATTGAAAAATGTATCACAAGATGAAAATAAGCATGGTTTGTTGGATAAATTATTGCTTAAATCAGAATTCATCATAGAGTGGGTTGAAAATATTTCTTTGCTCAGTGAGTTAGAGTCTGGTGATTGGCAACCAGTCAATGAGGCATTTTCTTTATCTTCACAATTGGAGAATATATTGAAATTATCGTTGCCGACACTAAATTCTAAAGGATTGAGGATCTATTATCATTTTAATATTTCTCATGAATCGGTATTTTCTGGTGACGGAGCAGCATTAAATAAAATAGTTTTGCTATTGTTAAATTATGCTATCACAACAACCAGTTATGGTAAAATATCCCTGAGTGTCAGTAGCTCTGGTAAATATGACAATCATATACAGATTGAGTTGATTGACAGTGGTTCAGGTCTCAGTGATAAAGATCTTGCTAGTTTAAATTATCCTTTCTTGAATAAATTAGCAGAAGACAAATATTATACAAATTCTGGACTGGTCTTTTATTTATGTAACCAATTGTGTAAAAAAATGGAGGGGAGCTTTGAAATTAAAAGTAAGCAGGGATTGGGGACTCATTATATTGTCAGTTTACCTTTTCCTCAATATGGTGAACATGTTGAAACCCCTCAGTTATTGGAAGGTATTATAGTACTAATAGATATCAGTAACCCCGAAATAAAAAAAATAATCCATAATCACCTTGATAATTATGGAGCAATATATTTTGACAAGAGTACGGAGAGTGTTACGGAAGAATACGATATCATTCTTACTGATAAACAGTGCAAAGCAGAAAAGCCAACTATATTATTAGTAGGTAATTTGGTAGGGTTTAAGAAGATGAAACCTAATTTGGTTCAATGTAATTACAACTTTGCTGGTGCTGTTATCAATGCGATATCGTTGCTGATTGAAGAAAATTTCAGTTTAGTTGAATCCGATGAAGTTGACTGGCGTTCGAAACAAGAATGTGATTCTGTTGAGAATGTCGATAGTAATATTTGTAATACCCTCAAAAGTTATCAAACACAGTTAGTAGACAGTAATTATGGGAAATTATTTGTAGAGACAGTACCGATGGATATTACTAAACTGTATACTGATATGGAACGATATGACTTGATATCACTTTCGCAAACGATACACCGTCTTAAGGGTGCGTTTGCTATGTTAGACTTTAAATTGCTCAAATCATTATGTGAGGCATTGGAACAACACATAGCAGACAATAATGAAGTAGAAATTAAAAGTAGCATCAGCCGTATTGATTTCTTTGTCACAAAGCTGTTGCAGCCAAGGTAACCAATAATATGAATAACCTTAATGTCATTATTGCTGATGACCATCCCATTGTTTTATTTGGCATCCGCAAGTCACTTGAGCAAATTGAGTGGATTAATGTTGTCGGTGAGTTTGAAAATTCGACTACACTGATTAATAGTTTGCCACATATAGAAGCGGATGTTCTCATAACAGATTTGTCAATGCCCGGTGACAAATATGGTGATGGCATCACCCTGATAAAATATATTAAACGCCATTTTCCGACACTAGCTGTCATCGTTCTTACGATGAACAATAATCCGGCTATTTTAAGTGCAGTACTTGAACTTGATATTGAGGGAATTGTGTTAAAGCAGGGAGCACCAACAGATTTACCTAAGGCTCTTTCTGCACTGCAAAAAGGGAAGAAATTTACACCTGAAAGTGTTTCTAAATTGTTGGAGAAAGTTAATGCTAACGGTTATGGAGATAAACGTTTATCTCCGAAAGAGAGTGAAGTACTGCGTTTATTTGCTGAAGGTCTTCCCGTTACAGATATTGCTAAGAAGCTTAATCGTAGTATAAAAACCATTAGTAGCCAGAAAAAATCAGCGATGATCAAACTGGGAGTTGATAACGACATTGCATTACTTAATTATTTATCTTCAGTCACTATTGACAATGATATGATTAAATAACCAATAATTATCTTTCCTGAGTGTAAGATCGGTGATTAAGATTACCGATCTTATATTATAAAAATGGTAATTATAGTTGCTTTTGAATACATATTCCTATTATTCTCAGTTATCATTTGTCTTAGGCACTATCATCTAACTCATAGTAATTATGCTTTTAGAGATTAGTTTCCTTGTTGCTGACTACAGTCTGGTATCTTTCAGGTAAATACTCTATTAATGTATCCTTCAATTTTGTTAGTGACACAGGTTTCAATAGACAATAATCCATGCCGATATCGACACAACGTTGTCTTTCTTCTGCCATTGCATTAGCTGTGATACCAATAATTGGTTTATTATAGCCTTTATTTCTTAAGTATTTTGTGAATTCATACCCATCCATATTTGGCATATTAACATCTGTTAGAATAATATCAGTTTTATTATTTTCCAGATGTTCAATAGCATCAATACCATCGTTAGCCATTTCTGTCTTGAATCCTAACGAATTTAACTGTTCGACCAATAAATGACGATTGATAGGGTGATCATCAACAACTAAAACTTTAATTGAATTTAATCTATCATCTGTTTTGATAGAGCTTTTCGAAACAGGAGGTTGGAGTGTATTATTATTAGACAGCAGATCATCAATGAAATAAATAATATCACTGATTTGGTAAGTGTTATGTATCCAATAATTATTTTGAGTTTTTTCTGGTGAACCAATATGGCTCTCTGATATTTCAATATAATAACGAACGGCAATATCCAGTTCAATAGGCTGGTCACTGACTAACAATTCAGTACCGTCGATTTGACTCTCATTATATGAAGTAATTTGAAAATGTGCTTTTGTCAAAAGATTATATAGATATTCTTCTAAATAATCATTACGAACAGCTAATATAATTTTCTGTTGAGTATGGTTCGGAGAAAACGTGTTAGCGCGATGTTTTTCCTTATCGTATTTTGCATTATATAAAGGAAGCCGGATAGAAAAAATGCTACCAACATATTGTTGTGATACAAACTCAATATCACCATCCATCAGGTTGATTAGTTTTTCACAAATCGCTAAACCTAGCCCTGTACCTTGTGATGCATTCTCTTTATTGGCACTGGTCTGAAAAAATGGTTCGAACAACTGCGTTTGTAATTTATGCTCGATTCCTAATCCTGTATCTTTAATGCTGATATACAGGTAGTCATGTCTCACCGTAATGGATATGACAATACAGCCAATTTCTGTAAATTTAATGGCATTATTTAGCAGATTAGAAATAATTTGTTGTAATCTTACCGGGTCGTTATTCATATAGTCAGGAACATCTGGGTTGATGTAACAGTAGAATCCCAGGTTTTTTTTCGTTATAAGAGGAAGATAGTTTGAAATTACATGCGATATGACTTCTTTACAGCTAAATTGTTTAACATCAATTTTAAGTTGGTTAGATTCTATTTTGGAAAAATCGAGAATATCGCTAATGATTTTCAATAATAGCGATGAGGAGTTATTCATTGTTGATAATAACCGCGCAGCTTCTGATTCTAATGGGTAAGATTGCAATAATTCCAGATTTCCAATGATGCCATATAGTGGTGTCCTCAACTCATGGCTAACGGTTGCCAGAAACATTGATTTCGCCTGGTTGGCTTGTTCTGCGGCTGAAGCCATATCTTGTAATGATTTCTCCATTTTAGCCCGGGTACTAATATCAACCAGAACGCAGATTGCCACTTCCTCATTGCGATAACGTGAATGTACGAAGCTAATTTGTAGATGATTATTATTACTAGTAACAATATCAATATAGCTGCTGGTTTTATCACAAATGATATCGATGATACGTTTTTGATCTTCGAACGTTAGCATTCGAGTATAGTTATGTGCAAGTTCATTACTCAGTATATTAGCACCATCACTGATCCGTAAAATGCTAATGCCAACAGGAGCAGAGGCAACGATTTTATGATTGAATTGTTCATGTTCTTCAAGGCGGAAAGCATTATTTTCAGCAGGGGAAAACATTTTACGTTCGAACAGCCAAACGAAAGAAATGATCAAAATTGCAGAGATAATATTTAAGACGAGACTGTTAATGATTTTTAACTTGAATCCATCAAAAATATTTTTTAGAGGCAAGGCATATATAACACTGAATGATGATGGAGCCAAACGCCTCTTTAACACTAAGTGACTATAATCTTCATTATAGCCAAAGTAAGGGATCTGTATATTATAACCTACGGGATAAGACTTATTATCATTTCTTAACGGATAATGTAACACAGGCTTATTATGCTGATTAAGTAACGTTAGCGTTGCATCTGTATTAGGTCTTTGTAAAAAATTTTCCAGCCTGATAGGTTGTTCGACACCTATTATTGCGACCATTTTTCCATTGTTATAAATAGGGGAAAGAATATAAAAGCTACCACTGTCTGGAGTTGTACCCACCGCAAGCCAATAGATATTCTGTTCTTTTCCTTGTTGCTGCACGAATACTAACTGGCGGTAATTTTCATAGACCATCTTTTTCAGCGTATCAGGCTCTGTTATTGCACCACGAATTGGAAAATTCACCATACACATGCTTTGGACATCAGCCAAAAAAATTTGGTTTACTCCCTGTGGCATTACAACATTATCTTTCCAGAAAAAGATGAGATTATTTAAGGCATGTAAATAATTATAAGGTTCATTACGTAATAGTTCACAATTTGAATTCATATTCAGAGGAGTATACAAAAATTGTGAGTTATTATATGGCGGGTTAATAGTCAGAGTTTTTTTATTCTCTTGTGATAAATATTTCTCTACCATATATTGAAGGTCGTGTAAGGTATTAGTAGTTTCTCGCACATAAGAGAACATTATATCGTAGTCAGAATTATATTCTTGACGGATGTCTGATCTCGCTTTATTAAAAAGATTTGCCAGATAAAAACTGGTTAATAAGGCACCTAATGCCCATAACATAAAACCAAGCACCCGAAAAAGGTAGCGGGATATCTTTAGTGATGTTCGGAATGAAGATAGATATCTCAAGAGGTCGCCTGATAAAAAATGTGATTAATAATAACTGTTAACAGCATATACTAGTGTAGCAGGGAATACAAAGCAGCATTTTGTACCTGGCATTCTTTGAAAAAAATGGCACAAAAAAGCAGGCATTTTAATGCCTGCTTTTTTAATACTTTGTGGGTTTTTCAGATTTGCAGCTTTATTAGCTGCAATCCGAAATTCATTAAGTATAATTTTATGGATGAATCAGGAAAAGACGGATATTATTCCTGACCTTCTGATTCATTACTTCCTTCATCGGCGGAAGAGGCTGCTGTATTGCCATCCTCTTCATCATCAGGTTCAGCAACACGCTGCAAACCCACAACTTTTTCATCATCTGCTGTGCGGATCAAGGTGACACCTTGGGTATTACGTCCGACAGTACTGACTTCAGAAACACGGGTACGAACCAATGTTCCCGCATCAGTAATCATCATGATCTGGTCAGTTGGTTCAACCTGAATTGCACCAATCACGTTGCCGTTACGTTCACTGACTTTGATGGAGATAACGCCTTGGGTTGCACGAGACTTCGTTGGGTATTCTTTCTGGGCAGTACGTTTTCCATAACCATTTTCAGTGACTGTCAGGATTTGACCTTCTCCACGAGGAATGATCAAGGAAACAACTTTATCTCCTTCCGCCAGTTTGATACCACGGACTCCGGTCGCAGTACGCCCCATAGCGCGGACGCCTTTCACGCGAACTGTACCATCTTCCAGTGTCTCTTCTTCCTCTTCAAGGAAGCGGACGACTTTACCCTGTGCAGAGAATAGCATAACTTCGTTGCTGCCATCAGTGAGGTCAACGCCGATCAGTTCATCTCCTTCATTCAGGTTAACTGCAATGATACCGGCACTACGCGGACGACTGAACTCGCTGAGTTTCGTCTTCTTAACGACCCCACTTGCTGTCGCCATGAATATGTTCAATCCTTCTTCATATTCACGAACAGGCAGAATGGCCGTAATACGTTCGTCTTGTTCCAATGGCAGCAGGTTAACTATAGGTCGGCCACGGGCACCACGACTCGCTTCTGGCAATTGATAAACTTTCAGCCAGTACATCTGACCTTTGTTGGAGAAGCAAAGAATAGTGTCGTGGGTATTGGCTACCAACAGACGTTCAATGAAATCTTCTTCTTTGATACGTGCTGCTGATTTACCTTTACCGCCACGGCGTTGTGCTTCGTAATCAGACAAAGGTTGGTATTTCACGTAACCTTGATGGGATAGTGTTACCACAATATCTTCCTGATTGATCAGGTCTTCAATATTGATATCTGCGGAATTTTCAGTCAATTCAGTACGACGTTTATCATTGTACTGTTCTTTGATAGCAAGTAACTCTTCCCGAATGACTTCCAGCAAGCGTTCCGGGCTTTCCAGAATGAACATCAGTTCAGCAATGACTTTCAACAGTTCACGATATTCGTCGAGCAGTTTTTCATGCTCCAGCCCTGTTAATTTCTGTAAACGCAGATCCAAAATGGCCTGTGCTTGCTGCTCGGTCAGGTAATACTTACCGTCACGAATACCAAATTCTGGTTCCAGCCATTCAGGGCGTGCAGCATTATTACCAGCCTGTGCCAGCATTGCTGCAACATTGCCTAATTCCCATGCTTGAGAAATGAGGCTTGCTTTAGCTTCAGCAGGTGTTGGAGCCTGGCGGATCAGTTCGATCACAGGATCGATATTCGCCAGTGCAATAGCTAGTGCCTCAAGGATATGAGCGCGGTCACGAGCTTTACGCAGTTCAAAAATTGTTCTGCGAGTGACAACTTCACGGCGGTGGCTGACAAATGCAGAAAGAATATCCTTCAGGTTAAGTAGCTTAGGTTGCCCTTGATGTAGAGCAACCATATTGATACCGAATGAAACCTGCAACTGGGTGAGTGAATATAAGTTATTCAGGACAACCTCACCAACAGCATCGCGTTTCACTTCGATAACGATACGCATACCATCTTTATCGGATTCGTCACGTAATGCACTGATCCCTTCAATACGCTTTTCCTTCACCAATTCAGCAATTTTCTCGATCAGGCGCGCTTTATTTACTTGATAAGGGATTTCACTGACGATAATGGTTTCACGGCCCTTTTTTTCGTCAGTCTCGATTTCTGCACGGGCACGGATATAAATTTTACCGCGGCCAGTACGATAAGCCTCCTGAATACCGCGACGCCCATTAATAATGGCCGCTGTTGGGAAATCAGGCCCCGGGATATATTCCATTAGGCCTTCAATACTGATGTTTTCATCATCAATATAGGCCAGACAGCCATCAATCACCTCAGATATATTATGAGGTGGGATGTTAGTCGCCATGCCGACCGCTATCCCTGATGAACCGTTCACCAGTAAGTTAGGAATACGGGTTGGCATTACATCGGGAATTTGCTCTGTACCATCATAGTTAGGCACAAAATCGACAGTTTCTTTTTCTAAGTCCGCCAGCAATTCATGGGCTACTTTTGCCATGCGTACTTCGGTATAACGCATTGCAGCCGCAGAATCGCCATCGACTGACCCGAAGTTCCCCTGGCCGTCAACCAGCATGTAACGCATGGAGAATGGCTGTGCCAGACGTACAATCGTGTCATAAACAGCGGTGTCACCATGTGGATGGTATTTACCAATCACATCCCCAACAACGCGGGCAGATTTTTTATAGGGTTTATTCCAATCATTTCCCAATACATTCATCGCAAAAAGTACACGGCGATGTACTGGCTTTAGTCCATCTCGAACATCTGGCAGTGCACGTCCAACAATAACGGACATCGCATAATCCAGATATGAGCTTTTCAGCTCTTCTTCGATATTGACCGGGGTGATTTCTCTGGCAATGTCGCTCATGGAGCCACTGTCCCTCATACTCCGAATTCAAAGGCTTAGAATTATACCACAAATTGACGGTTTTATAAAAACCAGATGCGGGTATTTCAAGATTAAGATGTGTATAATATTTTCTTATCACACATCCCCATAATACTGTTACATTTTCTGTGAATCAGTTATCTGTGAACCAGTTTTCTGTGAAACAGCCTCTAGGAGCGATATTACTGATGAACGCTAAAACCCCCGATTCACTTATTCAATCACACACCAATGTGGATCAACAGGAAATCGAAAAATTTGAAGCCGTTGCTTCCCGATGGTGGGATCTTGAAGGTGAATTCAAACCATTGCATCGCATTAATCCATTGCGTTTAAACTACATCCTGCAACGGGCTGAGGGTCTTTTCAATAAGAAAGTATTAGATGTTGGATGTGGTGGTGGGATCCTATCAGAAAGTATGGCTTGTGAAGGGGCGGATGTGACCGGTTTGGACATGGGTTTTGAGCCACTACAAGTTGCCCGGCTGCATGCGTTGGAATCTGGTATATCAGTTAAATATGTGCAGGAAACGGTAGAAAGCCATGCTGAGCAACATCCACATTCCTATGATGTAGTAACCTGCATGGAAATGCTTGAACATGTACCGGATCCAGAATCCGTCATTCGTGCGTGCGCCAAATTAGTTAAGCCTGGTGGTCATGTCTTTTTTTCAACTATTAATCGCAATCGAAAAGCATGGTTAATCGCTGTCATCGGTGCAGAATATATTTTAAACATGGTGCCAAAAGGGACACACGATGCGAAAAAATTTATTCGCCCTTCAGAGCTGATTGGCTGGCTGGATAAAACCTCACTGAAAGATCAACATATTATCGGTTTACATTACAATCCGTTAACAGATAAATTCCGACTTGGACACAATGTGGATGTGAACTACATGCTTCATACCCGATCAGCCTAACAGAAGCAATTAAAGGATTAATAAAGCAACAAATAGATCTTATTTTTAAGATTTTATTTTTAGGTTTTCGCCGATAGGTTTGCGAAAGTAACATCAAGTAACTACGCAGGTTATCGGCTTTTCGGCAAAATTAATCCTCAAGTTATCCACAAAACTTCCTGATCTTGTACACTTGATAAAACGCGAAATTAACATTATCTTGTTATTACAGTTTTATTCACCCCCTATATATTGTGTTTCTGGACGTTTCACTACTACTAGTTCCCAACTGATTTTCAGTCATCTTGGGGGCATCGTGCCGTCAATGGTCAGGAAAGGCAATTATAGGCGAAATACGAAAAGAGAAGGTGTATTTCCTCATGAACCAGAGTCTGCTAGTAACCAAGCGTGATGGACATAAAGAACAAATTGATCTTGATAAAATTCACCGGGTTGTTACCTGGGCTGCTGAAGGTCTGAAAAATGTCTCAGTGTCACAAGTAGAACTGCGTTCTCAAATTCAATTTTATGATGGCATTAAAACATCTGATATCCATGAGACCATGATCAAAGCAGCGGCTGACTTGATTTCAAGTGATGCTCCGGATTATCAGTATCTGGCCGCTCGTTTAGCCATCTTTAACCTGCGCAAAAAGGCTTACGGTCAGTTTGAACCGCCTGCGTTATATGACCATGTTGCACGTATGGTCGAATTAGGTAAATACGACAAACATTTGCTTGCAGACTACTCTAAAGAAGAATTCAAGCAAATGGACAGTTTTATTGACCATCTGCGTGATATGAATTTTTCTTATGCAGCGGTTAAACAGCTTGAAGGAAAATATCTGGTACAGAACCGTGTAACTGGCGAACTTTATGAAAGCGCTCAGTTTCTGTACATTTTGGTTGCGGCATGTCTGTTTTCCACTTATCCGAAAGAAACGCGCCTGGATTACATTCGCCGTTTCTATGATGCGGTTTCTACTTTTAAAATTTCGTTGCCAACACCAATCATGGCCGGGGTTCGCACACCAACCCGTCAATTCAGTTCCTGTGTTCTGATTGAATGTGGCGATAGCCTTGATTCTATCAATGCAACATCCAGTGCGATTGTCAAATATGTTTCCCAACGTGCAGGTATTGGTGTAAATGCTGGCCGTATTCGCGCAGTGGGTAGTCCAATCCGTGGTGGTGAAGCTTTCCATACTGGTTGTATTCCATTTTATAAGCATTTCCAGACAGCAGTGAAATCCTGCTCTCAGGGGGGGGTGCGTGGTGGTGCTGCGACGTTGTTCTATCCACTGTGGCACCTGGAAGTAGAAAGCCTGTTGGTACTGAAGAACAACCGTGGTGTTGAAGGTAATCGTGTTCGCCATATGGATTATGGTGTACAGATCAACAAACTCATGTATGAACGTTTGATCAAAGGGCAAGAAATTTCTTTGTTCAGCCCATCTGATGTGCCTGGTTTGTATGACGCTTTCTTTGCTGATCAGGATGAATTTGAGCGTCTGTATACTCTGTATGAAAATGACAACGATATTCGTAAACAGCGCATCAAGGCAGTAGATCTGTTCTCTTTGATGATGCAGGAACGTGCTTCAACCGGACGTATTTATATCCAAAACGTTGACCATTGTAATACACATAGCCCGTTTGATCCGGTTATTGCACCTGTTCGCCAATCTAATCTGTGTCTGGAAATTGCACTGCCAACCAAGCCATTGAACGATATTAACGATGAAAACGGCGAAATTGCGCTGTGTACGTTGTCTGCTTTCAACCTTGGGGTTATTAAAAATCTGGATGAGTTGGAAGAACTGGCAGATTTGGCTGTCCGCGCACTGGACTCTCTGCTGGATTATCAGGACTATCCGATTGTTGCTGCCAAGCAGGGTTCAATGGGGCGTCGTACACTAGGCATTGGCGTAATTAACTTCGCTTACTATCTGGCGAAAAACGGTGTTCGTTATTCTGACGGTAGTGCCAATAACCTGACTCACAAAACATTTGAAGCCATTCAGTACTATTTGCTGAAAGCCTCTAATAAGCTGGCTAAAGAGCAGGGAGCATGTCCATGGTTTGGTGAAACCACTTATTCGCAGGGCATCCTGCCGATTGATACGTATAAAAAATCACTGGATGCATTAACCAGCGAACCGTTGCATATGGATTGGGAAGCACTACGTAGCGATATTTTGCAATATGGTCTGCGTAACTCGACTTTATCAGCACTGATGCCTTCAGAAACATCCTCGCAGATTTCCAATGCGACCAATGGCATTGAGCCACCGCGAGGTTACGTCAGTGTTAAGGCATCAAAAGACGGTATCTTGCGCCAGGTTGTACCGGAATATGATCGCCTGAAAAGGTCTTATGAATTGCTGTGGCAAATGCCTGGCATTGATGGTTATCTGCAATTGGTGGGAATTATGCAAAAATTTATCGATCAATCAATTTCTGCCAATACTAATTATGATCCGGCGCGTTTCCCTAATGGCAAAGTTCCGATGAACCAATTGCTGAAAGATTTACTGCTCGCTTATAAATATGGTGTGAAGACACTGTATTACCACAACACCCGTGATGGTGCGGAAGATGTTCAGGATGATCTGGAAGAGGTTGTTGAATCTGTTGATTCCGATTGTGAAGGCGGCGCGTGTAAAATTTGATTTGAGGAAACTATGTCTTATACCACTTTTTCACAAGTAAAAAATGATCAATTGCAGGAGCCGATGTTTTTCGGCCAATCTGTGAACGTAGCGCGTTATGATCAGCAAAAATATCCTATTTTCGAAAAATTGATCGAAAAACAGCTCTCGTTTTTCTGGCGTCCAGAAGAAGTTGATGTTTCCCGTGATCGCATTGACTTTAATGGGTTACCAGATCATGAAAAGCATATTTTTATCAGTAACCTAAAATACCAGACATTACTGGATTCTATTCAAGGACGTAGTCCGAATGTAGCATTTCTACCATTAATTTCGATTCCTGAATTAGAAACGTGGGTTGAAACATGGTCATTTTCAGAGACAATCCATTCGCGCTCTTATACGCATATTATCCGTAATATCGTTAATGATCCTGCGGTTATATTTGACGATATAGTGGCAAATGAGCAGATCTTGAAGCGTGCGAAAGACATTTCGAAGTATTACGACGATTTGATCGAAATGACCAACTATTACCACCAGTTAGGTGAAGGTACATACAGCGTTGCTGGTCAAGAAATAACAGTTAGTCTGCGTGCACTGAAAAAGCAGCTTTATTTATGTTTGATGAGTGTTAATGCACTGGAAGCAATTCGTTTCTATGTCAGCTTTGCATGTTCATTTGCCTTTGCTGAACGTGAATTGATGGAAGGAAATGCGAAGATAATCAAATTAATCGCCCGTGATGAAGCTTTGCATTTGACAGGTACTCAGCACATGTTGAACTTGCTGCGTTCTGGTCAGGATGATCCTGAAATGGCAGAAATTGCCCAAGAATGTGAACAGCAATGTTATGACCTGTTTGTACAGGCGGCAGAGCAAGAGAAAGAGTGGGCGGATTATCTTTTCAAAGATGGTTCCATGATTGGTCTGAACAAAGATATTTTGTGCCAGTATGTTGAATATATTACCAATATTCGTATGCAGGCGGTGGGCTTGAAGTTGCCATTTGAAACACGCTCTAATCCAATTCCTTGGATTAATTCGTGGTTGGTTTCTGATAATGTTCAGGTGGCTCCACAGGAAGTCGAAGTCAGCTCTTACTTGGTCGGTCAGATTGATTCGGAAGTCAATACTGAGGATCTCAGCGGTTTCGAACTCTGATATGGCTGATTACAAAGTTACCCTGCCTTCCGGGCAGGGATTATCTTTCTATTATTCTTCCAGTTTGCACAGTAACCTGTTGGAAGCTTTAGAACAAGGTAAAGTACAGACTGAATATCAATGCCGTGAGGGGTATTGTGGTTCCTGCCGGGTAAGGCTAGTGAAAGGGAAGGTAGGGTATCCTTGTAAGCCGTTAGCATTTGTTAATGATGGTGAAATCTTACCTTGCAGCTGCTATCCCCTTTCTGATATCGAAATTGAGCTGTAGTTTTTTCATCGTTGATGATGACAATTGTTATCCTAACAGAAAGGATTAATAATCCTTTCTGTCTTGCAATATCAAGCTTGCCTTTAATTGTGAACATATCAGAGTCATAAGTTGATATGTTCACTTATTTTTTTATCTTTCTGATTTAACAAGAAAAAATTGTGTGGTTACATACACCGATCATCAATTTTTTCATAATTTTAATTTAATCTGCTTATTTATTGATTCTTCCTATCTGATCTGGTATCAAGTATATAATTATCTATATGCCTTTGGGTTCATCCATTTGCTATTGTATTACCTTTTGAATCCCCTGTTGTATATATCAGAAAAGCGATTTTAGCTATTTCAGTAAATATTGACTGAATATAAGTATGTTATAGATTTCAAATAACTATTTATAGAAATTCTGGGAAATAAAAGATAAATATAATTTACTCAATATAATCTATAAGCTAAGAAAAATGTAAGGAGCATAACTATGTATAAAATTGATTATAATTCGTACCGTTCAATTAAAGGTTTTAACCGACGTCCTCGATTTTTAGTGATGCATTATACTGCTTTAAATTTCGAGAAATCTATTGAGGCATTAACAGGAGAATCAGTTAGTGTGCATTATTTAGTACCTAACCCAGATGATCAAACATATAAGGAAGCAGGGTTCAAGGGAGTACGTATATTTAATTTGGTTGATGAAATTGAAAGAGCCTGGCATGCGGGAATCAGTATTTGGTCAGGCCGAAACAATTTGAATGATACAGCTATTGGTATTGAAGTTGTTAATGAAGCCAGTGATGATTGCGGGGTCATGACCTTCCCTCCGTATCATCCGGATCAGGTTAATGCAATTAAAGAGTTGGCAATTAATATACTACAACGATATCCAGATATTACTCCAACTCACGTTATCGGGCATTCTGATATTGCTGTGGGTAGGAAAAGTGATCCAGGCCCTGCTTTTCCCTGGAAAGAATTATATGAAGCAGGGGTTGGTGCATGGTACGACGAAGAGACTAAACAAAAATATATTGAAGAGTTTGAGCAATCTTTTCCTGATAAAGATAAGATTTTAAAGAAATTCAGCCAGTATGGTTATGATATTTCTGGTGCAAATGAAAACGATGGATATCAAGGCTTGGTTAAAGCATTTCAAATGCACTTCCGTCAATCAAACTATGACGGGATCCCAGATATAGAAACTATCGCAATTATATATGCTCTAGTTGAGAAATATTTCCATAAGGTATAATCACTTATGTCATCATGCTGAGGAGTAAGACTATATCTAATCAGCTAAAATATAAATAATAACTATAATTAACACCCTGATAATTACCTTGTATTAAACACATTCTTGATGGGTTTTAAGGTGCAGCGTAATGGCAAAGGAATGGCTCTGAAGGAATATAGATAATTATATGACCGAGGAAGAGCGGTAAAGAGTAGTGAAGCCAGTAAAGCGACAACTTGGAAGATGGAGAGGATAAGTGTTTTGCAGTGTAATATCAGGGGATCTTTTTTGTTGGCATTTATTAATTGAGAAAAGTTACATTTTTTGTAGGAAATTAAACTGAATAGTGATATTCAAGATGATAAAATTTCCATTTAGATTATGGAATCTCGATAAGTTTAATATTTTTACTAAAAAACATAGCGATTTGTAAGATAAGATTTATCTCAAGTAAAATTTTCTACCTGAATCACATATATTGCTGTATTTTATTGTTTAAAAGTGGAAGTTGGAATATTTTATGAAAGATAATTAATTGTATTATTGGGTTTTTTGATTGGTTGTTTTAATTTAATGTCTAATTTCAATAGACAGGGAGATAATTTCACCATTTTGTTTCTTTCTCGGTTTTCTTGAAAAAAATTATTTGTTTTTAGTCTGTTATATTTTTCTGATTATTCGGTTTCTACCTTGCTCTTTGATGAATGTTCATCTAATCTGAATAATTCCCTTTAGGGAACTTATATTTGATTAATTATATAAGCTTGTTTTATCTGTTTTTTACTATTCGTTACAAGGGCTGTTCAGTACAAAAATTGTCAGGAGCTTAAAATGGGGAGACTGTTGGCTGTCATCGTTGTGGCGATGGGGGGAGTAGCGATGATATGTAATATTGCGGAAGCAAAATCACCTCATGATGGTGAATATTTGTGTAGGATAAATAAAGAATTAAATAATGCCACTGTCAAAAATGATGGGATGTATTTCTTTCAAACTAATCAGGATACTGTCAGAGTTTCCTATAAAAATGCAAGCTTTACTATTCATGAAATAAAACCAGAAGTCTTTGTTAGCCCTAAATTAATGCCTATAACCCAATTTGGGATATTAAATAACAAAGAACTTTCTGAGATAGGCGAGAATACCTTAATATATGGTGGAAAAGGTCATGGATTGGGGTATTTTAGGCCAGGTAAAAATGAATTTTTTATTTCCAAAATAAGTATTCCTGGTATAAAAGGTGCTTATATCTTATCTTTGGAATATTGTGTCAAACAGTCATAAGCAATATCAAGAAGATTTATATTATAATCTTTCCTCAAAAGAGGTTATCAAGTCTATCAACTAATTACTTTTATTCTATATTAATTAGACTGATCTGAGTCCGCTTAACAATTATATCTCTTAAAGGAATATATTCATTTATTGTTGTATAGATCAGATTATTTGGGGAGTGCCAAATAATGAAAAGTTCTGCACAATTGAATAGTATCCAAACGAGGTTAATAAAAAAGCCAGTTATTGTGTTTGAACTGGCTTGCTTTCTCTGTGTTAACACAGTTTTTATATAAATCGTTTTGTTGACAAACGAATGACGACACAATGTACATTAGAGAGGAAAGATTTTACAGATTGCATGATGATTTCCCTTGAGAATGACAAATTGTGATTTACTTCACGAAAATCTAGAGTCTGTGAAGCATTTTATGCTCAAAATGAAAAGAGTCAAGGTATTTATTAAATTTTTTTTTAAAATTTAAAATTTTTCTGCAATTTAATTTAATCATTTGAAAATAAATAATTTTTTATTAATTTAGAAAGAAGTATTCAATCTATCTTGTTGTTTTTTATTGTTCATATTGTGATATGACCGTAGGAATTTTTTTGCTGTCTATACTTTATCCATAGGGTGGATCTTAACCTGATGATAAGCCAGACTATTGGAGATAGCTTATGGAAATAAGTGAAAATGGCATCAATAAGATAAAAAGTCATGAGGGTTTGAGACTAAAAGCATACCCTGATCCTGCTACTGGGGCTGAGCCTTGGACAATTGGTTATGGACACACAAAAGGAGTAGTGCCCGGACAAGTGATCACAAAACAACAAGCTGAGGCATTTTTGCGTGAAGATTTAAATCCTATTTATGCTGTATTACGACAATTTGTTAAAGTACCTTTAACACAAGGGCAATTTGATGCGCTATGTTCGCTTATTTTTAACGTGGGAATTGGAAACTTTATTCACTCGACATTACTGAAAAAATTGAATCATGGTAATTATCAAGAAGCTGCACAGGAATTTCTGAAATGGGATAAAGTTGACGGGAATCAACTACCAGCCTTACTTGCTCGTAGAAAATCTGAACAAGAAATGTTTTTGTCGTGAGTTTATTACCAAGAATGCCAGACGAGATAAATAGCGATGTGGACTTTGCAATATGCCATTTTATTAACCAACATAATTTATCAATGAACTAACCTGATACTCACGCCAGTCACTAGTATGTGCTGGTGATATACCAGCACATAATTACTATTTGCCAATATTATTTTATATCAGTATCAATAACTTGATAGAAAGCATTAACTGTATCAGCGATTGTCCAAACGCCAAGAATAACATGGTATCCTGAGCGCTTTGGTACTTCACATGTTATATTAACTTCTTGTGATGGTCGTTTTCCATTATCCTCTTGCGAACAGAAAGGAGTGAGATCAAATTGTGCACGAGTAAGAGGCTTATTAGGATCCCAATTAGGTTTAGTAATAAAGAACTGCCATGAAGTTGTACTATGTTGTGCAGTTAAATGCCATTTAAATACATTTTGGCCTTTGTTGATAGGGACATGATGCCAACGATTTTCACTTTGTTCATTGAGTTGTTTAAACTGTCCAACGCCTGCACTGGCAATTTGACCATCAGGAGGCCCAGCTTCAGGAAAGCCCTTAGGACCTTCAACAGATTGGGGTTCATACATGACAGGCCCACAATTTTTATTGATACCTTTTTTACATAGAAGAGCCCTACTTGGAGGGTTCTCTATATATCCATGGCGACTGTGGGTTTCAGCATTAGCAGATAATGGGATTGTATATAAAGCTGTCAATCCCACTAAAAATAATGACTTTTTAATGTTCATGATTAAATTTCCTGTTTTTCCGTACTTGACTGTAAAGTGAGTAAATTTACTAATATTTATTATATTAAGTAGATTTTATGAATTTAATTAATCTGACATAATAATTCATACAAATGTTTATAATAAAATTATTAAGTTATAAATACATAATTTATGATAGAAGTATAATAGAAAGAACTCCAATTGGCCTGATGAGAATCATATGGGAAGAGTTTTCATTTATCTATAATAGATTTTAATGCGGAGGGATAAAATTCTTCCCTGGAACAGAGAGAGGAATGAGCGAAATAAGAGTGTGTAGAAAATAAGTAAAAGTTTAAGTACGCACCAGTAAAATTAAATCGGAATAGTAAAACACACAATTTATGTCATTGCCTGTTTTTGATATTTGGATTTTATGATTGCTCAAAGTGTAATTTTATATATGTTTTGAGCATCATGGAGTGAATTTGGACTAATTCCCATAAAATAGGGAGATGATTTTTTATTATTAATGTGATGGTTTTCATTATGATAATAAGTATCACGCTTGGATTCGCCTAATAAGTACATTTTCTTTCGGGAAAACTGCATCAATTAAACTCATTATTTATAGGTGAAATATGATAAATAACAATGAAGAAAAAGAGGATATGATCGTTCAATCAGATACTGAAGTTGTTGTTACAAGTGTACATGGCAGTTTTTTTAAAGTGCATCCGGCACTCGCTGAGGTTTTTCCCTGCCGATGTTGTTGGGGAAGAAAATGACTCAATCCTCTGATAGTGTAGTTCGTAATGGGCAGAGAAAACCACTGCCAAAACGCAGGTAAATCTCTGAAAGAAATCACTCGCAGGACCAATCGATCAGAGGTACTGGATCTGATTTGTCGACGGAATGGCTTCGATTTTTTAAATTCTATTTTCAATATAATTGGCGATAATATTATTTTCATTATTTTTAAAACATTCATTATTAAAATTTGTTTTTGATTTTTCTTTTTTTAAGAAAATATTGATCATATCTATGGATCGTTGTCGTTCCTTTGAATTACTTATGAATAAATTTTGACACTCTTGTATTAATCGTATTCCTTCTTTTTCAGGTATATCGGCTGGAATATCAGGATAACCATATTCACGACTCCATAAAAAGCCGTATTCATTTGAGTAATAATTTTTAAGATAAATCTCTAATTGCAACTGCTGGCTATAGTTCTGTGGAGGCAAAAAAAAGACATCTTTATTAAGTATTGTGCATTCATAAAAAGTTGTTAACCCAGGGTTTGCCAAAACCTTACGGGCATGATGTAGTCTTTGCAGAAAATCCTGCCGTTCAAGGCAGCTAATTTTAATATGCGGATGTGTTTTGGCGAATAAATTTGCCAGTTTGTTAATAGTATTTCCACCACCGGCAATAGTGATATTGGGCTCCTGATTTAGATTGGAAATAGTCAGTAAATCTTGAAGAAAATGGAAATAGAAGTCAGAGGTGTCAGCATAAACAGTATCAATACCGCCTAGTGTGATTAGGATGCCGTCAGATTCGGAGGGATCCATCATATATTGGTACACAGAGCTATGAATAATGGGAGGAACTACCTGATAATTTCCCAGCTTACTATGAAACTTTGCGATTTTAAACTCCACTCCATGGAAATTTTGAATAAATGTTTTCTCTATATGGCGTAGATCAACAGGTAGCGAATCCCACATCCAAAATAAAGTATCAATATAGATAATAGGTGTTCCTAAATTAGAAACAAAATTAATTGAGTTTGGATTAGTATTGGTGATATACAGTTTGGCTCCTGCAATGATTTCAGTATAGTGGGAGAGAGCAGTACAAGAAGTCGTATCGCACTCATAAATTTGATCAAAAAGGTTGGATTTATGGCTCAATTGTGTGGAGGTAAGAGTGCCTAATAAAATGATTTTAGTTCCTGATCTTAATCTTTTTCTGGTTCTTAATTGTTCTACTATATTAAGTGTGGTGGATATAGGGCCAAAACAAAATGGGTCAGCATCAAAAATGATATATGGATTATTTTGTAACATATCATTGCCTCATGAAGGAATATTCACAAATAAAAACAGGTCATTATCACATTGTGAAGTACGCTGTTCGAGCATGGTGGCGGTTTGAAATCTTACGAAAGCTGCCTTGGCTGAGACAGGATTCGTTTTATGTTTGTTAAACAAAGGCGTAACAATTGAATAAATAACTCTACCATTTAATATTTTTCCTGTTTATTAATTTGTTTTTTTAATGTAACAATTTCCGGTAATAATTCAATCAATAACCCCACCTGCTGTAATACAAGTTGGACTTTATTGTTATCAGAGGTCAGCTGATTACTTCTTTTGATCAAATGCTCTGAAATATCCTGAAGAGGCTCATTATCGATTCTGTTCTGTTGTAATACAAATTCAACATGACAGATTGCGCCATTAAGTCACACCTGAAATCACGATCAAAAATAGTTGTCCTTCAATAGAAGGCACAAGGTAGAGAATGGGTAACCCAATCAAAATGCCTGCCAGCGTGCCAATAACACGGAAAGCAAGACGACGGAGGGTTGCACTATAGTTAGGTTGGCAAACAAATAGGCTGGTCAGCAAGATCCAATAGCCCCGTTGTAAATCAAACAGTTGAATAATCGCATAACCAGTACATAGCAGAGCAGATATACGAATAGCATGGCGGAACAGGGTTGATTTTGGTGTCAGATTGCTGCGGAGCCGAAACCAAATATCACGCCAACCCGTTAAGGTTTCATCGGATAATTGTGTATCTTCTTGTTTATCATGGTTTTGATTCTTATTGCTTTGCTTATTACTGCCTTGCTTATCAATGTAAGAGAACCCTGGGGAAATGAAATATTGGTCAGAACTGAGCCCTGCTAATTGAGTATCAATTGCTCGTAAGTTATTCAGTAAATTATTGAATATGTTTATCTTAGTGTCAGCTATTTGCTTGTTTTTTAATCTCTCCAGCGAGTTTTCAAGATAGTTGAAAGCATTCTTGAAACGTGAGCTATGCTGATACTGTTTACGCAGGATAATGGATTGTGAAACTTGCTCACAGGCGTGTGCTTGCATGGATAATAATCGTTGGAAACGAAATAGAATATCGCTGTGACGCAACGTTTCCCGTAGCTTTTGATATTGAATGTGGGATGAACTGGCCCGTTCATGGATATCCTGAATAACAAAATAATAGTGGAGAGTCTTACGGGTTCCCTGTTGTCCTCGATCCCCTTTCAGACGACTTAATAAAGCTATTTTGGCCTGATTGAGTGCTGTAACTAATGTGCTGTTAGCCATAACAACATCAAATACAGCTTGTTTATATTCTTCGGCTTCAGAATCGGGGTCAAACAGATTCGTTTTGGTGTAAAGGTATGCAGAAAGCTGGTGGTAACAACGGGCCAGATTTTCTTGTAATGGGCGAATAGGAAACAGTAAATGCCCCGCCAATGTCAGCAAGTTATACCAAATTACACCAGTGAGTAATAATAAAGGTTGCTGATACCAGACAGGAAATATGGATGCACCGAGCATGGTATAAATAGCAATCAATAAAGCGCCGAGCAGGATAAAACTACAGGTAGAGATTGCCAGACCAAAAAAGAAAAGCCAGGGATAAGGAAAAAGCAGAGTGATGGATACAGAGGCAGCAAAGAAGGAGATTAAAGTGATAACAAGGTTGCGTAAACGGCCGACTAAGCGATCATCCAAATCTGTTAATGCTGCGGGCAACGACGCCTAAAGTGAATGGGACGTGATTTTGGGTTCTTCCTGCAATAACCAGGGAACGAGAGTTGTTCCTGTTAGCGCAATGAATATACGAATATAATAGAGAACGTGATTGTTATACAGAAAATGGCGGGCGCTGGAAAAAACCGTTAGCACAAAATACTCCTAATAACATTTATATGAGCGGGGCGCTCAACAATTTTCAGGTACGGTGCTATTACAATGGAACTAAAATCAACACAAATTGGTCAACGACTTGCCCGGCACCCATATAATCGGGTGCGTTTGCTTAATGCTGGCATTGAAGTCAGTGGTGACAAGCATCAGTACCTAATTCCATTTAATCAATTAATTAATGTTCAGTGTAAGCGAGGGATTGTCTGGGGGGAACTGGAATTTGAATTACCTGAAGGAAAAGTTGTCCGGTTACATGGGACTGAATGGCAGCAAACACAGCATTTTTATCATTATTTACTGAAAAAATGGCAGGTATGGAGCCTTGATATGAGTGATGTCAGTGCTGATGTATTGGCTGCCCAGGTAAATCAAATTGATGAAATCAGGCAACTGAACCGTTGGATTAAAATAGCAGATTTGTCTTTATTGCAGCAACAAATCCAGGAAACATTTCAATCCCTCCCTTTACCCTTACAAAGAGTTAAACAATTTGAGAATTGCTGTGATAACTATCAGATTTGTTTGGACTGGTTGAATGAAGGAGAAAGAAAATTAAAGCTCATAAACCAGCAGTGGGTTGAGCGCATGTTGGAACAATATGGTGAGTTTTTCCAGTCCATAGAAAATTTGTCATTTAATCATTCTCAGTGCCGGGCCGTAGTTAACGGTGAAAAATCCATATTAGTTTTGGGAAGTGCTGGGAGTGGGAAAACCTCTGTTTTAGTTGCGCGTGCTGGATGGTTATTGTTACGCCAACAGGCACGTCCTGAACAGATTTTATTACTCTCTTGCGAGCGTCAGTCGGCTGATGAGATAAATAAACGTATTCAGTTACGTTTGGAAACAAAAGAGATAAAAGCGCAAACATTCCATGAACTGGCACTCAATATTATTCGGCAAGCCGGTAATCATGTTACCAAAATCAGCGAATTAGAAACTAATGCTCAAAAGCGCCGTGATTTTCTCATTCGGGAATGGCAAAAACAGTGCAATGAAAAAAAAGCGCAGGCAAAAGGTTGGCGAGAATGGTTGGAAGAAGAGCTGGACTGGCAATTACCGTATGGAGAATACTGGCATGATAAACAAGTGCAGACTTGTTTATCCAGTCGTCTGGAACACTGGCTGGGGCTAATAAGAATGCACGGTGGCAGCCAGAAAGAGATGATTGAGCAGGCTTTGCCTGAACATGCTGGCCTGTTTCAAAAACGCATACGTCTTATGGCACCATTACTGAAGGCCTGGAAATCAGCATTAAAGACAGAAGGGACGATGGATTTCTCTGGTTTGATCTATCAGGCAATAAATGTTCTGGGAAAAGGGCGTTTCATTAGCCCGTGGAAACATATTTTGCTGGATGATTTTCAGAATATCTCTCCATTAAGCGTCAGGTTATTGGCAGCACTGAGAGTACAGAATAAACAAAGTAATATATTTGCTGTTGCAGATGATTGGCAGGGAATTTATCAAATTAATGATACAAACCCGACTTTTTATTTTGCTGAAGAGGTTTTCGGTAAAAGTATTTCTGATGAGAGTATTTCTGACGAGGTTACTGAGTGTATTTTGGATACCACTTATCGTTTTAATGATCACATTGGTGAAATTGCTAATGGATTTATCCGGCAATATCCCCATCAAGTGAGCCATTCATGCAGTAAACTAACCACTCATAATTTAAGAAAAGGGAATAAAAAATCAGTTGTAATCTTGCCGGAAGAGCAACTGGAAGCATTACTGAACAAAATGAGTGGTTATGTCACTAACGAAGAGACCATCTTGTTATTGGCTCGTTACCATCACCTTAAGCCTGATCTAATGAAAAAATCTTCTACCCGTTGGCCGAATTTGAATATTAAATTCATGACGATCCATGAATCCCAGGGACAACAGGCAGATTACGTAATTGTCTTGGGATTACGGCAAGGTAGAGATGGTTTTCCTGTATCAGAGAAAGGTTCTGTATTAGAACAGGTGTTATTGCCACAACCTGAAAAATTTTCTGATGCAGAAGAGAGTTACCTTTTGTATGTTGCACTGACAAGGGCAAAAAAACAGGTATGGTTGATGCAGGAGTCGAAGAACCCATCGGTCTTTATTCACCAACTCTCTCAATTGGGTGTTCCAATCCAGCGTAAACCTTAGGTTTTCGGGAGAGGGCAGACTCTATCCTTATTGATGGCTGAAACTATTTTAATTTTTCATGCAGATAACCTTGATAGTCCGGTACAAGAATATCGACTTTTTCTGTAAAAAGGGGAGAGTTGATAATGAAAGGCATAAAGGAGGATTAAATGAGTGATCAGTACATAGAAAATATTCTGAAAAAGGTCAAAACCATCGCGTTAGTCGGGGCGAGTGAGAAACAGGAACGGCCGAGTTATAAAGTCATGGAATATCTACTCAATCAGGGATATTGCGTTATTCCGGTCAGCCCTAAATTAGTGGGAAAAACATTATTGGGACAGATGGTAGTGGGGCAATTATCTGATATCGGACAATCAGTTGATATGGTTGAAGTATTCCGCAATGCAACTGCTGCTTATGGTGTTGCTGAGGAAACTATTACTATTGGGGCAAAAGTGCTTTGGCTACAAAAAGGGGTAATTAATGATGAAGCAAAATTACTGGCAGAAAATAAGGGATTAAACGTTGTCATGGATCGCTGCCCAAAAATTGAAATTCCCCGTTTAGGATTGGAAAAATAAAGAAGGCGATGTTCGTTTTTGTTTCACCGCCTTTCTTTACCAGAATTGTTAAAATTATTTTCAGTAAAGAGAAGAGATTTGTTTAATTTCTTAACCTTGGGGCTAACAATTGGCTGCGGATAGACTCAGCTAACTCATCCAAAGAAGGATGTTCTGGGTGGTCATCTGATATCTCGTAAGTCAATTGTGCCTCTGCCAAATAGGTGTGAACGGGTTGCCCATCATCACCTTCCATCACAACGTGATACCACGGAGCTGAACGTAAAGTAGCATTAGATGCAATATCATTTTCCTGCGGTTGTTCTAAAGAATATTCAGCATCAATATCTACAACAACACCCAAATAGCCTAGCAACTTATGCCTAACTTGCTGGCCGATACCGAATTTGCTGGCGATCATCATAGTCACCTCCAGAGAAACCTTGCAATCACTCTTATATAAGGGCAAAAAGGTAAATTTCAAGCGCACACCCGGTAACCGGAATCTTGCATTCAGGATGGTATGTGATCACCATCTCATAATTCAGGTTAGCTGTTGTGTATATAAAATACAATACTAAAAGTGGTCTTAGTATGCCAAAGTTATTATACCCAATAGATTTCGAACGGTTACACAAGGAAAAAGAAACGCACTTTCGGCAACATGTCCTATTAGGTGACTGGGGATATTTCTTCAATTTTGCTTGTGGGGAGACAAAAGATGACTACTCAAAGTATCACTATTTATGTATATGGACGAGTACAGGGAGTTGGCTTTCGTTATCAAACATATCACTGGGCAAAACAGAATAAACTGTTGGGATATGTTCGCAATATGAATGATGGTAGTGTCAAAATAGTTGCTTGTGGTAATGAGGGGCAAATCAAAAAATTAATCCATTGGTTAGAGCAGGGAGGGCCTCCGGGGTCAAAGATTGAACATTTTCAATCGCAGTTTTGTGAGGTGAAAGAAATGGACGATTTCAGCATCCGCCATTAAAGACGGATGTCTGATTCAGATACATTTTACTGGTTTTGGAAGACCTGCAATTTTAGTTGCTTGTTTTGCTGGCCCTTTGGGAAATAAGCGATAAAGATAGCGACTATTTCCTTTTTCTTCGCCATATTTCTGTGAAATTGCTTTGACTAACATTCGGATAGCAGGAGAAGTGTTGAACTCCTCATAAAATTCGCGCACAAAACGAACCACTTGCCAATGTTGTTCGGTCAAAGTGATATCTTCCTGCTCAGCAAGCAATGGTGCCATAGCTTCTTTCCAGTCACTGCTGTTTTTCAGATAACCTTGTGCATCAGTTTCGATCTCACGACCTTCAAATACCAACATAACTTTTTAACCAATCTATAATGATGGCGGCAATTTAGCAAAAATCACCTTTGTTCCCAAGAAAGATCATCATAAATGCTGAATAAATGATCCAATAAACAGTGATGTGAACAATTTGACATCAATTGAACATATAAATACTTTACATTGGGAACAGTGATGTTTATAGTGCTCGACATCGCGGAGGGGTGGCCGAGCGGCTGAAGGCAGCGGTCTTGAAAACCGCCGATGGGAAACCATCCGAGAGTTCGAATCTCTCCTCCTCCGCCAGTTACACTTCTAGCAGCATCTCTTAAAGTCTACTTTTCCCAATAAAATCAACGAAAATCCCCAAATAACACTCTATCAACGTCTACTGGCATCTATTGCAATGTACCCCAGTCAGGGGGTATATATAGGGGTAACTTTCTGTACCCCCTAAAAAAATACCCCCATTACTGTGAGGGGGCAAGGATGCTAGAAATATGAAACTAACAGCCCGACAAGTTGAAACAGTAAAACCCCAAGATAAAGATTTTAAGCTATCGGATGGCGGCGGTTTATATCTGCTGGTAAAGACAACCGGTTCTAAATACTGGCGACTGAAATACCGCATTGCAGGAAAAGAAAAATTACTTTCCATTGGCACTTTTCCACTTATCACTCTGGCAGAGGCCAGAAGAAAACGTGATGAAGCCAAAAAACTGATAGCCGAAGGTATTGATCCCAACCAAGATAAAAAACAAAAGAAACTGGCGGCTCAGGGAGAAATCAGTAATACCTTTGAAAGTATTGCGCGTGAATAGTACGAGGGAAGAAAAGACAGGTGGTCTGTTGGTTATCGTGAAGATATGATGGACGCATTCGAAAAAGACGTTTTCCCTTATATTGGTCATCGCCCGATTGCTGAAATAAAACCCCTCGAATTATTAGACCTCCTTTCTATTATGGAAAAGAGAGGCGTCACCGATAAATTAAAGAAAGTCCGCCAACGCTGTGGTGAAGTTTGGACATATGCAATTATTACTGGCAGGGCAGAATATAACCCAGCTCCAGATTTAGCGAGTGCTTTTATCCCTCATCAACGCGAACACTACGCTCACCTTTCAGTAGATGAATTACCTGAATTTCTCCGTTCCATTGATAAATATATGGGTAGCCAGATAGTCAGAACGGCATTGCGAATGCTGATATTAACCGGCGTTCGTCCGGGAGAACTTCGCAAAGCTGAATGGTCAGAAATTAATTTAGATAAGGCTGTTTGGACAATTCCAGCCGAAAAAATGAAAATGCGCCGTACTCATGTAGTGCCATTATCAGAGCAAGTTATCGATTTATTGAAGCAAATTCAGCCTATCAGCGGCAGTTATCAATATGTTTTTCCAAGCCGTACAGATTACAGAAAGCATATATCTGATATGGCAATCAATACCATGATCCGACGTATGGGATATTCAGGACGAGCGACAGGCCACGGCTTTCGCCATACTATGAGTACCATCCTGCACGATCAAGACTTCAACACTGCATGGGTTGAAAAACAGCTTGCTCATGTCGATAAAAACAGCATCCGGGGTACTTACAACCACGCGCAATATCTGGATGGTCGCCGGGAAATGCTGCAATGGTATGCCGATTATATGGAGATGCTGGAACGAGGCGAAAATGTGCTGATCGGGAAATTTGGCAAAAGGGCATAAAGATATAGCGATTTTTTTAAGAAAAGTAACATAAAAAACAACGCCCCAGTGTGCAGCAACACATCTGAGGCGTCTAACCAACAACCGTTAATAGGAGTAACGATGATGGCTGATACACAGCATACCCAAACTCACCCCAAATTTACATATTCAGATAAAACAGACGAACAAAAACCACTCGATTTTATCCAAACAGTAAAAAAATCCGCCATGTATCACTGGGAAAATCTGCTACCTGCCTGTGGTATTGATATTCCCGAAAAGGGTAAACATGGCGCTTGCTCTGTCTGTGGTGGCACTGACCGTTTCCACTTTATCGACGATCACCATCACGGCAACTGGCATTGCCGCCAGTATGACGCTCCGAACTATGGTGATGGATTGGATTTAGTGGCTAAAACCAACCGGATCTCAATTTTTGACGCTGCAAAAATTATTGCAGATGCGTTGGCATTGCCTTTGCCAGAACCCAAGCCAACCCAAACGCCGATTCATAGCGCTAAACCGATCTCAGAACGCATCACGGCACTGGTTGCCGCTGCTGTTACGGGTGAATCTCAATATCTGGTGAAAAAGGGGTTGCAATGCCCTAATCAGCGATTGTTAAAAGACGGTTCTTTATTGCTGGTGACTCAGACACTGGATGGCACAATCACGGGCGCACAGACCATCAAGCCGAACGGCGAAAAACGCCTTGTTGCAGGTACACAGAAAAAAGGCAGTTTTATCCCAGTATTTGAAATTATCGGAGTGCCAGACACTTTCATTATTACCGAGGGTTACGCGACAGCTTTAACTGTCAGTCAACTACATAAAGGTGTGGTACTGGCAGCGATTGATGAAAGTAACCTATTGATTGTTGCCGGGCAGGTTAGAGAGCTGCACCCAAACTCCAGAATCATAATTGCCGCCGATAACGACTGGCACGAACCGGAAGAACGAGACAAAAATGGCAGGCTAAAAAAGAATGTTGGCAAAATAGCAGCAGAGAATACCGCTATAGCGATTAGCGGCTGGATAACGCTACCGCCTACGGAATTAAAAGCTGATTGGGACGATTATCGCCAGCAACACGGTGTGGAAATAGCACAGCAAGCCTTTGCTCAGGAGCTTTATCAACCAGCATTAACCAAGAAAAAAGAAGCTATTCAGTCCAATGATGCTGAGTCATCTAAGTTGACATTATGCCAAATGGGAGCCAGCCAACGCGGAGAAGTATTGTTGGCACGTTATAACGGTGATTTGGCACTGGATGGTGCTTCGGAAACTGTTCATCACTATGACGGTATTATCTGGCGTCCGGTCAGTGACCGTGATTTAAGGCGGGAAATGGTGGCTGCTTTTATGGAAGAGAAACTACCATACTCGCCACATGGTATCAGCTCTGCCGTGGATGCTTTGAAATTACAACTTCCCATGATGCAACCACCAGAACGCCACTTAATCGGGTTTAGTAATGGCGTGTTTGACTTGAAAGCCGGTCAGTTCCGGCCTCACCGCAAAAATGACTGGCTATTGCTTGCCAATGACGTTGAATTCAATTCTCCTGTTTCGGGGGAAACCCTGCAAGATCACGCGCCACAGTTCTGGCGCTGGCTCAATCAGGTAACAGCCAACTGTGAAAATAAAACAAACAGAGTGCTGGCAGCACTGTTTATGGTGCTGGCGAACCGTTATGACTGGCAACTTTTTCTGGAAGTCACCGGAGCAGGAGGTAGTGGCAAAAGTATCTTTGCCGAAATTTGTTCCATGCTGGCAGGTAAAGGCAATACCGTTTCCGCAAGTATGGCCGCACTGGAAAATCCACGGGAAAGGGCGTTGATTGTCGGTTATTCGCTGATTATCCTGCCAGACCAAACCCGTTATGCGGGCGATGGTTCTGGTATCAAGGCGATTACAGGCGGAGATGAAGTTGCCATCGATCCGAAGCACAAACAACCCTATTCAACCCGTATTCCCGCCGTTGTACTGGCAGTAAACAATAATGCCATGAGTTTCAGTGATCGCAGTGGTGGAGTATCGCGGCGTCGGGTGATTTTTAATTTTTCCGAAATCGTGCCGGAAAATGAACGTGATCCGCTCCTGCGGGATAAAATTGCGGCAGAATTGCCTGTGATTATCCGGCATTTGCTTCACAGATTCCTTGATCCGCAAACTGCAAGGTGTTTACTGGCAGAGCAACAGAAATCAGAAGAAGCACTGGATATCAAACGCGGTACAGATCCACTGGTCGATTTTTGCGGTTATCTCATTGCTTCCCATGAAGTTGACGGCCTATTAATCGGTAATGCGGAAATTATGCCGTTCAATCCCCGCAAATACCTTTATCACGCCTATCTTGCTTATATGAAAGGCAATAACCTGAATAAACCTGTTTCCGTGACTCGTTTCGGCATGGATATGTCAGGCGCACTGGCAGAGTACAGCCAGCAATATTTACGCAAGAAAAGCAAACAGGGCATTCGTAGCAATCTGAGCCTGAACCTTGATACTGCTATCGAATGGATGCCGAAATTGACAAGGGATAGCCTGCCAGAAGAATAATTTTTTCTGATTACAGTCATTTTCAAAGAAATATACAAAAGTATTCACCACTGTTCACTCTATAATTTAAATCAAATATATCAAGTAATTATAGGGTGAATAGTTATTTTAAAACTGTTCACAACTATTCATCACTGTTCACCTTTTTTCTGGTTGGAGGTGAACGGTTGGGTGAAGAGTGGTGATGAGTTTAATTTCAACTCATCACCCTTTAACAACATGAATTTAAATAAAAATACTCAAAGGTGAACAGTTTTATCCCTAATTCTTTAATAGGGAGGGGTAGATAAAAATGTTTTCTCTGGCAGGTGTTTTTTTCAGCTCTCCGAGTTACTGGGTTAATGTATTAGCCCGGTAACTCGGAGAAGACAAGCGCAGCGCGTCAGTAGGGGTTGAACTATTACATCTAAATCATTGGAAATTACTTTTAGCCTGATTCTGGAGAAAAAGAGTTAGTTGTACCAATTTTATTACTAAATAAGATTCGATCTGACACTATTAATGATCTGAGCGAGACCTAATTAAACAGTCGGCTTTGTGCCAAGTGGACATAAACCCATGACGCTCTATTTACAGTTTCAATCGCATTAAGTTCGGTTTATAGATATCTGGAATCCAAACTACGGTTAACGTCTATCCAGAGGACAAGGCAACCTTAATCTTTTCTCTGACCAGTTTCATAAATGCCTCGGACATAATGCTCCAGTTCTCGGGAACAAAAGTTCTTTGATAATGCGCTCTGAAATCAGTGATTAGGTCGTCGATTTGCGTAGTAAGAGGCAATATCACCGATAACCGCATACTGCATTCCTTTATGAGAAGCGGCTAGAAACGCCTTATTTTCGGTTCGATCTTTTCATTGTCATCAAAAAGATCGTAATCCTGCCCAAAATAAATACCAATCAAATTATCCTGTGCGCTGATATTAATCATATCCATCGTCAACGCTCCGGAAATGTAATAGAACTTTCAATAATATGGCGGAATTCCAGTGTTACCTGCCCTAACTATAATCTACTCTCCATTATTAAACACAACCCCCAATAATAGATATGTTAATGTTTGTAAATCACATCGTCAATTAATCCAACGGGTAATCCATTTTCTCGGTTTGTGCTGAAATGTGCGGCGGTAATAGCCTTTAGTCTCTCTGAGAGCTTGTCTGGTACATCATTATCAACCACTATTATCTGGCATGGTGATTTTTTTCTCTGTGCATAATTACATATTTCAATGAGTTCATTGTAAATGTTTTCATATTTTTCAGGATCTGAAATTCCTTCATCAATATCTTCTTTTATATTTGTTTGTGCAGCATATTTTGGCTTTAGGTTTTTACCCAGATATTTACCTATCGTATCAAGCATTAAAAGGCGGGGATGATTAATATCAGCATCAATTGAGCTTTTCAATATTGCTGCCATATATCCTATGGAAATTATCGTTCTTAATCCGCCAGATGTTATATTGAAATAATCTCTTTCTCTTACGACAGGGGAAAAGTGTTTCTTATTAATACTTATGCCAGTTCTATTTTTTATTTTCACACCAGTTAAGAAAGCCATTAAATCATCACCCAAAGAAGATAATACTCCCTCAATGCTTGGAGCCTTACCTTTTAAATCATCAAGTTTTTCTATTAAAGTTTCAATATTATCAGAAATAGTTTTTTGCTTAGTTAAAAGTTCATCTTGATGATTTCTAACTCTCAAGCTCGAAACCAAGCTTTCTCTCTTTTTACTTACAGAAGTCATCTCCTTTAACAAGGCATCGCGTTGCGTGAGAAAAGGTGTGATAAACTGTTTTGCTTCAGTATCTATCATTTCACTAACTTTGATTAAATCACCCTCAAGTTTAACCTTATTACCTAAGAGATTCCTTTGTTCGTTAGTCAGGGTTATAATAAGCTCTTCAATAGATTTTTCTCTCTTTAGTAAAGAAAGTAATTCTTCGTCCAAAGATTCAGGTTTAGATTTAATGAAACCTCCATCGCCTTTTTCGATAGTGATTATATTATCACAGATCGGGCAGTTACATTTCATATCTTGGGCTACACCAATTTTCTTATTCACTAAATGGATTGCTTTTATTTTCTTTATATCATTTGCATAATCATTTTTAAGTCTAATATACTGTTCTTTCTTAGATGTAATATCTTCGATGTTTTTAGTGATTACTTTTATTTTAAGGCTAAATTCAGAATGGTAGGTCTTAAGTTGATTGTAATTGTCTGAATTTGCCATCATGTTGTTATTTAGTTTAGAAAGTTCATCATTGAATGATTCATAAATTACCTCACACTCTCCTATTGCATCATCAATTGATGGTATACTCTCGTATCCGGTCTCTCTAAGAAAATCAGAAACATGTTCATATTTTTTCCTTAAATTATTTAGCTCTATACGCTTGTTAGATATTTGTTGTTCTATATCTAAGATGTCAGTGTCTAGAACATTATATATATACTTGAATACCTCTTTGGTATAGGTGTATTTTGCCCAATCTGTGAGTCCCAAAAGAGACTTGCTACCCATGTCATCTTGATTTACATAAACATACTTAATAATATTTCTAAAGCTTAATCTTTTGAACTGGCTGGTCGATTGAGTCGGGGAGACTTTTAATTTAAGTTTTGGGAAGTTTAATGCATCCATTAAAAAATCGGAGTAGAATCCATCTGGAGCATTATTATTTGAAAAGTTTGGGGCATACTTTCTGGAGATAAAACCTTCTCTTTTTTCGAAAGAACAAAGGTAAACTTCTATAAAATCCTGTGGCTTGTAAATATCCCGAACAATAGTATGAGGTGTATCATTAATGATGATTTCTAAGGCGGCAAAATTAATGGAAGTAATTATTTCATCAGCTAATTCTATTTTGCTTGCTCCTAGCAAATAATTAATGAATTCTAGAATACTAGATTTTCCTGTGTCTGAATCACCATGTATTATATTTAATCCTTCTTCAAATCTTACAATGTAGTTTTTACGAACACCTGCAAGTATTAATCGTTCAATTCTTAGATAGGATTTCATTTTGAGACCTTAAATACTTCATTAAGTATAGAGTTTAGCTTTCTTGAAGATAATGATTTTATTTTCTCTAAAGATTTAGTGTAATTTTTTATTGAGTTAAAATATTCCCCATCAAGTTCATTATAGAAATTTTCACCAAGATAAGAAAGGCTGAAATAAGTTACATTACCAATTTTTTTTACACTAAGAAATCCCATTGCAGCTATTTTTTTTAAAAGTGTTTTTATCTTGGATGTTTCAAATAATATATCAACATTTAATGAAAAGCTCTTTATTGTATATGTTTCAGACATGTCGATGGATACATTTTTTTTGCCTGTGAGAGTCATTACCTCTTCAAGCTTGGATGGGTTTTTAATTAAATACATAAATATTTGAGCTTTGTTTTTATTCAATATCCAAACATCATTTTTATTCTTGCTTAAAGTATGAATTAAAATAATAAGCAAAGAAATATTCAAGTTTAATTCTTCATCGAGAGGAATATATGGCAAAGTATTCATTTCTGACCTCTTAAATTATGCAAAGAGTCAAGAGATGTGTCGGGAGACCAGATTACATCCCTGTCTAATTTGTTGGCAAGCTGATGTAACATTCCTTTTTTATGTACGCTACCAAGAGAATTAAGAAGAGATAAAAGTTTTACCTTATCCTCGTCCTCTATCTTTTTGTGTATCGCGGCCAAAAGCTGATTTGATGTATTGTGATTTGCAATAGAGTCATGATATTGAGTTTGATATATCTCTCTAATTTTTCTATATAAACTGCCCAATATCTCTCTATCGTGATCGCTGGTAAAAACGTTCCTAGCTAATTCTGCATTATAGTAATATTCTTTAGCATGCTTTGCTATATCACTATGGACATCTGCTATTATCATTTTCAAGAAGAAAAACTCTTTGTCATATTGACTATTATCTTTGAATTCAGTTGGAGATGAAATGAGGACCATTTTTTTATTTATTTCTAAAGCGAATCTTTTAACAATTAAATAAACATTGGATTCTCTATCTTTAGGCTTGCAAATAGTCATATGGTCTTCTTGAATTGCAATTGATTCTTTTGCGGGAACTTGGATAGGAATTGCGCTTTGTTTAACAACAAAATTATCATAGCTACCATATAAAAATTTTAATTCTGGAAGTTTGGGTAATCTTATCCATTTGCGGTTTAAATCATCAGTCTCTCTACTAAATACACTTAAGTCACCCAGTTGAACATTTGAGGAAACCATACTACCCCATGACGCAGTTTCTGAACCTGAATGCGGAACTGCAAGCGAAATGAAACCAGAAATATTATGAGAAATATCTCTTTCACTCATTTTTATTATGCATGATTTTGCTATCAATCCACCCATACTATGAGCAACAAAAATTATATTATTATAATTTGAAAGGTTGATCTGACACTCTCCAACCAATAGTTCAGAAAGTTCATCAACTGGAAGGTTAACTTCTCTTTTTGGCAGCGTGGTAAATAATCTTGAGAATAAATTTTTAGCTTTGCCATAGCTATTTGTGAATTTGGTGAAATATTCAAAGCAGGCTATATCAAAACAGTCATTTAAATCATCATCATCAGATATTAATTGAGGGAAAGATATATCCTTATTAAAAGACCATGTAGAAGATCCACCTTTTAATCCGTGGATAAACAATATTATATTTTTAAAATTATTTCTTTTCTTCCAAATTAGCATGCTCATTATTATCTCTTTTAATCTCTTTGGGTTGAACTCCCCGTCGCTTGCGACGTATAAAATTAAGCTGAACGATGCGAAGCGGGTGATTTCATATCAATACCCCGCGCTTGCGGCGGGGTTATTTATTAATAAGATATACTCCGTATATGGTTACATTTTCTAACCAATTGATTAACTGATCAATTGAAAATTATGTTGATAATTTAAATGTATATTAATCAATGTATTATTCTATATTAGGGAGTCGCTAACTGTATTCCTCATATTAAAGAGACTTGAAAGCTTTTTCACTACTACTGAGCAAGGGGCACTACGTTCTGTATGCAAAAACTAATTTTTTCTCCTATGTGCTTTCCATTTCCATATCTGCTTCCGGTTAATGGTTTCCCAACACAATCCGTTCCACAAGGAGTGGCACGCATTCTGCTCCCGTGTGGGATGGAGCGATACAGGGAAAGCGAACTGTCAGGCACACGAAGACGAAAATCACACCACTGACGGAGAAAAAACTATGACTATTTTCCTGCATATCCAAGCTAGCGCTCCTAACACCGTAGCGGCGATTGTGTACCCTCGCTGGATCTGTCAGACTCCTTAAAAACGAAATTTTCTAAAATCCGAACTGATATTTACCAGTCCGTAACTGACAACATTATTGTGGCACTGTTAGCAGGAATTAAGCCGTGGTCGTACCCGTGATAGCGAGTTCTAGCATGGCAGTATTAAATGTCTACCTCACGCCCTGAGACATTCGACAAGATTTTATGCTTTAAGCAAAGGAGAATTTCGAACTTTTAGTGCCAGTAAGTATTTTGCTTCGTAATAACAAATTGTTATGGTGCAAATTTACGTTGTGTTTCGGTTATGTACCATAAAGTCAATTAGTCGAGTCCTTCTTATTAACTCTTTTAATTGGTCATTAGATTTTCTAGGTGGCCCATCCAGTTTAACTTTTTTAATAGGAGTAGTGTACAACATGTTTTGGGGCATAAATGAGTTAAAGCAAACTGTCAAAATTAGTCATTTTATGAAATTATATTTGACAGATTAAATTCCAATTAACCCATAACATAAGCTGTTGACCCTACTCACCATAGCCGCTAATATTCCACTTACACTAATGATCCATCGCCTGTCAGGATCGCCTTCGGGTGGCGAAACAAAACTCTCGTAGCCTGAAAGAGAGAGCAAGAATTGCGGTACATCTGCCCACCTTTGGGAGCAGATATTGTCAAGACACCTAAAACATCGTCTGGCAATGAAGGTCTCTTAAACTAATAGATAACCCAAAAGGATATCTTTATCTTGTTACCGAAGTGTATTGAACGTGGGTTCATACACTGGCGTTTCAAATCAACATAAATCCTATTTGTCTTCAATGAACAACAGGATAGCCTTTGCGCATCTGTTCATACTTTTACCTATCCCTGTTTGAATTATTCAATAGACAATTTTTCTACAGCTAATCCATTAACATGACTACCGTTTGATATTTAACCTTACGGCATTTTGCTGTGCCTGATGGTACTTCAACGTTCGCACGATTTTTGCTGACTGTTTACAGAACTCAAGGTGTCACTTTTTGCAGGTTTACAGGTTTACCGCTGAAAGTGACGCCGCAGCCATAGCATCACTCAACCCTGACAGACTCTGGCCTGATTAACCACGCAGTGAATCTGACACTGCTTTTTATAGATTGAAAAAGGAGAGATTGACGATATCGAGGCTGGCTTTATGCCGGTGGGGATGACCTGTTCATACAGGCGGCAGTACCGTGTACTCAACCGATGCCCCGCAATACCTCAACTTGCGTTCACTCTGGCGCACAGATATCGATCAAGGGCAAAGCAGGTATTTTTTGTTTTGTCCGAACTGTCGCGCGCCAGAGATTGCATGTTGTCAGGTATAAGTAAGAAAATTAATGAACTGGTTGATTGGGGAATTAAGTATTTGGATCGCTGTCCGTTATGTTGAGTGAGTTTATAGTCGTTAAACTTAGCCGTTCGGTTATTGATTCAGATAAAACAATCAGTTAAAGTTTCCCCGCCATTGGCACAATCCAGTGGTAAGGTTTCGCAGCCTTGTAATGAACTATCCACTGGTAGGAAGTTTCTACCAGTGTGTCTGCTATCGCCTTTTCAATGGCGGTTCAGGTGGGGGAGGCTTAGGCCTCGCCGGTTGATAGTTCCCGGTACTGCGAACCCTGTCTGAATCGCCACCATCAATATTAATTAATGGAAGGGGTAGCAGGAATGAATAACAATGTTAAAAATGACTGGCATCAGGCCGATATTATTGCTGCATTACGCAAACGAGGTACAACTTTAGCGGCTGTCTCTCGTGAGTCGGGACTCAGTTCATCTACACTGGCAAATACTCTCAGCAGACCGTGGCCGAAAGGCGAATGGATTATCGCTAACTATCTCGAAATACACCCATCTGAAATCTGGCCGAGTCGCTATTTTGATTCGTATGGTCGACTAATTGAACGTAAGGTTCGCGATAAACCACAGGAATAACCCGTTTTAATTTGTGATCTAGTTCGTAAAAATGATAAATATTTATATGAAGCCTTGAGTGTGAAATGGCAGTTAAATTTGACCATTTTCAAATCTCATGGCTTTTTTGCTTTAACACGATGATTAAACAGTTATAAACCTAATTTTCACGCACAATCGACCAAATTTGATGTAGCAAAATAATGTGGGGGTACTATTGGGGGTATGTAACTTTTTTCATAAAATTAACTTATTAAACATTAGCATGTTAATATGCCAGTATTGCGCTCTCCTCCAACGAACTTCAATATCTAACTCTCCCAAGGTCTAGCGTCGTCTTCCTAAATCTATGCAATTTGTTGTATAGTTTTTTGTATAGAAATTCCCTCTACAATTTTCCTATACAATATTGGTGATTTATGAAGCTGACAGACATGGCATCAAGCGTGCTAAGCCAAAAGAAAAATCATATACGCTGGCGGACGGTAACGGGCTATCTTTGTTAGTTGAAACTAATGGATCTAAAGGTTGGCGCTATCGTTATCAGTTCACAGGTAAAACTAAAATGATATCGTTAGGTATCTACCCAGTTGTAACTCTCACTGAGGCAAGAGCTAAAAGAGATGAGGCTAGAAAACAGGTAGCTAACGGCATCAATCCGAGTGAAGCCAGAAAAGCGGAGAAAGTCGCATCAATTAGCCAGTCTGAGAATACATTTAAAAATATCGCTCTCGAATGGTACGAAGGTAGAAAAGATAGATGGTCTGTCGGTTATCGTGACGACATGATGGACGCATTCGAAAAAGATGTGTTTCCTTATATAGGTGATCGCCCGATTGCTGACATTAAACCAATGGAACTACTCGAAGTGCTTTCTGTTATGGAAAAACGCGGCACAACTGAGAAATTGAAGAAAGTCCGCCAGCGTTGCGGTGAAGTTTGGAAGGACGCCATTATTACGGGCAGGGCGGAGTATAATCCAGCGCCAGATTTAGCTAGTGCCTTTGTTCCTCATGAGCGTGAACACTACGCACATCTTTCAGTAAGCGAGTTACCAGAATTCCTTTCTTCTATAGATAAATATATGGGAAGCCAGATTGTTAGAGTGGCTTTACGGATTCTTATATTAACCGGAGTTCGACCAGGCGAATTAAGAAAGGCTGAGTGGTCAGAAATTAATTTTGATACTGGTATATGGGAAATTCCGGCCGAAAAAATGAAAATGCGCCGCCCTCATATAGTGCCATTGTCTGAACAGGTTATTGAGTTACTGAAACAGATACACCCAATCAGCGGTAGTTATCAATATATTTTTCCTAGCCGTACTGATTATAGAAAGCATATATCCGATATGGCATTAAATACGATGATTAGGCGTATGGGTTATAGCGGTAGAGCCACAGGTCACGGCTTTAGGCACACCATGAGCACTATATTGCACGAACAAGGCTACAACACCGCATGGATTGAAACACAGCTTGCTCATGTTGATAAGAACAGCATTCGAGGAACCTACAATCACGCCCAGTATTTAGATGGTCGTAGGGAAATGCTGCAATGGTATGCCGACTACATGGAAACACTCGAACGAGGTGAAAATGTGATACATGGCAAATTTGGGAAGAGTATTTAACTGGATGAATAGACAGTTATTATTGACTTTAGTAGACTATCGAAGACGTTAAAGAATAAAGCTATGCCTAGGGTCGCTCCCGAAAATCCGTACACCTCTACGAACTGGCATAGCTCCTACTAAATAGAGGGCGTGAGGTGCAAATGAAAAATAAACCTGATTATTGTCCAGAGTGGTTTGATTTAGATAATTATAATGTTTGCTATAAATTCAATAGAAATGCATGGTGGCAAGCAATTATGCATCGCAAAACATTACTCTCCAATAATTTGGAGCAAATTTTATTATCTGGAATGAGTAAGGATTATGCTATAGATACGTTGAAATTTTACTCAACCGAGGCTAATGCAGTTATTTATAATAACTCAGGCGAAGAAGATGCCTTGCTCAGAGATAATAGTATTTCAGAGATTGGATTATTTGAATACATTGATATTAATGATACTTTAAGGAAGAAGCATCCTGAAATTATGAGTGGCATCAGCAGAATGCTCAAAAGAATTGATAAATATCAAGAAATAGAAGGTATAACAGTAGATTCAATGGGATATGAATACTTATGGTCTGATTATGACATAGATGAGTTTTTCCCTTCCGATTTAAAAATTACTGGTTCTTTTTATGATCAGGGTATAAAGTCACCACCTTATATTCACGTGGATTTAAATAAAAATGATGATTTAATTATTGATGATTTCATTGAATGGTTAAAGCAAAAAAGAAAGCAAAAAAACATTACGTCTAGAACAGTAAGAATTACAGATAAAGATTTATCTAAACTAGCTGAATACAAAGTCTTACCATTTATTGATTTATATTTATGGGGAATAATATCCGGACAAGAGTTGACCCAATATCAAATGGCAAGTTTGCTATTTCCTAATGAATTTGATGTTGACATAAAAGATAGGTTAAGAGCTGTGACTAAACCTAAAGCAATGGCATTATTGAATAGTAAAATTGATTTAATCATGTAATGAATTTTCGTTTTTTTCGTTTCGGAGTAAAAATAAATATTTTTATTTCGGAGCGAAAGCTATAGGGTTTTAATTCGCAATAAAATTAATAAATTACCGTCTCTCGTATCATCTTACTTTTTGAAGTTTAATACCTCCTGTAATCAAACAACGTCCATTACAACATCTTAAGGACTAGATAACAGGGGGCTACATGCTAACAATCACAACACTCAAAGCAAACCTTATCCGTTTACCCGAAGTTCAGCGCAGAACTGGCTACGGTAAAGCGTGGATCTACAAACTCATTGCAGACAATAAATTCCCGAAGCAAGTCAAAATAGGTACTCGCTCAATCGCTTTTATTGAGTCAGAAATTAATGACTGGATATCACAGCGAATCTCTGAATCTCGCGGTGAGGCTATGTAATGAAAAACTTTATATTCCTGCCAACAGTAGAGAACGTAAATAACCCATACAGCCGTAAACTTGCTAATTAAGGAATAACATCATGGAAAAAATTACTGCCTTGATTGGCAACGGCCAAACTCACTCTAAATTCAGCCAGAGTGATATTTCAATTATCCGTAAGGCGGTTATTTCGGGTAACTGGACGGCAATTAACAAAGGTATTTGCACACTCACTGACTTGGGTTTACGCCATAATGGACAGGGACTTGTTTGGCTTAATTCTGGTGTATCGGTTCACGATGCGGATAAGGACACGGGGCTGACAGGCAAAGCTAAAACATCATTCGATTACCATGCAGCGTTATGTCCAAATAACGCATTGGAAAACAATGATTTTTGTCGTGGTGTCCATCCTCATAAAGTAGACAATTATTGCCTGCTGATATTGTCAGAGTCGAATTCGTGGGTTGAATACTGGCATCGAAAAGATGGCAAAGCATTGACGACTTTTGCAGTACAGGTACTCACCAATGAAAGACAGGAGGCTTTTGATAACTGGTTTATCTATCGCCACCCTACACAGCAAGACAAGTACACTGTTATTAATGTTGAAAAAGATAAGACGTTGGTACAGGAATATATTCGCCACGGCTGGTTATGCGAATCAACTTATGAACTTTCTTTGTTGGTAAAAAACAATATTGAGTTTGGTCGCTTAATGGCTCGATTGGGCTATATCAAAATCCGAACCGCTAAGATCACGGGACATAAAGAAACGTTCTGGGTTTATCGTTCCGCTGAAAAGGGGTTAAGTGCCAGAGAAAAGCAACCTTGCATTGATGCCAGCTATGCTCGTGTGATAGCGCGTGTTTCTCATGGAAAACAGTCGTTATGTCCAAGTAACACATTAAAAAATAATGGGTTTATTCCATTTGCCCAGTACGCACATTCGAGCGCATTGCTGTAGATGGTCAGTGGCTTTATGTCTATGCCGATCACATCCGTTTTCTGACTAAAAAACGTCACCGCGTTGAGGGTATCCGAGTTCAGGGCTACACGGCTCAGGGCATAGAACTGCGAGAGGTGGTGTGATGGTCATTATTAACTATAGGGATTCTTTGATCTTAAGGAGTCCTACTGTTGAAGTTCTCACTTTGGCTGCCCCGATAATTTCGGGTCAGTTACCTAACCCATTGAAATATAGTCACACGGCATATTTGCAGTCTGGTCATAATATGCGCGTATCATTTAGCGACGCGGTTAATTTGCGATCCTCATTTAGTGGAGCACAAAAAGAAAAGGATAGCACGGCGAATGCTACCCTTTGGCGTAAAGCAGATTTTCTTTACAAGATAAATCAATCAGTTACCCGTAATCCAAATCTGGTTTACGAAGAATTACAACAGTTTAAGAACTTACCATCTTTAAGAGGGTTAGTTGGGTTCACCTCTTTAAGAGGTGTGGTTAGTTACTGCTCAGATGATACTTTGGTTTTGTTCTGCTCAAGAAAAATCGGACACTTTTACGAAGGCCATGTCATATTCCACGGGTGTTAAATCATTATTGGCCGTGTGCAATCGTGTTAAATTGTAATAATGCAGATAATCCAATCCATCTTTTTTCCTCTCTGCCTGGTTTTCATGATGGGTTTTGAAGAGCCAATCCTGTTTCAAACTGCCAAAGAAACGTTCGACAACAGCGTTATCCCAACACGCCCCGACATCCCCCTGGCTTGCTCTCATGTCATAACTGCTGAGCAAGTCCCGGTATTGCTGAATTGTTTACTCAAAAACCACCGACTAAAGTCGGTGGGTTAGTGATTAACGGACTGAAAGTCCGGATATGCATCGGCTGAACGATGCGTCAATTGTCCAGCCTGAAGTTATCATTCGGGTTTGGTTCAAAATGATGCTCCAGATAGGCCTTTATCATCTCTTCCGTTAACTGACCTACCGTCGCACAAAAATAGCCTCTGCCCCAAAAATGCTGACCCCAGTAACGCTTTTTCAGGTGAGCAAACTCTTCAAACAACTTGCTCGCTGTCCTTCCCTTTATTCGCTTCATGATTTCTGAGGGCGCTAAGGTCGGAGGACAACTCACCAGTATGTGTACATGATCTTTGCTCACGACTCCTTCTACTATCCTGATTTCAAACGCTTCACATGTCTGACGAACTCACTCTCGCACCCGTAGGCCAACTTCACCTGTCAGTACTTTGTATCGGTACGTTACCCACACGAAATGATACTCAATCTGAAATACCGTGTGGCTGCCATATCTGTAATCCATATTGCACCTCTCGTGCAACAGAGTATCGCAGCTAAAGCTGACCGACTAAAGTCGGTGGTTTTAACCTTTCATATGGAAAAATAAACTTTATTAATCCCTCCCTCAGTTTTACGTGGCATCCTTGTGATATAAAAAAATTACGTAATGAACTTCTAATCTATTCATTGAAAACACCAAAATAGACTTTTCCGTATTGATAAACCTAATGATTAATGAGGATCATATATGAATATCCAAGAAAATAAACTTAATAAAACCCCGAAAAAAGATGATGTATTTCCTAATACTCCTATCAGGGAAAAACAAGCTGTCGCGCTAACTCAAGCTGTAAACAGTGACAGTAATATCTTTGGCTTTGGCTACCAACACGCCAACTTCTTCAATAGCCACTTCGGAGCTTAATTCTATGACAAAAACATTTAAAGTTCCTTTCGCCGCACAAGGAGATCGGGTTTCCATTCCTGATGAAGTTCAAGCAGATGGTGCTGTTTCGTATGCACAAGGTTATGGCAGTGGATATGGACTTGATCCAAACGAAGATCCTACCGCAATGAATATTGAACGTGAAAAAATGAACGGTATTTTTCACGATATCACCGAAGCGGTGGGGGAAATACAAGCCTTTGGAGCTGCTCAATGGAAAAATGATGCACAACCTTATCCCTTGCGTGGGTTGGTCTACCATAAAGAAAAACTCTGGCAATCACCTATTGAGAATAATAAGGATGAGCCTGCTGTAGGTACTGCTTGGGTAGAGTTAAAAGCTGATCTTACTGCTAGTGATGTGGACGCCTACAGCAAGGATGAATCAAATCAGCGCTTTCAGTCGAAAGGTAATTACCAACTTGCGGGTGATTACGCGACAAATTCAGCGCTAAATAACGGATTAGGACAAAAAATTGATAAATCCAGTATTGTCCAAAATACCGGAAATTCAACAACATCGGTAATGAGCCAGAATGCCGTAACACAGGCGCTTAAAAGCTCAATGGATATCGACACGATTTATCCTATTGGTGTTGTTATATGGTTTGCTAAAAATAAAAATCCAAATAACTTATTTCCCGGAACGAAGTGGGCTTACATTGGTGAGAATAAAACCATTCGATTAGCTGCTGGTAATGGTTCAAATGTATTATCAACAGGAGGAGACGACATTAAATCGCTGTCTATAAAGCATATTCCAAAGCACAGTCATTTTTTTAGCGGTAATACCAATAGTGCTGGAGGTCACAATCATAATAGAGGGAATATGAATATAACTGGTTACATACCCAGTGTTATTGTGCATGGAGATGAGCTTTTTGGAGGTGCTTTTGCTAGAAATGGGCGGAGTCTACCTGGGGTAGAATATACAGATGTATGGGAAAATCTTACTACATTTGATGCATCTCGAACTTGGACGGGAAATACATCATGGGCAGGAGAGCATGCACATAATATCAGTGGTAATACAACCGAAACTGGAAATGGAGACGGGTTTGATGTGACTAATGCTTATATTATGTTAATGGGCTGGTATCGAACTGCATAGCTTATTTATGGAAGCCTTAGCCTTCTCCAAGCTAAGGCTTAACTTTTTTGAACCAAGTGCGAATAAAAATACGCCATAATGCCAGTTTTATTTGAGTGATAAATGTGCGTTTTCGATTTTTTATATCTACCTCAGTCAGTGTATATTCTCGTTCCCCTATCGATGAGCTAAGTGATTGGACAGAAGTATGAATTACTGGAGGGAAAACAGCTTTCAATTTAATTACACCCTGTTCTCTGAATAATTTCCATTCATCTGCAACAAACCTGATAGGTGTGAGGAAATGGTATAGTTTTTTAGCGGCTGCTTGATTGATAACATAACCATGAGAGAGTGCTGCATCTATTACATTGACAATTTTGTATTCATCAATGAGCGATTTTTGAAAAGATTTAAAATATTCATTCGGCTTATTGAGTAAAAATACGATAGGTTCTTTACTTATTTCTACTGATTCTAGTGCCTGCAATACTCTGGATAGACTATTATCTAATCTGGCATCATCTTCTAACACAAGTGAAATAGGTATATTGGCATCTATCATTTTCTTATAGACATTCAAGTGACTCATTGAGCAGCCAACTTCTCCAAGAGTGAGAGTCATTTTATCGAAGTCTGGGCAGATGTCTTGGAGTTGTTCGTCAGTGAGTTCTTTTCCATACACCGCTGTAATGAATTCAGCTTCAAGATCTACATTTTGCAATTGTTCTTGTATTGATTGTTTGCGATCTATGTCTTTTTCTAAATTAATAACAAATATTTTCACATCAATCTCACTATTCTTATGATGGAGTTTCCAATCTTGCTAAGTATTAAGATAGCATCATCAGTATATTACCACCACATTATTCCTTGCTCTACTTTGTAGAGTATCGAAAAGTGAGATGGTGAATTAATTTAGTGACTGCCTCAAATACTCCTGACACTCTTCCCACACATAATCAGGGTTAATATCTGAATAGCCTCTTTTTTCATCTATAGCTTGGTTTACCCAAACAGGCATAACTATACATGTACCATTATCACGAATTGATTTCTCAACTCTTTTAAAAGCCGAAATGAGTCGATTTTGATAAAAAATATTAATTTGTTTTAACTGGAAACTCATCATTCAAGAGAGGAAAAAGTTGACGTAAAAAGGTGTGAAACAAACGAAAAAATCTATACAGGTAAGTGAACATTTTAACCATTTTTTATTGTCTTTTTACTATGGGGTTTTTCCCTAGTTTCTCCCCCATATTTCCCCCCTCAAATTTCACCCATAAAAAACCAACCCTAACAGGTTGGTTTTTTATGGGAAATTTGGTCGGCATGATAGGATTTGAACCTACGACCCCCGACACCCCATGACGGTGCGCTACCAAGCTGCGCTACATGCCGATGACTTCGCTTATAGTACCTTTTTTTATTCGCAAAGCAAGCCCCTTGTTTAGTGAGTGATTGATTTTTCAACAATTAGTTTGCTAAAAATCGTTTAATTTCAGTTAGTATTTGTAACAACTGAGTCAAATTGGGTTTGGCATCTTGGATCTCATTGCCATTTAGGTCATACAGGTGATATTCACCATTCTTGGAAAGGTAGATTGTGTTTTGAGCTGTTGTCACAATTAATGAACCATTTTCACCAGTGATCAGCCAAGGAGTATTTCTTTGAGTTCTGAAAAGGTCTTCTCCCTGCGAGTAATCACAGGGGGTATTACTGACATGCAATAAACGTTGCATTAATGTCGTCATAACATCCTGATGGCTAGTCAGTTTGTTAATAGTTTGTGCTGGTGTACCTGGCCAATGGATAATCAGTGGAACGTGCATCTGTTGACGATTGAATTTATCGCCTATAAACCATTTTGGTGGATAGTTTGTAATGGTGCTGCCATGTTTAGCAGTAATAACAACAATGGTATTGTTTAGGACACCTTTATTTGTTAAAGCTTCCAGAACATGGTTGATTTCAACATCCAGTGTTTTCTTGTCAACTTTATCTGATGAAGGTGGAATACCATTCAGGTTTAAGAATGAAAACCATGGTGTTGTGTTATTACGTAAATTTAGCCACTGTTGCCATTGTTCCAAGGTTAAGCGGTCATTTGGTTTGTCAACATTGGGGAGTGAATAGTCAGTTAAAATAGCTTGGCGGTAAAGTGGAGTTTTGAATCCATCTGATGAGTATAAACCAAACTGATACCCTTGATGAGTCAAGGCATCTATAAGTGCCGAAGATTTTCTGCTGTAAAGAATACCATCCAGATAGCCAGATGATATGCCGTAGAATACTCCGAATAACGCAGTATCGTTTTGCATACCAGTGCTGAAGTGTTGGGTGAACTGGATGTTATTCTTTGTAAAGCGTTCAAGGAATGGCATCTCATTAGCGGTAATGTCATCATTATCTAAACCATTCACAACCAGTAACAATAGATTATAACCGCGCCCGCTATCACGGTAAGACAACGTATTCAATGGATATTCAACTGTCAGGGCAGCAGGATTGCCTTGTTGGCTTATACGACGCTGGTACTCTTGCTTATCCAGCAGGCCATGTTTTTCAAGAAACTTACGTGCTGTCATTGGATATGAAAGTGGTAAGTTCGAGCGTTGCATGGTAATAGGCCGATAGAAATTGGCATCTGCCCAGATATACATCATATGGGAAGCGACAAAAGCTGTGATAAATACAGCGGCTAATGGTTTGCCGAACCGTTGTCGATTCAGGCTGCGTAATTTTTGCCAACTCCACGTACTGTATAGCATCTGTACCAGAAAAATAACTGGTATGCAGATGAACATCAGTTGCCATTCTCTTGCCCGTTCACCTTGTTCCGGGTTGGTTACCAGATCCCAAACTAATGGTGTCAGGTGTAGGTGAAAACGCACATAGATGGAGGAATCAAGTATCAGTAGTGTTAACCCTGCCGTTGCCACGGTGGCAGAAAGAAATCGTAGCAACCTTTGTGACATAACAATAAATGTCAGCGGGAATAGCACCAATAAATAAATGGTAAAAACAATGAAGCTGAAATGACCGAGCCAACTGACCAGCGCATAGATGCGTCCAAACAGTGAACCCGGCCAATCCGATGCGAATAAATAGCGACTGCCCAGCACAAGACTGAACACAATATTGAACAGAGCGAACCAGTGTCCCCAACTGATCATCTGAGAAACTTTTTCGCGGTAATGCTGGCGGCTAGTCACCATATTTTCTTACGTTAATGTCTTAATGGAAAAATCAATGCGCTTTATCTTCATTGATTGAAGATTGTAACGCGTGTGCAAACGAGTTTGCGATATGTCTGCGTTGGGCAGGAGCAATACTCGTGTTGATCAAATTCGTAACCATGTTACCTAAAACCATCAATGAAAGATCGGTAGGAATATGGTTTTTCTCGAAAACATTTACCAGTTCAGCGAGTAAATGTTCAACTTTTTCATCGCTGTAGCGAGATGACTGTGGCATGACTCAAATATCCTGAATATACAAAGCTTCATATATTACCGTATAGAGGGGGTATTTTCTGCTTTTTTATAACAATTTAATTTCATTATTGTGCAAATTGTTGCCATTCTTTTAGCTGTTGCATTATTTTAATCTTTGAAATGATTAACGTTAATAATTAAATTGTGAGCGCTTTTCCACCATTGGGATTTTTGGTTGCAGCAGAGAGGTAACAGTGTTTGAATACGCCGCTAATTGCAAGGCCCTGAAGGTCAAAGCTGTAAAAGGAGTATAAATAATGAGTCTGGAAATTACCCAGATCGCGTTACATCAGTTGATTAAACGTGATGAACAAACACTGGAAGTGATTTTGCGGGATTCTCTGCTGGATACCAATGAGGTAGTGGAAGAGATGATGGCAGAATTACATCGTGTGTATAGCGCCAAAAGCAAAGCTTATGGTGTGTTCGATGATGAAAGTGAACTTGCGGAGTCACTTCGTCATCAACGTAAGGGGAATGAAGATTTTTTAGGTTTTAGCCGAGCTGCAACCGTTCGTCTGAAAGATGAACTGACAAAATACCCGTTTGCAGAAGGTGGCACTGTGTTGTTTTGTCAGTACCGATATTTGGCTGTGGAGTATTTGTTAATTGCAGTTCTTAACAGTTGTAGTAGCACTTCTGTCAATGAAAAACTAGATGTAAATACAACACAGTATCTTGATATTCCTCATGCTGATATTGTTGCCAGAATTGACTTAACTGAGTGGGAAACTAACCCTGGATCCTGTCGCTATTTGACTTTCCTGAAAGGGCGAGTAGGGCGTAAAGTCTCTGACTTTTTCATGGATTTTCTGGCTGCTAGTGAAGGAATGAATGCTAAAGTACAGAATAAAGGGTTATTGCAGGCAGTAGATGATTATTGCGAATCTGCTCAGCTGGATAAAAATGAGCGACAAGCCTATCGCCAACAAGTTTACAGTTATTGCAATGAGCAGCTACAGGCGGGCGAGGAGATTAGATTGCAGGAGCTGTCTCAAGAATTATCACCATTGGGTGAACAGAATTTCCAGCAATTTTCACAGGATAAGGGATACGAGTTGGAAGAAAGTTTCCCGGCAGATCGCAGTACATTGCGTCAGTTAACTAAGTTTGCTGGCAGCGGTGGCGGATTGACAATTAATTTTGATGCTATGTTACTCGGAGAAAGGATTTTCTGGGATCCGGCAACAGATACATTAACGATTAAGGGAACTCCTCCAAATCTGCGTGATCAACTGCAACGTCGTGGCTCTGGTAATCACTAATATTTTTCGATTCTGAGATTGAAATATTCAGTTACGAAATGACAAAAATAAATAACGCCGCAAATGCGGCGTTATTTACTCGGCGTCCCGATAAAAGCTCGATTGTGGCTAATTAAGCACGCAGGAAATCAATGTGCGTCAGTTTAGGTTTAAACGGATGACGCTGTACTGCCTGCACTTTAACTTTAGTTTCTTTACCATCAACAACCAGAGTCAGAACTTCGTAGAATTCTGGCTTGCTTTCGTGGTTGATAATTGCATCGTGATCCAGCTCAATAGAAACTGGCTCTTGGTTACCACCATAAATGATTGCTGGAAACTTGTTAGCTCTACGCAGGCGGCGGCTCGCACCCTTGCCCTGCTCTTTACGTACTTCTGCATTAATAGTTAACATTATTTTTTCTCTATAAAAGAAGAAAATAAATCCGGCTACAGGCGACCCAGCAGCAGGTTCGATACTTGGCTAAACATTATGGATTACGCTAAGCGGGCGGCATTTTAACGAAAAACCTATATGACAGCAAATAGAAAGTACTTTGCCATAAGTAATGACATAGCTTAATACAGGTCATCAGCCCGTCGGAAGCGGCCTTGATAATCAAAAATTTTTTCCCGGATCTGCCAGAACTGCCCTTTTTTCCGTGCAACAACAAAATCAGGATGTCGTAGTAAAGGAAGTTGATGAGCAATATCTCCAGCTGTTTTCCAATGTAAAGGAATGCCTGGTGCTCGTTGGTGATGGCGCATGAATTGCAGTTCAAATACTTTTTTTTGACCGGACGTTGTCAAACGGAATAATTCAGATACGTTTGCTCCATCTTCATCGTAATAAGTGATTTTGAGCCATTCGCCTTTATTGTCATTACCCGGAGTTAATTGCATACCACCACAACGCAGTACAAGAGCATCTTTGAGTTTAAGAGCTGCTTTTAGCATATCATCAGGGTCCACCAGCACTTTTTGACAGCGATGGCAACGTCGGGCTGCAATATCGTTTTCTGCTCCGCAATGCGGGCATGATTTGAAGCGAAAGCGAAAATCACATTGATGTCTTTTTCCTGTTTCGTCTTCTTCCCATCCTTGGCAACGGCGTCCAAAGTGTTCAATGATATTACCTTCTGCGGTGCATTTTCCCCAGAAGGTATTGGCAAACTGACAGACTGGGCAGAATACTTGTACAGGCTGATTTTGTGAACTGGGTTTGTGGCTGCCGACTTCTGGCGTATAAAGGTCGTGAGGGTTGCCCGCATAGTCTAAAATTAGGCACTCTTTCTTATCAGGAAATAGGCGTAATCCACGGCCAACAATCTGTTGATAGAGGCTCACGGACTCTGTTGGGCGCAATATCGCAATGAGATCGACATGAGGTGCATCAAAACCTGTTGTCAGAACAGCGACATTAACCATATAGCGTAGTTGCTGTTTTTTGAAGGCGCTGATCAGAAGATCCCGTTCAGTGCTCGGTGTATCGGCGCTGACTAATGCTGCCTGTCCTGCGGGAAGTAACAGGAAAACTTCTTTTGCATGTTCAACTGTGGCAGCAAAAATCATTACACCTTTTCGATCTTCTGCATATTCAACGATCTGCTTGACAATATGTGGCGTAATACGTTTCTGTCGTTTAATTTCCCGACTCAAATCAGCTTCATTGAAAATGCCTTGTTGGCTGGTACGTACTTGACTGAAATCATATTGTATTACGGGCATATCTAACCTTTCTGGAGAAACCAGAAAGTGGTGTTTGATCATATAACGTAATGGAAGTTCATAAATACAGTCACGAAAAAAGCAATTTTCGTCACCACGTATCATGCCATGATAGTGATATTGATAAATCCAGCCAACGCCTAAACGGTAGGGGGTCGCGGTTAAACCTAGGATCCGGATATGGGGATTGTTTTTCTGGAGTTGCAGGATAATTTGGTGATATTGACAGTTTTCATCATCACTAATTCGGTGGCATTCATCAATGATTAGCAGTGAGAAGTTATGGTCAAAACGGTCTGAATTGCGGGCTACAGATTGAATGCTGCCAAAGACAACTTTTCCGTCACTCTTCTTTTGATGCAGCCCGGCAGAAAAGATATCTGCTTTCAGGTTATAAGAACAATATTTACTATGGTTTTGTGCAACCAGTTCTTTAACATGTGCCAGTACTAAAACCCGGCCGTGAGCCAGTTTAGCCAGTTCAGCAATGACAAGGCTTTTTCCTGCACCAGTAGGTAAAACAATAACTGCGGGTTCTTTATGTTTGCGGAAATGACGAATGGTCGCATCTACCGCTTCTTGTTGATATGGGCGTAAAGTAAAAGCCATGGTTATGTTACTGTCACGAAGATCGAGTAAAAGGTTGTTGATGGAGAGGATAACATTTTTCCTTCAACCTGCCGACGAGAAAATATTATCAGGATCAGTGTGCTATAACAGATAGTTTATGGTTATTATAGTTATTTGATCTACTATTATTCTGCAAATTATCTGCTTAATCTTGTATTCAAAGTGGTTTTGAAATTGCCTGTAATATCAAAGGCGTTTTCATATTTATTTTCTGTTAGATTATTTTTTGTTAGGTATAACTATTCATGCGATTGGATAAATTTTTATCACAACAATTGGGTATTAGCCGTAATGATATCGGGCGTGAATTACGTGCTGAGCGAGTTACTGTTGATGGCGAAATCATCAAAATAGGGGCATATAAGTTGAAACCTGAGCAGGTAATTGCCTACGAAGGAACAATATTGGAGCAATTGGACGGCCCACGTTATTTTATGTTGAATAAGCCACAAGGGTATGTGTGTTCGACTGATGATCCATCAAATCCAACTATTTTGTATTTTATTGATGAGCCTGTTGCCCATAAACTGCATTCAGCAGGGCGATTAGATATCGATACTACAGGCTTAGTGTTATTGACGGATGATGGTCAGTGGTCACATCGTATTACTTCACCCAAGCATCATTGTGAAAAAACCTACCTTGTAACACTGGAACACCCAATATCAGAGGATACTGAGGAAAAATTTCTTGTAGGTGTTCAACTGAATGGAGAAAAAACACTGACAAAGCCGGCAAAATTAGAGATCATCGAACATCAGCTCGTTCGTCTGACTATTAGCGAAGGACGATATCACCAGGTAAAACGGATGTTTGCTGCCGTGGGGAATCATGTTATTGAGCTTCATCGTGAACGTATTGGCGAAATTTATTTGGATCCCAAATTAGAGCCAGGGGAATATCGAGCGTTGACGAAAAACGAAATTAAGAGCATACAAATGCCAGTAGCTTAATTTTTATCTATTCATAGTTTCATAGTTGTTTTGGGAAAAAAGCGTGCAACAACAACGATTATCCTATTTGGGGTTAGTCCTTATTCTTGGGCTGCTCTCTATGTTAATGCCATTGGCAATTGATATGTATTTGCCAAGCATGCCAACAATAGCCATTGATTTCGGTGTCAGCGATGGCAAAGTTCAAATGACATTGAACAGTTACATGCTGGGGTTTGCCATTGGTCAAATAGTTTATGGGCCAATGTCTGACAGCCTGGGACGTAAGCCCGTTATTCTAGGTGGTGTGATTGTTTTTGCAATATCATCTGCTGCATGTGCTTTGGCACAAAATATAGGCACCTTTATTTCCATGCGGTTTTTGCATGGTTTTGCTGCTGCGTCGGCCAGTGTTGTGATTAATGCTTTGATGCGTGATATGTTCACAAAAGATGAGTTTTCACGCAGTATGTCGTTTGTGACACTGGTAATGATCATAGCTCCGCTATTAGCTCCCATGTTAGGTGGGATGGTGATGGTATGGTTCAACTGGCATGCTATTTTTTGGTCTATCACGATTGCTGCTGTAATAGCTGCATTTTTATTTGCTGTTTTTATCAGGGAAACACTACCTAAAGAGAAAAGGTTGCGCTTCAATCCAAAAGTCACTTTAGGGCAGTTTGTTATGCTGTTCAGGCAGCGCCAAGTGCTGTGTTATATTTTGGCAAGCGGTTTTTCTTTTGCTGGAATGTTTTCTTTTCTGAATGCTGGGGCATTTGTTTATATTCAATTGAATGGTGTTCCTGCACAGCATTTTGGTTATTACTTCGGATTGAACATTATCTTTATGTTCATTATGACAACCATCAATAGTCAGTTTGTTCGCAAATATGGCGCATTGAATATGTTGAATTTTGGAATATTTGTTCAATTCGTCATGGGATTATGGTTGTTATTCAGCACCATGCTTGATTTAGGTTTTATTTCTTTGGTGTTGGGTGTTGCAATTTATATCAGCAGCATTTCTTTGATTACCTCCAACGCTATGGTCGTTGTGTTGGATGATTACCCTCATATGGCTGGAACAGTAGCTTCATTATCTGGAACCATACGTTTCAGTATTGCTGCCCTGGTTGGGGCAATTTTATCTTCTGCTCCTGAAAAAAGTGCTTGGCCAATGGTTGGTTCGATGGCCTTGTGCGTAATATTAGCGATGATATTGATTGTCTATGCACGCAAGGCCAAAACATAAAATAATCAAAGAAGCCACCTGTACTTTCAAGTGGCTTCTTACTTTTCTTTCTCATGTCTATATCGTTGCTGGAGTTTATAGCGATATTAAGTTTATCAACGCCTCAGTTTCCTTTTCTCAGGAAACATAGTTTCCATTCGTAAAAACTCAGAAGAATATTTATATAAATTAAGAACAGTTTGTTTATTAGATAAACAGGAAATATCGAACGATCAGTAGGAAAATATTAATGATTGTTAATTTGATGATATCAGCTGAATCTTCTGTGTTGGTTTTTTGTTAATTTCAAAATGTTAAATATATTAACTCAGATGGTTAATACTGTGTTGATGATTAACTTTTTGTAAAACAAGGATATTATGAGAACGCTATCATGTAGCACAATTCATGAAAACATAAATTTGTAAATAAAATTTGAATATAAAGTTGCTGTTTTGCATAAAAATAAGTTGAATTTTTTACTAAAACAGTATAAATATATATAAAGTGCGAGTTTGATCCCATTTTTTTCCAAATAGAAGATGAAAAGAGTGTGATATTGTAATTTTTATTTTAACTTTTTATTTACTTTTTTGTTGGGTGGTTATTCGGTTTTGACGAATCGATAGCCTACAGTTGGTGGTTAGATGTATTAATGTTGTTTCTGATAGGAATAATACGTGAATAATATCCAACTTTCGGTAGTACACAGACTGCCGCAAAGTTATCGGTGGTCATCTGGCTTTGTTGGTACAAGAGTTGAAATCTTGCCAGAGGAAGATACAGAGACAGATACAGGGAATAGCCTGATGGGGCTGAAATTGTTAAGCCATGAAGGCGAACATGCATGGAATATTTTGCATGATATAAATCAGTCTATTTCTGATATGCAGATAGTAAGTGCGGTGATTGAGTGGGAAGGTGAGCCATGTTTGTTTTTTGCTCGAGAGGATGAAAGTGCTGTGATATGTCGGCTCAAGACATTAGGTGCTGCAATTGCGGAAAATATCACCGCATTTTACCCGCTTTAATAAATAATAACCGGATAAAAAATGCTTCCTAATGGAAGCGTTTTTTATATCTGCAAGGGAAAAGCAGGAAAAGGAAGTCAGGTTAAAGATTATATCGAGGCGTTAATGCTATCTGATAAAATACGTCTGGCACCATAATAACGCTTGCTCCAGTAGGTGTCATTTAATCTCGAAACAATGACTCCACTGCTGGTTGATGCATGTACAAATTGGTTATTCCCGATATAAATGCCAACGTGACGCCTATAAACACCTGTTTTGAAGAGAACCAAATCACCCGCTTTTAATTTTGAACGGCTGACTGTTTGGCCTATTTTCTGTTGCTCCGAGGTAGAGCGTGGTAATTCCATACTAAATTGATCATGAAAGGTGCGCTGGACAAAAGCTGAACAATCAATGCCACGTTTTGTACTTCCTCCAAGGCGATAGGCAACGCCTTTCCAATCCGCATATTGGTTCAGGAGCTTGGATTTAATATCCAAATTTTTAACCAAAGTTTCAAATTCATCCTGAGATGTTTGCAGTAGGAAATGCTTTTGGCCGTTCTGGCTATTTACTGCATGAGTTTCAGTTTTTTTGCCACGTATTTGGGAGTCTGGAGAACTACATGCGGTCAATGCCACTGCCGCGATAATTGCGGGGATTAACCGCAATATATATCTCACTATTGGTTGAGATTTGACCATTATATTGATTTTCCCTTGCAGTCCTTAATGTGACTTATCGCCATCATTAAAACATTAAACGTCTTAAAGACTAGTAGAATATGGCGAATTGACAAACTTTCTGTCCCTAAAGTGTGTGAAGTCACACATTTTATTAATATCTTTACAAAGCGATTATTTTAATAAAAGGACTCGCGGAAGAGTACAGAAGTTATGAGAAAAAAGCGAGAGATAAAAAGAGTTATTTACAAAAAATTAGATTATAAACTAAGAGGTTAGAATGATCTTGGTGATTTTACTCCTATTCGAGAAAAGTTGTGTGGTAATAGGGAGATAGATCACATCTCCCCACTAATATTATTTTAATGAGTACGGCCGATATGAGGTAATTTTTTATCTAGCCATGCAACCATAATGTCACTGAGTGGGGTCAATAACACCCAGCTCATTCCAATTAATGTGAGTGATAATGAACCGACAGCAATGTCTGTAAACCAATGAGCACCTGCCATGATACGGGGGAGGGCAAAAATGATCATAATCAGTAAAGCAATGAAGAACGCTCCGCGAGAAATATAGCGAAGAATAAAGCAACTAAAAATGAGTAGCATCAAACCATGATCCCCCGGAAAACTATCGCCGGAAGCATCTTTGGTATGCAAACTTGTCATTTCATTTACGCGGTTGACGTTTTCAAATGTTAATGTCGGGCTTGGACGGCTGACGGGGATCTGATGGCCGATCTGATTTATGATTACTGCTGTTATTAACATGACCAGACCAAGCATAAAAAGACGGCGTTTTCCTACATAGTCTTGTTTGCGAAATGCGCTGTAGTAAAGCAATCCCATACATAAGAGCGACATAACATCAAATGCCCTTACATTGACGATAGCAACAAATAATGCAAATTTTGAATTTGGCAGTAATTTTTCATTAAAATAATGAAAAATTGCAGAATCAATGTGAAACCAAAAGCCGTGATTTTCAGGTAAATACCATGAGAGAAACAAGGCGATACCGAGCAAATTGAGTATAAGTATAGCGAGTGGATGGCTACGGGTCATGGGTTACCTATCTTAACGCGAAAATGGATTTTTGTAGTCAAATTGGTTGATGATGCACTATAGCAAAATTTACAGAAAAGGGTAATCGCCCAACGGTAGAGTATGTAATCAGCAGAAGTATCTATTCATCATCTTTCAAGTTGTAACTTTGTTGCTCTTTACAGCTATTTTTATGGCTATATGCATTCATATTATTTATTAGTTATCATCAATGTTATTATCATATAAATAATTATGAGCTATCGTAAAAATAGCTAAATCATTAATGCAGTACTGATAATATATATTTGGTACAATTATTGGGCACTGACTATTATTAAATAGATAAAGGTTGATTTTTTCATATCCTAATTTGATAGTATATTATGTCGAATTGTGGTTGTGATAAATAAAATATATAAAGAAATTGTTTCATTTTCCGTTATATCGTTATATAGATAGCTGGTCGTTAAACCATTATCTGGTTTTGAGATTGGCATGGGGTTAAAACCGAAAAAAGGTAATGATACCTGTCGTGGAGGTTAACTGCTTATGTTACGAAATATGATCGTTTTTCTGTTTATATTTTTATTTTATCCTGCGATGGCCCATTACCCTCTGGATTTTAAATCTGGCATTCTTCAATCTTATAATGCTATTGCTGATCCCTCTTGTCAGCGAACATTTTCTTGCATATCTAATTTAAAGATTATAATGATTAATTTTAAACTTTATTTATGATTTAACTCAAATAATGGTTTTTTATAACAGAATTTTAGATTAATTAATAAAATTAGCATCAATTTTTGGCTGTAAATTCACCTTTGATATAAATCAATAAAAGATATTAATGTCGTATTCTTTTTACATGAAATATTTATTATGGAGTTTGAAGGAGTAAAAGGTAACTGAGTTTTGGTTAATGGAAAAACGAAAGTGAGGTGACCATGCAAGATTATTTTAAACTATTAATTAGCTGTTTGTTGTTTTCATGGATTTCTTATGGATATGCACAATCTACAAGTGGGCAGATACAATTTTCAGGCTCTATTGTTGATCCGGGATGTCAAGTTGTTGTATCAAACACTCAGGCTAATATTTCCTGCTATCGATTAGGAAAAAACATCACCATAAAGCAAATTGTTTCAATGTACAAAACAAAAAAAACAGGAGATGTCATACTTCCCGGAAATATAGGTGTTTCCAGAGTGAAGTGGGCAGATAATAAAAAACGTTTGGCGATCATTCATGTGGATTACTTTTAATTTAAATTGGTAAGAAGTTGCTCTTTTATCGAATAAGAAAAGAGCAACTTATATATAGAGGGTATAGAAACTACAGAATTAATCGCAACGTCCCATATAGCGGCGTTCTGCAATATGAATACGAATTTTTTCTCCTGAACTGAGATATTCAGGAACTTGGATCGTGAGCCCTGTACTCATTCTGGCCGGTTTTGTACGGGCACTTGCTGATGCACCTTTAATTCCCGGTGCGGTTTCTTCAATAATCATATCGACAGTTTGTGGTAATTCCAGAGCCAGTAATTGGCCATCCATCGTCATAACTTGCATTCCCGGCAGACCTTCATCTGGGATGAACAAAAGTTCTTCTTCAATTTGCTCTTTCTTAAAGTGATAAGGGGTGAAGTCCTCGTCATCCATGAAGATGTATTCGTCACCATCAATATATGAGAAGCTGACACTGCGGCGGATTAATGTAATTGTTTCAAGAATATCATCACCTTTGAAACGTTCTTCCACTTTCTGACCAGTGCGAATATCAGTAAAACGCATCTTATACAGTGTGCTGGCACCACGTGCGCTGGGTGATTGAATATCGATTTCTTTGACTAATAATAACTTTCCGTTGTGGCTGATTGCGGCTCCGCGTTTAATTTCATTGGCTTTAGCCATAAATACCGTCCGTAAAAACAGGATAATAGTGGAATGAATGTTAAGGTGGCGACAAAATTACTCGCAGTCAGTGGATTAGGCAAGAGATGAATGAGAACCCTGGTTAAAATACCAGGGCAGAGGGAAACTAAAAGTTAGCGGTAGGCAGGTAACAGATCAAATAAAGAGAGAATATGAACTACCGCATTTATTAAACCAAACAGGATAATAAATGCTATCAGGAAGTTACCACCGGGGGTACGATAGCTGGCTTGTGGATAACGCTGGCGGCTGGCCCGGGCCATAAGTGCTGGTACGATAACAGCCCAAATAGTTGCTGCCAACCCTGCAAAACCAATCGCATACAGGAAACCATTTGGATAGAGTAATGCCAGTACAGTAGGTGGAATAAATGTTACTAAAGCAGTTTTTAAACGGCCTGTATTACTGTCATTGAATCCGAAAAAGTCAGCCAGATAATCAAATAAACCGAGAGATACACCTAAAAATGAGCTGGATAATGCCATATATGAAAAGGCATTCAATAGTTGATTTATTGTTGCATTGTCGGATGTACTATCCATTTGGTTCAGTAAGTCACTTACGTTACCGCCATCAGCAATAATCTGTTTGAATGCTACACGGGGAATATTTCCCTGAATGGCATACTGCCACAAAATGTAGATAGTCAGTGCAATCAAAGAGCCATAGAACAAACTGTGTGCGATGGCTTTGACATCTTTATTATAGTATTTCACTAATCCTGGAACGTTGCCATGATAACCAAATGACGTCAGCAAATATGGCAGAGCCATTAAAGCATAAGGTAAGTAACTGGTTTCAGTATTCGCATGATCAAACAAAATAGCAGATTTAACTTCCGTAAACATACTTCCCACTGACATGATAAATGTGATTATCATGCCACCAATCAAAATAGTGCTTAAGCGATCGACTGCTTTGGTTGATAACCAAACAATAAAGGCAACAATAAATGAGAAAATAAGACCTGTCCCTGTTTGTGACAAAGGAATGATGTCTTTCATGTTACGCAGAATAATTGAACCACCGGCTGAAATATAGGCGTAAGTCAGAATATATAAAACAAAGGTAATAGATAACCCAGTGAGTATATTCCAGCCTTTCCCCAGTAAATCTTTTGTAATGGTGTGGAAGCTGGCTCCACTGGGGTAATTCATGTTGGCTTCCAAAATCATCAGACTGGAGAAATAGATACAAACCCAGGTGTATACCAGCAAAATTATCGATCCTGCAAACCATACGCCAGAGGTGACAATGGGAATGGAGAACATACCTGCACCGACGGCAGTGCCAGCAATGATCATAGCTCCACCTAATATGGAGGGGCGTTTTAAATTTTGCGTTACCTCAATGGTCATATAGACTCCTGATGAATCAGTGTTACCTTGTACTAGCTCGACGATACATTAATGAATGATGTGTGTAAACAGTTAATTATGAGACTGTACAAGTAGCTGTTGTCTTATTCTGTATACATTGATAGAGAATCAATTTATTAAACAGATAAATAGAATTTTTTCGCTTGCCACAGTTTAATGGCGGTACGACTGGCTTCGAAATGGGGTTCAGGAAGATTATTGGGGTCGCACCAAATTAATTGGTCACATTTTTCCGGCTCTATTAAATGAGGCTCTCCACCGGAATGATGAGCCAGTAAACAGACAGAAACCGTATGTTTTCCTTCATCATGATAGGTCTGGATATTATTGCAAATCCCATAAACCTGAGGATTTTGAATTGTTAGCCCGATTTCTTCTTGAATTTCCCGAATAGCACACTCTTCAAAAGTTTCACCAGGATCAACATGGCCACCGAATATTGACCAGAATGGGGCGTGTTTTCCTATCCGTTTTCCCAGTAAAACTTCCCCTTTATTATTAATGATGATGACACCAACTCCTACAACAACTGACATGCGTTATTCCTTTGTTTGTGAACTATCCACGTTGTGGAAGAGAAATTTCAAATTAGTTGTGGTGGTTTTCTTCGTCATTTGCCAAAAAATTTTCTGTCGGGCGTATTTTTACTCTTGGATCGAGATAACACAATGATCCATCTAATAGCAATTTTAACTGAAACGATTCAATTTTGATGTTATAAATAATAGAGGAATTTTAATATGACTTATGATTATTTATTCAGGAGAAACTAGGCAAGATGAGCCGTCGAGTTGCCACAATAACTTTAAATCCAGCTTATGATTTAGTTGGCCTGTGTCCAGATATTGTTAAGGGAACCGTTAATCGCGTCAAGACAGCAGGGCTGCATGCTGCCGGTAAAGGGAATAACGTTGCGAAGGTACTGCGCGATTTAGGTATTGATGTCACAGTCAGCGGTTTTCTGGGAAAAGAAAATCAGGAAGGTTTTCAACATTTTTTCAATGAAAACCAAATGAACAACCGTTTCCACTTAGTTTCTGGCAGAACACGTATCAATGTGAAACTGACAGAAAAATATGGTGATGTAACGGATTTTAATTTTTCTGGTTTCCATGTAACAGAAGAGGAGTGGAATCAATTCATTGATGATTCTCTTTCATGGCTGGGGCAGTTTGATATGGTTGTGGTTAGTGGCAGCTTGCCGGAAGGTGTTTCTCCAGAGTCTTTTACGGACTGGATGAAACGATTACAGCAATGTTGCCCTTGTATTATCTTTGACAGCAGCCGGGAAGCATTTGTGGCTGGGCTTAAGGCAACTCCCTGGTTGGTAAAACCCAATCGTCATGAATTAGAAATTTGGGCGGGTAAACCTCTGCCTGATTTAGATAGCATAATTGATGCGGCTCATGCATTGCGTCATAAAGGGATTGCGCATGTTGTTATTTCATTAGGAGAGCAGGGAGCATTATGGGTTAATGCTTCTGGTGCATGGCTGGCAAAACCACCATATTGTGAAGTGATCAGTACGGTTGGTGCAGGAGATTCTATGGTTGGTGGGTTGGTTTATGGTTTATTGATGCGTGAATCCAGTGAACATACATTGCGTTTGGCGACTGCTGTCTCTGCACTGACGGTTAGCCAGCCGAATGTAGGGATCAGAAGCCGAACTGAATTGGCATCAATGATGTCAAGGATCCAGCTGACTTCTGTCAGGTAATCAAATTTGCTGTGATTTTAACCAGGCAATTTCTTGATCCCAAATATCTGGATTGATCGTTTCAAGTACCATCGGAATGTCATTGAAACGGTTATCTTTCATAATATAGCTGAAAGGTGTTTTACCAATGTTACCTTCACCAAGGCTGTGATGGCGGTCAACACGGCTGGAGAATTCGCTTTTGGCATCATTAAGGTGCATAGCTCGCAGATATTTGAATCCCACAATTTCATCGAATGCTTTAAATGTGGAATTACAATCTTTCTCTGTACGCAAATCATAACCTGCTGCAAAAGCGTGGCAGGTATCAATGCAAACACCGACCCGGCTTTTATCTTCGACACCCTCAATAATGGCAGCTAACTGCTCAAATTTAAAACCAAGATTGGTTCCTTGCCCGGCAGTATTTTCAATCACAGCCGTCACACCTTGTGTTTTGTCTAACACAATATTGATAGATTCAGCAATGCGGGCAAGGCACTTATCAATATCAATTTTATTAAGATGACTGCCGGGGTGAAAATTAAGTAAATCAATACCTAACAGTTCACAACGCTTCATTTCATCAAGAAATGCAGCGCGGGATTTTTCCAGCCCTTCTGCTTCAGGGTGTCCCAGATTAATTAGATAACTGTCATGAGGAAGAATTTGTCGGCTGCCGTAGCCGTAGTGCTCACAATTAGCTTTAAATTTATCAATCACTTCTGTTGATAAAGGAGGGGCATTCCATTGGCGTTGATTTTTTGTGAACAGTGCAAAAGCAGTTGCTTTTAATTCATGAGCTCGAATTACAGCTTGATCAACACCACCAGCAGCGCTCACATGGGCTCCAACAAATTTCATATTTTTCTCCTGTTTTGTTTCATTAATTATGCATTGTTCTTGTTGTTAATGAAATTCTGTAAGGCATGAGCCCAAACAGTAACGCAGCACCTGAAATGTAAAGCTGAACGTTTGGGCAAATAATGTTAACCAAATAAATGATGAATGCTTTTATTGATGATTAGTCCTCCAACCATCAACCAGATAAACAAAAGAAAGGCTAACAAAATAGGTTTAGTGCCAGCTTGACGAATTGCACTGACATGGGTTGTTAATCCTAAAGCAACCATAGCCATTGTTAGCATGATAGTATCAACAATAATGATATAGCTGACAATGGATGCAGGTAATAACTGGAGAGAGTTGAAACCTGCTGTAACGATAAAAAATACCGCAAACCATGGGATGGTAATTGACGCTTTTCCATGATCGTTGGCACAGTTTTTAGCCTCTGTACGACTAATATAACCAGAAAGCAGTAACAAAAAGGGAGCCAGCATCATGACGCGGATCATTTTGCTGATAACGGCCGTATTTTCAGCATCATTTCCTTGTGTATGACCAACAGCAACGACTTGGGCAACTTCATGAATGGTAGAGCCGGAAAACATGCCAAATTCTGTTTGAGAAAAAGAGAACCACTGATGTTGGATGTTAATTTGATAAAACCAGGGATAAATAAAGATGGCAAGTGTGCCGAATATCACAACTGTAGAAATGGCAACGGCGACGTTGTCGGAAGAGGCCTTGACGACAGTTTCAGTAGCCATAACCGCAGCGGCACCACAAATGCTGCTTCCTGCGCCAATCAGCATGACTGTCTGACTATCCATTCTGAAAAAAACGTGCCCAAGCCATAACGCAATAAAAAAAGTGGAGGATAGCATAATAACATCAATCAATATGCCTGTTACTCCAACATCGGTGATTTGCTGGAATGTTAATCGAAAGCCATAAAGAATAATACCTGCTCTCAACAGATAGTGTTTGGCGAAATGGATCCCTTTGCCACAAGTTGATTTTAATGAAGGATATAGCGTATTTCCGACAATAATCCCCAGTAGAATTGCGATGGTCAAAACACTGAGTCCCAGATTGGTAAACCATGGGATCTGGCTCAGATAAGTGGCAATTGTTGTCAGTATTACAGTTAATACAAATCCGGGAATGAAATGTAGTGCAAGGTGACGGAGAGCTGTGCCAGTTGCATCAATTTTACTTTCAGACATTATTGCCACTCGTATTACTTATGTATTTTAGAACTAAGCATATAGCAAATAATTTAATTATTAAAATTTATTATTTTTATATATTTAACCATTAAATTGGATTAATTAAAGGCGACTTTTGTTAAGTTGCGTAATAGTGTCTAAAATCAAGATTATCTTATCATTTTATTTTTTGCTTCCCGCGAGGCCATATGCGTATCACTCTGAGACAGCTGGAGATTTTTGCAGAAGTTCTGAAAAGTGGTTCAACGACACAGGCTTCTCAACAATTAGCGTTATCACAATCTGCGGTAAGTGCTTCATTAACAGATCTTGAAGGGCAGTTGGGTGTACAGCTTTTTGACAGAGTAGGAAAACGACTGGTTACTAATGAACATGGTCGTTTGCTCTACCCTAAAGCATTGGCACTGCTTGAACAGGCTGGTGAGGTGGAGCAGCTTTTCAAATTGGATTTGGGAGCACTGCGACTGGCAGCCAGTAGCACGATTGGTAACTATATGTTGCCTGAAATGCTGGCGAAATACCGTCGGGATTATCCTGATACACCATTGGAGTTGAATATCAGCAACACTGAAGATGTTATAAAGTCGGTTGTGGAATTCCGGGTCGATTTGGGCTTGATTGAAGGATTGTGTCACAATCCTGAATTAATTAGTCAACCGTGGATGAAAGATGAACTGATTATTTTCGCTTCACCAGGAAGCCCACTGGCGAACGCTAATTTGACGGTGGAAGATCTGATTAAGGCCCCCTGGATATTAAGAGAGAAAGGTTCAGGAACAAGGGAAGTTCTCGACCATCTTTTGTTCTCACAGATGCCTCGGTTCAATATTGCAATGGAATTAGGCAATTCGGAAGCCATCAAACATGCCGTTCAGTATGGAATGGGAATTAGCTGTTTGTCGCGTCGGGTTATTCGGGAACAGGTACAGAATGGCACATTGATTGAATTAATGATACCGGGGCTACAACTTTATCGTACGCTTTATCTGATTTATCACCGACAGAAACACATGTCTAATGCATTACAAAAATTATTGAGCTACTGTCATTAGCATCAATTTAATGCCATATGGAATGACATATAATCGTGTAGCTTATAATTGGCGGCTGATCATGAAGGTATCTTATAACCGCCAATCGCCGCTATTCTGGAGACGAAGATTTGTTACAATCCTGCACTAAAAATTATTCTCGATGATATAGGAATAGAATGTCTCAAGAACAAAGCACGCCACGGGATCAGGCTCCAAAAACCTTGCGCCGTGAATTAAAAGCACGACATATGGCGATGATTGCCATTGGTGGATCAATTGGCACAGGATTGTTTGTTGCTTCTGGAGCGACCATTTCGAAAGCTGGCCCAGGTGGAGCCTTGCTTTCATATGCACTGATCGGCCTGATGGTCTATTTTCTGATGACCAGCTTGGGTGAATTGGCTGCTTACATGCCGGTATCAGGGTCGTTTTCTACCTATGGTTCCAATTATGTTGATGAAGGCTTTGGTTTCGCATTAGGGTGGAACTATTGGTACAACTGGGCTGTTACGATAGCAGTTGACCTTGTTGCCGCTCAATTGGTGATGGGATATTGGTTCCCGGATGCACCGGGCTGGATATGGAGTGCTTTATTCCTTAGCTTGATTTTCCTGTTGAACTTTATTTCAGTTAAAGGGTTCGGAGAATCGGAATATTGGTTCTCCCTAATCAAAGTTTCTACAGTTATTGTTTTCATTGTTGTCGGCATTCTGATGATTGTCGGTATCATGAAAGGCGCCGAAGGAGCTGGCTGGCATAACTGGGCTATTGGTGATGCACCGTTTGCTGGTGGATTTGCGGCCATGATTGGGGTGGCAATGATTGTTGGTTTCTCGTTTCAGGGGACTGAACTTATTGGTATCACAGCAGGGGAATCAAAAGATCCCGCGAAAAACATTCCCCGTGCTGTACGTAAAGTATTCTGGCGTATCTTATTATTTTATGTGTTTGCCATTTTAATTATCAGCTTAATTATTCCTTATACAGATCCGAGTTTGTTACGTAATGGTGTGAAGGACATTAGTGTCAGCCCATTCACATTGGTATTTGAAAATGCGGGGTTATTATCAGCAGCAGCCGTGATGAACGCAGTAATCTTAACCGCTGTACTATCTGCGGGAAACTCGGGAATGTACGCTTCTACCCGCATGTTGTTCACATTAGCACGAGAAGGTAAGGCACCTAAGGTTTTTGGTCATCTGTCAAAAGGCGGTGTTCCACGTAACGCGCTTTATGCTACAACCGTGGTGGCGGGATTATGTTTTCTCAGCTCAATGTTTGGCAACCAGACGGTATATTTGTGGTTGTTGAATACCTCGGGTATGACAGGTTTTATTGCATGGCTTGGTATTGCGATTAGTCACTATCGTTTCCGTAAGGGTTATATTGCTCAAGGGCGAGATCTCAATGAACTGCCATATCGCTCCGGTTTTTTCCCTATCGGGCCGATTTTTGCATTTATCCTGTGTCTGTTGATCACATTGGGCCAGAACTATCAGGCATTCCTGCAAGATACTATAGACTGGTATGGTGTTACGGCGACTTATATCGGTATGCCATTATTCTTAATTATTTGGTTTAGTTACAAGCTGAAAAAGAAAACGCGTTTTGTCAAATACAGCGAGATGGAATTTCCATCATTAAAGAATACAAATTATGAATAAATTGTTAATGGAAAATCGATAGAATGATGCTTTTTTATTAATATATTATTATTTGTATTTTATAAAAAACTGCCTGTTCTGTGATGGAATTTGCAGTTTTTATTTTTTATAGAATTAAAGCAAAATTATAACAATTAAATTTCGGTTATATCGATTCAATTGAATTGATAATTATTCTTATTTGCTTTATTGTTAACAGCAAAATTATTGCATGAAGAGGCTAACTAAAGTGAAGTTTGGATTTCAAACAATCGTGAAAGGCGTGAGTATCAGTCTATTGGCAAGCTCTGCGATGATGACAAGTTTTGCATCTTGGGCTGAAACAGTCACGGATGTTGCTGGACGTACTGTAGAAGTGCCTGAAAAAGTCAATCGTATCTTGTTGGGTGAAGGTCGTTTATTCCACGCAATCGCATTATTAGAAGGAGATAAACCTCTGGCTCGTATCGCGGGTTGGCAGGGGGATTTCCGTAAACTTGACCCACAAACTTACTCTATCTATAAAGCCAAATTCCCTGAAATTGACAATATTCCTCTGATAGGTAACACCAGTGCTGATAGTGTCAGTTCTGAAAAAGTGCTGACGTTGAATCCTGATGTGGCTATCTTCGGTTTGTCTGGTCATGGCCCAGGCAAAAACAGTGAATTGGTTAAACAATTAGAAAAAGCAGGTACTCCTGTTGTTTTTGTTGATTTTCGCAACAATCCACTGAAAAACACACTACCGAGTATTCGTATGTTAGGTAAGGTGCTGCACCGCGAGGAACAAGCGAATGCTTACGCTGATTTTTATGAAAAAAATCAGAAACTGGTAACTGATATTACTGACCGTATACCAGCAGAGCAAAAACCTTCTGTATTTATTGATCTGAAAGCAGGTTCTATCGAAGATTGCTGTGGTACGGCAGGCAATGGCAACATGGGGAACTTTATTGATCTGGCTGGCGGTAAAAATATCGCTAAAGATGTTCTGCCAACTCCGCTGGGTACAATGAATCTGGAAAAAGTGATTGCTGTTGATCCTTATATTTACATCGCCAGTGGTGCGCAAGATCCCGGTGAGAAGGGCGAAGGTATCCAGATGGGCGCTCAAACTTCCGTAGATATTGCCCGCGCTGGTTTGAAATCCATCACTGAACGCAGAGGCATTAATAACCTGACCGCAGTGAAAGAAGGTCGTACCCATGCTATCTGGCACCATTACTATAATTCGCCTTATAACGTTGTAGTTACCCAAGTTTTTGCTAAGTGGTTCTATCCTGAAAAATTTGCTGATTTAGATCCACATCAAACATTAAAAGAACTTCATTCTAAATTCTTAGCTATTGAACCAGCAGGCACATATTGGGTCAGTGAGAAATAAGCAGTAACAGGTAATAAAAATGAGCGTCACTACCGAGCCTATGCCAATGGTGAAACAACAAGGTGAGTATGATATCAAAGCACACTATCGTCACATTCTGCATCGACGTATTGCATGGATTTTGTTGATAGTTTTGGTTATCTGCATCTCTTTAGTATTGGACTTTACAATGGGGCCATCAGGGTTATCTTTATCTGCTCTCTGGCAGACACTGATTTCGCCGGAGAGTATGGATGCAGGAACCCGGGTAATTGTCTGGGATATCCGATTACCTTATGCCTTGATGGCGGTAGTGGTTGGCTTGTCTCTGGGGCTGGCGGGAGCTGAAATGCAGACCATTCTGAATAATCCGTTGGCCAGCCCATTTACATTGGGCGTTTCCAATGCCGCTTCTTTTGGTGCGGCATTGGCAATCGTATTGGGTATTGGTATTCCGGGAATACCTGATCAGTGGCTTATCTCTGCAAATGCTTTTATTTTTGCTCTGTTGGCTGCTTTGATGCTTGATGGTATTACACGTTGGACAAAAGTTGCCACTTCTGGCGTGGTGCTATTTGGTATTGCAATGGTATTTACCTTCGATGCGCTGGTTTCTATGATGCAGTTTATTGCGACGGAAGATACCTTGCAGGGGCTGGTTTTCTGGACAATGGGCAGTCTTTCAAAGGCAACATGGGGCAAACTGGGTATTTTGCTGCTGGTATTCCTGATGCTTATGCCTGTTTCTATGATGAATTCCTGGAAACTGACCGCTTTGCGTCTAGGGGAAGATCGGGCAATTAGTTTTGGTATTAATATCCGCCGTCTCCGGTTGGGAACTTTATTGCGTATTAGTATTCTGACCGCACTGGCGGTGGCGTTTGTCGGGCCGATTGCGTTTATTGGCCTGATTGCTCCCCATATTGCCAAACTGATGTTTGGTGAAGATCACCGCTTCTATTTGCCAGCGAGTGCTCTGATTGGTGCACTGGTACTATCAATGGCGTCTATTGCGTCCAAGAATTTGATCCCAGGTGTCATCATACCCGTGGGAATTGTGACGTCTTTGGTTGGTGTTCCTTTCTTCTTGAGCATCGTGTTACGCCATAGGGGGAGTGTATGAATCAGGGATTGAAAATCAGTCGCTTCACGGCGGGTTACCCAAAGCATCCTGTTATTGAAAATTTGGATGTAAACCCACTACCGCGTGGGAAAATTACGGTATTACTCGGGCCTAATGGTAGCGGAAAATCAACGTTATTGCGTTCACTGGCGGGTTTAAATAAAGCCAATGGTGCTCTGCTGCTGGATGGGCAGGATTTAATGCAGATGGATTTTTCCCAACGTGCCCAGAACGTAGTTTATTTGCCTCAATCATTGCCTGCGGGGGTCCATCTGCATGTGCTGGAATCTGTGATTGTTGCTCAACGGGCATCAGGTGGTGTCAGCAGTGATCAGTGTGAACAAGAAGTCATGGAATTGCTACGTCAACTTGGAATTGAGCATTTGGCTTTAAATTATTTGGATCAATTATCCGGTGGACAAAAACAACTGGTTGGTTTAGCTCAATCATTGATAAGAAAGCCGACACTATTATTATTAGATGAACCATTAAGTGCGCTGGATTTAAATTACCAGTATCACGTTATGGATTTAGTCGCACGTGAAACACGTCGCCGTAATATTATTACAGTCGTTGTTGTGCACGATATTAATATTGCTCTGCGTCATGGTGACCATATATTAATGTTGAAAAAAGGTGAATTAATTTCTGAAGGTTCACCTGAACAGGTAATAACACCGGACAGTCTGGCTCAAGTATATGGTGTTAAAGGCCGGATAGAACGTTGTTCTCAGGGAATACCTCAAGTATTAATTGATGGCCTCGTAATGGATTTGGCTGGTTAGAATAATAAAAAGAATAAGTTGTTTTATTTAAATTGAAGAGTAAATAAAAAATAACACTGGTGGGGATAAATTCTTATCCCTGCACGTTGAGTTTATGTCGATTATCCAAATTAAATAGTTTTATTCTACAACTTGGAGAATCGGGAATGGTTGTTTTTGCAAAGAAAAAAATCGTCTTGGGCATTATTGTTACTGTTTCATCTGTTTCAGCCAGCGCTGTTTTGACTGCTAATGCGGCTAATAATGGCGAAGATAAAATTATTGTTACCACTGCTGCGGGTTTTCAGCAAAAAATTGAAGATGCGCCAGCCTCTATTTCAGTGGTTAGTCGTAAACAGTTGGAAACTAAAGCTTACCGTGACGTGACGGATGCATTGAAAGATGTTCCGGGAGTAGTAGTTACGGGTGGTGGTGGTAGCAGTGATATCAGTATTCGTGGTATGTCGTCACAATATACAATGATTCTGATTGATGGTAGGCGTGTTGACACCCGCAGCACTCGTCCAAACAGTGATGGGTCAGGTATTGAACAGGGATGGCTACCACCGTTGGCATCAATTGAACGTGTTGAAGTTGTACGTGGGCCAATGTCTTCCCTTTATGGCTCCGATGCAATGGGCGGGGTTATCAATATTATTACTCGGAAGGTTCATAAAGAGTGGAATGGCAGCCTACATGCAGATACTACCCTGACTGAACGTACAAAATCAGGTAATAGCTACCAAACCAGCGCTTATGTTGCAGGACCGTTAATTGATGGTTTACTGGGATTAAAGGTTACTGGCCTGTTTTCTCACCGTAATGAAGACAAATTTATTGATGGTTATAGAAAACAAGAAATGCGTAATGGTGCGGCAACTTTCTCTTTAACACCGGATGAGCAAAATAGTTTTGATTTTGAAGTCGGGCGTTATGAGCAAGATCGTGATGCAACAATTGGTAAGAGCCGAGTATGTACGATAAGATCTTGTGAAGATAATACCAGCCGTTATGCACGCAATAATTACTCGATAACACATAATGGTGTTTATAACTTTGGTACAATGACATCTTATATTCAGCGGGATGAATCGAAGAACCCTGAACGTGAGATGAAATTCGCAGATACTATTTTTAATAATCAAACCACATTTACCTTAGATGATCATACAGTAAGCGTAGGAGGGCAATATCGTTATGAAGACCTGCGCGATAATGGAAATAAATCGACGTCTGAAAAAAGTACAAATACAAATAAGCTAACTCGCTGGAGTTGGGCGTTGTTTGCTGAGGATGAATGGCAAATCATCAATGACTTCGCTCTGACGGGAGGTATTCGTCTAGATAAAGATCAACTTTTTGGTGCCCATATAACCCCTCGCTTATATGGAGTCTGGCGTGCTGATGAGCAATGGACAATTAAAGGTGGTGTCACTACAGGATATCGCTCACCTAATTTGCGACATGTTGCGCCTAATTGGTTGCAAGTGACGGGAGGGGGACGTAGCAATGGCGTGATCGAGAGTGATCCAAAACTGAAACCAGAAAAAAGCGTTAATGAAGAAATTAGCGTGATCTGGAACAACCAAGAAAACTTTAATGTAGGTGTCACAATCTTTAATACAAACTTTAAAGATAAAATCACTGAATTTAACATTTGTAGCAAAAAAGACAAATCACTTGTATCTTGTGAGTCAATTGGCAAGGGTGATTATGATTTTGTTAATGGAAGAATGAACGTTGGTAAAGCCAACATTCGTGGTATAGAGACGACCATAAATTGGGATATCATAGAAAATCTATCATTGGCAGCAAACTATACTTACTCCTATTCTAAGCAGAAAACGGGTAAGTTTAAGGGCCAACCATTGAATAAGATGCCAACACATATGGCTAATGCAACCCTAAACTGGCAAACATTGCCAGAAATGGAAACATGGGCTCGTATTAATTTCCGTGGGAAAACAAAGAATTTCCAGTACCGTTCATCAATAAGAAGTGGCACACCTTCTTATTCCTTTGTTGATCTGGGTATGACTTATAGTCTAACGAAAAATTTGAGAGTACTAAGTGGTGTTTATAACGTCTTTGATAAACGTGTGACGGATGAAATGCACGGTGCGACTCTTGACGGTCGCCGTTACAATATCGGCATTAATTATGACTTTTAATTAATATTTCGGTTTTTATTAATTAAAGTCATTATTATTAACGATTAAATGTAATATTAAATCTGTTCTTTATCGTAATTATGACTAAGAGCAGATTTTTTTGATATCATGCTTGTCATAATTAAATAGCAAATAATTTACTTCTGTGCTAAAAAATTATTAATCGCCAATCAAAGGATATGATGGCATTGAGTTTCTGAACTCCTTCAGTAAGAAGAGATTCCTGCGTACTCTTTTGTATTGTAAAAAATAATGAATTTTTAGTGTGATAGCCCTTGCTATTTCTGGACTTGAAGTGCAAAATGCGTCCACTAAAAATAACTGGTGTGTAATTATGCATCAGTTATTTTTTTTGCATTGAGTTATTTTTTACAACACCAAGAGGCCGGATATTCTCCGGATCGATACTGACCATAAGCAGCTACTAATGAAAAGAGCTGCTGTATTGAGGAACGCAAATATGGAGCAATTATTCGCTTTTGCACTTGTGCCAATTGGCGCTCGCTGCTGCAATGATGATTATGGGGCACGGCCCTCTGTCAGTTCGCTATCTTCCAACTCTTCTTTCTTTTCTGTTTATAGACAGATGCGAAGTCTACCCAGTAACTATCGATTAAGTAGTTGTAGTGATACCCAGATCGAAGTTATGGGAGGTTTCGCTCATGTCGCATAATACTACAGCCACTCTCGCTACTGTTCAGGCAAGTACCAACAATCGGGTTCAACTGAGAAGAACACTGACTTTATTTCAAGTAGTCATGATGGGGCTTGCCTATATGCAGCCGATGACTATCTTTGATACTTTTGGTATTGTTTCCAAATTGACGGATGGGCATGTCGCGACATCTTATGCTATCGCGCTGATTGCAATTTTATTTACAGCTTTGAGTTACGGGAAACTGGTAAAAAGATTCCCGTCAGCAGGTTCTGCCTACACTTACGTACAAAAATCAATGAATCCCCATCTTGGGTTTATGGTAGGTTGGTCATCTTTGCTAGATTATCTGCTTATGCCGATGATCAACATCCTGCTGGCAAAAATTTATCTTCAGGCTATTTTTCCTGGTATTGATCCTTGGGTCTTCGTGGTTGGTCTGTCGGTGTTAATGACCGTTTTCAACCTGAGTGGTATTAATGTTGTTGCAAATCTCAACGGTCTTATTGTCGTTGTTCAGATTGCCGTTATGGTTGTGTTTGTCGGCTTATTAATACACGGCATACATAGCGGTGAAGGTGCAGGAACACTATTTAGTGCCCGACCATTTACATCAGAAGAAGCGAAATTGATTCCAATGATTACCGGGGCAACGATACTTTGCTTCTCATTTCTTGGTTTTGATGGCATCACTTCTCTGTCTGAAGAAACACCTAATGCAGGCAAAGTGATCCCGAAAGCGATCTTCCTCACTGCGTTGATCGGTGGTGTTATCTTTATTGCTGTCTCCTATTTCTTACAGCTCTATTTCCCGGATGTTTCTCGGTTTAAAAACCCGAATGAATCTCAGCCAGAAATTATACTGTATGTTGCTGGTGCACTGTTCCAGGCCATTATCCTGGTATTCTCTTGTGTCACTGTAATGGCTTCTGGTATGGCGGCACATGCGGGTGTGGCTCGTTTACTTTATGTTATGGGGCGCGATGGTGTATTGCCAGAGAAAATATTTGCCTATATTCATCCGAAGTGGCGCACACCTTCAATCAACGTTATCTTGGTTGGGATAGTTGCCTTATCAAGTGGATTTTTGAATTTGGTGGCGGCAACTGCGTTGATTAACTTCGGGGCATTGGTTGCATTTACTTTCGTAAACTTAGCAGTAATTTCGCAATTTTACGTTCGTGAGCGTCGTAACAATACTTTGAAAGACACTATCAACTTCCTTTTGTTGCCATTATGTGGTGCAGCAACAGTAGGGGTATTGTGGACAAATCTGGAAGCAAGCTCTATGGAGTTGGGCCTGATTTGGGCAGGGATCGGTCTGATTTATATGTTCTTCCTGACTCGCAGCTTCCGGCAACCTATGCCACAATTCAGTGAATATGTATAAAATTCATTGCTATATTATTTTTATAAAACAGCACCTTTGAGTGCTGTTTTTTTTATCAATAACAAATTAATTTTAATTAAAAAATAATCAATATACGTCATATAATATGATTAAACTTTGTCCTTAATAATTTCATTAAAGGTATTTCCGTTTGATTCTACATTAAGGTAAGAAAATCATTATGAATGAAGTTAATACTCCTCAAAATCAGCAACTCATTGCAATTCTTACTCATATTGTGGGCTCCTCTCATATTCTCACTGAACCTCAAAAAACAGAACGCTATTGCAAAGGCTTTCGTTCTGGGCAAGGAAACGCCCTTGCTGTTATTTTTCCCGGCTCATTGTTGGAGCAATGGAAAGTTTTCAAGGCATGTATAGAAGCGGGCAAAATTATTTTAATGCAGGCTGCTAATACGGGGTTAACGGAAGGTTCTACACCCAATGGTAATGACTATGATCGCGATATTATCATTATCAGTACACTGAGAATGGATAAGATACAGGTTCTCAAATCTGTCAATCAGATCATTGCATTCCCTGGTAGCACATTGTGGAATCTGGAAAAAGTATTAAACCCGCTTGGCCGTGAACCGCATTCAGTAATTGGCTCTTCCTGTATTGGTGCATCGGTTATTGGTGGCGTTTGTAATAATTCTGGTGGTTCCTTAGTTCAGCGCGGGCCTGCTTATACAGAAATGGCTTTATATGGACGTGTGAATGAAAAAGACGAAGCCAAGCTTATCAATCAATTAGGTATAGAATTGGGGAACTCGCCAGAAGAAATCCTGACCTGTTTAGAAGAACAACGTTACCGTATTGAAGATATTCAGCAAAATAAAAGAGTAGCTTCTGATCATGAATATACCCAGCGTGTTCGTGATATTGATGCGGACACTCCATCACGTTTTAATGCTGATGAACGCAGGTTGTTTGAAGCCTCAGGCTGCGCAGGTAAATTGATTGTTTTCGCCGTTCGTTTAGATACCTTCCCGGCAGAACCTTCTACACAAGTATTCTATATCGGTACTAATCAACCGGAAGTGCTGACAGAATTACGCCGACATATCTTATCGAGTTTTCAACACTTGCCGGTTGCTGGTGAGTATATGCATAGGGATATTTTTGATATCGCTGAAGTTTATGGCAAAGATACCTTCGTTATGATTGATAAACTTGGCACAGATAAAATGCCAAAGTTCTTCAGCTTAAAAGGGCGAGTGGATGCCATTTTCGGCAAAATTCCTTTTTTGCCAGCACATTTAATAGATCGGGTAATGCAGGGACTAAGCCGTTTGTTGCCTTCACATTTACCCACGCGGCTGAAAGCGTATAGGAATCGTTTTGAACATCATTTGTTATTAAAAATGTCTGGTGAAGGTATAAAAGAAGCGAATGAATGGTTAGAGAGCTATTTCAAACAGGCAGAGGGTGAATATTTCGTCTGTACCCCAAAAGAAGGTGCTAAGGCTTTTTTACATCGCTTTGTAGCAGCAGGAGCAGCTATTCGGTATCAGGCAGTGCATAGCAACGAAGTAGAAGATATTTTGCCGTTGGATATTGCCCTCAGGCGTAACGATCGTGAGTGGTTTGAACATCTGCCGCCAGAAATCAATGACGCACTGGTACATCGTTTATATTATGGTCACTTTATGTGTCATGTATTTCATCAGGATTACATTGTCAAAAAAGGTAAAAATATTAATGCATTGAAAGAGAAGATGCTGGAAATTTTAGATCAGAGAGGAGCAGAATATCCTGCTGAGCATAACGTAGGTCATTTGTATAAGGCTAAGCCCCAGCTTAAGCAGTTTTATCAAAAGAATGATCCGACTAATAGTTTGAATCCAGGGATTGGTAAAACATCTAAGTTGAAAAATTGGGGAGGAGAGTGCGGAGGTCAATGTTTTGATAAATGTTCTGATCATCAGCATGACTAGAGTAATTGAACAAAGATTGAAAAAGACAAAACCTGAGTTCTGTCTTTTTCTGTCTTGACTGAAATTTATTCAGCTAGCTGAACTGCATAATCTATCAATGCCTTTAATTGACGGCATTTCTCTTCATCAGATTGGTGTTCAATAAAAAGTTGTTCAATAGTTGCAAAATATTGGGTGATATTTTCTTGTGTCAGTATCTCCCGGCGATGCTGCAACCAACGCTGCTGTTCATCATAATCCAAAGTTGCCGAATAGTTTCTGGCGCGGTAACGGAACAGAAGTGCTTTAATGCGTGTATCTTGAAACGTTAAATCCAACGCAGGCAGATTTTGAGGAATGGTTCCACGAATAATTTCCATCGCAGTTTTATCAGCGTCACTGAAAAAGCCACTATATATCTTAGCATCAACATTATCGGATTCTGGAAATTCCTCTGGATGAGAAAACAATTCGACCACTTTTTCCCTGATTTGTGGATTGCTATGTAAGATAGCCAGATTTTGTGCACATTGGTTGCGATCTAATCCAACCCGTTCTGCATCTTGGGAGCGCAATGTATTTTCAGGCGCAATAATCGGGCATTTATTGATATGCACCAGTTTGATGGGAACAGGCGTTTGCTCTGATTGTAATTCATCTCGTCGGGTATACAGGCGTTCACGTAATTCATCCGCATTAAGCTCCAGCAAAGGTGTGATATCACCTGCCAAATCACACATGATAACGGCATTACGGTTTGTTGGATGCCAGGCCAAAGGTGCAATCAGGCTAATATTACTACGTAAAGTGCCAAACATGCCTGATACATGTACCAGCGGTTTCATTTGTGGAATATCAATTTGATTGCTGATTTTTTGTTTATTTCTTAACTGGAAAAAATAATCGAACAGCTTAGGTTGTGCTTGTTTAATCAGCTTCGCCATAGCAATAGTGGCGTAAACATCTGACATGGCGTCATGGGCTTGAGTATGTTCAACGCCATTGGCTTTTGTCAGATGTTCCAGTTTAAAGCTGGGTAGACCATCATCATTTTCTGGCCAGATGATCCCTTCTGGGCGCAGGGCATAGCAGGCACGTAACACATCAAGCAAGTCCCAACGAGAATTACCTTTTTGCCAACTATAAGCATAAGGATCGTAGAAATTGCGATAAAAGATATTACGGCTGACTTCATCGTCAAAACGGATATTGTTATATCCGAGAATACAGGTATTGGGTTTACTGAATGCAGTATGGATCAGGCGTGCAAATTCTGCTTCATTAACCCCTTTCTTCAGTGCTAATTGGGGAGTAATTCCCGTAATCATGATAGCTTCAGGATCAGGGAGGTAATCATCAGCAGGGGCACAGTACACCACTAACGGCTCTTCAATGATATTAAAATCACTGTCAGTACGAACTCCCGCAAACTGTGCAGGACGATCTAAGGCAGGATGTTTACCGAAGGTCTCATAGTCATGAAAGTAGAAAGTGGGGGTTTTATCGTTATTCAAGGCAATTCTGCATCCATTGGTTGTTGGTTTAATTAATTAGATTTCAATGTATTATTCTTGTCTATCAGTCATGCTCATATAATTTGAGTTGTCTTACCCGTGGTAAGTTAGTTTGTCATGTGGCTAGATTAAAGATATGGTAACCCATAGGCCTATTACGTCAATAAATTATCGAAACTGGCTTGTCTATGTGTTGCCTGAAATTGTATTGTGTAGTCAGCATAAAAATTATCGGTCTAATTAAAGAAAGGTGTAAAAAATGGACAACGCGAATAAGCCGACATTCCATAATGTATTAGAGTTTGTGCGTATCTTTCGTCGCAAAAATAAATTACAACGAGAAATCGTAGACAATGAGAAAAAGATCCGAGACAACCAAAAACGTGTACTGTTACTGGATAATTTGAGTGATTACATTAAACCGGGAATGTCAGTTGAAGATATTCAAGGAATTATCGCCCATATGCGTAGCGATTATGAAGAGCGAGTTGACGAATATATTATCAAAAATGCTGAGTTGTCTAAAGAACGCCGCGAATTATCCAAAAAGCTTAAGGCAATGGATGGCGGAGTGAAATAAGATATTGACCACGCCGAAAGGCGTGGTTACTTTATCAACTCCAGTGAGGTTTTAGTTCAGGATCGACCAAAGCGTAAATCTGGTAATAAGCCTCTTTTTCCTCAGCCATATGTGCCAATTGCAAAGCGACATCCTTACGACTCACTATACCGTGAATTTCTCCCTGATAACGTTGGCAATGCCCTGTACCTGCTTGATTAGTCAGACCACCGGGACGAACAATTGTAAAGTCTAATGTACTGGTTTGCAGATAACTTTCTGCCAGTGATTTGAGTCTGACTGATTGACCGAATAATGATTTGGCACGTGGTGATAAGGTGTGCCAACTATCACCACATCCTATGGATGTAACCAAGAGCATGCGTGAAATTTGAGCCTTTTCCAAAGCATCTATGATAGCAATATTGCCGTAGTGATCTGAGTCACCTCCTCCGATGGTTGAAAAAACAATGGGATTTTCTCCGGCATGTTCAATTGCTTTTTCTATACTTCGGCTGTCACAGGCATCACCTTGTATCACATTCACACCTATTGAGCTTAGTTCAATAGCTTGTTGCTCATTACGGATTAATGCCGTAATCGGGCGATTTTGTTTCAGTGCGATATCGGTCAGATAGTGTCCGATCCCTTTGCCCGCGCCAAAAATCAACCAAGGTCTAGTAGACGAAATTTTATCCATAATAATTCACCGCTTTAAATAATAACTATCTGAGTTTATTGGGGTTTTCTGACCATAGCCCCGATTTGTTCCCTTGCTCCCTCTTAGCCCTTGCTACGTCTGGCTTTCAACGGAAAAATCGATTTTGAATAGCACTTGATAAAACGTGATAACCTGTTGAATATAGGTTTTTTTATTTTTTAAAAAAATTCATGTAATCCGTTTGGCTACCTTTGGCATCATTCCTGTTTATTCTTTCTGTCTTGACCTATACGATTCAATGTGTCAATGAGGGTTGTTCTTTTTACACCAAAATTACGGCAAATGGCAGCTTTAGACATGCCTCCTTCCAATGCAGTAAGAATTGCATCCAACTTTTCACCTGTAATCGCCAGAGGTCTTCCCCCTCGTTTTCCTCGTCGATTTGCTGCTGCTAAACCTGCAATCACTCGTTCTTTCGTCAACGAACGTTCATATTGCGCTAATGCACCAAACACATGAAACAATAATTCACCTGATGGGGTTGTTGTGTCCATCCCTTCAGTAAGCGACCGGAACTGAATATTTTTACTTCGTAGCTGATTTATAATGCTCAGTAAATGAGGCAAAGAACGGCCAAGTCGGTCTAGTTTCCAGACAATCAAGATATCGCCGGGCTGAACAAAATTGATGGCTTCGACTAATCCTGGACGATCATCTTTTGCCCCGGAGGCTCGGTCCCCAAATAAATGTCGAGGGTCAACGCCAGCAGCCAACAGAGCATCACGTTGAAGGTCGGTAGTTTGGCGATCAGAAGAGGAAGAGACTCTCATATAACCGATAAGCATGTACGGAAAACCTATAACTTATAATTTTCGTATGGTATAGCATACCGACAGGGTTTTTCGTATACTTTTTTACCAAATTATTGATGTATTTCCGCTTGATTGTAGAGGCTGTCGAAAAACAACTGTTTTCCGATAGACTTTAGGCTAATTTCCACAGAAAGAAAGGGGGGCTAAGATGACGTCTTCGCGTTTATCCATTCTTACCAATGAAGAAATTCACTCCCTTTATGAACTCCCTGATATTAATGACGAAGAAAGAGAATTCTTGTTTGAGTTAGACGCTGAAGACATAAAATACCTTGACTCAATAAAAAATATATCTCAGAAAATTAATTATATACTTCAATTAGGATACTACAAAGCGACCAATTACTTTTTTCAATTTAGTTTCCAAAAACGAAAGTCTGATGTCCTTTTTATCTTAAAACGTTATTTTCCTGATGAAACTTTCCCTAAAAAGCAAATAGCGAGAAAATACCACTATAATAATCGACGTTTTGTGATAAACAAATATGGCGTAATTGACATAAATAACGTGATTATTAGTCAATTAGAGAAAAAAGCCAAATCACTAGTCAAACGCCACGCTTTACCTAAATTTATCCTTCAAGAACTATTAGATTACTGTTTAAATAACAATCTATTACGTCCAGCTTACTCAACAATGCAGAACATTGTTTCTCGCGCACTTCGCCAAGAACAACAGAGATTAAATAATAAGTTTTATGCCAAAATAGAACCGACGATTCGAAGCCAATTAGATAACCTTTTGAATATGGATGATTTATTTTATAAATTAACGCTGATAAAAAAGGATCAGAAAGATTTCACCACAACGGAGATAATCAATACAGTTAAAAAGCAACAAATGATCTATCCTCTTTTTTATGAATCAAAAAAGCTCATTTCTCGCCTTAATACCTCTGAACAAAATGTGATTTATTACGCTAATTTGGCTGAATTTTATACTATTCAAAAATTAAAGCGATTTAAAAGCCGTAATCAGGCGAGATTATATCTCCTTTGTTATATTCATCGCCGTTTACTCATTTTTAATGATTATTTGATGAACAGTTTTTCCTACAAAATAAACAAATACAAAGATGATGCCGAGCAATATCAGCGCTCGAAAGTTGAAACTGTTGAAGCTGAAGATAAAGAACGTAGAGCACAGGCAAGTAAAATATTAGCAATCAATATCAACAAATCCATTCCCGACCACCAAATCAGGGAAAGAGCGTTTGAGGTTATTCCTCAATCAAATTACAAAAAATTTCTGAAAGATTTCCATAAGCCAAATTTAAACCGTGATTTCTATCGCTGGGAATGGTATGGACAGCAATCTCTTGTTATCAAAAGAAATCTTCGACCAATATTCAAAGTATTAGAATTCACCTGTACAAATATTGAATTACGAAGTGCGGTGACATTTTTTAAACGTTATCTCCTTGAAGGTGGTGTTAATTTCCACTCTATTTCTATGGATGATATTCCTTTTGATTTTTTTCCAAAAGCACAACGTAATCACCTATTTTATAAAATAAAATCAATAGATGGTAAACAAATCAAATCGATTGATTCAGGCCGTTACGAATTTATGCTGTATTTTTACCTGATGAAAGGCATTGAAAATGGTACTGTATTTATTCGAGATAGCAATAATTTTAGGTCACTGGAAGACGAGTTAATTAATGCTGAGGTATGGAAAAGAGATAAAGAAAAAATTCTTTAATTTTAGGTCACTGGAAGACGAGTTAATTAATGCTGAGGTATGGAAAAGAGATAAAGAAAAAATTCTTTCACAGTTAAATATGCCATTGTTAAAACACGATATCTCTAATTTATTGGAGATATTAGAAATATCCTTAGAAAATAAATACCATGTCGTTAATACCCGTATCCTTAAAGGTGAAAATACTGGCTTTAAAGCCAAATACAAAAAGAATGGAGAATTAATTAAGTGGAATATCCCTTATATTAAGACAGATATTGATGTACATAACCGCTTGTTTAAGAAGTTACCCGTATCAAGCATTGGTGATCTTATGCGTTTTGTTGCCGAAGAAACACGTTATATCAAATCTTTTACTCATATTCAGCCTCGTCACGCAAAAACAGAACCAAACCAAGAGGCGCTTCATGCGGTCATAGTTGCAAGTGCTACAGGTATAGAACCGGCTAAAATGCAAGAAATCAGCGATGTTGAAGCTAACAATTTCGAAAATATGCAGAACAATTTTATCCGAAAGCAAACACTCAGCCACGCAAGTGATCTGATTATTAATGAAATGAAAAAACTCCCTATTTTCAGTGAATATAATCTTGCAGACTATGGAGTTCATGCCAGTGTTGATGGACAAAAATTCGGTACAAAATACAGTACAATAAAATCTCGGTATTCAAAAAAGTATTTCGGATTATTGAAAGGAGTCGTTTTATATTCGCTTAATGCAAATCATCTGCCTCTCTGTCTTAAAGTGATTGGAGCTAATGAACATGAATCACATTATCTTTTAGATATCATTGAAAGTAATCAGTCCGACGTTGAAATAGCTTCCATTTCCGGTGATATGCACAGCATTAATCGGGTGAACTTTGCATTACTCCATTTATTTGGATACCGTTTTATGCCGAGATTTAAACAGCTAAACAATAAAGCTAATAATAACTTAGTGGGATTTCAGGAACCCAAAAAATATGCTAGATATGTGATAAAACCGAGTGATAAAGCAGATATTGGGTTGATTATTAATGAATGGGATAATGTTTTAAGGATCTTAGCCTCCTTAGCATTAAAACAAACAACACAAAGCCAAGTTGTTCGTAAGTTATCGGTTTATAAAAAGAATCCTACATTGAAAGCACTGATAGAATTTGATCGGATCATCATGAGTGATTATATATTAGACTACATAGATTCGAAAGAAATACGTGAAATTGTGCAGTCCAGCCTTTGTCGTGGTGAATCTTACCATCAATTAACATCAGCAATAGCAAAGATTAGTGGCGGTAAAGTGTTAAATGGAAAAGATGAAATAGACTTGGGTATCAATGCAGAATCCATTCGCCTTATTGCAACAATAGTTATTTTTTACAATGCACAGTTGCTATGTCGACTCTATGAGTATTTTTTAAAGAAAGATCAACAAAAAGCGAAAGCGATAGCTCAAATGTCCCCCGTTGCTTGGCGGCATTTAAGCTTCTTAGGAAAATATGAATTTTGCAACAAAGACAAAAACATTAATATTCAAAAAGTTATTGAATTACTATTGATGAGTGCAGAAAACGATATTTACCTTGAAAACCTGTCGTAGCAAGGGGAGCGAGGGAACAAATGGGGGCTATGGTCGGAAAACCCCTTATTGGAATCGGAGCTCAAAGGAAATGAAACAGACGGCTTTGTAGCGTAGGTGATAAGAAATGGCTCCTAAAAAAGGAGCCATTTGATTTTATAGGCGATTATGTTATTCGATTATTCGAATGACTGTGGCTTTGACATTACTGATGTTGCGACGCTCGTTGCAGAATGCCCGCCTGCACTTCCTTTTCCTTTAAATGGATAAGCAGGGCGTTGCCATTCAGTAATAATGACTGGTTGCGCCGCCATATCCGGTGCCGGAGCTTTAGTCATTGGGGAATAAGCGTGATGATTTTTTGCCACGATGATCGGTTCTGCCATGTGACGTGCTTCTTCCTCAGATTTATGTAATACCGTGTTATGCACAGTTTCAACCTGATATGCAATATCATTGCTGATAGCTGATCCTACAGGTTCCTGTGTTGGCGTTGCAGTCAGTTCAGAGGCAGGCTCTGTAGCTGATGTCACAGGAGAATGGATCACTGACTCAGTTTTAACATCTTCGTAATTGATTGTGGTTTTCTCTGCCTCTGTTGCTTCAGTAACAGCAAAGATTGAGATTGGTTCAGCAATTTTTGTAATCGCAGGAATTTGTGTGATATCAACGGATTGCTCTGATGCTATTTCTTCAATAGCAAAAATTTCAGTTGAAATCTCTATTTCAGAAATTGTTACTACAGGTGTGACAGGGTAACGAACCCAAACTTTACCTGATGCCAATTCAGGTGAAACTACCGCCATTGCAAGAGGTACAGGTGATTGTGTCAGATTACGTTCATCACGATAACGACGACGACGTTGCCCGCTGACACGCAAATGGCGTGGTGAACGTCGGGAACGACGTGGCATGATGTTATCTTGTTGCTCATTACCTTGCAGAGAACTTTGTACAGATGAGGTTTGCACACTTGTATTTTGCGCAATGGATTCGTCTGAAGCAGAAGGCGGAGTCGTTACTTCCATTTCTGTATTGATAACAGCTGGTACAGAAACTTTTTTCTCTTCTTCTACGATTACTGGAGCAGATTCAGATGTGACTGCTGGTAAGGTAGCAATAACAGCTTTTTCTTTCACGCTATCTGTAATACGGATTTTCTGCTCAAGCTGACGACGTTGGCGTCTCGGCATAACAGGTTGACGTTCTTCGATTTCTTCCTCTGGAACTTCAGTTTTGCTTACTTGTTGCGCTTTGATTTCCAACTGTTGCTGGCGTTTTTCTTCCTGACGGCGGCGTTGACGCTCTGCACGCTGTTCACGGCGCTGTTGCTGCTGAGTTTCACGAGCCTCGTTATCTATTACAGTATCATCCTGCACATTATTTTTAGGCTGAACATTACGTCCTTTACGTTGTTCATCACGCTCACGATTATTACGAGTTTCGTTCTCGCTGCGCTCACGACGTTGGTTTTGGCGGCGTGAATTATGGCGATCTGATGAACGGCGATTATCGTTACCGGAAGATTTTTTGCTCTTTTCCCGTGGTTGTTTCTCTTCCTCGCCACTGAATGTTTTTTTCAGGGCTTTTAAGAGGCGGCTGAACAAACCGGGTTTGTCTGCTTTTTGCTGATTGTTCGCTGCTGTTTTTTTCTCTTTTATTTTTGCCGTTACAGGTACAGGAGTTTCTGTAGGCAAATCGAAAGTTGAAATAGCAGGTTGTTCAGGACGTTTGCGTTCATGCTGTGCATCTTCCTGAACATTTGCCATTTCCGTTTCATGAAGTTGTGGAAGCTGATAACTCAGGGCAGAAATTTCCTCACCTTTACGAACACGTAAAACAGAGAAGTGTGGGGTCTGCATTTGGTCGTTTGGAACGATAACCACTCCGACACCACCCTGACGATGTTCAATCGCACTGACAGCTTTACGTTTCTCATTCAACAGGTAGGAAGCGATCTGAACAGGAACAATAGCATGAACCTGATGAGTATTTTCTTTCAGGGCCTCTTCTTCTATCAGACGAAGAATGGACAGGGAAAGTGATTCATTATCGCGAATGGTTCCTGTACCGCTACATCTTGGGCAGACATGATGACTGGATTCACCCAGTGATGGGCTTAAGCGCTGACGTGACATCTCTAGCAAGCCAAAGCGGGAAATACGGCCTATTTGAATACGGGCACGATCTTGGCGAACTGCATCACGCAGGCGATTTTCAACCTCGCGCTGATGGCGTACTGGTGTCATATCAATGAAATCGATAACGATAAGGCCACCGAGATCTCGCAGGCGTAATTGACGGGCAATCTCATCTGCGGCTTCCAGATTCGTATTAAAAGCGGTTTCTTCAATATCTCCCCCACGGGTTGCGCGGGATGAGTTGATATCAATTGCGGTCAACGCTTCAGTGGTATCAATGACGACTGAACCACCGGAGGGTAGTCTCACTTCACGTTGGAAAGCGGATTCGATCTGGGACTCTATCTGGTAATGGCTGAATAGGGGGACTTCACCACTATACAGTTTGATTTTGCTGGCAAAATCAGGGCGGCCGAGAGCTGTGATATGCTGACGTGCCAAATCGAGGATTTTAGGGTTATCGATCAAGATTTCCCCAATATCCGGACGCAGGTAATCACGGAAAGCTCGTACGATAACGTTACTTTCTTGGTGAATCAAAAAAGGCGCTGGATGATTGTTTGCAGCTTTCTTAATCGCTTCCCAGTGTTTCAGGCGGAAGTTCAGATCTCCTTGTAAGGATTCTGCGGATTTGCCGACACCGGCTGTACGGACGATAAGCCCCATACCTTCAGGGACTTCAAGAGAAGAGAGTGCTTCTTTTAATTCGATGCGGTCATCACCTTCGATACGACGGGAAATACCGCCTGCTCTTGGATTATTTGGCATCAGAACCAGATAGCTGCCAGCCAGACTGATAAAGGTTGTTAAGGCTGCACCTTTATTGCCTCGTTCTTCTTTATCGACCTGAACGATAACTTCCTGGCCTTCTTTAAGTATGTCCTTAATGTTGGGGCGGCCGTGGGCATGATAATTACTTGGAAAATATTCACGAGCAATTTCTTTTATAGGTAGGAAGCCATGTCGTTCTGCACCATAATCAACAAAAGCGGCCTCAAGGCTAGGCTCAATCCGTGTAATTTTACCTTTGTAGATATTTGCCTTTTTTTGCTCGTGCCCAGGACTTTCAATATCCAGATCATATAGACGTTGCCCATCAACAAGGGCGACACGCAACTCTTCCTGTTGGGTTGCGTTGATTAACATTCTTTTCATTCTAACTTACTCATTATTTTTTACATTAGTATAGAGCTGCGAGTAAAAAGAGAAGCACTACTGGTAACCGATGACCTCGTGTCTTTTACAAAACCGCCAGCCTCACGGCTATCGTTTGTATAGAGGTGCCTAATTGTCGGCGAGCCTGAATTTCATTTCTTTCATTGGAAGAAACGCAGCGCTCTTTATTGGGGGATACTGTAATAAATAGTACAGGTTCTACCCAGTCCAGTAAGTTGCAACCCACAGCCCATAAATTGTTTGATTAAACATTACGTCTTACGCCATTGCTGCGTTTTTGTTCAAACAAACAGATAACAAACAATTTCAATCTGCCATTCATAGTTTAGTAAACTGTGGCCGGAAAGCATTATTCCATTGCTGTTGGGGTGATAGCAAGGTGACTTTATCGCTTTAAGAGTTTTTTATCATGAAATAGTGATAAGTTGTTAATCTTTAGCCTTTATTCTAAGACAATTTAATAATAAAGAATGAAGATATGGATATTATTTATACATAATTAAAAAATGAGTAGCACTCTGTTTGCTGGATAATTAAAATTGCGTTCATGAAAACAAATAATCAAATTGTACAGTTTGTCACTATTGATGACGATGAAGCAGGCCAGAGAATTGATAACTATTTGCTGGCTCGCTTAAAAGGTGTACCTAAGAGTATGGTCTATCGGATCTTGCGCAAAGGTGAAGTTAGAGTCAATAAAGGAAGAGTTAAGCCTGAATATAAATTGACAGCCAATGATATTGTCAGAATTCCGCCTGTCAGAGTGGCAGAAAAACAGAATGTTCCTGTTTCTGTGAAGCTGGATAAAGTAGCGGCTTTGGCAGAATGTATTCTTTATGAAGATGATTATATTTTAGTTATCAATAAACCATCAGGAACAGCCGTACATGGTGGCAGCGGGCTAAGCTTTGGTGTGATTGAAGGATTGCGTGCATTACGGCCTGAAGCGCGTTTTCTTGAACTGGTACATCGCCTTGATCGTGATACCTCCGGGGTTTTACTGATTGCGAAGAAACGTTCAGCTTTACGTTCACTACATGAGCAATTACGTTTAAAGCAAATGCAGAAAGATTATTTGGCATTGGTGCGCGGCCAATGGCAATCCCATTGTAAAGTAGTGCAGGCACCTTTATTAAAAAATATTCTACAAAGCGGCGAGAGGGTTGTTAAGGTTAGCAGTGAGGGTAAACCATCTGAGACGCGTTTCAAGGTTGAAGAGCGGTATGCATTTGCCACACTGGTGCGAGCCAGCCCTGTAACGGGACGTACTCACCAGATCCGTGTGCATACCTTATATGCAGGGCATCCAATTGCATTTGATGATCGCTACGGTGACAAAAAATTTGATGAACAGCTTGCAGAAACAGAGATAAATCGGCTATTTCTGCATGCTAGTTCATTAAAGTTTACCCATCCATCAACAGGAGAGACTTTGCGTTTTGAAGCGCCAATGGATGTCGGGTTACGGCAATGTTTAAAAAAATTGCGTCAAATGTAATTAAATAGTCATAGGTTAGTTATGAATATTGTGCCGTCAGAGGGTTTATCCCCTGGCGGATAAACATTTCTGTCAGTGTAATCAATGGCAGCCCAATTAATGTATTGGGATCTTTACCGTCAAGTTTTTCAAATAACGTAATTCCCAAACCTTCACTTTTAAAACTGCCCGCACAATTGAAAGGCTGTTCTTTTTTTAGATAATTGATGATTTCAGCTTCAGTCAGTGTCCTGAAGTGAACATGAAATGGTTCACAGCGCGTATCGGTATTTCCTGTTTTGCTATTGAATAATGTGATGCCAGTGTAAAAAGTGACGCGTTGTCCACTGGCTTTTTTTAGTTGTGAGAGAGCATTCTCAAAATTATGGGGTTTTCCTGTAATTTTACCGTTTAAAACACATACCTGATCGGAACCTATAATAAGGTGACTGGAATAATGTTTTTGTAATGTGGTAGCCTTTGCTTGTGAAAGGCGTATGACTAATTGCTCAGGAGTTTCATTCTCCTGCGAACTTTCATCAATATGTGGTGCTGCACAGGTAAAAGGTAAACCTATTTTTTCTAACAATAAGCGGCGATATATCGAAGTTGACGATAAAACAATCGGAAGCATCATTTTTCCATAAAATACGTAGAGAAATATTTGCAGGCATTTTAAACTATACACCGCTTATTAAGCGAATATTTGGCGAAAAGGTGCAGATGTGTGGCCTTTTTCTTTGACTATGTCTCATTACAAAGATAATATGCGCGCCTTATGCAGAAGGTAAAATTACCCCTGACCATTGATGTACTTCGTACAGCCCAGAAAAGATTAGACTACGAAGGTAGTTATTCTGCTGAACAAGTATCTCGTCTCGTAGAGTCTGTGGTCAGTGTGGATAGTGATGTAGATAGCTCATTATCATTTCAGATTGATAATCAGCGTTTGGCAGTTGTAAAAGGGCATTCAGATGTGGATGTTACGTTTGCCTGTCAGCGCTGTGGCAGTAATTTCAGTCATCATGTTCACACAACGTATTGTTTTAGCCCGGTCGTCAATGATGAGCAGGCTGACGCATTACCGGAAGAGTATGAGCCAATTGACATTAATGAATTTGGTGAAATAGATTTACTGGCTATGATTGAAGATGAAATAATTCTCTCTCTGCCAGTAGTTCCGGTACATGATTCTGAACACTGTGAAGTGTCCGACGCGGACAGGGTGTTTGGTGTTCTGCCTCCTGAAGCAGAAAAGCCAAACCCATTTGCCGCATTAGCCAGTTTAAAGAAAAGTACTTAAGGAGTAAGGTCAATGGCCGTACAACAGAATAAACCAACTCGTTCTAAACGTGGTATGCGTCGTTCTCATGACGCACTGACTACAGCACAAGTTTCTGTAGACAAAACTTCTGGTGAAACTCACCTGCGTCACCATGTGACTGCTGATGGTTACTACCGTGGCCGCAAGGTAATCAACAAGTAATTTCAGCTAATTATTAGCAAGTTGATATCTTGGCTAATCTAACCTTAGCGTTAGATGCTATGGGCGGGGATTTTGGTCCTCGCATCACGGTGCCTGCTGCATTGCAGGCACTGGCATCTAATCCGCGATTAAAACTACTGTTGGTCGGTGATCCCGAAACCATTTCTCCTTTGCTTGCAAATAAAAATGCTGAGCTGCTCGGCCGTTTGCAAATTATTCCTGCGGAACATGTTGTTGCCAATGATGTAAGGCCTTCTCAGGCAATTCGTTCTAGTCACGGCACTTCAATGCGTATTGCACTAAATTTAGTGAAATTAGGTGAAGCGCAAGCATGTGTCAGTGCGGGGAATACCGGAGTGTTAATGGGGCTGGCTAAATTGATGTTGAAATCGATAGAGGGGATTGAACGGCCTGCTTTAGTGACAGTTATACCCAATTTGAAACAACAGAAAACAGTTGTATTAGATTTGGGCGCTAATATTAATTGTAATAGTCGTATGTTAGTGCAATTTGCCATTATGGGCGCTGTGATGGCAGAAGATGTTGCAGGTGCAAACAATCCGCGTGTGGCATTACTTAATATCGGGGAAGAAGAATCCAAGGGGCTAGATAATATCCGCGAAGCCGCCATGATATTACGGAATAGTAATTTAATTAATTACATAGGTTATGTGGAAGGTAATGAGTTATTAACGGGGAAAACAGATGTCCTCGTGTGTGACGGCTTCGCAGGTAATGTTACGCTGAAGACAATGGAAGGCGCAATCAGAGTGATTCTGTCTCTGGTTAAATCATCAGGTGGGCAGAAGAAAAAATCGTCATGGTTGGTGAAAATATTCAGGAAGTTTTTGCTCAAACAAATAGCAAAACGCTTTGGTCATCTAAACCCTGATCAGTATAACGGCGCAACACTATTAGGATTGCGTGGTATTGTCATAAAAAGTCATGGTGCCGCGAATGAATACGCATTCAAAGCTGCTATCGAGCAAGCCGTTAAGGCGGTAGAGAAGCAGGTTCCGGAAAGGATCGCAGCCCGACTAGATGCAGTATTACCCAAGAGTGAATAAGCATAAATGTATACAAAGATCTTAGGCACGGGCAGTTATTTGCCTTCTCAGGTGCGTACTAACGCAGATTTAGAAAAAATGGTGGATACAACTGATGAGTGGATCGTGACTCGTACAGGTATCCGTGAACGCCGTATAGCTGCTGAAGGTGAAACAGTTGCTATCATGGGATTCAGGGCAGCTGAAAAAGCCATTGAAATGGCCGGTATCAATAAAACGCAAATCGATTTGATTGTTGTTGCAACAACAACGGGAAGCCATGCTTTTCCCAGCAGCGCTTGTCAGATCCAGAAGTTGTTAGGTATTAACAGTATTCCGGCTTTTGATATTGCGGCTGCTTGTGCCGGGTTTGCATATGCATTGAGTATTGTTGATCAATTTATTAAAACTGGTGCCGCTAAACATGCACTGGTTATTGGATCTGATATTGTCTCTAAAATTGTAAATCCTGAAGATCGCAGTACAGTTATCCTCTTTGGCGATGCCGCAGGTGCGATGGTTGTCGGCGCTTCTGAAGCTCCGGGTGTTCTGTCAACTCACCTGCATGCAGATGGTCATTATGGTGAATTACTGTCAGTCCCTCATCAAGATCGCCAAAAATTGGGTTCACCAGCATACGTCACAATGGTTGGCAATGAAGTATTTAAGGTTGCTGTGCGAGAATTAGCGAATATCGTTGATGAGACTTTAAAAGCTAACAATTTAGATCATTCGCAGCTTGACTGGCTGGTTCCTCATCAGGCGAACTTACGTATTATTTCTGCGACAGCTAAAAAACTGAATATGACTATGGATAAAGTTGTCGTGACACTGGATCGTCATGGCAATACCTCAGCGGCATCTGTTCCGACTGCATTTGACGAAGCGGTACGTGATGGAAGAATTCAACGTGGCCAACTTGTTTTACTTGAAGCATTTGGCGGTGGCTTTACCTGGGGCTCAGCGCTAGTACGTTTTTAACTTAACAGGAAGATAAACATGTCTGATTTTGCAATGGTATTCCCTGGCCAAGGTTCTCAATCCCTTGGCATGCTAGCTGATTTAGCTACAGAATTTCCGCTTGTAGAACAAACCTTCGCAGAGGCTTCTGAGGTTCTGGGATACGATTTATGGGAATTAGTTCAGCAGGGGCCAGCGGAAGAACTGAATAAAACGTGGAAAACACAGCCTGCATTGCTGGCGGCTTCCTTTGCCATTTGGCGGATATGGCAGGAGCGGGGTGGTCAAGCTCCTTCTATGATGGCTGGTCATAGCCTTGGTGAATATTCTGCACTGGTTTGTGCTGGTGTAATTGAATTCCAACAAGCTATCAAGTTGGTTGAATTACGCGGAAAACTGATGCAGGAGGCAGTATCTGAAGGGCAAGGTGCTATGTATGCCATTATTGGCCTGGATAATGAGTCCATTGCAAAAGCATGCCAAGAATCAGCACAGGGACAGATTGTTTCGCCTGTTAACTTTAACTCTCCTGGACAGGTCGTAATTGCTGGCGAGAAAGAAGCAGTAGAGCGTGCAGGGGCTGCATGTAAAGCGGCTGGGGCTAAGCGAGCTCTGCCTTTGGCAGTCAGTGTTCCTTCACATTGTGCCCTGATGAAATCTGCGGCAGACCAGTTGGCAACGGCACTGCAATCTGTTGTGTTTAATCAACCGCAGTTCCCTGTTGTCAATAATGTGGATGTTAAAGTAGAAGAATCTGCTGATGCAATTCGGGATGCTCTGGTTCGTCAGTTGTATCATCCTGTACGCTGGGCAGAATCTGTTGAATATATTGCAACGCAAAGTATTGATAAAATTTTAGAAATAGGACCAGGTAAGGTATTAACTGGTTTAACAAAACGAATTGTTGATACTTTAAGTGCTGTAGCAGTAAATGATGTATCATCATTCACAATTGCTCTGAATAAATGACTGAGGAAAACATGGGCTTTGATGGAAAAATTGCACTAGTTACTGGTGCTAGCCGTGGCATAGGTCGAGCGATTGCAGAATTATTGGCTGAACGTGGCGCACGTGTAATTGGTACTGCGACCAGTGAAAAGGGAGCCGAGGCAATCAGTGCCTATCTTGGTAATAAAGGCAAAGGTTTTGTACTGAATGTCACAGATTCAGCATCCATTGAACAAGCACTATCGAATATTCGTGCTGAATTTGGTGAAATAGACATTCTAGTGAATAATGCGGGCATCACACGTGATAACTTGTTGATGCGTATGAAAGATGATGAGTGGCAAAATATTGTTAACACTAATCTTTCTTCGATTTTTCGTCTGTCAAAAGCAGTAATGCGTTCTATGATGAAAAAACGTTATGGGCGTATTATTTCCATTGGATCTGTTGTTGGAACAATGGGAAATGCGGGGCAGGCGAATTACGCGGCAGCGAAAGCAGGGGTCATTGGTTTTAGCAAATCACTGGCCCGTGAAGTCGCTTCTCGTGGCATTACCGTCAATGTTATTGCACCTGGCTTTATCGAAACGGATATGACCAGAGCGTTGACAGACGACCAACGGGCAGGCATTTTATCTCAAGTTCCTGCTAATCGTCTCGGTGATGCAAAGGAAATTGCCAGTGCTGTAGCGTTTCTTGCTTCTGATGAGGCCGCTTACATTACGGGTGAAACATTGCATGTCAATGGTGGCATGTACATGATTTAAAAATGAGCGAACCCACTATTTTTGATGTATTTTTTGTACAAAAAAAGCAGTTGGTGGTTCGACCAGCCGGGATTTGGTTGCATCTTTTCCTGTATTTTATAAACTACGAAAACCATCGCGAAAGCGAGTTTTGATAGGAAATTTAATAGTATGAGCACTATCGACGAACGCGTTAAGAAAATCATCGTTGAACAACTGGGTGTTAAAGAGGAAGAAGTTGTAAACACAGCTTCATTTGTTGATGACTTGGGCGCTGATTCTCTTGACACAGTTGAACTGGTAATGGCTCTGGAAGAAGAGTTCGATATTGAGATCCCAGACGAAGAAGCTGAAAAAATCACTACAGTTCAGGCTGCTATTGACTACGTTGAAAACGCAGGTAAATAAGCACATATACCTAGGCGGTCGTTCGACCGCCTATGTTTTTTGTCTTACATTTTTTCCCTCCCTGGAGGATAACCGTGTCTAAGCGTCGAGTAGTCGTGACCGGACTAGGCATGGTATCTCCTGTCGGCAATACAGTAGAGTCTTCTTGGAACGCTGTTTGTATCGGACAGAGTGGTATCGGCCTTATCGAACATTTTGACACCGCTAACCATGCAACTAAGTTTGCTGGTGTGGTGAAGAATTTTAATCATGAAGATTTCAATCTTTCGCGTAAAGATGCACGAAAGATGGATTTGTTCATTCAGTATGGTATTGCTGCTGGCATTCAAGCCATTGAGGATGCAGGAATCGAAGTAACAGAAGCCAATGCTGGCCGCTTTGGTGCTGCGATTGGTTCTGGTATTGGTGGTTTGGGCTTGATTGAAGAAAACCACAGTACATTGCTTTCGGCCGGGCCTCGTAAGGTCAGCCCATTCTTTGTACCTTCAACCATTATTAATATGGTAGCAGGCCATTTGAGCATTCTATATGGTCTTCGTGGTCCTAGTATTTCTATTGCAACTGCTTGTACTTCTGGCGTACACAACATCGGCCATGCGGCGCGTATCATTGCATATAATGATGCCGATATCATGTTGGCGGGTGGTGCTGAGAAGGCAAGTACAGAATTTGGTGTTGCAGGGTTTGGCGCTGCCCGTGCATTATCGACCCGTAATGATGATCCTCAAGGTGCGAGCCGCCCCTGGGATAAAGATCGTGATGGATTTGTTCTGGGTGATGGTGCTGGTGTTATTGTTCTTGAAGAATACGAACACGCCAAAAAAAGGGGCGCGAAAATTTATGCTGAAGTAGTTGGCTTCGGTATGAGTAGTGATGCGTATCACATGACATCTCCACCGGAAAATGGAGCAGGTGCAGCACTTGCTATGGAAAATGCTTTGAGAGATGCAGATATTTCTCCGGATCAGGTGGGCTACATTAATGCTCATGGTACTTCAACGCCAGCAGGTGATCTTGCTGAAGCTGTGGCAGTGGAGTCTGTATTTGGTAAAGGCACTAAAGTATTAGTGAGTTCAACTAAATCTATGACAGGTCACTTGCTGGGCGCGGCAGGAGCGGTGGAATCTATTTTTACCATTCTTTCCCTGCGTGATCAGATTGTTCCTCCAACCATTAACCTGGTTAATCAGGATGAAAATTGCCGTTTGGATTTTGTCCCTAGTCAGGCGCGCAACGTTGGAAGAATGGAATATGCGTTGTGTAACTCTTTCGGCTTCGGTGGAACTAACGGTTCACTGATTTTCCGTAAGATGTAAGACACTCAATTTCCTAGAAAAAGCCTCAACTCTTATGTTGGGGTTTTTTTATGTTTTATTTCTGTGCTTTTCAGATGCACATTTTTGCACTGCCACGACTCATATACTATTATAACGCCCCTTATAAGCTGAGGTTTCCACACCTTTTTATTTAAGAATCAAAAAATAAGATGATGTATTGGATTAACGGCAAATTATACGATCAACTTTCTGCTAATGATCGTTCGGTACAATTTGGGGATGGCTGCTTTACCACAATAAGAGTTGAGCAAGGTCAGGCGGCTTTGTTGCCTTTGCATATAAAACGGTTACAAAAAGGCGTTGAAAAACTGTTTATGCCTGTGCTGGATTGGATGCAATTGGAAAGCCATATTAAACAAGTTGCTGCGGAGTGTGAATCAGGTGTTTTGAAAGTGATCCTCTCCAGAGGGAATGGTGGCCGTGGGTACAGCTTTGATAGCATTAGTGAGCCAAATCAAATTCTTTCATTAAGTTCATATCCAGAACAATACCATACCTTACGTGAAAGAGGTGTTTCGTTGGGCCTCAGTCCTGTTGCAATGGGGATTAATCCTCATTTGGCAGGCATCAAGCATCTGAACCGTTTGGAGCAGGTTTTGATAAAACGGTTTATTGAACAAGCAAAAATTGATGAAGCGTTGGTACTTGATAGCGATGGGTTATTGGTTGAATGTTGTACCGCAAATATTTTTTGGCGTAGAGGTAAAAACGTTTATACACCGGATTTAAGCCAGTGTGGTGTAGAAGGAGTAATGCGACAGAAGATTATCCAGGTATTGGAAGACAGTGACTATAACTTGTCGTGTGTCATGCGTTATCCTGAAGCATTGGCACATGCCGATGAGGTGATTATTTGTAATTCCCTGATGCCTGTGATGGCTGTCAATCAGATCCTGGCACATAAAAATCAACCTGCGTGGAAATATCAAACCAGAGAATTACATGAATATTTATTACCTGAGTGTTTAAGACTGTAGTTGTAATTCGAGGGTATGAAACAGCGGTTATTCCGTATTCCGTCTCTATCATTGAAGAACAGATAAAAATGGTAATCGAATGAAACTTAAAAAGAACATTCTTGTTTTACCTGGATTGATTATTATTGTTGCAGCAATAGCATTTTTCTTTTTTGTAAAAAAAATAGAAAATTTTTCTGCTCAAAAGGTTAACCTGGCTCAAGATCTTATATTCACAGTACCTGCCGGCACAGGACGTTCCGGGCTGGAAACACTATTAATTCAGCATAAACTCATCGAAGATAACCAATTATTGCCGTGGTTGTTTCGTTTAGAACCAGAATTGGCCAAGTTTAAGGCAGGTACTTTTTGTCTACAAAAAAATATGACGTTAAAAGAAATACTGCAATTATTCTCTAGTGGTAAAGAAATTCAATTTTCTATCCGCTTTATTGAAGGTAGTCGTCTCTCTGACTGGTCAAAGATATTGCAGAATGCGCCATACTTGAAGCATGAGACAGAAGGTAAAACGTCACAAGATCTAACAAAATTGTTGGATATGAAAGCAGGTGAATCACTGGAAGGGTGGTTTTACCCTGATACTTACCTCTATACAGCAGGTACACGTGATATAGAATTACTCAGGCGTGCTTACCAAAAAATGGTCATGGTAATAGAGCAGGAATGGAAAAATCGTGCAGAGAATTTACCGTATAAGAGTGCTTATGAGATGTTAATTATGGCATCTATTATCGAAAAAGAGACTGCGGTAGATTCTGAACGCGCTAAAATCGCATCAGTATTTGTTAATCGTCTGCGGTTAAAGATGCGATTACAAACAGATCCGACAGTCATATATGGGTTGGGCGATAAGTATACCGGAACCATTTTTCGTAGCAGCTTGACCACATTTACACCATACAATACTTATATGATCGAGGGGCTGCCACCGACGCCTATTGCCATGCCAAGTCTTGCATCGATCAAGGCAGCGGCGCATCCGGCCGTGACTGATTATCTATATTTCGTTGCAGATGGTAATGGCGGTCATATATTTACTACGAATTTGGTAGCACATAATAAAGCGGTAAATCTTTATCGTCAGAGATTAAAGCAGGATAAATGAACAGTAAATTTATTGTTATTGAAGGGCTTGAAGGCGCAGGAAAAACTACGGCAATCCAAACTGTGGCTGATACACTGAAACAGCATGGTATTTCTGATCTTGTTTTTACCCGTGAACCGGGTGGAACTCCCTTAGCGGAAAAATTACGTCAATTGATCAAAGAAGGAATTGAAGGAGAGATATTGACGGATAAAGCAGAAGTATTAATGCTTTACGCTGCCAGAGTTCAGTTAGTGGAGAATGTGATCAAGCCTGCTCTGGCAAAAGGCAGTTGGGTTGTCGGAGATCGCCATGATCTGTCTTCTCAGGCATATCAGGGCGGTGGTCGTGGTATTGACCGGAGCTTATTGTCTTCATTGCGTGAAGCAGCGCTCGGTGATTTTTACCCTGATTTGACCATTTATCTTGATTTACCGCCAGAGGTTGGTTTACAGCGTGCCCGCGAGCGTGGTGAATTGGATCGTATTGAAAAAGAATCGCTGGATTTTTTCTATCGTACCCGTACAAGGTATCTCGAACTCGTAGAACAAGATAAGGCCACCAAAAAAATAGATGCAACACAGCCATTGGAAAAAGTACAGGATGATATTCGTCAGATTTTGTTCCATTGGCTGAAACAACGGGAAATGCAGGAATGAATTGGTATCCGTGGCTTAACCATGCGTATCGCCAGTTGATTGAATCTCATCAACAAGGTCGTGGACATCATGCTCTTTTGCTTCATGCGCATGAAGGAACAGGAGCAGATGCATTACTTTATGGGTTAAGCCGCTGGTTGATGTGTCAGAATAAACAAGGCACAAAAAGTTGTGGTAAGTGTCACGGCTGTCATTTGATGCTGGCAGAAACCCATTCTGACTGGCATGTTCTTGCTCCAGAAAAGGGGAAAAGTGTCATTGGTGTGGATGCAATACGCCAGCTTAGTGAAAAACTTTACGAATATTCTCAACAGGGCGGCGCTAAAATTGTGTGGTTATCATCAACAGAAGCGCTCACTGATGCAGCTTCCAACGCCTTGTTGAAAACGTTAGAAGAACCGCCCGGAAATACCTATTTCTTATTGAGGTGCCAACGTCCGGCGAGCTTGCTGGCAACATTGCGAAGCCGCTGTTTCTATTATTTTCTGCCTGTCCCTGAAAATCAAACAGGGTTGTACTGGCTACAAAATCAACTTCCGGCAATATCATTGCAGGATATCCAGACGGCATTAAAATTGTCACAGGGAGCGCCACTGGCTGCAAAACAGTTACTCCAAACTGAAAAATGGCAGCAGAGAACGGCATTTTGTCAGGCTATTACACAGGCATTATATGACTATGATACCTTATCACTTTTGCCATTATTGAATCGTGATGATGCACAACAATCGTTATATTGGCTGATTTGCTTGCTATCTGATGCAGTGAAATGGCAGCAAAAGGCGCAAAATTACTGTATTAATCAAGATCAGCAGGCGTTGATCCACCATTTGGCTTCCAGCCAAGGTGTGGAAAAATTATTAAATATGGTTGATGATTGGACGCGTTGTCGTCATCAATTAATATCCGTAGTGGGCATCAATCGGGAATTGTTACTGACTGAACAATTACTCAATTGGGAAAGGCAACTTTGCTCCACTCGCTAACACATTTAGATACGGGCATATTATGTTTTTAGTGGATTCACATTGTCATCTCGACTGTTTAGATTATGAAACACTGCACAAAAGTGTAGATGATGTAGTTGCTAAAGCCGCAGAAAGGGATGTGAAGTATATGCTGGCGGTAGCAACTACGTTGCCCGGTTTCCAGCAAATGAAAAATATGATTGGTAAACGTGAAAATGTCGCGTATTCCTGTGGTATTCATCCATTGAATCTGGATGAGGGTTACGATTTTGATGAACTTGCCCGATTAGCTGTGGACAATGATGTAATCGCACTGGGGGAAACAGGGCTGGATTATTATTATCAGAAAGAAAATGCAGAATTACAGAGAACTTCATTTCGCCAGCATATCCGTATCGGTCGTGAATTAAATAAGCCCGTGATTGTTCATACCCGTGAAGCAAGAGATGATACCCTGATGGTTTTGCGAGAAGAAAACGTACAGGATTGTGGTGGGGTGCTGCACTGTTTTACAGAAGATAAAGATACAGCACGGGATTTACTGGATCTCGGTTTTTATATTTCTTTCTCAGGTATTGTTACATTTCGTAATGCAGAACAAATTCGTGAAGCTGCAAGGTTTGTCCCTCTCGACCGTATTTTGGTAGAAACTGATTCACCTTATCTGGCCCCGGTTCCTTATCGTGGCAAGCAGAATCAGCCTGCTTATGTACGTGATGTTGCTGAGTATATGGCAGTACTGAAAGGGGTCAGTATTGAGAAGTTGGCAGAAGTAACGACCAGAAACTTTTGTGACTTGTTCCATATTAATATTTAAGAAAATTACATGATAAGAAAGGAGAAGTGAGATGGCAGAAGAAACTATTTTCAGCAAAATCATTCGTCGTGAAATTCCATCTGATATCGTATATCAAGATGATTTGGTGACGGCATTTCGGGATATTTCACCTCAAGCCTCAACTCATATTCTGATTGTCCCTAATGTACTTATTCCAACAGTTAATGATGTTACTCCAGAGCATGAACCTGCATTGGGGCGTTTGTTCACTGTTGCAGCGAAAATCGCCAAACAAGAAGGAATTGCAGAAGATGGTTATCGCCTTATCATGAATTGTAACCGTCATTCGGGACAGGAAGTGTTTCATATCCATATGCATTTGGTAGGTGGACATCCATTAGGCCCACTATTGGTAAGGTAATATTATCCATCACTATTTTTGCTAATAAGTTTTCGTTAATGGATTTACGTTAATGAAACTATGTATAACAGATTCGTATGATAGTTGTGCATGATTCTGTACACGATAGTGTTGTAACTGGAGTAGATTAATGAAAAGAGTTCTTTTAGTTATATTATCAGCAATATTGCTGGCGAGTTGTTCATTAATACCGCCACAGCCGCCTGCTCCTGTTACTCCTGCTGAACCAGAGCAAAAAACAGAACCTCCGGCAAAGCCACTGGAGAAAGTTCCTCAACCTCCAAGGATCCAGTCGATTAGCTGGAATAGCATCGTTCAGCCATTAATTGAACAGCTGGTCAAAGCTCAGGGCGTAGAGGCAGGAAAAGTATTGCTTGTTGATACAGTTAAAAACAACACAAATGGCTCACTGAGAACATTTCAGGCAACTGATGCGATTACAGATGTGGTCAGTAAAAAACAGATTTTTCAGATAGTACCGAAAAAACAGGTGTATTACGCTAGGCAGGCGTTAGGGTTGTCATCAGAAGATAGCCTGGCATTACGCAGTAAATCTATCGGTTTAGCGCGCTATCTAAATGCTGATTATGTGCTCTATTCTGTCGTATCTGGTAATAATGAACAGCGTAAGATAGAGATGCAGCTTATGCTGGTCAAAACGGGTGAGATACTTTGGTCAGGTAGTGGTGATATTGACTAATAATAAAGCCTTACTTGAGGTATTGCGTCAGAAATGGCCTGACATTCCTGCAAGAAATTGGGAAATCAGGCCATTAGCAGGATTGACCCAGGGAAGCCACTATATTACGGATGGCGTACATCAGATGGTGGGACGCAGGCAAATGTGGCATGGTGGAGCTTTGGGGATAAGTCGCCAACGGGAAAATCGGATCTTACGCAGGCTCTCTTTTGTCGGTATTGCGCCTAAAGTCATTGCCATGCATAGTGATTGGCTGTTATTGGAATGGCTGAGCGGAACAAAAGTTACGGCTGAAGCATTTGGTTTACCGTCATTTCAACAGTCGTTGGCGCAAATAGTTGCTAACCTCCATCACCATTCGCCATTGGGTTATTCTCTCCAGCTTAAACAACAAATCGCATCCCAGTGGCAGCAGATTGATAATCAACGGCTTTCACCGGATTGGTTGCGGCTACATAAATTATTTATGACAGCAAAGATGCCTGTTCCTTTGAAAATAGCACCTGCTCACATGGATATTCATCCTGATAACCTGCTTATGACTTCAGAAGGCCTAAAGTTGATTGATTGGGAATATGCAACGGATGTCGATATTGGTTTCTCATTGGCAACCTTATTTAAAGGTAATCAATGGGATGAAATACAGCAGAAGACTTTTTTGAATTATTATTGTACCTACGCATCAGGCTACATTGATATCGTCTTATTGGAGCAAAAAATTAAGCAGTGGGAGCCGTGGGTGAGATACATGATGCTGATGTGGTATGAAGTACGTTGGCAGCAGACAAAAGAGCTGCAATTTTCAGCATTGGCTCATTCCTTGCGCCTAAGCTTTAATCTGGCGTTTTAGTCCGCTGGATGGCGATTAATAAGATGATATTTAATAGATAACCAATACAAATAGAAGTGAGGAATGTTATGGGTCCAGTAATGTTAGATGTTGTTGGTTATGAGCTGGATAGTGAAGAACGTGAAATTCTGCAACATCCATTAGTGGGCGGTTTGATCCTGTTTACCCGCAATTTTCACGATACTCAGCAGTTACATGATTTAGTTTGTCAAATCCGCGAAGCCTCCCGTCATCGTTTAGTTATCGCTGTTGATCAGGAAGGGGGACGTGTACAGCGTTTTCATGAAGGTTTTACTCGCTTACCTGCCGCACAGTCTTTTGCCTGTTTGAATGATGAACTGATGGGGGGACATTTGGCAGAAGAGTCCGGTTGGCTGATGGCATCAGAAATGATTTCAATGGATATTGATATCAGTTTTGCTCCTGTACTGGACTTGGGACATAAGTGCACTGCGATTGGTGAACGTTCGTTTCATGAAGAGCCTGAACAGGCGATGGTAATGGCTGAACGATTTATCAGAGGTATGTATTCGGCAGGAATGAAATCAACGGGTAAACATTTTCCCGGACACGGAGCAGTAACAGCAGATTCTCATAAAGAAACTCCACTGGATGATCGTTCAATGGATATGATTAGCTGTCACGATATGTTGATCTTCCGTGATTTCATTCAACGAAATTTGCTTGATGCAATTATGCCGGCTCATGTGATCTACTCTCAGGTAGATCATCGTCCGGCAAGTGCTTCTCCTTACTGGCTTAAAAACGTTTTACGCCAGCAACTAGGCTTTGATGGCGTTATTTTTTCTGATGATCTGTCAATGGAAGGTGCGGCAGTTATGGGCGGGTATGCTGAACGTGCGAAAGCCTCACTAGAAGCGGGATGCGACATGATTTTGGTGTGCAATAACCGTCAAGGGGCAACGGATGTTTTGGATAACTTACCAATGATTAATTCGAATAAAGTAACACGGTTATATCATCAGGGAGGTCAGTTCAGTCTGGAAGAGCTGAAAAAATCAGAACGTTGGCAGCAGGCAAACACAAAATTGAATAATTTGTGTGAACAGTGGCTAAGCTGCGGCTGATCATTGAATTTGTCTGATTGGTTGCTATCAAATCTGGGATAAAGTTACTGCCTGATGATCCTATCTCTTTTGCCGCTTTTAATTTATTTCTCCCTGAAATTGGTTTCAGAATATCGTTTTGTCAAAAAATCCCATAAATCACATAATGTTAACATTGTAAATTACAAATTTTCATAAACCAGATTTAAGTCGGGTTAATTAAAACTAAGTACACAAATTTTGTGATTGGCGTCTAATTAATCAAAAGAATTTGATAGGGGCTATTTTTGGTATGACCTACTGACTAGCCATGATATTCTGAAGATATTTTCAGTGAGAAATTTATTATGCCTGATATTATTTAAGAACGTTATCCAAAAATTGTTTTAGCGCTTTACATAACATTAGTTGTATTTTCAGTGGGGTAGTCATGACAACGCCAAAGACAAGAATTGTCATCATTGGTGGGGGTGCTGGTGGTTTAGAGCTGGCAACACGTTTGGGGCATAAATTAGGGCGTAAGCAAAAAGCCGAAATTACTTTGGTGGATCGCAATAATAGCCACTTATGGAAGCCATTATTGCATGAAGTCGCAACAGGCTCTCTTGATGATGGTGTTGATGCATTGAGTTATCTGGCCCATGCCAGCAACCATTACTTTAACTTCCAATTAGGTACACTTACAAATATCGATCGTGAAGGAAGAAAAGTCACACTAGCTGAGATCCGCGATGAAGGTAATGATTTACTGGTAGCAGAGCGTGAGTTGGCTTACGACATTCTTGTCATGGCATTGGGTAGCCAATCGAATGATTTCGGTACGGCAGGTGTAAGAGAAAACTGTATTTTCCTTGATAACCCACAACAAGCACATCGTTTCCACAATGAGATGTTAAACCTGTTTCTGAAATATTCTGCAAATCAATGTGCGGAAGAGAAAGTTAACATTGCGATTGTTGGTGGTGGCGCAACAGGTGTTGAGCTTTCAGCAGAGCTGTATAACGCAGTTAAACAGTTGAACAGTTACGGATTCGAAAGCCTGAATTCAGACGCATTGAACGTTACTCTGGTTGAGGCCGGTGAGCGAATTCTGCCGGCATTGCCGCCACGTATTTCCAGTGCTGCGCATCAGGAATTAACCAAACTTGGTGTTAAAGTCTTAACCAAAACTATGGTAACCAGTGCAGATGGACATGGACTGAATACCAAAGATGGTGAACAAATCAAGGCTTCTTTGATGGTTTGGGCTGCGGGAATTAAGGCGCCTGATTTTATGAAAGAGATTGGGGGACTGGAAACAAACCGCATAAATCAGTTGGTTGTGAAACCTACTTTGCAGTCAACATTGGATAATAATATTTTTGCTATCGGTGATTGTGCATCATGCCCGAAAAAAGAGGGGGGGTTTGTTCCTCCGCGCGCTCAGTCTGCTCACCAAATGGCAAACCGTTGTTATAACAATATTTTGGCTCTATTGAATGAGAAACCACTGAAGGAATATGTGTACAAAGATCACGGTTCACTGGTATCTTTATCTAAATTTAGTACAGTGGGTAGTCTGATGGGTAACTTGATGCGTGGCTCTATGATGGTAGAAGGCCGTATTGCACGTATGGTTTATATCTCTTTATACCGCATGCATCAGGTCGCATTACATGGATATATTAAAACAGGCTTAATGATGCTGGTTGGTGGAATTAACCGTGTTATTCGCCCACGCTTGAAATTGCACTAATTGAGTTAAAGTGGTTCATCTGGATTTAAGATATCCAAAATATTTCAGATGAACCATTAAACATTTTTTTATTTTTTCTTGATTATTTATCATATTTTTTGTTATACCTTTCATAATTATTTCTCTATTATTTTTTAGACCTGTTTAATCCTTGTAATAAGGCTAATTTTAATTAGGTAACTATGTCATAACAATGTATGTCAATATGTTAAAATTGAAAATATTTAGTAAAAACATTCAATTTAATGATGTATAAAGAATAGGGAATATAAATTGAATGAAAAAACTCTATTCAATAGATTTTAAATCCTAATAAAAATCAAAAGACTGAAAGATGGATAACATTTATTTTAGTAGCTTCATAGGATTTTTCTTAATAATGAATTGAACGCATTTTTGGTTTCTACAAATAGTTAATGAACATGTTTAAATCCAGGAGTATATCAAATTATTAATATAACAAGGTGCTATGTGAGTAAACTAAAGGCAAGGCAGTGTGGGATTTACTCTCTGATTGTTATGATTGCCGTTGGTATTGCTGCAATATTTTATTTTAAAAACCCGCAGCCTAAAGTTGCACAGGTGCTCTCTTCAGAGCCTATCAAAACAATGGCTTCTGCTCCTCAATATTATTGTAATGGGGCTCTGCTACCATTTCGAATCGGATTGGGAAATATTGAGAATAACCATCTGTCTGTATATAAAAATAGTATGTTTACTCTTATTGAAATGTTAAATATAAAAAGAGAATATCACGTATTGAACTATTCTCAATTAAAAAATTGTGTCATGGTTCATGTCAAGGAAAAACGTATTATTGGGTATGATGTTATTTATATGATCGGTGATAAACCTGGTAAGGTGAGAGTGACACATAAACCAGAACAAACCATTCCTCTGGATGAAAAAGGAAGATTAATTCTCACACCATATTTGTAGAGCCGGGCTGTTTTAAAAAGGGATTGTACCCCAGTCACATAGTTATCTATGCTCCTGGGGATTGGCTTCCTTGCCTCCGCGACAAAACTGGAAATTTATTGGGTATAGTCGCTGTTATATCTGATGTTGTTCGAATGTTTCCAATAATGTTTGGATGAACGATGAACGTGTTGCCCTTTCGGTTAAATCAGTCATGAATTTTAATTTAGAAGGCCCATCCAGCCGGTAAATGTTGGGCTGAGTTTGTAATAAGCCGATGAGGTAATTGGGGTCCACTTTGTTGTTTTGGCTAAATTCAATAAAGCCACCTTTTTCATGGGATTCTATACGCCTAATTCCCAATTCTTGGGCTGTCAGGCGGATAGAAGCAGATTGCAATAACTGTCGGCCCGGATCAGGTAATGTACCGAATCGGTCAATTAATTCAACCTTCAATTCTGCCAGCTCATCGTCATTTTGAGCACTTGCAATACGTTTATAGAAAGAAAGGCGCATATTCACATCAGGAATATAATCATCGGGCAAAAGTACCGGCATGCGCAGTTCTACTTCGGTTTGGTTCGTGGTGAGATCTTCAAGTGATGGCTCTCGTCCATTTTTGAGTGCATCAACTGCACTTTCCAGTAACTCCATATAGAGAGTGAAACCGATACTCGCCATTTGACCACTTTGGTCTTCGCCCAGAAGTTCACCGGCTCCCCTGATTTCCAGATCATGAGTTGCCAGCGCAAATCCAGCCCCCAGATCTTCAAGAGAGGCAATTGCTTCCAGTCGTTTTTGGGCGTCTGTGGTCATCGCTTTTGGATGAGGAGTCAATAAATAAGCATAAGCCTGGTGGTGAGAGCGGCCAACACGTCCCCGCAATTGATGTAATTGCGCCAGACCAAAATGGTCTGCCCGTTCAATAATAATGGTATTGGCGGTAGGAATATCAATACCTGTTTCAATAATCGTAGTGCATATCAGCACATTAAAACGCTGATGATGAAAATCTGCCATGACTCGTTCCAGATCACGTTCGCGCATTTGCCCATGGCCGACAACGACTCTGGCTTCAGGAACTAACTCTTCCAATCGATTTTTTGCTTTCTCAATATTCTCAACGTCGTTATAAAGATAGTAAACCTGACCACCACGTAAAATTTCACGCAGGATAGATTCTCGGACCACTAAGCTATCATATTCACGCACAAAAGTTTTCACTGCCAGACGACGCGCTGGTGGTGTGGCAATAATTGATAAATCGCGCATACCACTCATTGCCATATTGAGCGTTCGGGGAATGGGGGTTGCTGTCATGGTCAGAACATCAACATTTGCACGGATAGCTTTAATGCGCTCTTTGTGACGAACACCAAACCGATGCTCTTCATCAACAACCAATAATCCCAGATCTTTCCAACGGAGATCATTCTGTAACAGTTTATGAGTGCCGATGATAATATCGACTTTTCCCTCTGCCGCCATATCTATAACTTGTTGCTGTTCTTTAGCACTGCGGAATCGGGACATAACTTCAATATGTACAGGCCAATTCGCAAAACGATCGCGGAAATTGTCATAATGCTGTTGAGCCAGTAGGGTAGTCGGAACTAAAACAGCGACTTGTTTATTATTATTGATAGCGGTAAAAGCAGCGCGCATTGCCACTTCTGTCTTACCGAAACCAACGTCACCACATACCAGCCTGTCCATGGCGATGGGCTGACACATATCACTCAATACGGCATTGATGGTTTGTTCTTGATCCGGTGTTGTATCGAACGGGAAACTCTGACAGAACAGTTGATACTGCTCCCGATCGTGCTTAAACGCAAAACCAGGTTTAATGGCACGCCGTGCATATACATCCAGTAATTTAGCCGCGACATCACGGACTTTTTCTGCTGCTTTCTGGCGCGCTTTATTCCAGGCATCACCACCAAGTTTGTGCAGAGGCGCATTTTCCTCTGCGCCTCCAGCGTAACGACTGATTAAGTGTAGGGAGGAGACGGGGACATACAATTTGTCCTCTCCGGCGTAGGTCAGGATCAGGTATTCAGCCTTAATTCCGCCTGCTTCCAGTGTCGTTAGCCCTTGGTAGCGTCCAACACCATGTTCAAGGTGTACAACGGGTTGACCATGACGCAATTCTGCGAGGTTACGGATCAAGGTATCAGTGTTGATTGTGCGTCGGTTATCCTGACGGCGACGACTCACACGCTCACCAAGCATGTCGCTTTCACAGATCAGGGCTAGTTTTTTCTCTTCATCAATGAAGCCTTGTTCTGCTGCACCGATCATTAAAAAACAGTCCGGCTCCTTAGCATCCGTCAACTGTTGTATTTTGATTGGATGAATTTTGATCCGCGATAGTAATTCGGTTACAGACTCCCGGCGTCCTTCACTTTCCACTGAAAAAATGATCTTACCGCTAAACTGTTCTATAAAACGGCGTACTTTATCCAAAGGGGCTTTTTGATGCGCAGCAACGGATACATCGGGTAAAGGCTGGTAAGTGAGATTGATACTCCCGGCCTTTTGTGGCAGTTCTTCGTTTCTGATTTGGAGGCGGGGCCAGTTTTTCAATTCAGCGAATAGTTTATCGACAGGAAGCCAAATGCGTTCAGGTGGCAGTAATGGCCGCATTGGGTCAACTTTACGGCTCTCAAAACGTTGTTCTGTGTCCTGCCAAAAACGTTCGGCTGTTGCTATTAGGTCTTGTGTAATAAGCAAGGTGTTTTCTGGCAAGTAATCAAAGAGTGTGGATAAAGGCTGCTCAAAGAACAATGGTTGCCAGTATTCAATACCTGCCGGTAGCGTTTTTTTACTAACTTGCTGATAAATATGTTCAGCATCACGGCGAACTTCAAACTGCTCACGCCATTGGCTGCGAAATAATTCGATAGCTTCTTTATCTGTTGGGAATTCATGGGCAGGCAGTAAACTGATTTTTTCCACTTCCGCGAGTGTACGTTGGCTGTCCACGTCAAAAGTACGCAGGCTATCGATTTCATCATCAAAAAAATCGATACGGTAAGGGTGTTCACTCCCCATAGGGAAGAGGTCAAACAGAGCGCCGCGTGTAGCAAATTCACCATGCTCAAGCACTTGATCCACACTGCGATAACCGGCTTGCTCCAGATCGGCACGTAATTTGTCACGGGAAAGTCGTTGCCCTTTACTCATGATCAAAGCATGCCCTCTGAGGTATTCATGCGGGCAAACCCGTTGCATCAATGTATTAACAGGCAAGATAAGAACGCCTTTCATCATGAAAGGTAATTGATACAGCGTAGATAAACGGGTTGAAATGATTTCTTGATGGGGCGAAAAACTATCGTAAGGCAATGTTTCCCAATCTGACAGCATGTTTATTGGAGCGTGGGTGAATTGTGGAATTTCATCACGCAACCGTAAGGCATTCTGCATATCTTTTGTTACTAGCAGAACAGGCCCTGGGTGACGTTCAATGATCTCGGCGCATTCGATGGCGCAAGCAGCGCCGATCAGGTGGCCTAATTGGCGGATATCACCGCGACGTTCAGGAAGTTGATAACGATATTTTGCGGACATAAGCGTTTAATGTGTTCTCTAAGATTCAGTCCATTCCCAACACATTTTAACCCAGTAGCCTTTACAATAAATACGCTGGCAGGTTGAGAGGCAGGTTGAGAGAAAGTGAAAAACACAGAACCGAAGTATGAATGGCTCCATGAAGGTACAACTACTCTTTATTATCACCGAACACTTTGCTTTGGCAACAGGGGAATAACAGATTTAATGTTTGTATTGAGGCGATATATTAATTCACTGAATGTGGGAATTTTGTTACCAAAGGTAATATTTTTTCAGAAAATTAAAATAATTAAGGTGATCGATGGTTGATAATTAACTGATAAGAAATTTGAGCCGGAAAGGAAAGCCACGATTTTTATCTTCAACCTGGAAGGGTGATAAGCAAATCTCAGTTAAACGATGATAATATGTAATCAGTAAACTATGTGGATTGAGTTTTGTACAGAATATGTGTGTAAAAAATACATATGTAAAAATAAATACGCAAAATATAGAGATAAGATATGATTTTTCCTATTAATCTATTGTTTTTAAATAACTCCCTTTGATACGGCGGATTCCATGTTTCAGTCTGTCTCATTATTTATCGGATTGCGCTATATGCGCGGACGAGCGGTCGATAAGTTTGGCCGCTTTGTTTCTTGGTTATCAGCCATTGGCATCACATTGGGAGTGGCTGCATTGATTATTGTGTTATCAGTGATGAACGGTTTTGAACGTTCATTGGAAGCCAGTATTCTGGGTTTTATGCCTCAGGTGATCATTACTTCAGAAAAAGGTTCGATTAATCCTGTTGAACATCCTGATAGCCAGCTTTCAGGGTTAATAGGTGTTACCCGTATCGAGCCGATTGTTCAGGGGGATGTTGTACTGCAAAGTGCCAGTAATGTAGGTGTCGGAGTCATGTTGGGCATTACGCCAGGTGAATATACCCCATTAGCAGAATATATGGTCAATGTTGATCCGAGCCAATTACAGCCAGGTCGCTATTTCGTGATCTTAGGGGAAAAATTGGCGGCAAGATTGGGAGTCAAACGGGGTGATCAAATTCGTGTTATTGTGCCGAGTGCCAGTCAACTTACCCCAATGGGGAGGATCCCCAGTCAACGTTTATTTACGGTAGCCGGAACATTCTTTGCTAACAGCGAAGTTGATGACACGGAAATGTTGGTTAATCAGCAAGATGCAGCACGTCTTTTACGTTATCCCATTAATAATATTACAGGCTGGCGTTTGTTCCTCAATGAGCCATTGAAAGTGGATGAATTGAGTCAACAGCCACTGCCAAAAGATTTAATCTGGAAAGATTGGCGTGAACGCAAAGGGGAGTTTTTTCAGGCTGTGCGAATGGAAAAAAATATGATGGGATTATTGCTTAGCCTGATCATTGCGGTAGCTGCTTTCAATATTATTACTTCCCTCTCTTTGTTGGTGATGGAAAAGCAGGGAGAGATTGCTATTTTGCAGACACAAGGGCTGAACCGTCGTCAGATAATGACTATTTTTATGATCCAGGGAGCAGGGGCGGGCATCATTGGTGCTTTATTGGGAACGGGATTGGGAATACTGCTTTCCAGTCAGTTAAATAATTTAATGCCGATTATAGGCCTGCTGACTGAAGGTATGCAGTTACCTGTCGCTATTGAACCTGTTCAAGTGGTGATAATCGCCATTATTGCCATGCTGATCTCATTGTTATCAACTTTATACCCTTCCTGGCGCGCGGCTGCCATTCAACCTGCTGAGGCTTTACGTTATGAGTAACCAACCTTTATTGTTATGTCATCATTTGTGCAAAAAATATCAGGAAGGGCAGGTTTCTACAGAGGTATTAAAAAATGTCACTTTCTCTATGCAACAAGGAGAAATGATGGCGATTGTCGGAAGCTCTGGCTCTGGCAAAAGTACTCTGTTGCACTTACTTGGCGGATTGGATTCACCGACTGCTGGTGAAGTTCTTTTCAAAGGAAAATCTCTTAATAAGATGTCTGCTTCCGGACGAGCGGAATTACGTAACAGTGAAATCGGTTTTATTTATCAGTTTCACCATTTGCTACCTGATTTCAATGCACTAGAAAATGTCGCTATGCCATTACTTATCGGAGGTAAAAAACGTCAGGCTCAACAAAAGGCTCTGGATATGCTGGCGGCAGTTGGATTGGAAAATCGGGCACACCATCGACCTTCTGAATTATCAGGAGGAGAGCGTCAAAGAGTTGCCATTGCCCGTGCGTTAGTCAATGAGCCGTCATTAGTACTGGCAGATGAACCGACAGGCAACCTTGATCAACGTAATGCTGATAGTATCTTTGAGCTTTTGAAAGAACTGAATCAACGGCAAGGTACGGCATTTTTGGTAGTAACTCATGATCTGAAATTGGCTGATCGATTGGCTCGTCAGGTAGAAATGCGCGATGGATATTTACAGGATGAATTAACCCTAATGGGGGAAATGTAATGGCAAATCTGCCTTTTGCATTGTTTACTGCATTACGTTTTAGCCGAGGTCGTCGTCGTGCGGGAGTGGTTTCTCTCATCTCAATCATTTCGACAATGGGGATTATGCTTGGTGTTGCGGTATTGATTATCGGTTTGAGCGCCATGAATGGTTTTGAACATGAATTGAAAAACCGGGTACTTTCTGTTGTACCACATGGGCAAATTTTTGCAGTGGAACAACCTTTTCAGCATTGGGAACACGCACTTGAACAAGTAAAACGAACGCCGGGTATTGTAGGAGCGTCACCTTATATCGAATTGACCGGGTTGATGGAGCGAGGTGATAAACTCCATGCTGTTCAAGTACGTGGTGTAGATCCTGCCACTGAGTCCGATGTCAGTGCTCTACCTCAGTTTATTCGCCATGGGTCATGGAAGACATTTCAGGCGGGGAAACATCAGGTGATCTTAGGACAAGGAGTGGCAAATTCACTAAATGTGAAGAAAGGTGATTGGCTGACAGTCATGATACCTAATAGCGATCCGAGTCTGAAATTATTACAACCTAAACGGATCCGTTTACAGGTTGCTGAAATTTTTCAGTTGAGTGGTTTGCTGGATCACCGTTTGGCTTTGGTTCCATTATCTGATGCACAACAATATTTGGATTATGGTGATGCTGTTACTGGCATTGCCATCAAAGCTGACAATGTTTTTGCCGCAGATCAGCGAGTTTTGGACGCAGGTAAAGCAACAGGAAGATATGTCTATATCAGTACATGGATTAAAGATTACGGTTATATGTACAACGATATCCAGATGATACGTGGCATCATGTATCTGGTTATGATTCTGGTGATTGGGGTGGCTTGTTTTAATATCGTTTCAACGCTGATTATGGCTGTCAAAGATAAAAGCAGTGATATCGCTATCCTGCGTACATTGGGTGCCAAAGATGGGCATATCAGGGCGATCTTTTTGTGGTATGGATTACTGACTGGCATGGTTGGTAGTATCATTGGCGCTATTGCCGGAATTTTCACATCGCTTAATTTGACGGCTATCATTAAATGGGTGGAGAAACTGTTCGGGCATCAATTCCTTTCCGGGGATATCTATTTTATTGATTTTCTGCCGTCAGAGTTACATATCATGGATGTTTTCTATGTGCTGTTAACAGCTCTGATATTGAGCTTATTGGCCAGTTGGTATCCAGCTCGTCGGGCCAGTAAACTTGATCCAGCGCGGATTTTGAGTGGTCAATAATATTCCATAGTATTAACTATTACCTAAGCGCGCTATCTTACGGAGTTAACTGGGCAGAAAAGACAACTTAAACATGTCCCGATAGGAATAGTTTAAGGAAATGGTCATATGCGTGTCATTCATCGGCTCAGTAAATTCTGCAAGATTAGACGACTGAGGCGTCAGCGATTTCATAGGCAAATTTTTTACAGGGATATTCGCTTGGCAAATAAAATAAAAAATCCCCATGTGGTGATACTGACCGGGGCGGGCATTTCCGCTGAGTCAGGGATCAGAACTTTTCGCTCTTCCGATGGCTTATGGGAAGAGCACCGTGTTGAAGATATTGCTACACCTGAAGGGTTTAAGCGTGATCCTGGGTTAGTTCAGGAATTTTACAATGCACGTCGGGAGCAGCTACAACAGCCGGAAATCCAGCCCAATGCTGCGCATTACGCTTTGGCAAGGCTCGAACAAGAACTCGGTGATAACTTTCTGTTAGTGACACAAAATATCGACAACCTGCACGAACAAGCGGGAAGTCAGCGTATTATTCATATGCATGGTGAACTTCTGAAAGTCCGTTGTTGTCAATCTGGGCAGGTTATTGAGTGGACACCGAAACTGTCTATGGAAGATCGCTGTCATTGTTGTCAATTTCCCTCGTTACTGCGTCCCCATGTTGTGTGGTTCGGGGAAATGCCACTAGGGATGGAACAAATTTATTCTGCTTTGGCTAAGGCAGATATTTTTATTGCTATCGGTACTTCTGGTCACGTTTATCCCGCGGCGGGTTTTGTGCATGAAGCGAAGTTATCTGGCGCTCATACTGTTGAGCTGAATTTGGAGCCTAGTCAGGTTGAAAGTATGTTTGATGAAAAACATTATGGTAATGCCAGCCAAATAGTCACTCAATATATTCAATCACTACTCCAGCAGATGGCTTGATATTTTCTCAGTTACACATCTTAGCTACATTCACCAGCTATATTCCCCCAGCCACATTGTTAGCTATGTGACTGGGACTACTTTTTCACCGGTACTGCTTTAATAGAACTTAAAATTCAATTTGGTCATTGTTCAGTTAATCATCAAAGTACCAGTACCCGCTATTAACTAAGGTGGTGAGCAAGCTGATAAAGCATACATCATCGATGGCATCGCCCAGAATATCAGCATTGACGCTATCATATTGGCAAAGCGCATCAGCTGCTTGCAAATGAGGTGTATCCATCAGTTCGCCATTAACGAAACACTTATCACCGACACGCAGAGCACGTAATCCGCTCAGACGAGTCAGTCTTTCACCCTGTTTGAGTAATTCATAGATTTCGTCACTTTCATAGGGTGGCTCTGGCGGAGCAATATCCAATTCATGACGTGACTGAGAGATAAACTCCCCAAACCAGTTTTGGAATGTTTCAGGTTGCTCCAGTAGATCCCGCATCATGGCACGCAAGGTGGTTAGTTCATTTTCCTGAATTAGTGCAGGATTATCACGGAATGTCAGTTCGGGATCACTATAACGATGGCTTCCTAACTCATTCGCCAGAATATAGTCGGCAAAACCACTAAATAATTCACGGGCATTCGGTGCGCGGAAGCCTACAGAATAATTTAGTGAATCTTCAATTGAATAACCTTCGTGTGGATAACCAGGTGGAATATAAAGGATATCTCCCGGCAGCATTTCTTCATCAATAATGGCTTCAAACGGTTCAACTTGTAATAAGTCGGGATGAGGACAATGCTGTTTCATCGGGATCTTGTCACCAACACGCCAGCGTCTGCGACCTTGCCCTTGGATGATAAATACATCATATTGATCAAGATGAGGGCCGACACCACCGCCCGGAACGGAGAAAGAAACCATCAAGTCATCCCTCCGCCAGTCAGAAAGTACACGGAATGGTTTCATCAGTGCAGAGGAGGGGTGATGCCAATGATTAACGGCTTGTACGAGTAGTGACCAATTTTTATCGCCCAGATGGTCATAGCTTTCAAATGGCCCATGAGAAACTTCCCAGCGACTGTTCTTCTGGCTGACTAAACGGCTATCGATTTCGTTCTCCATTGCCAATCCAGCCAATTCATCGGGAGAAAGTGGGTCAGTAAATTGCTGGAAACCCTGTTTGATCAGCAGTGGTCGTTTTTGCCAATGGTTCTGCAAAAACGCCTGCCAGTCCAGATTCAGCTGATAATTCATGGTGATATCCTGAGTGACAAGAAAATTTCTGGCTATTATAACGGATAGTCAATGGAGTTATCAGATTTGGATGAAATATTTCGAGCCTGCTCCCATTAAACATTAGTTGTTAATGAGCGCTGTCAAGGTGTGTTGGTCGTTATCCGTTGGTTTCGGAAGGTTACACTCACTCTGGCACCTCCCAGATGGCTATTGCCAATGCTAATATCACCATCATATTGTTCCACAATTTCTGAGGCGATCGATAACCCCAATCCTTGTCCCGGACGTAATGTATCTGCTCTTAGTCCACGTTCGAAAACGATACTGCGTTTATCGGGAGGAACACCTGGCCCATCATCATCAATAATAATGGTAATGAAATTTTCACCTGTCAGAGCAGTCACTTCAACAAACTCCAGACAATATTTACAGGCATTCTCCAAAATATTTCCAATGACTTCCAAAAAATCATTTTTTTCACCTAACCAAGTCAGTTCAGGGGAAATATCTAAAGTGATGTTGACCCCTTTGTGTTGATAGACTTTTGTCAATGCATTGATAAGGCTATCGAGTAAAGTTGGAACTGAAAAAACTTTTTTTAGAATGAGATTGTGATCGTTGTATATATTGGCCCGATGTAAATAATAACCAATTTGTTGGGAAATTCGGTCAATTTGTTCAAGCATGACTGGCTCAGCTTGTTCAATGGTCATCTGTTCACTTGAGCGAAGGGAACGGAGTGTGGATTGCAGCACCGCCAGAGGTGTTTTCAGGCTATGTGTCAAATCAGATAAGGTTGTTCGATACTTTATATAACGCTGGCGCTCATTGTCCAATAATGCATTCAAGTTTTTAATCAAACCTTTTAATTCGGATGGAGGGTTTTCGTCTAATTCTTCACGTTCACCTTTTTCCAAAGAACTTATTTGAACAATTAACGACTTAATCGGACGTAAGCTCCAGTCAGCCGCAAGCCAGATCAATGGGGCAACTAAAATCAGATTGGCAATCAATACATAACCGAACCATTCCCAGATTTTTTCTGACGGCAGTAGACTCTGCGGAATGGTATTGATAACAGCAATGGTCATTGCAGGAAGAGTATCAGTTGCCGGATAAATATTGATGGCAACAGAAAAAGTTAACAGCTCTTGCTCACCTGTGTTATCACTATTGGTAATAACCTTGTTGTTAGTGCCGCTCTTGTTGTTGATATCGGTCTTCTTATTGGCATCAGTATGGTTATTTGTTGTGTGTTTATTATCTGATTCAGAATATAGCTTAGAATTTATATCTGTATAATAAGCCTCTAATTCATATAGGCCATTTTTTTTCAGCCAGCTAGAGGGGATTTTTTTTTCAAGTTCTGGTGCGTAATGCTGACGCCAGAGGATTTTATTTTTATCGTCATAAATCAGGGTTAATGAGCGATTACCTGTGTGGAAATTTTCTGGGAAAATAATATCCAACTTATTTTCTTTCCATCTGGCAAGGGAGTAAAATAGATTACTCTGGTTATTGAGTATAGCGTAAGTATCGTTATCAAAACGCATTAAATACCCGACAATGGCGACAATCCCATATGGCAAAGTCAATGCGAGAATAATAACTGTTGTCACCATGAGAAATCGTGTTCTCAGAGAGGCATGCTTGCTCGGTAATTTAAACATTACGCTATTTCACATCAAAGCGGTAACCTTGGCCACGGACAGTAACAATAACTTCATCCGGCCATTCGTTCAGTATTTTTTTTCTTAAGCGCCCCATTAATACATCAATTGTATGGCTTTCACGCAATTCAGCGTCAGGATACAACTGCCTCATCAATAATTCCTTACTGACAACTTTACCATTATTACGCATCAAGGTTTCAATAATTGTATATTCGAAGGCGGTCAATTTTATCTTTTTACCATTAACAGAAAACTCCTTACGTGAGAGATCGATTAGAAACGGTGGTAATTCGGCAACTTGAGATGCTAATCCGCTATTACGACGCATCAGGGCTTGTATACGTGCATTAATTTCCTCTAGTTGGAAAGGCTTGGTAACGTAATCATCTGCCCCGGCATTCAGCACAGTCACTTTTTCTTGCCAGCTTTCACGGGCAGTGAGAATGAGAATAGGGATATTAATATGATCGCTACGCCAGCGCTTAATTAAACTCAAACCATCTTCTCCTGGTAAACCTAGATCAATGATTGCGACATCAGGATGATTTTCTTTCAGGTAATAATCTGCCTCCTTTGTATCTTCGGCAGCATCAACCTGATGACCAATATCCCGGAGCTGTACTTTTAGGTGATGGCGAAGTAACGCATTATCTTCAACTATTAATATTCGCATAATGATTCCTTATGCTAACCAGTAAAATTTATCAAATAAATCTTAAATAGCCAGATAGTCAAATTAATCAGTGGATTTAAATAGATTATAGATATACTGTTATGATTAAACCAAGTATAGTAACTATTCAGTCTATTGTTGGTATGTTAATGAATGAATTGTCAAAAACAATAAGTTGATTCAATAATAGCTTATAACTTTACAACTTATTTATATTTCATATAAGATTTGACTATTTTGCAATACGTGAACGGGAATTTTCCCGTTCACGATTATATAAATAAAAGAGCTTTATTTTAATTTATTGACCAGTAATTCAGCATAGCCGATATAATTTGCAGGGGTCATAGATTTAAGACGAATTTTTTCTTCTTCAGGAAGTTCAAGGTTATCAATAAAACTTTTCATTCCCTCAGCATCAACACGTTTACCACGTGTTAGTTCTTTTAATTTTTCATAAGGCTTCTCAATACCATAACGACGCATGACAGTCTGAATCGGCTCTGCCAGGACTTCCCAGTTCTGATCCAGTTCATCCAATAGACGCTGCTCGTTGACTTCCAACTTATTCAGACCCTTCATGGTAGATTGATATGCGATTAATGTATATCCCAAACCAACTCCCAGATTACGTAACACCGTGGAATCAGTTAGATCACGTTGCCAACGGGAAACTGGGAGCTTGCTGGCAAGATGACCAAATACGGCATTTGCTAACCCCAGATTTCCTTCCGAATTTTCAAAATCGATTGGATTGACTTTGTGTGGCATGGTGGAGGAGCCAATTTCGCCAGCAACTGTTTTTTGCTTGAAATGGTTAAGGGCAATATAGCCCCAGATATCGCGATCAAAATCAATCAGGATGGTATTGAAACGCGCGATACAATCAAACAGTTCGGCAATGTAATCATGTGGTTCGATCTGAGTAGTATATGGATTCCATTGAATACCCAGAGAAGTTACGAATGATTCACTAAACTGGAGCCAATTAACCTCAGGATAGGCTGACAGATGGGCATTATAGTTGCCAACAGCGCCGTTGATTTTACCCAGAATTTCAATTTGACTGAGTTGGCGGAACTGACGTTCCATGCGGTAAGCTACATTCGCAAATTCTTTACCAACAGTGGAAGGTGTCGCAGGTTGCCCGTGTGTACGTGACAACAAAGGTAATTCACGGTAATCATGAGCCATGTGCTTAATAGTATCGATCAACTGACGCCATTGTGGCAGCAATACTTCCTCACGGGCAGTTTTGAGCATCAATGCATATGACAAGTTATTGATATCTTCTGAGGTGCAGGCAAAGTGAATAAATTCAGCAACCTGATGTAAAGCAGGAATGTGAGCTACTTTTTCTTTCAGAAAGTATTCAACGGCTTTAACATCATGGTTAGTGGTACGTTCAATTTCCTTGATGCGTAATGCGTCCTGTTCATTAAAATTGACAATGATTTCATCAAGGTAAGCGTTTGCGTTTGCATCAAAAGCAGGGACTTCTGCGATTTCTGTTGTGGCAGCTAGTTTTTGTAGCCAACGTACTTCAACCTGCACGCGGAATTTCAGTAAGCCGAACTCACTAAAAATAGCGCGCAGTGCGCTAACTTTATCGCCGTAACGGCCATCAATAGGAGAAACAGCGGTCAGTGAGGATAATTCCATTAGTAGAAACTCCCGGATCTTATTTAACGATTTATTTAACAACGAGCAAGAATGTCTTTTGCCTGTCGGATCAGGCGCTGACGTGAAAACATAAATTGCAGACGGCTTCCGCCTACTTGTTGCCATAATACGGCGCTACGAATACCAGCCAGTAATGCAGCACGGACTTTTGCCTGAACTAACGTATTGCGCAAGACATCAGGAGAACCCATCACCTGAATACGTGGCCCCAATGGGCTGATAACATCAATATAAATGCCCGCGAGAGCATTGAGCATTCCTTCGGACATAGGCTCAAAGTATGCCTGTTGGCGTTCCAGCTGAGAGATACGCTTAGCCAGTTCATTGGTTGCTGATGAATTTTTGCTTAGGCGACGTTCCAGTGCCATTATGCTCAAAACGTAGCGGGTAAGTTCAGCTGAAACTCCGCTGTTTGTGCCATTGAGCATTCCCATAACAGCATCAAGGCCAACGCTCAGATTGCGCATTTCATTGCCAAAGACATCCAATGTGGAGGTCGGACTCATGTTCAGGATACTGTTGAGTGTTATTTCAAAGGCACTGGCATCACATTGCCCTTCGTGAGCCAGTTGCTGTACCAGACGAGCTGACTGGCAGATACCTGCCAGAGCTAATGTAATGTCGTAATAATTTTTGGCCACGATTACTCCTGTATACGTTGTTCGATCACACCACCACCGAGACAAATGTCTCCCTGGTAAAACACTGCTGATTGGCCGGGGGTGACTGCGGCAACGGGGCTATCAAAATGAACCTCAATTTTATCTTCACTCAAAGGAATGACGGTACAAGGGATATCCTGCTGACGATAGCGTGTTTTTACCACACAGCGGATTTCTGTTTTTAATGGCTGGCGATCAACCCAATGAAGTTGTTGTGCAATTAAGCCGACAGACATCAGGCGGGGATGCTCATGCCCCTGAGCGATAATCAGCGTATTATTTTCAACATTTTTATCAACAACGTACCAGGGGTCTTCATTGCCATCTTTAGTTCCTCCGATACCTAACCCTTTGCGCTGACCAAGTGTATGGTACATCAGGCCGGTATGTTGCCCGATAGTTTGTCCATCAACGGTAACAATCGGACCAGGTTGGGCTGGCAGATAACGCCCTAGAAAATCACGGAACTTACGTTCACCAATAAAACAGATACCTGTGGAATCTTTTTTCTTCGCTGTGATTAGCCCGATTTCTTCGGCAATGCGGCGAACTTCAGGTTTTTCAAGTTCCCCGACTGGAAATAAACTTTTTGCAACCTGCTGGTGACTCAGGGTATATAAGAAATAGCTTTGATCTTTATTGCCATCAAGGCCACGAAGTAATTGGCTGACACCAGCCACATCCCGACGGCGGACGTAATGACCAGTTGCAATGTAATCAGCACCTAAGTCTTCTGCGGCAAATTCTAAAAATGCCTTGAACTTAATCTCTTTGTTGCAGAGAATATCTGGGTTTGGAGTTCTGCCTGCTTTGTATTCGGCAAGAAAATGTTCAAATACATTATCCCAATACTCGGCTGCAAAATTGATGGTGTGTAGTTCAATGCCCAATTTATCACACACTGCCTGAGCATCGTTAAGGTCAGCGGCGGCTGAGCAATATTCTTCATCGTCATCTTCTTCCCAGTTTTTCATAAACAGGCCAGCTACCTGATAACCCTGCTGTTGCAGTAGGTAAGCGGAAACGGATGAATCAACACCACCGGACATCCCGACGATGACTTTTTTCTGGCTGTTATCTGACATGGATATATCTCACTGCGGAAAAAAATAAACGTAATACTGTAGCACGTTGGCAGGTAAGGTGCACCAAACGTCTTTATGCTCTTGTGATTTGCTTTCCATTTAATAAGAAACTATTTGGCAAAAGGTGGCCCATAGCTACCCAATATTGTTAATGGATAAGCCTTATTTTCTAAATAACTCCGCACACTTTCAGCAACCAGCGGTGAACGTAGTTGTGAACTATTGATGATTTCTTCTGCGCTGAGCCAATGACAGCAATGAATATCACTATCTAGGGGAGCCGTATTCACGGTTTTTTCCAGTTCAACCAGAAACAGAAAACGGATAAAAGGTGTTCCATCAGGAGCGACCCATTGATGTAATTTCAGTAATGCCTGTGGCTTGGCACGAATACCGGTTTCTTCCCATAATTCGCGTTCAGCAGCTTCCAGTAATGTTTCATCAGCTTCAAGATGACCGGCGGGCTGATTCCAGAGAGGTTTGCCATTGATAAGCTCTTCAACAACTAAGAATTGATTTTTTGCATGTACTAAGCAGGCAACAGTGATATGTGGACTAAACAAAATCAATTTTCCTCCATTCTCCAGGGGACAGATCCCCTAACTGTAGTGAACCCATACTGAAACGAATAAGACGTAATGTTGGAAAACCTATATGAGCTGTCATTCTACGTACCTGGCGATTACGACCTTCAAAAAGCGTAATTTTCAGCCAGCTCACTGGAATGCTTTTCCTTTCCCGAATTGGCGGTGTTCGTTCCCAAAGCCAGACGGGTTCCTCTATTAATTCCGCTCCGGCAGGGAGTGTTGAACCATCTTTCAGAATAATACCGTTGCGCAGCTTGTTAAGTGCGGCTTCATCGGGTATTCCTTCTACTTGAACATAATAAACTTTGGCAGTTTTTCTCTTGGGCTGCGTTAAATTAGCCTGTAATTTTCCATCATTAGTTAAAACCAACAACCCTTCACTATCACGATCCAGACGACCTGCTGCATAAACGTCATTAAAAGGAATAAAATTTTTTAACGTTGTTCTTCCCGTCTCGTCTGTGAATTGGGGGAGAACATCATAAGGTTTATTAAATATCAACACTTGGCGGGGACCAGTAATATTTTTTGAGGGAGCGCTATTTTTTCTTTGACTGAATCGATTAAGTTTGCGTTTTTTAATAGAGAAATTTGTCATGATAATTTATTGCTCAAAATGAGGGGGAAATATTATACCTGAAATCTGTGCCCATTGGCGTTTGCAGAATATTCAAGTAATATTGACACGTCCCTTACAAAAAATTAACAAGGCATTGCGCTTACTTGAAAGGAGAGGTTAATGGAAAGCAAAGTAGTTGTTCCGGCGGAAGGTGAAAAAATTACTATTGATACCAAAGGTAAATTAAATGTTCCGAATAACCCGGTAATCCCTTATATCGAAGGGGATGGTATTGGTGTTGATGTAACGCCGGTTATGCTGAAAGTTGTTGATGCTGCGGTTCAGAAAGCGTATAGCGGTGAGCGCAAAATTTCTTGGATGGAAATCTATACAGGAGAAAAATCTACATATGTTTACGGTAAAGATGTTTGGTTACCGGATGAAACACTGGATCTGATCCGTGAATATCGTGTTGCAATCAAAGGCCCTCTGACAACTCCGGTTGGTGGCGGCATCCGTTCTCTGAATGTTGCATTGCGTCAACAGTTAGATTTGTACGTCTGCCTGCGCCCGGTTCGTTACTATCAAGGTACGCCAAGCCCTGTTAAGCAACCTGAATTAACTGACATGGTTATTTTCCGTGAGAATGCGGAAGATATTTATGCTGGTATTGAATGGAAAGCGGGATCTGCGGAAGCTGATAAAGTCATCAAATTCTTGCAGAATGAAATGGGTGTTTCCAAAATCCGCTTCCCTCAGCAGTGTGGTATTGGTGTGAAACCATGCTCAGAAGAAGGCACTAAACGTTTGGTGCGTTCTGCGATCGAATATGCGATTGATAATGACCGTGAATCAGTGACTTTGGTTCATAAAGGCAACATCATGAAATTTACTGAAGGTGCCTTTAAGGATTGGGGTTATGAATTAGCGCGTACTGAATTTGGTGGTGAACTGCTGGATGGTGGCCCGTGGGTGAAGATCAAGAACCCTAAAACCGGTAAAGATATTATTATCAAGGACGTAATTGCAGATGCATTCCTGCAACAGATCCTGCTGCGTCCTGCTGAGTATGACGTTATTGCTTGTATGAACCTGAATGGTGACTACATTTCTGATGCGCTGGCGGCACAAGTAGGCGGTATAGGTATTGCTCCTGGTGCAAACATTGGTGATGAGTGTGCTCTGTTCGAAGCAACACACGGCACAGCACCTAAATATGCAGGTCAGGATAAAGTAAACCCAGGCTCAGTCATCCTTTCTGCTGAGATGATGCTGCGTCATATGGGATGGTTCGAAGCTGCTGATTTAATCGTTAAAGGAATGGAGGGTGCGATTGCCGCCAAGACTGTGACTTACGACTTCGAACGCCTGATGGAAGATGCTAAGCTGCTGAAATGTAGCGAATTCGGTGATGCTATTATTTCTCATATGTAATTGATTACTTAATAAAATAGATAACGGGGGCTTAATAGTTCCCGTTTTTTATTACTACCTGAACTCCCCGCCTACAGGACGTGGTTTTCAGGTAGTAATAAATTAATTATGAAATGTATGGAAATATGACTTGACCTCAAGCTAACTTGAGGTTTTAGAATGTGCACATTCGTTAACGAAAATAAGTAGAGAATATATTTTAATTTATTGGTGAGTTATTTATTTATATATAATTTCAAAATAAAAATGATCATCAGGTTGAAAATAAAATATATAAATATTTTAAGTCAAGTCATAAGGAGAATGTAATGATCCCAGAATTAGCGGTATTAAGAGTTGCCAGGCCTACTGATAATCTTAAAGTTATTACTGATATGTATGTTAATGGTTTAGGCTTTAAATTATTAGGTGAATTTCAGGGACATAATGATTTTGATGGTTCAATAATTGGACACGAAAAACATAACTATCATTTAGAGTTTACTCATCATCATGGAACTACTGTTGGGTGCGCACCAACAAAAGATAATCTGCTGGTTTTTTATTTAAGTGAAAATAGTGTTTGGGAGCAATGTTGTCAACGCATGATAGACGCAGGTTTTAAGGAAGTACCATCGTACAATAATTATTGGGATGTAGTTGGAAAAACTTTTGAAGATATAGATGGCTATAGGGTTGTTCTTCAAAACAGTGAATGGACTGCCTAAGAATTTTCTTTCACTAATGTAATTATTATTAAATTCACCGTTTAATTTACTTCATCCCCGATTGATATTCCAAAAGTAAATACTCAAAGAGCGACGAATTCTCGTCGCTCCAGAACTAATTACCTGGAATACCTGGAATATTGAGATAAGGCATGTTTTGTTTGGATCTTACAGTTTTCGACGGATTTAACGAGTGATTCGTCAAAGTGGCGGCTACTTGGAAATGTTTGCTTATTCTTTCTGACGCCAATAACTGTTTGTTTGATTGATGCAACGAATTCATCTTTACTGGAATGAATTTCTTTAAGGTTTAATCCCTTTTTGTGTAGTAGATTAAGGCTTTTCTGGGCTATCACATCTGGTGAATCATTAGTTTTGAATGCCTCGACAGAAGCTTTGCCAAATAAATCACAATAAGTTTCTGCGATCTTATCTACATTTACCTGTGTGGCATAAGAGAAGAATGAGAATGGGATCAAAAAAAGTGGTAATAAAAAATGTTTCATAAATTCCCCTTTATCAACTATACCGTGATAGTAGTGATAACATTAACAATAGTACATTATCTATCGTTTGCCTTACATCTTTATGGTGAAAGTGCGTATTGATTCGAACATGATCAGCGTTTCTGCTTTGTACATTGTTCTTTCTTACAATGGGTGCGAAGTAATTTGATGAGATCATTTTTGCTATCAGTATTGATGCGAGTGAGTAATTTGACATTTTTATCAGTAACCTTGAGTGCATCAACTTCAAGATAGTTTCCTGAACCTGCGGTGAGCTTGGAGACGATTAGCTCTTTGGCTCCATCATCATCAATGTCTGCAAACATCACTCTTGGTTTACCATTATCTTCGAATAGCGAACCATCACGGGAAAAAATTGCGCCAGTACTAAAATCTGTCAGCTTCTGATCTTTGAAAACGGCAATGGAATAACTACCAATTGATGCACTTTCTAAGTCACCGACTGAAATAACCGCAAATTTTTTATCAGGTAAATTAATCAACGTCCCATCTTTCGCAAAGGTAGTATGTGATAAAAATAGAGTGAGCAGAGTTGAGAGCACGGAAAATTTTATTCTCTTATCTATAAGCATAGACAATACCTCATTGATTCGTGTTTTGCTTCAACGTTTAGATAGCAGAAGTTGAGAGTAGAAATTTATATCGTAGCATGGATTTCAAAAGCCGATAGTGTTGATGAAGAAAAGAGAAATCATGCTGAAGAAATAGAGGCAGGGGGATAGATTCTTAATATTAATTATTATTTTTACTTATGTTTTATTGGGTTTTAAAAGATGTGTTTATTAGCATAAACTGGCGAAAAATATTTCATAATATAGGTGGATTTTACTATAATTAATAAAATTTATTCTAGTGAAGATAGACTGTTATTTTATAAATGATTACCTGAATATTATACTTTGATTATTTTAAATTTGAAAATAGACTGAGTTAACGGGAGTAGAAACTCCCGTCTTATTAATTTCGACATATATCAAACTCTATGTGCTATTTTTTTCAATTTTTTCTACAATTTTGTTGTATTCTTTCCAGATAACGGATAATGGTGAATTTAGGCAGCAAATAGATATAGAACCGCCTGTTGCTGGATGATACTCATATTTCGATTTCCCTCTATATACCCGTTTTGGAAGTATGTTGTCCGCTGGATTTTTTCTTTTTCTTTCTAACATCAATCATAACCTCACTAGCAGATTATCTGATGGCCAGATAGTGGAATATTAATATCTTACTAACCTGTTGTTTTTGTTTCCAATGTAAAAATAACAATTGAAAATCTTAATATGTAATGGTGGCTTTTTCCAATTATCACAGCATTAAAATTTAATAATCTCATTTGAAGAAAAATATTGCTATATGTTTTCGTAAATTCAAGAGATTTCAACATTAAATTTTGTAATTATTTTATTTTTTTTAATGAATGTTGTTATAAATACGCAGGTAGAATGGAAGTATAGAATGAGTGAGGAATAAACAGCTAACTTTGCGGTGGGATGGGAGTAACAAGCATCAACAAGAATGTATTATTACGGGAGTCTTGTATTGCATTACGTTTTAAAAGTTTTGCCTTTGTTTGTAATTTGTTGTCTTTTTGTGTACAGGATGTTTCTTATTATGTGGTTATTAAATGTATTTGAGAGTAATGTAATAGGTAGTTTATCAATCGGGAATTGTGATTAAGAGGCTTAAAATTGGGCTCCGGGAACTAATGTAACTTAATGTAAATATTCATAAATGCTGAAGTAAATGTAAAAAATTCATTAAAAGTTACCCATTGAAATAGATATTGTGTTACATTCTTTCCGTTTTACTGGCTAGTATCTCTGTGTTTCATGCACAGAATTGTGTTACTTGTTAATTATAAAGAATATTACGCACAATAAATTCTCTATGGATACTACATTATGGTCAGCTAATGTTTGCTAACGACTAAGGGGAAAATATCTTGATGGATCTGATTAACAGCATTCTTTGGGACTACGTATTAATATACCTGCTTTTGGGGGTTGGTCTTTACTTCACACTACGCTCTGGCTTCATACAGCTTCGTCATTTTGGTCACATGTTTTCAGTTCTGAAACATAGTAATAAATCAGATAGTTCAGGCATCTCATCTTTTCAGGCTTTGTGTACCAGCCTTGCGGCACGTGTAGGAACAGGTAATCTTGCTGGGGTTGCAATTGCAATAACTGCTGGTGGCCCGGGGGCTATTTTTTGGATGTGGGTTGTTGCATTTATTGGTATGGCAACTTCTTTTGTGGAAAGCACGCTTGCCCAGTTGTACAAGACGAAAGACGATCAAGGAAATTATCGTGGTGGCCCGGCCTATTATATGGAGAAAGGGTTGAAACAGCGATGGATGGGAATATTGTTTTCTATTTTCCTTATTATCGCGTTTGGTCTTGTATTCAATGCTGTTCAGGCAAATTCAATTGCGGAAGCGGCTTCCTTTGCCTTCGATATCAAACCATTGTATGTCGGTATTGTCTTAGTCATCATTAGTGGCATGATTATTTTCGGCGGATTGCGTTCAATCGCACGAGTTGCTGAATTAGTTGTGCCATTTATGGCGGGGGCTTATTTAATATTGGCATTTTGGGTTGTTGGTCACAATATTGAACGTATTCCTGATGTATTTGCATTAATTATTAAGAGTGCCTTTGGTCTTCAGGAAGCGATAGCAGGAACATTGGGGTATGGTGTTTCCCAAGCTATGCTTCAAGGGGTTCAAAGGGGGCTGTTCTCGAATGAAGCGGGAATGGGTTCTGCACCAAATGCAGCGGCTTCTGCTTCTCCATATCCGCCACATCCTGCTTCTCAGGGATATGTGCAGATGTTGGGGGTATTTATGGATACGATTGTTATCTGTAGTGCTACAGCAATCATTATCCTTTCTTCAGGTATCCTTAATGAAAATGTCACGTCTATCAGTGGAATTGAATTGACTCAACGCGCATTATCATCTGCAGTTGGGCATTGGGGAACAACATTCGTTGCCATTGCTATTTTCTTCTTTGCCTTTACATCTATTATTGCTAACTACGCTTATGCTGAAAGTAACATGATATTCCTGGAGCGTAACCACACTGCAGGTTTGTTCATTTTACGTCTGGCTGCATTAGGTATGGTGATGTTTGGTACAATGGCAGATGTGCCATTGGTTTGGAATATGGCGAACATATCCATGGCTTGTATGGCTATTGTGAACCTGGTTGCTATTCTCTTGTTATCAGGCATTGCGATGAAATTGGCGAAGGATTATAACCAGCAAAGGAGAGCGGGTCAGTTGCCAACCTTCGATATCAATATGTATCCGGAAATTCAAAAGCAAGTTGAAGAAGGTATCTGGAATAACGACTCAGTTCAGAATAACCAGAAGCAAGTTGAGATTAAGGCAGATATTCATTAGTCAGTGTTGCTTACAATAACGAAGATAGTGGATATCGTAAAAGCAGTAATTTATAAAATTAAGAAATAAATGTATTAGCCGGATATTCTGTATTCAATCGATATCCGGCTTTTATTTTTATTGTAACTTCATCTACTATGTAGCACATCCTCCAATTTTTTCGGTTATTATTGTTTTAATATGATGAGAAAAGTCTTAATAGGTGTATTCCTTACACTATTGATTGGTTGCAGTTATCAAACTCCATTAGAAGAAAGAAATAATTATCTTATTGATCATTCTTATTCGTATTCAACCAGGCAGAACCTTGAAGCGGTCAAATTTCTTGTGTTGCACTATACAGCACTGAATGATCGAAACTCTCTACGAGTTTTGACAAATGGTAATGTTAGTGTTCAATATCTGATCCCATCTCAGCCTAAATATAAGAATAATGAACCGATTATCTTTCAATTATCCTCTGAGAAAGAAAAAGCCTGGCATGCAGGTAGAAGTGAGTGGAGAGGATATAAGAATTTAAATAGTTATTCTATTGGCATAGAAATTGTTAATTGTGGCTTTAAGCAATATTTTATTAAAAAAGAGTGGTGCGTCTATCACTCATCACAAATTGATGCCTTGATCCGGTTGGCAAAAGATATCATTCGCAGGCATAAAATCGAGGCAGTGAATGTGGTTGGTCATTCTGATATCGCACCACTTCGGAAAGAAGATCCCGGTCTTGTTTTTCCGTGGCGAGAGCTTTATGAGCAAGGTATTGGTGCCTGGCCTGATCTTACTACAGTAAATAGATATTTAGCCAACAGGCTGCCAGATACTCTGGTTCCTGTTATTGGAATACAAAAGGCCTTGGCTGCTTACGGCTATTCCATTCCCCAGACAGGCTTTCTGGATGATGATACTCGAAAGACAATTCAGGTGTTTCAGATGCATTTTCGTCCTTCAGATATTCGGGGTAATCCTGATGCAGAAACTGAAGCAATAGCTTTGGCATTAGTCGAAAAGTACAAATGAAAAGATAATGAATGTAGTAAGCAGTACCGTGCTGTCTTACGACTAAGAGAGATTAGGGCAGGTGAGGTTGCGGCCTGATGTCAATATCTGGCCGCGGAATAGGATGCTTTATGATTGGCAATTGTAAGTCAGATGTAGAGGCAGTTTAACTTCGAGTTCTATATCTGCACTTTGACGAAAATCGTAAGGTGTAATGCCATATTCTTTACGGAACATATAAGTAAAGTGAGATTGAGAGCCGAAGCCAAAATCCAGGGCGATATCAAAAATGGGTAGGGAACTGTTCTTTAGAAGGTGCACAGCACCCGCTAATCGACGTTGGCGTATATATTTACCAAGCGAGATCCCGGTAACTTCCTTGAATATTTTCTGCATGTGCCAAAGCGAATAGCCAGAATAAGCAGCAAGTTCTTCAAGATGGATGACTCTCCCAAGGTGATTTTCTATCCATTTACTTAGTGCGCATACAAGTGCTAAGTGATTATCCTGTGGCATTACAATTATAAATTGGTTGAAGGTGAGAGGAAGTATACACAACTTCTTTTCAAGATTTTAGTTTTATGCTTAATAGATAATAGTACGCCTAATTTTATGCTTATTGGATCTGGATATGCATTACAAGCACTGTGATAGAAGATTTGAATTGGGAAGCTGCACTATTATCCAATATTTGCTTTTTTGATATACATCTCAATAATTCTCTTGCAAGTATGTGTATGTTAACATTCATTTCTGGTATTCATTCTTCGTGGATGATGCTTTAATATTCACTTGATTTGAATTAGCAAATTAAATATCGGACTAAAATCAGAATCTGTCTTGATAGCAACCACACCAGGGTAGTTTGGCAACGACAGATCACGCAATGATAGAGGAAATATAAGGTTTCTTCGGCCTGTTCAGGTCCACAACGACAAATAAAACAGTTTAAACCGGTTCCAAGCATCGTAAAGAGGACTAGATGATAGAACAAATAGAACAATCTACGCTTAAGCGTGGTTTAAAGAACAGGCATATCCAGCTTATTGCTCTCGGTGGCTCAGTAGGAACAGGGTTATTTTTGGGCATTGCTCAAACGATAAAAATGGCTGGGCCTTCGGTTCTTCTTGGGTATGGCATTAGTGGATTTATTGCATTTTTGATAATGCGTCAATTAGGTGAAATGGTTGTTGAAGAGCCTGTAGCGGGTTCGTTTAGCCACTTTGCTTATAAATATTGGGGTAATTTTGCGGGTTTTCTATCCGGTTGGAATTATTGGGCAATGTTTATACTTGTCGGGATGGCGGAACTCACTGCGGTCGGTATGTATATCCAATATTGGTGGCCTGAAATTCCAACATGGGTTTCTGCTGCAATATTCTTTGTGCTGATTAATACCGTAAATTTGATTAATGTCAGGTTATATGGGGAAGCTGAGTTCTGGTTCTCTATGATCAAAGTTGCAGCTATCATTGGGATGATCCTTTTTGGCTCTTATCTGCTCATTTCTGGCACGGGAGGGCCACAGGCCAGTGTAACTAATTTATGGCAGCAGGGCGGTTTTATGCCTAATGGCGCTGTCGGCCTGATTATGGCAATGGCCGTTATTATGTTTTCATTTGGTGGCTTGGAAACTGTCGGGATCACTGCGGCAGAAGCTGAAAACCCGGAAGTTAATATTCCAAAGGCAACTAATCAGGTTGTTTATCGTATTCTGCTGTTTTATATCGGTTCGTTGTTCATTTTGCTTTCTCTCTATCCGTGGAAAGATGTTGTGGAGGGAGGCAGTCCATTTGTTTTAATTTTCCATAATTTGAATAGTTTTTGGGTCGCAAATGTCCTGAATATCGTTGTATTGACTGCGGCGTTATCTGTTTATAACAGTGGCGTTTATTGTAATAGTCGAATGCTGTATGGCCTGGCGAAACAAGGTAATGCACCGCGTATTTTGACTAAAGTGAACAAGCGTAGTGTTCCTGTTTTATCAATTGGATTGTCGGCGTTGGCTACATCAATAGGTGTATTGATTAACTATATTATGCCGGGTAAAGCATTTGAGCTTTTGATGGCATTGGTAGTTACAACGCTGGTGATTAATTGGATTATGATCTGTATGTCACACTTGAAATTTCGCGCTGCAAAAAATGCAGAAGGTGTTAAGACAAAATTCCAGGCATTTTGGTATCCATTTGGTAATTTTCTCTGTTTGATTTTCTTGGCTTTCATTCTTGTTATTATTCTGATGATGCCTGATATACGTATATCAGTTATTCTGATGCCGTTTTGGATCGGAATATTATGGGTAGGTTACTTATCTTCTAAATCAAATAAGGTCAGAGTATAAATTGTCTTGCTGAAAATGCGTACACTTTTCCAGCCGGGCATAATGCCCGGCTGATTTTTATAATGAATCCAATTTTATTAGATCGTTATGGCAGAGTGCTATTTCGGTAAAAGAAAATTGGTTAAAAAACCTACCTACAAAAATTGCATATAAAATAAATGTTATCCTGAAATGATATTTATTGTAGGTTGATATCTGGACAATTTGTTATTTAAAGCCCAGTCACTTTAGTGCTATAAAAATTATGTCATCATCTGACATATTGCCAGAATAGCAAGAGCTCAAAAGTTAAAGCATGAGTGTTTTGATTGAACAATATTTAATAAAGGTTAAACAAAACGTAAACTAATCAAATTTGGAGTAATCATATTTTACTTTCAAACATTAACATAAAATTAGCTATTATTTTGTTGCTTATTCAATTTATTTTGAAAGTTATAACTCTCTAGAATACCTCTTAATAGGTGTGAAAAACAGAATTATATATTAAATAAGTAAAAATGATTTCATTAAGTTAATGTTTTATTTTTCTGTTAATTCATGTGGTTATGTAATATAAATGCTTCCGATCAATATCAAATCGGAATAGATATTAAGAATTTAAAATATGTGCGTTAGCTCGTGCACCTGAAAAAAATGGCTTGCGATTATATAAAGAGTATGTGATAAAAACACCTGGGTAAACGAAGTACTGTTTCTGTTAATGAATAGCAGCAACGAATACTGGTTTGTTTCTTTTTATGCCAATCGGCGAATAAAGTGATTCAAAGGAAATTTTTGAAATGGCAAAAATCACTGGTACTGTGAAGTGGTTCAATGAGTCTAAAGGTTTTGGTTTTATTACTCCAGCTGATGGCAGCAAAGATGTATTTGTACATTTTTCTGCAATTATGAAAGATGGATTTAAAACATTGTCTGAAGGCCAACAAGTTGAGTTTGAAATTCAGGATGGCCCTAAAGGTCCAGCCGCTGCAAATGTCACTACTTTATAGTAAGAAGCAGTAATAAATTTATTTTAGCTGGTATGTTGGTGGCTGGCTGAATATATTTATCGTTAATATTTTCCATTAATTAATGATAACGCATTGCAAATATCACTCTATTGGGATACTAATAGAGTGATTTTTACTTTGGCTCGGGGCGTTCTTAAATGAACTGAGAAGTACCCGTATTACCTGATCTGGATAATGCCAGCGTAGGGAAGTCTTGGTATCTCTTGTTTGATACCCGCTTTTCTTGGGCTGGTGGTAGGAACTACCATCATGAGAATTAATTCATTGACTATTGCAGGAACCGATCCTAGCGGTGGTGCCGGCATTCAAGCCGATCTAAAAACATTTTCTGCCCTTGGCGTATATGGAACAACTGTAATAACAGCTCTCGTTGCGCAAAATACAACAGGAGTGCAGACAGTTTACAATATTGAACCCAGTTTTATTTCTGCTCAACTTGAATCGGTACTTTCAGATGTCAGAATAGATAGTGTTAAGATTGGAATGTTATCTAATTCTGCTAACGTTCATGTCGTTTCAGAAGCTTTCCACCGTTATCCGGTTCCTTATATCGTGTTAGATACCGTTATGCTGGCAAAGAGTGGTGATCCTTTATTATCGCAGGAAGCGGTAAAAGCTATGACGGAATTATTATTGCCAATCGTTTCTTTGATTACACCAAATTTACCCGAAGCCGCAACGCTATTGAAATGCTCTCTTGCGGAAACGGAAGATGAAATGTTGCGACAAGGACGTGAACTGTTATTGATGGGGTGTCAGGCCGTTTTATTGAAAGGAGGGCATTTGAAGCATGGAGAAAGCCCAGATTGGCTGTTTACGTCTGAAGGGGAATGGCGTTTTACAGCCCCCAGAATTAATACACGCCATACACATGGAACAGGTTGCACTTTATCGTCTGCCCTTGCAGCGCTGCGGCCGCGTTATTCCGATTGGAAGAGTACAATACCCGTGGCAAAGGCCTATTTGCAGAATGCTCTAATGCAGGCAGATACGCTAGATGTAGGGAAAGGAATAGGGCCGGTACATCATTTTCATCAGTGGTGGTAGGAAATAGTAGTAGGAATTATCACCATAATGTCGTGGTATTGTGATTCGAAAATGGGGATATAATATCCCCATTTCTAATACAGTGAATAACACAACAAATGAAGTAGGTTTTATCAGGCAATAGTGACGCTTTTGTCGAGATACACATCCTGAACAGAATGGATCAGTGCAACGCCTTCTTTCATTGATTTCTTAAATGCCTTGCGTCCCAGGATCAGTCCCATACCTCCGGCACGTTTGTTAATGACTGCGGTACGGACAGAATCACTCAGATCATTCACTCCGGAAGCTCCGCCAGAATTGATCAGGCCTGCACGTCCCATATAGCAGTTGGCGAGTTGATAGCGAACCAAGTCGATAGGGTGATTTGTTGTCAAATCAGTGTAGACACGTTTATCTGTGTGTCCGAAACTGATTGCAGTATATCCGCCATTGGTTTCTGCCATTTTTTGTTTAACGATATCTGCGCCGATAGTAGCTGCCAGATGGTTTGCCTGACCAGTTAAGTCGGCACTTGTATGGTAATCAACGCCATCTTTTTTGAAAGCTGAATTGCGTAAATAAGCCCACAATACAGTTACCATACCTAATTCATGCGCTCGTTCGAAAGCGGCAGAAATTTCTTCTATTTGACGGCGCGATTCGGGAGAGCCGTAATAAATCGTGGCACCAACTGCAACTGCCCCCATATTAAACGCTTGCTCAACGCTGGCATACAAGGTTTGGTCATATTGAACTGGATAGGTCAATGTTTCGTTGTGATTAAGTTTCACCAGAAACGGAATTTTATGAGCATAGCGGCGAGAGACGGATGCCAGAACACCATAAGTTGAGGCAACACAGTTACATCCTGCTTCGATTGCTAATTCAACAATATTTTTAGGATCAAAATAGAGTGGGTTGGTTGCAAAAGAAGCACTTGCCGAGTGTTCAACACCTTGATCGACCGGCAAAATTGAAAGATAGCCAGTTCCAGCCAGGCGCCCGTGATTAAACAAAGTTTGCATTGAGCGCAACACAGAGTTTGGCCGATTATTTTCAATCATTACACGATCGACAAAATCTGTGCCTGGGAGGTAAATATTTTTACGTGAAATGGTATTGCATTGATGTTGCAATAAACTTTCTGCGTCTTTTCCTAACAACTTCACGATATCAGTCATGTTTAACTCCAGTTTGCAAAAGGCGCTACTGATTGTTGTTTATATTTGTACTGAATACAAGATAAGCAGAGAGGGAAGCTGTAGTGGATCGCTTCAGTCGAAGCTATTTTTTATAGTTAATGCTATGTTTATTAAAATTTCATTGTTCCATACCTGTTATGTAGTTATGTGCAATGAAATAGTGTTGCTGGAATGTGTTGTGAATAAGTATTTCAGAGCGTTTTTTGATCTGCCAATCGAAAATATATTTCTCTAAAAATTCCTTCAGTAATCTGAATAATATTTATTCGAAATGGCTTTTTTATTTACAATTAATTTTGCTATTAAATTGTGAGTCAATTTTTGGCAAAAAAAATCTAATAATTATTAATTTAATCAATGATGACCTGATGTTTGATGTTATGGTTAATTGTTTGAATTAAACTTATTTTCTATAAAAGAAAAAGGCTAGCCCAAGGGAGATTGAGCTAGCCAAGGAGGTGGTTCCTAGTCTTACAGTGAAACTTTTTTAGTTCTTCATTTTTCAGAGCTGATAATACGAGAAATAAAATAGTATTGATGTGATCTGTTTCTAAAAAAATAGAACTATTTCTTTAAAATCCATGCCAGATTATTTTAAAGGATCCGTTTTCACATGCGGTGCTCTGGTATTACCTCCTTTTAGATTGCGGATCAACAGAGCATAATTTAGTTCAATTTCTACAGGAACAGGCAGATAAACGATGTGACCATCCCCCGGCGCGACTTCAACGGACTGGCCTTTTTTGTTTGTCATTGATGTCAGCATAAAGTTGATATTGCCCGCTGGGGTCATAACCTCAAGGTTGTCACCAACGATGAATTTGTTTTTTACTACCACCTCTGCCAGGTCATTGACCCGGTTGCCAGTGAATTCTCCGACAAATTGTTGTGTGTCTGATACTGAATAACCATATTCATAAGTCTGGTAAGTATCATGAGTATGACGGCGCAAAAAGCCTTCCGTATAACCTCGATGTGCCAAACCTTCCAGTGTGCTCATCAATGTAGGATCGAAAGGTTTGCCAGCCACTGCATCATCAATGGCACGGCGATATACCTGAGCAGTACGGGCACAATAGTAGAAAGATTTTGTGCGGCCTTCTATTTTTAATGAATGAACGCCCATTTTGGTCAGTCGTTCTACATGCGCAATTGCGCGTAAATCCTTAGAGTTCATAATATAGGTGCCATGTTCATCTTCAAATGCACTCATATACTCACCGGGACGCTTGGCTTCTTCGATCATAAATACTTTGTCTGTCGGGGCACCTTCCCCCAGAGTTGGCTCAACATTTTTAACCGGAATATTTTTGACCGGAATAGGGTCATGGGTATGGACGATATTTCCGACTTCATCTTCTTTTCCTTCCTGCACATGATATTCCCAGCGGCAGGCATTGGTGCAGGTGCCCTGATTGGGGTCACGTTTGTTGATATAGCCTGATAACAGGCAACGTCCAGAGTAGGCCATACAGAGCGCACCATGAACGAAAACTTCAAGCTCCATTTCAGGAACCTGTTGACGGATTTCGGCAATTTCTTCCAGTGAAAGCTCACGGGAGAGAATGACTCGTGTTAATCCCATTTGTTTCCAGAATTTAACCGTCGCCCAGTTAACGGCATTTGCTTGTACGGAAAGGTGAATATCTATCTCAGGAAAGGCTTCACGTACCATCATAATTAAGCCGGGATCGGACATAATTAGTGCATCAGGCTCCATTGCAATGACAGGTTTTAAATCGCGAATAAAGGTTTTTAGTTTTGCATTATGCGGTGCGATATTAACTACGACATAAAAACGCTTGCCTAATGTATGTGCCTCTTTAATTCCTTGAGCCAGTGTTTCATGATTAAATTCGTTGTTTCGAACACGAAGGCTGTAACGGGGCTGACCAGCATAAATGGCATCCGCACCATAGGCAAAGGCATAGCGCATGTTTTTCAAGGAGCCGGCAGGAGAAAGTAATTCTGGAGTAAACATATTATTAACGTTCTCAGTCTGAGTTCAAATCAGACCTTACCCTATCTGTTTATCATTACTAAGGGTAAGGTTAAAGAAGAAGAATTTTAGCGCTTATTCTGCTGATAACACAAATTTATTGTGGAGAAGGAGAACAGAAATAGGAAAAGAAGCAGAAACGCGCCGCTAATGCGGCGCAGTTAATTAATTACGTTTGGTCAAATCCCGCACTTTATCTGTTACCCCGATCTTTATGACAGACTGTATGCCTTTCTTCATCGCGGTTTCATTACCATAAGATTCACTGATACCAATAATCTGATGATTTCTTGCCTTTAAGACAAAATAGCTTTTGCCAGACTTATTCTTTCTTACTTCATGACGAGTTTTGTCCAGAGAGTTGACCTGTACCGAATGGATACCTTTATTAGCAGCCGCTTTGGTGGTGTACATTTCACTGCTGAGAATGATGTCACCGTTGGCCGCGACCAGATTGAAATAAAATTGCCCGTTCTTTGCTTTCTTAAGATCAAAATGCCCAGTAGCCATAAGAAATTCTCCTGATTGGGTAATTATCAGCTTAAGTTTAGCTTGAAATTTACTCAGGTGAATTTTTTAACAAAAATTAGGCAGTCATATCAGACGGCAAATTTCGGCTTCCCAGCGGTATCCCAAGCCATAAATCGAGCGAATAAAAGATTTATCTTCGTCTAATTGTTCTAATTTCCTGCGTAAATTTTTGATATGGCTATCGATAGTGCGATCATTAACAATACGATGATCGTTATAGAGATTATTTAGTAGCTGATCACGGGAAAAAACCCGCCCGGGCTGGCTGGAAATTATCTTAAGTAACCGGAATTCAACTGGTGTCAGATCCAGAACCCGTTCAAGATAGCGAGCTTGAAAATGATTTTCATCAATTGTCAGTGCCCCTTGTTCGCTAACGATATCTTGTGGGCGATAACAGCGACGTAAAATCGTTTTCACTCTGGCAACTATTTCTCGTGGGCTATAAGGCTTACAAACATAATCATCCGCACCGATTTCCAGCCCTAACAGGCGGTCAATCTCCTCTGTTTTGGCTGTCATTATGATAATGGGAATATTAGAAAATTTGCGGATTTCCCTACAAACTGACAAACCATCAAGCCCGGGCAGCATAAGATCGAGCAGGATAATATCGGGTTGCTGTTGCTGGACATGAGCAATCACTTCATCACCACGTACCAACCATTGTGTTTGATAATTTGCAGTTTGTAGATAATCAACAAGTAACTGTCCCAGTTTGGGTTCATCTTCCACGATCAGAACGGTATATTGTGCACTCATTATTCTTATATTCAGTGTGTTATATTCAGCGTTTTATGTTCGGAAAATTTGGTCAGAGGTAATTCTACGTGAATTTTAAGACCACCTAAAGGTGATATTTCTGCTTGAATAAGACCATTGTGTGCTTCAATGATGTTATAACAGATCGCCAAACCTAAACCCGAACCACCGCTGGCACGGTTGCGGGAAGATTCGCAGCGATAGAACCGTTCAAAAATACGTTGGCATTGCTCAGTAGTTAAGCCGGGAGCACTATCTTGCCAGCTAAGTACCCATTTCTGCTGATCTATATGTCCGCAAATAACTACTTTTCCGTAATCAGCGGTATAACGTAAGTTATTTTCCAGTAAATTCTGAAATAACTGTGTTAATCGCTTGGGATCGGCAAATAACATGGTGTTTTTTGGTAAATGTAGTTCCAGAGTAATCTGTTTATCAGCAAAGCGTCCCTGATAAGCAGCCACAGCTATTTTCAGTAGCTCATCGACGTTCATTAGCTCTTTCCGGTAAGCCAGAGAGCCCCGATCTGATAGGGACAACAGATGCAAATCATCCACCAGTTTTGTCAGGATAGTAACTTCGGTCAGTAAGGAATGAATAGTTGCTTGTGTCGGTTGCCGAACACCATCTTGCAGAGCTTCCAGTTCACCACGCAGAATAGAGAGTGGAGTGCGTAATTCGTGGGAGATATCTGCCATGTGATCCTGACGCATCTGTTCATTTTTTTCTAATGTACAAGCGAGAAGATTAAAATCCGATGCCAGTTGACCAATCTCATCCTTGCTGGACACTGCTACACGAATACTAAAATCACCGGAAGCCAGTTTATGTGTTCCTTCTACCAGTCGTTTAATCGGTTTCAGAAATCCGCGGGATAAGAAGAAAGTTGCTATCAAGGCCAACATAGTGGAAAAGCCGGCGATAATCCAACTGGTCAATTGTTGTTGGCTGGCGAAACTGATATCGGCCTGACGGGTAATTTTGTCAGAGGCACTGACAATGACCCAACCAACAACTTCATTTTGATAAATCACAGGCTTGCGATAGGTTTCTTCAGACATATTATCCGCATGGCCTACCAAACGATTCATATGGCGATCAACAACCCAAAACTGAGTACGCCAGCCGTGGGAGGATGGCCCCTGACGGTTGTTACTGCTCTGCTCAATGTTACGGATAATCTGAAAGATGACGCGATCATTTTTGGTCAGGAAATCCCAATTACCGTATTGCTGGTACTGCTCTGTCAATGCTTCTGCCAGCATGTTGGCACGTATTTGGCTATTTTGTTTGATATAACCAATGAATTCATGTTGGAAACTGAGGCGAGCCCCCCAGTGCATTGTTACTAGTACCAGCATACAGGTGGCAAAAATTGCCAGAAATAATTTTCCGCTGATCCCGGTTTTCATCCTGAATTTCACGATGGCTTGATTCTCTGAAATTTTGCTACTCTGCGTTGATGCCATTTTTCACGTAGTCGGTCAAAAAACAGATAGACCACAGGTGTAGTATATAACGTGAGAAGTTGGCTCATTACCAGACCACCAACAATGGTAATTCCCAGAGGATGACGTAATTCAGCACCATCACCGTTATTCAGTACCAAAGGCAGGGCCCCGAACAAGGCTGAAAGCGTGGTCATCATGATCGGCCGGAATCTTAACAAACTGGCCTGAAATATTGCTTCTTGGGCACTTAACCGACCATTTCGCTGAGCTTCAAGAGCAAAGTCCACCATAATAATGGCATTTTTCTTCACAATCCCAATCAGCAGCATAATCCCAATCATGGCGATCAGACTAAACGGAGTATTGAAGATCTCCAATGCCAGCAAGGCTCCAACTCCCGCAGAAGGCAGCGTGGAAAGAATTGTCAGAGGATGAATATAGCTTTCATAAAGTACGCCCAGCACCAGATAAACAGTAATAATCGCCGCAAGGATCACCAGTAACTGAGAACGCTGACTTTCTTCAAAATTTTGCACTGCACCAGTAAAAGAAAGACGTACTGTTGATGGAACACCGAGTTCTGTCATCGTGCGTTCTATTGCTCTGGTTGCATCAGACATCGTATAACCTGCTGCGATATCGAAAGAGATCATAGAAGCGGCTGAAAGCCCTTGGTGATAGACATCTAATGGGGCATTGGTTGGTCGCCAGCTTGCAAAATAAGAGAGTGGGATACGCTTTCCCTCTTTATTGATAACAAAAATTTTCTCTAATGAGCTGGCATCCTGATTATATTCAGGCGCGACTTCCATCACTACTTTGTATTGGTTCAGTGGTTGATAAATGGTTGAAATCGATTGTTGACCGAAAGCGTTGCCGAGCAAACTATTGGCTTGGGCGACACTAATGCCGAGGCGAGCCATCAGATCACGATCATAGGTGATTGTGAGTTCAGAACCTTTACTGTCATCGTCCGAATTTATTCCTGTCAGTTGCGGTACTTTCTTCAAGGCTTTTTCGATAATAGGTGTCCATTTGCGAAGTTCAGAAAAATCATCTGACAGCAAAGTAAATTGATAAATGGATTTGGCGTTACCTCCGCCTCCACCAGAGCTGAGGTCCTGAACAGGTATCAAATAGAGTTCCGCACCCGGCTCGTGGGATAATTTTTTCCTTAAACGGGTCATGACTTGTTCGATATTTTCTGTTCGTTCACTCAATGGTTTTAAACCCATAAAAATAAAACCGACATTGATGCTGTTCCCACCTGTAAATCCTGTAATATTTTCAACAGTTGGGTCTGCATTGATAACCCCCATGAAATATTCCATTTTTTTACGCATGGCCTGAAATGAAATGCTTTGATCAGCAACAACGAAGCCTATTAATTGGCCTGTATCCTGTCTGGGGAAAAAAGTTTTCGGAATACTGATATAAAGCCAGACATTCAGCGCAATAACCCCAACCAGTGTCAATAAAACCCAACGAGTATGGTTGAGTATCCATTTTAATGAGCGCCCATAGTATTGCTGGAGTCTCAGTAAAACTTTGCCGAAACCGCGGGTTTTCTTCAGTGGTTTTTCTGGTGAAGACTTCAATAAATGAGCGCACATCATCGGCGTTAAAGTTAGGGAAACCAGCAGTGAAATACCTATCGCGGTTGCGAGCGTAACGGCAAAATCAAGGAATAGTCTGCCAAGTAACTCATCTATCAGTATAAGGGGTATAAAGACAGCAACGAGTGAAAGGCTCATAGCAAGAACAGTAAAACCAACTTCTCTCACTCCCTTAAGAGCGGCTTGTGCTGGTTTCAACCCGGCTTCCAGATGGCGGGAAATATTTTCCAGTACCACAATGGCATCATCAACAACGAAACCCGTAGCAATGGTCAGTGCCATCAATGAGAGGTTATTCAGACTGAAACCACATAAGTACATAGCCGTAAACGTACCAATTAATGATACTGGAACTGTAATTGCCGGGATAAGGGTGGCACGTCCTGAACGCAGGAATAGAAAAACAACCAGGATCACCAGAGCAACGGCAACGGCAAGTGCTTGTTCCACTTCATACAGGGACGCTCGAATAGGGGGAGAGCGATCCTGTACAACATTCAGCTGAATATTAGCGGGTATTGATGCTCGCAGAGCCGGGAGTTCAGCACGAATTTTCTTGATGGTTTCAATGATATTTGCACTTGATTCCCGCCGGATAATCAGCGCAATAGCGGGGCCATTGCCGGACATTCCCGCTGCCCGGGTATCTTCGACGGAATCTTTGACAGTTGCGACATCTTTTAAACGAACAGGTGAGCCATTACGATAGTGCACAATAATGGAGGCATAATTGTCCGCTTGCTTGATTTCATCGTTAGTTTGTATTTGCCAGCTTTGTTTATCTGTATCAACGTGTCCTGTTGGGCGTCTGACATTAGCCTTGTTGATAGCTTCGCGAACATCATCAAGAGATACTCCCTGATTGAATAGGGCATTAGGATTCAGTTCGACCCGTATTGCGGGTAGTGAACTACCTGCAACGTTAACTTGGCTGACACCTTCTATTTGTGAAATTTTTTGGGCAAGGTGTGTTGAGGCGATATCATACAATTGCCCTTCGTCATAGCTATCTGATGTCAAAGTCAGAATCATGATTGGGGCAGAAGAAAGATTTGCCTTATGGTAGGTTGGGCGGCTTGGCATCCCCGAAGGTAACAGGCTTTCTGCTGCATTTATAGCTGCCTGTACATCCCGTGCTGCTCCATTAATATCCCGGTTCAGCTCAAATTCCAGAAAAATTTCACTGAAACCTAATGAACTACTGGAACTCATCTCTTTAATACCAGCAATTCTACCGAGTGAACGTTCTAATGGGGTAGTGACGGAAGAAGCCATGGTTTCCGGTGATGCTCCGGGCATTGAAGCAGAAACTGTAATCACCGGAAAATCAACCTGCGGTAATGGTGATACTGGCAACAGGGTAAAGCTAACAGCCCCAAATAGCGTAATGGCTACGCTTAATAGTGTAGTTGCGACAGGCCGCTGGATAAATAAGGCGAAAAATTTCACAGCGGCTCCTGATGGTCAGTAGAAGAATGAGCTAATTTTGTTTGAGTGTCGTTCTGTTGTTCATGATTACTCTTATACTTGTATTTGTATTTGCTCTTGTAATAGTGCCCCAGCCGATCAAATAGCAGGTAAATAACAGGTGTTGTAAACAAGGTCAGGATCTGGCTCATAATCAACCCGCCTACCATACTAACCCCCAGTGGACGGCGTAGTTCAGCTCCAATTCCGTTGCTGAGCATTAATGGTAATGCCCCCAATAGTGCAGCCATTGTTGTCATTAATATTGGCCTGAAACGCAAGAGGCAGGCTTGAAAAATGGCATCATAGGGTGACATTCCGTTTTCCCGTTCTGCTACCAAGGCAAAATCGATCATCATGATGGCGTTCTTTTTCACAATACCAATCAGCAAAATAATCCCAATGATGGCAATAACATCCAGTTCATAGCCACCCAGCATTAAAGCCAATAATGCTCCGACGCCAGCAGTGGGGAGTGTTGACAGGATAGTTACCGGATGAATAAAGCTTTCATACAGTATGCCAAGCACAATGTACATCGCAACGACAGCAGCCAGTATCAGCAATAAGGTATTATTCAGTGAATTCTGGAATGCCAGCGTCGCTCCTTGAAATTGTGTGTTGATATCTTTTGGTATATTAATTGCGCGTTCTGTTTCTTTTACTGCATCAACTGCTGCTTCTAGAGAAGTATTTGGTGCAACATTGAATGAAAAAGTGGTAGCAGGAAACTGTTGTAGGTGATTGATGGATAAATAACCTAATTGTTGTTTCACTGTAGCGATAGTGGTTAGGGGCACTATCTTGCCGTCAGTGCTAATAAGACGGATATCATTGAGCGCATCAAGACCGGGTGAATTAGTTGTATCCTGTTCCAGCACGACGCGGTATTGATTCGCTTGTGTGTAAATGGTCGAAATCAACCTTTGGCCGAAAGCGCTATACAGTGTGTTATCAATATCAGCCATGGAAATACCCAACCGACTGGCCATATCGCGATTCACATCAATATAAGAGACTAATCCCCTGTTTTGCCAATCATTACTGATATCAACCAATTCAGGACGTTTTTTTAGTGCTTCCTGTAATTTTGGAACCCAGACATTAAGTTCATCAAGAGAAGCAGCCTGTAAAGTAAATTGATATTGGGTACGGGAAACCTGAGTATCAATTGTCAGATCTTGAATTGGTTGTAGATACAAGGTTACATCGGGTACTTTGGCTAATCGAGCTTGCAGACGAGGAATAATTTCTTCAATTTTATCGTCACGCTGATCAAAAGGTTTAAGCGTAATTTGCAGACGCCCATTATTCAATGTTGGGTTACTACCATCAACGCCAATAAACGTAGTGACATTCTTCACAGCCGGATCTTCTAGTAACAATGAAGTTACCTGACGCTGCTTGTCTGCCATAGCGCTGAAAGAGATGGATTGTGGTGCTTCCAGTGTTCCCTGAATTAATCCATTATCCTGCAATGGGAAAAATCCTTTTGGGATCATGATGTAGAGCAGGGTAGTTAAAGCCAGAGTGCTGAGTGTAACACCGAGTGTTATCCAGGGATGGTTCAGAACGCGTTTCAGCCATGTGCCATATATCGCAATCATCCACTCAAAGAAACGTTCACAGGCTTGCTCAAAGCGGTTGTATTTAATATCCGTTTCTGCTTTCAGCATTCTTGCGCACATCATTGGTGTCAATGTCAGTGAAACTACGGCTGAAATTAAAATCGCCACCGCCAGCGTAATTGCAAACTCCCGGAATAAACGACCGACAATATCTCCCATAAACAGCAGAGGGATCAGAACGGCAATCAAAGAAAAAGTCAGTGAAATAATGGTAAAACCGATTTCACCAGCGCCCTTCAAGGCGGCAGCCAGCGGTTTTTCTCCTCGCTCAATATGGCGGGAAATATTTTCGATAACCACAATGGCATCATCGACTACAAAGCCTGTTGCGATGGTTAATGCCATCAAAGTGAGGTTATTGACGGAAAAACCACAAAAGTACATCACCGCAAATGTGCCGATCAGGGAAAGTGGCACTGAAATGCTTGGGATCAGGGTGGCAATTGTATTGCGTAAAAACAGGTAAATCACCATCACAACCAATGCAATTGCCAGCAACAACTCAAATTGCACATCCTTGACTGAAGAGCGGATCGTAACAGTTCGGTCAGTCAGAACATCTACATTAACTGATTTGGGCAGGTTGTTGATCAACTCTGGTAGCATGGAACGAATATTATCAGTAGTTTCAATAACATTAGCACCCGGCTGACGTTGGACATTGATGACAATAGCGGGTTTTTCATTTGCCCATGCGCCCAGTTTGGTGTTCTCCGCACTTCGTTCAATTGTTGCAACATCCCGCAGGCGAATCGGAGCTCCATTTTTATAGGCCACAATTAAATTGCGGTATTCGTCAATGGACGTCATTTGATCGTTGGCAGACAAAGTGACCGAACGGGTCGGGCCATCAAAACTGCCTTTTGGTGAATTTACATTCGCACTTACAATTGCATTGCTAATGGTACGACTGTCTAACCCTTGTGCAGCGGTAGCCTGCGCATTTAACTTCACACGCACAGCAGGGCGCTGTCCTCCAGCCAGAGTGACCAAACCTACACCACCGATTTGAGAAATGCGTTGAGCAACGCGAGTTTCCACCATATCCTGAACCTCTGTCATCGGCAGGGAATCAGAGGTTACGGCCAGTGTTAAGATAGGCGGATCAGCCGGATTGACTTTACTGTAAATTGGCGGATAGGGCAGGTCATCGGGTAATAAATTAATGATTGAATTAATAGCGGCCTGTACATCCTGTTCTGCTACATCCAATGGCAAGGAGAGCTGGAATACCAGTGTAATAACAGAAGCGCCCCCGGAACTTTGTGATGTCATCTGCTTCAAACCGGATATTTGCCCGAATTTGCGTTCTAATGGTGCAGTTATAGCAGAAGTCATTACGTCAGGGTTGGCACCGGGGTAGAGCGTAACAACCTGAATAGTAGGATAATCTACTTGAGGCAATGCAGAAACTGGTAACATTCGGTAGCCGATGATGCCAGAAAGCAATATTGCAATCATAAACAGTGTAGTAGCTACCGGACGCAAGATAAATAAGCGGGACGGGCCGCCCCCTGTTATTGGAGAATCAGAAAGCATTAAGTATTCTCCACTTTACTGTTTGACTGGTCAGACTTATCGCTATTGCTGTTATTTGACTCTGGTTTCAGGGGTTTAACAACCTCGACAGTAGCACCTTCTGTCAATTGATCAGTACCATCTGTAACAACCCGGTCACCGACGGACAAACTGTTGTTAATGACAACTAGTTCGGTGTTTTGCAACCCGATAGTCACCTTACGTTTGCTGACTTTATTATCTTTATCCACCATCCAGACAAAATAACCTTCACTACTCATCTGTAATGCGGCGCTTGGGATCACAATGGCATTGTTGAGCGTATTCACTTTGATCTGAATATTGACAAATTGATTGGGAAATAGCGCGTTATCTTGATTATTGAATTGTGCTTTCATTTTGATGGTGCCAGTAGCAACATCAATCTGGTTGTCAATACTGAATAGTTTGCCTTGTGCCAATTGTAGCTGGTTATTGCGATCCCAAGCGATAACAGCAAGCTCTTTATTGCTCTTTTGTGCCTTCAGTATAGTGCTGAGATCGTTTTCAGGCAGGGAAAACACCACATCAATAGGGTCAACACGTGTAATGACCACAATCGGATTTTCTCCTCCAGAAGAGACATAATTACCGACATCTATCCGTTTCAGACCGACACGACCTGAAATAGGAGCAGTAATGCGACTATAGGTTAATTGCAGTTTCTGTTCATCAATATCTGCCTGATCAGTTTTTAGGGCAGCTTGATACTGGCGCACTAAGGAAAACTGCTTATCCAAATCTTGTTGAGTAATTAATTTGTTTTTCGCCAATTGCTGATAGCGAGCCAAATTCTGTTTAGCATCAACCAGTATCGTTTGATCTTTGACATATTGCCCTTGTGCTTTTGCCAGCCTGACCTGAAAAGGACGGGGATCAATTTCTGCCAGTAAATCGCCTTTTTTGACATGTTGGCCTTCATTAAAATGCAGGGCAATTAATTGCCCATTCACAAGGCTGGTAATATTTACGGTATCAGCAGCCTGAACTGTTCCCAACCCTCCCAGATAATGGGGGACAGATTCTGTTTTAACGGTAGCTACCTGAACGGGTTGAGGGGGAATAAGGTGCAAATTTTTTTGCGATTCTGATACTTGAGCTGATTTTTCTCCCGATGTGGCTGATTTTTTAAAATAGCTCCATGTAAAAAAAACAGCCGCGATGAAAACGGCTAACACAGCAAACCCGAAAAAGTAGGTACGACGTTTATTGCTCATATATTCGATATTCTCTTCATATTGTGCCGATAATCAGTCACGCGCATCTTATGCTAAATCAGTGTAAATATATATTTAATTAGTGTACTCGGAGAGAAATAGCCAATCATGGAGAAAATGTGGAAATTATGTCAATGAAATAAATACGATTGTTAGCTGAATGTAAAAGTTGAATTTTAAAGTTTCCATGAGAAGCGCTAAAGGGGTTAACGTAACCTGTTTTCATAAGGGAGTCTTGTCAGCATTTAGCTGGTGAATGGCACAGTCATTAACCCGACGATCGAAAAAAGAAAATAGAGGATGGTATTGAAAAATATCGTATAAAAGCAAAAACGTCACAGAAAAAACTAAAAGATAAATACAAATATGACATTCAGAAAACAAAAATAATCGATGAATACGATATTTTATCAGAGGTGATAGAGGTGGATAATGGAAACAAAAACTGAACGAAATGTATTTAAAATGTTGGTCAATGAAATAGTACTACAAATTATGGATGTTAACGAAATCCTTAGTAAATTATTAAGTAAAGTGCGTATCTTGTCTTGTTTTTCGTTGATATAATATTCCATAATCGCTGATAAAATGAATGGTTAAAGTTAACAGCAATAAATATGGTTTGGTGGTAAACGTTATTGTTTAGTGACTTTAATCACATTTTTTCTTGGAAAACAATAGTTTTTAAAAATATGCTAGACGCGATTAATAGTACTTTCAAACTTAACCAAAACAGGAAGTTATTATGGCGAATATGATCTATTTAACCTTGCAGGGAAACAAACAAGGGTTGATTTCACAAGGTTGTTCTTCGATTGAGTCCATCGGCAATAAATATCAGGCTGGTCATGAAGATGAAATCTTTGTATTGAATCTGCATCATTCTATTCATAGAGAACAAAATGTTAACCATAGTCCAATTGTATTTGTAAAGCCACAAGATAAATCATCGCCGTTATTAATGATGGCAATTTCAAATAATGAAAGTTTGAATCTGAAATTTGATTTTTATCGCACTTCACAATTAGGATCTCAGGAACTCTATTATTCAATTGAATGCCGTGATGCAACAATCATTGAATTGTCACCAAACTATCCGCACAGTATTAACCATTCGGAATCACAACCAGAAGAAATTGTTTCTATTAAATATAAAGATATTATCTGCCGTCATCATATGGCAGGAACATCTGGATATAGTGTCTGGGAAGAAAGAGTGTATTGATAATTTGCAAAAACGCCGATTATTTAATCGGCGTTTCCTGAATACAGAGCTGCTTAAATATCGGTGAACTCATTAAACCAAAAATAGCGTTGCCAATCCCAAAAAGATAAAGAAACCGCCAGTATCAGTAATTGCAGTAATCATAACACTGGAACCAATCGCAGGATCTCTGCCTAACTTCATCATAATAAAAGGTATCAATACCCCCATTAATGCAGCCATCAGCAGGTTTAGTATCATTGCCATTGTCATTACGCCCCCCATTGCAAGGTCATCATAGAGCACATAAGTGACAATACCCATAATACCTCCCCAAATAACACCATTTATCAGAGCAACACCAAGCTCCCTCAATAAAAGATAAGAGAAACTCCCTGTTTGGATCTGGTGTAGAGCCAGTGCTCGTACGATCATGGTAATAGTCTGGTTACCGGTATTGCCCCCGATGCCCGCCACAATAGGCATTAAAGTGGCAAGAGCGACGAGTTGGGAAATAGTATGTTCAAACAGGCCGATAACACGTGAAGCGACAAACGCTGTGCACAGATTAATAGCGAGCCAAGTCCAGCGGGTTTTTACTGCCTGTCCAACTGGCGCGAAGACATCTTCTTCACGGCTCAAGCCGCCCATACGTCGGATATTGGTATCCGTCTCTTCGCTTAAAGTATCAACGATATCTTCGACAGTCAGGCGCCCCATCAAACGCCCGTTACTGTCCACTACCGCAGCAGAAATCAAGTCATAACGTTCGAACGCACTGGCAGCATCTTCGCCTTTTTGCTCAGGCAGAAAAGTGACGGTATCTATGTTCATCACCTCAGCTACAAGTTTATCCGGTGCATTGGTTAGCAAAGTCGTAAGTAGAAGTTCTCCCTGAAGGCGATTTTTGCGATCAATGACAAAGATTTTATCCGTTGTTTCCGGAATAGAGCCGCGGGAACGTAGGAAACGCTGAACAGTACCGAGTGTGACATTGCCTCGTACTGTCACAAATTCGAAATCCATCATCTGGCCGATACTGTCCTTATGGTACTGCAATACTTCCCGGATGCGGTTACGCTGGCTGGGTTCCAGATAGGTCAGTAAACGGCGTGTTGTATCCCGGGGAAGGTGTTCAGCAATATAAGCCTGTTCATCTACGTGCAGTGTTCCGATTGCTCTGAGCAGTTCCAGATCAGACATGTCTTTGATTAAGTTATCCCAGACTGGAATCGAGGTTTCCACCAGCACTTCACCACGCTGGTTATTATCAATGAGCCGCCATAAAGCAAGACGTTCATCATAAGGTAATGCTTCCAGAATATCGGCAATATCTGCTGCATGCAGATTGGTCAGAAGGGATTTGACTTTTTCAATCTTCCCTAATAATTGGTCATCGCTAATTTTTGCATGTGCATCAGCTTGTCCCAATAACGAATCAACGAATAACTTATCGTCAATGAGCAGCGAAAACAGGTTCTGGCGAATTAGAACCAGCTTTTGGGAATGTTGACTGGTGACATTCCCATTATCAGGTTTAAAGGCTGGTTGTAACATAGTCTACCTTGAATTTGTGCAAATAGTTTTGCAAAAATCTGTACAAAGCTACTCGGTTTGGGGGGATATAGTGCTATTTTGTCTTAGAATTGCCATTTTGTTCCATCATATTTTGCTGTTTTTGCTGATGATGTTTCAACGCCGCAATAGATGATTCCTCTTGGATATGTAAGTGCCAACCCGTCACATCACCCCAGTAAACCTGTTCTTTCTCTAAGTCTAACTGAATCAGTACATTCTGAACTAGATAGTTTTTGGGAAGGTAAAGTGTCCAGTGACCATGATCTGTTTCCAGCTTTAAAGATTCAGGTGTCGTCGTGGATTGGCGTTGATTATTCAGCAAGGTTGCTAATCTCAATATCTGGAGCATCGGAAGATATTGCTTTTTCTTGAACAGATAGAAACGGGGATGTTCATGAACTTTAACTGCTTTGCGGTGATAGCGAACCAATGTTGCCAACAATAATTGCTGTTCTTGATTAAAGCCGGGTAAGTCAGTGTGTTGCAGGATATAGGCAGAATGCCGCTGTAAACCATTCAGGTTGATGCTTAAGCCAACTTCATGAAGCATCGCTGCCCAGAGCAGAATGGCTTCCAATTGTGGTTGTACTCGTTTCGGATTTTGTGCCGCCCATTGGTCATAAAGTGTTTTGGCTGTGTCCCAGACGCGACTGGCTTGTTCCCTGTCAATGTTGTAGTGTTCAGCGAGGCTTTTGGCTGTTCTTTGACGAATATCCTGATGGCGGAAGCGATCTTCCATTTCGTAAAGAACACCTTCACGTAATGCTCCGTCAGACAAACGTAATTCCTGAATATGCAGGGCATCAAATATGCCGCACAGAATAGCCAGACCCGGAACAAAAGTTTGTTTGCGATCTTCGGATAAACCGGGTAAATCCAGAGAGTTGAAGTTTTTGTATTTTAATACCTGTTTCACCAGCATATGGAGGCGCTCTGGTGTAATCAGGCCATCTTTTTCACCAAATTCGATCAGTGATTCATGAACTGCTTTGATAGTCCCCGATGCTCCCAAAGCAAAATCCCAACCTTTTGTGCGGAATTGCCAGATGAGATTTTCTAGTTTTTGTTCTGCCTGAAGTCTTGCTCTATGGAAATTATGCTCATTTACTACGCCACTAGGAAAAAACTGACGGGAAAAACTTACACATCCCATACGGCGGCTTTCAATTAATAGAGGTTCGAAGTCCTCACCAATGACCAACTCGGTGGAACCACCACCAATATCAATCACCAGCTTACGCCCTTTTTCAGGTTGAGTATGTTCTACCCCCATGAAGATCAAACGGGCTTCTTCATGACCGGAAATAATTTCAATTGGATAAGGAATAACTTCTTTGGCTCGTTTCAGAAACTCTTCCGCATTAGTTGCTTCCCGTAGACTATGAGTACCTACAAGGCAGACATTTTCCGCAGAGAAACCCTGCAACCGCTTAGCAAATAATGACAGGCAGTCAAGACCGCGACTGATAGCTTCTTCACTTAACTCATTTTTATCATTCAGTCCATCAGCAAGGTAAACCCGTTTTTTTAGACGCCCTATAACTTGTAATGCGCCATTTACAATACGGGCGATAACCATATGAAAACTGTTAGAGCCAAGGTCAATGGTTGCAATTTCCAGCGGCTTAGGCGTTGGTTTATCGTGTTTCAACGGCATAAATTAGGCTCTTGGTTCCGGTTGTTCCAGGTTTTTCAGATAATCATAAATGGCAGTTTGTGCGCGGATTTTACGCTTATTTCCCCGTGGCACATAGCGGTTGCTCAGTTCTTTATCAATATAGCGTGCCTTAACCGTATCGTTAAACTGGAGTTCTAAGATATCCAACACTCGTTGTTTTAACAGGGGATCTAACAAACAAACCGCGACTTCAATACGATAATCAATATTCCGGGTCATCCAGTCTGCGGAAGAGAGGAAAACTTTTTCATCCCCTTTATTGGTGAAAACATAAACCCGATCATGCTCTAGGAAACGATCTACAATACTGGTGACTTGAATATTCTCACTAAAACTGGGTTGATTGGGAACCAGAGAACACATGCCGCGGATCAGAAGACGCACTTTGACGCCCGCTTCGGAGGCATCATACAGGCGATCCACCAATTCTCTATCTACCAGGTTGTTTATTTTTAAGGTAATGCCTGCAATTTCTCCCTCTTTGGCATTTTCGATTTCTTGAGTAATTAACTTATTGAGCATTGCACGTGAATTTTGGGGCGATACCATTAAATTCTCAAATGTTACAGGGCGATAAGGGTTTTCAATAAAGTTAAATACACGACGTACTTCATTGGTGACTTCTGGCTTGGCTGTTAGCAGGGAATAGTCGGTATATAAGCGAGCCGTTTTTTCATTGAAATTTCCTGTACCGATATGGGCATAGCGGATAATTTCATCGCCTTCAAGGCGTGAAATGATAAACAGCTTAGCGTGAATTTTCAGACCCGGAGCAGAGAAAATCACATGCACGCCTGCTTCAGTCAAGCGTTTTGCCCAGTGGATGTTGGCCTCTTCATCAAATCGTGCCTGTAACTCGACTACTACCGTCACTTTTTTACCGTTGTGAGCAGCATGGATCATAGAATCAATAATGCGTGAGTCTTTAGCTACACGATAGATATTGATTTTTATCGATAATACACTTGGATCGAATGATGCCTGCCGCAGTAATTCCAGTACATGCTCGAAAGTGTGATAAGGGTAATAGAGCAAAACATCTTGTTCACGGATAGCATCAAAACCGTTGCGGAAATGATCGAACCAGGTATGGCGTAAGCGTGGCATGGGTTTATTCAGAAGGGTTCGGTTTCCTTCATTGGGAAATTTGATGAAATCTTTGAAGTTGTGATAACGGCCACCAGCAATGACAGAGTCATCATTAGACAACCCTAACTTACTGCGTAATAGTTCTACCATTTCATCCGGCATATCTCGCTGATAAACAAAGCGGACAGGCTCGGCTGTTAACCGTTGCTTCAGGGTTGAAGACATCAATTCCAACAAACTGGACTCCATTTCCGTTGCCAAATCGTATTCAGAATCACGGGTCATTTTCATGGAGTAAACGTTCAGTGTGTCGTAATCAAAAAAACCTTTGAAAATTTCATCCAGTGTGTAACGTAAAATGTTATCAAGTAAAATCATTGATTTGCGTTTTTTTGGCATTTCTGGTGGCAGATTAACAAAACGGGGAACTTTGTCTGCTGGAATTTCCAACAGGGCATATTTTGTTTCTTGTCCCCGAATAATTTCCACGGCCAAATAGGTGTAATCATCTTTCAAAAATTCAACCAGATTCGTCTCTGGATTGATAACGATAGGTGTAATATGCGGACGCAAATGTTGCCGGAAATATTGCCGCAACCAGATTTGTTGATTGGGAGATATCTGCCGTTCATTGATCAAGAAAATCTGGTTGCGTGCCATTTCCAATAGTAAATCGTTATAGAGTTCATCAAACTCCTGATCGATTTTGGCTACTTTAGACTGGATCTTTTTGAATAATTGCCGGGCGCTGGTTGCAGAACCCCGTTCTTCGCTAATAAGAATACGACGTTTTACATCAGCGAAACGAACTTTATAAAACTCATCCAGATTATTGGAGTAGATCCCTAGAAACCTCATTCTTTCAATAAGTGGATTGCTTTTGTCAGCCGCTTCCTGAAGTACACGTTCATTGAAAGAGAGCCAACTGAGTTCTTTTTCTGTATAGAGGCGGTCGTGGGACATTACTACTCCATTTGGTCCATTTATTGGGTTAACAATCTTGCTTTTTACTCTGAGAATGACGAATTTTGTTAGCAAAATAGTGATGTTGGAAAGTGCACATCCGAATAGCAGTATGATAAGAGCCGTTTACGAAAAATTCATCGATTAATTCACCTTCTGTATAAAACCCTAACTTATTGTATATATGAATTGCTTTTTCGTTCTCTTTATCAACGATTAAATAGAGTTTGTAGAGATTGAGTACAGAAAATGCGTACTCCATCGCAAGTTTAACTGTCTCAGTTGCATAGCCTTGCCCTTGATAAGCCGGTGCAATAATAATCTGAAATTCGGCACGGCGATGGATATAATCAATTTCCACCAACTCAACCAAGCCGACTTTAGCGTTCATGCTTTCTATAATAAAACGGCGTTCACTTTGGTCATGAATATGTTTGTCATAGAGATCGCATAATTCAACAAAAGCCTCATAAGGCTCTTCAAACCAATAGCGCATGACACTGGCATTGTTATCAAGCTGGTGGACGAAAGGGAGATCTTCCCGTTCGAGGGGGCGTAAGTTTACGGGTGGATTTTCAGAACCACTGGACATTGGATACCTCAGTGTTTTTACGATAAGGGCCGATTTTGTTTTGGTCTATACGAAATGATATACGGATAGTTAATTAATACTAGATATCCGCGTCGCCTTTTTAAGTTGCAGCTTGTAGGTTAGCACTATAAATATAGAAAAGAACGAAATATAGAAAAAGAACTTTCCGAAATAATAATTTACAGCAAAGTGTCTGGTTAATTTTCATTATTTTAACATGATTAACTTTAATACATTAGCCTTAAAACGTATTAATCTTAATGCATTGACTTTACATGCTAACCTGAACACATTAATTCTGAACACAATGCTGTAATCGTTCCAATAATATTGGTTATTCTGAAGCATAACCTTGTGGCGGCAATATCTTGCCATCCATAATGGCGATATTGTCATCCATTCTCAGACGCTCATTCAGGAACCAGCCGATGACCAGCGGATAGATATTATGCTCCTGAGTTTGAACACGTCTGATAACATCTTCTTCCTGATCACCTGCAAAAATTGGTACTTTAGCCTGCAAGACAATGGGACCACCATCAAGTTCTTCAGTCACAAAGTGGACAGAAGTACCGTGCTCCTGATCCCCATTTTCTATTGCTTTACGATGGGTATGCAAACCGGGATATTTCGGTAGCAGGGAAGGGTGAATATTAATCAGGCGTCCGCGATAATGCTGTACAAAACCAGGTGATAATATTCTCATATAACCCGCTAAAACGACCAAATCGGGCTGGTATCGATCAAGAGCTGTGAGCAGGGCTAAATCATAATCCGCACGATTTGAATACTCTTTCGGATTGAGAAAATGCGTGGGAATACCCGCGTATTCTGCCCGTTGCAGGCCATAAGCATTGGCATTATTGCTGAATACTGCACAGACTTGCCCATTAATCCGGTTTTGTTGGCAGGCATCAATAATAGATTGTAGGTTACTGCCATTACCAGAAATTAATACCACAATTTTTTTCATAGGATGACTTTCTATTGACTGGCTTTCTGTTAACTAATAACGACTTGCTGTTCGCTGTGACCAAGTTCAGCAATGCTGCCGATTTGCCACGCATTTTCACCCGCTGCGTTTAGCCACTCAATTGCCTGTTTTGCCTGAGATTGTGGTAAAGCAATTATCATACCGACTCCACAGTTGAATGTACGGTACATTTCGTGATCGCTGACATTACCTGCCTGTTGCAACCATTTGAAAATCGCAGGCCACTGCCAGCTAGTACCCTCGATTCTTGCTTGCATATTTTCTGGCAGAACACGGGGAATATTTTCCCAGAAGCCGCCACCTGTCAGATGAGAAATCGCGTGGATCTCAACATTCTCAATTAATTCAAGTAATGGTTTGACATAAATACGGGTCGGGGCAAGTAAATGATCAGCTAATGGCTTATCATCCAGTTTGGTTGTCTCAGGATTGGTCTGACTGACTTCAAGGATTTTGCGAATTAATGAATAGCCATTAGAATGTGGCCCGCTGGATGCTAATGCAATTAGTGCATCGCCGACCTGAACTTGACTACCATCAATGATTTCTGATTTTTCAACTACGCCGACACAAAAACCAGCAACGTCGTAATCTTCTCCATGATACATGCCGGGCATTTCGGCTGTTTCTCCACCGACCAGTGCACAACCAGCTTGTTTACAGCCTTCTGCAATGCCGGTGATGACACTGGATGCTGTGTCAACATCCAATTTACCTGTCGCATAATAATCAAGGAAGAACAGAGGTTCAGCACCTTGAACAACCAGATCATTAACACACATGGCGACCAAATCAATTCCGATAGTATCGTGACGTTTCAGATCCATTGCCAGACGCAGTTTAGTACCAACGCCATCTGTACCGGAAACTAAAATAGGTTCACGATATTTTTGTGGCAGGGCACATAATGCGCCGAATCCTCCCAATCCCCCCATCACTTCAGGGCGTCGAGTCTGTTTCACAACCCCTTTGATACGATTGACTAAGGCATTACCAGCATCAATGTCGACACCAGCATCTTTATAGCTAAGAGAGGTTTTATTGGTCACTGCGTAGCTCCCAGGCGATTGCATTTGAATGAATAAAACAGAACGGCGATAATTCTAACAGTCTAGGCAAACGTTTGCGATAGTTTTCTGTAGGTTATTACGGATAAAAAAGATAGAAGAAAAATACTTGTGGTTGCTAAAAATCAATAGATGGATAGTGGCACGATATCAAAAAGGAGGTATAATCCCGCGATTTTTTTATCTGCCAGCTATATACAGTAGGAGAAACCCATGAAGATCGTTGAGGTTAAACACCCACTCGTTAAACATAAACTGGGCCTGATGCGCGACCATGATATAAGCACTAAGCGTTTTCGTGAACTGGCCTCAGAAGTGGGAAACCTTCTGACATATGAAGCAACTGCTGATTTAGAAACTGAGAAAGTGACCATTGATGGATGGTGTGGTCCGGTAGAAATAGATCAGATCAAAGGAAAAAAAATCACAGTAGTGCCTATCTTGCGTGCAGGTTTGGGAATGATGGATGGCGTTTTGGAAAATATTCCAAGTGCCCGTATCAGTGTTGTCGGTGTTTATCGTGATGAGAAAACATTTGAGCCTGTGCCTTATTTCCAAAAACTGGTTTCTGACATTAATGAGCGTATGGCGCTGGTTGTTGATCCGATGTTGGCAACAGGCGGTTCTATGATTGCTACGATTGATCTGCTGAAAAAAGCAGGTTGCCCTGTTATTAAGGTATTGGTTTTGGTTGCTGCACCAGAAGGCGTTGCAGCGCTGGAGAAGGCTCATCCTGATGTTGAGTTATATACCGCGTCTATTGATGAACGTCTTAATGAACATGGGTATATTGTTCCTGGCCTGGGGGATGCAGGCGATAAGATATTTGGTACAAAATAATATTTATAGAATAATAAAATTATAAGCTAATTTATATCTGCTTCTCATATTTTAAGTTTTGTGTCATAAAAACTGACTATACTAAAGATATCAGATGTTTTTTCTATATGATTCAATTTCACTTATTTATTTAGTATCAATAAAGATAAAGTAGAGAATAAAATGAAAAATACCAATATTATTACTTTATATATAGATGAACCTTTGATTACAGCGTTTTATACTGAACTTGCTAAATTTCATATAGAAGTTGATCCAGTAACATCTCATTCAGAGACATTCAACATTATTAAACCTACTCTCACTTTTCTTAAAGATAATTTAAGCTACCTTGATAGTATAAGAAGAGCACTCATTGCACTTTTGGGTGGTCGTAACCTAAAAATATCTATAGTTAAAAGTGATGGCAGCTCTATATTTATTGAGGGTGATTTAGATAAAAATGAAGTCACTGAACTTTTGAAAGAAACTAATGCTTTGATAATTTCTACATCCAATAAAGAAAAGTAAATCATTAGAGAAAACAGTTCAGTGAAACTCATATTCATTAGGGAAAGAGCTATTTTTGCTATCATCCAAATGTCAATAAAGATCCTAACTAAAAAATAAAACATTACCAGCGTATGTTGTCAACCGGGTTTTACCCGGAAAAGTCAAGATTAACAATAATTCTCATTCTAAGAAGAGTATTCATTTCATTTGCTATCGTTTTTTGTGATAGACTTGGTTTTTATGGTAGGCTTAGTGCTGTTCGTTATCCATTCCGTTTGAGGTGCTTCTGAATACATCGGCGCAGCTTTCATTGCCCTTATATTTGCCTGATGATGAAACATTTGCCAGTTTTTTTGCAGGTGAGAATACGTCTTTATTAGCAGCCATAAAATTGGCTATTAGTCAGTCACATGGCAGTTATATCTATTTTTGGTCCCGCGATGGTGGGGGCAAGAGTCATTTACTCCATGCAGCTTGTGCCGAATTATCCCAACAAGGAGAGGCTGTAGGGTATGTACCATTAGATAAACGTGCTTATTTTGTTCCGGAAGTTCTTGATGGAATGGAGCATTTATCATTGGTGTGTATTGACAATGTGGAATTTATCGCAGGTGATCAGGTATGGGAAATGGCTATTTTTAATCTCTATAACCGCATTGTAGAGATTGGCCGAACCTGTCTTTTGATCACCGGAGATCGTCCTCCCCGGCAAATTAACTTAACGTTACCAGATTTGGCATCTCGTTTGGATTGGGGGCAGATCTACAAATTGCAGCCGTTGTCTGATGATGAAAAAATTCAGGCATTGCAATTGCGGGCGAAGCTACGGGGATTTGAATTACCTGAAGATGTGGGCCGTTTTGTGTTAAAACGACTTGATAGGGAAATGCAAACACTATTTAGGACGTTAGATGAGCTTGACCGTGCTTCTATTGTGGCTCAACGTAAACTCACGATCCCGTTTGTAAAAGATATTCTTGACCTTTAACAAGTCGGGTCAGGAAGTAAAGAATGAAAAAGTGATAGAGGTATTTCCCTATCACTTTTTTGTATATGCCAAAATAATTAATTGCCTAAAATTTCTTTAACTTGTTCTGGCGGGCGTCCTAAGCGTGCCTTATTTCCTACCACAACAATTGGTCGCTCTATGAGTTTAGGGTTCTCGGACATTGCCTGAAGTAAGGCTTCCTGTGATAGTTCACTATTATCAAGCCTCAGTTCTTTATAGAGTGCTTCTTTAGTTCGCATTAACTGACGGGCATCGTTGAAACCCAGCTTTTTTAATAAAATAGCAAGTTGTTCTGCTGTTGGAGGTGTATCGAGATAATGAATGATTTCTGGTGTATTCCCGAGGTCTTCAATTAACTTAAGCGTTTCCCTACTTTTTGAACAGCGGGGATTATGGTAAAAAATAATATCTTGCATGTAAAAAACCTCATTTCTCATATTGGCTATAACGTTGTTGCAGTTGGCGTAACTGATCAATGCGGGCATCGTAGCGGGCTTGATCATAACTATTTAATTTTACCAATGCACTGGCCTGGCTGAGATAATTTATAGCCATATCAAACTGTCCTTTTAATGCCATGGTTTCTGCATAAGCTGCCAGTTCAATACTGCGTTTTCCTTGTTTACCTGCCGCTTCTGCCATTAATGACCAACCTGTTAAATCATCAGGATGATTGAAGGTATATTGGAATAGCTGCTGTGAAGCCTTTGGATATTGTTTAGCTTGAATATAGACATTAGCGAGCTTGATTTGTAGTACCGGATCATTTTTATGTTTTTGAAGAGCTTGTTGTAAGCGGGTAATAGCTTGCGCATACTGTGATTGTTCAATATCAATATTTGTCATGGCGCCGATAAACCATATATTATCTGGTTGCTCATTCAGTAATGGAGTCAGTATTGTTCTGGCTTCAGTATACTTTTTATTTTGGATTAGTAAGAGAACTCGTCCGTAAGAAGCGGCAATTTTTTCTTTTGGTGTTCCTTGGCTATATTTGTTCAGAAACTCTTCTGTATAGGGATATTGTGCAGAAGATAGTGTTGTAGACTTTATTGTCAGAATACGCACGCGAGCAAGCAGATAATCCTGTGATTCTGGGATAGATTTTTTGGGGTATTGATTGGCTCTATTGCGGGCATCAGCTAAGCGGTTGTCAGGCAGTGGATGGGTATATAACATTTCTGGTAGCTTAGAGCTGTACCGGGATTGATCTCCTAGAGTTTGCATGAAATTGGGCATTCCATAAGGATCAAATCCGGCTTGGCTTAATATTCGCATACCTATACGGTCTGCTTCCTGTTCGTTTTCACGAGTAAAGCTGATTATGCCTTGTGTAAAACCAGCCAGAGTACCACTTAATGCCGCCATTCCTGCTTGTGGATTAGCCATTAGCAGTAAGATAGAACCTAATGTTCCAGCCCATGCCAGCGGTGATTTTCGTTGGATATCTTCCATCCGGCGGGCTAAATGACGCTGAGTGATATGGGCGATTTCATGAGCCATGACAGACGCTAATTCGCTTTCATTTCGGCTATAACGGAACAGGGCTGAGTGTAGTACAACATTGCCACCGAAAATAGCATACGCATTAATGTTAGGGTTATTGACGATATAAAAATGAAAAGGCGTTTTGACCGCATCTGCGTGATTTACTAACCGCTGGCCTAGCTTATTGATGTATTTTGTTAATAGTGGATCATAAATCAGCGGGGTTTCAGCACGTATTTGACGGATATAGAAATCCCCTAGTTCTATTTCTTGATTGATACTGAGTGTAGATCCTGCTGTTGTACCAATATCTGGTAATGAATCTGCAACAGGTGCGGAAAGGGCCGGAGTATTACCAAATAGTGTCAGACTAACCAATATCGCTATCAGAGATCTTTTAGTAGACGTTTTTTTCATAAAGCGATTCTCATAAAAGCACTTCTAATAAAAACACTATGTCCAGTTAGCTATCATTTTCGGGATACGTGTATGATAGGAAAGGGTAACTTAAAATCGGTCAGTTGTAAGCAATTTCGGTAAAATAATTGTTAAGTATTGTTATCAGGGAGTTTTGTTTATGTTGGATATGATCATGCAATGGTATCGTCGCCGTTTTGCTGATCCACAAATTGCTGCATTATCATTCATTTTGTTAGCAGGGTTTGGCATCATTTATTTTTTTAATGGTATTTTGGCACCAGTTCTTGCCGCAATTGTACTGGCGTATTTACTGGAATGGCCAACGGTAAAACTGGAAAAATTAGGGTGTAGCCGTTCACTTTCTGTGACTATTGTATTAACCATTTTTATGGGGATTAGCGCCCTGATTATCCTAATTGTTGCCCCAACAGTTTGGCAACAGGGTGTGAATCTGTTTTCTGATTTGCCAAATATGATTAACCATTTTAATGAGTATGCCCATACTTTGCCCTCCCGTTATCCCGCTCTGGTTGATGCTGGTATCATTGAAATGTTTGCAGAAAATCTGCGTGGCAAGCTTTCCTTAGCGGGAGAATCTGTGGTTAAGTTTTCCGTGGCATCCTTGATTGGGCTGTTAACTCTTTCTATTTACCTGATTATTGTTCCTTTTATGGTGTTTTTCCTGTTGAAAGATAAAAATAAGATGGTTGCAGCACTACAAAGTATATTGCCGCGTAATCACGGTTTAGCCGGGAAGGTATGGCGTGAAATGAATCAACAGATTACGAATTATATCCGTGGAAAAGTGATGGAAATGGTTATCCTGACCATTTGTACTTACGCGGTATTTGCTTTCTTTAAATTGCATTATTCGATGCTACTTGCTGTACTTGTTGGTTTGTCCGTGTTAATTCCCTATGTAGGTACAGTGATCGTCACTATTCCTGTCATTATAGTTGCGTTATTCCAATGGGGTTTCGGAACAGATTTTTGGACACTATTTATCGCTTACTTGGTTGTACAAGGGTTAGACGGAAACCTGCTTGTACCTATTCTGTTTTCGGAAGCAGTAAACCTCCATCCACTGGTTATTATCCTTTCTGTCATTATTTTTGGTGGGTTATGGGGATTCTGGGGCGTTTTTTTTGCTATCCCATTGGCGACTCTGATCAAAGCGGTCATTAATGTTTGGCCAGAAGAAAAAGCAGAAGAATAGCCATAGCGAACCGCGATAGTGCTGAAAAAAATCCCCCATCTGTCTGATGGGGGATTGTGTTATTAGCTCGTAAGTTTATCAAGATGAATGCTGCTTTAGATAATCCAGAACAATTTGGTGGTGGTCACTGGTTTTGAATCTATCAAAAACGTGTTCAATATTACCTTTTGAATCAATTAAAAAACTGATGCGATGAATACCATCATAGGTTTTTCCCATAAACTGCTTTTTACCCCAAACACCAAATTGCCCGGCAACCTGATGATCAACATCAGAAAGCAGGGTGAAATTCAGCATCTCTTTCTCGGCAAAGCGGGATAATTTTTCGGGAGTATCTGTACTGATGCCTAATACTGTGACATTAATTTTTTCCAGTGCGTCCATCGTGTCGCGTAAACCACACGCCTGAACGGTACAGCCCGGGGTCATTGCTTTGGGATAGAAATAAACTAAAACACGCTGACCTTTGAAGTCAGATAAGTTAATGTTTTCGCCATCTTGGTCAGGAAGGCTGAATTGTGGGGCCTTGTCTCCGGCTTTCAATGGACTCATCACGCATTCTCCCTTTAATCGTTTTTATTCAAATGGATTTTATACACTAATACTACTATATGTTCATTCATTAATACGTATCCTGCCTTCTTTCAAGTTGCGATGTTAGTAGTTGTGTGACTTAAGCAGTGTGGGATTCTAATTATTTGTATGAATAGTAAGTTATTTCTTCTTGTTTAATGGTATTCAACATTATTCGTCTATACTCATCTTGTTAATTTATAGAACGTATGAGTGGCTGCTTAGGCCAGATTTAAAGCTGTATCTTATTTTTTTTCATCTGGTCAACAAGCCTTACCATCCAACGTTTCCTGCACACTAATACTGCCTTGCGCATTCAATTCAGTGCACAGGCGATAAAAGGTTTCTTTAAATACAATTCCATTATCATCCAGTGGATTATGGCCTGTGATTTGGATCTGCAAACGAGCGGGCATATTTTCATCAGTTGGATGGGTTTTTGATACCAGTTCAGCAATATTGAAATTCTGGGTTGTGAACAGGTTAGTGAAACGTTCAACAATACCGGGAGAATCATCTACATCTACCCGGACTGAAACCGTTGAAGGAAATTTTGTTTGAGCGCCGCTGCGAGTCCGTTTCATCACAACGAGTAATTCAAGTTCAGCCGCCCTTTGGGGCAGAGTGGATTCAATCAAGGTAATCGAATTCCAGCTACCAGATAGCAGCATGATAAAGGTAAATTCTTCGCCAAACATTGCCAAACGGCTGTCTTCAATATTACAGCCGCATGTATTAACAAGGCGGGTGATGGTATTGACGATACCGGGGCGATCTGCACCGAGAGCAGTGATCACTAAAAAATGTTGTTTTGATTTTGGCAAAGCGATTTCCCTTATCTATGATAGATGTCTGCTATATATATCGTTATTAAACATAAAAAATGATCAGCAGAAGGTCAATGGCATTTATGGCAGAAAGGGCACGATTATAATCTCTGTTTAATCGTCTACACTTGATATTAACAAAATTCATTGAAATCGTAAGGTTAAAGAGTTTCCTTCCTTATAACAAGAAAGTACCATGATTTTCTTGTTTGCAGTGTAAGATTTAGTTGAGGGGAAATGGTAATGGAGAGTGGTCACTTCGATTTTACGGGTAGTATGGTTGCAATAATCACACCAATGGATCTAACTGGTCAGGTTGACAAGGCCAGTTTGAAAAAATTGATTGATTATCATGTCGCCAGTGGTACATCATCAATTGTTTCTGTTGGGACAACCGGGGAGTGTGCCACACTTACTCATGATGAGCATGTAGATGTTGTACTGACAACCCTTGAATTAGCTGATGGTCGTATTCCGATTATTGCCGGAACAGGCGCAAATGCCACTGCGGAAGCGATTTCGTTGACCCGATGCTTTGAAAATACGGGAGTTGTTGGTTGCCTGTCTGTGACACCTTATTATAATAAGCCATCGCAGGAAGGTTTATACCAGCACTATAAAGCGATAGCTGAGAATACCGACTTACCACAAATTCTGTATAATGTACCATCTCGTACTGGATGTGATTTGCTGCCATCGACTGTTGCACGCTTGGCGAAATTGAAAAATATTGTCGCAATTAAGGAAGCAACAGGGAACTTAAGTCGTGTCAGTCAGATCCGAGAATTAGTTAATGATGAGAATTTCATTCTGTTGAGTGGTGATGATGCAAGTTTTCTTGATTTCATGCATCTTGGTGGAAAAGGAGTTATTTCTGTAACAACGAATGTGGCAGCAGCAGAAATGGCACAAATTTGTGAGTTGGCTCGTCGTGGTGAATTTGCGAAAGCGCGTAGCCTGAACAGCCGACTGATGGAATTGCATCATAAATTATTTATTGAACCTAGCCCGGCGCCAGCTAAATGGGCTTGTCATAAACTGGGATTAATTGCCGATGACACATTGCGTCTGCCAATAATTGCATTGACGCAAGAAGGGCAAATTTCAGTTGAGAATGCCTTGAAAGTGGCTGCATTACTGTAAAATTTAGGGAATTTTAATGGCAACATTATTGCAAAAATCGAAGGTCATGAAGGTTGCTGGCCTGTCATTGGTCGTTTTGCTGGCAGCCTGCTCCAGCGATCAGAGCTATAAACGTCAGGTAAGTGGGGATGAGTCTTATCTTGAAACTCCTCCTCTGAAAATATTGAATATTCCCGCTGGGATGAACTTACCACTACAAAATGGTGAATATGATATTCCGCCAGTGGCTTTACAAGGGGCAACTGGAAAGGCTGTTGATATACGTCCACCACTGCAGGCATTGGCGTTATTGACAGGGTCTCGTGTTGAAAATAGCGCACAAAGCAGTAAGCTGTTGCTTGAAAATACTCCTGAATACAGCAAATTGTGGTCACAAGTGAATAGTTTCTTGGCTAAGAAAGGTTATCAGGTCAGTCAACGAAATGATGCTACCAAAACGTTGACAACTGACTGGATTTTGTGGCCACGGTCAGATGAAAATGTTCCTTATAAGGGACGTTACCACATTTCGGTTGCTCAGCAGGGTTATCAAATAGTTTTGACTGTTTCAAATGCAGGTTTGGAACATAGCGGTAAGGTTGTCAACAATCCACTGGAAATCCAGCATTACAACGCATTAATGCTTAACGAACTGGTCAGGGGTTTGAGTGAACAACAAGAATTGTTGGCTCAGAACGGAACCCCAGATACTGGTGCTTTGGTGGTACAGAGCGGTAGTGATAACACAGGGCTGCCACAAATTATTGTCCGTGCACCATACAATACAGTCTGGAACAGGCTGCCATATGCATTGGAAAGCATCGGCATGCAAGTTACCGATCGCACCCGTTCGACTGGCGCTATAGCGCTAACGTATAAGGAACTATCTTCTTCAGGTTGGGAAGCATTAAGTGTTGAGGCACCGACTATCAGTGCAGGAAACTACAAGTTACAGGTAGGTGATCTGGATAACCGAAGCAGTTTGCAATTTATTAGCGAAAAAGGTAAGCCGCTGACTCAATCCGAAAATGATCAAATGGTCGCGGTGCTGCAAGCAGCATTTAGCAAGACCACAAACAAATAACATATAAAGGGGCTTAAGCCCCTTTATATATTTGAGTGAAATGTTTTAGGTTAGATGTTTTGTTTAATTTTCCGTTTAAAGATGTCGCATCTCTGGAGTGTAATATGCAGAAAAAAGCTGAGTTGTATCGTGGAAAGGCAAAAACAGTGTACGCTACTGATAATCCTGATCTGCTTGTGCTGGAATTCCGTAATGATACATCAGCATTGGATGGTGAGCGCATTGAACAGTTTGATCGTAAAGGAATGGTGAATAATAAATTCAACTATTTCATTATGCGTAAATTGGAAGAAGCAGGTATTCCGACCCAGATGGAGCAGTTGTTATCAGAGAATGAATCTCTGGTCAAAAAACTGAATATGGTGCCTGTTGAATGTGTTATTCGTAACCGTGCGGCAGGTTCACTTGTGAAACGCCTCGGTGTGGAAGAGGGGATGGTTCTGAATCCACCTTTGTTTGACTTGTTCCTGAAAGATGATGCCAGACATGACCCGATGGTTAATGAATCGTATTGCGAAACATTCGGCTGGGTCAGCAAGGAACACTTAGCTGAGATGAAGTGTCTGAGTTACAAAGCCAATGAAGTTTTAAGTCAGGTATTTGATGATGCGGGCTTAATTTTGGTGGACTTTAAACTGGAATTTGGTCTGTTCAAAGGGAAAATCGTATTGGGTGATGAGTTTTCACCAGATGGTAGTCGTTTATGGGATAAACAAACGATGGATAAAATGGATAAAGATCGTTTTCGCCAAAGTCTTGGTGGCTTAGTTGAAGCGTATGAAGAGGTAGCTCACCGTATTGGCGTTATTTTAGATTGATGACGCAAACGATTACTTAAATGGATGTAGCTAATTGGCAATATCTATATCCAATAAATTTCAAGTTGCAGCTTTGTTAGCTGCAACTTGAAAAATGAAATGCATGAAATCAATTATGTATTAGTTTCCATGGGTTACAGCAGGTATTTTGTTTGTTGCTGCCAGCCTTTTTGCTGCATACAAAAGCGATAAACCTGATTTCTGGAACGTTCATTGGCGTCAATGATGTAACTCTCGGTTATCGGTACTCTTTGTTCATAAGAACAATCTTTACCACAGTAATTTTTGACTGTTTGGAGGCGAGACGTTTGAGCCACTTCGTTTTTCACTGGAAATTGTTGCATAGCGCTTATATTACACTCTGCATTTGCTTCGTGAAAAGGTGTGGGATTACTCCTTGCGGGTACCCATTGAGTGGTACAACCGGTTAATAGCATACTTATAGTGATTAAAAGCGCTGATTTTTTCATATTTCCTGTACGAACGCATCCTGTTTGCGAGGTATTCCCCACAACCTTTCCGCATTCACCTTAATAAAAGAATTAATATCTATCATAGAGATAACTTGAAAGATTAAGAATATCTTAGCAACTATTTTATTATGAAAATATAGTTATTCGTTGGTATATTTTTACCGAACATCAATAGGTTTGCTTACATGTCGGACAATTAAGTTATTATTCTGCTCTGCGTCAGATAATACATTGGTTACTGTCAGAAGCATTTTCTTCTATTTTTGTAGAAAACAGGAAATTTATGAGTCAGATTGATCCCACTTTACTTATCTTATTAGTACTGGCTGGGCTTGGTATTATTAGCCATAACATGACGGTAACATTGGCCATGTTGTTTTTGCTGGTCGTCCGCATTACCCCATTGAATCAATTTTTCCCTTGGGTCGAAAAATATGGTTTAACACTGGGTATTTTGATTCTCACAGTAGGAGTCATGGCTCCTATCGCCAGTGGGAAAATTTCTGCACAAGAAATTTTCAGTTCATTCCTGAATTGGAAATCGTTGCTCGCTATTGTCGTCGGTGTTCTTGTGTCGTGGCTAGGTAGTCGGGGTGTATCCCTGATGTCAAATCAACCCTCTACAGTCGCGGGGTTATTGGTCGGTACGGTGTTAGGTGTAGCATTGTTTAAAGGGGTTCCGGTCGGTCCATTGATTGCGGCAGGCATATTGTCCATTGTAATTGGCAAATCATGACAGAATTGGATTTGAAATGGAGAGCGTTGCAGGAACAAATGCAACGACAAGGACAGCGCCGTTTGCTGGTATTAAGCGGTGAGAGTCAGTGGAGTGAACAGATCGTCACTTATTTGAAAGGGGTGTTTCAGGGAGATTGGATCACGATTACTTCCAACGCTCATGATGTTATCAACACTTCCTATACGATTAAAACTCATGGTGTTGTTGAACCTACAAGTGCTATTGAGCCCACAAAATCGGTTGGTTTACTGGGAAGAGAATTTTTACATGGGGTTTTTGATGCAACCTGTGGCTTTAATGCTGAAGCGTTAGCGATACTGGCGGGGACGCTGAAAGCAGGAAGCTGGCTGGTGATGCGTGTCCCTGTCTGGAAACAATGGGCTAATTTGCCAGATGAAGATAGCTCTCGCTGGAATGAGTCTGTTGGTGTAATCCCCACGCCGCGCTTTATTCAGCATATTCAATGGCAGCTCCTTACTTCTCCGAATTGTTTATTATGGCGGCAAGAAACGTCTTTTTATCCGGAGTTATTGCCTCAAACTCAGCCGTGGAACATGCCGGATGGTAATCCGACAATCAGTCAGCAGTTGATACTTGAACAGTTGTTACAAGTTTCACAAGGTGTTTGGGTGATTACTGCACCACGTGGGCGAGGAAAGTCTGCGCTTGCCGGGATGTTAGTGCGTCAGTGGCAAGGAAAATGTTGGTTATGTGCACCAGCAAAAGTAACGACAGAAGTTATTCGTTGTTATTCCGGGGGTTTTGATCATTCGGATACTGGTTCTAGTGAACAGGGGCCGCAATTCTGGTCGGTCGATAACTTACTGAAATTTCTTCGACTGAAAGAATATCAGAGCACAGACAACAAGAGTGCAGAACGGAAGATAGCGGCAGACTGGCTTTTAATTGATGAGGCGGCTGCAATTCCAATTCCACAGTTAGCGGAACTTATTCGGCATTTTCCACGTGTGCTATTAACCACGACTGTACAGGGTTATGAAGGAACCGGACGAGGATTTTTATTGAAATTCTGTTCTGCTTTACCCGATTGTCATATCAGAGAGCTGAAAACACCAATGCGTTGGGCCGAAAATGATCCATTAGAAACATGGCTGGATAGCGCATTGTTATTTGATAACGGTATTGATGATAGTCGATTATTTTCTCAACAAGCGCCTCATTTTGATATTGAAAAAAACTTATCCTTCAATTTCATTGAACAAGCAACGTGGTTACAACAACCTTGGTTATTGCGCCAGTTCTATGGGTTATTAACAAGTGCCCATTATCGAACTTCTCCTCTTGATTTGCGCCGTTTGCTGGATGGCAATGGAATGACATTTCTGGCTGCTATGTCTTCTTGTGTTGTGCATGATAACCCACAGCTGATTGGTGCACTATGGATGGTGAATGAAGGAGGGTTGTCACCGGCACTGGCGCATGAAATATGGGCTGGCCGCCGTCGCCCAAGGGGAAATCTGGTGGCTCAATCGCTGGCAGCGCACAGTGGTTTTCCTCAGGCTGCTACAATGCGATCACAAAGAGTCAGCCGCATTGCGGTACAAGCACAATATCGTCGTCTTGGTATCGCGCAGTGTTTGATTGCCCGACAATGTCAGGCAGCACACGAGCAAAATCTGGACTTCTTGTCGGTCAGCTTTGGTTACACTGCTGAACTTTGGGCACTTTGGCAAAAATGCGGTTTTCGGTTGGTACGGATGGGAACACATCTTGAAGCGAGCAGTGGTTGCTATACCGCGATGGCTATTTTGCCGTTGAGTGAACAAGGGATATGGCTTGCTCAGTCTGCACAGCAACAATTATCCCGTGATGCGAATGGGTTGGAGTCATTGATTGGGTTTGTTTTACCTATTGCTCATCAAGATGATGAGCAACTTAATGAGAATGACTGGCAAGAGCTGGCTGGTTTTGCATTTGCGCATCGTCCCTTATCCGCTTCTTATTTTGCATTGCAACGCTTATTGTTAGCGAATGATCTGGCTCTGCCTGCATTGAGAAAACACCTCCAACAGAAGATGGAGCTTGAGCAATGTGTGCGTGATTTGTCTCTGAATGGACGTAAAGCGTTGTTAAAACGCTGGCGAGAAGAGGCAGTAAGTGCATTGGCAAGTATTGATAAAATACTTGCCAGGCAATGGAAAGATCGAGTTATTTCTTGTGATCTACCTTCTTACCACTTGCCTGAGGCCAATCGTCCTCATCATCCCATGCAGCGTTAAGATCCCGGTGAGGAGGGAGTTCAGGCTTGTTATCCAAAAAACGCTTTGTGTTGATGCGGCTCAGTTCTTTTATCGCATTGATAATAATGCCTGCGAGTAACAACAGAACTACCCACCAATAATCCATTAGCCAGTGCATAACAGGCTCCTCTAATATTGTGATTGACCTTAAACCTCTTCTGTTATTTTGATATATTTTTCAAAAATATAGGAGAGGTTTGCAGTCAACCAATGAATGCCGGCAATGTCACGATCCTGCCAGACGTCTAATAAGACTGGTTCATTGAATAAACATTCTGCTTCATGAGATAGCGGCCAGTAACTGATATGCCAGGGTTCATAAGCTACACCTCGCACCGTGGCGCGGGTAAATGGCCGATAGAAATCATAACAGGACATATTTTCTGTTAACCAATCTGATAGTGGTTCAAAGTAACCACCATCTTCATATTCCCACGGTTCCAATAATAACTGTTTGCCTTGTGGCAACAGAAAAGGATCATAAATATCCAGCTCAGTTCCCCAATGATGTCGGCTGGCTCCCGGTAAGGCAGACCAACGGAGAATGGCTTCGCAAATTTCTCCTTCAGTCATTTGAATAATATCAAGAAGCTGGTTGTTGATATCTAAGACTGGTCGTTGTCCCCGAAATTTTTCATTCCAGATAGTTTGTTGGCGTGTGAAATCACGAAAAGAGCTGGCAGGCTGTAACTTAAAGCCTGCTTTGGCAGCGTCTCGTTGCATGGCAAGGAATGCTTTGGTGGCGTCAAATTGTAAACGGTGATTACCAGAAAGTGTCACCAAATGATCTGTTGATACACCAGTCAGCATTTCAGGCGTCATCATTTAATTAATTGCTCCATGATGCGTTGATAGATCAGACTCAACTCCTGTAAATCAGACACGCTGACACATTCATTTGTTTTGTGAATAGTTGCATTAATAGGCCCTAATTCCACGACCTGCCCGCCCATTTTGGCAATAAAGCGCCCATCAGATGTGCCGCCGCTTGTCGATAATTCTGATTGATATCCACAATAATGTTTGATGGCTTCAACCGTCGCATCAACAAGTTCCCCTTTACAGGTCAGGAAAGGCTGACCGGATAACCACCATTCGATTTCATGCTTTATTTCATGTTTTTTCAGCATATCTTCGACTCGCTGGCAGATCTCAGTGTCTGTCAGTTCGGTACTGAAACGGAAATTAAACTGAACCTGCAATTTACCCGGTATGATATTATTGCTTCCCGTACCTGCCAGAATATTGACGATTTGCATACTGGTGGCAGGGAAGAATTCATTACCGTCGTCCCATTTAGTATTAACTAACTCCTGTAGGAAGGGGAGTGAGTGGTGAATAGGATTATCAGCGAATTGAGGATATGCAACATGCCCTTGAATACCGTGAATGGTTACATTGGCGGTCAGGGAGCCCCGGCGTCCATTTTTGATCGTATCACCGAGACGCTTCTGGCTGGAAGGTTCGCCCACCAGGCAATAATCCAATTGTTCATGGCGTGACATTAATGTTTCAACAACTTTGACAGTGCCATTTACTGCATTAGCTTCTTCATCTGAAGTAATCAAAAAAGCAAGGCGGCCCCGATGATTAGGGTTATCAGCAACAAAGCGTTCTGCTGCAACTATCATTGCAGCCAGGGAACCTTTCATATCTGCTGCACCACGACCATACAACATACCGTCACGGATAATTGGCTCGAATGGTGGGCTTTGCCATTCTGAGGTATCACCAGCAGGGACAACGTCAGTATGCCCAGCGAGAGCAAAGGTTACCCCTGTTCCACGATAGGCCCAGAAATTCAGAGTATCACCGAAAGGCATCCTTTCTATTGTAAAACCCGTATTTTGCAGACGTTGGATCAGAATTTCCTGACAGCCCTGATCATCGGGGCTGACTGAAGGCCGCTTAATTAATTCCTGAGTCAGTTCAGTTACTGGACAAGTCATCATGTAAACCCTTATTTAGCCGTAAGAGAACAGTCATGAGAAAAAAACTGTTGGTATTGTTCAGCCTTGAAGCCCAGTAAGTAGCTTTCTGCTGCTGATGCTATTGTTTCCGATGTTGATGGTTTTGAGATTACTGGTTTTGAAACTAACAGTGGGCGTTTAATGATAGCGGGTTGTTCCAGCATCAGTGCTTTAGCGGCTTCGGCGTTGTTGATAGTAGCTCTTTGCTCATCAGGCAATTTGCGCCAGGTTGTGCCACGGGTATTCAGTAAAGTTTCCCAACCTACTTGTTCAATGAATATTTGCAGTAGTTCAGGGGATAAGCCATCAACACGGTAGTCATGAAATTGATATGGGATCTCTTGATCTTCTAACCAACGACGTGCTTTTTTCACAGTATCGCAATTTTTGATACCGTACAGAGTGAATGTTTTTTGAGGAGTGGTATCTGACATTATGAGAGCCTTAGTCTTGTTTACACATCCGGCATATACCTGCCATCTTCCAGGTTGCCGCTTTGTTGGTCGCATCTTGACGTCTATTGGGTATAATGCGGGAAATTTGTCATTTTATCCAGATAACACGAACCTTTCATATTCCCTGGCAGAACCGAACTGTGTATTTTACCTATGTTGCCTGTCAATAGTGTTCGCTGCTTATATTCATTCAACAACATATAGTAATTACGGTAAATTTGAGATCCATTAGGTATAATTTTCATATATACCCGTTGTCTTTCAAGTTGCATCTTTGTTGGCTTCACTTGCTCACCCCAGTCACACAGTTATCTATATTCTTGAGATTAGTGAGAAGCTTCTGCCTCTCACCGGAGGCCAGCCTTTGGCTGGGCAAATTCGTTTCCGAAGAATTTGTCACTCTTTTGCCGTCGCGATACATCTTGAAATCCATAGGGTATATATTTCATGAATAAATTAATTCTTAAACATTAGTTTCAAATAAATACAATAATTACATTTATTATAATGAAATTAACTATGAATTAAATTGAATTAATTATAATTAACTTTTATCTGATTTAATTCACAATTTCCCTGTTGATCAAAATCAGGGAAATTGTGTCTCTCTTTATAGAGATTGCATGTCAAGTGTTATATTAAATCTGCTCTTCTATGTTTCAGATAGATGATGGTAGCTTCGAGACGGGAGCGGGATTTAAGTTTTTTCAATAAGTTACGTGTATGGACTTTCACGGTTTCTTCTGAGATAAAAAGAAAATCAGCAATTTCTTTATTCGTCATTCCTTCTGAGATTTCTTTTAAAACGTCTAATTCACGTTTAGTTAATTTTGATAAAGGATCAACATAAAGATGACGAGTAGATAAATATTGGTAAACTTTTTCACTGTATACAGCTTGCCCATTTACAGCTTTTTTTATGTTAATCAGCAGAGGGGTTAGTTCAATATCTTTTAATAAATAACCATTCGCACCCGCATCAACAGCATCATAAACGTCGCTTCGGTTAGCTGAATCAGAAAGTACCAGAACATAGGAATCAAGCCCTTTACGGCGGAGCGACTTAATCGTATCAATTCCTGAAAGGCCGTTGGTTTTCAAACCCATTAGAATAATATCTGGTTTTATTTGGCAAGCGATATTAATGGCATCTTCGCCGTTATCTGTCTCAGCAGTCACAATGAGTTCGCGCTCTGATTCAATCAACCCTTTTAAACCATGACGAATGATAGGATGATCATCGACTATCATGACTGTATGATTATGCATGTTCCTTCTCCCATAATAGAAATGCAGATCTTATGTTTTGATAAAACATAAAAAAACAGAATTCTGCTTTATGTTAAATAGCTGTGTGATTTTTATGGAGTATATTGAATCATCTATAATAGAGATTCTGAAAATATATCCTGATATAAAAAAAGAAATATCGCAAACAGGTTTATCCATTTAGGTGAAATAAAATTCACAAGCGTGAGAAAATGAGTTTCCCTAATTGCTAATAATTTTCTAAATCAAATTTCTACGATTATTTTATAGATTAAGTTTTGTTTTTGTAAACTCATTTTAAAGTTGTTTCTTAGATAGATACCTCTCTTAATTAATGTAGTGAGTGATTAGTGAATAGAAAATATAAATACCTCTCTATGAGTATAATTGAGGTATTTATATATGGAGTTGTTTAAAATGAAATCATTAATAGATCATTTTGCGAACGATTATTTCAGTGGCTATTAATAAAAATATTGCTAGTATCATGATTTAACCTTCCTTGACTATTATACTGAACAGATTTTTACTTAGACATGACTCACAAAGGATCAGACGATGGACGAAAAATTAAAACAAAGTGCCCTTGATTTTCATGAATTCCCGCAACCGGGGAAAATCACTGTTACTCCGACTAAGCCGTTGACTACACAGCGTGACTTAGCCTTAGCATATTCGCCAGGTGTCGCAGCTCCTTGTCTTGAAATAGCAGAAAATCCATTGGCAGCTTATAAATATACTGCACGTGGTAATTTGGTGGCTGTTATCTCCAATGGTAGTGCTGTATTGGGACTGGGCAATATCGGAGCATTGGCGGGTAAACCCGTCATGGAAGGGAAGGGAGTACTATTCAAAAAATTTTCTGGTATTGATGTTTTTGACATTGAAATTGATGAGTCCAATCCTGATAAATTAATCGATATCATTGCGGCATTGGAGCCGACTTTTGGTGGTATCAACCTTGAAGACATCAAAGCGCCAGAATGTTTCTACATTGAACAGAAACTTCGTGAGCGGATGAAAATTCCTGTGTTCCATGATGACCAGCATGGTACGGCAATCATTTGTACTGCGGCAGTGCTTAATGGATTGCGCGTTGTTAATAAAGACATCGGTAAAGTACGTATGGTGGTGTCTGGTGCGGGTGCGGCCTCCATTGCCTGTATGAACCTGCTGGTGGCTTTGGGCTTAAAGAGTGAAAATATTGTCGTTTGTGACTCGAAAGGTGTTATCTATCGTGGTCGCGAAGAAAACATGGAAAAAACCAAAGCTAATTATGCTATTGAAGATAACGGTAGCCGCACACTCACTGACGTAATTCCTGATACTGATATTTTCCTCGGATGTTCCGGGCCAGGTGTCCTGACGCCAGAGATGGTCAAAACCATGGCGAAAGATCCACTCATTATGGCTTTGGCAAATCCGGAACCTGAGATCTTGCCACCACTAGCAAAAGCGGTACGTCCCGACGCAATTCTCTGTACTGGCCGTTCTGATTATCCTAATCAGGTTAACAATGTGCTCTGCTTCCCATTCATCTTCCGTGGCGCACTGGATGTTGGTGCAACAACCATTAATGAAGAGATGAAACTGGCTTGTGTGCATGCAATTGCAGATCTGGCATTGGCTGAACAGAGTCAGGAAGTTGCTTCTGCATATGGCGATCAGGATCTGTTCTTTGGCCCTGAATACATCATACCAAAGCCGTTTGATCCACGGTTGATTGTAAAAATTGCGCCTGCTGTAGCGAAAGCGGCGATGGACTCCGGTGTTGCAACACGTCCTATTACTGATTTTGGCGCTTATATTGAAAAACTGAATGAGTTTGTCTACAAAACCAACTTATTTATGAAGCCGATTTTCGCTCAGGCGAAAAAAGAGAAAAAACGCATTGTATTGGCGGAAGGGGAAGATATTCGGGTGCTGCATGCAACTCAGGAACTCGTGTCTCTCGGATTGGCATTCCCTATTCTGATTGGTCGCCCAAGTGTCATTGAGATGCGTATCAAAAAGCAAGGGCTTCATATTGAAGCCGGTAAAGATTTTGAAGTGGTCAACAACGAAAATGATCCACGCTTCAAAGAATACTGGCAAGAATATTACCAACTGATGAAACGCCGTGGTGTTTCTCAGGAACAGGCTCGCCGCGCTGTTATTGGTAATCCGACATTGATCGGAGCCATCATGGTACATCGTGGTGAAGCGGATGGTCTGATTTGTGGTACGGTTGGCAGTTATGGTGAACACTATCAAGTTATAAAAGATGTCTTTGGCTTCCGTCAGGGGGCGTGCACAGCCGGTGCAATGAATGCTTTATTGTTGCCAATGGGGAATACTTTTATTGCTGACACTTATGTCAATGAAGATCCGACTCCAGAGGAACTGGCTGAAATCACGTTGATGGCGGCTGAAACTGTACGTCGCTTCGGTATTGAACCAAAGGTTGCTTTATTATCGCGTTCGAGTTTTGGTTCTTTTGATTGTGCTTCTGCACAAAAAATGCGTAAGACGCTGGAACTGGTACAGCAAATGGCTCCGTCACTGGAAATTGACGGTGAAATGCATGGTGATGCAGCCTTAGTAGAAAGTATTCGCCGTGACATCATGCCGGACAGTCCATTAAAAGGTTCTGCTAACCTGTTGATTATGCCAAATATGGAAGCTGCACGTATCAGTTATAACCTATTACGTGTTACCGGTTCGGATGGCGTAACTGTTGGCCCGGTACTGATGGGAGTCTCAAAGCCAGTACATGTACTGACCCCAATCGCTTCTGTTCGTCGCATTGTTAATATGGTGGCATTGGCTGTGGTTGAAGCACAAACTGATCCTCTATAACTCATTCGTATTAGCATCCTAATTTAAGTAATAAACAGGGATGAATAAATAAGCAACTCTGCCGGGTCTTTGCCTGGCAGGGTATTTTTATTTGTAAACGATTCTCATTATCTATAATATGCAGGGAAATTTTTAATGTGATAATGAATATCAATGAAAACATCTACCTGTATAAAAACAACTTTTTTAGTATGTGCTTTCCTGCTTGGTAGTTGTACAACATCACCGACTACCACTCAAAATAACTCTCAAGAAGTAAAACAATCTCTTCCCGGCGAATTAACCCAATCAGGGGTTTTGCTTGATATGAACACAGGCAAATCTATCACTTCTGATGAATTGCTCGAACAATTGGCAACCTATTCCAGAGTCATTGTGGGTGAAAAACACGATAATCCTTATCACCATCAAATTGAGTTATGGCTGGTTCAGCAACTTGAGCAAAAACGTCCTCATGGCTCTGTATTACTGGAAATGATTAACCCAGACCAGCAAGAGAAAGTGAACAAAGTTAAAAGCTGGTTGCAGGGAAATCCAACGGTCAGAGACGAGCGCATTAAAAATCTATTAGCGTGGCAGCAAGGTTGGCCTTGGGAGTTATATGGAAAGCTGGTTGTGGAGCTGATGAAAGCACCTTATCCATTGTTAGCAGCAAACTTGGATCGTAGTGAAATCGATCAGGCATACAAAAATTACAGGGCTGGAGATAGAACTTCACTAGTCTCTGATGATGTTAAAAAACGTATTGACGAAACTATTAAAAATTCCCATGGTGGAAATATAGATGAACTACATCTCTCTGCCATAAGCAAAATTCAGCAATTACGTGATCGGCGAATGGCAGAACAATTGATTAAAGCACCATCACCAGCGTTGTTATTTGCGGGAGGGTATCACGCCGTAAAAGCGATGGGAGTACCTCAGCATGTGAAAAAAATAGCGTCCAATGAACGGATTGTTGTGCTTGTTATTGCTGAACAAGGCGTCTCTTTGAACAACGAATATGCTGATTTTGTCTGGTTTACCCCCCAAAGTTCCCAGTAATGTAACTAATTAGTTGTATCTATCACAAGGATGTGATGATTTTAATAAATAAAAATAGTTTTCATTTATATATTCAATTAATTATCATTCTCTAAATTTATCTTTGACATAATGTGCTATAAAAATGTTGACGTATACAACGTATCAAACCACTCACGTTGGTCACGTGACAAAATCCTTTCTCGCTGCTATCACACTTCATGCCTTATTGGTCGGATGGTTGATTTATAAACCGAAGGATCTTGATCTTGAGGAATTTTTGCCTCCACCTGCGGTTATGATGGAAGTATCGCTACAGACAGAAGCAATACATAAGGTCGAAAAACAGCCGATTGGTATTGAACAATTATTATCTGTTGCCAGCCATCAGCAGGAAAGCAAGGTTGATGAAATCAATATGCCCAAATTGGCGGTGAATGAAGAAGCACAGATTTTAGTTCATAAGCCAAAGAAGAAACAAAAAGAGCAGGATGTACCTAAAAAAGCCCAACCTGTTAAGCGAGTGAAAGCAAAAGAGCAGGAAAGTGAAAAATCCCAGAGTAGTTCAGCGCCAACAACCAGTAGCACCACAGCGGATAATGTTACTTCCCGAACAGCCGCCTCTTATGAAAGTAACTCGGATGCAGTTGCTGATGCAAAAGCAGTCTGGCAGGCTGAGGTTAGTGGTCATTTAAACCGTTATAAAAGATATCCGGCGGATGCCCAGAGAAGAAAACGGACAGGGCGTCCAATGGTGAAATTCACAGTTAATCAATTTGGTGCAGTGATAGACAGTGAATTAGTAAGACGTTCTGGGACGAACTCACTTGACAGGGAAGCAAGGCTTGTATTGGAAAGGGCACAGCCTTTACCGGCTCCACCTGATGTTATTTTAACCAATGGCAGTGTTACAGTTGAATTGCCAATTGATTTCACTTTATCTCAATAACAATAAAAAATAGGACGAATGGCATGTCACAGTATAAAACGGTGTTTTCACCAAGAACCAAAAAAGCCGTGCTAACAAAAAGGATCGTGGTTTTGTTTATGCTTTGGTGCACATACGTGGTGGTGGCGATTTAGGCCGGAACTGGTATCTGCAAGGTAAGCTCGAAAATAAAATGAACAGTTTCCACGATTTTATTGATGCGACTAAGACATTAATTGCTGATGGATATGGTGACAGTAAGCGTGTTTATGCGGAAGGTGGCAGTGCAGGCGGCTTACTGATGGGTGCGGTGATTAATCAGGCACCGGAGTTATACCGTGGTATGATCGCTAAAGTTCCTTTTGTTGATGCTGCGACTACCATGCTTGATCCATCTATTCCTTTAACGACAGGTGAATATGACGAGAGGGATAATCCAAATAATAAGGAAGTTTATTTCCGTATTAAAGCTTATAGCCCTTACGATAATATTAAACACCAGCGTTACCCTCATTTATTAGTGACAACGGGTTTACATGATTCTCAGGTACAATATTGGGAGCCTGCAAAGTGGGGTCATGTATTAAATAGTTAGATTGAATATCAAAAATGGTACTCACGCTCAATAAAAGTCTCTATCACCTTATCGTGCATTTCTTCGGATTTTGAATAACTGATAGTTTTTCTATTCAGTCTTTTTACTCGAGTACGCTGAGTAAATGTCTTTCCAGTCAGGTGATCTTCCTCGGGAAGCATATCACAATAACTAACTATTTAATACATGACCAAATTGTGCTTGTTCCAACTAATATAGTTATTACCTATTTGAATAATTACATTATGTAATTAAGTGTAGAATAAGAATATCATTCATCAAGTGATAAAGTAAAAAAACAAACAGGGGCTTATTATTAACAATAAGCCCCTCATTAGATTAAAATTATCCGAATTTATTTTTTTCTTTTGCTGGTTTTTTTCACCAACGTCACCTGACTCTCAACCCAGCCATCCTGCAACCGGGTTTTCAGCGAATCCCCAACTTTGACCTGTTTAACCTGCTTCAACAACTTCCCATCTGGGGTTTCACTGATACTATAACCACGACTCAACGTTGCTAACGGGCTTACGGCCTCCATGTGTGAACAGGAAACCGCAAATCTCTCTTTATAACGAGATAATTGTCGTTCTATTGCCTGTCTTAGCCGAAAATCATATTGTTGAATATGTTGGCTATAATGCCGGATCTCTTGCTCAGGGCTATTTTGTAACAGTCTTTTATTTAATTTTTCATAGGAAATTGAATTCTGTTTCAGGCAACGTAATAAACCATCGACCAATTTTTGACGTAATTCAGATAAACGATTCTGTTGACGTGCCAACCGCAAATCAGGCCGTTGTTGTTGGAGCCGATGTTGTAATCCATTAAAAATCCGCTGCTTTTGGGCAAAAAAGTAATCCATCGCCATTTCGAGACGTTGTTGCAGGGACTGAACTTGCCTCAACAATTCAATTTGATTACGGCTAACCAATTCTGCCGCCGCAGAAGGAGTGGGAGCACGCAAATCAGCCACAAAATCTGCAATTGTGACATCGATTTCATGTCCAACCGCACTGACGATAGGAATTTGGCTCTGAAATATCGCACGTGCTACCTGTTCGTCATTGAAACACCACAAATCCTCCAACGAACCGCCACCACGCCCGACAATCAAAACATCACATTCTTGTCGGGTATTTGCCAGCTCAATAGCCCGAATAATCTGCAATGGAGCTTCTGCCCCCTGAACCGCAGTCGGATAAATAATAATGGGCAAAGAAGGATCACGACGTTTCAGAATATTCAGAATATCGTGCAATGCTGCGCCACTGGCTGAAGTGATCACTCCAAGGCGTTTAGCTGGCGAGGGTAGTGGTTTTTTATAGATCTGCTCGAACAATCCTTCTGTGGAGAGTTTTTGTTTCAATACTTCAAATTGCTGTTGCAGTAACCCGTCACCAGCAGGTTGGATGCTTTCTACTATCAACTGATAATCACCACGTGGCTCATACAGGGTGATTTGTGCTCTGACTAATACTTGCTGACCATTTTGTGGTCGGAATGCCGCCCGTAGATTGTAACTACGGAACATAGCTGCCCGGATTTGCGCCCGCTCATCTTTCAGCGTGAAATACCAGTGCCCGGATGAAGGTTGGGAAAAGTTAGAAATTTCAGCACTTAGCCAAATTCTACCCATTTCCAGCTCCAATAGCTGACGGACCGTCTGATTCAGACGACTAACAGAAAAAACTCCAGTGTTGGTTGGCAGTGACATGTGAGCTAGATCAAATTTTAAAACAAGGACTTAATTGACTGATAATAACTACTCATAATCACTAATCAAGAAATTTTTTCAGAAAATGCTGGAGGCGGCCGATTACGGCCTGTATAATGCCGCGGCAATATTTTATCCCTTATTGCCACATAGTTTGGTGAGATATTGCCCATGTTACGAATTAAAAAAGAAGCATTAACTTTTGACGACGTTTTGTTGGTTCCTGCCCACTCTACAATTCTGCCTAATACAGCAGATCTATCCACACAATTAACATCTACTATTCGCCTGAACGTGCCTATGCTCTCTGCGGCAATGGATACCGTGACGGAATCTGCTCTGGCTATTGCACTTGCACAGGAAGGGGGAATTGGCTTCATTCATAAAAACATGTCTATCGAGCGTCAGGCTGAAGAAGTCAGTCGCGTGAAAAAGCATGAAAGTGGTGTTGTAACCAATCCTGTAGCTGTAACACCACAAACGACATTACGTGCAGTCAATGAACTGACTGAACGTAATGGTTTCGCAGGTTACCCGGTAGTGACAGAAGCGAATGAGTTGGTGGGTATCATTACTGGTCGTGATGTCCGTTTTGTGACTGACTTGGATCTGCCTGTTACAGCAGTTATGACGCCAAAAGAGCGTTTGGTGACTGTAAAAGAAGGTGAAGCTCGCGAAGTAGTATTGCAGAAAATGCACGAAAAGCGTGTTGAAAAAGCGTTGGTTGTTGATGACAGCTTCCATTTGCTCGGCATGATTACTGTGAAAGATTTCCAGAAAGCAGAACGTAAACCGAATGCCTGTAAAGATGAACAAGGTCGTCTGCGGGTTGGTGCTGCGGTTGGTGCCGGTGCGGGCAACGAAGAGCGTGTTGATGCACTGGTTGCTGCGGGTGTAGACGTGCTGTTGATTGACTCATCCCATGGTCATTCAGAAGGTGTTTTGCAACGTATCCGCGAAACTCGTGCCAAGTATCCTAATCTGCAAATTATTGGTGGTAACGTAGCGACTGGTGAAGGTGCCAAAGCGCTGGTGGAAGCAGGTGTGAACGCAGTTAAAGTAGGTATTGGCCCAGGCTCTATCTGTACTACTCGTATCGTTACTGGTGTTGGTGTTCCGCAAATTACTGCAATCGCTGATGCAGTGGAAGCACTGGAAGGAATTGGAATTCCAGTAATTGCTGACGGTGGTATCCGTTTCTCAGGTGACATTGCCAAAGCCATTGCTGCGGGTGCATCTTGTGTGATGGTAGGTTCAATGCTGGCTGGTACAGAAGAATCTCCGGGTGAAATCGAACTTTACCAGGGCCGTTCATTCAAATCTTATCGCGGAATGGGTTCTTTGGGTGCGATGTCCAAAGGCTCTTCTGATCGTTACTTTCAGACCGATAATGCGGCTGACAAATTGGTGCCAGAAGGTATCGAAGGCCGTGTTGCTTATAAAGGACTGCTGAAGAATATCGTTCACCAGCAAATGGGTGGTTTGCGATCCTGCATGGGATTGACGGGTTGTGCCACGATTGGTGAACTGAGAACTAAAGCAGAATTTGTTCGCATCAGTGGTGCCGGTATTCAGGAAAGCCACGTCCATGACGTGACTATTATCAAAGAATCACCGAACTATCGTTTAGGTTTGTAATTTATTTATTAAGGTGACCCGCAATTGCGGGTCACTGACTTTTATTTTTTTAATTGCCACTTGTTTTGGGAATTCACCTCGAATGACAACTAATATCCATCAACATCGCATTCTGATCCTTGATTTTGGCTCGCAATATACGCAGCTAATTGCCCGCCGTATTCGTGAACTTGGTGTTTATTGTGAACTTTGGACATGGAATGTCACTGAAGAACAAATCCGCGCATTTAACCCGAACGGTATTATCCTTTCTGGTGGCCCGGAAAGCACAACTGAAAATGACAGTCCACGTGCACCAGAGTATGTCTTCAACGCAGGCGTGCCAGTATTGGGGATTTGCTATGGTATGCAAACCATGTCCATGCAACTGGGTGGAGAAGTTTCTGATTCTAATGAGCGTGAGTTCGGTTATGCTCAGGTTGAGATCAACGGTGACAGTGAGTTGTTCCGTGGTATTCAGGATGCACTGAATGAATCAGGTACGCCAGTACTGGATGTGTGGATGAGCCATGGTGATAAAGTAACAGCTATTCCCGAAGGTTTCACAACTGTAGCCAGCACGGATAGCTGCCCATTTGCTATCATAGCAAATGATAAAAAACGTTTTTATGGTGTGCAATTCCATCCGGAAGTGACTCATACTCATCAAGGCTTGAATATCCTGAAACGTTTTGTGCTGGATATTTGTCAATGTGAAGCGCTGTGGACGCCCGCTTCCATTATTAATGATATCGTAGAACGTCTGCGTGCACAGATTGGCGATGATCACGTTATTCTGGCGCTGTCTGGTGGTGTTGATTCTTCTGTAACTGCACTGTTGCTGAACCGCGCAATTGGTAAGCGTCTGACTTGTGTATTTGTAGACAACGGACTGCTGCGTCTGAATGAAGCAGATCAGGTTATGGAAATGTTTGCGGGTAAATTTGACCTGAACATTGTCCATGTTAAAGCGGAAGATCGCTTCCTTTCTGCGCTGGCGGGCATTGATGATCCTGAAGCTAAACGTAAAACTATTGGTCACGTGTTTATTGATCTATTTGACGAAGAAGCTGCAAAACAAACTCAGGTCAAGTGGCTGGCACAAGGCACGATTTATCCAGACGTTATTGAATCTGCGGCTTCTGCGACGGGTAACGCGCATGTGATCAAATCTCACCACAATGTAGGTGGTTTGCCGGAAGATATGACACTGGGTCTGGTTGAGCCACTGAAAGAGCTATTTAAAGACGAAGTTCGTCGCATTGGCTTGGAACTGGGCCTGCCATATGACATGCTGTATCGCCACCCATTCCCAGGGCCAGGTCTTGGTGTTCGCGTATTGGGTGAAGTAAAAAAAGAATACTGTGACTTGCTGCGTCGTGCTGATGCTATCTTTATTGAAGAACTGCATAAGGCGGATCTGTATAATAAAGTCAGTCAGGCATTCACCGTATTCCTGCCAGTTCGTTCTGTTGGCGTAATGGGAGATGGCCGTAAATATGACTGGGTTGTATCTCTGCGTGCAGTAGAAACCATTGACTTTATGACCGCGCATTGGGCACATCTACCATATGATTTCCTGGGTCGCGTATCAAACCGTATCATTAATGAGGTCAATGGCATATCGCGAGTTGTTTATGATATCAGCGGTAAACCACCAGCAACAATCGAGTGGGAATAATCACCAAACCACCATGATTCTCTAATTAAGACCCTGATTTCAGGGTCTTTTCATCTCCATGTCTCACCAAATCACACCATACCAGCATGTTATTTTTGTCGGTATCGTAAAATGCTTTATAGCAGGGTGGCAAAATATCGTTATAGTCAGAGGCTATGTGAGACGTTAAAAAAGACCTCATTATTGATTCATGCATTTTTTCTATGTGCTTTGTTAGTTAACAATAACGTATATAGTGATAATAATAATTAAATATTATATTTTACAGCGACTATCATTCAATGTAATGTGAATTAAATCCCACCCAAAAAATGGACTTTATCATATTCACATTAGGTAGTTTATTATGAATAAAAAAGTGATGTTAACAGGTATTGTTATTGCCTCTTTGTTATTTTGGCAAATGGCTTTGGCAAGCAGTAAAATTATTCCTTTTACTGAGAATGAAGCGAAGTTTGCGAAATCTTTGGTTGATAATGATGTCAATAAGTTATTTTCTGGCGGTAAGGTATCCGGTAATTATGAATGTAAATACATAACTGTAAGAGACTTATACAAAAAATATTATGAGAATGAAGTAAGAGCAAACAGAGAATTAAAATATAAAAAAGTCATTATTTCTGGAAAGGTTAAAAGTATAAATAATTATCCTTCTGATGGTAAGTCATTTATTGCATTAAGTGCTGGCAGTTTCTTAGATACTGTGCACGCAGCATTAGGTAATAACTTTCAAGATTATGCCCTTGAGTTACACAAAGGGCAAAAGATCACCCTAGCATGTGAAGTGGTTGGGACGGTCGTTGGTGAGCCTGTTGTAGAGGATTGTATACCAGAACGCAGCGCGAAAGAGCAAGTAACCCAATCTCTGGTATTCCAAATTAATAAGGCAATTAATGGTGATAGGGATGAATCTAATAAAAAAGTTGTTGCTATAGTAGCGTTAACAAAATTAGTTAGTTTATCAACTAACAACTTCTCTATTTGTAAGAAAATTGATATATATTGCTTGCAACAAGCAAATAATCCAAAGTGGAAAAAGTTTGCAGCAGAAAACAAAGATCAAATAGAACAGTATAGAAAAATGTTGGATAATCAAAAATAAACGAACCTCGATTAGAGCGATCAGGATCATTATGGATATTATGCCTTCAACTGATTATCGTAAACTTATACTGACTGGCTCTCATACACAGCGGTTGAAATCTGATATGGTGAATTTCCCCCAATAATTTGCATTTGGAACACTATGATTTCAACACTAGCTATCAATAATTATCGTTCTATTCGCGATCTTCGCATCGCACTTGGTCCCCTTAATGTGATTACAGGAGCAAACGGTAGCGGTAAATCTAATTTATACCGTGCGCTGCGCTTACTATCTGAGACAGCACAAGGCGGTGTTGTTAATTCTCTGGCACTTGAAGGTGGGCTGGATTCTGCATTTTGGGCAGGGCCGGAAACTTTTTCGAGAATAGCACGTGCGGGAGGAGCAATGCAGGGAGGAGTGAGAAAAGAGGTAAAGCGATTACGCCTCGGGTTTGCGACAGATTCATTTGGTTATTCTATTTCCCTCGGTTTGCCTGAACCGTCACAGTCTGCTTTTGCGTTAGATCCTGAAATTAAACAAGAGGGCATTTGGGGTGGAGAATGCTATCACCCGGCTGGTTTACTGGTCGAGCGCAAAGGTTCGATCATCCGGGTTCGGGAAGGGCGAAGATGGCAAATCGCTTCAGAACACATTAACAATTTTACCAGTATGTTTGATCAACTGGCTGATCCTTTAACTGCCCCGGAAGTTTTTCACATGCGCGAATTTATTCGTGGTTGGCGTTTCTATGATCATTTCCGTACTGATAGCGATGCTCCGGCTCGTAAAGCACAGGTTGGAACACGAACTCCTGTATTGCATCATGATGGACGTGATCTGGCTGCTGCGTTGCAAACAATTCGTGAAATTGGTGACACACAATTACTGGATGAGTCCGTTGATGATGCTTTCCCAGGCGCTTCGGTAGCAATTTCTCGTTCCACAGAAGGACTGTTTACTATACAGTTTCAGCAACATGGTTTAATGCGTCCTCTTTCTGGTGCGGAATTGTCAGACGGAACATTGCGTTATTTATTGTGGATCGCGGCATTACTGACTCCACGTCCACCGTCAATGATGGTATTGAACGAACCAGAAACCAGTCTCCATCCAGAACTTTTGCCTTCATTAGCTAAATTGATTATAAAGGCATCCAGTCAAACACAGGTATGGGTTATTTCACATTCACCAGTTTTGATTGCAGCACTAAAGCAATCTTCACACTGTCAATCTATTCAACTCAAAAAGCAACTTGGTGAAACCCATGTTACTGATATAAATATTCTGGAAGAACCTTTATGGCGTTGGTCAGATAAGAATTAATAACTTGTTTTCTGGACCGCACTTTTCAGTATTTACCATCACTCCTTACCTGGCAGAGATTGTGACTTTTTTCACGCTTTACAGTAGAAAAACCTAAAACTAGGAAATATTCCTAGTTAAACTAAGACTATAGCTCAATCCAACTTTTTATCACTTCCCTACACTGTCGGTAATAACAATTCCTACGAAGAATTTCGCGTTTCAGCGATCCACCTTTTTGAATTTCTACTTGCATTAAAAAGGCTCTTTTTATCGTGGTTATCTGAGGATTTCACATGCTTAAAATTCTTGAACAAGTCCGTCAACCGACGTTGGATTTACCAATCGAAGTACGCCGCAAAATGTGGTTTAAGCCCTTTATACAGTCGTATTTGGTGGTTTTTATTGGTTATATGGCTATGTACCTGGTGCGAAAGAACTTTAATATTGCCCAGAATGATATGGTTTCCACTTATGGTTTGTCGATGACACAGCTTGGTCTGATAGGGTTGGGTTTTTCTATTACATATGGTGTTGGTAAAACCTTAGTCGCTTACTATGCTGATGGAAAGAATACCAAGCAATTCTTGCCATTTATGTTGATCTTGTCTGGTCTTGCTATGCTTGGTTTCAGTATGAGTATGGGCAGTTCAGGCATCAGTGTTTTCTTGATGGTAGCATTCTATGCTTTGAGTGGTTTTTTTCAGAGTATAGGAGGTCCGGCAAGCTATTCCACCATTACCAAATGGACACCCCGCAGTAAGCGCGGAACTTATCTTGGGCTGTGGAATATGTCACATAATGTTGGTGGTGCAGGCGCTGCGGGGGTTGCATTGTTTGGGGCTAACTATTTGTTTGACGGTCACGTGATAGGGATGTTTATTTTCCCTTCTATCATTGCGTTGATCATCGGTTTTATTGGCTTACGTTACGGTAGCGACTCACCGGAAAGTTACGGTTTGGGTAAAGTTGAAGAATTGTTTGGTGAGAAGGTCAGCGAAGAAGATATTGCGGCAGAAGAAAACAAAATGACCAAGCGTGAGATCTTTGTTGAATATGTCCTGAAAAACCAGGTGATTTGGCTTCTCTGCTTTGCCAATATTTTTCTTTATATCGTGCGGATTGGTATTGACCAATGGTCAACGGTATATGCATATCAGGAGTTAGGGCACTCAAAAGAGATTGCGATTTCTGGTTTTACCATGTTTGAAGTCGGCGCGTTAGTGGGAACGCTAATGTGGGGTTATTTATCAGATTTAGCAAATGGTCGTCGTGCTCTGGTCGCATGTATTTCATTAGGCTTAATCATTGTCAGTCTTGAATTCTATCAACATGCAACCAGTGAATTTATGTATTTAGGCTCCCTGTTTGTACTTGGTTTTTTGGTATTTGGCCCACAATTGTTGATTGGTGTGGCAGCCGTTGGCTTTGTACCGAAAAAGGCAATCAGTGTTGCAGATGGTGTTAAAGGTACTTTTGCATATTTAATCGGTGACAGCTTTGCTAAATTGGGCCTGGGGATGATTGCTGATGGTGTGCCTATTTTTGGTTTAACGGGATGGAAAGGCACTTTTGCCGCACTTGATATTTCTGCATTTATTTGTATCGGTTTACTTGTTTTTGTTGCCATAGCTGAAGAGCGAAAAATCCGAAGTAGCAGAAAATTACAGTAAATTCTATAGAAGATGTTCTGACGCTACTGTTTCATCCACAGTAGCGTCTTTGGGCGAAACGTATCCGTTCCCAGTTTATTGCACAGCTATATTAATGAGAGTAATTTATGTGGTTTTTCTGATCTGATAATAAATAACGATGATTAAAGTAGCATTAGTCGATGACCATGTAGTGGTACGTTCTGGTTTTGCCCAGTTATTGAGTTTAGAACCTGATATCAAGGTTGTTGGTGAATTCAGTTCATGTGCCGAAGCAAGGCATGGGCTTCCTGGATCGGGAGCAATGGTCTGTATTCTTGATATCTCAATGGCAGAGGAAAGTGGGCTTTCATTATTGCGAGATGTTCCTTCCGGTATTGGCTGCATAATGCTGAGTGTCCACGATTCAGTCACAATGGTGGAAAGTGCGTTAAAGGCGGGAGCTCGTAGTTATCTCAGTAAACGTTGTAGCCCGGATGAATTGGTACAGGCTGTACGTACCATTGCGAATAATGGTTGCTATTTCACACCGGATATTGTGCTTAAATTGACCTCATCAAAAAATAATCCCGCTTCGCTGCAACATTTAACTAAGAGGGAAAGGCAAGTAGCTGAAATGCTTGCCAGAGGGATGGACGTTAAAGAGGTGGCGGTTGAGTTAGGCTTGAGTCATAAAACGATCCATGTTCATCGGGCGAATGCGATGAGTAAATTGGGTGTGACAAATAACGTGGGTTTAGCGAATTATTTTGCTTCTAATGATCTCTAATGTATCGATACCTGATCAATTCGTTTTGCGGCGGGTTATTGTTTTCTTGCTGGTGGTTCTGTTTGTGGGTGATAGCCTACTATTTTGTTCATGATTTAGAGCTGGCTATTTTATTTTTTCCATTTGCTCTGCGTCTTGGCATCGCTTTGCATATTCCCAAACGGTATTTACCGGCATTATATGGTACAGAATGGCTACTTACTATTGGTTTGGCTCTGTTAATTGGGCAGCTTCAATGGCTTACCGTGTTAACTGCCAGCGTAGTGAGCCTTCCTATTGTTTGGATTGCCGGCCGTTATTACCGGGGTAATCAATGGCAACGATTGGCTGTTATGGCACTTGTGATTGTAGTGACTTCAATCATTAATGTTATGTCCGTTATTAGCCATAATCCGGCTTTAACTATCGCACTTCTGGTGAGCTTAACTGGAGGTGTCATGTTGGTTCCTTTGTGTTACCTAGTCTGGCACTATTTATTCCAGAATGTCTGGTTACCGTTGACTGCCAATATCCTTGCTTATCCAATTCGTTTTCATTGGAATCAGATAGTTTTTTATAGTCTGCTATTTATATTGAACATCTTTCTTCAAATCTGGATACCCAGTGAGTTACATTACTTTGCGCCGTTTTGTCTCGCAATTCCGATTATTTTGCTGGCCTTTCGGTATGGTTGGCAGGGGGCTTTGCTCGGTACTTTACTTAACAGTGTTGCGTTAATTGCCGCCCGTGGTGATGTTTCCAATATGGAAATTACCGATTTGCTGTTATCACTTTTGGCGCAAACTTTGACAGGAATACTGCTTGGTATGGCGGTTCAGCGTCAGCGTGATCTCAATACACAGTTAAAGAGAGAGTTGCATCGTAATCACAGTTTGTCACGCCAATTGGTGAAAGCAGAGGAATCGGTGAGACGAGAGATTGCCAGAGAGCTGCATGATGAAATAGGTCAAAATATTACAGCTATTCGCACACAAGCAAATATTATTCAACGTGTTGAGGTAACTTCAACTATTGTTAATTGTGCCAAGACCATCGAATTATTATCCCTTAATATTTATGATACCACTAAAATGTTATTGAGCCGCTTACGTCCTAAGATACTTGATGATTTAGGACTGAAAGAAGCTATTGAACAATTGTTACGGGATATGGAATTTGAAGCTCTGGGAATATCAGTCGAAATTCAATGGGAGGTTGACTCCGATACCGTTATAGAACAATTAAGTGATGCGACGAAAGCTACGTTATATCGTCTTTGTCAGGAAGCATTGAATAATGCGCTAAAGTATTCCCAAGCCGACAGTATTAAATTGCATTTCTCCATTAAAGAAATGATCCGTTTATTGATCAAAGACAATGGTATTGGCTGTAAAATAGAAGATCATACGAAGGGATTTGGCTTACGCGGTATGCGTGAACGTGTACAGGCACTCGGTGGTAATTTCTCAATTCATAGCGAAAAACAGCAGGATGATTCGACTCGCACTGGTACGGATTTATCGATCATTTTGCCCAAACTTTAAGAAATGGTCATGATAGTTTTTTCTCAACCTAAGCCAATAAATCCAACTAATTTGTCTGCTGTAGAAATCCGGGAACAATATTGTTACTGGCGTTTTCATATTATGTTGAGCCTGTATGTGGGTTATGCACTGTTTTACTTCACCCGTAAAAGTTTCAATTATGCCATGCCTGCCATGATTAGTGATTTGGGTCTTGATAAAGGTGAGATCGGCTTGATTGGCACGTTGTTTTATATTACCTACGGCTGTTCTAAGTTTATTTCTGGTATTCTCTCTGATTGTTCTAATACGCGTTACTTTATGGGAATTGGACTTATTGCGACAGGAATTATTAATATTTTTTTCGGTCTGTCTAGCTCCATAGTTATGTTTACCTGTCTATGGATATTGAATGCCTGGTTTCAGGGATGGGCTTCTCCCTCATGTGTTAAATTACTCACTACTTGGTATTCACGTTCAGAACGCGGGTTTTGGTGGGCACTATGGAATACTTCGCATCATGTTGGAAGCGCATTAGTTGCACTTTTTGTTGGTTATTTGACCTGGAATTTTAGTTGGCGGGAAGGGTTTATTGTGCCGGGTTGTCTGGGGATCTTGGGTGGAATATTACTGTGCTGGCGATTACGTGATAAACCGACTTCAATGGGATTGCCGACTATTGGTCAGTATCGTAATGATTTTTTGGAAAAAAAGCATGAGAATCAGGGGAAAGGGTTAAGTACCAGAGAAATATTGAGGACCTACGTTTTCCGCAATAAATACATTTGGTTACTTTCCTGTAGCTATGTGTTGGTTTACATCGTTCGCACGGTTATCAACGATTGGGGAAATCTTTATCTGACTGAATATCATCATTATGATTTAGTGAGTGCAAATTTTGTCGTGTCACTTTTTGAGGTTGGAGGATTTATGGGTTCATTGGTTGCTGGTTGGGGTTCCGATAAGTTGTTCGGCGGCAATCGTAGTCCTATTAATTTAATGTTTTCAATAGGGATTTTTTTATCAGTGGCAGCTTTATGGTTGATGCCCGTGACCGATTTAGTGTTCCAATCGTTCGGTTTTTTTGCCATTGGTTTTTTTGTTTTTGGTCCACAATTATTGATTGGTATGGCAGCAGCAGAGTGTTCGCATAAAAATTCTGCCGGTACAGCAACAGGATTTGTTGGCCTTTTTGCTTATACTGGTGCAGCACTTGGTGGCTATCCTTTTGCGATTATTTTAGAAAATTACCATTGGACAGGCTTATTTATTACTATTTCTGTTTGTGCTGTCATGATTGGCTTATTATTATTGCCTTTTTTGCAAGCCCAATTTCCTCAGCAAAGGGAGCAGAGTTAACTGCTCTCACTGAGGTGTGATCTCTTGTCGGTTACACCAATCTTCCTTGGTTAATTCCCATATTTCACAATCGTATTTACCCGATACATATTCTTTTCTCTCTGTTTTAATTACCTTCATTCCTTCAGCTAATGAAATCTTAGCAGTCAATCCGATATCACCCTGGTTTTATAAAAACATGCTAAACGAAACATGGTATAGTAGGTTCTTGTTCTGTCTTTTATCCCATCGGAATGTTATGTCTTATCAATGCCCGTTATGTCATTTGCCACTGTTGTTTTCTCATCACCAATGGCGCTGTGAAAAGAATCATCAGTTTGATTGTGCAAAAGAAGGTTATGTTAACTTGCTACCAGTTCAGCATAAACGTTCAAAAGAACCGGGTGATAGTGTTGAGATGATGCAGGCGAGAAGGGCGTTTTTACAAGCAGGTTATTATCAGACACTACAACAAAAAGTCATTGAATTATTTGATCGTCTTTTACCTGAACGAGCTGAGGCATTGCTGGATATTGGTTGCGGAGAAGGTTATTACACTGCATCGGTACAAAAGGCGTTGAACCTTAAACGGCATATTACTGTGTATGGCTTGGATGTGGCGAAAATCGCCGTTCGTTATGGTGCTAAACGTTACCCGGATGTCAGCTTTTGTGTGGCATCCAGCCATCAATTACCGTTTGCGGATAGCTCCCTTGATGGGATTTTGCGAATTTATGCTCCTTGCAAAGCGGCGGAATTATCCAGAGTAGTAAAATCAGAAGGAATTGTCCTGACTGTTACACCTGGCCCGCGTCATTTATATCAATTGAAAGAATTAATCTATCAGGAAGTTCATCTGCATCCTGAGAATACTGAACAACTGGAAGGTTTCGAGTTAGTTTCGGCGGAAACTCTGGCGTATGAAATGCGATTGGATGGGGAGCAATCCTATCATTTATTACAGATGACGCCGTTTGCCTGGCGGGCTTCTGAAGAGGTCAAATGCAATTTGATGGCTAAGCAATCATTTAAGTGTGAAGTTGATTTTACACTGAAAGTTTATCGTCATATTTAATTTATTTTCCTTCAACAGTTCGTTTTTTTGATTGATATATGGTCATGTATTAAATAGTTAGTTGTTGTGATATGCTTCCCGCCTTTTAAGGGTAAAGCATGGTCAAAGTTGACGTCTATTGCCGTTATTGTCACAAATCAGAACAGGTCAAAGGACATGGAAAAGGGAATGGCGGACATCCTCGTTATCGTTGCTATACCTGCTGTAAGGTTTTTCAGTTGGAATACACTTATCAAGCCTGCAAACCCGGCGTTAAAGAGCAGATTGTCGACATAGCGATGAATAACGGGGGAATTCGTGACACCGCTCGAATCCTGAAAGTCGCAACAGCCACCGTCATGAAAACGTTAAAAACCTCACGCCCCGAAACGTAACGACGCTGCCCCTTGATGGAAATAACATTCAGCTTATCGGTGAAATAGACGAGCAATGGTCATTTGTGGGGAACAAGAAAAATCAACGCTGGCTTTGGTATGCTTGGAAGCCCCGCCTAAAACGGATAGTGGCCCATGTTTTTGGCGATCGCAGTAGAAAAACGTTAGACAAGCTACTTGCTCTCTTATCGCCCTTTAATATTCGGTTTTACTGCACAGATGATTATGTTGTTTATGATAACCTTCCCGAGGAAGATCACCTGACTGGAAAGACGTTTACTCAGCGTACTCGAGTAAAAAGACTGAATAGAAAAACTATCAGTTATTCAAAATCCGAAGAAATGCACGATAAGGTGATAGGGACTTTTATTGAGCGTGAGTACTATTTTTGATATTCAATCTAACTATTTAATACATGACCATGAAAAGGATTCATACGCCGCTCCTTCGGAAAAATGGGAGCCTATTTTACTACCATCGGCTATTTGCAACAGTGCCTATAAGTATTGCTATCATCTGTTCAATACCAGGTGGGATAATAGTCACTAAAGTGAATTACACTTCTCTCTTTGTTTTGGCGTCACTCTTCACCCTAGTGGGCCTGCTCTGGACATTATGCAAGTGTCACGATTTCCAAAAGAAAAACACATATGCTCAATCAGTTTTGTAAACATTCTGGCATTCATATTCAGGGTCTGCATTTACCAGCTTATTAAAAGAAGCATTTTACTTAATCATTACAGGAATGATAGTTTCCACAAAACATATCATAGGCGTTTTATATTTATTGACTTCTTCATATTTATCCGAAAATTAACCAACATAAAAAATAATATCTAATTCATCATTGACATATTAATATATAAAAGAGAAAGACTTTCAGTAATTATTAAATTCATACTAAATAATATACCTCTTCAATAAATAAAATACTTTGGCCTTTAGCTAAGGATAAAAAACATGAAAGATGACACTTTATATGACCCTATTGCACATCTTTACGAGAGCTTTTCAGATACTGCCGCCCATATCAAAGTAGAAATCAGAACCATCTTCAATCTGGCGGGGGATATACAAGGGAAATCCGTGTTAGATTTAGCCTGTGGATATGGTCTCTTTAGTCGAGAATACAGGAATCGTGGCGCTTCAAAAGTCATTGGAGTCGATATATCAGATAACATGATAGCCATTGCGAAAAGCAAATCACAACAATACGGTGACGATATCGAATTTCACGTAAGTGATGTCTGCAAGATGGAGTCATTTGGCAAATTTGATATAGTCAACGCAGCCTGGCTATTCTGCCATGCAGAATCTATTGAAGATCTTGAAACTATGTTCCGTGTTATTGCCGCTCACCTCAAGCCTTCCGGTAAATTGATTGCTTATACCGTTGAACCTGATTATCGATTAGAAAAAGGGAATTATGAAAATTATTGTATAAAAATTCTGAGTGAAGAGCCCGTGAAAGACACAACTCTGCTGAGAGCTGAATTTCTTACCACACCACCCAGCCCTTGTACTGTGTATTGTTGGAGCCGTGAACAATATCAAGCAGCGATCCAAAAGGCAGGGTTCAAACAATTTATATGGCAAAAACCAATGCTGTTAAAAAGCGATATTGAGAATTATCCTCCGGGTTTTTGGGATGATTATCAACGAAATTGCCTTGATACAGCTCTTGTTTGTCAGTTTTAACAAAATAATCCCCCGTGATCCGGGGGATTATCCTTAAGCCCCTACCATCTCCCTGCCAGTGCCTTGCAACGCACTGATAATCTAATCTTTCTCATCAATTTCACACACTTATAGGCTACGAACCCGAATCAATATAATGCTATCTCAATTCGAGCGGATGGAATGCATCTCTGTAGGACTAATATCCGATAGCTATATATTGCACCTGTGCATATGACCAATGTCCAGCCGAGTCGTGAACAACAATTAAAAACTCTTCTTTTGATCTAATTTCAACCGATATACCTCGACCCCACGCATCTCCTTTAACATAACTACCCGTTACAACAAAGCACTTGTACCCGCACCAATGACAATCGATGTAACATGATCGACATTATCCCAAGGATTATCACTGGTGGTTATGTTGGTTACTTCTGTCGCTGATTCTGATTTATGCATAATAACTCCTGAGCTATTTTGTATTATGTAAAGGCGATTTCTGATAATGAAAATATTTCTTAGTAATAAATTATGCTCTTGGGAATAATTAGTTTGGCTACTTTGGATCGAAATTATAATATGATGAGTCAAAGTGAAATATTATATTCAATGAATGTGAGAGTTAGAGATATATAATGACTAAGTATTGCAACCCGATAGCGAAGTAATCTGTGGAAGGTATTTGGGCACTGTGTAAACGGATATGACAGAAAGTCTCTGTCACTTGATTACATCTGTAATATAGAACGAACGTCGATGTCAACGACGTCCGTAGCATTTATCTGCAGTGCAGACTTGCACTTGCCAGTGGGGAATGATGCAGGGAGGAATCAAGAGGCATACATAAATAATTTTAGATGCTCAAATAATATATTAAAACCAATCGCAATTAATACTAATCCACCTATAAGCTCTGCACGTTTACCTAATAATGGCCCGATATAGCGTCCAATCAGCATTCCCAGAGTAGCCATAATCATTGTCATCATTCCGATGACCATTGCAGTATGTAATATATTTACCTGTAAGAAGGCGAGACCAACACCAATTGCCATTGCATCCAGACTGGTTGCAATGGCAGTAAATATTAATGTTAATGAACTATAACGACGGGGGAGAATAGATTTAACCGTGGTTTCCGGCTCACGTTTGAAACTTTCGATAATCATCCGACAACCAAGGATAAACAATAATGAGAATGCCACCCAATGATCCCATTCCATAATATATTGGCTGGTATAAAGCCCCAAAGACCAGCCAATTAAAGGAGTACAGGCTTCAACCAGACCAAAAATAAGACCAGTACGGATTGCTTCACGTAGATGTGGGCGACGCAGAGCTGCTCCTTTACTTACGGCAGCAGCGAAGGCATCCATGGATAGAGCTAATGCGAGAATAAGAGTTGTATAGAGATTCATTAAAATAACCTTGGCTGGGTGATTCCACATACACATAAATCACCCCCAACCAATGGTGATGTTATGTGTCTATGGTCTTGCCAACCGATTTGGCATTCGTACCACGTTTTATGCAAACGAGTATGTTGATACGAATTTTCCAGAAGTCTTCTGGAACAGGCTACTCCCCAATGACTGGGGTGGACAATATCATATTTGGCATAAAAGGCAAAAATATTTTACTATATGTTAAATAATGAATTGAAAATAATTATCATTATATTTTTTGTGGAAAATAAGGCTGATATAGTGTTGCAGCCTTATTTAATATTAATATGAATCAGGGAAGGGTTATTTGTTATTCAGCAGGAATTGATAAATTTTTTCTAAGTCATCTGGTTTTGTTACAGCAATATATATTTTATTTGACTCAAAATCTATCATTAAAATACCATCTTCAGATAAATTCATTGCTTTAATCTGGTCATAATTAAAGAATCGGTTGGAATAATAAAAGCCTTTTTCTTTGAATATGAGTTTAGGTGAGCGAATATAACCAAGGTATATTGTTACTAAAATGATAAAAGATAATAGATAAGTCGTTAGTGGAGTACCTTGAGCTACCACGTTATTGTAAATAATGATAGTAATTAAGACGATAAATATTAAAGCATCAATTCGATGTTTTCTTTTTAATTTTATGTTTAACAGAGTCTTGCCTTTGAGATGGTTGATGATAATTTCATCATAAACAGCAAAAGCGAGCGTTAATAAAATTGAAATCATCAATATGATGTCATTCAGGCTCATTGTCACCTCTGATTTTCTAACTGATAACTCTTGTTTTTATAAACGGGGGAGAAAATTTCCTCCCCCATATTTTTAATAAATCAATTTTCTAACAAAACTATTTAACTAAGCTCAGAAAACCGAAATGATAACCAATGATGCCGATTACGAAGAAACCAATAATGATCCATAGAGGGTTTACTTTTTTCCGTAATAGCCACATACAGCCAAAGGTCAGCAATAGCGGGGCAATACCGGGTAGCAACTGGTCAAGAATAGTTTGAACCGTTGTTACTTTCTCTACTCCTGTTACGGGATCAGGTACTTTGGAAATAACAAGTGGGATATTGACTTTCGTCCAGCTATTAACCAACGCTCCCATCACGAATAGTCCCAGGATTGACGCTCCTTCTGTCATCTTTTGCAGGAAACCGCCACCCATATCTTTAACGATATCCATTCCTTTTTTATAGCCATATGCGACACCATAGTAGCGGGTCAATAAACGCACTAGGTTGAACAAAAAGAAAAACAGAATAGGGCCAAGCAAGCTGCCACTCATAGCAATTCCTGCTCCAAGTGCGGCAAAAACAGGACGGACAGTTCCCCAGAAAATAGGATCACCTACACCCGCCAATGGCCCCATTAAACCGACTTTAATACCGTTGATTGCACCATCATCGATATTAGCTCCGTTGGCTCGTTGTTCTTCCATCGCCATTGTAACGCCCAGAATTGGGGCAGCGACATAAGGATGTGTATTGAAAAACTCCAGATGGCGTTTGATAGCCAGTTTGCGTTCTTCGGTATTTTCGGGATAGAGACGACGAATGGCTGGGACCATTGAGAAACAGAAACCCAATGCCTGCATACGTTCGAAGTTCCATGAACCCTGTAATAAATTAGAGCGTAGGAAGACACCACGGATATCGCTTTGTGTCAGTTTTTTCTGCCCCATGTTTGTTGAATCTGACATATTGTTCATCCTCTTAATCTAATTCGTTATCAAGGTTATTTGGGGTATTACCAGCAGGAGCAGCGGTTTGTGATTGGTTGTATTTAGGGCTGAGTTGAATATACAGGATTGCCAGAACAGCGCCAACGACACCGAGTATAACGAGGTTTTGGACATATACAGCGGCCACAAAACCGAGATAGAAGAATGGCATCAGGTAGCCAGCACGCATCATGTTAATTACCATTGCATAACCAACAACGACGATCATACCGCCAGCAATATTGAGGCCAGTGGTGACAACTTCTGGAATAGAGCTCAGCATGTTCTGAACTTCAGAGGTTCCGACAGACAATGCAACAACCAGTGCAGGCAAAGCAATCCGCATTGCTTGCAGTACTAAAGCAGTAATGTGAATGATAGTGATAGCGCTCAGGTTGCCATTTTCAGCAGCCTTATCCGCTGCGTGTTGGAAACCGACGGTCATAGTACGGACGATAATGGTAAGAACCTGGCCCGCAGCAGCCAATGGAATTGCCAGCGCGATACCTGCACCAACATCTTGCCCACCGGCGATAACCAGAATGGTTGAAATGATGGATGCCAGAGCTGCATCAGGAGCAATCGCTGCACCGATGTTCATCCAGCCCAGGGCGATCATTTCCAGTGTACCGCCGATGATAATGCCGGTTTTCATATCACCAAGTACTAAACCAATCAATGTACAAGCAACTAATGGACGGTGGAATTGAAATTCATCAAGAATGGAGCCCATGCCCGCAATACAGGCGACGATGAATATCAATAAAAGTTGAACAACGGTAATTTCCATTGTTTTCTCCTGTAACCAAATGTAATTTGGTAAGAATTTTGTTATTGAGTAATGGTTAATAAAAAAATATCTGTTTTTGTTTTTTAAGCTTTTTTGAGCAAATCCATCATATTTAAGCGCGCATCGCTGGCAACTTTGCGTGCCTCAAGCTCGATACCGTGAGAATTCAGCTTTTCGAAAGCATTAATATCTGTTGCATCAACAGAGATAGCATTGTTGATTTGGGTTTTACCTTGTTTGAAAGCCATACCGCCAATATTGACAGATTCCAGTGAAACACCGCCTTCTACAATACGTAGTACATCAGTAGGGTTGGTGAATAACAGCATAACGCGTTCACCGGCATATTTAGGGTTATTGTAAACACGGATACACTTGGCAATATCAATCACATGTGCACTGACACCAGGAGGTGCAACCTGCTTTAATAACGTAGAACGTACAGTATCTTGTGCTACTTCATCACTGACTACAATGATACGTTTAACATTAGTTTCTTTTGTCCAGCGAGTTGCAACCTGACCATGAATAAGACGATCGTCAATGCGAGCAAGGGCAATTTTCATGTGACCACCAGCAACAGGTGCTGTAATCTGGGAAGTCATGGAGGTTGCAGATTGGGTCGGTTCAGATTTATCAGCTTCTTTGGCTGGCTCTGTTTTAAGGGCTCGAATACCTTCTTTCCCTGTTTCCAATGCAACAGAAACCAATTCTTCCATTGATGGATCATCATCACGGCACATAAAGGCTTCAACCAGCATTGGTATGTTCACGCCAGTGATGATTTCGTAGTTTTCTTTGTCCATTACGATACGGTTCGCCGCATTAAATGGACTGCCACCCCAAGTATCGACAAAAAATAGGACCCCTTGTGTTGTATCAAGCAACTCCAGTTTCTTGTTGTATTTCTCGAATAACGTATCGGCATTTTCACCGGGCACAAAGTCGATATAAGAAACGTTTTCTTGTTCCCCAATCAACATCTCTGTGGTGCGAAGCAGTTGCTCCGCAGCAGCCCCGTGTGTGCCAATCATAATGGCTATACTCACTTGTTTTCCCCTTCTGTAACAATTGAACTCGGATTTATTGCAAGCTCATATTCAATACTTCCAATATGTTGCACTATCCCCGTCGCCTTTCAAGATGCAGCTTTGAAATCCATAGGGTATATCTATTAATAATCATGACAGCTATTAACGAATATGATAGTTACAAGCATCGTGTTTTATCGAGGATCCATCTCAAATATTCCATTTCTCATGGCTTGTATTTAATTACATAAGAAAATGTGTCATTAGATTATCATTGGAAGCATTTAAGAAAATTGCTATCAGTCAGAAAATTCAAGATAGGCTATTTTGAGAGGTTAAAATAAGATTTTTATTTTACTTATCACGAATAGGTAACTTATTTTCCTTTAAATTTTTGTTTTAATGATTTTTGCAACTGTTTTCGGTAACATTTTATTAATTTTTAGATAAAAAAATTTGATACTTTAGATTTGAAAGAAGAAAAAATGTACTCAATTGATCCGTTTCAGCCAAAAAAAATCCCTACTGTGTAGCAGGGATCTTTTTAGATAAGTAAGATTTTACCTAAAATAGGTAACAGTTTAACTTATGAACATATTAATTAAGTTACAGGTTTGATCAGTCACACTGTACTTTTATTGCCAAACCACCACGTGATGTTTCACGGTATTTCGCGTTCATGTCTTTACCAGTTTCGTACATAGTTTCAATAACTTTATCAAGTGAAACCCGTGGTTCGCTGGTGCGGCGCAATGCCATACGAGCAGCATTGATCGCTTTAACTGAAGCAATGGCATTACGTTCAATACATGGAACCTGTACCTGTCCGGCAACAGGGTCACAAGTCAAACCAAGATTATGCTCCATGCCTATTTCGGCTGCGATGCACACTTGTTCAGGACTTGCTCCAAGTAATTCTGCAAGACCTGCCGCAGCCATTGAACAGGCAACCCCCACTTCTCCCTGACAGCCGACTTCTGCTCCAGAAATGGAAGCATTCATCTTATACAGAATGCCGATTGCGCCTGATGCCAGGAAGTAGCGTGTGTACAACTCAGGAGTAACAGGCTCGATACAATAGTTGTAATAAGCCAATACTGCCGGCACGATCCCACATGCGCCATTGGTTGGTGCGGTAACAACACGCCCACCAGCAGCATTTTCTTCATTGACCGCCAAAGCGAACATATTGACTAAATCAACGACATTCATTGGGTCATTAGACAGTTGATTTGATGATGTCAGCATACGGTGCAGAGCAGCTGCACGACGAGGTACACGCAGAGGGCCAGGTAAAATGCCTTCTGTATTCAAACCACGTTCAATACAAGCCTGCATGGTGTCCCATACATCCGCAAAATATTCAGCAATTTCTTCTTTGTTATGCAAATCCAGCTCGTTTTTCATCATCAAGCCAGAAATAGATAGCCCTGTTTTGCTACAATTCATCAACAGATCAGCAGCAGAGCTGAATGGGTAAGACACAGGTTTGGTATCCTGAGATGGCTTACCGAAATGTTCTTCATCAACAATAAAACCACCACCGATGGAGTAGTAAGTTTTGCTGTAAACTTTTTTTTCACCTGCAAATGCATGAATCTGCATACCATTTTCATGCAATGAAAGGTTATCGCTACGGAAATTCATACCTCCGTCACGAGGAAAATCGACTTCATGTAAACCATTTGCCAGCGGCAAACGTTGAGTTTGCTCAACATCACGAATAAAACCAGGGATTGAATCAATATCAACAGTGGCGGGCATATTACCGGCCAACCCCATGATAATGGCGATATCCGTATGATGACCTTTCCCGGTTAATGAAAGTGAGCCGTACACATCAACAGCTACACGCGTGATAGAGGACATCAGCCCCTGGTTTACAAGATCATCGACAAATTGTTTTCCTGCTTTCATAGGGCCAACAGTATGAGAGCTGGATGGGCCGATACCCACCTTAAACATGTCGAAAACGCTAATCACGCCAGACTCCTTAGAGAAGAAAGATATATAGTATATTTATAATTAAAGCGCGTTACTTTACTGTTATTTAGTGGTGTTGATAAAGGAGTTTACAGTTTTTTTTTAATTATAATAGCTATTGATATGATTTTGGATAATAAACAAGCAAATCTATAGCTCTTCGCAAGCATTCCTAGAGTGATTTTTGAACTTGTTGTGCCAGTTGGTAAATAATGGTAGCGGTTAATCCCCAAATCATCTGATCACGATACCAGTAAAAATAGATCCGATGTTGTCGATTCCGTCGTTTAACATCTAAATATCGATAGCAAGGAAGAGAGAGTGCATCAAAAAGTGGAATTTCAAAAACTCTGTCTACTTCTGTTGGATTGACCTGAAAAGAAAAGGGAGGAGAAACCAACCCGACGACAGGTGTAACACGATACCCGCCACTACTGTCCAATGGAGTCAGTTGCCCCAGAACTTGTACCTGATGATGTGGAATGTTGACTTCTTCTTCTGCTTCACGCAAAGCCGTAGCGATCAATGAATGATCTTCCGGCTCAGCTGCACCACCGGGAAAAGCAACTTGCCCCGCATGTGAACGTAAGCTTTTAGCTCGTTGAGTCAATAAAAGTGTTGGCTCTGGCTTACAAATAATTGGCAATAATACAGCGGCACTCCGCTGATTATTGCTTAGATACTTTGGTTGTACAGGAAGTTGCAATTGAAACCGATGAATAAAATCAGAAAGAGATGTCATGATAGCTGGAGTTCCCTTAATTTAGGCAAGATATGTCCAAGTTTATCGAATGTTTCCTGATACTCTTTTTCCGCAATACTATCTGCAACAATACCACCACCAGCCCAGCAGTATATTTTTCCTTTTTCTGTCAGCAGAGTACGTATAGTGATATTGCTGTCCATTGTACCGCAGAAACTAATATAGCCAATAGAGCCACAATATCCATGTCTGCGATGTGGCTCTAATTCTTCGATAATTTCCATAGCCCGAATTTTTGGGGCACCAGTAATGGAACCACCGGGAAAACAAGCTCGTAGTAAATCGGTCGCGTGATATTCATCTGGCAGTGTGGCTGTAATGGTACTGACGAGATGATGCACTGCCGGGAAAGGTTCCACGACAAATAATTCTGGAACTTTGACGGATCCTGGCATTGCAACACGCCCGATATCATTTCTCAGGAGATCAACGATCATCAGATTCTCAGCACGGTCTTTTCGGGAATTGGATAATTTTTTAGCTTGTAATTGATCTTTTTCCGGATCTTGAGCGCGCGGTAATGTTCCTTTAATTGGTCTGGTCTGGATTTTCTTGTCTTCCAGTAATAAAAATCGTTCAGGTGAAACACTAATGATGCAATTTTCGGGCAAGCGGATAAAAGCCGAAAAAGGGGCACGGTTACATTCATTCAGTTGCTCGAATGCCTGCCACTCATCACCTTGGTAGTCGGCATGAAAACGTTGGGCCAGATTGACTTGATAGCAATCTCCATCACGCAGATAACGGTGGATCTGGGCGATTTTTTCATGATACTGCTGTTCACTCATATTTGATTGCCATGAATTGATGAGAGCAAAATCGGTTTCTTGATTTTTTTTGTGTGATTTTAGCCATGCCAGACGGTTATCAATATCGTGGTAGCTGAGTAAAGTCGCTTTTTGCTGATGATGGTCAATAATAAGACACCAATCGTAGATCCCAATCGCCATATCTGGAAAATTCAGTTTATTAATGGCCATAGTGGGTAATTTTTCAATTTTTCGTCCGAGATCATATCCCCAGATTCCCAGTGCTCCTCCCTGAAATGGCAAGTCGGGATCAAATTGTGGGGTAAAATTACAGGCATGAAGATGCTTTTTCAGTAATAGAAAGGGATCATCTTGCGAATAAGAAACTGCATCATGACTTTTGATTTCTGTTGATTCCCCTTGTGTTACAAGAGTCACAATAGGTTCAGCCACAAGAATGTCAAAACGATTATGTGGATGTTGGGCTGCACCTGAGTGTAACAACATTGCCCAGGGCGAGGCAGAGAGTGGAGCAAAATAATAGGTAGCAAGATTAGGAGAATAAGGTAACTGACGTTTTTGTAATGCAATCTTCATGGTGGAACCCGTATTGGCTGGGCAATAAAAAAATAACTGATTAAATTAATGTGCGGAGAGTACCATAGAATGGTATACCTGTTCACTGGTTGCCACACTGCAACTTAAAATTGATTGGGTATATAATCACAGCTTGTCGCTAATTATTGTTGTATATTTGAGGTTAAAGGTATGTTTTCAGGTATGCCAGCGTTGTCCCATGAAGAGCAGCAGGTCGCAGTAGAGAGGATCCATCAACTTATTTCTGAAGGGATGGGAAGTGGAGAAGCCATTGCTATTGTTGCTCAGGAGCTGCGGGAAAAGTATCAGGATAAAGAACAGACCCATGTTTTATTTGAGGATGATGTAAAATAGCAGCAACGCATTTTAAACAAAACTCACATAATTACTTTCTATTACATGTTAGTTTAACCCAACATTTAATCCATATGAATTGGATGGTAATAGGAGGTAAGTATGAAGACAAATCAATTTGCTCATCGTACTGGGTTATTGAGTGTAGCTGCTGCGTTTTTCCTTTCGTTTGCTGCGTCAGCCGCTGAAAATGATCATGTGGCTAAATTTGTTTCCTGTAAAAACCTGACTAAAGATCAAATCGCAGCACAAGTTAAGCGAGACTTTTTACAAAATCGACTTAATCATTGGGATAAAGACAGACAACAACTGGGCACAGGAAAAACCGTCGCATGGGTAAATGTCAATGATATTATTGATGATAAAGATGCGTTACAAGTTCCACTTATTGTTCGGGGTTCCAAAAAAGACAAAAGTTACAATGTCACAATTGATTGTCAAAAAGAGACTATCAGTTATAGTGAAGTTAAGTAAACAAATTGCCATGCCAGATTCAAATATATTCGGGATACTGAAAATGTATCCCGTTTTATTTAATGAGTGAGGGCTTTTTATGACGGAACCACGAAAACTTTATCCAGCTTATGACGCATATAAAACCGGATATCTGGATACTGGGGACGGACACCAAATTTACTGGGAGCTTTGCGGTAATCCTGAAGGTAAACCTGCGATATTTATCCACGGAGGGCCCGGAGGAGGAATAGCAAATTATCATCGGCAGTTATTCGATCCGGAGCATTATCATGTCATGTTATTTGATCAACGTGGCTGTGGCCGTTCCAAACCTCATGCAAGTCTTGAAAATAATACAACATGGCACCTGATTGATGATATTGAACGCTTACGTAAGCTGATGAGGGTTGATAAGTGGCTGGTTTTTGGTGGCTCATGGGGGTCAACTTTATCCCTGGCTTATGCGCAAAAACATCCGAGTTCTGTATCAGAATTGGTATTAAGGGGAATATTTTTACTCCGGCCTCAAGAGTTGCAATGGTATTATCAGGGAGGTGCTGCCCGGTTTTTTCCGGAAAAGTGGGGGCGTACACTTTCTCTTCTTTCTGAAGAAGAACGTACTGATATGATAAAGGCTTACAACAAACGTCTCACGAGTAATGACCCCGCAGTGCAGTTGGAAGCTGCCCGTTTATGGAGTATTTGGGAAGGGGAAACTGTCACACTATTACCTTCTGTGCATGCAGATTCATTCGCAGAAGAACAGTTTGCGTTGGCGTTTGCACGTATTGAAAACCATTATTTTATCAATAACGGTTTTATGGATGAGACACAGCAGTTATTAGATCATATTGACGTTATCAGGCATATTCCAGCAGTCATCATTCATGGGCGTTATGATATGGCATGCCAGTTACAGAATGCCTGGGATCTGGCGAAATCGTGGCCGGAGGCAGAATTTTATATTGTAGAAGGTGCAGGTCATTCTTTTGATGAACCGGGAATTTTGCATCAATTAATTGATGCAACTGATAAATTTATTGGGAAATAGGTAGGATAACCACTCGCTTATGCGGTGGTTACCTTTTTTATTCATATTTAACGGTTTTTGGGCTCATAAGGTAAGCGAGAAAAATATCTCGATTGTTGGCGATAGTAGTTCAATCGTTGTTGAAAATATTCCCGCAGGTGTTGTGGTTGGGTGTGTTCAACAGTGTCTGGAACGACAGGCATATTATAGCGCTCTTTAAATGCAACCCCTGATGCCGCCAGATCAACATTGACCTTATCCATCTCATCTTTAGATAACTTGGCTAAGTTATGCTCCATCATTTCCTCTCCAAAAGTACTATGTGTCTTCAGAAGATAAAATTAATTGAGTCTTCTTTATTTGGCAAGTCATTATTTGCATAATAAAACACCTCTTAAATATTAATAATATCAATTCTCATTTTGATTAAATATTTAATCAAATAAAATTGATTCTTATTTTCTTATATTTAATGAGATTTATTCTTTCTATAAAATAAAAATAATTCCTTAAATATCAATATATTATTTTTTTAAAATTTATCTTTGTTTTATTGGTTTTTAATAGGCATAATATGCAGCAATTAATAAAATGTTAGGAGGGTGGGCTAATGTTAAAACAAGAAATGATTACGAAATTAAATGAGCAATTAAATCTGGAGTTTTATTCTGCCAATTTGTACCTACAAATGAGTGCATGGTGTAGTGAGAAAGGTTACGAAGGTGCGGCTGCATTTCTGAAAACCCATTCAGGAGAAGAAATGCAACATATGCAGCGTTTATTTGATTATTTGGGCGATACAGGAGCAATGCCTGTACTGGGTGCTATTCAGGCTCCACCTGTTGAATTTAATTCTATTTCTGATGTGTTCAATCAAACCTATGAACACGAAAAACTGATCACAGAAGAGATCAATAAACTGGCTCACTTAGCGATGACAACCCAGGATTACTCTACTTTTAACTTCTTACAGTGGTATGTGGCTGAACAACACGAAGAAGAAAAATTATTCAAATCTATCTTAGATAAACTGGATATGGTGGGTGAGAGTGGTAAGTCTTTATTTTTACTGGATAAAGATTTGAAAGGATTATCGGTTCCAGCTCATGCTTAAGAGAGCACTAAAATAAATTAATCTGCATTATTTTTACCGTAATTCCTGTTTTTTGCTTATTTTTAAGCAGGAGTTACGGTTTTTTGTTTTATCTCCTATTTTTGTTTTTTGCGCAGTGTTTCACAGGTCAGGATTTTCACCACGGATTAAATTTATCGTTTGTTATAAAATCCCCTTTAAGCATAAAAATTCATCTGTATATTAAAGGGTTATTTATCATGTCTATTTTTAACATCCGTTCATTCTGGAGCAATCTGTCTGCTTTGGTTGTTCTGTTTGTCGGTATGTCCTGCCAACAGGCTTTAGCTCATGCTCACTTGAAAGATCAGACTCCGGCAGAAAATACAACGGTGGAAGCTGCACCACAAGCTATAACTCTGAGTTTCTCAGAGCGCATTGAACTTGGATTCAGCAAAGTAAAATTAATTGGCCCAGAAAAAAAAGAGATTAAAACAGGTAAGCTAGCACTTGATCCTGCGACTAAAACGAAACTAATCCTGCCTGTAGAGGATAAACTGGCAGCAGGGGAATATCGTGTTGACTGGAGTGTTCTTTCTGTCGACGGTCATAAGACGAAGGGTGTTTACAACTTTACTGTAAAATAATGATTTCACTTGAGGCGTTATACGTACTCTGCCGTTTCTTGCATTTTGTGGTAGTTATGCTGATGTTTGGGTTCAGCTTGTTTACTACCATACTTGCTTCAGGCCATTTTTTAGTTTTGATTAAAAAACGGTTGAGAGTCGGCCTGGCGATTAGCACGGTATTGGCTTTTATTACCTCAATGATCTGGTTTATTGTACAGGCAGGGTTGATGGGGGATGGCTGGCACGACGTTTATCAACTTGAAATATGGCAGGCAGTGTTAACAACTTCTTTTGGTAAAGTATGGCAATGGCAATTATTGGTTGCTGCACTTGCTGTTGGGGGAATATTCTTTTTACGTACTAATGTTGGAGATTCTAAAACAAAGAATTTCTTATTATTAGGCTGTTCTGTCGTTTTGCTTTCAAGTCATGCTTTCATTGGTCATGTCACTATGTATGAAGGGAAGCTTGGTTTGCTGCTTCAGGTAAATCAGATTGTTCATTTGCTTAGTGCAGGCTATTGGTTCGGAGGGCTATGGCCTTTTTTACTATGTCTGCAATTCTTGCGGCTAAAAGATATTTCCAAACCAAACTCAGCCTTTCACCAGATAGATAGCTGCAATATGGAGAATAGCTTGTATGATGAAAGTGTAGTTGCAATGAGGCGATTTTCTGACTATGGGCACGTAGCCGTTTTTTTGGTGATCGTTACAGGAATTGTAAGCAGTGCCATTTTAATTCCTGGTTGGCTAACTTTTGATGCTCCTGCTTCCGAATATCAATCAATGCTATGGCTGAAAATCATACTCGTTACAGCTATGGTTCTTTTGGCCTTAATCAATCGCTACATTCTGGTGCCCAAATTAAAGCAGAAAGGGCGTTATGAATTACTGATGATGAACAGTTGGTTGGAAATCATTCTTGGAACTGCTGCTCTATTGTGTGTTGCTATCTTTGCGACAGAGTCTCCTGTGTGACCCTTGAATAGTTGGTATGAGCTTAGATACGTCTATGGTTTTTAAGTTATGACCAATAAGGCTGCAATTTGTAAGACGATGGGTATATAAACAAGAAAAAGGGCGGTAGAATTCAGCTTGTATGTTTATCAGGAGGATGATGATGAAACGAGTATTTTGGTTTTTATCTTTTTTATTTTTCTCTTTCCAAGGGATTGCTGCTCCAATACAAACCATCAGTAAATTACAGTTCGGGAAACAATGGGCTTTTTCTCGCGAAGAGGTTATGCTTGATTGCCGCTCAGGAGGTGCGCTGTTTGTGATCAATCCTAGTACGCTTATGCAATATCCGCTCAATGATCGCGCAGTAGAACTGATGAAAAATAGCCGAGTTATTGCAACTCCACTAAGTACAATACTCTTAGATGATCCTGAACATCACAATCAAAAAATGAGTATTGAACCATTTCAGAAAGCAGCTATGGTGCTATGCAATGATCAAACAAGTAACGGTAAATCGAGCGGTAAAAAATAACCGTAATTTTTACTGCTAATATGCATGTCAATTAACAAGCTAACTAATTAACAAAACTTGGTAATTTACTATGTGTCAACTACTCTTTAAGAGGTAAGTTGTTCTACGTCTCAATGGCATTTTAGTGCACGGCTCTTTAAACAGAGTCATTTTCCCTAGGCTGAGTAGAGGAGTATGCTCGGCCTTTTTTTGTTATGTTTATCATGAGAACTGAATAACTTTACTCTTTTTTCGCAAAATCACCTCTTTTTCTTAACTTGTATAATCTATTCAATATACCTTATGAATTTCAAGACACAGTGTGGCGGCAGATAAATGCTCAAATAGCGAGTGACTAATGCTCTTTTTTTAACGAAGTTTTGATAATAATATGAGCAGGGACACGATCTTGGCTGCAAATTAGGTAATTTTCTAATATAAGCTGTGATAACTAACTGAATTTCATAAGTGAATACTGGTAAAAATATTAAAAGAAAATTTTAATTCTGAGGTTCAAGCGGTATTCTGGGACAGGGATATAAGGATAGTAGAAGATTTACCAGAATGGTTTGATGTCCTTGGAAAAACCTATGTTGTTGTTTTATTGTTATTAAATTGTTATTTTTCTGACTCTTGTGTAGGTGTATATGGACAAACGTGAATTCTATCAGGAACTATCAGATGGCTTGGTAGCTTTATTATCAGGCGAATATAACTTGATCGCATCTCTTGCAAATACAAGTTCATTGTTATATGAACGTTTGGGTGATGTTAATTGGGTTGGCTTTTACTTGGTAGATGGTGATACCCTAGTTTTAGGGCCATTCCAAGGTAAAATTGCTTGTGTTCGTATTCCTATAGGGAAAGGTGTATGTGGAACCGCTGTAGCAAAGAATCATATCCAGCGTATTTCTGACGTACATGCTTTTCCGGGTCATATAGCTTGTGATTCTGCCAGTAATGCTGAAATTGTTCTTCCTTTGGAAATTAATGGACAAGTTATTGGAGTTCTGGATATTGACAGCACGGTTTTTGATCGGTTTGACGAACATGATGAACATGGCTTAAAAGCGCTTGTCAGCAGGCTTTGTGAGCATTTGGGGCAATGTGTTGTGCCAAAATATCTGCAACAGAATGTAACTTAACCTATGTATGACGTGGCATTTATCAGCAACACTATTATAATGTCGCCTGTTCATGCCTGCGCTGGTTGGCAAAACCGTTGTAATCAGGAAATTTCATGGAAAATCAACCTAAGTTGAACAGTAGTAAAGAAATCATTGCTTTTTTGGCTGAGCGATTCCCGCTTTGTTTCGCCGCAGAAGGCGAAGCACGTCCTTTGAAAATCGGGATCTTTCAGGATATCGTTGAACGTATTCAGGGCGAAGAGTGTTTAAGTAAAACACAGCTCCGTTCTGCTCTGCGCTTGTATACTTCCAGTTGGCGCTACCTCTATGGAGTTAAAGAAGGAGCCCGGCGTGTTGATCTTGATGGTAATACGTGTGGTGAACTGGAAGCTGAGCATATTGAACATGCGCGTCAGCAATTAGCGGAAGCTAAAGCTCGAGTACAAGCTCAACGAGCTGAACAACGTGCCAAAAAACGTGAAACAGAAAACGTATCTGACAAGAAAAGCGAACGTCCTGTGAGTAAAAAGGCAGCGCCTCGTCGTCGCCCATCAGCAGGTAAAAAAGATGACAAGCGTCCATTTCGTTCGCAAGATCGTTTGCAACAATCATGTAAGCCAGCAGATAAAACTACCAAAAAAATTGCACAGCCTGAGTTAACCTCAGTAACGGATGTATCCTCTCTGAAAGTCGGTCAGACAATCAAAGTGAATGTAGGGAAAAGCCTCATGGATGCTTCTGTGCTGGAAATTGCAAAAGATGGTGTAAGAGTGCAATTACCTACTGGTTTGGCAATGATTGTACGCGCAGAACACTTAAAGTTCTGATACGGAGGCCAACTTGGGCATGAACAAACTCATTACTTTGGCTTTCGTTTTAGTGCTGTCATTTTCTGATATAGGGCACGCAAATACTGTTAATGGTAGTGTAAGCCGTAATAGTAATGTCACTAATTCTGATGTAGCTGGTGTTGGTACAACAGGAGGAAATAATCCCCTTACTGTTACTATTAATCAGTTACCCGATCTAAAACCAGAACTACAACATCCGACAGTGAGTAAACGAATTGTTTCCCGTTTTCTCCGCTCTCATTATCGCCATTTTAGTCTGGATGCTGATTTTTCAGGTAAGGTTTTTGATCGTTACCTAAATATGCTGGATTATGGGCACAATGTTTTTCTTGCAGCAGATATTGCACAATTTGCTGCGCAAAAAGGGCTCTTAGGCAAAGAGCTTGAAAATGGTGATCTACATCTTCCATACGCATTATTTAATTTGCAGCAGAAACGCCGTTTTGAGCGCTATCAATATGCTCTTTCCCGATTGGAAAAGCCTATCAGTTTAGATGACAACGATACGCTTGAAACTGAACGTGATAAAGCACCTTGGCCTACGAGTATTGAAGAATTAAATAATCTTTGGGATGCCAAGATTAAATCGGATTGGATAAATCTCAAACTGTCAGGTAAAAATGACAAAGAGATCAAGGAAGTACTGAAAAAACGCTATCGGACTTTATTGAAACACCTAACTCAGAGTAAAAGTGAAGACGTTTTTCGAACAATTATGATGGCTTTTGCTCGTGAAATAGATCCGCATACCAGCTATCTCTCGCCTCGCGATACGGAACAGTTCAATTCAGAGATGAGCCTTTCTCTTGAAGGTATTGGAGCTGTTTTGCAGTATGATGATGAATATGTATCTGTCCGCTCATTGGTTGCAGGAGGGCCTGCAGCCAAAAGTAATTTACTCAAAGTCGGAGATAAAATTATTGGAGTGGGGCAAGCTGGTAAACCAATTGTAGATGTTGTTGGTTGGCGTCTGGAAGATGTTGTTGTTCTGATTAAGGGGCCAAAAGGTAGTAAAGTCCGTCTTGAAGTTATTCCAAGCACAAAAGGTGCTAAAAATCACATTATCACTTTAACGCGTGAAAATATCCGTCTTGAAGATAACGCAGTTAAGATGTCAGTTAAAACTGCTAGTAAAGAGAAGGTAGGGATCCTTGATATACCAAGTTTTTATGTTGGTCTGACTAATGATGTAAAAGTACAACTGCAAAAACTAGCGAAACAAAATGTTTCTGCAATTGTCATTGATTTACGTGGTAATGGTGGTGGTGCGCTAACAGAAGCTGTCTCACTTTCTGGCTTGTTTATCTCAACGGGGCCGATTGTGCAGATTAGAGATAATACAGGTCGGATTAAAGAAGATTCGGATACTGATGAGGCAATCTATTATAAAGGGCCTTTGGTTGTTTTAGTTGATAACCGAAGTGCTTCAGCATCTGAAATTTTTGCTGCTGCTATGCAAGATTATGGGCGTGGATTGGTTGTTGGTGAGCCTACTTTTGGTAAAGGGACTGTCCAACAATATCGTTCTTTGAATCGCATTTATGATCAGATGTTAAGTCCTGATTGGCCAGAGATTGGCTCAGTACAGTATACTATTCAGAAATTTTATCGGGTGAATGGTGGTAGTACTCAACTTAAAGGTGTAACGCCTGATATTCTGATGCCAACAGGGGAAGAACCCTCTGACATAAGTGAAAGCCAGGAAGATAATGCCCTGCCATGGGATAGTATTCAACCGGCAAGTTATAATTTTTCAAAGAAAATTTCAGAGTTAGTACCACTATTGACCAAATTGCATCGTCAGCGTATCACCAATGACCCTGAGTTCAGATATATCAATCAGGATATTGCTTATTATAAGGTGCTAAAAGCGCGTCATGGTGTTTATTCGTTAAACTATGCAGAGCGAGATAAAGAAAATAAAGAGTATGAGGCGATTAAATTAAATCGCATTAATGAGCGTTTTAAACGTGAAGGGAAGAAACCACTCACATCACTTGATGATTTGCCAAAAGATTATAAAGGTCCAGATCCCTATTTAGATGAATCGGTACAGATTGCTCTAGATTTAGCTCATCAGCCTGCTGAAATAACTCAAGCGAAGTGATTTCAAACTGTGTTATGGATAAAAAGTCGGCTTGATAGTCGGCTTTTCTATTACCGACTGGATCTTATGTAATATTGTAAAGTTATGTCGATTCTGTCGCTTAACATCTTAAAAAAATTGAATAATATGAGTTCAGCCCCCATCTTATGATTTACTTTTAGTTGAACTGTTTGATTATTAAAGGAAGCCAATTTATATGATGCGAATTGCTTTGTTCCTGCTCACTAACCTGGCTGTTATGGTTGTGTTTGGGATAATACTTTCACTCACAGGAGTTCAGCGAAGTAGTGTAGCTGGTCTCATGATAATGGCTGGGTTGTTTGGTTTTGGTGGTGCATTTATTTCTCTGTTAATGTCGAAATGGATGGCATTACGTTCTGTTGGTGGTCAGGTTATTGAAAAGCCGTCTAACGAAATGGAATTTTGGCTGATGGAAACTGTCCGTCGCCAGTCTGATCAGGTTGGTATTACCATGCCACAGGTTGCCATTTATGATGCACCTGATATTAACGCATTTGCGACAGGAGCTCGTCGTAATGCTTCTTTGGTTGCTGTTAGTACTGGATTACTGAATAACATGAGTCGTGATGAAGCGGAAGCTGTAATTGCTCATGAGATCAGCCACATTGCTAATGGTGACATGGTGACAATGACGTTATTGCAAGGGATTGTAAACACATTCGTTATCTTTATTTCACGTATCATTGCACAAGCGGCTGCAAGTTTCCTGTCCAGCAGTGATGATGAGAGCGAAAGCAGCAGTAACGGTAACCCTATTGTTTATATGATCCTTTCCATGGTCCTGGAGATTGTATTTGGTATTCTGGCAAGCATTATTACCATGTGGTTTTCCCGTTACCGTGAATTTCACGCGGATGCAGGGTCAGCGAAACTTGTCGGACGTGAAAAGATGATTGCTGCATTACAACGCCTCAAAACCAGTTATGAGCCTCAGGAAGAAGGCAGCATGATGGCGTTTTGTATTAATGGTAAGTCTAAAAGCTTCAGCGAGCTATTCTTATCTCACCCTCCATTAGATAAACGTATTGAAGCTCTGCGTAGTGGTGAGTATATAAAGTAACATTCTTCTCTGATTTTTAGATGAAAGATTAAAAAAGTAATTAAAGTAAAAGCCGGGATTCAGATGAACTCCGGCTTTTTTGATACTGTTTGTCAGATAAGAAATGAAACTGAACTGAGAAAGTTTGGATAGAGGAAAAGGAAGGGGATAAGACCTTGAACCCCACCTTTGCTACTGAGATACAAAGGTGAGGGAAGGGAGTAATGAGTTTATCTTGATTAAGATTGACGCAATGTTACTTTATCTTGTTCGAATGTTTTTTTATCAGTCTTACCCATTAATTGGCTGGTAATTGTGCCAGCTACCATTGATCCGTTGACGTTTAACGCTGTGCGGCCCATATCAATAAGAGGTTCAACAGAGATCAACAGGGCGACTAAAGTGACAGGTAATCCCATTGCAGGCAGAACAATAAGCGCAGCAAATGTAGCTCCACCGCCAACACCAGCTACACCAGCAGAGCCGACTGTCACGATGCCAATGAGAGTGGCTATCCATAGGGGGTCAAGAGGATCAATTCCAACAGTTGGAGCAACCATTACTGCTAACATGGCAGGATAAATGCCTGCACAGCCATTTTGACCGATAGTTGCCCCGAATGAGGCGGAAAAGCTGGCTATAGATTCCGGGACACCGAGATGACGGCTTTGTGTCTCAACATTTAACGGAATGCTGGCAGCGCTTGAACGGCTGGTAAAGGCAAATGTCAGTACAGGGCCTGCTTTTTTGAAGAACTTTAGTGGATTAATGCCTGTCAATGCTAGAAGGACGCCGTGTACAACAAACATCAGACCTAAAGCGACGTAGGAAGCAACAACAAAGTTACCTAATTGTGCGATATCGTGAATATTGGAGCTGGCAACAACTTTAGTCATTAAAGCCATTACACCGTATGGAGTGAGGCGCATAACCAGTCTGACAAGTTTCATTGCCCATGCCTGCATAGTATCGATGGCAACAAGTGCTTGCTCACCACGCTTGCGGTCATCTTTTATCATTTGTAATGCAGCAATTCCCAGGAATGTTGCAAAAATGACTACACTGATAATTGAAGTTGGGCTTGCTCCTGTGAGATCTGCAAATGGATTTTTAGGAATAAAAGAGAGGATTAATTGCGGCACACTCAGCTCTGAAACCCGATGAATATAGTTTGCTTCAATCGTCGACAGACGCGCAGTTTCTTGCGTACCTTGAATTAACCCAGCAGAGGTCAAGCCAAACATACTGGCGATAAAAATAGCAATTAAAGCGGAAATGGCGGTAGTGAGCAGTAAAGTACCGATAGTCAGGAAGCTGATTTTACCTAAAGAAGACGCCTTATGCAGATGTGCAACTGCACTCAGTATAGAGGCAAAAACCAATGGCATAACAACCATCTGTAACAATTGTACATAACCATTACCGACAATGTTGAACCATTTAATTGATTCTTTCACAATAGGATTGTGTGCACCATAAATCACATTTAATGCCAATCCAAAAAAAACGCCTACAATCAGGGCAATAAGAACTTTCTTGGATAGGCTCCATTGATCTGAACTCGTTTTAGCTAATAATATGAGTAACGCTGCGAAAATCAGCACATTAATAACGAGTGGTAAATTCATCCCCAGTCTCCAATATTCTGACTAATATGACTTTTTTGTATGGAATATGCTTACTTCAAGTTATAACAAGAAGTTGCACCATATATTCTATTAACTATGCATGGTATCAATATAAGAATTGGCTTTCTTATAATTAAAAAGAATAAAATATAATTATTTATCACTAGCTAGTGCAATTAGTTATATGTCCTTATGTAATTTATTTTCACCTTGTTTAGATTTGGTAACAATATGCAGAGATTTACCGCGTGATATATGGGCTTTCTGGTGTTATATAATTAATAAATTTCAGATCGTTACATCAAAATAGGGGACATAACTAACAAAGTAGCGACGTTGAAGATAAAAATGATAAGTAAAAATTAAAAAGTAATACTTATGTTGTGAGTTAACCCCATCTTTTAAATGGGGTTATGGTTTGATTAAAAATAAACTCAGTTATTTATATAGATTTTGTAATTTATCGATATTTAACTTATCAAGTGACAGCTTATCGAGTGGTAGTTTGTCTAAATAGTGCATAAACGAAAAATCGATGTACTGTGGAATGAGAATAGCAATTGCTACAATCAAAACGGCTATAAATCGTTCCGCTTTTTTGCGCTCTTTTCCCCTTAATATAGGGATCCGGAAACGCACTTTTAATGGCCATAAGAGAGGGATACCTGCTGGCGTAAGCATATCTGCAACCAAATGGCTGATATAGCCTACGATCATGGCGTGGAAAAAGTCAGTTGGTATGGGCCAGTCAGCTGGCATTTTGGTCTGAAAGAGAATAATGCCAACAACTAGTGCTAATAGGCTATGTGTAAAACCACGATGCCCACAAAGTCGTGCAATAGGAATGGAAATAAAACGGAATAACCTGCCTAACGTTGAATGTGGATGATCAATATCAGGTAGTAAAGAAGCCAAAAGCACACCAGGAAGCATATGCAACCAATCTCCCTGTGCTATTTCTGGAGTAATTTCTAGCTGATGAGCCAATACAAGGCTGGCAACCGAAAAGAGAAGATGCCCTTCTGCTGTCATAATTATTTATACTGAGTTGTTTGTTATATTGATATTTATTGCTGTTTATACATACAGTTCTCGCTAGTATAGAGGGTTTTGTATAAGTTGAATAGGGGGTAAACAAGAAAAACCTTTTATTTATTAACATATGACACTAATATTTAACTGATTTTTGTCTAGAATAACTGTCTATGCTTCTGGAGATTCGTTCACTTACTGTCGCGTTATAACTTGAAATCTATTGGGTATATACTCATGAGGAGTATTAATGACGTATCAACAAGCAAGATATGTTGCTATTGCGAAGCGGCTGTTGGGGTGGATTATTTTTGTACCCACTTTTTTGTCAACTTTAGTTTCAGTGATTAACCTAGTGTGGCAACATAAGGTTAAAGGTGAGGGGATTAATGCAGTATTGAATGATTTTTTGAGAATGATGGCTGAAATGATCAAATTCAATACATCATTCTTGGATTTTTTTTGGAAGCATTCTCCAACTCCAGACTACATAGCGACGATCACAGGAGCAAATGTCAGTTTTTTGATTATTTATTTTCTGATGTTTGTTGGTTTGGCAATGAGTGCATCTGGTTTGAGGATATACCGTCAATTCAAATTCGTTAAGGAACAGATTGAAGACCATATGATCCTTGAGAAAGCTAAAGATAGCGGTGTAACTAAGAAACAGTTGGAAGCTAAAATCAAATTTCCACGCCATTCATTGTTCAGCCAAATATTCACTCTTTATATATCACCCATTATTATCGGCGCAATTGCCTATTTTTTATTGAAATTATTAGGTTGGTAATATATAAGATAGCTGCGAGAGTGGTTAGCTCCGCAGCTTACTGATATATCTAAGAATAGAACTGAAAACTGACTAAAATAGCACTCTGATATTGGGTAGACATATTACTCGTAAACTGAAGGTAATATGATGTAATTAATTTTTATTATGTATTTAATTGCTTTATTTCTATTTGTATTTGTATTTTTATAAAAATTAAATAATAACTGAATAAAATCTAGTTATTAACTTTAACTATTGGATTAGATTTGAAAGAAAAAATTTTATTTTATTCTGTAGATAGTCAGAATGATTATTCAGATAATATATTATCGATTATGGTTTGTGCAGCAATGAAACTATCGCCACCAAAAAGATTACAGCGATTCAGTAAATAATAGAGTTGATAAAGTGGTTGTCGTTCAATAAAGTCTGATGGTAATGGCCAGACACTTTGATAACCGTCAAGAACTTGCAGAGGCAATTCAGGATAGAAAGGGAGCATAGCAAGGTCACATTCACGATCTCCCCAATAACATGCCGGATCAAACGCTACGGCACAATTGTTGTTTAATGATGCACAATTTGTTGGCCATAAATCACCATGCAATAAAGATGGCTCAGGTTGATGAGAATGCAGTTTGTCACCGATTTTTTGGACAATAGAATCGATATTTCCGAATACCATTCCCTTGTCTGCTGCAAGTTGTAATTGCCAGCCAATACGCTTTTCTGCGTAAAATTGATCCCAGCGTTTTTGCCACCCATTAGGCTGTATCGTAGTGCCAAGCATATTATCAAAATCAAAACCGAATTTCGGTTGCTCATTCCATTGGTGCAGCTTAGCAAGTTGTTGACCAAAGCAATACGCGTTGTGAGCGTCAAATGGTTTTATGGGAAGGTATTCCAGTATAAGAAAACTATGACTACGATCATGCCCAACACCGTAAACTTCAGGTACGCGCGTTGTTTTACTACGCGCTAATAATTCCAGCTGTTCTGCCTCTGTTTTAAAAACAGTCAACATCTCTTTTGTGTTGGATTTAACAAAGATATGTTGTCCGCCATACTCAATAGACCACGAGTGGTGAATATCTCCTCCTGATAATTCCGTTTGATTGCGGATTTCTGCCTCACCAAAATGTTCACTTAATAGATGGCTAACAGTTTGCCACATGACTCACCTCATTAAGTTGACAATTACTATGCTCATAGTACATACAGAACCGACGATTGAACAGATTAAAAAGGAATTTAAATGAAATTGACAGGGCTATATCTAAATCAGATATAGCCCTTTAATTTGATTTTATTGAAGACTCATAATGATGGAGAGAATATGTCCTTGGTCAACTTTCTATGCATTTTCTTTCTAGCTAATTTTATTTGGTCATAAATAACGGCAAATGTGAAGAAAATAGCCTGAATGATAACAATACATGGACCTGTTTCACCATCGATATGGAAGCTGATTATTGTGCCTAAAACACTTGATAAAACAGATGCTATTATGGCAACAATCAACATTCGATCAAAACTCCGGCAGAGAATAAAAGCAATAATGCCGGGGGATATCAGCATAGCAATGACCAGAATAATACCGACGGCCTGTAATGAAGCGACAATGGTTAGAGCCAAAAGGGACAATAAGCCATAGTGGAGCAATTTTACTGGCAGGCCAACCACTTTTGCTTGATTGGGGTCGAAGCAGTAAAGCATGAAATCTTTGCGTTTCAGCAGTACAACTGCCAGCGTGAACCCTGCAATGCAGAATGTTTGGATCAATTCATTTTCGGTAATTCCGAGTATACTGCCGAACAGAATATGGGTCAGATGTTGTTCCGTATCTATACGGGTAAAAAGTACTAAACCAAATGCAAACATACCAGAAAACACAACACCCATTACGGTATCTTCTTTAATCCTACTGTGTTCTTTCAGATATCCAGTGGCGAATGCACAGAATATTCCTGACAGGAAAGCACCGATCGCAAGTGGTATACCTGCGACAAATGCCAGAACGATACCCGGTAAAACGGCGTGAGAGATGGCATCTCCCATCAATGACCAGCCCTTTAACACTAAATAACATGATAGTACTGCGCAGACCGTACCCACAACGATAGCCGCCAAAATAGCACGTTGCATGAAATCATGCAGAAAGGGTTCCGTGATGAGTTCAATTAGTGTACTCATGGGTGTCCTCCTTGAGTTAATGCCTGGGATTCTTTTCTGGCTCGTCTGCGAGAAGCCAACATGCCATGCTTAGGTGCAAAGAAGAAAGCCAATAGGAAAATCAAAGTTTGTATTGTGACAATCACACCGCCGGTTGCACCATTGAGGAAATAGCTGATGTAAGCGCCTACACAACTTGTTAGTGTGCCAATAGCAACTGAAATGATAAGTAGGTGTTTAAAACGATCTGTCAGCAAATAGGCCGTTGCTCCGGGAGTAACTACCATAGCGATAACCAGAATGGCTCCTACTGTTTGTAAAGCAGCAACAGTACAGGCACTTAATAAGGTGAAGAAAATAATTTTCAGGCGTAGTGGTGATAACCCGATAGATCGGGCATGGACTTCATCAAAGAAAACGACCAGCAGATCTTTCCAGAGCAGCATCAGGATCACGAAGGATACAGCAATAATAATTTCTACTTGTAAAACATCTTCATCAGCGATACCCAGAATATTGCCGAGAATAATCGTCTGCACATTGACAGAAGTCGGATTTAAAGAAACGATTAATAACCCGGCGGCAAAAAAAGTGGAAAAGATAAAACCGATCACTGCATCTTCACGTAATCGTGTGATGTGACGAACGAGTGTCATTGATAATGCTGCAAGCATACCGGTAAAGAAAGCGCCTCCGGCATAAGGTAAACCAAGAGCATATGCACCGGCAACGCCGGGTACAACAGAGTGGGAGAGAGCATCCCCCATCAACGACCAACCTTTCAACATCAAATAGGCTGATAAAAAAGCACAGACAGCACCGACAATAGCACTCACCCACATGGCTTTAACCATGTAGTTATAATTAAATGGTTGTAACAACAATTCCATCATGGCTGGTCGTCCTTCTGTTTTTGATTTTGTCGTGGAGGAACATGATGGTCATGACCATAAAATACGGCGGCACGTTCGTCATCGGTAATGACAGTGAGGGAGCGTGGGTCATCATCATCATGGAGTTCAGGCCCAGAAAGATTGATATGGCGTAAGACACCGTCAAATGTCATTTCCAGATTCTTCTGAGTGAATGTTGTTTCAGTTGGGCCGCTGGCCAGGACTGTTCGATTAATCAAAATAACGTGGTCGCAAAATTCGGGAACACTACCGAGGTTATGTGTTGATACTAAGATTAAGTGTCCTTCATCACGTAAATCACGGAGTAAATCGATAATGGCATTTTCTGTCTTAACATCTACTCCGGTAAAAGGTTCATCCAGTAACAGAACCTTTCCTTCTTGAGCGAGTGCTCGTGCCAGAAATGCACGTTTTTTCTGTCCGCCGGAAAGCTCACCAATTTGCCTGTCGCGTAGTTCAATCAGCCCGACACGCTCAAGTGAGTTGTTCACGATTTGATGGTCGATTTTACTCGGTCTGCGTAAGAACCCCATTTTTCCATAGCGTCCCATCATCACAACATCAGAAACCAGAACCGGAAAATTCCAGTCAACATCTTCAGTTTGTGGAACGTATGCGATGATATTTTGTTTTAATGCTGTTTTAATGGATTGGGCATTGAGAGTCACTTTTCCTTGAGAAGGTGTCACTAATCCCATAATGGTTTTAAACAATGTGGATTTTCCACTACCGTTCATACCGACTAACGCACAAATTGTGCCGCCTTTAATGTCAAAACAGGCATCGTAGATTGCAGTGTGCCCATTGTTGTAAGTAACAGTAGCGTTATTAACCAATAAATGCGGATGTTCAAATAGTGACGATGTGTTTCTCATTGATTAAATCCTTTTGCGATGGTGTCTACTGTCGTATTCAGCAGGTCAATATATGTCGGCACCGGGCCTTTTGATGTAGAAAGAGAGTCAACATAAAGCACCCCACCGTAACGAGCTCCAGTCTCTTTACTGACTTGTTTTGCTGGCTTATCTGAAACAGTACTTTCACTGAAGATGACGGGGATCTTATGTTTCACCATAATATCAATAACACGGCGAACCTGCTGTGGTGTGCCCTGAGCTTCAGCATTAATCGGCCATAAATAGGCTTCTTTGAAACCATAATCCTGTGTGAGATAGCTAAAAGCGCCTTCACTAGTTACTAACCAACGCTCATTTTCGGGAATACGAGAAAGGCGCTCTCTGAGTGGTGCATCCAGTTTGGCTATCTTATCGGCATAGATTTTGGCATTGCGATTGTAAGTATCTGCATTCGCCGGATCGTGTTTGACCAAGGCCTTGCGAATATTTTCAATATAGATTAACGCATTATTCGGAGACATCCAGGCATGTGGATTGGGATTTTGATTGTAAGGTCCTTCACGGATTGGAAGCGGTGTAATGTTTTCGGTAATGACTGCAACAGGAATATCCTGCATATTTTCGAAAAAGCGTTCAAACCAACGTTCAAGATTCAGGCCATTCCAGAGGATTAGGTCTGCTCGCTTTGCTTTGATAATATCTTTTGGGGTGGGTTGATAATCGTGAATTTCTGCACCGGGTTTTGTGATTGACTCTACAATCGCTGCATCTCCTGCGATATTTTGAGCCATGTCTTGAATAATGGTAAATGTAGTAACGACCCTGAATTTTTCATCGGCATGAGCCTGTTGGTTGAATAGAATGATCGAGAAGAGAGTAATGGCTATACTGAGTATCGGGAATGTAGAGAGTGAATGTTTTTTGTTCATTAGTGTAAACCTTATTTTTTATGTCTGTAATTTTTGATAATGATTATCAGTATCATCTTTATAAAGTCAAGGTGACACTGTCATATGGATGATAATTTTGCAGGTTTTCCTGAATTTTCTTCCTGTTCCTGAAATTACTATGCGAACAAAAAAACAGCGCATTGTCTAGTGTTTTGAAGTTTATTGAATATAACTACTTCAATTTATTTTGATGAGATATATAAAAATATTTTTATTTTATTTATAAAATTATATATGCTTTATAAGGTTAATTTTAGTTCAGGAGAATTTTCGTGAGATTAAATTTTATTCATGCTTATATTTTTCTGGCAATATTGTTAACGGGGTGTGCCAGTCAGGAATCTCATCAAATAAAGAATCACAATCCATCTCCTAAAGGAATATTCAGTGGCAATAATGTTGTTTTGGGTTCTGGTAAATTGACAAGTCGAACCAGAACAACGCCATTTGATGGGTTTATTGAGCAAGCTGCAAAGCGTTATGGTGTTGATGAAATTTTGATCAAGTCAATTATCCAGGTGGAATCCGGTTTCCGTCCAGAAGTTATCAGTAAATCTAATGCGGTTGGATTGATGCAGATTAAGGCCTCTACAGCAGGGCGGGATGCCTATCGATTGAAAGGAAAATCGGGGCAACCGACGATACGAGAGCTGAAAGATCCTAAAACTAACATTGATCTTGGCACTGCTTACATCAGTATCTTGAAAAAGCAGCATTTGGAAGGGATTATCCATCCTGAAACTTTATATTATGCGACAATAGTCGCTTATGTTAATGGTGCAGGGGCATTACTGAGAACATTTGATTCCAATCGTACTCTGGCGATTAATAAAATTAACCGAATGACTCCGGATGAATTTTATCAATATGTTCAGAATAATCACCCCGCACCGCAAGCACCTCGTTATTTATGGAAAGTGAAGAATGTTTATCGTGCCTTAGAGTAGTGTGATTTTTGGCATGTTTTGAGTATTTATTGTGTTGATGAGATTGACAGAAAACTTCAGTTTTGTTCTATTTTTTCTGTAAGTAGAAAATGCAGTTTATTACTTGTGTTCTGTTAACATATATAAAGAATAATCAGATGTGGTTATTAACGATATGTCGAGGATTTACCTTCGAAGATATTAATATCTTTGGGCTTCAAGAGTTCTGTAGAGTAACAGAGATGGAAGCATATCAAAATAATTTCTAAGTAAGTATATAAGTATATTAAATTATTATATGAGGCCATTTATTCCCGAGAATTGGGGTTAGAAATAAGAGAGACTATGTTAGTTAAACATAGTTATTGGAATAAAATAATTTAATTATCTTACTATCAACAATCATTGATTAGGAAAACCAATGTCATTAAAACAAGAAAAAAGAAGGCCTGAGTTTATTCAACATTGGACACAAAATGAAGAGGAAGAGGGGCCGGCATATCCTGATAGCGATGAAATATTCACTATAGGCTCTGCTCTTGGTGAATCTCTGGGACTAAAGAAAATAGGTATTCATCATGAACGTGTATTGCCGGGTCGCAGAACGTCCTATCCTCACGCAGAGAAAGATGAAGAAGAGTTTGTATATGTCCTCAAAGGAACTCCCGATGTATGGATTAATGGAAAGTTATATCGATTAGAACCTGGGGATGCGGTTGGGTTTCCTGCGGGTACAGGAATTTGTCATACAGTAATTAATAATACTGATTCAGAAGTCAGGTTACTGGTTGTAGGAGAGAAAAGTAAACCTGAACATAAAATTTGGTATCCACTGAACCTGGAATATCAAAAAACTATAAGTAGGGGATGGGATTTTCCTCCTGAGCAGGTCTTTGGTGAGCATGATGGTAAACCCGATAAAAATAGATAAATTATGTTACATTGTTATTCCTAAACCATCTGCTACGCAGGTGGTTTTTTACATAGGTATAGCTCCATGTAACCAGAATGAATTCTGCCAGTAAAAGATAACATGAAAGAGGAAATTTTGAATATGACGTTCATACTATAGTTACCTGATTAAACTATGATGGTGAATGTATGTTTGATGATTTGCTTGATTGGTCAATAAGAAACTACTCTGCGATAGCATCAATATTGTCTGCTTTGACTGCATTTCTTGGCGGAATTTGGGTAATGCTTAAAAATTTCTATAGCAGTTTAAATTTCTTGAGAAATAGGAGAATCACAAACAATATTGATTATCTTGAAAAATATGACGAATATCTGAGTCAGGAAGATAAAAAATATATCAAAAACATTATTACTTCTGAGATTATGTTTAAAGTAACCAGGATTAAATCAAAGGAACTCCGACATCTGGTCATAAAGCTCGTTGCTCTCGGTATTGAATCAGGTTATATATTTGATATTAGAAGATTGAAAAGATATGTGATAGTAAATGCTGATATTGCAAAGATAAAAATTGACGCTTCTTATGTGATAACTTATTGGATTGAAAAGTTAATATCTATCATTATTTTTGCTTTAATGATTTTCATCGTTTTTAAAATACTATATATCGATAATCAAAATATCTCCAGTTGGGAGTTTATAGCAATGATATGCCTCGTTATCATCTTAGAGTTGTTAGGCATTTGCTTTTTAACATTGAGTGTATCTCCTGGACGAATAAAGAAAATAAATACGGAATTAGCTAAACATAAGTTGAATAATTAATGTTCAATGGTTGAAGTTGAGAAATCATAATGAAATTTGCTGCTTTATTTGGCGAAAAGAATTGTGTTAATAGAATGACAATACTTATGTTGTTCTTTTTATTTGTTGCTAAATGATATGGGTGATAACATCCCCTCCCGAGTTAAGGCGGTGTACATGAGTCGTTTGTAATTTTGTGTACTTAACTATGTACATAACTTGCATGGTGCAGCAAGTGCCCGTAATTAACGTATTGAACTTTAAGGTAAAATATTTCATACAAGTGATCTTTCGTGTGGGTCACCACTGTAGATAAGGATTTTAAATGCCTGTAATTACTCTTCCTGACGGTAGTCAGCGTCAATTTGAGCATGCTGTCTCTGTGATGGATGTTGCTCGCGATATCGGGGCTGGGTTGGCAAAAGCGTGTATTGCTGGTCGTGTTAATGGCGAATTGGTGGATGCATGTGAGTTAATCGAAACCGATTCCACTCTTGCTATCATCACCAGTAAAGATGAAGAAGGTCTGGAAATCATCCGCCATTCATGCGCTCATTTGTTAGGGCACGCAATCAAGCAGCTGTGGCCTAATACGAAAATGGCAATTGGCCCTGTGATTGACAACGGTTTCTATTATGATATCGATTTGGATCGCTCTTTGACGCAGGAAGATATTGAGCTGCTTGAGAAACGCATGTTGGAACTTGCCAAGAAAGACTATGATGTTATCAAGAAAAGCGTCACTTGGCAGGAAGCTCGTGATACTTTTGTGGCTCGTGGTGAAGAGTATAAAATCCAGATTTTGGATGAAAATATCAGCCATGATGATCACCCAGGTCTGTATCATCATGAAGAATACGTGGATATGTGCCGCGGCCCTCACGTACCTAACATGCGTTTCTGTCATCATTTCAAATTGCAGAAAGTTGCAGGTGCATATTGGCGCGGCAACAGCGATAACAAAATGTTGCAACGTATTTATGGTACTGCATGGACGGATAAAAAACAGCTTAACGCTTATTTGTTGCGTCTGGAGGAAGCTGCAAAACGTGACCATCGTAAAATTGGTAAGCAGCTTGATTTATACCATATGCAGGAAGAAGCGCCGGGTATGGCATTCTGGCACAATGACGGCTGGACCATTTTCCGTGAGCTGGAAACTTTTGTTCGTGTCAAATTGAAAGAGTACCAATATCAGGAAGTCAAAGGCCCATTCATGATGGACCGCATCCTGTGGGAAAAAACCGGGCACTGGGAAAACTATAAAGAGAACATGTTCACCACATCATCGGAAAACCGTGAATACTGCGTAAAGCCGATGAATTGCCCTGGTCACGTCCAGATTTTCAACCAAGGGTTAAAATCCTACCGTGATCTGCCTCTGCGTATGGCTGAGTTCGGCAGTTGCCATCGTAATGAGCCTTCAGGTGCGTTACATGGTTTGATGCGTGTTCGCGGTTTTACTCAGGATGATGCTCATATCTTCTGTACGGAAGAGCAGATCCTGCAAGAAGTCAGTAACTGCATCAAAATGATTTATGATGTATACGCTACATTCGGTTTTGAGAAGATTGTTGTTAAGCTATCGACTCGGCCGGAAAAACGCATTGGTACTGAAAAACAGTGGGATGAAGCGGAAACTGATCTCGCAGAAGCACTGAAAATGAATGGTATTGAATTTGAATACCAGCCTGGTGAAGGTGCGTTTTATGGTCCTAAAATTGAATTTACTTTGTATGATTGTTTGGATCGTGCGTGGCAATGTGGTACTGTGCAGCTAGATTTTTCACTGCCAGCGCGTTTGAGCGCGTCATATGTCGGTGAAAATAATGAACGTAAGGTTCCTGTAATGATCCACCGTGCTGTTCTTGGTTCCCTTGAACGGTTCATTGGTATCCTGACAGAAGAATATGCTGGGTTCTTCCCAACATGGCTGGCACCTCAGCAGGTGGTTGTCATGAATATTACGGATGGTCAGTCAGATTATGTACAGGAATTGGTTAAAAAACTTCAAAATGCAGGCATTCGTGCAAAAGCAGACTTGAGAAACGAGAAGATTGGCTTTAAAATTCGCGAACACACTCTGCGTCGAGTGCCTTACATGCTTGTCTGTGGTGATAAAGAGGTCGAGTCAGGAAAAGTTTCCGTTCGTACCCGCCGAGGCAAGGATTTAGGTAGCATAGATGTCAGCGAGTTTACAGAGAAACTGCTGGCAGAAATACGCAGTCGTAATCTTCGTCAATTGGAGGAATAAAGTATTAAAGGCGGAAAAAGAATTCAACCGGCGCGCCCAAATCGCATTAATGAAGAGATTCGCGCCTCTGAAGTTCGTTTAACTGGGTTAGATGGCGAACAGATTGGTATTGTCAGTCTGAGAGAAGCTCTTGAAAAAGCTGAGGAAGCTGGTGTTGATTTGGTGGAAATCAGCCCAAATGCCGAACCGCCGGTTTGTCGTATCATGGATTACGGCAAGTTCCTCTATGAGAAGAGTAAGTCAATCAAAGAACAGAAAAAGAAACAAAAGGTTATTCAGGTCAAGGAAATTAAATTCCGTCCTGGTACAGATGAAGGCGACTATCAGGTCAAACTACGCAACCTGGTTCGTTTTCTGGAAGATGGCGATAAAGCCAAAATCACTCTGCGTTTCCGTGGACGTGAAATGGCGCATCAGCAGATTGGTATCGAAATGCTTAACCGCATTCGTGGCGATCTGAGTGAACTGGCTGTAGTCGAATCCTTCCCATCGAAAATCGAAGGCCGCCAGATGATCATGGTGCTCGCTCCTAAGAAGAAATAGTCAGGCAGACAAGTAATAGGTTCTAACCAGTTTGGATGGGGCCTATTCGCCTTACTAGTTCGTTGTAATTAACAATGCGAAGTGGATATTAAAATGCCAAAGATTAAAACAGTACGCGGCGCAGCTAAACGCTTCAAGAAAACTGCAAGTGGCGGTTTCAAGCGTAAGCACGCTAACCTTCGTCACATTCTGACTAAAAAATCAACTAAGCGTAAACGTCATTTACGTCCAAAAGGCATGGTCTCCAAAGGTGATCTGGGCCTGGTTGTTGCTTGTTTGCCATACGCATAAGCAATTTTTTAGATTAGAACTCAGAGACGATAGGAGAAGTATATGGCTCGCGTAAAACGTGGTGTTATTGCCCGTGCACGTCACAAGAAAATTTTGAAACAAGCGAAAGGTTACTACGGTGCTCGTTCGCGCGTTTATCGTGTTGCTTTCCAGGCTGTTATAAAAGCTGGTCAGTACGCTTACCGTGACCGTCGTCAGCGTAAACGTCAATTCCGTCAACTGTGGATTGCTCGTATCAACGCTGCTGCACGTCAAAACGGTATGTCTTACAGCCGTTTCATCAACGGCCTGAAAAAGGCTTCGATTGAAATCGACCGTAAGATTCTGGCTGATATCGCTGTATTCGACAAAGTAGCATTTGCTGCTCTGGTTGAAAAAGCGAAGGGCGCTCTGGCATAAGTCAGGTTAGAAGAGGGAGCAACGCTCCCTCTTTTACTTTTTTCAAAAATATGCTTAGTATTAGCCAAGTTTGCTAATCAGGCTAAAATAGTCGGGTTAGGAAGCATATAGGAGAGAATAAAAATGATAAAATTAGCCTTTTTTCGTTTCTTTTTTTACTTTACCACCTGAAATCAGGGGGCTTTGCGCGTAATAAAAGAAACGAAAAACAGCGCTTGAGCCTCCAGTGTGGAGGCTTTTTTATTTCTATGACCTCATTAAGAGATATACACATATTGATGAAGGCATAGTCGATAACAACTAAAAGGCCATCTGGCCGAAGGAAGAGGAAAACGATGTCACATCTTACTGAGCTGGTTGCGAAGGCAAAAGCAGCCGTAGAAGAAGCCCAGGATGTTGCCGCGTTGGATTTGGTGCGAGTTGAATACCTGGGAAAAAAAGGCCATTTAACTCTCCAGATGTCATCGTTGCGTGACTTGCCTGCCGAGGAACGTCCAGCAGCAGGGGCTGTTATTAATCAGGCAAAACAAGAAGTCCAGGAAGCTTTGAATGCACGTAAGGATAAATTGGAAGCGGATGTTCTGAATGCTCGTTTGGCAGTAGAAAAAATTGATGTTTCATTGCCTGGCCGTCGTATGGAAAATGGCGGATTACATCCTGTCACTCGCACAATTGAACGCATCGAAACTTTCTTTGGTGAGCTAGGTTTTTCTGTTGAGTCAGGCCCGGAAATTGAAGATGACTATCATAACTTTGATGCCCTGAATATTCCTTTGCATCATCCGTCTCGTGCTGATCATGATACTTTCTGGTTTGATGCAACGCGTTTGTTGCGCACGCAAACCTCAGGGGTACAAATCCGCACAATGAAAGATCGTCAGCCACCGATCCGCATTATTGCTCCTGGCCGTGTATACCGGAATGATTATGATCAGACACACTCGCCAATGTTTCATCAGATAGAAGGGTTGATTGTTGATAAAAATATCAGCTTCACCAATCTGAAAGGTACGCTGCATGATTTTTTGAACAACTTTTTTGAAGAAGATATGCAAGTTCGTTTCCGTCCGTCTTATTTTCCATTTACTGAGCCATCCGCAGAAGTTGATGTGATGGGGAAAAACGGCAAATGGTTGGAAGTATTAGGCTGTGGCATGGTGCATCCGAACGTATTGCGTAATGTCGGTATTGATCCTGAAGTTTATTCTGGCTTTGCCTTTGGTATGGGAATGGAACGCTTGACTATGCTGCGTTACGGTGTGACCGATCTGCGTGCTTTCTTCGAAAATGATTTGCGCTTCCTTAAACAGTTTAAATAAGGCGGGAATATCTCATGAAATTCAGTGAACTCTGGTTACGCGAGTGGGCGAACCCTGCCATCAGCAGTGAAGAATTGTCTGATCAAATTACCATGGCAGGTTTGGAAGTGGATAGTATTGAAAAAGTCGCGGGTCAATTCCACGGTGTTTTTGTTGGTGAAGTTGTTGAGTGTGCTCAGCATCCGAATGCGGATAAATTGCGCGTTACAAAAGTCAATGTAGGCGGCGATCGCCTGTTGGATATTGTCTGTGGTGCGCCGAATTGCCGTCAAGGGCTTCGTGTAGCTGTTGCTACTGTTGGCGCTGTACTACCAGGTGATTTCAAAATAAAAGCTGCCAAATTACGTGGTGAGCCATCAGAAGGTATGCTCTGTTCATTCTCCGAACTGGGAATTACCAGTGATCAGGATGGCATCATTGAACTGCCTGCGGATGCGCCAATTGGCACCGATTTACGTGATTACATGAAACTGGATGATAATGCGATTGAAATTAGCATTACACCTAACCGCGCTGATTGCTTGAGCATTCAGGGCGTTGCACGTGATGTTGCGGTTATCAATAAACTGTCAATGGTTCAGCCAGAGATCGAATCTGTTAAACCATCTACGGATGCAACATTCTCTATCCGTGTTGATGCACCAGAGGCTTGCCCACGTTACCTCGGACGCGTTATCAAGAATGTTAATATTAAGGCAGTGACACCATTATGGATGCGTGAAAAGCTGCGTCGTGGTGGTATTCGTTCTATTGATCCTGCTGTTGATGTGACCAATTATGTGTTGCTTGAATTGGGTCAACCATTGCACGCATTCGATTTAGAACGTCTCAGCGGCTCAATTATTGTGCGCATGGCAGAGCAGGGTGAAAAATTAACACTGCTAGATGGTAATCACGCGGAACTTTCTGCTGATACTCTCATCATTGCCGATGAAAAGCAACCACTTGCAATCGCAGGAATTTTTGGCGGCGAATATTCTGGTGTTAATGCTGAAACCCAGCATATTCTGCTGGAATCTGCTTTCTTTGCACCACTAGTAATTACAGGTCGTGCCCGTCGTTATGGTTTGCATACAGATGCTTCTCATCGTTTTGAACGAGGTGTTGATCCACAGCTTCAATACAAAGCGATGGAATATGCGACTCAGTTATTGATTGCTATTTGTGGCGGGGAAGCTGGCGAGATCATCGATGTTACCAGTGAATCTCATCTGCCGAAGCCAGCAACTATCATTCTGACTCGCCGCAAATTGGATCGTTTGGTTGGTCATCATATTGCTGATGAACAAGTAACAGATATTCTGACACGTTTAGGTTGCCAGGTAACAAAGCATAATGATTGCTGGGAAGCAGTTGCACCAAGCTGGCGTTTCGATATGCAGATTGAAGAAGATCTGGTTGAAGAAGTTGCTCGTATTTATGGTTATAACAATATCCCTGATGTACCCATATGTGCTGATCTGGTGATGACTTCACATCGTGAAGCGGACTTATCCCTGAAACGTGTGAAAACCATGCTGGTGGATAAAGGTTATCAAGAAGCTATTACCTATAGCTTTGTTGATCCTAAGATCCAGCAATATTTGCACCCACAGCAAGAAGCGTTGCTCCTGCCAAATCCAATTTCAGCTGATATGTCTGCAATGCGTCTGTCTTTGTTGACAGGATTATTGACTACTGTTGTGTATAATCAGAATCGTCAACAGAATAGAGTTCGATTATTTGAAACAGGTCTACGTTTTGTGCCTGATGAAAGCGCAGAATATGGGATTCGGCAGGAATTGATGCTTGGCGGTGTAATCGCCGGAAATTGTTTTGATGAACACTGGTTGATTGAAAAACAAGCAGTTGACTTTTTTGATCTGAAAGGTGATTTAGAATCCGTTTTAGAACTGACGGGTAAACTATCCGAGATTTCCTTTAAAGCAGAAGAACATCCTGCTTTGCATCCCGGACAAAGTGCTGGGATTTATCTGGGAAATAATTATATTGGTTATATTGGGGTTGTTCATCCAGAGCTGGAACGTAAACTTGACTTGAATGGCCGCACCGTGATATTCGAATTGTTGTGGGCCAATCTTGCGGACCGCATAATTCCTGAAATGAAGGAAGTTTCTCGCTTCCCATCCAATCGCCGTGATATCGCGATAGTTGTGCCTGAAAATGTAGCCGCAGAAGATATTCTGGTTGAATGTAAGAAAGTTGGCATAAATCATATAGTTGGCATAAACTTATTTGACGTGTATTGTGGTAAAGGTGTTGCGGAAGGCTATAAAAGCCTTGCTATTAGCTTAATCTTGCAGGATACCTCGCGTACACTGGAAGAAGAAGAGATTGCTGCGACCGTTAACAAATGCGTTGCTGCATTAGAACAGCGATTCCAAGCATCCTTGAGGGACTGAACTTATGGCGCTTACTAAAGCTGAAATGTCAGAAAATCTGTTTGAAAAACTGGGTATTAGCAAACGTGACGCTAAAGATCTAGTGGAAATGTTCTTTGAAGAAGTGCGTCGTTCTTTGGAGAATGGGGAGCAGGTTAAATTATCTGGATTTGGCAACTTTGATTTGAGAGATAAAAATCAACGTCCAGGTCGTAACCCGAAGACTGGTGAGGATATTCCAATTACTGCTCGCCGAGTTGTCACTTTTCGTCCGGGGCAGAAGTTGAAAAGTCGGGTAGAAAGAGTTTTACCAAAAGAATAATGCATAAAAAGACCGCTATTAAGCGGTCTTTTTCTTATTTTCCATTCTGAATAATTTCACTCTCCATGTTACCTACATACTCTTTATCGACACTTTCTATCTCTGAGCTGATCACACGCCAGAAAAAACGTGATTATCGGATGATGGTACTCTTATCCGCCTTGTCAATTGTGTTGTTTATTTTATCACTGTGCGCAGGGGAAATATGGTTCTGGCCCGATCAATGGTTGTCTGATCCTGCACGGCTTTTTGTTTGGCAATTAAGATTACCCAGAGCACTGGCGGTGTTTGCCGTTGGTGCAAGTTTGGCGGCGTCTGGTGCAGTTATGCAGGCACTATTTGAGAATCCATTGGCTGAACCCGGACTATTGGGAATTAGTAATGGCGCGGGAGTGGTGGTTGTTTTTCTGATCCTTGTTTTTCATGGTATTGCTCCATTGTGGATATTAAGTATCGGTGCAGTTTTAGGAGCATTACTTATGACCACGATTTTATTGGCTTTCTCTAAAAGGCATTGGGTGACTAATGCACGTTTATTATTAATTGGCGTTGCTTTCGGTGTTGTATTCGGAGCCATGATGACATGGATGGTTTATTTCAGCACCAGTCTTGACTTGCGCCAATTAATGTACTGGATGATGGGTAGTTTTAGCGGTATTGATTGGCGGCAAATATGGCAAGTGATCGTATTGATCCCTGTTATTTTCTGGTTAAGTAGAACCGGGAAGATACTTAATTATCTTTCCCTGGGGGAATTGCAGGCGCAACAATTGGGAATATCTCATAATAAATGGCGTAATTTATTTGTATCGGCTGTGGGATTATTGGTTGGTTTAAGTGTTGCCCTTGCCGGAGCGATCAGTTTTATCGGTTTGGTGCTTCCCCATATTCTGAGGTTGATTGGTCTTACGGATCATAAGACTTTACTACCAACCTGCACATTGGCGGGAGGGAGTTGCTTGTTATTGGCAGATTTAATTTCTCGTTTATCTTTATCCCATGCTGAAATACCGATCGGTGTTGTCACAGTAACATTAGGAGCTCCCATTTTTATCTGGCTGTTATTAAAAACACCTCGGACATAGCTACATGTTAATCATAATCATGCATTAATAAGTGACCTAATAGATTACGGAAAAGCACGAAGAGAATAACAAAGAAATAAAAGAGTAGAGAAGATAGCATGATTCATCGACCGCTTTTAGTATTGGATAATATCACCGTCAGTAACAGGCTGGCTTCACTGTCTGCATCAGTGAAAGCTGGCGAGAAAGTTCACTTAGTTGGGTTGAACGGTTCAGGAAAAAGCACTTTGCTTGCAGCAATTGCCGGAGTTTTGCCTCACGGTGGCAGTATTTATATCAATGGCAAAGAATTGCGTGATTATCGACAAAGTGAATTAGCGCAATGTCGGGCATGGTTTTCTCAGTCCGCTTCAGCTCCTGTTATGCCTGTTTTTCAATATTTGGATATGTATCGTCCTGAATTAGCACGATTGCCTGAAGGAGAAGAGGTGTTATATGAACTTTGTCGGCAACTGAAATTAACCACATTACTGTCTTCAACAATTGGGCAGTTATCGGGAGGAGAATGGCAACGGGTCAGGTTGGCTGGTGCTTTTTTGCAGGTATGGCCTGAATTGAATCCGGTTGGAAAATTATTACTTCTTGATGAACCAACTAATAACCTTGATATCACTCAACAAGCTATTTTAGATAAATTAATTAATCAGTTTTGTACATTAGGTGGTTCTGTTTTATTGAGTAGTCATGATCTTAATCATACTTACGAACAAGCTAGTAATGTATGGTTACTTTTACGAGGTAAATTATTTATGTCTGGTATTACACAGGATATTATGAATGAAATAAATTTATCTGAAATTTTTGAAATAAACATTAGACATATCCAAAATAATAACTATAAATTATGGAGGGTCAATCATGATTAATTTTCATAAAAACAATCACTTTAATTGATTGTTTTTCTTTAATCTATTGATTGCCATGATTTTATTTGCTTGTTATTATTTTTTTAATGGATATTTTCTACTATAAAATAAATCAGGCTACACAAGGCGATTATGGATATTTCTTTACCATTCTCTCGTCCATCAATTGGAAATGAAGAGATAGAAGCAGTAGAAAGAGTTTTACGTTCAGGTTGGATTACAACAGGGCCACAAAACCAGCAGTTAGAACAGGATTTTGTTCGTATGTTTGGTTGCAGGCATGCGATAGCTTTGAACTCTGCTACGGCGGGAATGCATTTAGCCTTGCTGTCGTTAGGTATTGGATCTGGTGATGAAGTAATAACGCCTTCCCAAACCTGGGTTTCTACTGTCAATATGATTTGCCTGTTAGGTGCAGAGCCAGTTATGGTCGATGTGGATCGTGATACTCTGATGGTTAATACCAAAACGATTAAACAGGCTATTACGCCGAGAACTAAAGCAATTATCCCTGTCCACTACGCAGGTGCGCCCTGTGATCTTGATGCCCTGCGTGCGGTTGCAAAAGAAGCTGATATCCCCTTGATTGAAGATGCCGCTCATGCAGTGGGAACCCGTTATAAGAATGAATGGGTTGGTGAACGAGGAACGGCTATTTTTTCTTTCCACGCCATCAAAAATATGACATGTGCGGAAGGCGGCATGTTGGTTACAGATAGTGATGAACTTGCGCAGCGAGTTCGTTGTTTGAAATTTCATGGGTTGACCGTTGATGCCTTTGATCGGCAGATCCAAGGCAGGAAACCTCAGGCAGAAGTTATTGAACCGGGCTTCAAATATAACTTATCAGATATTCATGCGGCAGTGGCGGTTGTCCAGCTAAGTAAATTGGCATCTATGAATGCCCGCCGCCGGGAGCTGGCAGCACGATATTCTTCTGCTTTAAAAGATACCCCTTTACAGATGTTGAGTGTGCCTGAATATGAACATCGGCACTCTCATCATTTATTCATGGTACGTGTTGATCAAAGTATTTGCGGTATTGACCGCGATGCTTTCATGACACGCTTAAAAGAACGCAATATCGGCACGGGATTACATTTCAGAGCGGCACATACACAAAAATATTATCGGCAACGTTATCCAGCTCTGTCTCTGCCCGAATCTGAGTGGAATTCGGCAACACTTTGTTCGTTACCCCTTTTTCCGGATATGAACAATGATGATGTAGATCGTGTCGTGAATGCCGTGTTGGAAATTCTTGCGGAGTGTAGATAGTGGTGTTTGAAAAAATAAAAAAAGTTTCGGTTGTTATTCCGGTTTATAACGAAGAAGAAAGCTTGCCCCAATTATTGGAAAGGACGATATCTGCATGTCAACAACTTGAGCAGAAGTATGAATTAATTTTAGTCGATGATGGTAGCCGCGATAGCTCCGCCGACATTTTGACTAAAGCGGCTGAAGATCTTAAAAATCATGTCATTGCAATTTTGTTGAACCGTAATTATGGGCAGCACTCTGCAATTATGGCGGGATTCCATCAGGCCGATGGTGATCTTATCATCACCCTTGATGCAGATTTACAAAATCCACCGGAAGAGATCCCCCGTTTAGTGAGAACAGCTGAAGAGGGATATGATGTTGTCGGTACACGCCGTGCCAATCGTCAGGATTCTTGGTTTCGTAAAACCGCCTCTAAGATTATTAATGCAATGATCACGAAAGCAACGGGGCGTTCAATGGGGGATTACGGCTGTATGTTACGGGCATATCGCCGCCATATTGTGCGAGCAATGTTGCAGTGTCATGAACGCAGCACATTCATTCCTATTCTGGCTAACACATTCGCCCGCAAAACAATCGAAATTGATGTAGCTCATGCAGAGCGTGAGTTCGGTGATTCTAAATACAGCTTTATGAAGCTGATAAACCTGATGTACGACTTGTTAACTTGTCTGACAACAGCACCGTTACGGTTATTGAGTGTTGTAGGAAGCATTATTGCTGTGACGGGTTTCCTGCTGGCCGTATTGCTGATCGCTTTGCGCCTTATCTTTGGCTCTATATGGGCTGCTGAGGGAGTGTTTACTTTATTTGCCATCCTTTTCATGTTTATTGGTGCACAGTTCGTTGCGATGGGGTTACTCGGAGAATATATCGGCCGGATATATAACGATGTTCGTGCACGTCCACGCTATTTTATTCAAAAAGTGGTTGGAGCTAAAAATCCAACAGTAATTAAGGAAGAAAAAAAATGAAAGCCGTTATTTTTGCCTATCATGATATTGGTTGTGTCGGGCTTAATGCATTAGTGAGAGCGGGGTTTGATATTCAAGCTGTTTTTACGCATGTCGATAATCCGAATGAAAATAATTTTTTCTCTTCTGTGGCCCATATTGGTGCGAATATGGGCTTACCTGTATTTGCTCCGGAGAATGTGAATCATCCACTCTGGATTGAACGTATTAGTGAAATGCAGCCGGATGTTATTTTCTCATTTTATTATCGCGATCTGCTCAGTCAGGATATTTTATCACTGGCAACAAAAGGAGCATTTAACTTACATGGTTCTTTATTACCTAAATATCGTGGTCGTGCTCCTGTTAACTGGGCGATATTAAATGGTGAGACAGAAACAGGTGTAACACTGCATAAAATGGTAGCTAAGGCAGATGCCGGAGATATTGTTGCTCAACAGGCAGTACAGATTGAGAAAACAGACACTTCATTGGATATTCATGGCAAAATTCGTGAAGCCGCAGTTGAGCTATTGAATAATATTCTGCCTCAGATAAAGGCGAATAATTACTCATCTATTCCGCAGGATGAAAATCAGGCAACCTATTTTGGTCGCAGGACAGCAGAGGATGGGGAAATTTTCTGGCATAAATCTGCCGAAGAGATTAATGACCTCGTCCGGGCGGTGACAGAACCCTATCCAGGTGCATTTACTTTCCTTGGTGAGCGTAAAATTACTATTTGGCGCTCACACCCAATTAATAAAGTTCATGATAAACAGCCAGGAACCGTGATTTCTACGGATCCACTGCTTATTGCGTGTGGAGAAGGGGCATTAGAGATTGTCAGTGGACAGAGTGAATCTGGTATTTATGTGCAGGGTAGCCGACTCGCTTTAGAAATGGGGATTATGGCAGCTATTCGGCTTGGGCCAAAAGTCACAACACAAATCAGCCTTCGTAAACGTGTTTTGATTCTGGGGGTTAACGGATTTATCGGTAATCATCTGACAGAACGTCTGTTGAGCGATGGTAATTATGATATCTATGGAATGGATATTGGCTCTTCTGCCATTGAGCGTTTTATTGGTAACCCAAATTTTCATTTTATTGAAGGAGATGTCAGCATTCACACAGAATGGATCGAATACCACATTAAAAAATGTGATGTTGTGCTGCCATTAGTGGCGATAGCTACACCTATCGAATATACCCGTAACCCGTTGCGTGTTTTTGAGTTGGACTTTGAAGAAAACCTGAAAATTGTTCGCTATTGTGTGAAATACAATAAACGGATTATTTTTCCGTCCACTTCTGAAGTTTATGGCATGTGTGATGATAAGGAATTCGATGAGGATACTTCTCGTTTAATTGTGGGGCCAATCAACAAACAGCGTTGGATCTATTCAGTTTCTAAGCAATTGCTTGATCGTGTTATTTGGGCATACGGTGAAAAAGCAGGTTTGAAATTTACTTTGTTTCGACCATTTAACTGGATGGGGCCAAGGTTAGACAATTTGAACTCAGCCCGTATTGGGAGTTCAAGGGCAATTACTCAGTTAATTTTAAATCTGGTGGAAGGTTCCCCCATTAAGTTGATTGACGGGGGAGAGCAAAAACGCTGTTTCACCGATATTCATGACGGAATTGAAGCGTTATTCAAAATTATTGAGAACCAGAATGGCTTGTGTGATGGTCAGATTATCAATATTGGTAATCCGATGAATGAGGCCAGTATTCGTCAATTAGCTGAAATATTGCTGAATAGCTTTGAAAAACATGAGCTACGTGGATATTTTCCTCCGTTTGCCGGATTCAAGAAAATCGAAAGTAGTAGTTATTATGGTCAGGGGTATCAGGATGTTGAACACCGTAAGCCCAGCATTAAAAACGCGGAACATCTGTTGAGATGGAAACCCACGATCAATATGGAACAAACCATTGATGAGACATTGGATTTCTTCTTGCGTGATGCTGTGAAAGAGCTAAAAAGGAAGAAAGAATATGCAGGGCATATATGATGCAAAAAGTTGGCTTGAGGATTGATGTAGATACTTATCAGGGCACCAGGGAAGGTGTGCCGCAATTACTTAAAACTTTACAGCGTCATCATATTCAGGCTAGTTTCTTTTTCAGCGTTGGCCCAGACAATATGGGACGCCATTTGTGGCGTCTGTTAAAGCCTAAATTTTTGTGGAAAATGTTGAGATCAAATGCCGTATCTCTTTATGGTCTGAATATTCTATTAGCTGGTACAGCCTGGCCGGGAAAGAAAATTGCAAAAGATTTAGGTTATCTGATGAAAAAAACCCTGGATGCAGGCCATGAAGTTGGTCTGCATGCTTGGGATCATCAGGGTTGGCAGGCAAAAGCAGGACATTGGTCAGAATCAGAACTGGCAGAACAAATACAACTTGGTATTAATGCCCTGGAAAAGGCGACAGGACACTCCGTAACATGCTCTGCTGTTGCTGGCTGGCGGGCAGATGAGCGTGTACTGGCAGTCAAACAGCAATTTGGTTTTGACTACAACAGTGATTGTCGTGGAACACATCCATTCAGGCCATTGTTGCCGGATGGGAGCTTGGGTACTGTTCAAATTCCTGTGACATTACCGACTTATGACGAAGTTGTCGGAACGCAAGTCAGTGATGCGGATTTTAATCACTTTATTCTTGATGCAATCAAAAATGCTCAGGGTGTTCCTGTTTATACCATTCATACAGAAGTTGAAGGAATGTCCAAAGCGCCGCAGTTCGAGGAACTATTGGATATGCTCCACCAGCAAGATATTCAGTTTTGCAAGTTATGTGATTTATTACCAGAAAATAGAAACACCTTGCCTGTTGGGAGAATTATCCGTTCAGATTTTCCTGGTCGTGAAAGCTGGTTAGGTTGCCAACAAGAGGTATAAAACAAATATGTCGAATACTTGGACGAGTAGAGCCGGGGCCGTTCTGATGGCTCTTTTTTTTATCTTTACTTACCTTATCCCTCTGAATAGCCGTCTTTTGTGGCAACCAGACGAGACACGATATGCTGAAATCAGTCGGGAAATGTTACAACGTGGAGATTGGATAGTTCCTTATTTTTTAGATATCCGTTATTTTGAAAAACCAGTGGCTGGATATTGGATAAATAATATTAGCCAATGGATCTTTGGGGATAATAATTTTGCAGTGCGTTTTGGTGCTGTATTCAGCATTATAATTAGTGCATTTCTTCTTTATCGGTTAGCTATGATGATGTGGCAGTCTCGCCAGACTGCATTTATTGCTAGTTTGATTTATCTCTCCATGTTTATTGTTTTTTCTGTCGGCACTTATAGTGTTCTTGATCCAATGTTTTCACTATGGATCACGGCAGGAATAGTGAGCTGTTATTGGGCATTAAAGGCTAGTAGTCGCCGTGAACGGATTTGGGCTTGGTCTGTACTAGGTATAACCTGCGGCATGGCGTTTTTGACAAAAGGTTTTCTGGCATTGGCTCTGCCGGTAATATCCATGATACCGATCACGATATACCAGAAACGTTTTTTGGAAATGGTTCGTTTTGGCCTGCTTGCAATTATTTGTGCTGTTTTGATCAGTCTGCCGTGGGTGATCGCAATTGCTTTGCGAGAGCCTGATTATTGGCATTATTTTTTCTGGGTAGAACATATACAGCGTTTTGCTTCTGATCATGCACAGCATTCCGCCCCATTCTGGTATTACCTGCCGGTATTGATTTTAGGTGTTATTCCGTGGCTAGGATTATTACCTGGCGCTTTGCTCAAGAGTTGGCAAGAGAAGAAAAATCATCCTGAGATGTTCTTTCTGTTTTGCTGGTTTTTTGTCCCATTGCTATTTTTTAGCATTTCTAAAGGAAAACTGCCGACTTACATTCTGCCATTTATCGGGCCATTAGCGTTGATGATGGCAAAGTATGCTATTGATAACATGAAGAATGGCAATATGAAGACATTAAAGCTCAATGGGTTGATAAATGTTTTCATTGGATTGATAGCAATACTGGCGCTTGTATTTCTGGAAATTGTTTCCAGTCGTCCTCTTTACCAACCCAATGAATGGGTTAAATGGGTGATAGGGATTTTCACTTTTGGATTTTGGGGGATAGTGGGCTATTTCTGTTTTATACACAATGGCAAACGTTGGCAATGGGCTGCCGCTTGTTCAATTGTGCTGAGTTTATCAATAGGTAGTGCATTACCAGATAAGACAATTGATTCTAAACTACCGCAGGATTTTATCAGGCAAAATGAAAAAGAGCTGGCTGAAAGTAAGTATATTTTGTCTACATCGGTTGGTTTAGGAGCCGCAGTTGCGTGGGAATTGAAACGCAGTGATATTTACTTATTTCAAAACAAGGGTGAATTGAAGTACGGATTGAATTATCCAGATAGTCGCAATAGGTATATAACACAGGAACAATTTCCCTCATGGTTGACCAGTGCACGGAAAGAGGGACAGGTTGCAATTGTTTTCTTATTGCCTACAAAAGAGAGGCTTCCTGAGTTGCCTGAACCTGATTTGATACAGCGTAAATATCGTTTTGTCCTTGTGATTTATAAGAAGCAACCGTGATATGAACAGTAGTATAGGGTTATTGATACTGGTTAGTTTACTAACTTGTGCAGGACAAATTTGTCAGAAACAAGCTGTTACCAGTTGGGGCAAAAAAGATGTCCCCTATAAACTGGCAATTGTAGTGGCATGGCTGATTGGTGCTATTCTTCTGTTGGGTATAGGAATGATATTCTGGCTACATTTGTTGCAAGCTCTACCACTGAGTATTGCTTATCCTATGCTGAGTATTAATTTTGTACTGGTAACGTTGATCGGACAATTTCTGTATCATGAAAAAGCCGGGATAAGACACTGGATAGGTGTGTTTTTAATTATGTTGGGAATTTTATTGATGAGCTTAAATCAATGAAAGGGTATTTTTGGGGAGTGGCAAGCGTCCTGCTAATTACTGTTGCTCAACTATTATTGAAGTGGGGAGTCGTACAATTACCTGAGCTTTCTTTATCATCTGCACATTGGTTAGATATCGATTGGCTTTGGTTGCATCATAAACCTTTATTGATGGTGATGGTGGGATTAGTGAGTTACGCATTATCCATGTTCAGTTGGTTTTTTGCTTTGAAATACCTGCCGTTGAATAAAGCCTATCCGCTTATCAGTTTGAGCTATGTTTTTGTTTATTTATTGGCGGTACTATTACCCTGGTTTAATGAAAATATCTCACTACTGAAAACAATAGGGATCCTGTTAATTTCATTGGGAGTTTGGTTTATTAGCAGACCAGAAGGCAGAGAGGCTGATTGATGATTATAAGAATAAGACATTTATGCTTGTTACTGAGCTTATTTCTGATTGGGTGTTCCAATCCTATTTCGAAGTCAAACTTACCTCCATTGCGAGCAGCACTTTCTGATCCGATTATTGTTATTACACAGTTAAAAGAGCAGCTTACACAATGGCAGGGTACACCTTATCGTTACGGTGGCATGGATCGGCGAGGTGTTGATTGTTCTGGTTTTGTTTATCGTACTTTTTATGATCGTTTTAATATCCTGCTTCCACGGACAACGAGTGAACAGACCCAATTGGGTACACGGATTAATAAAAAGGATCTAATGCCGGGTGATCTGGTTTTTTTCAAAACCGGTAGCGGTGATAATGGGTTACACGTTGGTATTTATGATATCAACAATGAATTTATTCACGCATCGACCAGTAAAGGTGTAATGCGTTCCTCTCTTGATAACATATATTGGCGTCGTGTTTTTTGGCAGGCCCGCAGAATATGATCCCAGTCTGAGTCACCAATTGAATTAATACATTATGATATCCTAACACACTGTTTTTGCTTTGTTCGGAGACAAATAATGTCCACATTACGTTTACTGCTGTCTGATTCCCACGATCCCTGGTTTAATCTCGCTGTTGAAGAGTGTATTTTCCGTCAAATGTCGCCAGAGCAACGTGTTTTGTTCTTATGGCGTAATACAAATACTGTTGTTATAGGGCGGGCTCAAAATCCGTGGAAAGAGTGTAATACACGGCGTATGGAACAAGATGGTATAAAACTGGCTCGACGTAGTAGTGGCGGTGGGGCAGTTTTTCATGATCTGGGGAATACGTGTTTTACCTTTATGGCGGGTAAGCCAGAATATGATAAAACGGTTTCTACTCAAATCATTCTGGCTGGATTAAAAAAATCTGGTATTCATGCGATAGCTTCTGGTCGTAATGATCTGGTTTTGCCTTTATCGGATGGGGAACGCAAAATTTCTGGGTCGGCGTATCGTGAAACTAAGGACAGAGGTTTTCATCACGGCACATTACTGATTAATGCAGATTTGAATCGCCTTGTGGATTATCTCAACCCTGATCCTAAAAAGTTACAGGCAAAAGGTATTCCTTCTATCCGTTCCAGAGTGACAAACTTGTCAGAATTATTGCCGGATATTACACATGAAAAAGTGTGCGAAGGGATTATAGAGGCATTTTCTGAATATTTTGGCGAAGTTGTGCAACCAGAGCTTATTTCTCCACAAGCTTTACCGGATTTATCGGGCTTTGTTGATATTTTTAGCAAGCAAAGTAGTTGGGAATGGAATTTTGGTCAGGCACCTGCATTTAGTCATACACTGGATACCCGATTTCGTTGGGGTGGTATTGAATTACATGTTGATATTGAACGTGGAATTATCAATCGTTGTCAGATTTTTACTGATAGTTTAGAACCTGCCCCATTCGAATTATTAGCAGAAGAACTGATTGGTGTACTGTATCAGCCGGATGCCGTTGGGCAAGTGATCCAGCGCATCAAAGAACAAAATCCTTTGTTGGATATGGAATTGCAGCAATTTGCTCATTGGTTGGTTGATGCGCTGAAATAAAAAATAATTTAGGGGATTTAACAATAAAAAATGGTCAACGACAGGGACGTTGACCAGAAAAGGGGGACACTTACTATAAACACATTTTGTAAATCGGGATTGGACGATTAGTTATCGGTTGTCATTATTCGAACACCTATTTTTCCAATGGCTTACTTTTCACAATGATTTATTCTTCACAATATAAAAATGCCTTCAGCTCAGGTAATTGCCCATTCTCTCTGAACTTAGCCGGTGTTGTATTGAAGTGTTTCTTAAATATCCGGGTAAATGTAGCCTGAGAACTAAAACCATATTGCAGGGCAATATCCAGGATAGGTAAATCATCTTCACGTAAGGATTTAGCGGCTTCATGGAGCCGGCGCCGACGTACATATTGACCAAGTGTGCAACCTTTCAGCTCTTTAAAGATCCGCTGTAAGTGCCATTTCGAATAACCACTTTTATGTGCAATGGCATCTATTTTGATGCTTTCAGTCAGTTGAAGTTGGTTTTCTAACCATTTAACAATATCGTTAATAACACTTTCTAACATATTCACCTCCCACTGGAGTGGGGCTTGTGCTAAAAGAGACCGATATATAAATAATGATTAATATTATCGAAAGGCTCATTTTAAGAATTTATTTTATACCGTATATGCAAAATGTGCGGTTTTGAATCAATGAATATTAACTATCGTTATTTTCTGAATTACTGAGTGTTCTTAAAGGGCATGGATGGTATAAAAAAATATTGGTTAGTCAGATAGAATCGACAATTGTACTCAACATTGGGTGCTTTTTTGTTTTATATGCACTGGTAATAGCTGGAATAACAGGATTGTTATTTTTAGATGTTAATTACCTACACAATCGTGTATCTGAAGACTCACTCACAGAAACTTTTCAGGAACTTTCACTACTTAACCCGAATTCTGGATAAAGAATTCGGGTTGATTAGAGAATTAGATGCGTGCTTTGATAAAATTTTTCATGGAGCATGGTCATGGTTCGCGATCCCTTTGGCTGTGGTTTGCATTGTATATGCTTGTACACAAAGACAGAAAACGCTTGTTGGGCTTGTTTATTTTACTCGCCACCAAAGCTACGGGATGATGGTTTGTGGTTTATTGTGTGTGCTGGTGTTTTCCCGTTTGTTCGGTATGGGAGCACTATGGCAAGGATTGATGGATGAGCATTTTAATCGCACAGTCAAAAACATAGTAGAAGAGGGCTGTGAAATGTTGGGTTATGTCTTATGCTTGATTGCTACACTCTGGTATTTACCTGCTGCACGACAGCAACGTATGGCTGACGTTAAATAATCTTTACCTCAGTAAATTGTGGGTATAATTATTTCAGAATCATATAAATTCAAGCCCGGTTTTTTGGATTGGGGAAAAGAAAATTTAATAGAGCGGATGGACTAAGAGTTGAGGACTGGACGCTTGAGTAAGGGACTTATCAAAATGGGATAAGTCAATAAGGGCATAATTCTTTGAATTATGCCCTATTCGCTTAATCTTGATTTTCGATTAAAGATGGATCACGGTCATATTCAACTTTCTTAGCATATAGCATCAGCTTTTTAGGTATTCAGACATGGCCATTATTGCCGGAGGTAAACTTGCGGTTGGTAAGTTTCGGGATGCTGGGTTACGCCTAAATCAGCCCGATACCATTGTTTAAGGATATCATCCCGCAGAACATCCTGTGGTGTGCCGGATGCGACTAACTTTCCTTGATGTAATAGGATAATTTTATCCGCATAGAGTGCAGCCAGATTTAGATCGTGCAATACACAGCAGACAGCAAGAGGGCGTTGACGGGTCAGGTTATGAACGAGTCGCAATGTATGCTGTTGGTGGTAAAGATCCAATGCTGAAGTTGGTTCATCCAAAAACAGACAGGACTTTGTTGGCTCTGGATGCCAGAGTTGAGCCAGAGTCCTTGCCAATTGAACACGTTGCTGTTCTCCGCCAGAGAGTTGCTGATAATTCCGATACCTCAGTTTTTCACACTTTGTTAAGGCAATTGCATCATCAATCGCGATTTTCTTATGAGCGTTTTCATGGGGGACTCGCCCCATTGCAATAATTTCTTCCACGCTGAAAGGAAAATAAAGCGAACTGTATTGCCGCATTACTGCACGGATCCGGGCAAGTTTTTGGGTTGGCCATTGGGGTAAGGGGATTCCTTGTAACAGGCATTCGCCACTGTTTGGTAAAACATAACCTGTTAACAGCCGTAATAGCGTGGATTTGCCTGCGCCATTGGGACCAATAATTGCAACAACCTCTCCTTGATGGATAGAGAGCGAAACCTCTTTGATGATTTGGCGCTGCCCAATGAAGTAGTTCAGATTTTTGGCTTCAAGTAAACTTTTTGACATTATCGGCTCCATTACAAACGGCCTTTTGATGGTTTAAGGATTAACCCTAAGAAATAAGGGGCACCAATTAAACCGGTAATAAGACCGACCGGCATTTCGGCGGGAGCAACTAACGTTCTGGCTAATGTATCCGCAGTTAACAAAAGACATGCACCACCCATTGCTGATATTGGTAGTAACCAGGAATGATCACTACCAAACCGCAATCTGGCAAGGTGGGGAATAACCAGACCAATAAAACCGATAACACCACTCAACGCGACCGCACAGCCAATCAGCAAGGCACTAAGCAGTAGTAATTGAAACTTAGTTTGTTGGACATTAATGCCTAAATAGTGGGCTTCTTCATCACCCAATTGTAGTAGATTGAGTTTTCGAGACTGACTGAGTGCTAACAGGCTGACAGGAATAATAATAGAAGCGGCAATAACCAGTGTCGGCCATTCAATCTGGCTCAGTGAACCCATCATCCAAATGGTAAATTGACGTAATTGCTGGTCATTACTGATATAGCTCAATACACCGATAAATGACATGCACAGTGCATTAATGGCGATACCTGCAAGCAGCAATTTCGATAAATTGCCGTGGCTATATTTATTTAACGAAAAGATCAGCAATGAGACTAATAAACTACCACCAAAAGCTGCAACAACATGACCGTATAACGCAATACTTTCAGGTAACATATTGCCTGGTAAAGAGAAAGGCAAAAAGGTGGGCACAACAATGATTATTGCCACAGTCAGTGCTGCACCACTGCTGATCCCTAATAATCCGGGATCAGCAAGAGGATTACGAAATAATCCCTGCATTATGGCACCGGAAACAGCCAGCGCACCGCCAATCAGAATCGCCAATAGAATACGTGGTAGCCGGATATTTAACCAGATTTGCCACTGTGGGTCATCCAAAGAGGATTCCCACAGCGTTTTAAAAGAAAGAGGCAATGCCCCCATATTGGCTGAACTGATTACCAGAATAAATAGCAATACGCCCAGTAACATCAAACCAAAGCTGGGGGATTGGGTACGACTCATTGCACTTTCTCCGCAGCCTCACGGACTTGTTTCATAACTTCCGGGGTGTGGATACCGAATCCGAGCAAACTCATTTCATCCACAACGACAACCTGTTTTTTCTTTCCTGCCGGAGTAAAGTTCAAGCCCGGAAGTTGCCACAGTTTATCCACACCACCCAGCGTTTTCAGTCCCTCGGTGCTGACCAGCAGCAAATCAGGCTGGCTGGCGATAACACCTTCCTGAGATAAAGGGCGGTATCCTTTAAATCCCTGCATGGCATTTTTGGCACCAATGGCATGAATAATCTTATCCGCAGCGGTTTGTTGGCCGGCTGCCATTGGCATAATCCCTCCGTGACTCATAACAAACATCACTTTTGTGGGAATGTTTGACGTGGTGATTGCAGCCAATTGTTGTTGATATTGAGTGATTAGCTCTTCACCACGTTTTTCCTGATTGACCGCCTTGGCGACGGTCTTGATTTTTTCAGGAACGGCTTCTAACGAGGCTTTGCTGGTCACTTTAATAACTTTTACACCGGAATCTTCGACTTGCTTGAGTGCCAGAGAAGGTTGGGCCAATTCACTAGTGAGCATCAGTGACGGGCGCATAGACAAAATCCCTTCTGAATTCAGCATTCGCATATACCCCACATCTGGCAATGAAAGTATTTCTTTAGGGTTCTGACTGGTACTATCCCTGGCAACAACATGCTGTCCTTCGCCAAGTGCAAAAACGATTTCAGACACATCACCGCCAATTGTGACAATACGTTCAGCGGAGAACGCACTGGAGGAGATGGTAAGCATAAAGGTTAGAAGCCACTTTTTCATGCTACACAAGTTTCCTTTTCTGGTTGCAGTTTAGGTAGTGCGGCAATTTGTTCACGCCATTGTGTTTGCTCAGGAGTACCTTCGGTACGCTGACCATACAGTTGGGCGATTTGGTTACCATCCGCATCGAACAACTCAAGGCTGGTGACGAAACCATCTGCTGTTGGCTTGCGTGTGATCCAGCTTTCAGCAATAGCACTTTCAATCAGGTGCAACGTGAAGTTACGATTAAAAATATTAGCCCATTTCTGGGAAGAGTTTTCTTCCTGATATGGCATCAGACGCTCAAGTTTACCAGTAAAGATCTGGATACAACCGCGATTTCCGACGAAGATCATAATTTCATTTTGGTCTTTGTGTGCAACTTCAAGGATCTGAGTCAGGGCAGAATTCTCTACACGGTAAGCCAAATCATCTTTAACAGCATTGAAAATCTGCTGACGATTCAGATTATGACGTTTCATCATGATGAAGAACTGGTGAACGTCGGTCATTGCACGCCACTCTTCATCCAATTGTGTTTTCAGCTCTTCAGTCACTTTTGCATATTCAGAGACTTCTTCAGGTTTCACTTTCAGCACTGGGTTTTCATCTGTCTGATATTTTTCAATCAGGGCTTTCCATGCAGCCATATCAGTATTTGCGGTTGTATACACTTTATGCAAAGCATCGCCTTGACGATCAAAGAACTGGATGCTGTGACGCATACCATTTTTCGCAGGTTCTACCAGAGAAAAAACACTGTTCCAATGCTCAAAGAACATACGTAAATCTAGTTCACGCGGGTTTAGGATCAGACCAACATGCTGGCTGAACTTCGTGTTTTCGTAACGGCCAACCTGTTCATGAACAGCAAAGTCATTGCGGGTAATGGCCTTGGTTTCACCGACTGTTGCCAGTTCTTGTAGCAGGGTAGGAGCATCAACGTTCAAACGTTTTGCGTCGATACCGACACGACTGTGCAGTAATTCTCCTTCACTGATATTAAGATAAGCGGCTAAGTCGCGTGCATATTTAGCTTTATTATCCGCTTTTGCCTGTAGGTAACGTTCATAAAGTGACTGATTCACAGATACTAGCTCCTTAAAAAAACTGCGTTAAAGGTTAAGAATTAGTGTTGTTATTCTTTACCACTGATAGCTGACAAACAGTTTGGCATTACGGCCACTCTGCGGTGCACCCAGTGATGAGTAATATTGCTTGTCGAAAGCGTTGCCGAGTACGACAGAGGTCGTTACACCTTTTAGCTGGTCTTCACCGTGGTAACTGATGTAAAAATCATTGACGCCATAGCCTGCATATTGGGTAACTTTTTGTCCACGTTCATTTTTGTTACCATTAATGCCTTTGAACTGGGTACGTTGAGTAAACTTACCGATCCAACCAATAGAAAAACCGCTACTGGAAAGAGGAATATCTAGTGTGCTGGTCACCGTATCAGGGCTGAGGGCATCAATAGTTTTGCCAGTTTGTTCATTTCTGCCTGTAGTGCGGTTGTAAGCCAGATCCCACGAGAACCAATCAGTGTTATATGTCATCGATACATCCCAACCCCAAATTTTTGCTTTGGGGATATTCAGGGAAGTCGTAAATCCTTTCCTAAACTCTACGGAAGTGGTGATATAGTCTTTTGCTTTGGTATCAAAATAGCTGGCTTTGAATTTCAGGCCATCATTGTTGGTAAACAGTTCATCGAAACGTAACCCGAAGCCATATTCCAGAGTTTCATTGCTTTCAGGGCGTAAGTTAGGATTAGGTTTCCAGTAATTATTTGGAAAATGTTTGGAATCGTTATACATCTCTCCCATTGTCGGTGAACGGAATGCCTGAGAGTAAGAAGCAAACAGCATTGACCAATCTGTTGGGGTGATACTGATAGCACCTTTTGATGACCATTTATCGGCATTGATATCTTTATATTTATCATTTGATGCTTTGTAATTGTCGTAACGTGTACCGATGATAAATGAAATTGGTAAGTCACGAATGGTTATCTCATCTTGCAACCAACCAGATGCAAAACGGATGTCCGCATTCGGAAATCCATTTATATAATTGCTGCTTGGTTTTTGTTTCTGTTTATATATTTCGCTACCATAAGTAAATTGATGTGCAGCAAAGGAGTTAGCATTCAAGTGCGAACGGTTTTCCAATTTTATACCGTAAGTTTCCTGTTTACGGCCTTCAAAACCATTTTTCTCACTCTTAGCATCAATACTAATGTTGGAATAGTAAATATCTGTTCTGAAATTTAACCAGTTATATTCTGCCGGATTCAACTTGTAAGTCAGTTGCGCATCACGTTGTGTTGTGGTGCGATCAGCCTGTTCTGTTTTATCTGCTGTTTTGACAGATTGTGGGTTCAGTGGCTCATTGGCCTTATTGCGATAATAACGAAGTTCGCCACCAATTGATTGGCTGTCATCAATTTGCCATGTCCCTTTGGTCAGTACATTGCCGATAATTTCATCATTCTGGCCTTTTACCCCGCCGCCATAACGAATATTGCCAACATCACGGGTGCTGAAACTAAATAGACCATCAAGATTATCGGTTTTACCAAATGCGGCTCCGCCGAATCCCCAACTGTGATCCCCAGTTCCGGCACGACTAAAAACACGAAAACCGCTATTTTGCCCTGCCTGTAAGAGATCTGCTGCATCAACCGTCTGATAGGCAATAACTCCACCTAATGCGCTACTGCCATAGAGTAGGGCAGATGGGCCCCGGACAACTTCAACTTGTTTAATCAGTGAGGGATCAAGGAAAATACCATTAATGTGCCCGGTATCAGTACCCTGACGAACACCATCAACCAGCATTAAAACGCCTTTTTGAGAGTAACCACGCATACTGATATCTTGCCCGTTAGCACGCCCGTAATCCGCAGTATTAATCCCGGGGATCTTGCTCAGCAAGTCATTTGCATTGCCTGCAACTTTACTGCTGGCTGAGTTACCTTCAACAACTGTTACCATCATAGGTGCTTCAAAACTGTCGCGCTGATTCCCTGTGGCATAAACTGTCAGCGTATCTTTATGAGGTTTACTTTTTTCTGCTGGGGCTGTTTTATCAGTTGGGATGGTTACTGCGTGAGCAGAAGACAACCCTGTCAGAATGACAATACTTAATGCAGACAATTTTAGGTTTGGTGGTTGAATTCGGGTCATATAGGTTATCTCCATAATTTTGCTGTGTTTTAAAGCACATGAATGGTTTTGAAACACTCATATATCGTTTTAATCACCATGAGATGCATCCCGGTGAATTCTCTGAATTGTTATTAAGTCAGAGTAAAGTTATCGGTTTGTGTAGAATCACGATGTAACGCAAGAAGGATCTGTTGTTGCAAAGGATTGATGTGGTAACACAGGCAATCAGTTAATTTTTTCATAACCAATATGAACAATAATTATTATAATATTGAGAATAATTATCGTTTCTGATTTGATTAACTTCAAGTTATTTTTTTATGTAGGTATAACTGACTCAATAGATTGGTTTTGTATGATTTTTCAAAAGGGGGCTGGCTCCTACTCTCATCGTGAACAGAAGCCAGTAAAAACGATATTCAGAACCGACTTTCAACTGCTTCGGCCAGAATATTAAGGAATTGTTCAGTATCTTGCCAACTGAGGCATGGATCAGTAATCGATTGCCCGTAGGTCAGAGGTTCTCCCTGCATGATTTTTTGAGAACCTTCAACTAAAAAACTTTCTGCCATAACACCCGCGATAGCCGTTGAACCAGACTGAAGCTGTTGGCTGATATTTCTGGCTATATCCAGTTGTCGGCGGTGAACTTTCTGACAGTTTCCGTGACTGCAATCTACAATCAAGCGTTCTGGTAAGTCGAATTCACGTAATTTCTGACAAACTTCTGTAATATCTTCAGCACTGTAATTCGGTTTTTTCCCGCCACGCATAATGATATGGCCATAAGGATTTCCGCTGGTCTGATAGATGGTCATCTGTCCATCTTTATCTGGTGACAAGAACATATGTCCGGCACGTGATGCTCGTATCGCATCAATAGCAATATGAATATTGCCGTCAGTACCATTTTTAAATCCGACCGGACATGACAATGCGGAAGCCATTTCCCGGTGGATTTGGCTTTCTGTTGTTCTTGCACCGATTGCTCCCCAGCTAATTAAATCTGCAATATATTGCCCGATGACCATATCCAAAAATTCTGTGGCGGTGGGCATTCCCAATTCATTGATATCAATTAATAACTTACGGGCGAGTGAGATCCCTTTATTGACCTGACAGGAGCCATCTAACATAGGGTCTGAAATCAAACCTTTCCAGCCAACAACAGTACGAGGCTTTTCGAAGTAGGTTCGCATTACGATTTCCAGACTGTGCTGATATTTTTCACGTAATACGTGCAGACGCGAGGCATAATCAAAAGCGGCATCAACATCATGAATAGAACAGGGGCCAATGATGACCAGCAAACGTTGATCGTTGCCTGTCAGAATAGCTTCAATACGTCTGCGTGATACCGTCACATTTTGTAATGTTTTTTCTGATATGGGGTATTGTTCAGAAAGTGTTTTAGGTGTTATTAATCTGTCAATTGGGTGGGTTCTTAACTCATCTGTTTTGGGCATATACTTTCTCGAATTCTACTTCATCTTAGGACGCAGTCTGGCGTAATTGAAATTACAATAACTCAACCTCCAGCAAATTCAACAGACAATAATTACAATTATATGAGAAATCGCGAGTATAAGATTGTAATAGTGTTCTGAGATATGCTGGTATTTCCGGGATCAGAACATGCGCCGTTTCAATCCCATAATGTCAATAATTTTGGTTGAAATTTCTTCGACAGAATAATTGGTGGTATTTAAATAATTAATTTTGTTTTTGCGGAATAGAGCTTCAACCTCAGCAATTTCGATCCGACATTGCCGTAATGAAGCATAACGACTATTTTCTCTCCGTTCTTCCCGGATAGCAGCCAGCCTTTCCGGGCTTATTGTCAATCCGAATAATTTCTGCTGGAAAGGTTTTAGATCGGCAGGCAATTGCAGATTATCCATATCATCAGCGGTGAAAGGATAGTTTGCGGCTTGAATGCCGAATTGCATGGCAAGATAGAGGCTGGTGGGTGTTTTTCCACAGCGGGATACACCCAGAATAATCACCTGAGCCTGATCGAGATTGCGTAATGAAACCCCATCATCGTGTGCGAGGGTATAATCAATGGCTGCGATACGGGCATCATATTGACTCAGATTTTTCTTAGATAAACCGTGAGTACGGTGTAATTCAGGTTTGGGTTTCAGTCCGATTTCTTGCTGCAATGGTGCTACGAGAGTCTGGACAATATCCAAGCAAAAACCTTCACTGCTGGTGATAATATTTTTAACTTCACTGGAAATGATGGAATAAAAAACTAGTGGCCTGATTTGTGTTGCCTGATAGATGGTATTTATCTGGCTCCTGGTTTCTTCTGCTCTTATTTTGTTGGTTACAAAGGGTAAGGTATAAGACGTGATAGTAATTGGGAATTGGGACAATACAGCATGACCCAAAACTTCTGCCGTAATTGCTGTGCCATCGGAAATGAAAAATACACTGTGTTCCAGAGTTTCATTGTCCTGAGTCTGAGGGAGTTGGATCTCTATCATTGTGTTTTTCTTTTCTTGTTGAGTTTATAGGGTATTATCAAAATATTAGCTGAATCGTTTTTATTACAAATTACAGCTATAGCTTACGTTCCAAATTATACGCGTAAAAAAATAATATTGTTGGGTTGATCGATTCACCTTTCAATATGTAGCAAAACATTGTGCTAGGCTATTTCCTGTTGTAAAAAACAGCCTTAATTTTCTGATTTGTACCTCCGAATGTAAAAAGGATAGTTTCAATGTCCAATAATGGCCTCACCCCATGTAATGTGCTTTGGTATAACCAATTAGGCATGAATGATGTTAATCGGGTCGGTGGTAAAAACGCCTCTCTTGGCGAAATGATCACTAATCTGGCTGATCTTGGTGTATCTGTCCCCAATGGTTTCGCTACGACTGCACAGGCATTTAATGATTTTCTGGAACAAAGCGGTGTTAACCAGCGTATTTACCAATTACTGGATGAAATTAATGTTGATGATGTTAATCAATTAGCTAAGGCAGGCGTACAGATCCGTCAGTGGGTGATTGATACACCATTTACGGCACAACTGGAAAAAGATATCCGGGATGCTTACTTACAATTGTCTGAAGGTGAGTCGGATGCTTCTTTCGCTGTCCGCTCCTCTGCGACTGCTGAGGATATGCCGGATGCTTCTTTTGCCGGGCAGCAAGAGACTTTTTTAAATGTGCAGAGCATTGATGCCGTGATGATTGCCATTAAACACGTCTTTGCATCTCTCTTCAACGATCGTGCCATCTCCTACCGTGTCCATCAAGGCTATGACCACCGTGGTGTTGCATTATCAGCCGGGGTACAGCGTATGGTGCGTTCCGATCTGGCATCATCAGGTGTGATGTTTACGATTGATACTGAGTCTGGTTTTGATCAAGTCGTGTTTATTACATCTGCCTATGGTTTGGGTGAGATGGTTGTTCAGGGAGCAGTGAACCCTGATGAGTTTTACGTCCATAAACCTACATTAAAAAATAACCACCCTGCGATCGTCCGTCGCAATTTGGGCTCCAAAAAAATACGTATGGTCTATGCAGACAGCAAAGAGCATGGTCAGCAGGTACGTACAGAAGATGTCTCTGAGGAGTTACGCAATCGTTTCTCTCTTACTGACAGTGAAGTTGAAGCATTGGCAAGGCAAGCCTTACTGATTGAAAAACATTATGGTCGGCCGATGGATATTGAGTGGGCGAAAGACGGGTACAATGGCAAGCTATATATTGTACAGGCACGTCCTGAGACAGTCCGTTCAAATCAGCAGGTGATGGAACGTTATCAACTGAATGAACAGGGTCGTGTGTTGGTGGAGGGCCGTGCGATTGGGCACAAAATCGGTGTTGGTACGGTTAAAGTTATCCACAATCTCAGCGAAATGGATCGTATCCAGGCAGGGGATGTATTGGTGACAGACATGACCGATCCAGATTGGGAACCAATCATGAAAAAAGCGGCGGCGATTGTTACCAATCGTGGAGGTCGTACTTGTCATGCTGCTATTATTGCTCGTGAATTGGGTATTCCTGCGGTAGTGGGTTGTGGTGACGCGACAGAACGCTTAAAAGAAGGTGAACAAGTGACTGTTTCTTGCTCTGAAGGGGATACCGGTTTCGTTTATCAGAATAAACTGGATTTCAGCATCCAAAGTTCTCAGGTTGATGAACTGCCAAAGTTGGATGTCAAGATCATGATGAATGTAGGCAATCCGGATCGGGCGTTTGATTTTGCCTGCCTGCCGAATGAAGGTGTAGGTCTGGCACGTTTGGAATTCATTATAAACCGCATGATTGGTGTTCATCCCCGAGCCCTGATTGAGTTTTCCGAACAATCCTCTGAACTACAGGAACAGATTAAATTATTAATGGTAGGTTATGATGATCCTGTTGAGTTTTATGTCGGACGTTTGACGGAAGGTATTGCGACGTTGGCAGCTGCATTTTGGCCTAAGCGTGTTATTGTACGTTTGTCTGACTTTAAATCTAATGAGTATGCGAACTTAGTTGGCGGTGATTTATACGAACCACACGAAGAAAACCCGATGCTTGGTTTCCGTGGGGCTGGTCGCTATGTTTCTGACAATTTCCGTCAATGTTTTGCTCTGGAATGTGAAGCGGTCAAACGAGTGCGTAATGTTATGGGGTTAACTAACGTCGAAGTGATGATCCCATTTGTACGTACAGTAGCACAGGCTGAAGCTGTAATTTCAGAATTGGCATTACAGGGTTTGAAACGTGGTGAGAATGGGTTGAAAGTCATCATGATGTGTGAAATTCCATCAAATGCATTATTAGCGGAACAATTCCTTGAGTATTTTGATGGTTTTTCTATCGGCTCAAATGATATGACTCAATTAGCATTAGGATTAGATCGTGATTCGGGTGTCGTATCTGAATTATTTGATGAGCGTAATGATGCAGTGAAACAATTACTTTCTATGGCAATTCAGGCAGCTAAGCGACAAGGTAAATATGTTGGTATTTGTGGTCAAGGGCCTTCTGATCATGAAGATTTCGCTGAATGGCTAATGAAAGAAGGGATTGACAGTTTATCATTGAATCCTGATACCGTTGTAAAAACCTGGATTTCTTTAGCAGGAAATGATTAATCACAGCTTATTCAGGTATGAAATAAAAAGCCTGTTAAAAATATTTTCAGGCTTTTTGTTCTTTGTAGCATAATCTTTTTTAACATGGGCGATATATTATATATAGAGATAATGGAAATTTTCCCCCCCCAAAAAAAAAGCCTATCATGGGCTGACAGGCAAAGACTACACACAGCAATATATATTACTTCACTTATCCCAATTTGTGGCGTATACAAACTAGGACAGCAATTCATGGGAAACATTGTTTCGATGAAAAGAATATTAATTTAATAAGTGAGTTTATTCATTAAGAATTCTCTTAATAAATCAGAATTAGAAAAACAAAACTAAAAAACAACTTTTTTGTAACAAATTTTTGAAGGATTTATTTACTGGCGGGATGAGTTTCTATAGAAATAAGATTATATGTTTACTTTAATGATAATTGCGCGGAAAAATCATATTCCGCGCTATCGTTTATTATTGTATATGGTCTTTTTTGAAATATTGTTCTATATGTTCTGTTTTATTTTCAGGTTTAGGAATCTCATCCATCCAGGCCAGCAATAAGCTATAAGAAACAGCTAATACCACCGGGCCGATAAATAATCCAATCACACCCAGTGAAAGTATACCTCCGATAACACCGGTAAGAATTAAAACCATAGGTAAATCGGCACCGAGGCGAATAAGGAAAGGGCGAAGAACCCCATCCATCGTGACCAGAATTAAACTCCAGACAACTAAAATAGTTCCCCAGGTTGTTTCTCCTGTCCAATAAAGCCAAACAATGGATGGGATAAGGACGAGTAAAGGGCCTAATTGAGCAACACAGAGTACAAACATTATGACTGTTAGGATCATTGCATAAGGTATACCTGCGATTGCTAACCCAATTCCGCCTGCGATAGCCTGTATGAGTGCTGTAACAACCACACCTAAAGCAACAGCACGGATGGAGCGAGCAGCCAGTAGTACAACAGCATCACCACGTTTGCCTGCCAGTCGGATGGCGAAATGGCGAATGCCCAGCATGACGTGTTCACCTTTCCAATAAAGCAGGACACTGAACAGTACCATGAGTGCTAAGTGAAACAGAAAACGGCCTGCATTGGCGGCCTGAGCAAAAAACCATGTTGCTGCTTTACCAATATAAGGAGGAATTTTGGCCAGAAGCATGTTACTGCCCTCAGCAATGGTGTCTTGCCATTTAAGATATAAGTCATTACCAATGAACGGGATTTTATTGAGCCATTCCAATTGAGGCAGATGTATATTGGATGGAGATGTTGCCCATGCAATTAGTGGTGCGCTGTTTTCCAGCAGGCTGCTAACCAGCAAGGCAATGGGGATAACAAATAATAAAATCAATAATAGTGTCATGATGGAAACTGCGATCCAGCGTTTTTCCCATAAACGTTGTTGTATTTTTTCCATTAATGGCCAAGTTGCGATAACCACCATTCCTGACCAGATGAATCCCAAAATAAATGGACTCAAAACCCAAAAGCTGGTCGTAATGAGTAGTAAAATGAAGAACAGTACAAATAGCAGTTTGGGTAAATCGTGGTGTGGTTGCGATTTTTCCATGAAATGATTTCTCTCGGCAATTGAAAATATTGTCAGAATCAACAATGGTAAATAAATATAACGTTATTTCACAGATTGCTCAAAATTGTTAAATATTGTGATATTGTTGAAAAACTGCCTGTTCAGATCCCTGTCTGAATTGACGATTAAAGTAGTATATAAATAAAGCAATGTGGACACTTATTAGAAAAAGGGGCAATGAGCCAATGATCCCACGTATACCACAAGCCCCCCAAGTCAGTGAACTGGTAAAGGAATATTTGACTGTATTAAAGGAAACTGGTTTTACTGGCGATACTGCCAGCAATTACGCAGATAGACTGACTATGGCGACAGATAATAGTATTTATCAGTTGTTACCACAAGCGGTTATCTTTCCGCGTTCCAGTGCCGATGTCGCATTGTTGGCGAGGATTGCAGGAGAAGAACGCTTCCGTTCTCTGACATTCACCCCCCGAGGTGGGGGAACGGGTACGAATGGTCAAGCCCTCAACAATGGTATTGTTGTAGATATGTCCCGGTATATGAAAAGAATTCTGGAAATTAATCCAGAACAAGGCTGGGTTAAAGTTGAAGCAGGTGTTATTAAAGATCAACTCAATCAATACCTAAAACCTTTCGGTTATTTTTTCTCTCCTGAATTATCAACCAGTAATCGTGCTACGTTAGGCGGGATGATCAATACCGACGCATCCGGTCAGGGGTCGTTAGTGTATGGTAAAACGTCAGATCATGTACTTGGTGTCCGTGCTGTTTTATTGGGAGGAGAAATACTTGATACCCGCCCTATGAGCACAACACTGGCGGAATCGATTGCGGAAGAAAAATCGGTTATCGGCCATGTCTATAAAACGGTACTTGAGCGTTGTCGTGAGCAACGGGAATTAATTATTGAGAAGTTCCCGAAACTCAATCGATTTCTGACAGGTTATGATTTGCGTCATGTTTATAGTGATGATATGCAAGCATTTGACCTGACGCGCATATTAACGGGATCTGAAGGCACTCTGGCCTTTATTACCGAAGCAACACTGGATATTACGCCATTGCCGAAAGTCAGACGGCTCGTGAATGTAAAATATGATTCTTTCGATTCAGCCCTGCGTAATGCTCCGTTTATGGTTGAAGCCAAAGCGCTTTCTGTTGAAACAGTAGACTCAAAAGTTCTCAACCTCGCACGTGAAGATATTATTTGGCATTCAGTGAAAGAATTGATTGCTGATGTTCCAGACAGAGATATGCAAGGCTTGAATATCGTTGAATTCAGCGGAGACGATGAACAGCAAATCGATCAACAGATTAACTCTCTCTGCTTGCGTCTTGATGAATTGATGGTAAACAATCAGGCAGGTGTTATCGGTTACCAGACTTGCCACCACTTGGATGATATTGAACGCATTTATGCCATGCGAAAAAAATCTGTCGGATTGTTGGGTAACAGTAAAGGTGCAGCTAAACCTATCCCGTTTGTTGAAGACACTTGTGTACCTCCTGAACATCTTGCTGATTATATTGTCGAATTTCGTCAGCTTCTTGATAGCTATCAACTTGATTATGGTATGTTTGGTCATGTGGATGCTGGAGTTTTGCATGTTCGGCCTGCATTGGATATGTGCGATCCTCAGCAAGAAATTCTTATGAAGCAGATTTCCGATGATATAGTCCACTTGACGGCTAAATATGGCGGGTTGTTATGGGGAGAGCATGGCAAAGGTTTTCGGGCAGAGTACAGTCCGGCTTTTTTTGGTGAAGTCCTGTATGATGAATTACGTCGGGTAAAAGCGGCATTTGATCCACTCAACAGGTTGAATCCGGGAAAAATTTGTCTGCCAATGGGAATAGACGGCCCGATGATGCAGGTCGATGCCGCTAAGCGTGGTACTTATGACAGAATTATTCCTGTTAATGTCAGAAGCACATTCCGCGGAGCAATGGAATGTAATGGCAATGGCCTGTGCTTCAACTTTGATGTAAAAAGCCCGATGTGCCCTTCAATGAAAATCAGCCAGCATCGCATTCATTCGCCTAAAGGTAGAGCAACCCTTGTCAGGGAGTGGTTGCGGCTTCTGACGGAGCAAGGTGTTGAACCTAAGTTATTAGAACAAGGATTTGATCAGGCCCGATCCGGTTTACATGGAGTAAGCTTGCGTGGATTGATTGAGAAAACGCGTCATAGCTGGAAAGCATGGCGGGGAGAGTATGATTTTTCCCATGAAGTAAAAGAGGCGATGTCGGGTTGTCTGGCATGTAAAGCCTGTTCAACACAATGCCCGATTAAGATTGATGTACCATCATTTCGCTCCCGGTTTTTGGCTCTGTATCACAGCCGTTATTTACGCCCGTTGCGTGATCATATTGTTGCCAATGTTGAAAGCAGTACCCCGTTAATGGCAAAGGCTCCTCGGGTATTTAACTTTTTCTTGCGGCAGCCATGGCTACAAAAACTCAGTCAACATACTATTGGTATGGTTGATTTGCCACAGCTTTCCTATCCGACATTACAGCAGCAATTCGTAAGTCATTATGCAGCCCGGACGACATTAGAACAGCTCGAAACGTTATCTCCAACCCAGCGTAAGCAGCATGTACTTATCGTCCAGGATCCTTTCACCAGTTATCACGATGCAAAAGTTGTCACTGATTTTGTGCGGCTGGTCGAAAAGCTCGGATATCAGCCAGTGTTGTTACCATTTTCTCCTAATGGGAAAGCACAACATGTTAAAGGATTTTTAAATAAATTTGCCAAAACTGCCAGGAAAACGGCTGATTTCCTGAACCGGGTAGCACAACTGGATATTCCTATGGTGGGTGTTGATCCTGCTTTCGTTCTATGTTACCGGGATGAATACAAAGATATTCTGGGCGAACGGAGAGGAAATTTTAACGTTCAATTGGTTCACGAATGGCTGGTGAATGTGTTGCCGGAAATTGCCTCAAAAGAAAAACGTAACGATGTAGCATTCAGTCATGATTGGTATTTATTGGGACATTGTACCGAAGTGACAGCGTTACCTAATAGCGGTACACAATGGATTGATATTTTTCACCATTTTGGCTGCAAGTTAAACAACCTCAATGTGGGGTGTTGTGGTATGGCAGGCACATATGGTCATGAGAAAAAGAACTTTGATAATTCGATTGGCATTTACAAACTTTCATGGGCGTCTGTACTGAATAATCTGGCTTTGGAACATTGCCTCAGTACTGGATATTCATGCCGTAGTCAGGTGAAGCGCATAGAAGGAAAAGTACTTAAACACCCATTACAAGCTTTATTGGAGATAATGCAGTGATTTGGAAACGTCATCCAGATGTAAACATGTTAAATCAATTTGGTATTGATTGTATCTTGAAGCATATCGGAATAGAAATTACCCAGCTTGGAGATGATTTCATTGAGGGAACAATGCCTGTTGACCAACGAACCAAACAACCATTTGGTATTTTGCATGGTGGAGCATCAGTGGTATTAGCTGAGACTCTGGGTTCCTTTGCCGGTTATCTCTGTTCTGAAGGAGAGCAGAAAGTTGTAGGGGTAGAAATTAATGCCAACCATATCAAAGCCGTGCGCGGGGGAATAGTTAAAGGGATCTGCAAACCAATCCATCTTGGGCGTACTCATCAGGTCTGGCAAATTGATATCTATAACGGACAACAGCAATTATGTTGTACATCCCGCCTGACTACAGCTATTTTAGATTAATATTCAAATAATTATAGCGTAAATTGATTAGCTTAAGTTCCTGTTGATATTTGTTGGCAGGAACTTTTTGGGTTTATCTGATTATTTGGTTGGTTTCAGCTAATTCATTCTGAATATGGCAGAAAATAACACATAGCCTGTTTTACGTCAGATTTTGACTATTGATATGTTAGTCTAGTGTAATTACATTGCCATCAGTTGTAAGATGCGTTGTAGTCTGAATACTGTTCAAATTTAGCTTTGATTGTGGCAAAGGGAATAGAATAGTCTCCCAGAATAGACTATTAATTAACCACTGGCATTCAAATAACATTGAGGAAGTGTGTATGAAGCGATTTTTGACTTTTATCAGTACTTTCTTGATCGGCATGTTATCGTTCTGCGGGGCAGCTAATCTAGCTTATGCAGTGGAATATCCACTACCACCTGCTAACAGTCGCCTGATTGGTGAGAACTCCATCTATGTTGTACCTGATGATGGTCTCCCGTTGGAAACCATTGCCACCAAATACCAAATAGGTTTGCTGGCTATGTTGGAAGCCAATCCTGATGTTGACCCTTATTTACCCAAACCCGGTACAAAACTCACTATTCCGTCACAGATGTTGCTTCCTAATGCCCCCCGTCAGGGGATTGTCATTAACCTGGCTGAGCTGAGACTCTATTATTATCCAAAAGGAAAGGATCATGTCATTGTTTATCCAATTGGAATTGGGCAGCTTGGGCGCAATACACCAACAATGACGACATCAGTTAGTCAGTTAATCAAACATCCGACATGGACACCTACTGCTAATATCCGTAGAGATTATGCAAGTCGCGGTATTATCTTGCCAGCGGTAATACCCGCAGGCCCGGATAACCCAATGGGTGATTTTGCTCTGCGTTTGGCAGCAGGGCGTGGAGAATATCTGATACATGGTACTAATGCGAATTTTGGTATTGGCATGCGAGTCAGTTCGGGTTGTATCCGTTTGCGCTCTGATGACATTGAGGCACTATTCTACAACGTTCCGAAGGGAACCCGTGTTCAGATTATTAATGAACCAATCAAATATGTGGTAGAACCAGATGGCAAACGCTATGTTGAGGTTCATCAACCACTTTCAAAGACAGATGCTGATGATCCTCAAACAATACCAATTAAGCGTACAGAAGGGTTATTAAAATTTATTGAGAATAGTAATACGAATGCTGTTTTGGTAGATCAGGCAATAATTCGTCGTTCTGGTATGCCTGTGGTAGTCAATAAGGGAATTATTTCATCCGGTAAGCAGAAAAAAGAGTCCCCAAGGCTGATGGGAGAACATGAAGAAGCGACTCTCAATATTCAGCCCATTAAATTACCACCGTTGAGCCAGCCTGCTCCAATCTATCAAACTAAATCCTAACTGAGATAGTGAATTGGGAACATAAAGAATGGCGTACTTTTGTAAGTACGCCATTCTTGAATATACTACAAATTTATTTTTTGTAGGAACGAACTTGGTTATCAAGACGTTGATTCGCACGAGCGGCTTCGTCTCTAGCTGTTTGTACATCAGAATGCATTGAGCTAACCTCATTGCTCAGTTGGTCAACTTTTGAACCCAGAGTTTGAACCTGAGAGGAAAGCTGGTCAACTTTAGGCGGGCTTGTACAACCCGCTAACATAGTAGAAGCAAGAATTACTGCGCCAAGTACAACTTTAGTACGATTCATCACAATACCCTCTAGATTAAGTTAATCCCCAAGTAGCTATCTAATTATTACACAAACTTTTTTGGAAAGAGAATAATTTTTTGTCGGGAGAAACAAATTCTACTGTTTTTTATTCTAAAATAAGTTAATAATTTTTAGATAATCGCAATAAAACGATAGTGCGATGAGTAATTAAATCAGAAAAATCTCAAACAATACGTGATGTATCTTCCAGTTTTCACTGCTTGAATGAAATAAACCAGAACGGCCTATTTTTTCTAATATATCAAATAATTATCTACCAGTATCTGAAAATTAATCTAATGAGATTTTATTATAACCAATATTATTATAAATGATTTTAAAATAAACGGAGTGTTTTTTATGCTCAGTGTTTTGGATTATTTCAGTGTGAACGTTTGTTTATTATTGAGGTGTGGCTAAAAGGCAGGAGTTATTTTTGCTTGACAAGCTGCTCATTAATTGGGCAGCTTGTCTTGTGTTCAAAAATAATTACAGTACATGAACAGAAGAAGTATTTGTTGTACCACTTGGTACTAATGCACCGGATACCATTACAACTATCTCTCCTTTGCTTGCCATACCGCTGGCCAATGCAGCTTCTTTACCAATACGGTAGAAATCATCGGTAGAAGCAATTTCTTTGACAACTTGCGTAGAGACACCTTTGACCAGCAACAATTGACGAGCGGTAATTTCATTGGTAGTCAGTGCAAGAATAGGGGCATTAGGGAAGTATTTACGGATAGATCTTGCAGATTTACCACCATAAGTCGCTACAACAATCAGAGGTGCTTGCAATTTTTCAGCAATTTCTACCGCACCACGGCAAACCGCTTCGGTAACACGCAACTTCTGCGTTTTAGTATTTTCGATTCGACTACCCATGACACGATCTGTACGTTCACAGATAGTTGCCATAATGGAGACCGCTTCAACAGGGTATTTCCCTTTTGCACTTTCGCCGGAAAGCATCACTGCGTCAGTACCATCCAAGATTGCATTGGCAACGTCGCCTGCTTCAGCGCGGGTAGGGCGTGGATTTTTGATCATGGAATCCAGCATTTGAGTCGCAGTGATGACAACTTTGCGTGCAGAATTACATTTTTCTATCATCATTTTCTGCGCGAAAATCACTTCTTCTACGGGGATCTCAACACCCAAATCACCACGGGCAACCATGATACCGTCTGAAGCTTCCAGAATTTCATCAAAATTATTCAGACCTTCCTGATTTTCAATTTTGGAAATGATTTGGATGTGTTCGCCACCGTGGGATTTTAAGTGTTCGCGGATTTCCAGAACATCAGAACGCTTACGAATGAAAGACGCTGCAATAAAATCAACACGTTGCTCACAACCAAAGATAAGGTCTTGCTTGTCTTTTCCTGCCAGTGCAGGCAGGTTGATAGAAACATTTGGCAGATTGACGCCTTTGTTTTCACCTAACTCACCGTTATTTAACACTTCACAAATGACTTCAGTTTCGGTGATATCTTTTACTGTCATGGCAATCAGGCCATCGTCAATCAATACTGTATTGTCCACAGATAAATCCGCTGGTAAACCTGAATAGGTTACGGCAACACATTCTTTATTACCGATGACAGATTGATCTGTTGTGAAGGTGAAAGTCTGACCTGCCGTCAGAGAAACATCATTACCACCTTCCAGCTTCATGGTTCGGATTTCAGGGCCTTTAGTATCCAGTAAGATAGCTGCTTTTTTGCCGGTTTTGGCAGTAACTGCACGAAGATTTTTAATGCGTTGGCCATGCTCTTCGTAGTTGCCGTGAGAAAAATTCAGGCGCATAACATTCATGCCTGAGTTAAGCAATTCGGTTAGTTTTTCTTCGGATTCAGTTTTCGGCCCGATAGTACAAACAATTTTAGTTTTTTTCATGACAATCTATCTACTGGTTTTTATGAATTAAAAAAAGTGAATCACCAACCATTGACATTATAAGCTAGCATCATCTGGCTTTGTAATTTGGCATTTTTAGTTGCGCAACATAATGGAAAACGGGTGGCAGAAAGTGTCAAATGGTTGTTTTTCATGAAGCCAGGCATGTATGGACATGTGGACTTGGAACGATTAATCATCTGTAACTTTTTCTGAGTTCGGTAAATCAATTGGCTGAAACCATTCAACATATGACAATGCGTATTATAGAGGTTAATTTCTGTGAAATGAATTAAAAAAATAGTTCTCGAAAAGATTTATGTTACAGGAATAAAAAATATTCACGCACACGCTAGAAAAATCAGTAAGTTGTTGCACGATAGTATCGAATCGAATATTTGTTATTTCGGTTAGGTATGAGGATAAGTATGGGACAACCAGTACCAATTTTATGACAACTAATCATCGGGATAACCAGATTAGAAATGAAGAGAGTTAAAAACGAAAAAATAAAGAAAAACTATAAAGATATGGTGCGTCCGAGTGGACTCGAACCACCGACCCCCACCATGTCAAGGTGGTGCTCTAACCAACTGAGCTACGGACGCACATAAAAATGAATTTTTTGTCAACCGGATATTTGGTGCGTCCGAGTGGACTCGAACCACCGACCCCCACCATGTCAAGGTGGTGCTCTAACCAACTGAGCTACGGACGCAATCTAAATTTCTGTGGCTGACAACGGGGACGAATATTAACGATCACTGAGCTGTCTGGCAAGGGGAAAAATGCAAATTCGTGCTCGATTGCTCGCATTTACATCTATCAGTGTGAATTTACAACTTTTTCCCCTTTAGATGATAATCTAATGTACTGAATTAACGAGTAGAATGTGCCAGAACAGTATAATCAGGCTGCTTTTGTAACCACCAAATCCGGCTGCCCATCATGATCGCAGCTACAGTTAACCCGATAATAAACCCAATCCAGAAACCTTGTGGCCCCATCGGCTCAGTAACATAGTTGGTCAATGCCAGTATATAACCACTAGGTAATCCGAAACCCCAATATGCGATGAAAGTAATAAAGAAAATGGAACGCGTATCTTTATACCCGCGCAATACCCCGGAGCCAATCACCTGAACTGAATCTGAAAGCTGATAGATAGCAGCAAACAGCATCAAATGAGATGCCAAAGTGACAACTTCAGGATTATTGTTATACATTATTGCAATTGGTTCACGGAATAGAATCGTGAAGGTTGCTGTTATACAAGCAATTACCAAGCCAACAACAAGACTGGTATAAGCTGATATTTTGGCGCCTTCAGTTGATTCCTGTCCTAAGTTATAACCTACACGGATAGTTGCCGCTATGCCAAATGACAACGGGAACATAAACATCAGTGAGCTGAAATTGAGAGAAATTTGATGTCCTGCAACGGCAATTACGCCGAGAGGGGAGACCAGTAGGGATACAACAGCAAATAATGTAACCTCAAAGAACATAGCCAGAGCGATAGGTAAACCAAGCAAAGTAATGCGTTTTTGAGCATGCCAGTTAGGACGGGCAAAATTGTCAAATGTATGGATATCTTTCTGAGAAGGTGAGTGTTTGACATATGCAAGCAGTAACAGGAACATTACCCAGTAAACGGCTGCTGTTGCAACACCACAACCCACACCACCAAGTTCCGGTGCACCGAATTTACCGTAAATGAAAATGTAGTTGACGGGGATATTAACCAATAATCCTAAAATACCAATAACCATTGCTGGTTTGGTTTTTGACAGCCCTTCACACTGACTGCGTAAAACCTGATAGTACAGGCAACCAGGCGTTCCCCACATAATAGCGTGAATAAAATCTACAGCTTTTTGTGCCAGGATAGGATCCACATTATGTTGCGCTTCTATAATGAAACGGCAGTTATACAATATTGTAATAATGAAAATAGCGAGGAGCGTTGCTAGCCAAAAACCTTGTTGAATTTGACTTGCGACATTTTTTCTCTGGCCTGAGCCATTCATATGTGCAACGATTGGTGTTAAAGCCATCAACAAGCCTTGACCAAACAGAATCGTCGGCAGCCAGATTGATGTCCCGATAGCAACCGCTGACATCTCGATTGTGCCAGCTTTACCAGCCATAACTGTATCTACGAAACCCATCGCAGTTTGTGAAAATTGAGCGATGATGACGGGGATCCCCAGAGCGAGCAAACTACGCGCTTCATTTAAATATTTCTGCACGTACTACACCTTTTTTGATTAAAAATTAATTAGAAGAACAAGAAACATTTTTGCGAGCAAAAGAAGTTGTTTGAAAAGTAATCTCTTGTTAACTCAAGTATTGTATAGGACTCATTTTATTAAGCCAATCGTTGCACGATATTTATGCCAAATCGAAGATAACTCTCAACCGGAATAGTGTCTAAAAGAGATGAGTGCGTTACACTAACTTATCATGCAAAACGATAAAAGAGGTTTCCCATGTTTACAGGCATCGTCCAGGTAAAAGCGCCTATAGTTGCTATTGAAGAAAAAATACACTTTCGGACTCATGTAGTTAAATTTCCGGCTGAATTATTATCTGAAATTGAAACGGGGGCTTCCGTTTCCCATAATGGCTGTTGTTTGACTGTCACTAAAATAGATGGCGATTTGATTAGTTTCGATTTGATGAAAGAGACACTGCGCTTGACTAATCTCGGCGAGCTTAAGATTGGCGATTTAGTTAATTTGGAAAGGGCTGCAAAATTTGGTGATGAAATTGGTGGGCATTTGATGTCCGGTCATGTCATTACAACGGCTGAAATTGCTAAAATTTTTACTGCGGAAAATAACCATGAAATATGGTTCCGTATTTATGATAAGCAGTTAATGAAATATATCCTGCATAAAGGTTTTATTGGTATTGATGGGATCAGCCTAACGATTGGAGATGTCGTGAATAATCGTTTCTGTGTTCATTTGATTCCTGAAACGTTGGAACGTACGACACTGGGCAAAAAACGCATTGATCAAAAAGTAAATATTGAAATTGACCCGCAAACACAAGCAATTGTAGATACTGTTGAACGGTTCATGGCGCAAAAAGAACAGGAAAGAGTATTATCCCAATTGGAAGAGTAGTTAACGTTACTTATATTAATAAAAAATATTAATGAAAAAAGCTACAGAGATGTTCACTGTAGCTTTTCAGCAGCCTTAGAAAGCTGTTGTAAACAATATCATCGAGGAACTCTCAGTCCATTTTCAATTCCATGCGGGCTGAACATGACTTGCCATAGTTGAATATCTCTGGCACGGAATGCGCCAGCGCAGGCATTCAGATAATAGCTGAACATCCGTTTGAAACGAGGGCTGTAGTTATTTTCTATCTTACTCCAGTTTGCGATAAAACGCTCATACCATGCCATCAGGGTACGATCATAATCAGCCCCAAAGTTATGCCAATCTTCCATAACGAACTTTCCTGTGCTGGCTTTGGCGATCCTTGCAATTGATGGTAAGTAGCCATTAGGGAAAATATATTTACTGATCCATGTATCGACACTTACTTTATCTCGATTGGAACCAATAGTATGAAGTAAGAACAACCCATCAGGTTTCAGGTTTTTACGGACTATATCGAAATAATTGGCGTAATTTTTATGACCAACGTGTTCAAACATGCCAACGGAAACAATTCTGTCAAACTGGAGATTCAGGTTACGATAATCTTCAAGGATAATTTTAACATCCAGATCCTTACAGCGGTCTTGAGCGTATTTCTGTTGCTCTACCGAAATGGTAACGCCAGTGACGGAGGCATCATAGTGTTTGGCAGCATAGGCGGCCAGCCCACCCCATCCACATCCGATATCCAAAAGAGTCATGCCCGGTGATAACTGTAGTTTTTCGCAAATTAACCGGAGTTTATTAGATTGAGCTTCTTCCAGAGTATTTGCATCTTTCCAGTAACCACAGGAATATTGCATATAGGGATCAAGCATGAACGTGAATAGGTCATTACCTAAATCATAATGCTCTTTACCCACAATCCAAGCTCGCTTGGTAGATTGTAAATTAAATACGCGGGAGGTAATAATCTTCAGAATGTCTTTGATATTTTTAGGGATTCTGTGTTCCAGACCCACTCTTAAAATTTTATAAAAGAAAATGTCCAAACGTTCACAATCCCACCAACCATCCATATAACTTTCACCTAATCCCAAAGAGCCTTGTTTTAACACTCTTTTATAAAAATCAGGGTTTTTGACTTGTATATCAAAAGGACGTTTACCGTTGATTTCAACACCAGCTTCTTGAAGCAAGTCATTGGCGATCCTATGCCACTGGTCAGTAATTGTTTTTTTTCCTTCAACGAAAGATGAACTCATAGACTCTCCAACATTTGTTTGATGGAATTTTGAGGTATATCTTTGTGATAGATTGTTTATTATCCTAAAACAAAAATGGATTGACTTGAAATTAAGCAGAAAATGTTTCAAAGGCACAGAATGCCGATTCATCCTGAAATGAAAGAGAGCTTCATTGCCCTTAGAAACCTCAAATTCCGAGTTTTTTAGAATAATGAATCTGTATGAGTATATGAGTGAAATAATATTTAAACAATAATCTAAAGGCCATATTATGGTATGGCCTTTAGATGATAATATTCTTAGTTATTATCTTTGGGAGTAATTTTTTAATTTATAACTAATGACCATTGTTTACTTCTTTCTTTTGTAAAGAATAGCCTATTATCATTGGGATAATAGTAGAAACCATCACTGTTGTGGTAGACAGAAGAGGGTCTTTCATGAACATAGCAACAAGCATGCTGGCAATAAAGCAAAGACCCAATTGTAAAGCATTTTGTAATGCAGCCGCTTTACCACCGTCTTTGGGATAAACAGAAAGTGCATTTGCTACAGCAATAGGGTAAGAAGCACCATTCATGACGGCCATAAAACAGAAAGGAACAAGAATAAGCATGAAAGAAGGATAAATTAGGGCAATTAAATAGATGAGTGCCATGCTTACAGCATAACCTACCAGCAAAATTGGAAATATGGTTTCACTTTTGATTTTTTCCAATAAAAGACGGCAACCATACCCACCGAGCATAAATGCCAAAGTTTGTGGAATATAGCTTAAGCCAATATCTGTGGCATCATAACCCATATTGATCAAAATCGTTGGTGAACCCGTTAGCCAGGCAAAAAAACCAGCACTACAGGAAGCATAAATCAACACATTTCCGCTGAAAGTTGAAGACTTCAATAAGGTGAAGAAAGAAATTTTATTTTCATTGATATTGGTGTCAATAGGTGCACGTTTACTAGCCAGTAAAAATGTTGGTACAAGCAAAACTAGTGTTACAGCCATTAAAACAAGAAAAATAGTTCTCCAACCTGTATGTGACAATAACCATGCACCGAGTAAAGGGGCAAGGGCAGGGGAAAGTGCAACCAGCGGCATAATCATGGCAAAAACGCGTTTTGTGCGTTCAGCGTTATATCTATCAACGACTAAAGCTTGCCAGGAAACAGCAGCAGAACAGACACCCACAGCCTGAATAAATCGCAGAATAAGTAATTGAGTTGCATCTGTTATCCAAAGCATTCCTAAACAGCTAAGACAAAACAGAGACAAGCCGATAAGCAGAACAGGTTTTCTTCCTAGGCGATCAGACAGTTGTCCCCATAAAAGCTGGGCAACAGCAAAACCAGCAAGAAAAACGCTGAGGCTTGCACTAATAGCCCCTTCTGATGCACCTAAGTCTTTCGCCATAGCATCAAAAGCGGGTAGATACATATCAATGGCTAAGTAGCCAAGCATACTTAGGCCAGCGAGATAAAACATAAATGGCATGGAATTTTTATTTGTTGTCATTGTGTCAATAAATTGATGTGATAATTGATAAGAAAATATACGGTTTATTTTATATGGCGTAATTTTTACTTGTGAAACGGTATTATTTGCATAATGCTGTGAAAAAAATTAAAAGGAAGAAATATGTGGTCTGAATATTCTTTGGAAGTTGTTGATGCTGTGGCCAGAACAGGAAGTTTCAGTGCGGCTGCGTCAGAGCTTCACCGCGTACCTTCTGCCATTAGTTATACAATAAAACAACTTGAAGAATGGTTGGCAGTTCCCCTATTTGAACGTCGTCATCGCGATGTGGAATTAACCGAGGCAGGGGCTATCTTTGTAAAGGAAGCGCGTTCTGTTATCAAAAAAATGCATCATACTCGTCATCAATGTCAGCAGGTGGCTAACGGTTGGCGTGGGCAGCTTAGTATTGCTGTTGATCAAGTGGTGAAACCAGAACGGACACGCCAGCTTATTCTGGATTTTTACCGCCATTTTCCGGATATTGAGTTATTTATTTACCCTGAAGTTTTTAATGGGGTATGGGATGCGCTGGTAGATGGGCGCGTTGATGTTGCTATTGGTGCCACACGCGCCTCTCCAGTCGGGGAGCGATATAGTTTCAGGGACATGGGGTTCATGCCGTGGCTATGTGTTGCCAGTCCTGGGCATGAGTTGACCGTTATAATAGAAAGATTAAATGATGATCAATTGAGGGCTTACCCTAGCTTGTGCCTTGAAGATACTTCACGTAATTTACCCAAGCGTAATACATGGACTTTGGATAATCAACGGCGGTTAGTTGTCCCTGATTGGAATGCCGGGTTGGCTTGCCTGATGGAGGGGCTGTGTGTGGGAATGGTGCCCAAACATCGTGCTTTGCCGCTTATTCGTCAAGGAAAACTCAGTTTGCTTGAACTTGAGCAACCATTACCTGATAGCCCATGTTGCCTGACGTGGTCGCAAAAAAGCCATTCACCTGCATTAAGCTGGTTGCTTGATTATCTTGGAGATAGTGCAACACTCAATACTGAATGGCTACAAGAGGATTAATCGTTAACGACGATAATCAATGAAAGGGCCATCTGCAACAGAGCGACGCTCAACAAGACGCGGATGGACTTCGATAGTTTGTGCATCTTGACGTTTATTAATGATCCTATCAAGTAACGTGGAAAAAGCCATCTGTCCTAGACGCTCTTTAGGTTGATGAATCGTTGTCAGCGCTGGTGTGAAATAACGGGCATTGCGAATATTGTCATAACCAATGACAGAAATATCTTGTGGAACGCGTAACCCCATCTCGTCAGCAGCACAGATCGCCCCCATTGCCATCACATCTCCTCCACAAAATACGGCCGTAGGGCGGTGTTTTTGGCTTAAGATTTTATACATCGCCTGATATCCGGATTCGGGCTCAAAATCCCCCTGAACAATCCATTCTTCCCGAATAGTGATATTTGCTTCTTTTAGTGCCTTGAGGAAACCTTGATGACGTCCGCCTCCAGTATTTCTGGCCAATGATCCGGGAATAGCAGCAATATCACGGTGACCACGTTCAATAAGATATCGGCCGGCCAAATAACCACCATGGAAGGCATTATCGATAATTGCATCAGTGAAATCTCCTCTGGACTCTCCCCAATCCATGACTACCATGGGAATGTTGCGATAGTCTTCCAGCATTCCCAACAGTTGTTGAGGATATTCAGAACACATAACCAGTAAACCATCTACGCGTTTTTGCGCCAGCATAGAGAGATAAGCTTTTTGTTTGTCGAGATTGTTATGGGAATTACATAAAATCAAAGTATAGCCTTTGCTATAACAACTATTTTCGACAGACTCAATGATTTCAGCAAAATAAGGCGCTTCACTTGATGTTGCCAGTAGTCCGATAGATTTGGTGTGATTAACCTTTAAGCTACGGGCAACAGCACTGGGGGAATAATTCAGTTCCTTAATGGCAGCCCATACTGTGGTCTTTGTATCTTCGGCGACGAAACGGGTTTTATTGATAACATGGGATACGGTTGTGGTTGAAACACCAGCGCGTTTGGCCACATCTTTAATCGTTGCCATGATAAAAAGGACTCCTGACCTTAGGTCTAAATTTGTATACCCTTCATCTGGATATAGATCTTTGTTAATCATTTGCCAGTGTTATATTTATATATAGGAAGATAACTGACAATAATTTAGCGATAAACCCTGAATTTTGTCTGATCTAGCGCAAAAGTGAAAGTAGTAATCAATGCTATAAAGTATATGCATTAAATACCACAGTATGGTTTTTTAACCTCTGAGGTAAATAACCAGTCAAAATTTATGGTGTCGCTGAGCCTGAGTCTTAATTTTCATGGTGAGGATGGTTTATGGATACAGATCTGAAATTGGGATTATTGACTGCCTGTAGTGCGTTAATCGTGATTGTTTTTCTGGCGAGTCTTTGCCTGATCTAGCCAAGGTCGAGAAACAATATCAAGGTGAAATGCTATCTGCCTTACTTTAAAGGTAAGTTTTTCACTATTCAAAGGGCACTTATAAATAAAATGAAGTGCGTTGAATCGGAAAAACTTACCCTTGTCATTTTAACTGGCTGGTTAATTAAGCCAGATTTTCTTCCACAAATTTCCAGTTAACCAGAGCCCAGAAATGCTCCAGATATTGAGGACGTGCATTGCGGTAATCGATGTAATAGGCGTGTTCCCAAACGTCAACAGTCAGAACTGGCTTGTTTTCACCAGTCAATGGAGTTGCTGCATTGGAAGTATTGACGATAGCCAGACTGCCGTCGGTTTTCTTAACCAGCCATGTCCAGCCAGAACCGAAGTTTTTCAGTGCTGCATCAGTAAACTGCTGTTTAAATTCAGCAAAAGAACCGAAAGAATTATTGATAGCTTCTGCAACTTTACCAGTTGGTTCACCTCCACCATTTGGTGACAGGCTATGCCAGTAGAAGGTGTGGTTCCAGACTTGTGCTGCGTTATTAAAGATGCCGCCTTCAGAGATTTTGATAATTTCTTCCAGTGATTTTCCGGCAAATTCGGTATCTTTAATCAGATTATTTAGGTTTACAACATAAGCGTTGTGGTGTTTGCCGTAATGATATTCCAGAGTCTCTGCTGAGATGTGGGGTTCTAAGGCATCTTTAGCATAAGGTAATGCTGGTAATTCAAAAGACATTGCATACTCCTTTTAATATCGGGTTTTTGGCTTTATAAGCCATGATTTATAGTATATTAATCATGGATAGAGCAAATTTTAGCTTATTGTCATGTTGCTATTTTGTTTGGTAATTATCTTAACAATTTTTCTGCTAAATAACAGGGAAAATGATACTATTCAGTGGCGATTTGACGTAGAAGCATTCAATTTTGCTGATTTTAATGTTCAGAATAAAAAATTTTCAGGAGCACGTTCACGGTAGCAAACTCGCATCAGAAAGTGGTATTCTGAATCAATCTTTTTTGATGCTGATAAACAGCGCCTGCCGTTTAAGGAAGTAAGAATGACGACAATTGAGAAAATCGAATGCCAGATTCAAGAAAACCCAATCTTGCTGTATATGAAAGGTTCGCCAAAACTGCCAAACTGTGGTTTTTCTGCTCAGGCAGTTCAGGCTTTGTCTGCTTGTGGTGAACGTTTTGCCTATGTAGATATTCTGCAAAACCCTGATATCCGCGCAGAATTGCCTAAATATGCAAACTGGCCAACATTCCCTCAGCTTTGGGTTGAAGGTGAGTTAATTGGGGGATGTGACATTCTGATTGAAATGTATCAACGCGGTGAATTACAGGTTCTGGTCAAAGAGACTGCGGACAAATACCGTGAGCAGGAAGACAGTAAGTAATTCGTTGTCTCAGTGAAGTTCTGAATCAACAAAGCCCCATACACAATTAGCATTAATAGTCATATTTATTGACGGTAACATTTTATGGCAATGTTAGGTTGTGGCAACAGGTATGGGGTGATAATCGTTATATAGTTATAAACTAAGAACCTATCTCATTAGGCTCTTAGTTTATTAGGTTTCATTATCTGGATCTGGCACAGCCAACGGCCAACCACCAAGCCGTTTCCAGCGATTAACCAATTCGCAGAAAAGTAAGGCAGTCCGGTCTGTATCATACAGAGCACTATGTGCCTGATTACTATCAAAAGGTATTTCTGCCGTAATACAAGCTTTAGCCAGAATTGTTTGACCTAGCACTAATCCACTCAATGCGGCAGTATCAAAAGTGGCAAAAGGGTGAAATGGATTGCGTTTTAAACCAGAGCGTTCTGCTGCCGCCATGACAAAATTGTGATCAAAATTGGCGTTGTGGGCAACTATAATTGCGCGGTTGCAATTACTGTCTTTCATGCCCTTGCGGATCATTTTGAAAATAGCATGTAACGCTGTATATTCACTGACAGCTCCCCGTAATGGGTTGGTAGGGTCGATACCTGTAAATGCTAAAGCTGCCGGGTCAAGGTTGGCTCCTTGAAAGGGCTCAATGTGGAAATGTAGTGTATCAGCAGGTGCCAGCCAACCTTCTTCATCCATTTTTAAAGTAATTGCAGCGATTTCGAGTAAAGCATCTGTCCGTGCATTAAAACCAGCAGTTTCTACATCAATGACAACGGGATAATAGCCACGAAAACGTCCGCTTAGTATGTTTTGATCTTTTGTATTAGACATCTGATTTTGTTCTTAACTTCAGGATAGTCGATATTATGACAAAATTTACGGTGTCTTGCAGAAGTAATATCTATTAGTTGAGAAATGAAGGGCATGCAAGATGCCCTTTTGTATAGAGGAATAATTAGTGCCCTAATGCACTGGTGGCGCTTTTGTTTTCTATTAATTCGATCTTATAGCCGTCAGGATCTTCAACAAAAGCAATAATAGTTGTTCCACCTTTAACTGGCCCTGCTTCACGAGTAATTTTTCCTCCAGCAAGTTTGATATGTTCACAAGTTGCTGCAACATCATCAACGCCTAAAGCGATATGCCCGAATGCTGTTCCCATTTCGTAGCTTTCAACTCCCCAATTATAGGTCAGTTCGATGACTGCACCTTGATTTTCATCGGTATAACCTACAAAAGCGAGGGAATATTTATACTCTGGATTTTCACTAGTGCGAAGTAGACGCATGCCTATTACTTTAGTATAAAAATCAATCGAGCGTTGCATATTGCTAACACGGATCATTGTATGAAGTAGACGCATGATGACCTCTTGAGTTGATGGTCTGATAATCAAATGGTGATATCGCGAAATAACGTAGTGGTGAAATTTCGCGCTCTGACCGCATATGTTTGATTAACTATATATGGTAAAGATAAAGTAATTCAATTTGTCCTTTCATCTATTTTATTTCTACTCATTACTATTTTATAGTTCAGTATTTGATTTGAACTTAATCTAGGTGATGTTGTAATTCTGTCATAGATAATCATTTAGGTAATTCTGAGTACAGGAGGATGACATGGCTGAGCAATTAGAGTTTTTTGTTATTCCGAGCCCTTGCAAAGGGATTTGTGAATCTGATACTCGTGGTTTCTGTCGGGGATGTTATCGCAGTAGGGAGGAGCGATTTATGTGGATGAAATTATCAGATGGGCAAAAAAGAGAAGTATTGCGGTTATGTCGTGATAGATATCTGCGAATGCGAAGAAATAAAGAACATGATGAAGGTGCTCCATCAAAACAGCTTGGATTATTTTGATTCTTCGTCTTAACTATTAATGTAAATTGTTTATATGAATAATATTTCATATTTTCTATAAGGTTAGGAAGTTTTACCATGATAAAATGATATTTTATTCATATTACATATCTTTTATTTGATATAGGTCATTTAAAAATATTACAACAGTTGACTAATTAAAGTCTTTCGGTAAAATTTTCTTATCAAATAATCAATTATTGAACAATAATCACACTAATTATTTATCTTGTTGTTTTTAATGATTTTTATCGTTTTATTAGCTGTAACTGTAAGAGAAAAATGATATTAATGTAAAAATATATAGATTAGTATTTGGATGGCGGTTATTCTTATAGAACTTTAACCGAGTGGTACTGTGTCTATTTTTTAGAGTTTGGATTTGTTTCGTTGAGATTTAAAATCTTAATAGTTTAGCTGAAGGATTATTTTATACAGTTTATATCGTTGGTGGATTAATACGCGATTTTATTCGATGCGCCGTAAAACTTCGCTCTTTAGGGCGACGAAGATATCAATTTTTAAGTAACAGTCCAACGCGACACTAAATTAAGCAATTAGCGAAATATCTGACTCTACTTATGTGAGCGTGATATAGGATGCGTATCCATTATTCATATGAATAAACTGATTGGATAATTCATTGATGTTATATGAGTCTCTAATTATAAGGAGGGGTAATTGGAATTGACATTGGGATCAGACCTGGCACGTTTAGTTCGTGTTTGGCGCGCTTTAATTGATCATCGTTTGAAGCCGTTGAAATTAACTCAAACACATTGGGTTACTCTGTATAATATTAGTCTGTTACCACCGGAGCAGTCACAGATACAACTTGCGAAAGCTATTGGTATCGAACAACCATCCTTGGTAAGAACTTTAGATCAATTAGAAGAAAAGAAACTCATTACAAGGCACACATGTGCTAATGACAGGCGCGCCAAAAGAATCAAATTAACCGAAGAATCGGAAAATTTTATCAAAGAAGTGGATAGTGTTATTGGTTCGACGAGGAAAGAAATTTTGGAGGGAATTACTCATGATGAGCTAATTCTGCTTGCTTCTGTAATAAAAAAAATCGAAAGAAATATTAGCCAATTACATAAACAGGTAATATAAAAAATAATCGATAAACAGAAAATCACGGATTGCCAAGATTTGGTTCCGCGATTTTCTGTTTAAACATACTTGAACAATCTTAAATAGGTGATACTGTTGTTGAATCACCACTATCGACGATTTTAACTCGTTGCCCTTTATTGAATACAACCTGATCCAGCTTCTGTACCACAACGATATTCCTTCCGCTATCAGTACGAATTTCCAACTCAACACCTTTTGTTTTATCGAGAACACCTTCAATTCCTTGACCTGCCATTCCACCCGCAATAGCACCTGTGGCTGTTGCAAGCTTTTGACCAGAGCCGCCACCAATGGTATTACCTAACAATCCACCTAAAACAGCTCCACCAATCAGACCCAGCACATTCGGGTCACCAGCTTGACCACCTTTAATAGTCACTGGACGGACAGACAGAATAGTGCCATAGGCTACGTTTTGAATTTGTTTGGCTTGACCAATCGAGTAGGTATCACTGGAAAGTGCTCCCATGTCAGCACATCCGGATAATGTTGTCACTACAACTGCACCAACCAGGAAACGTTTGAACATAGTTACTCCTAATTTTAATGCTACGAGGAAAAACTGATAATAAACCTACAACCAAGCATTCAGCTACTATGGTCAGTAACAAGCATAATAATTTTACGAGTTACTTATTCTATACACTAATGGCTTATCTCTAAATATATAATAAATTTCTCGATGAACTCCAATAGGAATAATTCCTGACCAAAAGTTTAGCATGTTTTGTGAAGAGTCCTCCAAAACTCAGATTTTATCTCTTATATTGCTTGTTAAGCATATATAGTCCAAATCAATGTGTTTTATAGTTACACGGAATTTTATTTACAAATGTAATCCATTCTTTAAATAGGAGAATATTTATGAAGTCAGGACGTTATATTGGTGTGATGTCAGGCACCAGCATGGATGGAGTTGATGTTATTTTAGCAGAGATTAGTGATAAGGCAGTTACACAGCAAGAAAGTTACAGCCATCCATTTCCTCAGGAACTTAAACAAAAATTACTTTCTATTTGTCAGGGTCAGCAAACAACATTATCAATAATTGGGCAGCTTGATTATGAACTGGGGACGCTTTTTGCTGAATCAGTAAAAGGATTATTGGATAAAGCCGGGTTAACTGCAAATGATATTACAGCGATTGGGTGTCATGGTCAGACTGTATGGCATGAGCCGGACGGCGAAAAACCTTTTACCATGCAAATCGGTGATAATAACCGTGTAGCGGCATTAACGGACATTACAACTGTAGGTGATTTCCGTCGCCGCGATATGGCGTATGGTGGTCAGGGAGCACCTTTAGTCCCCGCATTCCATATGGCGGTACTTGGTCATCCGACAGAAAGACGAGTGATCCTGAATATTGGTGGTATTGCCAATATCTCCGCGCTTTTGCCAAATTCTTCTGTCAAAGGATATGATACCGGGCCGGGGAATATGCTGATGGATGCCTGGACATGGCGTCATAAACAACTGCCTTATGATAAAGATGCACAATGGGCGGATAAAGGGAACGTCAACGAGAATTTGTTACAGAAAATGTTGTCTGATCCTTACTTCGCGCGTACTGCGCCGAAAAGTACGGGGCGTGAATACTTCAATATGGCATGGTTGGAAAAACAATTAGTTGATTTTCCTGATGTCAAACCAGAGGATGTGCAAGCCACTCTTGCTGAACTGACGGCAGTTAGTATTGCCGAGCAGGTATTGCTGAATGATGGTTGTGAACGTTTGTTGGTTTGTGGTGGTGGCGCCAGAAATCCGCTCATCATGCGTCGATTATTTGCTTTGTTGCCTGATACTGAAGTTGCTACAACAGATAAATATGGATTGAGTGGTGATGATATGGAAGCATTAGCATTCGCCTGGCTGGCATTCCGTACAATGTCTGGGCTGCCGGGTAACTTGCCATCAGTAACGGGTGCGGACAGGGCAACAATTTTAGGAGCAATTTATCCTATTGTTGGTAGATAACAATGCTATGCTGATACTCATTCAGGAGTCGAGAGCTAAAAATGTCAGAGCATAATGAAACTCATATAGCAGAATTGCGCCGCGAATATATGCGTGGCGGATTACGGCGGAAAGATCTTACTAAAGAGCCGATGGATTTGTTTGAACTGTGGTTCAAACAGGCCTGTGAAACCAAACTCAGCGATCCAACGGCAATGTGTATTGCGACGGTTGATGAGCGTGGCCAGCCTTATCAGCGTATTGTTTTATTAAAACACTTTGATGCCCGTAGTCTGGTGTTTTATACCAATCTTGGCAGTCGGAAGGCGAAACATTTAGCTCAAAATAACCGTATTAGTCTCCATTTCCCATGGTATCAGCTTGAGCGACAGGTTAGTTTCCTGGGGAAAGCTGAGCGTTTATCGCCTGTTGAAGTGGTGAAATATTTTCACAGCCGCCCGAAAGATAGCCAGATTGCAGCTTGGGCTTCACAACAATCTTCTCGTATTTCTGCCAGAAGTATTTTAGAAGGTAAGTTTTTAGAGCTGAAACAGAAATTCCAGAATGGTGAAGTGCCACTACCCAGTTTCTGGGGGGGATTCCGGGTTGAGTTTGATTCAGTAGAATTTTGGCAGGGAGGAGCTAATCGTCTTCATGATCGTTTTCTGTACCAACGTGAAGGAGATGAGTGGCATATTGATCGTCTGGCGCCTTAACTGTACCAATTACCATTTTTAATACTGGCACTTATATTACTGGCGTTTTATGCTATAGCTCGCGATTTATAGTAAATTACGACAATTATATATGCCTGATAGGTTGCAAGTTGCAGAGCAGCAGTCCGTGAACATAATCGATAAAGCCTGCAACTTGGAAGACAAAGGGTATAACTACAGAATACAAACCGATGGAGTCATTGATGTCTAGCAATAACCTGATTAAACAACTGCAAGAGCGGGGCCTTATTGCCCAGGTAACGGATGAAGAGGCGTTAGCGGAAAGACTGGCGCAAAGTCCGGTCTCTCTCTATTGCGGCTTTGATCCTACCGCTGACAGCTTGCATTTGGGCCATCTGGTTCCCTTGCTGTGTTTGAAAAGATTCCAACTGGCAGGGCATAAGCCGATAGCGTTGGTAGGTGGAGCGACGGGTTTGATTGGTGATCCGAGCTTTAAAGCTGTGGAGCGCAAATTAAATACAGAAGAAACTGTCAAAGAGTGGGTTGAAAAAATTCGTAAACAAGTTTCACCATTCCTCGATTTTGAAGGTGAAAATGGTGCAGAATTAGCCAACAATTATGAATGGTTTGGCGAAATGGATGTACTGACTTTCCTGCGTGATATCGGCAAGCACTTTTCCGTTAACCAGATGATCAATAAAGAAGCGGTGAAGCAGCGCCTGAACCGTGATGATGTTGGTATTTCATACACTGAGTTTTCTTATAATCTGTTGCAATCTTATGATTTTGCTAACCTGAATGGAAAATACGGTGTTGAATTGCAGATTGGTGGTTCAGACCAATGGGGCAATATTACTTCAGGTATCGATTTGACACGCCGTTTACATCAGAAACAAGTATTTGGTTTGACAGTACCTTTGATTACTAAATCTGATGGTACTAAATTCGGTAAAACAGAAGGTGGAGCAGTTTGGTTGGATCCTAAGAAAACCAGCCCATACAAATTTTATCAGTTCTGGGTTAACACAGCAGATGCTGATGTGTATCGTTTCCTGAAGTTCTTTACTTTCATGAGCATTGAAGAAATCAACGCATTGAAAGAAGAAGATAAGAACAGCGGTAAAGCTCCGCGTGCTCAGTATGTTCTGGCTGAAGAGGTTACCAGGCTGGTACATGGAGAAGTGGGTCTTACTGCGGCGAAACGCATTACTGAAAGTTTGTTCTCTGGAGCTGTAGCTGATTTGACCGAAGATGATTTTGCGCAATTAGCACAGGATGGTATGCCGGCAATAGAACTTGAGAAGAATGCGGACTTGCAGCAGGCTCTGGTTACTGCGGAATTTGTTCCTTCCCGTGGGCAGGCGCGGACCATGATCAGTTCCAATGCGGTTTCTGTTAATGGTGAAAAACAGTCTGAGCCTATGTATGTGTTTACCGACAATGACCGTCTGTTTGGACGTTATACTTTATTACGTCGTGGTAAAAAACATTACTGCCTCATTAATTGGAAGTAATCCATAAACGTGTTTCTAAAGGGCAACGTTACTGTTGCCCTTAAAATATCAGCCTGTTAAGTCATTTATGTTTCTTAAACATGATTTTTAAGCATCGCTCCTAAAATAATAAATCAGGCTTTATTATGAAAAATATTCTTTCAATTCAGTCTCATGTTGTTTTTGGTCACGCAGGAAACAGTGCGTCTGTTTTTCCGATGTGTCGTATGGGAGTGAACGTATGGCCATTAAATACGGTTCAGTTTTCTAACCATACTCAATATCCACAATGGCGTGGTTGTGTGATGCCTCCGGAGCATCTGGCTGAGATTGTGCAGGGAATTGGTGAAATTAATAAATTGGCATCCTGTAATGCTGTACTGAGTGGTTATATTGGTTCAGCGGAGCAGGGAAACTATATCCTTGATATCGTGAAACAGGTTAAACAAGCTAATCCTGAAGCATGGTATTTCTGTGACCCTGTTATGGGACATCCGGAAAAAGGGTGTATTGTTGCTCCGGGAGTGGCTGAATTCCTCACTGAAAAGGCGTTACCTGTCAGTGACATCATTGCACCTAATTTACTGGAACTTGAAACACTCACTATGCGGGAAATAAAAGATGTAGAACAAGCAATATCTGCAGCTCGCTTACTGTGTGAAAAAGGCCCAAAAATTGTTTTAGTTAAACATCTCAGTCGTGCAGGCTACCGAAAAGATGATTTCGAAATGTTGCTGGTGACTAAAGAAAATAGCTGGCATATCAGCCGACCACTGATCGATACTGGTAAACATCAACCCGTTGGAATAGGTGATTTAACCAGTGGCTTATTCCTCGTCAATCTACTGAAAAGCCCGTCTTTAACAAATTCAGCATTGCAGGTTGCATTGGAACATGTTACCGCAGGAGTTTATGAAGTCATGCTGGAAACGCAAAAAAGAGGGGAGTTTGAGTTACAGCTTGTTGCCGCTCAGGACAAAATGGTGACCCCGATCCATAAATTCAGCGCTGTACAAATTGATTAAGCATAAAAACAGCCAGTATGTTCGTGCTCATCAACATAGTTCAGGAGGCTCTTCAAAGGAAAATGAAGCCATCGGTAAGAGTCAGGGAAAAGGATGTTCAACCAAAGTTCATTTAGCTGTAGACAGTTACGGTTTGCCTGTGCATTGAACAACAAGGAGCAACAGCTGTCATTCCTTACCGAAGGCCAATATTGATTTTGGGAAAACCAGACATAACTCTGGCTTTCCCGGAGGTATTGTTACTATAGCATTACGGCTTACTTCAATAGACTTTTAGTCTTTTTTGTCGGAATAAGGGCGAACATATTTAATAATGCACTCAAGTTTTTCGCAGGTTTCCTGCCATTCTCTTTCTGGTTTTGAATCTCTGACCAGTCCAGCACCAGCCTGTAGCCAACAGTGTTCTTTATGCTGATAAAGAGAACGTAATACCAGAGCTGCGTCTAATTTACCTGAGCTATCCAATAACATGACACAACCACCATAAAGCCGACGAGGTTCACCTTCATAATGTGAAATAGCTTGTAAAGAAGGTTTTTTCGGTATCCCTGAAGCGGTTACTGCCGGGAATAAGGCAATGAATGCATCCCAACGATTTTTGTCTGTTTGTAGTAATCCTTTTACGCGTGATGCCAAATGTTGTACCGAACCTCGTTCACGAATAGCCATAAATTCTGATACACAAAGCGTGTCTGCCTGACAAATTGGGGTTAATTCTTCTAATGCAAGTTTGGTCGACACCGCGTGCTCAGCGATTTCTTTCGGATCAGAAAGTAAATCGGCACGTAGCTTTTGATCTTGCATTTTGTCATGTGTCAATGCTCTTGTACCTGCCAATGGTTGGCTATTAATCCAACCAGTACTATCTGCCTCAACCACAGTTTCTGGGCTGAAACCGTAAGCAGAAAATTCTTCATCCCGTAAGAAGAAAGAGCGGGCAGGGGTGTTAGCCTGACGGCCCAACCAATAACTGTGTGTTATATCCACATTTGAACCAAGCTGAACTTTGCGTGAGAGGATTATTTTTTGGTAGTGGCCTGTGACAATATCTTTTACCACATTCGCTACGTTATCTTGATAATTTTTTTCTGCGTCTGCTATGTTGATAATTTCCAGCTCTTTTGTATATGGGAAAGTTGGTGTACCGACTTGATCAGCTTGTCTGATTTTTTCGCTCAATATAGTGAGCTGGTTTTCTTCAAGTGTTCGTATCAGAACTTGCCCTTGAATTATGCGTAATTCATGCTGCGGAACAGTGATTTTTATTAATGCTTCATTTTGTTGTTCTAATGATGAAGCTAATGGTATCCCATATGTCATATGAGAAAACTCAAATAATGTTCTGCCATAAGCACGCCAGTCTTTGATAGAAAGGTCGTTGAGAACCTGCTCAAGTTTTTGGCTTAACGTACTGATATCGTATGGATGTCGATCACCTTTTGAATCAATTAGTTGTCCAGATGCATTTGCACTTATAGTGGCTGCACAGCCAATCCCCAATGACCATTCACCTTTGATCTCGTAGAGTGTACAAGGTTGTGTATTATTATCTGTAAGATCTGCAAGTAAATGAGTGACCAGATCTAATGGAGTGCTGGTAATAGTGATAGTGTGTTCATGATATTGCTGCATTGGGTTGTTATTTTCTTCTGCTTGTTTCGTTTGCTCTGTATGTTCTGTTTGTGCCATCTGTACCAACTGACGTTTGTCTATTTTTCCTACTGTGGTTAATGGCCAATACGCCACAAACAACCATTGATCAGGGACCTTATGGCGCTGAACGCCTTTCTGATGTAAAAATGCCTGTATCTGTGTAGGTTCCGGTTGGTTAATATTCTTTGGTATGCAAGCGCAAATTCGTTCACCCAAGAGTTCATCAGGAACAGCGATGACAACTACGTCATCAATATTTGGATGTTGCAGCAGTAATGTTTCAATTTCTTGCGTTGAAATTTTCTCGCCACTGCGGTTGATCTGCTCTTTAATGCGTCCTTCAACGATCAGGTTGCCATCTGATCTCATACGAACCAAATCGCCGGTACGATAGAATCCATCAGTGGTGAAGGCGATGGTATTATGTTGCTCAGCGCGGTAGTATCCCGTAATGGTGTAAGGGCCTCGTGTAATCAATTCGCCTACTTCACCGGCGGGGACAGATTGCAGATTGGCGTCAACAATTTTGATCTCATCTTCTTCTGATAGTGGGCGACCTTGGGTGTTAATAATGACCTCATCAGGATCATCCAGTCGGGTATAGCAAAGTAATCCTTCTGCGGTGCCAAATACCTGTTGCAAAGGCCCAAGGCGTGTCATCACCTGTTTTGCCAGTTCTGGTGTAAGTCTGCCTCCACCGGCTTGTAAACAACGCAGGGAGGAAAGATCGCTTTGTTCCCAGTCACGAGCCTGTTCCCAGAGTCGGGCAAGCGCCGGAACTAACGCAGTATGTGTCACCTTATACTGTTTAATTAATGGCATGGCTTCATCACAACTGGCGGTATTACTTAAGAGGACACATCCTCCTTGAGAAAGTGTGCCCAGAATACCGGGGCTGCCTAAGGTGAAATTATGTGCAACAGGCAGTACTGCTAAATAAACGCTTTCGGTATTAATTGAGCACAAGCGAGCTGACAGCACAAAGTCATAAGTATAGGCATCGTGAGTGCGTGGAATTAATTTCGGTGTGCCAGTTGTTCCTCCGGAAAGTAGGAGGACGGCAATATCACCGTAACATGGGCCAGAAACAGAAATATCGAGTGGTTCACCATCAATGGAGGATAAAGCAGTAAATTCTTCTGCTTCCCCATCAACAATAATATGTTTCATCTCAGGGCAAGACGCTGCCACTTCCCGTGCCATTTCTCGGTAATCAAAACCATGGATACAATCAGGGATAATGTAAGCCACCGGACGGGCAATCTGGCAAAGTGCATGAACATCATGGGCCCGTTGTGTCGGCATTAATAATACTGGATGAGCACCTAATCTAAACAGGGCAAAACAGGTGACAACAAAGGAGATGCAGTTAGGCAATTGCACCATGATGTTGTCACCACGACATATTCCCCGCTGAGATAATCCACTTGCCAGCCTTTCCGCAAGTTGATGGAGTTCATGGTAAGTCAGATGTTGTTCTTGATAGATCAGTGCTGTTTTATTCCCCCAGGTTTTCGACCATCCGGTAAGCTGTTGGTCTATGGTTTTGCCATTCCAAAGATAGTCTGGCGTCATAGTAAAATTTCTTCCTGGGATTGAATAAGATGCCATTATACGAACTCCTGTGGATAAACATATTGCATAAATTGTGTAATGTGACGGATAAAACTTTGAGGTTTTTGCGTGATATAAAAATGATTGCCGATAATCTCTTGGCAGCAATGCGAAAGGTTTTGTTTGTCACTGGCAAGCCAGTGATGCCACTGCTGAACTTCCAGAGCAGAAGCCTCTTTGTCTTCGTTGCCATAAAGCAACAAGGTTGGTGTTTGCAGTTTTATTGAGCCAGATTGAATAACCTGTTGATAATGTTCTGTAGCCCAGAAATCAGCACGTAACATGGGTAAGAACAGCGCCAGCAATCCGGGATCTTCGCGTAACATCGGGCTGCAACCGCCAATATCAATGAGTTGTTCAATAAATTCATAATCAGGTAATCCACTCAATTGACGACGAGATTGAAGATGAGGGGCATGACACCCCGAAAGTACCAGTGCTTTAGGAGAACAATTATGTTGTTCAAGGTGTTGGCAAGTTTCAAAAGCGACCTGAGCTCCCATACTGTGACCAATCAGTATCAGGTTTTCTCTCTGGGCAGGTGTTAGTGACACGAGCAATTCAGAAAGTGATTGAGCTAATGGTGCAATGCTGGTGACCGCACGTTCATTCATACGGCTGTCACGTCCGGGATAAATCACTAGCGAAACGGCTATATCTGGATTTTCCAGAGTAGACCATTGGTGAAATGCACTGCTGCTGCCCCCGGCAAAGGGGCAAATTAGTAGAGTGTATTTGGGTTCGCCACGAGGTGTTAGGTACGGGCGAATCATCGGATGTACAGGGAGTGCCCATTTCATCAGCATTCTTCCTTAATTAACATCATCATTAGCATCAGTAGCCAGCATCAATTGAGCCGGTTCAATCCAGACTGGAGGCGGTAAATCCTGAATAACAGGCTCTCCCATCATACGCAGAATTTGTTGCCACAAGCTTGCCAACTGTTGTTGATAGTCGTCACTAAAAGCGGGAGGGCGGAGTGCGCCATTCAATACAGAACTTAAGGTATTAAGTAGAAATGCCACGCCCTCAGCACCATCACATTCAAATGCTGTCATCCAGTCTTTGGTTGCCGGGCAAAGAATTTGTGATGTTGTTTGGTGTTGATAAGTACCATCCGGCTGACCGGCAGTCAGATAGAGACTCTGATTACTATTCAGATGGTTTGGGGCATGCAGAACCGGTGTCCAGATCACCGGTCCATAACTGGCTTCTTGCGTCAGATAACCCGCAGGCCAAACCAGCGTCATCTTGTGCATGACAAGGTTGTGCATATCGGGATCTTTCGGATCGAGATAGGATTGAACGTCTAACGCGATGGTTGTCCCTGCCAGACGCAGTTCAAAGCAATGAAATGCATTACTCCGTTGACCCACATAGGCTATTTCTATCTGTTCCGGGCAATGACAGGCTTGTAGTAACAGGTCAAGGGCGGAAAACAGCAACTGACGGCTGGTTGTCAGATAGCCATTTATCGGACGTTGCCGTGATAAGCGGCTAATTTGATGTGCTGCATGTAACCAACTTCTGCCAGCATGGCATTGGCTGTAAAAGCTATTTACCCAAAATATAGCTCCTTGTTTTTCAGCAACTGATTGGTGCCGTTTGATGGCTTCTGCATCAAGCGGATGTTCCTGAATAACAGAAATACCCCGTGCCAATAATTCTTGGGTTAATTGATCACCTTTGCCACCAATGACTTCTGCGCGTATGACTACACAGGCGATATCAATGTCGTCCGGCAATTCATCCAATGAACGAAACAGTGGCACATTGAAATCACGGGCCAGTTGCTGCGAGCGAGGACTTCCTTGCGCCAGAATACCGGCCAGCTCCAGATCTGGCCGAGGTTGCAGGAATGCATTAACGTACAGTTCGCCAAATTTGGCACCGACAATCAGAACCCGCCGTGGCTTTATCATATGTTCCCCTTAACAGGCTCAATAGCTGGGATTGAATGCAGAATTTTTTTCAGACAAATAACCAGAGAGCTGACATGTTTATGTTGGAATAAGCTGTAGTGATTACCGTCAAGTTGTGTCACGCTGACAGGTCCGAAAACTTGCCAGCCGAGATCCACTGAGGTGATTGTTGTTGGATCGAGATAATCCATAAAATCAGGTAATGCTTGCGCGGCCCGGATAAGGCTGAAAGGCTGTGAAGTCCGTGGTGGGCAGTAATCAAGCAATGCACACAGATTATGGCGCCATACGGTGTAGAGCTCAGTCAGCGAGCTATCAATCTGTGCAGATTGTGGCAGGGCCTCATGCAGCGTTTGCAGGAATGTCTCGGTATTGGCCGCAATCGTGCGATTATCCAGCGTCAGATCGGGGAATTGTCCCTGTAAATCGAGCAGGAAATGACGGTGGCAGAATGTATCATCCAAAATCAGATCAGGGCGCACGTTTGGAGCGAAACTATCAATCAGGATGCAATGAGAAACGTTTTCACCCGCAGCACGTAATTGATGCGCCATTTCATAGGCCACCAATCCTCCAAAAGACCAACCTGCCAGTGCATAAGGTCCTTTAGGCTGGAAGGTACGGATTTGGTTGATATAGTCAGCCGCCAACGCTGCAATGGTAGGTCTATCGGTATTCAGGTTATCTGGGGCAAATGCTAACCCAATCAGGCGCTGATCGCCGAAATTGGCCGCCAGATGGCGATATCCCAGCAGATGTCCACCAATAGGATGGACGATAAATAAAGCAGGTTTTTCAGTGCTTCCCTCGTTTAAGATTACCCTTTGGCAGGTATCTTCCGGTTGATGCTCAATAAATTCAGCTAATGAATGCACCGTATCGTAAGTTTGCAGCAGGCTGAGTGGATACTGGCAATTGAAGGTCTGGTTGATTTTCACCATTAACCGTACTGCCGCCAGAGAATCTCCTCCAAGAGTAAAGAAACTCTCATGCACATTGATACTTTGTTGCTCTAATACTGATTCCCACAGGCTTAATATAGTGTGTCCTGTCGTGCTGAGGGCTGCCGATGGTGTTGAATTAACTTCTTGTGCTTTTTCAACCAGAGTAACCAATGTGCGTCTGTCGATTTTACCGTTGTCGGATACAGGTATCGCATCGAGAATGAGAAATTGCTGCGGACACATCCAAATTGGTAAGGTTTGCTGCAACCAGTGAGGTAGTATTGGTAAAAGTTCGGTAGATAGCGGCGCGTTGTCAGTTAAACGTAAGCCCGCAACCAGTTGTAATGCACCGGTTGACGTTGTATGAGAAAATACTAACGCTTGTTGTATCGCAGGATGTTCACATAAACGGTGCTCAATTTCGCCTAACTCAATTCGGTAGCCACGGATTTTAATCTGGTGATCATTGCGCCCCAGAAATTCGATATTCCCGTCTGGGAGCCGGCGCCCTAAATCACCTGTACGGTAAAGCCTCTCACCTGTTTGAGGATGCGTGATAAAAGCATGTTTCGTTTTTTCAGCATCGGCCCAATAACCCAGTGCCAGACCTTGTCCACCAATATATAACTCACCGGTTACCCAGACAGGGCAAGGCGAGAGTGCTGCATTAAGCACATGGAAAGTCTGATTAGCCAGAGGCTTACCATATGGAATGCTGCGCCAATTTGGATCGACCTGTGCGATAGGATAGGCAATAGACCAGATTGATGCTTCGGTTGCACCTCCTAAACTAAGGAGATTTAACTCAGGGTGAAGCGTATGTAATTTGGTCGGTAAATTGGTTGGTATCCAGTCACCACTCATCAACACCCAACGTAGGCTGTGTAGGGAATGGGGATAGCTACGGGCATATTCCTCAAGCAATTGCACAAATGCGGGAACGGAGTTCCAGACAGTCACTGATTCTTGATGTAACCATGCTAATAGTTTGTCCGGCTGCCGATTGTCACCAGTAGCAGGGATTACTAGTTTTGCCCCACAGCTTAGCGTGCCGAACAGGTCATAAACGGAGAGATCGAAGGTTAACTCTGAGATTGCCAGTATGCTATCGTGCTCATTGAGTGCAATGCGCTGGTTAATATCGAGAATAGTATTGACTGCGCCTTGATGATCAATCATTACGCCTTTTGGTGTTCCGGTAGAACCGGAGGTGAAGATAACATAAGCCAGATCTTCAGGGTGTACGGATAAACTTGGTTTGCTGGTGGTTGGCAACTTGTTGAGTAATGTTTCATCCAGAGGGATGATCTGGACATTGTCGGGCCAATTCAACTGTTGAGCGAACTTAGGTTGAGTCAGTACGGTATCAACTTCCCCTGATGCCAATAGCTGATGAATCCGTTGTTGCGGATAGCTGGCATCAATAGGCAGATAAGCCCGTCCTGCTAATAAAGTCGCAATAACCGCAATAACCTGTTCCCGGCCTTTTTCCATCACCACACCAACCAGAGGCGAGGTCTGATTCTCTTGTGCTTGCAGATGAGCCGCCAGTGTCAGGCTTTGTGACCACAAAGTGCGATAGTCTAACTGACAACAAGCATCGACAACGGCGATATGTTGTGGATAACGATTTACTGCCTGTTCAATCAACGAGCAAAGTGTATGGGGTGGAAAAACGTTTTTTGTCGCATTGCTGTTCTGGCATAAAGTGCGATCACTTGCCGGAAGCCAGTCAGGAAGTGGAGCACTCCATTGGTAATCCGGTTCGAGCAGTGCAATGATACTGGCTTGATAATGGTCAAACATATTTTCTGCTACTTGAGGCTGAAACAGTTGCGGCAAGATCGCCCATTGTATGGTGACCCCACCTTCTGTACCGGAAATTAGCATACAGTCAAGATAAACATGAGGTGTTTGCGCACCAAAGAGATTGAGTGTTCCTAATCCTGATGGCCCTTTGCCCGCAGTACCAGTGGTATCGTTGAATACGATCGGCATACCGGCATTCAGGTTATGGCGATGTTGATTTTTCTCCCTGAGTACCAATTGCCCGTCAAACAGTGCGTGTTGAAGATCCGCTATCCATTGTTTTTGAATCCGGTTTATGGCATCGCTAAATCCAGAGATATTGTGTAAATCGACTTCCAGCAATGAGGTGGTGGACAAATTGCCGACCAGCATATCGCAATGTTGTGGCATTAACAGGCGATTGCCATGCAAAACATTGATAGTGAAATGTTCGCTGTTGCTCCATACCGACAGAATATGAGCAAATAGTGTGAGCATGACTTGGGATGGTGATACCCGGTGTTCTGCCGCACGTTGTTGCAAACGCTGCCATTGTTGTGAGCTGATATATCCTGTCAGGCACTGTTGATCGAGTTGTTGTGACTGATGATCTTTCAGTGGTAACACTGGTGCATCAGGAATTGAAGGTAAGCGATCAAGCCAGTATTGCCGGCTTTGTTGCCAGGCTTCTCCGGCTTTCTCATTCTCCAGAGCCTGAATATAGTCAGCAATAGTTGTTGCTGGCGGTTCAGGTTGCCAGTCAGGTTCCTGATACCAGTGGTGTAAATCACGCAAGATTAAGGTCAGACTTTTGCCATCTGCTACCAGTAGGTCAATAGTCAGGTGCAATAAGTGTGTCCGGTCATCGGTATGGTACAGCGTTAAATCAAATAACGGCCAGTTGTCGCTAGGAACGCCTTGAGTACGCAGAGTGTTTCGGGCATTGTTCAGTTGTGTCTCGCGTTTCTCTTGTGTCATGTCACGACAATCAATGATTGTCGGCGTATAGCAGGGCACTTCTGGCAGAATATGGTACTGCCCCTCTTTTACGTAACCGCGTAATTGCCCATGATGGTTTATCACACGGTTCCAGGCGGCAGTAAAACGAGGCAGATCGAGCCCGTCAATAGCCAGCTCGGCATAGAAGTGGGCAATCCCATTGCCAAATTGAAACAGTTGGCTCTCTCCTAACCAATAAGCATATTGCAGAGCGGTGAGTGGCAGAATCTGCTCTGATGCTGATTCTGTGTGATGTGGTGTAACCAGTGTTGTTGAATTTGCCTCAATAATCCGCAGGGTACGACAAAATTCATTCAACTTAGGATGTTCAAACAGTTGTTGCAGATTGGCTTGTTCGTAACCCTGGCGACGTAGTTGCACTACCATGCGGGTCGCAATCAAGCTATCGCCGCCACTTTGGAAAAAGTCACTGTGACGTTGAATTGTTTGAGGAAGCAGTGAGTTCCAGAGCGCAATAACTTGCTGTTCAATACCATGAAGCTGATCATCTGCCGTTTCCGGTTGTCCAGCTTCCGTGGTTACCGATTGTGCCATGTTATCTTTCGCGGTCATTGTTGGTAATGCTGCCAATGGTAACTGCTCTTGCTGCTGAATATGTAATGGGTAAGGTAAGGCAGAAAATTGTACCGCGATTTCATTGACATTCAGTCGTGCCTGCTGTTCGGATCGTGCCAGAATCAATTGTTGATGCAATTCTGGCCCATCCTGTCCCGGCCATTCCAGTGAAACCCGATAACCGGATTTCTCCAGACATTTACGCCAGTCCGCAAGTTCCAGCAATGCGCTATTACCTTGATCATCACCGCGATCATCGGCCCAGGCATTAATACCTTCAATAAATCCGACACTGGCGAGTTGCATAGCACTTTCACGCTTGGTGGATTCAATAATCAGCAACCATCCACCGACTTTTAGTAATAGGGACAGACGCTTCAAGGTATTTCTTAAATGGATGGCATCATGTAAGACGTTAACCGCCATAATCAGGTCGTAACCAGATGCAGGATGTTGGTTAAAATCAATGCGCTGGTTAATGTCGAACAGGGCAAATTTTACGGTTTCACCATAGTGCTTAAATGACTGGCGAGCATCATCCAAAAATAGCGGTGAAACATCAGTAAAGTGGTAACTTTTAATGCATTGAGCATTCTGTTTAAGCACTCTTTTTGATGTAGCACCTGTGCCTGCACCGACTTCCAGCACAGTGAAATGTTCAGATGTTTGGCTCAATTGTCGGACAATTTCAGCGGCAGTCTGGTTCAGGCAACGTAACGCAGGGTTTTCGCTGTAAAGGCTGGCTGTAGTTTGTTTATCAGCAAACAGCAGTTCCAATGCATTGCCACGCCCGGCAAGCAGAGTGTCATGTTGGTCTATACAGGTTGTCACATAACGGCTGATGGTTTGGCACCACACGGCATTATCCAGTTTTGCCGTAGGAGCAGGGATCTGGCTGAGTGGTTGCAGACAACGGTATCCACCAGCGATTTTTTCCATAAATCCTTGCTTGCTTAATAATGCTAACCATTGGGTAAGCAAGCGTTGATACTGTGGTGCCAGTTGTAAGCGTTGTTCAATCTCTTCACGAGAGTGACATTGTTGTGAAGACGTGAACAGGTTATGGCGCAGTAAGGTCTGTCCCAGACCCAATAACGCCTGTTGCTCAATATGCTGCCAGGAATGTTCAAATGCCTGTTGTTCCGTTAACGTCGGCAGCGGTAAGACTTCAGTGTTTATCACCAATGGTTCTGAAAACGATGGTTCTGGCAACGATAATGACACATTATCTTCTGCTACCAGCCATAAATTGTAACCCTGAGTATCGTCCTGACGTGGCTGAATTTCTGCTAACCGTATTTCAGGTTGAGAACGCAGATATTGTTCGGCCTGATGCAATGCGGGGTGTTGTGGCCAGAAGTCATAACGAGTATGACCGGCAGGTGGCGTATGCAGATCATAATGTTCCAGACGTTCAGGCTGGCGGCAAATTTGCATAACTTGCACTAACAGCGTGTTATAGGCAGTAAATAGTGCTTCAATGACTCCCGCTTCCAGTACATCGTCCATGCAATACCAGTTAAATAGCAGATCACCATCCACTTCCATAACCTGATGATCCAGCCAGACTTGTGGCGTTTGGCTCAGCACAAAGACCGGATCGCCCAGTAATTGAGTGATGGATTGTTTAATTGCGACACCTTCTTGTGCCATCCCCAACATACTGGTGAAAACAACCGGTGTCAGAGGTTGCCTGTTTTGGGCTTCACCAGATTGCTGGCGACCCAATTCCCGCAGCACTTCAACCCCATTGACATGACTATGACTCAGCCGTTGCCAGAGCAAAGCCTGGGTTTTTTCCATGCTGGCACGCAGGGAGGTGGTTTTGCGTAAATCAAAATCCATCAGCATGACGGAGGTAAAATCACCAATCAGCTCTTGAACCTCTGGATGGAAAGGCTGGCGGTTAAAAAATGTCAGGTTGAGGGTAAACAGCGGATGGCGGCTGTACCATTCAAGCGTATGGGCAAATAGTGTTAGCAGACCCGCGGAAGGTGTGACTCCCCATTTTTTCCAGCTTTGTTTAAGTATTTGCCAGTCAGATTGTGCCAGCCGACCTTCATAAGTCGTGAATTGTGGCTGGCTACGCTGAGGTAATTGTGGGTTCAACGGTAATCTTGGCGCAGGAGGCAGTGAAAGTAATTGTTCCTGCCAGTATGCCCATGATGCGCGCCACTCTTTACTTTCACGTTGTGCTTGTTCTGCCATCACATAGTCGCGGAAAGTAAATGTTTGTGGAGCCAGTGGTTGTTGCTGGTGATAAGCTCGTTGTAGATCGTCCATCATGATCCGGAAACTCTGTACGTCAAACTGCAACAGATCCAAGTTCATATGTAAGCGGCAACGCTCATTCGGCAGCAGGGAAACAGAGACTTCAAACAGTGGCCACTGTTCCGCAGGCGGCACTTGATAAGAAAGAGTATGACGACGCTGAGCTAAAGCTTGTTCGCAGGCTGTATCGTCCAGCGTTCGCAAATCATCCTGCGATAAAACATACCAAGGTGTTTCAGACAGAATTCTCTGTTGCCCATCTTCATCAACGATCATGCGCAACATGCCATGACGCTGAATTAAAGCATTCCATGCCTTTTCAAAACGTGGGATATCAAAGCTGTTCAGTGTCAGATCCCATTCAAACAGGACGTGACATGCCACACCACCAAAATCAATGGCCTGGGTACGACCAACCCAGTAAGCGTGCTGAATGGGTGTCAGAGGAAATGGTTCATGGTGTTGGGCACTGTCAATAATGATCTCAGGCTGAGCGGATACAGAGGCTTGTTCAGGCAATGCGTCGCCAATAAGCGTATTAAGCCCCTCCAGTGTCATATTCTGATAGGCCAATTCAGCGGTTAATCTGAAACCAAATTGCTGGTGAATTACCGTATTTAGTTCAAGGAACAGTAAGGAATCCAAACCGAATTGTAATAGATCTTGTTGGGGCTCCAGACGTTCAGGCTGTTCTAAGCGCAATAATGTTGCAATATGCTGATGTAGCCAATGAAGCCGCTGTTTACTGTCCTGATAGAGCGCGTTATCAGCAGCGAATGCAGATGTCGGCATTGTAGCGGTATGGGCTGTGTCAGCCTGCAAACGCCGCAAAATGTCAGGATGACGCTCATCTAACCGCATTGCCAGATAGCAAGGAGAAGCGGTACGCAGGGATTGATTGAGATGCCAGATTCCTTCATTGACACTGAATGGTAACATGCCATCTTGCGCTAGTTTTTCCACTAATCGCCGATCGCTGGCCATGCCAATGCCACCCCAAACACCCCAAACTAACGTTTTTACCATCAATGTATTTGCCATCAATGGAGTGGTTGCGGTCAGTGCTAAAGATTCCAGACAAGCGTTGGTGACGGCATAAGAGCCTTGTCCCTGAGCACCTAACATGGAAGCAGCGGAAGCATGAAGCAGCAGGTATTTTGCCTTATGTTGCTGAAGTACCGTATGTAACGTTGACGCGCTCTGGGATTTTACACATAACATTTGCAACAGATGTTGACGCTCAAGTTTTGCCAGCGGAGTATGATCAGCAATACCGGCGGCATGAATCGCGCCAGCAATACCATCTTCTTGTGCCAGTGATTGCACGGCATTTAACAAAGTTGATGTGTCAGTGACATCAACATTAATCCAGCGTATTTCGCATTCGCCACTCAGTGACAGCTCTTGGACAAAAGCATCCCAGTTCTCATGTTTGCGGCGGGCAAACACAGCAACCTTACGAGCACCTTGAGCCAGCAACCAACGGATAGAAATTTGCCCGATCCCACCCATACCACCAATAACGATGTGCCAACCCTGATGGGGAATCGACATTGGTTGCTGCGATAACATAAATGGCTGACGCTGTAAAACAGGGACAGCCACTTGATTTCCGCGTACTTTCAGCCAGCGATGTTGTTCATTCAGATAACCGAGTGCTAATAACAAAGCATCGGTATCATTGATATCGGTGATATCAATCGCCTGAATATGGCGATGGGGATACTCTTCAACCGCAACCCGCAACAGTGCCCAGACGGCGTATTGAGCGGGATTGATATCCTCTTTTGATAAGGTGCTTTCAGGTTGAGCACAGCAAGTTACAACGGTTAAGGATGTTGTTTCATCACGTTTTAATTCGCTAATAACCTGATCACACAATTCACCAACATCATCACCCTGGAGCAGTAATAATGTATTTCCGCTTTCCGGCTGTAAATTAATGCCTGCCTGACGCCAATGTTGAGCAATTGTGTCACTCGCTGTTGATGAACGAAGAGTATACCTCGTTGAAAATCTTGGTTTATCTACAGTCTTTATGGTGCGCCAATGCAGAACATAGTGAGTATCAGGGCAAGGTTGTGGTGCAGGAAGCCATGATTTTGTCGTCGTCGGTGTTGTCGCTAACTGGCGAGGTAGATCAGCCCGATCACTCATTAAGGCGAATAAACGTTCGCCAACATAAATCAATGCAGGGAAATCGGTGAGTAAATTTGCCTCCAATAAGCGGCGCTTGGCATATGGCAGAGCACGGAGCGGGCGATACATTTTACTGACTGTTGGCCCGACAACTTGTTGGTAATAGCCTTGCTGAACACAATGGTTCAATAGTTGTTCTAGCAAAGGGCGCCAGCAAGGTTGCAGTCGGCCAGCCCGAATCGTGTCAATGGCACTGAAACCTTGTTCAGTCTTGTGCCCATGACATTGATAGATCAGTGCATCGGTATACAGCGCTCGAAGTATTGCTGCATTGGCGTTTTGCTCAATGGCAGGATCGAGCAGGGAATTAATATCAAGCTCAGTATTAGTATTGGCCGAATGTTGTACAAAATTGTGTTGCACAGTGTTGGCGGTAGCGAAGCTATAATGCTGTTTGTCAAATGGATAGAGAGGAGCATGGCATTTTGATCCGGTAAACGGAAAAAGACGCGGCCAATCAAGATGTGCCCCAGCACAGTAGAGTTGCATTAGTGCTGTTTGCTGAGCTGTCTCTGGCATATTTTGACGAGGCGCACTGGCAACCCAGGTTTCATGTGGCAAACTGATACGTCGTCCGATCCCTGTTAGCTGTGCATCAGCACCAAATTCTACGAATAATGCCACACCTTGTTGACGGGCGAACTCAATCGCTTGATGGTAACGCACTGTCTGACGTATATGGTGACGCCAGTAGTTTGGTGAACCTAGTTGCTCGGTAGTTGCAATATCTGCTGTCAGGGTAGAAATTAACGGAATTTCGCCCGATACAGGCTGTAGCTGGTTGCCATACAGGGAAAAATGCTGAGAAAATTCTTCCAGAATTGGTTCAAGCATAGCTGAATGTGCTGCGCAGGCAACGTTAAGGCGCTGGTAATTGATCTGCTGCTGTTCCAGACGTTGTGTCAGTGTGTCAATTTCTGTTTCTGTACCAGCCCAAATCCAGTGTTGTGGACTATTGCAAACCGCCAGATCCAATGCCAGTGTATGCGTAAGGGGAAGAATATCTTCTTCGTTGGCAAAAACTGCCAACATTGCCCCCCCTTGGGCACATTTTTGCATCAACTTGCCCCGTACCGCGACCAGCGGCATCACTTGCTCCGGCGTGAGAATTCCGGCAACAACGGCAGCAGCGAATTCGCCAACGGAGTGCCCTAATACGTAATCCGGCTTTAAGCCAAGTGATCGCCAATATGCTGCCAGCGCAATCTGATGCGCCACAATTGCTGGCTGTGCATATTCAGTGGTAGCTAATGCGGCTTCATGCTCTCCAAACATCACTGCTTTTAATGGCAGTGCCAACTCAGAGGTACAGGCGACACAACAGCGATCCAACATAGCGGAGAAAACAGGAGAGCTGGCATACATTGCTTTTCCCATGCCAGACCATTGACAACCCTGACCGCTGAATTGCCACAGTTGTTTATTTTCACTCCTCGCTTGTCCGCTAAAAATATCCGGTGTTGGACTATGGTTCGCAAAAGCGGATAAGCTCGCAGCATTTTTTGCCGTATTTTGTGGTATCAGTGTCAATGCTAAACGCCAGGGGAATGAAAGATCGCGCCCCTGTAAAGCCGTCCAGGCCAAATTAGCATGATTTTCTGAGGCAAGCACAATAGCGTAACGTTGTGCCAATTGACGTAGTGAAGATTCAGAAGCTGCGGAGAGCAACAAAGGCGTGCTTTGTGCTTGAACTTGAGAATAATTGACACGGTTACGCTGTAATTCTTCTGGCAATGATTGCACCACGATATGGCAGTTGGTGCCGCCAATACCGAATGAAGAAACGCCCGCAGTACGCAGTTCTTGTGTCCAACGTTGCCCTTGTGTTGCTAGCCTGAATGGGCTTTCTTCCAACCGCAATGCCGGATTGGGTTGCTGTACATTGATAGTCGGCGGAATGTAACCATGCCAGACTGACAGAACCGTTTTAATCAAACTGGCAATACCCGCGGCAGTATCGAGATGGCCTATGTTGCTTTTCACTGAACCAAGGTAACAAGGCGGTACAGCCACACTACGTTTGGAGAATATGCTGCGTAATGCATCAACTTCTATTGGATCGCCAAGTGGTGTACCTGTACCATGTGCTTCAATCATTCCGACATCATCAATGCTGACATCTGCCAGTTGTAATGCTTCGGTAATTACACTGCGCTGACCATTAACCGAAGGGGCAGTAAAACCCACTTTCTCATTGCCGTCGTTATTAATGGCACTGCCACGCAACACCGCCATGATAGGATCGCCATCGCGTAACGCATCGCTCAGACGTTTCAGCGTAACAACACCAACGCCATTGCCACCGTAAGTGCCGTTTGCCTGACTATCAAAGGGACGGCAGTGCCCATCGGGTGAGAAGATCATCCCTGGTTGATACAAGTAACCGCTTTCTTGTGGGAAAGAAACCGCTACACCACCCGCCAGTGCCATATCACATTCACCGGAACGCAGGTTTTCGCAAGCCATATGCACAGCAACCAGTGAGCTTGAACAGGCTGTTTGTACTGTCAGTGCGGGACCTTTCAGATTTAATTTATAGGCGGTACGCGTCGCAAGATAATCTTTATCGTTGCTCATTAGCGCTTGTAGCCCTTTCACTTTGCCAATGTCGGTCATAGTGAATTGTGACCATGAAGGCCAAGTACTGACTCGGCTACTAGCGAAAACGCCTGTTTTCAGGCGCACATTACGTGGAGAATAGCCGGCATGTTCAAGGGCATGCCAGGCTGTTTGCAGAAACAGGCGTTGCTGAGGATCGAGCATTTCTGCTTCCTGACGCGAATAGCCAAACAGTGTGGCGTCAAATTGTTCCGCATCCTCTAATATCGCTGCCTGATTGACAAAGTTTTCACTATCAATGACTTCAGGTGGAATACCTGCATCCAATAATGTTTGGCGGGAGAGTGTGGTAGTACACTCAATCCCTTGTTGCAGGTTATGCCAGAAAGTATCGCTATCTGGTGCCTGTGGAAAACGACAGGCAAGGCCAATCACTGCGATAGGATCACAATTATCGTAGTGAAGCGTTAAATCAGTCATTGTGCAGCTCCTTTATGACGTTTTTCCCGTTGTTGCAGACGTTTTTGTTGTTGACGCTGACGAAGAGTAATCGACGATTGATTTCCGCCGTGAGTATCTTTTCGACAACGCAAACTGAGTGCTTCTGGAGTTGGATAAGCGAATAAATCAGTAACAGCAAGGTGGTGAAAACCTGCATGTTGTAATTTGCCGTGCAATTGAATTAACTGTAGCGAATTGGCTCCGGCATCAAAAAAGTTCTGTTGAACATTGATGGCGTGGTTGGTTACAGATAAAAACAGGTGTTGAATTTCACTGCATATCTTTGGATCGCAACCTTCTGAATGTGATGATGCAATAACAACGGATGCATTATCTTCAACCATCAGGCATTGCTGGCGTGGCATCAGTTGTTCTAACGCTGAATGCCAGCTTTCTGGTTGTGCCGCGAGGGTGCGTAATAGCGTCATATAGCTGTTAAACATGGTTTGCAACTGATGCGGCTCAAATAACGCTTCGACCGCATCCCAGTTCAGGCAAAGCTCATCGTCAGATTCGTAAACCTGATGATCCAGCCAGATTTGTGGCGTTTGCGAGATGCCCCAAACGGGTTTCATCCATGATGAACGTGAAAGGAATTTCCCCTCATGAGTTCCTAATGCACTGGTGAAAACAACAGGCATGGTAGCTGCATCCGGGCCACGATTTTGTGCCAGCTCACGCATCACTCTGATCGCCGAAATATGGCGGTGATCCAGATCCTGCCATAACTGTTGTTGTAATCGCCGTGCACTTGATAACCAATTTTTCTCTGGATGCCAGGCGAGAAGTGACAGTGAAGTAAAATCACCCAAAATATGATTAATGTCCTCATGCCAGTGTGGACGATCAAACAGGGTAAGATTAAGGGTTAATTCCGCTCTGGTGCTGAATGCAGAGAGAACAACCGCGTAAGCGGCAATCAAGAGCGCGGAAGGTGTTATCTGATGTGGGGCAGCATATTGCTTCAACTGCTTCCATTCATGTGCAGATAACCGATCGCTATAACGTACAAAATGTGGGGATTGCACGTTTTCCGGTACAATACGCAATGGTAATTGTGGTGCCAGTGGTAATGTTTTCACCTGTTCTTGCCAATATTGTAGCGAACTTTGATGCACTGGCGTTTGTTGCTGACGTAACACACACTCTCGGAATGTGATGCTCAGTGGTGGCAATTCGTGTTGTTCGTTGAGATATAGCTGTTCTAATTCAGCCAGCAATATCTGCATACTCAAGCCATCTAATAGCAAATTATCCAGACTGACAAATAATCGGGAAACAGGGCTGTTGTCTTGCGCAAGTTGGAAATCGAACACTGGCCAGTGTCCGGCATCTAATACCTGATGTGACAAACGATCGCGTAGTGTATCCGCCTCAGTAATATCAGTGAATTGGTGTTGTTTAACTGAGAAGAAGGGGACATCTTGTAATATTTGTTGTTGCCCATTAACAACCACGGTTCTAAGCATCGGATGACGCTGGATCAGGCGATTTAATACTCGGTTCAGGCGTTGAACATCTAGTTGTTCTATCCGGTATTCGATAAAGAAATGCGAGCCAACACCACTTAGGGTAAAACCGGGGTGACGCCCAACCAGATAAGCCTGTTGAACTTCGGTCAGTGGGAAAGGTTGGTATTCATCTTGTCCTTTTAGTGTTAAATGTGTTTCTGATGAGGTTTCAGACAGAGGCGCAATGAGTGGAGAAAGTGTCGTGGTGAATGCCGCTAATTGCGGGTTACGGAAAAGGTGACTCAGTTCACCTTTCAAGCCTTGTTGTGCCAGTTCACCGATCAGACGTGTAGCCAAAAGACTGTCACCGCCAAGTTGGAAAAAGTCGCTGTTACGACCTGGCTGCTCAGTATTCAACAAACGTTGCCAAATGGCAGCAACAGTTTGCTCCTGTGCATTCAACAGAATCATGTCATTCTGGTGCGGTTCGGTTTCGGTTTTTGTGGCGGACAGCAAGCCTTGTGCCAGAGCTTTACGGTCGATTTTACCATTAGGTGTAAGGGGCAGATGAGGAATAACATGCAAGTGTTGTGGGATCATATATCCCGGTAAATATTGTGCCAATACGGACTTAATTTTTTCCCGATCTGGTACGGTGACGTTGTCACTTGCTTGCATTAATAACACACTAAGGTTGCCAAGGGTAATTGGAGCTTCTGTCTGTAGCGGCAGAAGAGATAACCATTGTGATGCAGCGCGTAGCTGAATACCGTGAGGTGAGAGCAACTCAGTGGTAACCAGAGAGATAGATGAAGCGTGGTGCAACTCTATTGCCAATACCAACGCACCGGGTTGTGCTAAAGGTATCAACGCCTCAATACAGTTTGCCGGATCTTCTTCTCGGTGTAATACATTGTTTAGCAAGATAATATCTGCCTGATGTTGTAACGAATCAGGAATTTGCTTAGGCCAGCGTTTCACTGACATATGAGTGTGAGCACTTAACCGAGTTTGCATCTGGTTAATGAATGCCTGAGAACGTTCAAAGCCGATATAGGACAGATGTTGATCGGTAATCTGTTCTGCCAGCCATTGGGCACAGAGACCACTGCGGGCATCGAACTCCATCACGGTAACAGGGCGTTGTAACCGTTGGGAAAGGGCAACGATAACCTGCTTTAATCCTGCCAACCATTGTTGAGTTTCGGGCAGTACAAAGAGCTGTTGTTCCGGTGCGAACTGCGGATCATCAAGCAATGTGACTGCGGTTTGTTGTCCGGTCAGAATACTACGCAGCGTAGAATGCCAGCGCTCAGGGATAAATCCTGCTTTAGTTTCATTCTTGAATGTCGAGGATGACAATCCAGTTTGATAAACGTTATGCTCAGATTCAACCAATAGATTGCATTGGCAAAGATACGCCAGCATACGGGCAAACCAGTCATGATATTCCGGTTGAGGCTGGTAATCTTTCAGACAATCGGTGAGCGGTTGGGGGGAAGTAAACGTAATGCCGTAACGAGACAGATGTTCCAGCAAAAATGTTGCAACTTGAGGTTCACTGTTGTCACCAGTTGTATCTGTTTTATTGATAATGGCCTGTGTTGCAGGAAACAGATCAGCAGGAAACAGATCACGGTAGGTTGTCGGTAACTGTGGGGCACGATTTATGCGTTGGCATAAGGTATCGCCTTCCAATTCAAGGAATGCCACCAGCGATTTTTCTTTGTCGCCACTGGTTAAGGCAACGCCTTTACGAATACCGGTTACTTGATTGAGGGCAGCATCAACTTCTCCTAGCTCAATGCGATATCCCCCAATTTTGACCTGACTGTCGCGGCGCCCCATAAATTCCAACCAGCCTTCGGGATGATAACAACCCAGATCACCAGTTCGATACCAGCGCTCTCCCTGATCGATATTGAATTGAGCGGTGGTGCGTTCTTCATCATTAAAATAGCCTAGTGCAACGCCGGCTCCACCAATCCAAAGTTCACCGACAACCCAGTCAGGACAATCTCGGCCATCTTCACCCACGACACGGTAACGCTGGTTAGCCAGAGGATAGCCATAAGGGATAGAACGCCACTGCGGATCAACTTCTTTGACAATATATTCGTTTGACCAGATAGCGGCTTCCGTTGCACCTCCCATGGCACTGAGTACGCCAGCAGGATTGAATGCACGGTAACGTTCAGGCAGTGACAAACCGATCCAATCTCCAGATAGCATCACGGTACGAAGCGTTTTCGGTGCATCGACTTCCATTCCTTCACAATAGGTCAGCAACATATCGAACAGTGCCGGTACACTGTTCCACAACGTAATATTGTGTTGCTCGATCAACATTTCCCAAGTTGATGGATCGCGCCGTTGTGCTTCATTAATAAGTACCAGTGCTCCTCCGGCACTGAGAATGCCAAAAATGTCGTAAACGGAAAGGTCGAAATGCAGTGCGGAGAGTGCCAGCAATCGATCACGACTTTGAACCTGATGACGGCGGTTGATGTCCAGACAGGTATTCAGTGCACTTTGATGACTGATGACGACACCTTTCGGCATGCCGGTTGAACCAGAGGTATAAATAATATAAGCCGGATCGGTCACGGCACGTTTAGCCATGTGAGTTAAAGGTAATAATGGGTCATCTTGTTGCCAGGAAATACAGCATATATTTTGTGACCAATCCACATGTTGCTGTTTAAGGTCAATGATAACGATAGCGATACCGGCACTTTCACAGATAGCACGACGTCGATTTAATGGCTGATCCACCGGAACTGGAACGTAAACACCTCCAACATAAAGGATGGCTAATACAGCAACGATTTGCCCGATGCTTTTTTCCATGCTAATCGCAATTCTATCTCCCGGCATAACCGACATTTTTTGCAGTGCGGCCGCTAACTGGCGAGCTGCCAGACTGAGTTCGCCATAACTGATTTTTTCATTAGGATGAGTCACCAACGCAACAGCATGGGGTGTGCGCTCTGCTTGGGTAAACACACCTTCATGCAGCAAAGTGTTTGGTAACGGTTCAACCGTGTTGTTGATTTGACGTCGTAGCTGATATTGTGATTCAGGCATCAAATCCGGGAGTTTCTCGTTCCACTGAGCGGCGTTTTCCGTCAGGTTCTCAATAAGCCCTTGGTAGACAGTGAATAAGGTATCCATTAAGCCGTCAGGGAAGAGTTCATCGTTACTGTCCCATTGAATGTTCAATGTGTTTTCATGTTCAAAAGCAACGAAATCTAACCATACCTGAGGTGTCTGTGAGATTCCCCAACTTGGTTTTCCCAGAACATCGTGGGTATTCTCACCATATAAAGGTCGGCCTAAATTGCTGGTAAACACAATTGGCGCACCGTGTGGGTGGTTGCCGCGTTTCTTAAGCTCACGCAATACTTCTACACCAGACCAATGACGATGTTCATATGCTTCGGCAAACGTTGCTTGTGCATTTTGAGCTAGTTGGCAGAATGGTAGATTATTACCGGGAATATCCAGCAGTAGAATATTGGTAAAATCTGCCAGGATGTTGTCAACCGCAGGATGCAGCGGAGTTCTGTCAAATAGCGTTAGGTTAAACAATAAGCGCGTGACGCTATCTTGTGTTGCCTTATCTTGTATTGCGCGGTCTTGTATCGTACTGCTCCAGCGACATAATAAAGCAGCAAATGCGGTCGCCAATGCCATGGTTGGTGTTACCCCATTTTGCTGCGCGAGGTGTTTAAAATGTTCCCAATGCTCAGGCGCTAAACAGAAATGTCTGCGCTGGATCCGGACATTTTTTATTAGGGCAGGATCTTTGACCAGGGGGAGCTGAGGTGCAAGTGGCAAGGTGTCTAATCGACTACGCCAGAATACCTCGGCTTCTTGTCTGGCTTGCTTAAATTGAGCCTGATATTGCGTTAGATAACTGCAAAAATCATAGTCAGAGGATATAACTGGCAAGTTACGTTTGGCAATTAATGCCGCCAGTTCAGTAAAGAACAGACTGAAACTGGCGGCATCCATGATCAGTAAATCGATATTCGCATGCAGCCGATGCTGATTATCACCGAACAGGCTAAGTTGGATATCGAAAGTTTCTCCTTTTTCAACCTGTAATAGCCGATGGCTTAGCTGTTCACGTATGCTAATCAGCGTTTGTTGTTGTTCATTGGCTGTCAGGTTACGTAGATCGTGAACAGTTAATTTTTTCCAGTAAGCATGAGCCATTCCTTGTTGGCGGCCATCTGGCAAAAACTGTACTTGCAACATTGGATGCCGCTGAATCAGAGCATGAATAGCTGCCTCCAATTGTTCAGGTTCCAGCCCAATACCATCAAATTCGTGATACAAATGACAACCAACGCCCCCCAATGTTTGTTCTGGTGAACGTCCAACAAAATAAGCATGTTGTACTGCTGTTAATGGGAATGGATGAACATCTGCAATCCGTGGCAGTGGCGTTGTATCTTGAGAGACGGTTTGAGAGAGCGGTGCATGGCGTTGTAGAAGCTGGCTCCAGGCATACAGTGTTGGATTTTGGTAAAGCTCACGCAGAGTGACGCGATACCCTTGACGTCTGAATTGGTTTAGCAATGCCATTATTTGCATTGAATCCAGTCCGTTGCGAATTAAATCGTCGTTATCACCCACCAAAATATTTTTTTGGTTAAATAGACCAGAAATAAGCTGGCGCAGTGAATCTGGGGAAGGAAGGTCCATGTGCATGAAGAAATCCTATAAAAATGGCAGTTACCTAATAAATCAATAAACGGAGTTACAATTTATTGGAATGAATATTTCTAAGTGGATGTCTCGGATAAATGTTTTGGTTGCAAATGCCAATGCTCTTCTGAACCAAGATGATTTTTCCAGAGAGATTGATAAAGTGGACAACGTTGTAGTAATTCGTCATGGGTTCCGCTATCACAAAGGGTTCCATGATCCATTACTAATATCTGATCAGCACGAGTTATCGTGCTTAATCGATGAGCGATAACAAAGACAGTTTTATTCTCGGTAAGAGAAGAAAATGCTTTTTGTATCAATCGCTCATTTTCAGGATCTAGTGAAGCGGTTGCTTCGTCCAGGAATAAAACAGGAGACTGTTTTAAGATAGCGCGAGCAATGGCAAGACGCTGGCGTTCACCGCCGGATAATGTACCGCCATCTACACCTAAAAGGGTGTCGTATCCTTGTGGCAGAGCCATAATTGTGTCGTGAATATTGGCAAGACGAGCAGCTTGCTCCAATTCCAACTGAGTCGCATTTGGATCCCCCAAACGGAGATTATTCGCGACAGTATCCTGAAATAGTGCGGTTTCCTGAAACACCATTGTGACGGTGTCATACAGTGCCTGAGTCTGATAATGATGGATGAGATTTCCACCCAGGTGAATTTCACCTTTGTCTAGCTGATAGAAAGAGAGCAATAAATAAGCCAGCGTAGATTTACCGCTGCCGCTAGGCCCCACAATGGCAGTTATACTTCCTTGTGGTGCATAGAATGAAACGTTTTGGATAGCGGGTTGGCTAGTACCCGGATAACTAAATGAGATATTGTTAACTTCAACATCATATTGAGTAGGTGCGGCTAATGGCCCAGAAACTTGCGTTGCAACTGTTTCTATCTCGGCAATATGCGTTTCACCCACTTGTGTCAATGCAGTTACATTGATCAGGGGAATAATCCCGCGTAAAGGGGTAATCGTGGCAAACAATAGTAGGGTTGTGATGAGCATTTCGGAAATTGAGAGCGTTTCTGGCACATGGAAGCGTAGAGCACCAGCCAGTATTCCCACAACTACACTCGTATCAATAACGATGTAGAACAGACTCAATAGTGGTATGCTTTTGAATACTCCCCGTCGGAATGCGGTACGTAATTGTTCAATTTCTTGGACAAAACGTTGTTCTACCGTTGTGGTTGTTGCTGCTGCACGGATAAAGGCCATGCCTTGTGCATATTCTACAATCGCTTCAGATACGCCAGCCATCATAGCAGCTCGTCGACGTAATATTTCATTGAGTTTTTGGCGGATCGCGATCAGGATGAATAATCCAACCATCAATACTAACAACGCACTGCCAGCCACAAACCAATCGAACCAAAATAAAGCCAGATAAATGAGCGCCAGCATCACAATCTGACAGGTGATTTGTGGAGTGGTATAGGCTGACTGATTTTCCTGCCATAGCACATCCTCGGATAATGTCAGCGCTATTTTTCCGGCACTTAAGCCCCGAATTGTCGCGACCGACATACTCACAAGCCGTTGTAGTAAAGAGCGCCGGATCTCGATACCCAATCCATAAGCGGCAATGGTGAGTTTACGCAGTGCGCGGGACATAAACGCGAACCGCAACAACAATAAAATAACTAATAATATCAGAGTGATAATCGGCAGCATATCAGTGCTACCTTCTTTCAGATGACGATCCTCCAGATGTGTGATAGCCCAAGCTGCGATGGCAAGTTGAGCAATAATTGCTATGGTATCAAGCTGCTTATATAACAAGCCAATGAACCAAACCCGTTGCAGTTTCGGGGACAGATGTTGCTGGAGACGATTAAATAACCCCATGATAATTTACTCCTGTTCTGGTATTTTCTCCCCGCCAAGCAGCCCACTGTTTGGCATAGGCACCTTGCTGTGTGATAAGTTCATCATGGATGCCTTGTTCAATGATTTGTCCTTTATCCAAAACCACTATTTGATCAAGATGACAAATGGTCGGCAGGCGATGGGCAATAACAATCACTGTCTTATTCTGGCCTGTTTGGGTATGACATAGTGCGTTGAGTGCTTGTTGCATCTCTTTTTCACACTCAGGATCGGCATAGGCGGTCGCTTCATCCAAGACAAGGATTGGCGCGTTTTTCAGGATAGCGGCGGCAACGGCGATACGCTGCTTTTCTCCCACAGATAAGCTGATACCGTTGTTCAGTACTGTGTTGTAACCCTGTGGTAACTGTTGGATAAATTGGTGTGCTTGAGCTGCGATAGCTGCGGCTTCAACCTCAGCCAGGGAAGCATTAGGACGGGCCAAGCGTATGTTATTAGCTACCGTATCGTTGAACAGAAATACCCGCTGAAAAACAAAAGAGATGTTATTGCGCAGGGTGAGTTCATCCATATTGCGGATATCAACACCACCAACAGTAATTTTGCCTTGCTGCGGGTCCCAAAGACGAGCAATCAAACTGGCTACTGTGGATTTACCAGAACCACTGGCTCCGACCAGAGCCATTGAGCTTCCGGCCGGTACGGAGAATGAGATGTTATTTAAGGCATTATCCTGCTCATCTTGGTAGGAGAAACTGACATTTTGCAAAGTTACACTGTTATCAACAGGTGTGTGACTCTGAGCACATGGTGCTAGTTCAGGTTGGTTCATTAACCAGTGATAACGTGTGATTAATGCTTCTTGCTGTTGCAAGCGGGTCATTACAGCGAACATGGAGGAGGCAATATTGCCGAACGCCATGGCAGCCAGAATAAAGAAGGTAAATTCAAATATCGAGATTTCTTGTCGGTTAACTAACCAGACCGCCAAAGGGAGTACGAACAGTAAATTGGCGCTGGATAGGACAAAAAATCGGCTGGATTTGACCTGCACCTTCTCTACCCAAACATCGATAATACGTGTCAGAGCGGTAAATGCTTTTTCGGCACGCTGTAGCGCAATATTGCCGCCTGAATAGGTTTTTACTACGGGGATTGCATTGATAACTTCTCCCATCGTCGAAGCAATGCGATTTTGGGCTGCGTAAAAGCGCTGAGTTGTGGTTTGAACTTTCATCTGGATATAGATGAACAGTAGACAAGCGCCTAAGGTTGGAGCAAATGCCGCCAATGCCAGTCGCCAATCGATAGCCAACATGACGCTCACCGCGATCAGCGGGCCGAACAGGGTTGCTGACATTTCTGGAATAATGTGGGCAATCCCATCTTCGAGCTGTTCGACGTCATCTAACATTATCTTTTTGATTTCAGTACTGTCAGTTAGCATAAAGAAGCCCAGAGGAACGGACTTCAACTTATTACTGATATTACGCCGAATATCAGCCTGAACGTCGGCAGCTATCAAATGAGAAACAAACGTTGAAGCACTGAAAGTCAACATAGCGGCAAAAGTAGAACTTAATAACATGACACCATAACTCAGGAGTGTGTCGTATTGCCTGTTATAGATGGATTGAGTAATCAGCCCAGCAACTGCCGCCGGCAAAATTTGCAGGCCAGCGGAAACAATGGCAAGTGCAATAGCTACGTAATTCAGAGCACGGTATGGGCGCATCATATTCCATAATGCTTTAAGAACGCCGGCATCAGCGGCACGTTGCTCTGGCGAATTCTGGACAGACGAGTCGTTACTGAGCATAGATGTTTTCCTTTTGGAAATCGTGGTACTTGCGTAGTGTCCAGAACAGGCCAGCGAGGGTGAAGAGTGATGCGAGAGCGAAAAGGGAAGAATAGCCCGCTTTGGTAACCAGCAGTCCACCGAGCATTGAACAGATGATCGCAATGCCCATATCTGCCGATTGCATCACAGCAAAATCCACACCAGATTGGGTGCCTACTGCCAGAGACATCATCTGGGTGTATAAGGCAACAAATTTTGCCGCAGTGATCAACGTGATAAAGACGTATGCTGCTGAAAGCAAAGATACGGAGGATTTTGGTTGTTGGGCAATCCAAAAAATCCCCACCAGCACTATACATTCAAGCAGCATAAGGCCCATTAATGTTTGCATGGTGCCCAACTTACGTACAAGAATACCGCCAAACAGGACACCAGATAATCCGGCTAATGCACCTCCGCTGGCTGCAATAATGCCTAATTGAGTTAAATCCACTCCGCGATCGACCAAAAATGGAGAGAGCATACCGAGTGACAGACGTGTACCAAGCATACATAACAGGATTAAAACCAATGCCTGTTTAACCGGAGTACGGCGAAATGCAATCTTGAGGGATGGGGGGGCGGTAGACTTTGAAACATCCGGTTCTCTCTTTTCCTGTATTTTTCGGATGAATAAAATAGGCAGCGACATCAAGAGAATCACTATGGCTAATACGCCTGCTCCAATGTGCCATCCATACAGTGAGGTCAGATATAAAAACAGGCCGCTACCGATAATTGCTCCCAGATAACTACCACCAACCTGCATGACATTGCACCAGGGGCGATGCTGTGGTGATAACCGATCAATAGCATGACCATCTGTGGTAGTATCTACGACGGTCAGGCAAAGTGTTATCAGAAATAGCGCCGCTATAATTAACGGCATATGTTCGGCAGGTTTTGCCAATGATATTAAACAGAAAAGGAAAAAAATTAAAATGTTACCACAGAGCATGATGCGGCGGGGGTTGGTATCCCCCGAACCTGATTTACGATAATGCTCTACAATCGGCGCCCAAAGAAATTTGCATGCCCAGGGTAACATTAACAGATAAAGTAACCCTATTTTATCCGGCGTTACACCGTGACTGCGCAGAAACGCAGGCATGCTTTGTAACGTTAACATACCAATGGTGCTTTGTATGGTGTAAACACCAGCCAAAGTCAGAAGTAGTAACGAAACATGACGGGAGTTTGAAATATTGCTCGTCATAGTGCAATGCTCACATCCAGCCCAACATTCAAGCCCTTACTCATCATACTGAGCGTATGGCCTTTCGGGAAACTAGAAACACGGTACTTTTTATTGCCCAGGTTTTCGCCATAAAGCTTAATATTGACACCATGGGTCATCTCTAAACTTAATGAAGCGTCATAGAGAGTATATGCACCTTGTTCAAGGGTATTTGCTTCATCAAAGTAGCTTTTTGAATAATGGCGGGCACCAGCATTGACATAGAGATTTCCTGGTAAGAATGTCTGTTTAATCAGATAGTCGATACCTGCATTAAGCATGACATTTGGTGCATAAGGCAGACGTTTGCCGTTGTAACTTACGCCAGTTGTTGTATCGGTTGCATAAGTGAAATTTGATTTACCAACGTTAGCGCCAAGAGAAAATCTGAGCCCCTGCATTGGTTTAATCTGGCTACTCAGTTCAATACCTTTACTTTCTGCTTTTCCGGCATTGCGAATGGATTGCATGGCAATAGGTCCAACATAGATCTGTTTGTCTTTTGAATAGATGTAATAAATCGCGCTGTTTAATGTCACGGCATCATCAAAGAATGCGCTATTCCAGCCGAATTCATAATTGTCTGAAGTTTCGGTATCGTAAGGCTTTCTATCCTCAGCAGAGGAAATAATGTTATTGAATCCGCCGGGTTTATAACCTTTAGTGGCAGAAATATAGAAACGGGTATTAGGCGTGAATTGCCAGCCCAAAGCCGCTTTAGGTGTAAACTCATTGTTGGAAACTTGATTTTCAAAAGCGTTGATCGTCTTTATGCCAGAACGGCCTGCATAGGCTATCTGTGATTTTTCATGTGACAAACGTCCGCCAAGAGTCAGATCCCATTGAGAAGCGAGTGGTAATTTAACCTCACCAAACAGTGCCAGGGATTTTGTCTTAATTGTGTTCAGGGAATCACTATAGTAACCAGGATAAGCACCAACCAGATGTTTACTATTTTCATTTGAGAACCAACCGCCGAGAACACTGGTGATTCCATTTGAGTAGTTAGAATTTAAACGCAGTTCTTGGGTTGTGGCGTGGTGCTTCTCTTTCCATTGACCCCCGATGAAATTACGGAAAATATCGCGATCCTGATAGGAAGTGACACTGGTTAATGCACTGTTGCCGAAATCATATTCAGCCTTCAGTGCATAACTGTTGACTCGCCGTTTTAAATCAGGAATAGGGCCATCGTACTCTTTCCGACGGAATTGCTCGTCGGTTAAATAAAGCTCTTCATGTGAGTTGAGATCCTCGTGAGCAAAGCTAAGTTCAGCATTGAAAGGTGAATCATCTGGCGCAAATGTCAGTTGGCCTTTACCTAACCAAGTTTTACTGGAGTCAATACTTTTACGATTTGGTGCATCAATTTGCCCAGGTTCTTTTACCCAACGTAGGCTCGTACTGCCATAAAGAATGCCTTCTATAAGAGGCGTTGATCCGCTGAAGGAACCGCCTTGTTTCAATTTAGAATAATTACCAGACAGGTTAAGCCAGGGACCTTCTTTGGGGGAACGGGTAACAATATTGATAACTCCCGCTTGGGCGTTCCTGCCGTATAAAGTGCCTTGAGGGCCACGTAATAATTCTACGCGTTCTACATTAATTAATTCTTGTGTTAGGAATTGATGATCCTGAGGAACACCATCAACATAAATTCGAACGGAAGGTGAATAATAGTCAGGTGAACTGATACCGCGGATTGTGGTTGCCGAATAGGTTCGGTTACCGCGAGAGCGAATTTGTAAACCGGGGAAGGCACGTTCAAGATCCTGCACTTGGGTAATTCCCGCTTGCTCAAGTTCTTCGCCAGTTTTAACCAAAATGCTGCCATTAATTTTATTTAATGCTTCCTTCTGTTTGTTAGCCGTCACGATCAAAACATCTTCTTTCGCTTCAGATGTATGTTCCGCCCAGACTACGGGTGTAATTAAGCAACATAAGACAGACGCATTAGCATATTTTTTTTTCATATAAGTACTCATTATGCCCTTTCAAATCATGTTTTACAAAAATCAGGTATGGTAAAACGAAGAAAACTTATCAGGGAGGCTAACAGGAATAGAGAAATAGGGCTAACGGGATAGGGACAAAAGTAACGCGATACGTACTATTGATAATAATTATCATTAATGATAAATTGCGTGATATTTACATTATGTATATATATATAAAATAAAAGCATAATGAATCTAGCACGAACAATATACTGTTTTTATTGTGGAAATAGCTTTTTAAATGGAATCTGATGCTAATTTTACAGAGGATCTCATGAAGACGATTTATAGCGAGAAATTGTGCATTTTCACTGCTGGTCATTGCAATTACATACGTCCACAGGTGGTGGAAAATAATATAAATCCCCCGTTACTTACTGAGGAATTATCTGACGGAATTCATATAAACCGTATTCGTCTCGATCTTAACAAAGATTTAACAGAATATTGTGAAGGGCCACCAACGGTATCAATTGCTTTTGTTCTAAGTGGGAAAGGAAAAATGGCGATTGAAAACGGCGATATTTTAGATATTAATCCGGGAACAATGATATTTTTCTATTCCCCTAAAAAAACACGAGGTATGAATTTTTTTGGTAGTGGAAAATGGCATATTCTTGATATTCGTTTTTCTCTGAACGAAATTGAAGCTCAGGAATTGCCATCTTTTACCAAATTAGCGACTAGTTTTGAAAAAAATGTTAGTTACAGTAATGTATTAATGATGGCTGGTCCTATTCATCCGCCATTTATGCAGATAGTTAATCAAATAGAAGAATGTCAATTAAATGGTAATGTCCGCAAGATTTATTTAAAGGCAAAAGCATTAGAAATTCTCGCGTGTGTGACGGCTCAAGTTTATGATTGCCAATATAATGCGATTAACGGCTTACAGCGTCGAGCTGTTTACAATGCAATAAAAATAATTAATAACGACTATCATTACCCTTGGACAATAAAATCATTATCAAGAGCAGTAGGTTTGAATGAGCGGAAATTAAAAGAGGGATTCCGTGCGGTTGTTTTTCGTACCTTCCATCAATATCTGGAAAATGTTCGTATGATCACGGCAGAAGATTTATTGAAAAAAGGGATGAGTGTTATTGAAGTTGCTACAGCAGTAGGTTATTCCAGTCCAAGCCATTTTTCTAAACGTTTTCGGCAACATTATCTGATCAATCCGAAAGCATGGCAGGCGAAATATGCTGTGAATCATACAATAATGACAGAATATATTGCAGTAGGAGGTCAATAGCAGGTTTGATTGTGACAACAATTTGTTGATTGATATTATAGTATTCTTATTTGGTAACTATTTGAGTTCAAGAAAACAAGTCCTTTTTTAAAAGTGTGAAATCTCTGAATTCGACAGACAGATCATTTTTAAGCTCTCACTTTTTCGACAAAACTCTAATACCAATGAAATTTGGACTGAAATTCGTGACCATAGTACAACCGGAATAATCTAATTATCAGGAAAGAAGAGATAAGTTCAGAGATAATACTCTCTCTTAACTTATCTCATTGTATCAAAAATTTACCGAAATTATTTCAATTCCAGTTCATTCATAGCAGCGATGCTGAATCCGCCATCAACATGCAGGATCTCACCAGTAATACCGCCAGCCAGGTTAGAGCACAGGAATGCAGCAGCATTACCTACATCTTCTGTGGTAACGGTACGACGGATAGGTGTGACAGATTCACAGTGTGCCAGCATCTTGCGGAAGTCCTTGATACCAGATGCGGCCAGAGTGCGGATTGGGCCTGCGGAAATACCATTAACACGAATACCTTCAGCGCCCATCGCATTTGCCATGTAACGTACGTTTGCTTCCAGAGACGCTTTTGCTAACCCCATAACGTTGTAGTTAGGGATTGCGCGCTCTGCACCTAAATAGCTTAAGGTAAGCAGGGCAGAGTCAGGATTCAACATGCTGCGACAGGCTTTTGCCAACGCAACAAAGCTGTATGCACTGATATCATGTGCAATTTTGAAGCCTTCGCGATTGACGGCATTGACATAATCACCGTCAAGTTGTTCAGCAGGTGCATAGCCGATAGAGTGAACAAAACCGTCGAATTTCGGCCATACTTTACCTAGTTCAGCGAACAATGTGTCGATACTTTCATCTTTAGCCACGTCGCATGGCAGAACGATGTTCGAATTCAGTGATGCAGCGAATTCTTCGACACGAGGTTTCAATTTGTCATTTTGGTAGGTAAAAGCCAGTTCAGCACCTTGATCGTGCATTGCCTTAGCAATTCCATAGGCAATAGACAGTTTACTGGCGACGCCAGTGATTAGAATGCGCTTGCCGGTCATGAAACCCATAGCAGTTCCTTATTGTTCTTAATGATCAAAATACCAAAGTTAATATTGTGGAATAATAATATACTCACTATAACTAGGGTATCATTGTTAATAAACGGGTATGATTCTACCACGCTGGAAAAAAATGTGGTGAGTTTCCACTGCTGTTCCGATCAGTGATAAAATCAAGTGATATCCTGTCTCCATGCTTCGGCGGACAGAGGTTCGCCAAAATGGCTGGCTATCATCTTGCGTGTAATATCATGTAATGGAGACGCCAGCACTTCGGCAGTATTACCGCGCTCTACGACTTCCCCCTGATGCATGACTAACACCTGATCACTGATGTGTTTCATCATACCGAGGTGTTGGGTGACATATATGTAGGCAATACCATGTTTCTCCTGTAATTCCAGCATCAGATTAATAATCTGGGAACGCATAGACATATCAAGAGAAGCTAATGCTTCATCAGCAACAATAATTTGTGGTTGTAATATTAGTGCTCGTGCCAGTGCCACACGTTGCTTCTGACCTGAAGCCAGCATGTGTGGGTAATAATTGGCATGATCGGGCAACAGCCCGACTTGGCGTAATGTCTGATTGATGCGTTTTTCCCGTTCAGAAGGAGAGAGTTTCGTATTCAGGATTAAAGGCATATCCAGAATTTGACCAATCCGTTGACGAGGATTTAATGACGTACTGGGATCTTGAAAAATCATGCGGATGAGCTGGCTACGATAACTATAATCCCCGTAAACCAGTTTATGGTTGTTGATCAATATCTCACCTGCTGTAGGTTCGATAACCCCTGACAGCATTCTGGCCAGTGTAGATTTGCCTGAGCCATTTTCTCCGATGATCGCCAGTGTTTTGCTGGGTTGCAAAGTAAAACTTACGGGTTTCACGGCATTAAGATGATGACGGCGGAAAAATCCGGCACGATAACGGAACGTTTTCGTCAGGTTTTTAACTTCCAATAATGTCTTGACCATTTATTGTTCCTCCATGTTCAAGGGGAAGTGACAAGCAAAGGTATGACTTTTGACCCCCCGCAATCGTGGCGTTTCAATACAGGTCTTCTGGGCATAAGAGCAACGAGGCCCCAGCCGGCATCCAATCGGCAAATGTTCCAATGATGGAATCACACCGGGTAGGGTGTTCAGGCGACTTTTATGGGGTAGTGGGCTATCGAAGTCAGGAATTGAACGAATCAATGCCTGTGTATAAGGATGACGAGGAGTTACCAGCAGCTCATCAGGTGTAGCACTTTCCACCGTTTGACCACAATATAACACGTTGATGCGCTTTACTAATTTACTCATTATTTGCAAATCATGGCTAATTAACAAAATCGTCATGTTGTTGTTTTGATTCAGACTCGATAGCAAACGGAATATTTGGGCCTGCGTTGTTGGCTCCATTGCATTGGTCGGTTCATCGGCAATCAGCAATCTTGGCTGATTGGCAAGCGCAATGGCAATCATCACTTTTTGACACTCTCCATCAGTTAACTCATAGGGATAAGAGTTCATAATGTCATGGTGATCTTTGATGCCCACCCGATGGAGCAATTCAATAGCACGGCGTTTTTTCCAGTTAAATCGTTGCCACCAACGACCTTTAAACGTCCAGCCGGGAATAGATTGAATAAGTTGTTTACCAATACTCTCCGATGGATCGAGGCATGATTGGGGTTCTTGAAATATCATTGAAATATTGTGACCAATGATTTTACGGCGCTGTTTTGGTGTCAGGCGTAATAAATCAATATCATTGAAGCGGAAACGATCTGCGGTAACTGTAAGGTTATCTTTTGTGACACCACAAATAGCCTTGGCGATCAGGCTTTTACCAGAACCTGATTCACCGGCCAGTCCGAGTATTTCACCTTCTGTTAACGAAATACTCATCCTGTCAACGGCTTTGACAGGGCCTTCTGCCGTCATGAATTCAATTGTAAGATTACGGATATCGAGTAACGGCATTATTCGACTCCTGCATTAATAGCACGGTGCAGGCCATCACCAAGTAAGTTAACCAGCAGGACGCTGAGCATAATCGCCACACCAGGTAACATCACTGTCCAGGGGGCAGTGTAGATTAATTCCAGTGATCCACCGAGCATAGCTCCCCATTCAGGTAATGGCAATTGTGCGCCAAGATTGAGAAAACCTAAAGCTGCAATATCAAGGATGGCAATAGAGAAAGTACGTGTTAATTCACTGACTATCACAGCAGTAATATTCGGAAAAACGGCATAACGTAAAATATGATAATTTGAAGCGCCATCCAAACGGGCAGAAATGATATATTCTTTATCCAACTCGTCATGCACAGCGGTGTAAATGGTCCGCACGATCCTTGGTAATAAGGCCAGCCAGATAGCAATCATCGCATGTTGCAGACTGGCTCCCACAAAAGCAACTACAATGATGGTCAATAGCAGTGAGGGAATAGAAAGTAAGGTGTCAAGAATGTGGTTCAGAATTGCAGACTTCAACCCATGTGTTATCCCAGCAAGGCTGCCGATAAATAATCCGACAATGGCTGCTGCCGTAGTCACAACCAATGCCGCACCAAAAGTAGAAGAAGTGCCAATCAATAATCGACTGAAAATATCCCGCCCAAGATCATCTGTGCCAAGAAAAAAGGCCACATTACCGTAATGTGACCACGAAGGGGGCATTAACTGGTCGATAAATTGCTGATCAAGCTGATATGGAGCAATATAGCTACCGAAAAGACTTAAGACAATTAAAATCAGTACGCCATAGAAACCCGTCATTGCCAGTGCGTCAGCATAGAAAAAACGCCAGATAACTTTTAGGGGTGAAGGCGTTTTCTTTTCACGGTATAAATTATCTAAGGGCATACCATTCCTTATGTTTTAAGGGATTAGCCATCGCGCCAATAATATTTGTCAGCACGTTAACTGAAATAACTAAAGTTCCTATTATCATCACCCCCGCAGAGATAGTCGAATAATCCTGTTGACGAATGGCACTGATGAGCCAACGTCCTAATCCCGGCCAATTGAAGACTTGTTCTGTGACCATGGCTAATGTGAGCATGGTTGAGAATTGTAATCCCAGCTTGGGGATAATGGGAGGCAGGGCATTATGCAGTAAATGACGACGGATAATCGTCAGTCTTGATAAGCCACGAATGGAAGCAGATCTTATATAGTTGGATGCTGAAACCTCTTCCGCACTATTACGCATCAAGCGAATAACATCAGTCATCGGAGCAACTGACAGTGTGATAACAGGTAAAATCATGTGCAGGATGACATTCATGATCATTTCATTACGATGAGGGCTTTTTGATAACCAGGCATCAATTAGTGCTGAACCTGTTACGGGTTCCATCCGGTACAGCAAGTCAATCCTTCCTGATATTGGTAACCAACCTAAATGCAGTGAAAATAAGAGAGTGAGTAGTAAAGCCAGCCAGAACACTGGAATAGAAAAACCAAACAGTGCAAGCGTGCTGATAATTTTATCTGCCTTTTTATTCCGCCATACACCAGCAATAATCCCTAAAGGGATACCAATTAATAACGCCAGAGTGAATGAAAGCAGGCAAAGTTCAAGAGTTGCCGGAAATACATCATACAGTTGTTCAACAATTCTCTCACCATTAATGCTGGAAATGCCAAAATCCCACTGTAGCAGGCCGTGAAAATAGAACAGATAGGCATCAATCAGTGATGCACCGCTCAAAGGTCCGTGAGGAGTAAAATACACCAGACTAAAGCTGATTAATGAGAGAAAAAATAACGTCACAACCAGCAATAGCAAACGACGCAGAATATAAATAATCATTTGCTTCCCTTTTCGTTTTTAGCCGGCGTAAGTTTAGTAGATATATGTTCAGTAGATATATAGTGTTCCTGCTCTCGGTAAACACCGGCAAAGGAGCTATTGCCAAAAGGACTCAGAACTAATCCTTTAATATCATAGCGAAATATCTGTGATCTCATTGGATAGGCTAATGGTAATACAGGTAATTGTTGGGCAAGGATTTGCTGTGCAATATGATAACTTTTGATACGTGACGCGAGTTGTTGATCTAACAGTGCCTGGTGGATTGCATTATCAAAAGTCGGATCACACCAGCGGCTCAAATTTGTTTGAGATGCGATAGCTGCACAACTAAAAAGCGGGCGGAAAAAACTATCGGGATCGTTACTGTCAGTAGACCAACCCGCTAACGTCATATCATGGGTTTTGTCCATTAATTGGTTTTCCTGAAAACGGCCTTCAACAGAGCGGATAGACATGTTAATACCGACATGTGCCAGATCTGCTTGAATCAACTCCGCCATTTTCAAAGGACTTGGGTTATAGGGTTGTGAAGTGGTTGGCACCCATAATGTCAGCTCCAGTCCAGTTAAACCCAATTTATGCAGGATCTTGCGGGCTTTTGCCGGATTATATTCGGTGATTTCAGCCCGATTATCATAAGCCCATGATGCTCTTGGTAAAATAGATGCCGCGGTTTCAGCCGTACCATAATAGATAGTTCGCATCAATCTTTGGTTATTAATGGCATATGCAATGGCCTGACGCACTTCCAGTTTATCTAATGGCGGTTTACTGGTATTGAATGCAAGATAGGCAATATTCATCCCTGAACGTAAGGTCAGGCGCAAGTTTGGATCATTATGGAGTAAGCTCCATTGGTTAGCCGTTGGGTAGGCTAATACGTCACATTCACCAGTGAGTAATTTGGATATCCTGCCTGTACCACCCGCTCCAGTATCTACAACGAATTGTTCCATCAATGGCTTACCTTTCCAATAATTATCATGCCGGACAAGACGGATATATTGCCCCATCTGATAATCTTCCAGCATGAATGGCCCTGTCCCGACGGGCTGCCAGTCAATTTGTTCCTCTCTGTTTGTGCTATACAGTTTCTGCCCATATTCCGCAGATAATATAGGAGAATAATGAGTGGCTAAATGCCAGAGAAAAGAAGCATCAGGGGCGTTCAGGCGGAACTCGACAGTATATGTATCTATTTTTCGGATATCCTGAACGGAATCACCAAACTGTAAACTATCAAAATAGGGGTAATGCCCACCGTTGATATAATGATAATAGTGCGTTTTGTCGAATAAACGGCGGAAGCTGAAGATAACATCATCAGCATTCATCATACGGGTCGGAGTAAACCAGGCAGTTGACTGAAAAGCAACATTATGACGCAGGTAAAAACGGTATGTTGCTCCGTTATCCCTTACTTCCCAGCGAGAAGCTAATTCTGGCATTAAACGATAAGTCAGAGGATCTACTCCCAGCAGGCGATCATAAATCTGGGCGGCCAGAGTATCTACGGTCAGGCCGCTAATAGCCATTTGGGGGTTAAAGGTATTCAGGTTACCGTTGACGCAATAAATAAAACCATTCCGCCGCAGGGCTGCCGGAACATAGGATATACCTTCTGATATATGTCCATGAGCCACTTTGGCAGTAGCTTTAGTCGTTTCTGGAATTGCTATCTCAGCAGCCAGAGTGGATGCTGAAAACAATAATATGATCCAGTAAATCAAATAGCGCATATGAAACATCAGATCAGTTATGGGAAAAAGTCTGGCTATTGTAGCTTAACTAACCCTTCTTGCTCAAAAACAATGGGTAGATCACGATAGTGAGAAAAATTCTCAATAAAATACTTTACAATCACTATTGATAAGCATTATCATTCTCATCGTGCTGTTGAGATGTATTTCATGACCCCAGTCTGTTGTCTCAACAAGCATGACATTGCTCACATTGCTTCCAGTATTTTTATTATTAGCCAGCTCGGGTGCTGGCTATTTTTTTATCTGCACAACCTTCTGCATTTTTTCTTTTATAGCCCAAAACTAACCCATAAATAGCCGATAATTTTTAATCCATAACATGGATATTGATGTGATGTTTTTTGATTAACCCACGTAATTGATGGTATGTCAGGTTGAGTTTTTCAGCCGCTTTTTTCTGGCTGTATTGGCTTTCTGTTATTGCTTGTATAATCAGTCGCTTTTCACAGTCATTTTGCCATTGTCTTAAATCGAGAGGTAAATCGGGAAGAAAATAGTCACTGGCTACATTATGGTTGGAGGTCTTATCTGACACCGTTTGTGCGGAAGATGAAGATATTGGTGATGTTGAAAAAGGATTGATAATAACAGTATTTAATTCATTTTGATTATCTCCATGGCGGTAGATAGAGCGCTCTATAACATTTTTCAATTCACGAACATTGCCGGGCCAATGATAATCAAGTAACTGCTGTTTGGCTTGTTCGGTAAATCCCGGAAAGAAAGAAAGGCTTAATTCCTGACACATTTGAATGGCAAAGTGTTGTGCCAGTAACATAATATCTTGATGTCTTTGGCGCAATGGAGGGATGTTGACAACATCAAATGCCAGCCTGTCGAGCAAGTCAGCCCTGAATTTTCCATGAGCTGCCATAGCAGGTAAATCTTCATTGGTGGCACAGATCAGCCGGACATCAACTTGTAAGGCTTGGCTGCCTCCCACGCGTTCAAAATATCCATACTCAATGACCCTTAATAGCTTTTCTTGTACTTGCATTGGAGCAGTAGCAAGTTCGTCAAGAAACAGTGTTCCGCCATCGGCCCGTTCAAAACGCCCCAGATGCTTCGAACGGGCACCGGTAAAAGCACCAGCTTCATGACCAAAAAGCTCTGAATCCAGTAAATTTTCGTTGAGGGCGGCACAGTTCAGTGAAATAAAAGGGCCTTGCCACCTGGGAGAAAGATAGTGCAAACGGCGGGCAATTAGTTCTTTACCTGTTCCTCGTTCTCCCAAAACCAAAACAGGTTTATTTAATTTTGCCAATTCAGAGACTTGTTCCAAAATCTCAATAAAATTGTTTGCTTCCCCTAATAGGTTATCAGTGAACTGATTCATAATTTTTCCACTAATAGATGGTGTTTTTAGCCAGTTACTGGTTGATTTGACTACATTAAAACATTGTAAGAAAAAATCAAATGAAAATTAAACGATATATTTCAATATGATAATTGAGAGATAAAAGTTGGCACGTATCTTGTATTTAACTGAATGCCTTACTCTGTATCTTACTTAACAGTACACAGGCATAACATACATATATTCTAATGAAAGAGGTTTATGACTATGGGTATTTTTTCTCGTTTTGCTGATATCGTTAACGCTAATATCTCTTCTTTGCTGGATAAAGCAGAAGATCCACAAAAAATGATCCGCTTGATGATTCAGGAGATGGAAGATACGCTGGTGGAGATACGTTCAACATCTGCCCGTACATTGGCTGAGAAAAAGCAGCTTCTGCGCCGTATCAGCACCGGAGAAAGTCAAATTGAAGGTTGGCAGGAAAAAGCCGTATTGGCATTGAGTAAAGATAAAGAAGACCTGGCTCGTGCCGCCTTGATTGAAAAACAAAAAGTCAGCCAATTGGTTGAAACGCTGAAAAACGAACTGTCTATTCTGGATGAAACGTTTGACCGTATCAAAGGAGAAATTGCTGAACTGGAAAACAAATTGACAGAAGCGAGGGCAAGACAACAATCTTTGACTTTGCGTCATCAGGCGGCGGCTTCTTCCCGTGAAGTACGTCGTCAGTTAGACAGCGGTAAAATTGATGAAGCCATGGCACGTTTCGAGCAGTTTGAGCGCAGAATTGACCACATGGAAGCAGAAGCGGAAGCTGTTGGTCTGGGGAAAAAACAATCACTGGAACAGCAGTTTGCAGAATTGAAAGCGGATGATGAAATTAGTGCACAGCTTGCTGCACTCAAGGCTAAAATGAGTGCGAAAGATTCACTGTGATAGCAAATGTTATTTGCACTTCCATTTACAACTAAGGAAAGGTAATGGCCAATATATTTCTGGGGATCCCACTGATCCTGTTTGTACTCTTTGTGTTACCCATCTGGTTATGGCTGCATTACAGCCACCAGAATCGCGGTAAATTAGAGAACAATGAAATTCAACGTTTGGAGCAGCTGGCAGAAAATGCCCGGCGTATGCAGGAGCGAATCAAAACGCTGGAAGATATTCTTGATGCAGAACATCCAAACTGGAGACAGTCATAATGTCTAACTCTTACCGTGGAAAACTTTACCGTTTGCCAGAACAGGGAGTGATTAAAGGCGTGTGTGCCGGGTTAGCGCACTATTTTGGTGTCCCAGTTGCGCTCATCCGTACCATGACAATATTGTCACTATTCTTTGGATTATTTGGCATAACAGTATTGGCCTACATTATCCTGACCTTTGTGTTAGATCCCGCACCTACGGGATATCAGGCAGAGGAAAACCGGGCACCATCAACCCGAAAAATGTTGGATGAAGTTGACTACCAATTGCGGGCAGGGGAAGAACGTCTGCGCCAAATGGAACGTTATGTTACTTCTGATACCTATAATGTGCGCAGCCGCTTTCGCCAGCTTTAAGCGATGCCGGATAGATTTTCAGTGAGGCAACTTGAATTATTGGCAGAGATCTAAAGGTTGCTCCGGCTGCAATCCCTCGCCCATTATCTCTCACCCATTGGGTTGGGTGAGGGAATTCACCTATTCGGAAAATCAAAGCCATAATAAACAAGTCATGATAAAAATGGACGACATTGGAGATGTCTTTATTGAAATATGGCAGGCATAAACAATGTCATAGTGTCTAATTCAGGAGAAACATGAAACGATTGCAAAATGAACTGACGGCACTTGTTAATCGTGGAATCGATCGCCATTTACGGCTGGCAGTAACAGGATTAAGCCGTAGTGGGAAAACAGCATTTATTACTTCTTTGGTCAATCAGCTTCTGCATGTTCACAATGGTGTCAGGTTACCGCTGTTTTCAACTGTACGTGATGGGCGTTTATTAGGTGTGAAACGAGTACCCCAGCGGGATTTTGGTGTTCCCCGTTTTACCTATGATGAAAACATTGCCGCGTTGCATAACATACCGCCTTATTGGCCAATTCCGACCCGGGGAGTAAGTGAAATCCGTCTTGCTCTGCGTTATCGTTCAAAAGATTCTTTATTTCGTTATCTCAAAGAAACCTCCACCCTTTATCTGGAAATTGTCGATTATCCGGGAGAGTGGTTATTGGATTTACCCATGCTGGAACAGAGTTATCTGGCATGGTCATGGCAGATGAACGGATTATTGAAAGGTGAAAGGTTAAGCTGGGCCGAACCGTGGTTGGCATTATGTAAACAGTGTGACCCACTAGCACCTGCCGATGAAAATCTGTTGGCCAGAATTGCGCAGGCTTATACGGATTATTTACACCAGTGTAAAACAGAGGGGCTACATTTCATTCAGCCGGGGCGTTTTATCTTACCGGGAGATTTGACGGGAGCACCTGCACTGCAATTTTTTCCCTGGCCGGATATTGATCGAATCGGAGAGCCTCAACTACTTAAAGCGGATAAAAATACCAATATTGGTATGCTGCGTGAACGGTTTACGTACTACTGCAATCACATCGTAAAGGATTTTTATAAAGAACACTTCCTTCGTTTTGATAGGCAAATTGTTCTGGTTGATTGTTTGCAGCCATTAAACAGTGGCCCACACGCCTTTAACGATATGCGTTTGGCGCTGACACAACTAATGCAGAGTTTTCATTATGGCAAACGGACGCTATTTCGCCGTTTATTTTCGCCTTGCATTGACAAGTTAATGTTTGTAGCCAGCAAAGCGGATCATGTCACAGCGGATCAACATGCCAATCTTGTTTCCCTTCTCCAGCAACTTGTACATGAAGCATGGCAGAATGCTGCATTTGAAGGGATCAGTATGGATTGTGTTGGTCTTGCGTCAGTTCAGGCAACTGAAAGTGGTATTGTGGTGCATGAGGGAGAAAAGATCCCGGCTATCAAGGGAAACCGTTTGTCAGATGATAAGTTATTGACATTTTTTCCGGGGGAAGTGCCACAACGTTTGCCTGACAATGCTTTTTGGCAAAAGCAGGGTTTCAGTTTTGAGTCATTTCGGCCAAGACAAGTTAATATTGATGAGCCGTTACCTCATATCCGCATGGACAGTGCGATGGAGTTTTTATTAGGAGACAAACTGACATGACGGATTCCTTGAAGACGGAGCCAAAGGGATCTGGTTCCTTAAAACCAAGAGTCGATTTTGATAATCTTTTATCAACATCATCAGAACCTTCTCTGAAATCCCAAAAAGAATTCAATGAACAGGAGAACGAATTCTATCCGGCTATGCCTGAATTGAATGCTGAGGAGCAGGAAAGTGAATTTGAAGGAGCTGTTAATGCAGCATTGAAGCCTAAGCGCAGCTTGTGGAGAAAAGTTTTTTCTGGCGCAGTGCTATTATTGGGAGTCAGTGTTATTGCCCAGTTTATTCAGTGGATATACCAGTCATGGCAACAACAGAATTGGATTGCGTTGGGCGTAGCAGCCGCAGGCAGTTTGATTATCTTTGCGGGAATAGGTGGTGTAATCAGCGAATGGCGTCGTCTTTATCGTTTACGTCAGCGGACAGAAGAGCGCGATATCGCCAAAACATTATTACAAAGTCATGGCATTAGCAAAGGACGCCAATTTTGTGAAAAATTGGCAGAACAAGCAGGTATAGGGCAACAACATCCGGCTTTGCAACGTTGGCAGACTGCTGTGCATGAAACTCACAATGACCGTGAGATAGTTATGTTATACAGCAAGCTGGTTCAACCTGTTCTGGATGAGCAGGCCAAAAAAGAGATCCGTCGTTCGGCGGCAGAATCTGCACTGATGATCGCTGTCAGTCCACTTGCTGTGGTGGATATGGCCTTCATTGCATGGCGAAATATTCGTCTTATTAACCGGATTGCGGCAATATATGGAATTGAATTGGGGTATTTCAGCCGTATTCGTTTGTTTCGGCTGGTATTTCTGAATATTGCCTTTGCGGGTGCGTCAGATTTGGTCAGAGAAGTGGGAATGGATTGGTTATCGCAGGATATTGCTGCCCGGCTTTCAGCCCGTGCTGCGCAGGGTATTGGAGCAGGGTTGCTTACGGCTCGTTTGGGAATTAAGGCAATGGAGCTATGTCGTCCTTTACCCTGGATTGATGACGATAAACCCAAATTGGGGGATTTCCGTTATCAGCTGATTAACCAGCTTAAAAATACGTTGGCGACTAAGTCCAAAAGTGAAACCAAAAAAACGGGATTGTAACCAACTAGAAATCGTAACCAAATAGAAGCGACTGCCATTTAAATTTGACACTTTGCTTTATTGTCAACTTTAGCTGACAAGGGGCTTCATCTATTGCACAGTAACGAGTAATATTTCAGGTGGCTATGAACATTGTGTAAATAAGGTCGGAATAAATGCGATTGGAAGTTACTTGTCAGGATCGAATTGGGCTGACTCGCGAGTTACTTGATTTATTGGTTTTAAGAAATATTGACCTGAAAGGAATTGAGATCTCTCCTGAGCGTCGTATTTACCTTAGTTTTACTCAAATTGATTTCAATACCTTTCGCCTGCTGATGGCAGAAATCCGCCGTATTAATGGTGTGATAGATGTCAGGACAGTGGCTTTTATGCCATCAGAAAAAGAGCACAGAGCTATGTGGACATTACTGGAGTCTGTGCCTGAGCCTATCTTGTCCATTGACATAAAAGGAAATATTGATTTGGCTAACCTGGCATCCCAGACATTGTTTGGCATTAGTAAAGGAAAAATCAGCCAAAAAAATATCAGCCAGCTTATCAGTAATTACAATTTCCTCCGTTGGTTGGAAAGTGATCATCATCAGCCTCATTCGACAACGTTAACTATCAAAGGAAAATCTTATTTGATGGATATTACTCCCATGCAACTGACTGATGAAAATCAGAAGGTTAAATGTGTGGGAGCGGTGATTATGCTACGTGCATCCGTTTATGCGGAACCTGTGCAGAAAAAATTGACAGTGAATGACGATCAGGCCTTTAAGGATATTGTTGCTGTCAGTCCGAAGATGGTTCATATCGTTGAACAGGCCCATAAAATTGCTATGTTGGATCTGCCTTTGTTGCTTATTGGTGATACAGGAACAGGGAAAGATGAATTTGCCAAAGCGTGTCATCTGAGAAGTGCAAGAGGAAAACAACCTTTTCTTGGACTAAATTGTGCATCTATGCCGGATGACGTAGTAGAAAGTGAACTGTTTGGTTATGCGGCAGGTGCGTATCCGAATGCACTGGAAGGTAAAAAAGGCTTTTTTGAGCAGGCAAATGGAGGCACGGTTCTATTAGATGAAATTGGTGAAATGTCACCACAGATGCAGATCAAATTACTCCGTTTCCTCAATGATGGAACATTTCGTCGTGTTGGAGAGGATAACGAAGTTAAAGTGAATGTCAGGATCATCTGCGCCACTCAGAAGAATTTGGTTGAGTTGGTGCAAAAAGGGGAATTCAGGGAAGATCTCTACTATCGGCTCAATGTATTAACAATCACTTTGCCACCTTTACGGGAGCGTCAGGCTGATATCATTCCATTGACGAATTATTTTGCAACCCGGTTTGCCAGAGAGCAAGATGTAGAAAAACCCAAATTCTCACCTGATCTGGAACAATTCTTGTGTAGCTATTATTGGCCCGGAAATGTGAGGCAGTTGCGTAATGCCATCTATCGGGCATTAACGCAGCTTGAAGGTAACCAATTAAGCCCACAAGATATTCAGTTACCGGAATTAGAAACAGAAACCGCCTTTATCAATGAAGACATTCTGGTTGGCTCTTTAGATGAAATCAGTAAGCGTTTTGAACGTTCTGTCTTGACCCGTCTTTATCGCCATTATCCCAGTACCCGCAAGTTGGCAAAACGGCTTGGTGTTTCTCATACCGCTATTGCCAATAAACTGCGTGAATATGGATTGAGTGGAAAAAAACAGACAGTTGAATTGGATTCGAGTGATGAATAATGCCTGTTTGTGCAAACTACAGGCTTTCTCCGAGGGATAACGTTTTTCAGGAGATAATTTTCGGCTGCTCTTCCTTGCTCAGATCTCCTGAAGGCAGATAGGTCAGGAGATTTGATAAAGGAATGGGAGATGCGATGTGGGAATTTGACAGGCTTGGATGATAGCGGGCTTTATCATCGCAGCTAATTTTGAAATAGAGGGCGGGCGGTCTGACACTTTTATTGCCAACATACAATCAATTACATGCAGAAATGATAAGGAATAACCTGTAGGGCACCGTTTGGTTAAAGGTTGATAATGATCTTCAATACTGCGCACAATGCTGACGGGTGGTGGTTTCCCGACAATCAAAGTATGTAATACAGCCCCTAAGGCATAGATATCAGTCCAGGGGCCTTGCTGTCCTTCTTCATTGGCAGTGTATTGTTCACAAGGCGTGAAACCAGACCTGACAGTGATTTCTTCATCATCAGATAAATGTTCTGTTGTTTTTCGGGCCGATCCCAAATCAAGCAGTATTGGTAACTGATTGTTCTGAATTAAAATATTATCGAGAGAAATATCGCAGTGCAGATAGCCTGCCTGATGAAGCGTATTGAGGGCATCAAACAAGGAAAACAAAATACGACACAGCCAGTTTTGTGTAATGATCTTTGGGTGTTTTAGCTGCAACAGTTTTAGTGTTATGCCTCTGTAAAACGGAGTGGCAATATAAGCCGTGCTATTTTGTTGCCAAAAACGCAAGAAACGGGGCAGGCATGGATGATTAAAGTAAGACATTATATGGGCTTCACGCATAAAACTATGAAGACCGATTTTGAATCTCTTTTGCAGACTTGAGCAACGCAGGTTTAATTTCAAATCATTGCGACGGATCACAACTGCCGATGGCAGATATTCTTTAATGGCAACAGCACATTTTTTACGGTGATCCCAAGCCTTATATACGATGCCAAATCCACCTTTACCTATAATCTTCTCAATTTCAAACTCATTGAAGCAGTACCCAATAGGTAATGCCTGCAATAATGGGTGCCTGTTATTAAAATAGTTATAGTAGGAATTCTGCATCGGAGATGGCCTCTTGAACCTATGGGTATACACAAGATGTTATGCAGGATCTATTGATTATCATCCGAAAACTGGAATTGAAGTTCCCCTTGTTCGAGTGATACTTGTAATCGGTTATATTGTTCATCCTGAGCACTGGCAGAGAGCAGCCGTTGACTGATTTGTGGCAATATGGTGTTAGTCAAGATAGCATCAACCGTACGACCACCTGATTCAACCTCAGTACAACGGCTGACAATATTTTCAATCATAGCGTCATCAAATATTGCAGCAATGCCATGGTTCTCCAGTAAACGTTTTTGAATTCGCCCTAATTGTAAGTGGACAATATTAGTCATCACTTCGTCATTCAATGAATAGTAGGGAATAACCAATAAACGTCCCAATAAAGCTGCTGGGAATGTGTCTAATAATGGCTTACGTAATGCAGAACTGAGCTGTTCCGGCTCTGGTACGCTATTATCTTGTTGGCTATGCTGGCGGCATAATGAACTGACTAAATCGGCTCCCACATTGGATGTCAGGATAATAATGGTATTACGAAAATCAATGTGTCGGCCTTCACCATCTTCCATCCAGCCTTTGTCGAATACCTGAAAGAAAATCTCATGAACATCAGGATGTGCTTTTTCGATTTCATCTAACAATACAACACTGTAAGGACGGCGGCGAACAGCTTCGGTTAATACACCTCCTTCACCATAGCCAACATAGCCGGGAGGTGCGCCCTTCAATGTTGATACGGTGTGTGCTTCCTGAAATTCACTCATATTGATGGTAATGAGATTTTGCTCGCCACCATATAGTGTTTCAGCCAGAGCGAGTGCTGTTTCCGTTTTACCCACACCAGAAGGGCCACATAATAGAAAGACACCAACCGGTTTATTGGGATCATCTAATTTCGCCCGTGAAGTACGTACCCGTTTTGCGATTATTTCCAATGCGTGGTACTGACCAATCACCCGCTGACTGAGTGTATCAGCCAACTGCAATACGGCTTCGATTTCATCTTTCATCATGCGGCTTAGCGGGATGCCGGTCCAATCTGACACAACAGCGGAAACAACGTTACTGTCTACTGCCGAAAAAATGAGAGGCTCTTCCCCCTGTAAAGTTTCCAATTGTTGTTGCAGATCAGTTAATTCAGTATGGAGAGTAGCGGTATCATTATTTTGGTCTTCATTTAATTGGATGCGTAATTGAATAATTTTCTCTGTTAGAGAAAGTTCTTGTTGCCAGCGTGCTTCTAGCTGCTCTTTTTGTTCTGCCAGAGTGGCGAGTTGATTGAGGATATTTTCTGCTCGCTGCGAGTCACCCATACCGACTTTTGCTTCTCGCTCCACAATTTCCAGCTCAACATTCAGTGCATCTATCTGATGGCGGCAGTTTTCTAGCTGAGGAGGCTCAGCATGTTGGCTGACAGCAACTCTGGCACAGGCTGTGTCCAGTAATGCGATGGCTTTATCCGGTAACTGACGGGCAGGGATGTAGCGGTGGGAGAGGTGCACTGCGGCTTCTACTGCCTCATCTAATAAAAGAATACGGTGGTGTTTTTCCAGTGTATTGACCAGACTACGCAGCATTATCAGAGCTTTGGTTTCGTCAGGTTCATGAACCTGCACAACCTGAAAACGACGAGTCAAGGCAGGATCTTTTTCGATATATTTTTTGTATTCTGACCAGGTTGTAGCACCAAGCGTACGTAGTTGACCTCTCGCTAAGGCTGGTTTTAATAAATTGGCAGCATCACCAGTTCCTTGCTGTCCACCGGCACCAATCAAAGTATGGATTTCATCAATAAACAAAATGATGGGAGTTGGACTGGATTGCACTTCTTCAATCACTTTTCGCAGACGGGATTCGAATTCTCCTTTGATACCTGCTCCTGCTTGTAACATGCCAATATCTAACAACCAAAGCTGAACATTTCGTAAAGGAGGGGGAACTTCGTCTGCGGCAATCCTCAGTGCTAATCCTTCAATTACCGCAGTCTTACCGACACCAGCTTCACCTGTCAGTAATGGGTTATTTTGACGACGGCGCATCAGAATATCAATGATCTGGCGGATTTCTTCATCACGCCCAGACACAGGGTCAATCTCGCCATTACGGGCCCGCGCCGTCAATTCCTGACCATATTGTTGTAGCGCTGAGCCTGTTGCAGTTTGTGCTGTTGCCCCTTGTGTACCTGTTGATGATGCTGTGATCTCCTGAGCTTCATCACTGCCGTCGAATATTGCGTGAAAATTATCGATCAGGACATCTGTATTAATGCGATCAAACAGGGGAGAAATGGCTTTCAGCGCATTGCGTAGATTGAACGTTTTCAATATGCCTATCAGTAAATGGGCACTGCGAATTTGATCAACCCCGAATTTCAGTGAACCGTAAACCCAAGCCCGTTCAACGGCACTGTCAATATGTTCTGAGAGGTCAGAAATGGCGCTGGCACCACGTGGCAGGCGATCCAGTGCTGTAACAATGTCTTTGGTCAACGCAGATTCATCCAGACCGAAGTGATGGAGAAGTTTCTGTAAATCACAGTTTTGTTGCTGCATGATTTGGTGTAGCCAATGCACTAACTCAACATAAGGATTACCACGCAACTTACAAAAAGCAGTGGCACCTTCTAACGATGTGAATAATGTGCGGTTAAGCTTACCAAATAGTACGGAGCGGCTGATTTCTGACATAGCGTGTAATCCGTGATGTTATTACTGACAGTGTTTTGTAGAGAGTGATTATATTGTTGTTTAGTGAAATTGTTGTTTGTTGAAATTGTTATTCAGTGAAATTCTGGATTATAGATTAAGTCACCACAATGGGATTTCTGTTCAATGTTGCCAAGCCAGCTACTTAATCCTAATTTTACTGGCTCTGACAGATGAATACCTTTTATATCGGCTCGATTAAGTATCAGGCGGATATCCCATGCGTATTCGATCCCAAAATATTGATATACCCAATCACGTAGTTGTAGTGACTTTGGTTGGTTTGGTAAGAACGCTTCATACTCAGCTAGGGTTAACGGGCCGAGTTCAAGGCGGAATTTATATTGAACATCATATAATGCTATTCCCAAAAAGGCCGATTCGCCCAAACGAGGCATACTGCGTCCGGCTTTTAACCGCGCCTGATCCTGAGTTTCAATTTTCAGCCATTGGGGAATATTTTGTATAACTTTTAATGGAATATTGAAGTAACTAAATAATATTTTCGCCAACCCTTCCGCACCATGCCCTTGCCGGGATAAATGGCCTGATAACGAATAGCGGGCGTGTTCACTAATTGAATCTGATTGTTGTTGAGCAGGTAACCCCATACCAACCAGACAAGCAAGGTAATGACAGAAACGTTGATTATCCTGACGATCAAGCGACACTGTTGATTGGGAATTAGCCCAGGCACGATAGAACAGCAGTATTAGCCGATGGTGAAATAAATTGGCAAATGCGTTCAGTGTTGGGTCTTGATAGTTATATTGTCGCGCATAAGTATATTCGGTGATATGGAGTGGCAATGGCCCATTCGGGCCGAACAAGCCAAAACTGTAAATCAGTATGTCATACAGTTTTGAGTTTTCGCGTTTTTTGGCTTCAGCAATGGTAGATGGTGCGAATATCATTGATGCTTTTTGACCTAACCGCAGCAGGTCGTATCGCGGCAATGGGGCTGAACCCAGCATATAATACTCCCCGGATTGGGCGTCTATTCGGCGCAGGGTCTGAAATAGATCGAATTGCCACGGTGTCTGGGTTAGTTGCTGCCAAAAATTATCCGGCAGGTGACATATGCGATGTATGGAAATGGCACTTGTTTCGCTCATATTCATTTTTATCTGTAAATACTGGCTATATCAGTTTCTTTTTTCCCATCCGGGCCGGCCAAAAACCGATCCTGCCACGTTGCTGGCTATAGAGAGTCATTTCAGTAAAAGAGTTCATGGTGACCAGGCGTGAGAATAATTTTTCCAGAACACTTCCCAGTAACCAGGGGCTGTTGCCGGCAAATTCTTGCTCATCCACTTCCAGCTCAATGCTGACTCCACGGGCAAAAACGATCGGGCCAGGTTCAGGGACTCTCCGATAAATGGTTTTTAATGAACAATGGCGAATACCATTAATCTGACGGGCGATAGCTGGTTCTGAAAGATTGGCATACAGGCTGAGTAATTGCCGTAATGCCTGAGTCCCTTGCTCATCATTTTTATCCATAAAATTTAGATAGTTGAGCTGGAGGTGACTGATTAATTTCCAGGATATTGAGCCTTGTGCTAAGGCTGGGCGTGGTATGGTTGGTCTTTTAAGAAACACAATCTGGTTGATGGGGATAGAATCCAGCATAACGAAGCTATCAAGATCTTGTTGACGCAACATTGCAGATAAATCACGGTTGGTGCACATGACATCGGCAGTCAGGAACTTGAGTTCATTCGGCCAAGGAGAATGTTGTTCATCAACAATAGAAACAAAGGATTCTGTACCGATATAACTGGTTCGGGTGCCGTAATGATGGGCATGTTCAGATAAAATGCGGGGATCACGGCGCACGGAAAAATAGGCACCGTAATTGCCTTTATCATCACTGAAAGTAGACCAGAAAGGTCTGAAAATTTGTGTTTCTCTGTGTTTAATATCTGCACCATGCAAATGTTTTACGGAAAAGATTTCATAATCCAGAGGCCGGATATTATCGACAACTAAATGATACTCATTAGTACTTTCTTCTACCGTCACACGTTCAGTCAACTTAGGGAATAAATTAATTACGGGTGTACTATTGAGGGCTAAATAAGAGGCATCAACCAGATGCTCCAAATCCATGTCTATTTTGTCCAAAAGCAGGATCAGTTCAAATTCACTCTCTTTTTGCGTTTTTTCCAGCAGAGATTGCATGCCACTAATGCTGAAAAATTGAAAACGTGCCGGAAAAGCGAAATATTCCTGGATCTGACGATAGCCACTGAAAGTACGCGGATCGTTAGGTAACAATGACTGATCATCATCAAACCCTTCATGATGTGGAGAAATATCAGGTAAAACTTGATACTGGGGAGTATCACCAAGGGTCTGACATACTATGCCGACGCAATGTTCCATAAGCAATTCTAACAATCGTTGGGATTGAATATCCGGCCCTGAAAGAAAGAATACCAGTTTATTGAGATCCAATTCGTTGAGGAAAAATTTTCCTTTGCAGGAGAGATGAATGCGCAGCGCACTGACAGCACCGGATTGGTGAAGATTTAAAGTTGCCAGAGGAACGTTGGCAGGGAGTTTACCCAGTTCAACTTTCTGCAAATGTAATGGTTGCAAAATAACGTCTTGTGCTGTGCTGTACTGGAATGTGATGCCATCTTTTTTCAATGTCTGACAGTGCATGAGCGTTCCGCGTGGCACTAAAAATCCATGGCTGATATCCCCTTTACTGGTATCAGGCTGGAGTTCGACGATTGTCATTGATGGAGTAGGAGCCAGATAATTAGGGTAGAGCATCTCCAGTAATTGCTGGGAAAAATTTGGAAATTCAGCATCCATTTTCAACTGAATACGGGAAGTTAGAAAAGCAAAACCTTCCATAAGTCGTTCAACATAAGGGTCAGCAACATCAATACCATGCATACCCAGTCGATTGGCGACTTTTGGATAACGTTCGGCAAATTCTTTGCCCATCTCACGTAAATAAACTAGCTCACGATTGTAATATTCAAGAAGTTTGCTATCCATGTATCCGTATCCTCTCGTATCTGTTTTTACCCTGCTTCTTTGATAGTGAAATAACCGTTTTCCAGATCAATATCACTACGGAACAGGAATTCGAGTGGCCAGGGAACACACCACAAAAAACCTTTAATCTCAATGGATAATGTATTGTATAGGTTCAGAGAATCAGTATCGGAAACACAACTCACTTCAAGCTCATCGGCAATAATGCGTGGCTCAAATACATGTATAGCCTTAATGATTTTATGTTGAATATCTTCCCACTCTATTTCAGACATGCGTTTACCCGCCAGGGGTTCCAGCCCAAAGTTATAAACAGAACGGCGTATTTCCGGATACAGGGTAAGATCTTGCTCGGATTCACAGTTGATGCTATTGAGCAACCACTGTAAATCCCGCAGAACATTTTGTCGTAATGTACTGTGTGATATCAGATAGTTGCTGATTGCCTCTTTTTTCTTATCGGGGTCGTTATCAGTGAGCCTATCCAGCAAGGAAGGCTGCATTCTGTCTCTGGCAGTGATACGCTTGGCATTACTCCGACGATGATAACCACCATGTATTAAAGTTATATTGTCATTCATGGAGTACCTATTGGTCGTAGTGATAATGGGCAATAGGGGAAAGATTGCTGAGGCAATGAACTATTTTTAATTTGCCTATTTTTTTAGTTTACTTTGAGAATTTTTATATTTATTGACCTCTTTTTCATAGGCTTGCAGGAAGTTTTCACCAAACAGAACTGAATTTTGCTCAAATTCATTGGCTGTTTTTTGATAGTATTTGGTGAGAAATTCCCACAATGATGTTTTGTAGGTTGACGACAAAGACAAACGCGGCATGCCGCCTTCATCCTGTGCTTTCTGCTCAAGATTTCCGGGATGGAAGAGTTGCAGGATATCTCTCGTAATGGCACGTACTCCTGCAATCATTCCTAATTGGTGTGCTTGTAATTCAATTAAAATATCGCGGGTTGCCTGCTCAATAGGCATAAATCCAGGCATATGATCACCAAACATCTGCACTAAAACAGATTGACCAGAAGGTAATAGCTTAAATGGATTATTGGCATCCAATAGCATTTGAGTCATATCCGCATCAGCTTCCCGTTTCAGCATCGTGCGTGAAGTATTGAGTGCGACGACCCCTTGAGATAACTGGCTGATAAACAGACCTAATTGATACATGCGGTGTTCATCAAATTGTGGTTGGTGAAGATTTTTGAGTCCCATTCCCTCTAATAGCGATGCCAGTAATTTCCCCTCCAGTTTGATCCCGTCTGTTTGATGGTTAGAGGAACTATAGCTTATTGGATCAATACCAAGCCGTTCATAAGCATGATTGTCATGAGTGATGTGAAGGGAATTATTAGCATTACTCACTTGGTGCTTAATATGAGTCTGGTGATTAGCGCTAGCCTGATAATCAGGATATTCATTTGAAGGAACAGGGGGAAAAGGAGGAAAAATATTTTCTTTTGTTTTGGTTTCTTCTATACCTGTATAATTTTTGGCTAAATCTTTACTGAGTTCCTTAGATATCTCTTCTGTTGTGAAGAGTGAAGGTAAAGAAGGTGGCTGAGCAATGGATTGTTTATCCTGAGCAGATATGGGCTGTGATACAGGAGCAAACTGAGAATCGGAAATTTTTGGGTTATCAGGTGATGTTAGTGGTACGGCATTATCTAACATCAAGTTTAGCGGGTCGTCAATTTCCTGGTCATCGTACTGGAATAATGTTGTGGGTGTATTGTTATTCAGAATATCTTCCTGTTGGAAGAGGGCATCTGAGTGGAACATAGTCACGGGATCGGTCGCCCGTAATTGAAGTGTCTCTAAATCGGTTGTGTTTTCAATTTGTGCCAATGGATCAATTGGGTTACGTTCGTCGTTTTCCTGTTGTTGGGATTTGAGTAGTGGGTTATTGTCATTCCCCTCTGATGTTGCCTGATATCTGTTAGGGGAGGACGAAGTATCGGGGGCAGTGAAAATTTGTTCCAGACCATCCCAGATCTCATTGGGAATGCCTGAGCAGTTGGTAGCCGATTGGGATTCCGTATTGATAACCCGGGTAGTTGCTTGCGGAGGCGCACTTTTATTGATATCAACTGCCTGAATCTGATAGTCGCCAATATTCAATACATCACCATCGCGGATTTCAACCTGGCGATCCGGAGCCAATGGTATTGTGTTTAGTAACAGCTCAGATGCAGAGCCACGATTGGTAATCCTACACTCACCATCAGCAGAAATAGAAACGACGGCCTGAAGCCGGGCAATAGCCTGTTCTTCATCGGGTAAAATCCAGTTATTGTCTTTGCTGCGACCGATAGTTCCCCCCGGAGGCGAAAAGTCATAACTCAATTGTATGGGTTGATTTGTACCGCTGTTTTTAACAATGGTGAATCGCATAAGCGTAGATCCCTATTTTTTGATAAGGATAGATTAGTAGAAATAACCTCCCTGTTTCAGGGAGGTTATCGGGTAGTCAATTATGTAATTAGAGTGGTTTATGAGCGAAAGAATCCCATCCATAGGTGACTTCAGCACCTTTTTTACCTGTGAAGTCCAGAGGATAGTAGCTTTCTTTATGGGTTTGGAAGGCCAACTTAACAGTAGAAATATATTGATCAAATGAAAATCCGAGCGATGTGCTTGCTACCATAACGTTTGTCATGACTATACTGTGCCAAAGTACGTTTTCACCTCCTTGTCGCATTACTTCAATTTTAACTTCTTTGATATGTTTACCTATCGTCAAATAATTAGATAAACTTATGCATGATTTATCAAAGAAGAGGCCTACAGTAATACCAGGAACGGTAACTATACCTGAACTCAATCCGCTAGACTGGGTATTTGTAGAAACTTCATTAGTCATTCCCAGTTCAAAAACATGGACGGCTGTCCATTCTTTATGGGTATCGTCACCTGATTCACCTTTAATGCCAGTAAAAGTAATAAACGCGTTGTTAGACATAATCTTTGCCTTAATAGAGTTGAATGGGATGATTGAATCCAATAGATGTATTGGAGTGCGTATATACGTCTAGAAATGCATGTGTATTGTTACTGGAAGCCCCACTGTGCGAGATAATTTTTGATTTTGCTTAGATAAAATAATTTTTTAGTATCATGCTCCTTTTAATGAGGGTAATTTTGAAACCAGACGTAAAGAAACGGTTAATCCTTCTAATTGATAATGGGGTCGCAGGAAAAATTTAGCTTGATAATATCCCGGATTGCTCTCTATTTCTTCGACCAGGACTTCTGCGGCTGCCAGTGGCTTCTTCGCCTTGGTAAGCTGTGATGAATTGACCGGGTCACCGTCAACATAATGAGTGATCCATTCATTCAACCAACGTTCCATATCACTACGCTCCTGAAAAGTCCCGATTTTGTCGCGTACAATACATTTCAGGTAATGAGCAAAACGACAGCAGGCAAATAAATAAGGCAGACGAGCGGAGAGGTTGGCATTTGCTGTAGCGTCAGGATCATAATATTCTGATGGTTTTTGCAGCGATTGGGCACCGATAAAGGCGGCCATATCGGTATTCTTACGGTGCAAAAGTGGAATAAAACCATTTTTGGCTAATTCAGCCTCACGACGATCGCTGATGGCAATTTCGGTAGGACATTTCATATCCACTCCGCCATCATCAGAGGGAAAAGTATAGCAAGGCAAATTTTCAACAATGCCACCGGATTCTACGCCGCGGATGGACGTGCACCAGCCATATAGTTTAAAGGAGCGGTTGATATTGACCGCCATGGCGTAAGCGGCATTTGCCCAGGTATAATTTTCGTGAGTGGGGCCTTCGGTATTTTCCTCAAAGTTGAAATTATCAACGGGATTAGTGAGAGCACCGTAAGGTAAACGGGACAGAAAACGTGGTAGTGCTAATCCGATGTAACGTACATCTTCTGACTCACGTAAACTACGCCAGGGGGCATATTCCGTATTCTGGAAAATCTTGGTGAGATCACGGGGGTTAGCTAGCTCCTGCCAGGATTTCATTTGCATAACACTTGGGGCTGCCCCTGAAATAAATGGACAGTGTGCAGAGGCACTAATCTGTGATATCTGACGCAAAAGTTCAACATCCGGCGCGGTGTGGTCAAAATAGTAATCGCCTACCAGACAGCCGAAAGGTTCACCACCAAACTGACCGTATTCTGCTTCATAGATCTTCTTAAAGAGTGGGCTTTGGTCCCAACTGACTCCTTTGAAACGTTTTAGCGTGTTGCTTAGTTCTTTTTTGGAAAGGCACATCACACGGATTTTCAGCATTTCATCGGTTTCTGTGTTATTAACCAGATAATGCAGCCCACGCCATGCGCCTTCCAGTGTCTGGAATTCATCATAATGCAGGATATGATTCATCTGTTGTGATATTTTGGTATCAATTTCAGCAATCAATGACTGGATAGTACGGTAAGTATCGCCAGAGATGGTGACGGTATTTTCCAGTGCCTGCTGGGCCAGGGTTTTTACCGCATTTTCAACGGCATCACGTGTCTGATCGCTTTGCGGACGGAATTCCTTACCGAGCAATACACTTAATTCATCAACTGTATATTCTTTCGGTGCCTGCTCTTGTTGAGCCAGGTTTTCTTGTTCAGTCGTACTCATCAATTACTCCTTATCTTCAGCACCTTCATCTGAAGCTGAAGTGCTATCTTCAGGTTTTGGCGCTTCCGCCAGTGATTTCAGCAGAGCAGGATTTTGCAGTATTTCAGCAATCAGTTGTTCTGCACCACTTTTACCATCCATATAAGACAGTAGGTTTGCCAGTTGGGTACGTGCTTCCAACAGTTGAGCTAAAGGTTCTACCTTTTTAGCGATAGCATCCGGTTGAAAGTCTTCCATTTTTTCAAAAACTAACTCGACATTTAGTTTGCCATCACCTGTCAGGGTGTTATCAACCTGAAAGGCTGCTCGTGGCTTTATTGACTTCATGCGTTCGTCAAAGTTATCAACGTCAATTTCCAGAAATTTTCGGTCGTTAACGTCTGGTAGGGCTTCTGTGGGTTTTCCTGCCAAATCAGCCATAACGCCCATGACAAATGGTAATTGGACAACTTTTTCTGAGCCATAAAGCTCGACATCGTATTCAATCTGGACACGAGGAGCACGATTTCGGGCTATAAACTTTTGTCCACTGGATTTCATGACAATTTCTCCATTACTGGCTAAATAGGTAAGTTAAGAGATAAACGGGCGATATACCCTTCGTCTTTCAAGTTGACTCTTTGTTGGTTGGATAAATACAAGAGACAACTAATTTGTATCAGTGTCAGAATTATCAGTATGACCAAAGATGATGGCGAGCTGATTTAATCCTTCTGGTGCAAGGTCATAGACAATGTCGATAAAATCACGATCAATCAGGCGTTGAATACGGTCAATCATCATCGGAGCAGGATGGCTTGGTTCGTGTGTAAGAAAATAGGTTTTCGCTTTTTCCAATAGCATGCGTGCTTCATCACGATTATTGACTTCTACTCCGTACCAATTAGATGAGGACAAACCAGCCGGAGCTGCTGTATCTGTTGGTGATTGATCTATAGACGATGGGTCTATTGATGATCGCATTGTTGCCTGTTTTATCACTGATGCAGATTTAGGTTCTCCTTTATTGCCGGGAGTTACCGAAGCGGTTGTTGCGGGTCCATTTAATGCGCTAAATTCAATAACAGTATTCAGGTTTTTTAGGAATCGCGATAGTTCAGGCATATGGCCGGCAGATAAGTACTGGCGAATAATATCAAGCAGGACAGTAATATGATCGCGAATGATGACTAATGCTGATATTTCCGGAGTGTCAACTTGTTGTTTTAGCTCATCTTGCAGGCGGGTTCGCCCTCCGGTGTAACCACTAATTTCTGTTATCGAACCATCAAGCAGTGAACAAACTTCCCGGAATGACAATTCTTGTGAAATACTTTTCAGCAGAATGGAGTGTTGTACTTTTATTGAGAGAGGGGAACCATCTTCAATATCTGCCAGAGCATTGAGGCGAAATAAGGGATCGTATTCACCATCAAATTCCAGTCTTGGCCATACCTCTTCCCAATAGCGCTCCAGTGTTTGTCGGAGTAGCCCTAGACCATAGGCATAGCCACATATTCCCTGGGTTTCTACCCATGCATGTATGAGAGCGATGATAATACGCAGATCTTTGGTACGGGACAGCAGTAGCGTTGTGGCCTGTTTTTCCACTTCTAACCAATCGGGTGGTTCCGCAGGGATAACAAAATCACCAAACTGTTGCTCTGCTTTTCCGATAAGGCTTTGTTCCAATAAAAGAAATACATCATCGTATTCGAGATTTTCCCCACAGGGAGACTCTTCACTGATTGGTGCAAGTAAAGCATCAATATTCATGGTGTTTTTATACTCTTCAGGTTCGGGCAGGAGAAATCAGGCAGTTGAAACGGGCTGAAAATACTATTTGGTGTGAACTCCAGTAAAACCATATGCCCCTTGATATTAAACATTGCCTGTAAGCCAGCATCATCACTTTGAGTTGAATTTCCTGTGCTGTTTTGCCAAATACGCTTCGCTTGATCCAGTAACCGATTCAGTGCCCAGGGGCCAGAAGTCGATAAGTTTGCTGTTGTGCCATTTTCTAAATTTAATTGAATGCGGGCCAGATTGGTTCCCGCAGAGCCTGGCCAGCTAATGAGCTGCGAAAGTTGAGGGCCGTGACTATATTGCAGTTGTTGCCCATCAACATCCAGTACCATACTCAATATCTCATTATCCATACTGATTGGGCGAACCATGACATGAAATGACGGTGTGAGAACACCACTGGCAAAGAGAGTATCGCGAATAATCTGTGCCTGCTGGAAAGGTTTGAGCAACTTCTCTCCACCGGGTAAAGGCTTACCATCTACCCCCGGCATAAATCGCCATCTTGGCTGAGTTGTATCAACCTTGCCCACTAAATTTTTTTGGAAAAAACTGTCCATTAAGCCTTTTCCGGGAGCAAACATCCGTGTCATGTCATCAGGTTTGATATCCTTGCGCGCTTTAGGCATCAACGGATAACCATTGGCAATAGCCTGTTGGCAAAAACCACCTATTTCAGCACCGAGATGTTTGCCGACATTGTTCATATCACTGATTTGTGTATCACTACTGGCGCCGATTGCCAGTGCAGAAATCATATCTCTGAATGGTATTGGCAGGCGTTCAGATTCTGTTTGTAACTGGGTAATAATATTGTTGGGAGGAAAAGGCATACCTGTATTGACGGCATTTTGCACTGAAGCCAGATACTGATATAAGTCACCGATTTTTTTCAGTATATCGTCAAAAGGTATTTTTTTATTTTTTCCATCCGGGCTTTTCGCCAGAGCGGTAATTTGTGCAAAATGTTCTGCTAACACTTGTTCCGGTGACAGTTGACCATTATCCGGCAAGATTTGTTTCGGAACTAAATTTGTTAACTTACTGTTTGTGAAGTTACTACTGATCTTACCCTTAGCCTTCTTCATGAGGTTATTGAGTTGATTATTAGTTAGCGTGACATTTTTGCTGATATTGATTAGCAGGGTACGCATCGGTGAAGCTGAAGAAGAGAGTAAACGTGCTGTGCTGGCACGTTGATTTAATTCACTAATATTGTTCAAACGAATATCAGTCAGATATTTGTCCCACTGGTAAATATAGTCATTGATATAAAATTGTCGGACAGATAATTCGAGATCTTTAACTGACTGTTTTCTCGCATAGGAACCCAGTACCCAATTGTCCTGTGAATTCAGAGTGACAAGAAAAGTCATCAGATCTTTGCCGATACTTTTTTTATAGCCCGCAGGGGTGAACATTCCCGGTATGCCACTGGTTATTGGTGCTCCACTGATGCGTGAGAAAGCCAATTCAGCTTGAGGACCGGCAAGTGTGACTAAATTTACTGATGCTAAATTGGGATCAAGTAGCAAATTGTGTTTCAGGATATTGTAAGCACGCTGCGCAGTGGGAATGCTGCCAATTAATGCTTGTTTCTGTTCAACCAGATAGTCATTACGAATGTACGGCGATGTGACAACCTGATTATCCAGTAGTTGGCTGAGATGCCCGTTAAGTTGTTGCAGTTGTGCCTGGGTTGTTTCTGGATCTAAGTGTGCTTTCAGATATTGCATCACCCAATTACGTAGAAACTCACCGTTATAGTGTTTGGGCTGATATAACATCTGATACGCTTTTAACGTATTGTAGGTTTCCTCTGTATCATTGCCGTTAGCATTGTGTAGTTGGCTGGTGATTAACTTTGTTATTTGTGGCAGTAGTAGTGTTTGCAGTGCTTTCATATACAGAGTACGGCTTGCATTACTGACCTGTTCACCACTATACAATCCCATGCGGTAAGATATCGGGGGATCATCCAGCGAAAAGTTCTGGTTTTTAGCGAGGTTGGCCAGACTGTTCAAAATTGGCAATAGATTATAGGTGTTATTTATCTCATCAGTGTCGTCATGATTTTTATTTAATTCAGCTCCCTGACGCAAAATGGTCGGAATTTTAGCCTGAACTTCCATCAGATAGTTTTTATTATTGTTGTAACTGGTCAGAAATGAAGTGGTTACTAAGACCAGAATTGCTATTAATGTCATGTTGCCTAACCAATTAAGCAAGCGATTCTGGTATACCCACCAACGGTTGTAGCCGGCGAGTCCTGCTTCCTGAAAAATACTATCCAGTAAATTTTTCAGGAAATAAGTTTGGCGAGTCTGAGGTTGATATAAAATACCTTTATCATCATTATTTCCCCATGACATTGAGATACTGTTATTGTCTGTTGGTAATTGGAAATTGCGGTTAAATTTTTCCATGACACCATCAAATGGTATCCCTCCCTGTGTTCCACTGGTGAAATAAAGTCCTCGTGGGTAACTGGCGACTTCAAATCCTGATCTTGCGAATACAATTTCAAGGTATTGCGCAATACGTGGACATAAAGCAGCAAACTCTTGTGGAAACAGATAACTTTCGGCACATTGCCGCGGATCAGACTCATTTAAGAGAATATAGGGTAACTCTGCATTCAGTCGTAGTTGTAACTGGTTATATTGTTCCTCAAATATCGAATTGATATTCCAGTCAGTTTTTTTGTCTTGTGGGAATGTTAACCCCCAAATTTGTTCACGCGATGCTTTATCAAAATGGGTAAAATAGGCGTTAAATCCTTTTAGTAAATCGGTTTTAGTGATGAAAATGTAAATCGGAAATTGGATCTTAAGTTTTTCACGTAATTCAGACAGGCGTCTGCGTAACATATAGGCGTGTTGATCACGGGCTTCTGTTGATGGATTTAGTAAGTCTTCCACACTGATAGTAAGGATGACCCCATTGATTGGCTGGCGTGGACGATATTTTTTTAACAGCCTGATAAAGGTTTTCCATTCTCTGCTGTCTGCTGCGTGTGGATTGTTATCTTGAGTAGCATAGCGACCTGCGGTATCAAGCAGGACAGCTTCTTTCGTAAACCACCAGTTACAACTATTCACATCTCGCATGCTGTATAGGGCAGATTTGCCGAAATAGTCTAATAGTGGAAAATTCAGCCCGGAATTTGCCAGCGCTGTTGTTTTACCTGAATGTGGGGCACCGATAACGAGATACCAGGGTAATTGGTATAAATATTGACGGCTGAACAGCCCCCTCCAGCCAGGTTTAGATTTACCATTTAACCCGGAAAAATAGCCGGAAAAATAAGCTTTTCTCAATAATTTGACAGCGTCAGAAAAGCGTTCTGATAACGTGAAATATTGTTCATCGTGTTTTTTTTCCTGTTTCTGTTCTTTTTTATCGTCTTTAATGATATTCAATTGGTTAGCTAATTTTTTGTTAAGCCATGTCCGATATAACAGTGGGATTAACTGACTTAAGAGCCAGGCTAAGAAAAGTGAAATAATGGTAAAAATTCGTATGAATTTTGACTCAAAAGGAACTGAGTTACCGACAGAAATAATGGGTCCTATGAACCAGATAATGGCAGAAATTGCCGTTACACCGAGAAAACTCCACGTTAATCTGCTGGTAAGGATAGAAAAGAGTACATTCAACATTTTAGTTTCCTCACTTTATTTGATCGGCTGGAGAAACTAACAGTGTGATTTCTACTCGTCTGTTTTTAGCCCGGTGACTGGGAGTATCATTGGGCACAAGAGGATCACTTGCGCCTCTTCCCTCGGTTTTGACTCGCTCAGGCTGATTCAGATAATGCTGAAGTTCTCTCTGGACAGATTTAGCTCTGGCCAGCGATAAAGAGTAGTTAGAGACGAAATGAGAATAGATGGGGATATTATCGGTATATCCGACAACTAAAATCTCACCTTTGTAATGGTTTATCGCTTCCGCTATACGCCTAATAACATCCAGGTAACTGTTTTTGATTTGTGTCGAAGCTGACTTGAATAAACCGTCTCCTTTCAAGGTGACTATGCTTTTATCAGCCATATCGGTTACAGTTAATAGCCCGGTTGAAATTTCATCCTGTAACCTGCCTTGTAGGTTCAGCGTCGGAGGAACAGGTGGGGATATCCGATCATCAATGAGCACATTTGGCAGATTGGTCTGATAGATAGATGATAAAACCGGGGTAGATATATCACTTAATCGCCAATTCAGGCCGATATACAAGATACATCCCAGAAAACACAATAATGCTATACAAATCCACATAGGCAAAAAAGGTTTCCAGAGTTTGTTGGGGTTTGTGATGACTTGTACATTGGGAGACAGTTCAGCGGGATGATTGCCGCGGATTGAGCGAATTAACTGAAACAGGCGTTGTTTTAGCGTTTCTAACTGAGAACGTCCGTTGTCCATGATGCGGTAACGTCCTTCAAATCCAAGTTGGAGACAAAAATTAATCAGCTCCAAGAGGAATAAATTTTCTTTGGGGTTCTGTGATAATTTAGCTAACAGTTGGAAAAATTTTTCACCTCCCCAGGTTTCATTATGAAAAGTAACCAGTAATCCACTACCTGACCAAACACTGCGACTTCCCCAAGGTGTAAGTGCGGCTGCTTCGTCCAGTGCAGTACATAGACAGTAGCGTGCGCCGATAATGACTTCATAGGGTTGTTTGGCATGCTGACACGCGACTTCAAAACGTCGGATTTCATCAATCAATTTTTGACGTAAACTCGCTGGATCTGGATGAACAGTAGTATGCCGGATTTGGGGAAGAGTATTCAGCAGAGGATTTGCAGCGGCAACCAGAGGATTATCACTGGCTTTACCAGAAAACCATGTATGCTCAATCTCCTGCATTTCTTGTCTTATCATAGGCGTCATTACCTCTATTTAGGCTGATTACGGACAGCCCAAAACTCCATATTTAAACCGGGGAACTCGCCAGCCAAATGCAATGCAAAACCACCTGACTTATCCATTTGTTTCCATAAATCCCCGTCTTTTTCCAGTTCAAAATAGATATATCCTGAGTGCCAGGGGATCTGTCTTGGCACGGATGGCAAAGCTCGTATTGAAATACCGGGTAATTGCAACTGAACCAGTTCGCGTATACGACCGACAGGGGCAATTTTCATTTGGGCTGGGAAATGACTCATCAGTGTGTCATTGGCGATATCAGCGTAGACAGCCAGAATAAAGCTGAATGTATTGACCATACTGGCGTTGGGTAATGTGGCGATGTTCAAACCATGAGAATATTCTGTCAATGGTAGCTGGATGGCATGCTCTTCCAGAATGATTGACAGCCCTTGACGCAACTGGAACATGAGTTGATTGAAACATAGCGTCAAATTATCGTGATCATAGAGTGGGAAGATTTCATCCGGTACACGGTTTTGGGAGAACGTTGCTAATTCAGTGGCAAATTGCAGCCACTCACTAAATAACCTCTCCGGATGCAGTAACGATATATTCCGTATGTGGTTTACCTGACCACTATAGCGATTAACCAGGGACAGCAACAGGAAGTCCATGATTTCGGAATCATTGTGCCGTCCCAATTGTAATAAACGTTGGCTTATCTGCTGGCGGCGTTGCTCTAATAACCCCTGGATATCGGTGATAAATCCCGCCACTTGTGGGCTGGCGTAACAATTAAGCAGGGGAGGAATGAATTGTTGATCAAGATAGATTTTATTATCACTGGTTCCATTTACGACATGCACAATACTCAATGCAGTCCATTCTGGTGTCAAATCAGACTCCAGCATCAGGCGCAAGCGCATTTTGCCGAATTGTACAGCGGCACTGCCGACTGACATGGCATTAAAATCATTCACTTCGGCTTCAAAGCTGATAAAACGTGCCAAAGAGTCTTTTTTTTCACTGAAAATGACTTCTTCTCTGCCCTGCCGAAAAAGAGGAAGGGCGAGTACTACATTAATATCTGTCTGATTTTCAGCGAGTTGTAAAGGAGCAGGGGTATTTGCGCCGTCAAAACTGAATGGGGTTCCATCTGGAAAAATACCACTCGCTGAGGAAAGCATGACTTTACCCTGATTGAGTAGTTCTTGATCCAGTTCGAGTGTCAGAAAACCCCAGTAATAGGACATTTGGGATTTTCCCCAGTCGCGGACATAAGCTTCCAGATAGTTTTCAGTCTGTTGGAAATGATGAGGGCGCAGAAACATGCCTTCGGTCCAAATGACTTTTTCTGATCTATTCATGATTTTTTCAGTTTCCTGCGGCACAATTTAAGGTGGGACTTAAGCCTTTGCCAGTAACCTTAACGCACACTTGTAGTTCATCGGGGGCAAAACGCCAGAATTCGTAAAAAGGGGGTTTTTCTGGTACGGGGACTGGAAACGAAGTACGCCATTTTTTGCCATCTAGTTGTTTATACTCGGCAATAATTCCGATATAGCTAATTTCTGGTTGATTTTTTTCCAACAAATAATGTGCACGTTCGAAAGGAAGTATAAAAAATCGATCTTCATTGACCAATTTATCACCTAGTGTGTCTTTTACTTTGTCTTGTAATGAAAAAAAGTCTGTCGACATAAATTCTTCATTCGATTTCAATAAAAAAACATGTACTTTCAGTGGCGCTGAATCATTTACATTAGATGCGATATTGAAAATTAATTTATAAGGGGGCAACTTTTCCGGTTGCGATGAACAGCCTGTCATTATTAAGAGAAGCGATATTAATAAAAACGACGATAAAAACGCCCCTTTAATCCAATAAATAATTGAATATAACGTTTTGATTAAGATTGTTTTTCTGAGTGAAAAATGCAATATCATAAAGTTCATTAATTATTCAGGCATAGCCAGCATTGAATAAAATAAAAAGTCGAGTGTATCAGGCCGCTGAAATAAGCACTTTTGTCTGGCTGGGAGTAATGCGGGCACCTACAGCGTTCGTTGAATTCTGCATAGTGAGGCTTGTGAGCCGTGTTACTGGCGAGCCTTTAATTAAGACGGAGTTAGCCCCTAATGTATGCCGGGCTGGTCCCATTACTGTTCCGGAAGCCACTCCCATATTAACACCAGCGTTATCACCTGTTGTCATGGGAAAGTTTGTCGCTATGTTATGTACAGGCGAACCTGCAAATAAGATGTTCATGGCATTAGTGATGCCGGTAGGCCCTTGTGCCATATTGGGATAAGGCACAGGTACAGGAAAGGGGCATGGGGTCAGGCAAGTATCAGGTGCCGCTAAATCCATTCCACCAGCTTGAGTATTGGCAAACATGATATCTCCTTAACCAATATGAATTTGTTCAGCATCTATCTTGGTGACAGCTTTTGCAGATACCATAGTATTTTGGGCATGTAATCGGATATAGCTTTCAGCCTGCATATCTAACTGGCCTGCCTGAACTTGTTCTGTCTGTGTTGTATGACGAAATAGTCGGTTGCTAAGCTGTGTTACTGTCTGCCAGACAGACTCAAATTTATTGCCAACCAGTTGGGTGATTGATACCCATGCAGACAGTGATTCACCACTGTATTGCATTTTGCTGATATGGCAGTTTCCAATGCTGGCCGCAATATTCAGTCCGTTGCTGTTTAAACTTAAATCTCCCTGAGAAGAGATAGCCAGATCACCGGGCACGCTGATTTCTGCTAGATATTGTTGTTCAGATCGCTCTAATACGGCCAAAACCCACAGTTGATCATCAACTGTCGTCACTAAAACGGTATCTCCCAGTTCAGGAGTCAACAGGCAACTGGCAGCTCGTCGGCAGTGCCATCCCCGGTTGTTATTTTCCACCATTAAACTACCGTCTTGAAGGCGATTAACAACCTGACCTGCAACTTGTTGTAAGGGTTCGGTAGTAAGAGGGTGTGAAGAAAGCGCATAAGAAGGTTTTGACATTTTGATTCTCCCGGTTAAATCTTACGTTGCATACTCCACTCTTCGGCTGCAAACAGTTCAGGATCATTTTCCAGGATGCCACGACGGTCAGAAAACAGTGCTTCAGTTTGTTGGGCACGATGAAAAAGTGTTCTCATAAAGTGTGCTGTACGAAAGTCACTATTGTTGACATTAGCATAGGAAAGATCGGCATAAGACATATCACAGCCGGTAAATTGTGCATTCACTGCATGTACTTTGTGCATAATGGACTGAATTAATTTGCTTTGCCTGAAATCAGCAGATTCAAGACAGGCACCGACGAAAATCGCCTGTTCAAACAGGCTATTGCTGCAACATGCCTGAGTTAAATCTGCTTCAATGAATAAAGCTTGGGTTGCATTGACATTCGATAACATTGCACCTTGTAAAGTGGCACCCTTGAAATTGCAGTTAGTCAACCTTGCATGATTGAAGTTTGCTGCTTCAAGTTGACAGTCTGTGAACAGGCACTCTTTAAGTTGTTGTGTCTGATAGTTCTGACCACGGAGATCACATTCAAAAAAAACAGCTTTAGTGTATTCATTGGCAGAAAAGCCTGTTTCCCGTAAATCCAGCCGAAAAAAAGTGACCAGAAACAGATGGTTATTCGTTAATTTTGCTTGTTTAAGTGTTGAATCAGTAAATGTTACCCGCTCAAGATCACTATTGCTAAATTCCACACATTGCAGTGAACTGGATATAAACTGAGTTTCGTTTTGCTGAGTTTCTGTAAAACGTGCTTTCTGCAAAATACATTGATTAAATACGCTGTTTGTTATTTCACTTTTGTCGAATACAGTGCGGATCATATTGCATTGTTCAAAAACACTCTGTTCGAGCAGGGCTGAATCAAAAACGGCTTCTTCGAGTTGGCATTCAGTAAAAACGGTTTCTTTCAGTTGAGCGTGAGAAAAATCCGTACCAGAAAAATCAACTTCTCTGAAAATCCCACCAGATAAATCCTGCCGGGTGAGCGACATATTCTGCAAGCTGACTTTCTCAATTATCTCCCCTTGTTTGATTTTTGTTATCAGATCACTTGTTGACAGCGAATTCATATCACTTCCTTATCTCGTTTAGGTAAGGTTTTAGTTTGCTGTGTGTAGACACCTTCAAACAAGGTTGAGTCATCAACGATGGATTGGGACATATCGGCGCGGAATAGATTGGTTTCCCGTAAGTCCGTACCATTAAAGCTGCATTTTTGCATCAGAGCATTCATCAGATTGGCATTGTTCAACAAAGCCCCCCGAAAATCTGTTCTGATAAATATGCTTTTTATCGTATTTAAATACTGCATATCGGCTGACTGGCAGTTGGCTTCACTCAGATCACAGTTGTTTAAAGTCGCAGAGTGAAATACTGACTGAACCAAAGGCATTTTGCGCAGATTGCACTCTGTTAAAGTAGCCTGACTGAAATCAGCCTGGTTAAGTTCGCTGTTCATCGCAAAAGCACAAGTTAACAGATTAGCGGAGCGAAATCGGATCTTGTTTGCTTCAGTTTCTACCCAGGCACAGCTTTCGAGGAGTGCATGGTCAAAAATAGTTTGTTCCAGTTTGCACTTGAGAAAAGATACCTTATTCAGGTTTGCATGATTGAATTTGAGTGCAGGTAATTGGAGTTCTGCAAAGGTACAATCTTTCCACTGGGAATGCTGAAAATCACAATGAGTAATAAAAACTTGTTGCAGGAACAGATCTGTGAATGTTGCGCGGTTGAACTGGCAATGATCAAACAGTGCTTCCTGTAACTGTGTTTCTTTGAAGCTGGTGGCAGAAAAATCGCTCTGTTCACATTTAGCCAGTATTAAGTTGGCATTATCCAGTTTAACTCCAGACAGGGAAGCGTTGCAGATCTCTGTTCTGGCCAGCATAGCTTCACTGAAATTGGCTTCATCCAGTTGGCTGTTATTGAAACAGGCGCTTTCCAATAATGCCCGGGAAAAATTGGCTCCGCGCAGATCCATGTTTGACAAGTCTGCTCCGGTAAAATCCATACCACTGAAATTACCGTCTTGCTCCATGATCTTTTGCACCCGTTTACGGATGATTTGCGACAAACTACCGGTCAGGCGTAAGGCGGGGTTTTGTGATTGCACTGAAAAAAAATAGGTATCACGTAGTGATTGTTCAATTTGTGCTAATTTTTGGTCATCAAACGCTATTTGCTGTTGTTGCTTCTGCAATATATCCCGCATCTTATAGAGATTTTCCGGCCCTCTGGCTTGGTTTTCTGTCACAGATTGATCAATATCAATACCCAGTTGTTTCGCTTTGTCAGCCATTTCCACTCGCTTTAGCTCTGCTTCGGCACGCTTTTGGGTAGCATCCTGCTCTATTTTCTCCACAAATTCTGGCAGTTCATCCAATCTGGGGGTAGCAGGAGGTGCAGATGTTGTGGGGGAAGCAGGAATGATAGTATCGATATCGTAACCATATTCAGCTAAACGTTCTTTCTGTTGTTCACGGAGACGTTTTTCACGATTAAGCACGGTTTCTTGGATTGGATTATTTTCAGGTTGTTCCGTATCTATCCACGGGCCAATAATTTCTTCAGGGATGAGATCTTTTTCCCGGAAGCTATACAAAACGCCTTTTTCTTTATCCATACGTTGGTTGAGTACTTGCAAATAATGATTTTCCGCAAGGGGGTTATCATTTAATTCCAGAGCCGATACCATTTGTAATACATCCGCTGCATCATCTTCATTAATCCGGGAACATCCATGCCATATCAGGATCATTTGTTCCAGATGAGGGAAGAACCATACTGTCGTCTGGCGCATGCCTATTTCTTCAAAAATCTCCTCATCAAGGCGTAATCGCTTGATAAAGCAACGCGCACTCCACGCAGGCAAAACGCCTTCTTGTACTGGTTTTTCAGGATGCATATTCTCAATACGCCATGCAGCCTGAACCGGCAGGGAAGTTATCTGATCCAGCCATTGATCCCTTGGGGCTGCATTAAATAGTCGCCAGTCAATATCATGGGCAAACCCCGGAAATTCATTTTCCAGCCACTTTTTGTCATACTTTTTACCAATACGGGTAAAACGACGCGGCCATGTAAAATCCAGTGGACAAAAACTGGCAGGAGTAGGGATCACCTCTGGTGATAACAACTGTTTGTGCAATGTTTCGATATTGGGCAGATGATGGATTTTTACGCCATTTTCCATCAATTCCGGGTTGAAACCGATACCGTGTGGGTTCTCTTCATAGCCTTCACCACCAAAAGCCCGGCTCCAGTCCAATCGCATTTGTTCAAATGCCTCAGATTTTGAGGGAGTATCACCCATCCAATAACGATCACCGAAAGCAACCAATGTTTTTTCCAATTGATCCACTTGAATACGTACTGTACAGGCTGTTTTATCGGCTTGGTGATGCGTATAGGCATAGCCTGTGGCCAGAAATTCAGCACAGGATTTAGGCATCGCGAGATCAACAATACCGTTGCAGGTTTTCAGTTCTTTTTCTGCAAGTTGCCAAAGCTCTGGTTCTGGGCGTAAGCGTGGAGTAGAACTCATATCAGCTAGCGCCATGATAGAAATCCCGAGATGGTTTTTTTGCATCCAGCGATAAGGCCGATAAAGCACACTTAAACGCAGAGGTTTGACGATTTTCATTAAAATTTGCCAGATATATTGGTCAACTGATGATATGTAAACTGCTGTTTAAAATATTAGCGCTTGTCTGTACGATCGAAGTAATTGATTTAGCCAACTTCGTATTAGCTTGCGAAAGTTCTGTTCCCGTTTTACTTAAGGATGTCCCAGTTGAGCTGATAGAAAGCGTCGTGGATGAGAGGCTTGTATTGGTTGAACTTATACTAAGTTTTGTGTGGGATAATGATGTTGAAACCGAATTTATGCCCACTTTTACCGAAGAAACACTAAATATCTCGGAAGTGTAAAAAGATTGTGGACAATCTATTGCGACATGAGTATCACTCTTTATCGTAATGAGATTAGGACTGGAGATTAGCGTCGTTCCGGTAATATTCTGTGTCCAGTTTCCGTCAATTTTGGCACTTAAATCCCCTTTAAGTTTATAAGTATCCCCATCACTAATCTCTGTTTTTCTTCCTTTCTTAATAGTTCTTTGCTGGCTGTTTTCAACAGATAATGTGTCTTTACCTTTAACCGTCGTGTCACGAGCATCTTCGTAAGTGAAACTTGCTTTACCTGTTACTGTATCTATTTGCTGTTTTTTTATTTCAGTCGTACGGTTCCCATCAATAGTGACTTTCTTATCTTTTTCCACGGAGATATTCATGTCACGTTCTGCATGCAGATCAAATAACTCTTTATCCGGAGCATCATCCATAAAGAGGTAATTTGCTTGTTCATGCTTACCTTCCTTTGTATTCGACATCACACCACTCCGGGTTTCATATTTGGGAAGCTCCCAAGGGGGCATATTTTCATTGTTATAGGCGCTGCCAATAACAAAAGGCTTATCCGGATCACCATTGACAAAACTAATAACAACTTCTTCACCCACACGGGGTACATACATACTGCCGTACCGCCAGCCAGCCCAACGGGTTGCTACGCGTATCCAGCAAGAACTGGTATCATCTTTTTTATCGCTCTTATCCCAACGGAATTTTACTTTTATCCGACCATACTTATCAGTCCATATGGGCTTATCTTTAGGACCCGTTACAACAGCGGTTTCAAGACCTGTTGCTTTTGGCCAGGGGGTTACTGCTGGTGGTTTCCAATGGACATTGGCAGGGATAGCATCAAATTGGACAACATTTTTATCTTTATTGGGTTTATCGTTTTCACAATCGTCGTCGTCATATTCGCAATTAAGAGCGAAGCCATAGCATGATTCATAAAAAGTATATTGAGCACTGGTAATTAAGTAGTCATTGTAGTCATCACCTTTAATATCATTAGGTAGTGATAGGGTGAAAGTATGTCCTGGAGCCATGCCCAACACATTACCTTTACCATTAATCAGTTCACTTTGTGCTTCTGCGGCTTGTTGAAGCACTCGAGCATAAAATTGCCCCTGTCCACTTTTTACATAGCGTCCGGGCCACATGAATATTTCTGTGTTATTAATCGAACTGAGCGATGTCTGAATGGCCGCCTGTAACTTAGCTCGTGGTTTGCGGAAATCGTAGTCATCAAGACTAAAATTGTTTGGTATCGTGGTACTGCGAATATTCCAATTATAAATATATTCTTTACCCGGTTTTTTGGATGATTTGCCGACATTGAAGTAATTGATCGTATCATATCCAGACATGGGACCAAGCATCTGTGGCATATCTACCAAAACCATAGTGTGACTTCCCATGTCATGTTTGAAATAGTAATAAATCCCTTCGTGCGCCATTAGCCGATGGATGAAATCAAAATCAGTTTCATTATATTTAACGCAATATTCCCATGTGCGATATTTTTCAAGGAGCCGATCCTCAAAAAAGATACCAGCATCCACCAATACAGTCGCAATAATCTCAGGTACTGTCTTTTCTTGCCAAATACTGTATCCAAGTTTTTTTTTCAATTCCCATAGTTTAGGTCTGACTGTAGCCGTGTACAAGTAAAGCCTGTCATCATATTTATAAAAGGGATCATAAGATATCTGCTCTATATAACCACTTAAATATCTTGTTTGTTTTGACCGGGTTTTTATTTCTACAGTCAGGACGGTATTATGTAGAGATATTGGATCGGATAATCTCTTTTCACTCAGTAATTCAACCTCAAACTTATAAGCTTCCGATAATCTTTCTATTCCATTCAGTGACTTAAAATATAAAGTTTCATCGGATGAGGAGTGTGCGATAAACATTCTCTCCATAAGATTTGCTCGCTTTTGTTTAAAGCTACCGCATACTCCAGGTAGGTTCAGGAATATAGGGTAGTTAGAGGAATATATAGTGTTGGTTTTCTAATTACTGAGTTAAGCATAATGGTTACCATTTGTAATCAGTGAATGTCATTTTGTTGATGTAATATGTAATTAATTTTTATGTTTTTGGTTTTTATTTATTCCATCTCCTTTGTATATATTTATTTTTTATATATAAAGTATTTTTGGATTATAAAATTCATTTTTTATGAGAAAAGGTGTTAATTTAACGAATTGTATTTTGATAAATATTTATTAATATCGTTTGTTGGGTAATAGTAAATGGAAAATCAACCAATCTTGATTAATGCACCAGAGAGAGTAATGCATGTAGTGCCCTTAATTTCAGTACTTACTGTTGCACTTAAAGTGAGAGTCGAAATAGCTTTCACCTCGGCTGAGCCAGTGACAGATTTTTTCCAATTCCCTGTAATACTGCCTTCTTCGTTTCCGGTGATTGATTCTTTTTTATTGCCACTGATATCTGCTTGATAATCACCAGTTATATTATATTTAATGCCACCACTAGTGACTTCAACTTCTTTACCATTAGTCACCGTTGTTTTCTGTTTATTCTTGAAAACTGCTGTTTCTTCTTGTTCAACGGTCGTGTCACGTTTTGCCTTATAGGTAAAACTTGCATCTTCTTCTACAATATCAGTTTGTTTTTTCTTTATTTCTGTTGTGCGGGAGCCATCAATAGCTATCTTTTGATCATTTTCCACAGAAATATTCATATCTTTTTCTGCGTGTATATCAAAAGATTCTTTATCCTGGGCATCATCAATGAATAAATAACTGGCGTTATTATTTCCACCTTGTATGCTCCGTGACATAAAGCCTATCTTTGTAGCTTCTTTTGGCAATTCCCACGGTGGCATATTCTCTTTATTAAAGGTACTGCCTATTATTAGTGGCCGATCAGGGTTGCCGTTGATAAAGCTGACAAAAACTTCATCTCCAACCCTGGGGATTTGGACTGCACCGAATTTGGTACTGGCCCAGGTACTAGACCAACGTATCCAACAAGAACTTGTATCATCTTTGGCGCCTTCTTGATCCCAATGAAATTGCACTTTGACCTGAGCATATTCATTTGTCCAGATGTCTTTGCCATTCGAACCCACGACTTCTGCTGTTTCTATGCTAGCGATCGGCCATGGTGTTAAACGGGGAGCTCGCCAGTTTACTTTGGCCGGGATCGCGGTGAAACTGGTTTCAATTTTGACTGTGCTATTATCATTGGTATCAATATCACCGGAATAATAACTAGATTCAGAAAATTCATATGTGGCACTGACAATCAGATATTCACTATTATCCCCGTCTCTAAATGCTTTAGAAAGCGTAAAGATATGTCCCGGAGCTATACCAATTTCAAGACTCTTGGCTTTAATATAATGACAATGAGCGGTATAGGATTGCTGTAAAACCAGAACATAAGATTTTCCTTGTGAAGTTTCAGTATAATTTCCCGGCCATTCATATATTTTTGTGTCGGGAACCGAAGAATCCGGGTTTTGTTGTGTTTCCAGTAACTGAGCCCGTGGTTTGAGGAAATTGTAATCATTCATTGCATAGATCTTTGGTGCAATTGAATAACTGACATTCCAATCATATAAATAGAGTTTCTCTTTATTTCTTGGGGGCGAATGATTTGGATAATATTCTATAGATGAATATCCCGATAAGGCAGAATGGGATTGGGGGGAATCAGCTAATATCAGCGTGTGATCACTGACAATGTGTTGAAAATAATAATAAATTCCCTCATGTTCCATTAATCGACTGATAAAATTGAAGTCAGTCTCGCGATATTGTGTACAATATTCAAGTTGTTGATATTTATCATTTAATTTACTTTCAAACTTGATGCTGTGTTTATTCAGTATATCTTTGATAATTTCAGGGGCAGTTTTCTTTTGCCATATTTGACAACCCTTGCTTTTCTGTAGAATTGATAACTTTGGTTGAAGAGTGAATTTATATTTATAGAAATAAGAGTCATAAAAATCACATACTATACCATCATGAACTATGCCATTCAGATAACGTGCGTTTGCTGACGGGTTAGCAGGGTTATTTATTTCAATAGTAATTGATTTTCCTCGTAGTGATTTGATATCAATATCTTTTTTTTTACTTATTAATTCAATATCAAAGCTATAAATAGTTGATAGTTTTTCTTCACCTTTTAATGAACTAAAAAGTAAAGTATTTTCACCCAGTGGGGTATGCGCAATAATATTTCTTTTCATTGAGAGTACCTTTTTTAATTAAAAGCTACCGCATGAACCTATCAATAAAGGACCAGATAAGAAATTAAACTCTATTGTTATTACTGATCGTTCATTGCTATTAATTTCAATTATCATACAATATTTCACAAAAGAAACTGTATCTCAATGTTATTATCACTATGTTTCTATTTTTTACAAAAAAAAATTTAAAATTACAAATATGTATCTTTCTAATAAATGAAAATATAAATCATTTTGATTTAGATGAAAAAACTATCTTTACATAAGAGGTGGTTAGGAAAAGTGAGGAAAGGGAGAAGGAGGATAAAAAAGTTGGCAGCAATTATGCAGCCAACAATTACCGCCAGAGGTTGGCTTTATTTATAAAACAATGCATTAACGATGCCTGGAAGCAAGAAAATACATTGTTTCCAATAATGAATTTATTTTAGTCCTGTTTATTTCAGCACTGATAATGCGTTGTCATAGTCAGGCTCGTTGGTAATTTCATCCACGAGTTGGCTATAAATGACTTGATTATTTTCATCCAGAACAATAACAGCTCGTGCAGTCAATCCGCTTAATGAGCCTTCGCTTATTGCGACACCGTAATTTTCCTGAAACTCGCCGCTACGCAGTGTTGATAGAGTGACGACATTTGAAAGGCCTTCAGAGCCACAGAAACGAGATTGTGCGAATGGCAAGTCTGCTGAAATGCAGAGTACGACGGTATTGTTCAGTTCACTGGCATGTTGATTGAATTTACGAACAGAAGTTGCACAAACGCCGGTATCAACACTTGGAAATATATTGAGTACTTTACGTTTCCCTGCGTATTGGCTCAGTGCCACATCAGTGAGATCTTTGGCTACCAGCGTAAATTCTTTTACTGTTTCACCTGCTTGTGGAAAACTTCCGCTCACGGTGATATCGCTACCTTGGAATTTGACGGTTTGTGTCATAATTTTATCCCTCTATATAAGTAAACTTCGGTGCCAGTGTAAAGGAATAGTGCGATCTTGCCCACAAAAATAGATGTAATATTTAGAAATACTCACCTATTGTTTAATTAACAGTGTCTTATAATTTATTTTAGGATGATTTTCAGGCCAGTAGAGTAAAAAATTTATGTATAATTTTACCTTATTCCCTTCTGTATTACTGATGACCGGACTTTCTTTGCCTCTTACTGTTTCTGCTGCTGATATACCAGTGGGGACTCAATTAGATCCTCATCAGGAATTGGTTCGACATTTGAAAGATGAACCGGCGTCACTTGATCCGATTAAATCTTTTGGCTTAACAGAAGCACAGGTATTACGTGATTTGCTAGAAGGTCTCGTCAATCAGGATGCTTATGGCAAACTTATTCCCGGTGTTGCTATTGACTGGCAAACGACAGACAACAAAACATGGATATTTACACTGCGACAGAATGCCCATTGGTCTAATGGTAACAAAGTGACAGCTTCTGATTTTGTATATAGCTGGCAGAGACTGGTTAATCCTAAAAATGCTTCCTCATTTTCCTGGTTTGCGGCTTTGTCAGGTATTCAGAATGCTCAGGCTATTATTGATGGTAAACTGCCAGCCGAAAAATTAGGCGTTGAAGCTCTTAATGCTTATACCCTGAAAGTCGCACTGGATCGCCCTATACCTTATTTTCCTAGTATGACAACTAATTTTAGTCTTTATCCGGTCAATAAACAGAGTGTCGAAAGATACGGTAATGACTGGACCAGAGTCGGTCATTTGGTTGGTAACGGTGCATTTATGCTTACGGGGCGGGTGGTAAATGAAAAAATTGTTTTGACGCCTAACCCTTATTATTGGGATCACAAAAATACGGTATTGGAAAAAGTCACTTTTGTACCTATCAGTCAGGAATCCCATGCGGTTAAGCGTTATCTGGCCGGAGATCTGGATATTACAGAATCTTTTCCTAAAAATATGTACCACAAGTTACTGCGTGATATTCCGGCAGAAGTTTTCACTCCCGATCAATTGGGCACTTATTATTACGCATTTAACACTCAACGGGCACCGACCAATGATATCCGGGTCAGGCAAGCTCTTGCTATGACGATCGATAAAAATCTGATTGCGGAAAAAATCCTGGGAACGGGAGAAAAACCTGCATGGCATTTCACGCCTGATGTTACAGCCGGGTTCCAGCCAGAAAAGAGTCAACAAGAGAGGTTGACGCAGCAGGAAAGGGATAAGAGAGCCAAAACCTTGTTAAAAGAAGCGGGTTATAGCTCTGAGAATCCATTAAAACTTTCTTTGCTCTATAACAATCTGGAAAATAACCAACGTATTGCCATTGCAGTAAGCTCGGAATGGAAGAAAAAGTTGGGCGTTGAAGTGAAGTTAGTTAATCAGGAATGGAAAACTTATGTTGACAACCGTAATACCGGCAATTTTGATGTTGTCAGGGCGTCCTGGACTGGGGATTATAATGAACCATCAAGTTTCCTGTCTCTTTTAACATCAACACATAGCGGGAACCTGGCTAAATTCTATAATCCAGCCTATGACGCCTTGTTAAAAGCAGCCAGCCAGGAAACAGACAGCGCAGCCAGAAATCAGGATTACAATCAGGCAGAAAAAATGATTGAAGAGCAAGCGCCAATTGTACCGATTTATCAATATACCAATGGCCGATTAATCAAAAAGTGGTTAAAAGGATACCCGATCACCAATCCTGAAGATGTGGCCTATAGTCATACTATGTATATCATTAAGCATTAGTCTGCATAGGCTGGTAACTGTGATTTTTCAAAATTAGCTAACTAATCGTAAACTGGTCAATTCGTATTTCTGCGTTTGACCAGTTATTACGTTATATTTTTGAATAAAAATTGATTGAATAAAAACGCATTTTCAGGATTAGCAGTAAACTTTGAATTTACAACCCAGTGAATCCTGCACTCGACGAAGAGTCAAGTTTTATAATGCACAACCCTATTTTAATGCGTATTAATTGCTGCTTTATGGTTCTCTGTTGATATAAAAATCTGACTTAAGTAATATTAACTGGCTATTTGGCAGTAAGATGAAATTACCTTGAATTTTAACAAATAATAAGTGAGGAATTTATGTCTGAAATTAATAAGCCAGAAGATAAAAAAACTGACCTCAACTGCCCATTCAAACCAGAACAATACCAGATTGGCAAGGACAGTTAACTGTCCCCGCTGGGACTTTCGCCTGGGCGTCAAGCCATGTGTATTTGGGGAAACAAGTGTATCGTAGTGGCTGGAATGCCCCTAAAGAGCACATGCGCCTTGCCCATAAATCGGAAGCGGGGAGTGCAGGTGATGGAGCTGCTTATATTGAAAAGAGTGATAATGAGGGTTATTGGGCTCATTGGCAGCCAACACAAGAAGACCTAATGGCTTGTGACTGGAATCTGTTGAAATCAGAACCTAAACCTAAACCTAAACCTAAACCTAAACCCAAACCTGTTGATTGTATGTTGGAATTTGATCTTAATGTGGGAGTTAACACTTGGGTTGTAGAAAGCACACCTCTTTGGGGAGCAAACACAGAGCCGAGTTTAAGTGCTGCTCCTTTTGGTGATTTAAATATGAGACCAAATAAGCTAGATATTGTAAACATATACGCATTCGCTGGCGGACGGAGTATGTGGAGGGGAGCACTACTTTTTATCGGTATAACTGTTAAACAAGATAAAGGAAGTTATCAAAAGGTAAGAGAGCTGTTTCAAAATAATGACCTTTGGGTAACGGTTGATAGCAAACATTATAATCTCGGCCATCCATCTGAGCGGGATGACAACTCGCCATCGCCTTATGATTACCTGTTTTCATATACAGGTACTGATGATGGAGAAAAATTAAGTGAGACAATAGAACAACATGTAAATAAAACCATGCACGTTTGTTTGAACTGGAAATAACTCACTAAATTTGCATTCTGAATTCAAGGCGGAACTTCGGTTCGGCCTTTTTCTATATTGGTCACAGTAAAATTTTCCTAAAGTGATAACTATACTGATCGAGACACAAAGTATCTTCAATGACGTTTGGTATGTATTGTATTTATTTTATGCAATTTAACATCAAGTGTTAAACAGGAGTGGGTGTGGAAACGATTTATGGCTCAGCATTTAAAAATTCAAATGCTGTGTATGCTTGCCAATTGAATGGTAAGGGCGGTATCACAGGCTTTGGGGAAAATTCACTTGCAACGGCAGAGCAGCCTTTCTGGCAGCATCTTGATTATAAAAATCAGGCCAGTTATCAATGGATTATGAATACAAATTTGCTACCCTCTCCGGTAAAAGAAGGGCTGGCAGGTAAAAGTGTTCGGCCTAAGCTAATTCGCACTGGAGAAGGTGCGATGATTACATTGCGGACAATTAACCGTAATGAAAATGCTCGTCCTGATCATTTGGTTTCATTCCGCATCTATATTAATGACAGAATGATTATTTCCAGTCGTCATCGGAAAATCTATTCGATAGATCAGGTCTTAGATAATTTGCACAATGGCATAGGCGCAAAAAATACGGGACATTGGTTGGTTGAAATAGCGGACTCTATTACCGATGAAGTGAACGATTTTATTGACGCGTTGCATGATAACTTGATTGAGTTTGAGGATGGCATTCTGGAACAGAAAATTCCCGGACGAGGTGAGTTAGTGTTATTGCGTAAGCAATTAATTGTTCTGCGTCGTTATATGGCACCACAGCGCGATGTCTTTATGCGTTTAGCCAGTGAAAAATTGCCCTGGATGAGTGATGAGGAGCGTCATCTGATGCAGGAAATTTCTGATCGCTTAGGGCGTGGGCTAGATGATCTGGATGGCTGCATTGCCAGGACGGCTGTTCTTGCGGATGAGATCACTTCTATTATGGCAGATGCTATGAACCGCCGTATTTACATGATGTCTTTGTTAACAATGATATTTTTACCCAGTACCTTTTTAACCGGGTTGTTTGGCGTTAATCTTGGCGGGATCCCAGGGAATGAATATAAGTTCGGGTTTGGTTTATTCAGCCTGTTATTGTCGTTATTGATTGCTGCTTTCACCTGGTGGTTAAGGCGCAGCAAATGGTTATAGGGTGCTATGAGGTATAAGGAAATCGGTGTTTCATATCCACTTTCCCTAAATCAAACGGTTAATCCCATTCAGTTTGAGATATATCAATAATCTGGATCTACAGTTAAGGCATTATAACCGTGCAGGTGAATACAACGTTGAGCGATGAACGTTGTGCTCCATATCCATAATTGTAGTGTTTCTCATATTGAGTTTATACAGAGTAATTGACGTGTTGTGCCGATGCTAAAATTAGCATCGGCCGTTTTTTTGTCATTATCTGATTTCGATGACATCCAATCGTTCTGCTTGAAAATCAATCTGTTCATCGGGGCTGATAGCAGGCTGTATCGGTAGCTCTTCCCGATCAAAAGCCAAATCTCCACCATCAATAATTTCACTGTCATGATTAATGCTTTTGAAATCGAACAGATTAAAGTCACTAAGATGTGATGGAACCACATTTTGCATGGCACGGAACATGGTTTCAATACGGCCCGGATAGCGTTTATCCCAGTCACGCAGCATATCTTTAATGACCTGACGTTGTAGGTTAGGTTGTGAGCCACACAAGTTACAAGGAATGATTGGAAATGCTCTAGCTTCAGCGTAGCGTTCGATATCTTTTTCCCGGCAGTAAGCAAGTGGGCGGATCACAATGTGCTTACCATCATCACTGATCAATTTTGGGGGCATACCTTTTAATTTGCCGCCATAAAACATATTCAAAAAGACAGTTTGTAAGATATCATCGCGATGGTGCCCCAATGCAATTTTGGTGGCACCTAACTCAGTCGCTGTGCGGTACAAAATACCCCGGCGTAAACGGGAGCACAGAGAGCAGGTTGTTTTTCCTTCAGGAATTTTTTCTTTAACAATACCGTAGGTATTTTCTTCAACAATCTTATACTCAATTCCCAGTTCATCCAGATAAGCCGGCAGTATATGTTCAGGAAAACCCGGTTGTTTTTGATCCAAATTAACTGCTACAAGGGAAAAATTAACGGGGGCGCTTTTTTGCAGATTCTGCAAAATGGACAGCAGAGTGTAGCTGTCTTTGCCACCAGAAAGGCAGACCATGATGCGATCACCTTCTTCGATCATGTTGAAATCTGCAATGGCTTGGCCCACATCACGACGCAGACGCTTTTGTAATTTATTGAAATTATACTGTTCTTTTTGAGTGTTCATCTCTGATTGTTCTTACTGTTTCTGATAGCTGTTCGGCTAAAGGCCTTTAAAAAATGATGATGATTTTATGGCGGAGAACATGAAAAGGGAACAATGATAGCGGATGAAAAGGGATTATCAATCAGAGTTAGCGAAAAATGCTTTATATCTCCCCACATGGGGGAGAAAGTCATTTTTATCCTTAGTATTTATTCTGAACCGGGAAGAACTGGATGATTAGAACTAAAATACCCACCAGTAAATAAGCGGTAAAAATACCAATTAACCATTGCGGCATGTCTAATGTCAGAAATGACCATTGTTTCATTGAACAATCACCAAGAGCTTGAAATACCGAAGGTAGCCATTCATTCAGTGGTAACCATGATGGGAATCTGGCAAAAAATTCACAAGTGTTAAAAGGGCCAGGGTCTAACTGCATCATGGTATGATCCCATGCCAGTTGTAATCCGCGCCATGCACTATAAAGCCACAGTAAAATAGCGAGCCAACGTAACGGGGTTTTGGGGGCAATAGCTCCCAATAGTGCTGCTCCCAAAATACCAAATAGAGCAACACGCTCATAAATGCACATTACACAAGGTTGTAGTTGCATAACATGCTGAAAATAGAGCGCAATAGCTTCTAATATAAGAGCGGTTAGCGCCATCAATAACCATGCACTTCGCCCTTGGGAACTCCGTTTTAAAAAATGAAACATGCTTCTTTTCCCATATCTTGAATATAATTAGTTACTTATTTTGCCGTTTTTCAAATCGCAAAAAAATAAATTTCAGTAATTAATAAATTTTATTAATTATAGTGGGATAACCCAACCGATTTTGACGAGATATTCAGTAACCGGAAGTAGCAAAAATTCGACACACAATAATCCTACTAATGTCATCACAATGGTGTAAGGCAATGCCATGATAACCATGCGACCATAAGATAAGCGAATTAATGGCGACAGGGCTGATGTCAGCAGGAACAGGAACGCTGCTTGTCCATTCGGTGTTGCCACTGAGGGTAAGTTAGTTCCTGTGTTGATAGCTACAGCCAGAAATTCATATTGCTGTTGTGAAATGAGGCCATTTTTGAGAGCGTTTAAGGCTTCATTAATATAAACCGTACCTACGAATACGTTGTCAGATACCGCAGAGAGCAGACCATTAAACAGATAGAATAGTGAGAGCTGTGAAGCAGGTGAAGATTGCAGTACAAATTGAATAAACGGCGAAAACAGTTGCTGATCAACAATAACGGCAACCACAGAAAAGAAAACAGTTAATAACGCAGTAAATGGTAAGGCTTCTTCGAAGGCTTTGCCTAAAGCATGCTCTTCAGTGATACCACAAAATGCAGTGGCCAGAATAATGACTGATAAGCCAATTAATCCCACTTCCGCTAAATGGAAAGCCAGAGCCACAATCAGCCAGATACCAATTAAAGCCTGAACCACAAGCTGAGTTTTTTCTTGGCGTGTACGTTTTTCACTCGCTTTCTGGGCATAATCTTCCAAAACGGAACGGACGCGCTCAGGTAACTCAGCGCCATAACCGAACAGCTTGAAATGTTCAACCAGCAGGCAGAGCAACAGACCACAAATAAAGACAGGGACAGTAACGGGCGACATACGGATAAAGAATGTCATGAAGTCCCAGCCAACGTGTTTGGCAATGATTAGGTTCTGTGGTTCGCCGACCATGGTCATTACGCCACCTAGCGCTGTACCGACTCCGGCATGCATCATCAGGCTGCGTAAAAATGCCCGAAATTGCTCCAGCGTCTGCTTTTTATCTTCATTATCAATGAATTTGTCATCGCTGAGTTCTGTATTGTCGTTTTGGCTAGCGCTGGAAAGGTAGCGGTGATAGATGGAGTAAAAACCGACAGATACACTGATAACAACGGCGATAACCGTCAGGGCATCAAGGAAAGCGGATAAGAATGCACTTGCCAGGCAGAATGCCAGTGCCAGCATTTTTTTGGAACGAATACTTAGCAGTAGCTTAGTGAAAACAAATAATAATAGCTGTTTCATGAAGTAAATGCCGGCAACCATGAAAATCAGTAGCAAGATCACTTCCAGATTGTTGGCTATCTCATGCCCTACTTGTTTTGGTGAAGTCATACCGATGATAACGGCTTCAATAGCGAGTAATCCTCCGGGTTGCAGAGGATAACATTTTAAAGCCATCGCCAGCGTGAAAATAAATTCAACAACGAGCATCCAGCCAGCAATAAAAGGACTGACAAAGAAAAAGGTCAGTGGATTGATAATAAGAAAAACAATGATGACCAGCTTGTACCAGTCCGGAGAATTGCCGAGAAAGTTTTTCACCACTGCGCGTCGGATACTGATTTCCATTATTATTAACATTCCTCTTCATGGATACATGGACGATTCTAAAGAATCATAGTACGCTCTAAACAGTACTAATTTAAGGGGATAAACTCATAATTAATCAGATAATAATTATATTTTTTTATGACCTCTTTCACTCTTTCGTGGTTTACTTACTATGTAACTATGTCGATCAGATGCATTCTGGTATGATCAGTGCCTATTATTAGCTAAGAAAACTGCTTTGGAATAGTTAAAATATGGTAATTAAGGCTCAGAGTCCTGCGAGTTTTGCGGAAGAGTATCTTATTGAAAGTATATGGAATAATCGCTTTCCACCAGGCTCCATACTGCCAGCAGAGCGTGAGTTATCTGAATTAATCGGTGTCACCCGAACTACTTTACGTGAAGTGTTACAACGCCTTGCACGTGATGGCTGGTTGACTATTCAGCATGGAAAACCAACAAAGGTCAATAATTTCTGGGAAACATCCGGCCTTAATATTCTGGAGACTCTGGCGCGTCTGGATCATGATCGTGTGCCTCAGTTAGTCGATAATTTACTGTCAGTCCGCACTAATATTGCAGCTATTTTTATTCGTACGGCATTCAGGCACCATCCGGAAAAATCATTGGAAGTATTGGCGGAAAAGAACAACGTAGAGGATACTGCTGAATCTTTCAGTTCCGTGGACTATGACATTTTCCGTGGATTGGCGTTTGCGTCAGGGAACCCGATTTATGGTTTGATTATTAACGGACTGAAAGGGCTTTATACTCGTGTCGGTCGTTATTATTTCTCGAATCCTGATGCTCGTAAGCTCGCTTTAAATTTCTATCAGCAATTGAGTGTACTATGTCAGGAACAGACCTATGACAAAATTATGGCATGTGTGCGCAATTATGGTAAAGAAAGTGGGATTATTTGGCATGGAATGCAGGGCATCATGTTCAATGAGTTAACGGAAGCTCGTCAAGGCTGATCAAATCCATCACCAATCTAGTTCATTGTCTAAGCTATTCTTTAAAGGCGTGCTGCTTTATGCAGTTCGCCTCTTTTTAGTTCATTTTATCACCATACCTATATCATGGTATTTTTGCCTTTTAATCAGTATTGACCCCTCCAAACTGTAAAATTCAAATTTTTAAATTATTATTCTGCTTAGTTTATATTGATTAAGATTTTTATTCTGAAATAAAATAAAAATAAGGTTTTAAATAAATTCACAAAATGTGAATAAAATGTTTCTTTTTGCCGAGAAAAACACTTTTTAAGATACTAATATAAGAAATTAATAGCATTTAATTCTTTTTTAATATGTTGTATTTAAAGTTATTTTAATATTTTTCTCATGATTTGAGAGATGGTATCCGTCATTATTTTGTAATTAAATTGTGACTTGAATCCTAAAATTCAACTAATCACTTTATAGTCTATTGTTCTGTATTGGATTTTCATGTTTAGCATATTATGCTTGCGTATATTACTCACCAATAGGGGGCAGAATGAAGGTCCTTATTTTAGGTAGTGGCGTTATTGGCGTCACTAGTGCCTGGTATCTGGCTCAGGAAGGCCATGAGGTTATCGTTGTTGATCGTCAGCATAGTGTTGCTGAAGAAACGAGCGCAAGTAATGCCGGGCAGATTTCACCCGGGTATGCAGCACCTTGGGGGGCACCGGGGATCCCATTAAAAGCAATAAAATGGGTGTTTCAACGACATGCCCCATTGGCTATTCGTTCTGATGGCTCACTATTTCAGTTACGCTGGATGTGGCAAATGCTGCGTAATTGTGATGCAGACCATTATGCTATGAACAAAAGCAGAATGGTGCGTTTGGCCGAATATAGTCGTGACTGCATTAAACAATTGAGAGTGGATACAGGTATCCAATATGAAGGGCGTCAAGGTGGTACGCTACAATTGTTCAGAACTAACAAGCAGTTTGATAATGCGGTTAATGATATTGCGGTGTTAGAGCAGGAAGGCGTTCCTTATCGGCTACTAACCTCAGATCAATTAGCATCAGCAGAGCCTGCACTCGCTTATGTTTCCCATAAATTAACGGGAGGATTACAGCTTCCTAATGATGAAACCGGTGATTGCCAAATCTTTACAAAAGAATTAGCAAAAATGGCAGAAAAAGCGGGTGTCAGATTTGTGTTTAACCGGCAGGTGAAACAAATTCTGGTGGATGGCGATAAGATAACAGGTATTCAGTGTGATAATGGCATCATGACAGCGGATCAGTATGTTATAGCAATGGGTGCCTATTCTACTGAATTATTGAAAGATCTTGTCACAATTCCGGTTTATCCAATGAAAGGTTATTCGCTAACAATGCCGATAATGGATGAAATGCGCTCACCTGCTTCAACAGTATTGGATGAAACTTACAAAATAGCCATTACCCGCTTTGATAATCGAATTCGCGTTGGAGGAATGGCAGAAGTCGTTGGTTTTAACCTGAATGTGCTGAAAAGCCGTTGTGAAACACTCAAAATGGTAGTAGAGGATCTTTACCATAATGGTGGCAATATTACTGAAGCCTCATTCTGGGCCGGATTACGACCAATGACACCGGATGGCACTCCCATTGTTGGTCCAACCAAATATCCTAATCTTTATTTAAATACCGGGCATGGAACATTAGGCTGGACGATGGCCTGTGGTTCAGGAAAATTATTATCTGACTTAATCTCTGGTAGGAAGCTTGAAATTGCGGCAGATGATCTCTCTGTATTCAGATATATCAATGGATTTAATACAAAAGTACTTCGGACGAAGCATCGTTTACATACCGCGTAAAGTAAATTAAAAGAGGCCATCATGCCACGTCCTATTTTGGCAACCATCCATCTCGACGTATTTCGTCATAATTTAGCTGTTATCCGCCAAAAAGTCGGTAATAGTAAAATCTGGTCGGTAGTGAAAGCGAATGCATATGGGCATGGGTTGGACAGAATATGGCAATCACTTAAGCAGACGGATGGATTTGCACTGCTTGATATGAATGAAGCTATTTACTTGAGAGAGCAGGGGTGGCAGGGGCCAATCCTGTTGTTGGAAGGCTTCTTCAAAGTTGAAGATTTGCAGATAATTAATCAATATGACCTGACAACCACAGTGCAGAGCCATTGGCAACTCAAGGCGGTGGAAGAAGCGGAATTAGATAAGCCCATCGATATTTATTTGAAACTTAATAGTGGTATGAATCGTCTGGGATTTACCCCAGACGAATATCCGCAGATAGTTTCAATGGCAAATGGGATAAAAAATATTAATTCAGTGACTTTAATGACGCATTTCGCTAATTCCGATAATGAAATTGGTGTTGATGGGCAATTCACCGTTGTTAATCGGCTGAATATGAATTCACTCCCTCACTGTCTGGCTAATTCTGGGGCAGTCTTATGGCATCCGCAAACACATGGTGATTGGGTCAGACCTGGAATTATTCTGTATGGTGCATCTCCCAGTGGGAAGTGGCGTGATATTGCGGATGTAGGCTTAAGACCAGCGATGAGTTTAAAAAGTGAAATCATTGCGGTTCATGATCTTGCCAAAGGAGAGAATATTGGTTACGGCAGCCGCTATACCACCCAATGTATGACTCGTGTGGGAACAGTAGCATGTGGTTATGCTGATGGCTATCCACGACATGCACCAACAGGAACGCCGATTATTGTTGATGGTATCCGTACTCGCTTATTGGGTGCTATATCAATGGACATGATGTCGGTTGATCTGACTCCATGCCCACTGGCAACAATTGGCAGTTCAGTCGAATTATGGGGTGAAAAATTACCGGTGGATGAAGTCGCAGAGTCAGCCGGAACGATTGGTTATGAACTGCTATGTGCTTTGGCCAGACGTGTCCCGGTCGTTGTAGAGTAGCATCAGTTTTTAGACAGGCATTTGTTCGTGCAGAGTTTTGTGCGAAGTTCTGTACGGAATAAATGCCTGTTCAGAACCCACACATTACCAGACTCAACTTTTATTTTGGCGGCAACGAATAACGGTAGCAAGTCTGCCTGGAGAACCATTTTTAGAAGGTTGAGGGGTGTTGATACGTGCAGTTTCAACGCAGGCAATGTTCTTATAGCCTTCCTTACTGATATCTTGCATGCTACTCGCTAGCTCAGCACCGGGATTCCAGCAGACTACATCACTATGGTGATAATGGTGAATTTCAATGGTACGTTTCCATAACTCATCCCTAATCAGACTGAAATTCTCTGGCTCTGTATAAATGCGATCCGTTCTTCCTTGGAAGCGCAAGTCTTCATTAGTGTATTGCTCTCTGTTTGTAACAGTATCAATAAAGTGATTACCTAACCCGCTGACCCGGATTTGATTGATGTTACTGATATTGAAGTAAGAGTGTAGGGCACAAGTGACTTGATAATCTCCGTGAGATTCCAGCTCTATTTCGCAAGTCTTCCCCAATTTAAAACGGGCAATAAGTGTGAATTCATGTGACCACAATTGTTTTGTGTATGCGCTATCTTGTAGTGTGAACATCAAAATCACACCATTCTCATTTTCATGATGAGCTTTGAATTCCCACGGTAATATCCGGGCAAAACCATGACTTGGTGTGCCCAGAGAGCCAAACCAAGGCCAACAGATGGGGATACCACCACGAATGGCTGTACCCTCGCGGAGTTTTGTATTATTGCTTAACCATAATACAGGTTTTTCACCGCAGGGTTGCCATGCCATAAGATGAGCGCCCTGGATACTGATTGCACCCCGGATTTTGGGATGAGAAATCACAATCAGCGGGAATTCATCAATATTCCTTTGACTGATATAAGGAGATATTTGTTTTACAATCGGTAATGAGAAAATTTTATCAAGCATCTACATGACCTTATATAAACCTGAATTGGATAATTGGTGAAGGCAAGGATAGCTTATTGCGGAAGAGAGGGGAAATAAAGCCACCTGTAAAGGTGGCTTATTAAACAACCGTTGAAAGTTCAATTAGTTAGAGATATGAGCAATCAGATCCAGAACTTTGTTAGAGTAACCAGTTTCGTTGTCATACCAAGAAACCAGTTTTACGAAGTTGTCGTTCAGAGCGATACCCGCTTTTGCATCGAACACAGAGGTCAGTTTTTCGCCATTGAAATCGGTAGAAACAACATCATCTTCAGTATAGCCCAGAATGCCTTTCAGTTCGCCTTCAGCCGCTTCTTTGATTGCTTCACAGATTTCTTTATAAGTCGCTGGTTTTTCCAGACGTGCAGTCAGGTCAACAACAGAAACGTTAGGAGTAGGTACACGGAAAGACATACCGGTTAGTTTGCCGTTCAGTTCTGGAATAACTTTACCTACTGCTTTTGCAGCACCGGTAGATGATGGAATGATGTTTTGTGCCGCACCACGGCCACCACGCCAGTCTTTTGCAGAAGGGCCATCAACCGTTTTCTGAGTCGCAGTTGTTGCGTGAACAGTTGTCATCAAACCTTCAACGATACCAAATTTATCATTGATAACTTTAGCTAGCGGGGCAAGGCAGTTGGTTGTGCAGGATGCGTTGGAAACGATGTCCTGGCCTGCATAGGCATTGTGATTGACACCCATAACAAACATTGGAGTGCTGTCTTTAGATGGGCCAGTCAGAACAACTTTTTTCGCGCCAGCAGTGATGTGCTTACGTGCAGTTTCGTCAGTCAGGAAAATGCCGGTTGCTTCAGCAACAACATCAACACCTACTTCGTCCCACTTCAGGTTAGCTGGATCTCTTTCAGATGTAACGCGGATGGTTTTGCCGTTAACAACCAGATGACCGTCTTTAACTTCAACAGTGCCGTTGAAGCGGCCGTGGGTTGAATCATATTTCAGCATGTAAGCCATGTAATCTGCATCTAACAGGTCATTGATTGCAACGATTTCAATGTCAGAACGCTCTTGTGCAGCACGGAAAACAATACGGCCAATACGACCAAAACCGTTAATACCTACTTTGATAGTCATAGTATTCCACCAGCTATTTTTTAGTGAATTAAAAGTTATTTCTAAAGTTACCAAAATCTTGTCAGTCGTCAAGCGGAATCGTGTCAACAATTGAAAAAGATCAATTTAGAAACCACTATCTGAATGCTCGCTATTCAACCGTAACAAGCTCTACGCCCATCATTATCGGGGTATAAAGAGATATTTAAAGTTATCATTGGTTAGATATGTGAGACTTATCACAATTAGTAAAGTAAATCATTATGTTGAATGCGTTAGAATGCCTTTTAACATTCTAATATTTGCTTTTTGTTGTTTTCGGTGTTTTTTAATTGAAAATATTGGCCTCAAAAGGTGGTTTCCATGGCTAAAAATATCTCCGTTTCTCTGGAGCAGCTTAGTGAAATGCAGCGTTATGTCACGCAGGAAGCAGGTACTGAGCCGCCATTTTCAGGAAAACTGTTGCACAACAAAAAAAGTGGCATTTATCATTGTTTGTGTTGTCATCAGCCATTATTTTTTTCTGATACTAAGTTTGATTCTGGATGTGGATGGCCAAGTTTTTACCAGCCAATCAATGATAAATCCATCAAATATATTGATGATTACTCCCATAATATGCATCGAATAGAAGTGCGTTGCAGTCATTGTCAGGCACATTTAGGGCATGTTTTCCCTGATGGCCCTAAACCTACCGGAGAGCGCTTTTGTATTAATTCGGTTGCCTTATGGTTTATTGATAAGGAAACAGGAGAAGAAACAGCAGGTTAATATCATGACTCCGGGTGTTTTTTAACAAATGCAAGTGTTTTTAAATAAATATAAGCAAAATGAATTGGTAACTAAATTAGAATCGATTCAGCTAAAATATGTAGCCGTAAGGAAATGTCGATGAAGTTGGATGATTTACTCTCTGCCATGACACCTGAGATTTATCAACGATTAGTTCAGGCTGTTGAATTGGGCAAATGGCAAGATGGCGTTCCATTAACACCAGAGCAGAAAGAACATAGTTTGCAAATGGTGATGCTTTGGCAAGCCAGGCATAATCATGATCCTGAACATATGACGATTGGCACGGATGGCCAAATTACGATAAAAAGCAAGCAAGAACTGAAGGCTATATTCCAATCAGAAATGGTTGCTAAGTTAAAACCTCAGTCAGAAGAAGAATGAGCCAAAAAGCTAAAATAATAACCTCGCTCTTTTTAATGAGTCTGCAATAAAAAGACGAGGTTGATTTCAGGTATATTCAGAAAAATTTATAGCAACCTATAGGTTAAGATAATTTTTTCTTTTTCATACGAAATAACTTAAAAAAGCGTTGTTATTTCATTCAATGAAGTTAACTTGGCACCTTTGGCTGTCATTTCTTCAATGGCTCGTTGGCTGTCATCCGCTTGAATATTGACTCCACGGCAACCCTCAACGATCACGTAAGTTTCATACCCATGTGCTAAAGCATCTAAGACCGTAAATTTTACGCAGTAATCAGTGGCAATTCCCAGAATCAACAGGCGATTGATATGTTGCTCTGATAGCCAACCATGTAGTCTGGTAGCATTTTTATGATCGTTATCAAAGAATGCGCTATAGCTATCTATTTGCGAATTTTCGCCTTTACGAAAAATTTTCTGGATAGCAGACTGATTCAGCGCTGGATGGAAGTCTGCACCCAATTGTCCCTGTACACAATGCACAGGCCACCATATCTGAGGGATACCATTTAGTTCCCCCAACTCACCGACAAGCTGACCAGAATTGACGGCAAAACTCATGTGATCGGATGGATGCCAATCCTGCGTTGCGATAATGGTGATGTTGTGTTGCTGACACAATTCAATAGCTTTATTTGCCATTTCGATAACTTCTTCGCTTTCCTTGACCGCCAGAGTACCACTTGTGCAGAAGTCATTTTGTAGATCGATAAGTAATAATGCGGTTTTCATTATATTCCTCGATTTATTTTTTATTTGTCGGAGTAGCTCAATTCTCCGCGTAGATTCTGCTGCATTAGCGAGCGGATTTCTTCGGCTTCGTAGTGCTGACTCAACAAGTAGTGTAGTTTGGTCAGTGCTGCTTCAAAAGTCATATCATAGCCGCTGATCACGCCTGATGTAGCTAGCGCATGGCCATTGGCATAACCTTCCATATTGACTCTTCCAGAGATACATTGTGTTAAATTGACCACAATGATGCCTCGTTCAGTCGCTTCTCTTAAGATTTTTAACAAATCGGAGCGCTGTGGGGCATTACCAACACCATAAGAGCGTAAAATCAGCGCCTTGACAGGTTGCATCAGGATATTTTCAACCACCTGACAGGATAATCCCGGATAGATAGTTACAACGCTGATTGGCTGTGATTTGATTTGATGTACGATAAAATTGCCATGAGCGGTTGGTATGGGAGCAGTATTAAATGTACGGATATTGATCCCCGCTTCAATGAGTGGAGGGCAGTTGGGAGATGAAAAGGCGTTAAAACCATCGGCGTGGGCTTTAACTGTTCTATTCCCTCGAAACAATTTATTGTTAAAAAATAAGCTAACTTCGTTAACGGGATAATTAGCTGCCAGGTACAGAGCATTCAGTAAATTTGTCTGACCATCTGAACGCAGTGCTTCTAAAGGTATTTGCGACCCTGTCACGATAACGGGTTTGCTTAGGTTTTCAAACATGAAAGAGAGTGCTGAGGTAGTGAAAGCCATGGTATCTGTACCATGCAGGATCACAAAACCATCGTAATCATGGTAATTCTGGTAAATATCGTTGGCGATAATCCCCCAATCATCCGGACTCATGTCAGAAGAATCAATAAGAGGATGATGTTCACGGATCGTGAACGTTGGCATTTCTGGACGGTGGAATTCCGGCATCTGTGCAAGTTGCCGTTGTAAGTGACCAGAGACAGGAATGTAACCATTGGGAGAATGCCGCATCCCAATTGTGCCACCTGTATAAACAACATAGATAGATTTCTTCTGCATGGAAGTACCCCAATAACAGTACCTGATAAAAATATTCAGCCGATTATAGGAGGTATATGGAATAAAAAAAGCCTGATATATAAGGATCAGGCTTTTGGGTATAACTGTTATCGCATTTTAGTAATAACTTTCTAGCGGATATTCTCGCAATTCAGGCAGAACGCATAAATATTCTGCGGATCGTTCATGCGATTATAAAATATTGCTTGCTGTTTCATATCTTGTGCAGCCTGAGCAAATGATGCTGGCAGCACTGATTGCAGAATATTTGGCATAATTGCCTGAGCAGATGAAGAAAACTCCAGCATAAGTTTTTCAGTGAAGGAAAGCTCTGGTTGCATCCAGTCTAATGATGCTGTTTTGAGGTCGGCTAATTCAACAGCTTTCTTCACCGCATCATCGAAATCACCTAATTGATCGACCAAGCCATTCTTTTTAGCATCACTACCACTCCAGACACGACCTTCGGCGATGTTCTTAATCTCATCTACTGATTTATGCCGGGAATTTGCTACCAGCCCGATAAATTGGTTGTAGCCGTTTTCAATCGACAATTGCATAACGTCAGAAAACAGAGGGTTTATACCTTTTGTTAATGAAATATCAGACAGTGGATGTGTTGAAACTCCATCTGTATTCACACCAAGATGATCCAGGCTTTTTTCAAAGGTATTGAAGACACCGAAAACACCAATGGAGCCGGTTAAAGTATTTGGTGATGCAATAATGTAGTTAGCTGGCGTGGATACCCAGTATCCCCCTGATGCCGCCAGACCCCCCATTGAAACAACGATTGGTTTCTGATTGACCTTTTTACCATTTTCATCAGTACCTTCCCGAATTGCCATGAGTTCACTGCGGATCAGCTCAGATGCGCTGATACTGCCGCCAGGGCTGTTTACACGTAATATAATGGCTTTGATTTTTGGATTCATACGTGCTTCTCGCAGTTGTGCTGCGATTGTATCACCACCTGCTATGTCATTGGACTGTTTACCGTCCATGATTGTACCTTCAATCATGATCACCGCAATGTTACCATTGTTTTGATAACTATTTTGGACTGGCTGTTTAGCAATATAGTCATTAATGCTGATGTAGTTGAAATGCTGATTTTGTTTATCCCAACCAAATTGATGTATCAGTTTCTTTTCAATGACATTCAGAGATGCAATTTTATCGACTAAACCGTTTTGAAATGCATAGAGTGCACCGTTTCCTCCAGCCTTACGGAATTTTTCAATAAACGTGGAAGGATCAGGAAGTACCTGGTCAAGAGGTATTTTCCTGTTGGTGGCGATAACTTGTCGGTAATTGTTCCAAAGTTCATTAAGCCAGAGAGTATCTGCTTTGCGGGCATCATCTGACATATCATTCCGCATCATTGGCTCTACTGCTGATTTGTATGTACCAACACGGAAAATGTGGGTAGAAATTTTCAGATTTTCTAATAATGATTTATAGAACAAATGGTTGGTTGAGAAGCCATGAAGGGACACACTTCCTTGTGGAGCAAGGAATATTTTATTTGCGTAACTGGCTAAATAATATTGTGCTTGGCTATAGTTATTCCCGATGGCAATAACTGGTTTACCTGAAGCCTTAAATTCATTGATGACTTTGCCTATATAGCTCATAGAAGACTGATCGGCACCAATAAAGTCATCTAACTTCAATACCATACCGGTAATTTTAGGGTCACTTTTCGCCCGTCGGATACTATCAACAATATCGAACACAGAGGTTTGTTGTGAACGGTTGCTGGAGGAGTCAACAAGATCCCGTCCGAGCTTATCCAGTGGATTGAGAACAGACACTTGATCAACAACGATACCGGATAAGTTGACATATAATGCCCCACTATAATCATTGCTTAAGCGGAACTGTTCTTTGTATATGAGAACACCAGTGGTGACTAATACAACTAATAGGATAAAAATCAGGTTGGAAATAAATTGGCGAACGAAATTTAGCAGTTTCCAACTCCATTTAAATATTGCTGCTATAAACTTCCATAAAGTACGCATATCGTCTCCAGTTATGGGGTCAAATAGGATTATCCTAATCAGCTGGTTGATAAATGTCAGCTGGAAATCACGGGAATGATTGAAAAAATAATAACATCTACTCTTTCATTCAGTAATGAATCAACAGAGAATGTCAGATCGTGATAGGTTATCTTATTCAGGAGGAAATTATGAATGCTTTGGAACTTTTATTGAATCGTCGTTCTGTTTCACGTTTAATCGCGCCAGCTCCGGAAGGAGAGGCATTGCAACATATTTTTGCGGCAGGAATGCGAGCACCAGATCATGGATCATTGCGTCCCTGGCATTTTATTGTGATGCAGGGGGAAGGGATTGATAAATTCAGCTGTTTGCTCGAAAAATCAGCAATTGACGGTGCTATGGGTGAAGATGTGGTGGAAAAAGCAAAAAACGCACCTTATCGAGCACCTATGATTATTACTGTTATTGCCAACGTTGTTGAACATGCAAAAGTGCCCGTCTGGGAACAAGTTGTGGCGGCAGGTTGTTCAGTTCATGCTATGCAAATGGCTGCGGTAGCTCAGGGGTTTGGCGGAATATGGCGTTCTGGCTCCTGGACTGAAGATCCGACAGTCAGAGCGGGTTTGGGCTGTGAGGAAAATGACAAAATTGTTGGATTCCTCTATTTGGGCACACCGGAACTTAAAGCTCCGACGAAAGGTTCAACACCAGATTTAACGGGTTTTGTCAGTTATTTCTAAAGTGATTGCTAAAGTGACTGGTGATATTGCCAGATGCTGTGGATCAGATGTGGTGGGGAAGATGAAAGCCGCCGCATCAATCCACTTTTTTAGTTTGATTGCCGTAGATGAACTGACTGAACCACGCTCAAACAAAGTATTGATTGAAGTTTTGAATAATTCCATGCGTCTTTTTATTGCAGAAAAACCTAGCCTGGCACGAGCCATTGCCGATGTTTTACCAAAACCTCATCGTCGGGGAGATGGGTTTATTGAGTGTGGTAATAACCAATTTGTTACCTGGTGTGTAGGCCATCTGTTAGAGCAGTCTGAGCCAGATGCTTATGATAGCCGTTATGCACGTTGGGTATTGGCTGATTTACCGATCATTCCTGAAAAATGGCAGTTGAAACCAAGAGTAGCGGTTGCCAAACAACTTAATACGATTAAATCTCTTCTGGAAAGGGCTGATGAAATTATTCATGCCGGAGATCCTGATCGTGAAGGTCAATTACTGGTGGATGAAGTATTGGATTTTTTGCATTTGGATAATAATAAAAAGCAAAATGTCCAACGCTGCCTGATCAACGATTTAAATCCACAGGCGGTGCTTAAAGCGGTTGAGCGTTTAAGGAGTAATCGAGAATTTATTCCTCTATGTGTTTCAGCACTCGCCAGAGCTAGAGCGGACTGGCTCTATGGCATTAATATGACCCGTGCCTATACATTGCTAGGGCAGAATGCCGGCTATCAAGGGGTGTTATCTGTCGGACGTGTTCAGACTCCTGTTCTGGGATTGGTTGTTCGTCGTGATGAGGAAATAGAGCATTTTGTACCGAAAAATTTCTTTGAGGTTAAAGCTTATATTGTTACTCCGAAAGAAGAACGGTTTACGGCTGTATGGCAACCCAGTGAATCCTGTATTGATTTTCAGGATGAAGAGGGCCGGATTATCCATCGGCCTTTAGCAGAGCATGTTGTAGCGCGCATTACGGGGCAACCTGCTTATGTTACTGCGTATCAGGATAAACGGGAATCAGAAACGGCACCGTTACCATTTTCACTCTCTTCATTACAGATTGAAGCAGCTAAGCGTTTTGGTTTAAGTGCTCAGGGTGTATTAGATATTTGTCAGCGACTTTATGAAACGCATAAATTGATCACTTATCCACGTTCTGATTGTCGTTACTTGCCGGAAGAGCATTTTGCAGGGCGTCAGGCTGTCTTAAATGCCATTTCAGTTCATACACATTTATTACCACAGGATGCGTTGGATACAGAGAAAAAGAACCGCTGTTGGGATGATAAAAAGGTAGATGCCCATCATGCGATTATTCCCACAGCCCGAAGCAGCCAGATTAATCTGACAGAAAATGAACACCATATTTATGGATTGATTGCCAGACAGTACTTGATGCAGTTTTTCCCGGATGCGGTATTCCGCAAGTGTACGATCGAGCTTGACATTGCAGGTGGAAAATTCATAGCAAAAGCTCGTTTTCTGGCAGAAGCTGGCTGGAGAACCTTATTGGGTAATAAAGAGCGAGATGAGGAAAATGAAGGCACGCCGCTGCCTGTTGTTACCAAAGGTGATGAACTCTTATGTGAAAAAGGAGAAGTGGTGGAGAGGCAGACTCAACCACCGCGTCCTTTTACTGATGCGACTTTATTGTCTGCTATGACAGGAATTGCCCGATTTGTACAGGATAAAGCACTAAAAAAAGTGTTACGAGCAACAGATGGTCTGGGCACAGAAGCAACGAGAGCAGGTATTATTGAATTACTGTTTAAACGGGAATTTCTGTACAAAAAAGGGCGCTATATCCATGCAACACCTGCGGGGAGGGCGCTTATCCATGTATTACCTGATATGGCTGTATTGCCCGATATGACAGCGCATTGGGAGTCAAAACTAACACAAATCAGTGAAAAGCAAGTCCGCTATCAGGATTTTATGTTGCCTCTTCACGAAACGTTGCAGCAGTTGATTTGGCAGGCAAAACAGTATCGAAATTTGAAAGTTTTTAGGGAGTTACCCCCTGTTCCCGTGAAAGGGAAAAAGAGTAAAAAGAAGAAAACAAAGACTGACAAAGCTGGGTAGATAAGGTCAAAACGATACAATTTAAAGCACCATAAGAAAAATCCAGCACTGAAATCGTAGCGGTGCTGGATTTTATTATTATTTTGAGAATCAAATTTTAAATTCAGCCCAAACAGGAGCGTGATCAGATGGTTTTTCCATGCTACGGATACCATAATCTATACCAGCAGAAAGGCATTTTTCCGCTAATGGACGACTGGCAAGCAATAAGTCAATGCGAAGCCCTCGGTTATCGTCAAACCCTTTCGAGCGATAATCAAACCAGGAGAATTGATCGTTGATCTCAGGATGATGTGCCCGAAACGTATCGATGAGCCCCCAATTTTTAAGGCGTTCCATCCACTCTTTTTCTTCCGGTAAGAAAGAGCATTTTCCGGTTTTCAACCAGCGTTTTTGGTTATTTTCACCGATCCCAATATCAAGATCAGTCGGACTGATATTCATATCTCCCATAATAAGAATATTGGATTCCGGGGATTGCTTTCTTTCCAGATAGGTTTGTAAATCTTGGTAGAATTTTGCTTTTGCAGGAAATTTGACCGGATGATCACGGCTTTCACCTTGTGGAAAGTAACCATTAATTACAGTCAATGAGCCTAGAGGTGTTTCAATATTTGCCATGATAATACGACGCTGCGCATCATCCTCATCCGTAGGAAAACCTTTCTGAACTTCAATTGGCTTCTGGCGTGTCAGCAGGGCCACACCGTAATGGGATTTTTGACCGTGATAGAAGACATGGTAACCAAGTTTACTAACTTCTTCCAAAGGGAACATCTCATCATGAACTTTTGTTTCTTGTAATCCAATCACGTCAGGCTGATGTTGTTCAACAATCGCAGTAAGTTGGTGAGGGCGAGCCCGCAGGCCATTAATATTGAATGATACAAATTTCATACCGTTATAATCACCTATAGAATATTTATCTTTTTAATCTTAACAGATATAAAAAAGGATGTAACCATTTATTAAATAATAATTTAAAGTAGGTTATCTTGATATTTCACTATTTTACTCTTATATGCAATGTTATATTGAGTATAATGCTCTTATTACTCAAATTTAAAGTATGTAATAGTGATAAATATTAAAAAACACATGATGAGCAAATGATGAATTAATGGATAAATACTTATTTAATTAATCATTCTTTGTTATATTCAACACCTGATACTATATTTTTAGGTGAGTGTTTTTATTCTTGAAATTTATTCTGTGTCACGCATTACAAAAAATAATTAATGAAAAAGTAGAAGAGTTAATCAATCTCTGATAGAAAATTGAACTTGTAGACCATGTTTATATTTATTAATGGTTTATATTCACGATGGAATATTCATCATGATACAGGTGAATAATATAGTTCATCTGAACCGCATTTTTGCATCAGGGGCTGGCATTACATATAAATGCCATTTGAAAAATAGCTATTTTTATTGTACAAAATTATACCTTCACAATATCAAGTTTGATTTAGCGGTTACCTGATGAGAAGGCCATTTCAAGGAAATTATTTTAGCCACAAGTTACATAGGAACGGTGAATTATGTTTTTTTCTCGTAAATTAGAAGCATTCATGGCGGTGGTGGAAATGGGTTCTTTAAGCAAAGCGGCAAGAGTGATGAACCGTACGACTCCCCCAGTCGCTAAATCAATTAAAGACTTTGAGGCGACGTTAGGAAAGCGCTTATTTAAAAGGGAGAAGTTTGGGATGATACTGACTAAAGATGGAGTGGAACTATATAATGACCTAAAAGAACTTTATTTGAAAGAAAAGGAAATTACAAAGAAACACTTTAGCGGAACTATTTGTAACAGTGTCAATATCTACTACGATTGGGGGAAAGACAGACATCTGATTTCACTTTATAAAGCAGCAGACAGAAATAATGCTCAAGTTAATATATTACGCTTTAGTTATGATAACATTGATGAAATAGTTGACTATGAGGGCAATACGATAATTTTAAGCTCAGAAAAAATACTCAGTGATAGATTCAGCTTGGTTCGTAAAATTGAAAGGCAGAATTTAGGTATTTGCTGCCGTCAAGAGTTAATAGATGAAGCTAATGGTGATTTAACTCAATTATTGAAAAAGAAAACGTGGTTGTGTGATCCAGTTCTCTATAAAAGCGATTTTATAAAGAATTTGGAAGAGGATATGATAAAGAACGGAGAGAAAGTTAATATAAGACAAATGGACAATATGGAGTGCTGTCTTAATTTCATTCAATCCAAAGATTATATTTTTATTACAGATGCCCGTTCTGGTGCGTTGGAGGAAGGAAAAAGCCTAGGCTTTATTCCAATATCACGGGCTGATGCAGTTAATCAGTGTTACGTTTATAAATCTAAATCCCACTCAAGTGTGTTAAATCGTTTTATCGACTCCGTTAGTGATATGGAGTAACCGATTGCATAAGCGGAGCAAATTGCAGATCCTCCAGAGCTCCGCTATTGGTATCCGGTGAACACGTAATTTTACGATATTCATTTGCTCATTGAGTAAACTAGATTGTTCTTCCCCCAAGCAGTATATCTGTTAATTTTAACAGTAAATGCAAATAATGGAATGTACCTTAGGATATGGTGGGGGAAGGATGATGCGCCATTTCTCGTTTTTCACCTTCCGGCTAACGTGCTGTGCGTAATCTCACTTTGCTATGTTCAATTCTCAATTAAAACTTCGATCGAAGGTCTTTGTCCTTGCTTTCAGTAGTTTTTATTCAGGAATGGGTAAGATGACATAATTAGATGGTGGTGGGGGAAGGATTCGAACCTTCGAAGTCTGTGACGGCAGATTTACAGTCTGCTCCCTTTGGCCGCTCGGGAACCCCACCAAATTTTGAATCGTACACTGTCATTATCAGCGGACGGCATAATATCAAATCAACCGCCGCTGTAAAGTAGCTATTTGAAAATTAAGTATTGAACGCTGTTTTTTTAAACTTTATGCTCGAATACCATTCCATTAGGGTATTTTGTTATCGAATAATCACTCTGTTATCTAACAAAAATACCCTTAACTTATCACAGAATAATAGTACGGTTACCATACACAAACACACGTTGAGAAAAAACCGAGTGTAATGCTTTACTTAGCACATTTTTCTCGACATCTCGTCCTGCCCGCATCATCTCTTCAGCAGTATAACTATGATCCACGTTAATCACATCCTGAGTGATGATAGGGCCTTCATCTAAGTTATCATTGACATAATGTGCAGTGGCTCCAATGATTTTGACCCCACGCTCATAAGCTTGGTGATAAGGACGGGCTCCTATGAATGCTGGTAAGAATGAGTGGTGAATATTAATAATTTGATTTGGGTAATGCTGAACGAATGCCGGTGTTAAAACACGCATGTACTTGGCGAGTACAACATAGTCAGGGTTATATTGATCTATCTGCGTCATTAACGCTTCATCGTGCTGTTCCCGGCTCAAACCTTCATGGCTGATATGATGGAAAGGAATATCAAACTGCTCAACCAATGGCTGTAGGGTGGTATAGTTGCCAATAACAGCGGCTATTTCTACATCCAATCCTTCATAAGCACTCTTTACTAATATATCACCGATACAGTGGGCTTCTTTTGTTACCATGATGACAATACGACGACGACCTGCTGTATTCAATTCACGACTTGAGCCAACAGGAAGAGCATCGTCTAGGTCTGTCAGAAATATTTCATCATTAAAGATACCTTCCAGCTCTGTACGCATGAAAAAGCGGCCAGTGAGATGATCGACAAACTCACTATTTTGTACAATATTCAATTGATGCTTGTAACAAATATTTGTGATCTTCGCGATTAATCCTTTGGAATCAGGACAAATTGTACGCAAGATTTTTTTTTGTATAATTGCGTTTTGCATGGATAACGTGATCCTCAAATGTTTTTCACTGTGTGTGAATGGTTGTGTTTAAAATATTTAAATATTGATTTAACTACAGCATTTTTTATATTTTTTGCCCGAACCACATGGGCAAGGATCATTGCGTCCTGTTTCAGGGCGAACACCATCTATATAGAACCAATGTTGGTCAATACGCAAAAAACGAGAACGCTCATGTATCAATTGCCTATATTGCTTTTCCTGCTCAATAAAGCAAGCTGAAAATTCGACGTAGGCTTCGTTATTATGTTGCCCTTTATTTGTGTTGATTACATTCAACCCTAGCCACTGTACACCAACAAAGCTTTGTTCTATTTCTGAACGCCAGGTTTCTGCCTCACAATCGGGATGCCAGGTTGTAATCAGATAATCGACATTCTCCGTCACATAAGCGCTATATCTGGAACGCATCAGAGATTCGGCATCTGGAGCAGGGTAGTGATTATCAATATAAGGGCCGCAGCAATATGCGAAAGGTGAGCCGCTGCCACAGTGACATATTTTTGTCAAAATAACTCCGGTTAGATTAAAAAGGTTGTTGTTAATATGACTAATACTGTAAAGGTATGTAAGCGTAAAATATATATTCGTATAAATAGTTATGATTGATTAGATTACCATCAATAATACCTGAATACAGGCTGTAGCTGCAATGTTTAGTGAGAGTACTCTTATTTATGCTTCAGAAAATTCATTTAACAGCTATTTGATATAAAGGTGTATTCAGAGTGTATATATCAGTTATGTAAATACCATAGTATGGAAACCATAATTAAATTTTTATTCACTGTATATCTGGCTGTGTTAGCTGGTATACTCTGGCGCACTATTTTTTTAGGTATGTGACTTTTTTCACATATACGATTTTTCACTTATACGATTTTTTAGAGAGTTGGTGCTATTGTTATAGCTGCAAAAGGAGTTTTTTAGCTATAAACATAGCTGTGGGAGACTATGTAATGTCAGTAATAAACAAAAAAGTAAAAAAAGCTGTAATCCCTGTTGCTGGTTTGGGAACCAGGATGTTACCAGCTACTAAAGCTATTCCTAAAGAAATGCTGCCTCTGGTTGATAAGCCACTTATTCAATACGTTGTCAATGAATGTATTAAAGCAGGCATTAATGAAATTATTCTGGTTACACATTCATCCAAAAACTCTATAGAAAACCATTTTGATACCAGCTTCGAACTAGAGGCAATTCTCGAGAAAAGAGTGAAACGTCAGCTCTTGGACGAAATCCAGTCGATTTGTCCTAATCATGTGACGATCATGCAGACCCGTCAGGGGATCGCTAAAGGATTGGGACATGCGGTGTTATGTGCTAAGCCACTTATTGGGGACGAACCATTTGCTGTTATTCTGCCGGATGTTATCTTGGATGAGTACAGTACAGATTTATCGAAATACAATTTGAGTGAGATGTTATCACGTTTTAACGATAGCGGAACAAGTCAAATATTGGTTGAACCAGTTCCTGTTGAGAATGTTTCTGATTATGGAATTGTAGATTGCTTTGGAGAAAACCTGCAACCAGGTGACAGTAAACCAATTGCCCGTGTTGTTGAAAAGCCTAAACCAGAAGAAGCCCCTTCAAACCTTTCCATTGTCGGTCGCTATGTATTATCTGAGAAAATCTGGCCATTATTGGCAAAAACAGCACCAGGAGCGGGGGATGAAATTCAGCTTACCGATGCCATTGCCATGCTGATGGAAAAGGAGCCGGTTGAGGCGTATCACTTAAAAGGCCGCAGTCATGATTGTGGGAATAAATTGGGTTATATGCAGGCGTTTGTTGAATATGGTATGAAGCATAAGCAGTTGGGAGAATCATTCAGAGACTGGATTATGGCTTTGCAAGATCAGATTGAAAAATAATCTATTAGTACTTTAGGATGTGAAATGAAAGTTACTGTATTTGGTATTGGCTACGTTGGCTTAGTCCAAGCGACCGTGTTTGCCGAAGTCGGACATGATGTACTTTGTGTTGATGTTGATACAAGAAAAGTTGAAAACTTGAAGAATGGCCATATTCCTATTTTTGAACCGGGATTGGAATCCTTGGTTAAAAAAAATTATGCGGAAGGGCGTCTGAACTTTACAACGGATGCTAAAGCTGGCGTCGCACATGGCAAATTACAGTTTATCGCCGTAGGAACACCTCCTGATGAAGATGGCTCTGCCGATTTGCAATATGTCACTGCTGTAGCTCGGACTATTGCAGAGAATATGGATAACTATAAAGTGGTGGTTGATAAATCAACCGTTCCTGTAGGAACTGCGGATAAAGTCAAAGCTGTCATGCAAGCAACTTTGGCTGAACGTGGAGCTAATATTCCATACGATGTTGTTTCCAATCCTGAATTTTTGAAGGAAGGGGCCGCAGTCGCTGATTGTATGCGTCCTGAACGCATTATCATTGGCTGTGATAACGACAGCGTGATTGATGTGATAAGAGAGCTGTATGAGCCGTTTAATCGTAATCATGATCGCATGATTGTTATGGATATCCGCAGTGCGGAGTTAACAAAATATGCCGCTAATTGCATGTTAGCAACCAAAATTAGTTTTATGAATGAAATTGCTAATCTGGCAGAAATGCTGGGGGCAGATATTGAACATGTGCGTCAAGGCATTGGTTCTGATTCACGTATTGGGTATCACTTTATTTATCCGGGTTGTGGATATGGCGGTTCGTGTTTCCCCAAAGATGTGCAGGCATTGATTCGCACTTCTGAACAAATCGGATATACCCCCAAGATTTTACAGGCAGTAGAGCAGGTTAACGAAAAACAAAAAAGGAAATTACCTGTTTTTGTTAAGCGCCACTTTGGTGATGATCTATTTGGCAAGACATTTGCAATATGGGGATTATCATTTAAACCTAATACAGATGATATGCGAGAAGCATCAAGCCGTGTATTGATGGAAGTATTATGGGAAAGTGGTGCCAAAATACAAGCTTATGATCCAGAAGCTATGCAGGAAGCTCAGCGTATTTATGGACAGAGAGATGATCTTGCGCTGATGGGTACAAAAGAAGCTGCATTAAAAGGTGCAGATGCTTTGATTATTTGTACAGAATGGCAAAACTTTAGGGCACCTGATTTTGATGTCATAAAAGATTCACTCAAAACCCCGGTTATTTTTGATGGACGTAATCTTTATGATCCTGAACGTCTGCAATCCAGAGGATTTATATACTACGGAATTGGTCGTGGTGCCTCTATTAATCCAGTCATTTGAGTTGTGATATGAAATTTTTAGTCACAGGTTCCGCTGGTTTTATTGGTTTTCATGTTAGCCAGCGGTTATTAAGTATGGGGTATGAAGTTGTCGGCATCGATAACATCAATAATTATTATGATGTTAATTTGAAGCAGGCAAGACTAAATTTATTACTCCCTCATCCGGGGTTTAAATTTGAAAAATTAGATCTGGCTGATAGAGTTGCAATTTCGGAGTTGTTTTCTGAACACCAATTTCAACGAGTTATCCATTTGGGGGCCCAGCCAGGTGTTCGTTATTCAATACAGAACCCAATGGCATATATTGATGCCAATATCGTTGGTCATATCAATATTCTTGAAGGATGTCGTCACAATCGCGTTGAACATTTATTATATGCGTCTTCAAGTTCAGTATATGGATTAAATAAAAAACAGCCATTTTCTACTGATGATTCGGTTGATCATCCAGTTTCTTTATATGCTGCTACCAAAAAAGCTGATGAATTAATGTCTCACAGCTACTCACATCTTTATCAATTACCAACCACAGGTTTACGGTTTTTTACAGTATATGGCCCGTGGGGACGCCCTGATATGGCCTTATTTAAGTTTACTAAAGCTATGTTGGAGGGGAGGTCTATTGATGTTTATAATCATGGTAATATGGTAAGAGATTTCACATATATTGATGATATTGTCGAGTCTATAACCAGATTACAGGCCATTATTCCCACTTGTGATAAAGATTGGTCGGTTGAAGAGGGACAGATATCTGCCAGCTCTGCACCATATCATGTTTACAATATTGGTAATGGTCAGCCGACAAAATTGGGTAATTTTATTGAAGCGATTGAATCGTCATTAGGTATAAAGGCAAAGAAAAACTTTATGGATATTCAGGATGGTGATGTACTATCCACTTGTGCTGATTCTAGCGCACTCTACGAGAAGATAGGTTTTTCACCCAACACACCAGTGAAAGAAGGTGTGAAACAGTTTGTTGATTGGTATTTGGATTTTTACCAGCAGACTTAACATTAGACTTAGTATTAGAATAGTAATAAAAAAAGGAGCTGTTAGCTCCTTTTTTAACTCTGTGTTAATAAAAAACTAAGTCGATGTTAAATGCTTTTTCTCACGTTGGGAATAATAAGGGAGTTTAAACCGTTAATATAACCCATGGTGTTTCGTACATCAGCCTGTAATTAACTTAGTTAGATATATTAACTATAAAACAAAAATACCCTTGACAGGGTATTTTTGTTATTAGTTTGCAAAATAACTGATTAGATCAGAAAATCTTCCAGTGACTTGCCTTCTTCTTCAACTGCTTTCTTGATTACTGCTGGAGTACGGCCTTGTCCAGTCCAGGTTTTAATTTCACCATTGTCAATGTATGAATATTTAGCTGGACGTGCAGCACGTTTAGATTTACCAGTAGTTTTACCACTTAAAGCGTCTACTAAATCGCTTAATTCAATACCGTCTTTTTCCAACATTTCACGGTATTCTTGAAGTTTACGTGTACGTTCTTCTATTTGAGCACGAGCTTGGCTTTCTTCATCACGACGTTCTTCAACAACAATCGTGAGTTTTTCCAGCATTTCTTCTAAGGTGCTAAGTTCACATTCTCTTGCTTGCGCGCGCAAAGTACGGATGTTATTTAAGGATTTTAAATTTTCGCTCATTGTCCTGGTCTCAAATTATAATGATGATGGCTGATGTATGGATAATAATAGAATGCTATTTTATTTTCTGCAATAGTGAATTTACTTTCTCAGGCTAAAACATCCCATTTTAAAATGCAATTTTTTTGATAATCGATATATTGTGTTTTAATTCTACTATTGGATTTATCATTTCTCGATAACAGTTAGACATAGATTACTCAAAGCAGAATGAGGATAAACTCGAACATATAAAACTAATTTATAGTCAATCCGTAAGAGATGTTAACTGTTCATCCCAAAATAAGTTGATGTCTAAAGGAGTAATGAAATTTTTTTTATGGGTAATCTATTGGTTATGATTATAGCGGAGTAAATTGTACAAAAGTAAACCTCTTTGATTATTAATATGCAAAGAATAGAATAAAAAATAGCTATTTCTTTCTAATGTTAAATTTGTTCATTTGTCATGCAATAAGTACTTGTGGTGCTGATTTTATATGCACAAATGTGACGATTATCATGAAATTATTCATTTAATATTTGTTCTGTTTTTTTCTCCTATGCCTTATTTGGTCAATAACAAAGGATAACCTTAAGTTGAGTTTGTGGTAAACTTACGGTGATATATCGTTTGGTTAAATTTGACAAAAGGATGGACGGGCCAATGGCTCAGTTTTATTTTTATTATTCTGCCATGAATGCAGGAAAATCAACTTCCTTATTACAGTCTTCTTATAACTATAACGAAAGAGGAATGAGGACGTTGATTTTTACAGCAGAAATTGATACCCGATTTGCAAAAGGGAAGGTGAGTTCCCGCATTGGTTTATCCGCAGATGCCTTGTTGTTTTCACCGGCAACTAATATCGCTGAACTTATCAGACATGAAAACAAAGTAGAAAAGATTCATTGTGTTTTGATTGATGAATGCCAATTTTTAACAAAAGAACACGTTAAACAGCTTTGTGAAATTGTTGATTACGATGATATCCCTGTTCTTTGTTATGGTTTAAGGACAGATTTTCAGGGAGAGTTATTTAGTGGTAGCCAATATCTTCTCGCTTGGTCGGATAAATTAGTTGAATTGAAAACGATTTGTCATTGTGGAAGAAAAGCCGGCCATGTACTGCGTTTTGGCAGCGATGGCAACGTTGTTCATGATGGTGCGCAGGTTGTATTGGGGGCAATGAAAAATATGTCTCAGTGTGTCGCAGGCACTATTCTGATGTCATTCGTGATGCTAAGGCTAAAAAAACTGAGCGGACATAATGCCTTTTGTATGAGTATTGTGATTAAGTTAAAACAAATGAATTAATAAAAAGGCATCGGGTATACCTGATGCCTTTTAAATCACATTGGTTTATCATTTCTTATTATTTTTCTTTCCCTTTAGATAAGACAGGCTCTATGAATTCACGGCCATAAGAGGAATCCAACATTAATTGCTTCAATTCAGTAATTAACGGATGCGAGGATTGGCACTGGTACATTGTTCGTCAAAGGCACCCTCTGCCAGTTTATCTATTTTTGCCAAGAACTCGCTTTCTTGAACTCCGGCTTCACGAATTGAAGAAAGAGTCTGTCACGATAAAGGTATGTTTTACCCCGTCTGTCGCGATTTCTTCCAAAGCGACAGGCAGGGAACCACGTCGAAAATAGCAGTTGAAGTCGGATTAATTGTCGGCCCATTCCTGATTCAGATACAGCTAATATTGCCAGAGGAATGCGGGCATCAGCAGCAAGAGCCACAGCACGGAATATGTGGTCAACTTGTTCTTGTGAAAAACTGGAGAATAGTTAAGTGTTAAGGATGTATTTTTTCTGAGAGTTTCTGTTTGAGTACAGCTTATCATTGACTGGTTTCCAAATAGTGATTTAGATCATGAAAACAGCAAGCTGACACCATTTAGTTAATAGGTTTTTGTTATTAGATATCAAAAAATTATTAGGACTGTTTTTAAATATTATTTAATTTTTATGGAGTATTTTGTTAAATAAATCTTGATAATATTTTTTTAGAAGAAATAAGTGAAAAATAATTAATAGACAACCAATAAAGAGTATAGACAGTTGATAAAAGCATTTTCGTATCTTGCCAAAAACTTACTTTTTATATTTTATTTGATAATTTGCTTCTTCTCTCTAAAAAATACTGTTTTTTTCCACACTATATTGCTTGCTATAGCGGGTCATAATTGGTGTCTTGTTTCACCATTTTGTGATGAATATGGGTTTTTAATCTGTGATGATTGCATTTTGTTAAAATAATGTTTATTTTCTTTTTTGTTGGAGTCTTTAGGTGTTCCGATAGATAAAAATAAATAAAAAATCATTTTTATCAGTATCTTATTGTTATTTATGTGAATGTATTCTATGTAAGAATAAATAATTACTTTAACAGCTTAATAAACATATTATAAAAAATATCATAACAAACTTTATAGAGATTGAATGTCTAACACATAAATTGTTCTTATTTAATAAAATGAATTGTCAGGGTTGCTAGATTAAAAAACGAGTAATTCGCTGTTTATCACTTGGAGAAGAATAATGAGAAAAATACCGTCAAAGTTGAGTCAGTTGATTTCCTCTATCGTTTTATTATCGTTTCCTATGACGCAAGGAATTGCTGCGCAGGTTCCCGCAGGTGTAGTGTTGGCAGAGAAGCAAGAAGTTACTATTAATAATGGTGTTGAGGTTACATCACTGGATCCGCATAAAGTTGAAGGTGGCCCGGAAACTAACATTATTCGTAATTTACTTGAAGGATTGGTAAGCACCGGGCCAAACGGTGAAATTGTGCCGGGAGTCGCAGAAAAGTGGGAAACTGATGATTATCAGGTATGGACATTTTATCTACGTGACAATGCCAAGTGGAGTGATGGTAAGTCAGTTACGGCACAGGATTTTGTTTATAGCTGGCGTCGTCTCTCTGATCCAAAAGTAGGGTCGCCTTATACCAGTTATTTGCAATATACCTATGTATTGAACGCAGATGATATCTTAAAAGGAAAAAAATCGCCTGATCAACTGGGTGTTAAAGCGCTGGATAAGCACCGTTTTCAAGTGACATTAAGTCGTCCAGTTCCTTACCTTATTAATATGTTGAGCCACACACCGCTGAAACCCGTCCGGCAAGATATTGTGGAGAAGTTTGGTATTAAGTGGACGTCACCAGAAAACTTTATCGGCAATGGAGCTTATATATTAAAGGATTGGGTTATTAATGAGCGAATCGTTTTAACACGTAATTTGCAATACTGGAACAATAAAGCGTCCATTATCGAAAAAGGTACTTTCTTACCTATTGTCTCAGGTATCAGTGACGTAAACCGCTATCGCAGTGGGGAAGTAGATATTACCAACAATGCTATTCCTCCAGAACTGTATCAAAAAATGAAACGGGATATTCCTGAGCAAGTGCAAATTTCACCTTACCTATGTACGTTTTATTACGAAATTAATAACCAAAAGCCATTATTTAAAGATAAACGAGTGCGTGAAGCCATTAAGCTGAGTCTTGATAGGGACATTATCACTAAAAGGATTATGGGACAGGGGCAAATTCCGGCATACGGTTTCACTCCTACTTTTATTGGTGGTGGTCTTACGATTAATCCAGAATGGGCGAATTGGACACAAGAACAGCGCAATCAACGGGCAAGAGAGTTATTAAAAGAAACCGGCTTTGATGCCAATAATCCACTCAAATTTACTTTGCTCTATAACACCTCAGAGCAGAACAAACAACAGGCTATTGCCGCCGCGTCGATGTGGCAGAAAAACATTGGTGCAAAAGTCACATTGCAAAATCAGGAATGGAAAACTTCACTGCAAAATCGCCACCAGGGAAATTATGATGTGGCGAGAGTTACATGGTGTGGCGATTATAACGAGCCTTCATCCTTTTTAAATTATCTATTGTCAGACAGTAGCAACAATACGGCATTTTATCAGAGCGCCGCATTTGATAATTATCTTAAGCAGGCTCTGACAGCTAAAGACGAAAAAACACGCAAGGAATTTTATCAGTTGGCAGAGGCTCAGCTTGATGCTGATTCGGGGTTGATTCCGGTGTATTACCGGGTTTCTACGCGCCTGATTCGCCCAACGGTCGGAGGAATGACAGGAAAAGATCCTTTAGATTACGTTGATCTTAAGAACTTATATATCAAAAAAATAGATAACTAACTGTTATTACAGTAATTCTATTGCTGTAAATGTAAATAAAGCAGTTCCTTTGGAAATGAGAAAATAATTAATCCTGAAAATAGGGTGGCTTTTATAAAAGCCTGATGAATCAATAGGAGTAATAGAAAGATGAAAAACACAATAAAAAAGAAGATTGCTGCTGGCGTTACGGTAGCATTAAGCATGATGATCGGGGCACAGACATTTGCTGCTAAAGTTCCTGCGGGTGTACAACTGGCAGAAAAACAAACTCTGGTACGCAATAATGGCACTGAACCACAATCACTGGATCCACATAAAATAGAAGGTGTACCAGAATCAAATATTGCCCGTGATTTGTTTGAAACACTAGTGATTAATGAGCCTGATGGCAAAATTATTCCGGGTGTTGCCGAAAGCTGGGAACATAGCCCGGATTTCACAGTCTGGACATTCCACCTGCGTAAAGACGCAAAATGGTCAAATGGTGATCCTTTCACGGCGCAAGATTTTGTTTACAGTTGGCGTCGAGCGATTGATCCAAGCACTGCATCCCCTTATGCAAGTTACATGCAATATGCTCATCTTCTGAATGTTGATGATATTATCAAAGGTAAGAAAAAACCGGAAACATTGGGTGTTAAAGCATTAGATGACCATACATTACAATTAATACTCAGAGAACCTGTACCTTATTTAGTCCGATTAATGGTTCACACATCAACATCACCTGTCCATCGTGCGACTGTTGAAAAATATGGTGAAAGATGGACACAGCCCCAGCATTTTGTCGGCAATGGTGCTTATAAAGTGAAAAGTTGGGTGATTAATGAGCGCCTTGTTTTAGAACGTAATTCAATGTATTGGGATAATAAAAATACAGTCATTGATCAAGTCACTGTCCTGCCTATCTCCTCTGAAGTCACTGATGTCAATCGTTATCGTGCCGGCGAAATTGAGATGAGTTATGACAACTTACCCGTTGAGTTATTCCAAAAACTGAAAAAAGAGATCCCTGAACAATTACGTGCTAACCCGAAATTGTGCACCTACTATTACGAAATTAATAATGAGAAGCCGCCATTTAATGATCCTCGAGTACGCACCGCGCTAAAATTAGGTATGGATCGCGATCTTATGACTAATAAGGTGAAAAATCAGGGTGATATACCGGCTTATGGTTATACACCACCCTATATCGCCGATTTTAAAGATGAGAAACCAGATTGGTACGTAAAACTAAATCAACAGCAGCGTAACGAAGAAGCGAAAAAGCTACTGGCAGAAGCTGGATTTACCAAAGATAAGCCACTGAAAATTAAGTTACTGTATAACACTTCCGATCTACATAAAAAATTAGCCATTGCAGCCGCGTCTGTTTGGAAAAAGAATATCGGTGTTGAAGTTTCTCTCGAAAATCAGGAATGGAAAACCTTCCTTGATTCCCGTCATCAGGGCAATTATGACGTCGCCCGAGCCGGGTGGTGTGCTGACTATAACGAAGCCTCTACCTTCTTGAACCCTATGTTATCCAATAGCAGCAACAATACTTCTCATTATAAGAGCAAAGAATTTGACGCCTTAATGAAACAGTCATTGCAAGCTAAAACTGATGAAGAGCGAGCCGAAATCTATGCTAAGGCTAATGCTCAATTGGATAAAGATTCCGCGGTGGTTCCTCTCTTTTACTATACAAAAACCCGTTTATTAAAACCTTATGTAGGTGGTTACACTGGCAAAGATCCGCTGGATAATTTCCACACCAAGGACATGTACATCATAAAACATTAGGAATCAGCAGGTGGCTTAAGTGATGAGCTGCCTGTATATCAATAATTAAGACCAAGGTTTGGTCAGACAATAGGAACGGGCAATGCTTAAATTTATTTTACGCCGCTGCTTAGAGGCGATCCCGACACTTTTCATTCTCATCACGATTTCGTTCTTCATGATGCGGCTTGCTCCGGGTAGCCCATTTACCGGAGAAAGAAAGCTGCCACCTGAAGTGATGGCGAATATTGAAGCAAAATACCATTTGAATGATCCTATCTATAAACAATATTTCAATTACTTAATCCAACTTTCCAAAGGGGATTTTGGCCCTTCATTCAAGTATAAGGATTACAGTGTAAATGATTTGGTGGCAGAAGCGTTGCCCGTTTCTGCTAAATTAGGCGCCGCTGCTTTTATTATGGCAGTTATATTTGGTGTCAGTGCGGGGGTTATTGCTGCACTGAATCAGAATACTAAATGGGATTATACGGTAATGGGGTTTGCTATGACGGGGGTTGTTATCCCGAGTTTCGTGGTGGCCCCTTTATTGGTTCTGATATTTGCCATTACATTAAAATGGCTGCCGGGGGGCGGTTGGAATGGTGGCGCACCTAAATATATGCTCTTGCCGATGGTTGCTTTATCCCTTTCTTATATCGCCAGTATTTCCCGTATTACCCGCGGTTCCATGATCGAAGTTCTGCATTCTAACTTTATCCGAACAGCAAGAGCCAAAGGGCTGCCATTACGAAAGATTATTTTCCGCCACGCATTGAAACCTGCCTTATTACCAGTGATTTCTTATATGGGGCCAGCCTTTGTGGGCATTATTACCGGTTCAATGGTTATTGAAACTATCTTCGGTTTACCCGGTTTGGGGCAATTGTTCGTTAATGGCGCTTTAAACCGTGACTATTCATTAGTGTTGAGCCTGACGATTTTGGTAGGTGGGCTGACCATTATGTTCAATGCTATCGTTGATGTGCTGTATGCCGTTATCGATCCGAAAATACGTTACTAAAGACTGGAGCACGCAATGTTAATAAATAAGAAAAATAGCGAAGCTCTGGAAAATTTCTCTGAGCAGCTGGAAATTGAAGGCCGTAGTTTGTGGCAGGATGCACGCCGCCGTTTTATGCACAATAAAGCAGCAATTACAAGCTTATGTATCCTATTTTTAATTACATTGTTTGTCATTCTGGCACCAATGTTATCTCAGTATACCTATGACGACACTGACTGGAACATGATGACCATGCCACCTGATTTTGAATCGCACCACTATTTTGGTACAGATTCATCCGGTCGTGATCTGTTAGTTCGTGTAGCCATCGGCGGACGCATTTCATTAATGGTTGGTATCGCGGCTGCTCTGATTGCTGTGATATTCGGCACATTATATGGCGCGATGTCAGGTTATCTTGGTGGCAAAGTCGATATGGTCATGATGCGTTTGCTGGAAATCCTGAACTCCTTCCCATTTATGTTCTTCGTCATCCTGTTAGTGACTTTCTTTGGGCAAAACATTCTACTGATTTTTGTTGCGATAGGCATGGTGTCATGGTTGGACATGGCACGTATCGTCCGGGGCCAGACATTGAGCCTCAAGCGCAAAGAATTCATTGAAGCTGCATTGGTCTGTGGTGTATCTACTCGTCACATCGTTTTACGTCATATCGTGCCAAACGTACTGGGTGTGGTGGTAGTTTATGCTTCATTGCTGGTGCCAAGTATGATCCTGTTTGAATCTTTCCTGAGTTTCCTTGGATTGGGAACTCAAGAACCCCTAAGTAGTTGGGGAGCCTTATTAAGTGATGGTGCTAACTCAATGGAAGTGGCTCCGTGGTTACTCTTATTTCCTGCGGGCTTTCTGGTAATGACCCTATTTTGTTTTAACTTTATTGGTGACGGCCTGCGAGATGCCCTCGACCCGAAAGACCGTTAAGGAGAGCCTATGAATAGCGTAGAAACGATAAAACATGCTGAACCGCTATTAACGGTGAAAGATTTAAACGTGGTATTCAGTACGCCTGATGGCAACGTAACAGCAGTGAATAAACTGAATTTTGATTTACAGGCAGGGGAGACTCTGGGCATTGTGGGTGAATCAGGTTCCGGTAAATCTCAGACAGCATTTGCATTAATGGGATTACTGGCCAGTAATGGTGCTGTCAGTGGATCAGCGGTTTTTAACGGGCGCGAAATTCTTAACCTGCAAGAAAAAGAGCTGAATAAGATGAGAGCGGAAGAAATCTCAATGATTTTCCAGGATCCTATGACATCTATCAATCCTTATATGCGGGTAGGTGATCAGCTGACCGAAGTGCTGATGCTGCATAAAAATATGAGCAAGAGTGAAGCTGTTGAAGAATCCATCCGAATGTTGGATGCCGTCAAAATGCCAGAAGCGCGTAAACGCATGAAAATGTTCCCGCATGAATTTTCTGGTGGAATGCGTCAGCGCGTCATGATAGCAATGGCGCTATTGTGTCAGCCTAAGTTGCTGATTGCGGATGAACCTACTACTGCGCTGGACGTCACTGTTCAGGCGCAGATCATGACTTTACTTAACGAACTGAAAAAAGAATTTAACACTGCCATCATTATAATCACCCATGACTTGGGAGTGGTGGCTGGTATTTGTGACAAAGTGTTGGTTATGTATGCAGGCAGAACCATGGAATATGGTACTGCGCGCGACGTATTTTATCGTCCGACACACCCTTATTCGATTGGATTGCTGAATGCCGTTCCCCGACTGGATGATGATGAAGAATCTCTGGCAACAATTCAGGGCAATCCTCCAAATTTGCTGCGTTTACCAAAAGGCTGCCCATTCCAGCCACGTTGTCAGTTTGCTACTGAACATTGTGTGAGTGAAGAACCACCATTGGAACAGTTTGACCTTGGGCGCTTACGTGCCTGCTTCAGACGTCAGGAGGAATTAGTATGAATACAACAACTGAAAAACGAGTTCTCCTGGAAGTTGACGATCTAAAAGTTTATTTTGATATCAAAGATGGCAAGCAGTGGTTCTGGCAATCAGCGAAAACATTGAAAGCCGTAGATGGCGTCACCTTGAGACTATACGAAGGAGAAACGCTGGGAGTCGTGGGTGAATCAGGCTGCGGTAAATCAACCCTTGCCAGAGCGGTTATTGGATTAGTCAAAGCATCTGGTGGTTCGGTTACCTGGCTTGGTCAAAACCTTTTTGATATCAATGAAAAGCAGTGGCGGGATATCCGTAATGACATTCAGATGATTTTTCAGGACCCGCTGGCATCCCTTAACCCACGTATGACGATTGGTGACATCATCGCCGAACCACTAAAAACTTATTCCCCCAAAATGAAAGATGCGGAGGTAAAAGAAAAGGTTAAAAAGATGATGATGAAGGTAGGTTTATTGCCTAACCTGATTAACCGCTATCCCCACGAATTTTCAGGCGGTCAGTGTCAGCGTATCGGCATTGCCCGAGCTTTGATTCTGGAGCCTAAACTGATCATCTGTGACGAACCCGTTTCCGCATTGGATGTTTCTATCCAGGCGCAGGTTGTGAACTTATTGCAGGAAATACAACGGGAGATGGGGCTTTCCTTGATCTTTATCGCTCACGACCTCTCAATAGTAAAACATATCTCAGATCGAGTATTGGTCATGTATTTGGGAAACGCAGTGGAACTGGGGACTTACGACGAGGTTTATCACAATCCTTTGCATCCATATACCCGCGCATTGATGTCAGCAGTACCTATTCCTGATCCAGATAAAGAACGTAATAAACATATTGAATTGCTGGAGGGAGAACTCCCTTCACCGATTAACCCCCCATCCGGATGTGTATTCCGCACTCGTTGTCCGATGGCTGATACAGAATGTGCCAGAACGCGCCCATTACTGGAAGGTAGCTTTAAACATGCGGTTTCTTGTCTTAAGGTTGATCCGTTATAGCAAGTGAACAAGAGGTTGTGGTAAGTAAATCGTTTATATGATGCTGTCACTAATATTTATTCAAGGCCCTCATTGTGAGGGCTTCTTTATGGATGAACAAAGCGTTAATCTTCCCATTTTATATGAAGGTTAAAAATAGTACGGAGATAGTACGGAGGCATCATGACCTCAGCCAGATACACTTCTCTTGCTCATATGTGGGAGATCACGTACAGATATAGAGCTGTAGTTTGCTTTGTCAAAGTTAAGATACCGGAAGCCTTACTAACTGGGATGCGTTCATATAGATGGGTATCAACAAAAATCAATGTAATTATTTACCCTAAGAAATATTACTTGTTATTTTTACTTCTTCCACAATACCCACCAAGTCGGATGCGCCTTTTCCCGGCAAATCAGTACCCGCGCAAAGATATCATCGATTTCTGCGTCATCAGATTCTGCCAGTCCAATAATCACCTCCGAAAAAAAATCAGGATCTAACTCAAAATCCACTTGTTCGAGCCATATTTTTGAGGGTTCTGATAACTCTGCACCACCACGTTCTTCAAACTGTAAACTAAACAGTAAACTATCCGCAGGATCAAGATTGGCGACTGCTTGTTCCAGAAATATGTCGTAGGCTTTTTCCAGTGCCTCATCTTCGGTCATTCGGTTATTGAGGTCTAATTGCAGAAAATGTGGATATGTTGGTCGATTTTCCATGGTGGTATTACCTGAACTTAATAAATAACTGAGAGAAATTAAAACATGAACAACAGTGGTTGGGTACTGTTAACCTAAAATAATAGCCCCATTGGTATTGATGGGGCTATGATGAATGTTCATATATCCGTATTCAGCAGCGCTTTTTGCGCTGCAACTCACAAAAGTGGACTGAAAAAATAACAAAGACGTTCAAGGATGCGGTGCCGGACAGGGCGCTTTAGCCATTCTTCACTATCAAGCAGTGTAGATCGGGTAATATAATCCTGTTGAACAAGCATTAAGTCACTGCCAAACAGCCCATCATCAATAATAACTGTGATTTCAAAGTTCAACCACAAGCTGCGCATATCCAAATTGACAGAGCCAACCATGCTGAGTTGCCCATCCACTAAAACGCTTTTTGTGTGTAATAGCCCATCCTCGAATTGATAAATTTTCACGCCTGCTTCCAGCAATTCTGTAAAAAATGCCCGGCTTGCCCAACGCACAAGGAATGAATTGTTCTGGCTTGGCATAATAATGCTGACATCAACCCCACGCATGGCCGCAGTACAGATTGCGTGCATTAAATCGTCACTGGGCACAAAGTAGGGCGTAGTAAGAATGAGTTGCTCTCTGGCAGCAAAAATAGTAGTCATTAGGGATTGCTGTATCAACTCATCGGGAAAACCGGGGCCGGAGGCAATGACCTGAGCGGTATGCCCGGATGCCTGTTCAAAAGGCATGATATTATTGTCAGGTGGCGGGGGCAGGTGGCGTTGACCCGTTTCCATTTCCCAGTCGAAAGCATAGACAATTCCCAATATTGCTGTGACAGGACCTTCCATCCTTACCATGATATCGATCCATTGACCAACTCCTGCATCCTGTTTGAAAAAACGGGGATCTACCATATTCATACTACCGGTATATGAAATATAGTTATCGATAAGAATAATTTTTCTATGCTGCCGCAAATCCATACGACGTAAAAACAGACGAAAGATATTAACTTTTAGTGACTCTACAAATTCAATGCCGCTCTTACGCATAATGTCAGAGTAGGGGCTGCGGCAAAATTGCCAGCTTCCGGCCGAATCTACCATTATACGGCATTTGACACCGCGCTTAGCTGCACGCATTAAAGCGTCAGTAACCTGATCAACCAACCCGCCAGCCTGCCATATATAAAACACCATTTCGATACTATGATCAGCATTTTCTATATCATTGATGATAGATTTCAGAGACTCTTCATAAGAAGTCATGAGTTGCATTTGATTGCCTCTGACTCCTTTTATTTTCTGGCGGCGTTCACATAACCGGAACAGTGGCGCAGCCACTTCACTATTTGCATTGGCAAAGATATGTTTCGATTTCCTTAGCTCAGAGAGCCAATTAGCTACGGACGAGCGCATCTGTTTTGCTTGTTCAACTCTGCGTTTACCCAGATGCAGTTCGCCAAATGACAGATAAGCAACAACTCCGACTAAAGGAAGGATGTAAATGATAAGTACCCAAGTCATCGCTGATGTCACTGGCCGACGTTTCATCAGGACTCGAATGGTGATACCGGCAATAATCAGCCAGTATAAGAAAAACGCCAGCCAGCTTAGTACAGAATAAATGGTTGTCATAGGTGGCAATCAATCCTGTTTAGGTATTTTAATACTGTTGTTAGTGTAAGTTTCTGGAAATTTAGAAAAACTATCAAGGGGATACAGTCAAATTAGCAAAAAATAATCAAAATACTGCCAATATCCAATCAAATACAGTCTTATATATTATATGATTGGGTTCGGCTCAATCAGATGTTATTTGTTTTGTTAAATTATGATGAAACATATTCAATATGAATATTGAGACAAATCTGTGATTAGTTGACATCCTTGATATTGACATTTAAGAATACTGCTATTCACTTGTATTGAGAGAAAGTTTAAACAACCAGGGTATTTTATGAAAAAAAGCAGGAATGAAGTAGGAAGATGGCGTCTCCTTCGTCAAAATATCCGCCGTCGTCGTCGTTGGTTAGAAGGTCAATCACGCCGAAATTCACGTATCTATACATTACGTAAGATAAATAATTACAAACATCGCAGGTCGATTCTGTTCATACAAAACGCAGAGCTGTAGCTGTTTTAAATATGATATGTGTATGTGGCATGGTGCAGATGTTTTTGGATCTTTATTGAATATGATAGTCATTTGCATTTAAACTAATGGCTATCTTAAAATTAACTATCATGCTGCTAATCAAGAATTTTCTTATGCGTTGGATACATTGGCCAGTACTACTCTCTGTTTGTTTACATATTTTCATTGCCGCGGCGCTTTTTGGCTCCATTAAATCTGGAGAACCGCCGGAAGCTCCTCCGATGTCTGTAGCCATGATCCAGTTGGCGGCGGAAGAGTCTCCTGTCTCTGAACCTGCTATGCCTGAATCCGTTTCTGAACCAGAGCCTGAACCGGAACCTATTGCAAAAATAGCGCTAGTTAAACCTAAGCCTGAAAAGAAACCGGAAAAGAAGAAAATTGCTAAAAAAGAGTCTAAGCCAAAAGAGATAAAGACGGAAAAAACGTCAGAAGAACCTGTGAAACCGATTACGGATCAAGAACTGCTGTTAGCAAAAAACTTGAATGACCAGAAACCAACTGACTCTGCCATCAGAGACACTTCTAGAGCACAAAGTGGGCCGAAGGCATTGAGCAGGATGGATCCTATTTATCCATCCAGAGCGCAACAGTTGGGTACAGAAGGCACTGTGCGGGTAAAATATGATATTGATGAAAATGGTCGGGTTAAGAATATCGAAATTATTTCTGCGGATCCTAAAAATGTTTTCGAACGTGAGGTGAAAAAAGCCATGAGAAAATGGCGGTATGAAAAGAAACCGGCAACGGGATATGTGACTACTATTGAATTTAGGTTGTCAGGCATTTCACTATCATAACTTATTAGCAATAAAAATTAGTAATAAAAAAGGAGCTCATTCAATGTGCTCCTTTAGTTTGTGAGTTACTTTTCTAATGAATCGTTACTCTGAATCACTGCTTTCCAGTTTGAAGTTTCTTTTCCCTTCCGGTAAAGGACGGGAAGTATTATTTTCATTAACGGCCACGTATGTGAAAACAGCTTCTGTTGCCCGGTAACGTTGCCCAACTGGTTCAGAGGCCACTTTCTTCACCCAAACTTCAATATGAATGGTGATGGATGAATTTCCCGTTTTCAGACAACGGGCATAACAGCAAACGACGTCACCTACCGCAACTGGTTTTAGAAAACTGATTCCATTTACGCTAACAGTAACTACGCGTCCCAGAGCAATTTCTTTTGCCAGAATTGCGCCGCCAATATCCATTTGAGACATCAGCCAGCCACCGAAGATATCCCCATTGGCGTTAGTGTCAGCAGGCATGGCCAGTGTACGGAGAACCAACTCTCCGTTTGGTAAGCATTGTTGTTGTGTCATTAGAAAACTTGCTTTATTTGGTGATTACAACAATACCTGCCAGTAATTCGGCAGGTATCCATATGAAAGTTATTATTATTCTTGTTTGCGAGGCAGATGGCGGTAGATATATATCACACTCAACACGGTAAAGACCAGTGTTAATGCTGTTAACCCGAACACTTTAAAGTTAACCCAAATATTTTGAGGTAGCCAGAAAGCAACATAAATATTTGCCAACGCGCAGGCGATAAAGAAGATTGCCCAAGCCATGTTCAGCTTGTTCCAGATAGTATCAGGTAATTTTAATTCTTTACCCAACATCCGTTGGATCAGTGGCTTTTTCATAACCCACTGGCTAATAAGCAGAACTAAAGCAAAAATAGCATAAACGGCAGTTACCTTCCATTTAATGAACAAATCGCTGTGAAAAGCCAATGTTAATGTGCCAAAGATGGCAACCATGACAAATGTAATTAAGGAGGATTTTTCAACTTTGCGATACATCAAATAGGCGATGACAATGGCCAGGCCTGTCGCTGCTATTAACGCTCCTGAAGCATAGAAAATGTCATACATCTTGTAGACGACGAAAAAAACGACTAATGGCAAAAAGTCTAAAAGTTGTTTCATAAATTGGACTCACTTTAATACCGATGGTGGCATGTTCCTGAATTTATGCCAGAGTGTATCAGATCTCAATGAAATGGTTTAAAGAAAAAGGTTGGGAGCGGAATGATGAGGATTGTGAGTTTTGATTTAACACAGCATTATAATGTGCCTCATTTCACGAAAGGACTGTAATGCTATGTTGTGGAAAAAAATATTGTGGAAAAGCGTGTTGAAGTGGAAAAGGTTATATCGCTGGATGCCGGGATTGGAGAGTCTTTGTCACTATCGTAAAGAGTATTTCAGTCATGATGTGCGAGCCGGTTTGTCTGTTGCTGCTGTCGCTTTGCCTGTTGCGATTGCGTATGCTGAATTAATGGGAATAAGCGCTATCATTGGCCTGTATGCTTGTATTTTACCCATGATTGCTTATGCGTTGTTTGGAACATCTCGCCAGTTGATAGTCGGGCCGGATGCTGCAACATGTGCTGTTATCGCGGCTGCGGTTACTCCGCTGGCGTTAGGGAATGAAGATGTTCGTTGGCAGCTCGCCATCGTGATGACATTGATGACGGGATTTTGGTGCATACTGGCAAGTCACTTTCGGCTGGGAGCATTTGCTGATTTTATCTCCCGGCCCATCTTAAAAGGTTTTATTAATGGGGTGGCGATTACTATTATGGCGGATCAGATCGCCAAAGTATTTGGGCTTTCCGGTTTACCACCAGAATTGATTGAACGATTGGTTGCATTAGCGCATAAGTTGCTGGCATCTCATTGGCCGACTGTCGGGATGTCCGCAATGACGTTATTAGTTTTGCTGAGTGTACGTTTTCTGCGACCAGGTTGGCCTGCACCGTTGCTGGCGATGATCATTTCTACTTATGTGAGTTGGCAATTTGAATTGAATCAATATGGTATTCAAATTGTTGGTCATATGAAGGACGGTTTGCCGATTGTCCCAATGCCTGAATTCGAGTTCAGCAGCATACGTGATTTGGTTGTTCCTTCCATCAACCTTGCGGTGATCAGTTTTGTCAGTTTCATGATGACAGCACGCAGTTTTGCCAGTAAAAATGGTTATCAGGTGGATGCTGATTTAGAATTACGGGCGTTGGGCATCGCCAATATTGCGTCATCGTTATCACAAGGATTTGCAGTCAGTGCCGCCAGCAGCCGTACCGCAGTCAATGATGCTCTTGGTGGGAAAACGCAGATGGTATCGGTTATTTCTGCAATAGCCATATTATTAGTATTGTTTTTTATGACTGAATTTCTGTCATATATCCCATTATCATCATTAGGCATTGTCCTGATCTTTTCTACATGGTCATTACTCGGGTTAAAGAATATCTGGGCATATCGGAAACGTAATCGTCAGGCTTTTATATTATCCATTTTCACATTGATTGCAGTTTTATTAGTCGGTGTGATTGATGGTATTGGTTTTGCGGTATTATTGGGTTTATTGCAATTTTTACGTATTATTTTTCGTCCTTCTGATCAGTTGTTGGGTGTAAATGAGCAAGGTATGATCCGTTCAATCAATCAAGGCAATGATATTGAACCAGTGAATGGAGTCATGATGTATCGTTTTAATTCACCTTTAACTTATTTTAATGTCGGGTATTTCAAGAAACGGATTTTACAGCATGTAAATAGCACCTTAAAACGTCCTGAATGGTTGGTTGTGGATGCAACAGTCAGTTTTACCTATGATGATGTGAGTGTGTTTGCTGCGTTGGATGAACTCATTTCGGAACTGAAACGAAAAAGGATAACGTTAATCCTTGCTGGCCGCAGAACTGAATTGAAGAACTGGATCAAACAAAACAAACTCAAGCGCAGTGATGAGGATTTAATTATTGTTCCTGATCTCTATTTTGCTATTCGTTTGATTCAGAGTAAGAAACAAGTTGAAGAGAAGAGCCTCGCTGAGTAGGGCGAGGCAATTGATTTCTTATGTGTAACTAACTTGTAATTTACTGATTTTGTGGTTTAGTCAGCATATACAAACGGAATAGATAAATCAGCAATATAGAAGACAGCAGATTATTCAGTGATGATAGTGCGATATCAGGCAGTTTGGACAAACCCAGTACTAAAATCAGTTTTATTGCAAGCCATAGTAGTACAGCAGGAACTAACAGGCGAAAATTATTGAACGCTAATCTCCAGCTTTCTTGCATGGAAGCAAAGACCCCTTTACCTTTATCAAGCAGAAAAATAGGGGCAAATGCAAATGTAATTGAAAATAGAACTCCTGGGATGTACATCAACGCATGACCTATCTGAACCAATAGAGTACAGATAAACATCAGCAATAACATCTTAGGTAATTGAATAAGCGATAGTTTACTGACCTGTAATGCATTGGTTTGATGCCCATTTGAAATAGCACTGATAAGTATCAATACACTGACAGTGAGTAAAGTATCGCCAAATATGTTGGAAAATAGGATCCCGAATGCTGTACGCAGGAACATTAACTGCTCTTCCGGGGTCAATTGCTCTACGAAGTTTTTAATGCCCGCATTGCCTGATTCTTTGAAAGCATCTTGTATCTCAACCAGTAACTTGAGTTGCTCACCATCAGGCATGAGAACATGTTCCAGCAGTGTTGTCACCAACGCGGCCAAAACAGAGAGTATGACAATATTCAACAGTTGATGCTTAAAGAAGTTGAGACTGTCACGATACAGGGTATTTGCCGTGATGGGCATGAAAATGGCTCCTATCAGATGAAACAATGATGATACCTAATTGTACCTTGTTCGACAGATTATTGGATACCTAAAAGATAAAGTTAGTCACTATTGCAGAATATTTGTTACCAGAAACGCTTTTTGGTTAATTTTTGTTCTCATGATAATTGCGTAAATTCTGTGTTAACTGAACAGGATCTAATTGATATATATTAGTTGTCAATATAATACTAATGTTCTTAATTATAAGTTGTAATCAAAAATTGATATAAAAATTTAATATTTACTTCACCATAAATATATATTCAAGTAATTTTGATTTGGATCAATTAAAAATATTCCATAGATGAAATAATAAATTTGTAAATAACAAAACCACATAAATGGGATTGATAATGAAAAAGATTTCTGCGCTTGTCTTGGCTGCTGCAACTCTGGCTCCATCATTGACTTTTGCCCATGAAGCCGGTGATTTCCTATTCCGTGCAGGTACAGCAACGGTAAGACCAAATGCTGGCTCTGATAACGTTTTAGGTTTAGGTTCATTTGATGTAAATAATAACACACAGTTAGGTTTAACTTTTGGTTATATGGTCACTGATAACATTGGTGTTGAGTTATTGGCTGCTACGCCATTTCAGCATAATGTTAACCTGCCGAAAGCTGGTGAGATCGCAAGGGTTAAACATTTACCACCAACATTAATGGCACAATACTATTTTGGTGATAAAGAAAATAATTTACGTCCTTATATTGGTGTAGGGGTAAACTACACAACATTCTTTGATGAAAAATTTAATAATAACGCAACTGTTAAAGCGGCGAATTTAAATAGTCTGGATCTGAAAGATTCCTGGGGGGTTGCAGGTCAGGTAGGTTTAGATTATCAACTGGATAAAAACTGGATGTTGAATACTTCACTCTGGTGGATGAATATTGAAACTGATGTGAAATTTAAAGCAGGCGATAAAGATTATAAATATAAAACCCGTCTTGATCCTTGGGTATTTATGTTTGGTGTCGGTTATAAATTCTGATTATTTGATGATGCGAGTGTAATTAACCTGTGTGTTTGATAACCCAATAGATTTCAAGTTACAGCTTTGTTAGCTGCAACTTAAAAGATAAAGGGTCTAAGAGAGAATCAATGGGGCATAGCATATGCTTGCCCCATTTTTAGGTATTTTCCCAACTTATTCACCGGAGTTTTATGGAGTTAATAACGGTTTTAACTCCCTTAATCCCTCTTGCAATTTGAATTGCTTGTTTGACTTCTTCAGGAGAACGTGCAAATCCACTTAATTGCACACGCCCTTTATAGGTTTCTACACTAATGTTATTGGATTTCAAATTCTTAGCTTCAAATAGTGCGGTTTTTATTTTGGTAGTGATCACCGTATCATCAATGTAGTTTCCAGTGCTTTCTGTTGTTGCCGTTGGAGCACATGCAGATACCGTAACGGCTATAACTGCCGCAATAAGAAATGCAGAAATGGCCTTCAATTTTTTCATAGTAAGTCTCCGTTGATGTCAAAAAATAATGTTGTTAAATATAAATATTATTCTTCTATTACTTTGATTTTTCATTTCATTTGGTTACATGGTTTTATTACAGAGTAATAATGTGATGACGATAATTAAGAAGTATTGTTGAAGACAGAATAAATTACAAATAACGGAGGTTCTTTTTCAGACAGCAATTTTCCTCCATAAACTGAGCTATGGAGGAAAGAGAGTGATTATTTCTGGGTTGCTGATTTCATGGAACGGACAAATATCGTGAGTTTTTCCAACATAATTTGAGGTTGATGTAAATTATTCTCAATGATATTTACCACAGCAGAGCCTGAAATAGCACCGGCAACCCCACTATTGATGACAGATATGACTTGCTCTGGTTCAGAAATTCCGAACCCTTGTAGAGCAGGTACTGCATGATATTCTTTTAGTTTATTAACCAAATGTGTCAGTGGTTGTTCCATCCGATTTTGAGTTCCTGTGATACCGGCTCTTGACAGCAGATAAATGTAACCGCGCCCTAATGAGGCAATTTCACGTAGCAAATTATCATCTGCATTGGGTGGACAGATGAAGATCGGTGCAATGCCATGTTTTATGGCCGCTGAATAAAAAGGGCGTGATTCAGATAATGGCACATCAGCAACCAGAACCGAATCAACACCCGCTTTTTTACAGTGATTGTAAAATTCATCTATCCCATGATGAAATACCAGATTTGCGTACATCAGCAGTCCGATTGGAATATCAGGATGTTTTGTCCGAATTTGTGCCAATAACTCAAGACATAATGTCGGTGTGACTTTGGCAGATAACGCACGCAGATTAGCATTTTGAATCGTCGGGCCATCTGCAAAAGGGTCGGAAAATGGAATGCCGATTTCTAAGGCATCGGCTCCACCGGAAATGAGAGCGTCGATAATATCTAAAGATAATTCAGGATTAGGATCGCCAAGAGTGACAAAGGGAACGAAAGCGCCTTGATTTTGTTTTTCTAACTTTTTAAATAACAATTCGTAACGTTCCATCAGATTTCCCCTCTTGATTTCAAAATATTATGAACGGTAAAGATATCTTTATCGCCACGACCGGATAAATTGACGATTAATAATTGTTCTTTATTCGGTTCTTGATGGATCATTTTCAACGCGTAGGCAAGCGCATGTGAAGATTCTAAGGCTGGAATAATACCTTCATTGATTGATAGTGCCTTAAACGCATCCAGTGCTTCATCATCAGTGATGGAAACATAATCGGCCCGTCCAATGCTGTTAAGATAGGCATGTTGAGGGCCAACGGAAGGAAAATCCAATCCGGCAGAGATGGAATATGACTCTTCTATTTGCCCATCTTCTGTTTGCATGATCGGCGATTTCATGCCAAAGTAAATTCCTAACTTACCGTGTCTTAATGGCGCACCATGCTCCCCGGTTTCGATACCATGCCCGGCAGGTTCAACACCAATCAGGCGAACGTGGGTTTCTGGAATGAATTCTGCGAATAATCCAATAGCATTTGAGCCACCGCCAATACAGGCAATGACAGCATCAGGCAGGCGTCCTTCTTTTTCCAAAATCTGGGCTTTGGCTTCTTCACCAATCATGCGTTGAAATTCACGTACCATTGTGGGGTAAGGGTGTGGGCCAGCAACAGTTCCGAGCAAATAATGTGCTTTATCATAGCTGCCAGACCAGTCACGCATGGCTTCGTTACAGGCATCTTTTAGTGTTGCGGAGCCGCTGTGAACAGGAATGACTTCAGCTCCCATAAGGCGCATACGGAATACATTGGGAGATTGACGTTCAATGTCTTTTGCTCCCATGTAGATGCGGCATTTCAAACCTAAAAGCGCACATGCCAGGGCAGTTGCCACACCATGCTGACCGGCGCCCGTTTCAGCAATAATTTCTTCTTTTCCCATCCGTTTTGCCAGTAATGCTTGCCCTAATACCTGATTGGTTTTATGTGCCCCTCCGTGGAGTAAATCTTCTCGTTTCAGATATAAATGGGTTTTCGTGCCTTTGGTTAAATTCTGGCATAGTGTTAAAGCAGTAGGACGGCCTGCATAGTTTTTCAATAAATCATGAAATGCTTGTTGAAATTCAGGATCATTCTTTGCCTCAATAAATGCTTCTTCTAATCGATCAAGGGCAGGGATTAGGATCTGGGGAACAAATTGCCCGCCAAAATCACCAAAATACGGATTTAACTTAGTCATTATTTTTATTTCCCACTTTCTGTTTAAAATTTAACTGTCCGAATATTAGTTTTTTGAATATTGGTTTTCTGAAAATATGACTAATAACAGCGTAGTTGTTGGAATACTTGTTTTATTTTCTGGCTGCTTTTGATCCCCGGCCTGATTTCAACACCGGAATTAAAATCCAGTCCGTAACAACCCAGAGCTGCGGCTTGTCGACAGTTCTCTGCATTTAAACCACCTGCTAATACACTGTTATGCTGAAAACTTTTGTCGATTAATTGCCAATCAAAGACTTTTCCTGTACCTCCAGAGCCATTATCCAATAATAGGTGATCAATATTGGAATTGGATATATCGAAAAGCGTTTCTGCCTGTGACATATCAATCGCTTTCCAGATCTCACAATTTTCCGGTAGTACAGAATGGAGTGCATTGATGTAGGTTTGATCCTCATGACCATGCAATTGAACGGCTGTTAGTGAAAGATTGCGGGCAGTATGATTGATGAATTCAATTGACTGATCCTGAAATACACCGACATATAACAAAGGGACTTCATTAATTATTTGTTGTGCTTGTTGCAGGCTTACTTTACGCGGTGATTTTTCAGCAAAAATCAAACCACCATAAACGGCACCAGCCTGTAATGCTGCTTTAGCATCTTGTGAACGGGTTAAACCGCAAACTTTATTGTCACCCAGAATCAGTCGTCGTAGAGCGAGATCCAAATCGGATTGAGCCATCAAAGCACTACCAATCAGGAATCCATGGGCAAATTGGCTTAATTCTCGTACTTGTTGGTGGAGGTAAATGCCGGATTCACTAATAACAATGGTATCTTCTGGCAAATCGGTGGCCAGCTTGCGGGTACGATCTAAATCTATAGACAAATCACGCAGATCCCGATTATTAATACCAATCACTTTTGCACCCAGCGCTATTGCCCGGCGGCGTTCCTCTTCGTTGCTGATTTCTGTTAATACCCCCATATCAAGGCTATGTGCCAGTTCGGATAGTTGACGGTAGGTATCATCATCAAGAACAGAAAGCATCAACAAGATAGCATCGGCCTGATAATAGCGGGCAAGGTAAACCTGATAAGGGTCAATAATGAAATCTTTACACAGAATGGGTTGATGTACAGCCGCACTGACTACGCGAAGAAAATCATAACTACCCTGGAAATACTTTTCGTCAGTCAGTACAGAAATCGCTGCTGCGTAGGGTTGGTAATTTTTGGCAATGCGCGCTGGATCGAAATCTGTGCGTATCAAGCCTTTTGAAGGAGAAGCCTTTTTGCATTCCAGAATAAAAACCGTCTGCTTATGAGTCAGTGCCTGATAAAACTGACGGTGGCTTGGTACAACGGAATCAATAAAACTTTCCAGTGGCTGTTTTTCCTTGCGAGTGATGAGATATAGTGCCTTATCTGCAACAATCTTCTGTAATACATTACTTTTCATGATTAAGTCCTTGCCGCTAATGCGATCACTTTTTCATAGGCTTGGCCGCTATAAATTGTATCTAATGCCAGTTGGGTATTTTGCCGTAAATCTTCGTTCCCATGTATTTTCATTAAGAGTGCGACATTAGCTGCCACTGTATCGGCATGAGCTTTTGCCCCCCGTCCTTGCAGTAATAAACTCAACATATGGCAATTTTCTTGCGGTGTTCCGCCATTCAGCGATGATATCGGATGATTGGGCAGCCCAAAATCTTTCGCTGTTAACTGATATTGAGTAATTTCACCGTAATTAAGTTCAGCAATTTGAGTAGGAGCGTGCAAAGCAACCTCATCCATGCCCCCGCTATGTACCACCGCAGCACGTTGATATCCCAATACTTGTAATGTACGCACGATAGGATCTACCAATTCTGGGCTGTAAACACCAATCAAGGTGAGAGGCGGTCGGGCAGGGTTGATTAGTGGACCAAGTACATTGAATAAAGTACGGGTTTTCAATTGCTGGCGAACTGTTACTGCATGATGAAATCCACTGTGGTATTGCGGCGCAAATAGAAAACAAATATTAATTTCATCCAAGGCACGGCGGGATTTTTCAGCGCTGGCATCCAGTGCTATACCAAATTCAGTCAGTAAGTCAGATGAACCTGAACGACTGGAAATGCTGCGGTTGCCATGTTTTGCGACTTTAAGGCCGCAGGCAGCGGCAACAAAAGCACTGGCAGTTGAAATATTGATACTGTTTGTACCGTCTCCGCCTGTGCCGACGATATCACAGAAGGAATAGTCAGGGCGTGGAAACGGAGAAGCATGGGTTAATAGTGCCTGTGCCGCGCCTGCAATTTCCTGTGGCTGTTCGCCCCGCAGTTTCATGCTGATTAATACAGCAGCTAATTGAGGCTCACTTAATTCACCACAAATAATAGCAGTGAAGAGTTTTTCGCTTTCTTTTTGGGTCAGGGGTTGGGCGCTGAACAGTTTTTTGAAAATTAATTGCATTTTCTTCATCCTCTTCTTTTTATCTGTTGAGTCTCTTTGGATGCAGCGCCCATACCAGAGTTTGTTCAAGCAACCTGGCTCCTTGCGCTGTCAGGATTGATTCAGGGTGGAACTGGAATCCACAAACTCTGTCATCATCGTGACGTACAGCCATGACTGTCTCACCACAAGAAGCCGAAACAGTCAGTGTTGCCGGAATGTTAACGCCTGCAAGAGAATGATAACGGGCAACGGGGAGAGGGTTAGGCAGATTGGAAAACATGGCTTGTCCATCATGTGTCGCCAATGTTGATCTACCGTGCAGAATTTCTTTGGCTGCCGAAATATCGCCGCCATATGTTTCGATAATCGCCTGATGCCCAAGACATATACCAATCACTGGGATTTGCCCAATGACCTGCCTGAGTAATTGTGGCATGCACCCGGCCTCTGACGGTTTTCCTGGGCCAGGGGATAACATCAGCAAGGGGGAGCCTATCTTTCCAAGTTGCGCTATTATTGTCTCTGTGGAAACCGTATTACGGTAGATAACCACTTGATGACCACTGGCACGGAGTTGATCCACGAGATTGTAGGTAAAGGAATCTACATTATCGAGCAGAAGAATATTTGCCATTAGAATGCAACCTCCGTATTGTGAGCCTGAGTTATAGCACGAATGACAGCTCTGGATTTATTGAGAGTTTCGGTGACTTCTGCTTCGGGAACGGAATCCAAAACCACGCCTCCACCTACCTGAACAGTGGCTTTACCGTCTTCTACATAGGCAGAGCGAATAACAATGCACGTATCAAAATCTCCTTTGCCGGTGAAGTAACCGACAGCGCCGCCATAACTGCCTCGACGTTCACCTTCATATTGAGTAATAAGTTGCATCGCCCGGACTTTTGGTGCTCCTGTCAGTGTTCCCATATTCATACAAGCCTGATAAGCATGAAAGACATCCAGGTCATGACGAATTGTGCCGACAACACGTGAAACAAGGTGCATAACAAACGAATAGCGATCGACTTTGGTTAAATCAGCGACATAGCGACTCCCCGGCTCGCAGATACGGGCTAAATCATTGCGGGCCAAATCAACCAGCATGACATGCTCAGACAGCTCCTTGGCATCGGTACGCATTTCTAACTCAATTCGGCTATCAAGATCGGCATCTAACTCACCATTAGCATTGCGTCCACGGGGACGAGTTCCTGCTATTGGATAAATTTCAACCTGTCGGCTATTAGCATCATATTTAAGGGCACTTTCAGGTGATGCACCAAACAGGCAAAAATCCTGATCCTGCATAAAGAACATATAAGGACTAGGATTTTGATTTTTTAAGGTACGGTAAGCATTTAATGGGGAAGGGCAGGGTAATGTGAAACGCCGGGATGGAACTACCTGAAATATCTCACCCTGACGAATAAATTGCTGTAATCGCTGAACGATATCTGCGTACTGTTCATCACTCCGGTTACAGGAAATCTCCATACCAGGTAATGTTATGGGCACCAATGGCTGACGAGGTTGAGCAATGATGTCAGTCAGTGCGGATAAGCGTTCTTCAAGGCGTTGTTTTTCTGTATCTGATTCACCGAACAGTGAAGTTTGTAACAAGGTGTGCCGGCTTTGATGGTCGATCACCATTAAGGTTTCTGCCAGATAAAAACAAAAATCAGGGCAGCGTTGAGAAGTTTTGACTTTGGGGAGTGGTTCAAACCCGACTACTAAATCATAGGCAAATAATCCACCTGCGAAAATGGCATCAGGTGTTCCTGAAAGAGAAGATAACGTGGTTAGAACGCGTAATGCGTCAAAAACAGAATCCGCTTTTAATCGGCTGTCTTCGTCTAAGTTTTTTTCAATGATAGGAAATTGTGCCTGAAAGGAGTGCGTATCAATACTGATTTGGGCTTTCTCTGACAGTAAATCAGCGAGAACAGGCAGCAAATTTCGGCCATTTTCAGTAAGCGCTGTAAAATTGACCTGTCGCTCATTGGCGGTAATACGTATCGCGCTATCAATGATCAACATACTTTTAAGATTTTTTTTACTGTTTATTTCAGCAGATTCTAGCAATAACGTTGCTGGTCGGTTGTTGCAAAGTTGATTGAAAAGTAGTGTAGGATCAGCCTGATAGACTGCTTCTATTTGATTTATTGAAATATTGAAGTCCTTACCTATCATACCCACCCCTTTTGTTATCTTTATCTACAGAAAATTGGTATAAAAAAACCCGCTTTTTCAGAGCGGGTTCTTGGCACTTTGGTTCTCTGCTTATGTGCGTAATTCAACCGCCCTGAATGGGGAAATTGAGCCACCAACGCATCTCCTGAGTAGTTTTCATAAGTATGATCATCTTAAGTGCCTTGTTAAGTAGAGTTTTAGTTAAATGTATCCAAATCAATCTTGCGTACTAGTAAACTGATTCGAGATTCACTTGTCAATGGTTTTTTGTGTTTGTAGAAAATGCAAAATTAATGGAGATTAGTCAAAAAATATAAAAACAAAATTATATCCGTCATTCCGCAGCTAAATCTGTAATATACTGATTTTAAAACGATTGCATAAAATTCACACTAATGTTAATTCTTAATTAAAACAATAAATTACGAATACGGTGCGGAATGTCGGTTATATTCTTATTTTTAGATAGTTAATGATATTTTATTTCAATTTAATGCAACTATATTCATTACCATTGTTTCTTTTTTTATGGAAATAATTTAGTCATAAATTTGATTTAATAGATCGGTATGATTTAAAAGAGTCATTTTAATTTTCATAATAATACATTTTTTTAATTGAGGGTTATAATTATGATTGTAATAAAAACAAGTCTATGTATCTTTTTGTTTTTTATTATATCTATTGTTTTTAACAACTCTTTTGCAATTGATTTGAAAAGTGATAATGTCATTTTTAATGAAGTAGGTTATAAATTTGATAAAAATAAAAACAGAAGTGTTTTATATGCTGATTATAATTTAATTTTTGAGAATAAAAGCAAATATGATGATTTACAAATCAAAGTTACAGATTATCAATGTATGTATAAAATTGGGGATGAAAGTATTAGTTTAAAATCAGGAGATAAATATTATGAAAGTCTCAGAGATAATAATGGGTTTTTTAATGGATGTTCAGGAATAGATAAATTTATAACATGGGAAGCCATTTCTTATAAGAACGGAGAGAAATATAAATCATGTTATTTTAGAATGAAAACTTATTTACCTTATTTTGTGTGGCAAACTGTAGTTGAAACAGGTGATATTACCTTTACCGACTTATTACACCCTATTGGCGGGAGTTGCAATCTTGGAATAACTGCAACATGTGATGGTTCAATCTGCTTAAATACAAGCGTTAATAGTAATACAAGTTATAACCCCAGTAATATTGTCATCACTATCAAAGATGATAATACTTGGGAGCCTCCCAGAATTATTTCGCCCTCATCTAATTCAACAGTTGAAAATAACTATATTACAATTTCAGGAAAAGGGCGTAACCAGGATGGAAATCTTCCTGGTCTTAAAACAAGTTTCAATGCCTATTATTATGAAGTTCAATCTACAGGAGATGACGATAATTGGGAAGGGCAACTCTGGATACAGTGTGGTATTACCGGTACAGTTAGCATCTTTGGGATAAATAATACTGATGTAACTTTTAATGGCCCGCCATGTGGAGCAACTATTACCTCAATGCAGGATGGGCAAACCATCTCTGCCGGGAAATACAATTTATCGGGCCGGGTGAATAGCGATACGGCTGATGATGCAAGGCGTATGCAGGTTCAAATCACGGGTTATAACAGTGATGGGACGATTTATACGCCAACAAAGAGTTATACTCCTAATGTTGATACTGGTACAGGTGAATGGCGTCTGGACGGTTTAGAGGCATTTTGCTCTATTCAATATAAAGCATCTGTATCCGGTTATTCATCAGAATCACAGGCCACTCATCAATCTTTCTTACCAGAAATATCAGGAAAAGAAGAAGTGAAGTATTCTGTGCAAAATTGCCCTCCAGAGATAACTAGTCCTAAGCCTAATTCAACCGTAGAAAATAACTATATTACAATTTCAGGAAAAGGGCGTAACCAGGATGGAAATCTTCCTGGTCTTAAGACAAGTTTCAATGCCTATTATTATGAAGTTCAATCTACAGGAGATGGCGATAATTGGGAAGGGCAACTCTGGATGCAGTGTGGTATTACCGGTACAGTTAGCATCTTTGGGATAAATAATACTGATGTAACTTTTAATGGCCCGCCATGTGGAGCAACTATTACCTCAATGCAGGATGGGCAAACCATCTCTGCCGGGAAATACAATTTATCGGGCCGGGTGAATAGCGATACGGCTGATGATGCAAGGCGTATGCAGGTTCAAATCACGGGTTATAACAGTGATGGGACGATTTATACGCCAACAAAGAGTTATACTCCTAATATTGATACCGGCACAGGTGAATGGCGTCTGGACGGTTTAGAGGCATTTTGCTTTATTCAATATAAAGCATCTGTATCCGGTTATTCATCAGAATCACAGGCCACTCATCAATCTTTCTTACCAGAAAAATCAGGAAAAGAAGAAGTGAAGTATTCTGTGCAAAATTGCCCTGTAAAGATAACCAATCCTAAAAAAGATGAGATGGTTTCTTCAACGACTCAAGATACACAGAATATCCTGATTGAAGGTCAAGCATCTAATGGAAGCACCGTCGATGTATCATATAAATATAATGATTTTGAATCTCCATCATATTCTGTAAGTTCTGATAGTAATAATTGGAGCTATGAAGTTCAGGGAGTGCCTGTAGGTTTTATAACGATAAGTGCAGTTGGTAGAAATACCTCAGATGAACCTATTCAAAATAACAAAGATGAAGTGATAATATTTAGCTCTAAAGTTTTTTCTGTAAAAACTAGAAACGATAGTGTTTTCACTGAATTTTATGGAACATCTATGCCAACTATTGATGTTAATGAAGGATCTTTGATGTCTGATGTCGAAATATCTCTTGATGGATTTGAGTATTCAGAAAATGCTGAATCAGATGAAAACGGCAATTGGACATATGAGTATAAACATTATGCCAAGAGGGGAGAGTATATTTTTAAGTTCAAAGAAAATAGCGATAGCCATCTTTATAAAGGTAGAGATTATAAAAAATTTAAATGCATAGGTAGCGATTTAGGAATGAATTGCATTAATGAAAATTAGTTGTCGAATTATATTTAAGGAGATTGAAATGATGATTATTAGAGTAATATTTATATTGCTACTTTTATTCCATTGTAGTAATTCATTTTCTGATAGTGCACTTAAATCGCTACCTTTAAAGGCTATTGCAGGGGGAGAAGAAAGTTGTAAGGATATTAACAGCGATAAATGCAAGTCTTGGGTCGTTAGTATTTATTATGTTGATCAAAAAAACGAAGAAAAGATGTTATGTACCGGCTCATTGATTGCACCAAACTATGTTCTAACCGCTGCACATTGTGAAGAAGTAAAAGCTAAAAATTATTATGTGATTAGTTCATATGATAAAAGTAAAAAAGTCACTGCATCTACCTATAATTTTATAAAGATGGAAATTCCGGGGGCATTTGGACCGGATCCGCATGATTTAGCGATTTTAAAGCTGGATAAACCGTTAGAGTTGGATGGAAAATATGGCCGCATTCGTCGTTTCTTCAATTATGATGAAGCTTATGAAAAATTAGATAGCAGTTATTATCAATCCTCTATTTATGGGTATGGTTATAGAGGAATTGATGAAACAACAGGCGAGCCGAAAAGGAATAGCGACAATGCTCAGTATTATGCTGATGTTAAAATTGTTTTTCCAGCTTTTGATTATTTTGGCAACCAAGGGCTGATTATAGCAGCAAGTAAAAAGGAAGATTTAAAACCAGGTGTTATACAACATGGGGATTCCGGTGGTCCGATTATTTGGAACGATACAATTATTGGAGTGTCTTCCTTTGGATTTGAGGTAGCTAGTGTAAAACAAAAAACTGATAATAAGCGTGATTATCCTTTTTTTGTCGTTTCGGATGTTACTGGGAAGTATAATAAGCTCGGTTTTATCGATAAATTTTTTCCTGGCAAATGGTTTTCTCAGACAATGAAGCAGATCTGGATTGATACCCCAGATTGGAATGCTCATTTAAGAAAGAGAGATGAAGATATTCTTGTTAAGGGATGGGGAAGACCAAAAAGTGTAATAGAATTAATTTATTCTATTAATGATGGACAAAAAAAATCATTTAAATGTAAAGATGTTGTTGATAATAATGGAGAATGGAAGTGTAACATCCCGAATAATGATTTTTTCACTGAAATTAATAAAGAAGAAGAACATAATGTAATTATTACAGCTAAGGAATCATCTGATAATTTATCAGAAAGTGTATCGTGGAGAGAAGATAGCGTACAAGCAAAAATATCTTCCATTTCAAAAGAGTTTGGTATTGTTTATCCAGCAGATAAATCAACGGTATTTACGAAGGATTTTACGATACGTGGATATGCTGATCCTGGGTCAACAGTTGAACTTACATTGCAATCTACTGTAGGCGGTGATTTCTATACACAAGACGAACTATGCAAGGGAATAACTGATAGTCAGTTAATAGAAACAACAGATTATGGATTTTGGTCATGTACTGTAAATTACTCAGTTATTGAAGAATCTGAAGAGCTTAGTAGTGAAACAGAATGGAAAATAACGGCGATTCAAAAAACTGATAAATTAAATATTTATGATCAAGTTAATATACTGTTTAAACCTAAAGAAATTAAAAGACCAAATATTAAACTAATTAAAGATAACTTATACAGCAAGTACAGTAAAATGTTACCTTTTGATCTGGGACTAGATAATGCCGCAAGTTTTTTTTGTTTTTTTAATCAGTCATATTTAGACTGTAATGATGTTAATGACAAGATGAGTAGAGTTTATATTCCTAATAAGAAAGTAGATGGATTAAATGCCGGGTTACGGCAATTCAGTATTTTCGCAATACAGAAAATTGAGCACGTTGACCCGCTTGATCCAGTCTTATGGAATAGAGCCAGTGAACTAGGAGGGTATTTAAGCCCAACATTTAAGGATAAAAATGATATTAATAATCCGAGAGAGATAGATTCCAAAGATCAACAAAATCAATCATTTTCTGGCTATGGCGGTGATAGGCAAAAATATATTTGGCCAAATGGTGATATAATTTTACCATCAGAATATTCCATAAACATTAAAGAAGAGGATAAAAATATTTTTTCTCCGATAAAATTAGGTGAACATCGGTTATTTTCTTCTATTCCAATATATTCTGGGCAAAACAATCTTCCTGTTTGGGATATTTCTCTTCCATATTATTCATTAAAAGATGGACTTTACTATGTTGAAGTAGCGGATAAATATCATCCATTGGGATTGGAGAAATTTAAAAAATATTGGGCAGGTTCACCTCCTGAAAGAAGTTATTTCCGAATAACAACTCCTGAAATTAAAATTACAACTCCCTCTACAGGTGAGACAAGCACAGTGGGTACTTCAAGTTTTTTATCAGGTAGTTCTAATGTTCCCGGAGATGAAGTTGATGTCAAAAGGCGCAGAATAGATCTTTTTTCACCAAAGTTGGAGGGAGGCAATCAAGGACTTGTTAAAGAGACCTCTATCTGTACAGGTGCTGTGGTTAGTGACAATGGTAACTGGCAGTGCGACAGACCAATCATTTTTTCTAAGGGTACTTATGAACTCACTGCTGAATTAATTAAAGAAGGGAAAGTGGTTGCCACAGATGTTACACGTCTTACTGTTAAAGATAAAAATGATGACGATGACAACCCTGAAGAAAAACTTGAAATCGATAATCCCAAGGATAATTCAACTGTTGATCCGGATAACCCAATCCGTCTTTCTGGTAAGTATGGTGGTTCTGGAGGTAGTGTAGGCGGCGGATTTGGCGGTTTCTTAAGTAGTTTGACCGGAGCAGTTTTTGGCGGTGTTGAATCTTTGGTTGGTTCTGCCCTCAGCAGTGGTCTTGGCTTCTTTTGGGAGTTTACGATCATGCCTGAGGCTATTTCAGGCGGAGATACTTATACCTTAGGGATGCAGGAAACTAAAAATGGGGTACACGTCGGAGATCCTGTCATTTTGCATTTTACTATCCCTATACGTATCACATCTCCTGCCAAGGGAGCGCAATATCGTCTGTACGACGGGATTACCATTGAAGGCCAGGGAAGTCCTGGTCAGCTTGTTCTTGTCGCCGCGACGAAAGAGTTTCTGCCACAAGGAAAGATGACATTACCGATGTCTAATGAGGGAATAATTTGTTTCGTCACGGTTGATTCAACCGGAAAATGGGCTTGTTCTCATCAACCTGCATTGACGGCGATTAATGAAGGGGTATTTTCTCTGTATGCCGCTCAGTATAAAAAAACAAGTTCGACGGAGTTTGGCGGGACTTATGAAAGAACTTCGCAAGTGACGCGCAAATACGAAGTCACCAAAACAAAAATACAGATTACTCACCCTTCTCATGGAGCAAAGATAACGACGCTGCCTTTTACTATTGCAGGTACGGGTGAAAAAGGGGCTAAGGTATATATCAAGGGGTTTGGAGGCACTAAAGATTGTAATACCGCCGTTGACGCATCAGGTAAATGGTCTTGTGGACCTTATCAGCCGGAAGGGGGGAAATATTCTGTTGCAGCAGAGCAGTTTATTGATAACACATTGAACTCAAGTTCATCTGTTTCTTTTGAAGTACAAACCAAAACCATTAAGCCAGTGGTTATCACACAACCACACAACGGCGGCGTGTATCAGCATCTCGAAAACATTCTGCCTAAAGGCACCGGAGAGCCGGGAACGGTAGTGTGTCTGGACAAGAAAGCGTTGTCACAGATCTGTCAGAATGGAGTCACAGTGGATGATAAAGGGCATTGGGAATGGATTGATGGTTTGGATACTTCCGTCAGAGGAGAACAAAAACTGGCAGCTACAGCCTTTTTGGACAAGATAAGGCAATCCACCGCGAAAGTTACATTTGAGATAGTTCCTGCTCCCGGAGAAATCAAGCTAACAGTGAAATCCCCTAAGGAAGCTGAAATCATAAAAACACCTTCATATATCTTTAGTGGTACGATGCCGGGTAATGCAAAAACCGTTACGGTAAAAGCAGTTGGCGGTCATGATGATTGCTCTGCGAAACTCAATAAGGAAGATTACACCTGGACATGTGGGCCTTATAGTTCTGTGCCGGGGGATTACGATGTGACAATTGTGGATGATGCAGGCTCTCAGATTATTAGAGGTTTTAAAGTGCGTTATGGGGCTAATTTACAAATGCGTGTGCTTAGGCCTGCGGAAGGGGAACAAATTGCGACTCCGACGTATGCTATCAATGGTAAGGGGCAGGCGGGGGCCCGTATCACAGTTTCTCTTGCCGGTAAGCAAATCTGCGAAGTTGATGTGGATGAAAATCAGAATTGGGTTTGTCCTGACGAAATCGAATCCAAACCGGGAGATTATAGGATTTTGGCACAGCAATGGGTAGATAATGAGCCTTCAGGAAAGCCAGTAACACGTAATTTTGAAGTGATTTACATATCGGATATTACTATTAATCCTACAGCTAAACCGATCTGTACAGCTTCAAGTGCAAGTAAAATTGCAAAATCATCAGAGGAATTTACTCCCATGATGAAAAGTAATGGGACTATTTCTATTCCTATTACAGGAACAGCAACAAAAGGTGCTTATATTTCTTTGAAAGCTACATCTGAAAATGGAGATTCTCGGAACTGTGGCCCTGTACAGGTTTCAAAAACGGATGGTAAATGGAGTTGTAGTCTACATAATGTACAGCCGGGAACATATCAGATAGAAGCCACACAATCTATTACGGTTAATGACCAGCTTCATAAAAAAATGAAAGAAGGTAATGTTGATGCGTCTGTTTTGAGTATTTCAGTACCGTCAGAAGGGGCTGTTAAAGTTTCATATCATCCTCCAATAGATGTGAAAGTAACGGGAAATGCGCTGCCAAAAATAAAAGTTTCATATAACGTTCAGAATGATGGGGATTTTTTTTGTCATAGAACTCTTTTACCTAAAGAGCCCTTTCCACCTAGAGATACTAAAAAAGGAAGTATAGTGGCTGATGATCAGGGATACTGGCATTTTGATGCAAAACTCAGTCAATTTGGAAAGCAAAATATAACGGTTTCTGCACAATTTTGTGGGCAATTCATTCAGGTTGAAAGAAAGTTTTGTTATCGTCCATATATGAGATGAATATTTCATCTTTTGATTTGGATTTATAAGAAATAAAAACAACCAATAATCATGCATTTTCAACCCTATCTTCTATATTATCATTGTCACTTGGCACTTGAATCATAGATAGATAGGGTTTCAATTTTTTTTCCAGTCAATAATGAAATCTATTCAGGAATTAACCCCTTTAATTCCACCTACTGTGTTATTATTCTCGCTTCGTGCTTGATATCACGTGATAGATAGTTTTCTTGTTTCCCCACCCAACAAAACAGGTAAAAAACAATGGCTGAAGCTGCCAGTGAAATGACAAGACGCTATGATCTGCATAGCCATACGACTGCTTCAGATGGCGTTTTATCACCTGAACAGCTCGTGGACAGAGCGATTTCCATGGGCATTGATGTATTAGCAGTCACTGATCATGATACGACGGAAGGTATTTCACCTGCCTTAAACTATATCCAGCAAAATAACTTGCCACTAATGTTAATATCCGGCGTTGAAATTTCGACGTTATGGCAGAATTTGGAAATTCATATCGTTGGCTTAAATATTGATATCAACTCTGTTTCCTTAAGAAAATTTCTGGCTAATCAGGTTGATTTAAGGAAACAGCGTGGCATTGAAATCGGGCGTCGGTTAGCTAAAGCAGGTATTCCCGATGCGTGGGAAGGGGCATCTCGATTAGCTAATGGCGGGCAGGTTACTCGCGGACATTTTGCCCGTTATTTGATTGAAGCGGGAGTTGAGCCGACGATCCAGAAAGTTTTCAAAAAATATCTGGCAAAGGGAAAAATCGGTTATGTTCCGCCCCAATGGTGTACAATCGAGCAGGTTGTTGAAACCATTCACCAAGCGGGAGGGCAGGCTGTCATTGCTCATCCCGGCAGATATGGTTTGTCGATGAAATGGCTAAAACGCTTAATAGCCTGGTTTCAACAACATGGCGGTGATGCAATGGAAGTTGCGCAATGTCAACAAGCACCTAATGAAAGGCAACAACTTGGTCAACTGGCAAGAGAATATGAGCTGAAAGTATCATTAGGATCGGATTTTCACCAACCTTGTTCATGGATAGAACTCGGTCGTAATTTGTGGTTACCCGGTGATGTTGTACCGATATGGCACGACTGGTCACGGCTTGGGGCTGCATAGAACTTAAAGCTGCATAATAGAAGTAGAGGTTATCATTATGAGCCAGTTTTTTTATATCCACCCTGATAATCCACAAACCCGTCTTATTGAGCAAAGTGTAGAGATGCTGAAAAAGGGTGGGGTTGTTATTTATCCTACTGATTCAGGTTATGCCATTGGTTGTTGCCTTGAGAATAAGGATGCCATGACCCGTATATGTCGTATCCGTCAATTAGGTGGACGGCACAATTTTACTCTGATGTGTCGTGATCTGTCAGAGATCTCAACTTATGCCCATGTGGACAATCAGGCGTTCCGGTTAATCAAGAATAATACTCCCGGCAATTACACCTTTATTTTACAGGCAACAAAAGAAGTACCTCGTCGTTTAATGAACGAGAAACGTAAAACTATTGGGTTGCGAGTTCCCTCTAATCCTATTGCGCTGGCGTTATTGGAAGCAATGCGTGAACCTTTGATGTCATGTAGCCTGATTTTACCGGGCAATGACTTTGCCGAGTCTGATCCGGAAGAGATTAAAGATACTTTGAGTAAACAAGTTGATTTAATCATTCACGGTGGCTATCTTGGGCAGCAACCGACAACGGTAGTGGATTTAACTGGAGATTCACCAGTGGTTCTTCGCGAAGGCGAAGGTGATGTGACGCCTTTTTTATAAGATGAAGTCCCCACTTTTTTATTTTTTTATCATACGACGCCTGTGAAGGCGACAGCAGAGGTTGCTCAATGAGCGATAAAACAGAAAAGTTACAAAAAATTCTTGCGCGTTCTGGTCATGGCTCACGCCGTGAAATTGAAGGATATATTCAACAGGGGCGCATTAGTGTTGATGGTAAGATCGCAACGTTGGGTGATCGAATCGAAGTTAAACCCGCCACAAAAATCCGCTTTGACGGACGACTCTTAAATATCAAAGAGCCACAAAAAACAGTTTGTCGTGTTTTGGCTTATTATAAGCCAGAAGGTGAATTGTGCACCCGACACGATCCTGAAGGGCGTTCGACGGTGTTTGACCGCCTGCCGAAAATGCAGGGTGCTCGCTGGATTGCTGTAGGACGTCTGGATATCAATACCTGTGGTCTGTTGTTGTTTACCACAGATGGTGAACTGGCAAACCGTCTGATGCATCCGAGCCGTGAAGTTGAACGTGAATATGCTGTTCGTGTTTTTGGCGAAGTGGACAATGCCAAATTGCGTCAGTTGACACAAGGCGTACAACTGGAAGATGGTTCTGCTTCATTTAAAACTATCTCTTTTAAAGGCGGAGAAGGTATTAACCAATGGTACAACGTCACATTGACAGAAGGACGCAACCGCGAAGTCAGACGCTTGTGGGAAGCGGTTGGGGTACAGGTCAGCCGTTTGATCCGTGTCCGTTACGGTGATATTGACCTGCCGAAAGGTTTACCTCGTGGCGGCTGGACTGAATTAGGGCTGGAGCAGACTAACTATTTGCGTGAGTTGGTTGGCCTGAATGAAGAGACCGTATCTAAAGTTGCGGTTGAACGCGAACAACGTCGTATCAAAGCCAATCAGATCCGTCGTGCAGTAAGGCGACATGCTCAGGTGACTTCCCGCCCAGCCGGAAAACGCCCGGCAAGCAGCTCTCGCCAAAATACAGGAAGAAAAACGACGCTTAAAGGCCGTTAATCTTCTCAGGCCGCTATTTCAGTTGAATAAAGCAGTTGAGTTACTGATCTTTGAAATAGCGGCTTTCATTAGTTTATTAGTCAATCAATATTTTACTAATCAATATATTACCAATCAATGCCCTTCTGCGCTTTAATGCCGGCATCAAATGCATGCTTGATTGGTCGCATCTCTGTAATTGTATCCGCAAATTCACGCAGCTCACGATGACAACCTCGTCCGGTAATAATGACGGACTGGTTGGCAGGGCGCTGTTTGAGGGCTGTAAGAACATCGGTAAGTTCCAGATAACCGTAGTTGACCATATACGTCAGTTCATCAAGCACAACAAGCTGGATTGAAGAGTCGGATAACAGCGTCAGGGCATGTTGCCACACAAACTGGCAAGCTGCGATGTCAGCTTCACGATTTTGTGTTTCCCATGTAAACCCGGTTCCCATAACATGAAATTCAACACCGTGCTGTGCCAATAGATTCTTCTCTCCGTTTTCCCATGTTCCTTTGATGAATTGGATCACGCCAGCACGTTGCCCATGACCAATGGCGCGGGTAACAGTGCCAAATGCAGCAGTTGTTTTCCCTTTGCCATTTCCGGTGAAGATCATGACAATACCTCGTTCCTGTTGTGCTGCTTCAATGCGGGCATCAACTTTTTCTTTCAGACGTTGTTGTCTCTTTTGGTACTGGCTGTTATCTCTTGTCATTATTTGGCTGGCCCTGCCTTACGGCCCGGTTGAGCATCAAAACTAATGCCTGAATCATGCAAACTGTCCTCCCCCATCAGGTAAAGATATACCGACATAATATCGGCTGGTGTCTTTAATTTCGCCACATTCTCATCAGGAAATGCACTGGCACGCATGGTGGTTCGGGTTCCACCTGGATTAATGCAGTTGACCCGCAGAGGTGTATCCTGGTATTCCTCTGCCAGAACCTGCATTAAACCTTCTGTAGCAAATTTGGAAACAGAATAAGCGCCCCAGCCACTTCTTCCTTCACGCCCCACACTGGAACTGGTAAATACCAAAGAACCATTGGGGGATTTCAGTAACAACGGGATCAAAACCTGAGTCAGCATGAAAGTGGCATTCACATTCACTTGCATAACATTATGCCAAAGTTGAACGGGTTGGTCTGTGATGGGAGCAACAACCCCCAACAAACCAGCGTTATGTAACATGCCATCCAGACGGGGATAACGTTGTGCCAGTTCATCGGCAAAGGTCTGGCACTCTTCAGCAGTCACAGTTAAAAGATCCATTGTATAAACAGTAGCAGGTAAACCGCCTTCATATTCGATCTGCTGTTTAACTGCTTCCAGTTTTGCAGTTGTGCGCCCAAGCAAAATAACCTGTGCGCCGTGGCGGGCATAAGTTAATGCCGCTTCACGACCAATACCATCACCAGCACCAGTAACTAAAATGATTTTCTGTTGCAGCAGGTCATTATTGGGTTGGTAATCTAACATCTGACTATTTTCCATAAACTGTTTTAAATCTGAAGGTGACATATACAATTTATTATCAGAACAAAACTTAGTGCTCTCGTCAAATTGACAAAAGAATGTATGCCCTTTATCTGTATGTGCTTGTATGAGCGATGCTAATGAATGGTTTTGATGGAATAACTTTGATAGAAAGGAATAGCTTTGATGAAATCGAGAAAAGTAAACTGTTAGAGCGCTATCTCAGGTTTTTAGTTAAAATGAAGCGTATTGTTCATCATAAATGAAGAAAGGTGGATCTGTGGAGTATTTTTCTCTATATGGACTGTTCTTGGCCAAAGTAGTGACTATAGTCTTGGCAGTCGTCATTTTGGCAGTATTTTGTATTGGAGTAGGTGTGCGTAAGACGATGCATAAAGGAGAATTACGGCTGACCAATCTTGGTGAGTCATATAAGGAAAAGCAGCGTCAGATGCAGCAGGCTCGAATGAGTGAAGCAGAGCAAAAAATCTGGCAGAAGGAGCTAAAAAAACAGCAGAAAGATGAGGCTAAACAGAAAAAGGCCACGGCCAAAGCTGGTCAGAAAGGTTCACCGAAACCTAGCCTTTATGTTGTTGATTTCAAAGGTAGCATGGATGCCCACGAGGTGGATTCTCTGCGTGAAGAGATTAGTGCTATCCTGGCTGTGGCTGACAGCAAAGATGAAGTTTTAGTGCGTTTAGAAAGCCCCGGTGGGATGGTACATGGTTATGGGCTTGCCGCATCTCAGTTAGCTCGCCTGAAACAAAAAGGTATACGTCTGACAATCGCTGTAGATAAGGTTGCGGCAAGTGGTGGTTATATGATGGCTTGTGTGGCTGATCGTATTATTTCTGCACCTTTTGCTATCATCGGTTCAATTGGCGTAGTGGCACAGCTGCCAAATATCCATCGGTTGCTCAAGAAAAATGATATTGATATCGAACTTCATACTGCCGGGGAGTATAAGCGTACTTTGACTTTTTTAGGCGAAAATACAGAGCAGGGACGGCAGAAGTTTCAGGAAGATCTGAATGAAACTCATAAATTATTTAAATCATTTATTCATCAATATCGTCCTGCTTTGGATGTAGAAAAAGTTGCAACTGGTGAATATTGGTATGGTACACAGGCAAAAGAGCATGGGCTGATTGATGAAATCGGTGTTAGTGATGATTTTTTGATTGCACAAATTGAACACTGTGAAGTTATTGGTGTTAATTATTCTCGCCGTAAACGTGTAGTGGAGCGTTTCATGGGAAGTGCAATGGAGAATGTTGATAAATTGTTTATGCGCTGGTGGCAAAGAGGCCAAAAACCGCTGCTTTGACAGTGAATTGACAGTAAAAACATGCAGTAAGCGTTAACAGATATGACGGATAATATGATGGTTTATGCTTCTATTATCCGCATTATTTTTCATAAAATCAGTGCAAGACTTTTTTGTACCACACTTACTTAGCCGGGATTGTTTCAGTTTTCATCTATTGTGCTTCTCAAAAAAATAAGTTGTTGCGCATCGTTTTTTATCAGGTAGAGTGTGGGATTTTTGTCACGCAGATGGAAGATTTTGTTTACAACGGTTAAACCATACAATTGCATGGTATGCGTTTATGTATAAAATATCTCATATATTTCAAAGGTTTTGGCGGTGAAGTTAAAGTCAAAGATAAAAATTAGTTGATATCTTGTGAATCTATCGCAATATAAAAAGAGATCTATTTTATATACCGCACGCAATATAACTCCGTAATTTTCGCCATCTGAAAAGAAGATAATTAGGTAAAGGTAACTATGGGTAAAGCTCTTGTTATAGTGGAGTCCCCGGCAAAAGCCAAAACAATCAATAAATATCTGGGGAATGACTACGTTGTGAAATCCAGTGTAGGCCATATCCGTGATTTGCCGACCAGTGGTGCGGCAAGTCAAAAGAGTTCGAGCTCATCTACCGATAAGAATAAAAAGAAAACCAAAAAAGATGAGAAAACAGCACTGATTAGCCGAATGGGAGTCGATCCCTATCATGGTTGGGTAGCGAATTATCAAATTTTGCCCGGCAAAGAAAAAGTGGTGGCAGAGCTGAAAACGCTGGCTGAAAAAGCAGCGCATATCTATCTTGCAACGGACCTTGACCGCGAAGGAGAAGCTATTGCATGGCACTTGCGGGAAGTGATCGGCGGGGATGATAAGCGTTTCAGTCGCGTTGTATTTAATGAGATTACAAAGAATGCGATCACTCAGGCTTTTGATAAACCGGGTGACTTGAACCTTGATCGTGTTAACGCACAACAGGCACGTCGCTTTATGGATCGTGTAGTTGGTTACATGGTTTCACCACTACTATGGAAAAAAGTTGCCAGGGGGTTGTCTGCCGGGCGGGTTCAATCCGTAGCGGTTCGGCTTGTTGTTGAACGGGAACGCGAAATCAAAGCATTTGTTCCTGAAGAATACTGGCAGATATATGCGGATTTAATGGCTAAAGGGGACGTTGAGCTCCATATGGAAGTTACCCATCAAGAGGGGAAACCATTCAAGCCAGTTAATGCGGAGCAGGCACAAGCGGCGGTGTCTCTGCTTGAAAAAGCCAGATATAAAGTCATCGATCGCGAAGACCGCCCAACCTCAAGTAAGCCGAGTGCACCATTTATTACTTCTACCTTGCAACAGGCTGCCAGCACCAGACTTGGTTTTGGTGTTAAGAAAACCATGACAATGGCGCAAAAGTTATATGAAGCAGGTCACATTACTTATATGCGTACTGACTCAACTAACTTAAGTCAGGATGCTTTGGGTATGGTTCGAGGTTACATTCGTGACAACTTTGGTGACAAATACCTGCCTAAAGAGGCTAATGTCTATAGCAGCAAAGAGAATTCGCAAGAAGCTCATGAAGCTATCCGGCCTTCTAATGTTGATGTCATGGCTGAAGAGCTGAAAGACATGGAAGCGGATGCCCAGAAACTGTATCAGCTTATCTGGCGTCAGTTTATTGCCTGTCAGATGACACCTGCGAAATACGATTCTACTACGCTGACAGTTCAGGCGGGTGATTTCGAATTGCGGGCAAAAGGCCGTACTTTACGTTTTGATGGCTGGACAAAAGTCATGCCGGCGTTACGTAAAGGGGACGATGATCGTACTTTGCCTGTTGTGGAAACAGGTACTGATCTTGATTTACAAAAGTTGCTGCCAAGTCAGCACTTCACTAAACCACCAGCGCGTTTCAGTGAAGCCTCTCTGGTCAAAGAATTAGAAAAGCGTGGCATTGGCCGCCCATCAACTTATGCATCAATTATTTCCACTATCCAAGATCGTGGTTATGTGCGGGTTGAAAACCGTCGCTTTTATGCGGAAAAAATGGGTGAAATTGTCAATGATCGTTTGGGAGAGAATTTCAACGAATTGATGAACTATGATTTTACGGCAAGAATGGAAGATCAACTTGACCACGTTGCGAATGATCAAGCTGATTGGAAAGGAGTGCTGGATGAGTTTTTCATCAATTTCAGTCAGCAATTAGACGTTGCCAGCAAAGACCCAGAAGAGGGCGGAATGCGCCCGAATCCAATGGTTATCACCTCTATTGAGTGTCCGACCTGTAACCGTCCAATGGGGATTCGCACGGCAACTACAGGCGTATTTCTTGGCTGTTCAGGTTACGCGCTGTCACCAAAAGAGCGTTGCAAACAAACCATTAACTTGATCCCGGAAAATGAAATACTGAATATTCTTGAAGGGGATGATGCGGAAACTAATGCGCTGCGTGCCCGTCGTCGTTGTAGCAAATGTGGGACGGCGATGGATAGCTATCTAATTGATACCCAGCGTAAATTGCATGTTTGTGGTAATAACCCTGCGTGTGATGGTTATGAAGTAGAAAACGGAGAATTCCGTATCAAAGGTTATGATGGGCCTATTGTTGAATGTGATAAATGTGGCTCAGAAATGCACCTGAAAATGGGACGTTTCGGTAAATATATGGGATGTACAAACGAAGAGTGTAAAAATACCCGTAAGATCCTTCGTAGCGGGGAAGTTGCACCACCGAAAGAAGATCCCATTCCTTTACCTGAATTGCCATGTGAAAAATCTGATGCCTATTTTGTCCTGCGTGACGGTGCCGCTGGTGTGTTTTTAGCTGCCAGTACATTCCCGAAATCACGTGAAACACGCGCACCTTTAGTTGAAGAACTTGTGAGGTTTAAGGAGCGTCTGCCGGAGAAACTGTGTTATCTGGCGGAAGCGCCTGTGGCCGATCCTGAAGGTAATAAGACTGTTATGCGTTTTAGTCGTAAGACAAAACAACAATATGTTTCTTCAGAGAAGAATGGCAAAGCGACCGGATGGACAGCATTTTTTGTTGATGGTGCCTGGGTAGTTAAAGAAAAATAATGATTTTGATGTTGGATTGTCAGTCAGTATATTGAAATATAATCAGATAGATATTTCTTTTTTTACTTAAAGTATAACTTTTATTTCTGAAAAGCCAGTTGTCAGGACTGGCTTTTTTTTGTTTTCATTTAGAATGAAAGCATAATATTTCAGTAATGTGTGCTTAATAATCGTTAGCGACCCTAATTATTTGTTATATATATATACAGCAAGTGATATAGTAGTTATATGCCTATAAGAATATATTCTATATGGTTATAAGTGAATAACTATTAGCAATATAGAGCTGATTTAAACTACAAAAACATTCGTACATAACACTACTTAGGGACAGTGCTGATATGAAATTGCAGCAATTACGTTACATTGTAGAAGTGGTTAACCACAACCTGAATGTATCTTCTACGGCGGAAGGGTTGTATACCTCTCAACCAGGGATCAGCAAACAGGTAAGGATGCTTGAAGATGAGTTGGGTATCCAAATATTTGCGCGTAGTGGAAAACATCTGACACACGTTACGCCGGCTGGTGAAGAAATTGTCCGTATTTCCCGTGAAGTCCTGTCGAAAATTGACTCGATTCGCTCCGTTGCCAGTGAGCATACCTATCCGGATCGTGGTTCTCTGTATATTGCCACCACACATACACAAGCAAGGTATGCTTTACCTCCTATTATTAAAGGTTTTATTAAACGTTATCCTAATGTGTCCCTTCACATGCATCAGGGTTCTCCAACCCAAATTGCAGAGGAAGTCTGTAAAGGGAATAGTGATTTTGCAATAGCAACTGAAGCGCTTCACCTTTATAGCGATCTCATCATGCTACCTTGTTATCACTGGAATCGTTCTGTGGTAGTCACTAAAGATCATCCACTGGCAGAAAGGCAAAATGTAACCATTGAGGAGCTGGCAGAGTATCCGATTGTGACATACACCTTTGGTTTTACGGGGCGCTCCGAGTTGGATGTTGCTTTTGATCGTGCTGGTCTTAAACCTAAAATTGTATTTACTGCGACAGATGCGGATGTCATTAAGACATATGTTCGTTTAGGGCTGGGAGTCGGGGTTATTGCCAGTATGGCAGTAGAACCCATTCAGGAGAGTGACTTGGTGCGAATTGATATGCGTGATAAGTTCAGTTACAGCACAACTAAGATTGGTTTTCGTCGCAGCAGTTTTTTGCGTAGTTACATGTATGATTTTATCTGGCGTTTCGCTCCACACTTAACCCGTGATGTTGTGGATAGAGCTATTGCATTGCGGTCTAATGAAGAAATTGAAGAAATGTTCAAGGATATTGAACTACCGATTGTATAAAAAAGTAAAAAGAGCTAATAAGAACCGAGGAAAATAGCAAGAGTTATTTTCCTCGGTTTTTGTCGTTTGTGAATAGCGTCTTTATCTTCTGGATCCTCTGCGATGTTTAGCTCCTCTGGAACTTCTGTTTCCTGCTTGTGAAGGTGCTGATGAACCTTGGCCAAAGCCTAATGAATCATAACTGGGAGGCGCATCATAGCTAGGCGGTGCTTCATAGGAAGGTGCTGAGGAATAGGTGGGTGGTGCTTCATAAGGAGGAGGGTTATGTTCGGATACTGTACTAGATGGAGGCTGAAAACCTCTTCTGTGCAGATTTCTGGTTCTTGGCTGTGTGAGTGGTTGTTGTAAGTTCGATGGCCCTGGAATATTCCCACTCATGTAGTGTTCATAATATTCTTGTGATGGAAGAGGCGTGGACGAGGAAGATTGTTGTAATTGTGACGAAAGAAAAATGTTGTATGAAGATTTAAATTTTTCTAATGCTTCATGTTTATTAGAGCAATATGATAGATGAGGTACAATAGAAAGCATGTATGTACTTAGATTTATATTGTAGGGATGACCACTCCACAATATATACCTTCCAGGACTATTTTGTGTGAACCCCATACTTGCCAATAGGTTATGTATAATGTCGTCTGATATTTGTGGTTCATTCGGGATACGTAATTGACTGAAATCATTATATCTTATGTGTAATGATTTTATTCCATCGGAGCTTCTTGTATATTCCCTAATAAGTCGGTTCTTATGTAACTGCTCGAAATACTTGGCCAAATAAATCATATATCTCTCCGTAAAAATGCAAAACAATTACTATGATAAATAGTTATCCAACTATTATCACCAAATAACAAGCAAATTTTGCTAATGTATACTTGTTGTTTAGTTTCATATGGCATGTTGTTTTCATTCTGAAAAATTATTATTTCTGGAGAGATATTTTTTAATAGGTAATAATAATTTAAGCTAGATTCGTATACTTAACTTATTCAAAATAATACGAAAAGTGGCTTATGATTCTCCTGTGCCGATACTACGCACTTTCATATAATTAGCGAGTTCTTTGTTATCTTCTGTTTTATTTGCCTGTAAGGTAGTAAAGACACCTTTTTGATCGCCTTGATTTTTATGCTGTCCTAATTTCTCCTTAGCGTGTATTTCATTAATGATAATTTTGAATCCGATAATAGCCTGTTGTTGTTTACTAAGGTACTCTTCTGGCATTAATTCGGTATTTTTCATCAACCCAGGCTCATATTTGTTGACTAATTCTTCTAAAGCCAATTTGGTTTCTTCACAGTTTAAAAATTTTGTGACACCGTAACAATGAACAGCCGTGTAATTCCAGGTTGGAACGGCATGAGTGGATTCATACCACGTAGGGGATATATAGGCGTGTGGGCCAGTAAAAACAACTAAAACGTTTTGATTTTCCAGCTCTTTCCAGTGCGGGTTAGCTTTGGCAATATGGCCGTATAAAACACCTCTTTCTCCTTCATGAGGATTAAATATAAATGGAAGATGTGTTCCGGTTAAAGAGGGAGAAACTAATAATCCAAAGCTATAAGTAGAAATAAATTTAGTGATATCTTCTTGGTTTTTCATTTTCATTTTATGAGGTATATACATGTTTGTGACTCCGATATAGATTTGTTCAAGTGGCTTAAGAATAGCGCTGACAAATTGGTATGTTAATTGCTTGGATTATGTATTCAAGCTAAATTTAAAATTCGCCATTAAAAAAATTATCTGATCTTTCTATCGAGGATTGTTTATTTTTAAGGATAAATCGTTCAAAGGCAGTTTTTATCTCAGGATCTTCTAATGCTTGATAATCAAATAATGATACGCAGCAAGAGTAGATAAATTCAACATTAATAGTTTCATTAGAAGCACAATTTGATGTGACTTCTGAATTACTTCTATCAAAATCCAGTTTGTAGAGTTTCATTTTGGGAATATATATCACTTGATCTTCGCTCCCAACAGCTTCAATGACACTTGCTAATGTGAGAGTGGAATAGTGATCGCTATTTTTTTTCAATCCAAGTCTGATGGCATCTCCTTGTTTTTGCAGGAACTGAGAAAAGCTTTTCATACTTGGGGACTGTGTATTCACAACGATATCCATAATGAGCTGTAGTAAATTTGTTGCTATAGAAAATCCTTTCATAACGTGATGGTATGTCTGTTCTTCAATATTTCGGATGCTCACTAAGGGTAGTTTGCCCATAACATCACCCCAAAATTGCACATCTGTTCTGTATTGCCGTCCACGAGTATTGGAATATTTGATGATATAATCAGTAGCAATGGAAGAAAGTGCTATCTGGATTTTCTTTATTTCATTCAGTTTCTTCATAATAGTGGATTTATCACTGAGTTGTGAAGTAATGACAAACTGAACCAGGCCATCGGTATCACTGAATCGATGATCAGACAAGGTGAAATGGTCTTCAATATCATAGAAGAAAAATTGTTCGGCTTGCTTGATCTGATCTAAATATTCTTCACGTTTTGTGATAATTTCTTTATCCATAGTTCACCTCCAATCATTAATAAGAAATAATTATTTTTAGGATATATTCAGAGCACTGAATATCCGTTCCGCTCGTTAATAAAACACATCCATTTTGCGGTTGTCATCACTAAAATTTATCAATAAATGAGGATTTACAGAGTGTTAGTAAAATGTGTGATAGCTGGACAACAATTATTCACGAATATGTTATGTTTAATGGTGTCGCTGATCATAAATATAAAAATGGAGGAGTTATGTCGTTTAAGTTGAAAACGGACTGTGCCTCAACACTTTCCATTAACAATAAATCCATTAACAGTAAATCCCTTGGCAGTAAAACCTACCATTATTACAGTCTGTCTTTGTTATCTGAGCAATTAGGTGAAATATCCCGTCTTCCGAAATCTCTGAAAGTCCTGCTTGAAAACCTCCTGCGTAACATTGATGGTGATTCTGTTGTTGAAGATGATCTGAAAGCGCTGGTGGCATGGCAACAAAGCGGCCATGCAGAGCGGGAGATTGCCTATCGTCCGGCACGTATATTGATGCAGGATTTTACCGGAGTACCTGCTGTAGTCGATCTTGCAGCTATGAGAGAAGCTGTTTTACAGCTTGGCGGAAATGCTGAACAAGTGAATCCATTATCTCCCGTTGATTTGGTGATTGACCATTCAGTTATGGTGGACAAATTCGGCACTGAACAGGCATTTGCAGATAATGTTAAGATCGAAATGGAACGTAACTATGAACGCTATTTATTTTTGCGTTGGGGGCAAAAAGCGTTCAATCGTTTCCGCGTTGTACCGCCCGGAACGGGGATCTGTCATCAGGTTAATCTTGAGTATTTGGGTAAGGCAGTTTGGTATGAAAATCATAACGGAAAAGATTTTGCCTATCCCGATACATTGGTTGGCACAGATTCTCATACTACGATGATTAACGGGCTTGGTGTGCTCGGTTGGGGTGTTGGCGGAATTGAAGCCGAAGCTGCGATGTTAGGGCAGCCTGTCTCCATGTTGATACCTGATGTGGTTGGTTTCAAACTGACAGGTAAATTACGTGAAGGGATCACTGCGACGGACTTGGTTCTGACTGTAACACAAATGCTGCGTAAGCACGGTGTGGTCGGTAAGTTTGTAGAATTCTATGGTGATGGTCTGGCTGATTTACCATTGGCTGACAGAGCAACTATCGCCAATATGTCACCGGAATATGGTGCGACCTGTGGTTTCTTCCCTGTTGATGAAATTACTTTAGATTACATGCGATTAACCGGACGTAGTGAAGATGAAGTTGCACTGGTTGAAGCTTATTGCAAACAGCAGGGGTTATGGCGCAATGCAGGTGATGAACCTATCTTCACCAGTAGTCTGGAGTTAGATATGTCTACGGTGGAATCAAGTCTGGCGGGGCCAAAACGGCCTCAGGACAGGGTTGCACTGTGCGATGTTCCAAAGGCTTTCCAATCCGCTATGGATCTGGATCTCCAGAAAAAACAAGGGGGTCAGACAGCTGTACCTGTGATTTTTGATAACCATACTTTTTCGTTACAGGAAGGTGCTGTTGTTATTGCGGCTATCACGTCTTGTACAAACACCTCGAATCCCAGTGTCTTGATGACCGCTGGTTTACTTGCTAAGAAAGCGGTTGAAAAAGGTTTACAACGGCAACCGTGGGTTAAAACTTCATTGGCACCGGGGTCAAAAGTCGTAACAGAGTATCTGAAACTGGCAGGGTTTATGCTCTACCTTGAAAAGCTAGGCTTTAATCTCGTGGGATATGGCTGTACTACCTGTATTGGTAACTCTGGCCCATTGCCAGATCCGATTGAGGCGGCGATTAAACAGGCTGATCTGACCGTTGGTGCGGTACTTTCTGGTAACCGGAACTTTGAAGGGCGCATTCATCCTTTGGTCAAAACCAATTGGCTAGCTTCTCCACCACTTGTCGTTGCTTATGCGCTTTCCGGCAGCATGAAGAAGGATCTGACCAGAGAGCCAATAGGGCAAGACCGACAAGGCCATGATGTTTATTTGAAAGATATTTGGCCGAATAGCAGAGAAGTGGCTGAAGCAGTCGAAAAAGTCAGAACAGAGATGTTTCATAAAGAATATAACGCTGTTTTTGACGGTGATGAAGATTGGCAGGCATTGGAAGTTGAAAGTTCAGTCACTTATTCCTGGCAGCAAGATTCAACTTATATTCGTCTTCCGCCTTTCTTCAATAACATGACACCGGAACCTGAGCCGATGACTGATATCCATCAGGCCAATATTCTGGCAATTTTGGGGGATTCGGTAACCACGGATCACATTTCTCCCGCAGGAAATATCAAGACTGACAGTCCGGCAGGAAGATATTTGCAGGAACATGGTGTGGCTCCGAAAGATTTCAATTCTTACGGCTCAAGACGTGGAAATCATGAAGTTATGATGCGTGGAACCTTTGCCAATATTCGTATCCGCAATGAAATGGTGCCCGGTATTGAAGGTGGATATACACGTCATATTCCATCGCAAACTCAGCTGGCTATTTATGATGCAGCCATGCGCTATCAGGAAGAGAAAAAACCGCTGGCTATTATTGCTGGCAAAGAATATGGTTCTGGCTCCAGTCGTGACTGGGCGGCGAAAGGAACCAGGCTATTGGGAGTAAGGGTAGTCATTGCGGAATCTTTTGAACGTATTCACCGTTCCAACCTGATTGGTATGGGGGTATTGCCATTAGAGTTTCCGCAGGGTGTCAGTCGCAAAACACTTAATCTGACGGGAGACGAGCGTATTGATATCAACGGATTAAGTGACATCAAACCCGGACAGGTTATTGTGGTAAAAATCACTTATGCCAGCGGGGAGGAAATACGGGTTAATGCCCGTTGTCGTATTGATACCAACACTGAGCTGGCGTATTTCTATAATGGCGGCATATTGCATTATGTGATCCGTAATATGTCGAAATAGCAGAAATTAAATAGCGAAAGCGATATCCAGTGATATATATCCAGCAATAAAAGCTACAAAGTTCAAATCTACAGAAATAAAAACTGCGCCCACACCGACGCAGTTTTTATTTTTCACAGTCTTCATTTTTACAAAAAAAGTTATTAACTGGATTTGGACAATAAATGCCCCATTAAACGAGCTTTTGTATCCAGGTAGTAAGCGTTATTAGGGTTACGCCCGACAACCAGTGGCACTCGTTCGACAATGTTAATGCCTGCTCCTAGCATAATCTCAATTTTTTGCGGATTGTTTGTCAGAAGACGAATAGCACGAACATCCAGTAACTTATACATGTCTGAACACAGAGTGAAATCCCGCTCATCAGCAGCAAAACCTAACTGATGGTTGGCTTCGACAGTATCAACGCCTTGGTCTTGTAATGCATAGGCGCGAATTTTATTCAGCAGACCAATATTACGACCTTCTTGGCGGTGATACAGCAGAACACCCCGGCCTTCCTTGCTGATTTGTGACAGAGCAGCCTCTAACTGAAAACCACAGTCGCATCTTAAGCTAAATAAAGCATCTCCCGTCAGGCATTCTGAATGGATGCGGGATAAAACAGGGTTATCACCTGAAATGTCACCATACACGAGGGCAACATGGTCACGGCCTGTTTCTATCTCTTCAAACCCAATCATCACAAATTCGCCCCAGGGAGTAGGCAGCTTAGCTTCAGCTACTCGTTTTAGCTGCATTTTTGTATTCATATGTTGATTTAGCTCGTTATATACCCGTCGTTTTCAAGCCACAGTTTGTTGGCGGTTTTCGTTCACCCAGTCACCTAGCTATCTATGCTCCCGGAGATCTTTTCCCTTAACCGTCACGCTGCATCTTGAATTCAATAGGGTATAAATATTGTGATACTTAGAACAATACCAGTTTGGAAATCAGCTAAAATCGCGCAAAATTTTCTCTGATTACAGCGCATGTACGCGTTCGGATTATAACAGAAATTATATTTTTGTCCGTAGATAAAGATGTTTGCAGATAACACATGAGAGAAATTAATTACAGTAATTTAGCATGCTAAACTATAAACGTATTTTGGGAGAAAGATTGGATGTTGTCATTTCAATATAGTGACGGAACTGCGGGGAAGCGAAGTAGAATATTGCCACAAAAAGGGATAAATATTGGTTTGGTGCGATAAAGTGCTTCCTTTGCGTAGACGAGAAATGCTAATTTAACAAGCCGCTATGTCTGTTATTCGGCATATTAATCAGCAACAATCGATAACAGGAAACAATGTGAAATATTTTGTGATTTTATTACTGGCACTGGTTGTTTTTGTTATCTCAGTCACTCTGGGAACGAATAATAATCAAGTAGTAACATTTAATTATCTGATTGCCAAAGGCGATTATTCGATATCCACTCTGCTGGCGGTATTGTTTGCCATCGGTTTTGCTCTTGGATGGGGAATTTGTGGGGGATTTTATCTGCGTACCTGTATGTCACTAAGACGCGCCAAACGTAAAATTAAGCGTCTGGAGACTCAGTTGGAACAACCAGTTGAGCTACCCGCTAAAGAACCAGCCGCTAAAACTGCCTCTCCAGTAGTTTTAAACAAGGAATAATTCTCCATGTTAGAGCTGTTGTTTCTGTTGCTTCCCATTGCTGCAGCTTATGGTTGGTATATGGGACGCAGAAGTGCTCAACAAGATAAGCAGCAATCCGCAAACCGCCTGTCGCGTGAATATGTTAATGGTGTTAATTTTTTACTCTCCAATCAGCAAGACAAGGCGGTTGATCTATTTCTTGATATGCTAAAGGAAGATAGTTCAGCGTTTGAAGCGCATTTAACGCTAGGCAATCTGTTCCGTTCTCGTGGTGAAGTTGAAAGAGCCATCCGTATTCACCAATCCCTTATGGAAAGCGCCTCCCTGACATTTGAACAACGTTTACTCGCTATTCAGCAGCTTGGAAGAGATTATACAGTGGCCGGGCTGTATGACCGTGCAGAAAATATGTTTGTTCAGTTAGTCAATGAAAAGGATTTTCGTGAGAATGCATTTAACTCCTTGCTAACTATTTATCAATCAACCAGCGACTGGAGCAAAGCTATTGATGTCGCTGAGAAATTGGTCAAATTGGGTAAACAGCAGTTTCGGGAAGAGATTGCCCACTTTTATTGTGAATTGGCTTTGCAAGGTATGGGAGAAGAGGATTTCAGTAATGCCATTGGGTATTTGAGCAAAGCAGCTCAGGCAGATAAGAATTGTGCCCGTGTTTCGATCATGCTCGGTCGTATTTATATGGCGCAAAAAGAATATCTCAAAGCGATTGAGGTACTTAAACGCATTCTTGAGCAGGATAAACAGTTAGTCAGCGAATCCTTGCCAATGTTGCAGGAGTGTTATCAGAATCTTGCCCAACCAGAAGAGTGGGAAACATTTGTTCGACGCTGTGTAGAAGAAGATTGCGGTGCAATTGCTGAACTTCATTTGGCTGATATTGTTGAGAAAAAAGAGGGGCGTGATATCGCCCAAAATTACATTAATCGTCAATTGGAAAGTCACCCGACAATGCGTCTATTTTATCGCCTGATGGATTACCATTTGGCAGATGCAGAAGAAGGCCGGGCGAAAGAAAGTTTAATCCTTCTGCGTAATATGGTGGGTGAGCAGATCCGAACTAAACCAGATTATCGATGCTATAAATGTGGCTTTACTTCTCGCTCCCTTTATTGGCATTGCCCTTCATGTCGCTCATGGGACACCATCAAACCCATTCGTGGCTTAGATGGTCAGTGACAGTGTCACGATTATTGGTGGCACTTTTCGACATGTTTTTTTCATTTATGAAGTTTTCATTCACGAAATAAAGTTCATTAGTAAATTAAAGGCCGAAGAATGACATCTCATACAACCCAAGCTTTAGGTAAACAGATTGAATCACCCGTTGTTGTTGCATTGGATTATGACAATCAGGATGCAGCACTGGCATTCGTCGATAAGATTGATCCACAGTCCTGCCGTCTGAAAGTGGGTAAGGAGATATTTACATTAAATGGCCCACAATTTATTCAGGTATTACATCAACGTGGTTTTGACGTGTTTTTGGATCTCAAGTTTCATGATATTCCTAACACAACTGCAAGAGCCGTGGCTGCGGCGGCAGAATTGGGGGTTTGGATGGTCAATGTTCACGCCAGTGGCGGGGAGAGAATGATGACCGCAGCCAAAGAGGCATTATTGCCTTATGGTAAAGATGCTCCGTTGTTAATTGCCGTAACTGTTTTGACCAGCATGGAACAGTCTGACCTGTTGGGAACAGGTATTAATGTGGCACCAGCACAACATGCTGAACGTCTGGCAAAATTAACCAAACAATGTGGCTTAGATGGTGTGGTTTGTTCAGCCCATGAAGCTCAGCAATTGAAAGCGGTATGTGGTCAGGAATTCAAATTGATTACACCGGGTATTCGTCCTGAAGGTTCAGATGCCGGAGATCAACGCCGTATTATGACGCCACCACAAGCCATTCAGGCAGGTGTGGATTATATGGTCATTGGTCGTCCGATTACTCGTGCTGAAAATCCCGCACTGGCATTACAGCGAATTAATCAATCTATTGGGATCGTTCATGGATAATAATTCTCGCCTGGTGTATTCGACAGATATTGGTCGTATTCAAGAAGAAAAAGTGGCATCTGTTCGTCCTAAAGGTGATGGTATCGTGCGTATTCAACGTCAAACCAGTGGGCGTAAAGGGAAAGGAGTTTGTGTGATCACAGGTATTGATGTTGATGACCAAACGCTTGCCAAGCTAGCCGCAGAATTGAAGAAAAAATGTGGTTGTGGTGGCTCTGCTAAGGATGGTGAAATTGAAATCCAGGGTGATAAGCGTGATTTGCTGAAACAATTACTGGAAGCGAAAGGAATGAAAGTGAAATTAGCTGGTGGCTGATTTAGTTTCTCATCCTCACCTGATACTCATTTCATAAATTTCACAAGCTATGCAGTAAATTAACTGCGTAGCTTGTGATAATAGTCTACACCTGTCGTCTTTCAAGTTGTAGCTTTGTTGGCTGCGCTACTCTTTTTTCAACTATACCTCGGTCACCGTTTTTATAAACATACAGCTCATCTACAGTAGGCTTTCTCAAATAACGTCCAGACATTAATCTTTTAAAATCAGAAGACTATAATTTGGGTCTGAGATGATTTCTGATTCTTCAAATGGTAAATGTAACCATTGTTTAGCCTTATAGAAACGGGTGGAGTCACTATAATGCGGCGAAGCAGGATCATCTGACAATGAGGTTAATAGTGAAGTATAAGCTTCTACTTTATTATTTGGAAAACCAATAAGCTGTAAGTAACTGTTGCCAAAGGTATCGAGTTTTGTATCATCGATCTTTTTTACACAAGCGATAGTGAAATACCCGATTTCATCACAGCCACCATATAAAGGGACACGATTATTTCCTCGCGATAAATATAAATAGTCACCCCGTTGTGCATTCAGTGATAATCCACGGTGATTTAAATCCAGCACAGTGGCTCCCAGTGCTTGCCGGAGTGTTTCTGTTATATCAGCATGCAGTTTACGTGGTGTATTTAATGGATCATTTTTGTTAAAGGGAATGGCAAATAAAATGTGATCCGGTAAATCCAGCAGACGATCCCAAACACCATCCCAAATATGTGCTCCTTGCGCGGTGATATTACCTTTATTATCCCAAGCCTTTAAAATATGGCAGGCTGTGGTTACATTAACTCGTTGCGGAGAGGAGTAGGTTATGTCATTCAGAGGGTCATGTTGTACATCGACCAGCGGTGAATGACAGGCTTTTTCTAACAGTTGGGATTTGAATAATTCAGCGGTCAAAACGCGACTGTTCAAAACCATTTTCTGGAGTACTTCATTATTGATGAATTTCCCCGGATATTGATCACGACCCTGTAAACGTTCTTGTACCATTATATGGCCTAAACGTGTACGCATACTGACAGGCTTATTACCATCGGGGCCAAAGATGACAGGATAACCCGTCAAGGGTGATTGGGGATTGGTAAGCCAATAACTGTCGTTCATATTGGCGACATAGTCAGTGCGTAGCAAATTGGGCATTCGCGCTGGCCCTACAGCACCGGTTTGAACTGAGTCAGGGTCACTTTGCCAATCGCAGAAACTGTGTGAACCGTCAAAAAATGGAATGCCCGGAGCCAATTGAGCAGCCAAGATTTGGCGGGATTTGGTGGTACAAATTTTCACTTGCTCTGGGGAAACATTAGGGACAGCCCCCATATCCGCATACCAGGCCTGATCATTGCCACGACCAACGGCGACGGTATTCACCCAGGGCATAGCCGCTTCTTGCTGTTGGATAGCAATAAATTCGTCAAGAGAACGAGATTGACCCCAGCGTAACCAGTTTCGCCATAAGCGGAAATTTTCTTGATTAATATCGCGAACTGCAAATGCTTTTTCTGTGTCCCAACGTAGTGGGGAAAGATTCACCAGTGGCCCATATTCTGACTTATACAATGTGCGAGTAACGGGAGTCAAAGCGCCAGAATCTTGTTTAACTTGAACTGTAATGATGTTGGCTTGCATTTTTATTTTTTTGCCATCACGGAGGTAACTTAATGGATCATCAGGTGCCAAACTGAGTTCATAAAAACCCATGCGGGCTGCTACCGAATTGGTATGACTCCATGCAATATTATCGTTAAAGCCAATTTGGATAATGGGAATACCTAAAAACGACGCTCCGCTAACATTGATTTCACCAGGGATTGTGAATTGAGCTTGGTAGAAACGGTCTGGGCCAAACCAAAACCAATGCGGGTTGCCAAATAATAGAGGGGAGTCTGAATTGGTAGCTTGTGTTCCAAATCCATAAACATTACTGCCAACGCCTCTACTTGCCAAACGGTTCAAATGAAATGAAGCTATCGACACTGGTGATTCTGGGGGTGAAATATCTGTAGTTGATAATGTAGTGGGAGGTTGGGCACTGACAATATTAGTTAACATACGGGTATACCCTTCCGCGAATAAGACAGCGTACATACGTCGGTAAATATCCTGTTCACTGATTGGCTGTATCCAGGCTTTATTGCGGCAAGCGTGATGAGCAGTGTTATGAAGGGGTAATTCGTGCAGGTATCGGTTATAACCAGCCGTAAAGCCGGAAACAAGCTGTTTGACTTTTTCAGGTTGGGCTTGAATCATACGCTCCAGCATATCTTCTGAAAGAATATGGCGGTGATAAAAATCAGAATCCAGATTTTTCACTCTATCCGTTATCCCTTCATAAACCAGTGTGGCTTGTCCGCCAAAATATCGGGATCGTTCGCCACGATAAGTCAGCAAGGAATCTGCTATAGTACAAAGGTTGTCCTGTGCCTGAACATAACCATAGCCATAACCTAATCCAACCCAATTTTTGGCTTTAATATGTGGAATTCCTAAACTGGTGCGACGTATTTCTGCATATTTATCCAAATGACTATTAGCTTGGGTCGTAGGAGTGTGATGTAGACAACCCGCCAATAAGCTTGAGCTAAAAATGAAGGTAAACATTTTAAGGCAGGATTTTATTCTTATCGTTTCAAATATCATGTTTTTTTCTCAGTAATAGTAAAAACATCTCTTCATAGAAGGGGATATTATTTTTGGCGCAGCCAACCTGTTGTTAACCACCTCCATAGGAGGTGGTATTCAGTTAATAATTCTCTTTTGCCGCCATAATGGCTTTCAATAAGGCCTGACCGACATGTTTGATATGCGGCAACTTCATAATGGATTCATGAGAACCAACAACAGGAACAATAGAGAGCTGTTCTGATGGAATGACATCCTCCCACCCAAGAGCATAACTATGCTGCTCATTTTGTTCTGTTGCCCTGAATAAGACGACATGAAGAGGTATTTCTGAAGCAATGTTTGTTGGGGCAGTATAGTGATAAGCCGCAACCGTAATATTATGATAAAGGCTCAGATAGTAGAGAATATTATCTGAAGGAATGTGAGGTGGTAGTAAATCGTTCTGCTGGGCAAAAGCCAGTAGAGCATTGTAGTCATGTTTATCTGTAATCCTTTGTAATTTCTCATCCACATGAAGGGAGATATCTGTCTCTTCCACCAGTAGATCATACAAAGTATTTTTTGCATTAAATAATAATCCAGCCTGTTTATCTTCCTGAGTGAATGTATCTTGATAGCTAGCAACCGAATCAATTAATCCTATGAAATCGACAGTTTCTCCCTCGGCTATCAATTGATTAGCTATTTCATATGCAAGAGTTCCGCCGATTGACCATCCAGCAATCGTATAAGGTCCCGATATTTGGGCCTGACGAATAGAGGTAATATATTCTTTAGCCATTTCGCTAAATGTTAATTGAAGATTTTCATCTCCGAATCTGTCACTGGCGGTAATGCCATAAATTGTCATGTCTTGATCATGAATATGAGAAGCAAGATCATAGGTATAGTGGATGCCACCTCCTGCTGGATGGACAAGAAGCAGTGATGATTCACCTTTACCTTGGCGGATAGTGACTACATTTTTTTGCTGTTCCTGATGGCTACCAGATAAAAGCTGTTGGAGGTAACAGGCAAGTTTACTGATTGTTGGGTGAAGGAATAGATCTCGTATTGCTATGTTGATGTTTAAAGCCCGGCGTAAGCGTGCAACGATTTGCAATGTCAGTAGAGAGTGCCCACCGAGTTCGAAGAAATGATCATGCCGTCCAATGCGGTCTAATCCGAGGTTTTCTTGCCAAATTTCAGCAATAATATTCTCTATTTCACCGATAGGTGCTTCATAGTCTTGAGTAATCACGGCAGACGCATCTGGTGATGGCAAAGATTGGCGATCCAACTTACCATTTGGCGTTAGTGGGAATGAATCTAATGTTACAAAAGCATTAGGGATCATATAGTGGGGCAAACTGGTATGTAAAGTTTCCCGCAATTGTTCCAGATTCAGAGTTATTTCTGGCTGCAAAACCAGATAAGCCACTAGACGCTTATCATGCATGATATCTTCACGCACCATCACAATCGCTTCTTGGATCTCAGAATAGGCAAGTAGTTTGGCTTCAATTTCACCCAGTTCAATCCGAAAACCACGGATCTTGACTTGAAAATCATTACGTCCGAGATAATCGATAGTACCATCAGGAAGCCAACGTCCTAAATCTCCTGTTTTATACATTCGTGCATCAACTTGCTCACTGAAAGGATTATGAACAAAACGCTCATTGGTAAGTTCTGGACGATTCAAATAACCGCGAGCCACTCCGATCCCTCCGATGTGAATTTCACCGATTACTCCAATGGGGACAGGCTGGTTGTGTTTATTAAGTAAATAAATTTGAGTATTGGCTATTGGACGACCAATCGTTATTTGAGATTTCGTGTGATGGTTGATTTGCTCCGCCAAAATGTTAGTGGATGCTGTTGACCAGATAGTTGTTTCTGTTGGTCCATACAGATTCCATAAGCTACTGACTTTTTGTTTTAAACGTTGTGCCAGTTCGTGAGATAACGCTTCACCCCCGCTTAATGCCTTGACGTTTGCACCTATCCATCCAGAATCAAGCAACATTCTCCAGGCAGTAGGTGTTGCCTGTACAATTTTGATGTTATGCAATGCAATTAATGCTGCCAATTGTTCAGGATCTTTGGCTATTTGTGATGGCGCTAAGACAATACGGCTGCCGCTGAATAAGGGTAAATAAAGCTCCAGCCCGGCTATATCAAAACCAATGGTAGTGGAGAAGAGCATTGTGTCGTCGGTAGTAATTTGCAATATCTCTTGCATTGAGAGCAGCAGGTTAACCACACTAATATGTTCTATCATTACACCTTTGGGTAGCCCTGTTGAGCCGGAGGTATACAGTACATACGCTAGATTACGTGATGTAACTTCTAAATCAGAGGCTGACAAATTACAATCTGGCTGATTTCTGATCTTTGCTTGGTACTCGCTATCATCCAGTACCAATAAGGGAACTTCTGTATCGGAGAAACGAGCTTGCAGGGCATATTGGGTCAGTAATACTACAGGCCGGCTGTCTGACAGCATATAGGACAGTCGTTCAGTAGGATAGTCTGGATCAAGAGGAACATAACCCGCGCCCGCTTTCAATATGCCTAATAAGCCGATGACCATATCCAGACTGCGCTCAACACAAATTGCTACCCGATCATCTGGACGTATACCAAGTTCAATTAAATAGTGCGCTAGCTGATTAGCTTTTCGGTTCAGTTCGTCGTAACACAATTGTTGATCGCCGTAAATTAAGGCGATAGCTGTAGGAGAATATTCCACTTGTTGCTCAAAGCGTTGGTGGATTAAATCATCTTGCGAATATTCAATATGAGTATTGTTGAATGTTTGCAAGAGTTGAATACGCTCTTCCTGTGGCAAAATGTTCAATTGTTGGCAGATATGTTCTGGTGAGTTTTGTAAAATCTCGACTAAGTCATATAGCACAGTGTGCATGAAGGCGTTAATCCGTTTGGGATCAAGGAATGATACACACTGCATAGTCAGCGTGAATCCCTGTCCAGTATCATCAACTGCCAAACTGAGTGGGTAGTTGGTACGTTCATTAGAACTTAACAGCTCGATACCTTCCTCAGCAGATCGCGTATTCTGGTCGTTATCATTATTTGGACTGTGGCGATAATTCAACAGACTGTTAAACAGAGGTAAAGGTGCCTTGACGCCACTGCATTGTTGAGCCAATGAGAGTGGAGCTTGTTCGTGTTCCAATAATTCACTCAATACCTGGTAAGTTTGCTGAACAACTTGCTGCACAGTGAAACCACCTAATTTAATGCGGATGGGAAGTGTATTCATAAACATACCGAGAGTTTTGTCTGAATTGACTACCCCCTGTAAACGTCCCAACAGCACAGTGCCAAAAACAACATCATCTCGTCCGCTGCATTGTGCCAGTACTTGTGCCCAGCCGACGTGGAACAGTACTGCTGCACTGACTCCTTGTTGTTGAGCACAATTTCGCAATGCTTGTGCTAGTGATGTTTCTAATTCGAATTCAGCTTCTGCGAACTGTTCACTGTTTTCGCCATGAACTTCCAACAAACCAAAAGGCAAAGTCGGTTCATCGACATCAGCTAAAAGCTGGCGGAAGTAAGCTTGGTGTTGCTCAAGAGGCACCATGCGGAGCTGGGCGATAAAGTTACGGTAAGGCAGAGGAGGGGGAAGTTGATTACCTTGCCCCAAGAGTATTGCCTGAATTTCATTGAATATGATTTCCAGTGAGTGATGATCACAAACCAGATGGTGATGTAGCAAGGCCAGCAACCATTTTCCGCTATGGGGATCTTTGGCAATGGTGGCTGATAATAATGGAGCCTGTGTGATATTCAGACGTATCAAATGTGGATCAGTATGATGGAGTAATTGCTGCTCAGCCTCACCTTCGGGTGACAATGTCAGTTCGGTAATAGGAAGATGTGCTTGACGATGAATAACTTGCACGGGTTCAGGAAGATCATTCCAATGAACCGCGCTACGTAAGATATCGTGACGGTTGATTATCTGCTGTAGTGCTTGCAAAAATGTCTCCAGCCTCGCACGATAGTCAAAGGCTATCATCATATTATCCAGATAAATGTCACCTTTTGTTTCCAGTAAATGGTGAAACAGAATCCCTTCTTGTAATGGCCCCAATGGGTAAATATCTTGAATATTACTAACACCCCCAGCCGCGCTGGCAACGATTTGATCAATTTGCTCTTGTGTTAGTGACACCAATGGCAACATATCTGGTGTGATAGTTTGACTATCATTTGTGATCAGATTAGGTGGAATGATTTGTGCTGTAGAATCATCAGTGGTCTTATTAATTAGATGTTTTGCCATATCTGCTAAGACGGGAAATGAAAATACGGCACTGACTTGCAATGTAAAGCCGTGTTGGCGCAGTTGCTCTATTAGGCCAACGACCAGTAAAGAATGTCCTCCTAATTCAAAAAAGTTATCATGACGTCCTACCTGTTCCAGTTGTAGCAGATTTTGCCAGATAGTGGCTAGTTGCTGTTCAGTTGTGTTGACAGGAGCTTGATATTCACGACTGATGACATCTGTGTGTTTAGGTGTTGGCAATGCCTTGCGATCTATTTTTCCATTTGGGGTAAGTGGAAAAGCATCCAATGTCACAAATATACTAGGCAGCATATATTCCATTAAATGTTTACCTAATTGCTCACGCAACTGAATGGCATCCGGCGTGATATCTGACTGTGGAATAATGTAAGCTACTAGATTGGTATTACCGTCCTTTTCTTCACGCGCTATAACCACAGCATCTTTAACCCCCGGGCACGCCGTCAGCTGCGTTTCAATTTCCCCCAGTTCAATGCGGAATCCGCGGATCTTGACCTGAAAATCATTGCGCCCCAGATAGTGGATATTGCCCTCCGGCAGCCATTGCCCCAGATCCCCGGTCCGGTACATGCGCGCCCCCGGCTGGGCACTGAACGGATCACGGATAAACCGTTCGGCGGTCAGGTCAGGGCGGTGCAGATAACCGCGGGCGACCCCCGCGCCCCCCACATAAATTTCCCCCGTGACCCCGACAGGCACCGGCTGGCCGTGTGCATCCAGGATATAGATTTTACTGTTGGCCAGCGGGCGGCCAATCGGGACGGCGGCCGTGAGAGCAGGCCTGTGCGGGGCCGGCCCGGCGTTATCCCCTGCCCAGGCGGTGGCCGTGACGGTGGTTTCCGTCGGCCCATAGGCGTTAAACCAGCGGCACGGCTGTGTCTCGGGTAACGCCTGCCACGTTTGTAAGTGGCGGGCCTCCACTTTTTCGCCGCCCACCGTCACCGTGCGTAAATAAGGGCTGAAAGGGCACCGGCCGGCGGCCAGCTCCTGCACCCACAGGTGCCAGAACGCCGCCGGCACATCCAGGGCGGTGATTTTCTGTGCGTGCAGAAACGCGCTAAATGCGCTGTCGGGGACTTGCAGGGCGTCGGGCCGCAGGATTAAGCTGGCCCCGGCGGCGAAGGTCGGGAAGATTTCCGAGACCGCGGTATCAAATGCCACCGCGGTAAATTGCAACACCCGGTCGCGGGCGGTAAGGGGATTGGCCTGCAACTGCGCGGCGACAAAGCTTGTCACATTGCGGTGTTCAATCATCACCCCTTTCGGTAACCCGGTCGAACCGGAGGTGTAAATCACGTAGGCCAGATGATGCGGCTGTAACCCCAGCCGGGCCGGGTCCGGGTTCTCCGCCGCAGACGTCTCAAGGGTGGCCTGCTGGCGGGCCTCATCCAGGCACCAGGTGGGCACGGCGGTGTCAGGCAGGTGCGGGTGTAAATGGGTTTGCGTCAGCAGTAAAACCGGCGCACTGTCTGACAGCAGATACGCCAGGCGTTCGCGCGGGTGGTCGGTGGCCAGCGGCACATAACCGGCCCCCGCTTTGAGGATAGCCAGCAGGCCAATCATCAGCGTTACGCTGCGCTCGGCGTAAATTGCCACCCGGTCATCGGGCCGCACGCCGGCGGCTATCAGGGCATGGGCCAGCTGATTGGCGCGCCGGTTGAGCGCGGCGTAACTGAGTGACGTGTCGCCCCAGACCAGGGCGGTGGCCGCCGGGGTGCGGGCGGCCTGCTGCTCAACAGCCTGGTGCAGCAGGCCGGCCGGCGCTGCCGTGACCGCCGCCGGATTAAAGGCCACCAGTAACCGGGTGCGTTCCTCGTCCGGTAAGATAGTCAGGGACCGGATAGCGCGGGCCGGGGCGGTGTGCAGGGCGCTCACCAGCTGGCTTAATGCCGACACCATATAGTGATTAATGCGGGCCGGATTCAGGTGCTGCGGGCACTGGGCGGTTAACGCAAACCCGTCCTCAAAGGCATCCACATCCAGCGATAACGGGTAGTTGCTGTGTTCTTCATCGGAAAGAACCTGGATCCCGGCCCAGGCCGGCGAGGCGGCGGGCCCGGGGTCCCGCTGGCTGTGGCGGAAATTGAGTAAGCTGCTGAAGAGGGGCTGCGGGGCCGGAATGCCGCTGCACCGCTGCGCCAGGGCCAGCGGTGTTTGCTCGTGCGCCAGCAGGGCACTGAGCTGCTGATGGGTGGCCTGCACCGTTTGCTGCACCGTACGATCCTGGAGCGTAATACGGACCGGCAGGGTATTGATCAGCATGCCGAATATCTGTGCCGTCCCGGCCCCGCCCTGCAAGCGCCCGAGTAACACCGTGCCGAACACAATATCGTCCTGCCCGCTGCACAGCGCCAGCACCTGGGCCCAGGCGACATGGAACAAGACCGCGGCGCTGACCCCCTGCTGGCGGGCACACGCGGTTATCTGCTGGCTGAGCGCGTTATCCAGCGGCATCACGGCTTCGGTGATATCGGCAGGGAGGTTTTGGGTGTCGGCCAGGCCGAACGGCAGGGTCGGCTCTGCCATATCCCCCAGCAGCTGCCGGAAGTAAGCCTGGTGGGTTTCAGCCGGCACTGCCCGGGTTTGGGCAATAAAGTGCCGGTAAGGCAGTGACGGGGGCAGCGTGTCGCCCTGGCCGGCGAGCAGCGCCTGCATCTCACTAAAGATGATGTCCAGGGACAGGTGATCACACACCAGGTGATGGTGTTGCAGGGCCAGAAGCCAGTGGGCGCTGCCGGGCTCTTGCGCGAAGGTGGCGGCTAATAACGGGGCCCGGGTGATATCCAAGCGGGTCAGGCGGGTGTCCGTCAGGCGGCGTAACTGCTGTTCGGCCGCCTCCCCGGGGGCCAGCACGGTTTCGGTCCGGGGCAGGGGGGCCTGGCGGTACACCACCTGCACGGGCTCGGGCAAGCCCTGCCAGTGGACCGCACTGCGCAAAATATCATGGCGGTCGATCACCTGTTGCAGGGCCTGTAAGAACGCCTCCAGCCGCGGGCGGCTGTCGAAGCGGATAAACTGGCGGTCCAGGTAGGTGTCGCCGCGGGTTTCCAGTAAATAATGGAATAAAATCCCTTCCTGCAAGGGCCCGAGGGGATACATGTCTTGCACATTGCGCGCGCCGCCGGCGACCCGGGCGACGACCGGGTCAATCTGGGCCTGGGTCAGGGTCAGCAGCGGTAACATCGCCGGGGTGATGGCCGAGCAGTCCGGCGGGATCAGGCTGGCGGGCACGTCCGGGAGGGGGCTGTCCGCCGGTTCATGGGTCAGCTGTTGGGCCATGGCGGCCAGGGTCGGGGCGGCAAACACGGCGCTGACCGGCAGGGTCCAGTGGTGCTGGCGCAGCTGCTCTATCAGGGTGACCACCAGCAACGAATGCCCGCCCAGTTCAAAGAAATTATCGTGGCGGCCGACCTGGGCCAGCCGGAGCAGGGCTTGCCAAATCGCGGCCAGTTGCCGCTCGGCCCCGCCCTGCGGGGCGACATAGTCCCGGCTGACACGGGCGGCCCGGTCCGGGGCCGGTAAAGCCCGGCGGTCGATTTTGCCGCTCGGGTTAAGCGGGAAGGCATCCAGGGTCACGAAGGCACTGGGGATCATATAGCTGGCCAGGTGCTGGCTGAGCTGGTCCCGCAGGCGGGTGGCATCCAGCGGCCGGGGGGCGTCGGGGACTAAATACGCGACCAGCCGTTTATCCCCGGGGTCATCTTCCCGGACGATAACCAGGGCGTCCTTCACCCCGGGACACGCCACCAGCTGCGTTTCGATTTCGCCCAGTTCAATGCGGAATCCGCGGAGTTTGACCTGAAAATCATTGCGCCCCAGGTAATGGATAGTGCCCTCCGGCCGCCAGTAACCCAAATCCCCGGTGCGGTACATCCGGGCGGCCGGCTCAGGGCGGAAGGGATCGGGCAGGAACCGTTCGGCGGTCAGGTCAGGGCGGTGCAGGTAGCCGCGGGCCACCCCCTCGCCGCCGATATAGAGCTCGCCGGTGACCCCGACAGGCACGGGCTGCCCCTGGGGGTCCAGGATATAGACGGTGGTATTGGCCATCGGCCGGCCGATGGGGATATCGTCAGCGGGCGCGGGATGGCCGGGCTCATAAGGGCAGGCGGTGGCATTGACGGTGGTTTCGGTCGGGCCGTAAATATTAATCCAGCGGCAGGCCTGGGTCGCCGGGCTGGCTAACCAGGCTTGCAGGTGGCGCACTTCCGCCTTTTCGCCGCTGGCGGCCACGGAGCGCAGGGCGGGCGGGGGCCCGCTGTGCCCTGCCCGGACTTCCTGGGCCCAGAGATGCCAGAACGCGGTGGGCAAATCGACCACCGTGATGTGATGCTCGTGCAGAAAGGCCATAAAGTCGGTATCCGGCACTTTAAGGCGGGCCGGGCGCAAGACCAGGGTGGCACCCACCGCCAGGGTGGGAAAGATTTCCGCCACGGAATTATCAAACCCGAAGGAAGCGAATTGCAGCACCCGGTCACGCGGCGTCAGGGCGGTGAGCTGGATTTGCGCCTGAATAAAATTGACGACCTGCCGGTGCTCAATCATCACCCCTTTCGGCAGGCCGGTCGAGCCGGAGGTATACAGCACATACGCCAGATTGGCGGGCGTGAGGCCGGAGACGGTGATTGGAATATTGTCTTGAGGCTGACTGGCGAGGTGCGTGTGATGGTCTGCGCTGTCCAGTACCCAAAGGGGCAGGTCAGTGTTGGCCAGGCGGGCGCTCAGATGACGCTGGGTCAGTACCAGGACCGGCTGGCTGTCTGCCAGCATATAGGTTAACCGGTCGGTGGGGTAGTCGGGATCGAGCGGCACGTAACTGGCACCGGCCTTTAAGATGGCCAGCATCCCGATGATCAGAGACAGGCTGCGTTCGGCACACAGGGCGATGCGGTCATCCGGGCGGGCCCCCGCGGCCCGGAGGGCATGGGCCAGCTGATTGGCGTGCCGGTTTAAGTCGGCATAACTGAGCTGGCCCGCCTCGCTCACCAGGGCCAGGGCCGCGGGGGTGGCGGCCGCCTGCTGTTCAATCAGCTGGTGGATAAGCGGCTCGCGCGGATAAGCCCGGGCGGTGGCGTTAAACTGGGTCAGTAATTGGCGGCGCTGTGCCGGGGTCAGCAGCGGGAGGGATCCGACGGGCTGGCGGTCATCGGCGGCCATCGCCGTTAAGAGCCGGGTCAGGTAGCCGCTGAGGCGTTCAATGGTCGCCCGCTCGAACAGGTCGGTGGCGTATTCCAGATCCCCGGTGATCCCGGCGGCGGTTTCATTCAGGGATAACGTCAGGTCAAACTGGGCATTGTTGCGGGCCGCGGGCACCTCGGTCAGGGTTAACCCGGGTAAGTCGAACCGGTGATTTTTGGGGGTGTTATCCAGGGCAAACATCACCTGAAAGAGCGGGCTGTGGCTCAGGCTGCGCGGGGGTTGCAGGGCTTCGACCAGCTGTTCAAACGGCAGATCCTGGTGGGCATACGCCGCCACCGTGTGGGTTTTTACCCGGGCCAGTAAGGTTTGCACGGTGGGGTTATCGTCCACCGTGACCCTTAAGGCCAGGGTGTTGACAAAGAAGCCGATTAACGGCTCTAACGCACTGTGCTGGCGGTTGGCCACGGGCGTGCCAATCACGATATCCGGCTGGCCGCTTAACCGGGCCAGTAAAATCCCCCAGCCGGTCAGCAGGGTCATAAACAGGGTGGTGCCATGCCGCTGGCTTAAGGCTTTTAAAGCGGCCACGAGGGGCGGGGATAAGGTAAAGGGAACCTGGTCGCCTCGGTAACTTTGCACGGCGGGCCGGGCGTGATCGGTGGGTAATGCCAGTAACGCCGGAATACCGTGTAACGCCTGGCGCCAGAAGGCCAGCTGCGTGTCCAGCACCGTCCCCTGTAACCATTGCCGCTGCCACAGCGCATAATCGGCGTACTGCACGGGCAACGGCGGCAGCGGATCGGGCTGCCCCTGGGTAAAGGCCTGGTAAAGCGTGGACAGTTCATGCAGCAGAATATTCAGGGACCAGCCATCCGTAATAATGTGGTGCTGGGTTAACAGCAGGCGGTGCTGGTGGTCGGCGAGCTTCAGTAATTGCGCGCGTATCAGGGGCCCGGTGCTAAAATCGAAGGGGTGGCTGGCGTCCCATTCCGCGGCGGCCTCAATGGCCGCGTGCTGGTCGGCGGCGGGTAATTGACTGAAATCGTGGACCGTCAGGGCGAACCCGCTGTCCGGCTTGCCGATGATTTGCCGGGCTTGCCCGTCGATCAGCCGGAAGGTGGTGCGTAAGATTTCGTGCCGGGCGACAATGCGATCTAATGCCGCGGTGAGGGCCGGCAGATCCAGGGCGCCGTGCAGATGTAAATCATCTGATACGTAATAGGCGGTTTGTGCCGCGGGGTCGAGTTGCGCCAAAAACCATAAGCGCTGCTGCGCCCAGGAGAGTGGCAATTCTTGTTTGGGATTGGTTCTACTGGTTAGCTGATATCTTTCCTCAATTTGCCTATCTGGAATTCTCCCTTTCAATTTTTTCTGAAGTACTGCCTGCTTTAACTGATTTAGTCTCTGTTCGTTATTATTCATTTTGTTTATTTTGTCCATTTTGTTCACTATTAATCTTCACGTAACATGGCAAGCAACTCATCCTCAGACAGATCATCAAGCTCTTGTTGTATGGAACTGATATCTTGTTGTATTGATGAAATAAGTTCAGCAAGTTGAGATAGAGTTGAATGACGGAAGATATCTGCAACCGATATATCAAGATGAAATGTATTACGCAGGCGTCTGGATAATTGCATGATAGAAAGTGAGTTTCCTCCCAATACAAAGAAATCATCATGGCGTCCAGCTTGGTCCAACCCCAACAAATCCTGCCAAATTGTGGCAAGTTGCTGCTCAATTTCCCCTTGAGGAATTTCATATGTATGGACAGCAATAGAGGAACGATCCGGCGCAGGCAGTGCTTGACGATCCAGCTTTCCATTTGCGGTGAGAGGCAAGGTGTCCAATATCATATAAGCCTGAGGAAGCATGTACTCCATCAAGTGACGGCTGAGTTGTTCACGCAGTTCATTGGGATCTAAAGAAATATTGGGTTGTGGTATTAGATAAGCGACTAGATATTGATCCCCTGTTGTATTTTCACGTGCAATGACCACAGCATCTTTAACCCCCGGGCACGCCGCCAGCTGCGTTTCAATTTCCCCCAGTTCAATGCGGAATCCGCGGATCTTGACCTGAAAATCATTGCGCCCCAGATAGTGGATATTGCCCTCCGGCAGCCATTGCCCCAGATCCCCGGTCCGGTACATGCGTGCCCCCGGCTGGGCACTGAACGGATCACGGATAAACCGTTCGGCGGTCAGGTCAGGGCGGTGCAGGTAACCGCGGGCGACCCCCGCGCCCCCCACATAAATTTCCCCCGTGACCCCGACAGGCACCGGCTGGCCGTGTGCATCCAGGATATAGATTTTGCTGTTGGCCAGCGGGCGGCCAATCGGGACGGCGGCCGTGAGAGCAGGCCTGTGCGGGGCCGGCCCGGCGTTATCCCCTGCCCAGGCGGTGGCCGTGACGGTGGTTTCCGTCGGCCCATAGGCGTTAAACCAGCGGCACGGCTGTGTCTCGGGTAACGCCTGCCACGTTTGTAAGTGGCGGGCCTCCACTTTTTCGCCGCCCACCGTCACCGTGCGTAAATAAGGGCTGAAAGGGCACCGGCCGGCGGCCAGCTCCTGCACCCACAGGTGCCAGAACGCCGCCGGCACATCCAGGGCGGTGATTTTCTGTGCGTGCAGAAACGCGCTAAATGCGCTGTCGGGGACTTGCAGGGCGTCGGGCCGCAGGATTAAGCTGGCCCCGGCGGCGAAGGTCGGGAAGATTTCCGAGACCGCGGTATCAAATGCCACCGCGGTAAATTGCAACACCCGGTCGCGGGCGGTAAGGGGATTGGCCTGCAACTGCGCGGCGACAAAGCTTGTCACATTGCGGTGTTCAATCATCACCCCTTTCGGTAACCCGGTCGAACCGGAGGTGTAAATCACGTAGGCCAGATGATGCGGCTGTAACCCCAGCCGGGCCGGGTCCGGGTTCTCCGCCGCAGACGTCTCAAGGGTGGCCTGCTGGCGGGCCTCATCCAGGCACCAGGTGGGCACGGCGGTGTCAGGCAGGTGCGGGTGTAAATGGGTTTGCGTCAGCAGTAAAACCGGCGCACTGTCTGACAGCAGATACGCCAGGCGTTCGCGCGGGTGGTCGGTGGCCAGCGGCACATAACCGGCCCCCGCTTTGAGGATAGCCAGCAGGCCAATCATCAGCGTTACGCTGCGCTCGGCGTAAATTGCCACCCGGTCATCGGGCCGCACGCCGGCGGCTATCAGGGCATGGGCCAGCTGATTGGCGCGCCGGTTGAGCGCGGCGTAACTGAGTGACGTGTCGCCCCAGACCAGGGCGGTGGCCGCCGGGGTGCGGGCGGCCTGCTGCTCAACAGCCTGGTGCAGCAGGCCGGCCGGCGCTGCCGTGACCGCCGCCGGATTAAAGGCCACCAGTAACCGGGTGCGCTCCTCGTCCGGTAAGATAGTCAGGGACCGGATAGCGCGGGCCGGGGCGGTGTGCAGGGCGCTCACCAGCTGGCTTAATGCCGACACCATATAGTGATTAATGCGGGCCGGATTCAGGTGCTGCGGGCACTGGGCGGTTAACGCAAACCCGTCCTCAAAGGCATCCACATCCAGCGATAACGGGTAGTTGCTGTGTTCTTCACCAGCGAGGATCTGGATCCCGGCCCAGGCCGGCGAGGCGGCGGGCCCGGGGTCCCGCTGGCTGTGGCGGAAATTGAGTAAGCTGCTGAAGAGGGGCTGCGGGGCCGGAATGCCGCTGCACCGCTGCGCCAGGGCCAGCGGTGTTTGCTCGTGCGCCAGCAGGGCACTGAGCTGCTGATGGGTGGCCTGTACCGTTTGCTGCACCGTGCGATCCTGGAGCGCAATACGGACCGGCAGGGTATTGATCAGCATGCCGAATATCTGTGCCGTCCCGGCCCCGCCCTGCAAGCGCCCGAGTAACACCGTGCCGAACACAATATCGTCCTGCCCGCTGCACAGCGCCAGCACCTGGGCCCAGGCGACATGGAACAAGACCGCGGCGCTGACCCCCTGCTGGCGGGCACACGCGGTTATCTGCTGGCTGAGCGCGTTATCCAGCGGCATCACGGCTTCGGTGATATCGGCAGGGAGGTTTTGGGTGTCGGCCAGGCCGAACGGCAGGGTCGGCTCTGCCATATCCCCCAGCAGCTGCCGGAAGTAAGCCTGGTGGGTTTCAGCCGGCACCGCCCGGGTTTGGGCAATAAAGTGCCGGTAAGGCAGTGACGGGGGCAGCGTGTCGCCCTGGCCGGCGAGCAGCGCCTGCATCTCACTAAAGATGATGTCCAGGGACAGGTGATCACACACCAGGTGATGGTGTTGCAGGGCCAGAAGCCAGTGGGCGCTGCCGGGCTCTTGCGCGAAGGTGGCGGCTAATAACGGGGCCCGGGTGATATCCAGGCGGGTCAGGCGGGTGTCCGTCAGGCGGCGTAACTGCTGTTCGGCCGCCTCCCCGGGGGCCAGCACGGTTTCGGTCCGGGGCAGGGGGGCCTGGCGGTACACCACCTGCACGGGCTCGGGCAAGCCCTGCCAGTGGACCGCACTGCGCAAAATATCATGGCGGTCGATCACCTGTTGCAGGGCCTGTAAGAACGCCTCCAGCCGCGGGCGGCTGTCGAAGCGGATAAACTGGCGGTCCAGGTAGGTGTCGCCGCGGGTTTCCAGTAAATAATGGAATAAAATCCCTTCCTGCAAGGGCCCGAGGGGATACATGTCTTGCACATTGCGCGCGCCGCCGGCGACCCGGGCGACGACCGGGTCAATCTGGGCCTGGGTCAGGGTCAGCAGCGGTAACATCGCCGGGGTGATGGCCGGGCAGTCCGGCGGGATCAGGCTGGCGGGCACGTCCGGGAGGGGGCTGTCCGCCGGTTCATGGGTCAGCTGTTGGGCCATGGCGGCCAGGGTCGGGGCGGCAAACACGGCGCTGACCGGCAGGGTCCAGTGGTGCTGGCGCAGTTGCTCTATCAGGGTGACCACCAGCAACGAATGCCCGCCCAGTTCAAAGAAATTATCGTGGCGGCCGACCTGGGCCAGCCGGAGCAGGGCTTGCCAAATCGCGGCCAGTTGCCGCTCGGCCCCGCCCTGCGGGGCGACATAGTCCCGGCTGACACGGGCGGCCCGGTCCGGGGCCGGTAAAGCCCGGCGGTCGATTTTGCCGCTCGGGTTAAGCGGGAAGGCATCCAGGGTCACGAAGGCACTGGGGATCATATAGCTGGCCAGGTGCTGGCTGAGCTGGTCCCGCAGGCGGGTGGCATCCAGCGGCCGGGGGGCGTCGGGGACTAAATACGCGACCAGCCGTTTATCCCCGGGGTCATCTTCCCGGACGATAACCAGGGCGTCCTTCACCCCGGGACACGCCACCAGCTGCGTTTCGATTTCGCCCAGTTCAATGCGGAATCCGCGGAGTTTGACCTGAAAATCATTGCGCCCCAGGTAATGGATAGTGCCCTCCGGCCGCCAGTAACCCAAATCCCCGGTGCGGTACATCCGGGCGGCCGGCTCAGGGCGGAAGGGATCGGGCAGGAACCGTTCGGCGGTCAGGTCAGGGCGGTGCAGGTAGCCGCGGGCCACCCCTTCGCCGCCGATATAGAGCTCGCCGGTGACCCCGACAGGCACGGGCTGCCCCTGGGGGTCCAGGATATAGACGGTGGTATTGGCCATCGGCCGGCCGATGGGGATATCGTCAGCGGGCGCGGGATGGCCGGGCTCATAAGGGCAGGCGGTGGCATTGACGGTGGTTTCGGTCGGGCCGTAAATATTAATCCAGCGGCAGGCCTGGGTCGCCGGGCTGGCTAACCAGGCTTGCAGGTGGCGCACTTCCGCCTTTTCGCCGCTGGCGGCCACGGAGCGCAGGGCGGGCGGGGGCCCGCTGTGCCCTGCCCGGACTTCCTGGGCCCAGAGATGCCAGAATGCGGTGGGCAAATCGACCACCGTGATGTGATGCTCGTGCAGAAAGGCCATAAAGTCGGTATCCGGCACTTTAAGGCGGGCCGGGCGTAAGACCAGGGTGGCACCCACCGCCAGGGTGGGAAAGATTTCCGCCACGGAATTATCAAACCCGAAGGAAGCGAATTGCAGCACCCGGTCACGCGGCGTCAGGGCGGTGAGCTGGATTTGCGCCTGAATAAAATTGACGACCTGCCGGTGCTCAATCATCACCCCTTTCGGCAGGCCGGTCGAGCCGGAGGTATACAGCACATACGCCAGATTGGCGGGCGTGAGGCCGGAGACGGTGATTGGAATATTGTCTTGAGGCTGACTGGCGAGGTGCGTGTGATGGTCTGCGCTGTCCAGTACCCAAAGGGGCAGGTCAGTGTTGGCCAGGCGGGCGCTCAGATGACGCTGGGTCAGTACCAGGACCGGCTGGCTGTCTGCCAGCATATAGGTTAACCGGTCGGTGGGGTAGTCGGGATCGAGCGGCACGTAACTGGCACCGGCCTTTAAGATGGCCAGCATCCCGATGATCAGAGACAGGCTGCGTTCGGCACACAGGGCGATGCGGTCATCCGGGCGGGCCCCCGCGGCCCGGAGGGCATGGGCCAGCTGATTGGCGTGCCGGTTTAAGTCGGCATAACTGAGCTGGCCCGCCTCGCTCACCAGGGCCAGGGCCGCGGGGGTGGCGGCCGCCTGCTGTTCAATCAGCTGGTGGATAAGCGGCTCGCGCGGATAAGCCCGGGCGGTGGCGTTAAACTGGGTCAGTAATTGGCGGCGCTGTGCCGGGGTCAGCAGCGGGAGGGATCCGACGGGCTGGCGGTCATCGGCGGCCATCGCCGTTAAGAGCCGGGTCAGGTAGCCGCTGAGGCGTTCAATGGTCGCCCGCTCGAACAGGTCGGTGGCGTATTCCAGATCCCCGGTGATCCCGGCGGCGGTTTCATTCAGGGATAACGTCAGGTCAAACTGGGCATTGTTGCGGGCCGCGGGCACCTCGGTCAGGGTTAACCCGGGTAAGTCGAACCGGTGATTTTTGGGGGTGTTATCCAGGGCAAACATCACCTGAAAGAGCGGGCTGTGGCTCAGGCTGCGCGGGGGTTGCAGGGCTTCGACCAGCTGTTCAAACGGCAGATCCTGGTGGGCATACGCCGCCACCGTGTGGGTTTTTACCCGGGCCAGTAAGGTTTGCACGGTGGGGTTATCGTCCACCGTGACCCTTAAGGCCAGGGTGTTGACAAAGAAGCCGATTAACGGCTCTAACGCACTGTGCTGGCGGTTGGCCACGGGCGTGCCAATCACGATATCCGGCTGGCCGCTTAACCGGGCCAGTAAAATCCCCCAGCCGGTCAGCAGGGTCATAAACAGGGTGGTGCCATGCCGCTGGCTTAAGGCTTTTAAAGCGGCCACGAGGGGCGGGGATAAGGTAAAGGGAACCTGGTCGCCTCGGTAACTTTGCACGGCGGGCCGGGCGTGATCGGTGGGTAATGCCAGTAACGCCGGAATACCGTGTAACGCCTGGCGCCAGAAGGCCAGCTGCGTGTCCAGCACCGTCCCCTGTAACCATTGCCGCTGCCACAGCGCATAATCGGCGTACTGCACGGGCAACGGCGGCAGCGGATCGGGCTGCCCCCGGGTAAAGGCCTGGTAAAGCGTGGACAGTTCATGCAGCAGAATATTCAGGGACCAGCCATCCGTAATAATGTGGTGCTGGGTTAACAGCAGGCGGTGCTGGTGGTCGGCGAGCTTCAGTAATTGCGCGCGTATCAGGGGCCCGGTGCTAAAATCGAAGGGGTGGCTGGCGTCCCATTCCGCGGCGGCCTCGATGGCCGCGTGCTGGCCGGCGGCGGGTAATTGACTGAAATCGTGGACCGTCAGGGCGAACCCGCTGTCCGGCTTGCCGATGATTTGCCGGGCTTGCCCGTCGATCAGCCGGAAAGTGGTGCGTAAGATTTCGTGCCGGGCGACAATGCGATCTAATGCCGCGGTGAGGGCCGGCAGATCCAGGGCGCCGTGCAGATGTAAACCACCTGATACGTAATAGGCGGTTTGTGCCGCGGGGTCGAGTTGCGCCAAAAACCATAAGCGCTGCTGCGCCCAGGAGAGTGGCAATGGTTCTTGGCGGCTGACAGGTACGATGTCGGGTTGAATTGATTGAGTTTCTACTACCAAAGTTTGTGCTAAATCGGACAATGTTGGTTGAAGAAACAGATCTTGCAGTGTGACATTGATATTCAGAGTCTGACGTAAGCGAGACGCTACCTGTACGGTCAATAAAGAGTGTCCGCCTAACTCAAAGAAATTATCATGGCGTCCGACTTGTTCCAGGCCCAATAAACTTTGCCAAATCTCTGCCAGTTGTTGCTCTATTTCTCCTTGTGGTGCGGCATATTCATGGCTAACACTGGCAGAGCGATTAGGAGCGGGCAGGGCTGCTCGGTCTACTTTACCGCTCTGATTTAATGGGAAGGCTTCAAGGGTAACGAATGCAGTGGGGATCATATAGCTGGCGAGGTTACTGCTGAGTTGTTCACGTAGGCTGGCCGTATTCAGCGGGCTAGGGGAGTCGGGGACTAAATATGCGATCAACCGTTTATCCCCGCTATCATCTTCCCTGACAATAACCAGGGCGTCCTTCACCCCGGTACACGCCACCAGTTGCGTTTCAATTTCGCCCAATTCAATGCGGAATCCGCGGAGTTTGATCTGAAAGTCATTACGCCCCAAATAACGGATATTGCCATCCGGCAGCCAGCGGCCTAAATCCCCGGTGCGATACAGACGGGCAGCTGGTTGATTGCTGAAGGGATCGTGGATAAACCGTTCAGCGGTTAATTCCGTCCGGTTCAGATATCCGCGGGCCACCCCCTCGCCGCCGATATAAAGCTCGCCGGTGACTCCGATAGGCACGGGTTGCCCCTGGGTATCCAGAATATAGGCGGTGGTATTGGCCATCGGCCGGCCGATGGGGATATCTTCAACAGAATGGGGATGACCGGGCTCATAAATACAGGCAGTGGCATTGACGGTGGTTTCTGTCGGGCCATAGAAATTAATCCAGCGGCACGTTTGTGTTCCCGGGCTGGCTAACCAGGCCTTCAGGTGGCGTGCTTCCGCCTTTTCGCCGCTGGCGGCCACCGAGCGCAGGGATGGGGGCGGCCAGCTGTACCCAGCCTTGACTTCTTGGGCCCATAAATGCCAGAACGCGGTGGGTAAATCGACCACCGTGATGTGATTTTCTTGCAGAAAGGTAATAAAGTCAGTATCCGGCACTTTGAGGTGGGCCGGGCGTAAGACTAAGGTGGCGCCCACCGCCAGGGTGGGGAAGATTTCCGCCACGGAATTATCAAATCCAAAGGAAGCGAATTGCAGTACCCGATCATGCGATGTTAAGGCGGTTGTCTGGATTTGCGCCTGAATAAAATTGACGACATGCCGGTGTTCAATCATGACTCCCTTAGGCAACCCTGTAGAGCCGGAAGTATACAGTACATAAGCCAGATTTGAGGGAATGAGTCCTGACTGAGTTATTGAAATATTGTCTTGGGGGTGACTGGCGATATGAGTTTGATGTTCTGTGCTATCCAGTGCCCAAATGGGCAGGTCAGTATTGACCAGGCGGGCGCTCAGATGGCGCTGGGTCAGGATGAGTGCTGGCTGGCTGTCTGACAGCATATAAACTAACCGTTCTGTAGGATGTTCTGGATCTAATGGAACATAGCTGGCTCCCGCCTTCAAAATTCCTAACAGACCGATGATCATTTCCAGACTGCGTTCGACACAAATGGCTATCCGTTCATCTGGACGTACTCCCGATGCTCTGATGGCATGTGCAAGTTGATTGGCGTGTTGGTTTAATTCGGCATAACTGAGTTGACCCTCTTCCCCGATCAGGGCAATAGCATCTGGTCTGGATGCAGCCTGTTGTTCAACTAATTGATGGATAAGCCTATCCTGCTGGTAGTCTTGCGCAGTGAGATTAAAATTGGTCAGTAATTGAGAACGTTGTGAGGACGTCAGCAATGGAAGAGTTTCTATTTGCTGGCTGTCATCAGCGATCATCGCTTCTAATAGCGTCTGTAGGTGACCGACCATGCGTTCAATACTAGCGTGTTCAAAAATATCACTGGAATATTCCAAATCACCGACTAAGCCTTGGTCTGTATCATTCAGAGATAAAGTTAGATCGAAATATGCGCTATTTCTGATATGTGACAGTTCTTTCACGTGTAACCCAGATAACTCGAAATTTTGCTGTCCTGGCGTATTGTCCAAAGCCAGCATGACCTGAAAGATAGGGCTATGGCTTAGATTACGTGGCGGTTTCAACACCTCCACCAACTGTTCGAATGGCAAATCTTGATGTGCATAAGCGCTCAAAGCTTTATGTTTCACCCGATTCAATAATTCACTGACACTGGGGTTGTCACTTAATTGAATCCGTAAAGCTAACGTATTAACGAAGAAACCGATTAATGGTTCTAATTCGTGCTGTTGCCGATTGGCAACGGGAGTGCCGATCACGAGATCGTGCTGACCACTGAGACGAGAAAGCAACACCGACCATCCTGCCAGTAGGGTCATAAATAAAGTCGTACCGTGATGTTGACTAAGTGCTTTTAATGCAGAGCTTAAAGTAGGGGAAAAGGCTACATTAACTCGGTTGCCAATATAGCTCTGTTTTATCGGGCGTGGTTTGTCCGTAGGTAACTCCAGAAGTACTGGCGCACTTTGCAATTCATTGCGCCAGTAATTCAACAAATTTTCCAGAACGTTCCCTTGTAACCACTGATGTTGCCAAAGGGTGTAATCAGTATACTGGAGCGGTAATCCAGGTAATGGATCAACTAGCCCCTGGCAAAAAGCGTGATAAAGAGTGGATAGCTCATATATCAATACATTAACTGACCAGCCATCCGAGATAATATGATGCTGTGTTAACAGTAGAATATGCTCATCTTCTGCTAAACGAAGCAAATGCCCTCTGAACAACGGCCCTTGGGTAAAATCGAAAGAGGTGATGGCCTCATGCTGGGCACATTTTTCTACCGTAGTCTGTTTTTCTGACGCAGGCAAATGACTGATATCTTCAGTCGTTAAAGCAAAACCACAGTTGGCATCCCCGATAACTTGCCGGGCAGTACCTTCAATCGACACAAAAGTTGTTCGCAGGATTTCATGGCGAGCCACAATCCTATCTAACGCAGCCTTAAGTGCGTTCTGATTCAGGAGACCCTGGAGGTGAAGCCCTGTCGACATATGGTAGGCTGTTTGTGCCGCAGGATCGAGTTGAGTTAAAAACCAAAGGCGTTGTTGTGCCCAAGATAATGGAATATCACCCTCACGAGGCTGTACAGTAATTGATGTTCTTTGCGTATATTGACGAGTTAGCTTTGCTGCTTTAGCTGATTCAAGTAATTTTTCACGTTCCGCTAATGGTAAAGAATTTAATTCGTTAATATTCATGCTTAAGTGCCATTTAAGGTTAAAGTTTAATTCATTGATTTATAAATATTTTTTAGTAATTCGGCGTCAAATTGCAGTAATTGAGCGTCGACAATACACGCTTTAAGTTGGCTGAGGGTGGTGTGTGAAAATAGTTGTTGAACAGAAAGCTCTACACCAAATATTTCCCATATTCTTGATTGTTGCTGTAGTACTAATAGTGAATTCCCGCCAAGTTCGAAGAAATTGTCATGGCGTCCTATGCGCTTAATTTTCAGCAGCATTTGCCAAATATTGGCTAATTGCTCTTCAATCTCACCTTGTGGAGCGACATATTCTTGTGTGATCACTGATGAATGGTCGGGGACTGGCAGCGCTCGGCGATCCAGCTTACCATTCAGAGTTAATGGAAAAGCATCCAGCATGACAAATGCACTGGGGATCATATAATCAGGTAGATTAATGCTCAGTTGTTCCCGCAGCTTGGGAATGCTCAAGGTAATGTCCGGTTCGGGTATAAGGTAAGCAACTAATCGTTTATCTGTAGCGTCGTATTCATGCACAATGACAATAGCGTGTTGAACACCGGCACATTGAGTCAGGCAGGTTTCAATTTCGCCTAATTCAATCCGGTTTCCGCGTATCTTGACCTGGAAATCATTACGACCCAAATAATCGATACTTCCATCAGGCAACCAACGTCCTAAGTCCCCCGTCTTGTACATTCTTGCATCTTTGTTGTTGCTAAATGGATCAGGAATAAAACGTTCTGTTGTCAACTCAGGACGATTTAAATAGCCACGGGCAACACCAATGCCACCGATATAGATTTCACCGGTAATGCCGATGGGTACGGGTTGCCCATATTTATCAAGAATATAGATTTTCGTATTGGCAATAGGGTAACCAATTGGTACTAAAGCGGAATATTTTTCTGATCCACAACGCCAGGATGTTACGTCGATAGCGGCTTCAGTCGGGCCATATAAATTATGCAGCTCACTATGAGGTAAATGAGACAAACATTTCTGTTGCAGAGAGTACGACAATGCTTCTCCGCTGCATAAAATTTGACGCAAAGAAGGGCAACGCTTTGCTGGAGTATGATGAATGAAACTGTGCAGCATAGAAGGAACAAAGTGAATAGTTGTAATACCACGGAGTTCAATTTCTTCCAGCAAATAGACGGGGTCTTTATGGCCATTAGGGCGTGCCAGGACTAACTGAGCGCCAGAGAGCAAAGGCAGGAAAAATTCCCATACTGAAACATCGAAACTAAACGGAGTTTTTTGCAATACACGATCATGTTGATTCAATCGGTATTCATCTTTAGCCCATAGTAAACGATTTACAACGCCACGATGCTCATTCATAACTCCTTTGGGTAGACCCGTTGAACCTGACGTATAGAGTACATAGGCCAAATGGTGGGATGTCAGTCCTAAATCGGTGACTGACAAATTATTTTCCCCCTGAACAGCCATTTTTGTTTGAAGTTCTTCGCTGCCCCATCGCCATACAGGGACAGTTGTTTCTGGTAAGTCCCCTTTTAGATCTTGATGCGTCAGTACGAGTATTGGATTACTATCCGATAGTATGTGATTCAGACGATCTATGGGATATTCAGGGTCGAGAGGTACATAGGCGGCACCTGCTTTGAGTATTCCTAACAAACCAACCACCATATCTGGGCTGCGTTCCATACAAATGGCGATGCGGTCATCTGGACAAACACCAAATTCAACCAAAGCATGGGCTAATTGATTGGCTTGTCGGTTCAATTCAGCATAACTCAATTTATGGTTTTCATAAATCAGGGCAATTGCGTTTGGCGTGTGTGTGACTTGCTGTTCCACTAATTGGTGAATCAAAGCGTGTTGAGGAAAAGCTTTATTTGTTGTATTGAAATTACAGAGAATTTGTTTACGTTCTTGCTCATCCATCAGTGGCAAATAGTCAATTTTCTGTTGTTCGTTATCAGCCATTGCAGTAAGTAAAACGAAGAAATTTTCCATGAGTTGATGGATTAACTCAGTATCGAACAACTGGGGATCGTAATGGAAATAACACCGAATTTGTGTATTGACTTCCAATATATTAAGCATCAAAGGGACGGGGGTATCAGCATAAAGGGGATAGGAGAAGGGCCGTAATTCTGCGCCTCCCCAATGTACCGTCGTACTATTATCTTCGTCCATCCATAACAATAATAGGTCACCAATATATCGAGGCTGTTGAAAAGTCATCAAAGTCTGGAAAACGGGATGAGTTTCTGCATGGCGTTGTAACTTTAGTTGTTCCAGTACTTTAGCAAAGGGATATTTTTGATTCTCAATGGCCTGACGGATGCTTTTCTGTGCTTGCAAAATATGCTCACGAACGCTCATATCACCGTTAATTTGACCACGTAATGCGACCGGATTAACAAATTCACCGACCAATTTTCCCCAATGTGCACGGCTTCGCCCCGGCATCATTGAGCCTATAATAATATCGTTCTGCTCTGTGTAGCGATTCAATAAGATCTGGTATGTAGCCAGAAAAATAGCAAACAGACTGTTCCCATATTCAGAAGCCATAGCATGGAGTTTATCCGCTAATAAATCTGGAATTAGGCGGGAAATTGTGATCTTATCAGTTAATGGTGTTGGGGTGTTTTTAAGAGAGTTGTTTTCTGTTGGCCATTTTATGTTTGGCCACTGTAGTGTATTCGGATGACCAGCCAAATTATTACGCCAGAAATTTTGTTGTTTTTTTGCACTGTTACTGTTCAGCCATTGCTGCTGCCATGTAACATAGTCTTGAAAACTATGTTCTGATATTGGCTCTAAGGCTTGTGAGACTAATATATTGCCTAATTCCTCTAATAATAACCAATAAGACCAACCATCAACTGCCAGATGGTCAAAAGTTAGTACCATGATGTTTTCTTGGGGATGGTATTGATACCAACTGGCATAAACCCGCAATGGATATTCCAAATCGAAAGTATGCCAGCAATCTTGGCGCACTTGCTGTTGAAGAGTATTTTCGTCGAGATGTTTAGCATTATGTCGTTGGATCTGTATTTCAACATGCTCTGCAATACGGTATCCCAACTTGCCATCGTATAACCCAAAGCTAGACCGTAACATAGGATGCCGTTTTATCAGATGATTGATTGCAGTTTCTAAACGTTCAACAGTTAAACCCTTAACCCGAGCACAAAATGCACTATTATTTTTTCCCCGTTGGGTTGGATTAATTTGATATTGAAACCAACGACTATTTTGAGCTTCAGATAAGGAAAATGGTTTCATATTTTCAGGGTGGTTCACTTTATATAACTCCCTTTTTTTATATGCATATTAAAAAATATAATAATTGCTCTATTAAATTAGAAATCACCTTTACACTTAGATATCGGTTAAATAAAAATTAATAAGGATTTTTATAATTATTATTTGATATGAGATTAATTAATTATGTTTCAAGTAAGAAATTATCTTTCATGAACTTATTATTAATATTTTTATTCTCAGATCAAGGGGTAAAATAGATAAGGTGAGCAGGGTAGGATTATATGATGAAATTATTACAAGTGAAAATTATAATAAAAATACATTGATGTTATGGCTATTAAGTGAAAATAACTTAAGATTATTAATACAGTTATGAACAATTTCAAGATTAAATTAAAAAAGAGAATGGATAATGGAAAAGTCAATAATTAAAACTGAAATTCCTGGACCAAAATCAAAAATTGCTTTACAAAAACAGGCTCAATGGGAGTCCGATGCAATATCTTATCCGAAAAGATTACCAATAGCTTTAGACAGAGCGTGTGGTTCTTACGTGCAAGATGTTGATGGTAACGTATTTATCGATTTTTTATTGGGAGCAGGGTCGTTACCATTGGGGCATTCACACCCAGAGTTAGTTGATGAGGTATGTAAACAGGCGAAAAAACTAAGTCTTGGTTTAGACTTTCCTACACCAATAAAAGAAACATTTACTGAAGCTCATTTTAGTATGTTACCTGAAAAGCTGCGGGATTCTTACAAACTACATTTTTGTGGGCCTACAGGAGCTGATGCAGTGGAAGCTGCGATTAAATTAGCTAAAGTGTCAACAGGTCATCAGGAAATTATCAGTTTTAGAGGCGGATACCATGGATGTACTACAGGAGCTTTAGCAGTCACTGGCAATCGTCAAATGAAGAAAGATTTTTTGGGCTTGATGCCGGGAGTGCATTTTTTCCCGTTTGGCTCAGAATCACATTCTCAAACCAGTTGGGTGATGAATTCACAGCAACTTGATGCTGGCATGTTTCTGGAATCTGCATTAAGGGATGCAAACTCAGGTCTTGGAAATATTGCTGCGATTATTCTTGAATTGGTACAAGGAGAAGGTGGTCTTTATGTTGCCGAAAAATCTTTTGTATCTAAAATTTATCAGTTATCGAGAGAATTCAATATTCCTCTAATTATTGATGAAATTCAAACAGGTTGTGGCAGAACCGGAACTTGGTATGCATTCGAACAGTATGATATAGAGCCTGATATTTTTGTTACATCAAAAGGAACCAGTGGAATAGGGCTTCCTTCATCATTAATGTTTTATAAAAAAACATATAAAAATTGGCTGTCAGGAAATCACATAGGTACATTTAGAGGAAATCAGCTTGCTTTTAGTGCGGGAGTAAAAGCTATTCAAATAATTAAGCAAGAAAACGTTCTGGATAATGTAAAAATGATGTCTTCAATAATCATTGAAAAATTGAATGCATTGAAAATTAAATTTTCATTCCTTGGTGAAATTCGTGGTAAAGGCCTTATGTTAGGGGTGGAAATATTAGATCCTGAACGTGAAGAAGCTGATGAAAAAGGTGCTAAAGAAATACAGAAACTGGCATTACAACGTGGACTTATTACCGAGCTTGGTGGCCGTAATGATACTGTGCTTCGGTTATTACCTCCATTAAATATTGATATAAAAACCATAAACGAAGCATTTCAGATCCTTGAAGAAGTCTTTATTTGTTACAATAATATGATTCACAAAGAAGAATAATGTTAATCCGGTGTCTGTTACGCGGTATGATGAAAATAGATATTTAGACACCGGGCCAATATTACACAGTCACTACGAGAAATGGTGTTAATCACATCGTTATCTATACTCTTGGGGGTTTGCTCCCTTGCCGTCGCTTTGCATCTTGAAATCCATAGGGTATAAATGGTTAATGTTATCTTTCGATTAAAAAGGTTTGACTGTGAAATCTAACTTTTGGAGGAAGGTTTACCTTGTTGTATTTAGTAGTCTATTGATTTTATCACTTACAAGCTGTGTACAAAGTAGTTTTATACAAAATAGATTTATGAAAAATAGTTTCATACAAAATAAGTGTTATTTGTTTAAAAACCAGGAGACACTGATGGCACATCGTGTGAAGCAAATATCAGGTAGTGAACAAATCTATCGTTGTCATACTAACACCTCCCATTCTGTGCCAGAAATATCTCAGGCCTCTGCACATTGGGTTGATAGGCAGACGTTATTATGGTCAGGGGGTGAAAGTAAATTTGTTGTTCGCCTATACCATAATCAAAGTAATAAGGTAGAGGTTAATGATCAGGGCTATTTTACTGATAATTATCTGACACTCACACCAACCATTTTAAGTCAGGAAACCGCAAAAAAATTCCCTCATTTGGCAAAGTGGCCAGCTTTCCGCTTGCCTGAAAATGTGGATATTGATCGACTGCTGACTGGAGATTTGGTGATTTTGTCGGCCAATGAGCAAGGTTTATTCCTATCAGCAACTCAAGTACAAACGGCGGGGGTACTGGACGATTGTTTCGCCGATGTGGCTGATAAATTGGAATATGGGGCCAGGATCAATAATAAAGGTGTGATTTTCAGGTTGTGGGCACCTACGGCACAAAAGGTAAATTTGGTTATCTATGATCAAAATAAACAGGTTATCGCTAATCACGTAATGCAACGTGATACAGCCAGTGGTTCTTGGTCATGGCAAGGTGACAAGAAATTGATCGGTGCTTATTACCGCTATGCCTTACAGGTTTACCACCCGCAATCTCGCAATGTAGAACGCTACGAAGTTACCGATCCCTATTCTTATAGCTTGTCTACTAATTCGGAATATAGTCAGGTCGTCAATTTGAATGATGAGGCGTTAAAGCCTCACAACTGGGATAACCTGTTGGCACCGCATTCACAAAATACTCCAGCGGATATTGCACGTATGACCATTTATGAAGCGCATATCCGTGATCTTTCCGTTTCAGACAGTACGATGCCCGCAGCCTGGCGCGGTAAATATCTGGCACTGACTGACAATAACAGCGATATGTTCAAGCATCTTAAGGCGTTGAGTCAGGCGGGAATGACTCATATGGAATTGTTGCCTGTGTTTGATATTGCTTCCATCAATGAATTTAGCCATCAGGTGGCTGATCTTGATCATCCTTTTAGCCGTTTGTGTCAAATTAATCCCATAGTGAAGAACAGTCGTTTTGCGGAGTTTTGCCACAGTTCATTAACTGTGCGGGAGGTTTTGCAGCAGTTGCAGCGTGATGACAATATTAGTAATCCGCAAGTGCAAGAATTGAATACAATGGTGGCAAAAACGGATTCCTATAACTGGGGTTACGATCCGTTTCACTATTCAGTACCAGAAGGCTCTTATGCTACTGAGCCAGAAGGTTCTGTTCGTATAAAAGAGTTTCGTGCCATGGTGCAAGCCATCAAGCAGCAATTGGGTATGAATGTGATCATGGATGTTGCTTACAACCATACCAATGCAGCAGGCCCGATATCCAGAACATCGGTGTTGGATAAGATTGTACCTTGGTATTATCACCGTCTGGATGAAATAACAGGCAAGGTTGAAAATAATACCTGTTGTTCTGATACTGCGCCGGAGCATCGCATGTTTGCCAAATTGATCGAAGATTCACTGGTGACATGGGTTAAAGATTATAAAATAGATGCGTTTCGGTTCGATTTAATGGGTTATCACCCCAAAGCACAAATTATATCGGCGTTAGAAAAAGTACGGGCTATTAACCCATCGATCTACTTTTTCGGCGAAGGTTGGAATTCTGGGCAGGATGATCGATTCGAAATAGCATCTCAAATCAATCTTAAAGGAACTGGCATTGGTACTTTCTCTGACAGGTTGCGTGATGCGGTGCGTGGCGGTGGGCCATTTGATGTTGCCGACAGTATTCGCAGTAATCAGGGGGTCGGTAATGGTGCTGAAATATTGCCTAATGAAATTTCCAGGTTAGATGCCGATAACGTTCGTCATTTATGGGATCTGGTACGGCTTGGTATGGCTGGTAATCTGGCTGATTTTGTCATGATCGATAAAGACGGAGCAGTGAAAACAGGTAGCGAAATTGATTATAAGGGCACTATTGCGGGTTATGCATCAGCTCCGCTTGAAGTACTGAATTATGTATCTAAACACGATAATCAAACATTGTGGGACATTATTAGCTATAAAGCTGCCTATGAAGCGGATTTGATGACACGGGTTCGTATGCAGGCGATCTCCCTTGCTACAGTATTCCTTGGGCAAGGTCTGGCTTTCGATCAACATGGGTCGGAATTGTTGCGTTCAAAATCCTTTACCCGTGATTCTTACAATGCTGGCGACTGGTTTAATCGTGTTAGTTATGATTATAAGGACAATAATTATGATGTGGGGCTGCCATCACAGAGTGATGATGGTAAGAATTACCCACTGATTAATCGTGTGAAAAATCAGGTGAAAAAACCAGGCCAAAATGAATTATTACAGATGATGGCGTTTTATCAGGAGTTATTGCAGCTACGTCAGTTTTCACCATTGATGGCGCTTGGTAATGGCGCTGCTGTCAGGCAACGTGTCGATTTTGTTAATGTTGGCCCTCATCAGCAAATGGGTTTAATGGTCATGACGATTGATGATGGCAATATGACTCCACGTGATCTTGACTGGCGGTTTGATGGACTGGTTATCGTTATTAACGCTGCATCTTGGTCTGTGACTGTTAGAGATCTTAATGTCAACGGATTGAAGTTAAATGATATTCAACGTGAATTGGACAAGACATCTTTGGCCGCAGGGATACGGATCACTGAGGATGGCGAAGTAACAATGCCTGCATGGTCGGCAGCCGTACTGGTTTTACCGCAAGAAGGAATGCGTGGAACAGGTTTACCTGTTCGTAGAAAATAACGAAACCGGGCAAGCTGTTTTGAGTCTCTTGAGCGAATATTTTACCTGATGCTGTAAAATCCCGTTATTCACGGTGGGAAGATGTTAATAACTAGTTAGAATTCTGGATAAGAAATTGACTTAATTCATGGCAGGTATGTATTTTCATAAATCTTCATAAGCTACACAGTAAATTAACCGTGTAGCTTGTGGATCTTTATTTAGTTTGAATCAGTATGCGGGTAGCTTCTGCCAGTACATCACGACGGGCTTTAGCGTTTTTATCGTCAGGTTGGGTGAAATAAGTGACCAATACTAATGGCGCTCTGTTTTCCGTCGGCCAGATCACGGCAATATCATTGGTTGAACCGTAGTCACAGAGACCAGTTTTATCTCCCACAACCCAATCTTTTGGTACTCCGGCACGAATACTGGCATCACCAGTCGTATTTCCTTTCAGCCATTCTGCCAGTTGCACACGTTGATTGGTTGCTAACACATTACCTAAAGTCAACTTGTATAAACTTTCCGCCATGGCTTGAGGTGTGGATGTATCACGTTCATCACCCGGTTTGACTAAGTTCAATTCAGGTTCTTTGCGATCTAACCGGAATTTATTGTCGCCGATAGTACGGGCAAATTTTGTCAAACCACGTGGGCCATCTAATTGGTCAAGTAGCAAGTTCATAGCTGTATTATCACTATATTGCAAAGTTGCTGCGCTCAACTCTGCTAATGTCATACCGCTTGCAATATGTTTTTCAGTAATCGGACTATATTCAACAATATCGGACTGTTTGTAGTTGATACGCTGGTTCAGTAAGTTTTCATCTTTTTCGCTTTTTTTCAAAAGTGCAGAGGCTACCATAAATTTACTGGTGCTACACAACGGAAAACGCTCGTTTGCCCGATAGCCAATGGTTAAATTGTCTGCTGTATTGATTAAGAACACACCAAGATGTCCATTAGCACTTTTTTCTAAGGCGATAAATTGATTAATAATCTGTTCTTGTTGATCCGTATTAGCCTGAGTAATGGATGCCTGGGAAGGTGAAGTCATTAAGACACCAAATAAAGGCAAAATCGTTGCGCAAATGCGCGTGAATTTTAATGTAAGAAGTTTCATATGAAAATTTGAATAATTGTTTAATATTTGTTGTAAAACTGCCGCTTATAATAGCAGCAGTGTGTTTATTGTTCTGGAAGCCCCGTTTTATTGGGCATCTCCTGTTACGTTTAACTAACCAGATTAACTAACAGGGCGTGCCACAATATTACGGGTTTCCATTCTGACTTCTTCAATACGCACATTGATGATGTCATTCAGGCGGTGGACTGTTTCGCCTTTAATTAATACGGAACCTGTTTCCTGACTGCATTGAAGCTCATCACGAACAGTATGCAGGAATGGGCCTGGGACAAAAGCAACTGCGCCATTGTCAACCAGACGAACGCGCAGGCCACCACGAGTGATATCAATAATTTCAGCAGAAAAAGTTTTATCAGTACCAGCGTGAGGGGTAAGGAAACGGGCATAGAGCCAATCACCTACATCACGTTCAGCCATACGGTTTGCCCGCCGGCGCTCAGATAATTGCAAGCAAATTTCTTCGGCTGGCTTTTCTGCTTCTGTTTGTTGAATAATCGCTTTCAGTAAGCGATGGTTGATAATATCACTGTACTTACGGATAGGAGATGTCCAGGTTGCGTACGCATCAAAACCGAGTCCAAAATGCGGGCCGGGTTCCGTTTTAATTTCGGCAAAAGTCTGGAAACGGCGGATACGGCTATCAAGGAATTGTGTCGGTTGTTTATCCAGTTCACGACGCAATTCGCAAAACCCTTCTAATCCCAACAGAGCTTCCTGGCAGGTTTCAATATTGTGTTCCTTAAGTACTTCAACGACTTGCTCAATTTGTGCTGGTTCAAATCCAGTATGAACGTTATAAATACCGAAACCTAATTTATCGCGCAGGATTTTTGCCGCACATAAGTTAGCCGCGATCATTGCTTCTTCAACAATACGATTTGCGGAACGGCGCTGCTCGATAACGATGTCTGTCACATTCCCCCCTTTATCAAGAATAAACCGATAATCTGGTCTTTCCTTGAACACAAGGGCGTGCTGTTGACGCCAGTTGTTACGGCGTTCGCACATTTCTTTCAGCAGAGTGATTTGCTTGGCAACAGCTTCAGAACTCGGTTTCCAACCTTCCTGACCTTCCAGCCAGTCAGAAACTTCGTCATAAACTAATTTGAACTTCGATTCGACCCAGGCTGTGAAAAATTGAATATCATCACCTAGTTGCCCATCTTCCAGAATCGAGATCTGACAAACCAGAGCAGGGCGGCGGGCATTTGGACGCAGAGAACATAGATCATCAGAAAGTTCGCGGGGCAGCATAGGAATATTGAAACCCGGCAGATAGTTGGTGAAACTACGCTGGTAAGCGATTTTATCCAGTTCACTGTCAGCTTTGATATAAGCGGTTGGATCAGCGATGGCGATGGAGAGCTTCAAACTTCCGTCATCATTTTGGGCGATGTGTAGTGCATCGTCCATATCTTGAGTCGTTGCACTGTCAATGGTCACAAAATCGAGAGAGGTCAGATCAACACGTTCAAAAGAATTATCATCCAATTGGCAATCTGTTATGGCTGGTGCTTCACGTTCCAGATTATGACGTGTCAGGGTAACCCACCAAGGAGCGAAGTGGTCATCACCACGGGTGATATAGCCTGTTACCTCTGCATGGAATCCACGATCACCTTTCAATGGATGACGCTTCATTTCAGCGACAGCCCAATCACCATTTTCAAAATTATGGGTAACCGTATTGGCCGGCCGGCAAGGGATAGCGTCTTTTAACAATGGGTGATCAGGAACAATCCATAGACGGTTATCGTTTTCTTTTTTCTGGATCCTTCCTACAAAACGGGTCAGGAATGGTTCAATCAGCGTTTCTGGTTCAGCGATCTCTTTTTCTTTGTCGGTGTGAATAGCGGCTGTGATGCGGTCACCGTGCATCACTTTCTTCATATGAGGTGGTGGAATAAAGTAACTTTTTTGACCATCGACTTCCAGAAAGCCGAAGCCTTTTTCAGTTCCTTTGACTAAACCTTCTACACGCAAGGTTTGAGCGTGAAGTTGCTGTTTTAGCTGAGCAAGCAGCGGATTGTTTTGAAACATAATAATCAGGAGAGTTATGGAGTTATTATCGGTAATTTTGGGTAACAGTTTTACGCGAATCGAGGTTATGGAGCAAGTAACATCTTATCAAAACACGAAAAACTGTTAGTAAAGACTAATAATTGTGCTGTTTATGTTTGGCTAGCTGGAAAAGATCTTGACAAGTCTATATACACCATGTGGCATCGGTGATGAAAAGCGTGATTTCTGTCCTGAATCAAGATTATTTTTCTTCAACCTATACTATATATACCCATTTAACTTGAAGATGCTGGTTTTAAATAAATTATGCCCGTAAAATCTGACTGTTTTTGTTACCCTTATCATTGAAGATAATATCTTATAGCTACGCAAAAAATGGCCGTTTATTTTAAATCCTCACTTATATTTTGGTGGAGAATTTCTTGAAAATTTTTCCTGATTTTTTTGTTACAGGTGGCTATTATCAATGCAACTGTGTTCATCATTTTTTTAATGTCACTCTCCAAGAAAAAGCAAATAAACTTTTTTCTGGTAATGAAATTTGCATCTTCAAGTTAAGTGGGTATATATTATTGCACGATTGAGAGTAATAATATTTTTATTGATTGTATATATTTTAATACCCAAGAATGAAAACTAATTAAATAATTCTATTTATTATAAGTAAAATAATTTTAAACCTGTATCTTGAAGTAGGGAAATAAAATGGCTCCAATGATTATAAAATAAATTAGGGTTTAAGTATTTTTAATCTGAGATTCTATTGCTATTTATGAGGATAGTAAATGGAGTTAATAAAAATAGAATGTCCTATTCCAATTTATCTGACTAATTATTATTTCATAACGTTAATATTATCACTATTCATCGGGCTATTGTATTTAAAGCCTGATAAAAAGTACTGTTTAAATATCTTGATCCATGTTTTATGCATGAGTTGTATTGCTCTCCAGTCAAATGAAAAAAGTAAGAAAAAATATTTTTGATGATCCCACAGATTGATCATTCTCAAACAACTAACAGATTCGTTGAGGTAATAAATGAAAGATAACATTGCTACAGTGGTAAATAGTTTTAACTGTGAAGCGTTTTCTGAAATAAATACCCTTCAATCACTCACACCCAGTGAACTATTTTGGTATCAGCGTATTACCGCGTTGCAACCCCTCCAGTTACCTTTCGACATTCCCCATAAGATTGCTGAACCCCGTTGGGCAATCAGCCGTTGGCAGTCCCCGTCTCCCCAAAGTGGTCAAGAAGAGCCATGGCGAATAGTGTTGCAGGCATTTGTTATCTATCTTGCGCGTCTGACTCAGCAGCCGACATACCAAATCGGCTGGGGGGTGGCATTAAACGATAACCGGGCAAATCTGGCCTCAGTGGTGCCCATGGACATTGCAGTGGCATTGGATCAGCCGTGGTGTGGGGTAGCTGACACGGTTGATGATGAACTTGCCCGACTAGCGCAACACCAGACATTCAGTTATGACCGCCTTTCTCATTTACCTTCATTGTACGCCATCCCTGAATTAAGCACTCACTATCCGTGGTCGATAGCGGTTTCTGTGATACAGGATGACAGACAGTGTGATCAAAAAGCATCGGGTGAATTGCTGACACTTCAGATAAATGAGCAGGGCGGTTTCCGTTGGATCTATGATGAAAATCGCCTGAGTGCGGAAGTGATTGCGCGCATGGATGACCACTTACAGGCATTGTTGATATCAAAAGAAAGAAGTGATGACATCCCCATCGGGCAGCTTAATTTGTTGCAGGAGGCGGAACGGACATTGCTATTGGAAACCTGGAACCTGACTGAAACCCTTTATCCTGAAGTCTTGTGTATTCATCAGTGGTTTGAGCAACAGGTTCAAAAGACCCCACAGGCTACGGCTCTGGAGTATCAGGGGCAAACACTGAGTTATACCGAATTAAACGCCCGCGCTAACCGACTGGCCCATCAATTGATTGAGCAGGGAATTGAACCAGAACAACGGGTCGTCATTTGTGTGGCCCGCTCACCGGCCATGGTGGTGTCCCTCTTGGCGGTACTGAAAGCGGGTGGTGCTTATGTACCGCTGGATATCACCTACCCGGCAGAGCGTCTGGCGTATGTCCTCAACGACAGTGCCCCATCCGTAATATTGGCGGATGACACCGGACAGTCCATATTAGGTGATGAAGTACTGGCCGAGTTGACCGTTCTTGACCCGACGATGCAGCCTGATCAACCGGACAGTAATCCACAGGTTCCAACGTTAACGCCACAGCATCTGGCCTATGTGATTTACACCTCCGGCTCGACCGGCACGCCAAAAGGGGTGATGGTAGAGCATCAGGCGATCTATCAACGTACGCTGGGCGTCAATGAACGGTATGGCGTGACGGCGCAGGATCGGGTATTGCAGTTTGCGGCGTTTGCCTTTGATGTCGCGGTTGAGGAGTGTTTCTCCTCATTATGTTATGGCGCCACGCTGGTGATCCGCGATAATAGCTGGCTGGATTCAATGACAGAATTTATCGCCTTAGCCCGGGAAAACCGTATCACGGTGATGTTGCTGCCCACGTTATTCTGGTCTGAGCTGGCCGCCAGAGAGCCGGGATTAGCACTACCTGACTCGCTCAGACTGATCATTATTGGCAGCGAGGCCGTGCAGAAAAAAGCCCTTCAGGACTGGTTTGCCCAAGTGGGACACCGCCCCCGGTTATTAAATGCTTATGGCCCGACGGAAAATACAGTCACCGCCACCTGTCAAGAAGTCTTCTCCCCCGACGATGATCGTTCCATCGGCCGACCACTCAAAAATACCCGCATTTACTTATTGGACAGTAACGGACAACCTGTACCGCTAGGCTGTGCAGGGGAAATCTATATTGGTGGGGTGGGGGTAGCGCGGGGGTATCTGAACCAGCCAATTTTAAGTGAAGAACGTTTTATCCCCGACCCCTTTAGCTCCGTATCAGGTGCCCGAATGTATCGTACTGGGGATGTGGCCCGTTACCTGCCGGACGGTAACCTGGAGTTTCTGGGCCGTAATGACCAGCAGGTAAAAATCCGCGGCTTCCGTGTCGAATTGGGGGAAATTGAAACCCGCTTGCTGGAGCATCCAGCAGTGAATCAGGCAGCAGTGCTGGCACGGGATGACGGGCAAAGTAGGCGGTTAGTGGCTTATATCGTGACAGAAACTGTGATGGCGGAAGAGAATGACGAGTGGGTAAACAGCTTGCGTACTCATTTGAGTGCTCTTTTGCCGGATTATATGATGCCGGCAGCCTTTATGCGTCTGGACAGCTTCCCGCAAACTCCTAACGGCAAACTGGATCGCCGGGCATTACCTGCACCGGACGAAGAAGCGTTTGTCCGGCAGGCTTATGAAGCCCCGCAAGGGAGAGAGGAAACGATACTGGCAACAGTCTGGGGTGAGTTATTGGGCATTGAGCCGATCAGCCGCCATGACAGCTTTTTTGCATTGGGTGGTCACTCCCTGCTCGCGATGCGCATGATTGAATACCTGCGTCAGCAGGGGTTGGCGCTGGCGGCGAGTGATTTATTCCGATCGCCCGTGTTATCCGATCTGGCGAAAATGTTGGGACAGCATCAGACCATCGAAATCCCGCCCAATGTGATTACTCCTGTAACACAGCAACTGACCCCAGCGATGTTGCCGTTGGTGGATTTAACCCAGGCAGATATTGACCATATTGTTGAACAAGTGCCGGGTGGGCTAGCGAATATTCAGGATATCTACGCCTTATCGCCATTGCAGGACGGGATTTTGTTCCACCATTTATTGGCTCAGGAAGGCGATCCGTATCTGTTGACCGTCCAGATGATTTTTGCTGATCGGTCTTTATTGGATCGTTATCTGGCAGTGATGCAACGGATAGTCGACCGGCACGATATTTTACGCACCGCCTTTATCTGGCAAGGGATATCGGTTCCGGCGCAGGTGGTCTGCCGTCATGCCTCCTTATCCGTCACAGAGCTGACGCTGGAGCCGGCTAACGGCCCGGTCATTGATCAGTTAAGCCAGCGTTTTGATCCGCGCCATTATCGTCTTGATCTGGATCAGGCTCCGCTCCTGCATTTTGTGGTGGCGCAAGAAACGGATGGCCGCTGGTTCTTACTGGAATTGCACCATCACCTGATTGGTGACCATGAAGCGCTGGAAATGATGCACCGTGAAGTGCAGTTGTACCTGACAGGGCAAGAGGAAAGCCTGCCTGTACCGGTGCCATTCCGCAATCTGGTGGCTCAGTCCTGGTTGGGGATGAGTCAGGAAGCCGATACCGCTTTCTTTACTGAAATGTTAGCCGAGGTGGAAGAGCCGACGCTGCCGTTTGGTTTGACAGAGGTGCATCGTGATGGTTCACAGGTGACGGAATCTCACCAAATGTTAACGCCTGAGCTGAATAATCGCTTGCGCAGTCAGGCCCGGCAGTTGGGAGTCAGTCTGGCGGCTTTGTGTCATCTGGCTTGGGCTCAGGTGTTGTCACGGGTCTGCGGACAGGAAAAAGTGGTATTCGGCACCGTGTTGTTTGGACGCATGACCGGAGGCGAAGGAACAGGGAGTGGGATGGGGCTGTTTATTAATACCTTACCGTTACGGCTGGATATGGATGACATACCGGTACGGGACAGCGTGCAGGCCGCCCATCGCCGGCTGGCGGGATTATTAGCCCATGAACATGCTTCTCTGGCGCTGGCGCAGCAGTGTAGCGGCGTTGACCGTGGTACACCCCTCTTTAGTGCTTTGTTGAATTACCGCCACAATGTCTTATTGGGTATGTCTGGTGAACTGGTCAGTGGGATTGAGTTTGTTGGTGAACAGGAACGAACCAACTACCCCTTTGTACTGTCAGTGGAAGATCTTGGTGACGCGTTGGGGTTGACGGCGCAGGTCGTGCAGCCGTTTGAGCCTGAACGGGTGTGCGGCTATATGCAGCAGGCACTGGAAAGTCTGGCGGACGCGCTGGAACAGGCGCCGGAAACCCCGGTACGGCAGTTGAACATCCTGCCGGAAGCAGAACGTACACTGTTATTAAGCACCTGGAATACAACGGAAACTGCCTACCCTGAGGCCTTGTGTATTCACCAGTGGTTTGAACAGCAGGTGGCGAAAACCCCGCAGGCCACGGCACTGGTCTATGAAAACCAGACCCTCAGTTATGCGGAATTAAATGCCCGGGCTAACCGGCTGGCGTATCAGTTAATGGCTCTGGGCGTTGAACCGGAGCAACGGGTTGCCATTTGTGTGGCACGCTCCCCGGCCATGGTGGTCGGGGTGTTGGCTGTCTTAAAAGCGGGCGGAGCCTATGTACCGCTGGATCCGGCTTATCCGGGAGAGCGTCTGGCTGACAATCTGAGGGATACGGCACCGGCAGTGGTGCTGGCAGACAGTCTCGGCCGGTCAGCATTGGGCGAGCATGTATTGGCAGAACGAAACGTGCTCGACCCGAATACCCCGTTCAACCAGCCGGATAGTAATCCGCAGATACTGGTATTGACTTCACGCCATCTGGCGTACGTGATTTACACCTCCGGTTCGACCGGCACCCCGAAAGGGGTGATGGTTGAACATCGTGGGTTAGTCAACCTGATTCAGGAGAAAATCACGCAATTTGCGATTGGGGCGGAGAGCCGGGTATTGCAGTTTGCTTCATTGAGCTTTGATGCCAGTGTCTGGGAAATGATGATGGCACTGTGCAGCGGTGCCGCGCTGGCTATTCCCGCCGGCCATGTGCGTCAGAACCCGACCGCTTTATGGCATTACCTGGAAGCTCAGGCGATAACACATGCTTGTCTGCCCCCGGCTCTGCTTCATGACCGAGCGGATATACCGGCATTAACGGTCAAACCCACCCTGATATTGGGGGGCGAAGCGCCCAGTACAGCGTTAATCCAGGCGCTGTGTGGCCGGGTCACTCTGTTCAATGCCTATGGCCCGACCGAGATAACGGTGTGTGCCACGGTCTGGCCGTGTCCGTCAGACTATACCGATACCGGGGTGCCTATCGGGCGTCCAACGGCGAATACTCAGATTTATTTGCTGGATGAGTATGGTCAGCCCGTGCCACTGGGGGCTGTGGGTGAGCTGTATATTGGCGGAGTGGGGGTGGCGCGGGGTTACCTGAACCGGCCTGAATTAACGGCTGAACGTTTCCTTGTTGATCCGTTCAGTGATAGCCCGGATGCGCGGATGTACCGGAGCGGGGACTTAGCCCGTTACCGGCCGGACGGTAATCTGGAATTTCTCGGCCGTAATGATCAGCAGGTGAAAATCCGCGGTTTCCGCATTGAACCGGGGGAAATTGAAGCCCGGTTAGCTGAGCACTCAGTGGTGCGTGAATCGGTAGTGTTGGCGCAGGGAGAAGGGCAGGATAGGTGGCTGGTGGCCTATGTGGTAACAGAAACGGTAGAAACAGAAACGAAGGCGGTGGAAGCGGATGAAGGGCTGGCGAACAGCCTGCGTGTCCACCTGAGTGCCCGGTTGCCGGATTATATGGTGCCGGCCGCTTTCGTCCGTCTGGATGCGTTTCCCTTGACGCCGAACGGTAAGCTGGATCGCCGGGCACTGCCGGCACCGGACAATGAGGCCTTTGCCCGGCGAGCCTATGAAGCCCCGCAGGGTGAAACAGAAAACGCGTTGGCAGCGATTTGGCGGGAAGTTTTAGGAATTGAATCGATCAGCCGGCATGATAATTTCTTTGCGCTGGGTGGCCATTCACTGCTGGCGGTACGAGTAATGAATCGGCTAGCGGCGTTGGGGATCGAATTGCCGCTGCCTGTGCTGTTTAGCACGCCTTCTTTGGCGGCTCTGGCTGAGGCAGTGCAGGCCCGGATTGATAAACAAGATAATGTAGTGTCGGCCATTATGCCCGTCTCCCGTGAGGGCATACTGCCATTGTCATTCGCGCAACAGCGTTTGTGGTTCCTGACTCAGTTTGAAGGTGTCAGTGAAACGTATCATATTCCCATTGCGCTACGTTTGCGTGGTCAATTGGATATCGTGGTCTGGCAGCAGGCACTGAATACGTTATTTGCCCGCCATGAAGCGCTGCGCTCGGTCTTTGTTTCCGTTGATGGTCAGCCTCAGATCCGCCTGCTGGCGGCGGACCATGGGTTGTCATGGGTTCAGCATGATCTGCGTAGACACCCGGATGCCGAAGTGGAACTGGAACGACTGTGCGCGGAAGAAATGTCGGCGCCATTTGAGCTCAACCGTGGCCCGCTTATTCGTGCAATGCTTATCCGGCTGGCGGATGACGACTATCAGTTTTTGCTGACCCAACATCATATTGTGTCCGATGGTTGGTCAGTTAATGTGCTGATACAGGAACTAAGCACACTCTATACAGCGTTTCTGGACGGACAGCCGGATCCTTTAGCACCGCTGGCAATTCAATATCCTGATTATGCGGTCTGGCAGCGTCAATGGCTTTCTGCTGATCGTATTCAGGTGCAGTCTGATTATTGGCGTACTATGTTGGCTGACGCCCCTGTTTTGCTGGATCTGCCGACAGACCGGCCACGACCGTCTGAGCAGTCGTTTGCTGGACACGTTTTACCCATCAATTTGGATGCGGAATTAACGAGCGCATTGAAACGCTTGAGTGAGCAGCACGGTGTCACCTTATTTATGACGCTATTGTCCGCCTGGGCGGTGGTCTTATCGCGTTTATCCGGCCAAACGGACATCGTGATTGGCACCCCCAGTGCCGGCCGTAACCGTCAGGAAGTGGAACCGTTGATTGGCTTCTTTGTCAATACGCTGGCGTTACGCATGGGCGTTTCGGGTGAGTTGACGGTAGCGGAATTGCTGGCACAGGTCCGGGAAACTGCGTTAGGGGCACAGGCGCATCAGGATTTACCGTTTGAGCAAGTGGTGGAAATCGTACAACTGACACGTCGGCTGGATCATACGCCCCTGTTTCAGGTCATGTTCTCTTGGGAGAACAATGAACATACCGACTGGACATTGCCGGGGCTGACCGTATCACCGGCTGATCAAGATGTTGAGATTGTCAAATTTGATCTCGAACTGGGGCTGTTTGAAGAGAATGACAAGATTGCCGGTGAGTTAAGTTATGCCACCGCCCTGTTTGATCAAACGACCATGGAACGACACATTGACTATTTGCATACGGTATTGCAAGCCATGGTGGCTAACGCCCAACGGCGGATCGGGGACATTGATATCCTGACACCGGCAGAGCGCCAGTTGTTGCTGGAAACCTGGAACGCCACGGAAACCCCTTATCCTGACGCCTTGTGTATTCATCAGTTATTTGAGCAGCAGGCAGAGAAAAACCCGGAGGCCATGGCACTGGAGTATCAGGGACAAACGCTCAGTTACGCTGAATTAAATGCCAGGGCTAACCGACTGGCTCATCAATTGATTGAGCAGGGAATTGAACCGGATCAACGGGTCGTCATTTGCGTGGCCCGCTCACCGGCCATGGTGGTGTCATTGTTGGCGGTTCTGAAAGCGGGGGGCGCTTATGTGCCGTTGGATATCACCTACCCGCCAGAGCGGCTGGCCTATATCCTGAGTGACAGCGCTCCGTCTGTGGTAGTGGCAGACCGGGCCGGGCAGTCCACATTAAGTGACGAGATGCTGGCCGGGCTGACGGTACTGGACCCGACGATGCCGCTGGATCAGCCGGACAGTAACCCACAGGTTTCAACGTTAACACCCCAGCATCTGGCCTACGTGATTTACACCTCCGGCTCGACCGGCACGCCGAAAGGGGTGATGGTAGAACATCAGGCGATTTATCACCGTACGCTGGGTGTTAATGAACGGTATGGTGTGACGGCGCAGGACCGGGTATTGCAGTTTGCGGCGTTTGCCTTTGATGTTGCCGTCGAGGAGTGTTTCTCGTCACTCTGTAACGGAGCCACGCTGGTTATTCGTGATGATAGCTGGCTGGCCTCCATGGCAGAATTTATTACCTTAACCGGCGAAAACCGTATCACGGTGCTGTTCCTGCCCACGTTATTCTGGTCTGAACTGGCGGGCAGAGACAAAGGGTTAGCGCTGCCTGACGCGCTCAGACTGATGATTATTGGCAGTGAGGCCGTGCAGAAAAAAGCCCTTCAGGACTGGTTTGCCCAGGGCGGTCACCGTCCCCGGTTATTAAACGCCTACGGTCCGACAGAAAATACCGTCACCGCCACCTGTCAGACCGTTGTCTCCCCTGAGGATGACCGTTCCATCGGCCGGCCGCTCAGCAATACCCGTATTTACCTGCTGGACAGCCACGGTCAACCAGTGCCGTTAGGTGGTGTGGGGGAAATCTATATTGGTGGCGTGGGGGTGGCGCGGGGGTATCTGAACCAGCCGATCTTAAGTGAAGAACGTTTTATTTCCGATCCCTTTAGTCAGGTATCGGATGCCCGGATGTACCGTACCGGGGATATGGCTCGTTATCTGCCGGACGGTAACCTGGAGTTTCTGGGCCGTAATGATCAGCAGGTGAAAATTCGCGGTTTCCGGATTGAACCGGGAGAAATTGAAACCCGCTTGCTGGAATACCCGGCGGTGCAGGAGGCGGTCGTGCTGGCACGGGATGACGGACAGGGTAAACGGCTGGTGGCCTATGTCGTGGCGGAAACTGGGGTAGCAGAAGCAGATAAAACGCTGGTTAACAATCTGCGCACTCACTTGAGTGCAGTTTTACCGGATTATATGGTGCCGGCGGCCTTTGTGCGGCTGGACAGTTTCCCGCAGACCCCAAATGGCAAGCTGGATCGCCGGGCGCTGCCGGCCCCGGACGGCGACGCTTTTGCCCGGCAAACCCATGCAGCCCCGCAGGGGGAAACCGAAATGGTACTGGCGGCGATTTGGCGTGAATTACTGGGCATTGAGTCGGTCAGCCGCCATGATAGCTTCTTTGCGTTGGGCGGTCACTCTCTGCTTGCCGTACGCATGGTTGAACGCCTGCGTCAGCAGGGGGTAGCACTGACGGTACGGGATTTGTTCCGGTCGCCGGTGTTGTCCGATCTGGCGAAAATGTTGGGACAGCATCGAGTTATTGAAGTCCCACCCAATGTTATTACCCCCGCGACACAGCAACTGACCCCGGCGATGTTGCCGCTGGTGGATTTAACCCAGGCAGATATTGACCATATTATTGAACAAGTGCCGGGTGGAGTAGAAAATATTCAGGATATTTACGCTTTATCGCCATTGCAGGACGGTATTTTGTTTCACCATTTATTGGCACAGGAAGGGGATACGTATCTGTTGAGTGGTCAGATGGCGTTTGCTGACCGTGCGTTGCTGGATCGTTATCTGGCAACGATGCAACGGATAGTCGACCGGCACGATATTTTACGTACCGCCTTTGTCTGGCAAGGGATATCGGTGCCGGTACAGGTGGTCTGGCGTCATGCCCCCTTGTCAGTGACCGAGCTGACGCTGGATCCGGCTGATGGCCCGGTCATTGACCAGTTAAGCCGCCGTTTTGATCCGCGTCATTATCGTCTTGACCTGGGTCAGGCGCCGTTACTGCACTTTGTGGTGGCGCAGGAAACCGATGGCCGCTGGTTCTTGCTGGAATTGCACCATCACCTGATTGGCGACCATGAAACGCTGGAAGTGATGCACCGTGAAGTGCAGGCCTGCCTGACAGGGCAAGAGGCAAGCCTGCCTGCGCCGGTGCCGTTCCGTAATCTGGTGGCGCAGGTCCGGTTGGGGGTGAGTCAGGCAGCCCACACCCGTTTCTTTACCGACATGCTGGCGGAAGTGGCGGAGCCGACGCTGCCTTTCGGGCTGGCGGATGTCCATCTTGATGGATCGCAGGAAAGAGAATTTTTCCAGCTACTGACACCGGAACTGAATGACCGTTTGCGCCATCAGGCCCGGCAGCAAGGAGTGAGTCTGGCGGCTTTGTGTCATCTGGCCTGGGCACAGGTGTTGGCGCGCAGCAGTGGACAGGAAAAAGTGGTATTCGGCACCGTGTTGTTTGGGCGCATGACCGGCGGCGAAGGGACAGAGGGGGGAATGGGTTTGTTTATTAATACTCTGCCGTTACGGCTGGATATTGATGACACCCCGGTACAGGACAGCGTACAGGCCGCCCATCATCAGCTGGCAGGATTATTAGTCCATGAGCATGCGTCACTGGCGCTGGCCCAACAGTGTAGCGGGATTGAACGCGGTACGCCGCTCTTTAGCGCCCTGCTCAATTACCGGCACAATAGTCTCTCAGCATCGTCGGATGAACCATTTGAAGGCATTGAATTTTTAGATGGAAAGGAACGCACCAACTACCCCTTTGGGTTGTCGGTGGAAGATTTTGGTAACGCGCTGGGATTGACGGCAAGTGTGGTGCCGCCATTTGAGCCAGAGCGAATATGGGGCTATATGCAGCAGGCACTGGAAAGTCTGGTGGACGCACTGGAGCACACCCCGGCTATGCCAGTGCGGGCATTGGACATTCTGCCGGAAGCAGAGCGTACCTTATTATTAACCACCTGGAACAGGACGGAGACCCCTTATCCTGCGGCGTTGTGTATTCATCAATGGTTTGAACAGCAGGCAGAGAAAACGCCAGAGGCCATAGCGCTGGAATATCAGGGACAAACCCTCAGTTACGTAGAATTAAATGCCCGGGCTAACCGGCTGGCGCATCAGTTGATTGAGTTAGGGGTCGGGCCGGAGCAACGGGTCGCGATTTGTGTGACACGCTCACCGGCCATGGTGATATCACTGTTGGCGGTACTGAAAGCCGGTGGCGCCTATGTGCCACTCGACATAACCTACCCGGCAGAGCGTCTGGCGTATATCCTGAGTGACAGTGCCCCATCGGTAATATTGGCGGATGACCCCGGACAGTCCACATTAAGTGACGAGATGCTGGCCGGGCTGACGGTACTGGACCTGACGGTGCCGCTGGTTCAACCGGACAGTAACCCACAGGTTTCAACGTTAACGCCACAGCATCTGGCGTACGTGATTTACACCTCCGGCTCGACCGGCACGCCGAAAGGGGTGATGGTGGAACATCAGGCGATTTATCAGCGTACTCTGGGGGTGAATGAACGGTATGGCGTGACGGCACAGGATCGGGTATTGCAGTTTGCGGCGTTTGCCTTTGATGTCGCCGTCGAGGAATGTTTCTCGTCACTCTGTAACGGAGCCACGCTGGTGATCCGCGATGATAGCTGGCTGGCTTCTATACCAGAATTTATTGCTTTAGCCCGGGAAAACCGTATCACGGTGCTGCTCCTGCCCACGTTATTCTGGTCTGAACTGGCGGGCAGAGATAAAGGGTTAGCGCTGCCTGACGCGCTCAGACTGATGATTATTGGCAGTGAGGCCGTCCAGAAAAAAGCCCTTCAGGACTGGTTTGCCCAGGCCGGCCACCGTCCCCGGTTATTAAACGCCTATGGCCCGACAGAAAATACCGTTACGGCTACCTGTCAAGAAGTTTTCTCCCCAAACGATGACCGTGTTATCGGTCGGCCACTTAAAAATACCCGCATTTACCTGCTGGACAGCCACGGGCAACCGGTGCCGTTAGGCAGTGTGGGGGAAATCTATATTGGTGGCGTTGGGGTGGCGCGGGGGTATCTGAACCAGCCGATCTTAAGTGAAGAACGTTTTATTTCCGATCCCTTTAGTCAGGTATCGGATGCCCGGATGTACCGTACCGGGGATATGGCTCGTTATCTGCCGGACGGTAACCTGGAGTTTCTGGGCCGTAATGATCAGCAGGTGAAAATTCGTGGTTTCCGGATTGAACCGGGAGAAATTGAAACCCGCTTGCTGGAATACCCGGCGGTGCAGGAGGCGGTCGTGCTGGCACGGGATGACGGACAAGGTAAACGGCTGGTGGCCTATGTCGTGGCGGAAACTGGGGTAGCAGAAGCAGATGAAACGCTGGTTAACAATCTGCGTACCCATCTAAGTGTTGTTTTGCCGGATTATATGGTGCCGGCCGCGTTTGTGCGGCTGGACAGTTTCCCGCAGACCCCGAATGGTAAGCTGGATCGCCGGGCGCTGCCGGCCCCGGACGGAGAAGCCTTTGCCCGGCAGGCGTATGAAGCCCCGCAGGGGGCAACCGAAATGACGCTGGCAGCGATTTGGGGGGAATTACTGGGCATTGAGTCGATCAGCCGCCATGACAGTTTCTTTGCGTTGGGCGGTCACTCCCTGCTTGCCGTGCGCATGATTGAGCGCCTGCGTCAGCAGGGGTTGGCCCTGATGGCACGGGAGTTGTTCCGGTCGCCGGTGTTGTCCGATCTGGCGAAAATGTTGGGGCAGCATCAGACCATCGAAATCCCGCCCAACGTGATTACTCCCGCAACACAGCAACTGACCCCGGCGATGTTACCGCTGGTGGATTTAACCCAGGCAGATATTGACCATATTGTCAGACAGGTGCCGGGGGGGGTAGAAAATATTCAGGATATCTACGCGTTATCGCCGTTGCAGGACGGGATTTTGTTCCACCATTTGCTGGTACGGGAAGGAGATACGTATCTGTTAAGTGGTCAGATGGCGTTTGCTGACCGGTCTTTGCTGGATCGTTATCTGGCGGCAATGCAACGGATAGTCGACCGGCACGATATTTTACGTACTGCCTTTATCTGGCAAGGGATATCAGTGCCAGTGCAGGTTGTCTGGCGTCATGCCTCCTTATCCGTAACAGAGCTGACGCTGGATCCGGCTGACGGCCCAGTCATCGACCAGTTAAGCCGACGTTTTGATCGCAGTCATTATCGTCTTGACCTGGGTCAGGCGCCGTTACTGCACTTTGTGGTGGCACAGGAAACCGATGGCCGCTGGTTCTTACTGGAATTACATCATCATATGATTGGCGACCATGAAACGGTGGAAGTAATGCACCGTGAAGTGCAGGCCTGCCTGACAGGGCAAGAGGCAAGCCTGCCTGCGCCGGTGCCGTTCCGTAATCTGGTGGCGCAGGTCCGGTTGGGAGTGAGTCAGGCAGCCCATACCCGTTTCTTTACTGAAATGTTAGCGGACGTGGCGGAGCCAACCTTGCCATTCGGGCTGGCGGACGTCCATCTTGATGGATCGCAGGAAAGGGAATTTTACCGGCTGCTGACACCGGAACTGAATGACCGTTTGCGCCATCAGGCCCGGCAGCAAGGGGTGAGTCTGGCCGCCTTGTGTCATCTGGCCTGGGCACAAGTGTTGGCGCGCAGCAGTGGACAGGAAAAAGTGGTATTCGGCACCGTACTGTTTGGACGCATGGCTGCGGGAGAAGGGGCAGGCAATGGCATGGGCCTGTTTATTAATACCTTACCGTTGCGGTTAGATATGGATGACACCCCGGTACAGGACAGCGTACAAACCGCTCATCGCCGGCTGGCGGGATTATTAACCCATGAGCATGCGTCACTGGCGCTGGCCCAACAGTGTAGCGGGGTTGAACGTGGCACGCCGCTCTTTAGTGCTCTGTTAAATTATCGGCACAATACGCTCTCAGCGCCGTCGGATGAACCATTGGCAGGCATTGAATTTTTAGACGGAGAGGAAGGAACCAACTACCCCTTTGGGTTGTCGGTGGAAGATTTTGGTGACGCGTTGGGATTGACGGCAAGTGTGGTGCTGCCGTTTGAGCCGGAGCGGATATGCGGCTATATGCAGCAGGCGCTGGAAAGTCTGGTGGACGCACTGGAGCACACCCCGGCTATGCCTGTGCGGGAATTGGACATCCTGCCGCAAGCGGAGCGTACCTTATTATTAACCACCTGGAACACAACGGAGACCCCTTATCCTCCTGCGGCGTTATGTATTCATCAATGGTTTGAACAGCAGGTACAGAACACCCCGGATGCAACAGCGCTGGAATATCAGGGACAAACGCTCAGTTACTCTGAATTAAATGCCTGCGCTAACCGGCTGGCGCATCAGTTGATTGAGTCAGGGGTCGGGCCGGAGCAACGGGTCGCCATTTGCGTGGCCCGCTCACCGGCCATGGTGGTGTCCCTCTTGGCCGTCCTGAAAGCGGGGGGGGCCTATGTGCCACTCGACACAACCTATCCGGCAGAGCGTCTGACTTATATCCTGAGTGACAGTGCCCCATCCGTGGTAGTGGCAGACCGAATCGGGCAGGCCGCACTGAGTAACAAGGTATTGGCCGGGCTGACGGTACTGGACCCGACGATGCCGCCAGATCAACCGGACAGTAACCCACAGGTTTCAACGTTAACACCCCAGCATCTGGCCTATGTGATTTACACCTCCGGCTCGACTGGCACGCCGAAAGGGGTGATGGTGGAACATCAGGCGATTTATCAACGTACGCTAGGGGTGAATGAACGGTATGGCGTGACGGCACAAGATCGAGTATTGCAGTTTGCGGCGTTTGCCTTTGATGTTGCCGTCGAGGAATGTTTCTCGTCACTCTGTAACGGAGCCACGCTGGTGATCCGCGATGATAGCTGGCTGGCGTCCATACCGGAATTTATTACCTTAACCGGCGAAAACCGTATCACGGTGCTGTTCCTGCCCACGTTATTCTGGTCTGAACTGGCGGGCAGAGACAAAGGGTTAGCGCTGCCTGACGCGCTCAGACTGATGATTATTGGCAGTGAGGCCGTGCAGAAAAAAGCCCTTCAGGACTGGTTTGCCCAGGGCGGTCACCGTCCCCGGTTATTAAACGCCTACGGTCCGACAGAAAATACCGTCACCGCCACCTGCCAGACCGTTGTCTCCCCTGAGGATGACCGTTCCATCGGTCGGCCGCTCAGCAATACCCGCATTTATCTGCTGGACAGCCACGGGCAACCGGTGCCGTTAGGCAGTGTGGGGGAAATCTATATTGGTGGCGTGGGGGTGGCACGAGGTTATCTGAACCAACCCATTTTAAGTGAAGAACGTTTTATTCCTGACCCCTTTAGCCCTGTCTTGGGTGCCCGGATGTACCGTACCGGGGATATGGCTCGTTACCTGCCGAACGGTAGTCTGGAATTCTTTGGCCGTAATGACCAGCAGGTGAAAATTCGTGGTTTCCGTATAGAACCGGGGGAAATTGAAACCCGCTTGCTGGAACACCCGGCGGTGCAGGAGGCGGTTGTGTTGGCATTAGATGACGGGCAGGGTAAACGGTTGGTGGCCTATATCGTCGCGGCAGCAGATGAAGCGTTGGTCAACAACCTGCGTACTCACCTGAGTGCAATTTTACCGGATTATATGGTGCCGGCGGCCTTTGTGTGTCTGGACAGCTTCCCACAAACCCCGAATGGTAAACTGGATCGCCGGGCGCTGCCGGCCCCGGACGGAGAAGCCTTTGCCCGGCAGATTTATGAAGCCCCACACGGAGAAATGGAAATCGCATTGGCGGCGATTTGGCGGGAAGTCTTAGGGATTGAACAGATCAGCCGGCATGATAATTTCTTTGCTCTGGGCGGTCATTCATTGCTGGCGATGCAGGTAATGAACCGGATAGCAGTTTTAGGGGGAGAGTTGCCACTGAGTGAACTGTTTAGCTCCCCTTCTTTGGCGGCCCTGGCTGAAAAACTCCATATTCGGTTTGATCAACAAAGCACATTGCCTCCTATCCTGCCTGTCTCCCGTGAGGGGGGACTGCCACTGTCATTCGTTCAAGAGCGCATGTGGCTTCTGACGCAATTTAGGGGTGCCAGTGAACACTATAATATGCCGCTCGTGTTACATTTGCGTGGGCAACTGGATATCGCAGCCTGGCAGCAGGCACTGGATGTGTTATTTGCCCGTCATGAAGCCCTGCGCTCGGTCTTTGTTTCTGTTGACGGTCAGCCTCAGGTCCGCCTGCTGGTGGCAGACCGTGGACTGCCGTTGGTTTATCATGACCTGCGCGGGTGCCCGGATGCCGAAACAGAGTTAAAACGACTGCGTACTGAGGAGGTGTATGAGTCATTCGATCTCAGCCAAGGGCCGCTTGTTCGGACGATGCTTATCCGGCTGGCGGATGACGACTATCAGTTTTTACTGACCCAGCACCATATTATTTCCGATGGCTGGTCAGTGAAGGTACTGATAGATGAACTGAACTCTCTCTATACGGCTTTTCTGTCCGGGCAACCGGATCCTTTACCCGTGCTGGCGATCCAGTACCCTGATTATGCAGCCTGGCAGCGGCAGTGGTTTTCCTCTGAACATATGCAGGCGCAAGTTGACTATTGGCGCACGACGTTGGCTGATGCACCGGCTCTGCTGAATTTGCCGACAGACCGGCCACGCCCGTTGGAGCAGTCGTTTGTCGGGCAGATTTTACCCATCAATTTGGATGTGGAATTAATAACCGCTCTGAAACGCCTGAGTGCGCAGCACAATGTCACGTTATTTATGACATTATTGTCTGCCTGGACGGTGGTCTTATCGCGTTTGTCCGGTCAGGAGGATATTATTGTTGGAACCCACAGTTCTGGCCGTAGTCGTCAGGAAGTGGAGCCATTAATTGGATTCTTCGTGAATACACTGTCGTTACGCACAAGAGTTTCGGGTGAGTTGACGGTAGCGGAGTTGCTGGCACAAGTCCGGCAAACCACGTTAGCGGCACAGGCGCATCAGGATTTGCCGTTTGAACAGATGATGGAAATTGTACAACCGTCACGCCAGCTAGACCATATTCCGTTGTGTCAGGCCGTATTTGCCTGGCAGGATTATGAAGATTCCGACTGGACATTGCCGGGGCTGACAGTGTCATCAATTGCTCATGATTTAAATATTACCAACTATGATCTCGAAATAGAGTTTTTTGAAGAGAATGGCATAGTTGCTGGGGCGGTAAGTTATGCCACCGCCCTGTTTGATCAATCGACCATAGAGCGGCACATTGACTATTTGCTTACTGTGCTGCAAACCATGGTAGATAACCCCCAACAGCGGATCAGGGAAATTGATATTCTGATATCAGCAGAGCAATAGTATTAATTTCACCTTACTATAAAAATCCGGTATCGATTATTTATACCGGATTTTTGAGATGCCTCTTTAATATTGTTGTTTCTCTGTAAATTAGGGTTAGCTCCCGCCAGATTAGGCGGGAGCTAATAGAAGAGATGTATTACTCTGTTTTATCCGCATATTCGCACAGATCTTCAATAATACAAGATCCACAGCGTGGTTTACGGGCAATACAGGTATAACGACCGTGTAAAATCAGCCAATGGTGGCAATCTACTTTGAATTCATCAGGTACAACTTGCAATAGCTTCTTTTCGACTTCATCGACATTTTTTCCCGGAGCAAATTGAGTCCGATTGCTGACACGGAAAATATGGGTATCGACAGCTATCGTCGGCCAGCCAAAGGCCGTGTTCAGAACAACATTGGCCGTCTTACGACCGACGCCCGGTAATGCTTCAAGCGCTATGCGATTTTCCGGTACTTCGCCTTGATGCTTTTCCAGCAGGATCCGGCAGGTTTTAATTACGTTTTCGGCTTTGGTGTTATATAACCCGATAGTCTTTATATACTCTTTTAAGCTATCAACGCCCAAATCAAGGATGGCCTGTGGCGTGTTGGCAACCGGATAAAGTCTTGCAGTTGCTTTATTGACGCTGACGTCCGTTGCTTGTGCTGACAGCAATACTGAAATCAGCAGTTCAAATGGTGAATTGAAAACCAGTTCAGTCGTTGGATTAGGGTTGTTATCCCGTAAGCGGGTTAAAATTTCGACCCGTTTTTGTTTATTCATATCTGATTACGCCTTTATCCTCTTGTGATATGGCTGCCACAGCCTTTTTCTATGTTGTCATAGCGACGCGTTTTAGCATCTGTACGGCTTTTAATTCGCTCATCAATGATATATTTCCCGGCCAGCATCAAACCTAATCCAATAAATGCACCTGGTGGTAAAATGGCTAGCAGGAATGGGGAATCCATATGCACAATTTCAATACGTAATGATTTAGCCCAACTGCCTAATAATAGATCTGCACCGTCGAAAAGTGTGCCATTACCCAGAATTTCACGTATGGCGCCAAGTACGAACAGGGCAAATGTTGCCCCAAGCCCCATTGCAATACCATCAAGCGCGGAGTGATAGATTGAGTTTTTTGATGCGTAGGCTTCTGCACGTCCGATAACGATACAGTTAGTCACAATTAGCGGGATAAAGATCCCCAATGATTCATATAATCCGAATGCAAAAGCATTGATTAACATCTGAACGGCACTGACAACAGATGCAATGATCATCACATAAATAGGGATACGGATCTCATGAGGAACCCAACGGCGTAAAGCTGATACGGCGATGTTGGTGCTCAACAGAACCAGTGTCGTTGCCAATCCCAGTCCCAGTGCGTTAGTAGCAGTAGAAGAAACCGCCAAAAGGGGACAAAGCCCTAAAAGTTGTACTAATGCGGAGTTGTTTTTCCATAACCCCTGAAGAAATAGGTTTTTGGTTTTACTCATTTATTTTGCTCCACATGTGGGTAATGAAGAAAGTTGTGCCGGAATGGTTTCCATATAGAGAGTTGTCCGTTTAACGGTATTGACAATAGCACGAGGAGTGATGGTTGCTCCCGTAAACTGATCAAATTCCCCGCCATCTTTTTTAACCGCCCAATGAGTATCATTATTGGAAGCGATTTTCTTGCCAGAAAAAGCATAGATCCAATCGGATATACGGGTATCAATTTTATCTCCTAACCCCGGAGTTTCATGATGTTCGGTAACACGCACACCAAGTACTTTGCCAGAAAAATCTGCGCCGACCAGTAGTTGAATAGCTCCTGAATAGCCATCAGGTGCAGTGCTTTCTATTGCAGCAGCAACCGGAGTACCGTTTTTACGTGCCAGATAGAGACGATGGGATTGTTGATTACCTAAAGCATCTGCGGTTACCAGATAACATTCATTTAGCATATCGTTGTCATACAGCGTGGGAGGAACAACCTGATCCAATAATACCTTATGCTGTAACGCTGCTTGTTCTGCAATCCGGTCTTTTGTCAATGAATAAACAATTGCCGTTAACCCGGTGGTACAAGCGGCAAAAATTGCGAGGGTAATACCGTGACGTCGCATAGTTTCTAACATGGCAGCTCCCTTATTTATGGCCGTAAGCACGGGGTTGTGTGTAATTGTCGATAAGTGGTACGCAGATATTTGCTAATAAAACAGCGAAAGCCACGGCATCTGGATAGCCACCATAGACACGGATAACCCAAATCAGCAAACCAATTACGGCTCCATAAATCAAACGGCCTTTCGGTGTAGTTGATGCGCTGACCGGATCCGTCGCAATAAAGAATGCGCCTAACATGGTTGCGCCGGAAAAAATTTGCAATAAAGGAGGTGAATAACGGCTTGGATCGATCAGCCAGCTAACTAAAGCACAACTTCCCAGTGCAAGGATAAATGTGGTCGGGATTTGCCAGTTAATCACTTTGCGATTCAGCATGATTAATCCACCAAACAAGTAAGCCACATTGATCCACTGCCAGCCAATTCCTGCCAGAGTACCTTGCAATATCGGTTGCTGTAATACTTCATTAATGTTGTGGGACAGTCTGCCGGTTTTGAAGCTATCCAGTGGCGTAGCCTGACTTAATCCATCAATTCCTTGTTGAAGTTGTATCAGAGTCGAACCATCAGGTGTGTGTCCTGTAAAGATCACCATCAGGCAATCCCACGGAGTCAACGTCATGATTTGTAACGAGGCTGGTGGCATCCAGCTTGTCATCTGTACAGGAAATGAAATAAGTAAGACAACATAACCTACCATAGCCGGATTAAATGGATTTTGTCCAAGCCCGCCATAAAGATGTTTAGCAATAATGATGGCAAAGAAAGTACCGAGTATGATCAACCACCACGGTGCCAGCGGCGGCAGACTAATGCCAAGCAGTAATCCGGTCACTAATGCCGAATTATCTTTAAGGTAGGGAATGACCAGTTGTTTCTTTAATGCAATAGCTACAGATTCAGCCATCAATGCGGTAATGATTGCCAACAGGATTTGGATCAAAGTTCCATAGCCAAAGAAATAGGTTTGCACTGCGATACCCGGTATAGCAGCTAAAGCCACCCATAACATAAGCTGGCTGGTATTTTTCTTACTGTGTGTAAAAGGCGAACTGGCGACTTTTAACAGGTTATTGTCAGTTTTGACTGGCCTAAATTTCATCGATAAATGTCACTATTCTGTTAGAGTTTCTTGTTTTTCTTGAGCGGCTTTTTTCGCTTTTACGCGGGCAATGGCGGCCTCGACAGCAGCTTTACGGGGATCAACCTCTTCGGTAACCACGGCTTGAGCTTCTTGTTGTGGAGCAGGTTCAGGCTGAGTTTGAGCGGCTTTCTTTGCTTTTGCACGGGCAATGGCGGCTGCGACAGCGGCTTTGCGGGGATCTTGTTTTTCATCCATGCTATTTTGTTGTGAAATTTCTTGTGACGTTGTCACTTCTTGGTTTTGTTGTGTGGCCTTTTTCGCTTTTGCTCTGGCGATAGCTGCGGCAAGAGCAGCTTTACGAGGATCTTCACTTTCAGCGGATGTTATTGTTGCTGTGGTTTGAGTATTCGATACCTGTTTTTCTGTCTGACGAGCACGTAATTGCTCTTTTCTGGCTTTGCGTGCTGCAATGGCTGCTGCATTATCAGGTGATTGCCCGGCTTGTACGGTGATTGACTCGCCAGCGTTGGACTGTTTTTCTTTCACGCGAGCGAGAGCCGCCTGTACAGCACTTTTATCCTGATTGTCTATTTGAACTATCGCTTTTTTATGGCGTTCTTCGCGAGCCAGTTTCTCGCGTTCCAAACGTGCTTGTTTAGCTTCAAACCGAAGCTTAGCTTCAGTTGATCGGCGAGCTTCGGCATCGATAGCGCGTATTTCGGCTTTTTCCTGCCGATAATACTGAACAAGAGGAATATTGCTAGGGCATACGTAAGCACAAGCACCACACTCAATGCAGTCAAATAAGTTGTGGTTCTTGGCTTTTTCATGCTCTTGACCACGGCTGAACCAGTAAAGTTGCTGGGGTAATAACCCGGCCGGACAAGCTTCAACACATAATCCACAACGGATACAGGCTTCTTCAGTCGCTTTAGGTTCCATTTCCTGGGTGGAAGGGGCAAGTATACAGTTGCTGATCTTGACGATAGGCACATTCAGATCAGGTAAAGAAAAGCCCATTAATGGCCCACCCATAATGACCATTTGCTCTGACTGAGGTTTAAATTTGGCTTGTTGTAACAGAAATTGAACAGGTGTACCTAAACGAGCCCAGAAATTACCCGGTGAGTTGATGGCTTCTCCCGTCAGAGTGACAACGCGTTCGATTAAGGGTTCTCCGTCAATAATGGTTCGTTTGATGGCCATCACCGTACCAACATTTTGCATAAGAACACCAATACCGGAAGAACGTCCGCCAGTAGGGACTTCTTTGCCCGTCAGGATTTTGGTGAGCTGTTTTGCACCACCGGATGGGTATTTTGTTGGGATAACGCGCACGGCAATCGATTTATCGTCTTTCAGAACATTTTTCAGGGCATCAATTGCTTCAGGTTTGTTATCTTCAATCCCGATCAAAACCTGTTTCGGATTGAGCAAATGTATCAAAATGCGTATGCCTTCGATAATTTCACCGGCATGTTCCTGCATCAAGCGATCATCAGCCGTGATATAAGGCTCACATTCCGCTGCGTTGATGATCAAAGTATTGATATGACTTCCACCACCTTTTAATTTTGCGGCGGTTGGAAATCCTGCACCACCAAGACCAGCAATACCGGCTTGATGAATACGTTGCAGCAAAGTATCAGCATCAAGGGATGTGTAATCCGCGGTTTGGATGCGTTCACACCATTGATCTTCTCCATCTGGACGCAGGCGGACACAGAGTTCTTTCAACCCAGAAGGATGGGCTGTAACACAAGGTTCAATCGCCGTGATAGTACCGGAAGTGGATGCATGAACGGGTACAGTTCTGCCAATCCCTATTGTCAGCGGTTGGCCTTTAAGTACTTTGTCCCCGGCTTTAACCAGTAGCTCTCCCTCCGGGCCAATATGTTGCTGTAAGGGAATAATCAATTCTTCTGGTAACGGAGCATAGCGTAATGGCGTACGGCTGGATTGCAGCTTCATCTCTGGTGGATGAATACCGCCATCAAAATCCCATATTTTGTTTTTGTTAAGCAAATTGAATAGATTAAACATTGGCTTTAACCTCAACAGGCTTAGCAGAAGATATCAACATGGGTTCTGGCTCAACTGGAATATTTTTAACCGGAATGGAGTTTAAATCCCATTTCCAGTTTGATGTTGTGGTTGCAACGGGGATCATCGTAATGCAGTCGGTCGGGCAAGGTGCGACACATAAGTCACAGCCAGTGCAGAGATCTTCAACTACAGTGTGCATTGCGCGATTTGCGCCGATAATGGCGTCAACAGGACATGCCTGAATGCACTTTGTACAACCTATGCAATTTTCTTCATCAATGAAGGCAACTTTCCTAACCGGGTTTTGTATGCTTTCATCGCCATTCAATGGTTGTGGATCAACCCCCAGTAATTCTGACATCTTGAGCATCACTTGCTCTCCGCCCGGGGCACATTTGTTGATCATCTCTCCATTGTTGGCAACAGCTTCTGCATAAGGGCGACAACCCGGATAGCCACATTGCCCGCATTGGCTCTGTGGCAGCAGATTATCGACTTTTTCAACAATCGGATCTTCTTCCACTTTAAAACGGCGAGCGGCAAAACCCAGAATTAACCCAAAGATTAACCCGAGTATGCTTAATACACTGATAGCAATCCATAAAGATATCATTAGAATTTCACCAAACCACTAAAGCCCATAAATGCAAGGGACATTAACCCAGCAGTAATAAGCCCTATCGATGAACCACGAAAAGGGGCCGGAATATTGGCAACCGCCAAACGTTCACGAATTGCGGCAAATAGCACCATGACAAGGGAAAATCCAGCGGCGGCCCCGAAACCATATATCGCAGATTGTAAAAAATTATGTGATTGATTGACGTTCAGCAAAGCCACACCAAGCACAGCACAGTTTGTTGTTATCAATGGCAGGAAGATGCCTAATAAGCGATAGAGTGCAGGGCTGGTCTTGCGAACTGCTAATTCGGTGAATTGGACAACAACGGCAATCACAAGAATAAAACTTAAGGTGCGTAAATAAACCAGATCCAGCGGAACAAGAATGAAAGTATTTACCAACCATGAACTGATAGAGGCGAGGGTCAGGACAAAAGTGGTTGCCATCCCCATGCCAATGGCAGTTTCGAGTTTCTTGGATACTCCCATAAATGGACATAAGCCTAAAAACTTCACTAAAACGAAGTTATTGACCAAGACCGTGCCAATAAATAAAAGAAGGTATTCAGTCATTGCTATCCTGAAAATAAGAGATTTGATGAAAACAATATATGTTTATAGTCGTGAAAATGACAGAAACTCCCCCGCCTTGTGGTGAGGCAAGCGGGGGCAATGATAACAATCAATTTTAGGGGATGTTATCGATCTTGTGTGAAAGTCATTTTAACCCGATAAGAGCGCTTGATATAAGGAACAAAAACAGCAGCAGCTAATAGGGGCCAAAGTAGTGAGCGAATAGCCATTTCGTCGGGAATAGGAGAAAAAGCAAATGTTTTAATGGCAATAAGAACAGAAAGTGTTAACCAGATGATAAAAATACGTGGGAATCGTTTTGAACGAATAAAAAGCAACTTTAATACCCAAAACGTAAAACACCACATAATAGCCGTGGTTAATACAGAGATATACCACAGGATAGTGAAATTACCTCCTGTTTGGTGAATGACATTGCCTTGCTGAAAAAAAGTTATGACATATAACACTAACATTGAACTGGCAGCGATAAGCGTCATGATTAAATAAGCGGCAGGAGCCAATAACCAACCGTTGATACGGTAATAATCATTGGATTGATACATAAAAAATATTCTCTCCATGATGGGTATTCAGATACCAAAAGATAGTAACACAGGAATTAAGATTATTTGCTAATGAATAAGAGCTGGTGGTATTTTCTGATGCTTTGTTATAACAGTTTTACAAATGTTAAGAGGCAGTTATGAGTAATTCTCTGAAAGTTGGTTTGGTTGGATATGGTTATGCCAGTAAGACATTTCATGCACCATTAATTGCAGAGACGCCAAATGTTGAGTTAGTTGCCATTTCCAGTAGTGATATAGAAAAAGTTAAAAAAGATTGGCCAACCATTAATGTTGTCTCTTCACCAGAAGCGTTATTCAACGATCCAGATATTGACCTCATTGTTATCCCGACTCCCAACGATACCCACTACCCATTAGCGCAAAAAGCATTGTCTGCTGGTAAGCATGTTGTGATTGATAAACCTTTTACGGTTACGGTGGAAGAGGCAGAGGCACTTAAGAAGCAGGCGAAAGATGCTAACTTATTGTTGTCTGTATTCCATAATCGTCGTTGGGATGCAGGTTTTTTGACCGTTCAATCGCTGATTAAAGAAAATGTATTGGGAGAATTAAAGTATTATGAATCCCGTTTTGATCGCTATCGTCCGGCTGTTCGTCAACGCTGGAGAGAAGCCGCAGGAGCGGGTAGTGGGATTTGGTATGACTTGGGCCCTCATTTATTGGATCAGGCAGTTCAGTTTTTTGGTAAGCCTCAAGCCATTACAACAGACTTAGGTATGATACGCCCAAATGCTGAAACACCAGATTATTTTCATGCACAACTCAAGTATCCCGGGTTAAAAGTGGTATTACATGCATCAATGCTTGTAGCAGCGGAATCTCCCATTTATACCCTGCATGGAATGGCGGGCAGTTACGTAAAATATGGTTTAGATACACAGGAAGAGTGTTTGAAAGCAGGCGAAAAGCCATCGCAGGAAGGTTGGGGTTATGATGCGCGCTATGGATATGTGACGTTGTCACAAGGTGATGGCTTGATTACGCAAGCCATTCCTAATTTACCGGGTAACTATGGTGCTTATTATGCTGCTATTCGTGATGCTATCTTGACAGGAAAACCTAACCCTGTGACCGCAGATGAAGCTATCTTGATTATGAAGTTGATTGAGGCAGGTGAAAAATCAGCGAAAGAGCAACGTACTGTGGTGATTGATTAACCTCAATTGATTAACTTTAAAGTAAGAGGAATGGCATTGATGGGCTGGTGGCAAAAGTTAAAAATCGATCCTTTTCTGTTAACACTGATTACCGTAGTAATGATTGCGTCATTTTTCCCCTGTGAAGGAGAAGTAAAAACGTGGTTCCAACATTTAACTACGGCAGCTATTGCATTGCTGTTTTTTATGCATGGAGCCAAACTTTCACGTGATGCGATTCTGGCAGGAATAGGGCATTGGCGTCTGCATTTAATTATTTTTTTTAGTACTTTTGTTTTATTCCCGATATTAGGTATGGGGTTACATTTCATTGTACCGGAATGGATGTCGTCAACGGTCTATATGGGATTTTTGTATCTTTGTGCTTTACCAGCCACTGTGCAGTCAGCGATTGCTTTTACTTCTGTTGCCAGAGGAAATGTAGCTGCCGCGATATGCAGTGCTTCAGCATCTAGTCTGTTGGGAGTCTTTCTTTCTCCATTACTTGTTGGTTTTCTGATCCAGATTCACGATGGTGTTGGTGATAGTACTGGTAATAGTGCTGTTCATCCTGACACATGGAAAGCGATAAAAGATATTATCCTGCAATTAATGGTGCCTTTTATTGTTGGTCATTTGTCACGCCCATTGATTGCCGATTGGGTAGAACGGCATAAAAAGTTGGTCAATGTGACGGATCGTTCATCTATTTTACTGGTGGTGTATGTTGCATTCAGCGAAGCGGTTGTAGAAGGCATTTGGCATAAAATTGATGCTTATTCACTGGTTATGATTGGTATTGTCTGTTGTGTTCTGCTGGCAATGGTATTAACCATTAATGTATGCAGCTCACGCTTATTTGGATTCAGCAAAGAAGATGAAATTACCATCGTTTTTTGTGGCTCCAAGAAAAGCCTCGCCAATGGAGTGCCGATGGCGAATGTTTTATTTCCGGCTGCAATGGTTGGCATTATGCTGTTGCCGTTAATGATCTTCCATCAAATCCAATTGATGGTCTGTGCGGTACTTGCAAATCGGTATGCTGCCCGCCGAAAAAAGGCAGAGTGATCTTCTGCCTTTAAAAGTAAAAAGTACGATTTGTTATCATCTGTTAGCGGTTTGCAACTTTAGCGCTTAATGCTTGTTTCTCTGTTTCACTCAGGAATGCTGTTGCCAACCCATTAATCTGTGCCTGTCGTATCTGTTCTGGCGATAGTCCAGCGGCAGGCGAAGCAACGTTGTACTCATTGCGAATTTCAATTCCTTCAACGGCCGGGTCATCGGTATTGATTGATGCCAGAATGCCATGCTCAAGGAATTTTTTCAGCGGGTGAGCTGATAAGGAGCTGACGGTACTGGTTTGCAGGTTTGATGTCAGGCAGGATTCAACACCAATGCGGTTTTCCGCAAGATAATCCATGAGCGCAGGATCGGTGATAGCCTTAACGCCGTGGCCGATTCTGGTTGCTCCCAACTTGCGGATCGCGTGCCAGATGCTTTCTGCGCCGGCTGCTTCTCCTGCGTGTACACTGATGTTCCAACCCGCATCACGTGCCTGGATAAAATGTGGTTCAAACAGCTGCCCGGGGAAACCAAGTTCATCACCTGCCAAATCCATCGCAGTAATATGTTGTTTATGGGCAAGCAAGCCTGCTAATTCTTGAGAACAGGCTTTTTCTCCGAATGTTCTGCTCAGAATACCAATCAGGCGAATTTGGATAGCGTGTTGTTTGCTGGCGGCGTGAATACCGTCAATGACAGCTTCTACGACACCTTCAACCGGAAGCTGGTGTTTCATTGCCATATAGTAAGGTGAAAAACGGAGTTCAGCATAATCCAGTCCGGCATTGACTGCATCTTCTACGTTTTCTACCGCAACCCTGTGGCAAGCATCCAAATCAGCCAGTACAGCAACACCCCAATCAAGTTTTTGCAGAAAGCTAATAAGATTTGGCTCATTTTTAATGACCTGGACATGGGGACGCAGAGTTTCCAGTTCATAAGCAGGGAGAGCGATATTATGTTGACGACCAAGATCCAGAATGGTTTCAGAGCGAATGTTACCATCAAGGTGACGGTGTAAGTCAGTGAGTGGAAGCTGTGTATCAATCATTTTTTTGTCCTTCTTATCAGAAAAATATACAAAAAAGCCAGTCAACGCATTGACTGGCAATGAAAGCACTATTTATCGTTTTTTTTACGATGTTTTTACTGTGTCGGTCTTTTTAACCTTCAGCGTGTACTTTCTTGTAGGGAACCCTAATCGGGTTCTGTTCTATTACTCAGTAGCAGGAAATTCAGCTTCACTATCATGCTGATTTGATTCACCTGCATTATCATGGGAGTCGATGAGGTGATTATCAAGCAGGAATTGATGTAAGCTGGACTCTTTACCATTTAATTTCACTTTGCCGTTGGCGTAGTGGAGGTTGAGGTCAATGGCGTCATCGGTGTTAGTCACAACGTTAAGTGCAGCACCTTGAGCGGCTATAAATTGAACCTGCATGTTAGCGGTTTTTTCAGCTTTGTTTTTATCTTCACCTAAATATTCGCCTGATTTGGTGATTTGTTCAATCAGCATGGGCTTAGACAATTTGACATTAAGTGATAATTCCTGGAGTAGGGTACGGAGCTGTTCTTCTGTTCCCATTTGAGCGATTTTATTCAGATCTTCAGGAATGTTTTGCAGCGCAATCTTAAAATCTAATGTGCTTTCACCTTTACTGTTTTTCCAGCTAAATGGCACGATACTGAAGTGTGGATTGTTTTTCAGCAGTATTGGCAAGTGGCTGAAAAGATCAGCGGCCATATTCTGAGATGATTGTTCTAACTCTTTGGTAGAAAATGATTTTGCTATAATATCATTGTAGGTTTGCGAAAATTTATGAACGGCTTGACCATCCAAATTATCTGCGTTAAACACGAGTTTACCTGAACCGAAATCCAGATTGCCCATTTTGAGTCCATCGATTTCATAAGCAACACCAGTATTCACGTTCTCCTTGTTTTCACTCATTTTGGTTGAAATTTTTAAATTCGTGAGAAGGAAATCGTCTTTACCATTGGAACTTTTCGAGGTTATTTCGCCAATAGCATAGTTTTGATTGCCCAAATAGAGATCGAATTTACCTTTTTTATTGTCACCAGCGTTAAAATCAATACCCTTGAGAGTGATAATTCTTTTTTCTGAAGGTACATCTACGGTCAGTTCATCGCTTTTGATACTGAAAGAAAGCTCACTTAAATCACGGCTGATATCTGTGTTGATTTTGGCACCGGAAAAAGTGATCTTAGTTCCGTCTTTATTCGTATGTTCGACTGGCACAATCTCAATATTGGAAGATGAATTGCCGCTATAACTTACACTAGCATCAATGTTAAACAGAGATTTACCATTAGTAATTTCAAACAGTTCTTTTAGTTGATCACTCTGTTCAATTTCTGAATGGATAGAGGCCATTTTAGGGACGAAATTGAATTTTTTCAGGACTGAAATTGGGAATGGGCCATGATCGATATGAGATTTGAAGATTATTTTTTCGTTTGGTTTCATGCCCGCATTTTTTGCATCATCTTTTACACTCAGGATAAAACGGACGTCAGAGCTGAAAATACCACGCTGGAAATCTTTTACCTGCATTTCAAGCCTGCTATCGGGGAATGCATCTGTAAGTTCTGTGTTCATCTTCTGGACTGTTTTATCCAAACGAGCTTCAACTTTCTTCCCTGTGTACCAGGACGCACCTGTCCACGCTGCACCTAAAGCAACAATTACGCTTACAGCTACTAACGATTTTTTCATGTGGGAATTCCATCCTTATTTTGCGCATACAATATCATTGGTATATATGCGATATGTCTTTGAGTAAAAAAGTTGTTAATTGTATAGGTTAACTAAAGAACTTTTAATCGCTTTTCAATAAAAATGTGATTAACAACCAATGGGTAAAAGTATAACTATATGAATTTAATCTATTTATTTGATACCTTGGCAAGTTTCCCATTGCCATGAACAGTCATGATTTTCTCTATAGCAGATAAGAAGACTGATTCACCTGAGACTATTCTCAATTCTTGCTTACCAGAATTTATAGTCACCTGACCATCAAAGCAAAATAGAACTGATGCAGAATCATTCTCTAATGCTATCGGTTGTGCTGAAACAGTATAAATTGAAAAATGAAAATCGTTGACGGGAACAGGGTAATTTAGAGCGTCTTTTTCCTGAGTTGGGATAGTTAACAACGTATCGGCCGGTTTAGAGATAAAATCCAGATTAGCCATTAATTCAGGGACATCCATATGTTTACTGGTTAAACCAGCACGCAGAACATTATCTGAATTAGCCATAACTTCTAATGCAACACCTTCAAGGTAAGCGTGAGGAGTGCGGGCATAGAGAAACATTGCCTGTCCTGGTTGCAGTTCAACGATATTGAGCAGAAGAGGGGTAAACAGGCCATTATCATCAGGATAGAACACAGTCATCTTTCTGATGGTATCCCAAGGTTCTCCCCGGCGGCTATTTAATGCTGATTTTAATACTGCGATGGCTAAACTTTTCTGCTTGCCCTGCATGGTCAGTAACTGAGAAAAAAGAAATGATAAATTTTGCTCAGTGGGGTTTTGCATAAATGTTTGGATATTGGGATGTGCGCCAGAAACATAACTAAGAAGCTCAGCAATTTCTGGTAAAGGCCGGAAAGCATTCATCGCTTTAAATGGCGTTAGTGCATACACTAGCTCTGGCTTATGGTTATCATCCTTGTAATTGCGTTGTGGTGAATCCAAAGGAATACCCGCAGCATTCTCCTTAGCAAACCCTTTTTCTGCTGATGGTTTATCAGGATGTACCTGAATAGAAAGAGGTTGAGCGGCGCATAACACTTTAAACAAAAATGGCAGACGTTGGAATTGATCCGCTACTTTTTTACCCAAATACTTTTCCGGATTTTGAGCGATAAGCTGTTTTAATGTGATAGGTTCGCCTGTTGCAGGATCAGTAACCTGAGAACTGCATTTCGGATGTGCTCCCATCCATAATTCTGCCATTGGCTGATTGTCAGGATTTTCGATGCCATAAATATTTGTCAGGGCGGTTTTACTTCCCCAATCATAATGTTGGATCTGGTTGGTCATTTTCAGCATGGCTGGATTTCCTATAATAAAAAATATACCTACTTATATAACAACAATACAATAAACACGATTAGGTCGCATTATCGATAGTAAATTTATGGCACTATAAACAAATGCCGACTAATTTATCTGCAAAGTTTGATCTGGCGTATTCAATTATTTTGTGTGCTAAGGAGATAGTAATGGCAGCCACTCGCATTGAAAAAGACTCAATGGGGCCAATTGAAGTACCTGCTGACCAATTATGGGGAGCGCAGACTCAACGTTCACTGGAACATTTCCGTATTTCTCAGGAGAAAATGCCAGTTGCATTGATCCATGCTCTTGCATTGACTAAACAGGCTGCGGCCAGTGTCAATATGGATCTGGGCCTCTTACCGAAGGAACGTGGTGAGGCAATTATCGCTGCGGCGAAAGAGGTATTAGAAGGCAAACACCCAACAGAATTCCCTCTTGCTATCTGGCAGACGGGGTCGGGCACTCAAAGCAACATGAACATGAATGAAGTGCTGGCGAACCGTGGTAGTGAGATCCTTGGCGGTCAAAGAGGCAATGAACGCTTGATCCATCCTAATGATGATGTTAACAAGAGTCAAAGTTCGAATGACGTGTTTCCAACAGCAATGCATGTTGCGGCCGTTATCGCATTGAGTGAGCATCTATTGCCTGAGCTGAAAGTACTGCAAAAAACACTGGCAGATAAAGCAGAAGCATTTAAAGACATTGTAAAAATTGGTCGTACTCACCTGCAAGATGCGACACCTCTGACTTTAGGTCAGGAAATTTCAGGTTGGGCCGCAATGCTGGTTCATAATCTGAAACACATTGAAGATAGCATTCCTCATGTATGTGAATTGGCGCTGGGTGGAACAGCCGTTGGAACGGGCTTGAATACTCATCCTGAATATGCAGTTCGTGTTGCGAAAAAGATCGCTGAATTATCCGGGCAACCTTTTGTAACTTCACCAAATAAATTTGAAGCACTGGGTACTTGTGATGCACTGGTTCATTCCCATGGTGCATTGAAAGGTTTGGCTGCATCATTGATGAAAATTGCCAATGATATTCGCTGGCTGGCTTCTGGCCCTCGTTGTGGAATCGGTGAAATCTCCATTCCTGAAAATGAGCCGGGCAGCTCTATTATGCCAGGTAAGGTTAATCCGACTCAGTGTGAAGCGATGACTATGCTATGTGCGCAAGTCATGGGTAACGATGTAGCGATTAACATTGGCGGCGCATCTGGTAACTTTGAGCTGAACGTCTTCCGCCCAATGGTTATTCATAATTTCTTGCAGTCTGTTCGTTTGCTGGCGGACGGTATGCGCAGTTTCAGTGAACATTGTGCTATCGGTATTGAGCCTAATCGTGCCCGTATTACTCAGTTGTTGAATGAATCTCTGATGCTGGTAACTGCGTTGAATACCCATATCGGTTATGACAAAGCGGCAGAAATCGCTAAGAAAGCACATAAAGAAGGTCTGACTCTAAAACAGTCAGCAATGCAACTGGGTTATCTGACCGAAGCTGAATTTGACGCTTGGGTTCGCCCGGAAGATATGGTTGGCAGCATGAAATAATAACTCTTGCTGATTTTGGTATTGGCTGATGTAAGACCGGAGGGTAAATCCTCCGGTTTTTCTATTTCTACATCAGCCAAATTGGTCGCCTTATATTTCCCGATAAAGGTGTAAACGCGGTATCACGAGCTCAAGTGGTTTTGCTTTAGGTTTATGGCGGTATTTGATTGCATTGGCATTATAGTTCGATAACGTACCCACTTTGGGTTTGATCTCACTATCTTCAGTATAAAAAGCGATGATTGGCAGAGGGCAGGCATACTGAACCTGTTTTTGTATTTCTGAATACCAAACGCGAGCTATGGGTTGTACTTTTACTGGTCGTTTAATTTTCAAAACTACATCATCGGGTAGCTTTTTGATATCTGTGATTTCTAATGCAACCAATGCAGCCCATTGATCGCTGGAGTAGGGGGGAACGGCTTTTCCTGCATTATAACTTTTTTCCAACCGTTCAAGAACTTGTTGTTTGGTCACTTTATTAATGATGTTTTTGTTGGCCCAACCAAAATTGATGGTATTTGGGTTCACGAGGGGAGTTATCGTGCGATAGGCATTTAAGGTAATTAAACCACGTAAATGATCGTGGACAAATTCAAATCGTTGCTCTTTGCTAACCCCTGATTCTTTAGTTACGATGTTTTCCAGCTCGGCTTTGAGTTGATTAACTTCTTTTATAACATCCATTGCAGTTTTATATTGCTGGTGGCTTACAGAAAAACATAGTGCGCCTGGCAATCGACTTGCTGCTTTGCTGCTGATATTAGGGTGGTTATGGTGTATGAATAGCTTCTGATAGAAGCTTAAACCTAAGCTAAGTGCTTCATTTCCTTGTAATGGATTCACATTAATTTCGGTAATTTGCTCATGTTCTTCGCCTTTTTCAATTTGTGGTAATTGAAATACCCGGGCATCAATAAGCGGATATTTCATCAACAACTCAATCAGCTCAGCCAATTTTTCTTCCTGTTTTTTAAAACAGGATGTAAGTGATTCTATTGAAAGGTATTTATTCATATCTTATTGCTCTGATTTTCAAGCCAACGATTTTTTACTCATTTAGTTACAACATACTATTAAACAAAATCAAAAAACAGCTCAACCACCCAAAAAAGAAAAAAATAAAGTCAAATAGGGTAGATAAGGAGAATTAATCTTTGAAATGGGTTATTGATAAACATTTATAGATTGTGTTAAAAACTAGAAACAAGTATTCCCTTAATTTTTTAAATTAGTGATCGTGAATAACTAATTAGTTAGCAAACTCATAAGAAATTCTTTCAATTTTAAAAATTTTATTTGTAAAATTTACATGCAGAGGTGGTTTAATATGAATAAATTAATTAAGCCAGTAAATTCTTTTACCAAGATCGTTGATACATTATTACCATATTCTGAGTCAGTCTCATCTGAACAATCAACACAAGGTACGTTGATTAAAGTTGAGCGTGAATTTGCTAAGTTTTTTTTACTTGAGAAGGGATATGTAAATATTCGCAGGCTAGGTGATGATTTAATCATTGCAACAGTGTTTTCACCGTATGTTCTGGGCTTATCTTTCTATTCTGGTGCAGAAGTTTATTACTCTATCGAGCTTGGCCCTGACTGTAAGATATATCAATTACCTCGTATTAGTGCGTTAGGTGCTATAAAGAAACACGATCTTTACAGGGAGTGGATGAGAGTAGTCTCTTATAAAATGGCTTTTTTATATGCGAGGGATATCAGTATATTTCGTCATGGCGCTAAAGAGATTGTATGCAGCTTATTATCCCGCCTTATCACTTTGCCAGACGATTTCAGAGAAAATATATCTGTTATCAAATATATAGAACAGCGATGCACACTTTCACGTAGTTGTATACAGCGTATATTATTTTCTCTAAAAAAAGACAAACACATTGAAATAATTGATGGTTATTTAAGCAAGGTTAATTTATTACCAACAGAATCACATTATTAATCATTAAACTTTATGCTGTTAATTTATTGAGCTTCATTCCTAAATAAAAAGTAAGTATTGTTAATAATGAAATAAAAATGGCAACACCATTCCATTGATAAAATGACTAAAACATTCCGCCTAATGTTCCTGATATACTTGAACCTGCATAATAACAAAATAGGAGCCCCAAGCTTAATTCACTGGGGGTCACAAATGACATTGAAAAAATCTAGTATAAATAACAATTTTTCTTGAATAACAAAAGTGATGATGATTATTATTAATATCACTATTTGCACAATAACAACGAGGTATCAAAATGCGTATTGGGATGAGTGTCGCGGCAGCGTTACTGGGAGTGGTATCAACATCGGCTATGGCGTTGGAATATCCTCTGGGGCAACCAGTTATCAAAAATGGCATGGAAATTCAAGGTGTTTACTTGCAACCGATCACCATGTCGATGGAAGGCAAACATAAAATGCACCATCTGGCGGCTGAAAAATCCGATATTCATCTGGAAGCGGATATTCACGCGGTCGAAGAGAATCCAAATGGTTTTGCCGAAGGGGATTGGATCCCATATTTGAAAGTCGATTATAAGGTTACTAAGTTAGATGAGCCGAAAAAAACACAATCCGGCACATTTATGGCAATGGTCGCCAGCGATGGTCCTCACTATGGTGAAAATTTGAAACTGAATGGTTATGGAAAATACCGTGTGGAATATCGTATTTCCCCGCCAAGTATGAATGATGAGGTTACATTCGGGCGTCATATCGATAAAGAAACTGGCGTGGCGGCATGGTTCGAACCATTTAGTGTTTCGTGGGACTTCGATTACGCCGGAACGGGTCGCAAAGGCAGTTATTAAGTTATTGGAAACAGCGAGCAATAATAAAGCGCTCGCTGTTATTAGACATTGGACGTCACGTTCTCGTCGAGGTTTATCATGAAATCATTCATTTTCACTCTGTGCATCGCGGTCGTATCGTTGATTTATGTGCCCATGGTGATTGCCGCTGAAAAATTTACCATTGAACTTGAAATGAATAACGGTAAGTTAACTCCATCGGTGTTAAATGTGCCTGCGAAAACGCCCGTTCGGATCAAAATTCGCAATACCGGTACGGAGCCTGTTGAATTTGAAAGCACGCAATTGCGTAAAGAAAAAGTCTTGGCGCCCGGTGCGAGCTCGGTGGTGGTGATAGCACCGCTTAAACCGGGAAAATATACATTTTTTGATGATTTTCATCTCGCGCACCCCGTCGGTGAGATAATAGCTGAGTAATCATTTGGTTGCAGGATATGGTATGGGACAAGTTCTTTTTGTGGTATGGCGCGAAAGCTTTGAGGCGCTACTCGTAGTCGGCATTATTTATGCGTGGATCAAACAACACCCTGATGCAGAGGCAGGGCGCCGTTATTTATGGAGCGGTGTCGCACTTGGGGGGGCCTTATCCCTCTTTTTAGCCCTGTTAATTTACGGCGTATTTAATGTGCTCGATGACAGCGGACAAACCTATTTTATGATTGGGATGTCGCTCTTTGCCTGTGTCCTTATCGTACAAATGGTGTACTGGATGAGCCAGCACAGCGCCTCACTTAAATCGGGTATTGAACACGAAATGGTTCGTAGCGCACAAAACCACTCTTGGTGGGGAGCATTGTTTATCGTCGCGATCGCGATTGCGCGTGAAGGTAGTGAAATCGTTGTTTTTCTCTCCAGTATCGTGATGGGGCTAACGCGAGATTCCATGTGGTCGTTTACGGGGGAAGTAGTATTAGGGATCGTGATAGCTGCACTGACATTGCATTTGTTCTTACTTAGCTATAGAAAAATTGCGTGGAAATGGTTTTTCCGTATCACTGGTATCGTACTGCTTTTCTTAGCATGTTCATTGCTTCTCAAAGGCGTGGAAGAGATTTCCAATGTGCTGTTAGAACACGATATTGAGCTGAGTGATTTTCTCATCTACCCATTATGGGATACCAGCAATTGGTTAGATGACTCAGGGTTGATAGGGAATTTTATGGCTACCCTGTTTGGGTATCGGGCGCAACCTATTGGGGTAAGTGTGCTGACGTTTGCCGTTTATTGGGTCATCGTGATTGCGTTATTCCGTCGTCGGGGGCATCGTCATGCTACGTAATACGTTGAGAATGACTGTTTCACTATTACTGTTATTGAGTTTAGGCGCGGGGGCGGAAAAGTATCGTGCGGGGCTTCCAAACATCGGTAATGAAATCGTTATTGCCAAAGGGGATATTCCTACACCGACGCAATATCAACCGATGATTGCGGCCTATATGAAAACGATGGGCGTACAAGTGGCGGCCATTGAAGCGCAGTTAATAACATTGCAAGGTGCATTAAACGCAGGAAATTGGCAAGCGGCGCAGCAAGCGTATATTCAGGCTCATTATGATTATGAGACGATCCGCGCGGTGGTTGTTGTTTTTGGTCATGCAGATCGTGTGATTAACCCCCACGCTAGTTATTTTCTTGAACAGGAGCGCGATCCGAAATTTATCGGTTTTCATCGTGTTGAATACGCACTGTTTTCAACGAACGATAAATCGGATGCTTTGGCAGCAACGCAAGCGCTACTGCGTAATGTACAAGATTTAAAACAGCGTGTAGCGGTGGAAACGCTCCCGATAGCAAAATTAGTGCAATCCGCGGATGACAGCATTGAGCTTATTTTAGAGACAAAACTCGGCGGTGATGAAAACCGCTATAGTCGCAGTGACTTGGCGGATATTGCGGCAAATTTGCAAGGTGCGCGCTGGATAGTTGACGGGTTGGCGCCATTTTTACCCTCTGAAATAGTGACATCACTCAATACGCAATTTGATACGCTTGATTCCGTGATGGCGAATTATCGCTCTGCACAAGGGCAATATTTCCATTATGAGCAACTCTCTCATCGGGATAAACAACAGCTTTACGCCCAACTGACACAGTTAGCGGAGGCGTTGTCTGGACTGCGGACAGCATTGAAGATAGATGTGTATTATAAATACCGGAACGAACCATGAAACACGAAAAAAACACGATCCCCAGTGAGAATGAATCGATTTCGCTGAGTAAACGCACGACGTTGAAATGGCTAGGAGCAGGCAGCATTCTGTTATCCGGTGGGACGCTGAGTTTACCGACAATGGCGATACCGGAAACGAAAACATGTGACAACCTCAGCCGCACACATACCATTCCTTATTTAGGAAAACATCAGGCGGGCGTGATCACGCCAGAACAAAAAGAAGCGATTTTTTTGTCGCTGAATTTAACAGTTTCCACGCTTGATGAGGTTGAAGACGTTTTTAAGCGCTTGACACAATGTATTGCTCGATTAACGCAAAACCGGCAGGCGGAAAAAATCACGAATGATCGTATGCCGCCAGCAGAATCTGGGATTCTCGGTAGTTATTTAGCGGCAGATGATTTAACCATGACGATTTCACTCGGTCATTCGCTCTTTGATAACCGTTTTGGGTTAACCTCGCTAAAACCGGAAAAATTTGTTGCGATGACCGCGTTCCCAAATGACTGCTTAGAAGCGTCGTGGTGTGGCGGTGATCTCTTACTGCAATTGTGTGCCAATAGCCGAGAAACTGTGATTTATGCATTACGTGATGTTTTGCGTCAGCTATCGGGAAAGGTTGCACCGCTTTGGAAGATAGATGGTTTTTTACCTGCTCGCGATATTGAATGCAAAACAACGCCTATCAATTTGTTTGGATTTAAAGATGGCACAGGCAATGCCGATGCGAAAGATGATGACTTAATGAACTCCCTCGTCTGGGTTACGCAAAAAGAACCTGCGTGGATAGAAAATGGTAGTTATCAAGCCGTTCGTCTCATCCGCTTTGCATTGGAATTTTGGGATAGAACCCCGCTTGAAGATCAAGAGAATGATTTTGGACGACATAAAGCGAGCGGGGCGCCGATGGGAAAGCAGCATGAGCACGACGACCCCGAGTTTAATCGTGATCCACATGGCGATCGGGTGTTATTTGACTCCCATATGCGTCGAGCGGAGCCTCGAACAACCGAACGGCATGTTTCCAAATTACGTCGGCGCAGTTATAGTTACTCACTTGGGTTAACATCAACAGGGCAACTCGATATGGGGCTGATTTTTGTTTCATTCCAAAATGACCTGAAAAAAGGCTTTATTGATACCCAAAAACGGTTAAATGGTGAGCCCTTAGAGCGCTACATTAAACCTTTCGGCGGTGGCTACTATCTGGTTCTACCGGGTATATCATCCAAGTATGATTATCTTGGAGAGAGTCTGATCCGAGCCGCTCGCGCCCTCACTTAATTTATAACAGGCATGCATGGGCAATAACGATTCGATACACCTTTTTGATAAACACAGTTTTGCCCAATGCATATTGACAGCTCACTCTATTTCAACATCAGAGATAGTTGAATTTCTACTAATACCTACATGATTTCCTTTATATACCGATTCACTCCAGCAACAGAGCGTTTAACACAACATTTGTTCTCAAATATTATTGATGCAAATTGTTAATCAAAAGTAACAATCACGAGAAGTTCGTGTGAAAGATCACATTTTTGCTTCAAACGGATACCTTCTGCTTTAAACCGCGACATAATCGTTACTAATTATTTAGAGGCGCAAATTAAATAGCGGGAGGCGCAGTGAGTGTGGACGTACAGCCAAGCCATGTTGACCAGATTAAGCAAATTAATATCGGTCTGGTCTATCGTCTGATTGATCAATATGGACCTATTTCACGTATTGCACTCTCTAAAAAAGCGCAGTTGGCTCCTGCCAGTATTACGAAGATTACACGAGAGCTGCTTGATGCTCACTTAGTGAAAGAAGTCGAGTTTCCTGATTTGGGGTTTCGTGGACGTCCAGCGACCGGATTGAAAATTGATAGTCAAGGGTGGCAATTTCTGTGTATACGTATTGATAATGGTAGCGTCGCATTTGGGCTTCGGGATTTAAGCAACAACTTGGTTGCTGAACAAGAATTACCATTTCTTTCATCCGAAAACCAAGATTTTCTGGACGATCTTGTTGCCCTGATTGATGATTTTTTCTTTCGGCATCAATCTCGTCTTGAGCGTTTGACTGCTATCAGTATTACCACTAATGCGATTGTTGATCCGATTAATAGAGTTGTTCATAGTTCACCGTATTACAATATCCAGAACCTTCCTCTTGGGTCATTTTTATATCGGTGTATCGGAGTGCCTATTTTTTTGCAGCATGGCATTACTGCGTGGACAATTGCAGAATCTTTATACGGGGCAGGGAAGAATTGTCAGAATATTATCCAGGTTGTCATTGATGACAATGTCGGTGTCGGTATTATGACAGCAGGGCAAATACTTCATGCAGGAAATCAAAGTGTTGTCGAAATAGGGCATACGCAAGTCGAGCCTGATGGTGAACATTGCTATTGCGGTAATACTGGTTGCCTGGAAACTGTTGTCGGCATCAAAAACATTTTGATAAAAGCACGGCAGTTAGCTCAAAAACAGCCTGATTCGTTAATGTCTACAAAAACACCTCTGACAGTTGAATGGCTTTGTCAGACTGCACAGCAAGGTGATCTTCTTGCAATAGAAATTATCCGTGATGTTGGGAAGAGAATCGGGGATATCATGGCGATTATGGTCAACATTTTCAATCCTGACAAAATACTGATTGGTTCGCCGCTGAATGCAGCGCAACATATTCTTTATCCTGTCATTCAACAGAAAATCACTCAGCTTTCACTTCCGGGATACAGTCAAAAAGTTGATATTGTTGCTACTGAATTTACTAATTCAGGAACTCTGCCAGCGGCATCATTGATTAAGCAATCACTATACAGTGGTCAGTTGCTGCTCGAAATCATGCAAGGATAGAACACATTTGATAAAACATTGAGCTAACGCAATCCCTGTCCCAAACACATCTCCTACACTTCAAGTCTGCTCGCTATAAACTTTAGTAGCCAGTTTATCTGTTACCACGGAAATGAATTTATGTTAACGCGCTTATTTGTTACAGGCACGGATACCAACATCGGTAAAACAGTTGTTACCCGCGCTTTACTGCAAATCTTTAATCATGAAGGGACAACCGCAGTAGGATATGAACTTCTTGCAAGGGAAGAAAGTCAAATTGACTTTGTTCAAATGACAAACTGTCTTAACAAATTGAGTCATAAAGCAGACCGCGTAATTGTTGATGGAGAGGGTGGCTGGCGTGCATTATCACAAGATAATGCGTTCTATTCTGATTGGGTAATGAAGGAAAAACTGCCTGTTATTTTAGTCGTTGGGATCCAAGCCGGATGTGTCAACCATGCCATTCTGACTGCCCAATCGATTATTAGTGACGGGTTACCACTGATTGGTTGGATACCCAATCGTATTAATCCTGGATTGGCACATTATGCAATAGTATTAGAGAGGTTACGTTGTCATATACCAGCCCCTCAATTAGGTGAAATTCCCTATCTTTTAAGGCCAGAAGAGCGGGATTTGTCTCATTATCTGGATATCTCAGTTATCTCGGCATTTGATACTTTATCTTTTGGTAATTAAGAAAAAATGGAAACAAAAAAGGGAGTTAACATATACTCCCTTTTTGTTTTTTTAATTGTGTTAGTTAGCGGACTTTTTCTCGTCAGCGGAGTGAGTGAATCGGGTATAAATAATTTTTTGTTTACCACGATTACAGCTTCCGACAATTTTCCCACTACCGTAATCCATCTGATCACTCGCAACAACTTCAAGGCTGAAGTCCGTTTTTTTAATACCATTATTAATGATTTTTTGGGCAATCTGTTCTTTCAGACTTTCGCACGTTACTATACCTTGTGAACTTATACCTTGTGAACTCACTATATTTTGTGAGTTTTGGCTTTGTAGATCTTGCGAAGCTTGTGTGACAGAAGGTACAAAAGCAGCAATAAACATAGCCCCGGTTAGCAAGAGTTTTTTCACCTTATCTCCTTATCTTATTGAAGTCGGTGTGGCTTATTCGGGGTCAATAGAGCGACCTGTTTTGATATCCAGACAGCGTTTTGTGTTCGGTTCCCAATAAGCATTCAGGTTAGAGTTTTTCAAACAAGCATCACGATTGTCAACGTCAATTTCATGTTTATTAAAATCTTTTTCCCTACGTTTATTAACCTTATTACGTAGAGACCGTTGATCGTTCCATTCCTCCTTGCTCTGTCGAGCATCTTCTTTGGTCATTGAGTTTTCACCCCCACCATTGATAGTGATGCAATTACTTGATGTACAATGATTGGAAAAAGCAGGTGTCTGCCAAAATAATGGCAAAAGGAGAGAAATCACAGGGATAATCTTGGCTATTAAGGAATGATGAATATTCATGTTTTAACCTCTTTCATAAAGTATTCATTGAGTGATACCCGAAATAAAATATATCAATATTAGAAATCTACGTTATATCGGGTATAAAATAACACCTATAGCACTAACGATTCATCAAAAGATGGAATATTAATTCCTGTGTACATTCATACCTGCAAATGTTTGGCAAACCGGCATCATTTCTAATGTATTGATATTGACGCGGGCAGGTAGATTCGCAACCCAAAATACAGCTTCTGCAACATCATCAGCGGTCAGGGCATCAGCACCTTCATAAGTTTTATTCACTTTTTCATTATCACCTTTAAAGCGAATCTGAGAAAACTCTGTCCCTCCAACCAGCCCTGGTTCAATATCCGTTACCCGAATATTTTTTCCTAGCAAATCAGCACGAAGCCCTAAACTAAACTGTTTTACAAATGCTTTTGTTGCCCCGTATACGTTACCACCCGCATATGGCCAACTTGCTGCTATTGAACCAATATTAATGATATGACCGTGATTGATTTCTACCATCTTAGGCAACAAGCTTCGGGTCATGTTCACCAAACCTTTTGTATTAGTATCAATCATGGTTTCCCAATCATCAGGGTTGGCCTGATATGCTGGCTCTAGCCCTAATGCAAGACCAGCATTGTTCACAAGAACATCAATATTACGTAAGTTATCGGGTAATTCCCGTATAGTTTGCTCGATTGCGGCTCGATCTCTTACATCTAGCTGGATAGGATAAATATTTTCACCTAATTCTTCTTTTAACTTATCCAGACGCTCTTTACGACGCCCTGTGGCAATGACCATAGAGCCATGTTGAATAAATTTTCGTGTAATCGCTTCACCAAAACCAGCTGTCGCCCCTGTCACAAAAACAATCATAGTTGTCCTCTTTTTGTAGATAGATTAGAAGAACCATTTGGTAATTTAATAGGATTGCGGGGAAACTTCCAGGTAATAAAATAATCTGAAACAGCTTGTAGGTTGCCCGTACTCCATCTTTACGGGCTCATAATAAGTGTAAATGAAAATGGAGAACAAACTGATCAGCGGGGAGTTTTTACTCGTAAACGCCCTGCAAGTCGTAAGCCTGCCTGAAAATTTCTGCTCATCATAGTTAATTGCACAAGGCCTGTTGCCAGCTCCAAAGCCTGAGCTGTGTAGAACCAGGTGTCAAACATCCCTTCAGAGGCCCTTATATTCAGAAATATGGCTACTGGGATCATGATCAGTAGCCCGTTGATGCCAATGATCGGCATGCGTTTTTTCTTTTCGTCGATCAGGCGACCTTTCCTGTCTTTACTCAGCGAAAATCCAGAACCTCCTGTTATAGCCATCAGTATTGCAAGGCTTGCCAGCCCGTAAAATGCGATACAATGTTTGACTACCACTACTGCTGTGGTATCCAAAAATAGTTCCGAAATCACAGTGGATGTCCAGAATGTAGCAATAAGAAGCATGGCCAGTGTACCGGAAACACTATGGATGATTGTTGTACGCATGTTTCACCAATCGGGTATAAGGGAAGATTTTGGTACTGGGATATTTGATCCTGATACCGCCACAAATTAACTTTTATTATGACAATTAATTCATATTGACACCATAATGTCAATATGAATTAATGATGTCAAACTATTTTACAGGTTACAATATGAAAGAAATGAATAGAACTCCGGCTGGCGCAGCATTAAGTGCCTCGGCACTTAATTTATTCAGGGTGGCTAGCAGCTTGCTGACCGAGGGAAACCGGTTGGTAGCCAATATTGGCTTGACCAGCGCCCGCTGGCAGGTGTTGGGAACAATTGTGTCCGCTGAAAATCCTCAGCCTGTCGCATGGCTGGCCAGAGATATGGGAATGAACCGACAGAATGTGCAGCGCCTCATCAATGAGTTGGAAAAAGAAGGGTTAGTGGAGTTTGTACAAAATCCTCATCACAAGCGGGCATATCTGGTTGTATTGACGGAAAATGGTCGTAAGGCTTTCAGTCATGCCATGGCGCTGGAAGCGCCATGGATGAATCGACTGGCAGAAGGGATATCACTGGAAGATATCCATACCATGAACCATGTTTTGAAAATACTCCGCAGCAGGCTAAATGAAGAAGTTACAGAAGAATAATTCCGGGAGACTAAAATCATAACCAAACATGGCAGGCGAGAACATCGCCTGCATTATCACCAATCTACCTGTTTTTCACTGATGATATGGAAATCCTCGATCTTTCTCACAGATTTACATATTTTTCTTGATGGAAATGCTGAAAGTTGCATGTATGTATCTAAATCATCTTGGTTTTTACATTTTTGCTACAAATTTGACGATAACACAACCATTAAATATATTAAATCATAGGTTATATTTTATCTTCAGTCCACCAGGAGGTAGCAATGCCGATACCAACTCTCAAGCATTTTATTAATGGTCAGTATATCGAATCTAAAGGTTCCGAATATTTTGATCTGGTAAGTCCGGTCACTGGTAAATCTTACGCGCGTTCTCCTAACGCGAGCGCGGCGGATGTTGATGATGCTTATGCATCGGCTAAAGCGGCATTCAAAATATGGGGACGCAGCACACCTTCAGAACGCCAGCAAGCGTTGCTAGCACTGGCTGATGCGGTAGAAAAAAACGCTGAACGTCTGATTGAGGTGCAAAGCCGCAATACAGGGCAGGTCAAGCACTTGATTGCCTCTGAGGAGGTTGCGACGTCGGTGGATCATATCCGCTTTTTCGCTGGTGCAGCTCGCTTTTTGGAAGGCAAGGCTACTGCTGAATATCTTTCCGGTATGACCACCAGCATCCGGCGTGAACCGCTGGGCGTGGTGGGGCAGGTCACCCCATGGAATTATCCGTTGATGATGGCGGTGTGGAAGATAGCACCTGCTCTGGCAGCGGGTAATGCTGTGGTGCTTAAACCGAGCGACACTACACCGGAGAGTACTCTGTTACTGGCTGAATTGTCCGCTCCGCTCTTTCCTGCCGGCACTTTCAACGTGGTGTTGGGTAATGCCAGCGCGGGTGCTCTGGTAGTTTCACACAAAATGCCGGCTATGGTTTCCATCACTGGTTCCGTGCGTGCAGGTTTGCAGGTTGCCTCTTCAGCGGCGGCTAATCTCACCAGAGCGCATCTGGAGTTGGGAGGCAAAGCACCGGTGGTTGTTTTTGCCGATGCGGATATAGATAAAGCGGTCAAAACCATTGCTACCGCTGGGTACTTCAACGCCGGTCAGGATTGCACAGCAGCTTCACGTGTGCTGGTGCATGAATCTGTTTACGATATCTTCATTACCAAACTGGTATCAGCAGCTAAGGCCATCCGTTTTGGTGATCCAGAAGATAAAGAGGCGTTGTATGGGCCGCTTAATAATATTCGTCAGTTGGAGCAGGTCAAAGGGTTTATTGCGCGTCTGCCCGCTCATGCCCGTATCGAAACAGGAGGCCGTCAGGCCGATCGTTCGGGATATTACTTTGAACCTACGGTGATTACCGGTCTGGAGCAGCACGATGAAATGATTCAGACCGAGATTTTTGGCCCTGTTATCACAGTACAGAAGTTCCTAACCGAACAGGATGCCATAGAGAAAGCTAACGATGTCAAATATGGGCTGGCCTCCAGTGTCTGGACCCGCGACCATGGTCGTGCGTTGCGCTTGTCGCGTGAGCTTGACTTTGGAACGGTCTGGATTAACACACATATTCCTCTTACGGCAGAAGCACCGCATGGTGGCTTTAAAAACTCTGGATACGGTAAAGATCTGTCGGCTTATAGTTTCGATGAATATACGCGTATTAAACACGTGATGAGTTCCAACGACTGATACAGGACATCCATAATGAATCAAAATAGATCTCCGCACGACTTGGTGTCGCACGCGCACCACGAGTTGTTTACTGGCCGTGATGTGGAAGCGCTTGAGCGTTATTTTGCGCCGAATTTCATTGAGCATTCGCCGTTGGTCAAAGATGGTCTTACCGGATTGCGTGAGCTGGTTCAGGCACATCCTGAACTGCACCATGAAACTTATCGTGTACTACAGGATGGTGATCTGGTTGCTATCCACGGCCGTTTTACGGGGTTAGACGATCAGCCGTTGGTCGGCTTTGATCTGTACCGGGTTGCCGATGGTTTAATTGTGGAGCATTGGGACGGCTTAGTGCCACAGTCCGCGCCCAATGCCAGTGGCCGAACTCAGTTAGATGGCCCGACTGAAACGGGCCATAGCCATGACAGGGAGAAAAACCGTGAACTGGTGGTTAACTTTTTCACGCGTACCCTGATCGAAGGGCACTATGATGAGTTTTGGAACTACACCAATGGTGAAAAGTTCCGCCAGCACAGCCCCGATATTCCCGATGGTACGGCTGCGGTCATTGCGTTTCTTAAGCAACTCAAAGATGAAGGGAGAGGCCTGCATTATGCAAAAATCCACCGCACAGTAGCTGACGGGCAGTTTGTTCTGACCCATTCGGAAGGAAGTATTGTTGAAGCACGTCACAGTTACTTTGAGCTATGGCGTGTTGAGAACGGCCAAGTGGCTGAACTTTGGGATGCTATAACCCCAGTACCAGAGGATACGCAGGCGTTGCATCGCTACGGTATTTTTTAGCGTTGCTTGCAGACATGCTGAAATCCCGTGTTATTTCGATCAGGAATTAGAGAATGACAGCATATTCCATCGTCTATGCACCGCTTGATCAGGCTACCCGGACCGAACAGGTTGTGATGCGTTTAAGCAACGCGATCATCTCCGGGATATTACAGACCGATGAGCAGTTGCCTAATGAAAACGAACTGTCGCGGTTATTAGGTGTGTCACCGGTCACAGTTCGTGACGCCCTGAACACACTACGTGCCAGACAGTTGATTGAGACTCGGCGCGGGCGTCATGGTGGTAGTTTTGTGTGCCAAGTTTCCGTTGAGATAATGCGGAAATATCACCCGTTGCGGCTGATAGCTTCAGGTGAACTGGCGGATTTCAGCGAGTTTCACTGTGCTGTGATCGGCCACAGCGCCAGGCTTGCGGCTCAACGTTCAACGCCGGATGAACTGAGAAAGCTTGAGCAGCTGGTCGACAGCTTTGCCGCCGCGACGCAACCGGACGCCCGTATACAAGCAGATATGCGTTGTCTGTTAACCCTGGCATCCCAGGCACAGTCAGCCAGTCTTGCCAATCAGGAGCTAGAGATTCAGGCCGAATGGGTCCCTTTGATGGAGCTTCTGTACCGAGAAGCTGCCGTTCACAGTGAAGTTGTTGCCGCCTGGCGTACACTCTTGGTGGCTTTGTATAAGGGGGATGACTTCGCTTGTTACCAGCTGGCACAAGAGATGATTACCCGAATTACCGACCACCTGCTTGAATGCAAATTTCGTATGGATACTGATGCGTTGTTCTTGTAGAGATCTGATCGCGAGTAAGGCGGCTGCATTCATCCCAGGAAAGAGGGAGGCATATGTACAACGACATACACGTAGAGCGGGCCAGGAGCATCCTGGACGATATCCTGGTCGCGGCGCAGCAGGCCACCGCAGCTTTAGCGGATAAGACAGCGCGTATTTTATTAAAATTGCCGTTATATCATACCGAAGGCATCCGATTAGCGCAGGAGCAGCGCGGCGCATTACAAAAACATATCCACGAAGTATTGCGTAACAACACTTGGTGTAACGGGGCAGGGTTTGCCAGCTATGCGGTAACGGAGGTAATTGGGGAAGAGAAAGGGTACTGGACGCTGGAGTGGTGGCGTCAGGAAGGGAATACCATTCAATATGCGCAATTGGAACACAATCAGGAGCAGCGTAGGCGTCTGGATTTCCGATTATTTGAATGGTTCCGTCAGCCGGCCAGTCGCCATCTTCCCGTCATTGACGGCCCCTATGTGGATTATGTCTGCAATGGTGCCTACACGATTACGATAGCCCATCCAGTACTTATCGGTGAGGAGTTTGTCGGTGTTGCAGCGGTGGATATGCTGGTGTCAACACTGGATCGGTTACTTCTGCCGGTTTTGGGCGCTATCGGTAAGCCAGCATTGATTATTAATAATGATGCGCGTGTCGTGACTTCGACAGTGCCGGGAGTGCGTGCAGGTTCACTATTGAAAAGCCAAGGTGTTAACCGATCGGCCGAGGGTGAAGTACCTTCACTGCGTTTGGTGATCTTGCCGTCATCACACACTAAATCACACAAGGCGTTTGTTTGCTGAAGCTTGGCTGGTCATGCGGTACGTCAGAAGGCATTGGAACGTGGTCTGATGATGTTTTTGACATTAGGGGGAACTTGCTGGTTCACAAGAGAGGACAATTATGCACTGGTATTTAACTGTCTTAAAGAATTATGCTTGTTTCAGTGGGCGAGCCCGGCGTAAGGAGTTTTGGTATTTCATTCTGTTTCAGAGCTTGGCTTTTCTCATCATTTCTTTCCTGGAAAGGTTGTTTGCTGTTGCCAATCCCGAAATTTATATGGGGTGGTTCAGCGCTATCTATCTGCTGCTCACATTTTTGCCAGCGCTGGCGGTAAATGCCCGTCGCCTGCACGATATTAACTGTAGCGCTTGGTGGTTACTGTTACATCTTATCCCGTTTGTCGGCACTAGTATCCTACTGGCTCTCGCGGCTCTAAGAGGGCAGGCTGGCAGCAATAAATACAATTCAGAGAACCGAATTCACTCACAGAAAAATATCCCAGGTCGGGCTAACGGGTGATTCCAGGCCACTAAAAGGGTGCTGAAATGGCAATGAATAGAAGAAATTTTATCTCTACTGTCGCGACGCTCACAGGGGTGGGAGTGCTTTCATCTATACTCCCAACAACATCTCTGCTCGCCCAGACCTTAACTGCGGTCGATGTTCCGTCCGCCAATATTGACCGATTCCGTCCGACGCTGTTGCAGGATGCACAATACAGAACCAGCCGGTTGGGGTTGGATCCGCGTATCTGGAACTGGCATAGAAATGTAGCGGCCAAGGCCATGCCAGCCAACTACTATGAATCCGCTCTGGCTGATTGGCCGGCTTTTGGTGGCTTTTCTAAAGACCAGAGTTGTGAGGTTGTAGTGATTGGCGGCGGATTGCTGGGGGCTTCCACAGCGCTGCATCTTGCTGAAGCGGGAGTGGATGTGATTCTGGTCGAAAAGGATAACATCGGTTCGGGAGCTTCTGGCCGTAATGGGGGGCAGATGACCCCCGGTATTGCCCGTTGGGGAGCTGAAACCATACTGGAGAGATTCTCACCCGATGAAGCCAAACGTTTATGGCGTTTTGCATCAGTTGAAGCAATGGATCTTGTGGATGAACTCTGTGAGCGTTACGGTTTTGAATGCGACCGCAAATACGGTCATATTACAGCAGCGATACACCCAGGTCATATGGGGTCATTGGTGGCTAATGCCGATGCTCGGGGTCAGTTGGGAGATACGGCGGCGAAGGTTATTGGGCCACACGAATTGCAGGAAGAGTATGTACGTTCGGGTATCTATTATGGTGCCAATATCGACAGTATCGGTGGACAGGTTCAGCCTCTGGCGCTACTGCGAGGCCTGGTTTATGGCTTTGCCAGACTGGCGGGACGAGTTTATGACAGTACGAAAGTGAAGAGCATCAGGCAGGATGCCAACCGTACAGTTATAGAAACTGAGCGGGGAGTTATCAGGGCAAGTAAAGCCGTGGTACTGGGAGTGCATGGCTCCAGCGATGAGTTTATCTCCGGCCCTTCCACTACAGTGCCTTTTTTCACCTATATAGCGGTAACTCCACCTTTGTCAATGGATATCAAAAAGTTGATCCCGTCAGATCTGCCTGTCTACGATACACAGTTACAGATAGACTATTATCGCGCGGTGCGTGGCAACCGATTGTTGTTTGGGGGGCAGGGCACTGGAAACTCCTGGTCACCGCGTGATGTGAACAATTATTTACTAGATCGTATCAAGACCGTGTTCCCGTATCTGGAAAATCCCGAACTGGAATATTCCTGGGGCGGGATCAGCGATTTGACCCTGAATGGTGCCACCGATGCCCGCAAAAGTGGTGACAGCATCCCTGTGTATATGGTGCATGGTTGGAGTGGTCATGGAGTAGCGCAGACGGTGCGCATTGGCAAAGCTATCAGCGACGATATCGCCGGACGTAACCACGACTTTGCCATGCTTACCCGTATCGACCACTTGAGTATCCCGCTGGGTTCCTACTTCTCTCCGATAGTTATTCCATTGATTAAAGGTGCTCTGGGAGCGAGAAGCATGTTTAATCCGGCAGAGATGGTTTCGTTCTGAGTGGCTGGCTTCTATTAGCCGATAGGCCGCTATTAAGAACGCAAGAAAATACGATATTCTTGCGTTCATTAGCTGAATCATCTTTGAATTAGGTGGCCTTGTTAAACAATATTCAGCATTCTATTCAATGCCAACAACGCATAGCGGGTGATACATGGATCCACACGAATGACGCCGACGGGATCATCCTGTTCAATACGTTCCAATGCCCAAAGCAAGTGCGGCATGTCAATTCGGTTCATCGTAAGGCAAGGGCACATATCTGGGTTGAGTGATACAATGTGTTTATCCGGATGTTGGCGAATTAAACGATTCACTAGGTTCATTTCCGTACCAATCGCCCATTTGCTGCCCGATGGCGAGCTTGCGATTGTATCGATAATATATTTGGTTGAGCCCGCCAGGTCAGAGGCAGCTACTACATCGCGGCTACACTCTGGATGCACAATGATTCGAAAGTTAGTATCACGCACATGGATGTCACGAATATTCTGCACAGTGAACTTTTCATGCACTGAGCAATGGCCTTTCCAAAGGATAATTTTGATTTCGTCCGGCGTACGCTGGGTCAGGAGTGCTTCTTGCTCAGGGTCCCACACCGCCATGTCCGTCAACGGTATGCCTAAATCGAATGCAGTATTACGGCCGAGATGCTGATCGGGGAGAAAAAGCACTCTGGCTTTTTTCGACAGCGCCCATGCCAGTACTTTTTTTGCATTGGACGACGTTACCGTAGCACCTTCGTGCTGGCCAACGAATGCCTTAATGTCAGCAGTCGAGTTAACGTAAGTCAGTGGGATAATATTATCGCCAAACTGCGATACCAAGCTATTCCAGGCTCGGTGCATTTGGGTAAGATTAGCCATGTCTGCCATTGAACATCCGGCACGCATGTCGGGTAACACGACCATTTGTCTGTCGTGCGTGAGCATGTCGGTAGTTTCCGCCATGAAGTGAACACCACAAAAAACAATATATTTTGCTTTCTGATTACCGGCCGCAACCTGTGCCAGTTGTAGCGAGTCCCCGGTGGTATCAGCGAATCTGATCACCTCATCTTTTTGATAATGGTGGCCGGGAATAAACAGATCAGTTCCGTATGCCCGTTTGATTTCTCCGATACGGCGACTCATTTCCTGTTCGGTGCGCTGTTTGTAATATTCCGGCATAGTAACGTTGCCGGGACGAATGATGTCAAGCAGAGCCATGATGGCTGGCCTCCTGATGCGTGATCGCCATATCTAAACCAATGTCCAGTGCTGGCGCGGAGTGGGTGATAAAACCAAGAGAAATGTAATTGACGCCCGTATGGCGATAGTACGGCAGAGTGTCGAGGGTTATGCCACCAGAAGCTTCGGTGATAATGTGTTCGGGGGTGATAGAGTTATAGCGCATAACCTGTTCGGGCGTGCAATTATCAAACATGATGACATCTGCACCCGCAGCGATAGCATCTTCAAGCTGTTCTTCGGTTTCTATTTCCACTTCTATTTTCACCATGTGCCCGACGTAGGCGCGTGCTTTAGCCACCGCGTCACGAATAGAGCCGCAAACAGCGATATGATTATCTTTAACCATCACCCCATCGTCCAGACCAAAGCGGTGGTTTTTACCTCCACCCATCCTTACTGCATATTTTTCCAACATGCGTAGCCCTGGTGTTGTTTTGCGAGTATCACACAGGTATATGGATGGATCGTCGAGCATCTTTATAGCGCGATGCGTGAGTGTGGCGATACCAGACATACGTTGCAGCAGATTGAGTAAGACTCGCTCCCCTTTGAGAATATCGCGTACTGCCCCCTTAATTTCAGCTAAAATCGTGCCCTGGGTCATCCACTCGCCGTCTTTAACATGCAGAGTCACGCTGATAGTGTTATTTAGCAATTTATAGCCGACGGTCAGCAGTTGTCCACCTGCGAACACGCCATCCTGACGTGATACGAGCTGTGCCGTACCCATTTGCGTGTCGAAAATAGCATTAGCCGACAGGTCGCCGTAGCCGATATCCTCTTCCAGAAAACGCGTGAGCATGGAGTTAAGCTGCAAGATTTCCATTAATTGCCGATCCTTTGGTTATAAATGATTGAAGTATGCCCTTGACAGTGAACTATCTGTTTGCCACGCCATTGGAAGTCGTCGCGGGCAGGGTAATCAGTGCGGAAATGTCCACCACGACTTTCAGTTCTCAGTAGCGCAGATTGAGCTATCAATTTCACCAGAGCCCAAGAGTTGGCTAGCTCCGCATCATGTATGCTGATATTACTTAATGTGATGTTCCGGTAAGGAATGGAGGAGAGTTCATCAATAAGCACGCTTAACGATCCATGATCTCTGACAATGGATAGATGGGCAGAAACCCACTGCTGTAACTGCTGCATTGTGATGCACGGAACAGCGAGTTGCTTCTCTTTTTCCTCCTTTAACGGCGTGTACCGTATCAGCTGTTGTTCAGCAATGTGTCGTGCCGCACGTTGACCGTATACCAGCCCTTCAAGCAGTGAGTTACTCGCCAGTCGATTGGCACCGTGAAAGCCGGTACAGGCGACTTCTCCAATTGCATATAGCCCTTTAACGTTAGTTTGTCCGTTATCATCGACCACTACACCACCCATCAGGAAGTGCATGCCGGGCGATACAGGGATCCGCCCTGAGGCTATCTCTATGCCCGCTTCCTGGCACAGTTTACTAATGGTAGGGAAACGTTTGACAAAGTTGGGAACAGCATGAATATTCAAATAAACGCGGTGTCCTTGCTGCTGTTCGTTATAAATAATGCGAGATAGTATGTCTCGTGCTGCAAGATCTTTTTGCGGATGACGGCCTTCCATAATTCGTCGGCCATTTTCATCTTCGAGCACCGCGCCTTCGCCTCTTACTGCTTCCGAAATCAACCCTAATGCTTCACCATCTTTAACCAATAGTGTCGGGTGAAACTGAGTGAATTCCAGGTCGGTCAGGGCTGCACCTGCACGGTAAGCCATCATCAGGCCGCCACCTGTAATGGCCTTATCATTGCTGGTCGTCGAATATAGATGGCCGCATCCCCCCGTCGCCAGTACAATGGCGTCCGCGTAGAGAGAGGCTAGTTCACCCTGACTAGTTTTAAATCGTACACCTGCGCATCTGTCGGCCTGATGGATAATATCCAGAACTTTTGTGTGTTCGCATATGCGAATATGTTTACCCAAGCGGTCGCTTAGGAATTTGACAAGGATCCTGCCGGTCTGATCGCCGCCGGCATGAAAAATACGTTTTGAGGTGTGTGCGCCTTCCCGTCCGAGCGCTGGCTCGCCAGTAATTGTTTTGTCAAATGGACACTCCGCTGCCAGCAATTGAATAATGATCTCTTTGCCAGTGCGAATAATATCCTTAACCCGGTAGGCATCGTTGTGATCGCTACCGACAGCCAGCGTATCTCCGACATGTTGTTCAATAGAGTCATCTGGTAGCCAGGAGGAAGCAATTCCTCCCTGTGCCAGTGTCGAGTTGCTGTTGCCAACGGTGTGTTTGGTCATGACTATGACTTCGCAGTCTGTAGGCATATACGAGGCACAAGCCAGTGCGGCTATCCCCGAGCCAATGACAACGATACGTTTAGTTGACACTGTGTTACTCCTGTCTTTACATATGTCTTGACACATAAGATTACATAACCTTAGAATCTTGACAAGGGAATTTTTACCTGCACTAAGGGGGGCTTACTGTTGTGATTTATTTGGATTATGCGTCATCAGCACCCGTGTCGCACCAGGCGCTTGATACCTTTCAGAAACTTAGTCAGTGTTGCTATGGTAACGCCAGCAGCTTGCATGATGCCGGCGAACAAGCGTCAGTGGTATTATCCTACTGTCGCCGTCAGCTAGCTCGCTTTTTAGGGGGAGATCCGTCAGGTGTTTATTTTACCAGTTGCGGTACTGAGGCGAATCTGCTCGGGATACAGTCTCTGGCCAGAGCTCTTCCAAGTGGTAAACGACATATAGTGACAACGAAAATGGAACACCCTTCAGTGCACTATGCAATGCAGGCTCTGGAAGAGGCAGGCTTTATTGTCACAGTATTAACTCCAGATACGCGCGGTATAGTGACGGAAGCGATTCTGGCACAGGCGCTACGCCCTGATACTGGACTGATTTCTATCCAGCATGCGAATTCAGAAACTGGCATTGTTCAACCTATCGCCCAATTAGCACAGCTGACCAAGGGACAGAATATCCTGTTTCATACAGATGCAGTGCAAACGTTCGGTAAGATCCCTGTATTACAGGATGAACTAGGCGTGGATGCGATTTCGATATCCAGCCATAAAGTCTATGCTCCCAAAGGTGCCGGGGCAGTCTATATTCGTCCCGGCATCCCATGGCGTCCTTTGTATCCGACGGTGACACATGAAAATGGTTTTCGTCCGGGCACCGTCAATGTGCCACTGATCGGTGCGTTTATTACCGCATGTGAAGAAACGATGGAGCGCCGCGAACAAGATGAGCAATGGTGCCGCATGTTGAGAAACAGGCTGATACGAGGTTTGCGGGAAAACACTCTACCAGTGAGCTATTTCAGCGATAGGGAACACGAACTATTACCTGGTATTTTCGGTTGTTTTTACTCAGGTGTTGAAGGCCAGTATGCTATGCTATCTTGTAATCGTCGTGGGGTGTGTATCGCAACGGGCAGCGCGTGTACCGCGGGGCAGCAGGCTCCCTCGGGTGCTTTAACCGCATTGGGACTGTCAAACCGCGATGCTTTACAATTCATTCGTATCTCATTTGGACGTTATACCTCTGAAGAAGATATTGATGTCTTACTACAGGCGCTGGTCGCTCTGCGCCATGAAATTCAACAGGAGCCGGTATTTGGACGCTGAAAAAAAACTCGTGGGAGAAACAAGACGGGCCAGTCTTATCGAATGGTTACAACAGGAAGGTGGACCGTTAACAGGAAGCTATCTGGCCAAAAAAGCGGCGGTATCACGGCAAGTGATCGTGCAGGATATATCGTTGTTAAAAGCCCGGGGTGAGCCGATTACAGCTACTATTCAAGGTTACCTATATGTACCGTACTCAGCCACTCGACAAAAGGAAATTGAAATTATTGTCGCCTGCAAACATGCTCCCGAGCAAGCCGAAGAGGAACTACTATTAATTGTCGATTGCGGCGTTACGATTAAAAACGTCATCATTGAGCACATAGTGTATGGTGAGTTAACCGCCGAACTGCGCCTCAGCACACGTAAAGACGTCGCAACTTTCCTAGAAAGAATTAATGAGACTGGCGCATCTTATCTATCTGAACTGACGGAAGGCGTGCACTTACATATGCTATGTGCTACGGAGCGCCAGCGCCTCGAAAATGCGGTTGCGGCGCTTGATGCAGCAGGAATACTTATTAAAGATTGATAGCTCCTTGCTGGCTAACAGATCTAATGACCCGCCTTTTTGAGCGCAAAATCTAGACAATATAATTATTAGAGTATGCACATAATAAAAGATGGACGCCATAGGGGTATCCATCTTATCAGTTCGAGTTAAAAGCAGGTACATTTGTTGAAATGGTGTAGAGGGAGATGAAAATGCCTATAGAACAAATGAATGATACATCACAAGATATGCAGTTATTTACTTTTAGTCGTGAACCTGTTGTGGGTGGAAAAGCACTATTAATATAAAGAAGGACGATGAGTCTATTATTATAGTCGGTTCTTGGGATAAACATGGACGATACAGTTTTTTATAAAACTGAAGATCGAATTATTGGTTCGGGATTTGATCAACTCTCTGATAGCCTTGGTTTTGACGAACAAGAAACTCTCCATGATGTCAATATAGGTGATACAGTTAAGGTCACATACCTTGGATCAAATAGACCACAAAAATATAAGTGTAATGCTAAAATTGAAAAAGGGAAAAAATACTATGATAATATAAATATCAATATTGAAGTGATAAGATAAAAATATATTTATTAATATTATTAGAATATGATTATATTAATTCTTATACCTCAAATGACCATCTTATGTTTATTAATATGTGTTAGTTGATATATTGTCTCATTAATATGTGCTTAATAAGCTTTCATTAGTGATACACCCATTTTTCTCATTCTGGGTTGTTGCTGTGACGAAAACGACTTCATAACCACTTCCACACACTTAAGTCACTGCCACATAAATTGACAACAATGTTTGTTAAATTAACACTACTTTTATCATTCTATTCTTCCAATAAAAAAAGAAATCGTTTTTCTATAACACATCGTATTAAATAATGAATATGGCATGATAGAAATAAAACCTTGACAAAATTCCATAGTGAATTTTAACTCACTAAACAGAAAAATATTTCTAATTTTATTTGTTATATTTAAAGAATGAATTTCTCATATCGACATTGATATGGAAGGTATGGGATTTTAAGTTACTATTTGTCTGTGTGTTATTTATTCAATTGAACCGCAAGCTAAATGATTAAAATAAAAATTTAGCAAAAGCACTAATTTTACTCCGCTATTTAAAATAATACTTCGTTTAACTTTTTTAATATCAGATAAGGCGAAGGATTTGTTCAAAGATAGGGTAATAATCTACAAAATATTGACCATTAGAATTTAAGAAAAATGTTCGAACAACAGCTTAGCTGGGGGGAAACCTACTATCCCATCCGTTCCTGATAATTGATTACAGAAAATACAGGCTTTTTCAAGAGCCTGCCGAGGGAGAATTATATGCAGAATTCAAAAGATCTGAAACTGGAGATGCCATCGTTACCGAAAGGAGGAGGGGCACTTTATGGAATGGGGGAATCGCTGGGGGCGATCGGGCCGGATGGGCTGGCGTCTTTCTCACTGCCATTACCGGTGTCTGGTGGTCTGGGAGTTGCTCCAGTATTGGCATTAAGTTACAGCAGTGCAGCGGGTAATGGGGCATTTGGTATGGGATGGCAGTGTGGGGCAGGTCTGATCAGCCTGCGGACATCTCATGGTGTGCCTCAATATAGGGGAGAGGATACGTTTCTCGGCCCTTCCGGTGAAGTGTTGTCTGTTGTTCCCGATGCAAAAGGGCAGCCTGATCGACGTACTGCAACTTCGTTACTGGGAACTACGTTGAAACAACCGTATATCGTCACCCGCTATCAGCCACGAATTGTCAGTGATTTTAGTAAGCTGGAGTATTGGCAGCCGCAGCAGAGCGGTCAGGATAAGCCTTTTTGGGTGATGTTTACAACAGATGGACAAGTACATCTGTTGGGTAAACACAATCACGCTCAGATTGCTGATCCGAAAGATGCAACAAAAATTGCTTGTTGGTTATTAGAAGAGACGGTAACGCCAACGGGTGAACATATTTATTATCATTATCGTACAGAAGATGATACAGGCTGTGATGCCGATGAACTTCGTCAACACATTGGTATGTATGCTCAGCGCTATCTGGCGAAAGTCTGTTACGGCAATATTTTCCCGGAAGCGGCATTTATCGCGCTGAAATCCGGTATTCCGGCAGATGACGCTTGGTTGTTTCATCTGGTGTTTGACTACGGCGAGCGTTCCTCATCCCTTTATACTGTGCCGGAATATCATACTTCCGGCGAGTGGTTGTGCCGGCCGGACTGTTTTTCCCGCTATCAGTTTGGTTTTGAAGTGCGCACACGCCGTTTATGTCGGCAAGTTCTGATGTTTCACCGCTTGCAGACGCTGGCAGGGGAAAACATCACGAATGAAACTCCGGCACTGGTATCCCGTTTGATCCTGGAGTATGACCTGAACAACCGTGTTTCTTTGTTACTTAGTGCTCGTCGTCTGGCACATGAAGCAGATGGTACACCGGTTACTTTGGCTCCGCTGGAAGTCGATTATCAGCGCTTTGAAAATGATCTGCACCAGAACTGGCAGAAGATGCCTGAGTTGGAAGATTTTAATGCATTCCAGCCTTATCAACTGGTCGATTTATACGGTGAGGGAATTCCCGGTGTGCTTTATCAGGATATTCCCGGTGCCTGGTGGTATCGCGCACCAGTGAGAGATATAACATCGGATGAAACAGATGCTGTCACCTATGATACGGCAAAACCGTTACCCCATATTCCGGTTCAGCAGGACAGTGCTATGCTGATTGATTTCAATGGTGACGGTCGGTTGGACTGGGTAGTCACCGTCGCCGGACTCAGAGGTTACCACTCTATGACGCCGGAGAGAGAATGGACGCCATTTATCCCGTTGTCTTCCATTCCAATGGAATATTTTCATCCACAAGCTCAACTGACTGATATCACTGGTACAGGATTACCCGATCTCGCACTCATTGGCCCCAATAGTGTACGGTTTTGGGCTGATAACCAAGAAGGGTGGGGTAAAGCTCAAAATGTTGAACATACGGGAACTATTCCTTTACCGATCCCCGGAAGAGATGAGCGTAAGTTAGTTGCATTCAGTGATATGACAGGCTCTGGTCAGCAACATCTCGTAGAAATTTCTGCTGAAGGTGTTCGCTGTTGGCCAAATCTGGGATGGGGACGTTTTGGGGAACCGTTAACACTGCCGGGTTTCCAAATTACCGGGGAAACTTTTAACCCCAATCGGTTGTATATGGCAGACATAGACGGTTCTGGCACCACTGACCTGATTTATGTTCGTAATACTTATATGGAGCTCTATCTCAACGAAAATGGTAATCGATTCGCAGCACCATTGAAAATTGACCTGCCATCTGGGGTGAATTTTGATGACACCTGCCAGCTCCAGATTGCAGACATCCGAGGGCTTGGGGTTACCAACATTATTCTGACGGTACCACATATCTCCGTACAGCACTGGCGTCTGGAAATGACAACACAGAAACCCTGGCTGTTGAATGCGATAAACAACAATATGGGGAGTGATACTGTATTAAGTTATCGCAGTTCTGCTCAATTCTGGCTGGATGAAAAACAGCAGGCGGCTGAAGAAGGGCGTACGATAGCCAGTTACCTGCCATTCCCGGTTCATCTCTTGTGGCGTACAGAAGTATTGGATGAGATTACAGGAAACCGACTATCAAGCCGTTGTGATTATGCTCATGGAGCATGGGATGGGCGGGAACGGGAATACCGTGGTTTCGGGCGAGTCACGCAAACAGATACAGATAAACAGGCGGGTGCTACTTATGGAACAATCGCTGAAACACCAGCACCTTCCCGTACCATTAGCTGGTTTGCAACGGGAATACCAGCGCTGGATTATCTGTTACCACACGAATACTGGCAAGGCGATGAACAGGCTTTTGCGCATTTTACTCCTCGTTTTACCCGCTATGATGTTACAACCAACCGTGAAATTACAATCACTCCCAATCAAGAGGAAATGTACTGGTTAAACCGGGCAATGAAAGGGATGCCATTACGCAGTGAAGTGTATGGAGATGACGATACAGAGCTGGCAGGAACACCGTATGCTGTCAGTGAATCACGCCCTCAAATCCGAATACTTGTGGGAGTATCAGCAGATGAACTTTCAGCATGGCCATCCATTCTGGAATCGCGAAGCTACCAATATGAGCGTATTACCGTCGATCCACAGTGCAGCCAACAGATTATTTTGAAAAGTGATGTGTTGGGATTTCCGACAGATACTTTGAGCATTGCTTATCCCCGACGGCAGAAACCTCCAGCATCGCCATACCCGGATACCTTGCCAGAAACCTTGTTTGACAGCAGTTATGACGACCAACAAATATTGTTACGTTTGACTCGTCAGCGTTACGAATATCACCATTTAATTGACGAAACATCATGGATACCGGGATTGCCAGCGATCTCACGCAGTGATACGAAGAAACTGTCTCAGGATATCGTGCCTGACAGAGGATTATCGTTGGAATGGTTTGACACTACTGATGGTGCCGGGGTACTGCCTGGAACGGAAGATGATTATTTGGGTCATTCGGTGGTGAATTATACAGGTGCTGGTGGTAAACCGGATTTTCCACCTCTTGTTGCTTACACAGAAACCGCTGAATTTAATAAGACTTCGTTAAAAGCTTTTGCTGGAATAATGAGCTCGGATGAATTTAAAAAAGAGCTTGAAAATGCGGGTTGGCAGTCTGTTCCAGCGCCTTTACAAGATAATAATATATTCAACGTTTGGGTCGGGCGCCATAACTACACCGATTTTGCGGGGGCAGAAGGATTTTATCGACCACTGGCGCAACGTCAGACCTTGATGACCGGTAAAAATCTTATTGGCTGGGATACGCATTTCTGCGCTGTAATTCAGGAAAAAAGCCCCACTGGCTCGGTTGCATCTGCCCGATATGATTACCGTTTTAACGTTGCCTATATGGTAACTGACGCAAATGACAATACTTCTACTACCACTTATGATGCGCTTGGAAGAGTGACAAGCGTAAGATTTTGGGGACTAGAAGAAGGGGTGATGCAGGGGTACACCCAACCAGAAAATGAAGTTACACCTTTTATTGTGCCTTCTCTTGTCGATAAAGCACTTGAACTGAAACCGGGTATCCCTGTGGCTGGGCTTGCAGTATACGATCCATTGAGCTGGATTCTGCGAGCAACAACGGAAGTTACAGACTCTAAAGACTTACTCACCGAAGATAATTACATTGGTCGGCTCGCTCTTAAACGTTATCTGCTACGAAATTCCACCATAAATTTAAAAACAGTTCCTCGTCTTCCACCTCATATGCTGAGTATTTCGACGGACAGATATGACAGCGATCCAGAACAACAATTGCATCAAAGCATCTCTTTCAGTGATGGCTTCGGAAGAACGTTACAAACCGCAGTCAGGCATGAGGCAGGGGACGCATGGCTGTTAAGTGATAACGGTACAATTATGGCGGATGAAACAGGAGCCCCCATAAATGAACAAACTGATTTCAGATGGGCGGTGTCCGGTAGGACAGAATATGACGGAAAAGGTCAGCCTCTGCGTACATACCTGCCTTATTTTCTTAATGACTGGCGATATGTAAAAGATGATAGTGCACGCCGCGATCTATTCGCTGACACAAACTGTTACGACCCGTTGGGGCGTGTCTGCCAAGTAGTTACTGCGGCAGGTTATTTGCGACGGACGTTAATTACTCCCTGGTTTGTTGTCAGTGAGGATGAAAACGACACAGCAGCAGAAGTAAATCAATAGCAAATGTTCTAGCCACCGACATATCGGGAAACATTTTTCAGGAGTCATCGAATGTCACAGACACTATATTCAAAAACCCCGTCCGTTGTAGTTATGGATAACCGTGGTTTAAACGTCAGAACGGTTCAGTATTACCGACATCCGGATACTGTGGATCTAACTGATGAACGCATTTCTTTTAGTCAATATACGCTGGCTGGCTTTCCGGAGCGGATTTTTTCACCACGTCAATATGATTTATGGCAAAGAGATAACAGCATAAAACCAGACAGGGCCAGTATACAAAGTTTGAGCGGTATAGCTCTCCGAACAGAAGGTGCCGATGATGGCGTTGCTGCGGCATTAAATGATATTGCAGGACGGCCTGTTATCAGTGTTGATGCAATGGGAGTGAAACGGCGATATTTATATGAGGAAAATCATCTGGCAGGACGCTTGCTGAGTATTACTGAACAAGCACCAGATCAAGAACTCAGTGTTATCGAACGTTTTGTTTGGTCAGGAAATAGTGAACAAGAAAAAGCATATAATCTGGTTGGAACCTGTGTATCGCGCTACGATACGGCAGGCCGTGAAGAATGTCAGAGCGTATCTTTATTGGGAAGTCCCCTAAGAATAACCCGTCAGCTATTGCCAGATGATATAGAAGCTGATTGGCAGGGAAATACACCCAATGATTGGAATACCTCATTTTCCGGGAATGTTTCCGAGAATAGTTTTACCACTTATATGACGACGGATGTCACTGGCGCGCTACTGACACAAACTGATGCTATGGGCAATCAGCAGCGCTATGAATACGACCGTGCAGGCCAGTTAAAAAGTAATTGGTTAACTCCTGCACAGGGAGAAGAAAAAAATATAATTTCATCTCTGACCTATTCTGCCGCAGGACAGATACTAACCCAAAAGGATGGTAATGGGATCTTAACGACAAATCTGTATGAACAGAAAACTCAGCGGTTGTCTGAAAGTCGGGTTGAACGGCCATCCAATCATCTATCCGGAGCCGCAATTTTACAGAATTTTCATTATAAATATGATCCGGTAGGAAATGTTGTCAGTGTTTACGATCATGCACAGGCTGTACGGTACTGGCGTAACCAGAAAATTTCCCCCGAAAGTCAATATACCTATGACTCGTTTTACCAACTGATTAGTGCCACCGGCCGGGAGATGTCGGCTCTTTCTGGCTCAATAAGTTCTCTTCCATCACCACTGATTTCGGTATCCAATGGTGATGATGTGTATACCAATTACATCCGTCACTACACTTATGATCGTGGAAACAATCTTACACAAATCCAACATAATGCATCGGGTAGTGGCAATAACCATGTAACATCTCTGACAGTTTCTTCTCGTAACAATCGTGCTGTACTGAGCACGTTTACCACTGATCCGGTGCAAGTAGATACTTGGTTTGATGCTGGTGGACATCAAACTTCATTATTGCCAGGTCAGAAGCTTGGGTATAACCAACGCGGAGAGTTATCTCGAGTAACTCCGGTTAGTCGCGACACGGAGATGGATGAAGAATGGTATCGCTATAATGAAGACAGCCAGCGGCTGGTTAAAGTCAGTCAACATCTGAACGGCAATACCCAACGTAAAGCGCGAACAGTCTATCTTCCTGGACTGGAATTAAGAACGATGTTCAGGGGAAATACACTTAACGAAGAGCTACATATTATAACTGTGGGCCACGTCAGGCTACTTCACTGGGTATCAGGTCAGCCAGCTGAAATTAAAGGTGACCAGTTACGTTATTCCTATAGTAACTTTACCGGCAGTAGTGCGATGGAAGTTGATGAATTTGGGAAAGTTATCAGTCAAGAGGAATATTATCCTTATGGTGGAACGTCAATCTGGACTGTACGAAACCAGACTGAAGCAGCTTATAAGTTTCACAGATATTCAGGAAAAGAAAGAGATGCAACCGGGCTTTATTATTATGGCCTGCGATATTATCAGCCGTGGGCGGGACGTTGGCTCAGTGCAGATCCCGGTGGCATTATTGATGGATTGAATATGTTCAGTATGGTGCACAATAACCCTGTCAATGGTACAGATAGTGATGGAGGGGCATCATTGATGAGCAACGTCATTACGTTGATCGGTGGATTATTCAACAATGGATTTTCTTTGCCAAGCTTCTCCGGACCGTCGTTTTCCTGGCCATCATTATCCTTAACATCACTGTTTGATTTTGACTTTTCTTTTGATTTCAGTCCTGTAGGTGCGGTTAAAAAAATTGCGGGGCCTGCCGTAAAGTTCGTATATAAGAAAGCATATAAAAAACTGCTTAATTATGCGCTTAGTAAAGCAAAAACAGAGCAGCAGAAGAGGAATATTATCCGTGGATTCAGAGGTGTAAGTGTTGGTGTCGGTGTCGCGGTTGCCATTGCGGGTGTTGTGTCAAGCGCAGGGCTGGCGATACCTGTTGCTGTTGGTGTGGTTGCCGCAGGCGGGGCGATTGCCGGAGCTATTGGTGTTTTTGCTGGCCCTATTTCACGCTCTTTATCTAAGGTTTACGCCAAATTATTTCGAGGGCGCACGGCAGCGCATTTGTCTACTGCGACAGGTAATTTTATGGCTGGTGGAAGTGTTGGTAGCGCGGCTGTTGCTCATGGTGTGACAAGCATGAATGATCCCGTTTTAAAACGGCAGGGACGGACAGGTGAATACAGAAGCGTAGCTGGTGTTGAGGTAGGCATTGCATCCGGCACAGTTTCCGCTGTTTTAAACGATGACTTGGTTAAATCAGGTATTGCCGCAAGCGCGGCTGCAATGGGTTCTCAGGTGTCTGAATCTCAGAAAACGCTGGAAGGGGTTGGTGACGTTGCTGCGACAGCAGCGATAGAAGGCGCATTAGCAGGACGCAAATTAGCTAAAGCGCTTGGTCTTCGCAGCTTGGCTGCACGTGCGACTGAGACTGTAGCTGAAGTTGCAACTAATGTAGATATTTCGTCTGCGTCTTTAGTCGAAAATTCCAGTACCGCTATTTATGCACATGGAAAAACCTTCCTGCATGTGAGAACAGAAGATACTAATAACTTTGAGGCATTTAGAAATATAGAGGAAACATTACCTGCTGATGGTGATGCAGGATGGTTAAGTGGAACTCTGGAAAATGTATGGGGATGGTTTAGCTGGTCCAGAAACCAGAATCAGGAAAGTTTTGCCTGAACTGGATAGGAGGCTGAATTGGCCTTGTTGATCAGTGAATAGTGCTTTTATTGAGTGGAGAATACATATTATTAAGATCCAGAGCTGTAAATTATAGCTCTGGACAAAGTAATAACCAAGATTTCATACCGTAACGGAAGCACATCAGCAGGCGACTGATGGATCGATTTCTGCACGATATGCGAACTATCAACCGAGTTTTATTAAACCATTAAGAGAAAATATAATGCAATATAAACTAATAGGCATTGTGCCGAGGAGAATGTAATTAATAAAATATAACTTTCTAAATTATATTGTCAGTAGCTATGAACACATTACCAGTTGTACCTCTTACTCAGTATCAAAAAGAAATCTACTATGAATCTCAACGTAATCCAGAAAGTAGTCAATTCACAATATCCATCGCAAGAATATTAAAAGAAAATATTAACCTTGAAAAACTTTTTTATTCAGTTAATAACGTCCTTAGCCATGATGTGACATGCCGATTGCGCATCATTGAACAAGAGGGTGTGTTAAGTCAGCAGATACAAAATATTACCGATAATCAAGCAGAGATAATTGATGCAGAAGGTGAAGATGTTGCTGCCCTCTTCAAAAAATGGTCAGAACGAGTTTTTAATCTGGATGATAAATCACTCCTTGAGATCGCTTTGTTACGAAATCTGAAAAATGGCGGCATAGCTATTTTTCTTCGGGCCCATCATATTGTTTGTGATGGTTGGGGAATAAACCACTTAGCAAAAAAAATTGCTGATTACTATCAAAATAATGAAGAAATTAATCCGAGAGGTTTGTCTCTCAATTCTGAGCAATATATCTCAGCAATCATTGAACAAGAAACAATTCTGTCAAAACCAGAAATAGAACAGCAAATAACAGAATTGGTTGTGCTTACACAACGCCACGAGTCCGTTTTTTTTAATCGGAGAAAGAAAACTCATTTATCTCGCTTCATACAGTATCGATATATACTGGATAAGATTGATGTTGAGAAATCTATTTCTCAAGGAATGAATCCCTACCAAGTCATTATGTCTGCGGTGACTATTTTATTGTCACGAGTACATAATAACACCCAGCTAGTAATAGGTATCCCGTTGCTCAACCGCCGTATTAATCAACTTAATATTGCAGGTCAATGGGCTAATACACTGCCATTGGCTATTGAGGTCAACGCAGAGGATACCCTTATTGAGTTAGCGGCTCGTATTAAAACAGAAATCACAAAACTAAAAACGTTTGAGCATATTCCTCTTGGGCGTTTGCTTAAGTCTATGGGGACGACAAAGCGTCAAGGGTTTGATGTCACTGTATCTTATAACTACTCACCTATAACAGCGACTTCCCGTGATACCTATAAAAACGAAGATATCTATGCGGCGGTTACAGCTCATGAAAATGATGCTATCGGGATCCACGTACATACCTATGGGGATAATAGTGAGGTCGCTGTTGATATCACCGGCGCGGCAGATGTTTTCGATGAGGATTATCCATTCGAAACATTTACAGCTTCCTTAGAGCGTATTACCAAACAATTGATTGCATTACCCACACAAACTGTTTCACAAGTAAGTCTCTCTTCGGCAGAAGAAATGGCTCAATTGGCGCTTTTTGAGCAAGGGCCAATCGTAGAATTCTCGCAGCAAGAAACTTTATCAACATTATTTGATAATCAGGTTTCATTACACGGGGAATCCGTCGCTATCGCAAATTCTGGCGATCAGCCTGCACTTACTTATACTCAGTTCCAGACCCGTATCGACAATATGGTGACGGTTTTACTGAAAGAGGGGGTGAGGAAAGGAGATATCGTTGCCATCTTAATGGATCGCAGTACGGATATGTTAACCGCTATCTTTGCGGTATTAAAAGCAGGCGCTGCCTATTTGCCTGTAGATCCCAACTATCCGCAGGAGCGGATTGATTATATGTTGAAGGACAGTGGCGTCACGGTCATCATCTCCGACAAACTTAATCCGTCTTTAATTGCTCAAGCTTATATTGTCATTGACGGAAATCACATTTCAGTTCAGGAGAATGTGAAGCAACCCAATTTATCTACAGCGGATTCTCTGGCATATATGATTTATACATCAGGCTCCACTGGGCAACCTAAAGGTGTGATGATTAATCATTATTCAGTGGTAAACCGGATTGAATGGATGCAGGAACGTTATCCGTTGGATAATACTGATGTGATACTACAAAAGACACCGATTTCATTTGATGTTTCTGTCTGGGAGTTATTTTGGTGGTCGATTTCTGGGGCATCTGTTCACTTATTACCACCGGGTGCTCACAAAGATCCCTTAGAGATCATAAAAGCGATCAGTACACATAATGTGACGACATTGCACTTTGTCCCCTCTATGCTCCAGCCTTTCTTAGATATTTTGGAAGCCGAACCTGAGTTAGTGTGGAAATTAACCAGTCTGCGCCGTGTATTCACCAGCGGTGAAGCGTTACCTTCTACACGGGTTAATCAGTTCCGTAAGATCTTTTCCTCTTTTGGTTTCAATGCACCGGCTTTGGTCAATCTCTATGGCCCAACAGAGGCAACCATTGATGTATCGTATTTCGAGTTTATTCCTGAAAATAATAAAGTGATCAAGCGAGTACCCATTGGTTTTCCAATCAACAACATTTCACTGAGAATTATGTCTCAGCATGGTACTCGACAATCAATAGGTATCGCTGGTGAGTTACAGATTAGTGGTGTTGGATTGGCTCGTGGTTATCACAATAAACCAAAATTAACTGACGAAAAATTCATTTTGGATGGAGGTGAGCGCTGGTATCGCACAGGAGATTTAGCAAGGTGGTTATCTGACGGTAGCATCGAATATTTGGGAAGAATTGATAATCAGGTAAAAATCAGAGGTAATCGTATTGAGTTGGGAGAGGTACAAAACACACTTGAGCATATTCAGGGAATTAGTCAGGCGCAAGTTTTACCACAAAAAAACAGTAATGATGATGCTTACCTTTGCGCATATTATGTAATAACTAATAATGATGTAACAAATAACCCGAATTTTACTTCTGAAAAACTGCGTAAAACTTTACTGGAATTTTTACCTGATTTCATGGTTCCTCTGAAATTTTTCCGGGTTCCTTACATTCCTCTTACACCAAACGGTAAAATCGATCGTGGAGCGCTTGGCGCATTGGCGGAAACAGAAGTTTTGAGTAACCATGATGATGCTCAAACAGAAACAGAATATCAACTAGCAGAGATTTGGAAACGGGTATTAAAGATTGAAAAACTAAGTGTACAGGATAATTTTTACACATTAGGCGGTGACTCAATATTAATGTTGAAAGTACGTTCTGATGCTGAAAAGGCGGGAATAAATGTAACTCTTTCTGAATTATCACAGTATTTGACGATAGCCGAGTTGAGCCAACAAATTGACCCCGACCGTAAAATTCAAAGTGCCGTTGAATTATCTCCTTTCGCGCTGATCAAAGAAAAAGAGCGGGCAGCACTTTCTCAATATGAGGACGCATTCCCTGTCACTCAGCTCCAACTTGGCCTGATATATCATAGCCAGCAGAGTAAAAGCCTTACCACTTATAAAGATGTTTTCCGCTATACTCTGAAAGGAAAGTGGGAACCTGAAATCTTTCGTAAAAGTGCAGCAGAGACTATCCAACGTCATCCTGCTCTTCGTTCACACTTTAACCTGGCCGATTTCAGCGAACCTTTGCAAATCATCAATCACAGTATCGATCTTGATAATGCCATAGGGATTCAGGATCTCAGCTTATTGACATTGGCTGAGTCTGAACAAATTATCAAAGAGCACATGGAGAAAAGCAGTCGTCAAGACTACCAATTTGATCGTGCGCCGTTATATCACATCAGTTTATTCAAGACCGCAGACACTATAGAGATGGTGATCAGTTTCCATCATGCCCTTTTAGATGGTGGCAGTGTGGCAAATTTAATACGTGAACTCTTTTTTCGTTACTTGAATGAGGGAATATATTTTTTTGAAACGGATGTACTTCCATCACCTGCTTTGTATATACAAGATGAACTCCGTGCATTACAAGATCAGGAACATCGAGTGTTTTGGAAAAACATGTTTAATCGACTTCCCCGAACCCAATTTCCCAGCTACCGATTGTATGAAAGTTTGCCAAAAAATCGAATTTTTTCAAAAAAAGCAATTATTCCAAAAGAAATTGAAAAAAAGCTGGAGATCTTAGTACAGCATGAACACGTTTCAATTAAATCGGTATTCTTTGCTGCACATTGTTTAACTGTGACCAAAGTTACCGCTCAGGATGAAATTGCGACTGGATTAGTCACTCATGGAAGACCAGATGCACAGAATTCAGAGCAAACGCTGGGCTTGTTTCTTAATACACTCCCTGTACGTTTCTCTGTATCGAACAAAACATGGAAAGAGTGTATCCACTCTGTATTTAGTGCTGAACAGCGTCATGCCCCATACCGTAAATATCCACTTAATGCTATCCAGCAAGTAGCCGGTGAAGGTGCAAAAATAAGTTCCGCGTTTAATTACATTCGATTCCACATATTAACGGAAATATTTAGTGGCCCTGATTTATCCCTCATCGGGTTTGATCCGTGGGAAGAAACTAACTTTGAAATACTGTTCAATGTCATGACTGACTTCATCACAGGCCAACATTATTTACGATGTGATTTTGACGGCAATGTTTTCTCACAAGTGCAGGCTGACACTTATATGGACACTTATATGACCATATTGAACAGAATGGTCAGTCATGGTGATCAGCCAGCAACCCTGAGCCAGCCACTCACACAAAGAAGCAAGGTAATACCATCCTCAAAATTCATATCAACATTGGACATGATTAAGAAGAATGTAGGGGAGCAACCTGATGCAATAGCAATTCGTTATCATGGCATGCAATGGAGTTATGAAAAACTCTGGTCAGAGTCCGGTAAAATTGCTTCTGAACTGATTTCTAAGAGCGTTGTTCAAAATACACCGATTGCTATTGTTCTTGAACGTTCTCCGACACTCGTTGCATCACTGATTGGTGTAATGAGAGCAGGCGGAGTCTGCTTACCATTGGATCTGAGTTATCCAGCTCAGCGTATTGCAGCAATGGTGGAACAGGCTCAGCCGATACTGGCTATTGTTGATGATAAATCCGATACATTACTCAACATGGTGACAGTCCCGACCATAAGGGCAGACATGTTGATAAACGGCAATACACATGTACCGAATAGAGAAATAGCCCCTGAGCAGCTAGCTTATTTACTGTTTACCTCAGGTTCAACGGGTAAACCCAAAGGCGTGGCAATGCCACATCGCAGTCTGTCGAATTTGATTGTCTGGCAGAATGAAACGCATACTGGTAAGAGTATTCGTTCTACCTTACAGTATGCACCGTTGAGTTTTGATGTTTCATTTCAGGAAATCTTCTCTACACTGACTTCTGGTGGTGAGTTACACCTTATTAGTGAAGATGAACGGCGTGATCCTTTGCAGTTACTGCATATTATCAATAAGTACCAGACAGAAAGAATTTACCTGCCTTATGTTGCACTGCAACAATTGGCTGAAACAGCAGTCGCACTGGACACTTACCCAAAAAACCTGAAAGTGGTTATCTCATCCGGTGAACAACTTCGGGTCACAGAAGATATTCGTCTGTTTGTTGGTCAAATAAATAACGGTATTCTTGAGAACCAATATGGCCCAACGGAAACGCATGTCATCACTGCATTTACGATGGAGGGAGCTCCAAAGTCCTTCCCTGAGCTTCCCCCTATTGGTAAAGGTATCACCAATTCAGATATCGTACTCCTTAACAGTCAATTAGAAGAAATCGCTTCTGGTGAGCAAGGTGAAATTTACGCACGTGGTTTACCAGTCGCGCTAGGTTATTACCGTCAGCCAGAACTAACCGCAGAACGCTTTATTATGCTCAAAGACGGTGATGAGCCACTGTATCGTACCGGTGATCTGGGTGTGAAGCTTAAGGATGGCAATATTCTCTATTTAGGCCGCAAGGATACTCAGGTTAAAGTTCGTGGTTATCGTATTGAGCTGGCGGAAATAGAATTAGCGGTATTGAGTACACCTGATGCTGATAAAGTACTGAAAGACGTTGCTGTTGTCGTTCAACAACACGGTGAAAATGATGGTTTTCTGGTCGCATTCCTGATTGGAGAAAAAAACGAAGCATTTACAGTGCGTGTACAACAACATTTGTCTGAAATGTTTCCTAAACACATGCTCCCTTCCAAAATAGAGTGGTTAGAATCACTGCCTAAGACTCCTGGTGGGAAACGTGATGATGCGGCATTACGTAATATGCGGATCATACATGGGCATAATGATGTAGAAGATATTGCTCCGCGAGACAACTATGAGCAAGTATTGTGCGATCTGGCGGCAGACTTATTGAAAATACCCAGCTTATCTATCCATCAAAACTTGTTTGATAACGGTGGTACATCATTGACAGCCATGAGAATGGTCGTTCTGGTAGATAAACATTTCGGTGTCAGCATTCCTTTGTCCCTTTTTATTAGTAACCCAACTGTCGCACAGTTAGCTGTATATATCAGAGAAAAAGGAGGCTATCCAAAATTCAGTCCTCTTGTTCCCATGCGTACTGAGGGTCATAAACGGCCATTGTTTTTTGTCCATCCAATGGGGGGCAATGTATTGTCTTACTTACGGTTAGTGAAGTATTTCCCCAAGGATCAGCCTTTCTATGCGTTACAGGCTTACGGCGTGGACGCAGGATCTAAACCATTGGTCAGTATACAAGAACAAGCGGCAAATTATCTGGAATCCATACGTCAAATCCAGCCACATGGCCCATATTCAATCGGAGGTTGGTCTTATGGCGGATTTGTCGCATTCGAGATGGCACGTCAATTGAAAGAGCATGGAGAAAAAGTCGCAAATCTTTTCGTCTTAGATACGGTTGCTCTTAACACGGAGTCTCAGGAAAAAGTGAATGAGGAAGCACTGTTACGATGGTTTTTCTGGGAATTATTATGGATTAATGAAGGCGCGACTCTCCCTGAGCAGATTGTACCGGAGCATATAATTTCTTTGCAGGAACGATTTGAATACATCACAGAGCATGCAATTGCCACAGGAGTCATTCCACAAGGCAGTTCCCGGGCCTTAGTACAAAGATTATTTGACGTGTATCAGACCAATTGGAAAGCGGCTACAGATTATGCTGCTTATAAGGCAGATATCAATATAACGTTATTACATGCAACGCGTCCATTACCTGAAGTGTTACGTTCTATGCATGATGCGGTAAGAAGTGCGTATCGTGATCCTAAAAATGGCTGGGAGAGTAAGACAACGGGACGTATCAATGTTATTGATGTGTCGGGTGATCATTTGGAAATGATGGAAGAGCCTTATGTAGAGGAAGTAGCACAAGCAATCCTTCGAGAAATGAAGACGTTATCCCCTACAAAATAAGCCTTATTGGTTTCGGAGGAAGTATGAATCGTCAATTAAAAGTGATTGTAATCGGAGCAGGAATTGGTGGGATAACGGCTGCTATAGTGTTACGGCGAATTGGCTATGTTGTTGAAGTTTATGAACAGGCTCCAACTTTACGTACAGCAGGTTCAGGTTTGTCTGTAATGTCTAATGCTGTTGCTGCTTTATCCTCTATTGGTATTAATCTGAAATTGGAGCACTTTGGTGCTCCCATTAAGTGTTTTGAAATTAGGAATACCCGAGATCGTCTGATACGCAAATTACCAATACCTGAAATCTCGTCTTCTAATGGGTTCGATAGTGTTTGTATATCACGTAAAGCATTGCAGGAAGCTCTGCTACAGCAACTTGATCAGAATATTATCCATGTCGGCGCTAAGGTCACCGAAATTTCCGAGAGGGATGACGGTATTTCTGTCCGTTTTGCTGATGGCAGAAAAGCACATGGAGATTTGCTCATTGGTGCTGATGGGATCTACTCTTTTGTTCGTGACTATATCCAAGGGAATAAGCCAGTTCGTCCAGCTGATTATATCTGTTGGTTGGCGATTACTCGTTATCAACATCCGCAGATAACACCTGGTTACGTTGGTCATTATTGGGGAGCAGGAAAACGAATAGGTTTGATCGATATAGGTGGGGGTGAAGTATATTGGTGGGGAACTGCAAATATGCCTACTGAGCAGCTCTGTGAGTGGAAAGGAAATAATAGAGACATCTCGTCTTATTATAAGGGGTGGCCAGCGATTGTTTCTGATATTATCTTACAAACTCCATCTGAAAATATCATTTCTGTCTCTGCACAAGATAGGCCTTTTTCACCCCTCTGGGGGAAAGGCAGAATTACGCTGTTAGGAGATGCGGCTCACCCTATGTTGACAAGCCTTGGTCAAGGTGCGGGTATGGCTATCGAAGACGCTGTTGTTTTAGGGCATGTATTCAGGCAGCAGTCAGATCCAATTTTTGCTCTGCGTCAATACGAAAAAATTCGTATTCCAAGGGCTGAAATGTTAGTTAATACATCAAGAATGCTGAGTGAAACTGAGCAAGAGGATCGTATTTTTCATTGTTTGAAAAGAGATCTGTCCTTACGGTTTGTGCCAACGAAAAATCTCAAAAAAAGTATAGAACACTCATTAAATTTTCCTATGGAAGATTTTTAGAACATAAAAAACTGTGTGACACTTTTACCTGTATTAGTGTGGGGGTTATCGGGTGGTGTAGGGGGCAGTTCTCCTGCTCCGCCCGATAACCCCATCAAAACTTCCGGTCGAACCCAGAGTACATATGCTGTCCACTTTTAGTTTGTTATCAACATATTCAGCAAAGCCCGTAACACAATAGTCCGGGCGGTGTTCTTCAACCGACTGATGTTACACTGTCACTAGCTAAGTTGAAAGTACATAAACCTAGCAGGGGACTACGCAATGCCAAGGTTGGAGCGGGCAATTTCAGGTCGTTACGGCCATTTAAATTAGCCGGAAGATCATTGAAGAGTTTCAGTAGTTTTATTCGTCAAGGATGATTTCTGGTAGAGGAAGTTGATCATTAATAATTGCATCTGCAATCCGGATTATATCATTATCCAATGCACGATCGATCTCCAGGGGAGGGCTGATTTCGCGCACTGCCTGGTAAAATTTAGCTGTTTCAGGTGCAAGTTTACTAATATTGTCACGGAGATAAATTGCCTGACAAACGACCAGTATTGTCATTGCAACAATATTACGTAATTTTTGTTCCATTTCCAGAACATCTTGCGCAGCATGCAAACCCAAGCTCACAATATCTTGATTGTACTGCTCTGTTGCTAAAGTATGTATACTAGATGCAGCACAATCATGGCGGATTGCAGCAACTAGGGCTGTTTGTGAAATTTGGACACCTTTAAAACCTTGATACATGCCGGGAGTTGGACTAAGTGAATTCGGTAATCCGCGAGAGAAACGGCTATCCATCATCAGTGCCACAATTGCGTGAAGATGATTGGCAATTAAAGCGATATCCAACTTTAGTGCATCCATAGTCCGTGCAATATATTGCCCCATAAAATTTCCACCATGTAAGACATCACCATTTTCTGGATCAATCAAAGGATTATCATTCACAGAAATAACTTCTCGCTCCAATATTTTTCGAGCTGTAGCTAAAGATTCCGGAACTATGCCTAATATTTGCGGTGCACAACGAATTGAATAGACTTCTTGTAAGGTATCATTTAACCGGGTGATTTCCTGGTGACGACAAGCCTTATTCGCTTGTTCTTTAATTCCCGCTAATAAATTGATCTGTGTCGAACCTTCTAATAAATTACGCAATGTACTGGCTACTGCTTTTTGTCCCGGATGATTTTTTACCTGTTGAATTCTGGCATCATAATGTTCATGAGATGCGAATAATGCTTCAACAGCCAATGCAATAACAGATATTGTCGCTTTTAAGAGTTTTTCCAGTTTAATAATTGTAAGTGAACCGATACCTGACATCACCCGGGTGCCATTGATAAGAGCGAGCCCTTCTTTTGCTTGCAAGGATAACGGCGTCAATCCTGCACGTTTAATTGCTTCAGCAGCGCTAATTTCTTCTCCCATATAATTAACCTGACCAATACCACATAATGCACGTGCAATATAAGATAAAGGAATTAAATCACCGCTTGCACCCACTGAGCCATACCGGGGAACCAGGGGTACAATATCATGATTAAGATGATTGGCTATCGTTTGAGCGACAATTGGTCTGGTTGCAGACCAACCTTTACAAACAGAAAGTAACACAGTAAATTGTGAAGCTCTAATACAAGTTTTGGACATATAGTCCCCAGTGCCAACAGAAAGAAAAGTTAACAGATTTTTCTGATGTTCTGAGATCTTCTCAAACGGCACAACTAAATTGGCATTCCCTCCAAATCCTGTATTAATTCCATATATTACTTCTCCTGAATTTAATTTATCCTCTAATTTTTTACGACCACGGTTTAAAATATTTATGACACCTTTTGATATTTCTACTTTTTTCTGTTTTGTCGCAATCTGATAGATTTCTTCCAGAGAGATAAAGCCATTTTCATTAATAATGATGGTTGGCTGAATATCTTTAGTGTTCATTTTCATCTCCATATAAAATAAGAATGTAATAATACGTGGTTTCGTATAAAAAGTGCAATCATGGAACAGGTGTATCAGTCACAACTCAATCTGACACATCAACTTGAAAAGATGAAAATTACCAGTATTTTGAGGTAAAAAAATAAATGGCTTCAACGGTTATAAAATAACTTAGGGTTTAATTATTTTTAATCTGCGATTCTATTTATGAGAATAGTAAAAGGAAGCCTTATCACTCTTCATTGGGCTATTCATCTAATAGGTTATCCATTGCGGGTCTCCCAGAGATATTATAGTCTTGACAATAAATAGCGATTAATAATCGATAAGACAGAGAGATGGATTGTGGCAAAAAAAGAAAACCAGAAAAGCTATATAGGCGCAAATCTCCCTTATGACCAATTCGAATTAATTCCTCTGAGCATACCAATGTGTGGGATGTTGTCTTCTAGGTATACCTCAGATACGGCTTGGAAGCCGTGTTTGGCGTAAAATGATTGGAGGTGTGCTTGCGCAGATAAAAAAATAGGGGATTCTGGGTAAGATCTTTCTATGAAGGAGACTACATTTTCCATCAGCTTGTGTCCTAACTTGGCTCCTCGCACAGATGGATCGATAATGATTCTCCCTACGACAATTTGTTTTGAGCTTTTGTATGCTTGTAGTATGCGTGCATAAGCTATGATTTTTTTGCCCTTAGAGCCTACAACGTGTAGTGTATCTTTCTCTAAATCTAAACCATCCAGGTCTTGATATGGGCATGACTGTTCAACAATAAATACCTGATTTCTCAGAGAGAAAATCTTATAAAATTTTTCAGTATCAATATGTTTTGATTCTAAGTATTCCCAAGTCAATTCCATGTTTCCCTCTTTTTTACAACAGAATGCCTAATGCCAATCGGAGTAAATAAGTTATAGAACCAATTATCGCAAAACAAATTACAAAAATCATTGCAACTAAACTGAGTCTCAGTTCCTTAACAAGCCTATCCTGATAGCGTAAGGTGAGCGCGTTCAACTCGTACATAGCGCAGACATTAGCATTGAGCCCCTACAACACGGGTTCGCATAATGTATAAGCGTTATGTTTAATTGCTAGGCTGCTAGAATAGCGGTGGCAGCCTAGCAATTTAGCATAACGTGGATTGTGCGAATCCCCGCACCGATCTTTCCTGTCCACCTGCCCAAAAGCCCACATCCCTTGACTCCCTAAACTAGTACACGAGGGGATATGGGCGCTATTTATTCACATTCTGATCGCACTGCATTAGGTCTTCAATTTTTGAATTCCTATAACGGTTATTTTGATTCATTTCACCGTCAGCATCAGCCCTTACAATCCCAACCTGAATATCACAAGAACATTGCTCGTTTCGCTCAATCAAAACGGGATTATTTGTTCTCTCGACAGCGTTATATTCAAGTATTTGGGGAGCAGGAGGGAGCTTTTTTACCGTCTCTTGATTCTCGAGTTCATCAAATCATTTTTTTATTTGAGGCTGATTCATTACCTGAATTTTCTTTGGATTGGCGTATGTATGTTGCTTACTTAGCATCTGGCTTCGGATCTTTTTCTATCTCTGTGGCGCAAGCTGTTTGTAGTTTAGTGAAGGGACTAGGTGTCGAGAAAGCAGTAACAAGGTTAGAAATGGCTTATTCTTTGGCGTTCGCAACCCCAGACGGCAAAGGAAAGGGTATTAACCTGTTCTGTTCAGATGAGGATTTACAACTGGTTGCTGATGATCTTGTTCAATCACTATCTGATTCGCCTTTATGGTCTTGGCTTGAATCTTCTGATGATCGGGATACTTTTTGTGATGCTTTTATTGATATCATCAAGGATCGTGTTGAACAGGATTTTAATTTTTCGGCTGATACTGTATCGAAGTTGATTCGTGCTCGGACTGGTGATACATCTACCGATAAAAAATTAGGCGTTATTTTGCGTTTTATGAATCCTTATTTTGTTCGTCGTTTTCTGGACAGACAACGCCTTACCAGAGTACTTGAGATTTCCCGTATCTTGATGATGCTTTCACCGCTAAAGCCATACTCCTCTGATTGGTTACTTTCACACTATAAGCGTAAGGATGCTAAAACGTTGCGCTTTCTTGAGGCCATGGGGATTTTTGATGCTGATGAAAAATTGGTTTGCAGCCTGAAAGAAGCGTTTGATTCCTCTGTTTCTAATCGCAAAAATCGAGTTGTCGAGTTGATAGTTCGTGCAAAAGGGGTTTGTTCACTAGCCGAAGATATGGGCTTGACAGGTTACTTTATTGTGTTGACTTGTCCTTCTCGTTTTCATTCGGTCAGAACAGTGAAGAACAGTAAAACGGGTAAGGCTTTTCATACTGAAAACCCACAATGGATTGAGAATGGGATGCCGACTGTTCGTGATTCTCATCAATGGTTGCTGGACACTTTTACTCGTGTCCGTAAGCGCTTGGATAAACTCGATATCACTATTCCAGGATTGCGAACAGTTGAGCCACACGCAGATGGCTGTGTTCACTGGAATATATTGTTTTATTCTCAGCCTGAGCATATTGATACAGTTTTATCGATTTTTACGGAGGAAGCATTTAAGGATTCGCCAGATGAGAAGGGAGCAAAACAGCACCGTATAAAAGTGACGGCGGTTGATCCTGAAAAGGGTGATGGCTTCTCTTATATCATTAAATATATTACCAAGATGGCAGGATTTGAGGACTCTAAAGGCATTTCAGAGCTGAATGACAAATATTCAGGGACTTCATTTCAGAATGCTGTCCAGCGTGTTTCTGTTTGGTCTCGTGTTTCAGGAATTCGGCTTTTCCAGTTCTTTGGTTGCCCAAGTGTTACCGTTTATCGCCAGTTACGACGTTTGCGCCATCCATTGAAAAAAGGAGATATTTCATTGGAGCATTTTACTGATGTTGAAAAATGCGAATTGGAAGAATTACGCCTTGCCGCTGATGATGGCAATTTTTTACGTTATATCGAGTTAAGCGGCGGTTTTTTCTCGGACTTTGTGGCACAGCCTTATTACTTGACTCAGATTATTGATGGTGAAGAAAAAAGGAATTGTTACGAAGAAACAGCCAGTAAAGCCGTTTATGGTTTTACATTTCATCACCATGTTTTTATAACTCGTTTTACAAATTGTGAGGTTAGACGAATGAATGAAGCAGATCGCCTTGCGTTGGCATTTTTACGCGCAGATGAAAATACCTTAAATCAGGACTTTCTTGATTGTCTCGAACAAGGTTCTGATGATTTTGAAGATGATTACGAGCCAGAGAACGGGAGGCGCTTGCCAAGTTTATTAGAAGGTACTCGCTCATGATGAGTTTTTCTCTATGTGTGCTGTGTACTCAAATGAATACCTTATTACGTTGCAGGGGGGCTGCATCGTTATTGACTGTCAGAATTGTTTTCTTTTTGTTCTCAGAAGATAGATTCTTGGGTTTTTCATCGTGTCTTTTGAAAACAAAGCGGCCACAAGGTGAGGTCACGAGCCTTGAGACTGTTTTGTTTTCCTTGGACTCGTGACAATAACTGTCGCTAAATAGAGAGATAAAAATATGATTAATAATTACATAGATCGTTATCAGTATAAACATGCTATGCCTGAGGGATTTAAAGCAATGGCGGTTCAAGGTGGGCACTTTTCTCATGTGCTTTCAGATATTGAAGAAAGGGAAATTTTGGCTTCCGATGGTACGAAAGAGCTAAAGCAAAAAGAAAAATTTGGTTTTGTTTTGGCAGTGCCATTTGATGATCATAAGTTAAAGGTACGAACAACTGAGTTTCGTAAATATGTTTGTTCCAAAGAGGATTATATTTTCCTCAAATCTGTTGAAGCAGATATTTCAGAGCAACCAGTTTATATCTCATTTTTACCGAGTGCGTGGGCGACATCACGAGATAATAACGGTGTCTGGTATCAATATGTCACTGGTTCAATTCAGCGTTTTGATGGAAAACCATTAATTATTAATAAAAAATGATTAATCACTATTTGTTTTAAGTAATGAATGGTAATGTCCTCTATATATAATGATAAACAGACGGGACAACCTTCAATGGGTTATAACGTCGAAATATTTTTGGATTTGCAAGAATAATCATTTGAGAGGTAAAATCTATGGTATCTAAAAACGAAAATATTACTGCAACAATTTGTAATTTAAAATCTAAGGATGACTGTTATTCTATGGCATTAAATTCATCATATTTGCCTATTGGATATTCATCTAAACCAATTACTACAACTGATATTTCTGCTTTTCTTGTTGTTGTTATTTTGTTATTTTGCATATTTTTTTATGGGATGAGAAAATTACTTCTAATAATTAAGTAGTGGTAATAATAGTAAATTGGATTATTTTATTTTTCATTTGATTGGAAAGGTGTCAATAAATAAACAAAACTTAAAAATTATTGCTATTTAAAGGGGATTGTTAATTTTAAAGGAATAGTTATTTATGAATGACTATACCGAAATTACAACTAAATTCTGTCAGCCTCATATGGGTATGAGTACTGGTAGTAATAACTGTAATGATATGATTTTGAAATTACCGAAATCAGAAGTGAATAAACTTCAGTCTTCGATTATTTCAAACAGTCCGCCCTTAGGTGAATTCAATATGAATATCTTAGGGGCGGGGCTAGGGCTTGTCCTAGTCTTTTATGTATTAGGTTACGGATTAGGACGCATGATAAAAATGGTTAATTTTTAGGTATATTATGAAAATCAAAAATGTTATTTCGAACGGTTATTTAAAAGCAGGCGTTTTAGCTTCTTTGGCATTGAGTTCTGGTGTATTTGCGGCTGATGGCGCACAACAATCATCAAGTGGGTTTGATATTCTTTTAAAACAAATTGATATAGCACCAATTATTACAGGTGTTTTTGCTGTAGCAGGTACGGTTTTTGGTGTATCTGTTACCATCATGGGAATTAAAAAGGTTGGGGGAATGCTCAAATCCTTTTAATTTAAAGGGGCTTTTAGCCCCTTTTTAGAGGTTTTTATGTGGGAATTAATGAGTTTTTTTACGGGGGTATTATGTGCATGGGCAGTAATACAAGGATTTAATAGTTATTAATTATAAGGTCATTATCATAATGCTTTATTCCGTAAAACGACATTTTATTTTTTTCTTTCTGATTTTTATTATATTATTTCCCCCTTTTTATTATGCTTATGCAAACCCCGTTGTTTTGTTAGCCCGTACTGGTATCGGTGTTGGTTTAGCCAGGGTAATAGCGAATAGGGCTGCTGCTGTTGCGGCTAATGATGGTGTATATTTATCCTTAGTAAGTAATACAAGTCGTTCTATCTCAAGTACTTTATTAAAACGTATTTCATCTAAAATAAGTGATAAGTCAGTGTATAAGACGGTTGGCGGCGCTTTGAATTGGGCTGGGGTTGGTTATGGTATTGGTACTATAAATGAAAATTCCTTTGTTTCTGATGATATTAAAGTAGCAACCACTGGAAAAAAACGAGAAGACGGACGTTATGATGTTTCTGTGGATGGTAAAAACTATATTTCAGATTTTGAACCATCGCCTGACACTCCGTTTTTCATTACTATAAACACTACAGAAAATGGCGATGTAATCATTTCGGATTCAGAGAATAAATTATATCCATTTTATACCTATTTTAATAAAAAAAGAATACATGGCCATGACTGGTCAAATATTGCTTTGTCCTATTTTTATCAGTACAAAAAATCAAATTCAACAAAGATTTGTGGACTTGGGCGCGTGTCTTGTAATGTGGATTCACCATCGGTAAAACGCATTAGTAAGCAAATGAATTACGTAACAATTGGGTATGTGGGTACATACCTTGAATCTCAAGGGTTTTATAAAAAAGGAGATTCAGGTCATTTTGAATTTAACGTTAATATTTATGCTAACTCTAATTTTAGTGACATTCCTAAAAATCCAGAACAACAAATTAATGAAGTTAAAGAGCAACTCATTGATAAGTTAAATGAAATGAAAATTGATGTTGATGAACTGACAAAATTATATAACGATATGTTTATGGAGGCGTCTTTATCTCCTGATTATCAGGGCGTTCCTTATAGTGCTAGCAACCCTATTACTAAGCAAGAAGTTATTTCTAGTAATCCTGAGTTATCTAACTTGAAAAAAAGTGAATGGCTTAAGCCTGCGCAAGTGAATGCTAATTCACCAATTCAGGTGATGCCGTCTTACTCTAATTTTAATGAATCAGCTAATTCACAAGATGTTAATACAGATATAAAAGATGGTGATGTTAAATATCCAGATTTAGATATGCCGACGGCTGAGCAGATATTAACACCTTATAAATCTTTTTTCCCTGAGCTACAGAATTTTACTATGCCATTTAGAAATGCTCAATGTCCGGTCTGGGATATTGATATCCCTTATATGAATTTTAGGGGGGGAATAGATTCTCATTGCACGCTGATTGAGGAAAATAGAGACGTGATTGAATCTATTTTTGTATTGGTTTGGTCTTTTTTGGCATTACGTAGACTGCTGAGTGCATAGGGAATCAGATGGGGCGTTTATTAAAATTATTGCTCGGTGAGGGATTGAGTTTTGTTTTCAAAGGGATTGTGGCAAAGTTTTTTTTATTCTTTGCATTATTTTATGTTACAACTGAATTTATTCCCATTGTTATTAATTGGTTTTTACCAAAATCAATTAATTTATCTGAGCTTTTTGGCGCATTACCTGATGCGATGTGGTATTTCCTCAATTTGTTGCAATTTCCGTTAGGTGTGCCTTTGTTAATTTCTGCGATGGTGACGCGGTTCATTATCCGCCGATTGCCGATTATTGGTTGAATAAGGGGATAAGGATGCCTATCACGGCTTATGTAGGAGTGCCTCGTTCGGGTAAATCTTATGAGGTGGTTAAATCGGTTATTGTTCCGGCGATTGCGTCCGGTCGTCGCGTGGTTTCGAATATTTACGGTCTGAATGAAGAAAAAATTAAAGCCTATTGTTTGAAAAAGAATAAAAAATTGTCTTCTGATCATTTAGGCGAGTTGGTGCTTGTTGAAAATAGCCAATGTTTGGATGAAAACTTTTTGCCCTCGATGGAAAACCGCGACACCTTTTGCCGGGCGGGGGATTTGGTGGTTATTGATGAAGTCTGGCGGGTCTGGGGCAGTGAGAAAGAGATCCCGAAAAATCATCGCTCCTTTATTGCTGAGCACGGCCATTTTGTTGACGCAGCAACGGGCGTGATGTCGGATTTGGTCGTCATTAACCAGTCGGTGTCGGATATTCCGCGGTTTATTAAAAACCGGATTGAAACCACATACCAGATGAAAAGGCATGTGGCGCTGGGCTCAAGCCGCCGTTATAGGGTCGATGTCTTTGGTCAGGCGAAAGTAACGAAATCTAACCGGATAACCTATTATCAGGAAAAATACGATAAAGCGATTTTTGAATTATATAGCTCCGTGGAAGGGAATAATCATAAGCAACTGAGAACGGATGCTCGTCAGTCTATATTTTCTTCAACAAAATTTTTAACACTTGCTGTGTTTATACCTAGTTTGGTCTTGGTTTCCCTTTATTTTCTTTATAAATATTTTAATCATTATTTAAGTCCTGACAGTCAGAAACAAGAAGTTTCTGTCAGTCAATCCACATCTACAACAACTGCACTGCCTGTTAATTCGATTATCAACCCTGTGAAATCAACGGTGTCGCTATCAGATAAATGGCGCATTACAGGTGAGTTGGTTAAAGATGGCAGGGCGTATGTAATTCTGGCAGATAAGCAAGGGCGGTTGCGCCTCGAACCACGAAGCCAATTTCAGTACAGCGGGCGGCTTTTGCAGGGCGATATTGAGGGGCAGATCGTGAATTATTACTCTGGAGGAATACAATAATGAGAAAAGGATTATTTTTAATTTTTTCCTTACTGGCCTTGTCTGCACAAGCTAAAAATGTGGATTTCAAGCTGGAAGCTGTACCATTACCCAAAGCGATTGGGCTTATTTATGATGAAGTCTTACAAAAGCCTTATATGCTTGATCCGAATCTTGCCAGTGATACCAGTCTGATAAGTTTTCATGCTACCGATAAGCAGGATTTTAACCAGTTTATTGTCCGTTATTTCCAGAATATGAATATTAACGTTCATGAGAAACAAGGGGTTGTTTATCTTGTCAAGGTGAAACCGCCTGAACCCAAGGTGATGAAACAAAGTTTCGTTTATAGCCCCGTCCATCGTGATGTCGAGTATTTACAGAGCTTTTTAAAAGTAGAGGGTGAAGTGGCTGCCAGCGGTGATAAGCTGGTTTTTTATGGCACTAGAGAAGAGATAACACGGGTTCAGAGTGTGTTAAGTTCCGTTGATGCGCCATCACGTGAAGTGGTGGTAACTGGTTATGTTTTTGAAGTCCAGGATATTGAAAAAGAGGGCAGCGGGATTAACCTCATGGCTAAATTATTGTCAGGTAAATTAGGAATTAATATTGGCATAAAACAGAATTATGAGAATTTCATTACGATCAATACAGGTGGCCTTGATGCGATGGTTGAGCTGTTTCGCCGTGATGAACGTTTTCATGTGGTGAGTAGTCCGACTTTGCGTGTGAAATCCGGTTCAAAAGGTAGTTTTAGTGTCGGCTCTGATGTGCCTGTGTTATCCAATGTGACTTATCAGGATGGGCGGCCTGTGCAATCCATTGAGTATCGCTCCAGCGGGGTGATTTTCGATATTCAGCCCACAATTAAAAGTCAGGCGATTGATTTAGAAATACGACAGCAATTATCCAACTTTGTCAAAACAGATACGGGTGTTAACCAGTCGCCAACCTTGATTAAGCGTGACATTGTCACTGATGTTTCGGTCAAAAGTGGTGAGATTATTGTGTTGGGCGGTCTGGCTGAAAACAAGGTAGAAGAGGGCAAAACAGGATTCAGTTTCCTGCCGAAAGGTTTTTTAACGGGTAAGTCAAAAGCCAATACGAAGACTGATATTATCGTATTATTGCAGGTAAAAGTGATCTGACGTTATCGAGCACGGAAAAGCCGCCCCCGCAGCGTTGCGAGGAGGCAGGTTTTTCCGGCACAGATAGCGTCATTCTGTTTTTATATTGGCTATAATCCGGATAAAAATAGAGTATCGGATATTTGGGATAGATAGAGATGAGAAATATTATCGGATATGAGCAGCTCGATATTTTCTAGGTAATTAATTAGTTAGAGGGTATTTTTATGTCTGTGAAGAATCAGAGTCGTGACCGTCTTCCTAATGGAAGATTAAAATCTTATCGTCGGGTAGGAAGGTGTTTTCCTAGTTGTAAGAGATGGTTTGATAAATCTCCGTCTTGGTATCGTAACTTGATGATGACCAGACCAGAACGGCGGGAAGTGAAACTGCTTTTGTCTAAGGTACTAAACGGTAGCGATCCTGATGGAATGGCGTTTCCGGTGCACAATAAACCCTTTGCATGGTTTTATTGAATGGCGTCAATTTTGCCTATCTTTATATCATCGTTACAATGTAAAAATACTTATTTTAGTGATGACGGTAATTATGGTAATTACCGTAAGATAGTGGACCTTAGGAATCAGACGTTCATATCTAACGAACTAACCACTCATGTTTAACGAACTAAGTGCTCATGTTTAGAAAAAAGGGAGAGGGAGGATATGAAAAAACTTAAAACACATGCAGAACTACATACCGAGTGGATGAAAAATCCTGAATATAAAGTAGAATATGAAGAATCCTCCGATGAAGAAGTGGAATTTCATATAATTCAACTTATTGAAAATAAAAGATAAAAAATCGTTTTTGATTCAAGGTTTGATAAACTTCGGGAAGTTTGAGTTTATTCTATTGTAATAGCTCTGATGATCGTAACGTTGCTCGTTCAATGGATTGGATGCCCGTTAGGGCATGTAAGGCGGCATTCGAAAGGTTATGGGAGAACAGTGGCTAATCCGCCGATACAAAGGGGGGGACTGAATCAGGGAATACGAAACCCTCCCTTCACCCTGCTAAGCCCGTGAGCGAAGCGAACCACGGAATTATCAGACTCACGAAAGCAGAACGGTCGATAGACAAAAGGCTATTCAGCGGACACGGCGAACTAAGTGCTCATGTTTAACAGAGTGAGTGCTTATTTTTAACGAACTAAGCACTCATGTTTAAGGTATTAAAGTTATAATAACTTATTAATTTTAAATGTTTTTTATAGTCTCGGAGCTAATAATTTTTTTATATTTCGTAGTTCTTCTAATCCACCTGGTATCATAAAACCTAATGTTCCATCATTATGATCTATAACTTCTTGGAGTTTGGCTGTGTTTTTGTATTTTTCAATCTTTGATAATGCATAAGAAGCATCTTCTATTAAATTGTATATTTTCATTTTTTTTATGTTTTCATGCCATTTTTTTGTTTCTTCATTGTAAATATATACACGATCAAATCCTCTTGTTATGCAATAACCAACTACTTTCCATTTTTTCAAGTTATTTTCCTTAAAGAAATTTAGTGGGGGATGTATATCAAAACAAATGTATTATTTACTAAAAACAGCCCATATAGCTAATGCTATCACTATGAATATTAAAAAAGTTTTAGGATTTGTTGGAATATGCATTACATTTTCCTCTTAGTAAGTGTGTCATGCTGTAGTGGTCTAAGGTTATCTTCGGGTTTTCAGCCTTGCACCTGATGTTTTACAGAATGGCTTAAGTCTTTAGCTGAGATTTCCACGGCGCTTTATACCCCATGAGTTTTTTAAAACCTGCATTATTAGAAAGCGGTTGCTCCAGTATTTGCATGAATGCATGATATTTTTCGTCGCTAACGAATAAGTGGTGCTGATCGAGTATAACTTCTTTTTTATTAATAAGTAGTTGACTATTATCATTTTTAGTGTCTTTCATATCATTCCCTTATTAATCTATAAAAGAGTGAAATCTCCTCAGTAGAGGAGATCTTTGTATTTTTGCAGTTAGTTTTGAGTCTGTTGCTTAACAGCATGAATCAAGTCCTTTGCTGCATCTTTTGCATAATTATCAATCAAATGGTTAACAAGGTCAGTCCATGAGATAGATTTTCCCGCCACATGACTGGCATCTATTGCTAGTCGTTCAAGCTTCAATTTTCTTTCGGCGACAATAGCCATAGTTGTTCGCTTAGGTGTAGACATAACAGTGTTCGCCTTTTTATTAGTCAAAATCTTATATTGACTTATTATAGGTAAACATTCATGTAATTGTATCTTTGTACTTGTATAAGTGTTTACCATGTGGTAGATTTTTTTCAGTGCATGATTGTATATGTGCATATTTCGCTAACTGGAACCATTGGAATGTGAGTTTTTTAGTCGGCTAGTGTAATGGTAGATCGAGTACTCAGGGTCAAACCTCAGTACTTTTTTAAAAGCATTACGGGTTCGCATAATGTATATTATGTTAAATAAACTATATAGGATTCAATTTCTCCTGATGTTGTCAGTACTTCATGGTGAGGTACAATAACCCTGATAATAAACTGAGATGTAATAGACAGATTATGAACCATGAATAATACTACGATGAAAAATAATAAAATTATCATTGTTGGTGCCGGTTTTGTAGGAACAACGCTGGCATGGTGTTTATCTTACCACCATAAGGGCGAAATTATTCTGATTGATAAAGGACAGGCGGGTAACGGAGTGACTAAACAGGCCTTTGCATGGCTCAATGTTTCTTATGGTAGACCGGGCGCTTACAGCAAGCTTAGGCAGCAGGCACTCAATGAGTGGCATTATCTCGATAAACAAACAAACGGAAAGTTAAATATAAATTGGTCAGGTGCTATCAGTTGGCAGGAAACTGAATCTGCAACCCGTGAATTTATCGATATTTATAGTGAATCGGGCTTTAATGTTAAGGCATTGACGAAAGCTGAACTTCAGACACTGGAACCACAGCTTGTAACCCTCCCGGAGCTTGCTGCCTTTGCAACGGAAGAAGGTGCTGTTGATCCTCTTCACGCAACACAAGTACTTTTACAGGAAGCTCTGAACAACGGTGTCACCTATCTGCCGGAAACGGAAGTGACTGCCATTAACTATAATGGCAAACAGATTCTCGGAGTTACTACATCACAGGGAGTTATCTGTGCTGATCAGGTTGTACTGACTGCCGGTGTCGGCATAATTTCTCTGATGGAAAAATTAGGGGAACAGCTCCCTTTATCTGCATCTCCTTCTATCATCGTGCTATATCAACATCAGGCTGAAACTCCTTTTGTACACCACATTATCTCAACTCCTGATATGGAAGTACGTCCGATATCAGGAACAGCTTTGCTTGCAGCAGAAGATTATTTAAATGACTGTCCTGAAAACAGTGCCACATGTATCGCACTAAATGCCCTACCTGCCATAAAAAAAGCCTTTATAGGTAGTGATAGTCTGTGCTTAGAAAAGGCTTCTGTTGGCATGCGCCCAATTCCTAAAGATGAAATGCCCATCGTTGGAAAAGTTACTGATTATTGTGGTTTATATATGATCAGCATGCATGCAGCAATTACACTTGCACCACTGATATGCCGACTGGCGCAGGAAGAAATAATAAATGACACAGAACAGGCTGCGTTAAATCCATACCGACTAACACGCTTTAGTGCTGAAGACTTGTAATTGACGTTTTTTTAACTGGTTTATGCATCATCTTTTCAAAACTTGCGATTTTCATCACGTTTAACTATTAGCCTATTGATATGCAAGAATGAATTCCGCCCCCTCTCCTCCTATCAGATACGGAACACATTTCCACGAACCAGATTGAACTTTCTCCCTATCTGCAAAACTGTCATGTGACAGATTGGGCGAAAGATCATGGTATTCATATCACATCCTATATGACCCTCGCTTATGGTAAGGCGCTTCAAGATGAGGTTATCGGACGCATAGCCACAAAACATCAGGCCACTCCTGCACAGGTGATTTTGTCCTGGGCAATGGCATTGGGTTATAGCGTGATCCCATCTTCAACTAAGCGCGAAAATTTACAGAGTAACCTGAAAGCCACCGAGCTTAAATTTGATGCAGACGATATGACTGCTATCGCCGCACTTGGTCGTAACGAACGTATCGTTAGCCCGGCTTTCGGGAGCTGTTTTGAGATCCATGTTTTCAACGAGGTAACGCGATAAATCCCTTTTCCAGTCCATGAACTTCCATACCTTCCGGCATAGCTTCCCCGATAGTTACCCGACGAGATACAGCCGGGCTTTTTAAATCCGGGCGCCAGGTTACGATCAATTGTCCATTGCTGTCGTGAGTTAATGCTTTTTCTGGCACAACAGTGCCCCGTTCATTGCGATAAATAACAATATTAACTTTGGCACTCATACCGGGTCTGATGGGGTAATTCTGTTTCATGGGTGAAGTCACTTTAATCACAACGTCATAATAAATCGCCGATCCGGGGTTGTCGTTATTCACGCTTTGCATGGCAATGGTTTCAATTTCCCCATCCAAAGGGTGATCGGAAAACCCCTCCCCGCTAATTTTTACTGCCAGCCCTTCTCTTAGTTTGGCGAGATCGGTTTCTTCAACTTGTGCCAGTACCTGATACTGTGTTGTGTCCATCACTTCCAGTAAAGGCATCCCATCGGTAACCCGAACGCCTGTCTGAATCGTCAAAAACTTCCCCTTTTCTCCTTGCACTGCCCTGAGCACAACACCGGAAAATGGCGCTTTTATTTCTTTATGGGTGTATTGTTCCTGTAGTGTCTGGTAGCGGCTGGTTGCATTTTGCAGCTCCATCTCTGCAACACGTACATTGCCAGCGCTTCCTTTTTGTCGGGTGGATGCAAGATCGTCTTTTGCAGAAGCGAGTTCCGTGAGTTGTCGGCGAAGTTGCTGTTCAAGGTTTTCCACTTCCATTTGTGGAATGATGCCCCGTGAAAAAAGCGCCTGTGTTTTTGCCAGATTATTTTTCAATTCCATCACCATATGATTCGCATTTTCGACGTTTCTTCTGGCCCGGATGACTTCCTGACTGTTTTCCCAGTCATGCAATTGTTCAACGGCAGATGAGGCTTTGATCATCTCAACCTGCGCCTGCCGAAGCTCAATATCCAGTTTGCGGGTATCAAGTGTCACTAATGTCTGGCCAGCTTTCACTTGTTGCCCTTCTTTGGCTAAAACTTGTTTGATAATGGCATCAAATGGCACAGGGATAGTTTCGAGGCGCCCGGATTGCAGCTTGCCGACCAGACCTAATTGTTTTTCTATAAGAGCGGGTTTTACCTCAATCCACTGTACTGATCCCTGATCTGACGATTCTTTTGAGGACAAATACCCTGAAAATAACAAAGCAAAAAAACAGATCACTACTACAAGTACGCCAGCGATGGCCCATTGATAACGTTTAGTCATTGAGAACGATCTCCCAGCTTTCCAGTGTCGTGCCAAGAATTTGATCCAGTTCGGCCTGAGCATTGAGATACTGGATAAGTGTATTCAGGCGTGCATTTTCGGCATTTCTCAAGTCGGTTTCAAAACTCAGAACCTGAAAGTTACTGGATCGCCCTGCCTGTAATTTTTCCTGTTCAATTTCGAGTTTCTTTTGAGAAAGTGAACTGGCTTTTATCGCTAATTGATATTCCTGCCAGCGTGATTCTGTATCCCGGATGGCATTGATGACTCTTTTTTCCAGATTTATTTTGGCCTTTTCCAGATATAACGCCTGCTTCTGGACATCAACTCTGGCCTGAACTTCCGCCTGTTTCCGAGTCATATCATCAATTGGAATATCCAGTTGTATACCCACATAATTTTCCCAGTTGCGGGCCTCAGAAGAGGATGAACGATACTGGGATGTTCCTCCAACCAATGATAAATCCCAGAGTCGGTTATCTCTGGCCTGCAATAATTGAATATCTGCCATTTTTGCGGAAAGTAACTGGATAAGATAACCCGGCTGCTGAGCCTGCGCTTTTTTAATGGATTGTTCAACATTCAGACTGACGTGAGTGCCTTCCAGCGTATCGGTCGCCTGGATAGGAGTTTTAAGGCTAAGGGCAAGTAACTTAAGTAATGCCAGCTTTGCAGTATGCACATTGTTTTCAGCCTCTTTTGCCGAAAGTTCCTGCATGGCCAGATCAGCTTGCGTCTGTATGATATCTGTCTGGGCCATTCTGCCGGCATCAATCAACTCTTTGTTCGTCTCCACTAATCTCTGCATACGCTTAAGGGAAGCGACAGAAAGTGAATGTTGTTCCTGAGCACGGAGTAACGCATGGTATGCCAGAATAATTTGTGTGATGGAATCGGAAATAGTTGCTTTTAGATTCAATCGGTTGGTTTGTTCCCGGAGTTTTGCCAGTAAGATTGGGGCATTATTAATATCGGTTCCTGCTCCCCGTAAAAGAGGCTGTATCACAGTAATACTTGCACCATCATTGTGAAGTTTGTTTATCCTTGAGTTATTGTTCTCACGCGTCCAGGAAAGTGTGAAACGCGTTCCCAAAGGAGTGAGCAATGTGGCATTAGGAAAAAGGTTAGCTTTCCTGAAACTTGAATCCTGATCTTTACCTGCAATGTAACGTCCACTTAGCTGTAATTTTGGTGTGAATCGGTCCTCTGCCACCCGTAAATCAAATTTCTGGGCGATGCGATCCAGATAAGCACTGCGGATTGCATAGTTATTTCTTAGGCCAAGCGATATCGCGTCACTCAACGACAGGCCGATCACTTCTCCAGAAGTTTCTCGACTCAGGCTGTAATCAGGTTCTGATAAAGCTAATTGTTTCTGTTCAGATGCAGAGATTCCTGTTTGAGGAAAACAGAAAAATAAAGTCAGCGAACTATAAAGGAAATATTTTTTAATCATCACGTAATGCCTGTACGGGTTCCATTTGAGAGGCTTTATGTGCGGGATAAAAGCCGGAGATAAGCCCCGCTATGATTGAGCTACCTATTCCTAACGGAATTGATAAGGGAGCCAGAGAAAATGACCAGCCAGAATAAAGAACAAAAATAAAGGCGACGATGACACCGACTAACGTACCAAGGATTGCGCCGGCAAAAGTTAGTGCCGCAGCTTCATACAAAAAAAGACGCCGGATATCCTGAGCTCTTGCCCCTAAAGCCATCCGCAAACCAATCTCTTTTCGCCGGGCCGAAACGTTCATCAGCATCACATTCGAAATTGCAATGCCGCCGGTGAGCAGCGAAATGCCCGCTAACCCGATCAACATAAAAGAAAAGGTTTTACTTTGTTCTGTCTGCCCTTTCAGTAATTGCTGAGCAACCCGAACATCAATGTTAACCTCTGGAAACTTTCGTTTGAGCAACGCCAATAAATCTTTTGCATCGGTTTCTGTAGTTACGTTTGTTATGGTACGGGCGATGATGCCATTCAGATCAATATTGAGTGAGATTTTTCGCATGGCATTGATAGGAGCAACCACGACCGAATCCAGAGAAAAAGGAAATATGGGGTTTTGCCCTTTTACATCGAAAATGCCAATTATGGTGTATAAATAATTGCCAAGCTGAATCTGCTTGCCAAGCACACGGGATGCATCCCCTTCACCAAGGGTAACAGCGACTTCATTGCCAATGACCAGATAAGGCGAGTGCTGATCATAATCAGAAATGAATCGGCCATAACGAAGTCGCAATTGCATAACTTCCTCCAGTTCCGCAGAAGAACCTATTACGGTAAATGTTTCTGTTTTCCCGTTATATCGACCGGGAGAAGGAGAATAGATCCACGGTGCTGTTGAAGATAAACCAGGAATAGCCGTTGTCAGATCGGCCATGTTAAGTGAGTCACTATCAATTCCATGATTATAAGTGTAAAAATTTGTTGTAATAACATTGATATCCAGCCCGCTGAACATCTTTAACGCAGCCAGTGTAGCGTTATGTCCGGTATTAACAAATGCCACAATAGACGCACAACCAATAGCAATCCCTGATAAAGCAAGCAGAGAACTTTTTCCTGTTGCTATTAAGTTACGCCAGGCTTCTCTCCACATCATTAATACCGACATGCCATAGTTGCCGGACTGACGACTATCATGCATGCGTTGTCATCCTTCTGGTTTCATGCAATTGACCATCAATCATGCGTAACTCGCGCTGCATATGGTTTGCAACCATAGCATCATGGGTTATTACGACCAGCGTCATCGCGTTTTCTGTGTGAAGAGAAGAAAACAGTAATAAAATTTCTTCTGCCGTTTGTTGATCCAAATTGCCAGTGGGTTCATCAGCCAGCAGTAATGAAGGTTCTCCTACCAATGCCCTGGCGAGTGCCACTCGCTGACGCTGCCCGCCGGATAAATCTGCCGGATAATGTTCCGCACGGTGTGAAAGCCCTACCAAATGTAGTTTTTCTCTGGCAATTTTATGAGCCTGCGAGGCAGAAATACCACGGTAAAGAAGCGGCAGAGCGACATTTTCTGTCGCTGTCATTCCGGCCAACAAATGAAAGCTTTGAAAAACAAAGCCAATTTCTTTATTACGCATTCTGGCACGAAGCTCAGCATCTGCTTTTGACATATCAACGCCGCAAAGAAAATATTTCCCCAAAGTAGGCTTATCCAGCAGACCGAGAATATTCAGTAATGTGCTTTTACCTGAACCCGATGCTCCAACAATAGCGCAACTCTGACCGGCAAAAATTTGTGCTGTGATATTTTTCAGAACTGATATTTCGCCCTCCCCTCCATGTTGATAAACACGGGTTAGCCTTTGCATATTGATAACAGGTGATATTGGTATTGTGGGATGAATCGAATTTATAGTATCCATTATTTTTATAATATCTCCTAGCTTTAATATCTACATTCATCTTTATTAAAACAGCCGGTTTCTGATGTCGTTAAGGCATTAATAATCAAGTCACCTAAAATCAATGTTGTTATGGTACATAGCGTTTCAATTATAAATAAATTATTTTCATTGCGTAAATGATAGCAAATTAATTATTGAAACATAAATTATGATAATAGAGATTAGATTTCTAATCCAGAATATAAAAATATAGACAGTTTCTAAATTTTAAAATTGTAACATCATCATATGATAATTTAGATTTAGTATGCTTTGTGATAAGCAATATTTTTTATCTAAAAATTCATAAAATTATGACAGGAGAATGTTTATGTTTAAGAAATTATTAACAGTTGGGGCATTAGCTGCGGGTGTTTTGTTGAGTAGTAATGCAATGGCACTAAATAATTGTCAGGTTGAAAACGTACCAAAACATCTTACCGGTAATCTTTATGAAATGTATGTTGTTAACCCTACAAATAATTTCGCAAATACCTTTGAAAGGTATGGTATTACATGGTATTTTAAAGGAAAAATTGGAAATGGAGAGTGTAAATATAATACTGGAAGGAAAGCCTATCAAGCTTATTATCAAGGAAGAAAATACTAATTCTCCAAAGAAAATTATTATCATGGTAAATTTATGATGCAGATAAACCCCGTTTAAAACGACGGGGTTTTTTGGCTCTTATAATGAACAATATATTCCCTATATTCCCTTATTAGCTGGTTTTAACGGTCTTTCATAAATCCATCTAAATTTTCAATATAAGATAAAAACATAAGAAATCTCTAAATTTTAAAATTGTAACATAGTCAGGTGATGATTTAGATTTAGTATACGTTATCAAAAACAATTTGATAATTAATACATTTTTAAGTTACAAATTTTAAAACTATGACAGAAAAATGTTTATATTCAAGAAACTATTAACAGTTGGTACATTAGCAATAGCATTGTTCGGAGGTATTGGAACTGCATCAGAAAACGTAGATATCCCCTGGGACAATTGTTATTCTTCTCCTGTAGAATATAACAATGGCGTATATACTAAATATCTTGTTAAAGATAGTATTGTTTTTCTTGATATACGTAATGAAAATAGAATTAAATGGTATTTAAAAGGCTTCAAAAAACTATATATCTGTGGCATGAATGTTTATGTTGGCAAATATGAAGGTAAGAAAATATAAGATTCTCAAAAAAGCGCTTACTCCAGTTGATGCAAGCGCACTTTAACTTCATCAATATAAATTTGCTTTAATTTTTCTGGCTCTATATCAATCAAATGCTGAGAAAAACCATTGATATAATCCAACAGATAGCCAAGCTCTTCCTGATGATAGTGGCCAGATATTAACGCACTATTATCATCAGTTAATTGCAGAACAATATGTGAGAATGGTTTTCCGTGATAATGCTCAATACCTGAGCTTTTTATTTTAATCTGAAAATAATGTTGCTGTTGTTCCTGCCTTAACTGATCAAAGTTGAACAAATGAAAATCCGTAAGATGAATATTTTCAGAAGCGGTTAATAATTTTGTCGTTGGATGAAATGACTGGATTACGTTACAACGTAACACACGTAAATCTTGTTCTTCATAATCAAACACAGCTAAAAACCATTTTCCGGTTTCAAACCACATTGCAATAGGATAAATAAAAATCGTTTCGTTATGATAAGTTATCTCTAGATTTTCCTGTTGCAGAATATGGTTTAGCAACATATCCAGTTTTCTGATCGGATTGACCTGCTTTACAGTACGTACACCTAAGTGCTTGCGTAATTTATCTTCCTTTATTTTTTCATCATGGGGCAGAACCTGCTTTAGCTTTTCAGAAATACTGCGAAATTGCAGATTGAAAGGCGTGGATTGCAGAACATGCTTACCTGAAATAGCAAATAACATTGCATGAATTTCATCCGCACTAAACCTGACCGGAGTTAACCGATATGTCGGGGCAATAACATACCCCCCATTCCTTCCCCGCTCAGAATATAAAGGAACGCCCAACTCTTCTAAAGCAGAAATATAACGTATCGCACTACTGCGGGATAAATTAAATTCTTGCATAAGTTCATTTAAGGTTACTTTCTGCCTGCCCTGTAAAAAAAGTTGCATCTGTTGCAATAGCACTGTTTTTTTCATCATGAATCCTTAAAAAAGGTGTCAGAAAGTGAAACCTATCTACTTTATAATGATTCTTACCTAATGGAAAGTTAAAAGGAAAGTATTATGACACGTATTTCTTTAGCAAAAACGTTCCCTGATATTTATCAGCAACTGCTATCAGTAAATGCTGAAATAGATAAAGCAGCTTTATCTGTGGGAATTATTGAGGGGTTCTGCCATCTATTAAAATTGCGTATCTCTCAGATTAATGGATGTGCATTTTGTATCAGATTACATACCAGAGATGCCTTACAGCAGAATGAATCTATTGATAAAGTTGCCCTGCTTACGGCATGGCAAGAAACAGAATATTTCACAGAAAAAGAACGGGCAGCACTGATGTTAGTCGAGGCGGTAACAGAAATACAAAATGAGCATATCCCAGATGATATTTATCAAAAAGCAGCGGAATTATGGAGCGATACACAGGTCGCAGCAATCGAATGGTTGGCTATTATGATGAATGCGTTAAATCGAATTGGAATAGCTTGTCGGTATCATGTAGCGCCGTAATTACAGTTATTGGCTACCCGCCTAAATCAGGCGGGCATATAAATGATATTACTGCCCTTCCCTAATTCAGTTGCTCGCTAACATACGGCGCTAAAGTTGATCTTTGCGGGCTTTGTGTTCCCAGCAGTTTAAAGCACCAACTTTACCAAGAGCAGTTGGTCGATAATAGATTGAGAAATGTAAAGGCTACCGTTATCTTTCTCGCTGAAACCAAGAACTATCATAATATTATGATCGGCAGCAGCTTGATCAATTCTTTGATATTGCAGGCTATTAAGTACTAATGAATTGTTGTGATACTGTTTGATGAACTGAGTGCACCAAAGAGGTGAATCTAACCATATGAACCACGGATAACCTGGTATCCAGGTTTCAGGGAAAGCAATCAAACTAGCACCTTGACTGGCTGCTGACTCAATAAGTGAGATGGTTTTTGCAACAGTTGCTTCCAAATCAAGAAAAACAGGGGCGGCTTGAACGGCAGCCACGCGATAGGTTGTGTTTATTAACATTATAAATTATCTCCTTATTTATTATCACAAATAAAAATTAAGCCTTTATCTCTTTTTCCTCAATTTATAAGTGAACGACATTTCAATGCATAATGTTCAAATACAGAGTGAACTGAATTACTTTGAAATGCTGTCATAAGATTGCTACCTTATCCGTTAATTTGTGTATTGTGGCTATCTCACATAACTTTATCTTAATTAGAATGGTCAGGATATTATGAAAAAAATACTTATTTACATCGTATTTGTTTTAACCTCAATGTCTATGCAATCTATGGCTGAAGAGATTAGATATAGTTTACGGGGAAATGATGGCAAAGAAATTACTTATTATTTGATAAAAAGAAATAGCACACATTCTGACGATCTTCTTGTCCTGATTCAGGGCTCTGATTGTAACAGTGTTATCAATAACCGGAAAATGATAGAAAATTTTGGCGCTACTTTCCCTGAGAATGATATTCTCTTAGTAGAAAAAGCAGGGCTTGATAGCCGTATTGGCAAAGATGGGGTTGAAGTTGATGATTCGGCATGTCCACAAGTATATATTCAGAATGATTCACCATCAAAACGCGTTAAAGATTATCTTGCCGTATTAAATCAATTAAAAAACAAATATCATCATATTGTCCTTATTGGAGGAAGTGAAGGCGCTCTTGTTAGCAATATGATAGCGTCTAATGCAGATTTTATTACTGCTGCGATTTCGATTAATGGTGGTGGACGTTTCTTTATTGATGATGTTATCCATAGCATCAGGCATGAAACTCCGGCAGAAATGTCCGATGAAGCAGTTAACAGTTTTAAAAATTTTGCGGAAACAGCAAAGAAAAATAACTTGCCTGCTGGCATGGTAGTCAGTGGACATGGCGCAAACTGGTGGTATGAGTCGTTATCCATTGATAATCAGAGCTTGATCCAATCCAGTAAAACCCCACTATTTGTTATCCAGTGTATGAGTGATAATAATACTGATGCGGCTGGGATACTAAAGGTGATGGTAGCTATTGATAATCCAAAGGTTTCTTTTAAGACCTATGATGGCTTAGACCACTTTTTCAAGGATAGTGATGGAAATTATCATGCTGCAACAATTATTAAAGACATTAAAAGCTGGTATCAGTTACAAAGCAAGAGCGCTGTTTCAAACAGTAATTAAGCGTCGTTTTCCATAAAAATTCGTCATCATAAACCGAAATGTGGTAGCAACACTTTTCGCATTGCTACCCTATTCTTTTCCCAAGATGTTTTTTCATTATTATTACTCATCTATTTTAGAATGTTTATATTTAGTGATTTTACCGAGAAAATAATCAAGAAATAGCCTGTAAGGACGGGAGCTATAATTATCTTTCAGCAACAGAACCGAGAAGTTATGAGCGAGGCCCGACTACAATCAACTTACAGGTTAGGTTATATTTTTTTAATATTTCTTTAACTCTGTCTTTAGGAATAGCATATGAAGTATTACCATTTCTACCAACCATTGTTTTGGCTGCGAACATCGCATTAATTATGGCCTCTTCCGTTGCATTTATGGTTGCTTCATATAACGGGTCCAGCTTGTCATTTGGTAATATTTCTACTGTTTTTATATCCTCTCTGGAAAATGCACCATTATTTGCAGTAGAAAATGCAATAAATATTTCACCACTGGTATTACGGGCTACACCACCTACTTTTGCAAGTCCAAGGGATACTCTTTTAGCTATTTTTTCTAATTGGTGAGGTGCTAATGGTGCATCTGTAGCTACCACAGCTATTATAGATCCAGCATCTTTTATTTTTTTCTTATCCCCATAATATATCGGAGTAATATCTTGGATTTCTTTACCAATCGGAACCCCTGAGATAATAAGGTCATCTCTAAATCCAAAATTACCCTGAACAAGCACCCCGACAGTAAATCCCCCGTCTGTTTTATCTAAAACCCTTGATGAAGTACCTGTTCCGCCCTTAAAATTAAAGAGGTTCATTCCAGTTCCGCCACCGACATTTCCTTCTTTTATAATGCCTGATTTAGCACTATTCAATGCATGATATACATGTTCTTTTTTTACATGCATACCGTTTATATCATTTAATATTCCATCCCATGTTTCTGTAACCACGGGTAGTAACCAAAATAAATCATCTTTTAGTGGTGATATTAGATTGTTATCAATCATCCAGCTAATTGTTGAGTCTCTGACAATACCGACACTATGAGTATTGGTTATTAATATCGGGGTTTCCAGAAAACCACTTTCCTCAATCCATTGACTGCCTGTCATCTCTCCGTTTCCATTTAAAGAGAATATGCCGGAAAATACCGGGCTAAAATTTTTTCCTCTGGGTAATATCGCTGTCACACCTGTTCTTACCGGGCCTTTGCCAACTTCTAGTTTTCCATCACCTTCAATGATAGTTGAATAGCCAACTTTTACACCATTCACATCGGTAATTGCATTATATTTTCCGGTTTTTCCAGAGAAAGGAATGCCGAAATTTCTGGCTCTAACCTCATTGGCTAGAGAGTTTGATGCTATCATTGTTGAGATAGATAAAATTAATATATTCAATATTTTCATGCTGTTCATAAATACTCCTTGTTATAATAAATAAACCTTATTATTTTATTCATAATTATTATTAATAAAATAATAACGGTTTATTAAAATAATAATAACCTTTGTTTTTTAGGTTTATTTTCACCATGAGTAAACTAAATAATTTGCCTGCAACGGTAAATAGTTTCACGTAAATGAATTGTTTTATAAAAAGTCACAAAGTTAATTATTTTTGATATTTATCGAATTAAGTTACAAAAAGAATGATAAAGAAGGAGAAGAGAAAATATGGCGGCCACACTGAAACATCTCAATTAAGCCGCCTGTCAGCATCAGATTAGTAATTCGCTTTCGGCCAGTCGGTATAACCTTTTGCCCCACTACCATAATAGGAGTCATGATTGACACTGGTCAGTTCAATGTCATAACGCAAACGTTCGACCAAATCAGGGTTGGAAATAAACGGACGACCAAATGCAACCGCGTCAACTTTTCCTTCCGACCGGCGGGAAATAGCCATTTCCAGATCGTAGTCGTTATTGCCGATGTAAGCACCTTCAAACCATGACCTTAATTTATCTAAATCAATGCCTTTAGGAATAACACGGTCTTTTTTTGTAGTCCCTTCAACAAAGTGTAGATAAGCCAGTTTGAACTGGTTAAGTTGTCGAATCAGATAGCCATAAGTTGCCATTACATCACTATCAAGCGGTGTGTTTCCTACTTCAGTTGTCACTGGGGACAGCCGGATACCAACCCGACCACTGCCCCAAACTCCGGTGACAGCTTCAACAACTTCCAGAACCAAGCGAACTCGGTTTTCAATAGAGCCGCCGTACTGATCGGTACGATGGTTAGTTGAATCACGTATGAATTGTTCCAGTAGATAATTGTTGGCTGAATGGATTTCTACACCGTCGAATCCTGCACGCTTGGCGTATTCAGCAGCATGTCCGTATTGCTCGATAATGCCGGGGATCTCATTGGTCTCCAGTGCACGTGGCATGGAAACTTCCTGCATTCCGTTCTCAGTGTAAACATTACCATCGGCTTTAATAGCAGACGGTGCTACCGGCGGTTCTCCGTTAGGTTGTAAATCGACATGAGAACAACGCCCGACATGCCACAATTGCATCACCATTTTGCCACCAGCAATGTGAACAGCATCGGTGACTTTTTTCCACGCAGCTACCTGCTCTTCTGTCCAGATACCGGGAGTCATCGCATAGCCGCGTCCCTGTGCTGAAATATTGGTTGCTTCTGAAATAATCAGACCTGCACTGGCACGCTGAACATAATATGTTACGTTGAGTTCCTTCGGTACACCTTCCTGATTCACACGGCTGCGTGTTAAAGGTGCCATAACTATACGGTTAGTAAGTTCAATTTCGCCTAGTTTAGTTGGTGAGAAAAGATCGGTGCGAATGCTATTGTCAGACATAAGATTTCCTTTTTTATAATAGACCAGTCGTCTACTATTACTATTTGAATTCAGAATTTTTCCCTTGGCTTTTGCGAGAACATCAATATATAAATCACATGATCATAAATATTAATGCCATTTTAACAAAATTTGTTTATAACATCTCTTAGTTAGAACATAACCAGGAAACAGTATGGGATTTTCACCGCTTATCAGAGTATTATCAAAAAACGATGTTGCAGCATATCAACAGCTTAGATTCGAAGCTCTACGTTCTGATCCTGATGCTTTTGGTTTAACATATGAAGAAGAACATACCAAAAGTGAACAGGAATTTGTAACCATATTAACTGATTCTCTGGTGTTAGGAGCCTATTTAAATAATAAATTAGTTGGAATGATCAGGTTTCAACGAGGTGTTGGGTATAAAAATTCACATAAAGGGACTATTTGGGGGTTTTATGTCAAACCTGACTGTCGAGGTTTGAAAATAGGAGAAAAACTTATTGGAAAATTGATGGCTATTCTGGAGGGAAATGTTAAACAAATATCATTAGCTGTTGTTGAAGAAAATGTATCAGCTATAAATTTATATAAAAAATTTGGTTTCGAAATATATGGCACTGAGCCTGTGTCATTAAAAAATGATTCAACATACGTTAATATGGTGTTGATGTACCTGATAATGTAGGTATCTATTTTTAGTAACTTAATTCTTAATTAAGAATTATAAATTTTATTGTTGAGTAAATTTCCGACAAAGACATCATGGGTGGCGTTGATACTGATATATTCTCCTTAATGAAGAACCCCGGCCGCTTGCAGTGGGGAATTAGACCCTAAGAGATTAAAAGGTAGTACTACTTCTCTCTTGGTACACCTGTAATTCACTCAACAAACATCGAAACCAGGAAAAAGTTCATGAATGCTTTACCTATTGTAGCCATTTTATTGATGTTATTTTCTTGTTTGGTTAATGCTGATGAAGTAAACACAGTTTTAGATAAGAAAAATGAAGCAGCCACTGCGCGTTTCTTCAGTAATCTGATTGAAACTAATAATCCGAATATTGCAGAGCTAACCATGGCAATGAGAATGATGCCTAAGGGTGCAGATATTCATCTTCATTACTCTGGTGCAATGTTTGTAGAAAGCTATCTTGACTGGTTAGGTGATAAAGGATATTGCATTTATGATAGATCTGAGCCGAAATTTAAAATAGAGATTTATCAGGTAGAAACACGTCAGAAAAATCAACTCCCGGAGGGAAGTCAGCAATTTTGTCTCGATAAGGATGAGGTCATCGCAAATAATACCTTCTACCGAAAATTATTGGAGGTATGGTCAACCAAAGATTTCTATAACCACTATGATGTACAGAAGGCTCCGGATCAGCACTTTTTTGACGCCTTTAGTTATTTCAGCTCATTAGCAGATCAAGATTTAATGGCTGGATTTACTAAATTAAAAAATCGGGCCAAATATGAAAACGTTCAGTATTTGGAAGTTATCTTACAAGAGGCGCCTTCTGTTGAATATCCAGATCTTGCAAAAGTGCTTGATACGTTAGATCCGAATGCCGATGAAAGCGTCGTTTTCGCAGCGCTGGCTCCCTATGCGGAGTTTATGGCTAAGGATCCAAATTTTACGAAAAGTATATCTAACTACATCCAAACAGGAGAAGCTGCGATTTCTGGGATGGACGATGATAAATTTCGTGTTCGAATTCAAGCCTATGCTTATCGTGATGAGCCACGAGCTATTGTATTCTCAAGTTTATATTCAGCATTTTCGGCAGCACATGCCAGCAAAAAGATTGTCGGTGTGAATATCGTTGGAGCGGAAAATGGTTATATCTCAATGCGTGACTATAAGTTGCACATGTTGATGTTTCGGTATTTAAAAACCCTTTTCCCTGATGTTTATTTATCTCTGCATGCGGGTGAGCTGGTTAACGGAATGGTTCCACCAGAGGAGTTGGCAAATCATATTCAATATGCTGTAGATATTGCAGGAGCTGATAGGATCGGTCACGGTGTTGCTATCGCCAGGGAGGAGAATACATTGGAATTACTCAGCATACTGAGAGAAAAGAAAATACCTATTGAAATAAACCTGACAAGTAATGGTTTTATTCTAGGAATAAAAGGAAACAACCATCCGATAAAACTTTATCAACGTCATGGTGTTCCTTTCGTGATATCAACTGATGACCCTGGGGTTCTTCGTAGTGACTTAACTCAGGAATTTGTAACCTTTGCCATAAACTACAAACCATCATATGCAGATATCAAGAAAACTGTGTTTAATAGCATTCAATACTCTTTTCTAACCCCAGAAGAACAATCGACAGAGTTGAAGGATCTGCGAGCCAGGTTTTTAGTTTTCGAATCAGAGATTGCGAAGTTAGCTGAGCTGGATTAATTTCAAGTCAGTGTTTGCGCATATAAAAGATCTGCTGCACGATTACACAGCTCTGTAAATATAGCAATTTCGCCTTGAGACATATTAGCAACCACAATATCAGCCATATTGTGGTTGCTGGATTCTACCCGCTGTAAAAACATTAATCCCTTCTGACTTAATTTAGTCACCAATTCACGCTTATCGCTTTCCCCTGCTTCTTGTTCAATCAGTTCCTTATCTTTTAGTGAACGCAGGATCTTAGATGTTTTTGAACGGGTAAAACCAAGCTTTTCACCAATAACACTGGGTTTTATGAGTTGATGCTGTCGAAGTAAATATAAGGTATCGTATTGTGCCCAGGAGACACCTTCCGGATTTGTAATGGTTCTTCTTGCGACAAGAACACACTGGAATCTGCTTAATGCATCTTCAAAAGGTGTCATTGCCACATCATAAGTATTCTGATTATCCGTTTTCATATGACCTTCTTATATAACCTGAACTTTGGATACAACTTGAAATCCACCAGGCATATATACGGCTAAAGAACAGTAAAAATCAAGGAAGAAAATTACTTCACAGTCACTTATATTAATGAACCTAATGCCACATCATCGCCATTGATGACCATTTTTTCGAGTTTTTCCAACCAAACTGACTGAGAAACAGTTTTGATGTTATACCCTTTGTATTCAAGTGCCAGATACACAAGGGTAAAGTCAGTACCTTTAAGGTGAAATAAATGGAAATTATGATGACCGGGTATGTTATTGGAAACTGACAATGTAACAATGAGTTGGCTGACAAAATCAACAGGCAATAGATCTGTATTTAATAATTCTGGGTATAGAGCAATTCCCATTTGGATAAAACTTTTAATCTGACGCCACAGAAAGTCATCTTCCTGACATGCGCTAGTGACACTGTCACCGGATATTCGCCCTATTCGATAAACATTGATATCGACACCTTGAGTTCTGGCTTGTTGTATATATTGTTCAGCTACCCATTTACTTTGGGTATAACCAATAGAGAGAGAATCAGGGTGATCCGGAAAACAATCCTCTGTAATGGGTTGTTTAGGATAGTCTGATGCAAATACAGCGATTAAAGGCAATATTTAAGATAAAACTATTTTTTATGGCAATGCTGGCGTAAATATTCGGCTGTCAATGAATTACCCTGTTCAAACATTTCCTGTGGTGTGCCGCTGAACATCACTCGTCCACCATCGGTTCCCGCACCTTCACCTAAATCAATTATCCAATCTGCTTCCGCAATAATGTCTATGTTGTGTTCAATGATCACGACAGAGTTTCCCTGCTCTACAAGACGGCGAAATAACTTAATAAGGACTGCCACATCTGAAGGATGAAGCCCGGTTGTCGGTTCATCAAAAACATAAATATCACCTTTATTATTAAGGTAAGATGCAAGTTTCAATCTTTGGCATTCTCCACCGGATAAATGATCAAGAGACTCCCCAAGCCGCATATAATCTAATCCAACATCTTTAATATGTAGTAATGTTGGGTGGATTTGACTATCTCCCTCAAAAAAACTTGTGGCCTGAGCAATACTCATATTCATCAGATCAACAATCGTTTTACCTTTATACCTATAATTTAAGGATTTTTTATTGTATTTCTGCCCCTGACAAGCCTCACAAGGCAAGGTAACAGAATCCATAAAAGCCAAATCAGTTTCAATTACGCCTAATCCGTTACACTCCAGACATGCCCCTCTGGCATTGGGTGAAAACCATGATTTGGTCACATTATTAGCCAATGCAAAGCGTTCCCGAATATGATCAAAAACCCCGCTCCATGATGCAATATGAGAACGCTTAGAGGTATGGAGAGGTTTTTGGTCAATAACAACAGCATTTATACATTTAGGAACAACCTCCCCCATAATCAAGGAACTTTTACCTGAACCAGCCACACCACTGATAGCAAGCATTACACCCATCGGCATATCAATAGAAATTTCTTTTAGATTATGCAATGTTGCATTTCTGATGGGGAGATAGCTAACAGGTTCTTTCGGGGTTCGGTTGAGATGGGTTATTTGGGACAAATATTTTCCGGTTAATGTCCCGGAGATACGTAATCCATTAAGATCGCCTTGATAAGTCACGGCTCCACCGTTGTCTCCTGCGCCGGGACCTAAATCAATCACATGATCTGCAATTTTAATGACATCAGGATCATGTTCGACCATTAAAATAGTATTACCTTTATCACGTAGTTGCCGAATCAGTGTATTAAGTTTTGTAATATCAGCCGGATGCAAACCAGTACTGGGTTCGTCAATGATATAAGTCATTCCGGTGAGACTACTGCCTAAATGACGCACCATCTTTAAACGCTGAGATTCTCCTCCTGATAATGTTGTTGTTGAGCGATTAAGATTTAAATAGCCAAGGTCAACAGAGCACATTGACACTAAGCGTGCTTTTAAAGCATTGAGCAGTGTATTTACTGAAGGATCATTCAACGTCGCTATAAATTGCCTCAGCTCTACAATTGGTATATCTACACAATCACCGATACTCTTACCCTGAATTAAACATGAACGGATACGCTTATTGAGTCTCTGCCCGTGGCAGACAGAACACTGTTTCATTGAAACAATATCCTGAAATTCTTCGCTTTTATGCTCTTTGCTATCCTTAACCAGATAACTGCGCGTAAATCGGGTAATAACGCCTTCAAATCGGGCAGATTTAGGCCAATCAGGGGAAGGCGTTGTCGGTACGACGTTATCCGCATAAAGTAAAAGTCGGTGTTCTTCTGTAGTGTAATCAGCAATTTTCTTGTCATTATCAAACAAACCAGAATGAACATATCGGCGCCACCGCCAAGTACCCGGCGCAAATGTGGAATATTGAATTGCCCCTTCATTCAATGACTTGTTTTCATTCACCAGTCTTTCAATATCTATGTTGCTGGCAATGCCCAATCCTTCACAGTTTGGACACATACCTGATGGATGATTGAACGAGAAGATATTGGAATAACCGACAAAGGGTTTACCGACCCTGGAAAACAAAAGTCGCAGCAAAGTATAAATATCTGATGCCGTACCAACCGTAGAACGTACATTTTCACCAATACGTTTTTGGTTAATAATAATTGCAGTAGTGAGGTTATTTATCTCATCCACATCCGGCTGACCATAGTATGGCAACCGATGCCGGATATAAGGCGGGAAAGTATCATTGAGCTGTCTTTGAGATTCCGCGGCAATTGTACCAAACACAAGGGAGCTTTTACCTGAACCTGAAACACCCGTGAATACAGTGATAACGTTTTTAGGAATGTACAGATCAATTCCTTTAAGGTTATTTTGTCTCGCACCACGAATTTCAATTGTGTTTTGTTCATGATTTCTCATTTAATTCACCTTTTACGCGTAATTCATACCAACACCGGGGAAAAAACACTCATTTATTCTGTCAGGTGGCTGACTATAGCACCGCAACAAATGATTTCCAAATGGGAATCATATTTTGTGTTTGTTAGAAAATTTACGGGGGATATAAAAACAAATTAATGATTATAGTTTCCCAATGGAAACTATATTTCTACGATTTTTAAAGCAGGGGGTGGACTTCATGTCATGTCAGGAGAGAGAAGAAGAAAACTTTTTCGGTTTATGAGAATAAACCTTCGTCCTCATCATCTTCATCTCCGAATATTTCCTCTAATATTTCTAATAACTCGTCTTCATCTAACCAACCATTCCCGCTCATACTTCCAGTCATTTCTTTTTCAAAAAGCTTACATATCTTATCTGCTGCTATTTTGGAATCTTCATTCAGCTCAATCAGGGCTTCGATCTTATTACGTAATTTCATTTTCGCCTCAGTTAATTTTTTTAGGTTTAAGATGGAGAATACACACGACAGATAATAATAGTTAAAATTTATTTTAAGTTTGCGATTTTCATCAGGCTTTGTGCAGGGATTCACAAATCGAATGTTCACTCACAAACTCTTTTCAGGGGAAAATATGGACGGAATTTGAGCGGTAAGATACCGCTCAGATCGGTTATTGTTTAATGATTACTTGGGAAAGAGAACTGAGCCACTTCATGACGTTCCTGCTTAATCCAACGTTGTGTGATAGTTTTCCGGCGAGTGTAAAAACGTACACCATCCGGGCCATAAGCATATAAATCACCAAATAATGACCGTTTCCAGCCACCGAAACTATGGTAAGCAACCGGAACTGGTAATGGAACGTTAATACCTACCATGCCTACTTCAATTTCATTTGCAAATAACCGGGCAACTTCGCCGTCATTTGTGAAGACACAAGTGCCATTACCATATTCATGGGCATTAATGAGTGCAACCGCTTCTTCCAAACTGGACACTCTGACAATACACAAAACCGGCCCGAAGATCTCTTCCTGATAAATTCGCATCTCTGGTGTCACATGGTCAAACAGACAACCACCGATAAAGAAGCCGTTTTCGTGGCCGATAACAGAGAAATCTCTCCCATCGACAATTAACCTGGCACCAGCTTTAACACCCTCTGTGACATAAGCTGAAACTTTCTCAAGGTGTGCTTTGGTAATCAACGGCCCCATATCCAGCCCGCCTGCTGCACCTGCCCCGATTTTTAACGCCTCAACTTGAGGTATGAGTTTTTCTATCAAGGCAGTAGCTGCATTATTTAAATCTGCATCAGGCATAATAACAGCATGGTTTTTTGCCCCACCCAGTGCTTGCACCCGTTTTCCACGACGTGCGCCTTCACTATAAATATATTCAGCAACAACTGTTGAACCGACAAAACTCATTGCCTTAACATCTGGTGATTCAATCAGACAATCAACAGCTTCTTTATCACCATTGACCACATTCAGCACACCATTTGGCAACCCTGCCTGATGGAGTAATTTTGCAATGAATAATGCTGAGCCAGGTACACGCTCAGAAGGTTTAAGAATGAAAGTATTACCACACGCAATAGCCAGAGGGTACATCCATAACGGAACCATTGCCGGAAAATTAAAGGGAGTAATGCCAGCCACGACACCGACAGCATGGAAATCACTCCATGAGTCAATTTCCGGCCCGACATTACGGCTGAATTCGCCTTTTAATAATTCCGGTGCCCCAATAGCAAAATTGACATTCTCAATACCTCTTTTCAATTCTCCCGCAGAATCTTCAAGGGTTTTGCCGTGCTCTTCACTAATTAGTGTGATGATCTGATCTTCATGTTGTTCAAGCAACTGCTTAAAACGAAACAAAATCTGGGTACGTTTAGCGGGTGGCGTATTACGCCACTCAGGGAGTGCCGCTTTCGCGGCAGCAATTGCGTTTTGTACAGTGGCCGTATTTGCCATTTCAACTTGCCGTATCACAGCACCCGTTGCAGGATTAAATACCGCTGAAGTTCTGCCACCAGCAGTGGTCATTTCACCATTAATGAGATGCGTAATTGTTTTCATACTTCCGACTTCCTTTACTTAATCCGATGTAAAACATCACCCACTGCATTGAATAAACGGTCAAGATCATCGGGTTTAGTATTAAACATCGGACCAAATTGCAGAGTATCGCCACTAAACCGGACATAAAAACCCGCGTTCCATAGCGCAATACCCGCTTCAAAAGGACGAACATTTCCATCATCGTCACGTGGCGCGATTTGAATTGCTCCAATCAAGCCACAGTTACGAATATCAACAACATTTGGACAATGTTCGAGTCCGTGTAGTGTTTGTTCAAAATGAGGGACTAATTCAGCAGCTTGTTGGATCAGGTTTTCTTTTTCCAATATTTCTAAAGTGGCCAAACCAGCAGCACAGGCAACGGGATGAGCTGAATAAGTATAGCCGTGGTTGAATTCGATCATGTGTTCAGGGAGTGGTTGTGACATGAAAACATCATAGATGTCACTGGAAACAGTGACTCCGCCAAGAGGGATAGCCCCGTTAGTAACCTGTTTGGCGAAATTGAGAATATCCGGAGTAACACCGAAATAATCTGCGGCTGTCCAACATCCCATACGGCCAAAACCAGTAATAACTTCATCAAAGATTAACAAAATATTGTGTTGGGTACATATTTCCCGCAAACGCTGTAAATAACCTTGTGGCGGGATAATCGCGCCAGCAGAGCCGGCAACAGGTTCAACGATAACGGCAGCGATATTACTGGCATCATGTAGTTCTATGAGCTTCAATAACTCATCGGCCAATTCAGGGCCACCTGTTGATGGAATCCCTTTGGTGAATGCCATATTACTCTGCAAAGTGTGGGGCAGATGATCAACATCCATCATTTGGCCAAACATCTTGCGATTCCCACCAATACCACCAAGACTTGTCCCACCGACATTAACACCATGATAGCTACGCATTCTGCCAATCAATTTGGTTTTTGTCGCTTGTCCTTTTATACGCCAGTAGGCACACGCTATTTTTAATGCTGTATCAGCAGTCTCTGAACCTGAATTGGTAAAAAAGACATGGTTTAAATTACCGGGCATCCGTTGGGCGATTTTATCTGCCAATCTGAATGACAGAGGGTGAGCATATTGGAAACCTGGAGAATAATCTAACGTGCCGAGTTGTTCTGAAGCAGCCTGACGGATTTCCGAACGTGAGTGACCCGCTCCACAAGTCCATAACCCCGATAAGCTGTCATAAATGCGACGACCTTTATCATCCATTAGCCAATGCCCATCCGCAGAGACAATCAGCCGTGGATCTTGTTGAAATTGACGATTAGCACTAAACGGCATCCAATGTGCTTTCAGGTTCAGGTCTTGGAAAGAATCAGCATGACAGGAATGAGTTTGAATGGTATTGCTATCTGACATTTTGTAACTCCTCATATTAGGATTGTAACAAAAAGTTGTAACAACAAGTTTGCAATAAAATGATATTAAAGTTAAATCTCATTTATCGAATCATTAGTTATGAATTTACTCATACAAATGAAACTAATTCCAGCAAAGTATCCAACGAATTGTAGACAATTAACTGATTTTAATTTGAAATTATTGCGGATATTTAATGCAATTATAAACTCTAAATATGCTAATACTGACGTACGAATCAAAAGTCCCCAAAATATTTTAACAAAGCCAATAAAAATGCAGTAAGATTGGCACCCAATCGTCAGCATTGATCTGGATTATTAGTTTGTTATCACTCTTTCATCTATCACAACGCAGAACACCAGCGTTAGTTGCCTTATTGGCGATTATGATGTTGTTCATCGCTCCGGTGGTATCAAAAACACTGGAGCACAGCCGTGGTATAAAAAGTGAAGCATGTCATGGTATGTCGATGCCTGATATGCAAAACAGTAATCATCATCAGGCATCTTTTTTATCAGATACCATGAATCATCATGGCGTCGATCATGTCCATATGGGATTGATGGACGATATTGCCTGTGGTTATTGCCAGTTACTGATTAATCTGCCGTTGTTGTCGGGAACATTCGTTTCTTTTCTCCTGCTGACATTGACGATTTCCCGTGCACCACCAGCACCATGTTTTTCTGGCCCGACGATCCGGTTGTTCTATGGCGAGTCACAACCACGTGCCCCACCCCTTAATTAATCCGCTTACTTGAAATAAATCATTTATTTTCCTTGCCTTACGTCATTTTTCATAAGGCAGGTCGGGATTGCTTTAAACAAATTCAAAAACAGGATTTGTTACTCATTAATTAAGGGATATTTTTCATGTCTAGTACACAATTATTTCGCGTCTCTCCTCTGGCCACAGCTTTAGCGATTGCATTCTTTATGCCGGCCAGCAGCTTAGCTGTCACGAAAGATCAGATTGAAGAGACGAAAGACTCACACACCATCCATGAGAGTGAATCAGTAATAACCGTAACCGCGCCGGCTGTTTCACCACTTAGTGTTTTCTCTTCACTTAAAACACCTCGTCAGCCTGTGCCTGCCAGCGATGGTTCGGATTACCTGAAAACTATCCCCGGATTTTCCCAGATCCGTAACGGTGGAACTAATGGTGACCCTGTATTTCGCGGTATGTTTGGTTCTCGCTTGCGGATGTTGATTGACGATGGTGAAATTCTGGGCTCTTGTCCATCAAGAATGGATGCTCCAAGTTCTTACATTTCACCGGAGAGTTATGATGTACTGAGTCTGGTCAAGGGACCACAAACTGTTCTTTGGGGACCGGGAAATTCAGCGGGAACTATCCGCTTCGAACGCTCCCGCCCGCAATTTGAAGAACCTGGTGCTACAGGCAATGCCAGCACAGTTGTTGGTTCTAACGGACGTTGGGATGGTAACGCAGATCTGAGCTTCGGTAATCAGCATGGTTATATGCGTTTTATTGGCAATAAATCTCGCTCTAATGATTATAAAGATGGTGACGGATACCGTGTTCCTTCCCACTGGAATAAATGGAATACCGATGTCGCGTTGGGATGGACGCCTGATGAAGATACATTGCTGGAATTAAGCGCAGGGCAAGGTGATGGAAAAGCACGTTATGCCGGACGTGGGATGGATGGCTCTAAATTCAAACGTGAAAGTTTGGGAGTACGTTTTGAAAAGTCGAATATCGGCGATGTGTTTGATAAGTTTGAAACCAACTTTTATTACAACTCTACCCGCCATGTGATGGATAACTTATCCCGCCCTTCTCTTCCAGAAATGGACATGGGACATGGTGGCCATATGGGGCACGGTGATAGTCATATGAAACATGGTACTCACCCTATGGCACATGGAGGACACAGCGGTGGTCATGGTATGAATATGAAGATGGCCCACCAACTGGATCGCCGTACTTTTGGTGGCCGTATGATGGGAACATGGCTCTGGGAAGATTTCAGATTACAGAGCGGTGTGGATATGCAGACCAATACCCACCGCAATCAATCCCAAAAAGATGCACGATTCCGTGATTATGGTGTTTTCGGCGAGCTAACCTGGGATGCAACTGAACAAAGTAAAGTCATCGGTGGTGCGCGTTTGGATCGTGTTTTAGTCAATAAATACACTCAAGACACTCAGGAAGCACGAACAGATACTTTACCAGCAGGTTTTGTCCGATTTGAACATAACCTGAAAGAGCTCCCGGTTATGTTTTATACCGGCGTAGGCTATACCGAACGTTTCCCTGATTATTGGGAACTATTCCGTTCTAAAGGTAATGCTTTCAAGAAACTGCAAACAGAAAAAACAACGCAGTTAGATATTGGTGCACATTATAACGATCACAACCTGAAAGGCTGGATTTCAGCTTATGTTGGTAAGATTGATGACTTTATTCTATTTCACTATGCTGACAATAAAGTCAGCAAGGCAAGTAACGTGGATGCCACTATTTGGGGTGGAGAAATGGGGGTTGCTTACCATCTGAATGATAACTGGAAAACAGATGCAAGTCTGGCTTATTCCTGGGCACAAAACACTTCCAACCATCGCCCATTACCCCAAACGCCACCATTGGAGGCGCGCTTAGGTTTGACCTGGGAATATGGTGATTGGACAAGCAGCGGCTTGCTGCGTTTAGTCAGCAGTCAGAACCGGGTTGCAATCAATGAAGGTAACGTTGTCGGGAAAGATTTTAACCGTAGTGCTGGTTTTACCGTCTTCTCTGCGAATGCTGCTTATAAGGTGACTAAAAATATTCAGATTAGTGCCGGTGTTGACAATATCTTTAACAGAACTTACAGCGAACACCTCAATCTGGCAGGAAATAGTGGCTTTGGTTATTCGGCCAATACGTCAGTAAATGAACCTGGTCGTACTTATTGGGCCAGATTTAACGTGAAATTCTAAACATTAGCCTCCCAGACTTTGCCCTGAATCATATCGGGGCAAAGTCTTCACCATTTCTTAACGAACTTTTTATTAAAGTTATTTTTACATAGCATGAAGAAATATCTTCTTAAAAAGATACTTTTATGGGGCGATAATTATCAGAGGAATCCTAAATGTCGGATTCATTCGTCAACAGCCAATGACGCAATAACATAGCAAGTTGTTCTTGCTGTTCACTGGATAGCGCCCCAAGAATTTCTCTCTCATTTTCCAGATGACTTTCAACTACTTTATCTATGAGCTTTCTTCCCTCCGCAGTCAAAGAAACTTTGCAACTGCGTCGATCTTTAGCATTTGCAACACGCTCAATCAGCCCTCGTTGTACCATATGCTCAATGCGGGTACTCATTGCTCCCGAAGTCAACATAACGGATTGATACATCTCAGTTGGTGTAATTGGTGTGTCATAACGGCGTAGTGTCGCAAGGATATCAAACTCAATAGCGCTCAAGTCGTATGCCTTGAAGATAGGCTGTAATCGCTGTTCGATAATTTTATTTGCACGGTATAAACGCCCAATCACACCCATTGGTGAAGGATCAAGGTCTGGACGTTGCTGCTCCCATTGTATGAGTAAACGGTCAATGTGATCGTACTTCATGTCTTTTTCCCTATTCATTTATTTTTGAAAAAAGATACTTGATAAAATTTATATAGGCTATTATTTTAATTTGTCTTTACATAAAGATACATTTCATAATGAATTTTACATCAGCTATTCTGGGTATTATCGGAATTGCGTTATAGCCATTTCAGCTAATTTTGGCAGATAAATTGGATTTGGAACGACAGTGGTTTTTTCCTGTTTCAATTTATCAGATCCTGCATCATTATGATTGCTGTTTGGTTTTCTATTCCTCGAAATCGAATGCAAACAGTCTCATCACCCCATATAACCCAGGAGTATTACAGTATGAAATTGACTTTGATATCTGGCAGCCAACGTCAAAATTCCAGCAGTCAACGTGTAGCCCGCTATTTGCAAAAACTCAGTAATGAATATGGATTTACTGATACTAATTTCCTCGAATTGTGCAATGTAGAACTTCCTCTTCATGACGGCTATACCACAGATATATCAGCAGAGTCACATCCGTGGCAGGCAATTGCTCACCATTTAAGAGAAAGTGACGCCTTTATTTTTGTGTCTCCTGAATGGCATGGAATGGCGCCACCAGCATTAAAAAATCTATTGTTATATTGCTCTGTGACGGAACTGGGGCATAAACCAGCATTATTGACTAGCGTTTCTGCTGGCCCAAATGGTGTTTATCCTCTTTCAGAATTACGTATGACTGGTTTTAAAAATAACCATGTTTGCTTCCTGCCTGATCACCTAATTTTCCGCCAGAGTGAAAGCTTAATCTCACCAGATTTGATTTGTAATGATGCTGTATTTGAAGGGCGAGTTCACTATACACTGAAACTACTAAAATCTTATGCCGACGCTCTGAAACATGTACGTGAAGTTATTAGAGAAGAAAATAAAAAGTATCACTATGGTATGTAAAATAGACCAGAATAACTATTTTTACTAAAAATCAAAGCATTAAAAACCTAAGCTCGGCTCAATGATATGAGTCGAGTATAAAAGATCGGATTACCGATCTTTTATATGAATTAATACAGGTTGTCCTTAAGCCGTTGAGGTAATTCTGCATCGTACCCAACATCATCAAACTCATTTTTACTGAGTTCTTTGAGAATACGCCCTGGACTGGGTAAAGCACTGCGTTCAATCTGGGTTGAAGCATCCCATAAACCGGAACGTATAATGGCACGACTACATTGGAAGAAAACAGCATCTACTGTGATCCGTAATACAGAGTTTGGCAAAACGTTACGGTACGCAAAACGCTCTAGTATTTCCGGAGTAATTAATATTTCTGCCCGACCGTTGATGCGTAATGTCTCACCAATACCAGGAATAAGCAGTAACAGAGCAATACGGTTATCGTGCAGAATATTACGCAGACTATCGATTCGGTTATTCCCTTTTCTGTCTGGCAAAATCAACGTTTTTTCATCTTCGATATGAATAAAGCCAGGTTGGTCTCCACGTGGAGAAACATCCATCCCTTCTTTACCCATTGTTGCTAATGCTGCAAATGGTGCTGATTCGATAAAAGGACGATAAATCGGATGAATATGATCCGTTTCCTTAATTACAGCAAGTGCCGTGGGTTTTCCGTAAATTTGCTCAAGTGTGGTGATATCAGTAACAACGTTATCCATTATGAAATTTCTCCTTCATAATCAATTCGTAGTCTGACATGTTCTATGATGATATTGAGTTAGTCATAGAACGGCGCTGTTTTATACAGTAAAAAATTGACACTACTTAGTCAGTGATGAAAACGCATAACATACTCCAGATGCCCTGTTGCTTCATCTTCCTCTTCTTTAGCAACATAAAATCCTTGTGATAAGTAGAAATTATAGCTTCTTTCATTTTCTTGATAGACTGCCAAGGTAAGCTCTGTTCTACGATTTTTGGCATCGGTTATCAATTCGCTACCAACTCCCTGCCCCTGGCAATCCGGTAACACAAAAATTGCTGCCAATGCGTCATCATGTAGTGCGTAAAAACCGATGATTTTTCCGTTTTGGACATAAACATATACTTCAGAAGCCGGAATATAGAGATTTCTCATATTTTCGACCTGAGATTCCCAAAAATCAGCAGCGACAAAATGGTGTGCTTTAATAGATGCCTCCAGCCAAATTGTCAGAACGTCGTCCATATCTGCTTCTGTGAATTTCCTGATCATTTCTGTGGGCCTTATAATTCTTCCTCTTTTTTGAAGACAGATATTATAAATGGAGGCTTAAAATTTGGAACATGAGGAATTAATTTCTGGTAGAGAGAAAATCCCGCCTCTTCTGCACAGGCTATTCGCTTTTCCAATGACCAGTACGTATCATGAAAAGAGAACGGCTTACCCGTTTTAGTCCACAAAGTCGTTAACAATGTATTTCCGTCACGGTAAGTCTTTCCTGCTTCTCCTGTTTTGAATGGGCCAAAATCTATGCCGATGGCATCCAAATTAAAATCAAGAGTCATGTAATAACCATGTTTAATTACATGGCTATTTACCTGGCGAAAAATAGCTCTGACTGAATCTTCTGTTTTTAATGTACAGAGCACAAAAGCGCTGATTACTGTATCAAAAGGGATGTCATTCGTATAGTGATGAAGCTCGGTTGGATAAGTGAATATAACCCCACTATCTTTATGAATTTCTCTTGCCAATTCAATTGCATATTTTGAAATATCTGCGCCGATCATTTGAGGAACAATCGGTGCAAGAAAAGGAGTTAATGCTCCTGAACCACAACCAAGATCAAGAACTTTTTTTATGGAATTATGTTGTTTAATAAAATCACAAATAGTTGTGAAACCATATTTTATTTCAAGAATATCATTGTATTGTGAAAAAAACTCAGATAGTTCTTTCTCTTCCCATTTACTCATATATTCACCTCTTATTGTTTTTATAAAACCGTGAAAAAATTAATAGTCAGGTTAATTTAATATTATAATTTATTTAATGATTATTTTATCGAGAATTCATGGTTTAAATCCCATTTAAAGAATAAATTAATTTTATAAATTTTATATATGGCATAAATTATTACATGAATAATGGTTTATAAAAGCTTTGTCTTATCTCCTATGCTTTTATATTAATCATGCTTATTTTATTACCCTGATAAATATCCATTTAATAAATAATAGATTGCTTAATTAAAGCACCGAGAAGTATTTTTTTTATTTTGTGACTAACAACAAATAACTGTATATCAGTGTAAAAAAAGAAAATTTAAATTTATCTAATTGAATTTAAAATAAAAATAAAATTAAATTATTGTAAATCAAATGTTATCAGTGGGTTAAATAAATTCTTGCATTTGATGTTTAGTTATCATTTCATAGAAACTTGCTGGCGAGTTATAGAGATTTTTTTCGATATCTTAATTAATTATTTAAAGATTATTCTGCAACATCCATCTGTTTTGGGAATAACTTAATGCTGCCAGTTATATGAACTCAAATGACCTATTAAATATAAGTATTTTCTGAAAAGTTATTTATTGGATAGCGAATCGGAAGATTTCATTATGTAAAAAAATGGACCTATTCTTATGAAAAAAAACAATACTGTAAAACCTATATTTTTGTGGGTAACATTATTTTGTGGACTATTACCTATTAATGCTTCAATAGCCGATACTGGATATCAAGAACAGGGGCAGAAAAACTCTCCTAAAAGTTGGCTATCAGAGGAATTCAAGCGTCAATGGGGATTAACCGCAATTGGCGCGCATTATGCCTATGCACGTGGTTATACTGGGAAAGGGATTAATGTTGGTGTGCTGGATGAGGCTGTTACTCAGCATTCTGAGTTTACAGGAAAACTTAAGATATTAAGTCCTGAAGATACTTGGAACTATGATGAAAAGAAAAATGGAACGATCATCTTCGGTGCTCACGGTAACCATGTGTCAGGAATTATTGCCGCAAACAGAGACGGCAAAGGGATGCACGGAGTGGCATTTGATTCGGGCTTAATTACAGCAAAATATTTGCAAAATGAGTTCAATCGTACAGAAGCCATGATTCAGAGTAATGTTCGGGTTATCAATAATAGTTGGGGTGTTCGCCCTAGCTATGCTACTGATAGCAATGGTAACCCTATAAGATTTCCAAATGGAACAGTAAAATATGATAAAGTCACACTAGACGATGTCATTAAATATGCCACCCCGATTAAAGAAATGTTGGATAAGTTAAGTAAGTCTCCAATCCCAGAGGAAGATTTCTATCCAATATTTGGAACAATCAGATCAGCTTCCTTATTACGTGCAGCACGTCATGATAAATTGGTTGTTTTTGCTGCGGGAAATGCCAACAACTATAACGTCACTTGGTTACATGCAGGGATGCCGTTTTTCTTCCCTGATGTATTAAAGAATTACCTTAGCGTAGCCAACCTGACCAGAGACAATCGAATTAATGTCTCATCAACCAGTTGTGGATATACCGCTAGCTACTGCTTGTCCGCACCAGGAACTAGAATTTACAGTAGCACAGGTGATTTTGTCTCGAAAAATGATGGAAAAATAGACGAAGATGCTTTAAGTAAGGGTGAACTGGGGATTAATCCTATTTATGAGGCTTACACTGGCACATCTATGGCATCCCCGCATGTAGTTGGAGCTGCGGCTGTCTTGATGCAGCGTTTTCCTTATATGACAGCGGGGCAAATCTCTGATGTTCTCAAAACAACTGCTACTGATCTGGGGGAAAAAGGTATTGACCGGCTCTATGGCTGGGGAATGCTGAACCTGAAAGATGCCATTGATGGTCCTAAAATGTTTATCACTGAGAAAGATATTCCCACTGAATTCTATATTCCCGGCTCATATACGGAAACTCAGTTTGTCGCAAATATCCCCGGAATTGGGGGAATAGTGGAAAAAGGTACTACTGTAGAACGGGTATGCGATAGCATTGAGTGTGCCTATGACTATTGGAGTAATGATATCGCAGGTCATGGTGGATTGACTAAAACCGGTAAAGGAATACTTGAACTTGCTGGTAAAAATAGCACTTATAAAGGGCCAACTTGGGTAGAACAAGGCCAGTTGCAAATTAGTGGCTCTATAATTTCTGATGTCACTGTGCAAAATGATGCAATACTGAGTGGAAGTGGTACTGTTGGCTCACTTATGGTCAATACCAGTGCCAATATTGCACCAGGCAATTTAAATTCAATCGGAATACTGAATGTTGATCGTAATGTTACTTTCCAGGAAGGTTCACGTTATCTGGTTGAAGTTGCACCAAATACCCAAGGACGCAGTGATCGTATTTCCAGCAACGGTTCAGCGGTATTGAAAGGTGGAGCTGTACAGGTCACGTTAGAAAACAACAGCAACTTACTCTCAAAACATGAGGTTCGTAGCCTGCTTGGTCAGCAATACAATATTTTACAGGCAAACCGTGGTATCAATGGTCAATTTACTACCGTTGCACCTAACTATTTGTTCGTTGGTACTCATCTTAACTACCAACCTAATAGCGTGATGTTAGATATAAAACGTAATTCCACTACATTCGCCAGTATGGGTAAAACCGCTAATGAACGTGCGATAGCCAATGCTGCTGATAAGCTGAATCTGGGTCATCCGGTTTATGAGAGTATCTTAATGTCTGATACGCCTGCTCAGGCTCGCCAGGCATTCCAACAATTGTCTTCTGGACAGATCCATGCTGATATCGCTGCTGCACAAGTCAATAGCAGCCGTTATCTGCGCGATACGTTGAATACACGCTTACGTCAGGCAGATGGCGGAGCCACTAATCAGGATATCAAAGCAGATAAAAATGGTGTTTGGGCGCAAATCACCAGCAACTGGCAACGCGCCGATAATACCAGTGAAGTCAACGGTTATCGTATGTCTAATTATGGTGTGTTACTGGGCGCAGACAAAGAGTTGACGAATGACTGGCGTATCGGTATGTCTACTGGTTATACCCGCTCTTCTCTGCGTGGTGGCTATAATACTTCAGCCGACAGCAACAATTTCCATCTGGCATTATATGCTAGCAAGCAGTTGAATGCTCTGGCATTACGCACTGGTATGGCCTATAGCTGGCATCGTTTTGATACAGAACGTTCGGTTGCTTTTGGCAGTCAGTCCGACAATCTGAAAGCCAAATATGGCGCACAAACCGGGCAGATATTTACTGAAGCAGCTTATAGTATTAATGCTCCTTGGTTGAATCTGGAACCATTCGCCAACTTGTCTCACGTTAATTTCCGCAATGGTGGTATTAATGAGAAAGGTGGTGCTGCGGCATTAACTGGCGAAAAACAATCGAAAAATGCCACTCTCTCTACATTAGGTTTACGCGTTGACCAAAAATGGCAGACGCAAAATCAAATTACTGTCGGTATGTATGGTGAATTGGGTTGGCAACATCAATTTGGCAATGTTGATCGTGGTAGTAAATTAAGTTTCAGCAATAGCAATGCAGCATTTACTATCAACAGTGTCTCAGCAGCGCGTGACGCCGCTGTCATCAAAGCGGGTACAGCATTGAGCATTAATGAAAATGCTAAATTATCTCTGGGATATAACGGTGTTTTATCAGGCAATCACAAAGATAATGGTGTATTCTTCAATGCCAACTGGAAATTCTAATCAATTAAAACCCTATAAAAAACAAACTCATTGCTGGCAATAGCTGGCAGTGAGTTTTTCTTTTCTTCTTCATTTGATGGTTTTGTATCCACGGCAACACAAGATAGTTAAATAGAGCTTATGCATTATGAGTCGGATAATAACTATCGAGTCATCTACATAACCTAAAGGAGGAAAATTATGACTTATCGTAATGCTCTGTTAGTTAGTTTGTTTTCTATCACAGCAAGTTCAAATGCTTTAGCTTTAAATAATACATCTATTGATTTTGCTGAATCTAATAATAATGGTGCTCCATTAATGAAATCAACCGATCCTGGTGCTAATAAATTCAGAACTGTCGGTAAATTTGTGGGAGGAGCAAACTGTACTGCGACCCTGATTGCTGGTGAAAATGAACCAAACCCAGAAACTCCGGCCTTGATACTAACAGCAGGACACTGTGTTAATAGCAATGTAGGAACAAATGAAGTGAGCGTTGATCGGCCAGTAGAAATGGATTATTGGCAATATACTCCGGATTATTTCATCGACAAAAAAGACAACCTTTCACCAATAAAAATTGACCGTATTCTGTATTCAACGATGAAACACCAAGATATCGCTGTCTTACAATTGAAGGCCACTTATGGTGATCTGGCTAAGAAAGGCTATCATCCTTTGAAGCTGAAGAAAAACCTGAAGATGAAACATCAGCCTATCGTGTTGACTCATATTCCTGTTAATAATGTTGATTACAATTTTGCTTACCTTAGAAAGTCTGAATGTGATATTACCGGAAAATCACCATTATTATATGAAAGTTCTGCGCCATGGATTTGGTCTCCGGTCTTCTCTGTTAACTGTGCTGGTGTAGTTGGCGGAACATCTGGCTCCCCTGTTTTTGAAAAAGGTAAAACAGAGGTTATTGGTGTTCTTAATACAACCACAACACCGGGTATGACCGGTTGTGGACTCGGCAGACCTTGTACTGTCGAAAACAATAAAGGTGTTTCAGAAGAAGGAGCCAGCTATTTCATTCCTGTAGATACCATTGCTAATGCAATAACTAAGGACAACAAACTGGATCTATCTAAACTGGAAAATAATAGCGGTGACATTTTAGAAAGAAGTCTGCTGTGGTCACCTTGGATTACTCAAAGTGTTGTTGACGGAGAGAAAGCAAAATGGGATGTCATTATCAAAGAAGGTGCTAATGTCAAAAATATCCGCTATAAAACAGGGTTGATCAGCGAAGTGGATTGTACAAATGAAGCAGGATATAGCGCTCCAGTTTCAGCCAGCAAGAATCTATTGAAAAACATGTTACTGCCTGAAAAAGACGGCATTTATAAACTCTGTGTTATCCATCAGAATAACAATGGTCAATGGCAAAAAACAAAAGATGCCTCAGTGATGTTGCGAGAAATTGATAATGTTCCACCATCAATCAAACCAATTATCCATAAAAATGACCATGGGAGTGACAACTGGTATGTAACTGTTAAAGCTCAACAATATGAACTCATGGGTGTTCAAGTGAAATATGGCCCTAAAGCAACAACTAACTGTGATGATAAATCAGGTTACGGCTTTGCCTGGAGACCTATAGCTCTGGCGAAATCTGAAGCTCCATGGCGTGTATGTGCATATGGTCAAGATATGGCAAAAAATGATAGCCTAATTAGTGTACTTGATATTGAAGCAACTGCTGCTAAATAAATAAACAACCCCACTGCCAGTAATCGCTGGCAGTGAATCTCCTTTTTCAAACTCAGAACCTTTCTCTCTCCTTAATACAAGCCATTTTGTCTATTTCTATCCAATCCTATTTTCTATCAGAGGAGGCTTGAATATGCCATCACGTATTATTTTGCCTATAGTTTCACCGCTAATTTTACCGATATTCTCATTTGCTGTATTTTTCATCGGTGCAACAGAGTTTATGCTATCTCCCATGCTCAAACCATTGGCCGAAGCATTTGAAACAACAACAGATAAAGCGGCCTGGTTGGTATCCAGTTATGCCCTCGCTTACGCACTTTCAGCACCGATTTTTGGTTGGTTATCAGATCGAATAAGTCGATATAAATTGTTACTGGCATCTTTGCTGTTTCTTTCACTTGATGGGTTGGCATTGACTATAACCCCCAATTTAGAAATTGCTATCGGATTGCGTATTTTCGGAGGTATTGCTTCGGCTGCTCTGATCCCAACTATTTTTGCACTGGTTGCAGATATTTTCCCTCTCCATAAACAAACCTCAGCAATGGGAATAGTTATGCTTGGCATGACTGCGGGTATTGCGGTCGGCCCTGTCTTCGCAGGAGTATTAACAGAAATTTTTAACTGGCGGATACCATTTTTGATGAGTGCGATCGGATGTATTTTGCTTTTTATTTTAAGCAGAAATGTTTTAAGCCGAAAATTGCCTTTAAACCTGAAAAGGAACTCCTTCCAAAATCATCGAATAGGAAAAACAGAAATCACATTTCAATGGATATACCAGGAGAATTTAATCTGTCCTCTTATCGCAAAAGGGTTTTGGAATGGTACGGCAGTATCTGCTTTTATATTGACCGGAGAAGTATTAAGACGACATTATGATTTAGAAACAGACGCAGTTGGTATCTCTGTTTCTGCATTTGGCATCGGGCTTGGTTTGGGGAATCTGTCTGTATATTTTGTGAAGCGTTTACAGATCCGGGAAGAATGCATGCTACTGTTGGCAGTAATAACACTTTTCGCGGCCAGTTCTGCATTTATGCTATTGCCATTGTCCTTGTTCTTTAGCCTTAGTTGCCTGATGTTATGGGGATGTGCACTCGGTCTTGCAGCTCCTGTCAGCACTTCTATTTTGGCAAATCGAGCAAAACGGAACAAAGGCCAAATATTGGCAGTATCTGAAAGCTTGAATAATCTGGCGATTCTATTTTTACTCCCCATTGCGACTATGCAACTAACCCAGCACGGTATCGCAACCGCGATGATAATACTGGGAAGCTGCTTGATAATAGCTATTGGGCTGATATTGAGAGATTTTTTAGTGACAGCGTCACTAAATCGAAACCAATAAACGTAATAAAAGGCTTTGGTTAATTCCAAAGCCTTTTGAAAATAATAAGGAGTTAATGAACTTATCCAACTTCAGGTAACATTCCGGTCACAATACCTATTTGAATAGAAATTACTGCGATCCCACAAAGAAATACCAAAACCAATGCAGGCGTTCCGCCGAAGACCCGATATTGGCATATATTTTTTTGGCGAACCTTAAAAATCAAAATACTAGGTAATAACAGAGCAAGGATTGATAACGCAATAGCAGCATATCCCAACGCCATGACGAATCCCTTTGGATAAAACAGAGCAAACACTAATGGAGGTGCAAATGTCAGCAATCCGGTTTGTAAGCGCCCTGCTACATTATCCTGACGTTTGAAAAGATCTGCCAGAAAATCAAATAACCCGAGCGTGACGCCCAAAAAAGAAGTTGCTAATGCCAGATTAGCGAATATTTGCACTGAAAATTCTGTTTTTGGCGATGTAACTACATCACGAATCGAGCGGATCAATCCATCTAATCCGGATTTTTCAGCTAGAATTCCCAATAATGTTGTTGAATCAAGGCTTCCTAATGTAGCTAACTGCCAAAGGATATAAGCCATCAGAGGAATTGCACTACCGATAATAAATATCCATCGTAATTTGCGAATATCACCTTTCATATATCGTACAATGCTCGGTACGCTGCCATGAAAGCCAAATGAAGTGAAAACAACAGGAACAGCAGATAAAATAAGACCTTGCTCAATAGGCATGGATAATAAATTTACATGCTGGATGTGTGGAAGCATTAAACCAAGCATCAATACCAGAAAGATAATTTTGGCGCTAAACAATATCCTGTTTATAAAATCGACAGAGCTAGTGCCAATACAGACAATCCCACCACCAATTAAGGTGAATAAAAGTACGCCAACAGCACCATGAAATGAAGCACCTAACCATTTATTAATGTTGGCAGTAAGCAAATCACCTGCCCCACTGATATAAGCCGCAGTTAGGGCGTACAACAGAAACATCATACTGAAACCAGCAATGATTTTTCCATATTTCCCAAGATAACGATAAGCTAGTGTTCCCAAACCGGTATCGAATGATTCATACTGATAAGCTTCAACCAGCAATAATGCGGTATAACTCATCAAAATCCATATTCCAACCAGCATAACAAAACTAACACTGAAACCGATACCAGATGCAGCCAGTGGCATTGCCAGCATACCTGCTCCGATCGTTGTCCCAGCGACAATAAAAATACTTCCCAGGGTACGATTTTTCATACCTATATCCCTTTAGTATCAACTAAGAAATGAAGTATCAAAATCTAATCTTTGATGTAATTGTTTTTCTTTTTCATCAACAATTTGAGTCAGTTTTTTAACAAAAATAGATTTTAGTTGCTCCCAATATTCTTCAAAGTGTTCTTTATTGCGCAGGCAATGTGTCATTACGGCTGCCCGCAATACATATATATGATGCACTTCTTTCCATTCACTATAACTAAAACCACATTGTTCAGCGTAATACCTAGGGGTATCACCATACTCTTTGTAATCCAGTATTGTTGATGATGTGAGAAGATCGTTGGTATAAGCACGTCCGTTGGAATATGAACATAGTTCATAGATCCGTTTGTTGAGAATGTTGTGGTTCAGCAGGCTGGTATTTCCGACTTCCTTGAAAGAAAAGTTAATCATATGAAAGTCAGGTGTTGGCATGATATGCATTTCAAATTGATATTTCCCAACCTTTATTGGTTGCACATTGGTTATTTTATCCAATAATCGATTGGCAGTGACGATCCCGGCAGCGATCACTTTGCCATACCCATTAATGTTCAGAGGTAATAATCTATGAGCTGCCCACAAAGCTGCGGCTGTTGCTCCTGCTTTTGAGCCTTCCATAATAGAGGCACCCAATATTCCTCGATTACTGGTTGGTGAATCGCTGTGAACATCACTATCTTCAAAGACATAAGCAGCATGGGAAGAAATCAAATCAAGAATTTGTTTATTCTTCATACAGATAGCACCTGCCGAATATTGAATGAACCCCATCTTATGGGGGTCAACAGTAATCGAATCGACGTGTTTCAGTGCCTTGAAACTCTGATAGACTCCCTGTTTAGGCCAGTTAATATTTTCAGGGATCAGACCGAGTTCGTGATGATGCTTAACTAATTCATCATATTCCATAAATTTTCCCTGCTCATTCAGCAGTAAAGAGCAGGCATAACCTGCATAGGCTGCATCAACATGGATGTAGAATGATGCCCCATAACGTTCTTCACATTCCTGTCTCAACTTTATTACTTCATCAATGCGATCAATTGCTCCTACTTCCGTTGTACCTACCACAGCAATCATTGCCAAAATAGCTTCTCCTTTCTCAATAAGAGAAAACGTAATTTCACGCATCTTGGCAACATCAGTCTGGTAATGTTCATTAACAGGCAATGGAATAATATTTTCTTGTCCAATACCAAAAATATCGGCTGCTTTTATCCAAGAGTAATGCTTAGACTGTGGTACTAGTAGTTTACCTAAAATTTCCGGTTTAACGCCTATGCCACGACATGTCATATCGCGTATTTCATTAAATACGCCCTGCTTTTTTAACTCACTAATTAAATCAATGACTTCTGTTGTTGGAATATTCATTAATTGTTTTTGAGACTTGTGACTGAGCAGATTTTTGGTTTCGGGATGTTGGGAGATAGCTAAAGATAGTGTTTTTAAGTTTCTGGCAACCCAAAGACCCTCATAGTTAGCCACTGTTCCTCCTGAGGTGATGTGTCCCCAGGCTTGTTGTGAGTCATAGCCAAACATTTGGCAGAGATCTAACCCGGATTCAAGCTCAAGATCTGTTGTAGTTGGTGATGCTTCATAAGAACAGTTATTCGGGTTATACATCATCGCCATGACATAAGCGAGATTAGAAACCATCAAAGTGTCAGCATTAATGTGTCCAAGATAACGGGGAGAAAAGAAAGGAATGGAGGTGTTTTTTAGTTTTGCCGATAACTGATTTAATATTCCTTCTGTCCGATACAATGTTTCTCTGTAGTTATGCTCATAGCGATCAATTGACGTAACCAGGGCGGAATCTTCAGGATGAAAACCTGAACGCCAATGCATATGCTCACTGACCGCATAATCCATCATTTCCCTGAAAAACACAGCATTTTCTGACTTTGGACCTAAAAATAGAGCATCTACATTTAAGTTAGAATTAAGTGGCTTAGTCATAATCACAATATCCTCGATTGTTCATTATTCTTTATTAGCTATTTATTCATTAACTAAGTCGAGCTATGAACACAGATATAAAACATATGATTTGAAATATTAATAATAAGTTAATAAATACTTTAAATTTGTGCGCTGGCACAAAGAAATGATAAAGAGAAGGTAGTGTTTTGGGGATAGCTTGCAAACACAAAACCATGAATATATTGTGGTTTTTTGCACATAAAATCAGTGACGGTAGCCCATTTTTTATTGTGCAGATCAGAAGAAACGGAGGATATAGTTTTATGATGATATTAATAATTACATATCGCACATGATAAAGAAAATATACTGATTAATAATTTCAGCAACAAACATAATGACTGTACCCGACAGAATAGGACAACCTGTACGGATGCGTGTTCTGTATCGCCCTTTCCATAATGTGTATGCCCAGATCGCCATAGCAATAATGTATAAACACCATGTTATCATTCTGAAACCGAATACACTTTTGAAATTAAGTTCAGGTTGATGGGGAAAAATGGTGTTTTTTCCTTCATTTCCCAATGCTGTCTCTACTAACCACCCCATGTATGCTGGTTGTTCAATCAATCGCATTGTCACACTGATAAAAACAATAATCAGTGCTGACATAATAAGTTTGGTAGGAATTTTTTCTCGCATCAGTTTTCTGCCCGACTGACTAATAAATGACAAAGCCAGTGCTGGCCCCAACGTAAATACTGCGCCATAGAACAAAAAATAAGTGTTAATATTTGTCCAGGTGATCATGGTACTATCCAAATAAATACTGACCATATAGTGAATATCAGTTAAGCCAATAATACCGATCCCCGCCATAACATATACATGTCCCCGCTTGGTGACCAAAACAAAAAGTGTATATAAACTCAATGCACCAAAGTAGATGGCAGCAAATGTTGTTTCTATATTTATCCACTCCCGCTGATGTATTATGTTATGTAATTGTAATAAACGATATACACTGAATGGATATTCCATAATATCCAAAGAAGATAGCAACCCTATGCCAGACAGTATACTACTGATTACTAGGGCTATGCGGACAGGTACAGCCGTTGATTGTTGCCCTGCGTTTGTTTTCTGATTAAAACAATAAACATAAAGTGCACTCATCAGTACCAGGCCAATAGAACTTTGCACTATCATTGTAAATGCAATTAACAGCCATTCACTCATGCTAATCCATCCATTTATCTGTAAACCCACCTTTATCGTCAATACACTACCGTCAACCCAACATTATATTATTAATATAATTTTAGTTTTATTGGTGTGTTATATTGAGTGTGCAGAATTTTACGCAAGTTAAGCCTTAATCACAGCAAAATTTCATTTTTTTCTTCGTCAATAGATTAACAAAAAAATCAGGCTCTTATCAGAGCCACCTAAATATGTTAAATTGACGAACATCAATCATTTCTAACGAGCACTTCCTATGGTTCCAGAAAAACGCATTATTAGGCGGATTCAATCAGGTGGTTGTGTAATCCACTGTCAGGATTGCAGCATTAACCAACTATGCATTCCTTTCACCTTAAACGAACATGAACTCGATCAGCTTGATAATATCATTGAGCGTAAAAAACCTATCCAAAAAGGGCAAACCCTTTTTAAAGCGGGTGACACATTAAAATCGCTTTATGCTATCCGTTCTGGAACCATCAAAAGCTATACAATCACTGAAGAAGGTGATGAGCAAATCACGGGGTTCCATCTTGCTGGGGATTTAGTCGGATTTGATGCCATAATCAACACAGAGCACCCTAGTTTTGCTCAGGCATTGGAAACTTCAATGGTATGCGAAATTCCATTTGAAACATTAGATGATCTTTCCGGAAAAATGCCAAATCTCCGCCAGCAGATGATGCGTTTAATGAGTGGTGAAATTAAAGGTGATCAGGAGATGATCCTCTTATTATCCAAAAAGAATGCAGAAGAAAGGCTGGCGGCATTTGTTTATAATTTGTCCCGCCGTTTTGCACAACGTGGTTTTTCCCCCCGTGAATTCCGTCTGACTATGACACGTGGTGATATCGGTAATTATCTCGGTTTGACAGTTGAAACTATCAGCCGTCTGCTTGGACGTTTTCAGAAAAATGGCATTTTAAGTGTTAAAGGAAAGTATATCACTGTAGAAAACATAGAGAAATTAACTGAACTAGCAGGTAAAGCTCACCTAAATGTGATATAAAGTTATCTCAAAATTTAAGCCAGATCACTATATTTTGCTGATCTGGTACTCTCCTACCCTGTTATAGTTGTCTATATTAGTTTATCTTTCTGTCCGAAAGGCACATCCAGCCTCTGCGAGGTATTAATATGGCAAACTACCAAAACCTCTTAGTTGCAATTGATCCGAATCAGGATGATCAGCCAGCATTAAGACGTGCGGTATATATCGTGCAACGTAATGGTGGCCGGATTAAGGCTTTCTTGCCCATTTATGATCTCTCATATGATATGACCACGTTACTTTCTCCCGAAGAAAGAAAAGCTATGCGTAAAGGTGTTATTAGTCAACGGGTTGCTTGGATAAAACAACAAGCGCATTACTACCTTGAATCAGGAATTGATATTGAAATCAAGGTAGTTTGGCATAATCGTTTTTATGAAGCGATCATTCAGGAAGTTATTTCTGGAGAGCATGATTTGCTATTGAAGATGGCACATCAGCATTCTCTATTAGAGTCTATAATTTTTACACCGCTAGACTGGCATTTATTGCGTAAATGCCCTTGTCCTGTCTGGATGGTAAAAGACCAGATATGGCCAGAAAAAGGATCAGCCGTTGTTGCGGTGAATTTATCAAACAAAGAATCCTATCATAATGAACTCAACCTGAAATTAGTTCGTGAAACACAAGAACTTGCTAACAGAATTGTAAAAGAACCTCTTATCCATCTTGTCAGTGCCTACCCCGCTGCTCCTTTAAACATTGCAACAGACCTGCCTGATTTTGATCCCAATGTATATAATCGGGCATTACGTGGTCAACATTTAGTCGCAATGAAAGAACTACGACAGAAATTTTGTATTAGCGAAGAACAAACACATGTTCAGGAAGGTTTGCCGGAAAAAGTCATTCCTGAAATTTGCGAGGAGATTAATGCTGGTGTGGTTGTTTTAGGCATTCTTGGACGTACAGGTTTATCTGCTGCATTTCTTGGTAATACTGCAGAATATGTTATAGACCGGTTAAAATGCGATCTACTGGCAATTAAACCTGATGGTTTCGTTTGTCCGATTGATGTGGATGAATAATAATCAATAATGATTCGAGAGTTTGCCCGAAATAGGATTTATTCAAATATCGGGCAAACTATGATTACTAAATCAAAAATTCAAATTCCTGGCCGCATTTCTCAGGCGTTCATCTCCACGCCGATCATACTTTTGAGTTGTCGTAATACTTGAGTGTCCCATTGCATCTTTAACAGTCACAATATCTTCGCCATTATCCAACATAGCTGAGGCAAAGGTTCTACGTAGATCGTGAGGGGCAAATTTTTCTATTCCGCTTTCAATCCTGCGAGTTTCCAATATATGATAAATAGCCTGATCGGAAAGGCGGTTTTCTGTTACATCATCATGCCGTCGGATACGAGTAAATAATGGCCCGGCATGATCTCCCCGAACTTCATCAACCCAACGATTCAATCGTCTCCATGTTCCTTCCGGCATATATGACAAACGTTCTTTGTTTCCTTTCCCCATTACTCTTAATGCTTGTTCACGATAAATGATGTGTTTCAGATCTAGTAAGACAATTTCTGAACGGCGCAGACCGCAACCTACCAGAATGCCGATAATGGCTGCATCGCGTAAACCTTTTGTACTGAGATCGTTTTCACAGATATAAAATAAGGTCTTAATTTCATAACGCTCAAGCGCCCGCCCTTTGGGTAAGCGATTTCCTCTGACAGAACGTACTTGCTTAATATGTTGAAAATTATCTGTGTCAAGTTGTTTCATTGTCCAGGCTTCTAATGCAACTCCTTTCAATGCAGAAAGATAAGTATTAATCGTTGCAGGTGCTTTGCCTGAATCAGAGAGCATCTCCATAATGGCCTGAATATGATGGCGCCGTAGATTACTCCATAAACAATCCCGCACATTTTGGTAACCCAACATTTTTGCCACAATATTAAGAAATGACTGCATAGTTTGGCGACTTCGTTTTGACCCAAGACTGACAAGATATGCAATGGCAGGATTGTCATATATCTGATGACCAGATGCAGACAATGACATAACCATTCCCTGCTTTTGATAGCCGTTGGAATTTTGTTGCTCACCAGAAAGCACAATCAGTGAGTTTTTCTCCCCTTTATTTTTATCGTTCTTATCATCTTTATGGCGCATAACTGCCCCCTGACTCCAATGTCTGTTGATCGCGCTACGTAAAAATTGGGACTTATGACTCACACTATCTTATTGTTCAAATCTTACTTTTTCAAATGTATATTTTAATAAGTAAAGGAATTATGACAAAAATAATTCACCTTAATTTTGTTGTGAACGGACAATAAAAATAGTCGAAAATGCGTTTGCCAGAATCAAATATTTTCGTTCAATAACAATAATATAATATAAATTTGCACGAAATTTCGCCAGCACGTTGGCACTGGCGTTTGTCATTATCTGGTTACCAATATGGGTTGAGTAAATGATGAATACAAAACGTCAATAGGCCCTGGTTGCAGGTCAAAAAAATTCTGTTACTGTAAAGTAAGGAAGAAACAGGGGAACGAGATATATGCCATCAAATAATTGCACTCCTCGGCATGATTTGCATAACAAAATCGGATTGCTCTATACACTCCTTTCAGTTAGCGCCATAGCAGGTGCCTCACTCAGTGCTTCTGTAAATTCCGCATGGATTTGGCTCCATTATCTGACTAAGCCCACCGCTACAGCACTATTAGTGTTTTGGATTCTGTTGATCCGCGCACCTATCTCAATGCATTATCGCAACGCCATTGCTTTTGGGCTTGCATTTGCCGTAGGGGGTGATTTTTTTTTGATGTTACCGCAAGACTATTTTTTGGCCGGACTATTTTGCTTCCTGCTCACACATTGCGCTTACATTTATGCTCTATGTTGCGACAGTATTTATATTCCTGATATTAAAAACCACTATTTCAGTTTAAAATTTATAATTATTCGTACGGTTTTCATTATATTTGCAGTCTTTATCATATTTGTAGTAATCGCATTATTAATAGTCATCGGGCTGTGGAATAATCTACCTGACAGCATGAAAATTCCGGTTGCCATCTATGCTACGATTTTGGCTCTCATGGCTGGGTTAGCGGTTAATAGAGCAATTATTTATCCATTTAAAAGCCCGACGCTTCCAGCACAACATGCAGCAAATACTGCCGCTCTTGGAAGTATCTTTTTTGCTATCAGCGATAGCATGCTTGCTTATGGACGTTTTTACTTTGAAACTCCGTTAAGTCCGCTCTTGGTACTCGGCACTTATTATATAGCTCAATGGTGTTTTGCCAGCTCTGTGCGGAGGAGTGATCAATGACAGAATTAATCAACACCAAATTTGACGCACTGCGCCAAGCATGGGAACAGAATCGACCTGATGAATACCAACGTCGGGATGATCTGTTGTGCTTACGAGCAAATTTTAAAGCCAGCCTGAATGAAATGGCGGAAGCAGTTTCCTACGATTTCGGTCATCGCTCTAGCCACGAGAGCATACTGGCAGAAGCAATAACTGTGTTGAAGGAAATTGATCTTTGTCTGCGGTATCTTAAAAAATGGATAAAACCACAAAGACGCAAGGCTGGATGGCAGTTGTGGCCGGCAACGGCTGAAATACGCTATGTACCGCTTGGAGTTGTTGGCATCATGGCGCCGTGGAACTATCCGGTTAATTTGACTCTCACACCATTAATAGCAGCTCTTGCCGCAGGTAATCATGTATTTATCAAACCTTCAGAACATACGCCGCATACCAATGCCTATTTAGAAAAACTTCTAAGCAAAATTTTTCCTGAAAACCGTGTCAGTATTGCACAAGGCGGAGCAGATTTTGCGGCCGCTTTTTCTGCCTTACCCTTTGATCACCTGTTTTTCACTGGCTCCAGGGCGATCGGTAAAAAAGTAATGGCCGCTGCCGCACAAAACCTCACTCCCGTTACGCTGGAACTTGGCGGCAAGTCTCCAGCACTGATTGCCCCCGATGCCGATCTGAAAAAAGCGGCTGCCCGTATTATAACCGGAAAGCTTTTCAATTCTGGACAAACCTGCATAGCACCCGATTACGTATTATTGCCGGAAAGCGTAATTGAGTCGTTTATTGCAGAGGTTAAGGAACAGATTTCGCAACGCTATCCCCAACCAAACAACTTTCCAGACTATACAAGCATTATCAATAACAACCAATATCAACGTCTTATTAAATTACTTGAAGATGCAACCATACGTGGTCATCAGATCATTCCGCTTATGCCTCTTATTGATCCGAGACAAGCGCTTAAGCAACGTGTTCTCGTTCCTACGCTAGTTCTAAACCCTGATGACAACAGTGCCATCATGCAGGAAGAAATTTTCGGGCCACTGATACCGATTAAAACCTACCGCTCTTATGATGAAGCAATCCATTATATTGCAAGCCGTGATCGCCCATTGGCCTTTTATTGTTTCAGTAAAAATAACAAGCAAATTGAGGCCGCTTTGTTGCACATCGTCGCAGGTAGCATTTGCATCAATGACACGCTGTATCAATTTGCATGTACAAGCTTACCCTTTGGTGGCGTAGGTTCGAGCGGTATGGGGCAATATCACGGCTATGAAGGCTTTAAAACCTTTTCCAAAGCCATGCCTATTTTGCGCAAATACAATCTGGCACTGACAGATCAGCTACGTCCTCCCTATGGTAAGCGTGTTAATATGATTATCCGCTTTCTCACACGATAAAAAATCATTAAAACATGTTATCAGGTAATTACAGAATAATATTTTCCCTGCACTCATCACTCATGGTTGCAAGAATACAAAAACATTTTAACTCACTTTTCTAATGTTATTATCTGCCCAAGTATTGTTCGCAAAATAAGTACATTTATGGATGTATTTAATTCAATCTATTTAGAAACGATTATTATTAAATTCAAGGCATTGAAAAAACATACTGCCGTTTTTGGATCTTTATATAATTTAAAAAAATTAATAGGAACTATGAATAATAACGTAAGCAGACCGGACAGTGATCAAGTCGTCATTGGTGTTGATGTCGGTACAGGCAGTGCCCGTGCCGGTATTTTTGATATGAATGGGAAAATGCTGGCATCAGCCAAACACGATATAACACTTTATCGTGATAGTGCTAATTATCGTGATAGTAAAAATAGTGCTAATTTTGTTGAGCAATCCAGTCGTGAAATCTGGGATGCGGTCTGCTATTGCGTCAGAGAGGCGATGTCGCGCTCTGAAAGCACACCGCAACAAGTTGCCGGTATCGGTTTTGATGCCACCTGCTCATTGGTTGTGTTAGATAAAGATATGGAACCGATTTCTGTCAGCCTGAGTGAAGATCCGAACCGCAATATCATTGTCTGGATGGATCACCGGGCGACAGCACAGGCAGAACGCATCAACGCATTAAGTCATTCAGTGCTTAACTATGTCGGCGGTAAAATTTCCCCCGAAATGGAAACACCGAAAATTCTCTGGCTGAAAGAAAATCGCCGCAAAACCTTTGATGACACATGGCAATTCTTTGATCTGGCCGATTTTCTGACCTGGAAATCCACCGGATCTCTTTCCCGCTCTACCTGTACCGTGACCTGTAAATGGACCTATCTTGCGCACGAAAAACGTTGGGAGGCGGATTACTTCCGGCAAATCGGTCTGTCTGAACTTGCAGATGAAAACTTTACCCGTATCGGACAGAGCATTGTCGAACCGGGAACACCTTGTGGTCAGGGGCTGACAGAAGACGCCGCACAACGGATGGGCTTACTGGCAGGTACACCAGTCGCCGCTGGTATGATTGATGCTCACGCAGGTGGTATCGGTACTGTTGGTGTCAACGGTGATGCGACCCGTAACATGGCTTATGTGTTCGGCACCTCTTCCTGCACGATGACGACAACTCAGGAACCGATATTTATACCCGGTGTCTGGGGCCCCTACTTCTCTGCGATGATCCCCGGTATGTGGCTGAATGAAGGTGGGCAAAGCACAGCGGGAGCGGCAATCGACCAACTGTTGTCTTTGCACCCTGCCGCACTGGAAGCCAAAGCAATGGCAAAAGAGAAAGGCATATCTCTGCCGATTTTTTTAGCTGATATGGCTATGAGAAAAACGCAATCTGCCTCCCAGGCTGTCGAACTGGCAGAAGGTATTCATGTCGTTCCTGAGTTTCTGGGGAACCGTGCTCCTTTTGCCGATCCTCACGCTCGAGCGGTCATTGCCGGATTGGGTATGGAAAACAGTCTCAATAATCTGCTTTCTCTTTATATCGCCGGTGTGTGCGGTATCGGTTACGGGCTACGACAAATTATCGAGGCACAGGCGAAATCAGGGGCAATAATTGAAAATATTGTCATCAGTGGAGGAGCAGGTCAGCATCCTTTCGTCCGCCAGTTACTTGCAGATACCTGCGGTGTAACGGTGGTTGCGACTCAAGCCAGTGAACCTGTTCTGCTCGGTTCCGCCATTCTGGGGTCGGTGGCCGGTGGCATTTTTGCGAGTGTCAGACAGGCAATGGCGCACTTTTCTGCCATTGACCGCACATACCAGCCAAATGAGATCTATCGCGAACGCCATAACATCCGTTTTACATCATTTCAATGCCTCCAGCAGTGTGCCAGAGAGCTTAAAGGCTAAGTCCATAGCTTCGACTAAAAATATTTTTCTAGCTGTATTTGTACTTCGTTTTTATCGTAACTGTATTGCCAGCTTATATTGCTACGATTGTGCAAGTGGCGGAAAGTGACAGAAGGTGTCATCCCCAAGATTTTGCTGGCAGGAAATTTAAAGGAAGCGGTATAGATCTGTTCATTATCTTGACGTTTGGCACCCAGTAATGCGCTGTAGGCGCCAAAACGTTGCGTTTTCAATGTAGCAAACAGCGAGCTATCAATGCCGGAATAAAGTGGCCCGGCTATCCCCGCAGTAACCCCCCATTGTTGATAACGAGCTGCTGATTGTTGATTGTTTCGATAGCTCCAGCCAGTGCCGCCAAACAGAATAAAATCGTTGCCGATGGCATGGGAGAGATTGAAATAAGATGAGGAAAGTTTGATCAGAGATAGCCCATTGCCATTCTATTTTGGCAGCGACAGCATGGTATTCGGTAATCCCGGCTTGTTGTTGATATTCAAACAAGGGGGCAAAAGATAAGTCATGATTCCTGCTTTTAAAGTTGTAGCCACTGACCAACAAAAACGTGTTTTCGTTTCCGTTATGGTAATGAGGATAGACCTCACCATCAATCATTCCGCGACCAAAAATGCCGTGGTGACCAACAAGCTGGTAGCGCCGGCTTAATATAACATGATAAGCACTGCCCCATTCCTTAATCGCTTTTGGTATCTCCCGTTCAATTTTACACTCGCCTTTTGAGACAAGCAGGCAGTCCGGTTTCATATTTGGAGACATATTTATATTATCGTTATAGATATAACTGAGTGAAAACGAACTGCGCCAGCGATTTCTTTGGGTTATTGCTTTTATATAATCATCTATGTTCTTCAAAACGGTTGCGGGTAATTGATGCTGTTTACTTAATTCATCCATTATCTGTTTGGCTTCCCGGTTTTTGTGATCCTCAAAATAGACACGGGCTAATTCCAATTTGATACGGGTGAAATTCGGTTTTTGATACAGGATCTTTTGATAGAGGGAAGCTGCGAGAGTTAAATTCCCCTCATGACGTGCCAGCCCACCTTGGGCAAAATTGACCAACATAACATCATGCCCCGGCAATTTTTGGTAAACCGATAAAAAGCGTCTTACATCTGACCATTGCTGATAATTAATGGCAAGGTACAGCGCTTGACCGATATCCTTAAGATTGTTTTCAATCTTAAATTCTTGCCCATGAATCTTTGTCGGTTTACCAAAAACAATCGACGAAATGTTACCCTTTGGCGAAATCGCATTTGATATATCATTGGCGTAGCCTGTTGAAAAAAGGAGTGATGTCAGTAGTGACACGAGTAATATTATCGCTGAAACATTATTAGAGGATTTCTATCTACCATCAGAACAAATGTTGATTGCTGTCCGCGCGGATGGACGACTCAATTACATTCTTAATCAATTGAACCCATCACCCAATAGAGAAGGAACAGAGGATAATATGACACAGCATAAAGAAAAATTTGATGGTTTGGCTAAAGGTTATGATCGCTACCGTCCTCGTTACCCGCAGGCACTTTTCCGGGAAATTTGTCACTGGCTGCCCAAAGACAGGACACTGTCTTACGTTTATCCGGCCAACATTCTGTCCGAGCATTAAACGATTGCAAAGTGGCAAATCCCGCATAGTTATTGACGACACTGTAGGCCCCTTGTTGGAAGGGAAAAGACCACATAGCAGTGATAGGTAGTTTTAGTAATTTAGTTATCATCACGCCTAAAACCCCTTGATGGGCAACTATTAGTTGATTTTTCCGGGCAGTATTAGAACAAGAAATAGCAGCAGGCAGCTCCTCAGTATATTTCTCTACCCGCGCTGAAAAATGCCGGAATGGCTCTCCCCCGGTTGGACAACCATTTTGCCAATCCGCCAACCAATGTAACCAAGCCTGTGGCTCTTCGTTAGCAATATCTGTGTGATGACGCAGTTCCCATGCGCCAAAATCCAACTCATTGAGACAGTGGTCACTTTGTATGGTTAATTTAAATATATTTGATTGCGCAATGATTTGGGCTGTTTGTTGTGCCCTTTGCATTTCACTACAGTGGATAGATTGAAAAGTGATGTTTTTCAGTGCATCAGCGACTTGCTGTCCCTGCTGTATCCCAATTTCAGTTAAAGGTAAATCGGTTTTGCCACAAAAGACACCATCAATATTGGCTTGTGTCTGCCCATGTCGAACAAGAAACAATCGCATCTGATTATTCTCTCCTTGTTGGTTTTGTCTTTTGCCGTCAACGTTTATTACTTTCAACATCATGGCATGACTTCACTGGATTTGTGTCCATACATTAACTGGTAAATCCGCGCGATATCCAGATGCTCGCGCATACTGGCAGCCAATATATTAAATTGTTTTTCTTTGTGCTGGAGGTAATTAAAAGCCATATTTTCTAGTGGAGCGAAACCTTTTCTTATCCGCAGTTGATTTAATAACGGGCGGGTAAACGTGTTTTGATCAAATAAACCATGCAGGTAACTTCCCATTACCAAGCCATCTTGTGCAACAGCTCCGTCAAACCACGTTTTTTCTTCACCATTGTGTAAATGCATTTTGGCGAAAGGCATTGCCTGCTTACCAAGCCGGGTAGTTCCCATATGGATCTCATAGCCCACAATAGGTTGTTCGCTGCATAATTTCAGCATACCTGATAACACAGGTGACACGACTCCCCTGACCTGTGCGGTCTGTTTTTCGCTACTAAATTCTGTTTCAGTATCCAATAAACCTAAACCTGCCATTTGGGTTAAGCCGGATTCCACTCCATCCACAATCTGCTTACCCAACATTTGATAGCCACCACAGATCCCGATAATCGGCACATTTTTCTGCTGGGCTGTGATAATTTCCTGCTCAAAGCCCTGAGTTTTCAACCATGCCAAATCTCCTAACGTATTCTTGCTACCGGGCAGAATAATAAGATCGGCGCCCTGAAGTTCAGAAGGCTCGGAGACATAACGCAAATGCACATCCGGTTGAGCCGCCAGTGCATTGAAATCGGTGAAATTAGCAATATGAGGGTATTGGATGACAACAATATCCAGACAATCTGCTGTTTTTCGCTTCTGTTGGTCATATTTACCCACCTGCAAAGCGACGCTGTCTTCATCTTCCAGATCAAGATCCAGCCACGGCAATACTCCCAATATTGGTACTTGTGTTAAGGCTTCAATCTGCTCAATTCCTGATTGCAACAAAGATATATCACCGCGAAATTTATTAATGATGACACCCTTGATGCGGGCTTTTTCCTCGGGTTTAAGTAAAGCTAATGTGCCGTAGATGGATGCGAATACTCCGCCACGATCAATATCCGCCACCAAAATGACCGGGGCATCCACTAATTCGGCCATGCCCATATTGACGATATCGCGATCACGCAGATTGATCTCTGCCGGACTGCCCGCCCCTTCTAATACTATGATATCCGTTTCTGCTGCTAACCCGTTATATGCCATCAAAATCTGCTGAAGCAATTGGGGTTTATGCTCGTGATATTCCACCGCGTTCATGCTGCACATGACTTTCCCCATAAAAATCACCTGAGCCTTGCGATCGCTAGTGGGTTTCAGCAATACAGGATTCATACGCACATCCGGCGCAATTCCGGCTGCTTCCGCCTGAAATATCTGTGCTCGTCCCATCTCTTTGCCATCTGCGGTAATCCCGGAATTAAGCGCCATATTCTGAGATTTAAAGGGAGTGCAACGATAACCATCCTGTGAAAATATCCGGCAAAATCCTGCTACCAGCACACTTTTGCCTACATCCGACGCCGTGCCCTGAACCATCAGCGATAATGTCATTCTATTTTCTCCCTTATGCTAAGTGACTTGTTTCGCAATAATTTGTTTCGCAATAATAGAAAAAAGTTCCTGCTCTGTCTTACACAGAGGCAATCCGCCTTCAGTGTGGGGCGTTATTCCACTTTTCACCCTATGTTTCTTTCACTCTATGTTCCTAACCTCTAATATCTTCAATTCATGTTCTTGATTCATATAATTCATGCGTATCATTCATAAATGAAATTCACCCTGATATAACTTAAGTTCCAATGCCACACTCATTTGCTGATAACGACTCATCACCCGCGCAAACAACATGCTGATCAACATTGCCAATGATCGGTAACCTGTTCGCAAAGAGCGATAACCGAACCGCAGTGATTGCGCATGATGAATCGCTACCGCTTCCTCTAAAAAGATAAAAATAAAGCGCCACACAGTGCCAATAAGACTTTCCGGTTGCTCTCCTCTTGTACAATTTGACGTAACCTTACCAGCCCTGCCGCCAGAAAAGGCAAAAAACCCTCCATGACATGCATAGCGAAAACTTCTTGCGGTGCCATCACCAAAAACAGTGCGATAATTGCCAGTTTTTATTAATCAAAATCGTTGAAAAATAAGACAATTCCTGCCTGCATTCTTTTTCACTGAGAGACAATGTGGTGAGATCGCGCCAACATTGCTCAGTCGGTAAAGTGGCGTCAGCCATCATCAGTGCATGTTCTAAGAGATTGTGACGTTGTAACAGATTACGGATCAGGGGAAAACGCGAATAGACTTTCATCAAGACAAGACAGTCGTGATTGAGCAATGCTTGCTCCAGAACTGCTTCAGAAGCGGTACAGGAAATAACAGCTAATGTTTGATCTTCCATTGCCAGCGGCATCATACTGGCAGCGGCAATGGCAGAAAATGAACTGATCCCTGGTACTATTTCCAGCCATGAAGGTGCCGTCCATGCAGGAGAGATCATCTGTTCCGATACCAGCCGCTGCAAAAGAAATACCCATGTACTAAACAGCATCGGATCGCCCAAAGTGATAAAACCGACTTTCCTGCCATTCGCCACTTCCTCTTTTAAAGCCTGTGCAACTTCATCCCACACCGCTTTTTTTGCCGCCATGTCTGCTTTCATTAAAAAGTGATAAGTGAAAACTTCGGTTTTCGGCGAAAGGTATTCTGCAATAATGGAGTGAGCAAGGCTTTTGGCTCCTTTCTTTCCCGTTGGGGTATAAACCACATCAAGTTCAGAAAGAATACGTACTGCCCGTACAGTAACCAGGTCACTGGCACCCGGGCCAACGCCCATAACATACAGTTTTCCTGCGGTTGCTTGTTTATCCTTTGCTTGTTCGTTCATATGGCTTTCTCCTGATCACTCAGCGCGTCAGTAAGGTGATCGACAAACATCTGCCGAATCATCGGGTTTTCTCCCAATCCCTGTAACCAGGGAACAGCGATTATTCCGGCTTTCTCCAACTGTGATTTCCAGGAGTCTTCTTCATCTGAAGCCATATCATTGATGGCATGATCGCCTGCCACCAGCATCAATGGCATCAGATAAACTTTACGGATTTTCTGCTCTTTTAATCCTTTTATGACCAAAGGAAGTTCGGGATAGCTTTCAACCGCGCCTACCCGCGCCGGAAAATGGTAATGGTTCATCAGGTGATCAAGACAGGCGTAGGCAGAAAAAGCATGGTGCGCTGTACCGTGTCCCATAAAGACGACACATTCATTCGCTGCCAGCAAAGGGAGCTGATGGCGCAGTGCCTGCATCAATTGCAAGTAGTCATCAAAATGGCTGAGTAACGGTGTACCTAACACCAAGCGCTTAAAACGAGGGCGAAATTTTTCAACTTCACGCAGCACTTTTTCATACTCATCGCCATTAATGATATGCAGGCATTGAACAGCAACATCGTTATAACCTGCGTGATGCAATCTGGTCAGCGCATCATGGGGAGTATCAATATAAATGCTATCGCGCTGGCGCAATTTTCGAATGATCATGCCAGAGGTAAATGCCCGCAATAGATCCCTGTCTGGAAACACTGATGCCAGCTGTTGCTCACAGGCTTCAATATTGTTTTTCAACGTTTCGGGATAACTGGTTCCGAAACTAATCACCAATAATGCCTTTTTCATTTCGCTTTTCCTTATTGGTCTATTTACATGGGAAAATTCGCCAATAATTGCCCCATTTCTTCCAATCCATTGGCCTGCGTGATCCCTTCACCTTCAAATTGCTGCTTTGGACGACAGAGCACAATACAGGGCAACCCGAGAGAAAGACATGGCTCCACTTTCTCCAGGAAACCACCCTGATCACCAGACTCCTTAGTTATCACAACCTCCGCCTGACAAAATTGGTAAAATGACCGATTAAAATCAGCACTGAATGGGCCTTTCAGAGCAAAGATCTGATCAACCGACAAACCACAAGATTCACACATGGCTAAAACGTCTGCTGTCGGTAACACTCTGGCCAGCACCGTTTTTCCTTTCAAGTGAGACAAATAATCAACCAATTGTTTACTGCCCGTTGTCAGCAAAATACGCGTTCCCAAATTGACCGCTACTTCACATGCCTGCTCAATAGTTGCCACTTTGTAGATGAGAGGATGTTCAACAGCATCAATATCGCTAGGGCGGATATAACGAATAAGAGGAATCCCCAACTTTTGGCAGGCGCTGACAATGTTTTGACTTAATTGCTCGGCGTAAGGATGAGACGCATCAATGACCATTTTTATCCCGCGCTGTTGCAGATACTCAGCCATAGCCTCGGTTTCCATCCTGCCGGTAACAATTTCACCATGAATCCCCATCGCCTGCTGTGCCCCGGCGGGTGTAGCCACCGACAGGCAATAATCTATGCCGACAGTATCCATCATCACGCAAATCTGGCGGGCATCGCTTGTGCCGCCAAAAATTTGCATCAGTGGCCGTTTCATAACTTGTATCCTCTCGGCGTGATCATCAGCCCATCACGTATATAAGTTGACTGATTACCCACTATCACCAGACTGCGCATATCAACACGGGAAAAATCCATTGAACCAAAAGTTGTCAGCCATTTATCTTCATGTTTGCGTCCCGCTGCTTTTACCACACCCACGGGGGTTTCCGCCGATTTCCACGGAGCCATCAAAGAAAATGCCCGTGCCAGATGTTCTTCCCGTCCGCGGCTGCGAGGATTATAAAAACAGACCACAAAATCAGCTTCTGCCGCCGCCCTTACCCGTTTCTCAATCAATTCCCACGGTGTCAGCAAATCGCTCAGGCTGATATGACAAAAATCATGCATCAGCGGCGCACCAAGCAAAGCAGCGCAAGCGGTACTTGCCGTCACTCCTGCTACCAGCCTGACTTCGACATTGCGCTTTTGCTGGCTGACCAACTCCAGAATCAAACCCGCCATGCCATAAATACCCGCATCACCGCTACAAACCACCGCCACGTTTTTGCCCTGTTCGGCCAGCTCAATGGCTGTCTGACAGCGTTCAATCTCTTTGCACATGCCAGTTTTGATAATTTCTTTATCACCTACCAGTGGCTTCACCAAATGGGTGTAGGTTTTGTAACCGACCACGATATCAGCCGCTTTCAATGCAGCAATTGCTTCCTGCGTCATCATGGCTTCGCTGCCGGGACCAATTCCAATGACAGTTAACATAGATGCAATACTCCTAATGTGATGGTGACGCCCTGCTCACGCAGGGTATGGCCAACCAGATGACCCTGGCTCATTAACCAGGCCACAGGTTGGGAGACACAGCCTATGCCCACCGTTTTGCGGACAAACTCAGAAACCGGGAATGTTTGTTCACACTCGGCAAGCTGATTAACAGAAAAGGTTTGGAATGGAATTTGACGCTCTTGTGTCAATTGGATGAGCGCAGGTTCGTTTTTTTTCAGTTCGATACTGCCGACGGCTTTTAACGCCAAAGGGTCAAGGTTATGTTCCAGCAGATGGCGTTCCAATAATTTTGTGAGCCGTTCAGCTTCAACTCCCCGTCGACAACCGATTCCTGCAACGATACGACGAGGGATTAATTTAAAAGTAGGGATTGCCAGCGCCAGTTTTGTCCGTTCATAACTGACGTATACCAGAGCGTCCAGTTCAGGCCGATCCTCCAGAGCGTCAACCGGAATGAACCCGCGTGTGTCATAGCGTTTTTTTTCATCGCACAAATTGGGATGCCACCAAATTCCTACCCGTTTGCCATTGACCAGCATTTGATTAACGGTTTTGACGTTGGCACGGAAATTCTCCATTTTTCCATCAATTTGTTGTGATAACAGATCCAGTGCCGCGACCTGATTAACATCTGTTGCAGTGGTAATCACCGCCTGACCATCAAGAATATCTGCAATCTGTTGTGCCAGTTTATTCGCGCCTCCCATATGTCCCGATAATAAACTGATGGCAAACTGCCCTTTTTCATCCAACACAATAACGGCCGGATCAGTCATTTTATCCTTGAGTAAGGGAGCGATAACCCGAATGGTGATCCCCGTCGCACCAATCATGATCAACGCGTCATATTGAGTGAAAACTTTATGTACCGTATTGGCAAAACCGCCTTCAAACGCGATGAATCTGCTATCTGCATTCACCAGTTCAGGGGAAGTGAAACAATCCATTACTAAATGAGATTGCAGACGATGAGCTAACGCGACACCACCTTCTGTCAGGCAAAACAAGGCATATTCTTTGTCAGGTGACATAGAGTTAAGTGGTATTGTCATTTTGTCAGACGCTACGGTATTCATGGCTGAACCTCGCATCGTACAGTTTCGAATAGTGATACTCTTCCCCAAGAAAAGCCCCTACCAAAATCAAGGCCGTTTTACGAATATCGGCGCTATGTACCTGTTCAGCTATCGTCTCCAATGTCCCCCGCACAATCTGACAGTCTGGCCAGGTTGCTTTGTAAACCACGGCAACCGGGGTTTCCTGCCCATATCCCCCCTGAATCAATCGCGCAACAACCTTTGTAATGTTCTGTACCGAAAGGAAGATCGCCATTGAGGTCTGATGAGCGGCAAAGGATTCCAGCGTTTCCCGTGGCGGCATCGGGGTTCTGCCTTCCATCCGGGTGATAATCAAACTTTGTGCGACTTCGGGCACGGTATATTCCACTCCCAATTGCGCGGCAGCGCCAAGAAATGAACTCACGCCGGGCACAGAGACAAAACCAATAGCGTGATTTGCCAGTTCTTCAGACTGTTCACGGATGGAACCAAACAGCGATAAATCTCCCGTTTGCAGGCGAACTACCAATTTGCCCGCTTTCACACCATTCACCATTAACGCCGTGATTTCCGATAACGTCAGTTTCGCGCTGTCATGGCATTCGGCATCTGCACTGCAATACTCCAGTAATTCCCAATTAATCAGCGAACCGGCATAAATCACTATCTGAGCCTGACGTAGTAATTGATAGCCTTTCAGCGTAATCAGACTTTTATCTCCCGGCCCTGCACCAACAAACCAGACTTTATCGGTATCAAAACTGACGCTATTCATATGTTCAGGCATCGTCCTGCTCCTCTTGCCAATCCCCTTCTTGCGCAAAATCTTTCTGACAGGACAACAAATAAGTGGGATTGTTGGGTTTGAAATAATGTCCTTGCCCTAACGCCGTCAGTTCTCCCACCTGAATTTCACGCCCATCCAGCGCTGTCACCTGACAAGATTTCAGATGCGACAATGCTTGTGTGAAGTTTTCCAATAGGATAAAAGTCATTACCAAACGTCCACCGGAATTCAGGTGCAATAACGCCCAATCAATGATTTCAGTCAGATGTCCTCCCGTTCCGCCAATGAAGATAGCATCCGCAACGTTGTCCAATGGCACGGGGGCAACTCCAGACTGGATGCGGATCTTATGGCAGCCAAAATGCTGAATATTTTCAGCAAGGAGTGACAGGGCATCTTCTTTGCGTTCAATAGCGAGGATATCCAATGCGGGATAGCGCAATGCCGCTTCAATACTGACGCTGCCAGTACCCGCACCAACATCAATAAAACGGCAGGCTTTTTCCAGCTCCAGTCGTTCTAACGCCAGCACTCTAACGACTTCTTTGGTCATTGGGATACGATGACCGCGCAAAAACAGTTCATCTTTCATCAGGATCACCATTCAGAATCACCACGACATTCAGGCCATAATTAATGTTGCCGCGTTGTACAACTTCTTCTGCGGCCAGACAAATAATTTGCTCATGTTCATGGGATAAATTTTTACCAATCACCATGCGACGTTGCTGTCCTCGCGCCAGAATTTCTTGTGCAATCTGGTAGGGACCAATAATGTCATCCGTTACCATGGCGATTTTTTCGTGTTGAAGCAGCCAGTCAAAGTCCGGTTTGCGCCCGTGGCTACTGGTGAGGTAAATGTCGTTCATATCTAACAAAATTCGGGCGCACAAATATTGGATCGAGCTGATACCAGAAATAATGCGGATATTTTGTCTGCCCGCATTTTGCTCGCCGGTATGTAGTCCAGAAATATGTAGCCCAGAGAAATGTTCGGTAATTCGCTTGCCAATGCCATAAAACAGCGGATCGCCCGAAGCCAGTACAACAATTTGCCGATGCTGATTCCGTTCAAGCCACTGCATTAATCCATCCACATCAGCATTTACACGACGTGTTTCCCCATTAAAATAAGGAAATTCATCAAGATGGCGTTTTCCTCCGACCAAGATTTCTGCCTGACTGATAGCATCTAACGCAGCCAACGTTTGGTTTGCAGTGGCACCCGGGCCAATGCCCACAACAGTAATCATCGGCAACCCTCCATAAAATCTTTCACTATCTCTTCCACGGGCCGATTACAGCCCAACACCTGGTTATCAAAGGAGAACAGAATGGCGTCGCACTGCGGTTTGCCTTTGGCGAAACGCAACATTTGGTCGATACGCCCGCAGATTTTCCGGGCAATTTGTTGATGCACAGCCTGCCAGCCCTGCTCTGCAATCAACTCAATCGCAGCTTCGGTGGTATCACATTGATCCACTGCCTGAATCAGTTCAAAAGGGGCTCCCATCAAGGCCAGATTAGCGATCAGCGTTTCCATGCGGCCGTCAGCAATATGGCTGTGAGTATGAAAAATACCGGCGGCGATTTTCACCAACTTGCCGACATGCCCTACCAACATGACATGGCGAAACTCCAAACGTACCGCTTCTTGCAGCATATAACCGACAAAATTGCTCATCGTGACGACATAATTGGCATCAATGCCCAACTGCTGGCTGACAAAACGTTCACCGTGATTTCCCGGCACGAAAATAATGCGATCCAGCCCACTGGCACGTTTGGTCTCTAATTCCAGCGCCAGAGAACGTTTCCAGCTCTCTTCCGACATCGGCATCACAATGCCGGTTGTGCCGATAATCGAAATTCCGCCCTTAATACCTAATCTGTCGTTATAAGTTTGTTTTGCCCGTTCCTCACCCTCAGGGGCAAAGATGACAATATCCGCCCCACGGTTCGGCCCGATCGCCTCCCGCACCCCCTCTTCAATGGTATGGCGTGGAGTTTTATTGATAGCCGCCCAACCAATGGGCAAACCCACGCCTACCCGCGTAACCCTGCCAATGCCTTCACCACCATCCAGCGTGATCACACCACTGTCATTCAGGGAAACACGGGCAAAAATCAACATACCGTGGGTTGCATCCACATCATCGCCACCATCTTTGCGGATAGCGGCAACCGCCTGCTGCCCTTCAATCAAAGGCTGCTCGACATTTAAGGCCAATGTGACACCAGAAGGCGTGACAATCGAAATCTGATGAATAATCTGCTGACGCAAAATCATTAACGCAGCAACTCGTGCGGCGGCTGTAGCACAAGATCCCGTGGTGTAGCCCTTGCGATACTGTTTTCCTCTGTGCCAAATCGTTCCGAGGTTATCGACGGGTTTATCATCGTTCGATTTATCGCTGACTTCATTCATGCCTTACCTCCGGCATCCGGTACAGAATGGCGTTGATAATAGCGGCGGCAATATTGCTGCCTCCCTTGCGACCTTTTGCAGCAAGGCAATTTAATCTGCTATTGATAAGGGCATTTTTTGATTCCTCTGCGCCAACAAACCCAACGGGCACACCAACAACGGCAATTGGGGTAACTTGATGTTCCATCAAACGAAACAGTGCAGTCGGGGCGTTGCCAAAGACAAAAATCTTCTCCCCCGGTTCTTGCAGGGCCAGATCGACTGCCGCCATTGAACGGGTAATTTGCTGTTCTTTGGCCATTTGAATGGTACGGGGATCACTGACATAACAACGGCATTCACTACCGTACTGAGCCAGCCGGGCTTTATTGATGCCAGACAGCGCCATTGTCGTATCGGTATATAGCGTACAACCACGCAATATACCGTCGCGAATAAGGCACAAAACATCGGGAGAAAAATAGAGAATATCAAGCCAGTCAAAATCAGCGGTGGTATGGATTACTCGTTTAATCACAGCTTCTTGATCTGCATCGACAAAGTGATAATCAGGACGCGACTCGACAATAAGCCGGCTGATGATGTCAAAGCTATTTCGTTCAATCTGTTGGGGTTGTCGGATGTAATTATTCATGTTGCTCTCTCCTTATACCGTCGCACTGGCCAAACTATGCAGCAACGCAAACAACAGGAGTGCCATTACTGATGCCACCATCATCATCTGAACAGACTGTGGAATATCGTCAGGAGTGACCTCGCGCCTTGCATCACCAATCCACGGCTTTTCGACAAGCTGATTAAAGTAAACACTCGGCCCGCCAAGACGGATGCCTAATGCTCCTGCCACAGTTGCTTCCGGCCAGCCACTATTAGGGCTACTGTGTTGATAACGATCACGCCAACCGATACGCAGTGCCTGCCGAAAATCTAAACCCTGCCATTTCGCAGCCATCGCCAGCAGCAACCAGCCCAAACGTGCGGGCAGCCAATTCGCCACATCATCCATACGCGCCGAAAACATCCCCAGTGCCCGATAACGGGACGTTTTATAGCCCACCATTGAATCAAGGGTATTGACAGCCTTATAGGCCATAGCAAGTGGAGCACCGCCAAGCATTAAGAAGAACAATGGTGCAATCACACCATCCACACTGTTTTCTGCTACAGTTTCAATCGTGGCACGGCTGATTTGCGGCGTTTGCAATTGAGAAGTGTCCCGGCCGACAATTTTTGCAAGCTGTTCACGGCTGGCATTTAAATCCTCCTGACACTGTTTTTCCTTACACAAGGCTTGATAAACATCATTTGCGGCATCACTCAGGCTGCGTCCTGCCAACACGGTATAAATCAGCCAGATTTCAGCTAACCACCCTAGCCAAAATGTCACGCTATAGGCCAACTGCAAAACCCAATAGCTCGCCAGCCAGGCGCTCCCCACGACTAACAGCCATAACAGTACGCCACCCCATTTCAGGCCAGTTTCTGTCCGGCAAAACCGGCGAATAAGTTGCTCAGCCTGACTGATAAGTTGCCCGATCCAGCGCACGGGATGCGGCCAATGAGGAGGATCACCCAATTTCATATCCAGAATAAAAGCGGCAAACCACAATAGAACCGTCATAACAGCCTCCGTGCCATCATCAGCCAGCGATGGAGCAAACCAGGACGTTGGGCAAAATGGATATGCAGATAGCCCGCCAGCGTATTGCCATTCTGGTAGCCGCCCTGCCAGCTTTTCTGCGCTTCTTTTGATGTCCCTTTAACACATTGAAAAACAGGCGGTTGAGTCGTGATAAAATCCGAGTAATGGAATTCATGCCCTCGCAGCGTTTCTCCCTTTGCTACTAAAGGCGTATCACACAGTGCGGTGGCTTCGCAGTAACCAAAGCGTTTCAGGTGATCTCCCATCCGGCTTTCACCGGCAATCAGACCCACCATGTCATGCCGTACACCCTCAGCATCAATCAGGGCATCGCCGAGATACATCAAACCACCACATTCTGCATAAATGGGAATGCCTTTTTGATGCGCCTGACGTAATGCGGTATGTATGGCGTCGTTGGAAGATAAGGTTCGGGCATAAATTTCAGGGTATCCCCCGCCCAGATAGATCATCTGGCACTCAGGCAACTGATGATCATGCAGAGGGCTGAAACGTTTGATGGTCACGCCTGCTTTTTCCAATAACAACAGGTTATCGGGATAATAGAAGTTGAATGCTTCATCTTCTGCCAGAGCCAGCGTCAAACCCTGTCCCATTAAGGGATCAACCAGAGAATCGATACTTCCTTTTGGCAAGGAAGATAGCCGGGTTAATGCCAGCAACTTATCTAAATCCACCGAGTCTTCAATCTGCTGAGCAAGGCGAGACCAGCATTCTTCGGGCTGATTTTTATCATCATACTGACCGTCTTGTTCTTGTGCAGGGATCAGCCCAAGATGGCGGGAAGGAAGGGTAATCTCTGGCATAACAGGAAGCCGCCCCAAAACAGGAATACCGCAATAACCTTCAATTGCCTGTTTTAATAACTGGAAATGGCTATCCCGATTGACGCGGTTGATCAGCACTCCCAGGATATTGACCGCCGGGTCGAATTGCTGAAATCCCATCACGGTAGCGGCAATTGAGGTAGAAACCGCTTTACCATCCACCAATAAAATCACCGGACAGTTAAGCTGTTTTGCCATCGCCGCACTACTGCAATAATTGGGATCTATACCATAGCCATCGTATAGCCCCATGACCCCTTCAATAACCGCAACATCTTTATCGGCCATAGCCTGACTGAACAAACCATTCAGGATGGGTTCGGGAAGCATAAAAGCATCAAGATTACGCGAAACGATCCCTGTCACAGCGCGATGCCAGCCACCGTCCAGATAATCAGGCCCGATTTTGAACGGTTGTACCCGCAGTGAACGGTTCATCAAAGCACGCATGATGCCCAATGTAACGGTTGTCTTACCACATCCACTGCCTGTACCGGCGATGACAAAAGCATATTTCTGTTGCATGTGCTTACCCCAAAACATTTAAATCTTGTATTAGTGCCAAAATCGGACTTATCTTTAAGTCAGCATAGCTTTTAAGTTGGTATCGGTTTTAAAATCGCATGAGTATTAGGATCCTCAATTAATATTCTCAATCATTGATATGTATCAAACAAAAGGTTTTTAATGCACTTTTGGCAAAGCAATTAATATCCCATGAATAGTCTAGATATCAATAACGCATTCCCACCTGAATAAATAAGCTATGCAATAAATCCATGATTAAAAAAGTTTAATGCAAGAATACAACAGGAAAATAAATTTATTTTCAAAATACACATTTTTCATTTTTATAAAAACATCCTTTATTACTTTTGTGATCTTGTTCATGATTACTGGTTTTTAAAAACTATTTTTAGTTCAGATAAAATAAAAAATAATATAACTCAATCAATAAAAAGACAAATTCAAACACATAATATATTGAATTTAATCATGTTTATTTTCAGAGGTCAAAAATGCAACTCATTAATATTATAAAATTACTTTTATATGGCTAAATATTTTCAATAGATAACAAATTTCGACTTGAAAATTATTCATGCTTAAGAATAAGAATGTTGATATAAATCAAATTTACCTGTCTCCTATTGAGATAATAATGATGAAAAAATTAAAACAGACATAACAAACTTTTTAAGAACAAGAAAAGGCCATCAATAAAATGATAAATAAAAAACATAGGCCAGAGTAAAGGAAGCTTTTTAAAAAAATAAAGAACGACCTCACTGTTTTTATGAAAAATATATTTTTGTTTCTTTGATTATTTAGATTTTAAATTCATAGAGGTAATCCAATGAATAAAGGTTATGTATGGTTAGTGGGTGCAGGCCCAGGTGATGCAGGTTTAATCACGGTCAAAGGATTACACTGTATTCAATCTGCGGATGTCATTGTTTATGACCGTCTTGTCAATCCTGAACTTATTGCTCTGAGATCAGATCACTGTGAAATTATCAATGTTGGAAAAGAACATGATTACCACCCCATCCCACAGGAAGAAATTAATCAAATTCTGCTAAGACATGCACAGGCTGGAAAGCAGGTTGTCCGTCTGAAAGGTGGCGACCCTTATGTCTTCGGCCGCGGAGGAGAAGAAGCGGAAGTGTTGGCACAACATGGTATTAAATTTGAAATTGTGCCGGGGATCAGTTCCTCAATTGGTGGATTATCCTATGCTGGCATCCCTGTCACCCACCGCAATCACGCATCAAGTTTCCATGTTGTGACAGGCCATACCTCTCAGGGCAATGAACAACAGAACTGGAAAATACTTGCTCAATTGGAAGGAACATTGATTATTTTAATGGGGATGACCCGCTTGATGGATATCTGCCAGCAATTAATACTCTATGGCAAATCCCCTACAACACCTGCGGCAGTGATCATGTACGCCAGCCATTCAAAACAAAAAAGTGTGACAGGCACACTGGAAACTCTGGCGGCAAAAGTGGAAGAGAAAGAACTGCATGCCCCTGCGCTGATTGTGGTTGGTGATGTCGTCAATTTAGCGGAAACACTCTCCTTCTCACCAACTTATCTGACACTCGGTGAGCTATTCCCAACATTGGAGAATTCCGCTGAGGAAGCAATATCATGAATGAACATGGCGGCAATATCATTAGCGTTGCCCAACAATATGGCCTGCCAGCCGATGACCTGATTGATTTCAGCGCTAATATCAATCCGTTGGGCGCACCTGAACGGGTTAAAGCATTGATCAAAAATAGTCTTGCCGATATCGAGAAGTACCCGGATGTGGAGTATCGCCATTTGCATCAGGCAATTGCAAAGGCTCATCAATGTGATTGCACAAAGATAATAGCCGGTAATGGAGCAACAGAACTGATCTATGCTGTCGTCCGTTATCTCAATCCCAAACGAGCTTTGCTTCTTATTCCAGGATTTGCCGAATACCGGCGAGCCTTGCAGCAAATCGGAACAGAAATTATCGACTATCCATTAACAGAAGAAGCCGGATTTCAACCTGATTTACGCCTGTTCAATACGCTTGCGACGACGCAACCCGATTGTGTTTTTATCGCCACGCCCAATAATCCTACCGGATTAATGCCGGATAACCCGTTTATGCAATCGCTGGTGGAATATTGCGAGAGTCAGGGGATCTCGCTGATTGTTGACGAATCCTTTATTGATTTTCTGCCTGATAAGCGGGGATTGATACCTCAATGTGCGGTCACTCAACATCTTTATGTATTGCGTTCAATGACAAAATTTTTTGCCATTCCGGGGTTACGTTTAGGCTATTTAGTCAGCGGAAATGCAGCGGGGATTGCAGAGATGAAAAACCGGCGTGAACCGTGGTCAATTAATGCTTTTGCTGCGCGGGTTGGTGAGATTTTGTTTGATGAGCATGACTATATTTCTGCGACACATCAATGGCTGAAATCACAGCAACATTATTTATGGAATCAACTGTCAACCTTCCCTGAACTGACGGTCTGGCCGCCATCGGCTAATTTTTTATTTTTCCGCTGTAATCAACCTAAGGTTGATTTATGGCATACCTTGCTGAAATACCGGTTGTTAATTCGTCATTGTAAAAATTATGCAGGATTAGATGAACGTTACTATCGCATAGCCGTGCGCAGTGAGCGGGAAAATCAGCGCCTGATCGCCGCCATGCAGCAGGTTTTGATTTATGGCTGAGGCCGCTTGCCCCGCTTCCTGTGGAGAACTTATACAAGGGTGGCTGTTTGGTGGAGAAAAGTTAATCTCTTGCCCAATCAATTGGTTCAGTTATGTTTCTGTCAGTGAAGGGAGTCCCATACCACACGAACGGCCACGTATGCGCCAGATGGTAAATTTATTGCTGGATTACTGGCAGGAGCCACCGGAATTGGCTGCCGGCTTGCGTATTGAACATCAATCAACAATTCCAGTCGCCAAAGGCATGGCCAGCAGCACAGCAGATATTGCTGCGACCGCCCAGGCCACCGCCAGATTATTGGGCAAGTCATTGACCAGTACAGAATTAGCGCAACTCTGTGTCAGACTGGAACCCACTGACAGTACCATATTCGAACAATTGACGTTGTTTGATCATCTCACTGCCCGGACTCAAATTCCCTTCAATTGGCAACCGGATATTGATATTTTGCTATTGGAAAGTTCACAAACTATTTCGACAGAAACATACCATCAACAGGATCATGACGCACAATTGCGGGATAACGCCCCGCTATTCCGCCAGGCATGGTTACAATTCCGTACAGCAAACCAACGGCATGATAATAACCGTCTTGGGGAGGCTTGCACATTAAGCGCCATCGCCAGCCAATCGATACTGCCGAAACCTTGTTTTGATCAATTGCGGGGTCTGGTTGAGCAAACAGGCATTTATGGCCTGAACGTTGCTCATAGCGGCAGTGTTGTTGGCCTGTTATTCAATTCACATCACCATGATGCAAATTACCTGCACTGGTGGCTGCATCAAAAGAAGATCGCTGGATACTATCCGAAAACTCATCAAGTCAAACTGATTGCGGGTGGTGTCCGTTAAAAATCAGGAGAGGCATTTAGCCTCTCCTGTTATTTCTCGTACTTACTTCATGTTTTTACTTAATATTACAGCAAGCAAAAGAGGAAACTTACCAGCTTATACCAACACCAGCGCCAAATACCGGACTACCTGAATTATTCCAGCTGGTTGACAATCTGAGGCTTACATTTTCATTTAATTTATCCTGAATACCTAAAGCTACAGCGCTGCCATTTCTGTATTGGCCTAAACCTAAACCAAGACTAAATCCGGTATTATTGCTATAAGGAATATTGCTCATTGCTGCTACGCTGGCAACACCAGCATTAGCCCGTTTTTCAGTTCGGTCAATTTTATTATCGAAATCATTAAATTTTTGGTCTGTATATGATTTTAGATCACCGAAACGCGTATCAGTATAATCATTCGCGTTCTTTAACGTTTCTTTATCTCCTAAAATACGTTTTTCAGTTTCATCACTCATCTTAGTGTTTAGTTCTCCCTGAATCTTACTTGTTTGAACCCCCACCTCAGCTTTCACCTGAGTTTCCACGCCCTTGATTACTGTGTTGTTCACCTCAGCTTTCATATTAGCGTTCAGTTGCTCTTTCACAGTCTTTATTTTCTCGTTTGTTTGATTCTGAGTGAACACTTTCTTATCTTCAGGCTTTGTGATAGCGTCCTTGTCAAACAGACCATCTACTTCCTTCTTTGCTCCCGCAGCTATTTGCGCCTTTGTTTGTGCCTGCGAGAACGATTTATTCGTGGCATTACCGTCACCATCAACGATCGATGCCTGTATTTTTTTGTTTGTTGCGTCCATTGAGTATATATCTAGATCACCATTGGTGGTTGCTAACTCCACGCCAGGGATGTTAGTACCATTTTCGTCCTTAAATGTAATCTTACCAGCAGCAGCAGCAGCTGTCTCAGATAATAATGCAGAGGAGATCAAAACAGACAAAATTGCTAATTTACGTGGTGTAGTTTTCATATTAAACATATTAAAATTTTCCCATTATTAATGAGTGATTAGTGTGTGGAACTACTAACAAAATGTATTGACTTACATTTTGTTAATTCTTAAATTATCTTCTTTAATAAACTTAATCTTTTTTAAAATAAATCATCAGGTTTTTTAATTGCAAATCATTCCTTCTCTTGTTAATAAATACCAATAGATTTTAGATTAATAGCCGTGCATTTATAATTTCGGACAAATAAATGGCTTTATAATAAAAACTATGTTTCTAATTCTTGATATTCAAGACAGTTTTTCTGCCTGCCGTTTTTACTTTGACCTTTATAACGAAATGCCTCAATTAATTTTACAAAAGCCGATGTATGTTGTTTTCGGCTTGGATAATAAAGAAAATATCCCGGGAAAGGTTCACACCAATCCTCTAAAACTTTAACTAACTTCCCTTCAGCAACTTGTTCTTCTACAGAATCTTCAGGAACAATAGATAACCCAAGCCCCAAAATAGCCGCTTCTATACGCAGCTCCAGATTATTAAAAGTCAGCTGACCTTTTACCCGTACCCGCGTTCGCTGTCCCCCCTTAGAAAATTCCCAGGCATATAAACCACCTAAGGTAGGTCGCCGGACATTGATACAGTTATGATTCTGCAAATCGAGCGGCGTTTCCGGTTTACCGTGAACAGCAAAATATTCCGGCGCTCCCACTACACACACTCTCCAGTCCGGGCCAATACGTACAGCCACCATATCCTTAGCTACCAGCGCCCCCGGACGTACTCCCGCATCAAAACGATCGCTGATAATATCGGTCATACTGTTGTCCATAAACAGCTCTACATGAATATCGGGATATTCACGCACAAAAGGCTGCAATAATGGCCACACAGTAGACTGAAGCGCATGTTCTCCCAGAGTAATGCGGATATTACCCGCAACCCGATCCCGCATATCCGTCAGCGTGATGAGATCATTTTCAATTTCATTCAAATGTGGGCTGATATTGTTAATCAGCATTTCTCCCGCTTCAGTCGGCACCACGCTACGGGTCGTTCGGGCTAGTAGTCGAATATCCAGTCGTTCTTCCAGGCTCCTTATGGCATGGCTTAATGCAGATTGCGAGAGTCCAAGTTTTGCAGCAGCACGAGTAAAACTTCTCTCATGCGCAACGACAATTAGATAAAAAATAGCCGTAAAGTTATCCTTCAGCATCTTACTCATACCCCTCTTTTCCATCAGTGTGATCCGGTTGCAACGTGATCATTTTGATATATATGTTTTGATACATATGTTAAGTTCAGCAATGGGTACGAAGAGATGCTAATCAATATAACTTCCATTAACTCTAATAATATGACTGCCATAAACTCTAATGAAGAAAGGCAGTCGTCATGTTGTAGCTAAAGATTAACACCCTAATAAATTTTGATTAATACCTGGAAAATGATAGTGATTATGAATTTTATTCATTAAACTGAAATAATTAACCTTATATTTTACTGATTTTTAGCATTCAGCTTTGCAAAACATCCATATAATTATCTGTTTTTAAATTATTTTTACCCTGCCTATTTTAGTGATAAAGGCGATTGCTATTTGGCTGAAATGTACAGCGGCCCCGGACATCAAAAACGCTTAATGGAGTTGGTGATGGGGACGCTGTTTATTGTTCTGCCGATAATCTGGCTGGTGGCATGGGCATGGGCGGAAAAAATGCACGATAAAGTCACAGCAACTTTCATTGAGCGTGAAAACTATAAACTATATTTAATATATGTATCTAATTATTTAATACATGACCAACTTGCGCTTGATGGGCTTTTTCAGTTTAATGCCTGCATTGACCTCGTACCTGGCTTTAAATGAAATCATATTATTAAATAACATATAGGGAGCCACTTTGTGAAAAATGAAAGAAGACTTTTTCTGAAACAGGCAAGTATTACTGGTGCAGTATTTTCATTATTACCTCTGATTCCAACAACCGTTCTCGCCTCTTCAAATAACCAACCAAAGAGAGAGGATGATATTAATATAGGCGTTTGCGAGATGACCCCAGAGGAAATGTCAGGTCCATATTTTATAAATAACAAACTGCTGAGACGGAATATAACCGAGGATGAACCAGGAATACCTCTTTTATTGACAATGAAAATAATTGATTCTGTAACCTGCAAACCTTTAGATGATATCTTTATTGATATATGGCATTGTAATGCAATGGGAAAGTATTCAGGTTGGAAATACATAAACCCAGACCTCAAGGCTCCATCTGGTGATATAGGGACGATTTCAAGAACGGATGAAAGCACATTCCTTCGAGGGGCACAAAGGACAGATAAAGAAGGCATCGTCAGATTCACCACCATTTTCCCTGGATTTTATGCTGGAAGAGCTTTACATATCCATTTATCAGCAAGGAGTGCGAATGTACAAAAAAGACAGGAAGATAAATTCTATTTTGTAGGTCAATTATATTTCCCTGAGGATATATCTGAAGAAATCATGATTAATGATATGTATTCTCCAAGGGATATTAATAGGCTTAAAAATGAAGATGATTCCATCTTTTCTGGCGTTAAAAATAGAGCTGCAATTTTAACAGTAAAAAAGATAGGGGATAATCTATTGGATGGATTACATGGAAAGATAGTCTTATCGATTAATAAAGACAATGTGTCCAAGAAAATAACCCCTAAAGACTTGGCTAAACACACTGTATAGGTATGATTACCTAAGACAGAGAACTGACAGATCACATCTAGCCTAATCCAATGCAGGAGAGGCATTTAACCCCTCCTGTGATTGGATTGGTTACCGGCAGGAACAGAGAATCCAAAGCCTCCTCGGGGTTAATTAATACATACAGGGGTCGCCCCAGAAAAGTTTGATTTCGCTGATGAATGGCTATCTCTCGATTACTTATAATCGACAGTGAAGGTGGCTGTGGCATTAACGCTACCGGCAGAAACACGATTACTGGTTTGATAATACTTCGCCATATATGACAATGTTTTCGGAGAATTTATCTTGCCAAGATCCTGCGGTTGATTAAATTTCACAGGATTGCCTCCGCTATCTAAAATCTGGATGCCGATCCCTGTTGCTGATGAGGTTGAATCAGCATTTATCACTCCATTTGCTTTTGCATTAATATCTGCCGAATTCCAGGTAATATTCGCGTTCGGTGATCCTTTGCATTGCACACCAATCTCGAAAGAACGTCCACCGGCGGTATCACCTTTGTTTTTAAAATGACTTATTAATACGGTTCCCATCGGAACATTAACACCCGGAGTAGTTATTTTACAAGTTCTTGCCGTGACGTTAAAAGCCGGGATTATATATTCGTACAAAATCTCTCCGGTATACTTTTTCTTCTCATCTTGACGAGCCATCGTTATTTTTATCTCATTGATTTTTCCAGATTGAACACTACCATCGATCACTATATGAAACTTACTGTCAAATTTCTTTTCTTTGCCGATCCCTCTTATACTGCCCTGTATCATTTCCGCATGTTCCAAACCATTAGGTTTGAGGCTCCATTTAAATCTGACACCAGGGAGACTGGTATTATAAAAGTTATTTTTGTGGGAACCTACTACTCCATTGATAGATTGTACATATATATTCTGATTGTATTTACTGCATTTTACATCCTTCCCATTATTGGAGATGATTTTCTTGTACGGCATTTTATTATAGTCAATAGAAATATCATCAAATTTGACTATTTCCTGAATTCTATCAGTCTTACATACTGCTGCTGTAACTCGTGTTGAATAACTCCCCGCGACAATGATAATTAATAATACCAATAAAAAGTTATTAGCTTTAATCTGAAAGTGATTATTACGTTCAAAATTAAACATGATAAATTCCTTTTAACTGCGGCAGTCAGCAATCAGGCGTAATACGCCTGACTTTTCGGGCAGCACTGATAAATCTGTTTTTGCATGACATTGTTGACCTTTATTTTTTCCCCATTGTACTTTTATTTCTGCCTGCTCGGGGACAGCATTCAAATACAGCTCACCGTCATCACCAACAATTCCGCTACTGTCACTGTTTATTAACGCTGCGCTGGCACCAAAAGGTACGAGTTTGCCGTTGTGACGTAATGTTACCAATATCCGGTGCCCCTGACGGACGCGAAAATCGGCAGCAACCACGGCACCGCGAGTCGGTACAATGTGTTGCACTGAGTTGTCAAGGTCAACGCCATCAGCCAGCATTTCAGTATCCAAGGCAACCCGGTTGTAGGCATAAGGTTCGATCGACGGGATTACGGCATAGCCACGTGAATCCGTTTTAATTCCACTGTGATTCAAAATTTTTGTTTCTGCTGCACCAGCTGCTTTAACCAGTGCCACGGTCTCACCCAATGATTGGGAAAACGTAATACCGTCTTGATGGGCGACAAGACCGCCAGACAACCCGTAGTTAAGCGACTGGCTATTATCACTGTAGCTGTAACCCAGATTCACACGGCCAGAAGAATGGCTATATCCCAGCGAAGCACCGCCACTCGCCCCTTCCATATTATTGCTGTGCTCCCCGTGGATACTATATGACAAGGCATGATCGTCCAATGCGCTGCCACTTATAGCCAGTTGTTGACTTCCCTGACTGTGGCCGTTTCTGCTGATGCTGTAAGTTGCCCATCCATTAGGCAGCCACTTATCCAGTGGAATAGAGACGTTAAACGATGCCTGTATATCCTTACTCTTAATGGATTCATGATTGGTATTGTAGGAAAGATTCAAGCCATAACTGATCCCGGCAAGGTTAATGTTATAACCGGCAGATAATGATTGGTTGGTGCCTTGTTTTCCCCAGTAATCCTGCTGATAGGCAGATACATAAAGATTGCCAAAATCCCCCATCCCCTGGTTTAGGGTTAGCTGCAATTGGCTACGCTTATTTTGTGCGCGGCTGGCGTCTTTTCTTACTGAATATTCATTTGTCTCTGCAAATGAATAGTATTCTGGTGTGGAATAACGATACCCAGCCAAAGTCAGGGATGTCCCCGTTGCTTCAATACTTTTCGTATATTGAATTCGATACGATTGCCCCCGTTTATGTTCATTCTCCGGCAATCTGGCATCTGCCAGTGTCGTATCCAGAGAAATCGCACCAAAATTACCTAACCCAACCCCCAGACCCGCGTTAAATGCCCGGTAGTTTTCTGCTACCTGCATACCAGATAGCAAACTTAACCGATTGGAGAGCCCATAGATAAATGCCGCTTCGCTAAAATAAGGTTTATCAGCGTTAGCATCGGAATAACGGTAACGCCCCAGGGTAAGCTGATATTTTAATTGCCCTTCTCGCTGCATCATTGGCACTGATGAAAATGGTTGCACAAATTTACGCTGTCGCCCGTCCTTTTCGGTGATCGTGACCTCCAAATCACCGGAGCCGGAGGTTGAATAAAGATCCGTGATAACAAAAGGCCCCGGCGGAACATAGCTTTCATAGATGACGTAATTATTTTGGCGAATCGTTACGCGCGCATTGGTTTGAGCAAGACCACGGATAATTGGCGCAAAGCCACGTTGGCTACCGGGCAACATTAAATTATCGGATGTCATAGAGGCACCAATGAACGGCACGCTTTCAAATATATCTCCGTCAGTAAAGGTTTCGCCAAGAATTATCTGGCTTTTTAGTCCATGAATGTCCCGTTGGATGTAGCTGTTAATGGATGAAAAACGACTCTTACCTTTATTTTTTCCAGAATCATAGTCATAAACTGATTGATTTCTTACCCGCCACGGTCCGATATTTATTCCGCTTTGTAAATTTAAAAAATAACTTTGGTTTTTTGTATTTTTATTATGATTTTCTGATCCACTAAAATTATAACTCATTAAAAATGCTGACTCTCCCTGTTGCCATAGATGTGATGCCACAGTATCTCTGGCTTGATTATCCAATGCGGCTTGTGGAATACTGATATCCAGACGTTGCCCATAGAAATCAAATGAAGCCGATGCCTGTGGAATATACTCGCTAATATCATCAATAATTTGTTCAGGCGAGAGTTTCATCAGCGCAGGAAAATCTGACATTTTCACGCCAAACTGTTTTAAATTATTGACCGTTAGCTGTGGAGACAGTTTGCCGTTTTCCAGCTTAATAAAATTAACCTGTTTTGTTTCTTGCTCTTTGCCGTTAAGAAATATGTTTACCTGATACTGACCCGGTAATTGACCACCGGGGAATGAAAATACGCTTAAATCAATTACCGATTGAGTATCATTTAATTCCAATGCTGATAATCGAAAATAATCCTGTGCCATGACGGGTAATGATAACAACACGGAAAAACATAAAATAAAGACTGAAAGCAAACATACTGGCATAATTGTGCTACCACTTTTTTTATATTTAATAAATATAATTTTTAGTCCCCAATATTTATCTTTGTTATCTTTCATCTTCTTTTTAAGGCAGGTTTTTAATTACCTCTTTGCTTACACCACCATAACTGTTAATGCTATTCCAGCTAACTAAGCCTGGTGATTCAGATGGCAGGACGAAATGCGCTACGCCCTGTGGAGCGATCATATCAGTCCCCGTCAGGGGTTTTCCGGCCACTTCAAGCTGCCCGATGGTTACGTAATAATTACTGGGGTTTCTGACCTCAAGTTGGTGACCAATGCGACGAAATTTCAGCATTTTATAAGCTTCTTCAGAATCACCTTCAATGCCTTCAGGCCGATAAAACAATTTGATTCGGGTTTTCACCGTAATCAATAAAGTATTCTGTTCGTTCTCTTGTACGGAAGGAATAGACTTCACATTAAGGTAAAAAACCGATTCCCTATCCTCAGGTAAATTACCTCCGGTACGGACAATACGAAGAATACTTTCCTTGCCAGCATCCAAACGAAATAACGGCGGTGTCACAATAAAAGGGGCTTTTTCTCCCTTTGAATCAGTACTGATAAAAGACTGAATTAAATAAGGCCGGCTTTCGTCAGAGTTTTTCACTGAAATTGAAGTTTCTTTTTTATTGCCTTTATAAATAACACGGGTTCCACCAACGGTTACACCCGCCCAGGACGGCAATATAAAAAACAATGAGCATATAAGCGTTATTTTTTTCGTTAGCATATACGATGTAAATATTCTTTTTATTTTATTTTTCATTATTACATGACTATTTATGATGTTAATAGCTCCCGGCCGCAGCCATAAAAATACCTCTGCGGCCAGGAAAGAAATGTTTATAAATGATTTTTATTTGTAATCTATACTAAAACTAAGTGTGGCATTGGCCGCTCCGGCTTTAACGGCATCTCCATTAGATACATAAGCCGCTTTTAAAGGTATAATCATATCTTTTTTATTGATTAAAATGTCCTTTTTTAGTATGGCAGTAGTAGACAAATCTATTTGGTTACCTCCGTCGTCATAAAAACCAATTCCAATCCCAGTTGCTCCAGATGTATCTAACGCCAATAACTTGCCATCTTTACTATCCTTATTACTCCCAGAAAATTTGACATCCATGGAAAGAGGTACAGCAGTAACAGGGCAATTAGTTAATTGGATATTAAAATCCTTTTCACTCCCTGTAACTTTAATTCCCTTTTTTCCGTTTATATCGCTCGTGTGATATGTCCCCATCTTCACAGGTTTGCTAGAAGCAGTACAGGTTGATGCTACAATGTCCCCCTTAAATGTTACTGTCCCCGTTGTTGCCGGAAAAGCCGCATAAGAAATATTGCTTACTGAAACCAATATTGCAGCAATAAAAGATGAAACTAAAGCCTTTTTCATTTACATATCCATAATGATCATAATATACAACTAGTTATTATGTATAACGCAAAACAATAAAACGTTATAACAAAAAATTTCGGTCACAAGTTTCTGTGCGAAGAAGAAAAATTTACCTTAAGAATCAAAAAAGATCAACAATTTGATCGGTATTGACGATCAATTGCCTATATATTGATAGGATTTATCAATCAAGGGAAAATGAAGCGAGCGAGAGAAGAATTTTTACATATGATTCACAATTGCATATATTAATGCTAACAATTGACTGAGGCAACTTTGACCGCCAAATTCGTTATTGGCCTCATCCATGAGGCTAATTTATTAATTTTTCAGGAAAATTTAGCCATAAAACTGACTGATACTCTCTTTTTCTTGACCGGATACGATGATATTTAGTAGTCGTTCATAATATTCAGCCAGATTATCAATAACTTCTTCTGTATACAGCTCCGGATTGTAATTGATATCACACACGATATTTTGTGGCATGTATATGAGATTCATCCCAAGTGATTCAAAAGGAATCACTTGGGCCTCTATCAATTCCACATCAAGATTTGGCAGTGATAATTTTCCATTCTTAGACATGTCGATAAAATCGTAGAGATTTTGCGCATCTAAATAGTTAAACAGAACTTTAAATATATTATCCATCGCCTTTTCTCCCACCGCTTCAATCACGACAGACATGTGGATATTTGAATTCTCTATGGCACGATGAATAAATTGACTAACCTGCTTAATGATTTCTTGCAGGCTCATCTCCTTACTGATGGTCGATTTTACTATTAATTCACTTAAGAATAACCCGACTGTTTGATGGCTTTCTATGCGAGTACGGTCAGCTTTTGGTGAGGTAACAATATGTTGTGATTCACCGGAGTACATAAAAAGACAAGTGTGGAATAAAGCCATAAATAACATATAAGGCGTGATCTTATGAGTTTCACAATATTGCGAAACAGCTTTATCGAGTGAATCAGGTATTTTGATATGTCGGGCGTGAGGCCGATATTTTGAGGCCAGATGATGTTTGAAAGGAACGGGGAAATTACGTTCTATACTAACTTCGGAAAATTGTTGTTGCCAGAATTTAATCTGTTTTTTAACCGCCTCAGTTGTATGAATTTCTTGCAAGTCATAAACATAACCAGAATATTGCATGGCAACCGGTGATAACGTATTTTCTTGCCCCCGAGAATAAGCCGTATATAACTGTTTAAACTCATTCATAATGATATTGATAGACCATCCATCGGAAATTATGTGATGTATATCAATAAGTAATACCGTGATTTTTTCCGAAACAGGCAGTAAAAATGTCCTGATTAGTGGGTCACTATAAATATCAAAAGGTGTTCTTAATTTCTCTTGCCAGAGCTTGTTAATTTCAATAATAATTTGTTCTTTCTCTATTCCTCTTGGTAATGCTTCGATAACTTGCAGGTTAATTTTCATATTGTTATCAGGCTGCATGAAAATCTGCTCATTTTCTTTATAAAACTTAAAACGTAAACTTTCATGTCGCTCTAAGATAGTATTTAAACTTTTTTCCAACGCACTATGATTCAGTTCTCCCTCCATCAGCAAAGCAATTGGTACGTGGAAACTGTCCTCCAATAACCCTTCTTGAACAAAATACCAAAACAGTTTCTGACTATAAGAAATAGGTATTTTTCCATCAGATATATTGTGTATTGTCTTCGGTACAGATATTTCGTGCTTATAACTGTTACGAATTACACTTGCAACCTGTGCAATGGTTGGATTTGCAAATAACTGCTGCATACTGAAATTATTGGTTAAAGTATTTCTTATGGAAGCGGTTATCTTAACAGCCAAGAGTGAATGACCACCAAGCGAGAAAAAATGATCATAAATACCAATTTGATTGATTTTTAGATGTTCTTGCCATAACTGACAGAGTTTTTCCTCGATTTCATCTCTCGGTGCGATATAAGTCTGACGACGTAAATCACTTTCATCCGGAATAGGTAATGCTTTTTTGTCCACTTTATTATTCAAATTCAGTGGCATGCGCTCCAATGGGATATAAAGACTGGGCACCATATATTCAGGCAATTGTTTTTTCAGTGCAGATTCCAGTAACTCTGCAAGTTCTCCACCAATGGCAGGGAGTTGCGGATAATTGGCCAAATGAGTTTGGCTGTAATCTGAGCGTGCCTGTATTTGAGGTAATTCACCACGGCTGAAAATCACATCCAATGAATCAGGTTGCCGCTGTGACCAGGTAAGCTCACACTGGTAGCCGCACTGTTCCGCATATTGAAGTAAAGATTCGAGTGCCAAAACTTGCTCTGTTGCTTCTGGAGAAAAACCGCTGGTATCTTTTGATGGAAAAACTATCTGATTAGATGGCCAATGACGTAGCCCTTCCGCTAAATCAAAATCCTCTTTGATGCGGGCATTAGGAATACCGGAAACGCCAAATGTATCGTATTCGCCTGCCTCTAACACATTACGAAGCGCTTCAATAGAATTGAAGTCGCACCAGGTTATGGGTAAAGTGCAACATAATTTCGCATTTTTATCGCACTTATGTAATATCACTTCATAACGATAGCGCAGCATTTCATTGTCACCAACACCACGTTTAACCAAAATATCAACTCTACCAATTTCTGGGTAACGCATCGGCAATTGTGCAAAATAACTCGGACTAAGTAAAAACTCTTTTTCTTGCTGTAAACGCCGTTGAATGCGATTTGCCAGTGTACCCACCGAAATACGTTGCCCATTCAGGCGATTTTTCTCGATGGCCGTTACATGTGCAGTTAACAAATCTAAGTTACGGATATCTCCCAGCAGAATTTTCCCCCCGGCTTCAACCGCAGGCAATAACTGTGTAATGACTTTTTCCAGATATTGAATGTTGGGAAAATATTGAACAACGGAATTAATCACAACGGTATCGAACTGATCAGGCGTGATTGTGCCTAAATTCAGTGCATCTCCCCTTCTTAGTTCTACGTGCGACCAGCCACGCTGTTGCAAAATCTTCTGGTGACGAGCCAATACTTCCGCTGAAATATCAGTGGCCAATACTGATTCGCACCGTTCAGCATAACGATATAACAATAAGCCAGATCCACAGCCGATTTCTAATAAGCGGCGGGGGTGCAGGGATTCAATCCTCTGCATGGTTCCCGTCCGCCACTCTTCCATTTGTTCCAACACAATCGGTTGTTCGGTATAACTGTTCATCCAGCCACCAAAATCACTATCGTCATCGCTCTTATCGGTAGCATCAATAGCAGAGTTTTCTGTTATCTCCTGCCGATACTGACCATCAAAGATCTCTGTCCAGCTTTCAAGGTAATCCACATTAAAAGCGGCCGCTTTCTCTGCCAGCCAATTCGTGCTCGGACAAACATAAGCAATGAGTTTCCTGTCTTCACTGTCATGACCATCAGCGATCACGGCAGCATTACTTAAAATTTCCTGCCCCGCCAGAACAGTTTCAATTTCCCCCAATTCAATGCGATGGCTGCGAATTTTAATCTGCGCATCCAGTCGGCCAATAAATTCCAGCTCACCTTCCGGCGTCCAGCGCACTAAATCACCCGTACAGTAAAGTCGGTCTGGGTTGATACTGAAGGGATCTCGGATAAACTGTTTTTCCGTGATATCCGGTGCATTGCGGTAACCACGTGCCAGTTGAATGCCGCCGATATGCAGTTCCCCGATAGCCCCAAGAGGCACCAGATTACCGTCGGAATTCAGGATACGCATTACGGTATTCGGCAACGGTTTTCCAATCGTCACTCGCTTATCTGCCGTTAATAAGGCGGTAGTCACAATCGAAGTACACTCTGTCGGACCATAAACGTTAAACAGCTTTCTGCCCTGCGACCACTGTGCGGCGATATGTGGTGCCACCGCTTCCCCTGCCAACAGCAAGGTTGAAACGGTGCGCCATTTGTTGAAATCCAGATGAGGCAACAGCGCCGGCGGGAGTACAGCGTGGGTTATATGGTATTTTTCAACCATCTCATCCAGCCATTCAGGCGAACGGCGCTGTGTTTCTGAAATCAAATACAGCGTGGCACCATAGGCCAGAGTCATTGCCATTTCCAACACTGCGGCGTCGAAGCTCCAGGAAGCAAATTGCAACCCGCGAATATCAGCATCCGCACCAAATAACATAGCTTGCGCCTGTGCCAGATTCACCCAACCCTTATGCTCCAGCATGGCTCCTTTTGGCCGGCCGGTAGAACCCGAAGTATAAATGACATAGGCCAGATGATTTTCTGTCAGGGGCGCCGGACGATGAACAATATTGTCGGTGGGCAGGTTTTGCACATGCAATTGTACCGCGTCGGTATCCAGACAGATAACGCGTTGTTGGCTGATGGGTAATTTATCAACCAGCGCTGTTTCGGTCAGAATAAATTCGGCCCCGCTGTCCTCCAACATGTATTGCAGGCGGGCTTGCGGGTAACTGGCATCCAACGGCACATAAGCTCCGCCGGCTTTGAGAATGCCTAGCAGTGCAATCACCGTTTGTAACGACCGGGGAAGGCAAATTGCAACCAGAATATCTGGCCGGATACCTTGCTCAATCAGGTAATGAGCCAATTGATTGGCCTGAGCATTAACGGCCTGATAACTTAAAGTACTATCACCAAAAACCAGCGCAGTTTTTTCAGGATTCAGTGCCACCTGTTCTTCAAACAATTCATGGAAGCAACGTCCTGGTGGGTAGTGGTTCTGTGGCCCGTTTAATTCATGCAGTAAGGTCTGTTTTTCAGCTTCTGCCAATAATGGGAGTTCATGAACAGAGGGTTCTTTATTGATTGAATCATCTGTCATCACCTCAACAAGACCAGAAAGCAAAGTTTCGTAATTGGCAATGAATCTCTCAACGGTACTACTGTTGAACAGAATCGTGTCGGAGACCCAGACTATAGATAATTCGTTTGTTTTTTCTTCTTCATAAACATGGACTTCCAAATCAAATCGAGTCGTTTTAAGTAAATCACTCCCAAAGTCAGTAATATTATCCTGTTCCAGCGTTGTATCCTGTTGGTTGTTCTGTACTGCAAACATGATCTGAAATATCGGATTATAATTTAAGCTTCGTTCCGGGCTGAGCCTTTCTACCACCAACTCAAATGGCAGATCTTGATGCTCGTAGGCATCCAGAATAGTACGACTGTTTTGTTTTAAGAGTTGACTAAAAGTAGGATGACCAGATAAATCCGTTCGGATAACCAGTGAATTGACGAAAAAACCGATCAACGGTTCAATATCAGGATGTTGCCTGCCGGCAATTGCTGTTCCAACCAGAATGTCTTTTTCATTACTGTAACGGCTAAGCAATACAGTAAAAGCCGTTTCCAGAAACATGAATAAGGTAACGTTATGCTTAACACACAGTCCCCTGATTGCTTGGGTTAACTGCGAAGAAATACGTTGTGTATGAAAACACCCTTCGATATTTTGTTTCTCTGGCCGTGGATTATCCAGTGGCACACGATGAACTGGCGAAATTCCAGTTAGCTGATGCTGCCAGTATGCCAGTTGTTTTTTCAGCACATCACCCTGCAACCAGCCCTGTTGCCATTGGGCATAATCGGTATATTGAATTTTCAGTGGCGGCAGCGGATTTGCTTTACCCTGACAATAAGCTTTGTATAACGTGAAAAATTCATTGAGAAATATTGCCAGCGACCAACCATCGAAGGCAATATGATGAACCGTATAAATAATAAGATAATCATCTTCTGCCAATTTTATTAACCGGACGCGCAACATCAGGTCCGTGCTAAGGTTAAAAATCAAACTCTCTTCTTCCTTACCAATTTGTTTTAACTGATAATTTTTTTCGGTTTCAGGTAGCGCAGATAAATCATGGTGTGTAATCGGTAAATCATAATCAGTGACAATAAATTGCCGCGGCTCATTATTGATGGTTTTAAAATGGGTACGCAACACTTCATGGCGTTCAAGTAATGACTTAACGGTTGCCTCAAACGCCTGTATGTTAATGGCTCCCGGCAGCCTGAAATCACCCATACAGTTATACTTGGGGCTGCCTCCATCCAGCTGATCAATAAACCATAAGCGCTGTTGAGCAAATGAAAGCGGATAATGTTCTGCTTTGCCATCACGCTGAATATCTTGCAAAAAGTGATACGTCTGAGTTTGCTCTTCTGAATCGAGCTGATTCAGAAAATCAATCAACTCCTGTTTATGTTGTTTCCATTCATTAAGCAACTTTGGCGGAATACTGCTGCGGCTGGTCTCGTATTGTAAACGATTATCAGTAACGAACAGAGTAATTCCCTGATTTAAAGCCTCATTGACAATTCGCGCTGCATTTTTCATATATCACCTTTCAATAGTTTTTGTGCGGTTTCTTGCCCAACCTGGAAATGTTTTCTTTTTTCTTTGATCAGGTGAATAGTGATAATTTGTGATAATTGCTCAAGTGTTGGATGTTCAAAAACACTTCTCAACGGAACTTCTATTTCTAATTCGTTGCGTATTGAACTAATAAGACGAGTTGCCTGAAGTGAATGCCCCCCCAATGTGAAGAAATTGTCATAAATGCCGACTTGACTGACGTTCAGCAAACGTTTCCATAACTGACCGATTTTAATTTCTATTTCATTTCTTGGTGCCACATAGTTTTGTCGGCGTAAATCGTCTTCATTTGGGATCGGTAGCGCTTTTTTATCCACTTTATTATTTAACGTGAGTGGCATACGCTCCAGTGGGATATAAAGACCAGGAACCATATATTCTGGCAGTTGTTGTTTCAGTGCAGATTCGAGTAATTCTGAAAGTTCTCCGCTAATGGCCGAAATTTGCGGATAGTTAGCTAAATGGTTTTGATTGTAGCCGGTACGTGCCTGTACTGGTGGTAACTCTCCGCGGCTGAAAATCACATCCAGTAAATCAGGTTGCTGTTGTGACCAAGTCACACCACATTGATAACCACATTGTTCAGCATATTGCAGTAAAGATTCAAACTCCTGAACCTGTTTTGATGCCTGTGGGGAGAAACTGCCGGCATTTTCTGGTGGTGTTATCATCTGATTGGCTGACCAGTGACGCAGCCCTTCTGCCCAAGCAAGATCATCTTTAACTTTGGCATTAGAAAAGCCTGAAACACCAAATGTATCCTCTGTGCCCATCTGTAACAAATTGCCCAGACTTTCAAAAGAATCGAAATTGTGCCAATTTAGTGGCATTTCATGACAAGATTCGGTATTTTCATCTCTTTTATGTAAGATGACATCGTAACGATAACGCAGCATTTCATTATCACCGATGCCACGTTTAACCAGAATATCAACCCGGCCGATTTCAGGATAACGCTCCGGTAATTGAGCAAAATAAGTTGGACTGAGTAAGAACTCTGGTTCTTGTTGTAAACGCCGCTGAATACGGTTCGCCAGTACCCCTACCTGAATACGCTGCCCGTTAAGATGACTTTGCTCTATCGCTGTAGCATGGGCGGTTAATAGATCTAAATTGCGAATGTCACCCAACAGAATTTTTCCTCCTGCTGTCACCGCAGACATTAGCTGTTCAAGCACTTTTTCCAGATATTGAACATTGGGGAAATATTGGACAACGGAGTTAATCACGACAGTATCAAATTCGTCAGTATGTAATGTTCCTAAGTTGAGCGCGTCTCCTCTTCTTAGTTGCACATGTGACCAGCCATGTTGTTGCAGAATATGTTGGTGTCGGTTCAGAACCTCAGCCGAAATATCAGTAGCCACCACTGACTCACACCGCTCAGCATAGCGATACAACAGTAATCCGCTACCACAACCAATTTCCAGTAAACGATGAGGGTTCAGGGCGTTAATCCGGTGCATTATTCCTGCTAACCACTCTTCCATCTGTTCAAGAGCAATCGGCTGTTTAGTGTAGCTGTTCATCCAGCCACTGAAATCACTACCTGATTCGACTGAATCACTTATATTTTCTTGCTGAGTATTCTCCGTTATGGGTTGACGATACTGCTCATCAAAAATTTCTGTCCAGTTTTCAACGTTACCTGCGTTAAATTCAGTGGCTTTTTCACCTAACCATCCTGTACTTGGGCAGACATACGCAATGAGTTTTTTCTCTTCATCTTGACCATAAGCGATAACAACAGCACTACTTAAAGCATCATGCCCGGACAAAACTGTTTCTATTTCACCCAACTCTATGCGGTGACTACGGATCTTAACCTGAGAGTCAACACGGCCGATAAACTCCAACTGACCATCCGGTGTCCAGCGCACTAAATCACCAGTTCGGTAAAGTCTGTTTTCCCGGCCATCTGTTGAATGTGGACTGAATGGATCACAAATAAATTGCCTTGCCGTGATTTCCGGTGAGTTTCGGTAACCGCGTGCTAACTGAACACCGCCGATATACAGTTCCCCGATAACGCCCATCGGAGCCAAGTTACCTTCTGGATCAAGAATACGCATCACAACGTTAGGTAAAGGTTTTCCAATCGTGACCTGTTCGTCAGTTAGTAAAGCCGTGGTAACAATGGATGTACATTCTGTCGGGCCATATACGTTAAACAGTTTTCTATTCTGTGACCAGCGAACAGCAACCTGTGGAGGTACTGCTTCACCTGCCAGAAGCAAGGTTGAGACAGAACGCCATTTGTTAAAATTCAGATGAGGAAGCAGTGCTGGTGGTAGTACAGCATGGGTTATCTGATATTTTTCAACGATTTCATCCAACAATTCAGGGGAACGCTGTTGAGTTTCTGAAATCAAATACAGTGTTGCGCCATAGGCTAATGTCATGGACATCTCTAAGATCATGGCGTCAAAACTCCAGGAGGCAAACTGCAATCCCCGGCAATGTGAGTCAATGCCAAATAAATCTGCTTGCGAAAATGCCAGATTAACCCACCCTTTATGTTCCAGCATCACCCCTTTCGGTTTGCCGGTAGAGCCAGAAGTATAAATCACATAAGCCAGATGATTTTCCGTGAGCGGGAGTGGACGCTCAGTAATATTATCTGTGGGCATGTATTGCAGCTGTGACTGTATTGTCTCGGTATCCAAACAGATGACTTTCTGCTGGCTGATTGGGAGTTTTTCAACAAGGTGAGTTTCGGTCAGAATGAACTCTACTTTACTGTGGTCTAACATATATTGGAGACGGGCTTTCGGATAACTGGGATCTAACGGTAAATAAGCCCCACCCGCTTTAAGAATACCCAACAACGCCACAACCGCCTGTAATGATCGTGGTATGCAAAGGGCAACTAATGTGTCCGGTTTGATCCCCTGTTCAAGCAGATAGTGCGCCAATTGGTTGGCTTGTTCATTTAATGATTGATAGTTTAGGGAGTTATTATCAAAGATCAGTGCATTTTTTTCAGGGTGTTGTGATACCTGATCTTCGAAGAGTTCATGGAAACATTTCCCGGTCTGGTAAGGAACTTGTGGCCCACTCCATTCATATAGTAAGGTATTTCGCTCAGCATCTGCTAGTAATGGAATGTCATGGACAGATGGCTCGCTGATGCCAGCATGATGTTTCATCACATCAACAATATTGGTCAGCAAGATCTCGTAATTGGCGATTAATCTGTTAATGGTCGCACTTCTGAACAGGCTGGTGTCAGAGATCCACCCAATGGATAACTCACCTTCGTCTTCTTCATATATATGGACTTCCAAATCAAATCGGATAGTCAGAAGCGAACGTTCTTTAGATGTGACAATGCTATCCTGCTCCAGAGTGGTATCCCGTTGATTATTCTGTACTGCAAACATGATTTGGAAAATAGGATTATAATTTAAATTCCGTTCTGGACTGATTTTCTCTACCAGCATCTCAAAAGGCAGGTCTTGATGTGCATAAGCATCCAGGATGGTACGACTATTTTGTTTTAATAGTTCACTGAATGTAGGCTGACCGGATAAATCCGTTCTGATCACCAGTGAATTGACGAAAAATCCAATCAAAGACTCTGTGTCACGGTGTCTTCGTCCTGCAAGTGGCATTCCAACCAGAATATCCTTTTCACTACTGTAACGACTCAACAACACAGCAAAAGCCGTTTCCAGAAACATAAATAACGTCACTTCATGTTTGGCACACAGTGCTCGTATTTCTTGGGTCAGAGCCTTTGAAATACGCTGTGGATGGACATCCCCTTCAAAATTCTGTTTTTCTGGGCGTGGATTATCCAGTGGAAAACGGTGAAGTGGTGAAATACCTGATAACTGGTTTTGCCAATAATCCAGTTGTTTTTCCAGAATATCACCTTGCAACCAATCCCGTTGCCATTGGGAATAATCGGTATATTGAACTTTTAATGGTGGCAGAGGATTATCCTCGCCCTGACAATAGGCACGATATAATGTGAGCAGTTCACTGATAAATATTGCCAGCGACCAGCCATCACAGGCGATATGATGAATCGTATAGAGAATGAAATAATCATCCTCTGTTAATTTTAGCAACCGAATACGCAGCATCAAGTCAGTGCTGAGGTCAACGACTTGTTTCGACTCTTGTTCACCGAGTTGTTTAACCTGTTGTTCCTTCTCAGATTCTGACAACGAGGACAGATCATGCATTGTAATAGGCAGATCATAGGAAGTAGTGATAATCTGCCGTGGTTCATTATCAATAATTTTGAAATAAGTACGCAGCGATTCATGGCGTTCAAGTAATGTTGCTATAGCAGCCTCAAAAGCGTTGAGATTGAGTGGCTCTCTCAACCTGAAATCACCTGTGCAGTTATACTGAGGGCTGCCTTCGGTTAGTTGATCAATTAACCACAAACGTTGCTGAGCAAATGAGAGTGGATAATGTTCCGCACGGTCATAACGCGGAATATCTTGCAGTCGGTGAGTGTCCGTGTCCTCTTCTGAATCGATCTGATTCAGGAAATCAATCAACTCTTGTTTATGTTGTTTCCATTCACTGAGCAAGCCTGGTGGAATATTGTCACGGCTGGTTTTGTATTTCAGTTTGTTATCAATAACAAACAAAGTGATCCCTTGATTTAAAGCTTCATTAATAATTTGTGCTGCATTTTTCATATATCACCTTCCAATAGTTTTTTCGTTATTTCTTGCTCAGTGTAGAAATATTTTCTTTTTTCTTTCACCAGGTAAACCGTGACTTCTTGTGATAACCGCTCAAGTGTTGGCTGCTCAAAGACACTGCTCAATGGTATTTCAATGTTCAGATCATTACGTATTGAACTGATAAGGCGGGTTGCCTGAAGAGAGTGACCACCCAGTACGAAAAAGTTGTCATGGATACCGACTTGACTGACACCCAGTACCTCTTGCCATAATTGACTGATCTTTTTCTCTATTTCATTTCTTGGCGCGACATAATCTTGTTGGCGGAAATCATTTTCATTTGGAGTAGGCAACGCTTTTTTATCCACTTTATTATTTAACGTGAGTGGCATTCGCTCTAACGGAATATAAAGGCTTGGAACCATGTATTCTGGTAATTGTTTTTTCAGTGCTGATTCGAGTTGTTCTGAAAGTTCAGCTTTAATAGCTGAGTATTGGGAGATGTTTTCGGTATTAACTTGCAAAACTCTTTCACCCAACCAATCTGCGGTTGGACAAACATAGGCAATCAATCTTCTGTCTTTATCGTTCCCATAAGTAATAACCGCCGCGCTGCTTAAGGCGTCATGTCCGGTCAGTGCAGCTTCGATTTCTCCTAACTCAATCCTGAATCCTCTAATCTTGACTTGAGAGTCAATCCGGCCAATATATTCCACACTACCATCAGGCAACCAACGGGCTAAATCTCCCGTTCGGTACAAACGTTGGGATTGGGATTTTTCTGTCAAATCAGTAATAAATTTCGTTGCGTTCGTTTCAGAAGCATTCAAGTACCCGCGTGCCAGTTGGGTGCCACCAATACATAATTCCCCCGCAACACCAATAGGTACTAGATTGCCTGATGGATCAAGAATACGGATAACGGTATTAGGCAATGGTTTCCCAATCGTAATTTTGTCATCAGTTAATAAGCCAGAAGTCACAATGGCAGTACACTCTGTCGGGCCATATACGTTAAACAGTTTTCTGTCCTGTGACCAACGAACCGCGACTTGTGGTGGTACAGCTTCCCCCGCTAAAAGCAAAGTTGAGACACAACGCCACTTGTTAAAGTCCAGGTAAGGCAGCAAAGCAGGCGGTAATACAGCATGGGTAATCTGATGTTTTTCAACGAGTTCATCCAACCATTCAGGGGTATGCTGTTGGGTTTCTGAAATTAAATACAGTGTTGCGCCATATGCCAGTGTCATAGATATTTCTAAGATCATGGCATCGAAACTCCAGGAAGCGAACTGTAATCCCCGGCTATATGAATCAACACCAAATAAACCCGCCTGTGAAAGTGCCAGGTTGACCCACCCCTTATGTTCCAACATAACCCCTTTCGGTTTACCAGTAGAACCGGAGGTATAAATGACGTAAGCCAGATTATTTTCTGTTAGTGGAAATGGACGTTCAGCGATATTGCCCGTAGGCATGGGCTGCAATTGTGACTGTATTGTATCAGCATCTAAACAGACAACTTTCTGCTGGCTGATTGGGAGTTTTTCTATCAGATTTTTTTCGGTCAGAATGAATTCAGCTTCGCTGTGTTCCAGCATATATTGGAGACGGGATGTTGGATAGCTGGTATCTAACGGCAGATAAGCTCCACCTGCTTTAATAATCCCCAATAGTGCTACGACAGCGCGTAATGAACGAGGAATACAGAGTGCAACCAATGTTTCTGGTTTGATATTTTGTTCTATCAAGTAGTGAGCAAGTTGGTTGGCTTGTTTATTTAGCTCCTGATAACTCAATGAATTGTTGCCAAAAACAACGGCTGTTTTTTCAGGATGTCGGGCAGCTTGTTCTTCAAACAGTTCATGAAAACAGCCGCCATGCTGGCTATGATCCTGTGGCCCATTCCATTCATGTAATAAAGTGTGTATTTCAGCCTCTGCTAATAGTGGAATGTCATGGACAGAGGGTTCTTTGTGTATCAGATCTGAGCCGATACGTGGCTTCATCACACTAACAATATTAGCAAGCAAAGTTTCATAATTGGCGAGTAATCTTTCGATAGTAATATTTTTGAATAGGCTGCTGTCATAAACCCATAAAAGGGATAATCCTCCCTCTTCTTCATAAATATGAATTTCCAAATCAAATCGAACTTTTAAAAGCAGGCGCTCTTCAATCTCAATATTATTATCCTGCGCTAACGTCGTACTTTGCTGAGTATTCTCCAGAGTAAAAGCGATTTGGAATATAGGGTTATAATTTAAGTTTCTTCCTGGGCTAATTTTCTCTACCAGCATTTGAAATGGCAGATCTTGATGTGCATAAGCATCCAGAATGGTACGACTGTTTTGCCTTAATAACTCACTGAAAGTAGGCTGACCAGATAAATCAGTTCTGATCACCAGAGAGTTAACAAAAAAACCAATCAGAGGCTCAATATCATGGTGTATTCTCCCTGCAAGGGGTGTTCCGACCAGAATGTCTTTTTCATTACTGTAACGACCTAACAATACAGCAAAGGCTGTCTCCAGAAACATGAATAGAGTGACTTCATGTTGGTGACATAATGCTCTGATTTCTTGAGTCAAATCCTTTGAAATACGTTGCTCATTAAGCTTCCCTTCGAAACTCTGTTTCTCCGGTCGTGGGTTATCCAGTGGAAAACGGTGAAGTGGAGAAATACCTGATAACTGGTTTTGCCAATAATCCAGTTGTTTTTTCAGAATATCCCCTTGCAGCCAATTTCGTTGCCATTGAGCATAATCGGTATATTGGATTTTAAGTGGCAATAATGGGGCTATTTCCCCTTTATTATAAGCACGATATAAAGTGATAAGTTCATTGATAAAAATTTCTATTGACCAACTATCGCAGGCGATATGGTGAATGGTATAGATAATGACATAATCATTTTCAGCCAGCTTTATCAACCGTATACGCAACATCAAGTCAGTACTGAGGTTAAAAACCAAGTCATCTTCTTCTTTACTAAGTTGTTTAACTTCGTTTTTCTGCTCAGCTTCAGACAACGCCGTCAGGTCGTGCAGCGTAATAGGTAAATCATAGGAATTTGTTACAACCTGCCGTGGCTCATTATCAATAATTTTAAAATGGGTACGTAATGCTTCATGGCGTTCAAGCAATGCTTTTACAGCGGTTTTAAAAGCATTGAGATTGAGTGATTCACGCAATCTCAAATAGCCAGGACAATTATATTGGGGACTACCTTCGGTAAGTTGGTCGATAAACCACAAACGTTGTTGAGCAAATGAGAGTGGATAATGTTCTGCATTACCATCTCGTTGAATATTCTGTAACAGATATGTCTGAATTTCTTCTTTTGAATCGATCTGGCTCAAAAAATCGATCAACTCCTGTTTATGTTGTTTCCATTCACTGAGCAATTCTGCTGGAATACTATCGCGGCTAGTTTCGTATTGTAAACGGTTATCAGCAACAAATAGAGTAATTCCCTGATTTAAAGCCTCATTCACAATTTTCGCTGCATTTTTCATATATAACACCTTTTACATAAAAATAATTTTCAGGCACATTTCAGTAATCTTTCGAAAAAAATATTTATTAATGATTTTCTTTATCATTTTTTGAAATGGGTAAGATATGTTTTTATATAGTTAAAATTCGATGTTTTAACATATATCGTGCAATAAATATTTTTTGAAATATTGAATGAGGCAGGTAAGATAGGAATTTAATTTTAACATTAAAATCTTTATCCAAATAATTATTCATAATGTTTAAAATGGTAAAATGAAAGCAATTAATAACCATGTTAACATATGAACATCGAAAATCCTTAGCGGTATTGTTTGACTTAGTTATCAAAATAATGAAAAAAACATAAAGATTTTTTGATGGTTGTGTAATATGAACTTTACATCAAAACAAATGATATTCAGAGAAAAAAATCTGTAAATTTCAGTAATAACCCGGTTTGAGTTGTGATGTTTATTTAATCTACATAAATTTGAATTTAATTAAAAATCAGATGTAAAACTGATATTTTCAAACAAAAAAGAGCTTCGATTTTTATACGAAGCTCTCAAATTTTATTCGATTAAATATATTCAATCATAGTGTACGTAAAATTGCCTCAACACTTGCTTTGGCATCACCAAATAGCATTTGTGTATTCTCTTTAAAGAATAATGGGTTTTGCACGCCTGCATATCCGGTATTCATAGATCGTTTAAAAACAATCACATTTTGCGCTTTCCAAACTTCCAATACAGGCATTCCAGCAATCGGGCTGTTTGGATCTTCTTGTGCCGCTGGATTTACTGTGTCATTGGCACCAATAACCAGAACTGTATCTGTTTCAGAAAAGTCATCATTAATTTCTTCCATTTCCAAAACAATGTCGTAAGGCACTTTAGCTTCAGCCAGTAATACGTTCATATGACCAGGCAAGCGCCCTGCCACTGGATGGATACCAAAACGTACGTTGATTCCTTTTTCACGCAATCTTGCTGTGATGTCATGTACCGGATATTGTGCCTGAGCAACAGCCATTCCATAGCCCGGAGTAATAATAATTGAAGTAGAATTCTTCAATAGTTCAGCGACGTCTTCTGCGGTTGTTTCACGATATTCCCCCATTTCCTGATTATCATCCGTTGAGACTCCATAACTACCAAAACCACCGGCAATAACACTAATAAAGGAACGGTTCATCGCCTTACACATAATATAAGAGAGGATCGCACCAGAAGAACCCACTAAAGCACCAGTTACAATCAGTAAGTCATTACTCAACATAAAACCTGCCGCAGCGGCCGCCCAGCCTGAATATGAGTTCAGCATGGAAATAACAACCGGCATATCTGCCCCACCGATGGATGCCACTAAATGCCAGCCAAAAGCTAATGCGATTACCGTCATGATGAGCATAGTGAAAATCTGTAAACCGACGCTTTCTGTTTTGATAAAACTAATCATCAACACAAAAGAGACAACCAAAGCAGCCAGATTAAGTTTATGGCGATGTGGCAACATTAATGGCTTGGATGAAATTTTTCCGCGTAATTTACCAAATGCTACAACCGAACCTGTGAAGGTCACAGCCCCAATGAAGATCCCAAGGAAAACTTCTGTCAGATGAATATTTTCCATAATGGCATCAGCAAAAATATCGTGGGCCATAAAGCTATTGAACCCAACCAAAACAGCAGCCAAACCAACAAAACTATGCAAAATAGCGACTAATTCTGGCATTTCAGTCATTTCTACTTTTTTAGCGAGACGAGTTCCAATGACTGCCCCAATAATCATTGCCAGAATAATCCAGCCAACGTTACCTGTATCCGGCCCTAAGATGGTCGCAATCAGGGCAATTGCCATCCCGGTTATGCCAAAGATATTGCCTCGTTTGGAACTTTCATGACGAGAAAGCCCCGCAAGACTGAAAATGAATAAGATAGCGGCAACAATATATGCCGCAGTGACTACTCCATTCGACATAAGTTACCCCTTATCCTTTACGAAACATTTTTAGCATACGTTGTGTAACAGTGAACCCACCAAAAATATTGATGCTGGCAATCAACACTGCAATGAAAGAGAAGAAACTTACCCATCCACCTTCGCCTATTTGTAATACTGCTCCGACCACAATAATCCCGGAAATAGCATTAGTGACAGACATTAATGGAGTATGTAATGAATGGCTGACATTCCAGACAACGTAATATCCAACCACGCAAGACAGAGCAAATACGGTAAAGTGGGACAGAAACTCTTTCGGAGCAACATTTGCTAACCAACCAAAAAGGATAATGGCCAATGCCAGTAACCCATACTTCAGCCACGGTGATTTAGGGGGGTCTGCTGGTTTATTTGCTTTCTTAATAACATCAGGTTTAGAGGGTTGCGCTGAAACCTGGATTGGTGGTGCAGGCCAGGTGATCTCTCCTTCTTTAATGACGGTGACACCACGAATAACAATATCATCGAAATCAATGGTAATTTCACCATTTTTCTCTTTACACAGCAATTTCATAAGGTTAACTAAGTTAGTGCTGTATAATTGTGATGATTGGGTAGGTAAGCGGCTGGGGAGATCAGTATAACCAATAACCTTGACTCCATTGTCTGTCACAACAAGTTTATCGGCTTCTGTAAATTCGCAGTTTCCTCCATTTTGTGCAGCCAGATCGACAATCACACTACCCCGTTTCATCGACTCCACCATTTCTTTGGTAATCAGTTTTGGTGCAGGCTTACCCGGAATCAATGCTGTTGTAACAATAATATCAACTTCTTTTGCTTGAGCAGCGAACAGTTCCATCTCAGCCTTGATAAAGGCTTCTGACATCACTTTTGCATAACCATCCCCACTTCCCGCTTCCTCTTTGAAATTTAATTCCAAAAACTCGGCACCCATACTTTGAACCTGTTCCTTAACTTCTGGACGAGTATCAAAAGCACGGACAATCGCACCGAGACTACCTGCGGCTCCGATAGCAGCAAGACCAGCAACACCAGCACCAATAATCATAACTTTAGCGGGTGGTACTTTACCGGCAGCAGTAATCTGACCAGTAAAGAAACGGCCAAATTCATGAGCTGCTTCAATAATGGCACGATAACCAGCAATATTTGCCATTGAACTCAAGGCATCTAATGATTGGGCGCGGGAAATCCGTGGGACGGCATCCATTGCCAGAACAGTTATTTTGCGTTTTGCTAATTTTTCCATTAATTCAGGATGTTGAGCTGGCCAGATAAAACTGATTAATGTTGCTCCTTCCTTCATTAACTCAATTTCTTTATCTTCCGGAGCATTTATTTTAAAAATAATGTCTGATTGCCAAACTTCATAATGCTCTGCAATATCAGCCCCGGCTTTCTGATAAACAACATCATCAAAACTGGCAAGAGACCCTGCTCCTGTTTCAATTTTTACATTAAATCCTAACTTCCGTAATTGCTCCACTGTTGATGGTGTGGCAGCAACGCGAGCTTCATTGGGAAATTGCTCTTTTGGTACACCAATATGCATAATGTTTCCTTCTTTAAGGATAAAATATTGCTGATTATTACCTGTTGAAGCCAATTTAACGATTAGATTGTTTTTATTACTACTATTAGTAAAACCTATCAATGAGATTTATACCCGCCATATTTAAAGTTGCATCTTGAAATCTATAGGGTATGTCAACAAAAACATATAAATGAAATAATACCATTAAGGTAACATAAGGATTCTAAAAGACAATATTTCTGACAATAAAATAACCTTCAATGTAAACGATGATTATTTTTATATAAATCAATATCTTCATTAAAAGTCTTGGCGTCATGTGCCAAAAACAGATAAGCAGTTATTTGAATAGAATAAATTCTTGCGACAATTGGCATTATTACATGTAATAATTATGGCCTATGTGATACAGAACAATGTTCAGCACGTTATAAATATTTTAATGCGCAAGGCGAAAGGATTTTTTATGAAGCTGAAGACCACGATCATCGCAACTGCGATGTTCTCATTAACAACAATTACCGCAGCACATGCAGCAAAAGAATTAACACCAGAGCAAGCTGCTGAACTTAAGCCATTTGAACGAATCGCAGTAACCGGGCGTTTTAATGCAATTTATGAAGCAGCCGATGCGGTTTCCCGTCAGGCTGATAAAAAAGGTGCCGATAGTTTCTACATTCAGAGTCTAGACGATTTCAATGGAAGTGGTAATTTACGGGTTGTTGCTGATTTGTATCATAAAGATGCAGAAAAAATAGATAAAACCACTCAATATCGCATTTATCGTGGGATAAAAGAATTACCTAAAACCGAAGCTGTCACTCTGGAACCTTTCGATACGGTGACAGTAAGTGGTTATTTCCCAACTGATCCTGATCTGAAAGAGGCTCTTGCCAAAGTAACTAAAAAGAAAAATGCCGCCTCTTTCTTTATCGTTCGGGATATTGCCCCGAACAATGGTGGTAATCAGGTAGTTACAGCCTACATCTATAAAGAAGATGCACCAAAACGCCAAGTACAATCTGATAAAGCAGTAATCCCAGCCGATTCCGATGCGGGACGTCAGGCTTTAGCACAAGGTGGAGAAGCTGCTGAGAAAGTTGAAATTCCGGGTGTTGCCTCGTCAACATCAACCAGCAATGTTATTGGTCGCTTTTTTGAAACCCAGTCATCAAAAAGTAGCCGTTACACTGTAACCTTGCCTAACGGAACAAAAATTGAAGAATTGAATAAAGCATCTGCGGCTCAGATGGTGCCTTTTGATTCCATCACTTTCTCTGGCTATTACACAACTGAACCTGAAGTATCTTATCAGGTCGCTAAACGTGCAGCAGAAAAAGGGGCAAAATACTACCATATTACAAGAGAATGGCAGTCTAATGGTGGCAACGTTACCATTAGCGCAGATTTATTTAAATAATCAATTTATTTCTCAAGTCAATTTATGAAAGAGGCACATCTACTAATGTGTGCCTTTTTTTCTATGGATCGCTTTTGTCATATCCACAAAATTCATTATTTGACCTTCATTTACACGTTTTTCATAACTGTTTATTATTTGTTTCACAAAGGTAAATTCAAGTTTGTATCATTAAAAATGTTTACAATATGAACATCTGATTGTTTCTTAAGAACATAGAGAGGAACGAAAAAGTCATTTACAATTTATTTTATTAGAGAAAAATATATTTTTATGCATAATTTTTATATTTTTTTGCATAGTCACCCATTGCATACAACCTTTTCACTCCGTAGAATCGCCCTGTTTTTTAGATTTAACTACTGAATATTTCTGCATTCTGTAGCATGGATGCAATAAATGTCCAATATGTGTTCGATATTCAGAATAAGTATTCTGGCTAATCGTGTTGATTTTATCTTACTTTTAGGAACGTATCTTTGGAAAAGAAATTAGGCCTTACGTCTCTAACAGCACTTGTGTTCAGTTCTATGGTTGGAGCGGGTGTATTCAGCTTGCCACAAAATATGGCATACGCAGGTAGCCCAGCGGCATTAATGCTTGGTTGGGGGATCACAGGCATAGGTATTCTCTTTTTAGCTACGTCTTTACTTTTGCTCTCTCGCCTCCGCCCTGATTTGGACGGTGGTATCTTTACTTATGCTAAAGAAGGGTTTGGTGAATTAGTCGGCTTTTGTTCTGCATGGGGATATTGGTTCTGCGCTATTATTGCCAATGTTTCTTATCTGGTGATCGTCTTTGCGGCATTAAGTTTTTTTACTGATACTGAGCATTCCGTGATTTTCGGTGATGGAAATACTTGGCAAGCGTTGATTGGTGAATCGCTCTTACTTTGGTTCGTTCACTGGCTTGTACTCAGAGGAGTACAAACAGCGGCAGGTGTCAATCAATTAGCCACAATGGCAAAACTGTTACCACTAGGAATGTTTATCGTTCTAGCTGCCATCGCTTTCAAAATGGACATATTTACATTCGATTTCACCGGCGTTGAGATGGGTGTCCCCGTTTGGCAGCAAGTCAAAGATACCATGCTGATAACCTTATGGGTATTTATTGGTGTTGAAGGTGCAGTCGTGGTTTCTGGCAGAGCCAAAAAACGTAAAGATATTGGTATTGCAACTATATTGGCTGTTATTTCAGCATTGAGTGTTTACGTGCTTGTTACCCTACTCTCATTGGGATTAGCTATCAGACCTGAATTAGCCGCAATGCGTAATCCTTCTATGGCAAATGTGATGGTAGGGTTAATTGGCTCAGCAGGTGAAGTTATTATTGTTGCTGGTTTAATCGTTTCCGTCTGTGGTGCTTATCTGAGCTGGACAATTATGGCGGCAGAAGTACCTTTTATTGCTTCTCTGCATGGCTCATTTCCTAAGGAATTTAGTAAACAGAATGATAAAAAAGCGCCTGCATCTTCACTGTGGATCACAAATGGAGCCGTTCAGTTAGCGTTGGTCTTGATTTGGTTAAGTGGCAGTAATTACAACACATTGCTTTCCATTGCATCAGAAATGATACTTGTTCCTTACTTTTTGGTTGGTGCATTTTTAGTAAAAGTGGCATTTGAGCGTAGTAATCGAGTTTTATTGTTCATCGCTACCGGGGCTTGTACCTATGGTTTGTGGTTACTTTATGCTTCAGGTTTAATGCATCTGCTGCTTTCTGTTATATTGTATGCTCCCGGATTACTGATTTTCCTATATGCACGGAAACAAAATCAAGGGTGTAATGATCTAAATATATTAGAAAAATCTGCGATTACTATTTTATTACTGACAACGATTCCCTCTACCTGGTTGTTGACTCACTAGAACCTATTCTTTGCATCCATTGACTATTTATCAGTCTAAATCATCTAATAAGATCATGGAGAGAAGCTTACTTCTCTCCTTTTTCAAGCTCCCCCTTCTCTTTTTTGATATGGTCTCCTGCTGAGTTTTTTTTATGTATTTAGATAAATGTATGTTGTAACTAATATGTAATCATGAGATCAAAAAACACCCTATACATAAATATTTATTCTGTTTTATTGCTTCAAGGTTTTTTTAAGTACCCATTATACAAATTATATTATGGCAGTTATTATTAATAGTGAGCTAATTTCTATTAGTTATATAGACTGAAAATACTAATTTTATCATCTACCCAATGTTAAATATCAGGCATTAATGCCAGTCATAGGATATTCATCCCAAATAAATAATAATTGGTTAAATATATAGTAAAAATATAAAAGTGCAAAAATAAACACTTTTATCCTTATATTTATCCCACCAAACTTTCTCCAATTAATAGTTAATCTTATAAAACAGAATAAAAGCTCATTCACGATTAAAAAACATTCTATCCTCTGAATTACAATGCTATTAATGTTTAGCAGAAACACGTGTTGTTACTCCAACTCCGAGTTGCTCCCTTACCCGTAAAACAATGTTAGTCAATATGGGAGAAATCAGAGCGAGTGAGTTTCGTGGTATAAATAGTACCGCAGGGACAAAAGATTTCCGCTTAGAATTTGATTGCGATCCAAACGCCAAAGTCAACATAATACTGGATGGACGCCCGGCAAAAAGTGGCATCAATAATATCTGGGCATTGGATTATAATAGTGACAACGTCACGGAAACAGGAATTGGTCTGCAAATTTTGTTTTATAATCAGCTACTAGAGATACGTAAGCCGATTAAAGCAAATGCTGAATACGTAACACACTTTTCATTTCCACTGCGAGCACGTTATATTCAAACTCACCCACGGATTACACCGGGAAAAGCGGATGTAACAACAACAATTACGTTGACTTACGAATAAATAAATCACTTCTTTCCTCTTTTTTTGATGATGACGTAAATATTTTTTACGTCATCATCGGTAGTTTTGAGTCCTTAAAAGTATGTTGTAACTATAAATGGTAAGTTGAACATTTCAACGTAGAAATGGGGCCTTAGTGCCTTGACGATCAAAACCTTAAGCCCCTAAAACATTACGCAGCGATATTTTCCATCGCCTGCAAAATACGCTTATCAGATATCGGATACGCTGTCCCCAATTGTTGGGCAAACAGACTGATACGCAGTTCTTCGATCATCCAGCGGATCTCTTTCACTTCCGGCAATTGCTTCTGCTGGACAGAAAGTTTCGCTAACCACTGCTGCCATTGTTGCTGGATATTCTCAATCCGGCTCATGTGTGCCCTATCCTTGTTTGGATCAATCGCCAATTTTTCCAATCGACGTTCAATACCATTCAGGTAACGCAAAACATCCGCCAGACGTTTCCAACCGTGGGCTGTGACAAATCCTTTAAAGACCAAACCGGAAATTTGTTCTTTAATATCAGATAAAGCCAGTGCCAGAGCGATATCGACCCGCCCTTTCAGACGCTTATTAATAGCAAAAACCGTCGTCAGGATCTGTTCTACCTGTTTGGCAATTTCAACTACTGTATCATTCAAATCGGCGCGAACTTTATCCTGTAAACTTGCAAACGATTGTTCATTCCATGCTGGCCCGCTATTTTCTGCGATTAATCTGTCCACACCACAGGAAATACAGTCATCAATCAAATCCAACACTTTTCCATACGGGTTGAAATAGAGACCAAGTTTGGATTTATTCGGTAACTTTTCGTGCAGATATTTAATCGGTGAGGGAATATTCAATAACAGTAATCGACGAGTTCCCTCCCACATCGCATTTTGCTGTTCAGACTCCGTTTCAAACAATTTAATACCAATACTGTCTTTCTCATCCACCAACGCAGGAAATGCTTTAACGGAATAGCCACCACGTTTCTGCTCATAGCGTTTAGGCAGCTCACCAAAGCTCCAGATATGTAGCCCGCTTTGTTCGATACCATCATCTGCTACCGCCGAAAGTGTTTCCTGTACTTTATCTTTCAGTTTCAACTTCAATGCCGAAAGATCTTTTCCTTCCGCCAAGGTTTTATTCTTTTCACCAATAATGCGGAAAGTCATTTTCAAATGATCAGGAACCTGCTCCGGTTGCCACTCATCACGTGACACCATCACACCTGTCATGCGACGAAGTTCTTTCTCAAGACTATCCAGCAAGATCGCCTGTGGTTGCGTTACTCGCTCCAGAAATGCCTGCGCATAATTAGGTGCAGGGACAAAATTACGCCGGGTCGGCTTCGGCAGCGATTTAATCAATGCCACAACCAACTCATGGCGAATTCCGGGAATTTGCCAGTCAAAACTTTCATCCCTGACCTGATTTAATATCGGCAACGGAATATGTACAGTGACACCATCCGCATCAGTTCCCGGTTCAAATTGATATGTTAAGCGGAATTTCAAATTATCCTGGTGCCAGTAATTCGGATAATCCAACGCACTAATTTTATTGGCATCACCTTTAATCAACATGCTCTTTTCAAAATTGAGCAGTTCCGGCTGATCTTTACTGACTGTTTTCCACCAGCGATCAAAATGGCGGGAAGAAACCACGTCTTTGCCAATTCGTTGATCGTAAAAGCTAAATAAAGTCTCATCATCCACAAGAATATCCCGGCGACGAGATTTATGTTCAAGCTCTTCAACTTCTTCACGTAGCTTGAGATTAGTACGGAAGAATGAATGACGAGTCTGCCAATCCCCTTCCACCAGCGCATGGCGGATAAATAATTCACGGCACAACATCGGATCAATCTGACTGTAATTGACCTGACGACCTGTCACAATCGGCAAGCCATATAATGTCACTTTTTCCGATGCCATGACCGCACCTTGAGATTTCTGCCAGTGCGGTTCACTATAGTGACGTTTGATTAAATGTGCCGCCAGAGGCTCTATCCATTCCGGTTCAATGCGCGCAGCAACACGCCCCCAAAGGCGGCTGGTTTCTACCAATTCAGCGACCATCGCCCACTTAGGCGGTTTTTTAAATAATCCAGAGCCGGGAAATACAGAGAACCGAGCATTACGGGCACCGGTATATTCCTGTTTCTCCATATCTTTCTGACCTATGTGAGATAACAATCCTGTCAGTAACGCAATATGAATGCTGCGATAATCCGCTTCCTGACTGTTGACTGGAATACCGATCTCTTTGACAACCTGCCGGAGCTGAGTGTAAACATCCTGCCACTCTCTGACCCGCAGATAATTCAGGTAATCCTGACGGCAAAGTTTGCGCAATTGGGAGCTGGAAAGTGCTTTTTGCTGTTCTGCCAGAAAATCCCATAATTTCAGGAAAGCGATAAAGTCGGAATCTTTATCGGCAAAACGACGATGTTTTTCATCCGAAGCCTGCTGTTTTTCCAGTGGCCTTTCCCGTGGATCCTGAATGGATAATGCTGAAGTAATCACCATCACTTCCCGCACACAACCATGAGCCCTTGCTTCCAATACCATGCGAGCCAGACGAGGATCGATAGGCAATTGTGCAAGCTGCCGTCCTATTTGTGTCAGCCGGTAAATCCCGCCAAATGAGGTTTCCGTATCAATGGCACCAAGTTCTTCCAACAAACGGACACCATCCTGGATATTACGTTTATCCGGTGCTTCAACAAATGGAAAAGCACTGACATCTCCTAAGCCAATTGAGGTCATCTGCAAAATAACCGATGCCAGATTGGTACGCAGAATTTCAGGGTCGGTAAATTCCGGGCGGGATAAGTAATCTTCTTCTGAATAGAGTCGAATACAGATCCCATCAGAAACACGGCCACAGCGGCCTTTACGTTGATTCGCCGATGCTTGTGAAATTGGCTCTATCGGCAAACGTTGAACTTTAGTCCGATAGTTATAACGGCTAATGCGTGCATACCCAGTATCGATGACATATTTTATTCCGGGGACAGTCAATGAGGTTTCTGCGACGTTAGTTGCCAGTATAATGCGCCGCCCAACATGTGGTTGGAAGATCCGGTTTTGTTCGCTATTGGACAGACGGGCAAACAGCGGCAACACTTCAGTATGCAGAAAATTCTGTTTATTGAGTGCATCCGCAGTATCGCGGATTTCCCGCTCTCCGCTCATAAAAACCAAAATATCACCAGAACTTTCCCGGCTTAACTCATTTACTGCATCAATAATAGCTTCCAGCTGATCCCGATCACTGTCATTATCATCACTTGCCATCGGACGGTAACGGACTTCCACCGGATAAGTACGGCCTGACACTTCAATAATCGGGGCATTATTGAAATGGCGGGAGAATCGCTCAGGGTCGATAGTCGCGGAGGTAATAATGACTTTCAGATCAGGGCGTTTCGGCAATAACTGACGCAAATAACCTAATATAAAATCAATATTCAGACTACGTTCATGTGCTTCATCGATAATCAGCGTATCGTATTGTAATAGCAAACGATCCTGCTGCAATTCAGCCAGCAAAATACCGTCAGTCATCAATTTGACCAACGTATTGTCACTAACCTGATCATTAAAGCGAACTTTGTAACCCACTGTTGAACCAAGTGGTGTTTCCAGTTCATCCGCAATACGGCTGGCAACCGAACGAGCCGCTAAACGACGGGGCTGGGTATGACCAATCAGCCCTTTTACCCCTCTGCCCAATTCAAGACATATTTTCGGGATCTGGGTGGTTTTACCGGAGCCTGTTTCCCCTGCAATAATAACAACCTGGTTATCCCTGATTGCTTTATAGATATCTTTTTTCTTCTGGCTGACAGGCAGGTTTTCTGGGTATTTAATCGGAGGACATGCGGTCTGACGATTGATAACTTTTTGTTTTGCCGCTGCAATATCCGCAGAAATAGATTGAGCTACAGCCTGTAAGGAGGCTTGATTTTTTATTTTTGCTGCGCCTTGCAGACGTTTTTTTAAACGGAACTGATCGCGCAACAGAGTGTGCTCAAGTTCAGCATATAATTCAGCAATTGGTGCTGTCAAAGGTGATTCCACTGTGATAAATCCTTGTGACATTCTTAATTGAATCGGGTTGTCTTTTTTCTCAACACCGCTTTTAGTTATGTTATTACATATTCGGCTGACAAATCTATTGTTCAATAATTTTGAACGCCAATCTCGAAATATTGAGCTATTGTCTGAATGATAACCTCATTAAAATAGCTAACACATAGAAACAATCGGCAATGTATTAGTGACAATACATTAGTTACTGGTGTTATGAAGGAATTAAAAATGAGCAACGTACTGGTTCTGAAATCCAGCATTATGGCGCAAAATTCACAAAGCAACAAAATGGCTGACTCTTTTGTCAAAGCTTGGCAGGCCAATCATCCAAATAGTCATATTAGCACACGTGATCTGGCTGCAAATCCGGTTCCGGTTCTGGATGGCGAATTAATCAGTGCACTACGTCCAAATGGTGCTGAGCTGACAGAGCGCCAGAAAGCAGCATTAGCCTTATCAGATGAACTAATCGCAGAATTAAAAGCACACGATGTCGTTGTAATTACAGCCCCCATGTACAACTTCTCTATTCCAACTCAATTAAAAACCTATTTCGATTTGATTGCTCGGGTAGGCGTTACTTTCCGTTATACCGAAACAGGCCCGGAAGGTTTGCTAAAAGGAAAACGCGTTATTGTGCTGACCAGCCGTGGTGGTATTCATAAAAACAACCCATCCGACTTGATAACCCCATACCTAAGTGTTTTCCTCGGATTTATTGGTATTACTGATGTGGAATTCGTGTTTACCGAAGGCCTGGCTATGGGTGAAGAGTTAGCAAATCAGGCGCATCAGGGTGCCCGCGATGCGATAACTGAGATAGTCGAAAAAATGACGCCAAAACAACCAGAAAAAATTGTTGCCTAATCAGGCTTAGCGCGTCAGACAAACAAATGACGCGCTTATTTCTTCACCCAATTACCATTAATACCAAGTACAAACTCCCCTGCTTCTGCACGATTAACTAATTTTTCACCCGCTATTTTCGCAACCTGATCCGTTGTCATATTGTTCTGAGCGGCAATCTCAGCATATCTTTTTTCCCGCTCACTATTGATTTTTCTGACCACGGATAGTGCATCCTGAGAATTCTTGACTGGTGCCAGATAACCGCTGAATGTTTCTCCTACCAGACCTTGCTGTTTTGCTTCATTCAGCGTCATACCCATGGCAAAAGAGCTGAACAGCAGGCTTAACAAAAGTATTACTCCTGTTTTTTTCATATTCTAACTCCTTAGAATAAGTCAGAGTTGTTTTTGAGCATATCTTCAATCTGCCGATCGACTTTGATATGAATTTCATGCTCAATTTTGACATTCATATTGATATTAATAGGCTTATCTGGTGTTGCCACTTCCAACCTGACACACCCTGCCAAGCCTGTACAGACCAATACCATACCACTAATGACTCTCGAAAATCTGAATCCACTCTTTGTTATCATTTATCACTCCCGTTTTCAGTTAGCAGTTAACCCCATCTGTTGACGGGGTTACAAGAATAAATGGAAACTACTTGTTTTTTATTACTTTTCAATGAATTCAACTGGAAAGTCGGATAGTCTCTCAAGGTAGAAATAATAATATTTTCCATTAAAAACAATGTCAGGAAATCCTTCTATGGGCTTCCCATTCATCACTCCAAGCAGGGTGTTATCGTCAACTTTCCTGAAGTGATCAAAAATAGGAACACCATCATATATCATTGTTGCAGAAGATTTTCCTCTAAATTCAACTTCCCAAAGAGATGCTTCACCTTTCATTATATGATTGGAAAATAATTTCCCATCATCATTAAAACAAACCAGCGGAATTGCATCGAATTTGCTTTTAAACCATTTACCGAACCAATTCATTTCGATCAAAGATTCATGGCCCCAGTGGCCTGTGTTGAAGTCTCCACCTTTCCATTTGCTTAATATTTCACCAACCCGCACCTCAGATAGTGAATCAAAAAAATTAAGCAATTCGCTTTCATCTTCAATTTTTTCTCTGAAACGGAGTTCATCGAAAATCTGTTTGGTGTTCATATTTAACCTCATGATTAAAAACGTTAGCGTAATGGTCGTTTAGTAAAGTGTGCGGCATGAATGTAACGCTGTAGCTGCTTACATTGATCTTTTCTTGCTTACCGCAATTTTGTTGCTATAACTTTTACTTGCTTTTTCTTATACAGGTTGCTAAGAATTTAAGCACTATGAAAATCGAACTGGCTCTTCAGGATAATATAGGGCGTGAGTGGCAGTGTGGAACAGTTCAACTGGATTTTAATCTCCCGGAACGTTTCGATATTGCATACACAAATACCGCAGGAGAGAAAGAGCAGCCGGTTATCTTACATCAGGCAATATATGGCTCTATAGAACAATGGCTCGGCATGTTGCTAGAAATGACTCAGGGTGCTTTGCCGGAATGGATCCACTCGTTGCTCATAAAATCAGGCGGTTCCATCAATTGAAGATCCCTAATATTCTGATCATCGGAGAGCAGGAAATGAAAGCACATCAAGTTGCGTTACGTCGGGGTAAATTAGTCACTACTATAGATAAAGCCCAATTGGTTGATCAGCTAATTACATACCGAAATGTGTCATAACCTGAAATATCTGCTCGGTCATTGAATAAATCAATGGCCGAGTGTTTGGTTCAGAGGTTTAATAAATGAATAATATTAACTACCTACAGATATATTTTTTTCTAACCATTCTTCCAGATTACTGCCAAAGCGCAGACTGCGCCATAACTGGAATATGTTCTCTTCATGGCGATAATTAAACCTGACTTCTCGTTTTTTATCCACGACTGGATTGACCCCGTTGATTTCTGATTGCAGTACCAAAATACCCAGATTATCGAGTGTCACATATGCCTTAGAACGACTAATTTCCAAATAACGCAACCAGTCCATTGCCAAACCCGCGGTTAAATCATTTTTTCCTATAGAGTCAACCGTGTCCTTGTCCAGCCTTAATGTTAGATCGCCATCATTGGCTATCCATCCTTGCTGAACAATCCACTGTTTATCATTTAATAACACTGGCAATTCACCGCTAATTTTCCCTGACATGGCAAGTTGTTTAACTTTTAATACGTCGAATAATTTACTCACACTCAACTTGTTAAAGTGTAATACAGCGGCCTGTTTTTGGGGCAGTTGTAATTTATTTAACCTGAGTTTGCCATCCAACATATCAATATTCACATTAGACAAGATTAGCGGCTGTATTTCAGTCGGAGGATAAAAACCTTGTAAATCCGCTGATACATTATCCATATTAAACAATCCGTTAACAGTCTTTATTCTGAGCTGAACAGGTGACGTTACACCTAATTGCCAAGTGTATTCCTGTAAACGCCACGGTAACACAAAGTCCACCCCATCAACGTTTCCATTCTTTAGCCACATACCGGCATTTTTTACTACCCAGTGCCCTCCGGCCCGCAATCCTTGTCCTCTGGCCGCCGAAAATGCTGCTTGTGCATAGATATTCCCACCACGCACGGTGATCCCCAAATCAGCAGGGATCAAAGTTTGAAATGCCAGCAAAGATTGTCTCGGCCAGCGCGCTTCTCCCCTTAACCTTGTACCATCCCAACGCCCATAAACGGGAATTGGCCCAATACCCTTCCCGTACAATTTACCGTTTAACATAAAATTATTGGGTGACTGACCAGTCAAGGTTGCCCGGAATTCAACGGGAGGCAAAAAACCACCGGAGCGAAAATCCGTTCGCAAAGCAGAAAGTTTCAGATCTCCCGTCAATGCAGGCTCAGTGACTGAACGCTTCCATACCAATGGTTTCATCAACTGTAAACGCGGGGCCTTCATCTGTACAAGACCATAGTCGATAGTATCAAACCCTGTATTTAGGGCATTTACCATTATCTGTGATTGCTTCCAGCTTCCTTTACCTGAGATATCCCATTTCGCCTTCAGTGGCGGTAAATCCCCATTTCCCCAATAGCGCCAATTCCAGTTTCCATGATCGGGTATAAAATCTTCGGCATAACCATCAAAATGCAGCCTGAATGTTCCCCAATAACTCTCTTTTGCTGTTACTATCGCCTGTAAGCGGCCAGTGAAACCATTACGGGTTAAATAAGTTCCTGCCAAAGGTAAACGGGCTTCCTTAACAGTAAAATTTTCACTGACTTTTCCCCGGCCCCGGAATAGTGATCCGGGCTGGAATGTAATTTTAGGTGCAGCCAGTGAACCTGTGATGATTGCCGGCAACGACATCGCCATGATCATTTGTCCTCTGTTCATTTGCCCGGTTAACTGAAAAGGAATATGAGCATTCGTTAAGCTGACTGGTGTCGGTTTTATGGAAAGAACAACATTACCCTTACCAAATTCATTCTGAGTGAGCAGATTCACTCTCCCACTCGCCTGCATACCATTCAATCCTTTCTTCCACTGTTCTAGGGTAAGATCCACTCCGCCGGATAACGGTTGAGCCGCACTTGTCCAACGCCATTTACCATTCCGGATCACAAATTGAGATTGATTGAATGACCATGGTAATTCAGCCCATATCTGCGGTTCGTTTTTTTCATGTACATTGTTTTCATGTACATTGAATTGGGCTTTCGGTTGGGTATGAGTGCTCAATTGAGTAACTGTGAACTTCCCATTCTGCCCCTGCCATTCCAACGCTATCAGCAAAGGTTCAGGATACTGGCTGACAGACAACTGCCCCTCTATCCTATGTCCCTGAAGTGATGAGTCAAATTTAAGCTTTCCGGCAAATTCTTGCCATGGTGCAGGAACAAAGTGATCAATGGACAATTTAATCGCCGGAATAGAGGACAATATTTCGTTAACAGATATAGATAGTGGTGCAGACTGTGTATTCGTCGCTGGTAATTGTGATAAACATTGGCTCTGACTATAAACTTCAGCAATATGTATATCCCAATAGCGTTCTGCACCCTGCGCATTACGCGAGTATCCGGCAGACAAACCGGATACCTTGAACAATTCACATTCTTGTATCTGCAACGATAAGTGATCGAGCAGTAATATATTCTTTTCCCACTTTGGTTGAGTTAACGAAAGAGTCATCCCCTGTGGCAACCAATGACTGGCAATCAATGGCAGCCAACGTGGAAGTGTGAACCAACCTATCAACACTGATAATACCAACAGTATTATCATCACTGTGAACACTCTTAATATCCTGGTCATCTGTTCTTGAACTCTTCTTTTCAACCTGAATGCAACTTCCTGTTATGATAGTCTCATATCAGACTAATAAGTCGGTTTATTATACAGGCTAGGTATAATAGCTTAACAAGTGCTTTATTCGAGTATATGTAGTTAACACATAGCAAGGTGAATTCAGCGAGTAACTCGAATGAAATTAAGCAATCACACAGTCAATATATGGTGGAAATAATACTATGAAATTAACTGTTTATAGTACAAAACAATACGACCGTAAACATTTTGAATTACTCAACCAAAAACTTGGCCTTGATTACTATATCGAGTTTTTTGACTTTCCCCTTAGTCCACAAACCGCTAAAAATGCCATTGGCGCAGATGCTGTTTGTATTTTCGTTAATGATGATGGTGGACGCGAGGTTCTGGAAGAGCTGGCAGAAATGAACATTAAAATCCTGGCATTACGTTGTGCCGGTTTCAACAATGTCGATCTGGATGCTGCCAAAGAATTGGGTATTAACGTTGTTCGTGTCCCGGCTTATTCACCGGAATCTGTTGCTGAACATACAGTCGGCTTGATGCTATGTCTGAATAGACGTATCCACCGAGCCTATCAACGCACCCGGGATGCCAATTTCTCTCTCGAAGGGCTGACAGGCTTCAATATGTATCGGCGTACCGCAGGTATTATCGGTACTGGAAAAATCGGTCTTGCAACCTTAAGGATCCTAAAAGGCTTTGGTATGCATTTATTAGCAAATGACCCCTATCCAAATCAGGAAGCATTAAACCTTGGTGTGAAATATGTGGATTTAGATACTTTGTATGCTGAATCTGATGTGATCTCACTACACTGTCCAATGACACCTGAAAACCATCACTTACTGGATGAAACGGCGTTCAGTAAAATGAAAGATGGTGTGATGATCATCAACACCAGCCGAGGTGCCTTAATTGATTCTATTGCCGCTATCAACGCATTGAAACAGCAAAAAATCGGGGCATTGGGGATGGACGTCTATGAAAACGAGCGCGATTTATTCTTTGAAGATAAATCAAACGACGTTATTCAAGATGATATTTTTCGTCGTTTGTCTTCCTGCCATAATGTTTTGTTCACAGGCCATCAGGCATTTTTGACGGAAGAAGCATTAACCAGTATCAGTGAAACAACGTTACAAAATATCCAACAACTCACTTCTGGTGAATCCTGCCTGAATCTTGTTGGATGAAGTAATAAATATCAGGAGATCAAATGAACAGAGCGATTCCATTAGCGGTCGCCACCTTGCTACTTACAGCATGTCAATCTACAGGGGTCAGTGCCACAGGAAATATTACTGCTAAAGATTTACAACACCGTAATTTTGCTTTGGTTAGTGTTAATGGTGAGAATGTCTCCAATAAAGAAGATACAAAATTGTCCATTACATTTGGTGACAAAATGTTTGTTTCCGGGACAATGTGTAACAACTTTATGGGAATGGGGAAATTAAAGGATAACGTTTTAACAGTAAGTAACTTAAGCAGTTCTCAGATATTCTGTGTCAATGAAAAACTCAACAAATGGGATCGGGTCATGGTTGATATTCTCACCCAAGGTGCAAGAGTGAGTTTAAAAGACAAGCAATTAATGTTGATGAATAAAAGAAACAAGCTGGTTTATACTTTGAGGGAACCTGTTCAATAATCCAATTAATTAAAGCTATTTTACTTTTTGTTCCACATGCTTAGACTAATCAAGATTACCCGGTATGCTATCGGGTAATCTGTTCTCTATACCTTTCTAAGAGAAACCAGCTAATCTCTCATCTTCCTGAAATACGATTAGTTATGTCTGATGTTGGCTATTTTTATGATAATAAAATCCCAATCGTTAATGTTACAGCAACCCAGAATCCTAAAAATTTCATATAACACATCCAGTTACTGTTCATTCTTCTGACTCCCTTATTATCAAATAAATAGTGGTAACAACACATAGACAAAATTTTAATTATTTCATCCTAAGACTTTACCAACCTTTTCCTATATATTTGTTCAATGGTTCAAATATCATTCCATTATTTATTATTTGTGGAATAATCTGAAACATAAGGAGCTTTATCCAGATAAATTTACTATTTAGGCCATCATGTTTTTATATATCTGAGCAATCAATTTTCAGGGTGCTCCTTGTCAGGATACAATGCTGCGCTCCAGTTACTGTAAGTACAAACAAATATAGATGGTTCTTTGCTTGAGTAAGACTTGGCAATGGATTTAATTTTTTCTGCCAGTTGAAGGGATCCTAACGAAGAATTGCCAACATAAGTTCCACTTGGAAGACGATGCCACTTTCCATTAGGGAAACGTATAGATCTACTGAATTTGTTTGCTGTCATTCTTTTATACAGCTTTTCATATCCCGCAGATCCCGTGCCATACAGTTCCACACGAATTAAATAACTTGCCATTTACCTTTCCTTGTTTTGACTGCCGAATAGACAAATTATCAGTTTTTCTTCACTGATAAAAGTGAGAAAAACGAGAAGAAAATCCGGCAGTAATGACAGCTTAAGAATTTGAGATATTCATTGATATAAAAAACATTTTATATCAATGAATAAAACACCTATTCAGGCCTGTTTAAAATATGATCTTCCCAGTCCACTACATCGGATTCGCGCACAGCAATGTGCCTGACGGAAATACGCTCTACGTGCATGGCTGACTTTGAGCCACTGATTAACGGATGCCAGGGCAGAAGATTTTTTCCTTCCTCAATCAGACGATAGGCGCATGTTTTCGGTAACCATTCAAATGTCACCATATTTTCACGGGTCAATTTGATACAATCAGGTTCATAACTAAAACGATCTTCATAATTTTTGCATTGGCAGGTTTTGATATTCAGTTGATTGCAGGCAACATTGGTGAAATAAATATCGTCAGTATCTTCATCCATCAACTTATGCAAACAACATTGACCACAACCATCACACAATGTTTCCCACTCTTGATCGGTCATTTGTTCCAGGGTTTTCACCTGCCAGAAAGGTTGAGACATAATTTCTGTCATTCCTCATTACTAAATCACTCTGGTTGTTAAAACATGCTCATTAAGAGAAACAGTCAGAACATCACCAGATTTCAATTCCCCTACGCCTTCAGGTGTCCCTGTCAGGATAATGTCACCAGGGCGAAGAGTAAAAAATCGTGACATATAGCTAATCAATGGAATGATTGGCATTCGCATGTCACACGTATTGCCGTTCTGACGTAATTCACCATTTACTGCCAGAGAAAGCTGGCTATTTTGTAGATCCTCAAAAGCATTAACAGAGATAAAGCCCGAAATCGGACATGAACCATCAAATGCTTTACTCTTTTCCCATGGCTGGCCTGACTGTTTAAATTCACGCTGCAAATCACGCAATGTCAGATCCAACGCAACAGCAAAACCTGCAATCGCCTGACTGACTCGCTCTTCGCTGGCATTTTTAAGCGTCGAACCGATTAAAACCGCCAATTCAACTTCATGGTGTACAGTGCCTAGTTTTTCCGGAATGGATATGGGCTGACGCAAATCACAAAGAGCTGTTTCAGGTTTTATGAATATCACCGGCTCTTCCATTATGTCTGAACCCATCTCTTTGATATGTTTGTCGTAGTTACTACCGACACAAACGACTTTATTAGCAGGAAAATCCAGCAGTACTCCCTGCCAGTCTCTATGCTGGTACATAGTATTCTTCCTTATCTTTTATCAATTAATTTCTCAAGATATGATACTCAATCAGTAAAGTGATGAATTCTCTGTTCGATACCATCAGCCATCATACTAACACTGAGAGCAAAATAGTAAGAACGATTCCAATGCATAATGGTACGGAAATTTTGCGTCACCCAAAACACCCTCGGTTCAGCTCCGTCAGTAATTATAATCCAACCTTTTGTTTTATTAGGTAAGTGTGCAAATTCGTGGGAGAAAACACCTAATGCTTGCCATTGTGAAATAGTTTTACCCTGTTTTACTTTAATTCCTTCTAAAGTTTTATCGAAATTATCCGGTAATGAAACAACATATCCCCACGGTAATCCTTCCTGCCACCCTTCTTTACGCAGGTAATTAGCCGTAGAGGCAAAAACGTCTTCCTTATTGTTCCAGATATCAATTTTTCCATCACCATTCCCATCAGCAGCATAAGTCAAATATGAAGTCGGCATGAACTGACTTTGTCCCATTGCACCTGCCCAGGAACCTTTTAATGTCTGATCACCATCAATATATTTATTTTCTATGATATTAAGAGCCGCTATGAGTTGTTTTATGAAAAAAACTTCCCGACGGCCTTCAAAGGCCAGTGTGGACAATGCTGATACAACATCCTCCTTTCCCTGAATACGGCCAAAACCACTCTCCAGCCCCCACAAAGCAACGATATAGGATTTCGGGATGCCATATTTACGACTTATTCTCTCTAATTCAGGAAGATTTTTTTGATACTGCTCAACACCCTGTTTTATTTTCCATTCCGGCAGAACATGCTTCAGATACTCATCCAGAGTCACTTTTTTCTCCGGCTGATTGCGATCCGATTTAATAACTTGTGGAATAAAATGAACATCGGCAAATGCACGCGCCAACGTCTTCTCACTGAAGCCTTGCTTCCGTGCTTGTTGTTTTAACAAAGCCACATAAGCAGGAAACTGAGACGGTTCACGGGAAGCAAGTGGGAATTGTTGATCCAGCGCTTTGACTTGCATTTGTAATAAAACTGTTGAACCTGAATTCTGCAATATTCTTCCATCGGGTGAAGCACACCCAGTCAGCAATATTACACTCAATAAAGGTACATTGATGGTTAATTTCATGAACCTCTCCTCTTAATTCAGGATCAAGTCACTGCCAGTGACTCTTTTCATAGCTTGGTTGCAGCCAGATGTTCATTGATTAAACTTTCTACCGGCGGGGGAACCTGCAAGTAAAATCCTTGCTCGCTCAGTGCTTCTTTCACTTTTTCAATATCCGCATTGGCCAATTTTTTTCTTTCCGCTAATGAGAGCATCATAGAGAGCTGTGGTTGACCAAATGCTTTCAATAACTCTTCAGGAATGCGTGAAAAATCTCCTTTTTTTTCAATGTAGAGATAAGTTTGTTCACGTTTTGGGCTTCTGTAGATTACACAAATCATTGTCATAAACTCTTTTAAATTAACACTGCGACTTGCTTGAATAATTCAGTAACTATAACATGCTTATTATATTTAAGAATATCGTATCCTTGGGCTGTTCCAGGGATCTTAACCTTGCTGAGTCTGAATATCGATGTCACAATCGCCAATTGAGCTAAAAGGCAGTAATTTTACGCTTTCGGTCGTTCATTTGCATGATGACCAGCCGAATATCATTCAAAAGGCCATACAAGAAAAAATGGAGCAAGCGCCTGAATTCCTGAAAAATGCACCTGTCGTTATCAATATATCCCATCTGCCTGTAAATGCAGATATTTTTGCCCTCCACCGGGTCATTGAGTCTACAGGATTGCGTGTTGTGGGTATCAGTGGCTGCCAGGATGAAAAACAACGGGAAATTGTGCTGAAATCCGGGCTTCCTTTATTAAAGGAAGGAAAAAGCCAGAAAGTACCTAAAGAAGAAAATAAGCCATCCGAACCTATTTTCAGGAAAACTCGTATAATTAATACGCCTGTCCGTTCAGGACAAAGAATTTATGCTCCAAATAGCGATCTTATTGTCACCAGCAATGTCAGTGCTGGCGCAGAATTAATCGCTGATGGAAATATTAATATATATGGTGTGCTACGTGGACGTGTATTGGCAGGCGCATCTGGTGATAAAGAAAGCCAGATTTTCTGCACCCATTTAAATGCTGAGCTAACCTCTATTGCAGGCCAATATTGGCTCAGTGAAGAAATTCCAGAAAATTTTGTCGGTAAAGCGGCAAAATTACGTCTGGTCAATAACGAATTAACTATTGAAACTTTAATCTAGCCCTTATAACAAGGAATCGCTTCATGGCACGCATTATTGTTGTTACATCTGGTAAAGGTGGCGTTGGCAAAACCACTTCAAGCGCGGCCATTGCTACCGGCCTCGCACAAAAAGGGAAAAAAACCGTAGTCATCGATTTCGATATTGGGCTGCGTAATCTCGATCTCATCATGGGATGTGAGCGTCGTGTAGTTTTTGACTTCGTCAACGTGATCCAAGGTGATGCCACGTTAAATCAAGCGCTTATAAAAGATAAGCGCACCGAGAATTTATATATTCTTCCTGCTTCTCAAACCAGGGATAAAGATGCCCTCACGCGTAACGGTGTCGAAAAGATCCTGAATGAGTTAACTGAGCAAGGATTCGAGTTTATTATCTGTGATTCACCAGCAGGTATTGAGAGTGGTGCATTAATGGCACTCTACTTTGCCGATGAAGCAATTATTACAACAAATCCGGAAGTTTCATCTGTTCGCGACTCGGATCGAATTTTAGGTATTCTGGCCTCTAAATCACGTCGTGCTGAACGAAGTGAGGATCCTATCAAAGAGCATCTTTTGCTGACCCGCTATAACCCCGGGCGCGTAAACCGTGGTGATATGCTCAGTATGGAAGATGTCTTGGAAATTTTGTGCATTCCTTTAATTGGTGTCATTCCAGAAGATCAATCCGTTTTACGCTCTTCAAACCAAGGGGAACCTGTTATTCTGGATGAAGATTCTGATGCAGGTAAAGCATACGAAGATACTGTTTTACGTTTACTCAGTGAAGAACGGCCTTTCCGCTTCATTGAGGAAGAAAAAAAGGGTTTTTTGAAACGCCTGTTTGGAGGGTAACGCATGGCTTTGTTAGATTTCTTCCTGTCGAGAAAAAAGTCGACAGCCAATATTGCCAAGGAACGGCTGCAAATCATCGTGGCAGAGCGGCGCCGTGGTGATGCTGAGCCTGCCTATTTGCCCGAAATGAAACGCGATATTCTGGCGGTGATTTGTAAATATGTACAAATTGATCCGGAAATGCTTTCTGTACAGTTTGAGCAAAAAAATGATGATATCTCGGTACTGGAACTTAATGTAACATTACCGGAGGTTGAGGAATCGCCAAAATAACGCTATCAAATGGCGCTATTTAATTTAATACTGTGATTTCTTAGTAAAAAATCGGGATGTCATCTCATCCCGATTTGAATACATTAAACATCCTACCAAAATCTTCTTATCCAATTTTTCTCTTATTGCCCTGCTTATTTATCCAGGCAGGGGATCAGAGCCATATCTCTTAAAAGATATATATCAGAAGCTATGATGCTGAATAATTTTCCAATATTTCAGCAATAGGCTCAGCCAGCCATTTTCCACGCCAGCCCCTAATTAATTCAGGTTGCTGCTCCGGTGATTTCAATTTCCAGTGCCAACAGAGCAATTGATTAATTTGCCGACGAGAAGCTAACAATTCAGCATTAAAAGAGTGAGATTCACTCACCTGAGTAATCAATGATTTAATTTCTTTAAACGCTTTGCGATAACCCGGATAGTCTATCAAATTCATAATTTGAGCCGGACATTCTTCTTCTGGAAGATCTCTGCTTTCTGCGGCCATAGCCAGTAACCGACGCCCATGACAACGGATTTCTTGCCCGCTTAAACCTAAAGCATCCAACTCTCCCAGTGAAGTCGGCATATAACGGGCTACCTGCCACAAATTTTCTTCACGAATAACAAAATTAACAGCCAAATCCCGTTCACGAGCCTGATTCAAACGCCATGCAGCCAATTTTTTTAAGCAAGCCAACTGCCTGGGACGCAACTGCCATGCGTTACTGATATCTTTGTAAGCACATTCCGGCATTAATACTTCTTTACGACGTTGGGCAATCAGAGCACTTTCATCTTTTGCCGCCCCAAAATATCCTAGCTGTTCTGTTTTCGCCATCAAAATATCGGCCAGCGGTAATAAGTAGTAAACATCTGCTGCCGCATATTCACACTGTTTTTCGCTCAACGGACGAGCCAGCCAGTCAGTACGGGATTCACTTTTGTCCAATTCCACGCTCAGATATTCTGCAACCAATGTTGCAAACCCACACGATAATGGATGACCAGCAAACGCTGCCAATACCTGAGTATCGATAATAGGTGCAGGCATACATTGAAAGCTATTCCAGAAAACCTCTAAGTCTTCACTGCCAGCATGAATAAATTTTAATACATCCGGATCAGTCAATAATTCCCGCAAAGGTTGCCATTGCGAAATGCTAAGGGGATCGATCAGAGAAAGTTGCTCACCATCAAACAGTTGTATCAAACCTAAGTGGGGATAATACGTCCTTGTACGTACAAATTCTGTGTCCAGTGCAATTCTTGCATGTTGTTTTGCCCGATTGCAGATGGACTGCAACTGAGCATCGGAGGTAATCAACTGATAATTCAAAACATCATTCTCTTAGCCATTCATAGTATATGCACAACAACGCCGGCAAGAACCGGCGTTGTTGATGTGACAGGCAATTTTAAATATTTACCTTTTAAAAATCACTCTTCAAGCTATTCACTTCGCGTTGCTTGCTTTTCTTAATTCTTCGTCTCGGAGTTCTTTGCGAAGGATCTTACCGACATTCGACTTCGGCAACTCATCGCGGAATTCGATAATTTTTGGTACTTTATATGCGGTCAGATAACGACGGCAATGTGTCTTAAGTTCATCCTCTGTCAAACTGGGATCCTTACTCACTACAAATACCTTGACGGATTCACCTGAGTTTTCGTTTAGAACACCTATTGCTGCCGACTCTAACACTTTAGGATGGGAAGAAACAATATCTTCCACTTCATTCGGATAAACATTAAAACCTGAAACCAGGATCATATCTTTTTTCCGATCAACAATATGTAAAAAGCCTTTTTCATCAATATTGGCAATATCCCCTGTTGCCAGCCAACCATCTTTTAACACCTCATCTGTTGCATCAGGACGATTCCAATAACCTTTCATCACCTGAGGCCCACGCACCCACATCTCACCCGACTCTCCCTGAAGGACTTCTTCCCCTTCATCATCCACCAACTTAATTTCTGTCGAAGGAACAGGGAAACCAATACTGCCACTATAGTGAGTCAAATTATAAGGATTACCTGCAACCACAGGTGCACACTCAGTCAGGCCATAACCTTCAAGCAGATGACAACCTGTCAGCTTTTCCCATTTATCGGCGACTGCACTCTGCACAGCCATACCACCACCCACAGCCATACGTAATGCAGAAAAGTCTATTTTTTGGAATTCGGGATTATTGAGCCACGCATTAAATAACGTGTTAACACCAGACAATGCTGTAAATTTGTAGCGTGATAACTCTTTAACCGTTCCGTTCACATCGCGTGGATTGGTAATTAATAAGTTTTGCCCGCCCAGTTCAATAAATAACAAGCAATTTATCGTAAGTGCAAAGATATGGTACAGCGGTAATGCCGTGATCACTAACTCCTGACTGGGGCGTAATAAAGGGGCGTAGTTCGCTTTTGTCTGTTCAAGGTTCGCCAACATATTCCGGTGAGTCAACATGGCACCTTTTGCCACGCCTGTTGTACCACCAGTATATTGCAGAAATGCCAAATCTTCGTTATTTATATCCGGCTTGACATACTGCATGCGATAACCCTTGTGGATGACGCTGCGAAATGAAATCGCATCCGGTAAATGATACTTCGGAACCAGCCGTTTAACATATTTTACGACGAAATCTACAAGAGTCCCTTTTGGGCGAGATAATTGGTCTCCCATTCGTGTCAAAATGACATGCTTAACCGGAGTGTTGAAAACTATCTTTTCTAATGTATGTGCAAAATTAGAGACAATAACTATGGCTGATGTACCACTATCAGTGAGCTGATGTTCCAGTTCACGCGGGGTATATAGAGGGTTGACATTAACAACCACCATTCCGGCACGTAAGACACCAAAAAGAGCGATGGGATATTGAAGCAAGTTTGGCATCATTAATGCCACTCGATCCCCTTTTTTCAGCCCCAACCCATTCTGCAAATAAGCAGCAAAAGCGCGGCTACGCTCTTCCAGTTTACGGAAAGTGACTACTTCGCCCATATTAATAAATGCGACCCGATCGGCATAGTGTGCCACGGCATTTTCAAACATTTCAATCAATGATGAATAACGATCGGGATCGATTTCTGCCGGAACATCTGCCGGATAATGTTTTAGCCAGACTTTTTCCAAGTTGAGTACTCCTGAAATCTAATTGCTGTGCAACCATTGACCATGAAACAAAAACCAGACCTGTATATTTAACAAATTATTAACTCAGCTTACCAGTTTGAAAAGAAACATTGTTCAGGTTGGCGATGTACATCACTAATTTAATACTTCTTTATCACTACTAAAAAATAAGGCAGCTCATGCCACCATATGTTTTTATTATTTATCAATTAGTTACTAATAAAATTAATATTTAGATGTCTAATCCATTAATTATACACTGATTTAGTTATTTTTGACTAAAACTCACTTCATTATTCCAAATAGTTATAATAAAAATAAGCCAATGAATAATAACTATTAAGGGGTAATAGGCACTTACAGGCTACGAAGAATATTTGCACAATACGATAAGTTGATATCATGTTTTCATGACCAAAAACGATTACACCGAACCACAAAGAAGAGCACTATCTAACCAGTTAAAATCTGATAACTTTTATTACAAGAGATAGGTGTTATGCTCCACGTAACTCAGTTCAATTGGCGAATTACTTTAATTTAGCGATTGTTCGATGGGCAAAAGTTACACCTGACTTTATTTCAAATAATCGACTATTTTCATTAAACTTGCTTTATTAAAAAATTATTCAGTTTGGGTTACAACCCTATAGAAAACAGCCTATTTTATCTTACTTATTCTTCCAGAATTATTTTTGGTTCATGGTTGATTGGACGAAATTTTATAAAGTTAACATCAAAAAAACTTTATTTATTATCACTCATATTTTATGTATTAATTCTTCTGTTATTTCCATTTATAGATTTAAAAACACCAATTAATATTATTATGTTTTCCTTTTTATTAGCTGCAATTTCAGGTTGTTCAGCACCCTTATTTTTTACAATATATCTTTCCTTGGTATTCGCTCTCCAGCGAGAATAAATTACTCTTTAAATATTTTACAAAAATGACCTCATGACATTTTCAGGCACGAGACCATTTTTCCTTCAATTACTCAATTTAAGACATTATTCAGTCAAAATCTTTCATATGAGATGGCAAAATTGGAGTACTTCCACCCCACCCCATAAAATAGGGGTTACCATAATAACCCCAGATATTACCTGTGGAGGGGGCCAATGAAATACGCTGAACCTCATTCCAAAGTTTAAACCCATTAACATTCATCAAAACATAGTCATACGGGCTATCCCCGATTTTTCCTTTCTCTAACCCCGTAATAAATCCCACAACTGTAACATAATGATCCTGAAAATCACTTGGTTCTAAAAAAGAATTCACGTAAGCATAAAGTCGCCCAAGAGAAGAATTATCAATAAGTGGAACTGCATCACTTGCCAATGGCAGTGTAGAGATTTCTAATCGTGTGCGTCCCTTCTCATTTAAGACGCTCAATACTTTTCCGCCGAATCTCCCTTCATGCCCTATATATAAATCCGGCATTTTTTTGACATCAAGTAAGTTTTCTACAGGATTTTTAGTCGTTCCTTTTATTGAGTCAGGCACTGATACACAACCTGTAAGTATCACTGCTCCTATAAATGCAATTACTTGCAGTATTAATCGGTAGTGTGTTCCATTGAGCATAAACCCCTCCAATACAGGAAAATCAACCTGTTCTATATAATATGGACATCAATATTTCATGGACATCGTTTTTTGCCACAAGTTGCATTAACTTAATGCAACTCTCACAATGCCGTCTTCCTCAAATTACCTAAAAAGGTATTACCTGGAAATGTTAACGACCTGGTAATTTTTTCCACGTTACCTCATTACGCAAATAAATAGGTTCCGCCGACTCAACGGCTGTCGTTTCCCCCGCTTCCCACATCTGAACCGCTAATGGCAGCATATCTTCTGCATGAGGTAAGGTTATGCCACTTGGTATCAAGGTTAAATGGCTGTCCAATAATTGAGAGTAAGCTTCCCAGCCCGTTCCAGCTATCGCCCACTCTCCTGTTAAAGAGTTCATAATGGATTGTGCCTGTTCGGGATTCAAAACTGTCTCTGTTTCATTCCCCAACCATTTGCCTTGTTCATTACGGGTATATTGCGCCCAGTAAACTTCTCCCATACGGGCGTCAATAGCAACCAAAACATTCGTTGCATTTTTCAGACGAAATGCCCCCTGAGCCATCATTTTCAGAGAAGAGACGCCGATCATTGGTAACTCAGCACCTAATGCCAGTCCCTGAGCAATCCCGACACCAATGCGCACACCAGTAAAACTCCCCGGCCCCTGACCAAATGCCAAAGCATCCAGTTGTTGTAATTTTATATTGTTCTTAGACAATACCGCCTCTACCATAGGCAGAATACGCTGAGTATGTTCCCGTGGGGAAATTTCAAACTGTGCCTCAATGTGGCCATCATTCCAAAGTGCAACAGAACAAGCTTCGGTTGCTGTATCAATAGCTAAAATCCGTATGGACATGCCTTAACTCCGGCAAGAATAGAATTCGAGATAAGGAGTTATACTATCATACCCCCAAAGATTTTACTCTGACTCTGATTGACGAGACTTAAGAAATGCCACAGCTTTCGACAAATCTCGCGTACGGGGAGATGAGGGCAGGCTGTTGAGAAAAACTTCACCATACGGACGCATTACCAATCGATTATCACAAATAACCACCACGCCATAATCATCAACATCACGGATCAAACGACCGACCCCCTGTTTAAGACTGAGTACCGCATCAGGGATCTGGATTTCATTAAAAGCATCACCGCCCTTAAGCTGACAATCTTCAATCCGCGCTTTAAGGAGTGGATCATCCGGTGCTGCAAATGGTAATTTATCGATAATGACGCAAGATAAAGCATCACCCCGCACATCTACCCCTTCCCAGAAACTACCGGTCGCCACTAACAAAGCATTACCCGCAACAAGAAACTGAGATAATAATTGCCTCTTACTGGTTTCGCCTTGTACTAATACTGGTAATGTCATGTTTGCCCGGAACTCTTCTGCCAGACAGCGCATCATTTGGTGGGAAGTACACAGGAAAAAACAACGTCCCTTATTGCTTTCGATTAACGGCTTTAACATACGAGCCAACAATTTTGCTCCGCCATACTGATTAGGCGATGGTAAATGACGAGGAACGCATAATAACATTTGGCGTTGATAATCAAACGGACTGGGAAGGAGTAATGTCTGAGCCCGTTCTAATCCCAAACGTGCTGTGAAATGTTCAAGCTGCTCGTTAACCGATAGTGTTGCCGATGTGAAAATCCAACAACCAGATTGTTCACGGATAATTTCACTGAATTTGTCGGATACAGACAAAGGTGTTAATGCTAATGAAAAATGCCGGCCATAGCTTTCAAACCAATAACTATAATTGGGTACATTAACATCAATCAGCCTCTTGAGACGATTACGGTAGATAGTTGCCCGTTCAAAAGCGGCATCCAGCATCGTTGAACGCCCCAAAGAGAGTTTCATTACGTCATAACAGAGCTCCAGTGCATCATCCAATCGCACCAATGCACGCTTTATATGCTGTTGTTGCAATGCTTCACGGAGATTACCCCGATAACTATTTTCTCCGAGTGATAAACGAAAATCCTGTGTACTTTGACTCAAACGATCCGCACTTTTCTGTAATTGCGCCTGATCCCTGACTTCAGTGCGGTAAGCTATGATGATATCCCGTGATAAGTCCAGCAATTGGCGACTACTCAGCTGCTGACCAAAGTATTGGCTGGCAATATCGGGGATTTGATGAGCCTCATCAAAAATCATCACTTCTGCCCGCGGAATTAACTCACCAAACCCGGTATCTTTGACAACCACGTCCGCCATAAACAGATGATGGTTGACGATAACAACATCTGCCTCCATCGCCCTGCGGCGGGCTTTCAGAACGAAACACTCCTGATAACTCGGACAATCCCGGCCAAGACAATTGTCGTTAGTACTTGTTACCAATGTCCAGACAGCGCTGTCTTCGGCAATCTGATGACAACTACTGGTATCTCCATCTTCAGTTTGAGATGACCAGCTTTTCAGCTTAATCACTTCTGATAGCATTTCAGGCTCAAGCTGAGATCCGCCACTTGATTGCTGCTCAAGACGTTCAAGACATAAGTAATTTGAACGACCTTTTAATAACGCCAAACGACCAGAAAATTCCAACGCATCAGCGATAGTGGGCAGATCACGATTATAGAGCTGATCCTGTAATGCCTTAGAGCCTGTAGAAATAATCACTTTCTTGCCCGAACGCAATGCAGGCACCAGATAAGCGAAAGTTTTTCCCGTTCCAGTACCCGCTTCTACCACTAATTGCTGTTGCTTTTGAATTGCTGCTGTAATGGCAGAAGACATTTCCCGCTGGGCATCACGGGGGTTGAAGCCTTGTATGGCTTTGGCAAGTACACCATTTTTCGCAAAATCGTCTGACACAGATCGTCTCTTTCAATAAAATAAGGCAGAATTATGCCAAGACTGAATAGCAATAACCAGCCAATTCAGTATAAAAGCTGTATAAATTAACAGGAGATTTAATGACTATTGAACGCATTGATCCGGATACCCGCTGGTCAGAAGCTGTTATCTACAATGACACTATTTATTATACTAGTGTGCCAGAAAATCTGGATGGGGACATTACTGAGCAAACGGCCGATACACTGGCTGCGATTGATATCATGTTGCAGAGTCTGGGCTCTGATAAGAGTAAAGTCATTGATGCGACGATTTTTCTGGCAGATAAAGCCGATTTTGGTGGCATGAATGCAGCCTGGGATGCCTGGGTTGTTGCAGGAAGTGCTCCTGTACGCTGTACTGTTCAGGCTGAACTGATGAATCCAAAATACAAAGTGGAAATTAAAATCATCGCAGCCCTTTAAACAGTTATATTTGATTTATGGCATTGAAAAAGATCTGCTCATTCAATGCCATTTGTAGATTTAATGGATTGAGTTTATGCCATTTTGATCATAATCATACCGATCAACAATAACACAATCCCTCCCCAACCTTTAAAGTTCAGACGTTGATTAAACATGATCCAGCCTGCCGCAACTGTGGCAATAATTCCGAATGCTCCCCAAAATGCATACGCGATGGAGAGTTCAATACCTTTTACTGCTTGTGCCAATGCACTGAATGCGCCTAAAACTGCCACCAGCGATAAAATCCCAATCCAGAAGCGTTGAAAGCCATTGGAAAGTTTCAATAAAATATTTGCCACAATTTCCAGAAAAATAGCCAAAATTAAGAAAGCAGCATGCCACCATTCAAAATGTGCCGACATATTACGCCTCCTTTTCTTTCATTTGTGGTTTTGGCGCTTTCTTGGCTCCCGCTTTAATCAGTGCTATTCCGACTATCAATAGCGACAGTCCTCCCACTTTCATGGGCGAGAGTGATTCGTCAAACCACATCACGCTAAAGGCCGTAATGAAAAGAATACCGATCCCTTCCCATAAGGCATAGGCCACACCTAAAGCGACTTTTTTAACTGCAATTGCCAATAGAATATAAGATGTTGTGATCATGGTATACATCACGAGCATACCGGTAAAATCACCCGAAACACTGGCTTGCTTCATGGACAATGTACCAATGACTTCTGTCACAATCGCCAGTGCAAGAAATATCCAATAAATCATTTTTTCTCCTGAACATACCTTATAAGTATGCCAAGACATCAAACCACTAATGCCAATAAAATCATCTAAAAATGCGATATCAAGATGAGCTTGATAGCTTGATGTTTTGGCAAATAATTAATTGATTAATAGTTAACTAACAAATAGTTAGAAGTTAGAATTTTCCGAAGGAAATCGGTTAACAGGAGAAACACCCTAAAGTGCGCCGCACCAATAGTGTTCACTGGATAAGATTGCAGAGAGAAATAAGACGTGAGTATTACTTTGGATTTTGACGCTTTTAGCGTTATTCATGATATTTTATTCTTTCATCACACGATGATCACTGTGTGATATACTACGAACCCTCATATTAGTGGTGTAATTAGTTACCCTACATATCTAGCATATTCCAATAATAAACACAATTGGCGGGCAAGTTTTTTAAGTTAAACGGCTAACCCGTTTTAGTAGGCTGAAACTAAATATACTTATGGAAATTTTTTAACGTGATTAGTTTCAAAAAGTCAAAAAAGTGAGCCAGGATAGGATCTGACCGCAAATACGGTCAGATAATATAATAGTATAAAATACAATGTGTTATTCAAATTCGTTCCATGAACGTCCATCGCGGGTGATCATGGCAATGGAAGCAACTGGCCCCCAAGTTCCTGCCTGATAAGGTTTTGGTGGTTCGTTATCCGCTGCCCAAGCATCCATGATGGAATCAACCCATTTCCAGGCTTCTTCCACTTCATCCCTACGGACGAACAGCGCCTGAATACCGCGCATTGCTTCCAGCAGCAAGCGTTCATAAGCATCGGCAAGATGGGTCTGATTGAATGTTTCAGAGAAACTCAAATCGAGCTTAGTTGTCTGCAAACGGTGTTTGTGCTCCAGCCCCGGCGCTTTATTCAGTACTTCAATATCAATACCTTCATCCGGCTGCAAACGGATCGTTAGTTTATTCTGCGGTAGCTGTTGGTAGGATTCAGCAAACAGATTCAATGGCGGCTCTTTGAAATAAACCACAACTTCAGAGCATTTTGCTGGTAAACGCTTACCTGTTCTCAGGTAAAAAGGAACACCTGACCAACGCCAATCATCAATATCAACACGAACTGATACAAACGTTTCAGTTTTACTGGCCTTATTTGCACCCTCTTCTTCCAGATAACCCGGCACTTTCTTACCATGCACGAAACCAGCGGTGTATTGTCCGCGAACGGTTTTTTCCCGCACGTTGGTTTGATCAATCTGGCGTAATGAACGCAATACCTTAACTTTTTCATCACGAATACGATCTGCGGACAGATCAGACGGAGGTGACATAGCAATCATAGTCAAGATTTGCAGCAAGTGATTCTGGATCATGTCGCGCATCTGACCGGCCTGATCGAAATACCCCCAGCGCCCTTCGATACCTACCTCTTCGGCAACTGTGATTTGCACATGGTCTATCGTACGGTGATCCCAGTTATTAACAAACAGAGAATTGGCAAAACGTAATGCCAGCAAGTTCAGTACCGTTTCTTTACCCAAATAGTGGTCAATCCGGTAGATCTGATTTTCATTGAAATACTTTGCTACTTCATCATTAATGGCACGGGAAGAGGCGAGATCTGTGCCCAATGGCTTTTCCATCACAACACGATTGGGCTCTTGATTCAATCCCGCTGCGCCCAATCCATGGCATACTGCACCAAATGTACTGGGTGGCATAGCAAAGTAATGAATAGCCGGCAAATTATCCCGATTGAGAATTTTCGCCAGCCGGGTGAAATGTTCTGTTTCATTAACATCCAAATTGCAAAATTCCAGACGTGAACTGAGTTTCTTCCACAATTCTGCATCCAGCTTTTCGGACATAAATGTTGTTAATGCTTCCTCAACTACCTTTGTATAGGCTTTTTTATCCCAGTCAGCACGACCAACCCCGATAATCCGGGTATCCGGATGGATATAACTCGCTTTTTCCAACTGGTAAAGGGAAGGCATCAATTTCCGGCGTGCTAAGTCTCCTTTCGCCCCAAAAATCACCAAATCACAAGCCTGAGCTGTAGACGTCACCGCCATGTTGCATCTCCTCAATTACGGGATATTGTAATTTTTTTACAGAACTCGCAGGTAATGTACTCTTTTGATTATATGCAGTAAACACCTCATTCTTCGATTATGGTGACCTGCATGGATCTCATTTCCCTACTTTCTGTGCATAAATTTTTATATTTCGTATTATATTATGAATGATATTTGTATTGGAAAGTGGCAATTAATTGAAAATTTACAACGTATAAGAAGTAATCTTACCAAATTGAAAGTTAGATGTTTGTCATATTTTCATGAAAAATCTCAAGTTATTCACTTTTCCCTCTGCCAGCTTTCAGTAACAAGTAGTATATTTTCACAAAAATTACATAGATTTCTCCTGTTAATGAAATCGTTAAAACCGAGGTTGAACTGCGTCTATATGAACACACTAGAACAACTCCAAAATAGTCTTGATGTTTTGAGTAAGTCTGAAAAAAAGGTTGCGCAGGTCATTCTTGATTCACCACATACTGCCATCCACTCAAGTATTGCTACTCTGGCAAAAATGGCGAATGTCAGTGAACCTACGGTTAATCGCTTTTGTCATCGCCTGAATACTAAAGGCTTTCCTGATTTCAAATTACATCTGGCACAAAGTCTGGCGAATGGCACACCTTATGTGAATCGCAATGTAGAAGAAAGTGACAGTGTCATATCTTATACCAATAAAATTTTTGAATCGGTAATGGCTAATCTGGAAACGGTTAAAAGTAATTTAGATATCACAACCATTAACCGCGCCGTTGACTTACTGACACAAGCAAGGAAACTCTCTTTTTTTGGTTTAGGGGCATCTGCTGCTGTAGCGCATGATGCTATGAACAAATTTTTCCGCTTTAACATCCCCGTCAGCTATTTTGATGATATCGTTATGCAGCGGATGAGCTGTATCAACAGTACTGAAGGTGACGTTGTTGTACTTATTTCCCATACAGGCCGTACTAAAAATCTGGTGGAGCTCGCCAGACTGGCTCGTGAAAATGACGCAACTGTCATCGCTATCACTTCAACAGGCTCACTACTGGCACAAGAAGCCAGCCTCTCTATTCTGTTAGATGTTCCTGAAGACACTGATATTTATATGCCAATGGTTTCCCGAATTGCTCAACTTACCATCATTGATGTGCTGGCAACGGGTTTTACATTACGTCGGGGTTCAAAATTCCGAGATAACTTAAAGAAAGTCAAAGAAGCATTACGAGACTCGCGATTTGATAAGCATGACTAAAGCAGGGAAATAGACTGTGTTTTTGTTCACTATTTATCAACTCTCCAGCCTGATAGCATAATAAAAAGTTTATCCCCGTCAGTATCATTTATATTGTGGGGTTGATAATCAAAAAAAGTTGCATGGTTATCTCACGGTAATCAAAAATCCATACTTCATAGGTCAACGGAGTTAATACATGTCCAAACGGCTCAGAAGAACTAAAATCGTTACTACACTTGGCCCTGCTACAGATCGTGACAACAACTTAGAGAAAGTGATCAATGCGGGAGCCAATGTTGTCCGCCTTAATTTTTCTCATGGCACAGCAGAAGATCATATCCAGCGTGCAAATAGAGTGCGGGAAATTGCAGCTCGGTTGGGGTGCCACGTAGCTATACTTGGTGATCTCCAGGGCCCTAAAATACGTATTTCTACCTTTAAAGAAGGAAAAATATTTCTGAATGTCGGAGATAAGTTCCTGCTTGATGCTAATCTGGGCAAAGGAGAAGGTGATAAAGAAAAAGTCGGAATTGATTATAAAGGATTACCATCCGATGTGACGTCCGGTAATATCCTGTTACTGGATGATGGCCGGGTTCAGTTAAAAGTCCTGGGTGTTCAGGGCATGAAAGTCTTTACAGAAGTTACTGTGGGTGGCCCTCTTTCCAATAACAAAGGCATCAATAAACAGGGTGGTGGTTTATCCGCCGAAGCACTGACAGAAAAAGATAAAGCAGATATCATCACGGCCGCAAAAATCGGGGTTGATTATCTTGCTGTTTCTTTCCCCCGTTCTGCCGAAGATCTGAATTATGCCCGGCGCCTGGCACGTGATGCCGGTTGCGAAACACAAATTGTTGCCAAAGTTGAGCGCGCTGAAGCCGTCAGCAGCGATGAAATCATTGATGAAATCATTCTGGCATCAGATGTTGTCATGGTAGCTCGTGGCGATTTAGGTGTTGAAATTGGTGATCCTGAGTTGGTTGGTGTTCAGAAGAAGCTGATTCGTCGTGCCCGTCAACTGAATCGTGTCGTAATCACAGCAACCCAGATGATGGAATCCATGATCACTAATCCGATGCCAACACGCGCAGAAGTTATGGATGTCGCCAACGCTGTACTTGATGGCACTGATGCAGTGATGCTGTCTGCGGAAACTGCTTCGGGTCAATATCCGGCAGAGACTGTCGCAGCAATGGCTCAAGTCTGCCTGGGAGCAGAAAAAATGCCGGGTATCAATGTCTCCAAACACCGAATGGATATTACATTCGACAGCATTGAAGAAGCTATTTCGATGTCTGCCATGTATGCAGCCAATCATCTAAAAGGCGTCAAAGCGATTATTGCCATGACCGAATCAGGTCGTACAGCGCGCATGATGTCTCGTATCAGTTCCGGCTTACCTATTTTCTCCATGTCACGCCATGAATCCACCCTGAATCGCACTGCATTATACCGTGGTGTTACTCCGGTTTATTGTAGCGACCACATTGATGGTATCGCCGCAGCAAGTGAAGCTGTCAGTCGCCTGCGTGATAGAGGTTATTTAACTTCCGGAGATTTAGTGCTGGTTACTCAAGGGGATCAAATGGGAACTATCGGCAGCACCAATACCTGCCGGGTGCTTGAAGTAAAATAAAAAAGTGAATTAAATCGTTAAGAAAATTATTCTGCGCGCTACGTTCAGAAGCGCGCAGAATGTATTAATTTTGTTCAGCTACCAGAATCGCCTGTGTATCTGGTTCCAGCGCTTCGAACACATGTTCCTGATCTGCAGAATAGCAGATATAATCACCTTCATTTAATTCTTCTGGTGCTGCTGTTGGCCCGACAAATGCCCGGCCTTTAGTGATGATAATGTGCTCCACCGAACCCGGTGGATGTGGTTTAGAAATGCGATCTGCTCCCGGTTGAGTCATCAACAGATAAATGTCACGACGCGCCCCCGGTGGGCAAGTTGCCAGTAAAACTACCTGGTAGTTCGCCTGCTCTGCTGTTATTTTAGTGCCCTCACCACGTCTAATCACCTGCGTTTTGTTACTTTGTGGCTCCAGCAAACGGGCAAAAGGAATATTCAACGCTACACACAATGCCCAGAGTGTTTCAAGACTGGGGTTCCCGTTACCTGCTTCCAATTGTGACAACGTAGATTTTGCAATATCCGCACGTCGAGCAACCTCTGCCAGAGAAAGGCCAATACGTGCACGCTCACGAGCTAAGCTCTTCGCAATTTTGCTGATTGGCTGTGTCATATTATGGCTCCAATGTTCATTAAAACGAACAAAATGTTCGTCTTGATTTGCATTTTCATTTTGTTCATTATAATGAAATTTCGTTCGATATGGGTAAAAATAGATGTTCACTCACCATTTCTTCTCCTGTCTGAAAGGAGACATTAAAAAAACGATATTTTTAGTTTGTTTGGCTGTAGGTGTGGTTGGTGTTTCTTACGGTTCACTGGCTACCGCTTATAGTTTTCCGTTATGGGTTCCTATTGCTTTATCTATATTAGTGCTGGCGGGAGCATCCGAATTTATGTTTATTGGTATTGTTGCCAGCGGTGGTAATCCACTTGCAGCGGCAGTAGCGGGTTTATTGGTGAATGCCCGCCATTTACCCTTTGGGGTGGCTGTGCGCGAATTAGTCGGAAATCGCATGGCAAAGTTTTTAGGCTGCCATATTATGAACGATGAAAGTGTGGTATTCGGAATGTCGCAAGCAACTCCCGAACAACGTAAGGCTGCATATTGGCTATGTGGTATCGGTGTCGCCATATTCTGGCCACTCGGCACTCTAATTGGCAGTACGGTTGGCAAATTTATTCCAGCGCCAGAGACTATTGGTCTGGACGCTGTTTTCCCAACAATTTTGCTGGCAATGGTGATCCCTTCATTCAAAAATAAAACCTCGCTTATTCGCGCCTCTAGTGGCGCGGCAATTTCGCTTTCTGCCATACCTTTTGTACCCGTGGGGTTACCAGTATTACTGTCACTACTGGGCTTACTGACGAGGAAAAAATAATGGCAGACTATACCCTGATTATTATTGGTATTGCGATTTTGTCGCTAGGTACTTATTTAATGCGCTTCGGTGGAGCAAAACTAGGGAACAGGCTTGCGTTATCTGAACGTTCTCAGGCCTTTCTTTCCGATGCAGCAACCACGTTGTTGTTCTCTGTAGCACTTGCCGCCACTTTTTACGAAGGTGAACATTTTGCTGGTATGGCACGAGTAATAGGTGTTGCTGTTGCAGTATTTCTTGCCTGGAGAAAGGTACCACTGATTGTAGTGATTCTGGCAGCCGCTCTCATAACGGCACTACTACGCTATGCGGGAATAAACTAAAAAGTGCATTTCCATGAAATAGATGTAGAAATTCAGGGGCAATATACTGCCCCTTTCAATGACCAGATCAAAGATTATCCCTTTTATAAGGCTCAATATCCCCTTCTTTCCGTGTCTTGAGTAGTTTCAATATCCAGGTATATTGTTCAGGGTTAGGCTTTACCAACTCTTCCAATTCCTGATTCATACGACGGGCAATATAAGCATCATCCTGCCCTGCAATATCATCCATAGGTGGGCGAATATAAATATCCAACTGGTGAGTTTCACAGTTATAAACCGGGAACAGAGGAACAATTGCAGCTTTACAAACTTTCATCAAACGGCCGACAGCAGGCAACGTTGCTTTGTAAGTCGCAAAAAAATCAACGAACTCGCTGTGCTCTTCGCCATGATCCTGATCAGGCAGATAATAGCCCCAAAATCCCTGACGTACTGATGCAATAAAGGGCTTTATTCCTGCATCACGGGAATGAAGACGTCCGCCAAAATGGTAGCGAGCCTTGTTCCACAGATAATCTGCTACCGGATTGCTCTGATGATGAAACATTGCTGATACTGTCTGCCCACGAGCGGCCAATAACATAGCAGGAATATCCACCGCCCAACCATGTGGAACCATAAAAATCACATTCTTGCCCTGTTCTTTTAAAGCGTGAATGATCTCCTCACCATGCCACTGAGTTCGCTTAAGCGTAGACGCGGTACCTCTCAAATAAAGTTCCGCCAGCATGACAAAAGATTGTGGTACGGTGGAAAACATCTTATCGATTAATATTTCATGCTGCTGTTCCGACAGTTCAGGAAAACAATACAGGAGGTTAATTTTCGCTCTTCGTCGGGCACTTTTTACTTTCCTGCCTGCCCAGATACCAACTCTAGCCAGAAATGGATCACGCCATTTAACCGGGATATAAGCCAACCCCGCTAATATCCCTATACCAGCCCAAAGCCCCCAATAACGAGGATGCAAATAAGATAAATGAAACGTTGGGACGTAACCCAATTTACTATCTGTATCTTTCTCTTTATTCATGAGCTAACTCTGATGGTTCGAACATAGACTTTCAATACCCGCTTTCAATACATTTTTCCCTAATATATTTGTTCTCAATATGTTCGTTTTCAACAAAATAACATAAAGCGGATGATACCAATCATCCGCTTTATGTGTTAGTAATCTGAACTTTTTAATTCAACGACAGTTGCGGTTTAACCTCTTTAACCATCGCAATATATTCCGAACGTTCTTTACCGCCTAATCCACCGGAACGAGGCAGTTTTGCCGTGAGTGGATTAACGGGTTGCTGATTATCCCAAAACTCAAAGTGTAAGTGAGGGCCTGTTGAACGACCAGTATTACCTGATAAGCCAATACGTTCGCCACGCTTCACTTTCTGACCAGGTTTCACCAGCAGTTTTCTCATATGCATGTATCGAGTTGTATATTGACGACCATGTCTAATGGCAATGAAGTAACCTGCGGCACCATCAAATTTGGCAACGATAACTTCTCCGTCACCAACAGCCAGAACTGGCGTTCCTACAGGCATAGCAAAATCAACCCCTCTATGGGCTGTAACCCGTCCTGTGACAGGATTTAAGCGGCGAGGATTAAAAGAAGAAGATACCCTGAACTGTTTTGTTGTTGGAAAACGCAAGAAACCACGTTCCAAACCTGATGCATTGCTATCGTAGAAGCGACCATCTTCTGCACGGAACGCGTAATAATCATTACCGCTGCTTTGCAAACGAACACCCAATAGTTGGCTCTGTTCACTTTTCCCCTCAAGCATTTCACGGGACATCAATACGGAGAACCGATCACCTTTACGTAACCGACGGAAATCTATCTGCCATTGTAATGCTTTAGTTACTTCCCTTGCTTCACTACTGGTTAAACCAGCCGACAAAGCGCTTCCAGTGAAACTGCCATCCACAGCACCTGTAATGACACTATTTATCCATTCTCCCTTCTGATATTCCTTTGTCTCTTTGAAAACATCACCTTCACGGGTATAAATACGCGTTTCACGACGCGATACTCCCCAGGTTAACGTTTTCAGACTGCCACTATCGTCAATAGTCCATGATAATGACTGACCAATATTTAAATCGCGCAGAGCCTTATTTTGATTTGCTAACAAAGCAATATCGGACGAATCTATACCAAATTGGTTTAAAATAGAGCTTAGAGTATCACCATTGGAAACAACGTACTGGTGGGGAATATTTGTCGTTGTATCAGTGCCACTCTCCTCATCCCTAATCCCCTCATCCGAGAACTGTTCATTACTATCACCTATCGTGTCATCTGTCGCATCAGGGATACTATCGGGAGTTGTGAGGATAATGTTCCCCGTTCTTTCCATTCTTTCTTCTTGTTCGTGATAAACAACCGGCCGCCACACAGCTACAGCCAAAGTGACCAAAGTCAAAGAACCAAGCATGATCTTGTGTGGCTTTGGCAGGTTGTTGTATACCAGAACGATAGTTTTAACTATCTGCTGCACTAATAAAATTCCTTATTATACTAATTCAGGCAGCTGAGGTATTGCTCCGACAGTTGAGTTATAAATTTCATGTAACTGTCTTTATTCAATACGATGCCACTTCCCAATGGGTCAAGTGTTCCAATACGCACATTAGTACCTTTTGCTACGGCATGAATGACGGCTGGCCTGAATTGAGGTTCAGCAAAAATACATTTCGCTTTTTGCTCAACCAATTGTGTTCGTATGTAATGTAGTCTTTGCGCACCAGGTTGTATTTCAGGATTCACAGTAAAAACACCCAATGGTGACAACTGGTAGTGTTTTTCAAAGTAACCATAAGCGTCATGAAAAACGAAATATCCCTGTCCTAGCACGGGTTTCAGAATATGGGTAATATTCTTGTTAGTTTGTACAAGCTGTCCATTGAATTTACGTAGGTTTACTTCTAGTTGGTGTTTCTGTTGAGGGTACTGCTCAACAAGCCGGGAATATATCGCCTGAGCGGCTTTCTCGGCAATTTTTGGTGACAGCCAAATATGCATATTATATTGGCCGTGGTGATGATGTTCGTGATCTGTTTCATGTTTATGCTGATTCGATTCATTTGAATCATGTTCATCTTCGCTATTTTTCAGTAATAGGGGTTTAATAGTAGGTAAATCAGCCAATTCCAATTGTTTATTTTGTGCAATTTTTTCTATTGGCTTTGCTAAAAATGTCTCCATATCCGGGCCAATCCAGACAACCAAATCCGCCTGATTAAGTTTGCGGATATCTAAAGGCCTTAAAGCATAATCATGTGGGGAAGCTCCATCAGGTAAAAGCACCTGAGTATCTGTTACACCGTCAGCAATCGCGGCAGCAATAAAACCTAATGGTCGGATAGATGTGACGACATCTGCCTGAACAGAGTAATTAATACCCATTGTTAATACAGTAACCAATGTTATCTGGCGAAAAAATGTATGCGCGTATTTTTGTGATTTGTGTAACATAATATGAATATTCCATGCATCGAATCTAAAAATGTTATATTATAACATTCCAATGATTCTGCAAGACACTTTTAACATGTCTGTTATGTAACATGTCAACTATGATCACCCTAAAAAACATTACGGTTAATTTTGGTAGCCTCAAGGTATTAAACAATATCTCTTTCAACCTTACACAAGGTAAGATCCTAACGTTAATCGGCCCCAATGGAGCAGGAAAATCAACGTTAGTACGCGTCGTTCTGGGTTTAATTCTCCCTACTTCCGGCACTATTGAACACAACCCTACGTTGAAGATAGGATACGTCCCACAAAAACTTAATCTTGATCCCACTTTACCTTTGACTGTTAAACGTTTCATGATGCTAAAATCGGGCGTTAAGTCAGCAGATATCATCCCAGTTTTGGAACGAGTCAAAGCCACACATTTATTGCAATACCCCATGCAGAAGCTATCAGGGGGAGAAACCCAACGAGTCTTACTCGCCAGAGCGTTACTCAATCATCCTCAACTTCTGGTTCTTGACGAACCGACACAAGGTGTAGATGTGAATGGTCAGTTAGCACTTTATGATTTAATCAATCAAATCAGAACAGAACTTAATTGTGCTGTCCTTATGGTATCTCATGACCTGCACTTAGTGATGGCGAAAACAGACGAGGTTTTGTGCCTTAATCAACACATTTGCTGTTCAGGTACTCCTGAAGTGGTATCCATGCATCCAGAATTTATTGCGATGTTCGGTCGTCATGGTGCTGAACAACTGGCAGTTTATCGTCATCATCACAATCATCAGCATGATCTAAGAGGAAAAATTATTTTGAAAAAAGGTGGAGAACCACGTTAATGATCGAACTACTATTTCCGGGTTGGCTGGCCGGAATTTTATTGGCAATTGCCGCAGGGCCTCTTGGATCTTTTGTTGTTTGGCGCAGAATGTCCTACTTTGGCGATACACTGGCACACGCATCATTGCTCGGTGTAGCATTCGGATTTTTATTAAATATTAATCCATTTTATGCTGTTCTTGCTGTTACGCTGATATTGGCCGTTATTTTAGTCTGGCTGGAAAAACGCCCACAACTAGCTGTTGATACCCTGCTAGGGATCATGGCCCATAGTGCCTTGTCATTAGGTTTAGTGGTTGTCAGCTTTATGACCAGTATTCGGGTCGATCTAATGGCTTATTTATTCGGTGATTTACTTTCTGTAACTTATGAAGACCTCTGGATGATTTCAGCAGGTGTTGCAACTGTTGCAGGGTTATTGGTATGGCAATGGCGTGCTTTACTGTCGATGACGGTCAGTCAGGATCTGGCTTTCGTGGATGGTATTAAAATTCAACGGTTACGAGTATTATTGATGTTAGTGACAGCTCTGACTATTGGGCTGGCAATGAAATTCGTCGGTGCACTGATTATCACCTCTCTGTTAATTATCCCAGCAGCAGCAGCCCGTCGTTTCTCTCGTACTCCCGAACAAATGGCAGTTTGTGCTATTGGTATAGGAATGTTCTCGGTAACCAGCGGATTAACGTTATCTGCGTTTTATAACACACCCGCGGGGCCTTCTGTTGTACTTTGTGCTGCCATGTTATTCGCATTGAGTTTAACCTGTAAAGTAAGAAGTTAGTCGCTCAGGTTAATAGAAAAATCTCGACTTTCTGATTATATAAACACAAGGGTTATGATCTTAATGATGATGACCCTTTTTCTTTAAGACCAAATTTCAAGATAAAAAGTAGCGACACAACAAAATATTCACATTAAAACGTAGGTATCTAAGCTGCCAATCAGCTTTGGCATTCTTCACATTGCAATAATCATCCGTAAATAATTATTGAAATATAGAAAAGTAAAAAACCAACATTTTACTGATTAATGTATCATGCTCCTATTTGGGAGAATATCCAAATGGCAAATATTGATGTGGTTTACCCTTTTTGCCGGGCAAGTAAGAAGCCCCGCGAATACGGGGCTTATATTCAAAGTACCAGTATTATTTCACAACGTGGATAACTTTGGCATCAATCTCAATACTGTTCCAATCCTTGTCCACTTCGCCTTCGATATGAACTTTATCGCTCGGAGTGATCGTCTGACCCAGCCAGATTTTGTCATCAATGTCAACGTAAACAGAACCACTGTTATCCTTGAACTCATAGAGTTCGTGGCCAACCTGTTTAACAATGTTACCTTCCAGAACAACCCATGCGTCATCATGAAGGGATTTTGCTTTCGCAACGCTGGTCAGGCCGAAAGTTGGGCCTTTAAATCCACCCTGAGAATAACCCGCGCTATCCGGGGAAACGAAACCTCCCTGCTGTGCTAAAGCATTAAAAGAAAGTGTGCTGAAAATGATAGCGCCCAGTGTTTTTTTCATGTTTTTCTCTTTGATTGTGTGTGCAAATAAAAAACCCCGCAATCGCGAGGCTTAAGAAGTCAAAAAGCTGTGTGACATTGCTGTCACTTTCGTCACAATAGCATGATTTTTTCGTACACGTTAGCTATTTTTCAAGTAATTTTTACTCGCTTTCTTTACTTAAGCCAAAGTGCCGATAGGCGTGATTGGTTGCAATACGGCCTCGTGGTGTGCGCTGAATGAACCCTTGCTGGATAAGGAAAGGTTCCAGAACATCCTCTATGGTTTCCCGCTCTTCTCCAATTGCTGCCGCGAGGTTATCCAACCCAACCGGGCCACCCATAAATTTATCAATAATGGCAACCAGTAATTTACGGTCTAGGTAATCAAACCCTGCTGAATCCACATTCAGCATATCAAGGGCTTTCGCAGCAATATCACCGTTAACTGAACCATCGCCTTTTACCTGGGCAAAATCACGTACCCGACGCAGTAAGCGGTTTGTAATACGAGGAGTTCCACGGGAGCACATCGCAATTTGCCTTGCTCCGTCATCTGAAATACTCAACCCCATATAACGGGCACTGCGGGAAACAATGCTTTGCAAGTCATCCACATTATAAAATTCAAGGCGTTGTACAATACCAAACCGATCGCGCAAGGGAGAAGTCAAAGAGCCTGCGCGTGTTGTAGCCCCGACTAAGGTAAACGGAGGGAGATCAATTTTGATTGAACGGGCTGCCGGACCTTCTCCAATCATGATATCCAGCTGATAATCTTCCATTGCCGGATAGAGAATTTCTTCTACAACCGGAGACAACCGATGGATTTCATCTATAAACAGAACGTCATGAGGTTCAAGATTTGTCAGCATGGCCGCGAGATCGCCTGCTTTTTCTAATACCGGCCCTGAAGTTGTGCGAAGGTTAACCCCCATTTCGTTTGCAACAATATTTGCCAATGTGGTTTTACCCAATCCGGGCGGGCCGAAAATCAGCAGATGATCCAGCGCATCACCCCGTTGCCGCGCAGCCTGAATAAAGATCTCCATCTGCTCACAAACATGATGTTGACCAACATATTCAGACAGCAATTTAGGCCTGATAGCGCGATCAATGGCTTCATCATCTTGCAGAACTTCTGCTGAGACCAGACGGTCAGCTTCAATCATTACTTAACTCCTGCAATTACAGAACCGCACGAAGTGCTTCTCGGATAAGAGTTTCACAATCTGCACCCGGTTTAGCAACTTTGCTGACCATCCGGCTGGCTTCCTGCGGTTTATATCCTAATGAAACCAGAGCTGCCGCTGCTTCTGCTTCAATATCAGCATCAGAATTAGCCGTTTGAGTTGCCGCTGGCAAATTAATGTCACTATTTTGATTAAACAGATCGCCCTTAAGCCCTTTAAAACGATCTTTCATTTCTACCACTAACCTTTCCGCTGTTTTTTTACCGACTCCCGGCAGTTTAACCAGAGAAGTAATGGCTTCTTGCTCAATAGCTGTCACGAATTGCTGAGCAGACATACCAGAAAGGATCGCCAGTGCCAGTTTCGGCCCGACACCATTGACTTTAATCAGTTCGCGGAAAAGTGCACGCTCTTGCTTATCATTAAAACCATATAATAATTGCGCATCTTCACGCACAATAAATTGGGTAAATAAAATAGCTTCCTGGCCGATTTCAGGTAGTTCATAGAAACAGGTCATTGGCATATGAACTTCATAACCTACACCATTCGTTTCCAATAAAACCAATGGAGGCTGTTTTTCCAATACAGTTCCTCTCAAACGCCCTATCACTATTTACCCCCTGAAAATAAAAATAAATGATTCGATACAGCTTATAGCATAAAAAAAGCTGGACGTATATCCAGCCAAAGTTATTTCAGACGCCCTCGTGTCAAATTTAACCGTGGATCGCCTACACGGAGTAAATTTTGGCTCAGATGACAATGTGTAATTGCAATCGCTAAGGCATCTGCCGCATCAGCCTGTGGATTGGCCGATAGTTTCAGCATCGAACGTACCATATGCTGAACCTGAATCTTATCTGCTGCTCCAGTCCCAACAACCGTCTGTTTAACTTGGCGCGCCGCATACTCAAATACAGGAATGAATTCATTAACCGCAGCCAAAATAGCTACACCACGAGCCTGCCCCAGTTTCAAAGCGGAGTCTGCATTTTTTGCCATAAAAACTTGCTCTATTGCAAAAGCATCAGGTTGGAATTGGGTAATGATTTCGGTAATACCTGCATAGATCCGTTGCAAACGGCTGGGAAGATCATCAACTTTTGTTCGAATGCAACCACTACCAAGATAAATAAGTTGTCGTCCCTGCTGGCGGATAACACCATACCCTGTCACTCTGGAACCAGGGTCAATACCAAGAATAACCGCCATATCTATTTATTCACCTGTAGTATGGGATAAAAAAGATGGAATAAAAAAGCATGGAATAAAACGTTAGAGAAAGTGCTCTGACCCAAGGTGCACTTCCTCTACGCTGTGAATCCTGATGTTGATTACAGCAGAGCTGCAACTTCATCAGAGATTTCACCATTATGGTAAACCTCTTGAACGTCGTCAGAATCTTCAAGCATATCAATCAGACGAAGCAATTTAGGCGCAGTTTCCGCATCCAGTTCCGCTTTAGTAGATGGGATCATAGAAAGTTCAGCAGAATCCGCTTTGAAACCGGCTGCATCCAGCGCATCTTTAACGTCACCAAAAGTCTCTGGTGTAGTGTAAACGTCGATCGCGCCATCATCATAAGTTTCAACATCATCAGCACCTGCTTCCAAAGCCGCTTCCATTACAGCATCTTCATCCAGACCCGGTGCGTAAGAAATCACGCCCTTTTTGGTGAACAGATAGGCAACAGAGCCGTCAGTCCCCAAGTTACCACCCGTTTTGGTAAATGCGTGACGAACATCAGAAACTGTACGGTTACGGTTATCGCTCAGGCACTCGACCATTACAGCAGTACCACCCGGGCCGTAACCTTCATAAATGATAGTTTCCATATTATCTGACTCGTCGTTACCAACACCACGGGCAATAGCGCGGTTTAAAGTATCACGAGTCATATTGTTGGACAGTGCCTTGTCGATTGCAGCACGAAGACGTGGGTTAGAATCAGGATCACCTCCGCCCAAACGTGCAGCGGTTACCAACTCGCGGATAATTTTGGTGAAGATTTTACCGCGTTTTGCATCCTGCGCAGCTTTACGATGTTTCGTATTGGCCCACTTACTATGACCTGCCATGAAAATATCTCCGATAAAACGTTTATTACCCTGCACACCCCAATCTGCTCGTTTTGTTCACTGCAAATTGAAATCCATCAGGCTTGATAGACTAAATAACAAATTCTTCAATTGCCTGCCGATTGCTCCATGATTTAGTCAACTTAGCAGCCTCTTCCGCTACCAGCCATCGATAAGTCAGGTGCTCCGTCAGCAAAATTTCACGCTCCTCAGGTAACGCCAGCAAAAACCAATGTTCTTTGTTTCGCGTCACACCGGGAGCATATCGATAGCGTAAATGTGAAAAAATTTCATAATAAAGACAGTGCTGACAATCTATCAGTTCAAGATCCGCACTACTGGCAATATTAATACCGATCTCTTCCTGTACTTCACGCAACGCTGCCTGATAAGGCTTTTCGTCTTCTTCCAGACTACCGGTAACAGATTGCCAAAAATCAGGATCGTCCCGCCTCTGTAACATTAGCACCCTTTTGCTGTTGGCAGCATAAATAACAACCAGTACAGATTCAGGGCGCTTATAGTTCATTATTCGCTCTCTTTTTTAGTAACTGAAATAGCTAATTCTTCCAGTGCCGCCGGATTGGCGTAGCTCGGTGCTTCAGTCATCAGACATGCCGCCGCTGTCGTTTTCGGAAATGCGATAACATCACGGATATTATCAGTATCCGTCAACAACATAACGAGGCGATCCAGACCGAAGGCCAGCCCAGCATGAGGAGGAGTACCATATTTCAGTGCATTCAGAAGGAAGCCAAATTTTTCCTGCTGTTCTTCTTCATTGATACCCAGAATACGGAATACCGCCTGCTGCATATCATTACGATGGATACGGACAGATCCTCCACCCACTTCGTAACCATTGATAACCATATCATAAGCATTGGCGATGGCAGATTCCGGCTTACTTTCCAGATCTTCGGCAGACATATCACGTGGAGAAGTAAATGGATGGTGCATTGCAACCAGCCCACCCTCCCCGTCGTCTTCAAACATCGGGAAGTCAATGACCCAAAGTGGTTTCCAGCTTGTCAGATCAGTCAGATTCAGATCACGGCCTAATTTCAGACGCAGTGCCCCCATCGCATCAGTGACAATATTTTTTTGATCTGCACCGAAGAACAGGATATCGCCATCCTGTGCATTAGTGCGGGACAACAGGCCCTCCACCACTTCTGCGGACAAGAACTTAGCAATCGGGCTTTGAACACCTTCCAGACCTGCGGCTCGATTATTGACTTTCATCCATGCCAATCCTTTCGCACCATAGATACCAACAAACTTACCGTATTCGTCAATTTGCTTACGGCTCAGTTCAGCACCACCCGGTACACAAATTGTTGCTACACGCCCTTTTGGATCGTTTGCAGGTTCTGCGAAAACGGAAAATTCCACTGCTTTGACCAGATCAGCAACATCAACTAATTCCAGCGGGTTACGCAGATCCGGTTTATCAGAACCAAAGCGACGCATAGCTTCAGCAAACGTCATGATTGGGAACGTTCCTAAATCGACACCACGGACTTCCAGCCATAGCTCACGGATCATTCTTTCCATGATTTCACGAACCTGCTCAGAAGTCATAAATGAGGTTTCGACATCAATCTGAGTAAATTCAGGCTGACGATCTGCACGCAGGTCTTCGTCACGGAAACATTTTACAATCTGATAATAACGGTCAAAACCGGACATCATCAGTAATTGTTTAAACAACTGTGGAGACTGAGGCAGTGCATAAAATTTGCCTTTATGAACACGGCTTGGTACTAGATAATCCCGCGCACCTTCCGGTGTTGCTTTAGTCAGCATTGGTGTTTCCACATCCAGAAAACCCGCATCATCCATAAAACGACGAACAAAACTGGTGATTTTTGCTCGGGTTTTTAAGCGCTGTGACATTTCAGTACGACGCAGATCAAGATAGCGATATTTCAAGCGCTGTTCTTCACTGTTATTCTGGTTACTGTCCAGTGGCAATGGTTCTGAACGGTTGAAGATTTCAAGGCTTTCAGCGAAAACTTCAATTTCTCCTGTTGCCATATCTTTATTGATCTGGCTGTCAGGACGGGCACGTATAGTCCCCGTAATTTGAATACAAAACTCATTACGCAGTTCAGAAGCCTGAGCAAATGCGTCTTTTTTATCCGGATCAAAGAATACCTGAACGATACCTTCGCGATCTCGCATATCAATAAAAATCAGGCCACCCAAATCACGACGACGGTTTACCCAACCACAAAGAGTCACTTTTTGGCCTTCATGGGCCCGGCTCAACTGCCCACAATAATTAGTACGCATACAATATCCTTTTACTCAGCTCGTTATGCATTCTGCTGCGGAAATTTTGGCATTGTTCTTTTAGGAAGAATTGTCAAAAAAGGAGAGCATTATACTGGAAATTCCATCCAGAGATAAGGCTATAACACGGTTCCTGCCAAGACAATTTTTTCTATCGGATAAATCAGATAGAATTTATCATTAAGTATTATGATTTATAGCGACAGTTTTACTTTTGAGGTTTATCATCAGTTAGCCGTTTTTGGTTAGGCAATGGAGTTATAAATGATTAGCTCACTTTATATCGTATTGGGCGCACTACTGGTAATTAAACTGTCTTTTGATGTAATTAAGTTAAGAACACAGTATCGGGTTACATCTGGTGATGGCGGTTTTTACGAATTACAGACAGCCATTCGCATTCATGGTAACGCTGTTGAATATATCCCTATTTCTCTACTCTTATTATTGATAATGGAGATGAATGGCGCAGCCGTATGGATGCTGCATATTTGTGGCATATTGTTACTTGCAGGCAGGTTATTACACTACTATGGCCTGCATCATCGTGAGTTCCGCTGGCGGCGAATGGGCATGGCTGCAACATTTATGTCAATGATAATAATGATTGTGGCTAATATATACTATTTGCCCTGGGAACAGATATTTTCTCCCTATTCGTAACCTATATTTAACTGATAAAGAAGCCAATTATTGATTTGAATTGGCATCTTTTTGGCTGCCTAAAAGGTTCTATTGGATTAGCTCTTTCTGCCTTTTCTTGCATTCTGTTAGAATAGCCAATTCTTAATTGTTTTCAAAATCAATGTTGTTATGTCAAATCAAGATCCTCACAATCAACGGGACAGTCTGTTCTCTACTCCAATCGCTAAATTAGGAGACTGGAGTTTTGACGAACGTGTCGCCGAAGTCTTTCCAGACATGGTGAAACGCTCCATTCCTGGCTACTCAAATATCATTTCCATGATCGGTATGCTGGCAAGCCGCTTTGTGACTCCGAGCAGCCAGATCTACGATCTCGGTTGTTCTCTCGGTGCAGCAACCTTATCCATTCGCCGCAATATCAATTCTGATGACTGCCGCATTATCGCTATTGATAATTCATCCGCCATGATTGAGCGTTGCCGCCGTCATATTGACGCCTTCAAAGCAAAAACGCCTGTTGAAGTGATCGAGCAGGACATTCTTGATACCGACATTCAAAATGCCTCAATGGTGGTATTAAATTTCACATTGCAGTTCCTTCATCCTGAAGATCGCCAGAAAATATTAGACAAAATCTATGCCGGGATGAAACCCGGTGGCGTTTTGGTACTGTCTGAAAAATTCAATTTTGAAGATCAGAACATTGGTAAATTACTATTCAACATGCACCACGACTTCAAACGAGCCAATGGTTATAGCGAACTAGAAATCAGTCAAAAACGTAGCATGCTGGAAAATGTCATGCGGACAGATTCTATTGAAACTCACAAATCACGTCTGAAAAAATCTGGTTTTCAGCATGCAGAAGTGTGGTTCCAGTGTTTCAATTTTGGCTCACTATTAGCCATAAAAGGAGCTGAATAATGATCAATTTCGGTAACTTTTATCAGCTAATTGCTAAAAACCATCTGAGCCATTGGCTAAATTGCCTGCCCATCCAATTAAGTGACTGGCAGAAAACATCATTGCATGGTCAGTTTAGTTCGTGGATAAAAATTCTGGAAAATTTGCCTAATATCAAACCCACTCATATGGACCTGAAAAATGGGGTTATTGCTACACATGAACCCGATCTATCAGCAGGGGAAAAAACGCGTATCCACAATATACTGAAACTTCTGATGCCATGGCGTAAAGGGCCTTTTTCATTTTATGGTATTGAAATTAATACCGAATGGCGTTCTGACTGGAAATGGGATCGTGTTCTGCCTCATATTTCTTCTTTAGAAGGCAAAACTGTACTTGATGTCGGTTGTGGTAGTGGTTACCACATGTGGCGCATGGTAGGTGAAGGGGCCGAATTAGTGGTAGGTATCGATCCTACCCAACTTTTCCTTTGCCAATTTGAAGCCGTCAGAAAACTGCTGGGCAATGACCAACGTGTGCATCTTCTTCCACTGGGTATTGAGCAATTACCTGAACTGCAAGCTTTCGATACCGTATTCTCTATGGGAGTACTTTACCATCGCCGCTCTCCCTTTGATCATCTGTGGCAGCTAAAAAATCAACTGATTTCTGGCGGTGAACTGGTGCTGGAAAGTTTGGTGATCGAAGGTGATGAAAACCACTGCCTCATTCCAGGTGAGCGTTACGCGCAAATGCGAAATGTTTACTTTATTCCTTCAGCTAAGATGTTAAAAACATGGTTGGAAAAATGTGGTTTTATTGATGTCAGAATTGTTGATCATGCAATTACAACAACCGATGAACAACGCCGGACAGAGTGGATGAAAACAGAATCTTTGGTTGATTTCCTTGATCCATCAGATCAAAGTAAAACAATAGAAGGATACCCAGCACCACTGCGTGCTGTTCTCATTGCCCGCAAGCCTTAATCCTGCAAAAAATATAAATAGTATATTGATGTGTGAATTGCCCGTTATGGCAGTTCACACCCTCAATACTCAGATGCTACTAGTTGTTCAGATACGACTAATTGTTTAGATACTACTTTCGTAAGGCCAATCATAGCTAGACTAGCGATCGATCAAGCTCATCACACCCTTCATGGATTCCACTAACTCAGGATCGACACTGTAATGAGAATATTCCCCCATTTCGCTATTTTCAGAACTCATACTCACCCCCGCCTTACGGTAATTCATCTTAGAAGATACAATCTTACCTGCTGAGCTATGAACCTCCGCCACCCCAATCTCTAAAAACTTACTGATATTACTGGCCCGGACACCCGCTCCAGGCATAATGCTTGGCCCACGACTCGCTTGTGACAGCTCTTTTAACAAATGTAAACCTAGTTCAGCACTATTTTGCTGGCCAGACGTCAAGATACGCTTTACTCCAAGATCGGTAAGTTTTTCCAATGCGTTAAGAGGGTCACAGCACATATCAAAAGCACGGTGAAAAGTGACCGCCATATTCCCTGCCAATGCCATTAATTGCCTCATACGCAACATATCAACCTTCCCTTCTTCGTCCAAAACACCGAAGGAAACGCCGGGAAACCCCATATCACGAATAAGGGAAACATCATTTTTCATGGCCTCAAAATCCAGTTTATCGTAACAGAAATCTCCACCTCTGGGCCGGACAATTGGATGAACAGGAATAGATAGGCACTGTAACGACTGTTGCAATGCGCCTGTACTGGGTGTTAAACCACCTTCTAACGGGCCTGCACTCAGTTCAATTCGATCGGCCCCTGCTTCTTGTGCAACCAGAGCACAACTTATGCTATAACAGCAAATTTCTAGCTTTAACATTAAAAGCCCCTTGAATATCAATCTGCCAACACGTCATAAATAGATTCGAAATATTTCATTACCGAACTTATTAACTATGACAACTATATTTTTAAAATGGCATGTCAGAAATCACAAGATCAGAGTTTTTTACTGAAATAACACAATAAAAAAGTCACTTTTGCCAAGCACTCCGCATTTCTGTCAATGCTTCTTGATAGAAAGCGAATAATACTTGATCGAGATTACATTCTCATTTAAGGACAGTTTCATTTTAAGTTATTTATCTTGACGAAGGTCTACAACACGATTTTCCCCGACTACCTCGACGAAGAATCCACCGAAAGAGAGCCGAAAAACAAAAAGTAACCCTGCCAACGCGGGCTGGCAGTAGCATGCAGAGTATTGAATATGGTATAAACCCCGTTATTTTCTCATAACCCACACGCTTGAAAATGCTGCATTATAAAGATGTGTGATTTTTAGCGCGTAACTTAAGGTAACACTGTGAATATACAGGCTATTCTTTCAGAAAAGATCAGTAGTGCGCTGATTGCAGCTGGTGCTCCAACCGATAGTGAAGCTCACGTTCGCCAATCTGCAAAGGCACAATTTGGTGACTATCAGGCAAATGGTGTCATGGCGGCAGCTAAAAAAGCAGGTATGCCTCCCCGACAACTGGCAGAAAAAGTCGTCAATTTGCTGGATCTGCAAGGAATTGCCAGCAAAGTCGAAATCGCTGGCCCCGGCTTTATCAACATTTTTCTTGATAAAGAGTGGGTTGCCACAAATACAGAAAACGCACTGAAAGCTGAAAAACTGGGCATTTCTCCTGTAGAGCCGCAAACTATCATTATCGACTATTCTGCTCCTAATGTTGCTAAACAGATGCATATTGGTCATATCCGCTCTACCATCATTGGTGATGCTGCTGCACGTACTCTTGAATTCCTCGGCCATAAAGTCATTCGCGCTAACCATCTTGGTGACTGGGGAACCCAATTCGGGATGCTGATCGCTTACCTGGAGAAAGTGCAGAATGAAAATGCCAAAGATATGGCATTAGCAGATCTGGAAGAGTTCTATCGCGCCGCCAAGAAAAACTACGACGAAGATGAAGAATTTGCCATTCGTGCCCGTAACTATGTAGTGAAACTGCAAGGCGGGGACGAATATTGTCGTAACATGTGGCGCAAATTGGTTGAGATAACCATGTCACAAAATCAGGCAACCTATAATCGCCTGAATGTCACTCTGACAGAAAAAAATGTTATGGGTGAAAGCCTGTATAACGATATGCTGCCGGGGATCGTTGCTGACCTGAAACAACGTGGCATTGCTGTTGAAAGTGATGGGGCGACTGTGGTTTACCTTGATGAATTCAAGAATAAAGAAGGTGAACCAATGGGCATTATCATCCAGAAGAAAGATGGTGGTTATCTTTACACCACTACAGATATTGCCTGTGCCAAATACCGCCATGAAGTGCTGAATGCTGATCGGGTTCTCTACTATATTGATTCACGCCAGCATCAACATCTGATGCAAGCCTGGTCAATTGTACGTAAAGCTGGCTACATCCCTGAATCCATGTCACTGGAACATCATATGTTCGGCATGATGCTGGGTAAAGATGGAAAACCATTCAAAACCCGTGCAGGTGGTACAGTGAAATTATCTGATTTACTGGATGAAGCTATTGAACGCGCGGATATGCTTATCCGTGAGAAAAATCCGGATATGCCGGAAGATGAACTGAAAAAAGTCGTCGAAGCAGTAGGCATCGGTGCAGTGAAATATGCCGATCTTTCCAAAAGTCGTACCACAGACTATGTATTTGACTGGGATAATATGCTGGCCTTTGATGGCAACACCGCGCCTTATATGCAGTATGCTTATACCCGCGTCTCTTCTATCTTCAAACGCGCTGAAATTGATGAAAACAGCCTGACATTACCAATCGTTCTGAACGAAGAGCGTGAACAAGCATTGGCTACCCGTTTGTTGCAGTTTGAAGAAACCATCATTACTGTAGCCCGTGAAGGGACACCGCATGTGATGTGTGCTTATCTGTATGACCTGGCAGGCCTGTTTTCCGGTTTCTATGAACATTGCCCAATCCTGAACGCTGAAAGTGAAGAATTGCGCCAAAGCCGCCTGAAATTGGCGCTGTTGACGGCGAAGACCTTAAAACAAGGTCTTGATACTTTAGGTATCCAGACTGTAGAACGGATGTAACAGCATCTTATAAAAACGGGCGTAAAATGATTTTTCCGCCCGTTTTTTTCTGGCAATGTCAGATAATCACTATAATCCCCGATGAGCAAAATCCTTTAATCGGAACCCCATCAAAGCTAATGCCGCAAAATAGCTACCAGCCCCAGCAATGACAATGCCCATCAATCGCAACAAGCGCAATGCCATATTACCCTGCTCCCAGGCAGGCATAATCCACAACATTGTCAGTAATACCCCCACCATCACTACAATCGCCACTAACAACTTAAGCAAGAATACGCCCCATCCTGCTAATGGTTTGAATATTTCACGTTTACGCAATTGCCAGTAGAGCATAGCTGCATTAAAACAAGCCGCTAAACCAATGGAAAGTGCCAACCCCGCATGTTTCAGTGGGCCGATAAAGGCAAGGTTCATTAGCTGAGTCAGAATCAAGGTAGCAATCGCAATCTTGACCGGCGTTTTAATATCCTGACGGGAATAAAAACCAGGGGCCAAAATTTTAACCACAATCAACCCCATTAACCCGAAGGAATAGGCAATCAGTGCTCGTTGCGTCATTTCTGCATCAAACGCGGAAAAATTACCATACTGAAAAAGTGAAACTGTCAAGGGTTCTGCCAGAATGCCCAACGCTACCGCGCAAGGGAGTGCTAAAAGAAAACAGAGACGTAATCCCCAGTCCATTAATTTACGATACTCTTCATGGTTTCCACTGGAAAAACTTTTCGCCAGAGAAGGCAACAAAATCGTTCCCAATGCCACACCTAACACTCCAGAAGGTAATTCCATTAAACGATCAGCGTAATACATCCATGAAACAGAGCCTGAAACCAGAAACGAGGCAAAAATTGTATTGATGATCAGAGAAATCTGGCTGACTGATACCCCCAGAATGGCAGGCCCCATCTGACGGATAACCCGCCATACACCACTGTCGCGGAAAGAAACACGCGGCAATACTAACATGCCTATTTTTTTCAGATGAGGAAGTTGGTATGCCAATTGCAAAATGCCACCAGCAACAACAGCCCATCCCAGAGCCATTACTGGTGGATTACAATAAGGTGCAACAAACAGTGAAAAGATAATCATGCTGATATTCAGCAGGGTTGGTGCAAAGGCGGGAACAGAAAAACGATTCCAAGTATTGAGGATCGCCCCTGCCAAAGATGCTAAAGAAATTAAAAAGATATACGGAAATGTGATTCTGAGTAAATCACGAGTTAAAACAAATTTGTCTGGTGTATCGGTAAAACCCGGCGCAGTAACATAAATAACCCAGGGTGCCGCGATCACACCAATCACTGTGACAATCGCCAGAATCAACGTCAACATACCTGAAACATAGGCAATAAACGTCCGTGTTGCTTCATCTCCCTGCTGATCTTTGTATTCAGCAAGAATAGGAACAAAAGCCTGCGAAAAAGCACCCTCAGCAAAAATGCGGCGTAACAGGTTAGGTAATTTGAAGGCAACAAAAAAGGCGTCTGTTGCCACTCCTGCACCAAATATACGAGCAATAATGGCATCACGAATGAAGCCCAGCACGCGTGAAAACATCGTCATTGAACTGACTGCTGCCAGTGATTTTAATAAATTCATAATATTATTTAAAAAGTCTATTTTTATGACATGCGTATGAAAGCGTAAAGCAATTCCACCAGACATGCTCAACATGACAAAGCACAACGATCTATGGCAAAGAATATGATCTGATGAGATAGCACTGATAGGCAAAGTTTAACAGACAAAAACTCTGTCTACATTGGCTATCTCTTTTTTATTAATTATTTTTATACCTGCAAACTCAGAAAATAATCCTTCACCTTTTTTACCAGTTATCATCAGTCAATGCGGTCAGAACATGATCTTGCCAGACTCCATCTATCATTAGGTATTTCCTGGCATATCCTTCCCGCTCAAAATTCAGTTTTTTGAGCAAGTTTCCACTTCTATGATTGTGCGGCATATAGTTGGCCATAATTCGGTGCATTTTCTGATCACGCTGCATATAACGGATAGCAGGTTGTAACGCTTCATACATTAACCCCTGCCCTTGTCGTTTTTCCGCCAAAGAGTAGCCAAGATAACAAGAATGGAATGCGCCACGTACAACATTGGTGAAATTTGCCACTCCGATAATTTCGCGTTCATCAAGGCCTAACAATACAAAATTGAATATCGTATTTTGCCGTTGTAATTCTGCAAAATAACTCAGTCTGTTTATCCAGCCCGAAGGCTGGTAAAAACTGCTATCCCTTGTTGGCTCCCACGGTTTAAGAAAATCTTTATTTTCTGAATAATATTCAGCCAAACGATAAGCATCACGTTCATATACCAGACGAACAACCATCCTATCTGTAATAAAACGAACTTTAGGCGATGTAAACCGATAACCAAACATGCCTTCTCCTGATATTTATTTTGCAAAAACTCTGAATAATTTATCGCTAATAAAAAGTAATATCATTGTCTCACGATAAAAAAATATCATCTATAAACCCTCTATCCTAAAGATAAGATTACGTCCAGAATGATAGAAATTTCATTATTTACTTCCTTATATCTCAATGGTGCGAAATGTCATCGGTTTCACAAGCCCGTAGTTTAGGAAAATATTTTCTGTTATTTGATAATTTACTGGTCGTTTTAGGATTTTTTGTTGTTTTTCCATTAATTTCTATTCGTTTTGTCGAACAATTGGGTTGGGCGGCTGTCATTGTTGGTTTCGCATTGGGGCTTCGCCAACTCATTCAACAGGGATTAGGGATCTTTGGTGGAGCTATTGCTGATAAGTTTGGCGCCAAACCGATGATTGTCACTGGTATGTTATTGCGTGCATCAGGTTTTGCCCTGATGGCAATGGCCTCTGAACCGTGGATATTAATACTTTCCTGTGCTTTGTCTGCTCTGGGCGGAACACTGTTCGATCCACCAAGAGCTGCGCTGGTGATAAAATTAACCCGCCCTCATGAGCGTGGGCGCTTCTATTCACTACTGTTGATGCAAGACAGTGCAGGAGCTGTGATTGGTGCACTGATAGGAAGCTGGTTATTACAATACAACTTCAATATCGTGTGCTGGATCGGAGCCGGAATTTTTGTTTTGGCCGCAATAGCTAATGCCTGGTTATTACCGGCATATCGTATTTCGACAATTCGATCTCCTATCAAAGAAGGCATGATAAGGGTCATTAAAGATCGACGATTCTTTTATTATGTACTGACCCTAACGGGATACTTTATTTTGTCAGTACAAGTCATGTTGATGTTCCCGATTGTTATCCATGAAATTTCCGGTAGCCATACAGCCGTTAAATGGATGTATGCCATTGAAGCCGCTATTTCCCTGACATTGCTTTACCCTATCGCACGTTGGAGCGAAAAATATTTCCGGTTGGAACAACGCCTGATGATGGGTTTATTTTTAATGAGTTTCTGTATGTTTCCAATCGGTTGGATCGACCAATTACATCTTCTGTTTGCCCTGATTGCCTTGTTTTATTTAGGCACAGTAACAGCAGAGCCTGCCCGTGAAATACTCAGCGCTGGGCTGGCTGATCCCAGAGCACGCGGCAGCTACATGGGGTTCAGCCGTTTAGGACTGGCTCTGGGTGGCGTATTTGGTTACACCGGTGGTGGCTGGCTTTATGATACAGGCCATGCTTTGAACATGCCTCAATTACCCTGGATCTTTTTGGGATTAATCGGCTTATTCACCATTTATGCACTTCACCGCCAATTTAATCAGAAAAAAATTGAGCCAGTCACCATTAGTAAACGTTAATGGTATAAGTAATGGTGTAAAATCTGCCCGTTGAAAATAAAGGAGACAATATGAAAAAATTTTTTTTAGGGGCAGCATTAGTGCTGGTTGGTTTACTCAGTGGCTGTGATCAATTCAAGGATATCAGTATCAATGAAGGTCTGCTTAATGATTATCTATTAAAAAAAATACATTATCAGAAAGATATCAGCATTCCTGGAATAACAAGTGCCAATATTAGCCTGGGAAATTTAACCAGCCAGATAGGCCGTCAGGATCCGGAAAAAATTGAACTGACCAGTCAGGCAAAAGTTGAAATTGCAACAATATTTGGGTCTATACAAACTGATATGAAATTGACTCTCAGAGCTAAGCCCGTATTTGATGCAGAAAAAGGCGCTATTTTTGTTAAGGGACTGGAAATTGTGGACTATCAGACAACACCTGAAAAAACGGCGAAACCCATCAAGGCATTGATGCCCTATCTGAACACTTCGTTAAGTGAATTTTTTGATACTCATCCGGTTTATGTTTTGAATCCAGAAAAAAGTAAGGTTGAAGCTGCTGCTACAAAATTCTCCAAGGAATTGGAAATTAAACCGGGTAAACTGGTTATCGGACTAACTGATAAATAATTTTAATTGTCGTTGAAATAATAAGGGGTAAATTATGATAAATAATTTGCCCCTTATTTTAGCAATAATTCACTCAATCATCGTCTGAAATGGAATTAACAAAGTGACAACATCACTCAGACTCTAATTCTTCACGTAATGCCTGTAATGCCTCACGGCTAATAATAGCCAGAGTTCGATAAAAACCACTGATGGCATGTGCTTCAACTTTTCCAAGAAATTGCCCACACCATGGCAATAAATATTCATCAAACAATGTTATTTGGGCCTGAACTTCATCTTCTGCCGCCTGCTCTTCTAACCATGATGCTGCCAGCAATAAAGAACCAAACTGATCTGCCGCAGTATCCGATAATGGCATTCCCCGCGCTATCAGGAATTGACGCACTTCATTTTCTGTTCCGTCAGTATAGTCAGAGCGACAAATAGCGACCTTAGCTGACTCTCCTACAAATAAAGCCTGATAATCAGACTCTATTACGGACAATTCGCAATTTTGTTGTAAGCGATCCAACAACTCATTTTGCTCTAAAGGCCATGCTTGTTTTAACTTTCCTTCAGCAACCATAGTCATCAAAGGTTGTAACAATGGATCTTGTGGTGCTCGATTAAACAGCGTACCCAGTATGCGGCAAATAATAGAAAATTCGTTCATGATTTAATTTAATCCCAACAACTTAAAATAAAACTACAACTTGAAAGATAATGGATATATTGTCCCTAATCCTCAGCCATGCTGTAAAGCTGCTTATTAATATCCAAGTGACATATCCACAAGGCCAGTTGGTGTTTCCCCTTGTTCTATTCGTTGGATATTTTCACTAATGATATCCATCGCCAGTTCAGGAATGGTCGTTGCGGCAACATGCGGCGTAATATTGATACGAGGATGAGTCCAGAATGGGTGCATATTTGATAAAGGCTCTTCTGCAAACACATCAAGCGTTGCACCTGCGATATATCCTTTATCAATGGCAGTCAGGAGATCTTGCTCAACAAGGTGAGAACCTCTTGCTATGTTAATAATATACGCTGCCTTTTTTAACTGACTGAATAACGATAGGTTTAAAATCCCACGGGTTTCAGGTGTATTAGGAAGAAGGTTAATCAACACTTTACAACCAGAAAGAAATTCACCTAATTGTTCCTTTCCATAAAAACCTTCAACATTATCAAATTCTTTTGCTGTCTTACTCCAGCAACGCACAGTGAAATCAAACTCCATCAACTTCCCAATCACACTACGCCCCAATACTCCTGCACCTAATACCCCAATAACGAAATCTTTCCGATTGTGAGGAAGTAGTAGCTGCCAAATACGTTGCTCCTGATACCGTTTATACTCATCCATTCGGCGGAAATAGTATAAAACTGAACTAATGGCATATTCCTGCATCTGACGCCCCATGCCAGTATCTTCGAGGCGAATCAATGGAACCTTAGCGGGTAACATGCCGGGATTGTTTAACTCTTGCTCGATAATGGAATCAACACCAGCACCCAACGCAAATATTCCTTTGAGATTTTCACGATTCGCTAACATTTCATAAGGAGGATGCCAAACAAGAGCATAATCAGCCGGAGCATGATCTCCACTGACCCAGTTTCTCACTTTGGCAGTGGGCAAACGCTTTTCTATTCCTTGGATCCACTCATCGGCATCAAATGAAGGGCTAAAAAAAATGATGTTCATATAATCTCGTTCCATTATTGTTTTTTGATAGATTTAACCGATTTATGAAAGGTTGCAAGTAACTATAGATGAATAGGATACGAAAATATTGATAATGTCACCCAGTTAACATATTTATTGCGACACGCTATAAAAGTGACATCCACTATTGTAAGTGTTTGCCAGGCAATCAAATTGTTTTTTATTTGTCTAATCAGTCAAAAAGCCTGAAAAAATCGTGACAAGTCTGTTGACGCCTGCACTGCTTTTCCCTATAGTAGCGCCCCGTTGCAGCGACGAACACAGAAAGAATCCCTGCAACAACAAAATATGGTGAGGTGTCCGAGTGGTTGAAGGAGCACGCCTGGAAAGTGTGTATACGTGAAAACGTATCGAGGGTTCGAATCCCTCCCTCACCGCCATATTTTGAAAAAACTAAAAATACGGTGAGGTGTCCGAGTGGTTGAAGGAGCACGCCTGGAAAGTGTGTATACGCGAAAGCGTATCGAGGGTTCGAATCCCTCCCTCACCGCCACTTCTTTAAGAAAGCCTGATTGTCCTCACTAAACCAATTTAGTCATCTTCTTCCGAACCAATTTCTTATCTTTGATTGTTCATCGCAACATAGATCACTTCTCACGAATAATTTTCTAATAAACAATTTATTAAAAATATTGGTGATCATTTTATTTTTTCACCATCTATTGTCTTCGACATTTGACCAACCTCTTTTATCATTACCTTTATTTCCTAACGTTAAGGAGCTATATATGTCCACTGTCGTGTTACCTCGTATTATGGAAATAGGTGGTGGGACTATCATCAATCTTGCGAAAATTATGCAAAGTATCCGCAGTAAAAAACCGCTGATTGTGACAGACAAAATGATGGTTCAGTTAGGTTATCTCGATAAACTGCAATCTATCCTGCAAAAAGCTGGTATTGAAAGTGATGTCTATGCTGACACAATACCTGAACCTACTGCTGCTTCTATTCAGGCTGGGATTGAAAAGGTAAAAAGTGGTTTGTTTGACGCCGTTATTGCACTTGGAGGAGGAAGCCCGATTGACAGTGCAAAGGCCATCGCCGTGATTGGTAAATTTGGCGGAACAATCAACGAATATCGTTTCCCCCGCCAATTCAATGAACAAGGGCTACCTGTGATTGCCATTCCGACAACGGCAGGAACAGGTTCAGAATGTACTCGCTTCACAATTATTACTGATGAAAAAACCGACGAAAAATTGCTTTGCATAGGTACGGGATTCATGCCGATCGCCGCTATTATCGACTATGAGTTGACTATCAGCGTTCCGGCAAGAACGACGGCAGATACCGGCATTGATGCAATGACTCATGCCATTGAAGCCTATGTTAGCCGGAAAGCCAATCCCTATTCAGATAGCCAGGCTATTGCTGCCATGAAACTCATCGGCCCCAACCTGCGCAAGGTATATCATGACGGCAATAATAAAGCTGCCCGTGAAGCGATGATACTGGGTTCAACTCTGGCAGGCATTGCTTTTTCTAACTCTTCTGTTGCACTTGTACACGGTATGAGCCGCCCTATCGGCGCTTTCTTCCATGTTCCACATGGTTTATCCAATGCCATGTTACTTCCTGCCGTTACCCGTTTTTCTTTAGATGCAGCCAAAGAGCGTTATGCCGAATGCGCTCGCGCACTAACTTTTGCAAAACTAACAGACAATGACGATGTAGCCGGTGAAAAACTTCTGATAACTTTAGCCGATTTGAATAAAGAGTTTTCTGTGCCGACACCAGAGCAATTTGGTATCAATAAAACACGCTTCTTTGAGGTTGTGGAAATAATGGCAAAACAAGCTGAAGCCTCCGGTTCACCGGGTAATAATCCGCGTATTCCAACGATTGCAGAAATGGTAGCTATTTATAAGCAATTGTGGAATTAATAGCCTGTTTATTACGGAAAAATAATACCCTGTTAATCCAGGGTATTGCCCAGCACCTGCATTACATGGCCTTCTTATATAATCAACATAATCTTGCCGATATGTTTGCCACTTTCCATCAATGTGTGTGCTTCAGCAGCTTGTTCTAGTGGAAATGTTTTAAAGATTTGGGGCCTAATCCTGCCCTGCTCCAACAACGGCCAAACTTTTTTATATAAATCGTGAGCTATAAATGCTTTATCTTCAATACTACGAGGACGCAACATTGAGCCAGTAAGCGTCAAACGCTTTTGCATCAAAGGGGATAAATTCAACTCTCTCACTTTACCACCCAACAAACCAATCTGAGCAATCCTGCCTTCTACAGCCGCCGCCAGAAAGTTTTTCGCTACATATTCTCCGGCAATCAGATCGACAATCACATCCGCCCCTCGCCCATTAGTCACCGAGTGAGTCTGCGCAACAAAATCTTCAGTCCGATAATTGATAGCAACATCCGCGCCTAATGAGAGGGTCGGTGAATTGGTTAAAGGAAAAGTTGGTCGCGTTTATGGTGCACTTATGCAGATCTTGACCATCAACAAAGGCATCCCGCTCGGCTACAACTGTGACCTGCAAGAAGATAAACCTATGCTGTGGGACGCCATTAATACCGTCAAATCGTCTGTCAGTATTAGTCATCGACAGATGATGACATCGATCTACCAATCTGAGCGGGCAACTGAATTATGCTGGAGAAATTTCTCTACGGTTACGGAATTGGCGAACCTGCTGGTGACTAATAAAAATATTCCTTTCAGGGAAACACACAAGATCAGTAGTATGTTAGTTCGTCAGTTAACAGAAATTCAGTCTGATCTACGAAACTTCGACTATATTCAAAAATACTTGGCTGAACACACGATCACTTTAAATATCGCTGAAATAAGTGAGTGTGTATCGCCAGACAAAGTAGTGCAGAAGGTTGAGGATTAAAACCGAACCAATTAAAGTACAGAGCAAAATATTTGAACGGATTATTGCTGAAGTTCATCACAGACCTCTGTTTGAATTTACAGTAGGTTTGTGGTGATAACTTTATCATCGACTGACTGAAAACCCTTTTTGCTCCACTATATTTAATAACTATTTAATAATATGACTATTTTCCCTAATGTTCTCATCAGTCCCTTTTTCGTTGGCCTCGGTCTGATTGTTGCCATTGGTGCACAAAATATCTTTATTATAAAAGTCGGACTGCAAAAGAAGAATGTATTTCTTACCGCAACAACCGCGGCTACGTGTGATACATTACTGATAGCCCTTGGTACTGTTTTCATGAGTAATTTGGTGCAATTAGTGCCAATGGCCTTATTATTCGCAAAGTGGGCTGGTGTTGTGTTCCTGCTGTTTTATAGCCTTAACTCCTTACTCAATGCATTAAGAAAGCATCCGAGAGGCTGGAATGTTCATGAAAGTCATGCTAACTCTGCTGTATCAAAACTCAGTAAAGGGATACTGATCCCCACTTTGGCATTTATTTTTCATACCGGGTTAATAACTATGTGACTGGGGTGAGCGAGTGAAGCCAACAAAAAAGCAACTTGAAATATAAAATGTATACTTGTATGATTTTTAAAGCTTATTTAACGCCTTTTTGCTTATTTTTATAATAAGGGATATATAAATTAAGTGTTCCTCCCCAAAAAATACCATCTGACAAACCACTGGCAAAGCCAAACAGCAAATTAAAGCTCAAAAAATGCATTAAAGTAGGATGGATAGCTATTGTAGCGGAAAGAATGAATTTGACGCAGAAAATGATAAGGATCACAATCAACGTTAAAGGGGTGCCCTGACGAATAATTAAATCACTTTCAGGTTTTTGTCTTAATCGTGGCTGAGAGTTCCATAATTTCCAGCCTATCGCAATACCTGCCAATATACCCACAATAAGCGACAGCAATGCAAAAACCTGAAAAACCGTTTCATGTAATACGCTGTAAACTGCCCAGATAAAAAACAATATAGGCAATAAAAACAAACGATTGGGATGCATTTCCCTATTGTCTAACGCCTTAATTCCGCGGAAAACCAAAAAGATAAATAAGAGCCAAACCCATATAGGTGTGTTTTTTATAACCATTAATATCGACATATCTTTCACCTTTCTCATATACTCTTCAGTTTTCAAGTTACAGCTTTTCTGGCTATATCTTGAAATCTATTGGTATAAAAAAATTAAGAGCCTAATACTATAGGCTCTTATTATAATTGTTCCTAAATGGATTCTCTATTTTGCTTATTTTTATTGCTGACAAGCTGCTACACTAAACGATCTTCCATATTCCCTAATCCAGAGGACATACCCGAATAATATGACCATCGGGATCTTCAACAAGAAAGGTTCGGCCAAACACCTCGGTATGAGGTTCCTGTAAGACTTTAATTGCAGGTTCCTGTTTCCATTTTTCAAACAATTTATCGATATCTTCACTGTTTGGTAACATAATACCGATTTCAGAAAATCGTGGAATTGCAAGATCTGGTTTTGTTCCTCCTGACCAAATAGCAAACAGCGCTTCTCCATCAGCAGGGAATGCCACATAGCGTGAGCTTACAAATATTGGTTCAGTATTAAAGATCATTTTATAAAACGCGGTTGAACGCTCAATATCAGTAACATAAACAAGCTGAAGATTAGGTTTAGCAAATATAGCCACGATATTACCCCCTATATTCATTTCATTAAATACATTTTTTATCAGTATTCAGATGAAACACTGATATCTCTTTTTTAATTTTTCCCTGGTGGTTCATATTTCTTATTTATTCAACAACTGCTTTCAATCTTAATACTGTTTCAACTAAATCATGTGTAACTTGTTTAAAGAGATCTTGAGACTGAATAACGGGAGTATTTACATCAGGCTCAAGTGACACCGCCAAATTAATACGGCGCGCTATTTTGTTCTCATCAATAATAATTTGATGACAAAACGTTAATATTCCTATGTTCGGTACACTGACCTGATCAGTAAATTCTTTATTTATTTCAATCTTTAAAAGATAGAAACGGATCTCTGGCATACCACTTAAGACCATTCTGCCGTATTGTCCGGTTTTTATTTCACCTTCAAATTGAAAAGATTCAAGATCAATTTCCCATTTTCTTCGTAAGTTAAAATCAACATAATGAGCCCAGATACAAGAGGGTTTGGCATTTACAGAGGAAGAAAAAGCCAAGGTTAACATAAAATATCTCCAACTAATCTATTGAACGTATTACTTAGAATAGTTGTAAAATATCAATACCAAGTGACAGTTTTTGTCAGCAGCCTTCTGGTTAGCAAGTTATTTTTTCAAATTCCCGCCACTCCTTCAGTAAAGATTGCCTTGAACGAGGGTAACACTGCCTTTCCACCTTCAGACTCATTATTCTGTCTGACCTGAAATGACGGAATGCTTCTCGTAATTCACACCAACCAATTACGATACTGATATTTTCAAAGTACCCCAACGCGAATGGCCAAATCGTTCTTTCAGACTCATTATCTTTTAGATCTAAATAAACGAAGGTAACTTTAAGCCTGGTACGGATCGCCTGCCTTATAGACTGAATATCGATCACGGGTTGAATAGTTGTTGCCGCTGGCCCAATTAATAAAGTATTGTTCTCTAAAAGTTGCTTCAATTCTGTTGGGATAACAGCCGCAATTTTACTGACAACGCTGTTTGCCGATTCTCTTAGTTGTGGATCAGCACGCTTGGCTACCCAATTGGCGCCTAATGCCAGTGCTTCTATTTCATTTTGAGTAAACATTAGTGGCGGCAAAACAAAACCCGGTCTCAAGACATACCCTATTCCCGGCTCACCTTCGATAATCGCGCCCTGCTCCTGCAAAGTAGCAATATCCCGATAAAGTGTTCTTAAACTAATATTCATTTTTTGTGCCAATACTTTCCCCTGCACAGGAAAATGATAACTACGTAACATTTCCATTAGAGATAATAAACGCTGTGCTCTGGACAATTCTCTATTCCTATTTAATTTGTTCAAAATAATCTAATAAATCATAAGCCAATTACTGAAATTAACTCAACTGAAACGCTGAAAGCATAATAGCCCTGCTTAAATAAACAAGGCTATTTATGTTTAAGTATATCTTGTGTATCTACCTGGCCTGATCAAGCTGTCACTAGTGGACGACGCCCTTTCCAAGGCATTGCTTGCTCCAGTTGTGCAGAAACCTGAAGCACTGTGGCTTCATCACCATAGCGGCCGACGAGTTGTATACCGATAGGACGCCCGCGGGATGGTTTCAGCCCCACAACGCCGCAACAGGAGGCAGGGATCCGGATAGAGCCTGCTCCGTCACTGGCTTCTCCGATGGGAACAATGCGGGCAGCAACGGCCGCTGCCGTACCACCGATAGACCCTCCGGCAGTAATGCCTTCTTTGCCGGTGTACCTTTCCATTGAGTAACCAGTTCTTTAAGTAAGAATGGTACACCGGCAAAGAGGGCATTATGATCGACAGAAGCAGCGGCCTCTCTGCCAAGATCATATAGCTTGTGGACTACAGCATTAAGCTCAGGATTAAGTCGTTCAATACACGTAACAGCCGCTTCCACCAGTTCCACAGGTGTTACCTCCCCCTTCTTCACCAACTTGGCTAAATCAAGCGCATCCGATTCCGTGTAGGTGTTAATAAGACTTTCAGTTACAGTCATACTCCCTCCTATCGAATAGAGACAAATCTACTTGTAATACTTATCGCTTTATCTATTTCATATTATATTGGTCTATACTTTTTATTTTCCGAATTGTACCTTTATGAATTGTAACTTGTAATTTTTAGATATATTCAACCAAATTTATATATGAATTATAAATAAAGACCTTTTCAGCCGATTTAGGCTAGGACTATCTTATTTATTGTCAATGGCGGGCTTAACAGGCATGAGATGACTTATTTTTATAATTATATTTTCCCGCACATAAACATTTGACATTACACTTTATATTAATAAAACTAACGGTTTTACCTCTAAAGGATTTAGGGAACAATGACTATATATGATTTAAAACCCCGTTTTCAGAACCTGTTGCGCCCTATCGTCATTCATCTTCATCGGCGAGAATGCACAGCCAATCAGGTCACATTGACTGCGCTGTTTTTGTCAATTTTTATTGGCTTGTTACTAAGTTTGTTTCCCTCTCCCCATCTCTATTGGATCCTGCCTATTTTTCTTTTTATTCGTATGGCACTGAATGCCATTGATGGCATGTTGGCGCGGGAACACAACCAAAAATCTCATTTGGGAGCCATTTATAATGAATTGGGGGATATCATTTCTGATGTGGCTCTTTATCTCCCTTTTTGTTTTTTACCTCATGTCAACAGTATCAGTCTGCTGCTTATTCTGTTTCTTACCATTCTGACTGAATTTATTGGCATATTGGCGCAAACAATCGGCGCATCACGGCGTTATGACGGTCCGATGGGGAAAAGTGACCGGGCTTTTGTCTTTGGGGTTTATGGATTGGTTATTGCAATTTTTCCCTCAGCTTTAGATTGGAGCAGTTATTTGTTTCCTATTGTAGCCATTTTACTCTTGATAACTTGCTATAACCGGGTCGTCAGAGCACTAAATGAAATCAGGCTGATCGAACAATCACAATCCAAATAGGCTTTCACATGATGCAGACATTCAATCAGCACATTGTTGAAAAACACTATTTCACCACATCTGATAATATTTCTCTGTTTTATCGTTACTGGTCACCGCCGTAAATAGCAGATTTACGGCTCATCTCATTGAATTAATTTCTCCAATGGTTTTAGTATCGACTCAACAACACTAACATCTCATTGATATGACAAGCCATAATCCCATTTTTGATTGAATGTTTCTTTATTATAGGTTTTAAATAATCTATCCCATACCAAAAATATAAAAGCATAATTTGTGTTATTATTTTCGGGTAATTTATCATGATGAGGTTCATGCTCAATAAACGAACAAGTATAAAAATACTGAACACATTCTTTCACTGTGAAATTATTAAAAAACACTATTCATTTGATTTTTATTTATTCAACGCTAATCTATCAGGTAACTTTTTGACGTATAACACCTTTATTAGACGATAAAAGCAGTATCCTTGTACTAATTACTTATTTTAGTCCACTGTGTGGGCAGCTTATTTTTAGGTCTTATATTAAAATGAATACTCGTAAAATTAATGGCATACGGTTATTTAGTGCATTTATTGACTCCTGTTGGAAGGAATCTTATTCTTTTTCCCGTTTTATCAAAGATGCTATTGCCGGGATCACTGTTGGTGTTATTGCCATTCCTCTGGCAATGGCTCTGGCAATAGGGAGTGGAGTTGCACCTCAATATGGGCTGTATACAGCCGCCATCGCGGGTATGATTATTGCCATTACAGGCGGTTCACGTTATAGCGTTTCCGGACCAACGGCTGCTTTTGTGGTCATTCTTTATCCTGTATCACAGCAATTTGGTTTGAGTGGCTTGCTGATAGCAACACTTATGTCTGGTATTATCCTGATTGTGATGGGATTAGCACGTTTTGGTCGGCTTATTGAGTACATCCCACTATCCGTTACACTTGGATTTACTTCTGGTATTGCTATCACCATCGCCACAATGCAGATACAAAATTTCTTTGGCCTGCAACTCACCCATATCCCCGAAAATTATATTGATAAAATTATTGCTCTCTCTCAATCTCTCCCTTCATTTCAGTTGAGTGATACGCTTATTGGCCTCACCACTCTTCTGATACTGATTTTCTGGCCTAAATTAGGCTTCAAGTTACCAGGTCATCTACCTGCCTTGGCTGCGGGCACAGCTATAATGGGATTGATGCACCTATTGGGGCATGATGTCGCCACTATCGGCTCTTCGTTTAGTTACACACTGGAGGATGGAACACAAGGTCAGGGCATTCCGCCAATCCTTCCTCAATTTGTACTGCCATGGAATTTACCTGGTTCAAGTTCTTCCGATATTAGCTGGAATACCGTCTCTGCGTTACTGCCCGCAGCCTTTTCAATGGCTATGCTGGGTGCTATTGAATCATTATTATGTGCAGTCATTCTTGACGGCATGACAGGGGAAAAACATCACTCCAACAGCGAGCTACTTGGACAGGGATTAGGTAATATTGTTGCACCTTTTTTTGGAGGCATTACTGCAACTGCAGCTATTGCCCGCTCAGCCGCCAATGTGCGTGCAGGTGCAACCTCCCCTATTGCCACAGTCATTCACTCCTTGCTGGTATTATTGGCACTGTTATTTTTGGCCCCAATGCTCTCATACTTACCTTTAGCGGCAATGTCTGCGATTTTACTGATCGTGGCCTGGAATATGAGTGAAGCTCACAAGGTTGTGGATTTAATTCGTCATGCCCCCAGAGATGACATCGTGGTGATGCTGCTGTGTCTGTCATTAACGGTGTTGTTTGATATGGTGATAGCAATTACTGTTGGCATTGTTCTGGCATCACTTCTGTTTATGCGCAAAATTGCCAACATGACCCGAATTAGTACCTCAGCAATGACAGATACTGAACAGGGGTTATTAGTTGTCCGGATTAACGGCCCTCTTTTCTTCGCTGCTGCCGAGCGCATTTTTACTGAATTGAAAGAAAAAAGTGCGGAATATCAGATCATTATTATGCAGTGGGATGCTGTCCCTGTTCTGGATGCCGGCGGGCTACATGCTTTTCAGGGTTTTGTGCGCGAAATGGCGAAAGAACAGAAGCACGTTGTAGTCTGTGACATTCCTTTCCAACCATTGAAAACACTGGCAAGAGCAAAAATCGTACCCATTGAGAGACAACTTAGTTTTTATGCTACCTTACCCAAAGCATTAAAAGAGATGAAGTTTAATTATTCTCCTGAAATTTGTATTTCAGCAGAAAAAACCAGCCATTGTTAAGATTCTTTTGGTTTATCCAAATAGGCATCAAACTGATTCAGTGGAACCATTTTTTTACGGGGTTGTCCATAACATTCATTGCTTTAGCGGCTTAAACTATCTGGGGTGACAACAATCTTGACAATTACCGTTTATAGCCTATCTTTAATAATACACCTTCATTCCACACTTCATTCATAATTTATTGCTTTCATTAAGAACTAACGTGTGTGCAAAATACATATAAACACTTAGAGTTCAAAATATTATAGATATAGCTGCGGAATGTCGGATGTAAAGTTTCTATTTTTCACTATTAAGGGAAACATCATGGAAAGAACATTTTATAACAATGCAGAAATACCTATTATTGTAGTTCTTAGGGGAGACTATCTGGACTCTGGCAGTATTGCTTCAGTCTTCAAGAAAATAATCCAACCTAAAGAAACAGTAACTTTTTCCGTTCATGGAGACTATATATCGAGACTTGAGTTTATTGTAGACCAGGAGGAAATTGAATTTAATATGAGTTTAAGAGTTCTGGAGAAAGTGCCGAAAATAACTAATCTTTTAAAATATGAAAAATTCGTTCTTAATTATAAGGAAATAAATGAAATTATTCCACCTGAATATTTTCAGATTTCTATAATTCCAATGATTTAATCACAATATAATATCGCTTAACATAACTAACAGGGGAGTTATGAAATGGATAATACTCTTCATTTTAATCCTGATAGGTATATAGCTAACTATACTGAATTCAATTTTCACGTATCTATATACCTTTACTTCAATAAAAGAATACCATTCTCAACAAAATATATAGAAGCTAATAAGTGGGTGTCCTTTAAGATTCCAACTCTTCCTATAGTAACTGGCATAGAATTTAAAAGTGTTACAAATGCATTACAACTGCGATATTTTGCACGCTCTATAGGATCAAAAAATCTTATGTCTATTTTTGAAAAACCAAGCATTCATCTTCATCAAGGAAGAGACGTTGAATTTTATTTTTATTTAACAAGTTACGTTCCTGAGGAACAAAGTTAATTTTATTTATATTTTTCAATCGATAAATATTAATTAATGCCAATCTATCCGAGATAAAAGCTAGCATATTGATATCATATCCAAGAACATATTAATTTTAACACAAATTTCTCAGCCATATTATAATGGGGTAATGAATCATTCATCGCTCCATTAAAATAAAAAATCTCTGTATATTCTGTGTAAAATTTAACATTTCAAACTTTTGGTTATCGGTCAGCTTTTTTATCTACGGGTAATTTAACCATTGACTTTAGAGGTCTAAAAAATCAATCATATGGCTTTCAAGCTGCAATTTGAAAAACAACGGATATACAAAAGCGGTTACAATAATATTTATCTGTAACCGCATATTACTCAATATTTCAATCGATTAAATTATTACTTACTGGTATTCAATGCCGGGAAACCTTTCACTACATCATCAACCGCTTTCATCTGCACCAAGAATGGCTCCAGTTTTGCCAATGGTAATGCAGATGGGCCATCGCATTTTGCATTTTCTGGATCCGAATGTGCTTCAAGGAACAAACCAGCAATTCCCACTGCCATTCCCGCACGAGCCAATTCAGCAACCTGCCCGCGGCGGCCACCGGAAGCTGCACCGAATGGGTCACGGCACTGCAAAGAATGAGTTACGTCAAAAATCACAGGTGAACCATTGGTCGCTTGTTTCATCACACCAAAACCCAACATATCAACAACCAAATTATCATAACCGAAGTTACTACCACGGTCACACAGGATCACCTGTTCATTACCACCTTCTTTGAATTTTTCCACAATATTGCCCATTTGCCCCGGACTAACAAATTGTGGTTTTTTAACATTAATCACAGCTCCGGTTTTCGCCATCGCTTCAACCAGATCAGTCTGACGGGCAAGGAAAGCCGGAAGCTGGATAACATCAACCACTTCAGCCACAGGTTGAGCTTGTGCAGGTTCATGTATATCAGTGATGATTTTTACGCCGAAAGTCTGTTTCAGTTCCTGAAAGATTTTCATTCCCTCTTCCAGACCAGGGCCACGATAAGAGTGGATAGAAGAACGGTTAGCCTTATCAAAAGATGCTTTGAAAACATAAGGAATGCCCAGTTTTTGTGTCACTGTGACATAGTGCTCACAAATCTGCATGGCCAAATCCCGTGACTCAAGAACGTTCATGCCACCAAACAATACAAATGGCAGATCATTTGCGACCTTAATATCACCAATATTAACCACTTTCTGTTGCATGCTTATACCTTCTGTTGTTAAGCGCAAATAAATTTGCTGTATTAATAAAACATAAAATCAGGTGCAGACATTTTGTCATCGCACGATAAGTGCTATTTAATTAAATACTATTTAAATTAAGTACTATTTAAATACTGTTAATGCAGTACTATTGGCGGTTGCTCTATAGAGTTAAGCTGCATTTTTATCATCTCTGAAATTGGGTCTTCAGGACAATGCTCCACAAAGTAACTCAAATCCGAAACAGCGATATGATTACAATCAAGCTGAGCATAAATAAGCCCACGATCACGGATTTCATACGGGTCATCGGGGTCAAACATCAATACGACCTCACTGGCTTTGAGTGCAAGTTCCATTTTTTTCTCTTCCATTAAAGAAACTTTGATCGTATCTGTAATCTTGCGCACGATGCTGCTGTTATCCGCTTCCTGCAAATCTTTCTTTTCCAACCGAACAGTCGGGCCAATGTTACCTTTCAACCAAACATCAAGGGTATGCTCATTAAGAGTCTCCCCATTCATGGGATTAATGAACCACGTAGGCTGATCAGGTAAATCGATGCGTAATATCAACTGCGTTGGAAATATTACCGGCTGTACAGGCATTGCCAATGCTTGAGCAATATGAGCAAACAGCGTACCCAGCGCAACTGGAGCGCCTTGACGTGAATGAAGTACACTATCCAACCATAAAGTATCCGATAGACAGTACACCCCATTTGCCCCACCAAATTTCCATTCCCGATAAAAAAGTGTCAGCAATGATTGCAATTTTGCCCTGGTATCATTGACTGAAGAAAGTACCTGCCGCGCTTCGTCAACCAACACAGTTAACTGCTCTGCCACTGAAATTTGTGGGAAATCAGGACGAATAGCCTTTGTAACCAAAATAATACCATCAATCAGAGGAGCATTATTGAATTCATAATTAGCTATGGGGTTCATTTTTATTCCATCGACCTACCGTGATACGTTCATTACCACCATAATCTTGAAAAGTCGCTATCTGATGATAACCCTTCTCTAAAAACAGGCTCCTAACAACAGCTCCCTGTTTCCAGCCATGTTCCAGTAACAGCCATCCATTCGGTAATAAAAAATGGCGGGCTTGTTCCACAATTGCCTTTAAATCTGCCAGACCATTGTGGGCAGCAATCAATGCAGTAGCTGGTTCAAACCTGACATCTCCCTCTTGCAGATGAGGGTCATTCTCGTCTATATACGGAGGATTACTAACAATCATATCAAATTGTCTGTCACCCACTGCAGAAAACCACTCACTTTGTAAAAAATTCACATTGTGAATTACGAGTTGTGAAACGATTTCCCCTGTATTAATTTTTTCCACATTATATTTCGCCAGTGCGACTGCCTCAGGATTGATATCAACCCCTGTCACATGGCAATCACGTCTCTCACTTGCTAATGCCAGAGCAATTGCCCCCGTTCCTGTACCAAGATCCAGAATTTTTGCGGGCGTTTCCGGCAACAACTCCAGCGCTTTTTCAACCAGGCACTCAGTATCAGGGCGTGGGATCAGCGTTGCTGATGATACGGTAAGCGGCAATGACCAGAACTCTTTTTCACCCACAATATAAGCAATCGGCTCACCTTGCATACGGCGAGCCAATAAATCATCGAGCTTGTGAGATTCTTCCTCTGAAATGAAAGTTTCACTGAAAGCAATCAGATAGGTGCGGGAACGTCCTGTCACGTATCCCAACAGGATTTCCGCATCACGTTTAGGGCTGTCACTATCAGACAAGTTATCAGACAACTGAGCCGCTGCGTATTGTAGCCAAAGTTGATAATTCATTAATCCTGCTCTGATAGTTATTCCTGTTCTGATAGGGCAGATAACTGATCGGCCTGATATTCGGTAATGATTGGCTGGATCAACATATCCAGTTTACCCTCCATCACTTCATCAAGACGGTATAACGTCAAGTTGATGCGATGATCAGTAACTCGTCCCTGCGGAAAGTTATAGGTACGGTTGCGATCTGAACGGTCACCAGAACCAAGAAGATTACGACGTTCTGAGGCCTCTGCTTCTTGACGTTTCTGCGCCTCAGCGGCACGAATGCGAGCAGCCAGTACAGACAAAGCTTTAGCCTTGTTTTTGTGCTGTGAGCGCTCATCCTGACATTCCACCACAATCCCTGTCGGAATATGGGTAATTCGAATAGCTGAATCGGTGGTATTAACGTGCTGTCCTCCGGCACCAGAAGAGCGGTAAGTATCAATTTTTAAATCACCGGGGCTGATTTCCGGCAATTCGGCTTCCGGAATTTCCGGCAGAACCGCAACAGTACAGGCAGAAGTATGAATACGACCCTGAGATTCTGTTTCCGGTACACGCTGAACACGGTGACCACCTGATTCAAATTTCAAATGACCATAGACCTGATCTCCTGAAACTTTCGCAATGATCTCTTTGTAACCACCGTGCTCACCTTCGTTGGTGCTCATAATTTCTACTTTCCAACGACGGGCTTCAGCATAGCGGCTATACATACGGAACAGATCTCCTGCAAAGATTGCAGCTTCATCACCACCTGTTCCTGCACGGACTTCAAGAAAACAGTTCCGTTCATCATCCGGATCTTTGGGTAACAGCAACAACTGTAGCTGCTGCTCCAACTCTTCATTACGAACTTTTGCGTCCTTAAGTTCTTCCTGCGCCATTTCCCGCATTTCGGGGTCATCAAGCATCATCTCAGCAGTCTGTATATCATCCTGAATCGTTTTCCAGGCTTTAAAACAGCCAGTTACATCAGTAAGTTGTGCATATTCCTTTGATAATGCGCGAAAACGCTCTTGATCAGCGATCACATCGGCGTCACCGAGATGAGCCAAAACTTCTTCATAGCGTTCTTGCAATGCTTCCAGTTTAGAGACAATAGAAGGCTTCATTCGTAATATCAGACCTTATTTAAAATAGGGTTAGTTGTGATCCAGCCCAAGGCTGTCCCGCAAGAGATTCAAGCGCTCAAAATCGCCATCGCTGGCAGCCTGTTGGAGTGATTTAGTCGGTATATGGATCAGACGATTCGTCAACTGGTGAGTCAATTGGTTGATGACCTGCTCTGCATCAGCACCTTGCCGTATGGATATTAATGCTTTTGCAGTCATTTCAGCCCTGATTTTTTCTGCCTGTTCCCGATATTCGCGAATTGTATTGACTGCTCCCTGGGAACGCAACCAATCCATAAAATGAGCGCTCTCTTGTTGTACAATTCCTTCAGCAATCACAGCAGCAGCTTTGCGCTGGGCAAGATTTTGCTGAATGATAGCCTGTAAGTCATCAACACTGTACAGGTAAACGTCACTCAATTTCTCAACATCCGGTTCAATATCGCGGGGAACAGCAATATCAACCAGTAACATAGGTTGATTACGACGTAATTTTAATGCCCGTTCAACCATACCTTTGCCAATAATCGGTAAAGGGCTAGCAGTAGAACTGATCACAATATCAGCTTCTGCCAGACGGGTATCAATTTCTGGCAGAGAAATAACTTCAGCATTAACCTCATTGGCCAGTGCATGTGCCCGTTCCTTCGTGCGATTGGCAATTATTATACGATTTACCTGATGTTCCTTAAGATGGCGTGCCACAAGCTCAATAGTTTCTCCTGCCCCCACCAGCAGAATATTTAATTGAGAGAGAGATTCGAAAATCTGTCGTGCGAGTGTACAGGCTGCAAAAGCGACAGAAACCGCATTAGCGCCAATCTCTGTTTCGGTTCTCACTCGTTTGGCAACAGAAAACGATTTTTGGAACAGACGTTCCAACTCTCCTGACAAAGATTGGTAGTTCTGTGACTCGGCAAAAGCTTTTTTCACCTGCCCTAAAATCTGCGGCTCTCCAAGCACCAGTGAGTCCAGGCCGCTAGCAACTCTCATTAAGTGGCTGACTGCTTCACTATCAAGATGCCAGTAAAGGCTTGTACTAAGCTCTTCAGGATTAAGTTGATGGTATTCACATAACCAATCGATCAATTGCTCTTTTAGATTATCCTGCTGCTCGACACTGAGATAGAGTTCCGTGCGGTTGCAGGTTGACAACACAACACCACCCCGCACCAACGGTTGCTGAAGCAGGTTATCAAGCGCAAGCCCTATCGTATCTGGAGAAAAGGCTACCCGCTCACGTAAGGAAACAGGCGCTGTTTTATGATTTATACCGAGTGCTAATAAAGTCATCTTAACTGCGTTGAGTTATCACGAGTATAATTCCATGACAATATTAATAATCATTCTCATAAACCTATATCCTTCATAAGGACTCTCATTGGTCGAGCATTCTACTTGATGCGACAATTCAATAAAAGTCAATCGAACAGTTCCGCTGTAATTATTCGAGAAATTTTGGCAAAACTTCGCTAAATTATCCCCTTGATTATAGACTTTGATGGCACATTAGTTCGCCACCAGACCATTTTGTCTGTCTGCCAAAGGTTACTGTATGAAAATAGGATTATTTTTTCGTTTACTTCCTCTCTCCGCTGTTTTGCTGACGGCCTGTACTGTTACGCAAGCACCGGTCGGGACAGGGTCAGCAAATTCTCCGCAATGGAATGATCGCAAACAACAACTACAAAATTTAAAGCATTATCAGACACGAGGTTCTTTTGCTTACCTGGCAAATGAAAAAAAAGTGTATGCCCGTTTTTTCTGGCAACAATATGCCGTTAATAATTACAAACTGCTGCTACTTAATCCATTAGGGACAACCGAGTTGGAATTATTTGTCCAATCAAATATGATCCAGATTACTGATAATGAAGGAAAGAAATATATCAGTGATAATCCTGAAGAGTTGATTTATCAACTCACCCATATGAACATCCCTTTAGATAATCTGAAAAACTGGATTATCGGCCTGCCCGGAAATGCCAAAAATTTCCAGCTAGATAAAAACTATCTGCTCAAATCCATAAGCGATAGCGCAAGTAATGAAGTCTGGCAAATAAATTACCAGGGATACGACACTTCAATCACTCCCGCGTTGCCAAACCGACTGGAACTCACTCAGGGCAATAACCGTATCAAATTAAAAATGGATAACTGGACTACCCAAGAATGACTTTGACCTGGCCTTCCCCGGCAAAATTAAATTTATTTTTATATATCACCGGACAACGCCCTGATGGTTACCACGAACTGCAAACGCTGTTTCAGTTTCTGGACTACGGTGATGAAATTACTATTACTCCCCGTCAGGATAACCAAATTCGCCTGTTAACTGCTGTTGAAGGCGTAGCATATGACGATAACCTGACCGTGCGTGCTGCCCGTTTATTACAGAGCCATTTATTAAAAGGCCATTTATTACAAGGCAATAACAAACTTCCAATTGCCAGCCCATATCTGGGAGCAGATATCCATATTAATAAACGTCTGCCAATAGGCGGTGGGCTGGGTGGAGGTTCTTCCAATGCAGCAACCGTGCTTATCGCCCTGAATTACCACTGGCAAGCCAATTTATCTGATGATGAGCTGGCACAACTTGGCCTCAAACTGGGAGCAGATGTTCCGGTATTTATCAAAGGCCACGCCGCTTTTGCAGAAGGTATCGGGGAAAAACTTCAACCAGCCTCTCCGGAAGAGAAATGGTTTCTGGTTGCCCATCCTGGAATTGAGATTTCAACCCCGACAATCTTCACAGATCCTGAATTAAAAAGAAATTCTCCGATCCGCGCTTTATCCGTATTATTACAGGCGCCATTCAAAAATGATTGTGAACCAATCGCAAGAAAACGTTTTCGTAAGGTTGAACAGCTTCTTTCATGGCTGTTAGAATATACCCCGTCACGCCTGACCGGAACTGGTGCATGTATTTTCGGCGAGTTCGAATCAGAAGCATCAGCCCGTAAGGTGTTTAATCAAGCCCCAGAGTGGATGCAGGGCTTTGTTGCGCGTGGCGTTAACATTTCACCATTGCATACATTCCGCTCTGGGATAAAAACATATTATTGAACCAATGAATAATTATACCCAACAGATTTCGAGTTACATCGCGGCGGAAAGAGAACAAATCCTTGGGAGCATAGATAATTATGTGACCAGGGTGAGTGAACGCAGCCAACAAAGAGGCAACTTGAAAGATAAAGGTAATGTTCAATTGGTCAACAATATCTCTCTGGACGCAAGCCTGAGGTTTTTCTCGTGCCCGATATGAAGCTTTTTGCTGGTAATGCCATCCCTGAACTAGCACAACATGTTGCCAACCGTCTGTACACAAGCCTGGGAGACGCTGCTGTCGGTCGTTTTAGCGACGGTGAAGTCAGTGTTCAAATCAACGAAAATGTACGCGGTGGCGATGTATTCATCATCCAGTCCACTTGTGCACCAACCAATGATAACCTAATGGAATTAGTCGTTATGGTCGACGCACTGCGTCGCGCTTCTGCCGGACGTATTACCGCTGTAATTCCTTACTTCGGTTATGCTCGTCAGGATCGTCGTGTTCGTTCAGCACGTGTGCCTATCACTGCCAAAGTCGTTGCTGACTTTTTGTCCAGCGTTGGTGTAGACCGTGTTCTCACGGTTGACCTGCACGCCGAGCAGATCCAAGGTTTCTTTGATGTTCCGGTTGATAATGTATTTGGTAGCCCAATTCTTCTGGAAGATATGCTCCAGAAAGATTTGGAAAACCCGATTGTTGTATCTCCAGACATTGGTGGTGTCGTTCGCGCCCGTGCTATTGCTAAACTGTTGAATGATACCGATATGGCTATTATTGATAAACGCCGACCACGTGCGAACGTTTCTCAAGTTATGCACATTATTGGTGATGTCGCTGGCCGTGATTGTATTCTGGTTGATGACATGATCGACACAGGTGGCACTCTGTGTAAGGCTGCTGAGGCATTGAAAGAGCGCGGAGCGAAGCGGGTGTTTGCTTATGCAACCCACCCTATTTTCTCTGGTAATGCTGTAGAAAACATCAAGAACTCAATGATAGATGAATTTATTGTCTGTGACACAATTCCTCTGGCTGCTGAGGTCAAGGCGTTGAACAAAGTTCGTACTCTGACACTGTCTGGCATGCTTGCTGAAGCAATCCGCCGTATCAGCAATGAAGAGTCAATCTCTGCAATGTTTGAACACTAAGGTATAGTACAGTGCAGATTTTGAGCACAAACTTATACAAGTGATTAAATAAGTCATCGTTGAAAAAACCCGTTGGTGCACCTGTATCAACGGGTTTTTCTGTTTTCTCTAATCCATGAGTTTAATAATTTCAAATAGTTTTAATTAAAAGACGGGATATTTATAACGTTAAAATAATTATTCATATCAATTAGTTAATTAATTTTACAAACATCATATTAGACAAAACAACAACCTGAATATAAGAACAGAAAAAAACCAACCTCATAACAGCTTAATAAATCATCTGGTACGTCCAGTAATTAACGTGAGTAACAATACTGGTATGGTGCCATGGATACTGCTAACCTGTCGGCCGTTTTCTGCTATGCCTTGTAAAGTATTGATGGTGAAGAATTGATATCCATTTCCGAAATACCTTCAAAAAAGCATGAATGACAAAAAATAGATAAGTCACACAACAATTATTTTGTTAAATATTTTTCATCAGAAAAGTCAAAATTCTCTAATGAAATTAACTTTAGATTAAATAATACAACATTGATTGCCACTTTAGTCCGGTTAATGAAAAGTATAAACACCAAATATTTTTTAGAACACATTATATACAAATAAACCAATGCGATATGGAATATTGTTAACAAGGAATCAGTATTTAATCCAAAGAGTTGTTATCAATAGGTTAACAGCCTGACTAATAGTATATCAATTTAAAATATTCAACCCATCAGCACCTCAAAATCTGACGAAGGGGCGTCAATCAGGCTTTGCTATTAGATGTCGATACGCTGATAAATGATAAATAAGAAAAACTACTTTAAGGAGAATGCTAATGAAAAAGGCATTTTTATTCACACCTGCACTGTTAGCGCTTTCAATCAACGCCGTTTCTAATGCTCATGCTTATGATAAGGTCTATGTTTTTGGAGATAGCTTAAGTGACACCGGAAATAGTAAGACAGATAAACTGGATATAGAACGCTTTACAACAGATGGAAAAAGTGAGCAACTTTATGCTGGGTATATTGCTCGGAAACTTACTGGCAGCGAATTAATACCTTCAAATGAAGGTGGAACTAATTATGCCAAAGGTGGGGCGACTTCTATTTGGGAATTAAATCCTAAAACCCCTGATAATACAACAAACAAACAAGTCAGCAGCTATCTGAAAAGTAATAAGCGAGCAGATCCTAATGGTATCTATATCCATTGGGTTGGTGGTAATGATCTTGCTGCGGCTTTGATAGCTGGTCAGAAGAATCCTTCTATTGCACACGATATTGTGCAAAAAAGTGCAAGTGCAGCCGCAGGACAAATTACACAGTTGGTAGACGCTGGAGCCGGATTGGTTATTGCACCAACCGTGCCTGATGTAGGTACAACGCCTAGACTTCTCGAAACAGTGCTCAAACAAGGTTTAGAAGACTACAAAATTGACAATGCTACAATCGAGTATACTCTGAAAGAAGTGCATCAGAGAATTAATATGCATGATATCCCCAGCGGTGCCGCCCGTGAGTTTGCTTTGCAACAATTATTTAAAGAATTATCGAAAAAGGCCGAACAGATACTAAAGGAAAAACCATTAAAGTCTGGCAAAAAGCCATTATCTGCTGCTGAAATTGAAAAAGAACTTACAAAGGGATATAAAAAGGCCAGCGAGGGTGCAACAAAACTCACCGATTTTTATAATAAGATAGTTGAAGATCAAATCAGCCAGAGCAATGGCAATATCCTGCGTGCTGATATTAACGGTCTGCTACATGAAGTAATCGACAACCCTTATATTTATGGTATTCAAAATACATTAGGTTACGCCTGCCCTCAGGGACAATCAGCTAGTGTATGTAGCTCCGATAAAGATAAAAATCCTGGATTTAATAAAGACAGAGAGTTTTTATTCTCTGATGAATTCCATCCTACCCCATTTGCACACAAAATTCAGGGGCAATATATCGAATCCATTTATGTCGCCCCATCACAAGTAATGACCCTGAACCAAATCAACCGTGCCCCGGTTAAGGGTGCTCGAGCTTCCCTTGATGGCCACCTGCAACAACTGCGCAGCGGGGGCAATGAACTGGGGAAATTTGGCGTATTCGGTGGCTATAGCGGCAGCCGTAATAACACGTTTACATTAGGTAGCGATTATCAACTGACAGAAGGCTTGTTACTGGGTGCACTATATTCTAACGACAAAACTGAACACTCCCCTACCTCTAATTTCACCTATAATGGGAATGCCCATGTAGCAACCGCCTATGGATTGTGGAACGTGTTTAATAACGCATGGTTAAGTGGTGATCTCCATTATGCCCGTATTAATTACGATAGCCTGACCCGTAGTATCCAACTTGGTGAAGCTACCCGCAGAGAATCAGGCTCAACCACAGGTAAACAATGGGGTGCCCGTTTTGCAGCAGGTTGGGATATCCCTGTCGCTGACGTCGTCACCACCAGCCCGATCATCCAGTTCGCCTGGGATAAAGGTGATATAAAAGGCTACCGTGAATCCGGCAACAATAGTACTTCCATGAACTTTAGTGACCAGAACTACACGTCTAAAGTGGGTACATTAGGTTGGCGTGTAGATACCCAATTGGGCCGTTTCAACCCTTATGCATCTGTTCAGTTTAATCACCAGTTCGGCGATACCCATTTCAAACTGCGCAGTGCCATTAATTCCACTAAAACATCGTTTGTTATGGATAGCGGCAAACAAAGCAAAAACTGGCGTCAATATACAGTAGGGGCGAACGCTAATCTGTTCGGTAACGTACGTGGCTTCGCTTCCGTAACCCGTAATGAAGGCAGCACGCAAGATCCTAGCTACAACTTCAATCTGGGTATCAATACCAGCTTCTAATGTTGTGCATGTATAAAGTGATGTATCTGATAAAACCATCGCAATAACACGCGTAACGCTTCAAAAGCGCAAGGAAAATGAAATCTCCTTGCGCTTTTGTATTCCTATCATGCTTTTTTCTCATCGTTCAACCTACGTATACATACGCCTGCATGGTGTTGACTTTTAGTATATATAGCCAGAAGTAATATCAGATAGAAATTATCAAAGGGATCAGCTCTCAACCAAAGAATACATAAACCGATAGGTTCGAGAAAAAATCAAAATAAATACCCCTTAAATATTCAAGGTTTTGTGCTGACTGCAAAGTAATGGCTACATTGACCGGGGAATTCAAATGAAAAAAGCACATTTAAGAATATCAGTGACAACAATATTTTTGGTTAATTTCATTACAAACGCCTATGCTTACGACAATGTCTATGTTTTTGGTGATAGCCTGAGTGACGGGGGAAATTATAGCCGTTTTACAACGGACGGAGCCAATAGCGAACTGTACGATGAGTATATTTCTCATCAACTTACTGGTAAGAAATTAATCCCTTCTAACGAAAAAGGAACTAATTACGCTCAGGGAGGTTCAACAGCCCTACCGATGCCACGGCAAGATCCTTATTTGAATATTCTTCAGCCAAATACTAAAGAACAACTTAATGATTACCTCAAACAACATAACGGAAAAGCCGATCCAAATGGTATCTATATTCACTGGGTAGGCGGTAACGATCTTGCTGAGGCTTTAGTTGCCGATCAGGATGACTTTTCTAAATCACATGAAATTGTCAATACTAGTGCCAATGCTACCACAGAGCAAATCAATCAACTCATTAAAGCTGGTGCTGGACTCATTATTGTACCTACTGCTCCCGATGTGGGAATGACACCTAAATTGTTAGAAACATTGATTAAAAATAGCTTAGAAAAAATAGGTTCTTCTAAAGAGAGGATCCAAGAAATTCTGGATAAAGTTCATAAGAAAATTGACCAGTATGATATCCCCAGTGATAAAGCCCGCAAATTCGCCCTTAAAAAAATATTTGAAGAATTAGCTAAAAAAGCCCAGGAGGAACTTGGAATACCCGCTGAAATAATTGAAAAAAAACTGACTGAGGCCTATGAAAAAACCAATAAAAATGCCTCAGAGCTTACTGATATTTATAATAAAGTGATAGATGATAAAATCAGCCAGAATAATGGCAATCTCCTGCGTGCAGATGTCAATGCTCTGATGCGTGAAGTGATGACAAATCCCTACATTTATGGCATTCAAAATACATTAGGTTATGCCTGCCCTCAGGGAAAATTAGCCAGTAGTTGTTCTTCTAAAGATAAAGAGTTTAATAAAGACAGAGAGTTTTTATTCTCCGATAGTTTCCATCCAACACCATTAGGGCATCAAGTTATTGGCCAATACATTGCCTCTATTTATATAGCCCCATCACTTGTGATGTCACTGACTCAAGTTAACCGACTCGCGGTTAAAGGTGTTCGGGCTTCCCTTGATGGTCATCTGCAACAACTTCGCAACGGAGGTAATCCACAGGGGAAAATCGGTGTTTTTGGTGGTTACACAAACAGTGGTAACCATGTTCTTACATTGGGTAGCGACTACCAACTAACAGATAGTCTGTTACTGGGCGCAGTATATTCTAACTACCAAGATGAACGCACCCTCGCCTCCAGGTTCACCTATGAGGGGCGTGGTCATGTTGTGACTACTTATGGCTTATGGAATCTCTATAACAATACGTGGTTAAGTGGCGATCTCCATTATTCACGAATAAATTACGATAGCCTGACTCGTAGTATCCAACTTGGCAAAGCGACCCGCAGAGAAGTCGGATCAACAACGGGTAAACAATGGGGTACTCGTCTTACGGCTGGTTGGGATATTCCTGTCACTAAGGTCATCACCACTAGCCCAATTATCCAGTACACCTGGGATAAAGGTAATATAAAAGGTTACCGTGAATCCGGTAACTACAGCACCTCCATGCACTTTTCTGATCAGAAATACACTTCCAAAGTAGGCTCTCTCGGCTGGCGTGTAGATACTCAGTTAGGTCGTTTCAACCCGTATGCTTCTGTTCAGTTTAATCACCAGTTCGGCGATACCCATTTCAAACTGCGCAGTGCCATTAATTCCACCAAAACATCGTTTGTTGTGGATAGCGGCAAACAGAGTAAAGACTGGCGTCAATATACAGTGGGAATCAATGCTGACTTTTTAAAAAGTTTACACGGGTTTGCTGCCGTAACACGCAACGAGGGAAGTGCCCAGGAGCCTGATTACAATTTCAGCCTGGGTATTAATGCCAGCTTTTAGCGCTAGTTGTATGTATACCTTTTGCCTTTCAAGTTGCAGCCAACAAGACTGCAACTTGAAATCTATTGGGCGTATGATAAAAATCTACAGTGCAGAGAGCTGACTCGATTTAAATTATAAATCGAGTCAGTTAAAAAGTGAGGTATTCGTTTCATATTATGTGTTTGTTATATCGTGTGTTACGTCAAAATCAGCAACATTTAAAAAATATAACGTAATAAGAATTATGAATGTTTATGTTGTTTTTTACGGCGATAACGCTCATCATAGTTCTTCAACCACCAATACTTATCGGTAACCTGCTCCCGCCCTCCGAGACTGGCTCCCCCCAGCCAAATCAATGCACCAACAAATAACCCCATTAGTGCGGCTCCTGCCAAAAATTCAGATTCACTAAAACTGAATATGTGGCTGAGTAAGACATAGGCTAAACTGATAAGCATTGCCATCATGCCTAATCCCATAAAAATATTACCCAGAATAAAGGCTTTTTTACGTCTCATAACCAACCTCCAATACTTTTTGTGAACGTAGTTTGTGAACGCAATTTGTCAACAAACGAACTCAAAAGCACGAAAGCAGATACCTCCTTTCGGACATTATAGCCATAATATCTGAGAGGTTATTGCGCTGACGATCACAAGCTGTACGATTTTTAACTTATTTCCCCTTTATTATCTAATATCACAATGGGTTTTGTACTCAAGCCTTCAGGCGGGTAAACTAAGCCTCTTTTTTTAATACCTTAATGCCAATAAGCGAAATCAAACTGTGAGTAATATAAAATTAATCGTTGGTCTGGCAAACCCCGGGGCTGAATATGCACAGACCCGACATAATGCAGGAGCATGGTTTGTCGATTTATTAGCACAACGCCATAATCAGCCCTTAAAAGAAGAGAGTAAATTTTTTGGTTATACCGCTCGTATCTATATGAATGGGCAAGATGTCCGTCTGCTTGTGCCAACGACATTTATGAACCTCAGTGGTAAGTCTGTTCTTGCTTTAGCCGGGTTCTACCGCATCCAGCCAAATGAAATTCTGGTTGCACACGATGAGCTTGATCTTCCCCCCGGTGTCGCAAAAATGAAGCTAGGTGGCAGCAATGGTGGGCATAACGGCCTGAAAGATATCCAGAGCAAATTTGGCAACAATCCTAATTTTCATCGTCTGCGTATTGGCATCGGCCATCCGGGTGATAAAAACAAAGTTGTGGGATTTGTTCTCGGCAAGCCCCCCGCCAATGAACAGAAACTGATTGATGATGCTATTGCTGAAGCTCTCAGCTGTACTGACATTCTGATGAAAGATGGTATGAATAAAGCCATTAATCGCCTGCACACTTTTAAAGCCAGCACTTAACAGATCCGGGGAGTAGTGCGTGGCGCGTCAGACTATTGCGTGTATAATAACGCCAATTTTTTATAACTCACCGACAGACTATTATCTGTCGGTTTATAAGTGATCAAAGGTGATAAATCTATGGGATTCAAATGCGGTATCGTTGGCCTGCCTAACGTTGGGAAATCTACATTATTTAATGCGCTGACCAAAGCAGGTATCGAAGCAGCAAACTTCCCTTTCTGCACTATCGAGCCAAACACGGGTGTTGTACCAATGCCGGATCCACGTCTCGACCAGCTGGCTGAAATCGTAAAACCACAGCGCATCCTGCCAACCACAATGGAATTTGTGGACATTGCTGGTCTGGTAAAAGGTGCTTCAAAAGGCGAAGGTCTGGGTAACCAGTTCCTGACTAACATTCGCGAGACGGAAGCGATCGGTCATGTTGTACGCTGCTTCGACAACGATAATATCGTGCACGTCTCCGGTCAGGTTGATCCCGCTGCCGATATTGAAGTCATCAACACCGAGCTGGCATTGTCAGATCTGGATACTTGCGAACGTGCTATCCAGCGCGTTCAGAAGAAAGCTAAAGGTGGTGATAAAGATGCCAAAGCTGAATTAGAAGTGTTAGAAAAATGTCTTCCTCATCTTGAACAAGCAGGCATGTTGCGCTCTTTAAACCTGAGCACGGAAGAAAAAGCTGCCATTCGCTATCTGAGCTTCCTGACGTTGAAACCAACGATGTACATTGCCAACGTCAATGAAGATGGTTTTGAGAATAACCCACATCTTGATATTGTTCGTGCCATTGCAGAACAAGAAGGTTCTGTGGTTGTTCCGGTTTGCGCAGCTATTGAAGCGGATATCGCAGAGCTGGAAGAGGCAGACCGTGAAGAATTCATGGCAGAGCTGGGGCTGGAAGAACCCGGTTTGAACCGTGTTATTCGTGCCGGATATCAGTTGCTGAACCTGCAAACCTATTTCACAGCAGGGGTAAAAGAAGTGCGTGCATGGACAATCCCGGTAGGTGCAACGGCGCCACAGGCTGCGGGTAAAATCCACACTGACTTTGAAAAAGGCTTCATCCGCGCTCAAACTATCTCATTTGAAGATTTCATCACCTATAAAGGTGAACAAGGCGCAAAAGAAGCAGGTAAAATGCGGGCTGAAGGAAAAGATTATATTGTTAAAGATGGCGATGTAATGAATTTCTTGTTCAACGTCTGATCTACGAATAAATTTGTTTATCTTGTCCTATACTAATCGATGATATTTATGCTTAAAATCCGCGTGATGACGCGGATTTTTCTTTTATAAGCCCTCAAAATATTGCAATAATCCTGCCTATTCTTAATATTCCAAGACGAAATTTTAAAAATCCATATTAAGAAATTTTGTTAATGGTTGAAGTGGCATTCAGGTTAACTATATTACAGTGATATTGCATCAGGCAGACCAAATCTACCAACATCACATTGATAAATTGATATTTTCAGCTATTCCTCAAGCCATAATCATTAAATAAAGTATGAAGATTAATTATATATGACTGCTATGAATAAGTTATTTAGGCAAGAAGCCTTAGATAACCAAAAATCCAAATGGACGGGAAAAGCACTATTGATAGCAAAAATTCCGGCATGGGTTATTTGTATTGCTTCATTAACTTTTTTAACTGTTTTATTTATATTTATTACTTTTGGAAATTATACAAGGCGTATTAGCGTTTATGGCGAGGTCATTACTAATCCCCATCCAATAAACATCTTATCTTCTCAACAAGGATTTATTTCAAAAGCATTTGTCAAAGCAGGAGACATAATAAAAAAAGGCCAAAAAATTTATCAGGTAGACTTCAGCCAAATTACGGAGTCAGGCAAAATCAGCACTAATACAAAGAACTCCCTCAAAAATCAATTAACACAAGTCAATAATATCATTCAAAACTTGCAATATAATAAACGCGTCACTTTAGAAAGCCTTGAAGAACAAAAAAGACAGTATGAATTATCCCACGAGAAGGATAGAATTATCGTTGAAAATGCACGTCAGGGCGTTGAATTTGCAAAAGAAAATATGAAAAACTATAAGAGCTATCAGAAACGAGGGCTTATTACTAAAGATCAATTTAATAACTATGGATACTCTTATTATCAGCAGCAAAATACATACCAAAATCTATACAGCCAATATATCAGCGATTCATTAAAAATCACAAATCTGAATAGTGATATTATGCTCAAAAAAGCAGATTTTGATAAACAAATTTCACAATACAAAATTCAACAAGATGATCTACAGCGGCAACTAGCCGAAATGGCTGCCAGTGGCTCCTTATTCATTACCTCCCCTATTGATGGGCGTATTGAATCACTTGGATTTACCGTGGGGCAAATGGTCATTACAAATGATAATTTGGCACAGGTGATCCCAAATGATGTAAAACCAACTTATTATTTAATCCTATGGGTTCCTAATAACAGTTTACCCTACATTACAAAAGGTGATGCAATTAATATACGTTATGATGCCTTTCCATTTGAAAAATTCGGCCAGTTTTCAGGGCATATCAATAATATTTCATATGTCCCGGCCTCCTCTCAAGAAATGTCTCACTATAAAAGTTCACCGATAAATAAGGTTGGGGAAAAAGCCGGATCTTATTATAAGGCGTTAGTCAGTCTGAATAAGAATCAGTTTAGTTATAATGGAAAAAAACTATATTTATCTAATGGCATGAAAGCCCAGTCTACTTTCTTCCTTGAAAAAAGACCTCTTTATCAATGGATGTTCTCACCATTTTATGATATGCAAAAAACATTAACAGGCCCCAACAATGAATAAAGCATCTTTTGACGTCATTACGGAAAAATTGAATTTAGGATTCAGAAGAAGAATCCCCAAGATTTTACAAACTGAAGCAGCCGAATGTGGATTAGCAAGTTTAGCAATGGTATTTCATTATCATGGGTTACAAATCGATTTATCCAGTTTACGCAGTCAGTTTGGAATTTCTACACGAGGGGCGACACTCCCTGTATTGATTAGTATAGCTACTACGCTCAAATTCAAAACCAGAGCTGTGTCGTTAGATCTTGATGAACTTCACGCATTAAAAACTCCCTGCGTTTTACATTGGGATATGAATCACTTTGTTGTCTTAGTGAGTGTAAAAAAAAATAAAATTACTATTCATGATCCAGCATTTGGCCAACGGGTAATGAGTACTCAGGAATTCTCCAAACACTTTACCGGTATTGCATTGGAATTATGGCCGGGTAGTAATTTTACTCCCGTAAAAAAGCAAAATAGATTACGTATCATCTCCTTGTTAAATAATATTCAAGGAATTAAATCTGCTCTGGGGAAAATTTTCTTCTTATCTATTGTCATAGAAGCTATTAATATACTGCTCCCAGTGGGGACACAATTGGTCATGGATCATGTTATCGTTGCTCAAGATCGTAGCCTCTTAACCATTATTTGCTGTGGTTTGCTCTTCTTTATCTTATTTAGAGTCAGTGTGTCAACGTTACGTAGCTGGATATCCATCACTATGGAAGCATTTGTTGATGTGCAATGGAAATCAGGTGTATTCGACCATTTAATGAAATTACCTTTAGCTTACTTTGAAAAACGTAAGTTAGGTGATATTCAGTCACGCTTCGGTTCACTAAATATTATTCGTACAACCTTTACCCAAAATATTGTTAATGGAATTATTGACACCATTATGCTGATCAGCGTCTTTGTTATGATGCTGCTTTACGGTAACTGGCTGGTTTGGATTGTATCAGGGTTCACTATTATCTATATAGTAGTCAGGTTCCTGACCTATCAATATTACAGACAGCTTTCTGAGGAACAGATAGTTAAAGAGGCCAGAGCAAACTCCCATTTTATGGAAACGTTATACAGTATTAATACATTAAAGGCGTTGGGGTTATGTGAAACCCGGGCAAAATCCTGGCTAAACCTGAATATTGATACCCTGAACTCAAATACTAAACTCAATAAGATAAATTCAATTTTTAATATCATTAATGTTTTTATTACTACTTGTGAACAAATTATCATCCTGTGGTTAGGGGCATCATTAGTGATAGACAACCAAATGACACTCGGAATGTTTGTTGCTTTTAACGCATACCGGGGACAATTTGCGGATAGAGCAAGTAATTTGATTGATATGGCAATTAAATTGCGCATGTTAAATTTACATAATGAGAGAATTGCCGATATCGTCCTCTCTGAACCAGAAAGAGAAGCCCCTGCGCGGGAAATCGGCATTTCAGGGCAACCTGTTGATTTGAGAATCCATGATTTATATTATCAATATGATAGCTTATCAAAGCCTGTGATATCCGGCTTTAGTCTTAATGTCAAAGCGGGAGAAAGTGTGGCCATTGTTGGCCCATCTGGGGCTGGAAAAACAACACTCATGAAATTAATGAGCGGGTTATTAGAGCCAGATAAAGGCACTATTTTAATGAATGGGCTTGATATTAATGTCATTGGTCTAAATAACTACCGGAAGTGTATTGCCTGTGTTTTGCAAGATGATAAATTACTTTCCGGCTCTATCGCTGAAAACATATCCGGTTTTGATCCTTCACCCGATATTGAACTTATACAAGAATGTGCTAAACGTTGCAGTATTCATGATGATATTTTATTGATGCCAATGGCATATGAAACACTTATTGGTGAATTAGGCAATGGATTATCTGGTGGACAAATACAAAGGTTATTGATAGCCAGAGCGCTTTATCGTCGCCCAAGCATTTTATTTATGGATGAAGCAACCAGCCATCTGGATTTGACTAATGAAGCGCATATCAATGAATCAATCTCTGCATTGAATATTACCAGAATTATTATTGCCCATAGACCATCAACAATTAAATCTGCCGAGCGTGTTATCTCTATGTTATAGATTTGATTTATTTTTCAATTGATTTTCTGCTATGCCTTGAAATATATAGTGAATATTTTGAGAAAAATCATTAGCCATTCTAATAGAACAGCTAATGATTTATATCTTATATAAAATTTAAAATTGATGTTCAGAACTTATCTGAATTAGTTATCACATACTGGTTCGATATATGGGGGAATAACTGGCCATGCTGGTCGAATGACATATGGCATATAATCAATTATGCGCTTTGCGTATTCGCCAATTTCTTTCAATGCTGGATCATCTTTCTTCATAACAGAGCCAGCACCTGAGACCTGGCCTAATTCAATGGTTGTTAACTCTTTCATATATCACCTCATTATTTAATTATTGATAACAATTGATATTAACTTCCTAGTACATTAATTAAAAATCATATAAAATCTATATTATTCTGTTTTATGAATATGCACTCTGAAATTTGGAATTTATTTATCATCGAAACTATCAATTATATCACAACCAAACTTTTCTAAAGCATCTGCCTCACCTTTAATAAATCCGCCTAAATCTTTCGAGATATAGCCTTCTTTGGTAAGGAAATCAACGGTATTATTAATTGCTTTATCAAGGACGTGAATACCGACTTTTATCGCTTTATGCCAGTCAAAAGCACCACCTGCAACCTGCTCTAATTCAATAATTGTTAACTCTTTCATATATCACCTCATTACTTATTAGTATCATCATTTAACTAAATTAGAACCATAATACATAAATAGATAATGGTTTTAATTATGGCTCCAGAAAAATTAAAATAATTATAAAGTGAGACAAAGAAATTCAAAAAATGACCCTAAAGTCATTGAATAAAATCTTTCTGTGATTCAGATCAAATTTATATTTTTCTGGAGCCAGCTTTCTCCGCTGTTCTGATATCACCATAAATTATTTGTTCTTAACTTTTATTAAACAACCAACCATTTATCACATACTATTTTTTGAGTAGTGATTATCTTTTCTATAAGAAACTATTTTCATCATCAATAGATAAAAGAAACTGATAAAAATTAATAATACTTATTTATTTGGCTACTTTCAATTTATCAATCATGACATACTAAAATCTGAAAATTAATATAAATCACATTAACCTGAGTATAGTTTTATTATTATTTTTTCACAGAAAAATCATCAGTAATTTTTAATAATATCTATACAGAATAGATGAATATCACCCTTAGTTTGATCTGATCAATACAGAAAAAGAGAGATACAAAGAAGGCAATAAACCAGTATTCCAAAGGGATACACCTACCGTTCAGCTGCACCCAACTACTTGCGCGCAACAATGATATGATTAATGCTGTTCACACTACATTAATTAGCGATTCTGGAGAGGCAAACCAACTATGCAGAATTCTCTTGACAGACTGAATCACAATGAAACAGAAAAGACGACTCCTCACGATAATTATTCGGACACACAAGAATGGCAAGAATTATTCAATCAATTTACCACCAATATCGGTGAAAAAGCGTTGTCTGAACTGGAAGAGAAGATTGCAGATGACCCTGTAGGTTATTGTTGCCGTGAGCTAAACAAACCAGTACATGAACTAGCAGAGCTAGAGCAGAAGTTCTCTTCGGTATTCATACCAGAAATTCCCATTGATACCGAAAAATATATCCAAAATTTGAATGAAAATGTTCTTAACCAAGTGATGCCTGTGTCATCCCCTACTTTTGTTGGTCATATGACATCAGCCCTTCCCAGACATTTACCTGCGCTTGGCAAAATATTGACCGCCCTGAATCAAAATTTAGTCAAACTGGAGACATCGCATGTTCTGACCGTACTGGAGCGCCAAGTGTTGGGTATGATGCACAAATTGGTATACGGTTGTGATGAGAGTTTTTATAAACAATGGTTGCACAGTGGTGATTATGCTCTGGCAGCCTTCTGTTCTGGCGGAACACTGGCTAATCTGACTGCCATGTGGGCATGCCGAAATCAGCTCATGCCAGCCGACGAAAATTTTGCCGGTCTCAAGCGTGAGGGACTAGCCAGAGGTTTACTCCATTACGGTTACAATGGAGTGGCGATTTTGGTATCAGAACTAGGACACTATTCGCTGAAAAAAACCGTGGATGTGCTCGGCTTTGGACAAGATGCACTAATCAGTGTTGATGCCGACAAAAATGGACAGATCTGTATTGATTCCCTCTACTCACATCTGAAAAACCTGCGTCAGCGCAATATCAAACTCATGGCAATTGTCGGAATAGCCGGAACAACAGAGACCGGCTCAATCGATCCGCTGGACGTGCTGGCAGATATCGCCGAGCGCGAGCAGTGTCACTTCCATGTTGATGCTGCCTGGGGAGGCGCGAGCTTATTGTCAGAACGCTATCGATATTTATTCAAAGGCATTGAGCGCGCTGATACTGTGACAATTGATGCTCATAAACAAATGTATGTCCCTATGGGAACGGGCATGGTACTGTTCCGCCAGCCTACTCTGACTGATTCTATCGCCCAACATGCCAATTACATTGTACGTAAAGGTTCGAAAGATTTAGGCCGCCACACCCTGGAAGGTTCACGCAGTGCGATGTCACTGATGTTACACAGTAACCTGCACCTGCTTGGCCGGCAAGGTTTTGCCCAACTAATAGATAGCAGTATCGAGAAGGCACAGCAATTTGCGGACATTATCCGCCAGCAGGAAGATTTCGAGTTAGTCAGCGAACCACAACTCTGTCTGCTTACTTACCGATATATACCGCCAATGGTATTGACGGCACTACGCAACGCCCCTGAATCTGTGCGGAAAAAACTACACGATACACTGAATATACTGAACCAAAATATCCAGACTATACAGTGGGCTGCCGGAAAGTTTTTTATCTCACGTACCAGTCTCAGACCCGTACAATGGGATCGACAACCAACAACTGTTTTGCGTGTTGTACTGGCAAATCCATTGACGACTTTGGAAATACTTGAGTGCATGTTGGAAGATCAACGCGAACTGGCACAACAAAATCCGTTATGGCAAACCTTACAGAACTTAATCAATTGAGATAACTTAATATCCGCTTCATCTTTCAATTTGTAATTCGAGCTCTATTGGATATATACCCAATAGAGCTTCTGGGATAATATGTATAAAAAAATAAATCGAAACGATCATTCCAGAATTAAATATATCCACCGCCCAAATAATACAAGACATTATTTAACCGTTTCAGCCATTAGATAAATATTATTTAAAACCAAACCTTTTAATTCAAATAAACATTTATAATGCAATCGATCACTTTCTCACTCTTTTCTGTGCAAGAAGTGAGCGAGTACAGCTAACTAACAAAGAGGCAACGTGAAAGACAGAGGGAACATATACTATGTTAATGAGATGATATAGAATTGTATAGAATTACACCTATGTTACTATCTAATTACTTGGGGAAATTATTTATACCTCTTTATTCTGCTATCACAAATAAACTCTATCAATTAACGAAAAAAATAACACACATAAATTAATGTAATATCTATTACAATCTATTACCTATGAATTGTGACTTTTATCACGATTTAAATTGATTAACATTTATGTTTATAAATCTTCCTTGAAATTTCACCAGAAAAAAATAACCATGTTGAGTCTCATTGACCAGTATATATTTTTTTATATTACTCATAATCTCCTATAATGGTTTATTTCTATGACTCTAATAGCTTATCTCTATCGTCAATCCTGGATATTGCTGCTTCTATCAACAATATTTGCATTAATCAGCGGGTTTACGGGTGCATCAGTAGTAGGCATGATTAGCCAGGGAATTACAGGTGCAGTTAGTCTCTCATCATTTATCTGGAACTTTTTTGGTATCTGCATTCTTTTTTTTATTACTAAGACCTTATCAGAAGTTCTGCTATCACATTTAACCCAGGCAACGATTTATTCCCTGCGACTGAGTCTGAGTAATAAAATATTACGGGCACCTTTCAAGAAACTGAACAATATCGGGAAACATGGCCTGTTGGCTGTTCTGACCAAAGATGTCGATGTGTTTATACACTCCTTTATGTTAGCACCAACCGCCTTTGGCAATATTACACTTATTATCGCTTGTTTCGGCTACTTAGCCTGGATTTCCTGGCAACTCTTTATCATTCTGACCGTTGTCTGTCTGCTCACAATGTATATCTTCTATTTCTTGGAAAAGCGCCCTATACGCCTGATGGAAGAGATGCGTGAGCAGGTAGATAAGATATACCTCAGCTTCCAACAGCTAATCGATGGCAGCAAAGAGTTAAAACTCAATAGTCAGAAAGGCAATGCGTTTATTGACAGAGTCATTTCTCCCGGCGCGAAAAAATTCAAAGAGATCTGTATTAAAGCAAATAACAACTACGCCTGGGTACTGAATGCCGGCTCGGTGGTCTTTTATATTGTCATCGGCTTTATGATTTTTGTTGTACCTATCTGGTTACCTCAAGAGCCTTCTAATTTGATGACAGTCACTCTGATTGTTCTATTTTTATCCGGCCCAATCAGCGAATTGATCGGCGCAATTCCAGAATTAAGACAAGCCGAAATTTCGCTACAAAAAATGAAACAACTGGATAGCGAGTTGGAAGAATCTCTGTATATACAACAAGCTAATACACCAAACCCATTTGCAAATGAACAGTCACTATCGCTTGAATTAAAAGATGTCGTTCACCACTACACTACCGACAAAGAAGATCGGGAGTTTAAACTGGGGCCGATGAGTCTGACTATTTCCCAAGGCGAAATTATTTTTATTGTCGGTGGAAACGGAAGCGGAAAGACAACACTTGCCATGCTGTTAGTCGGCTTGTTCGAACAAGAATCCGGCTCTATCTGGCTTAATGGTGTAAAAATGGATCAGACAAATAACGAACACTATCGTCAATACTTTGCAGCCGTTTTCTCTAATTACCATCTATTCGATCAACTGTTAAATACCGGAGCAAATGTTACCGAAAAAGCGACCCATTATATTGAAGCTTTAAACATGAGCCATAAAGTCAAAATCGTTGACGGACAATTCTCGACAACTGAACTTTCAGCCGGTCAGAGAAAACGCTTAGCCTTAGTGTCTGCTTATCTGGAAGATCGTCCTATTTATCTATTTGATGAATGGGCTGCGGATCAAGACCCTGTATTTAAAAGAATATTCTATACAGAATTATTGCCGGAACTAAAAGCTCGTGGTAAGACCGTTATTGTTATTAGCCATGATGATGCATATTTTGATATTGCAGAACGCGTAATTAAGTTGGAAGATGGACACATTAAAGAGGTAAACACCAATAGCCATCATTCTGGCTGAAAATGATCTAGATCAAAGACAACCTACTTATTATAAATATATCCTCGCCCATTTTGAGAGCCTCGTTAAACAGGCTCTTTTTTTATAGGATATATATATCATTTAGATTATTATGTTATATAAAATATTCATAATAATAACACTTATTACCTATAATAAAATTAGATATAAAAGAAAGGGAATATCACTATGTAAAGTTTTTTTATTTAATATATAATCTAACACCTTAAATACCATAATAAAGAAAAAATACAGCTTATATACAAAATGAAATTAACTTATAACTTTCCTGTGAAATGACATTCATGTCACTGTAATGTTTTTTTTATTACGTTGTACTTCCATCGCATTAATTTTCTGCTGGAAAATAAATTTATTGAACTTTATTTAACCAATATTTTTGGCCTTAAATTCTGTTCTTCTTTTTTGTTTTATCAGTTCTCAAGTTTTTGTTTTTCCATATACCCATAAAAGGGGAGCTATAAAATGAATTATCCTGATACATTGAAATCATTTGCTTTATCAGAAGCACAAAGCAGCCGTTGGTTTCAATATCAAATTAACCCGGCCCAAAGGGGGCAGAATAATAGTGCGTTTTGTGCCAGAGTTAAGGGTTTAACTGCTGAGAAATTAGAAGACGCACTCAATCATCTGATAAAACGCCACCCTATGTTACGGGCTAGTTTTGGTCAATATGACGGTAAGTTAGGATACCAAATAGCAGAAAATGCCGTGATTAAGATCACCAGACATGATGCCAGGGATCTGAGTGAAGAAACGCTACAACAAGTCGTTCGTAATGATTGCTGGCACGCTTTCGATCTGAATAATCCATTACGTGCTTATGCCAGTTGGTATCAATGTGATGATCAGGAAAGCGTCATGGTATTAACCTTTGACCACCTTGCCGTTGATGGCTGGTCTTATTGGATATTATTGGAAGAACTGGGCAAGCTCTTAACCGAACAAGAATTACCCCCTGCATCAGAACGCAGTTACCAAGACTATGTTATCTGGCAACAGCAATGGCTGAATAGTAACAATGCCAAAAAACAACAACAATTCTGGTGCGATAATCTGAGCGGCCATTTAACAGAATTACAATTGCCTATTAGCAATAAACCGGTAATTAACCAATTTCCCTCGGCAACAGATAAAATTACAGTTCCCGGCAAGCTCTCCGATACGCTGGCCAAAAAACTACTTACAATGGCGGAAAAATATGGCAATAGCCTGTTTGCAATTTTTCTGGCTGCCTATCAAATTCTGTTACATCGTTACACTGGTCAGGACGATATTTTTGTCGGCTCTATAATGCCAGGTCGCAGCCGGGCTCCCTGGGGAAAATTGGTGGGTGAGTTTGTCAACCCAGTAGCCTTACGCGGTCAAATCAATGGCGAAATGACTGTACAGGAACATATCTTACAAGCAGTTAAAACTATTCGTCAGGCTATCGAGAATCAAAAATATCCTTTCCCCAAAATCCTGGAACAAATTAAGGTACAACGGCACGCAGATACCCACCCTGTTTTCCAGACGATTATGACCTTTCAACAACCCAGATATATCAGTAACCTGGTATCACTTTGGATGGATCAGAGTGGCAGTACGACTGTGCACTGGGGAGGAGCAGAACTGCGATCTTTCCCATATCCTTATTATGCCGAGATGCCTGTTCCTCTGATGGTTAATGTTATAGAAGTCGATCAACAGATTAATTGCGGTTTTCATTATGATACTAAGTTGTTCGATGCTGAGTTAATCGCTCAACTCATGAACAATTTTTTCAACTTGCTGACAGTAATGGCAGATGATGATCAACAGACTATTGACAGCTTACCGTTGATGGATGAATCAGAACGCCAGCAAATTCTCTATAATTTTAATGCAACTGACGTCTCCTACCCACAAAACATTCTGCTTCACCAATTATTCGAACAACAAGTCAACTATGCGCCGGCAGCAATTGCACTGGTTTGTGATAACCAACAATTGACTTACGAGGAATTGAATCGTCAGGCCAATAAACTCGCACACGCTTTTGTTGCAGCCGGTATTCAGGCAGATAATCGCATCGGTCTCTGCATGGAACGTAGCCCGGCTATGGTCATCGCATTACTGGGAATATTAAAAGCGGGTGCAGCTTATGTTCCTCTCGATCCAGAATATCCGGCAGATCGTCTCAAGCATATTCTGACCGACAGTAGACCGGCACTTATCCTGAGCCATCATGGGTTACAAAGCCACTTACCAGACACTAATGCTCCTTTGTGGATATGGGAAAGCGAAGAATTGCAGGCAACTATCGCTGAGCAGCGGGAAGATAATCTCTCTATCACCGATTTGGGGCTGACATCGCGTAATTTGGCCTATGTTCTGTATACCTCAGGGTCAACAGGTTTACCTAAAGGGGTAATGAATGAGCATCGTGGTGTCGTCAACCGCTTACTTTGGGCTAAAGATGAATATCAATTGAACCCTAACGATCTCGTATTGCAGAAAACCCCATTCAGTTTCGATGTTTCAGTATGGGAGTTTTTCCTGCCTTTGATTTCCGGTGCTCAATTAGTTATGGCACGCCCCGGAGGTCACAAAGATCCCCTTTATTTGCTGGAAGAGATTGAATCCAGAGGTATCACAACCATCCATTTTGTTCCCTCTATGCTACAAAGTTTCATTCATCTCACTCCGGCAGGACATTGCCCTTCTTTACGTCAGATTTTGTGTAGTGGAGAAGCCTTACCGTATTCCCTGCAACAACAGTGTTTATCTCACTTCCCTCATAGTGAGCTGCATAATTTATATGGCCCGACCGAAGCCGCTATTGACGTAACATCCTGGCGTTGTGGATCAGAAAAATATGTCGATTTAGTACCAATTGGTCATCCTATCGCTAATACACAAATCTATATTTTGGATAAACATGATCGGCTTGTTCCTATCGGAGTGACCGGGGAAATTCATATTGGTGGTATTGGTGTTGCCCGCGGTTACTTAAATCGCCCTGAACTAACGGCAGAACGTTTTGTTCATGACCCATTCAGCAATCGCCCGGAAGCACAGATGTATAAAACGGGAGATTTGGGGCGTTGGCTACCTGATGGCAGCATCGATTATCTGGGCCGTAATGATTTTCAGGTCAAGATACGGGGAAATCGCATTGAATTGGAAGAAATTGAAACTCGCCTGGCCCAATGTGCTGGTGTTCAGCAAGTTGTGGTTGTTGCACGTGCATATGACTCAGCAGATACAAGGCTGATCGCCTACATCATCCCCCAATCAGGTACTACACTGAATATTCCTGAACTACGGGAACAATTGGGCAATAGCCTGCCTGATTACATGATCCCCAGCGCATTTGTCATGTTGGATGCTTTCCCACTGACATTAAGTGGCAAATTGGATCGCCGCGCTCTCCCCATTCCCGATCACTCATCAGTGATCACACAAGAATATGCAGCACCACAAGGTGAAATTGAAGAACAACTGGCTGATATCTGGCAAACGGTATTGAAGATAGATCGTATCGGACGTTATGACAATTTCTTTGAGCTCGGTGGGCACTCGCTCTTGGTTCTGCAACTTCAATCAAGAATTAATGAAATCTTTGACGTTGATATCTCTATCCAGCAATTGTTTGCACATCCGTCTATCTGCCAGCTTGAAGAGTGCATTATCAACGCTCAATTACTGCAATTTGACGCAGATTCCCTACAAGATATTTATAAATCAATGGAATAAATCTGGCTCTCAAATGGTACTTAAACATGAATAATAATGAATTAACATCTTTACCATTAGCTGAACGGAAAAGACTACTTGAGTTAGCCAAAGCCGCCAAGCTATCTCGTCAACATACACAAAAAGCAGAAATTCGCCCCCAAACCCGCAACGGCGATGTGCCATTATCCTGGACACAACAACGCCTGTGGTTTCTGACCCAATTAGATCCCGCAGCCCAGACGGCGTATCACATGTCAGTAGGGCTACATCTACAAGGTCAGCTTAACCTGAATGCGCTGCAAGCGGCTTTGGATCGGATTGTTGCCCGTCATGAGAGCCTGCGGACAACTTTTGTAGCCATTGAAGGCACTGCCCGGCAAGTTATCGGAGATGCCAACAGTGGTTTTGCTTTGACGACTGAAGATATCAGCCATTTACCAGAACCAGAACAACAAACAACAGTTGAAGAGCGCGCCCACCTTGAAGCTGTCAAGCCTTTCGATTTTACCTGTGGGCCATTACTCAGAGGGCATTTGCTCCGTTTGGCAGAAGACGAACATGTTCTGCTGTTGACCCAACATCACATTATTTCAGATGGCTGGTCAGTCAAAATATTGATACGTGAACTTTCTGCTCTTTATCAAGCTTTCAGTCAGGGGCAACCCGACCCATTACCTGAATTGATGCTCCAGTATGCTGACTATGTTCTCTGGCAACAACAGTGGCTACAGGGCGATGTACTGGAAACTCAACTAAATTACTGGCGCAATCGTTTACAGGGTGCGCCTGAATTGCTCGAATTACCCACCGACAAACCTCGTCCGATACAACAGAGTTACAGAGGTAACCGCGTCGATCTGGCATTTTCACCAGAATTAAGTGCGGGATTAAAAAACCTCAGCCAACGTCATGGCACAACTTTATTTATGACGTTGATGGCAGGTTGGGCAGTGCTGCTTTCCCGCGTCAGTGGACAATCCGATCTGGTGATAGGAACGCCGATTGCCAACCGTCCACAGCATGAGCTGGAACCTTTGATCGGTTTCTTTGCCAATACACTGGCATTACGCATTCAATTAGGTGACAACCCAAATGTCAGCGCATTGCTGGCTCAGGTGAAAAACTGTGCGTTAAGCGCTTATGAGCATCAGAATTTACCATTTGAACAATTGGTCGAAGCTCTGCGACCAACCCGCAGTTTAAGCCATAGTCCTATTTTCCAGGTTATGCTGACTCTCGATAATAAATCAGAACAAAAGAATTTTGAGTTAGCAGAACTAAAACTGAGTGAACTTCCTCTGGTCAGAGAAAGCGCTTACTTTGATTTGACTCTGTCACTCAATGACACCGAAAACGGGTTAATCGGTGATTTAGAATACGCCAGTGATCTGTTTGATCATGCCACGGTTGAACGTATGGCGGGGTATCTGCAAACCCTGCTGGCTGCGATGGTGGCTGATGATAGCCAGCCGGTGGCCGATCTGCCGCTCTTAACGCCGCCTGAGCGTACCCAGCTACTGACCGCATTTAATGCCCCCGCCGTCAGTTACCCGCCAGATCTGCTGCTGCAACAACTTTTCGAACAGCAAGTGGCGACCTCACCGGCGGCGACCGCGCTGGTGTATGGTGAGCAGCAACTCTCTTATGCCGAACTGAACCGGCAGGCCAACCAGCTGGCCCATGCCCTGATAGCAGCCGGCGTACAGCCGGATGACCGTGTCGCCATTTGTGTCGGGCGCGGCTTTGATATGATCGTTGGCCTGTTCGGTATCCTGAAAGCCGGGGCCGGTTATGTGCCGTTAGATCCGGATTACCCGACCGAGCGGCTGAATTACATTCTGTCCGACTGTGAACCGAAACTACTCTTGACCCAGCAACAGTTACAACCCCGCCTCACCACTGAGGTGCCGGTCTGGGTCATGGATCACAGTGATTACCTGAGCACGGTGACCCAACACCCCGGTCACAACCCGTCACCCCAGCAACTGGGGCTGGCCCCGCACCATCTGGCTTATATCATCTACACCTCCGGCTCTACCGGGCAGCCCAAAGGGGTGATGATTGAACACCGCAATGTGGTTAATTTTGTCCATGTCCAGCGTCAGACCAATGAACTGACCCCGGCGGACCGGGTACTGCAATTTACCTCGGTGGCCTTTGATACCACCGTCTCCGATATTTTCGCCACACTGGCGGTCGGGGCAACGTTAGTACTGCGCCCGGCGCATCTGCGTATCCCGGATAAAGCCTTTAGCCAGTTCTTACAAGCGCAGGCGATCACCGTCTGCGATTTACCCACCGCGTTCTGGCATTTGTGGGTACAGGAGATGGCGGCCGGCCGCTGTGGTTTCAGTACGTCTTTACGGCTGGTGATTGTCGGCGGGGAAAAAGCCGAGCTGCGCCATTTCGACACCTGGCAATCGTTAGCGGAAACCCCATCCTGCCGCTGGATCAACTCCTACGGCCCGACGGAAACCACCGTGATTGCCACAGTATGGCAACCGGACACCCCGGCAACTTGCCCGGCCGGCTCAGTGCCCATCGGCTACCCCCTGACCAATTCCCGCCTTTATATTCTGGATGCACAAGGGCAACCGGTGCCTGTCGGGGTGACCGGTGAAATCCATATCGGCGGCTCAGGCGTGGCCCGCGGGTATCTGAACCGCCCTGACCTGACCGGTGAACGCTTTGTCTCCGATCCGTTCAGCGATCAGGCCGGAGCCCGGATGTATAAAACCGGCGACTTAGGCCGCTGGCGGCCGGACGGCACGATTGAATACCGGGAGCGCAATGATTTTCAGGTCAAGATCCGCGGTTTCCGTATTGAACCGGGGGAAATTGAAGCCCAACTGGCGCAGTGTGACGGCGTCAAAGATGCGGTGGTGACCGCCCATGAAGATGAAAGCGGTAATAAGCGGCTGGTCGCCTATCTGGTGCCGCAACCTGATATTACGCTGGATCTGGTGCAACTGCGTGAGCAGCTGAGTACCCGCCTGATGGAATATATGCTGCCCGGCGCCTATGTCATCTTAGACGCCTTCCCTGTGACCCCGAATGGCAAACTGGATCGCAAAGCCCTGCCCGCCCCAGACAGTGCTGCGTTTGTGCGCCGTGAATATGCCGCACCGCAGGGTGAAATTGAACAGACACTGGCTGAAATCTGGCAGGATTTATTGGGCGTAGAACAAATCGGACGCCATGATAATTTCTTTGAACTGGGGGGACATTCGTTATTGACCGTACAGGTTGCCGCCCGTTTACGGGAGAAGCTGAATCTGGAAGTGACACTGCAAGATCTGTTCACTCACCCGGTGCTGGCCGATTTAGCCCCGTCGCTGGTAAATGCCGCCCAATCCGTCCAGCCGCTGATCTTACCCGCAGACCGCCAGCAGCCGTTACCCCTTTCCTGGGCACAGCAACGGCTATGGTTCCTGGCACAACTGGACAGCGCCGCGCAGGCCGCCTATCACATCGCCGGTGGCTTGGAACTGCACGGCGCTTTAAATCGGGCCGCCCTGCAAGCAGCGCTGGATCGCATCGTGGCCCGTCATGAAATTCTGCGTACCACGATCACCGTTACCGACGGGGAAACGCGCCAGATTATCGGAGAGGCTGACCGGGGCTTTGCCCTGATATACCAAGATCTCAGCCCGTTATCCCCGGCAGAGCAGCAAATGGCACTGGAAGCGGCAACACAGGCGGAAGCCCAGCAGGATTTTGATTTTGCGCAAGGACCGTTAGTCCGCGCCCAATTGCTGAAACTCGCGGATCAACACCATATTCTGTTGGTGACCCAGCATCATATTATCTCTGACGGCTGGTCACTGAATATTCTGACTAAAGAACTTTCTGCCCTTTATCAGGCCTTCTGCCAACAACAGCCAGATCCGCTGCCACCGCTGCCCATCCAGTACGCTGACTACGCCCTGTGGCAGCGCCAATGGTTGCAGGGAGACAGACTGAACCAGCAGGTGAATTACTGGCGCAATACACTACAGGATACGCCGATCTTGCTGGAACTGCCCACTGACCGCGTCCGTCCGCCGGAACAAAGCTATCGGGGAGATCTGGTACGCTTTACCCTGTCCCCTGCACTCAGCACCGGTTTACACACCCTGAGCCAGCGTCATGGCACCACCCTGTTTATGACCCTGCTGGCCGGCTGGGCGGTTTTACTGTCACGGATCAGCGGACAACCCGAAGTGGTTATCGGCACGCCGGTTGCCAACCGCCAGTACAGTGAGTTAGAGCCGTTGATAGGTTTCTTCGCCAATACGCTGGCCTTAAGAGTCCGGCTGGAGGATAACCCTACCATCAAACAGTTATTGGCCCGTGTTAAAGCCCATGCACTGGATGCCTACGCCCATCAGGATTTGCCTTTTGAGCAGCTGGTGGAGGCATTACAACCGCCACGCAGCCTGAGTCACAGCCCGATATTTCAGGTGATGATGGTTCTGGATAATACATCCAATCAACAGCGCTCCACTCTGCCGGAATTAACGCTCAGTGAACTGCCGTTAGACAGAAAAACCACCCAGTTTGATTTGTCGCTGTCACTCAATGACACCGAAAACGGGTTAATCGGTGATTTGGAATACGCCAGTGATCTGTTTGACCATGCCACGGTTGAACGTATGGCGGGGTATCTGCAAACCCTGCTGGCTGCGATGGTGGCTGATGATAGCCAGCCGGTGGCCGATCTGCCGCTCTTAACGCCGCCTGAGCGTACCCAGCTACTGACCGCATTTAATGCCCCCGCCGTCAGTTACCCGCCAGATCTGCTGCTGCAACAACTTTTCGAACAGCAAGTGGCGACCTCACCGGCGGCGACCGCACTGGTGTATGGCGAGCAGCAACTCTCCTATGCCGAACTGAACCGGCAGGCCAACCAGCTGGCCCATGCCCTGATAGCGGCCGGCGTACGACCGGATGACCGTGTCGCCATTTGTGTCGGGCGCGGCTTTGATATGATCGCTGGCCTGTTCGGTATCCTGAAAGCCGGAGCCGGTTATGTGCCGTTAGATCCGGATTACCCGACTGAGCGGCTGAATTACATTCTGTCCGACTGTGAACCGAAACTACTCTTAACCCAGCAACAGTTCCAACCCCGCCTCACCACTGAGGTGCCGGTCTGGGTCATGGATCACAGCGATTACCTGAGCACGGTGACCCAACACCCCGGTCACAACCCGTCACCTCAGCAACTGGGGCTGGCCCCGCACCATCTGGCTTATATCATCTATACCTCCGGCTCTACCGGGCAGCCCAAAGGGGTGATGATTGAACACCGCAATGTGGTTAATTTTGTCCATGTCCAGCGTCAGACCAATGAACTGACCCCGGCGGACCGGGTACTGCAATTTACCTCGGTGGCCTTTGATACCACCGTCTCCGATATTTTCGCCACGCTGGCGGTCGGGGCAACGTTAGTACTGCGTCCGGCGCATCTGCGTATCCCGGATAAAGCCTTTAGCCAGTTCTTACAAGCGCAGGCGATCACCGTCTGCGATTTACCCACTGCGTTCTGGCATTTGTGGGTACAGGAGATGGCGGCCGGCCGCTGTGGTTTCAGTGCGTCTTTACGGCTGGTGATTGTCGGCGGGGAAAAAGCCGAGCTGCGCCATTTCGACACCTGGCAATCGTTAGCGGAAACCCCATCCTGCCGCTGGATTAACTCCTACGGCCCGACGGAAACCACCGTGATTGCCACAGTATGGCAACCGGACACCCCGGCAACTTGCCCAGCCGGCTCAGTGCCCATCGGCTACCCCCTGACCAATTCCCGCCTTTATATTCTGGATGCACAAGGGCAACCGGTGCCTGTCGGGGTGACCGGTGAAATCCATATCGGCGGCTCAGGCGTGGCCCGCGGGTATCTGAACCGCCCTGACCTGACCGGTGAACGCTTTGTCTCCGATCCGTTCAGCGATCAGGCCGGAGCCCGGATGTATAAAACCGGCGACTTAGGCCGCTGGCGGCCGGACGGCACGATTGAATACCGGGAGCGCAATGATTTTCAGGTCAAGATCCGCGGTTTCCGTATTGAACCGGGGGAAATTGAAGCCCAACTGGCGCAGTGTGACGGCGTCAAAGATGCGGTAGTGACCGCCCATGAAGATGAAAGCGGTAATAAGCGGCTGGTCGCCTATCTGGTGCCGCAACCTGATATTACGCTGGATCTGGTGCAGCTGCGTGAGCAGCTGAGTACCCGTCTGATGGAATATATGCTGCCCGGCGCCTATGTCATCTTAGACGCCTTCCCTGTGACCCCGAATGGCAAACTGGATCGCAAAGCCCTGCCCGCCCCAGACAGTGCTGCGTTTGTGCGCCGTGAATATGCCGCACCGCAGGGTGAAATTGAACAGACACTGGCTGAAATCTGGCAGGATTTATTGGGCGTAGAACAAATCGGACGCCATGATAATTTCTTTGAACTGGGGGGACATTCGTTATTGACCGTACAGGTTGCCGCCCGTTTACGGGAGAAGCTGAATCTGGAAGTGACACTGCAAGATCTGTTCACTCACCCGGTGCTGGCCGATTTAGCCCCGTCGCTGGTAAATGCCGCCCAATCCGTCCAGCCGCTGATCTTACCCGCAGACCGCCAGCAGCCGTTACCCCTTTCCTGGGCACAGCAACGGCTATGGTTCCTGGCACAACTGGACAGCGCCGCACAGGCCGCCTATCACATCGCCGGTGGCTTAGAACTGCACGGCGCTTTAAATCGGGCCGCCCTGCAAGCAGCGCTGGATCGCATCGTGGCCCGTCATGAAATTCTGCGTACCACGATCACCGTTACCGACGGGGAAACGCGCCAGATTATCGGTGAGGCTGACCGGGGCTTTGCCCTGATATACCAAGATCTCAGCCCGTTATCCCCGGCAGAGCAGCAAATGGCACTGGAAGCAGCAACACAGGCGGAAGCCCAGCAGGATTTTGATTTTGCGCAAGGGCCGTTAGTCCGCGCCCAATTGCTGAAACTCGCGGATCAACACCATATTCTGTTGGTGACCCAGCATCATATTATCTCTGACGGCTGGTCACTGAATATTCTGACTAAAGAACTTTCTGCCCTTTATCAGGCCTTCTGCCAACAACAGCCAGATCCGCTGCCACCGCTGCCCATCCAGTACGCTGACTACGCCCTGTGGCAGCGCCAATGGTTGCAGGGAGACAGACTGGATCAGCAGGTGAATTACTGGCGCAATACACTACAGAATACGCCGATCTTGCTGGAACTGCCCACTGACCGCATCCGTCCGCCGGAACAAAGCTATCGGGGAGATCTGGTACGCTTTACCCTGTCCCCTGCACTCAGCACCGGTTTACACACCCTGAGCCAGCGTCATGGCACCACCCTGTTTATGACCCTGCTGGCCGGCTGGGCGGTTTTACTGTCACGGCTCAGCGGACAACCCGAAGTGGTTATCGGCACGCCGGTTGCCAACCGCCAGTACAGTGAGTTAGAGCCGTTGATAGGTTTCTTCGCCAATACGCTGGCCTTAAGAGTCCGGCTGGAGGATAACCCTACCATCAAACAGTTATTGGCCCGTGTTAAAGCCCATGCACTGGATGCCTACGCCCATCAGGATTTGCCTTTTGAGCAGCTGGTGGAGGCATTACAACCGCCACGCAGCCTGAGTCACAGCCCGATATTTCAGGTGATGATGGATCTGGATAATACATCCAATCAACAGCGTTTTGATCTGCCGGAATTAACGCTCAGTGAACTGACGTTAGACAGAAAAACCACCCAGTTTGATTTGTCGCTGTCACTCAATGACACCGAAAACGGGTTAATCGGTGATTTAGAATACGCCAGTGATCTGTTTGATCATGCCACGGTTGAACGTATGGCGGGGTATCTGCAAACCCTGCTGGCTGCGATGGTGGCTGATGATAGCCAGCCGGTGGCCGATCTGCCGCTCTTAACGCCGTCTGAGCGTACCCAGCTACTGACCGCATTTAATGCCCCCGCCGTCAGTTACCCGCCAGATCTGCTGCTGCAACAACTTTTCGAACAGCAAGTGGCAAACTCCCCGGCGGCGACCGCACTGGTGTATGGCGAGCAGCAACTCTCTTATGCCGAACTGAACCGGCAGGCCAACCAGCTGGCCCATGCCCTGATAGCAGCCGGCGTACAGCCGGATGACCGTGTCGCCATTTGTGTCGGGCGCGGCTTTGATATGATCGTTGGCCTGTTCGGTATCCTGAAAGCCGGGGCCGGTTATGTGCCGTTAGATCCGGATTACCCGACCGAGCGGCTGAATTACATTCTGTCCGACTGTGAACCGAAACTACTCTTGACCCAGCAACAGTTACAACCCCGCCTCACCACTGAGGTGCCGGTCTGGGTCATGGATAACAGCGATTATCTGAGCACGGTGACCCAACACCCCGGTCACAACCCGTCACCCCAGCAACTGGGGCTGGCCCCGCACCATCTGGCTTATATCATCTACACCTCCGGCTCTACCGGGCAGCCCAAAGGGGTGATGATTGAACACCGCAATGTGGTTAATTTTGTCCATGTCCAGCGTCAGACCAATGAACTGACCCCGGCGGACCGGGTACTGCAATTTACCTCGGTGGCCTTTGATACCACCGTCTCCGATATTTTCGCCACACTGGCGGTCGGGGCAACATTAGTACTGCGTCCGGCGCATCTGCGTATCCCGGATAAAGCCTTCAGCCAGTTCTTACAAGCGCAGGCGATTACCGTCTGCGATTTACCCACCGCGTTCTGGCATTTGTGGGTACAGGAGATGGCGGCCGGCCGCTGTGGTTTCAGTGCGTCTTTACGGCTGGTGATTGTCGGCGGGGAAAAAGCCGAGCTGCGCCATTTCGACACCTGGCAATCGTTAGCGGAAACCCCATCCTGCCGCTGGATCAACTCCTACGGCCCGACGGAAACCACCGTGATTGCCACAGTATGGCAACCGGACACCCCGGCAACTTGCCCGGCCGGCTCAGTGCCCATCGGCTACCCCCTGACCAATTCCCGCCTTTATATTCTGGATGCACAAGGGCAACCGGTGCCTGTCGGGGTGACCGGTGAAATCCATATCGGCGGCTCAGGCGTGGCCCGCGGGTATCTGAACCGCCCTGACCTGACCGGTGAACGCTTTGTCTCCGATCCGTTCAGCGATCAGGCCGGAGCCCGGATGTATAAAACCGGCGACTTAGGCCGCTGGCGGCCGGACGGCACGATTGAATACCGGGAGCGCAATGATTTTCAGGTCAAGATCCGCGGTTTCCGTATTGAACCGGGGGAAATTGAAGCCCAACTGGCGCAGTGTGACGGCATCAAAGATGCGGTAGTGACCGCCCATGAAGATGAAAGCGGTAATAAGCGGCTGGTCGCCTATTTGATCCCACAATCTGCAACAACACAATCTGCAACAACACTGGATATCATTCAGTTGCGCGAACAACTGAGTACCCGCCTGATGGAGTACATGCTACCCAGTGCCTATGTCATCTTAGATGCCTTCCCTGTGACCCCGAATGGCAAACTGGATCGCAAAGCCCTGCCCGCTCCTGACCGCTCCGCTATTATCAGTCGGGAATATCAGGCTCCTCAGGGGGAAACTGAACAGCAATTAGCGTCTGTTTGGCAAACCTTGCTGGGATTGGAGCAAATTGGACGCCACGACAATTTCTTTGAATTAGGCGGGCATTCGTTGCTGGTTGTCAATTTAATCGAAGAACTTCGCCAACGGGGTTTCACTCTGGAAGTCAGTACCGTCTTCTCCTCTCCAACATTGATGGCAATGGCAGCACGCCTGATGGATACTGCATTGGATGATACTGTTACATATGATGTACCACCTAACCTCATTACTGACGATTGCCAATCCATCACACCGCAAATGTTACCGTTAATTACTCTGACCCAGGATCACATTGACCAGATTGTGACTCATGTTTCTGGTGGTGTTACCAATGTTCAGGATATCTACCCGGTAGGGCCGTTACAGGAAGGAATTTTGTTCCATCACTTGCTGGAAACAAAAGGCGATATTTATCTGGACAATCTGCTGATGAGTTTTGACAGCCGGACACGTCTGGATACTTTCCTGCTGACATTGCAACAAGTCATTGACCGTCACGATATTCTACGCAGTGCATTTCATTGGGATAACCTGCCGGAGCCTGTGCAGGTGGTTTATCGCCATGCACCTCTGCCAGTCATCGAATCAGAGCTATCATCTAATATCGACGCCGTACAGCAACTGCGTGATGCGACAGATCCCCGCTCAATACGGATGGATATCACCAGAGCACCATTATTATCCGCCAATATTGTCAAAGATCCGCAAACTGACTGTTGGCATTTGGCATTGCTCTACCATCATCTGGTTTGTGATCATTTGTCGCTAGAAATGATCTTCAATGAAGTTGAAATGTTACTACTTGGGCAAAAAGACCATTTACCGCCTTCACTGCCTTACCGTAACTTTATCGCCCAGATCCGTTCGGTGCCGATTGAAAAACATCAAACCTATTTCCACCAGCTTTTGGGTGATGTGGATGAACCCACTCTGCCTTTTGACTTACTTGATGTACAAGGTAATCACGATGAACACGACGACTCAAATGAAAACAGCAAGATAGAAGAAGCTGAATTTGCTTTGGATGATGAGTTAGCTCATCAGATACGTGACTGTGCCCGTCAGCAGGGGGTCAGTGCCGCTGTTCTGTTCCATGTGGCATGGGCACAGGTTCTCGCACAATGCAGCGGACGGGAAGATGTTGTTTTCGGCACCGTCTTATTGGGTCGTTCTCAACGAGGAACAGATACCACTCAAGTGCTCGGTATGTTCATCAATACTCTGCCTGTACGTATTATGTTACAGGAACGTACTGTGCAACAGGTGGTCCAGGAAACTTACCAGCAACTCAGTGCATTACTGGAACATGAACAAACTCCGTTAGCCATCGCCCAACGTTGCAGTGGTATTCAGGCACCTCAGCCACTCTTTAGTAGTCTGCTCAATTTCCGTCATAGCCAACGACACGATCAACAGGCCAGTTCACCAGTTTGGGAAGGCATTCAGGCGTTCAGCAGTGAAGAACGCAGTAATTACCCCTTGTCATTGGATGTGGATGATTTTGAAAATGGCTTTGCGTTAACTGCTCAATGCAACCGTCAGGTTAACCCAACCCGCATTAACGCTTATATGGATACGGCGTTGAGAGCGCTGGTGACGGCATTACAAAATATGCCAAAGCAGCCTATTCAATCCATCACCATCCTGCCACCAGCAGAACGTACACAGCTACTGGCAGACTTTAACAAGGCCAAAGTTGACTGTCCTCAGGATATGTTGCTCCAGCAACTATTTGAACAGCAGGTTGCGCTCACACCTGATGCCATCGCGCTGATTCACGGCACACAAATTAGCACAGAGCAAATTAGTAAAGAACAGCAACTCACTTACGAAGAGCTGAACCAGAGAACCAACCAACTGGCTCACGCACTGATTGCAACAGGGATACAACCTGACGATCGTGTGGCGATTTGTGTCGAGCGTGGTTTGGATATGGTGGTTGGCTTGTTCGGGATCTTAAAAGCCGGTGCAGGTTATGTGCCACTGGATACAGACTACCCGACTGAACGCCTGAATTACATTCTGTCAGATTGTGCACCTAAGTTATTACTGACTCAGCAACACTTACAGACTCGCTTATCAACCGATGTACCTGTCTGGAACCTGGATAATCATCATCATACAGAGCTGATGGCACAGCAACCCACTCACAACCCAGAACCTCAACAGTTAGGGCTGGAACCCCATCATCTGGCCTATATCATCTATACTTCCGGCTCTACCGGACAACCGAAAGGGGTGATGATTGAACACCGCAATGTGGTCAATTTTGTTCATGTCCAACGTCAGACCAATGAACTGACCCCGGCGGACCGGGTACTGCAATTTACTTCCGTTGCGTTCGACACCACTGTATCGGATATCTTTGCGACACTCGCTGCTGGTGCAACTTTAGTATTACGTCCATCCGAACTGCGTGTACCGGATAACACATTTGCCCGATTCTTACAGCAACAGAAAATCACGGTGACTGATTTACCTACCGCGTTCTGGCATCTGTGGGTACAGGAGATGGCCGCAGGACGTTGTGGTTTCAGCCCTTCTCTACGGCTGGTGATTGTCGGCGGGGAAAAAGCGGAACTGCGTCATTTTATGACCTGGCAATCGCTGCCGGAAACCCGTTCATGCCGTTGGATTAACTCTTATGGCCCAACTGAAACCACCGTTATTGCTACGGTGCTGAAACTGGATAGCTCTGCTGCCTATACCGCAGAGACGTTACCGATTGGCTACCCTCTCGCCAACACTCGCATCTATATCCTTGATACACGGGGAGAGCCTGTCCCGATGGGCGTTTCCGGCGAAATCTATATTGCAGGTGCCGGTGTGGCCCGTGGTTATCTGAATCAACCAGAACTCACAGCTGACCGTTTTGTGCCCGATCCATTTGCTGAGTCACCAGCTGAACAGGCAAATGCCCGCATGTATAAAACCGGTGACTTAGGCCGCTGGCTGCCGGACGGTACGATTGAATACCTCGGACGCAACGATTTTCAGATCAAACTCCGCGGATTCCGCATTGAGCTGGGTGAAATCGAAACTCAGTTAGCGGCTTGTGAGGGAGTTAAAGATGCTATCGCCATGGTTCGTGAAGATGAAACGGGTGATAAACGTCTGGTGGCTTATCTGGTGCCACAACCTAATGCCACTCTGGAAATCGCCAGCTTACGCGAACAACTGAGCAATCACCTGCTGGATTACATGATCCCCAGTGCCTTTATTGTACTGGATGCTTTCCCGCTGAACCCGAACGGTAAACTGGATCGTAAATCTCTGCCTGCCCCTGACCGTTCTGCTACTGCAACGCGGGAGTATGAAGCACCACAAGGAGAAGCAGAACAACAACTGGCCGCTATCTGGCAAACCCTGCTGGGACTGGAGTTGGTTGGTCGTCATGATGACTTCTTTGAACTTGGAGGAAATTCTTTATCAATCATGCAATTATCAACGCGACTGCATGAAGAATTCCATCTGGAAATTTCAATTGCAGATATTTTCCGTCATTCAATCCTATCCAAACTTGCTGAACTTATTCTATCAAAACAAGTAGAAACCTTTTTTGACCAGGATATTAACGATATTCAAAAAGAGCTGGAAAACCTATCCGAGGAAGAGTTGCTTGCCATGCTAAATGGAGATCAACCAAATGGAGGTCAACAATGAATAAAAATGAACAAACACTGAATCAATTAAGGCAAGCAGTACTCCAGAAGAAACTGAAAGAACGCATTCAAAGTAGTCTGACAGCAGGGAAAGATCAGATCCCTGCCAGAAATCCGCAGCAGGAAATACCACTATCCTGGGCGCAACAGCGCCTATGGTTCCTTGCACAGTTAGATCCGGCGGCGCTGACAGCGTACCACATTCCGACCGCTCTTCATCTGCAAGGTGATCTGAACAAGCCGGCCTTACAGGCCGCGCTGGATCGGATTGTCGCCCGTCATGAGATCCTGCGTACTACGATAACATCGGCTGCGCATACGTTGACGACATTGACGGAAGATAAAGTTAAGGTTGAAGGAAAAACTGGGGCGGAGGGAACCGCCCTGCAAGTCGTTCATAATGCAGATTATGGTTTTTCTTTAATGACTGAAGATCTCAGCCAGTTAACCAAAGGGGAACAGCAGGCGACAATTCAGCACGCCATGCAGTTTGAAGCAACCCAGCCTTTCGATTTTGAAAACGGCCCCTTAATACGGGGGCAATTATTTAAGCTTGCAGAAGATGAACATACCCTGTTATTAACTCAGCATCACATTATTTCAGATGGTTGGTCAGTCAACCTGTTAATGCAGGAATTTTCCACCATTTATCAAAGTTTCTGCCACGGGATGCCTGACCCATTACCCCCACTGAAAATCCAATATGCTGATTATACTCTCTGGCAACGGCAGAAATTACAGGGTAAAGAGCTGGAGAAACAACTGGATTATTGGCGTAACGCTCTACAAGATGCCCCGACGCTTTTGACACTTCCGACTGACAGGGCTCGTCCTTCACGGCAAACCTATGCCGGAGGAGAGGCTGTCGTTACGTTGTCACCTGATTTGACCGGAAAATTAAAGGCTTTCGCCCAACGTCATGGTGCTACTTTATTTATGACCCTGCTGGCAGGATGGTCAATATTACTTTCCCGCCTCAGTGGACAAGATGATGTGGTGATAGGCACTCCCGTGGCTAATCGCAAACATCGCGATCTGGAGCCTCTAATTGGCTTTTTTGTCAATACCTTAGCGTTACGGGTTCAATTACAGAATAATCCCACTGTCAGCGAACTACTGGCACATGTGAAAGCGCATACTTTGCAGGCTTTTGAACATCAGGATTTTCCATTTGAACAATTAGTTGAAGCATTAAAACCACCCCGCAGCCTGAGTTATAGTCCTATCTTTCAGGTTATGCTGTCACTGGATAATACTCCCGGACAACAGCAGTTTGAGCTGCCAGAATTGACTATCAGTGAACTGGATCTATCCGAAGACAGTTCACACTTCGATCTTTCATTATCACTGCATGACACCGAAAATGGGTTAATCGGTGAACTGGAATATGCCAGCGATCTGTTTGACCAGGCCACCATGGAACGTATGGCGGGCTATCTGCAAACTCTTCTGGGCGCTATGGTTAGCGATGATTCACAACGCGTGGCAGATCTTCCACTGCTGATGCCACATGAACGTACCCAATTACTGGCAGATTTCAATGCCAGAAAGGCCAGCTATCCACAAGATATGTTGCTCCAACAGTTCTTTGAGCAACAGGCCGGGCATTCACCTGATGCTATTGCGTTAATTAGCGGTAAAAAGCAACTCAGCTACGCCGAACTGAACCAGCAGGCTAACCAACTGGCTCATGCCCTGATTACCGCTGGTGTGCAGCCGGACGACCGCGTGGCGATTTGTGTCGGACGTGGGCCGGATATGATCATTGGCCTGTTCGGCATCCTGAAAGCCGGGGCCGGTTATGTACCATTAGATCCTGAATACCCCACTGAACGTCTGGCTTATATTCTGTCAGATTGTGAACCTAATTTATTGCTGACCCAACATCATTTACAGAGCCGCTTAACTACCGAAGTGCCTGTCTGGGTCATGGATGATGATGACTATCTGGATTATGTGGCACAACAGCCCGACCACAATCCCGAACCACAACAACTGGGATTAGAGCCGCACCATCTGGCCTATATTATCTATACTTCCGGTTCCACCGGGCAGCCTAAAGGTGTGATGATTGAACACCGCAATGTAGTCAATTTTGTTCATGTCCAGTGTCAAATCAATGAGCTGACACCGGCTGACCGGGTACTACAATTTACCTCTGTCGCCTTTGATACCACTGTCTCCGATATTTTTGCCACTCTGGCCGTCGGAGCAACATTAGTGCTGAGAGATGCCCATCTGCGCATCCCTGATAAAAACTTCAGCCAATTCTTACAGGAACAAGCAATCACCGTTTCCGATTTACCCACCGCTTTCTGGCATCTGTGGGTGCAGGAAATGGCGGCAGGGCGTTGTGGTTTCAGCTCCTTTTTACGTCTGGTGATTGTCGGCGGGGAAAAAGCAGAACTCCGTCACTTCAACACCTGGCAATCGTTAGCGGAAACCCAATCCTGCCGCTGGATAAACTCTTACGGCCCAACGGAAACTACTGTGATTGCCACAGTATGGAAACCGGGCAGTCACTCCCCTTGTCTGACGGGCACCGTCCCCATTGGATACCCGCTCACCAATACCCGCATTTATATCCTCAATACTCAGAGGCAACCTGTTCCCATCGGAGTGGCGGGTGAAATCTATATCGGTGGTTTAGGCGTCGCGCGCGGGTATCTAAACCGCCCTGACCTCACCGCTGAGCGGTTCGTGACTGATCCATTCAGTGAACAACCTGATGCCCGGATGTATAAAACCGGGGATTTAGGCCGCTGGCTGCCGGACGGCACGATTGAATATCTGGAGCGTAATGATTTCCAGGTCAAGATCCGCGGCTTCCGTATTGAACTGGGAGAAATTGAAACACAACTGGCTAAATGTGATGGTGTCAAGGATGTCGTCGTTACCGCGCATGAAGATGAAAACGGCAATAAACGTCTGGTGGCGTATCTGGTGCCACATTCTGCAACAACACATTCTGCAATAACACAATCGGCAATAACACTGGATATCATCCAATTGCGTGAACAATTAAGCACCCAATTGATGGAATATATGCTGCCGAGTGCATATGTCATTCTTGATGCCTTCCCGTTAACGCCTAACGGAAAAATCGATCGCAAAGCACTGCCAGCCCCCGATCGTACTGCTATCATCAGCCGGAAATATCAGGCTCCAGCAGGAGAAGCGGAACAACAACTGGCAACAGTCTGGCAAGAATTGCTCGGAGTGGAACAAGTTGGGCGTCATGACAATTTCTTTGAGCTAGGAGGCCATTCATTATTAGTCGTCAGCCTGATCGAACAGCTACGTCAGCGCAATTGTGCTCTTGATGTCAGTGCTGTTTTTTCCGCTCCAACATTGGCTGCGATGGCAACCCATTTAACGATGCACGCCGGTTCAGAGGCAAACAGTCCGGTTATTCCACCAAACCTGATCCCAGATAACTGTCAGGCAATTACACCGGACATGCTGCCATTAGTCACGCTGTCACAAGGTAATATTGATCAGATAGCCGCCCAGGTAACAGGTGGCGTCAGTAATATTCAGGATATCTACCCACTCGGCCCATTACAGCAAGGAATTCTGTTCCAGCATTTACTGGAAACCGAAGGCGATATTTATCTCGATAGCGTCATCATGACTTTTGACAGCCGCCAACGTCTGGATACTTTCCTGCTGGCTATGCAGAAAGTTATCGATCGTCATGATATCCTGCGAAGTGCCGTCCAATGGCATAACTTGCCAGAGCCAGTACAGGTGGTTTACCGTCATGCACCACTTCCTGTTCAAGAGTTAACACTGTCAGGGGAAGACAGCGCGGAACAACAACTGCGCCACCATACCGACTCTCATTCGACACGTATGGATATTACAAGAGCGCCATTACTGTCCGCCAGCATTGCACAAGAACATCCTTCACAAGAACATCCTTCACAAGACCATTCTTCACAAGACCATACTGCACAAAAACCGCGTTGGTTACTGGCGTTACAGCACCATCATCTGGTTTGCGATCATTTGTCACTGGAAGTGATATTCGACGAAGTTGAAACCTTATTACTGGGACAGAGTGAAGATTTGCCTGCGCCCCTGCCTTATCGTAATTTTATCGCTCAGACCAAAAACGTTCCGTTGGAAAATCATCAGGCTTATTTCCAACAGCTATTGGGAGATGTAGAAGAACCGACTCTGCCCTTTGGCCTGCTCGATATACAGGGCAACCGCCACCAGATTGCAGAGTCTGTTTTCACACTGGACAGTAACTTGGCGAAAACGATACGGGATTGTGCCCGCCAGCAAGGTGTCAGTGCTGCGGTTCTGTTCCATGTTGCCTGGGCACAGGTATTGGCGAAATGCAGCGGCCGGGATGATGTGATCTTCGGTACTGTTTTATTGGGACGGTTACAAGGCGGAGAAGACACTGCAAGAATATTGGGAATGTTCATCAACACATTACCTGTCCGCATTGCCCTACAGGGTCGTTCAGTTCAACAAATGGTACAGGAAACGTACCAGCAACTCAGCAAGTTGCTGGCACATGAACAGGCGCCTTTGGCTGTTGTCCAGCGTTGCAGCAGTATTCCGGCTTCTTTGCCACTGTTTAACAGCCTGCTTAATTTCCGTCACAATCCGAGTGACAACGAACAAGACATATCACCTGCCTGGGAAGGGATACAGACTCTCGACACCGGAGAACTCAGCAATTATCCCCTGTCACTGGATGTGGATGATTTTGATGATGGCTTCTCATTGACCGCTCAGTGTAGCCAGCAAATCGATCCTGCTCGCATTAACGCCTATATGAACGTTGCATTAAGAGGGCTGGTGAACGCATTGCAAAATGCGCCTGAGCAAAATATTCAGTCTATCCCTGTTCTGCCACCCGCCGAACGTCGTCAGTTACTGGTAGATTTCAATGGTGCCAGTGTCGCCTCTCCACAAGATATACTGCTGTTACAACAACTATTTGAACAACAGGCATCTCTCTCACCTGATGCCATTGCGCTGGTTAGCGGTGAAGAGCATCTCAGTTATACAGAACTGAACCAACGTGCCAACCAACTGGCGCACGCACTGATTTCAGCGGGTGTACAGCCTGATGACCGCGTGGCTTTCTGTGTCGAACGCAGTCTGGATATGGTGATTGCCATGTTGGCAATATTAAAATCCGGTGCGGGCTATGTACCACTGGATTGCGAATATCCGGTGGTGCGATTGGCTTATATTCTGTCAGACAGCCAGCCTAAGCTGTTACTGACCCAGCAGCATTTACAAACGCGTTTATCAACCGATATACCAACCTGGATACTGGACAGTGACAACCATCTGGATGCGATGGCACAACAGCCGGCATACAACCCTGATCCACATCAGTTAGGGCTGGAACCCCGTCATCTGGCCTATATCATCTATACCTCCGGCTCTACCGGACAACCGAAAGGCGTGATGATTGAACATCACAATGTAGTCAATTTTGTTCACGTTCAATGCCAGACTAACGAACTGACATCATCTGACCGTGTACTGCAATTTACTTCTGTTGCCTTTGACACTACCGTCTCCGATATTTTTGCCACGCTGGCGGTTGGTGCAACATTAGTTCTGCGCTCTGCGGATCTGCGCATTCCAGATATCACCTTTACCGAATTCCTGCGGGAACAACAAATCACCGTTTCCGATCTCCCGACTGCCTTCTGGCACTTATGGGTACAGGAGATGGCAGCAGGCCGCTGTGGTTCCAGCCCATACCTGCGTCTGGTGATCGTTGGCGGTGAAAAAGCCGAACTCCGCCATTTAATGACTTGGCAATCCATGCCGGAAACTCATTCATGCCAATGGATTAACTCTTACGGCCCGACGGAAACTACGGTTATTGCTACCATCCTGAAGCTGGATAGTCATTCACCTTACATGGCAGAAACCCTGCCGATTGGTTACCCGCTCACCAATAGCCGGATCTATATTCTGGATAAAGACGGACAACCTGTTCCTCTTGGTGTTGCCGGTGAAATTCACATCGGTGGAGCCGGTGTGGCCCGTGGTTATCTGAATCGCCCCGATCTTACCGCCGAACGTTTTGTACCGGATACCTTCAGTGAACAACCGAATGCCCGCATGTACAAAACCGGTGACTTAGGCCGCTGGCTACCGGACGGAACAATTGAATATCTGGAACGTAATGATTTTCAGGTCAAGATCCGCGGATACCGTATTGAGCTGGGAGAAATTGAAGCTCAACTGGCGGCCTGTGATGGAATCAAAGATGCCATCGTTATTGCGCGTGAAGATGAAAACGGTGATAAACGTTTGGTCGCATATCTGATACCACAACCGGAAATGACATTAGATATTGTTCAACTACGTGAACAGCTTGGCACTCGCCTGATGGAATACATGCTGCCCAGCGCCTTTGTGGTTCTGGACACCTTCCCGCTGACTCCGAACGGTAAACTGGATCGTCAGGCTCTGCCGGCACCGGATCGCTCTGCAATTGTCAGCCGTGAATATCAGACTCCTCAGGGGGAAACTGAGCAACTCTTAGCAGCTATCTGGCAAACTTTGTTGAGGTTAGAGCAAGTCGGACGGTATGACAATTTCTTTGAATTGGGTGGTCATTCGTTGTTGGTGGTTAGTCTGATTGAACAGTTGCGTCAGCGCGGTTTTACTCTGGCAATCAGTGCTGTCTTCTCTTCTCCTTCATTGATGGCAATGGCGGAACGTTTGACCGCAACAGCAGCAGGAGACTGCATTACCTATGATGTCCCCCCCAATCTTATCTTTGACGACTGTCAGGCTATCACACCGGATATGTTGCCATTGGTCACGCTGACGCAAGACAACATTGACCAGATTGTGGATCAGGTTTCTGGTGGTGTCGCCAATATTCAGGATATCTATCCATTGGGGCCATTACAGGAAGGTATTCTGTTCCACCATTTGCTGGAAACAACCGGTGATACTTATCTGGACAATCTGTTGATGACTTTCGACAACCGCGCACGTCTGGATGAATTTTTGCAGACGGTGCAACAGGTCATTGCCCGCCATGATATTCTGCGCAGTGCCGTGTATTGGGAAAATCTGCCGGAGCCGGTACAAGTGGTTCATCGCCATGCACCAATGCCTGTCACAGAGCTGGGATTGTCATCTGAAACTGATGCTGAACAACAACTGCGTGATTATACCGATCCTGGCGTGGTACGTATGGATGTCACCAAAGCACCGTTATTGTCCGCCAGCATCGCCAAAGATCCGCATAGTGACAATTGGCTGTTATCCTTACTACATCACCATTTAGTCTGCGACCATTTATCGCTGAAATTGGTATTTAATGAAGTCAATGCTTTGTTACAGGGAAAAAGTGAGCAATTGCCAACACCTTTACCCTATCGCAATTTTATTGCCCAGACTAAAAACGTTCCCCTTGAACAACATCAGAGCTATTTCCAGCAACTACTAGGTGATGTAGAAGAACCTACCCTGCCATTTGATTTACTCGATATTCAGAATAATAACGATGAAATTGTGGAAGATGTTCTGACGTTGGATGATGACCTGGTTCAAATGGTCCAGCAATGTGCCCGCCAGCAAGGTGTCAGCACTGCGGTCTTGTTCCATGTCGCCTGGGCTCAGGTACTGGCACAATGCAGTGGTCGTGATGATGTCGTCTTCGGAACAGTTTTACTAGGAAGATTACAGAGTGGAGAAGAGACAGAGCGAATATTGGGAATGTTTATCAACACGTTGCCTGTCCGGGTTATTCTGCGGGAACGCAACGTTCAACAAACAGTACAAGATACTTACAAACAACTCAGTTCATTACTGATACATGAACAAGCACCTTTGGCGATTGCTCAGCGTTGCAGTGGTATTCCCGCTTCTCTGCCGTTATTTAACAGCTTGCTTAATTTCCGTCATAGCTCGGATGAATCTGACGAAGATGAACAGGATCTCTCATCAATCTGGGAAGGTATTGAAACACTCAACACGAAAGAGTCACGCAGCAATTATCCTTTATCACTGGATGTTGATGCTTATGATGATGGATTTGAACTGACCGCTCAGTGTAACCAGCAAATCGACCCTGCTCGCATCAATGCCTATGTGGTGACTGCACTAAGAGGATTGGTGACTGCACTGCAAAGCACACCGGAACAGAATATTCAGACAATAACTATCTTGCCACCAGAAGAACACGTTCAGTTAATGGTAGATTTCAACGGTGCTGAGATTGTTTATCCGCAAGATATCCTGCTCCACCAGTTATTCGAACAACAAGCCGTTGTTTCACCTGATGCCATTGCCCTGATAAGTGGTGAGAAACAACTCAGTTACACTGAATTGAACCAACGTGCCAACCAATTAGCCCATGCCCTGATTGCTGCGGGTGTACAACCGAATGATCGGGTAGCGATTTGTGTTGAACGCAGTCTGGAGATGATCATCGGCCTGTTCGGGATACTGAAAGCGGGTGCTGGTTATGTACCACTGGACACAGATTATCCGACCGAAAGGTTGAGCTATATTCTGACAGACTGCAAACCGAAATTATTACTGACTCAGCAGCATCTACAGCATCGTCTGACAACTAACGTACCGGTTTGGTTAATGGATGGGGAAGATTATTTAACTTCCGTAGCACAATATTCTCCCCGTAACCCTGAACCGCATTTTTTGGAGCTGGCTCCGCACCATCTGGCCTATATCATCTATACCTCCGGCTCGACCGGCCAGCCGAAAGGTGTGATGATTGAACATCGCAATGTAGTCAATTTTGTTCATGTCCAACGCCAGACCAACGAACTGACACCTGCTGATCGCGTGCTGCAATTTACGTCTGTTGCTTTTGACACCACTGTATCCGATATTTTTGCCACATTGGCGACGGGTGCGACTTTAATCCTGCGACCGACTGATCTTCGTGTACCGGATGGCAACTTTGCCCGCTTCTTACGGGAACAACAAATTACCGTTACTGACCTCCCCACCGCCTTCTGGCATCAATGGGTACAAGAATTAGCCGCAGGAAGGTGCGGTTTCAGCCCTTCTTTGCGTCTGGTTATTGTTGGGGGAGAAAAAGCGGAGCTTCACCATCTCAAGCTCTGGAAATCACTGCCTGAAACTCAATCCTGCCGCTGGATCAACTCCTATGGGCCAACGGAAACGACTGTCATCGCCACGGTATTAAAAGTAGATGGTCATGCTGCTTATACTGCGGCAACCCTGCCTATTGGTTATCCATTAACCAATACCCGCATTTATATTTTGGATATACAGGGGCGACCTGTTCCTCTTGGTGTTGCCGGTGAAATCCATATTGGCGGCGCAGGCGTTGCCCGCGGTTATCTCAATCATCCTGAACTCACAGGGGAACGCTTTATTCCTGATCCATTCAGCCAGCCAGACGATGCAAAAATGTATAAAACAGGTGATTTAGGATGTTGGTTGCCGGACGGTACGATTGAGTATCTCGGACGCAACGATTTTCAGGTTAAGATCCGCGGATTCCGTATCGAACTGGGGGAAATTGAAGCCAGATTATTCGCCTATCCTGGTATCAAAGACGCAATTGTTATAGTACGGGAAGATATTCCCAATGATAAACGTTTGGTGGCCTATGTAGTACCACAACCAGAAACAACGGTAGATCTGGAAAATCTGCGCAAAGCCTTACACACTAATTTAGCCAGTTATATGGTTCCCAGTGCTTTTGTGATCCTGGAGACATTCCCGTTGACACCAAACGGCAAATTAGATCGTCGGGCATTACCGATACCGGATAAATCCGCTGTTATCAGCCGTGATTATGAAGCTCCTGTCGGTAAAACGGAGGAGATCATTGCTGAAATATGGCAGGACGTACTCAGGCTGGAACGTGTAGGACGACATGATCACTTCCTGGAGCTTGGGGGTCATTCCCTGTTAACTTTGCAAGTTGCTGTTCGTCTGCAACAAGTATTAGGCAAAGATATCGGGATACGTGATTTGCTTGTCCATCCGACTATCAGTGAACTGGCTGCTTTTATGCAGTCAGACGCTGCGCTTTCTCAACAAGAAAATCTGGTGACCATCCGTAAAGGCAATGGTGACATCGCACTGTTTCTTGTCCATGCGGTAGATGGGGATATTCACTATGCTTACGATCTTGCCCCTTATATTGAAGTTGAAGATAGTGAACTATCAATTTATGGACTCGCGACCAGTGACTCCTACGCAGAAGAAGATGCACAACTCACCGTTAACAAAATGGCTCAAACATATATTGAATGTATCCGTCAGGTACAGGCTCATGGTCCTTATTATCTGGCAGGATGGTCATCAGGCGGAACTATTGCTTATGAAATAGCGTGCCAACTGGTCACCGATGGTGAGACAGTCAACTTTGTCGGATTACTGGATTCCGCCTCCAACTATCTGGAATTCTTCACTCCAGAAGAACAGCAAGCCGGAATACCATTTGAGAAAAGCACCACATTGCTTGAGTTACTGCCAGAAGGCATTCCGGAGCATTTCAGTGATGAACTGTATAGATTGGCTAAAAATCGTGATTACCAGGCAATGCTGACCTTTGCAGAACAGAACAATTTGCTACCACCACAAATCACGCTTGAGAATATCAACGATCTGCTGCAATTACGCCACAATATCGCTGTTGCAGCCTACAGCTATACACCATCTCCGGCAGCCATAGACGTTACTCTATTCAGAGCAACCGAAGAAGCGGCTCAGGGAAATACAACTCTTGGATGGGATAAAATTGTACCCAATGAACGACTGACTATTATCCCGATTAAAGGAGACCACGGTTCTATTGTGACGCAACCAAATATTCAGGATGTGGGTAAGGTATTACTTAAAGCGATTACAGAGAGGAAATAAAAACATGGATAACGCCCGTTTTTGCGGGCGTTATTTTTTAGATGCTAATTATAACTATTTATGCTACTTCCTCAGTATAAATAATACGTTAAAAATCCACTAATAGATAAAATAATAAACTTAAATAATTATAGTCAACAGTAAATTATTTTTATATTAGTTCCCTGGTGTATTAAAAAACAGATAATTTAGTTTTTTATTAATAATAATGAAACTTATATAGTTCACATACTAGAAAATATACTACCTTTAATATTACCTTCTTAATATGTTACTAAGATGCCAGTCTTTCTCTTATTTTTGAGTTCTTGTATTATAAAATATCAACCTATAAGATACGCTTATAAACACCAACATCTGACAAGATAATATCAACGAGATAATATAATGCAAGAGCCGAACAATAAAAAATCAACTGAAGCCGATGCTTTGCTTGCTAACATTTCACAAAACATTGATTTTTTGATGAAAAAAAACAATATAGACTCACAAACCCTAAGTAAATTGACAGGCCTTGGAATTGCTACGATTAACAGCCTTAGGCGTGGTGTTGGAAATCCTACTATTGCTACAGTCTCATCCATTGCTGATATATTTGGTGTGAATGTCGGTGAAATTACCGATGGTAAATTATCTGAATCCTATCGACATGAAGAAATTATTTCATCAATACCTTTAATTCGTTATGATGAATTAGATGGATATATATGTGGGAAAATAATCCACACCAATCTATACAAACTCAGTATCCAGGATAATCAGGAAGACTCACTTTTCGCAGTAGAATTTGGAAACAATCTTTTATCTCCGTACTTTGATAGTAACACCATTGCAATCATTTCCAGAACTGAATCAGTTTGTGACAGTGATATAGTTCTTGTAAAGATTAAAGATACACCTATTTGTTTCAGACAAGTCTTTGTCGGTGAGCGTGGAATTTATTTTTCAATATTAGGTATTGATAATGAGCGAAAAACAATATTCAGTCAAAATTACACAATAATTGGGGTTTTGATTAAATCAATTAAAAATTTAAAATAGGAATTTAATTGTGAATAAAATAATTGATTTTTTCAGAAGCATATTCAAACCTCGTTACATTTACAATTTGCAGAGGTTCGAGCCAATAAAAGAAAACGGATTCTACATCTTAAAAGAATTAGGTACTCATACATGCATAAAAGCAAGAGCAGAAGATATTTTTGAAAGTGATTTATTATATAACATCAATCCTTATGACATTATTTTTATAGCAAAATTTGAAGAACATGACCTGAAAGAAAAACAAAAATTCAAGATAATAGAAGAAAACAGAGATTTGTCATTCACTATACAAAATGAATATTCTCGCAGAACAATAAATGGAAAAGAACTGCTTTCAGAACAGAATATTATAGAGAAATTAGATCCTGCCAGTCTGATAAGAATAGCCTACATATCCGGATTAAAAGACGGAAGAAAAATCTCCGATGAAATTTCAAAATCAGAAAAAATAAAATCATCTAAATCTGCAAACTTAAAGGTAATAAAGTGACTCAAATTTATCCCACCAACTCAAGCTTCAAGTATAATTCTTTATTTATTTCTCTGTCCGTCACAATCATGATAACTTGTGATGTTCTTGTCTATAAGACTCTGGATTTTTATGGTCTTAAAATTACTTTTAGTGGAATTTTATTTTCTTTTTATTTCCTTATATCCACAGTTCAAACAGAAGTTTATGGTTATAGACAAGGAGTAAAAACAGTCTGGATCATGGTTTTATGCCAATCAATTTTTGTAATGGTCATTTTTATTGCATCACATACTCAGCCAGAAAATAACCAGATTTCAATGAATTTTAAGTCATTGTTTGGCGAATTTTGGCGCGTTATGGTAGGTACATGGACTTCTGTACCAATTTCTTACTTTATCAATGGCTTTGTAATATCTTCTTTAAAAAAAGTTTTTTTTGGCCGCTTCTTTTTCCTCAGATATATTATTGCTTCAATGCTCACCCAAGCGTCTCTTTTATTATCATCATACCCTATAAGCCTTTCTTCAAAATATAGTGTAAATGAATTAGTCATAATAATTTCTACAACTTGGTCTTATAAAGTAATAATGTCTATTATACTTTTACCTATCGGCATCATCTTAGCAGCTAAGATAAAAAATTTAGAATCTGCTGATGTATACGATTGGGGAATATCATATAATCCGTTTATTTTTGGAGGCAATAAAAAATGAAAGTGATTCAGTTAACCGATATACATCTGACTCAGAGAAGAGAAAAAACAATATTTGATGTAAACCTTTATGACAACTTCGATATTATTTGTGAGGAAATACGTCGCATTCAGACTATTACCGAAATAGAGTTAATTATAGTCTCAGGTGACATTACAAATGATGGTGACACAGACGCTTACAGCTATTTTTTAAATAAGATGGAATCACTCAATACACCTTACATTGCAATACCTGGCAACCATGATCTCAAGGAGAAATTTAATATTTCCCTTGCAGAAATCAAACCAAAATATCACATTACCTCTCGTGAATATAATCGTGACAATTGGTATATCACTGGTATCGACACTGTTGTTGAAGGTGAAGATTATGGTTTTATCACTAAAACTAACCTTGCAGAATTAGAAAAAAGAATTATTGAAAACAGTCATTTTAATATTGCGTTATTCATGCATCACCATGTCAAATCGGTTGGTACGCCAATTGTAGATAGCTGTATGCTGGAAAACGCTAATGCCCTACTGGCGCTATGTGAGAAATATAAGATTAAATTTATTGGTTGCGGGCATGCACACACTTCACGTATTTGGCATAAAAATGAGATGACAATAAGTGTTGCACCAGCAGTTTCATTCCAATGGTTATTAGGTACAGATACCGTCAAAACGGCAAAAGGCTTTGGTTTTAATATTATTGATTTTTCAACTGACTTATCGGTAGTTTCGTGTAGTTATTAATGTTTATACCCGTCGTCTTTCAAGCTGCATTTTTGTTGGCTGGGCAAATTCGTTCCCGACGAATTTGTCATTCCCTTGCCGCCGCGATGCAGCTTGAAATCCATTGGGTATAGTTTGGAAAGTTAGGCCACCAATTCCCGTGCCCGTTCCTCTATCCAATCAATAACTTCATCACTGGAAAACAAGTAGAAATGTTCACCTGCAAAAACTTTTTGTGTCACGGGCGTAGTAAATATTTCTCGCCACTGTGCCAACCACGGGACAGGAACGTGCTCATCGTGATCCGCACCAATCACATAGGTCTGACAGTTTATCACTGGCTTCGGCAACCGGGACAGAGAAGCCAGCAGACGAAGATCACTTCGCATGGCATCAACCACATATTTTCGCAATTCAGGATGTGTGAAAACATCCTGCGGCGTCTCTTCAAATTCTTCCAGCAAGTCTATTATTTCCGCTTCTGATAATGCCTCATTTCGTAAATCATCCGGAGCAGACGTTCCCCGCGCAGAAAGTATAAGGCCCAATTTCTTCTCCGGTGCCTCACTTTTTAATCTTCGGGCTATATGGTAGGCAAGCTCTGCTCCCAGGCTATGACCGAACAACAGCAAAGGCTTATCTTCTCCCAATTTCAATCGCTTGATCGAAGCAAGAAGGTCAGATATTACCGTTTCAGCATCTGTCTGAAATGGCTGTAAGAAACGCGAGCCCCTGCCTGCCAGTTCCATACAATAAGCTTCAATAAATCCAGACAGCCTCTGAGAAAGTTGCAGATAAGAGAAGCTGGAACCACCAGCATGATGTAAAAACACAAGTTGAACTTTCGCTTCTGCTCTTTCGAACGCAGGGTATAGGATTGAATCAGTCAAAATTAAGGCCTTTAGTTAATCTGGTTATTCGTCAAGTGAGTCAGAAAATACTTGGAAGTATCGGTAATTGGGTTAATACGATCTATTTTCTTCTCTGGTGTACTTTCCAGAGCGGTAACGATTTTCTGTAATATCGTTTGGAAAATGTCACAGACGCGTTCAAGATTAACCCCCTGTTCAGCCTGTGTGTGGATCACAAAGTCTTTGTCGATATCTTCAATACTGATGTAAATCGGGTGATCCGTGTGTTCCATAATGCCAGCGCTACTGAAAGACTCGGCACCAGAAGGCGTTAGTGCTAATAGTGGTTCTGCCGGAGAGATGTGACGTATTTCACTATGATAATAATTCAATATTGAAGTAAATAATGGTGCAGCTCCCGACAATTGTGATAATTGCTGTTGAAACGATTGCCGAGTCAGTGCCTGCGATACTTTTTGATGTTTGACCAACTGTACCAGGTTGTCTTGAACAAGCCAGAGGCACTCAAGCACAGGCAAGTTATCCAGACGCATATGAATTGGTATTATATGGATAAATTGCTCTGTCCCATTCTCAGTATCCGCGCCTGCAAGCATATGCCCTGATAAAACCGTGCCAAAAACAGCATCATTATGTCCAACCAGACAACCCATTGTTTTGCCCCAGGCCAAGTGAAAAATTGCAGCGACACCAACAGCATGGACTTTAGCTTGTTGACGTATTTGATTACACAAATTCTCCGGCAATAATCGCCACGCTTCAACCGCCATAGTACCGATACCTAAATATGTTTCCACATCGAATGGAGTTGAAGGCGGTTTATCATCTTTCAACAAAGGTGCCGTCATTTTAGGGCATTCCATCCCATTGGAGTCGATATCTGTTGAGTTGCAAGCCTGCAAATGAACGGCTAATTCGGACAATACAGGATATTGATACAGCATATGTGCTTCCACCATCAATCCGCGACGCCGTAATTCCTGTACCATTTTTATAGCTGACAGTGAATTACCGCCCAAATTGAAGAATTGAGCATGTCTGCTGACTTTTTTAACCCCGAACAATTCACTCCATACTTCAGCCAGTATTTTTTCAATCCCCTCTTTTGCCGGAGCGGAATCCTGTTGTTTAAGCTTTCCAATAGCAATAACCGGGAAAGCCTTGCGGTCAAGTTTACCGCTGGCAGATAAAGGAAAATGATTGACAATAACAATGGCTGCCGGCCGCATATAATCAGGAGCCACTCTTTTCATGAATTGCTGAATACTCTCTTTCACACTACTCTGTGAATGATGCTGCAAAGCACGTTCTGAAATAATCACGAAAGCAATCAACCGGTTGTCTTCTGAACTTTCACTTTTCTCCCGCGCTGTTTGTATCAGCACAACAGCATCACGCACAGCCGGATGTTTCATCAACAGCACTTCAATTTCACCCAATTCAACGCGATAACCGCGTACTTTGACCTGAAAATCCATCCGGCCAAGAATGTCCAGCAAACCGTCCTTCCGCCATTTCGCTAAATCACCGGTGCGATACATTCGTTTGGGAAGCGCACTATTTACCGCAATATTGACAAATTTAGCCGCGGTTTCTTCCGGGCGCTGATGATAACCTTCAGCCAGTTGTGCCCCCGCAATACACAGCTCACCCGGTGTTTCATCCTTAATAGCACAGTTCTTGGTATCGAGCAGATAGATTTCAACATTGTCAATCGGTGCGCCAATAGGAGGCAGAACCGGCCATTCTTCTGCTTTGCCTTCCAAAGTGTAAGCTGTCACGACATGTGCTTCTGATGGGCCGTAGTGATTATGCAGGCGGCAATGTGGCAGTGCATGGAAAAATTGCCTGATAGCGGTGGTAATAACCAATTGTTCCCCTGCCGTGATCACATCAATAAGGCTCTCTGGATAACATTCCTGTGCAATCGCCGCCATTGCCAAACCATTTAATGCTACATAAGGCAAAAATATTCGTTCAATCCGCTGCTCTGCAATAAACGTAACCAAAGCCAATTGATCCAATCGTAAATGATTGGAGATCAACACTAACTCCCCACCGCTGGATAAAGTTGAAAATATTTCCTGAAATGAGACATCAAAGCTTAGTGGAGAAAATTGCAACGTTTTTTTACCAAAGTAATCGCCTTGCTGATGAATTTGCCAGACCAGCATATTCACCAACGACTGATGAGGCATACAAACCCCTTTAGGCTTTCCTGTCGAACCTGAGGTATAAATTAAGTAGGCGAGATCTTGGGGGGTACAAACTCCTGTCAAGTTTTCTATGTCACAACTATCGCTATTGATATTCTCTTTATTACTGTCGGAAAAATCACACTGAGCTAAATCAATACATGCGATAGTCTCAGGAAATGATAATTCAATATCGCCACGGAAAATAACAACTGAGACATTAGAATCGGTCAAAATGTAGGATTGACGCTCAATAGGATAACTCAGATCAATCGGGACATAAGCAGCGCCGGCTTTTAAAACACCAATAACCGCAACAATCGCATCAATGCTACGTTCAAGACAAATACCTACCGGAGAAATTTTTTCACCATCATGATGGTAATGCTGACGGATATAATGCGCCAACCTGTTTGCTCTACGATTTAATTCATCATAAGACAATGATTGCTCACCAAATCTTATGGCAACAACATCCGGTGTTTTCGCTACCTGCTGCTCAAATAGTTCATGCACACAACAAAATACGGAATGACTTGAATGACGCTCTGACAATGATTCAACACGCATAGTTATCTTCCTTTTATTCCATAAATTGACTGTCATTCATGGTAATCAACTCATTATTCCGCGCAAATATCTGTCCTTCATTTTTTAGTTACCTCTTTGTTTACTGTAAATAGGTTAATTATGAATAGACTAGCTGTGAATAGAAATTAATTGACTCCGATAATATCAACATTGATAAAACGGGTATAGATTAATAATATCGAAACCATCTTTCTATAATAGAAAATATTATTTTCATAACTCTTTTTTTCATAATCATTGTCAGACTGGCATATGTTATTATGCAAATATCACGCTATATAATGGGAATAACAGAAATAATGGAAACACAACTAAATGATGTATCCAAATATTAAGCAAATAAAATTATATCCGGCCTGCACTACCACAGATAATGATTTTATTTTCCACAACTTTCTGCATTGCCAGTTTACCCGGTGTAATATATTTTCGTGGGTCATTGGCATCAGGATATTCTGCAAAATAGGCTTTTACAGCATCAGCAAAAGCAATTTTTAAATCTGTTGCAACATTGACTTTACAGATCCCAAACGTGATGGATTGACGTATCATCTCTTCTGGAATACCCGATGCACCATGTAAAACCAGTGGGATCTCCACATAACGGCGGATTGCCTCCAAACGTGAAAAGTCCAGATGGGGCTCACCGTGATAAAGCCCGTGAGCAGAACCTATAGCAACAGCCAGTGAATCTATCCCGGTTCGTTCAACAAACTCTTTTGCTGCGATGGGATCGGTATAGAAGCTATCCTGGCTGTCAACCTTCAAATCATCTTCCTGCCCGCCCAGTCTTCCTAGTTCTGCTTCCACGCTGGTATCGAAGCGCTGACACAATCGTACCACTCCAGCTACAGTAACTATATTTTTCTCAAAGGACAGATGAGAGCCATCTATCATCACCGAACGTATACCACTTTCTACTTTATGGCGGATATCATTGAGATCTTCATGGTGATCAAGATGCAGTGCCAGAGGAAGTTTATTGACGGCGGCGGCGACTTTACAGATAGAAACCATATATTCAAGGCCAGCATAGGTGAATGTGCCTGGTGTTCCGGCCAGAATGACCGGAGACTCCATTTTTGCTGCTGTTTCAACCACCACTTGCACAGTTTCCAGATTGTGTACGTTGAATGCCGGAACGGCATAACCTTCCCGCTGTGCTTTTTTCAACATTTTACTGTTAGAGATCAACATCATACTATTACCTTATCATTACCCTGCTATCACTTTATTATCGTCTTAGATGCCATCAATATCGGGCAGTGCCTGTTTTGACTGCTGCTGTTCATGCCACAGGCTGGTCAATCCGCGACGACCACACTCCAGAGCCATGTCACGAAATTCAATGGTGTTCATCTCATCACGCATTATCATCATTTCAACAGCCAACTGCATATTAGTCCCCGTAATCACCTGCCATTGCGGATAAACTAATTGTGGCTGTGTTAAAGCCAACTGTGCAGCCTGCCGGAAAGGAGAGCCGCCTAACAGATCTGTCAGGAAAACAACTCCTTTGCCCAAGTCACACACTTTGCTGGCTATGTACAATGCTTGGTACAGTTGCTCTGTCGTCATTCCGTCAGGAAAATCAACGGCAATACACCCCGGCTGTTTACCAATGATCTGCTCTACCGCCTGTAGCAAGCCACTGGCAAACGTTCCGTGCCCGGTTATTACGATACCTAACATTTTTTCTCCTTATAAAATTCCGACCAATTTACCAACAACCCCAAACACGGCTGTAATACCTATCAGCTTCACTGGTGAGAAACCACGTTTCATTAACCAGTAAACCAGCAATGTGAAGGTCAGAGGCAGTAAGTTAGGCATCAGCTTATCGAGTACATCTGTTTGCAGTGCGACTTTTGCTTCCCCTGCTTTCATGACAAAAGGTGTCGAAAGATGAACATAAGAAGCAACAAGAGCACCGATAACCGTCATACCGACAATTGATGCTGCATGAGAAATATTTTTCGTATGGATTTTCAGCATAGCTATGGCTTTGGTGCCGGTAAGGTAACCGTAATGCGCCAAACCAAAACGCAAAGCAAAATGTACAATATTAAACATCAACAGAAACAGAATTGGCCCCAGAACACTGCCTTGCAGTGCTAGTGATGCCCCGATACCCGCACAGATCGGTAATAAGGTCAGCCAGAACAGTGCATCACCGATCCCGCCCAATGGCCCCATCAAAGCAACTTTCACAGCCCGGATGGTAGAAAGTTTCTCCTTACTGCGTTCCATCGCCAGTACTAAACCGGACAGAAAAGTGACATCAAATGGATGAACGTTAAAAAATTCCATGTGCATTTTCATGGAATTTGCCAGATCATCGGGATTTTTATGCAGCTTACGCAGTGCGGGGATCAGTGTGTAGAGCCAGCCTCCCGCCTGCATACGTTCATAGTTAAAAGAAGCCTGTAACAGCAGAGAACGCAGAGCCATAACATTAATATCGCGCTTTGTTAACTCTTCCGCTGGGGTCGTATCAACATAGTCATCACGATCTACTGAACTGCTGTCTTGCTCTATATTCGCACCGTTTTTTTCGGACGCTGTGTTATCCAATGTATTAAATGCCATCTTGCATCTCCTTCGGTGAATTTGACTGGGATGATGTACCCTGTGTATTACCATCGTCGTTACGGGTACGGTTAAAGAAATCAATTAATGCAATCGCAAATGCGCCCAAAGCGATAGCAATAATAGGCAAATGCAGGAAAGTGACAGAAATAAAACCGAGGATGAAATAAGCCACATAGGTCTTTTTCATCATGACTTTCATCAACAGAGCAAAACCGATAGCAGGCATCATGCCACCAGCAACAGAAAGACCATCAAGCAGCCATTGTGGTGCTTTCTGCACGATGACTCTGGCAGTATCTGCACCAAAATAAATAGGTAAAAAAGACACAATGAAATAGAAGCAGAACAGGATAATGACACCAAAATAGTTTACCCATTCAACACCGCGCCAATTGAGCTTTCTGACCATTTGATCGCATTTGTGCATCATCGGTGAGTAAATGGTAAACAGCAGTGTTATACACCCCTGAACAGCAATAGAGAAAGGAACTGCAATACCAATCGCAACTTTGGGATCTGCCTGAGTGAGAATGACAAAAGTTGTTCCGATAATCCCCCCTATAACAACATTGGGCGGTTGGGCACCCGCTAGTGGCACCATGCCCATCCAGACAAGTTCTAATGAACCACCAACCAGTAAACCGGTCTGAATATCTCCTAAAATTAATCCGACCAACGGCCCGATAACAATCGGACGATGGATGTGTGTCAATCCATTGAACAGATCAATACCTGCAATCCCTGCCAGTATTGAGATCAAAAGCGCATCAACGAACATATTCACCTCCGTTATTTCAGAAGATTAGCAATATTTTCGCCTGCTTCGTCTGGCACCCGGCGGACTTCACAGGGAATGCCGCGTTTTTCCAGTTCACGAAAGGTGTCAATATCACTTTTATCAACAGAAATGGTTTTATGGACCTGAGTTTTTCCTTCTGAAAAATGCATGTTACCAACGTTCACAAACTTGATTGGTACATTACCTTTTACAAGCGTCAGCACATCTTGTGGTGTTTTACAGACGATAAAGATTTTCTGGCGCTCCGCAGCTTTATGAATGACATCAATAGTTTTTTGTAGGGTGAAATAGCGGGTCTGAACACCATCAGACATCACCATATCCATAAGCGATTGCTGAACAGGATCATTTGCTGCTTCATCATTCGCTACGACAACAAGGTTGGCACCCAGTGAATTAGCCCAGGTAACGCCAACCTGTCCATGGATCAAACGGTTATCAATACGGGTCAATAGGATATTTGGGGTAGACATTCTAACTCCTGTTACTTTTCTGATTCAGTGTAGGGATAAATTTGAACGCCTTTTACCACACGATTAACTTCACCTGTCGGGCATGGGTTATCAGGAGACAGGCCAAGAGACAGTGAGGTTTCAAAGCCCAGCATTTGAAAAAAAAGCAAATAGGGGAAAATAAGCCAGATATCCGGCAAATCAGTGGGAATTTCCAGAATATGAGTTTCTGCAACATTAGTTTCCAGTATCCCAGGGTAGGGCAAACTGCTTAAAACAATAATTTGTTTGGCCAAACCATCTTGTTTGAGTTCATTGAGTAAATCGATATCATAACGACGGCAATAAGCATCAGCCGAGAGCATGATAATCACCAGCGTATCATGGTCGATGATAAATTTCGGCCCATGCCGCACTCCCATGTTGGAATCGTAACGGGTTGCTATTCGGCCTGCGGTTAATTCCAACATCTTCAACGCCCCTTCTTCCGCAATACCGGTAAAACCACCTGCTCCCAACGCAACCATATGTTTAAATCCCTTCCCGATGATTTGCCGGATCAGCGATTGCCAGGCAGGTGCCTGTGTCTCACAGAGTACAGCCATCGTTTCCAGCGATTGTTTTTTTAATGGCTGCTCTGCTGTATCGAAATCCATATCACCAAGGAGTAACAGAGTCGCCAGCGCCATACAGCTAAAGCTGGACGTCATGGCAAAACTACGATCATTGGCTCCTTCCGGCATAATCAGCGAACAAACATGCGTCTTATTCTTTGCATAACGGGCCAATTCCCCTTCAGGATTACAGGTAAGGATCAAGTGATAACAGTCGGTTAAGAGGGAATCTACCAATTTAACAGTTGCCACACTCTCAGGACTGTTACCGGAACGGGCATAAGAGACCAACAGGGTGGGTTTACTCTTATCCAGATATTGCCAGGGTGTAGGGACAATATCCGTTGAAGCAAAAGCATGAACATTCAGTCCGCATTTCTTGCCACGCCTTCCAACTTCACGTAACCAGGGGGCTACAGCCTTACCAACGAACGCGGAAGAACCCGCACCACATAGAATAATCTGCAAATCAGGCTTTGTGAGCAATGGATGGAGAAAAGGCCGCCAGTATGGTTGGAGCACGTCCAGCTCCTGATATAAGGTGCGCCAAAGTCTGGGCTGATGCTGGATCTCCTCCGCAGTATAGTATGCCTGATGTGCTGCCAGCCACTGGGATGAATAAGGGAAAAAAGGTGTCATAACACAGCTCCTTCTGTCTCAGTTTCACAGGCCTCAGCGTAGTGAACCAATACCGAACGGACTTTATCCATCACCCACTCTTTAGGTTCATCGAGAGAAAGAAGACCCGCTTTGATGGCTTTGGCCTGTTCAGGCAAGTACTGGCTTATCATCGAAAAAGGAGCTGGCTGGCTGCGCAGATTCGACAGTAATTTCTCGACAGCCGCTTCTACTTCAGGGTTCGCCCAGTAATAGCGAATACGATCACTCAAACTGTACTGGCGATCGATATACTGTTGATGTGGATTACCTTTGTAATAAGAACGCCAGTATTCTGGTTGTTCACACATAACCTGCTCCAGTGTTTCACTTAAATGAGCAGCTTTTGACTCTCCATGCCATTCACGATCCAGCTTATCAAGGGCAAACAGACCTTCCCGCAAAGCAAAAGTTAAAGCTGGCCCTACTTTCAGTATGACAAAGTGATCACGAACCAGATTGTGATAAGTTTGTGGGGTCTGATAATCCGTCGAATGGGCTTCATAGACAATATGGGGTTGTGTCTCAATATATTGGCTGAGTGCCTGAGCTTTTCCCGGCTGATAATGTTCAATTTGGTGATGATCGAAATCGACTCCCGGCTGTACAACCAATGCAATGACTCGCGGCCAAACATGAGCCAGATGTGCTTTTTTCCATTCAGCCTGATGAATTTTCAGTGTAGAAGCCGCAGCAGCAGGAGTTGTAACCTGTACGCCGTCCAAATCTTCTTTGGCTCCTCCCGGTACAGGTACTTCTGTGCCAATCACATAGACAGGTGCCTCACCACCATTTACCTGCCAGCTACACTCAGCAACCAAACAAAGCCGGGCTGCACGCTCGGCTACAATTTCATCGGTCAATGGTACAGGATCATCTACACAGGACATAGAACAGTCGAGATGAATTTTACGAAATCCGGCAGCGACATAATCATAGATAAGGGTTTCAGCGAGTGCCATCGCTTCTTCAGCAAGGTGATCCTGCCAGGCATTAGGCCCCAGATGATCACCTCCTAGCCATATTTGTTCTCTTGGAAAACCGACAGAATCCGCGATATTCCATACTTTATTTCTAAAATCAATAGGTTGCATCCCAGTATAACCACCAAACTGATTGACTTGATTGGACGTCGCTTCAATTAATATGGAGGTTCCCCGCTCTTTAGCAAACCGCAGTGCACTTTCCAATACCCAGGGATGTGCGGAACAAATAGAGTAAATTCCAACCAACTCACCAGATTTATGGCGACGGATAAGCTGTAATAGCGATTGCATAATGTTTCATGTCTCCAATACCTTAAATACATTGAGTTTTAGTGTCATTTTTTAAGCTCTGCCGTTGTTGGAATCTTTGGAGAATAGGCAGAGTAAATAGATAATAATAAGCAAGAAATGACGGGTAAAAATTATTAAGCATTGGTATTAATAACACCTAAGCATTACAACAAAGGAAATCAATCGAAACTGTGATCCTGATTAAAAGTTTATTTTTTTAATCAAGCGCGAGTAAAATGCTTTTGTTTCATTATTAGACAAAAGATAATTTTTTCCGATTACTTTCAGTCGAATGTTTATAAGTGTGATATCCAATGGATTAGAAAAACTGTGATGATATATAGAAAGATATTATTCTATTTATCGTAAGTAAGAATAAATCATGGTGAGGAAAGAATGATAAAGTTCATCTGTAAAGATGAAAAAAAGATATATGAGGCTGGGGAAATTATTACACTCTCATAAATTCCCCAGCCAATAATATTTTCAATTAACTAATCGATGTTATTGGAAATCAGAAAGAAAATCAGACAATATCGGATTAAACCTGGCTGGTGCTTCCCAAAACGGTGCATGATCCACACCGACCAAACTAAATACTTGGTCTTGCCAAAGGTTTTGATAATTCAAATTTTCAACATATTCGGCATTGATGAAAGGATCACCTGCACCATTCACGATAGCCAAAGGTATTTTACTTGTTTCAGCCAATAACTTTTGATCTGTTGCCTGTGGGGAAGTAAAAGCTTCAAACATATATTGGCGTGACAACCCATCTGTTCTTGCTACTGCCTCAAGGATAAACGGCTCATGAGGAGCGTTAACGCCCACTGTTTGATAGGCATAATTCTTCACATCTTCTTCAGTGAAATCAACTTTCCCGGCAAGCCTCATATGCTCACTTTGACGAAAACCAAGTGCGACATTTTCTTTACCAGCAGCTACAGGGGGTGTACCACAAATCATCAGTCCAATCATTTTGGGGTACAGTGCCAGCATTTCCAGCCCGATATGTCCCCCTAATGACCAGCCCAAAACAACCACTCTGTTAATGCCGAGCTTATCCAGTACTTCAATAACGGTGCGGGCATAACCTGGCATTGAATATGTCTGACGTGGATCACTGGCATTAGAAGATGCACCATGTCCCGGTAAATCCAGAGCTAAAACCCGATAGTCCTTTTTAAAGTATTCTATCTGGTGGCGAAATATCTCTTTACTACTTGAATTACCATGTATTAAAAGAACCGGGAGCCGATTACCGCCAGTATCTAATACTGAAATACGAGCATAACAGGTGGATATATCATAGTAGTGAATATTAGTGTGTGCAGCAGCCATGATTCTATCTCCTAATGAGTGAATAGCAGAGTAATTTTTCTGCTAAAAAATACAGTAATTTATTGCATTTTATCTTGATACCTTATATGTCTTACATACTAGTGGCATGACACTACGGTATTTTTTGCCCCCTCTCAATTATTAACATTCACATACACCTGATTTTTTTTCTCAATGATTCTTAAATGAATAATAACTTTAGGAATTCATTATCATTATTTTTGAATTTGCCAGATTGATTCTTTCAATAACTTTCGGGTTCCAATATGAAATGTTTTTACTATGAAAAACATTAATTAACTATGGAATTAATTATGTTGAACAAGGACATGATTCCGTTCAAATTTCTAAAAGAATAAGTGGAGAAAACTATTAATTTTATGATTGTGACATCTATCTCTGTTCTCTATATTTCAAATAACTTATTACCCATTAATAGCATCTAATGTTACCAAGCAGTACCTTGCTAAATGAAAAATATGCAAGTCAGTGCGTATTTTAACGACAAATTACACAACATCTGGTCAATCAAACGGTCGTGTATTAAATAATCAACAAAGCAGCAACTTGAAAGATGAAGAGTATAGACTTAAAAAAATCATATTAATCAATAAGCCAGCTTCATAAAATGATGCTGGCTTATTTCTAAAAACTAATCATCAAAACGGTTTCGTAGGTAAATATTTACCATCCAAAGTTATTACTGCTCGGCTTCCGCCTTCTGGATCTTCGACTTTCTTAATATCTAATCTAAAATCAATTGCGCTAATAACACCATCACCAAATTGTTCATGTACTAATGCTTTTAATGTTGTTCCATATACTTGCAACATTTCATAGAAACGATAAATCGTTGGATCAGTTGGTACTCCAGTTGGAATTGAACCTCGCATAGGGACAGCCTGTAGAAGCTTTACCGCATCATCCGTAAGACCTAATTGTTCAACAACCTTCTTTGCTGCCTCTATAGGCAACGGATGTTGCCCAAGTAAAGCCGCCGTGACAAAAGCAACATTCATTCCTATACCATTTGCAATTTCTTTCCATGAAAGATTTTTAGCAAGTTTAGCTGCAATAATACTTTCAGTCAGTTCCAAGCGAGATGTTTGAGTCGTTAATATTTGTAACATGTTACTTTCCTGTGAGACAAATCTTGACGCTATAATGTAACTGCTTATTTATAATGTCTAAGTGTCATTTTTTATGAATCTTATTAATTTTTTTGAATAGTTGGTGTTTATGTAGATAGCTTCACGAAAAACCGTTGGATTTTCGAAATAGACATTATTGTCCGGCTGGCTTTACCCGGATTTATCATCCCTTTTATTTTGGTATACAACCCCGCATTATTGATGCAAGGCAGTGACTTGAATGTGCTGTCCATTCTTTACATGATAATGATGGCATTAATTGGTATTTATTCTCTCTCTATTGCAACCTCCAACTTCTGGATGATTAAGGTCCACTGGCTGGAAAGAGTTCTCTTCACTATTGCCGCTATTCTTTTAATCAAGCCGGACATATGGACAGATTTAGCGGGCAGAATGCCGATTGTGTTATCAGGTGGTATTCATCTCCTGCGCTATAAACATTACCGGACAGTATTACGGGACAATAGCAGCAAGCATGACCTTGGAGCCAATTGAGAAAAAACAATTAATTAAAGAGGCAAAGTAAAAATGTATGACGTTATTATTATTGGTGCAGGATTAGTCGGGCTTGGTACTGCCAATGCCCTGCAAGAACATCATCCACGCTTACGCCTGCTGGTATTGGATAAAGAAAAGAATGTGGCTGCTCATCAGAGTGGTCATAACAGCAATGTTGTCCATTCTGGCATTTACTACACTCCCGGCAGTCTGAAAGCACGTCTGGCGAAAAAAGGCAATCGAACGATATATCAGTTTTGCCAAGAACATGGCTTATATTATGATCGCTGCGGCAAAATTATTGTTGCTACGCAATTAAAAGAACTCCTTTTATTAGAAAATATTTATCAACGAGGTTTACAAAACGATCTTAATGTCAGTCAGTTATCACAATCTGCTTTGAAAGAACGTGAGCCTTATGTCAATGGTCTTGAAGCAATTTTAGTGCCGGATACGGGGATCGTGAATTATCAGGAAATTGCAGCAAAACTGGCTGAGATCATACAAACAAGAGGCGGAGATATTCATTGTCAACAACAGGTAAAAGCTATCCGTGAACATAGTGATTATGTTGAAGTACAAACTCAACAACGCGGTTATCAGGCCAAATGGCTGGTGAACTGTGCCGGACTACACAGCGACAGGATTGCTAGGCTGGCGGGCTATGATACTGGTATGAAGATTGTGCCATTCCGTGGTGAATATTATGTATTGGATAGTAGTAAAAACTATTTGGTCAATCACTTGATTTACCCTGTTCCCAACCCTGATTTTCCGTTTTTAGGTGTTCATTTCACACGCATGTACAATGGTAAACGGGATGTTGGCCCTAATGCAGTATTGGCATTTAAGCGTGAAGGCTATCATAAAACAGATTTCAATCTGCGGGATCTGACGGAAGTAGTGACTTACAAAGGATTCTGGAAAATTGCCACACGCTATTTCGATGAAGGCCTGGCAGAAATACGTCGTTCATGTTCACGTCAGCTTTTTACTGATAATGCCCGTCAGCTCATTCCTGATTTACAGCCCGAAGATATCATACCGGGATCAACGGGTGTTCGTGCCCAGGCATTAACAGTCGATGGCAAACTGGTGGATGATTTTCACTTTGTGACCGGCCATCGCTCACTGCACGTTTGCAATGCCCCTTCACCAGCCGCTACAGCATCATTTGAAATTGGCAGAGAAATTGTAAAACAATATTTTGAAACAATTTAAGTGCTGGATTGCCCAGAAGTAAGCGCACGGTAAACATGCGCTTACTGAAGTGTGAAGTGATCACAAAGCACCTAAAATAACTAAATTTGTTTTTTAGACATACCACTTTCACTAATGCTTATTAAAATAATTTCTCTAAAAGGCTATTAAAGTAATAAATATTATAGATATTAAATAAAATAAAACCTTGTCAAATAAAAACGCTCTCATTTATTAATTTTCATACGTCCAAATTTAAACAAATATTTTTTAAAACCATGTCTCAATATAAGAGTTACCCACTACCTTGACACATAATTCCTGCTCCTTATTCTAGTTTGACATTGTTGCAATAAACGTAAGGAGAATATCTATTATGTCTAAAACTCAGCTCGCCAATGGGGCTATATTTTATACCCAAAAGGATTACACTGGTAGTTCTTATCAATACCCAGAAAATAGTACGGAAGTAAATTTAATAGGCACTCCACTAAATGATAAGTTTCTTTCTGTCGAAGTTGGCCTGGAGTCAATAGTTTTTGCCTGGCGGCATGGCAGTGATAGTCAAGCAGGACAAATTTATCGCGAATGGGATACAAGTCAGGCTGATATTAGTGATATTCAAGGTTTGTCAAAGTTTATTGTATCTCCGTCAAACCGTGATTTGCTGGCAATAAAATTGATTAACGAATCAGGAATAGATCAGGTATTTAGGGCAAATATCCAAACTTATACCATTCCTGATGCAGTAAACTGTTATTCAGATGGCGACTATGAAGTCGTTGGCCTGATACCAAAAGATGGGCAACTATATGTTACCTCCGTAGCTGTATTTAATGATCAGAATATCGTAGTAACTCATGGTGCTGTTTATTTTAAATATAATGGCACCGACCTTGATATTGTTGCTTATGATGAAACAAAACCACCCTATATGCGGTTTGAAAAAGTCAGCAGTTATCATTTTAATTTCTATTTAGAAGAATTTCCTCAAAATGAGTAAAATGAAAACAAATTTGTATAGTGGGGAATTTTAATATAGCCCCTGAAAAGGGGCTTATTAATAATGACTTCAGTTCAAATTAATATCGCCAAACTAGCCCTAATGATAAATTCATTAATATTTACTCATTCGGATGTAAATCCACCCACAACAACTGGCTGTCTGCAACTAACGGTTTAATCGCTCCTTCCCGTATATCTTCCGGCAACCACCATGCACCTTGCCCAAAAGCAAGCTGAACAGAATTTGTGCCGGACATTTCCCAACGCCCTCTCAGAACATACAGCACCCCGCTGTGAGATGTCGGTAAACGACGTTCAGCAGTCACAACAGAAATTTCAGAACCCCAGGAAGAACGGCGAGTCAGGATATTAAAGCATTGAACAGATCCATCCAACAGTTCAGCATGTCCCCGAATATCACCGGAAAAATGGAAGGGGATCATTTTTTTCACCAACTCATGTTCCAGAAAACCCGGACTGGTTAAACGGATGCCTTTTCCCTTCAATAATACAATGGAGCGATCAATATCAGGAAATTGCCCCAGTGCCCCATTTTGATAAATAGATGTGAAGCAGACACGCCAAGCGAAATCATCAGCAACCGGCCAGCAAACAATATCCCTTACTTCTCCGATCCCTCCAGCCCATTGTTCTCTTGGTAACGTTGCATAATCGAAACATTTCATTCTCATGCTCCCCCTTTCACTACTCTTACTGTTCTACTTACACCTGAAGAGGCAATAAACGTCCAATTGCAAACTTCGCAAATAATTTTTCCTGCCGCAACCGAGAAACAATTAAAATGTGATTAATTACCCGTATTCCTTTAATAACATACGGCACAAACTTCCCAATGTTTTCATGGCTGCCGCCTGAATTTCATTCCACGCAAACGAAGTGTTCAACCGGAAAGCGTGATCAAACTGAGAACTGGTGGAAAACATGCTACCGGGTGCAATGCTGATGCCTTTAGCCAGCGCCTGTTGATATAACCGATTAGCATTGAAAGGCGGTTCGAATTCCAGCCAGATAAAATAACCTCCACGAGTGCTGTTAACTTTGACCGACGGAGGGAAATATTCACTGACTGCCCGCAGCATCTGAATTTGCCTTTGTTCCAATTGACGCCGCAACCGCCTTATATGGTTATCATACCCTCCCTGAGTCAGGTATTCCGCAATCGCCAACTGTGTGGGGATACTGGCTGAAACGGTACTCATCATCTGCAATTGTTGGATCTTTATCGCATGTTTTCCCGCAGCGACCCATCCGACGCGATACCCGGGAGCGAGACATTTTGAAAAGGATGCACAGTGCATGAAATTATTTTCCTTGTCCCATGCTTTGATTGGCATCGGCGGATCCTGATCAAAATAGAGTTCGCCATAAACATCATCTTCAATCAGGATAATGCCGCTTCGGTTCAGAATTTCAACTAACCGCTGTTTATTTTCTGTCGGCATACTGACACACAACGGATTCTGAAATCGGGACATCAGCCAGCAAGCTTTTATTTGATATTTACCAACAACTTCTTCCAGTACATCCAAATCAATACCTGTTTTCGGATCTGTTTTTATAGCAATAGCTTTCAAACGTAAACGCTCTATGGCCTGTAATGCACCATAAAAAGCCGGTGACTCAATCACTACCCAATCTCCGGGGGAAGTCGCTGACTGTAAACTAAAACTCAACGATTCCATTGCACCTGCTGTGATCACAATTTCATCAGGAGAAACATGGATACCTTGTGCGGCATAACGGCGGGATATGTTACGCCTCAATCGTTCATTTCCCGGTGGTAAATTAGCCAATGAACTGTGGGGAACAAAGCGACGAGCGACTGAGGCCAGTGTTTTGGCTAACTTGGGTTCTACCAGCAAGGAAGGATCAGGAAATGCGGAACCAAAAGGAACGATTCGTGGATCTTTACCCGCTTGTAAGACATCAAAAATTGAGGCGCTAATCTCCACATTTTCACTCAGATTCAGTTTCTTTCCCCCTTTTGCCGCTGCAAACGGTTTTATCCGCGGGGCAACATAATAGCCTGATTGCGGACGTGCCACGATCCAGCCCTGACTTTCTAATAATTGATAGGCTTGCAGCACCGTCATCAAACTTAATCCCGACGATTTCACCGATTCCCGCAGTGATGGCAGCCTGTCCCCCACTTGCCAAATGTCATCCTCTATCTGTTGGCGGATCGTTACTGCCAATTGTTCGTAGCGCGTCATATGCAGGCCTTTGGTTAAACTGCTATCCCCCCATCTTTCCAATTACAGTTTTGTTGGCTGCATTCTGAAAACTATAGGGTATATATTCAGAGTATTAATAATCTTTCACTATTATACCCGAATCCCTACATTTTATTTGCCTGCACCTTCTCACTTCGCTGGCCAGTTTAAGACCCTGGTATCTATTCAAGATAACAGTGAACCGAATCCCGGAGCGAATGTGCCTAGCCCAAGCTCTCACTCATAAGCGATCATCTTGTGTGGGATTAGCCCAATCAGTACACAAATTAGAATCTGCCTGATCCGATGAATCGGTAAACTGGATCGCATTCGTAGCACGACGATTCACTTTCAAATCGAAAATATCAAAACGGTTGTAATGCCCTGTTATGTCGTGCATCTGGCGGGGTTGAATACAACGGTTCAGATCAATTTCCGCATAGACAATTCCTTCTTTATCAATCAGGGGATGACCAATTACACGCCCATCCGGCCCGACAACTCCCGTAAACGCACTATTAGACCGTGCCAGCAATTGTTCAGCTTCGGGATGGCTGGCTGTCATAGCCTGTGCGATTTCCGCGGAAATAGTGGAACAGGAAACGAGGGTAAAAACCTTACCTTCAAAGCAATGCGCAGCCGCACGTAAACGGATCGCCTCAGCCATATCATAATCTGCTGGTGCAACAGGCAGGGAGATATAACTGGCAACATGTACCAGCTCTCCCTGAGATAACAAAGCAAAACGTGCCAACGGGTTGGTATTCTCACCACAGGCCAGCACCCCCAGTGGGCCAATACTCGTATCATGCACTTTTAATGAAGAAGCATCACCATTCGCCCATGTCAGTTTTTCAGCCCATGTCGGAACCAGTTTACGATGGCGTCCCAAAATACGCCCGTCATCAGAAATAGTCACCAGTGTGTTATAGAGCGTTGCAATACCTGTGGGACTGCGTTCATTCACGCCAATCACAACATTGATATGATGACGAGCAGCAGCTTGAGCGATTTTATGGATCTCAGCCCCCGGCACTTCAATAGCAGATTTGCACAGTTTTTCAAACCACGGACTGCCCTGAACGGGCGTCATTACCCAGTTCCAATAGGGATAACCCGCAATAAATACTTCAGGAAAAGCCACCAGACTGGCGTCATTATCTGCCGCCTCATGGATAAGCTGGCAAACGAGATCAACTGTCGCTTCTGTATCCAGAAAGATCGGCGCAGCCTGTACCGTAGCTGCCTTGAATTTAGGAAGATTCAACATATCAGGCTCCTGTTTTCTTTATACCCGCTATATGAATATTTACACAGCAATAACGGGGTGGCGCAAATCACCTATTTTCTCAAGATGTGCTTCAATGACATCCCCCGGCCATAGCCATTCCTGCGGATCACGTCCCGCCCCGACACCTGATGGCGTTCCTGTAGCGATGATATCTCCCGGCTCCAGTGTAATACCCTTACTGATATCTGCGATCAAAGCATTAACTTTGAATAACATATGATGAGTATTGGAATCCTGTTTAGTCACTCCATTAACTTTCAGACTCAAAGCAAGATTATGCGGGTCGGGAATGTCATCAGCAGTGACAATGCAAGGGCCGAAAGGTGCATAGGTATCCTGACCTTTAGAGTAGATCCACTGCCCGGCACGGCGACAGTCACGGGCACTCATGTCGATAATCAAACTATAACCAAAAACATATTTCAGTGCGTCAGACTCCGGTACACCCTTCGCACGCTGCCCGATAATCACGGCTAACTCCACTTCCCAATCCAATTGCCGGGTGATTTCATGATTGTGTTCAATCGCATCTCCCGGACCAATGATTGTGGTTGGTGGCTTAGAAAAAATAATCGGCTCTTTTGGCAGATCTTTTGCCGTATCGAGAGACAGACTGGATTCCTCAACATGTTCAACATAATTCAGCCCAATGCCGAAAATGTTTTTGCGCGGGCGGGGAATAGGAGCCAGAATTTCTACATTCTCCAATGGCCGGGCCACGCCGATTGGCCATAGACCTTCAAACGAATTTAACAATATGGTTGTACTGTTTACGGCCAATGGTCCCAATTCGATAAAGTCCAGCATGTTATCCGGTAAGACACTTCCGGCATGGGCAGCCAATTTTGCCAAATCCACCACATGATTATTTATAATCGCCCCCAACCGTGCAGCAGCGGTTATTTCGGTACGATAAGTGATTAAACGCATCTTTATTCTCCTACTCGTTGATGTCCGTCGTTATCGGCCAGGGCTTCTTCATAATACAACTGTAATGCCCGTATCACCGGCAGGTCGTTGAAACAGAATAAACAGGCATCTTCCGTTTGTGATGTATTGACATGTTCATGCAGTGCCCATGAAGGAACACAGAAAATATCCCGCTCCTGCCAGTCAAACCGCTGACCATCAATAACAGAATAGCCCTGTCCTTTCGCTACCTGATAAATGAAACTACCAGTATGCCTGTGCGCCTTACCAACGAATCCGGGGCGTAATAGCTGCATACTGGCACCAAGAGTTGGCATCACATGGCCTCCGGTCAGCGGATTAGTGTAGTGCATCAGCATGTCATCAAATGGTGAACCTTCTGAAACACGGGCATAACGTTGCAGCGCTGCATAGGTTGGCTCCCATTGATATTTGAACAATGGAGAATAAGGTTTATCCCAACCGATATTTTGCGGGCGCAAGGCCGGCGCTCCCCAAAGAGCAACAGAGGCATCTACGGGTTCTGTTACCGCCTGACGTAAATCAGGATGTACCTTATAAAAACCAGCTTCCAGTACATTGACCAACGGAATATCCAGACCGTCCTGCCAGATACATTGTGAACCATCAGGATCAACGCCATGTTCATGCCATGTCCCACCGGGGGTCAAAACAAAATCATTCGCTTCCAGCGGCATCTTCTGTCCATTAACAATGGTATAAGCTCCGCGCCCTTCCATAATAAAACGCAGAGCGGACGAGGAGTGAGCATGAGCTGATGCCGCTTCTCCCGGCCGCATAGTCTGAATCCCGGAATAAAGTAGCCCCACGGCACTGGATGAACCCGGATCTCCAGCATTGTTCAGATAGACCACACGACGACCCGCTTTTTCCGGTGTAACCAAATCAGCAGATTTCAGGACATGTTCACGCAGAACGCTATAACGCCAAAGTACCGGAACCGAAGCTGATTTCGGTTGCCACGGTTCAATTTTATTGGCGATTGTCCAGAGTGCGCCTGTTCTGTGCTTCTCCAGTTCTTTGTAATAAGCCAACAGTTCAGGGTTATCGGCTACATTAGCGCGACCGATAATATTTTCCCGATATTGATCATGTGGTTGGACATTTTCTTGTTGAGACATGGGTATCTCCTGTACGGATGGTAACTGTGATTTGGAAGCTAACCTGAAATCTATTGAACACCTCTCTGTATCTGCATCAATTGGTGTTCCAGTTGCTGTTTGCCGTAAAGATAGGGTTTCGGCCAATCAACGTTTGTCCAGCCATATCTGGCACATTCATGTAGCAACCAGGCCGCATCGGATAAAAATGGACGTGATAAAGCACAGAGATCGGCACGACCTGACGCAATAATTCCGTTGATCTGATCAGCGTCTGTAATCGCACCAACCGCTATAACCGGCACATTGCCCTCATTACGAATACGATCAGCCATCGGAGTCTGGTACATGCGCCCGTAAACAGGCCGTTGTTCAGCAGAAACTTCCCCTGTGGAGCAGTCCACCATATCCACCCCCGCATTGTGGAAGTGCCGGGCAATCAAGACAGCTTCATCAATGCTAGTTCCTCCCTCAACCCAATCAGTGGCAGAAATGCGCACAGATATCGGCAAATCAGCCGGCCAGACATCACGTACCGCTTTAAAAACAGCTAACGGGAAGCGAAGTCGATTTTCCAGTGAACCGCCATATTCATCATCACGCAGATTAGTTACTGGTGAAATAAAACTGGAAAGCAGGTAACCGTGGGCAGCCTGAATTTCCAGCCAATCAAAACCCGCATCAATAGCCCGGCGGGTTGCCGCGACAAACTGTGCAATAACCTCACTCATTTGTGCCCTTGTGATAGCTGCCGGAATTTGTGAACTCTCTGATAAATAAGGCACAGCCGATGCTGAAACCAGAGGCCAGTTTCCTTCCGGCAACGGATGGTCAGACTGTTCCCATCCCCGTTGGGTTGAACCCCGTCGTCCCGCATGCCCCAATTGAATACCGATCAGGGTATCTGTGTTCTGATGGATAAAATCGGTAATCAGCCTCCATCCCTGCACTTGTTGGTCATTCCACAATCCTGTGCACGCAGGAGTCACACGCGCCTGAGGTGAAATTGCTGTCATTTCGGCGATCACCAACCCCGCACCGCCCAATGCTCTGCTGCCAAGATGAACCTGATGAAATAACCCCGGAATGCCATCCACTGCCTTATACAGTAGGGTAGGGGAAACCACGACACGATTTTTCAGGGTTACTCCCCGCACCGGATAAGGTGTCAGTATCGGTGGAGTTAAGGGAGATTGTTGGTCAGGCTGCTGATTGAACCAACGTTCATAACTTTCCAGCCACGTTTTATCCCTCAACCTCAGATTTTCATGAGAAATACGTTGTGAACGTGTCAGCAAAGAATACGCAAACTGTTCCGGTGGAAAATCTTCATAGCGCGCTACATTTTCAAACCATTCCGTGGAGTTACGTGCCGCATTCTGGATTTTCAACACTTCCACACTGCGTACTTTCTGGTAATGTGACAAGCCCGCAGACAAATCTCCCTGATGCGTTTTCAGACTGTTAGTCAGTTCAATCGCATCTTCTAATGCCAGTTTTGTCCCGGAGCCAATAGAAAAATGGGCGGTATGGGCAGCATCCCCCATTAATACGATTGGTACATTTTTGCCGTTACCGCCCTCCGGCCTGATCCAGTGCACCCAATGATTACAGATGACACGAGGAAAACGGATCCAAATAGCAGCCCCGCGTAAGTGCGCTGCATTGGATATCAACTCATATCCATCCAGCCACGGTGCGAATATCTTTTCACAATATGCAATGCCCTCTTCCTGTGACATTTTATCGATACCTGCGGCCAACCACTCCCCTTCTGTCGTTTCAACGATAAAAGTCGATAGCCCTTCCTGAAATTGGTAGGCATGAGCCTGAAACCAGCCATGTTCTGTTTCAACAAACAAAAATGTAAAAGCATCAAATACTTTGTAGGTTCCCAACCAGACAAAACGGCAATGGCGTTGATCAACATCAGGTTCAAAGGCATCAGCATAGCGGGTACGGGTTTGGCTGTTGATCCCATCAGAAGCAATCAGCAAATCGGCATCGTATCTTCGGGCGATTTCCTGTTCGTCCTTAACCTGTGTTTCGAATACCAACTCAACCCCCAACTGCTGGCAGCGATCTTGCAGGATATTGAGTAATTTTTTACGGCCAATACCGATAAATCCATGACCGCCGCTACGATTTACCGTTCCCTTGAAGTGGATATCAATATTTTCCCAACGGCTGAATTCTGCACCAATGGTACTGGCTGATACCGCATCTGCCACATTCAGGTTTTCCAATGTTGCGTCCGAAAACACCACTCCCCAACCAAAAGTATCATAGGGACGATTACGCTCGATCACGACAACACGGTTATCAGGATTCTGTAACTTCATCAGCAAACCGAAATACAAACCCGCTGGCCCGCCGCCAATACATACGATGTTCATATTTTTTTTGTTCATGATTTATCTCCTGTTACACCATACCTGCCACGGCGCATAAGTTCAGTTCAGGGATTCAGTCAAGGTATTTAGTTAAGGTTATATAGTTGAGACATTGTTTTAATTAAGGCATTTTTTTAATTAAGGAATTGATTTAGTTAATGAGTAATAAAGTTCATCAGGGATTGGGATGGCCTGATGGGTATCCAGTGATGTCGTAACATAAGTCTGAACAGCACTCATCCTTAATTCTCCTTCCCTGCTGATACAGCGCTGGCGTAGTTTCAGTGATTTTTTGCCTATCTGTTCAACATTTAATTCCAGCCAAACCTGATCTCCCATTCTGCTGATCGCCTTAAACTCTGCCTCTAAATGAACAGTTGGCAGGCCAAAGCGATGCTTAGCAATATAATTGGCATATCCGATTGAAGTTAATTCATCGAACCAGTCTTCGAACAAATTGTTGAACATCACAAAATATTGGGGATAAAACACAATCCCCGCAGGATCACATTCAGAAAATCGAATCTTATGAGGCTGTACAAATCTAAGCAGGCTCATCAGTGACTCCTCCTCAATGTTGTCGTTTTAATACTGTCGTTTTAGTACTTTGTTCTAAGATAGTTGCTTCAAGATGCTGTTGGTACTCACGTAACCGGTTGCCATCTTCATCCGCTGATGCTGCCTCACGCAGTTGTCGCAAGTTGGCCGGAGACAGATGAACGAGATGGCGATCAATGATACCCATCAGGCTTTGAAAATTACGCAATCCACGGCTATGGGTATCACCGTATCCTTTAATCAACTGCTGACATAGGGCAATTTCCACAGCCAACTCCGGGTCATGTTTTGCCGCAATCACGATCCGCTGCAACCAGTTTTCAATCCGTTCGGTTTCATGCTGAAAACGCAAGGTACGGCGGCGGACACGGCGTAAACCCGCCAGCGTATACAGCAACAGAAATCCCCAAATTGAACTGGTGGTAATTACACGACCGCGGCTGAGTAGTTTTGTCAGTGTCCGGTTTACAAAATGAGGACGGGATAACCAGCGACCAACATTGGCGGGCAAGGTGTCACAGATCTCTTCCATTCTGGGATGAAAGAATTCATTAATTTCAACAACCTGTTTACTATGTGCCCGCACTTCTTTATGAACCCGCTCGAACCGCCTGGCTCTGATTTTCAGATCTGCCACCCGGATGGTATCTTCATAAGTCATCCACAACGCCAGATAACGGGCAGTTTCACACAGTAGTCGCTGATGATGTTTTCCAGTCTGCTCCATCAGATTCTGCAACCTCTCAAGATATAAATCGGCATAAGCCGGATCCTGATAATCCACCAAACGCCTGACTGCTTCAGCAGCAATCTCATGGGTAGAAGAAGGCAATGTTTTTCGAATATGCAATAAAAAAACGTTTATGCGCTCGTCATTGGTACAGTTATGGCTGAAACGATTACGATTTAAGCGGCCATATTGAGAATGCTCATGATGAGAACGATGATAGCAAGGCTGATAGCCAGACTCTTCTGACTGTACCCTGCTCAACCCCAATCCAAACGCTTGCAGGCTAGGTTTTACCCCCACGCCTCCTTTGATAATCGTTTTTTCAAAATGCATACGGCTGAATGGCAAGATCCCCGTACCACAGAGTGCCCCAAATAACACAGCACTAATCACACTACCGCTCTTTTCTGCCATCCATGCCATGTCAAAATGGACAAAACGCAACGCAGCCTGTCTTGATTGCTGGATCAGGACATGGCTATCCACACGCCCATCTCCCATTGCTGTTTTCTCCTCCATTGAGAATACACGGTGAGTTGAAGTGATCAGCGTAGTACGATCCGGCGTCACAAAGCCGCGCTGAACTGCGCGTCCGGCTTCCATTAACTCAGAAGCCAGTACAATATCCACATCTCCGGGCGTCGGCATTAATGCCAGTACCGGCGCTGGAACATCCGGATCATCTGCTCCGGGGAACAGTTCAACATAATAGATCGTCGCACCTGTCCGTTGTGCGACACCGGGTACGGATGTTACCTGAGCAAAATAACCATACTCTTCACTCAAATTGACGATCCAATCTGCCAGTACACCACCGCCTTCACCTCCCATTGCCAAAATCGCAATTTTGATAGGTTGGATTTTCGGTTTCATAATCGGAGACTGAATGGATGATGACATAAACATAATTTCCCCTTAGAGCCTACAGGGACTGGCTTTTAAGCGTCATATCGCTCGCGACGTTTAGTATCACAACGTTGCAAGTAACCGATGATCCCTTTACGAATCCAATGGAGCAACCGCTCCCAGTAGTTGGGGTTGGTTATGATCCGGGCCTTGAAAAAAGAGGGGCACAACGCCGCGACATGGGAAACTTCCCCGCACAATCCACAGCCCACACAGCTATTCAATACTGTTGCCACCGGATCGGTACGCAAGGGATCAGGATTTGGCTTAATCGACAGTGAAGGACAACCAGACAAACGAATACAAGAGTGATCTCCGGTACAAGTATCAGGATCAACGCCAAAACGTTCACGCACTATTCGTTGCCCTGCCGCTATTGCCTCTTTGTTCCTTTTCTTCTCACGGCGCTGTTTATTCAACATACATTCACTCTGTGCGACCACGACTTTCGGTCCCCGTTTACCTGTTGTCAGTGCTTCCCGCAAAGTATGGATCATGGCCTTGAGGTCATAGGTACGTTTGATCGTGCGTATCCACTTCACTCCAACACCTTTAACCGCTTTTTCAATATCATGACCCGTGCTGCGACTGGAGTTGAAAGCAGTTGAAGATGGTATATCCTGCCCACCTGTAGCAGAGGTGTAGCTGTTGTCCACAATAATGGTCAAATTGTCACTGCGATTAAAAACACTGTTAGCAATACCGCTCGTCAACCCGTTATGCCAGAATCCCCCATCTCCCATCACTGAAATCGCTCGCTTATTCGCGACTGGCGCACTTAATGCTGCCGCGCTCGCTGCACTTAGCCCATATCCCATCGTGGTATTCCCCAAATTGAATGGGGGCAAGATGGCAAACAGGTGGCAACCAATATCCGCACTGACATGATGTTGCCCCAGTTCCCGCTCTATCAGCTTCATAGCGGTAAAGATCGGACGCTCCGGGCAGCCCGTACAAAATCCGGGTGGGCGGGTATGAACCACATTATTTTTTGTAACTGATGATTTTTTGTCTGATGAGTTTTTATCTGATAAATCTTCAGCAGGTAAAGTAACAGCCGGAATGCGCGCCTGACAGGCAGCGACCGTTACTTCGGCTTCAACCTTGTCGTAACGTTCAAGGAAAGCACGAACTCCCGCCAACACAGTGGCTGTATCGTATTCTCCCGCCATTGGCAGTAAATCTTTACCATGTAACCGAATGGTAATATCACGCTGCCGTAAGATATTAGCGACATTTTGTTCTACAAAATTAGGTTGACCTTCTTCCAATACTAAAATTGCCTGCTTGCCATAACAAAAGCGTTCAAATTCCTCATCAAGCAATGGATATGCCACATTCATGACATACAGCGGAATCCGGCTATTACCGAACACATCCGCCAGCCCTAACAAATTTAAGGCTCTGATCACGGTGTTATAGCATCCTCCCTGCAACGCAATACCTATGTCATCAGCGCTTTCAGCAAAAAATTCATTCAATTCATTCTGCTGAATAAAGCGCACAGCAGCAGGCCAGCGTTCCTGAATTTTCTCTTTCTCATGTAAGAAACTGGCAGGAGGCAGAACAATGCGATTGAGCTCACGCGCCGGATTTACTAATGCATCTTTTATTTTGAACGCTGATACGCGATTATCTGCACAAACAAACCGACCATGCACATGACAGGCACGAATACGCATCTGCAACATCACTGGTGTATGGCTGGCTTCCGACAACTCAAACCCCATTTTTACTGCCTGCACAATTGAAGGCAGATTGGGACGCGGATCAAGCAACCAGATCTGGGATTTCATCGCAAACGCATGGCTGCGCTCCTGCATGATGGAAGAACCTTCACCATAATCTTCACCGACAATAATCAGCGCACCGCCTAAAACACCACCAGATGCCAGATTTGCTAATGCATCTGAAGCAACATTTGTGCCTACAGTCGCCTTAAATATGGCAGCACCGCGTAATGGATAATTAACAGAAGCAGCAAGTGTGGCAGCGGCGGTTGCTTCACTGGCGCTGTTTTCAAAACGAATACCATATTCGGAAAGGATTTCCTGCGCATCAGCCAGAACATCCATCAGATGGGAAATGGGCGCTCCCTGATAACCTGCAATATAAGCAACGCCTGATTCCAACAACGCTTTTGTCACAGCGAGTATGCCTTCCCCACGGAAAAGTTCGCCCTGACCCAGGCGTAATTTTTCCACTTCCTTAACAAATGATCGTTCCGCCATGATCAATTACCTCGTATTTCTGTTTTGCTACAGCTTGTTAAAGTTAAAAGAAGACCTTGAAAGAAAACAGGGACGGGTATTATGTAATGAGAGTATGAATCAACGGTCAATACATAATCTGTCATGTAATTATGATTTACGCAGTGTCTGGATAGAACATGCAGAGAGCGGATAAAAAAGCCCGTCAAAACAGATAAGAATGAGAGTGTTTGAAACTCATTACTATATTAATAATGAGTAAGGTTCCTCATGAATATATTCACAATCATATATCTTCCATTTAAGCAAAATGTGGATACTGCTAGTAGAAAACTGTATAGCTTTAATAAATGTTTAAAGAGGTATCTAATAATGATGGGCAATCAGTGGTCTCACTATTATTCTGATCCCAAAAGCTCTGATTCAAGGTACGCAGACCCAAAAAATGCAGTATCCAAAATTGAGTCTCACCTCAGTTCTCCAGAACATTTGCTTTTTTCATCCAATGATCTTGATGAAGTGAGATCGATGGTCGGTCGGGTGATGAAACCCCACCAGCTAAATATACTGGGTAGCAGCCGGAAGCTGGATGCCAGAATGCACTATATCCCGTTTGGAGACTTTTCCATAAGCCGCCTGCGTTACGGAGCTAATGTTGAAATCAATCCGAACGCATTGGGATCTTTTTTTCTTATTCAGATGCCGTTATCAGGTTGTGCCTGTATTGAAAGCGGCGGTCAGCACCTTGATTCAACACCGAATCTGGCATCCATCCTCAGCCCGGATCAGCATACCTCCATGCACTGGAGTGCTGATAATGACCAGTTTATGGTCAGGATCTCCCGCTCTTTGCTGGAGAGAACTCTTATCGGACAGTTGGGGCATCCTTTAGATCAACCACTGGTATTTGAACTGGGGTTTGAATGGCAACGTTGTCAGACGTGGCGCTGTCTGATGCTCTATCTGCTTGAATGTGCGACACAAGTACCTGATATTCTGCAATATAAACTTATTACTGGTCAGATTGAGCAATTACTTTCTGTTACCCTGCTGTCCACCCATCAGCATAATTACAGCGGCCTCCCCGCTAATCGTCGCTGTTCCATTCGCCCACGGCATGTACGAAAAGTGCAGGAATATTTACAAGCTCACGCCCATGAACCTATTACGGTAGAGCAACTTGCTCAAGTGGCAGGAGTCAGCCTTCGCAGTCTCTACTCCGGTTTCAGGGAATTTTTGGCTATCAGCCCAATGCAGTATTTGCGCGACTTGCGCATGGAACATGTTCGTACGGAGCTACTGGCAGGAGAAGCAAGCAATGTCACGGGAGTCGCCCTGCGTTGGGGGTTCGCCCACATGGGACGATTCAGTGCCGAATATAAAGCACGCTATGGTGAAACACCGAGTGAAAGTTTGAAGCGTGGGTGAATTTAAACAAAATACCTCCGATTATCTGATTATTAAAAATCAAGGCGGCAAGAACAAATATAATTCGAGATAAAAATTTATAATAAACGATCTTACCTTCATATATTGCTTATAATTAATTCATTATTTTAAATCTAAAAATAATAATTCTATCGAAGTTTTAAACTTTGTTCACCCACCAACAAAAATAATATTATTATATTATTAATAACTTACCAACAAAATAACTTAATAAAATTATTTATCAAAATAAAAAACACCAATATCGCAATCAAATCATCAGCAGATGATTATAAAGAGCTTTAAATATACTGCCTTACATCTATAAACCATAAAAAAATTGCCATAATAAACAAAAAATAATATAGACATCGACTCAAATGAGAATCACTATTGCATTGCAAAAGATTTTATGACCATGAAGTGACAAATAAAAGCAATAATAATATTACTGAAAACAAACTAAAAAGATAAGGTAGGTAACAAGGATGTATACTTGAAATATCGAAAATAAAAACTTAATCATTGGCCGATAAATATTAACTATTTTTCATGAAGGAGAGTGTTGAAAGATTGCGAGATTATCTGTAATAACATTATGATAGATGATGCCAATACCTGTTAACCGAAAATAACAATTTAATATTGAAAGATATAAAACAAAATATAGCATCCTTAATTATATCAATGCTAAAACATAAATTAATTAAGGTCAGGCAAATAATTAAATCTACTCATTTACACCATAAATTACAAATAACTTGTAAACGGAATACATTCGTATAATTTATTATGATAATATCTGAGAATTCATTGCATCCGAACTTATATCCCCTCCATCCTTCTCAGGAAGATGTGTTTTACGAACAAGCGCTTTATGAGAATAATCCGATACACAACCTCAATTGGTATACTGTAATAGAAGAAGAGGTCGATATAGCCCTGTTACAAAAAGTGTGGAACGTATTACATCAACATATTGATATGTTGCGCTTGCGTATATCGGTTAATTCAGATAATGAAGCGATACAATATATTGAAGAACAGAGTATACCGGAAACAATTATATTTCATGATGTTGCCATGCAGGCTGAACCAGAAAAATCAGCAATACTCTGGATGCAGCAACAACTTGAAATACCAATGGATTATTTGAAGGAAACGCCATATCAGATTTTCTTGATCCGTCTGGCTGATGAAAATTATTATTTCTTCACTAAAATTCACCATATTATGATTGATGGTGTCGGATTATACCGGCTTCATAAATATGTCCATAAATTATACAAATGCTTTAAGGATAGCACATCAATAGCATGGCTGTCAGATATTCCACAATATTTAACAACAATAACCAAGGCAAGAGAATATTTAAGCACTCTTCATTATGAAGAAGATAAAAATTATTGGCTTAATTTTCTAAAAGAAAATGAAATACACCAGTTAACGCCTTACTATAAAAATACAGGGCCTGGCAATAGTACGTTAATATTACCCCTTAAAACTAAAAAAGATTTACTTGTTTTTTGCAGTGAGCATAAAACTAACTTACTGGCTGTCTTTTCTGGTCTTATCACCATTATGATGATAGAACTTACCGGGCAACAAGAGTTGGTATTTAACACGATCACACATGGAAGAAGGGAAAAATCAGAAAAATATGTTGTTGGCATGCAGGCAAGTACGTATCCCGTGTATTGTCACATCTCAAGCACATCCAGTGTGATTGAACAGATTAAGCGAATGGAATTAGCACTGAAAGACAGTTATCGTCACAGTAAATTTCCTCATTCACATCTTACTCGGCTTGCGAGTCAGCATAGGTTTTCTTTACCCAACATATCTATATTTTATGAACGTTTTTATGAATCAGCCGCTGAAATTACCGAAAATCAATATTATCATCTGGATGAAGTATTTAATATTTATCCTATCGTCTTTCGATTGAAAGATTATGGATATGATCAGGAACTAAAAATAACGATAGATTATCGACAGGAATATTTTAGTGAACTGGATATCAGCAGAATACTTGAACGATCACAAAACTTATTCGTTGCCTTAATCAACAATCCTGCATTGTTAGTCAGTGAATTACCTATTTTATTAGAGCAGGAACGCCAAACATTACTGCATACCTGGAACCAGCCCGATATACCGCATCCGCAAGACCATACTCTCCAGCAGCAATTTGAGGCTCAGGCGGCAGCCAGACCGGACAGCGTGGCGCTGGTGTTTGAAGGGGAAACGCTGACTTACCGCCAGTTAAATGAACAAGCGAACCAGCTGGCCGCTGTGATCCGGGCACAGTATCAGCAGCAGCGCAATGAACCCATGCCTGTTGATACGCTGGTAGCTTTGTATCTTGATCGCAGTCTGGAAATGGTCATCAGCATACTGGCGGTGCTGAAAGCCGGCGGGGCTTATGTCCCGATATCTCCGCAATATCCGCCTGAACGTATCCGGTTTATTTTGCAGGATACAGCATCACCTTGTGTGGTGACCCAAAAACAGTATCTGGCAACGCTGGAAGAATATACCCGGACACAGGTTGAGCCGCCGGCATTGATAGCGGCGGATGATCAGGCCGTGACAGAAAACCCGCCGGCAGAAAATCCGGCTCCCGTAAGCGGAGCTATGGATCTGGCTTACGTCATCTATACCTCGGGCACAACCGGGCAACCGAAAGGCGTGTTGCAGACACATCATAATGTTGTGCGTTTATTTGCGTCCACTCAGGGAGATTATCAGTTTGACCAAAATGATACCTGGGTGCTTTACCATGCTTACACCTTTGATTTCAGTGTCTGGGAATTATGGGGCGCATTGCTCTATGGCGGGCGTCTGATTATTCCAACAACAGAATACACAAAGGATTTCGGCAGATTCAGCCGCCTCTGTTCTGATCAGAAAGTTACCGTATTAAATCAGACGCCGGGAGCATTTTATGCCTTTATTGAGGCATCACTGAATATGGATGCTGAATTTCCCCATCTTCGCTACGTGATTTTCGGCGGAGATAAACTGAACCCGGTTCAATTAAAACCCTGGTGGGATCATTACGGCGATCACTCTCCGGCCCTGATTAATATGTATGGGATCACTGAAACAACCGTACATGTTACCTACAGGAAATTAACCCAGGATGACGCGATAACAGCATCCAATATTGGCCGGCCGTTAAATGATATGTATGCCTATGTGTTGAATCATGCCGGGCAGCCTGTCCCTATTGGTGCTCCCGGAGAGTTATACATCGGCGGAGCCGGACTGGCGCGCGGGTATTTAAATCGGCCTGAACTGACCGCCGAGCGGTTTGTGGCAAATCCGTTTGCTACAGACGAGGATAAAGCACGGGGTTACTCCCGCCTGTATAAAACCGGCGATTTAGTCCGCTGGTTATCGGATGGCAACCTGGAATATCTGGGGCGCAATGATTTTCAGGTCACGATCCGCGGTTATCGTATTGAACTGGGGGAAATTGAAAGTGCACTGGCTTTGCACCCACAGATCAAGCAGGCGGTAGTGATTGATCGCGAACATGAAGGTAATAAAACACTGGTGGCTTATTTGGTTGCGGAAAATACGGTTGCGGAAAGCGAACTTTCAGATAATGAGCTGTTCAGACACTTATCTGACCGCTTACCGGAATATATGGTGCCGGCCAGTTTTACCCGTCTTGAATCAATTCCGCTGACCCTGAATGGTAAAGTGGATCGTCGGGCATTACCAGAACCTGTCTGGGTAAATAGAGACAGTTATGTTGCACCCCGCAATACACTGGAAACTCAGCTCTGTGCCATTTGGCAAGAGGTATTGGGGCTGAAACGGGTTGGCATTGAGGATAACTTCTTCCGTATTGGAGGCAACTCCCTGACAGCGGTTAAACTGACCGCCGCCATTCGCCGGGTTCTGGCAACCGAGGTATCACTGGCACAACTGTTTGAGCTGAAAACTATCGCTGGCCTGATAACCCAAATGGCACAGCAGACCTATACGGTTATCCCCCACCTGCCACAGGAGAGCTACCCATTATCGTTTGCTCAGGAGCGGATGCTGTTTATCGAGCAGTTTGAACAAGGCTCTGATGCCTATCATATCCCTTATCTGGTTCAGCTGGATAATGATGCCTGCCTGCCACTGTTAGAAACCGCCATTAACCGGCTGGCTGAACGCCACTCAGTAATGAAGATGGTGTACCACAGCGATGATGCAGGCCAGATTTACCAGCAAATATTGCATGAAAATCTGGTTATCAAATCCCAATCCTGTGACGATGTTAATGCGCTTTTGAACACCGTTCGCGCTGAAATAGCCACCCCGTTTGATTTGACCACAGAACCTAGCCTGCGCCTGTGTCACTATCCGGTTGCTGACAGTGCTGACAGCCACTATTTATTACTGTTATGGCACCACATCGCCATTGATGGCTGGTCAATTGATATCTTTATGGATGAACTGGCGGAAATTTACCACTCCTTGCGGGAAAACCGGGACAACCAGCTTCCGCCTCTGGATATCACCTACGGGGATTATGCCGCATGGCAACGCGACTATTTACAAGGTGACATACGTGAACGCCAGCTTGCTTACTGGCAACAGACTTTAGCCAGCCATGAATCACTGGCCTTGCCAACAGACCGCCCCAGACCTGCTCAGGTGAATTATCAGGGACGTAATTTCAGTTTTGTGCTGAATACCCGGCTTTCTGAACAATTAAGAAGTCTGGCAAAAACACAGGAAACGACTCTGTATACGGTGTTGCTCAGTGCCTTTTATGTCACGCTGGCAAAATTATCCGGGCAAAACGATATCATACTGGGGACTCCAACCGATAACCGCCACCATGTCCAGACTCAGCCCCTGATTGGGATGTTTGTCAACTCACTGGTCTTAAGGGCGCAGCTGCAACAAACTGTCAGCGTGGAAGTCCTGATTGGGCAGATCCATAAGCAGGTTGCCGAAGCCAAGGCCCATCAGGATATGCCGTTTGAACAGCTCCTTGATGCCCTGAATATTGAACGTGATACCGCCCGCCACCCGATTTTTCAGGTCATGTTTGGTTTGCAGAGCTTTGGAGAAAATCCGTCAGACAGCCGCCTGCCATTCAGGCCGGTGACTCTGGATGAGCCATTATACAGCCCCGCCAAGTTTGACCTGAGCCTGTTTATGTCCGATGGACAAACCGAGATTACCGGTTGCCTGAATTACGCAGTCAGCCTGTTTGATGAAGCCACCATCGTGAGGCTGACAGAAAGCTATCAACGGGTGCTGACCGCCTTTGTGGCAAACCAGAAACAACCACTGTCCGCGCTCGATATCCTGTCTGCACAGGAGCGCTATACCCTGCTGCATACCTGGAACCAGACCGATGCGCCTTATCCGCAGGATAAAACCCTGCAACAACTGTTTGAAGCCCAGGTGGAAAGAACACCGGATAACGTGGCACTGGTGTTTGAAAACGAAACACTGACTTACCACCAGCTTAACGAACGGGCAAATCAGCTAGCTTATGTGATCCGCGAATACTATCTGCAACAGAATTATCAACAACAGAATAATGAAACAATGCAGGCTGATACGCCGATAGCCCTGTATCTTGATCGCAGTCTGGAAATGGTGATCAGCATACTGGCGGTGCTGAAAGCCGGCGGGGCTTATGTGCCGATTTCCCCCGCCTATCCCGCTGAGCGAGTACAGTTTATTCTGACTGACATAGCGGCCCCCTGTGTGCTGACCCAACAGCGGCATCTGACCACATTGGCAGAATACATCCAAACACTCACGGAACAACCGGTACTCATCGCGGCGGATGACCGGACAATTACTACAGGCCAGTCTGTGGAAAATCCGGTGCGGATAAACCGGCCAACCGATTTGGCCTATATCATTTACACGTCAGGCACCACAGGTCAGCCCAAAGGCGTTATGATTGAGCACAAAAATGTGGCTCATATGGTGGCAACACAGGCTGAACTTTTTGATGCAACAAAGAGAACAAAAGCCTTAATGTTTGCTGCTTATGTATTTGATGGTTCTGTTTTCGAATTATTCCCCAGCTTATTTAATGGCCTGACCATTTACCTTTGCAGCGAAACAGAACGTCATTCCCATGCAGTTGCCAGACTCATTCAACGGGAAAATATTGAGATTGCCGTCTTACCCCCGGCCATCTTGAAATTGTTAATCGGCACGGAGTTACCCTCCCTGCAATTATTGGTTACAGCGGGAGAGTCTCCCTCCCTGGATTTTCTGGAATATTTCAGCCAATACAGCAGCGTACTGAATGCTTATGGCCCGACAGAAGCCACCGTTAAGGCGACCGGGAATGTGTATCAACGTGGGGACACTGCAACCAATATCGGCACAGCGAATAATAACGTCCGCCTTTACGTACTTGATAGTTATGGCAATCTGTCTCCTGTCGGCGCACCGGGAGAATTGCATATCGGCGGTGCCGGGCTGGCGCGGGGCTATTTAAACCGGCCAGAACTCACTGCCAGACGTTTCGTGGCAAACCCGTTTGCCACAGATAAAGACAAAGAATGCGGTTACACCCGCCTGTATAAAACCGGCGATTTGGTGCGCTGGCAACCGGACGGCAAGCTGGAATATCTGGGGCGCAATGATTTTCAGGTCACGATCCGCGGTTATCGTATTGAACTGGGGGAAATTGAAAGTGCACTGGCTTTGCACCCACAGATCAAGCAGGCGGTAGTGATTGATCGCGAACATGAAGGTAATAAAACACTGGTGGCTTATTTGGTTGCGGAAAATACGGTTGCGGAAAGCGAACTTTCAGATAATGAGCTGTTCAGACACTTATCTGACCGCTTACCGGAATATATGGTGCCGGCCAGTTTTACCCGTCTTGAATCAATTCCGCTGACCCTGAATGGTAAAGTGGATCGTCGGGCATTACCAGAACCTGTCTGGGTAAATAGAGACAGTTATGTTGCACCCCGCAATACACTGGAAACTCAGCTCTGTGCCATTTGGCAAGAGGTATTGGGGCTGAAACGGGTTGGCATTGAGGATAACTTCTTCCGTATTGGAGGCAACTCCCTGACAGCGGTTAAACTGACCGCCGCCATTCGCCGGGTTCTGGCAACCGAGGTATCACTGGCACAACTGTTTGAGCTGAAAACTATCGCTGGCCTGATAACCCAAATGGCACAGCAGACCTATACGGTTATCCCCCACCTGCCACAGGAGAGCTACCCATTATCGTTTGCTCAGGAGCGGATGCTGTTTATCGAGCAGTTTGAACAAGGCTCTGATGCCTATCATATCCCTTATCTGGTTCAGCTGGATAATGATGCCTGCCTGCCACTGTTAGAAACCGCCATTAACCGGCTGGCTGAACGCCACTCAGTAATGAAGATGGTGTACCACAGCGATGATGCAGGCCAGATTTACCAGCAAATATTGCATGAAAATCTGGTTATCAAATCCCAATCCTGTGACGATGTTAATGCGCTTTTGAACACCGTTCGCGCTGAAATAGCCACCCCGTTTGATTTGACCACAGAACCTAGCCTGCGCCTGTGTCACTATCCGGTTGCTGACAGCCACTATTTATTACTGTTATGGCACCACATCGCCATTGATGGCTGGTCAATTGATATCTTTATGGATGAACTGGCGGAAATTTACCACTCCTTGCGGGAAAACCGGAACAACCAGCTTCCGCCTCTGGATATCACCTACGGGGATTATGCCGCATGGCAACGCGACTATTTACAAGGTGACATACGTGAACGCCAGCTTGCTTACTGGCAACAGACTTTAGCCAGCCATGAATCACTGGCCTTGCCAACAGACCGCCCCAGACCTGCTCAGGTGAATTATCAGGGACGTAATTTCAGTTTTGTGCTGAATACCCGGCTTTCTGAACAGTTAAGGAGTCTGGCAAAAACACAGGAAACGACCCTGTATACGGTGTTGCTCAGTGCCTTTTATGTCACGCTGGCAAAATTATCCGGGCAAAACGATATCGTACTGGGGACTCCAACCGATAACCGCCACCATGCCCAGACTCAGCCCCTGATTGGGATGTTTGTCAACTCACTGGCCTTAAGGGCGCAACTGCAACAAACTGTCAGCGTGGAAACCCTGATTGGGCAGATCCATAAGCAGGTTGCCGAAGCCAAGGCCCATCAGGATATGCCGTTTGAACAGCTCCTTGATGCCCTGAATATTGAACGTGATACCGCCCGCCACCCGATTTTTCAGGTCATGTTTGGTTTGCAGAGCCTTGAAGAAAATCCGTCAGACAGCCGCCTGCCATTCAGGCCGGTGACACTGGACGATTCCCTGTACAGCCCCGCCAAGTTTGACCTGAGCCTGTTTATGTCCGACGGGCAAACCAGCATTACCGCTTACCTGAATTACGCAGTCAGCCTGTTTGATGAGGCCACCATCGTGAGGCTGACAGAAAGCTATCAACGGGTGCTGGAAGCCTTTGTGGCAGACCAGAAACAGCCGCTGTCCGCGCTCGATATCCTGTCTGCACAAGAACGCCATACCCTGCTGCATACCTGGAACCAGACCGATGCGCCTTATCCGCAGGATAAAACCCTGCAACAACTGTTTGAAGGCCAGGTGGAAAGAACACCGGATAACGTGGCACTGGTGTTTGAAGGTGAAACACTGACCTATCGACAATTAAACGAACGGGCAAATCAGCTAGCTTATGTGATCCGCGCACGCTATCAGCAACAGAATAATGAAACAATGCAGGCTGACACGCCGATAGCCCTGTATCTTGATCGCAGTCTGGAAATGGTGATCAGCATACTGGCGGTGCTGAAAGCCGGCGGGGCTTATGTGCCGATTTCCCCCGCCTATCCCGCTGAGCGAGTACAATTTATTCTGACTGACATAGCGGCGCCCTGTGTGCTGACCCAACAGCGGCATCTGACCACATTAGCAGAATACATCCAAACACTCACGGAACAACCGGTACTCATCGCGGCGGACGACCGGACAATCACCGCAGGCCAGTCTGTGGAAAATCCGGTGCGGATAAACCGGCCAACCGATTTGGCCTATATCATTTACACGTCAGGCACCACAGGTCAGCCCAAAGGCGTTATGATTGAGCACAAAAATGTGGCTCATATGGTGGCAACGCAGGCCGAATTTTTTGATGCGACAAAGAGAACAAAAGCTTTAATGTTTGCTGCTTATGTATTTGATGGTTCTGTTTTTGAATTATTCTCCAGCTTATTTAATGGCCTGACCATTTACCTTTGCAGCGAAACAGAACGTCATTCCCATGCAGTTGCCAGACTCATTCAACGGGAAGGTATTGAGATTGCCGCCTTACCCCCGGCCATCTTGAAATTGTTAATCGGCACGGAGTTACCCTCCCTGCAATTATTAATTACAGCGGGAGAGTCACCCTCCCTGGATTTTCTGGCATATTTCAGCCAATACAGCAGCGTACTGAATGCTTACGGTCCGACAGAAGTTACCGTCGGGGCAACCGGGAATGTGTATCAACGTGGGGACACTGCAACCAATATCGGCACAGCGAATAATAACGTCCGCCTTTACGTGCTTGATAATTATGGCAATCTGTCTCCTGTCGGCGCACCGGGAGAACTGCATATCGGCGGTGCCGGGCTGGCGCGGGGCTATTTAAACCGGCCTGAACTGACTGCCGAACGGTTTGTGGCAAACCCGTTTGCCACAGATAAAGACAAAGAATGCGGTTACACCCGCCTGTATAAAACCGGCGATTTAGTGCGCTGGCGCCCGGATGGCAAGCTGGAATATCTGGGACGCAATGATTTTCAGGTCAAAATTCGCGGTTACCGTATAGAATTGGGTGAAATCGAAAGTGCGCTTGCTTCCCATCCACAAGTCAAGCAGGCGGTGGTGATTGACCGTGAGCATAACGGTCATAAAGTACTGGCCGCTTATCTGGTCACAGATGCGATGTTATTAAATGAAATTCTGGTTGAGCACTTATCTGAGCGTTTGCCGGAATACATGGTGCCGGCCAGCTTTACCTTTATTGATTCGATTCCTCTGACCCTGAACGGCAAAGTGGATCGTCGGGCATTACCAGAGCCGGTCTGGGGGAATAAAAACGGTTATGTGGCGCCACGCAATGCACTGGAAACCCGGCTCTGTGCCATTTGGCAAGAGGTATTGGGGCTGGAACGGGTTGGCATTGAGGATAACTTCTTCCGGATCGGTGGTGATTCGATTGTCAGTATCCAGTTGGTCTCCAAACTGCGGCAGGCAAGCTTTTCACTGCAAGTTAAATCGATTTTTGAAGCACCGACCGTGGCCCGGTTAGCCCTGCTGCTGACACAATCATCATCCACAGAACAATCATCATCCACAGAAAATGTGGTTGCCGAACAGGGATTATTAAGCGGGAAATTTGATTTATTGCCTATCCAGCAAACTTTCTTCGACTGGGATTTACCGAATCCACACCATTGGAACCAGGCATTTATGATTCGGCTTCCCGGTAACATTAAGACGGCACAGATTGGACAGGCCCTGATAATGCTGGCTGAACGACATGATATGCTGCGTGCTCGCTTTATCGATACCGGAAACGGCTACTGTCAGTGCTATTCCGAGGTTCAGGACTATTCCTCCCTTTTACAGCACTGCAATATCCGAGGATTAAATAAGGAAGAGCTACATCAACAATTGACCCAATGGCAAAATGGGTTCGATTACAACAACGGGCCATTATGGCAAGCCGGGCACCTTACCGGGTATGCTGATAGCAGTGCCCGGTTATTCTTCGCATTCCACCATCTGATTATTGATACTGTGTCCTGGCGAATCATTGCTGAAGATATGCATTTGTTATTACAGGGCATAACATTACCACAGAAGACCAGCAGTTATCGGCAATGGGTAACCGCTGTCCATCATTACGCACAGCAGCATCAGGATGAAGTGCCCTACTGGCAACAAGTGATAGCAGGAAACAACATCAAACCCGCGCAGGGTGATCTCACTCGTCACCTGTTGAGCATTTCTACTGAGATGACGGACATACTTCTGCATGAAGCCAACACCGGTTACCATACTGAAATTAACGATTTACTGCTAAGTGCACTGACACTGGCCCTGCAAAAGACTTTCTCCCAAGCCGTAAACCACATCCTTCTGGAAGGACATGGACGGGAAACCATTGATAACAAATTGGATATTTCTGAAACCGTGGGCTGGTTTACTACAATGTATCCCGTTCGTCTGGCAATGCAGACAGATCTTACTGAAACCATCATTTACACCAAAGAGATGCTTCGTACTGTACCGAACAAAGGTATTGGTTACAGCACGTTACATCAAGCAGGACACCTGACCGACGATTTACCGATTATCAGTTTCAACTATCTCGGCCAGTTAGGAGGAGTCAGCCATCAAGACTGGTCCATAACCAGCGATGATTGTGGGACTGTGATAGCTAGCGAAAATAGCGGTCATTTACTACTGGGCATCAATGGTGCCATTCAGATGGGAAAACTACAATTTAGTGTGGATTCCCGCTTGCCACAGGCCCGGACAGAGATGTTTATCACAGCATTTGAGAAAGCACTCAACAGCGTCATCGCTACTGGTCAAAAGCAGGCCCAATCAGGAGGAGTAAAAACGCCCAGTGATTATGCTATGGAAGGGCTTTCAATCAAGCTTTTGTGCAATCTTCAACAGAGGTATCAGATTGAAGCACTGTACCCTGCCACCAGCTTGCAGCAGGGATTTATTTATCATCATCTGGCTCATCCACAAGATGATGCCTATCGTGTACAAATGCTGCTGGATTATCACACCAACGTCGATTTTGCTATCTACCAACAAGCCTGGTCACTGGCTTCGCTACGTTTCCCTATTCTCAGAACTGCATTTGACTGGGAAGAAAAAATATTACAGATCGTGACAATGGATACCAGTATTGGGCCAGCGAACTTCAAGATTAAAGATATCAGTCAGTTATCAGAAGAGAACCGAAACAAGGCGATTGATGAAATCCAACAACAAGATCGAACCCGGCCCTTTAATTTAAGTCAGCCCGGCTTAATCCGTTTCACTCTCATCAAGCAAAATGGACAGTTAGTCACAGTATTAATCACACAACATCATTGCATTGCCGATGGCTGGAGTAATCCGATTCTATTGCAAACTGTGCATGAGTATTACAACCAATTGATAAGCGGGCAAACGCCTCTGATTGTGGTGGAACAGGCTTATCTGGCAACTCAGCAATATCATCTGGATCATAAAGCTGAGTCAGATACCTATTGGTCGGAACGTAAAGCACAATTTCAAGGAGCCAACAATTTTTCTGCTCTGTTAAGTCATCACGTTGATTTAACGCAGATAAAAACGGTGGAAAAACCCGCTGAACAGCAACTCACTGTACAAGGAAGCGCTTATGAGCAACTTAAGAACATGTCCAGGACACAAGGTGTTACTCTGAATGTGATACTGCAATTTGCCTGGCATAAATTACTGCACAGCTATACGGGTGATGAACAGACCATTGTGGGCACTACCGTATCCGGACGCGATGTTCCAGTGGATGAGATTGAATCCAGTGTTGGCCTGTATATCAATACATTACCGCTGATGGTGCAATGGGATCAGGCAAACAGTGTGGCTACTGTTTTACAGGACATACAGAAAGATATCGCCGCACTCAATAGCCACAGTGCCGTTTCACTTGCCAGTTTACAATCCGATGGAGAACGATTGTTCCATAGCCTGCTGATCTTTGAAAATTATCCAGTTCCAGTCGCGAGCGAAAACAAGCAAGGTATAGAGCACACCCTGACATTCCGTCAGGCCGTCGAAAAAGTGGAGTACCCGATTTCGTTGATGGCCTATGAGCAGGGCCACAGTCTAATAATGAAATTAAGTTATGGTGAAGATTGGCTGACGGAAGAACAAGCCCGACGTTTGCTTTGTCAGCTCGAACGTATTTTGCACGCGGTAGCATGCAACCCGAATCAGTCACATACGTCAATAACATTCCTCAATGAAGAAGAGCGCCATACCCTGCTACATACCTGGAACCAAACCGATGCGCCTTACCCGCAGGATAAAACCCTGCAACAACTGTTTGAAGCCCAGGTGGAAAGGACACCGGATAATATCGCGCTGGTGTTTGAAGGAGAAACACTGACCTACCGCCAGCTTAACGAACGGGCAAACCAACTGGCTCATCATCTGATCGCATTAGGGGTTCGCCCGGACGACAGAGTGGCGATTTATGCCGAGCGCAGTCTCTATTTGGTCGTGGGATTGTTAGCTATTCTCAAGGCCGGTGGTGCTTATGTGCCACTTGATCCGGCACAGCCAAGCGAGCGGTTGGTCTATATGCTTAAAGACTCCGCACCTGTCGCATTGCTGACCCAAACGGCGTTGTTTGATGCCCTGACCAGCACCATGTCTGCGGCATCCTTACTGGCCGATTCTTTATCAGTAAATTCATTACCGATCATCACACTCGACAATCAGGGATCGTTAATAGCAACCCTGCCGGTTCACAATCCGAATATCTCAGAGCTGACTGCCGCCCATCTGGCTTATGTTATCTATACTTCTGGTTCAACGGGCCAGCCCAAAGGCGTGATGAACAGTCATCAGGCCCTGTGTAATCGGTTACTGTGGTTTGTTTGCGATATCGCGACATCGCCGCTGGTAGCCGCACTGAAAACCAGTATCAGCTTTGTCGATTCAATCACCGAAACACTGGGCACGTTGCTGGCTGGTGGCAAATTGGTGGTTTTCAACAACCATGATGTGAAAGATCCTATCCGTTTCAGTCAAGGTTTGCGCCACTTCGGGGTCAATTATCTGGTAGTTGTACCTTCACTGCTCAAACTCTTGCTACAAAATCGCGATGATAGTGATTGTCTGAAACCAATTCGCCTATTAATTTGCAGCGGTGAACGACTCGCGCCTGAGCTGGCACGACAGATTGTGACACATTACCCTCAGCTTCGGTTGTTCAATTTTTATGGTTCTTCCGAAATCAACGGCGATGCCACATGGTATGAATACCGTGCTGCTGAGGGTATACCGGAAGTCTCCGTGATCGGCAAACCGATCGCCAATATCCAAAGCTATATCCTTGACGGCTCTGGTCAACCTGTTCCCGTCGGGGTTACGGGTGAAATCTATATTGCTGGCCGAGGTGTTGCCCGTGGCTATCTGAACCGCCCGGAATTGACGGCTGAACGTTTCCTTATCGATCCATTCTCCCCACAGCCCAATACACGTATGTTCAAGACGGGTGATCTCGGTCGCTGGCTGCCTGATGGTAATATCGAGTATCTCGGTCGCAATGACTTTCAGGTCAAAATCCGCGGCTACCGCATTGAACTGGGGGAAGTTGAAAACGTCCTCACTTCTCACCCACAGGTAGAACAGGCGGTGGTAATTGACCATAATCACAACGGGAATAAAATCCTGGTCGCGTATCTGGCGGCAGATGGAGCACTGTCTGATGACACCCTGATCAGGTATCTCTCTTCCCGTCTGCCGGAATACATGCTGCCTGCCAGCTTTACTCGTATTGAATCCGTCCCGCTGACCCTGAATGGTAAGCTAAACCGCCACGCCCTACCTGAACCAATCTGGGGGGATCATAACAACTATGTCGCGCCCCGCAATGCGCTGGAAACCCAGTTATGTACTATTTGGCAAGAGGTATTGGGGCTGGATCAGGTTGGTATCGACGATAACTTCTTCCGTATCGGCGGTAATTCCTTGATGGCAATTAAGCTGACCACAGCGATACGCCATGAAATGGCAGTTGATATTCCTTTAAATGTTTTATTTAATTGCAAATGTATTTCTTTGTTATCTCAATGGCTAAAAACAGATAATGCAAAATTCAGCTTACTTAATTTCTTAACACCTGAATCAATTGCAATCAATAAATTGTTTATGGTTCATCCTGCTAATGCCGGTAGTGAAGTCTATGAATCTCTGGCAAATACCTTATCTGATGTGTATAACTGCATAGGCATCGATAATTATAATCTCTACTCAGATAATCAAATAGATTCACTACACCAAGTAGCTCAAATCTATATGGAGTTAATTCTGACAGAAACTGCTATTGATCAACCTATTCACATCTTAGGATGGTCATTAGGTGGACAATTAGCGATGGAGATTGCATTTAAATTAGAACAGCTTGGAGCAAAAAAAATTCAGCTATTCTTATTAGATGCTATCATTAATAACGATGAGTTAGAAGCGCTTAGAAACAAACTAGATATGTCAAATAAATATAAAGAGATTACTGAGAAATTACAGGCAATGGGCGCAAGTGATACTTATATCAATAAGGTATTGGAAGCAGTACCATTTGAATTTGGCATCGCTAACTGCAATTTAAGTGGAAAACTATCCCACACTAACATAACGTTATTTAAAGCTGGTAAAATGAGTCCGTTTAATAAAGAAGGAACTGGGTTCACGATGAATAAATTGATAATAGAAACACCGGATAATAATATTTCCCAATGGACAGTCAATCCATTATCAATTAAATTGATTGATGATCGTTATCACGAAAATATTATCGAAGCTGTTTCCATTATCAGCACAGAAATAGTCAATACATTCGAAATTAAGGATAATGTTACTATACCCTATAGATTTCAAGATGCAGTGTAGCCAACAAAGCTACAACTTGAAAGATGACGGGTATATAAATTAACTTAATGATTATAACGAGGCTGGCACTGCTGGCCTCGTCAGTCAGGATACGAGTATTTTACCTGCCTATTTGATCCGGTAAAAATAATCCTGAATTAAAACGGAACCGCAACTTTTAAGCAAACCTGTGAACCAGCCGGACGATTAGCTACGGCAAGATCTTCCTGCCACTTCAATTGCCACCATAAAACGAGTGAAATAATTTGATCAGCGCCGCGCAAGCTGACGGGCAACAAGGTAGCCGGAAGTCCCGGCTAATCCGGGACCAGGATGTGTTGAAGCCCCAATATGAAATACATTACTGACAAAAGTTTGATGTGCTTGCGTACCTTGCGAAGAGGCAAAAGGACGCAGCCAGAAAAATTGATCCGGTGAGCAAATTCCCGAATAGGGATCTCCCCCAACCAAATTGCAATTCAATGCCTGTAAATCTGCCGGAGAATACGCCTTACGGCCAACAATCGAAGATGAAAAACCGGGAATGACAGTTTCCAGACGAGACTGTACGCGATCTGCAACCGCTTCACGGACTGTTTCATTCCATTTGCCATCGGCAGGAATAGAAATTTCGCCCAAAGCATCCCCTTTCAAATAGCCGGGTAATTCCTGCATCTGAACCCATAGGATCCATCCTCCTTCGGGAGCTCTGGAAGCATCAAGAACGGTTGGTTGCCCTATAGCCAGTGTCGGATGACTCGGCAAATAACCGTTATTAGCCTGTGTGACAGACAAACAAACCTGTTCCATACTCTCCGTTAAATGAATAAGCGGCACATGACGTAACTCCGGTTCACACCATGATGGAGGAGTATTCAGAGCAAAGTGAAGCTGCATCCCGCCACGTCCGTAACGATAGCTCTGTGCACGTTGCCGGACTGTATCAGGAATGTCATTCAACAAATGACCATAAAGCTGTTGAGGAGTTACATTGCACACTACAGCATCGCGGGCGTGATAAACCCTTCCTGCTGCTATCACACCAAAAGCACAGCGTTTTTTTCCATGCCCTTGCGTAATGATACGGTCAACCTGGGTATGAGTAAGGAGCTGGCCACCATGCTGTTCAATGATCGCCTGTAACGCTTCAACGATGCGAATACCACCGCCTTTAACGACTGGCATTCCTCCTGCTATCACAGCAGCAAAGGTCAATTTGCCAATCAGGGCAGAGCCGGCATCATCCGGCCCCAGCCCGGTATGTAGTGTCCACGGCGCAATGAGAGCGCGACTGAATTCAGACTGCAATTCTCGTTCAGACCAGCGCCGGAAAGTTTCCAGTGAGTTGCCGAAAAATTCTGTTAATCCACCAATGCCACGTTTTCGCCACTCAGAGAACAATAGTTTGAGTATTCCAAAACCATAAGGGTTTTGCCCCAGTAAGCCAAAGATCAATGCAGCATCATCATGAAGAATCTGTTGTGTCATGCGGCGAAATGCTGCCCCATCTTTTGGCGCAATTGCATCAAACTGCAAAGCCGAAGCCAGAATACTCTGCTTTAAGGCGATTCCCCTGCTATTCGGTTGAACCAGCCCGGTTGAATAGTCACTGTGTATGAATTCCAAACCTACTTTTTCCAGTGCGGGCTTCAGCACTTGATAAGCCGGGCTGTTTAGAAATAACGGATACCAGCAGGAGAACACATCATGGGTATAACCGGGAAAAAGTTCTTCTGTACGAATACAACCGCCTGGTATGGCATTCCGTTCCAGTACCAGAACAGATCTCCCCCATATAGCCAACAGAGCAGCACATACCAATGAATTTATCCCACTGCCAACGATGATCACTTGCGGTTTAGCACTACTCATGATGCCATTCCTGCGGGCTGTTCAACCAAAGCCAGGACACGCAGTGGGCTTCCTGACCCTCCCTCAATCTTGAGAGGTGCGGCAATAATTACTGCGCCGGTTGGCGGTAATAAATCGAGATTTCGCAGACACTGCAAACCGTATTTATTCGCCCCGTGCATCAAGGTATGACAGGGATAAACCAGCGGCCATGAATAGGATTGACCCGCATCGGTATTAATCGTCTCTACTCCGAACCCCCGAATATTACGTTCATGGATCAACCACTCTACCGTTTCCTGACTCGGCCCAGGCGTGTGAGCACCGTCATCACGCATATTAAGGAAGCGAACCGGATCATCAGCCCGTTTCGACCAATCCGTTCTGAACAGTAACCATGCCTGGGCAGGAATACGTCCGTATTGTTCTTCCCATGCCTGTAAAAACTCAACCGTCAGTAACCAATCTGGATATCGTGCCACCTGTTGACTAGCATCCACCACCACCGCAGGCGCGATAAAATTATGCAGGGGAATAGTATCAACTGTATTATCTGAATGATTTTTACCGCTGATCCAATGTACCGGAGCATCAAAATGGGTTCCCGTATGCTCACCGCAACTGAAATTATTCCAATACCAGGCCGGGCCATTCTCGTCATAATGAGAAATACGTTCCATTTTAAATGACCAGACTTGTCCAAACTGTTCCGGTAACTGCAAGGCCGGAAAACCAGAGGACAACGTCTGGGTGAGATCGATAATCCTCACACTTCCCTGAATTAGCGCAGTAACAAACGCATTTAGTGGGTTTTTCATTCATCTTCTCCCAACATCTGAACAAAAAAGACAGAATGATCGATCCTGACTCTGTGGATCTCAGAATACAGCGCAACCAACGAAACTATTATTTGCAAGACGATGGATGACAGAGGGCTGTTATATTTCCCGAATATCATGCAATGCAGTAAACATGCCAGCATGAAAAACCAATGGCTTTCCTTCAATGCTGGCAATACGCTTTATCTGACCAATCATTAACAGGTGATCACCAAGATGGGTTTGCTGATGATTAGCACAAACCAGTGTCGCTATTGCGCCATCAATTGACGGCATCCCTTCCGGCGTTTCCTGCACAGGAATACCCTGAAACTTATTTTCAACTCTTGGATTGGCAAAACGCAGAGCCAGTTCCTGATGGTCACAGCCAAGGATACTGATGGTGAAATATCCACAGTTACGGAATACAGACAAATTGGGAGAATGATTAACCAGACTCCAGAGTATCAACGGCGGTTCCAGAGAAAGTGAAGCAAATGAGTTGATGGTCAACCCGACGTTCCTTCCGTCAGCAGTGCGTGTTGCAACAATAGCCACCCCCGTTGGATAACATCCTAAGAGTGTGCGCAGTGCTCTTGTTTCAAATTCTGCCATACCCCACTCAACATCAGGCAACGGTATTTGGCTGTTCTGAATATTCATAGTCATATCGGATACCCCGCTCAGAACCCGCTCTTCTCGACAATTTGCGAATGAGCGGTCTGCGCATTACGGGTAGCCAGCACATGAATATATGCTTCACAGGCATCGCTATCCCGCCACCACGGAAACAATACCGGAGGATGATTAAAAGCACTGGCAATCGTACTGGCGAGAGCAGGTAATTTCTGGGCAGCTCCCAACAAACTCAGGATATGGGGTTTTGGCGGGATAAGCAGGCTGTTTGTCCATTCCACAACATACTGACTATATTTCCAGAATCGGTCGAATGTGTCATTCATCCACTCTGCCGTAAAGGGTTTGTCACCACGGGCAAGAATGGCTTCGTAATAAACTTTGCAGGCTTTAGTTGCGTTATTGGAGCCCTGCCCGGTCAGCGGATCATTTGTGACTACCGCATCCCCCAACCCCAAAACCTGACGACCAGAAGGCAATGTCAATACTGGTTTGCGTACTACTGGCGCAAAACAGCCAGCCAGAGTGCCATTTTCATCGGTAAGTTCTATCTGTTCACAACGTGCCGCTTCCCACGGCAAGAAAGTTTTGAGGATATACTTGCTATAGGCCAGATGTTCCTGCGCTGTTCTGACCTCTCGCCAGCCATCCATTGCTCCCCCAGAAACCCCTTCAAAAACCATAATGTCACAAGGGCCGCTCAGGGTCAGGGCAGGAAAAACGAAATATTCCCCCACTCCTGGGATCAAGTTAAAAGAAACACGGGAATATTCGGGGACTGGCAACATACCATGCACATAAGTCAAAGCTAATGCACGCTGGGGCTTATCATAAGGAGAACGGGAAGCATCACGCTCCAACAATCTCACGATTTCCCCCTTTCCTCCAGCCAAAATAACCAACTCATGACTGGCTGTCAGTTGTTCCAACTCGGCAATACCCACATCACGAATTTCCAGATTACCGCCGCAAGAAGCAAACTGTTCCATCCAAAATGGCATCTTGATACGCTGATCGACAGCCTGCGCGTAGTTATTGAGTCGTGCACTCCAGTCAATCACCTTTTCATGCGGAATTTCAGAATGAGGAACAGTAAAACCGATACCTTCAACGGGCGGGCATTGTGTTTCCCACTGATCCAAACCTAAATTACGTTCAAATTGCAAAGAAGAATCGAACATACACTGACTCGACATTACCCGGCCAGTTCGGACATCATCAGGCGTGCGATTGGTAACAACAGTTACCTGATAGCCTTTATCAAGCAGACCAAGAGCCAAAGGCAGTCCGGCTTGACCACCTCCGACAATAGCTATACGACACATAATATTTACTCCTTCGGATTGTGTTAGATCTGGAATCACTACTATTCCTATTTCTCCTATTCAGCCAAACGAGAAATAGCAGGTTTGGCTTGCTCAGGCCCCATTGCTGAATAGCCGCCATCAACGGCGTAGTCAGCTCCGGTTACAAAACTCGCTAAATCAGAAAGAAGAAATGCAACTACCTGAGCGATCTCTTCAGGATCTCCAACACGGCCAAGCAAGTGATAATCTGCGGCAACTTCATCCGTTTTCTGACGATTACCCTGAGTCAATTCATCCATGACCCGTGACCAAGTCCAACCCGGCGAGACAGAGTTCACACGAATGTGATCAGCGGCATAGTCCATTGCCATGCTGCGGGTGACTTGCAATAAGGTGGCTTTTGAAGCGGGGTATAACCAACGGCCTGTCTGGGCAATAGAAGATGAAATACTGGTGAAATTGACAATCGCCCCACCTCCGGCAACCATAAAATAAGGGTGTACAAACTGAGCTGCCCTGACGGCACTGACCACATTAATATTTAGTGCGGTCAGCCACGTTTCGCGACCAGAGACTACACCATCATCCAGATAAGTTGCAGCGAGATTAACGAGGCAGTTAAGGCGACCATAATAAGCAGCAACCTCATGCACTCCCTGAGCAAGTTGTTTATCATCGGTAATATCGACATGCCAGAAACGAATGGAATCCGGTCGGAAATTACAGGCCTTCTTTCCCCCTTCCCGGTCAATATCGAAAATCGCAACTTTAACACCATATTCACTCAATACGCTGGCAACAGTTGCACCAATTTTAGTAGCACCACCAGTGACAATAGCGACTTTATTATTTAAGCCTTTCATGAGTGATCCCCTTATATCATATATACCCAATCCATTGCTATTCAGTGTATTAATCAGTAATTAATGAATCATGAGAGATATCATTACGTGAAATGGAGAAAGTCAAATAGCCAATATATGCAGAAAAGATCCATTCAGTGCAGGTATGTATAAATCCAATATTTAATACTCAACTAATTTTAATGTTACAACCATTGGAATATGATCGCTGACCAAAGGCCAGTTTATATTATCCCAAATCATTGCTTTCGCTTTTTTATTAGATGCTTTGATAAAATTGCCGTTCTATTATTCACCATCATTAATATCAATAGTTATTCACTTGGTGATTATACAAACCACTGACTATGTTATATGTTGCAATCTTTAATCAGATTTTTTTATTAACTAACTCATTTTTATTATGGGCATATTGAATTTTTTCATGATATTTCCTCAATTAAATTTAATGTTTCTTCATTGTTTATCATATGTTATACATTTGATCTCAATTAAACTGTTATATAAAACAAATAAAAAATTGTTACTGTTATATTCAAAATCCGTGTGCTCTACTTGTCCTCACTCTTTCACTTCTTTTACCCAATAGGGTTCAGTCAAAAATAAGAGGTCACTATGTTCGGGTTAAGTGCCCTTGAACTCGCAAGGATACAGTTTGCATTTACAGTTTCTTTTCACATCATCTTTCCTGCCATTACGATAGGTTTAGCCAGTTTTCTTGCTCTGTTGGAAGGTTTATGGCTGAAAACGCGCAATACAGACTACAAAACGTTATACCACTTCTGGGCGAAAATTTTTGCAATTAATTTTGGTATGGGAGTGGTTTCTGGTTTAGTCATGGCCTATCAATTTGGCACTAACTGGAGCTTCTACTCTGATTTTGCAGGAACTATCACAGGCCCTTTACTGGTCTATGAAGTATTGACTGCATTTTTCCTTGAGGCAGGATTTCTTGGCGTTATGTTGTTCGGCTGGCATCGGGTGGGTGAAAAACTTCATTTTTTTGCCACCTGTATGGTCGCTCTCGGAACGATTATCTCCACTTTTTGGATCCTGGCATCCAATAGCTGGATGCAGACGCCGCAAGGTTACGAAATTGTCAATAATCAAGTCGTTCCTGTAGATTGGCTGGCAGTTATCTTTAACCCTTCTTTCCCTTATCGCTTGCTGCATATGGGAACAGCGGCATTTCTTGCCTCAGCATTCTTTATTGCTGCTTCTGCTGCCTGGCATTTGCTGAAAGGCAATAATTCATCGGCCATGCAGAAAATGCTGTCCATGGCGATGTGGCTGATCCTGATTATTGCTCCGTTACAAGCCATGATTGGTGATTTACATGGACTGAATACACTGAAACACCAGCCTGCCAAAATTGCTGCGATGGAAGGCCATTGGGAAAATCATCCCGGTGAGGCTACGCCACTCATTTTATTCGGTATTCCTGATCAAACAGCAGAAGAGACACGTTATGCAGTTAAAGTTCCCTATCTTGCTAGTTTGATCCTGACACACAGTATTGATAAACAAGTTCCGGCATTAAAAGAATTCGCACCAGAAGATCGCCCCAATGCTTTCATGGTGTTCTGGTCATTCCGCATCATGGTTGGATTAGGGTTATTAATGATTATGGCGGGCGTTTGGGGACTGTGGTTACGTTATAAAAAGCGCTTGTACCAGAACCGGACTTTCCTCCGTTTTATGCTCCTGATGGCACCTTCTGGCCTGATTGCCATTTTGGCCGGATGGTTCACCACTGAAATTGGCCGCCAGCCGTGGGTCGTCTATGGTTTGATGCGCACAAAAGATGCTGTTTCGGCCCACGGTGAGATCCATATGAGTATCAGTTTGCTGATTTTCTTTGTCGTCTACAGCGCCGTATTCGGTGTCGGTTATGCCTATATGATGAAACTTATCCGCAAAGGCCCCAATAAGGAGTTAACAAATGGGCATTGATCTCCCTCTGCTTTGGTTCCTGATTATTATCTTCAGCACTATGATGTACATTGTGATGGATGGCTTTGATCTTGGTATCGGTATTTTATATCCCATGATTAAGCAACAATCAGACCGTGATTTGATGATGAATTCGGTAGCGCCTGTTTGGGATGGTAACGAAACCTGGCTGGTGCTCGGTGGTGCCGGGTTATTTGGTGCTTTCCCTCTGGCATATGCTGTTATTTTGGATGCACTGGCGATCCCATTGACGATTATGTTATTGGGGCTGATATTCCGTGGCGTGGCGTTCGAATTCCGTTTCAAGGCAACGCCATCGCATCAACCCATTTGGGATAAAGCGTTTATTGCTGGTTCAATTATTGCTACTTTTACACAAGGCATTGTTGTCGGCGCAGTTATTGACGGTTTCCCAATCGAAAATCGCACCTATATCGGCGGTGCTTTCGATTGGTTCTCACCATTTCCGCTATTTTGTGGTTTTGGTTTGCTTATTGCTTATGGACTGTTGGGATGTGGCTGGTTGGTGATGAAAACCGAAGGACATTTGCAACAACAAATGTATGGTCTTCTACGTCCGTTAACCTTATTGATGATGACGTCCATCATTATCATCAGCTTTTGGACGCCAGCTTCTCAACCCGCTATTGCCGAGCGCTGGTTCAGTTTCCCTAACCTGCTTTTCTTTATGCCTGTACCATTACTGGTCATGTTTTCAGGCTGGAAACTGCTGACTGCCAATCAGAATAGCAGCCATTACACACCATTTTTAGCTGCACTGTTATTAGTTTTTATGGGCTTCAGTGGATTGGGGATCAGCATCTGGCCAAATATCATCCCTCCGTTTATCAGTTATGAAGAAGCCGCCTCCCCTTCTCAATCACTGGGTTTTATGCTCGTTGGCGCGCTATTTATTATCCCGATAATATTGGTTTACACCTGTTGGAGTTATTATGTCTTCCGAGGAAAAATTACCCATGAACAAGGCTACCACTAAAACAGAGCACACCCATTCTCCATTATGGAAAAGATTGGGCTGGATGATAATAATTTGGTTTTGTAGTGTATTAGCACTTTATGCTGTTTCCACTTTATTTCGTTTTTTAATGACAACAGCGGGTATGAAAATTAAGTAATTATTAGATTTTCTACCAATTTAATATTTTCATATTTATTCGTTTCTTCGTTATACCCATTGTTTTTAATTTTTTTAGCATTTGAACTCATTTTCCCCGGTCACAATGGATTCTGTGTCTGGGGATTTATTGAAACTCTCTTCCAGGAAAATAATTTACTTCCAAACTTAAAGACCGATTTAGAAAACAATCAATGGTAACATATCTATTTTAGATATTCATCCAGATTATTTTAATATTAACAAGCATATATTTATACACTATAAATATATTCTCAACCATATTGCCTTTTTTGAGGAAAATAATATTTATACTAAATTTATATACGGAGTTTGATATGATCAAAATAACATTACTTACTTTTTCAGGGCGGGAAAATTATCAATGGTTTTTTGACGGAACTGATATCAAACCATTATTAGATTTCATGCGAGATAAGAGAAAGGGAATAAACTTTGGGATAAGTGAGAGAAAGCTCGGATTTTCTGGTTTTTTTGTCGAAATTGAAGACTCCGCACAAGGATCAGCACGTCAATATGGGCTGATTAATTCATTTCATGTCTGTGATGGTATAGCGGAAGATCTGCAAGACAGTAAAGAGCTTGGCTTGGTTTTACTTGAAAAATTTACCCAAGATAATCCACTCAAAAAACATATAAAACAGGAAATACACGATCTCCGGTCAGATAACTCTGATACTTCCCTAAGCACTGAACAAGAAGATGAACAGGAATACAAAAAGACTGAATTTAATCGAATACACGAACCAAGTTGGCATATGTCAGTAAAATTTACCGACCCATTATCTGGACGAGTTTATGATATAGATGCGGCCAGGTATAACCAGGGTTTCTGGAATGATCCCACGCGCATTGCTCTGAATAATTGTTATGCTTACGCGTGTAACTATGCAAGTAACGATTATCCTCAGCCCGGCAGTTACGGTGGTAAACCAATCACATTTCCTTATACAAAACGTTATCTTCAGGCTGTTATAGATGGGGCTATAGCAGATGGATTAGTTAAACTTGATGAACTTACAGATGCACAATATCATCCCAATTATGTTATTGCTCTCTATACTATGCCAGATAATTCATACAATTGGGATTACCATTGGTATCGGTTGGTTTTAGATCAGTACCGAACTCAGATGTGGGCACATAAACTTGGCAGAGAAAGGGTCAGAAAAACAGATAACCAGAGAAAAATTATAAGAGATCCTAACAAAGCCGACCGAGGAAAATATACTGTATTCGGAGGGTATTTTGTCGTAAATAATCGGGTGAAGATAAAAGCTTAAAATAATGTATAGCAGCAGAATTAAAGTTCATCATTTATAATATAATTAACGGGTTCACACTTGTAGTGTTCTATCACCGATGGTTCTATCATAGATAGAATAACTGCGTTATATAGAATAGAGGGGAATCCCCTTTTCAGTTCATTAAGGCCCATGAAAAAACCGGTGCTAAGACGACCACCTTTTTATTGGTAGTTCGGTCTCAATCACCAGTTCACTTCCTAAAAATAACAATCCAATATATTTTAGTTATTTTTTACAATTACCTGCCAAATAATACCCGGCTTTCCGAGCTTCAGATTCCGAACGAAAATAAATAGCATTTTTATCAGCTACTGTCTTATATCCGGAGCAATGTGCAAAATGATAAATCTGGCTGTTTTTATTGCCTTTAATTATTTCACTTTGAGTGACTTTCGTCGTTGATTTTTTAACTGAAACCGGCTCAGTAACTGATTGGTATGAATTTAAATTTTGACTATTATTTTGCCTACTAAACCTTTGACCAGAATTTTTGTGCCCTAATTGCCATTTCTTACTCCCTGTAACAAATGGGTTATGGTGCCCCATAATGCGGGCGATTCGATTATCCCGTTCCCGCTCCCAGGCTTCTACCGGATACTGACGATCCCATGCTATCATTAATTGCTGTTGCTGGTGTGACATCGTCAAATTATAGCGATCATGCATATAAAAATAGACTCTGGCGACCATCCCTTTCACTTTGTCGCGCGGTTCAAAAAGGCGTAATTTAAAATCCACTTTACTGCTACAGGCACCATACATATTAGGTAAATTTCTGGAAGCCATTCCATAACTCAAATTACTGCGATCCCCATTAACTTCACCAATGGAAGGTGCCAGATTGTGCATATCCGATTCTATCGCACGAAATATCGGATCATTATCAACACAGTTTTTTCTTCCGCCATTCTGCCAACATTGTCTCTGATGACCAAATACCCACGCTGGTACAATATGTTCCCACTCGATACGCTCAGCACGGGTTTGTTGTGCTCTGATTTGATAATTACAAGAGGCCAGGTCGACACGCCCGCCACTTTTACCTACCCATTGCCAATTACAGCCACAATACAAAGTACCAATGCCTGATTTTTCTTGCCCATCATAAACATATTTTCGTGATTCTACTTTAGCCTGCTCAAAGTTGGTCGGCATACTCCATGCGCTAAAAGATGCAATGAATGCCAAAAATAAAAGATAATTTGTCCAAAGGCGAAATTTATTGTTCAAAATAATACCTATTCACTTGTTGTATCATACCAATCTGGTATCCTGCCTGATCAGACAAATAAATGACACATATTATTTATCGAATTTCTCTTACATGGATACTGTAGGATCAGTTTGCTATTTTAATTTGTTAAAATCAATATCACTTAATGCATAGAATAAGTTAATTTATTGCACTTTTAAAGACTCAATTACTCTGTTTATTAAGCCATTAAAATCTATTTGTCTGAGTAAAATTAAATCAACTTTAATATTTTTAATAAAATAAATGACGATCAATACTAAATTTGAACAGCTTGAACACGAACCACTGGATGTTGTAAAGAAATACTCATGAAATTAAAGGTTACTATCAACACTATTCATATTTCAGAAAATCATTTACAAATTCAGGTTTTCATTGCAGGTAAAAATCAGTTAGATATTACTTTAAATTCGTTCTCTGATGAACTATAAACCTGCCCTATGTTTAAGAAAAAAACACAAAAACCCATTTATTTTTCTAATAGTTCTTTGTGTTTTGTTATTAATCTATTACCCACTTCGTTTCTTTTTGGGTGAGAAATGGATAATGACAGCTTTATTATTATGGATGAAAGTGACATTTTTCCATATCAAAAGTTAGCATAAAAATATCACTTCTGGATATTTTATATCATTAAACTAACTTCCATTGAAATTCTTTAACCAGGAATCTGTCATTCCCTTTTTAAAATATTAATTTTTAAGAAATTGTAACATGCATTCATTATACCTTATTATCATCACGCCTTTTTCCCTCTTGTATAAAATCATCTTTTTATAAAAGTAAAATCAGAAAAGAATTAAATTCATCTTACAAATACAAAACATCAATCATAATTTATAGTTTTAAATATTTCTTTCGTTAAAGAAATATTTAAAACCAATAAAAATAAGTTATTGGTTGATAAAAAAAAGTGATTTGAAATAATCAAATAAAAAACACACCTTATATAAATCACAACCATCCTGAATTTAAATTCTATTAAAGAGGAAATAATAAAGATAAAATAAACCCTAAAAAACCACCTACAAAATTAAGATAAAAGACAATAATATCAATAAATTACAACAGAGAAACCACTTTAATACAGTCAACCTAACCAAAATTATCATTAATCACCTTATTAACTTTTTAAAATTATATATAGGGCAATAATAATATGAAAAAGATAATTTTACTTACCAAAATTTTCCTATTCAGCTTTTTCATTCCTATTGTTAATGCTGATTCAAATCATAATGGTTACGATGTTGCCAAAAAAATAACTCAAAGGTACTTTGATAATCAAAAGTATTGTGGAGATGACGGTCTACCTGCATTTTTATGTTCTGGTGTTTTACTGAGAGGAACCGTTGCTTCGGATAAATATCACTCATGGAATCCAAGCCCACATTCCCAAGAAAGTGGCGGTGTTTCATTCTCCTATTTGAGACATGATGTTAAGGATATTGAACTCGCTTATGATTACAAAAATGGTTATATTTTTTCTCCATATATTGAAAATCCTGCTGATAAAGTTCGTCCCGAAATTCTTTGTTATTTTCCTATTGACGGAGATACGATAAACAGAAGTGACAAAGGATGTGGCCCCGATTCAGGAAATCCAAACAGCATTCCTTGTCAACAACAGGGAATTACCACAGCAGAACAGTGGGTCAATCATTATAAAAATGTTGTTAATTCTAACCGTTTCGCCCAATGTGGCTTTGATGTCACAGGAACAGGGAGCGCAGATGCATTTATGCAAGGAATTAAAGTTCGCTCACTGATTCAGTTACCATTAAATAACGAACTAATTTTGGCTACCTGGCCCCAAAATATCCCTGATAAATTGCCTATCGAAGCCTTCTTTTATCGTTCTGAAGGGTTGAATAGCGCACAACATGATCAAAGAGATTTTTATCAGGTTACAGGGATAATCATACCAATAATACAGATGACACTCCCTTCTGATGAAAATCAAAATGTTAGCTTTAGCTATAAGCCAGAAGATCAAGTTATTAATCCCTAGAATTAACAAATTGAAATTACGAACATCTAATTAAAAACAACAAAAACTATATCTTCATGAAAGATAAATTTAAAATAAAAACCTTAAGAGACTATATAGAAAATTCATATATTAAAAAACCAAAAAAATTTCACATTAAATAATGTAGAAAGTACAACAACCAAACTAATATTTACATAACAGAAACAAGAGGTATTCAATGAAAAGTTTATATGATGTAACACTTGCTCCACCTACTTTTCCACAAGCAGATGGAACGGGTACTATCTACATACATAATCTTCAAGCAATGGAAAATGAATTCATAATAATGTATGTACCACACTATCCTGATGCTGATGTTGGGGATGAAATAATTGGCTATCTTTGTTTGCATGGTGATTGTTCAAATAGTGAAAATGGTGCTGTTATAAAATCATCGTCATATTATATGACGCCTGATAGGGTAGATCTTCCTCCATATGTTTTATTGTTTCATATAAACGAAATTTCTATATATGGTAAATTTCAAGCTCATTATAAAGTAATCAGTCGTGGGAATGTTAATGAGTCACAAAGAGTAAATATAAATCTTACGTATTCGGATATATCCAGCTTGTCAAGCTATATTCCCAGAGCACCTGATGCGACAGGAAATCAAGGTAATTTACTGACAAAAGATGATTATTATAAGTTAGATCGATTGAGAATAGATGTGCCAGTTTATGATGGAATGGCTTCTGGGCAGGTAGTCAATGTACAATGGCAAGGTCGTAAAGGTATTATATACTCAACACTACCTCAGACAGTATATGAAGTCATGCCGATGACATTCTATATTCCTCGGATGGAGTTTATTGATACAATTGGTAATACAGCAAAAGTACAATTTAAAGTAGAGAAATTAGTCAATAACACTGCTACGTATTCAGGAATTTTACATCTTGAAATTGAAGGACAAGAGCTTAATTTACCAGCACCCACCCTTTTCTACCGTGGTGATAGCACTATTCACGTTATGATAGAGTATTCTGATATGTCATTTGATCAAACAGTAGAAATCCGTGCGGTAGGTAAAACAGTGCTACAGACTCATTATAAGCAGGTTGATGATCAAAACCAAATGGCAGTACCGCTACCTGCTGATTGGATAGAAGAAAATAGAGGGCATCTGGTACTGATTGATTACGCAGTCGGTAGTATGTATCCCGGAAGGGAATATAGTTTTTCTCGTGTATTACGACAAATTCTATAAAATAAAACTCTGTGAAATATATAGAAGCTCTTTGATCTCTGACAAACCTCGTTTAATCCAGCGAGGTTTGTTTTTGCACTTCTAACTGAAAACTATCTTCTTATAACCATGGTCAACAATATATTTTTTATTAATAGTACCACAATAGATCTTTTTTTAACCATTAAATGAGGGCGTAATTCATGAAAATAGAAACCATCGATTTGAGTGTCTTAACAAATTGGGTTCGTCTTTTGGCAGATTTCTTGTCAAAATTAAAATACCTAACTAATATCAAATACGAATAGATTAACATCATTTAATGGATAAAAATACAGTTAAGACACTGTTAGTATCAAAATCCCTGAGGTGCTTATTATATGCTATCATATATTAGTAAATTCATTGTTCTTCTCTCTGTGCTTTATACATTATTGATACCATCTACAATGATAAGAGCCTTTGCTGATGAAAACCTAACAACTGAAAAGTCTCTTCCCCAAGAAAAAGAGAGAAAAGATAATTTAGCTATCCGTGTTAACGAATCAAATAAAAAAGATGATATACAGAAAGCAGATAACTTTTCAGAAACTGAATTACCTAATTTTATTACAAAAAATATCCAGACAGTAGGTAATATACTGTCATCATCTTCTTCTGAACTAGTTGAACAAGCTAAATCTTATGCCTTAGGTAAATTTAACAGTACCATTGCCTCCGAAGCCCAAAAATGGTTATCTCAATTTGGTACAGCAAAAATTAACTTTGGTCTTGATAGAAAAGGTAAATTGGAAAATAATTCATTAGATCTGTTATTACCCCTTTACGATAATAAAACGGATTGGCTCCTCTTTTCCCAATTAGGTTATCGCAATAAAGACAGCAGGAATACAGTTAACCTTGGTTTGGGAGGACGCTATTTTTATCAAAACTGGATGTATGGCCTGAATACATTTTATGACTATGACCTTACAGGTAAAAACAAGCGGATAGGATTTGGAGGAGAAATTTGGGGTGACTATATCAAACTCTCTGCCAACACTTATCGTCGCTTAAGCGACTGGCAGATTTCACGGAATTTTGAAGAACACCATGAACGCCCCGCCAATGGTTATGACATTAACGGAGAGTTCTTTCTGCCTGCCTACCCTAATTTAGGAGGCAAACTAGTTTATGAACAATATTTCGGCGAAAACGTAACCTTATTCAATCGGCATACCAAGCAGAAAAACCCCAGTCTGGTTAAATTGGGTGTGACTTATACGCCGATTCCATTGATAACCATGGGTGTGGATTATAGACAAGGTGAAGGTGGCCGTACTGAAACACAATTTTTGGCGAATCTAAATTATAGACTGGGAGTTCCTTTAGGCACTCAGTTATCACCAGAGAATGTAGCTGCTATGCGTACATTGGCAGGAAGCCGTTATGAATTGGTCGAAAGAAATAACAATATTGTACTTGACCATAAAAAAATCCCGATTGCTCAATTTTCTGTTCCAGAAACGATTGTGGGTTATAGCCATATGCAAAAAAACATTTCAGCTATATTCCCTGCTGATGCATCTATTAAACAGGTCCACTGGGCTATCAATGAAGAAAAAATATTTGAAAGCAAAAACGGGAAACTTTCTTCCAAGGTAGGTAAATCTATTCAGATTACATTACCGAAATTTTCACTTGATGAAAAAAATAATTATTCTATTTATGTTTTTGCTGAATTAACTAATGGTAAAAAAATAGGACCTAAGCAGATACAAGCTCTTGTCATGCCTTTTATGGTTAAAAAATGGAAAGAAGGAGAGCCTGTTTACATTATTCCAGAAAGAACTTCAAGAGATGATGGTAAGGCAACTTATATTCTTAAGCCTGTAATGACTTTTGATACAGAAATAGGAGCTCCAGTTCCTTGCGCTATTATTGAAAATTATCAATGGGCGACAGAGCCACATAATGATCTGGAGATTAAAATTGAAAAAGGCACAGCATCAGACGATTGCCCGAATATTGATAATTCTAAAAGCTCAGGAGATAAAATTCCTCTTACAACTGATAAACATGGGCGTATCACACAAAAAGTGACCTTAACTAGTGATAAAAATATTGGTAATGTAAATGTTTACCTGACAACAGATGGTGTACGTAAATCAATAGGAAAGATAGGGCATGAAGAAGGCAAAAAACCAACCATTCAGAGTATGACATTAGAACCATCAAATGGGTCTGTTCTTCCTGGTGGTTCATATAAAATTATAGCAACCATATCAGGTACGGATGATAAAAACAAAATCCCAGTTAAATGGAAACTCATGAAACCACAAAATGCAGGTCTATCGCTATCACCTTCAGAAGAAACCACAACTGTATCGAATGAAAAATTAACAGCAACATTGACAAGCAGTTCACAGAATACTCCCCCAGGCACTGTTGCTGAGGTGTGTTTGACTATTAACGGAGAACCTGAATCTCAAAAAACACATAAATGTATAGAAGTTAAATTTAAATCTCCGCCGGTGGATTTTGATATAGCATGGGTCAAACCGATCAATTTTGATAAAGATAAACCATTACTTGGTGATGGAAGTAGTGCATATACATTTGAAGCATTGATTGTTAAAAAAGGCACAGCAGGAACAACAAATGAGCCAATTGAAGGAAATACTTTCAGTAATGTATTATGGACTACAGAACCTGATCAGAAAAGTATTCATCAATTGCAGTTACATTCTACAGCTAACAGTATGACTACCGGGACTAAAAAAGATAATAAACCTGGAATCTTAACAATTACGTTAACAAGTAAAGTCGGGATTGGGTATATTTCAGCTTACAATAGTGATTCAAGTAAGGTTGGTCCTGGTGTTAACGTGACACTAACCATGCAAGATCCAAAAGGGCTTCCTGTTCACAAAACTTCCGCACATGTTATTTTCAAACCTAAAGATGAGCCAGCAGGAATACTTCTTTATAATGTACTTAGTGACAATCAAGAACCACAGAAAAAAATATTAACTCAGGACGGAAGACCACATAGTGCTTTCCCATCTATTGCAGGACAATTGATTAAATTAAATTCAGGCGATTTTGTGTCTACCGACAATGATTATGTGGGATATGATATTGATGGAGGTCATGACCTCTATTCTATTATTATAGATGGAAACGGGAAAATGCGTTTTTTAGCTCCAGGTAATCCAGTAATAACCTTATTTATTACAAAACCCAATAAATCACAATATGCATATAAGTATATCGCAGACATAAAAAAATATTATACAGTAGAAGGTACTATGAGGTCTTGGAATGATAATCCATCTTGTAAAAATTTTAATGAAGAAAATGTTACTTTAGAAGATATAACTCATACTCTTGGTGATGAGTATGGAAAAAATAAACTTCATGATTGGGGACTGCTATATGGTAATGATCAGAATAAGACTAATGCAAAGATTTTGGTGACAAAAAAGAGTGTTTCTGATGAGGATGAATATGGAGTATATGATCTTATTTCTGGTAAATTCATTTCAAATAAAAATACATTAGGATTCTTATTATGTATTAGAAAACCATAAGATTGAAGTTATCACTGAAATATATGGAAATATTCAACTTCTATAACTGTCTAAATGCTCATGTTTAACATAAAAAGCAATTACATAAAATCGAGTACAGGGTCTTATACGGATTCAGTTCAACATAATGTTTCAGATAGACCTTTATCATCTTATCTGTTAACTATATTCCTTTCATAAATAGTGAGAGTATTAACCCGCGGGGTATTTAGATCGGATTTCATGCGGCTACAAGCCGCATGAAACCTAGATTCCTAAATGAGGTAAATTGCCACCCCGTTAATATCAGTATTTGGTGTTTTCTTACTCTGCGCATCGCGCGGGGCAAGGAATACTCTTATCATTTTGGAAAGCTATTTAGTCACAACTGTACTTATTGCGTTAATCCAACGTTTTTATCGTGATAAAATAAAGTTATCAACTGATAACTTATTTTCATTATACATATTTATGGTAAATGCATTATGATTGTTTAAATTTCTATTTGAAAATTTTTATTCTTTATAACTATTATAGTTTGTCTATGTTAACTATAGGGTTTTATATAAAACACATACAAAAAATAATATTAGCATAAATATAATTTATTGGAGTTATATATGAATATTGAAAATGAATTATTACAAAAGAAGAAACCTGATCTGGTTATCGTTCCATCAATAGCTAGTGGTTCAGATGTGCTTCCTGGGCAATTCCTTTCTGTGACTATAACGTTAACATCGGCTTCTGTACTTCCTGATACAATCAATGTAAAGATTACAGAAGATACTAATCATACTGTATCGTTAATTGATCAATCTAAGTGGAATACTATAGATCAATATTCTGGCAGTGTGACAGTTAAACTACAAATTGATGAGAGCTTAACACAAGGAAAGACTGCTACTTATACAATAGCACCTATCGCAGTTGGTGTTGCTTTGCCCGAAGCTCAGCCACAATCAGTTAGTTATAATGTTAAACAACTGAATGGTCGCTTTATTGAATTTAGCCCCGAAGAAAAATATATTCCGACTCCAGTTCAGGAGAACAGTATTAGTTCTGCCAGGAGTCAATATATTACACTTTCAACCACACTCAACGATATAAAGGGTGCAGCAATCAAAAATCTGGAAATTTTGGTATCAACGGATACTTTAGAAAGATTAGGACGAGTTTCTCTTGCCACAGACGAACAGTCCCCTAAACTTATCACACCCCAAATGATTTATGGTAAAGGTGCTTTTTACATTAAAAGCGATGACAAAGGAAAAATTAGTTTTCGGGTATACCCTAAACAGCATCAACCAGTACGGCTTGATTTAGATGCCGAAGTTGTAGGTTCTATTTCACCCCGAACTGCAAGTACTATTTATGTTGTCAATTTAACTCGCTATCTGCCAACAATGGCTTATCCAAATATCTTAGAAGCCGGTGAAGGTGGAGAGCTTACACAAGATTTAGGGGGTTCAAACAAATTTCATGTTGAGATTCAATCCTATCCTAACTACCAAGATACTGATAATATTATCTTCTTTATTAAAGATATGGAGACACATCAAGTTAAACAGTTAGGTAAAATACGTAAACTTAAAAGCATAACTAATCTGGATAGTTATCGTTTTTCATTCCCTTATGATGACTTAATGCTTAATCGAGACGAGTCTATATATTATGTTATTGCACCAATGAAAGGTGAACTACAGTATTCTGATATGGCAGGTTTAACTTATGTTGGAAACTCGGAATCTTCTCCGCTTGAAAATATTTCCCGAATTTACGATGAGGCAAAAGTTTTTTCCAGTTACGCGAATGCTAATATTAATGTCTATACTGATAACGCAGATGAATTAGTTGATGGGGATGACATCATAATAACTACCATCAACCAACAAAAACAATATGTTGGTGATAAGAGTGGAGAGGGTGTAACCGGTTTATATGTGACCGTATTCGGAACCAATGATTCAAATAATACTAAATTACCAAAACTTGGATCATCAGGGTATGTTAATTTGTATATTACTTCACCTACTTCCCGGAAAAATCAGCAAAAATATCCTTTTACGTTACCATCTCAGGTTGATCAAGGGCAACCGACATCACATATCATGGTTTCTATACCTTATTGCGATCTCAACCGTGTAGCAGGACCTCATTTGGGAGGAACCGGTTCACTATATTTTGACTATTATACTGAAGATGCTTCTGGTACTAAGACATACAGCAAAGTGTGGCGAGCTAATATTGATACAGTATATCCAGAGCAAGCAGAAGATGATAATGATGGTTGCCCTCCTTTGCCGACAGAACAGCAAAATTAACAGATAACTATCAGTGATGGAGTTCAAAGCGAATTCATTACAAGGAAGTAATCGTTTACTTTTTACATGTGGTTAATTTAAGTTGAATTTAAATGTGTTTAATGTATTATAAATATATTATTTCCTTAGAATAGGCATAGATTAACACATCTAGATATCCATAAATATCATTATCTAATCTTTATACTTTCAAAGTAATTTAACAAAAAATATAGTTATTCATATTTTATTACTCTATATTATAATATGATTTTTAATTCATTATAATTGAGCATTCTTATCAAGTAGTTAAACTAATATTGATATTAAGAGAGGCTATAAAATGAAAAGAAATATATCAATAGATGAAAACACGATATCGATGTTTTTTGAAAAGGAATTTATGCAAGTACCAGATAGAGATAATTCATTATCAGAAAGTAAATATATCAGAGCAATAGCATTGATTAGAGATAAGGAAGGTATCACATTACCTAATATTTCTGTTGCTATTTTAGAAACAAAATATACTAATTTTGATGATGTTAACCTTTATGCTACTGATAAAAAAACTCCTCTGAAATCGCAAAATATTAACACTAAATCTCGCGGTTTCTTTATTGATTCTGATGATAACGGGCAATTGATTTTTTACATTTACCCTAAAAGATTAACATCATTAGTGTTTCAAGTTGAATCTTGTGTACCAGGGTTAACGGGACACGTGATATCAAAAAATAAGATATTTATAATTGATAATAATAAAGTAGATCATGAGCTTCCACCCATTGATATTGAAGGAAATGGTGAATATTTTCAAGGGGATCCTGAAACAAGTTATTTTAATATGCTCATTCCTTCTTATTTTGACGCTAAAGTTCATGATACTATTCTATTTTTTGTTGATAATACATACAGTTATCAATCATTTTCCGTAGAAAACCTAGATGATTTAGGTAATAGTTATAAGTCATTGCCTTATAATATTTTTCCTGATAATAAAAAAGTTGGCTTTTCTTATACTATTGTTGATCATTTAGGTAATTCCAGATCTTCAGATGAATTAACCATATATTATAGAGGGGGAGGGAAAAATAAACCATTAGACGATTTGGAAAGAACATATAGTGCATGTAAAGTTTACAATAGTTATGGTATTTCTAGTGCTCATCTTCTTGTGAATAGCATAAATAGTAGGATACATGAAGTTGATGTGAAAAATCGTTGTAATAATGAACATCATGAGGGATTGTTCATTCAGATAGAAGGAACAAATGATCCTACAGATAAAACAAAAGTTCCAGTAGGTGCTGAAGTAACATTATATTTATATATTAACTCTGTTAGGTATCAAATTTCACAAATTTATCAGTCAGCCAAAAAGATAATGGAACTTCAAAAAGGAATTTATGGTGATAATAAAATAACTTTCGGCATTCCCTTTAAATATGTTGGACATATCTTTAGTGGACAAATTTATTTAGATTATAAAGTCAATTATTATGGAGATATTTCCTACGGGAAAATATGGGAATCACAAATTAATACAATCCTTCCTGGAGGAGATGCTCATCCAGATAATGATAATTGCCCTAATGAAAAAACCTGGTCTGGTATATGGTAGAATAGTTTTTATTAGTGAAATATCCTTTATGAATAGGTGATGATTTATCATTGTTAACTTTAATATGAAAAAATTATATTTTATAAAGGTGATTTATATATGATTTGTATGAGGTGAAATATGTTGAAAGCAGAAAAATCAATATGTTATGATAGTATTGATTTAATTTTATCTGTAAAGAATGGGGCTGATATTGTTATTGGTCAGAAATTTTATCTTGAAATTTTAATCAGTTCAAAGAATAAAATTCCAGACTCATTAAATATAGAAATAGAAAATCAGAAAGGATTTGAACACATAGAAAATATTCGTGGTTTTAGTTTGTTAAAAGATAAAAAATCAGCCAAAATGGAAGTTTATTGTATTGTTGGAGATATTGATTTATTAAGTCCGGGTGATGAAATTTCCTTTACTCTTTCAGGCATTGAAAGAGTAGTAAAATATTATGCAAAGAATTTAATTAAACATACTATCCAATTGTATAAAGATAAAAAAATATGTATAACACCAAGTGGTCGTAATCAATTGTCTAATAATAGTGATCATTATGTTAGATATTATACCAGATTATTTGATACTCGTGGTCAGTTACTGAGAAATACTCCTATTCAGATTTTTTCTGAAATTAAAGATCATATAGAAAAAAAAGTCATTATTACTACTGATCCTAGAGACTCAACACAGATACCTCAACGTATAATACCATTTATTCATGGTGATAAAATTGAGGTAACAGTTACTAGTGATAACGAGGGAAGAATTAGATTTAGAGTTTATGCAATGCGAAACAAGCCTGTCATCTTGGAGCTTATCAGCAAAATGGAAGGAGTTGGGCATCAATATTATTCTGGTAATATATATATCATTACATCTTCACCTATTAAAGAAGAATATTTACTCGATGAACCATATATTTTTGAACTTTCTGGAGAAGTATTAAGCGGAAATGGTAGGAAATTATTTGAGGTTCAGATTGGCTCTTATACTAATTCATCAATAACAGATAGTGTGTTATTCTTTACTAAGAGCAAACCTAATGGTTCATTAGATCCTGAAGGGTTAGTTTTACCTGTAAAAAAAATTTCCGATGCTTCTAATCCAGGTGACAATAATTACATTTTTAGAATGCCAAGAGATATTTTTCCATTTAGAAAAAATTCAGAATTTTACTATGTAATTGCTCCTATTCATGGAATAAGTCAGTATTCAGGTAAGAGAACTGTTAGATATATAGGTAATGAAACTAATGCTCCGAATAAAGATGTGAAAAGGACGTACAATATACCTACTATATTTTCAAGTTTTGCGGATATTAATAATGATCCAAAACTTGAAAATTCAGAAAAATATATTATTCTAAACAATGAAAACGTGAATTTAGAGAAGATATCTAACTATCCTATAAGTGGATATGAATTGTATGTGAAAATTTTGGGGACTAATGACGAAAATGATCCTTCTTATCCTATTTGGGGGGGGAATGTTTATTTAAGATTATATGTTAAATCGAACAATAAAAATTTTAATCAAACATTAAAATTCATAGTTCCTAATGAACCTGACAAAATAGCAGGAAAAACTTCCACTATCATTGTAAAGTTTAAATATCCCGAGTTTAATGAGATTAAATCTGATCCTAACACTGGTGCTCCAGGTGTTATTTATTTTGAATATTATACAATTGACCCATCTACTCAAGAAAAAACGTATAGCCATTACTGGAAAAGTATGATTGATACAGATAGTTATGAATAACAATTGTTTGAAGTTAATCAATTATAAGTATATTTTTGGTTATATATAAATGGTTAGTTGTTGTGATATAGCGGTAAGACATGAATAAAGTTGATATCTATTGTCTATTGTCACAAATCACAAGATGTCAAAAGGCATAGCAAAGAAACTCCTGTTATCGTTGCTATGCCTACAATAAGGTATTTCAGTTAGAATAATCTACCAGAACCTGCAAACCAATCAACCAGTTTAAAACCATATCAGTTACTGTTAGCCATTGAATACCAGATGAGAATATTATGTATACCATGGCTTATTGAGAGTATAATAAACAATACTATTTCCTAAACCCTAAATCATCATCTTGTTCACCGCCACTAATCTTTCTGGTTAACTCATAGCAACGTATTATTTTACTTTCGTTAATCAAAAATCTAGTAAATACTTCAAACTCAATATGTTCACCATCTTTTTTTATCGCTTTTACTATGTGGTGTGTATGGACATTATTTTCTTTTTCCGCAATGGATAAAATATTGACATTCACACTTATCAAAGTCTCTTTTAATAAATTTATGTGCGAAACAAAATCATTAAAATTAAGTTCAATACCATTTACTACTTGAATATAATTCTTGGAAAAATATTCCTCAATAGTTGAAGTTAAATTATTAGCATCATTATTTTCAAGTATATGTTTTAAAGAATTTATCACTATATTAGAATAAGACAAAATATCCCCCTCTGTACCCGTCGTCTTTCAAGTTACATCTTGAAATCCATAGGGTATATAAACAAAGAAAACAATGGTTACAATCCCGTTAACTGTGATGGGCTTTGAAATTGATCAGAGTAAACACCCAACAGATAAAAATTTCTGCTGGGTGTAACACTTTAGTACCCGGTCATACGGGAACAGTCTAGATTAACGAACGACTAATACAGAGATATTTGCATATCCTACGATACCCGAAGCGTTCGAACCCAGTAAGTGGGTTGAGATATCAGGTCTTCGCGAACCGACGATAATCAGGTCTGCATCAATCTCGCGAGCAGTAGAAAGCACTTTGTCGCGTGGAGAACCAAAGGCAACAGAGTACGATACTCTCTCCTTTGGCAAATTGATTTTTTCTACCACTTTTTTGAGTTCCTCTTCGGAATTTGCAATGGCTTTTTTCGCAAAGGCGCTCAGTAAATCATAATGATAGCTATAGCTTACAGAAAATCTCGAAATATCAGGAACTGAGTGAAAAAGATGAACTTTTGCATCAGAGATTTTTGCCAAAAATTCCGCATGCTTAAGTGCATTATCAGTCAGATGATCTTCAGCAATATCTATTGGAACTAAAATCATTTTATACATATTTACTCCCCTGTAATCGAATATATACCCGTTGTCTCTCAAATTGCGCTTTGCCAGCAACATATTAAAATATATAGGGTATATCCGCTAACCATTACGTTTTAACCATCAATAAAACCACAACAAAAACCGATAATAGTTACCAAATTGAAATTATCAATGCGAATAACTATCTTACAACCAATACAGATGTTTTCGCATATCTGACAACTGCCGCAGAGTTAGAACCTAATAAGTGGGTAGTAATATTTGGCCGCCTTGAACCAATCACGATCAAATCGGCTTCAATTTCATCTGCTGTAGAAGTGATTTCGTCTCTTGGTGAGCTAAAAGCAATTGAATAACTGATACGATCATCCGGTAAATCAATGGAAGCCGCCAACTTACCCAAATCTTCTTCAGCCCTAATCGTCGCTTTGTCTTTAATTTCCATGTACCCTAATGCATAAGCATTAATAATCGCGGATGAAATAGGTAATACATGTAAAATATGCAACTTGGCACCTGTTTCTCTGGCAATGTTAAGCGCGCAGTGAACAGCCTTGCTTGTCAGTTCATCTTCAGAGATATCTACTGGTAATAAAATAGTTTTGTACATATGCACGCTCCTATTATTTAACTACCTAAATTAGCGAATTCTCCAAGTATATTAAGATCCAGAATAACTTACTGTGAGTTGTCTAACAACTCAACATTTTAGCGCTTATCCAAACCAATAAATAGGGATTTAACCTGACAAAACCACAAGCACAACTATTTACTTTAAATTAAAAACATTGGGAGATTATGGCAGCACATCAAAAAAGTCTGGTACACAGATTTTAATCTGTGATGCAGTGAAAAATCGGCTCAATAGCAAAAATAAACATAAAAAAGCGCTGAATATCAGCGCATTATAATAAGATAAAAATCGCATTAATCTTTTTTCTCTAACGGGAAAGGAGCCGGATGCTTTGTGTTGTAATTAAAGGTATACATGGCTGTTATGACCATCATTACCACCAGCGTCCAAACCACTTCTTTTGCGCCTGTCCCCAATACGGCCCAAATGCAGTAAATAAAGGCAATAAAGGTAATCACAATATAACGCGTTTTTTCTTGCCCAAAGTGACCATGACCAAGCAGCACCAAAGCCGCACAGGTGTACAAATAAGGTATCAGAGTGAAAATCACTGATACAGATGAAACCAAACTGAATTCTTTCGCCGCGTCAGGAGAAATACTACTGAACTGCACAATCGTCATCAAAACACCCAGGATTAATAACCCATTCACTGGCGTTCCGGTTTTGTTCACTTTGGCAAAGATTTTAGGGAATAAGCCATCATCTGCTGCAGCTTTTGCTGTCTGCCCGGCAAGCAATGTCCAACCTCCCAATGATCCTAAACATCCGGCTGCTGCACAAAATACTACTATTGCACCAGCAGTATCGCCCAGTGCCAGACGTGCCGCATCACCAAACGGCGAAGATGAAACGACTAATGTCGCGTTGGGGAGCATTCCCATAATGACACTGCTGGACAGCACATAACACACAGCAGCAATCAACACACCGCCAATAGTGGCAATCGGTACGTTCCGTTTTGGGTTTTTGACGACTCCCGCTGCAACTGAGGCACTTTCAACACCAATAAAAGACCACAAAGTAATGTTTAAAGTACTTTGAATGGCACTAAAAGTATCTAATCCACTGACATTCCAGGCATTCATGTAGGTTGAGCCACTGAACCAGAACCAGCCAAATACAGCAACTGCCACAATAGGGATCAGGGCGAGTGTTGTTGCCACAGCTTGTACTCTGGTTATGACATGCGGGCCGATAATATTCAAAAATACAAATATCCACAGTATTACTATACAGGTGAATGTAGAAATGATTGGATCTTTCAGGATAGGGAAAAAATAACTGATATAACCTACCCCAATCACGACCATAGCAATATTACCAATCCAACAGGCCAGCCAGTAAAGTACGTTGGTCTGATAGCCTAAAAATGGCCCGAAGGCTCGTCTAGCATAGGCATAAGAACCACCCGGGCTATCATCCAGCGAAGAAATCTTGGCATATACCATAGATAACCCGACCGCACCGATGATGGTCACCAGCCATCCCAGGATAGCAATCCCTCCCGTTGCTGCCAGGCTCGCAGGCAGCAGGAAAACCCCCGATCCCATGATGTTCCCCGCTACCATCAGCGTAACGGGGATTAAACCCACTTTTTTAGTGTCTGCAACCGTAGTCATAGTTTATTTTCCCTTACGCTTTATACACATGACGTGATAGATACCATCAATAATCTCTGTTCCTTCCGTTTCATGCTCAAAGCCAGGGAATTCACAATCCCATTTTTGCAATGCATGCAAGTAACCAATTTGCGGGCTGTTTTTGTCACCAAAGTTTTCCCCTGACATCAACATGGGAATGCCGGGTGGATAAGGAATAATTGAGTTCGCCGCAATGCGATGGGAAAGTTTATCGAGTGCCACCAATTCCACATTATTGGTCACAATCGCCTGATAAGCCGCCCGTGGTGTCATATCAATTTCAGGTAATGCAGCATAAGCCTGATTCAGTTTTTCACCCGGGTGATTCTTATGTAAGTAAGCGAACATTTTATCGCCTAAATCTTTTACCCCTAACTTGCCATATACTTCTTGATATTCATTCACCAAATCAGGCAATACTTTACTCAAAGGTGTATTCGCATCGTAATGATGTTTGAAGGAAAGTAAGGTATTCAGCAAAGTCCCCCATTTCCCTTTGGTAATTCCCATTGAGAACAGGAACATGATTTGAAAATCAGTCGTGCGCGTCGGGACAATACCATGTTGACTTAACCATGCCGTCACTAACGCTGCCGGTACACCCTGTTTTAATAACTTACCATTATCTCCCATACCCGGTGTCAGAATACTGACTTTGATAGGATCAAGCATACTCCAGTCATTGGGTAAATCCTCAAACCCATGCCAACTGTCACCCGGACTCATCGTCCAGCAGCTTTGTTCTTTGGTCAGTAACTGTTTTGGCGCATCTGCAAAAGCAATTTTCTTACCGGTCGCAGGATCTGTCACTTTCTCCTGATTCCAGGGTTTAAAGAACCAATCACCCTTTTTACCAAAATCCCGATACAGACTTGCTAATGCCTGACGAAAATCGACTGCTTCCTCAATCACTTCCTGTGTCAAAGAATAACCGCTGTTACCATCCATCATTGAGACAGCAACGTCATTTGAAGCACAGATCGCATACAAGGGTGATGTTGTCGCATGCATCATATAGGCTTGATTAAATCTTGAGAAATCAACCGGATTGCGGCCATCACGTACATGAATGAAAGAGGCTTGCGAGAGTGCATTCAATAGTTTATGAGATGAGTGAGTAGCAAAAACGGTTGGCCCTTTATGCTTTTTAGGATCACCCCGCATGGCATAATGATCATGATAGATAGGGTTAAAACGAGCATAGCCATACCATGCTTCATCAAAATGTATTCTATCAACGCTTTTATCCAGCAGGTTTTGTACATGTTTGGCGTTATAGCAAACACCATCATAAGTACAATTCGTCACAACGGTATAAACGGGTTTTTGCTTCACCCTATCTTTGGTCAGTGGGCTCTGTTTCAGCTTTCTCTGGAGTGTCTTCGTCTCCATTTCCTGCGGATAAATGGGGCCAATAATGCCATATCGGTTACGGCTTGGCAGCATATAGACAGGCTTTGCCCCGGTCAGAATAAGCCCCTGCTCAATGGACTTGTGACAATTACGGTCAATGATAACGATGTCATCTTCTGTCATGCAGGCTTGCATTATCGTGCGGTTAGAGCCTGATGTACCGACAACAACAGAATAAGAATGGTCTGCACCAAATACTCTGGCTGCGTTTTTTTCACTCTCGCCAAACGCCCCGCTGTGATCCAACAACGACCCCAGTGAAGATCGCTCAATTCCCATATCCGTACGAAAAAGATTCTCTCCGTAATAATCATGATAAATGCGGCCAACGGGTGTTTTATTAAACCCAACACCGCCCTGATGACCTGGCGCTGCCCAGGAATATTCATAGACTTTTCTGTAATTCATCAAGGCTGACATCAATGGCGGTAATAATTGTTGGCGATAACGGTGCATGGCTGCAATAGCCCTGCCGGCAATAAAATCTGAGGAATCTTCAAGTATCCAGGCAAATTCAGCTAATTGCTCCAACATCTCATGATTCAATAAAAATACAGTTTTTTCCCGATCGCTTAATAGAAATACCGGTACATTTTCCTGACGCTCAAACAGTTTATTCAGCAATTTTTGGATCTGCTGAAATAAGTCATCATCCATCAATGCACAACTTACCATTAAACAATCAAACGGCTCGTTAGCTGCAATTATCGTATAACTGTCATCAAAAGAGTCTGCAATAACAACTTCAACGTCCCGTTCAATTAATTTATCTGCCAAGCGGTGTATTGCATTTTCGATATAGTAGCTATGATGCCTTGTACCCACTTCGTTTTTTGCTATCAATACCTTCATGATGTTTTCCTATCAAAATGACAAATGAACTTAGTGTTACCTGGCGCTTGCCATAGAATGATTGACACAATCAGGAAAATTAAACGGCTATCACCACTATAGCATTGCATCAAAATTATTTTTCACAGTTCTGTATGAGCCATAACATGAATATCGACAATTTAATAACATTATCTAACTATTTGTGAGCATATAAGTTTCTAGCTTAAAATCACATTGATTAAATATAGTGGTTATTTTTGATTGTGCAATCCGATGATAGTTATACCTGAGAGGGAATCAGCCATTGAAGTAGCGCAAAGGACCATCAGTTATATACAAAGTTTAGCGACGAATTGCAGCGATAAGATGGTGCCTGATTACACACGACCGTACACTACAATCACTGATATGACAGTAAAAGGAGGTAATTTGCAGGAAGATATAACACAATACCATCATCAAAATTGTAGTTATTCGGTGATTGATATTACAAAAGAGTATATAAGTGTGGTTAATCGGGGCGTTGCAACCCATTTAGTGAGAATATAAAAGATAATATATTCAATAGGATAATTACTAAACTATTTTCTCTGTCTCATTTCATAAAATCTTATTACCATAATAAAAAACCCCAAAAAGGATTATATTTTAATATTGGATAGTATACTCCAGGGGCAGTAGCATTCTGCTAATGAGAAATCAGAAATAATCAAATCTGCTTATCTTAAGCTACCTAAAAAATAATAATGGAATCCGATTGTGAACAAAGAATATTCCCCTTGTTTTATTAAGCTCAACCATGTTTTTAATCCAGAAATCAGGATATTTTGCTTTCCTTATGCCGGAGGCGGCAGCTCAACTTTTGTTCCTTTTGCCAGAAAAATCAGAGCAAACGTTGAATTTTTAGTTATTCAATCGCCGGGTAAAGGAGCAAGATTCAAGGAAAAACCTTACGACGACATGAAGAGCCTGATTGAAGACTTATATGTCAATATAAAACCATTATTGAATATACCATACATCTTTTTAGGACACAGTTTAGGCAGCCGAATAGCTTTTGAACTGTTAAGAAAAATCGATGCAGAATCATTACCATTACCCATTGAATTTATCGCCTCAGGTAGCAGAGGACCGCAAGTTTCTGCCATCCGAAAACCAATAAGTGCTCTAGAAGATAAAGAGTTTACTATTGCATTGCAGGAATTTGGGCGCGTTAATCAACAGATTATTGACAATGATGAATTACTCTCACTGATTTTACCTGCCATAAAGGCTGATTTCAAAATATCAGAAGAGTATTATTATTCTGGTACAGCATCTTTTGCTTGCCCTCTAACGGTATTCGGCGGAACAAATGATGCTCTGGTAGCAGAGCAAGAACTCTATTCCTGGTTCGATTTTTTCGAGCAGGATAAAAAAGTCATCGTTTTTGAAGGCAGCCACTTCTTTATTGATGATAATAATGACCCGGTTATCGATGCTGTATCAAATATCCTTGAATCGAAAATATCCAGACGACCATACACACTCCTATCAAGTGCTTAACTAATGCTTTGTAAGAGAACAAATTCCTGGTCACATAATAGCCTATGTTTCTGGGGATTCGTTCTCTTGCCGCTGTAATGCAACTCGAAATTTATTAGGCATATTATAAGAAGTTCAAGATTATTTTTTGAATCACATGAACACTACCTATATTCTTGTGCTGGCGCGAAAATAAATAAACTATCCTTTTATTTTTCTTTTCAAAAATCAAAAAAGGAAGCTTGTTTCTTTCTTCATGCTCGCATCATTTTCTTAATCGGTATTATTCCTGACGTATTGGTTTTTTCCTGATTGAAAGCCATGCTATTCCTGATGTGCTTTTAAACTCTGTCTCAATGATTGGAACACAAAGCCTACATATTGAGCCAAACAGTACACTGGGAAAATATTTTGTGGCTGTTTATGGCTTATTTCTACAAGCGATCTTTTTTATTGCTATTGGATTTGTAGTTACACCATTTGTTCATCGTATACTGCATAGCTGGCATATTGATGAAGACGAAGATAAGAAGAAATAATTCATAATTCTAACTTTATGCCGTGCCGAACCAGTGCATTATTGTGATAAATATGACAATTACAACAAAGCGAAATAGCTATACCTCAATCATATTGGTATAAAATTTCAAATAATTATCTCAAATATATGAGGCAGAATAATGAATAAAGGCAATTGTTTGTGTGGGGCAGTAGAAATAAAAACCAACCAAAGTATCGAAAGTATCAATGCCTGCCACTGTGAAACATGCCAGAAATGGAATGGAGGTCCGTTTTTATCTGTAGATTGCAAAAACGATTTGCAAATAGCGGGTAATGAAAATGTTTCAACCTATCCATCTTCAGAGTGGGCAGAGCGGGCTTTCTGTAAAAACTGTGGAACTCACCTCTTTTACCATCTGCATCAACCTAGTACTTATATTGTCCCTGTAGCACTATTTGAAAATAGTAACTCAGGAAAATTATCTAAGCAGATCTATGTCGACAGCAAACCCGGCTATTACAACTTTGTTGAAAAAACACCAATGTTGACTAAACAGGATATTCTTAACTTATTTAAATAACCATTAGCATGAGGGGAAATTCCCCCTCATTGCATTTTTCAAGACAAATAAGCTTTATAACAAACACATCTCATAAAAGATAATTACTTTTACATTTATTCTATTGATATGTAACAATTTTCTTTCTGTTTTACACTAATCCCAGTATAATATAGTCTTTATTATTAACAATTTAATTTGACTTGAGCGTCAAAGTGATTCTATGTCGAATTATATTATAAAAATCATAAAGATAAATTCAGTACATCCATTGGATTTTCTTGAATTGTCACTATTTTCAGTAGGTATTACGTTGGTGGAGAAGTTGTTTGATTAATGTTTTATTAGTTGATGATCACGAACTAGTTCGCATTGGCGTTAAAGGCATACTTGATGACGTGCGGGGAATTAAAGTTATAGGAGAAGCCAGTAGCGGAGAAGATGCCGTTAAATGGTGCAGGTCAAACACCACGGATGTTGTTATGATGGATATGGGAATGCCGGGAATAGGAGGCCTTGAAGCCGCGAAAAAGATCATCCGCTATTCCCCGGATACCCGCGTAATTATGTTGACTATCCATACAGACAGTTCCCTGCCGACAAAAGTTATGCAGGCCGGAGTCAGAGGGTATTTAAGTAAAGCAGCAACTCCTCAGGATATGATCAACGCTATCCGAACGGTTTATGCAGGGCAACGTTATATCTCTCCTGATATTGCCCAACAGATGGCACTCGATCAGCTATACCCGCAAAAAGAGAACCCGTTGGATGAACTGTCTGAGCGAGAGCTCCAGATCATGACAATGATAACTCAGGGTAAAAAGGTGAATGAGATATCGACGTTACTCAATCTCAGTCCAAAAACAGTAAATAGCTACCGCTATAGGATGTTTAACAAACTGAATATCAAGGGTGATGTAGAATTAACTCATATAGCAATACGCTGTGGTTTGCTTAATACACCCAATATGATAAATCATAGTGGATGATAAACAGTGATGGGCGGTAAATTGTGGCAGAACAATTTGATTCAAAGGCATTTTTAAAAACAGTAACCAGTCAGCCAGGTGTTTATCGGATGTATGATACTACTGGTACAGTGATTTATGTTGGTAAGGCTAAAGATCTGAAAAAGCGGCTATCCAGTTATTTTCGTGCACAAGTTGGCAGCCGCAAAACAGAATCACTGGTGAAAAATATCTCTCAAATCGATGTCACCATAACTCATACAGAGACAGAAGCACTCCTACTTGAACACAACTACATCAAACTTTATCAGCCCCGCTACAATGTATTACTGCGGGACGATAAATCTTACCCATATATTTTCTTAAGTGGTGATATACACCCTCGTCTGACCATATACCGTGGAGCCAAACATGCTAAGGGGGAATATTTTGGGCCATTTCCAAACTCCCATGCAGTACGTGACACATTAACACTTTTGCAAAAATTATTTCCCATTCGCCAATGTGAAGACAACGTATACCGCAATCGTTCCAGACCCTGCCTGCAATACCAGATTGGCCGCTGCCTTGCCCCTTGTGTCAAAGGGTTTGTGACAGATGAAGAGTATCAACAGCAGGTAGAATACGTCCGCCTGTTTCTGTCCGGCAAAGACCAGCAGGTACTGACCAAGATGGTTAAAAGAATGGAAGATGCAAGCAAGCAGCTTAAATTTGAAAACGCAGCACGTTATCGTGATCAGATTCAAGCTGTCCGGCAAGTTACTGAACGGCAGTTTGTCTCTGGTGGAGAGGATGATCTGGATGCTATCAGTGTTGCTTTTGACGCAGGCATAGCATGTGTACATGTTTTATTCATTCGTCAGGGTAAAATTTTGGGTAGTCGCAGTTACTATCCCAAAATCCCAATCGGCACTAAATTAGATGAAGTAGTACAGACTTTCCTTGGTCAGTTTTACCTTCAGGGTAGCCAGAACAGGACATTACCAACAGAGATCTTATTGGACTTCTCATTACCGGAGAAAGAATTACTGGAAAGCTCTCTTTCTTCCTTATCCGGCAGAAAAGTGCATATTCAACCGCGCCCAAGAGGTGACAGAGCCCGCTACCTCAAACTGGCACGCACCAATGCAGCAACAGCATTAGCCACTAAACTTTCCCAGCAATCGACAATTCACCAACGCCTGGCTGCACTTGCTGAATTTGCAGGCATTGAAAAAATTCACAGAATGGAGTGCTTCGACATCAGCCATACTATGGGTGAACAAACTGTTGCATCCTGTGTTGTATTCGATAGTAATGGCCCTGTACGTTCTGAATATCGTCGCTATAACATAACGGGAATAACAGCAGGAGATGACTATGCTGCGATGAATCAGGTCTTGCGTCGTCGATACAGCAAAGCGATTGATTCAGCCAAAATTCCTGACATCATCTTTATTGACGGCGGCAAAGGACAGTTAACGCAAGCAATAGAAGTTTTCCGTTCATTAAATGTCGAATGGGATAAAAAACATCCCAAACTGATTGGGGTAGCAAAAGGAAGTGACCGTAAAGCAGGTTTGGAGACTCTATTTTTCACAGCAGAAAGCGAGGGCATAGCTCTTCCCTCTGACTCGCCGGCATTACACATCATTCAACACATTCGTGATGAATCTCATAACCACGCTATAACAGGTCATCGTCAACGTCGGGAAAAAGTGAAAAAGACCAGTACACTGGAATCTATAGAAGGAATTGGGCCAAAACGTCGACAAATGCTGTTAAAATATATGGGAGGATTACAGCCTTTACGCAACGCAAGTGTAGAAGAGATCGCAAAAGTGCCTTCTATCTCTTATTCACTGGCAGAAATAATCTATAATGCGTTGAAACACTAAAAGTATTGATGCACCATACTGATAAACTTTACATGGTCAGATAGTTACTAAGCATTATGCAATTAAATATTCCAACATGGCTTACCCTGTTTCGTATTGCCTTAATCCCGTTCTTTGTTTTGGCGTTTTATCTGCCTTTTCAATGGGCACCGATGTTATGCGCCATCATCTTTATTATCGCTGCTGCGACAGATTGGTTTGATGGTTTTCTTGCCCGCTTATGGAAACAGACAACACGTTTTGGTGCATTTCTTGATCCAGTTGCAGATAAAGTAATGGTTGCTACCGCATTGGTACTGATAACTGAATATTATCACTCCTGGTGGATAACATTACCGACAGCAACAATGATTGCACGAGAGATCATTATCTCTTCCCTTCGGGAATGGATGGCTGAATTAGGAAAACGCAGCAGTGTAGCAGTTTCCTGGATGGGAAAAGTCAAAACAACCGCACAGATGGCTGCATTGGTTGCTTTATTATGGCGTCCTAATGTTGAATTAGAAGTTAGTGGATTCATCTTATTATACGCTGCTGCCATCTTAACATTCTGGTCAATGTTTCAATATTTGAGCACAGCATGGGGTGATTTGAGTGAAACATGATCTAAACGACGCAAAAATCACCGAATAAACAAGTTTTATAAATAATTGTGTTGACTCATTTCGCGAAATAAGTAGAATGCAACGCATCGAACGGCACATGAGGCTTACGAAATAAGTTAAGTAAATCAAGCAGTTCGAAAGAAAAGCGGGAATAGCTCAGTTGGTAGAGCACAACCTTGCCAAGGTTGGGGTCGCGAGTTCGAGTCTCGTTTCCCGCTCCAAAAAAGGCGCGTTGGCAGAGTGGCCATGCAGCGGATTGCAAATCCGTCTACCTCGGTTCGACTCCGGGACGCGCCTCCAGATTCAGCCCAGGTGGTGAAATCGGTAGACACAAGGGATTTAAAATCCCTCGGCCTTTAGGCTGTGCGGGTTCAAGTCCCGCCCTGGGCACCAAGTTAAAAACCACTGATAAAACAGTGAGTTCGGGAATAAAAAAGGCCACCGCAAGGTGGCTTTTTTCTTTGACACAAATCACGTTCACTATTCTTTCACTATATCTTTTCACTATATTTATTAACCTCCGATTTAAGAACCCCGTTCCTGTTTCAATATCCCTTACAAGTAAAAGACCATCGCCCCCTCCTCACTTCGGCGGTTCCGGCCATGCGATATCGGGGGCAGTGGAACAGTCGACCCGGTTGAGCAACACCCGGTATTTGCGCCATTCGGTTAAGGCAGCTTTCTCTTCGCTTGTGGCCATGTCAAGTTCAACAGCGTCCTGTAACGGGGCTATCGCATTGGTAGCCTGTGACATACGATAACGCTTCTCTGATTCGGCCTGTTGCTGTAGTTCCTCCGGTGTCGGTGGAGGCGGGTCTGCCAACATGGGTAAACCATTCTCATCAGCCACAATCTGCTTCCCGTTTGCCTGTCCTTTAAACAGATGGTTGTGCAACTCATCACTGACAGGTTTGAGGTCATCAGGATAGTCACCGGGTTCTGAATACGGCCGGTAAACAAAGCCCGATGCTGAGGCACTGTAAAAATAATCATAATCTCTGTTGAATTCGGGTTTTATTTTTTCAATACCCATTATTACCTCCCAATTGCCCACCATGCCACTGGATGCCCGCTGTCATTCAACCAGTGACTCAGCCACCCATTCCCCCACTGGGTCCCACGAATATCTCCCCACGGAGTCAGTGCCGCAGTCCCTGCAAAAAAACCGTCATCAGCACTCATTTTCCCCTTTGCTGAAATATCCTTCTGAACTGAAAGATTTCCCTGAGATGAAATATCACCATTCACTTCTCCTCCGGTACGGCGATCCAATGAATGATGCGCCCTGTCCACCGTATCCCGCAGCCCAAGATTGTTAATGAACGTATTCTTGTCCGGGATATCCGCCCCGTTCTGCGCTTTGTCAAGGCGGCGGTTGGCGTTGTCGTTGGCATTGGTGGCATTTTGATTTGCTGTGTTTGCATTGGTGAGCGCATTTCCGGCTTCTTTCAGTGCCTGATTTGCAGCAGTAGAGACTTGTTGTACCGCTTTGGGTGTCGCCGCCATATTCTCGGCGTGGCTATCTGTGGCATTACTCAACTTCGTAATGCCGGCTGTGGTGATCGAAGCAGCGGGTACATTGGCGCTGACTGTAGTTCTTAATGCATTGAGCAATCCGGCCTGTAATGTCTGTAAATTGCCATCATCCAATACATCCTTGCCTGTCGTTTCCGCGATAAACTGCGCCACCACGGTAGCGATGACGGCGCTTTGCCGCCAGACCTTATTCAGTTCTTGTGATTTCGCTACACCAGAACTGAATCCGTTAGTACGGGCAGCCAGTTTGCTGTATTCGTCGTTGGTTAAGACGTTTGCCCCGTCTGCAATGCCAAAAGGCAGAAATTCATTCTTTGCCATAATCCCCTCATAGTCTGACCGCCCAGCCACCGGTATCAAAACCGGCAACCACGTCATGTTGAATGTCAAAACCAAACAGCCCGCAATGGGCTGAATGTGACATACGATAACGCTTCTCTGATTCGGCCTGTTGCTGTAGTTCCTCCGGTGTCGGTGGAGGCGGGTCTGCCAACATGGGTAAACCATTCTCATCAGCCACAATCTGCTTCCCGTTTGCCTGTCCTTTAAACAGATGGTTGTGCAACTCATCACTGACAGGTTTGAGGTCATCAGGATAGTCACCGGGTTCTGAATACGGCCGGTAAACAAAGCCCGATGCTGAGGCACTGTAAAAATAATCATAATCTCTGTTGAATTCGGGTTTTATTTTTTCAATACCCATTATTACCTCCCAATTGCCCACCATGCCACTGGATGCCCGCTGTCATTCCCACCTTCAGATTTTGTTGATGCATAAAATTGATGATTATTCACCGGATACCCAAATGCGTTATCTATTCTAGACCCCTGCGAGGTATTATTTGTTACAAATACGTGAAAACATTCAACAGGAAACGCCCGTGGAAAATTAAAATTCCTGCCACTCGGAGCAAGCTTTCCCCATTGAAGAATGATGCCTGTTGTAGGGTCCAGCCACCAACCCTGACTGTCCTCCATAAATTTAGCTGACGGTTTTTCGGCAAGCCTGTCATTCAACCAGTGACTCAGCCACCCATTCCCCCACTGGGTCCCACGAATATCTCCCCACGGAGTCAGTGCCGCAGTCCCTGCAAAAAAACCGTCATCAGCACTCATTTTCCCCTTTGCTGAAATATCCTTCTGAACTGAAAGATTTCCCTGAGATGAAATATCACCATTCACTTCTCCTCCGGTACGGCGATCCAATGAATGATGCGCCCTGTCCACCGTATCCCGCAGCCCAAGATTGTTAATGAACGTATTCTTATCCTCGATATCTGCCCCGTTCTGCGCTTTGTCAAGGCGGCGGTTGGCGTTGTCGTTGGCATCGGTCGCGTTTTGAGTTGCCTTGTTCGCCAGTTCCTTAACTTTCTCTATCCGAGAATCGATTTCCTTTGTGGTATAAGCACCCACATCGCCTGCATTCAATAAGATATCTGTCGACAACACTTTGCCATTCACCTTGCGCTCTGTCGGCACACGGCTATTTGCATTCTGATTGGCCGCATTCGCTAAATCATAGGCGACCTTTACGGCTTTCGGCGTGGCGGCCTGTGTTTCGCTATTGCTATCGGTGGCATTGTTCAGCACCACAAAGCCTTTCTCTTTCAGCGTAGCAGCAGGATGCCGACGGCTTTTTTCATGCTCGCTGATAGCCCTAGCCACGACCGCATCCGCATACTCGCGGGTGGCCAGTACTACAGACGGATCAATCTTCAATGTCACCGCATCGGTATGACTGACAATCAGCACCATGCGGATAGTCTGCGTTCTGCCTGAGCCTTCCTGCAACTGTGGTTTGTAGGTTTCGGCACAGTTTGCCACCGCCATCAGTACGCCGTTCTTATCAAACAGGCCAATTTCCCGTATCCACCAACCGCCCTCATGCTCCGGGATAACCTGCTCAGCAATAATCTGGTGGGTATTCTTGGGATCAATGCTCAGCACATTAATGGCCGCCCGGCGTTTTTCGTTGATCAGTTTGGTCTGGTTGCTGTCCGGCGTGGGTAAACTGCCATTGCCATCCCCCACCGCCATATGCGTAATTTCAATTTTCGTGCCCAGTGCAGCGGCATTCGCCAGCCTGTCCGCGCCGAGGCGGGTTAACAGGGCAAAATATTTACTCATGCTTCAATCCTCATCGAATCAATAATATGTATACCTGCGCCGATCACATCAGCACCCGTCACCGTGAGACTTTCCGCCAGATAGGGGTAAACGGTCAGGATATCGCCGTCATAACTGGTAACGGCACCGTACATTGTGCCGCCGGTTTCCAGTTGGATGGACATGCCAATCAGGTGACGCGAGGCCGGTTTGGCATCAAAAATTAAGCGCTCCAGCTCGTGATAAGTGACTTCGGTGATGCCGGTGTCCATCACGCCGATATCTAACCGAAACGTGCCGGGCGGGTCGTTGTTCTGCCACCACTCAATCACGCGGATCAGATAACCAAACGGTTCAACTACGCGACGAATAGCGCCAATCGTGCCCTTGTGTTTATGGATAAACATTGCCGCTTTAATGGATTCGCGTTTAACGATTTCCGGCCAGTCCATATCCCAGCGATCCACTGACCATGCCCACGCCAGATAAGGCAGTAACCTGACCGGACAGCGATCCGGCTGCCATAAATCACGCAGGGGAACGGGAATATCAGCCAGACTGCTGAGGGCTTCGGCGGCGGCCACTTCCAGCGGGGACGAACCAACCGGTAACAGGCGGTTATTCATCCGACCCCCCGAGCGTGATATGGGCTGAGGTGCAGTAACTGGCCTGAGTTTTGTCCAGGATCATATCCTTGGCTGGTTTTTTCAGCTCCACCCGCTGCACACCGGGCACATGGAGCGCGGCAAAAATGGCACTGCGCACAATGTCCCGGCCAATCCGGTGCTGTTCAGCGGTATAGCGGGCCAACCGTGTTCGGGCGTCCTGCAATATCGGCTCATATTCCGGCGTCGGGTACAGGTACAGCACAGCTTCAATGGCATAGTTGACTATCTTGGCCGACTGTACCGTCAGGCGATCCGCCACCGGGCGAACGTCCTCGTCATTCAGGGCATGAGTGACAATATCGACCAGCTCACCACTGGCTGCGCCGTTCCCGTCACGCGAGAGAATACTGACCGTCACACAAGCCGGCGACGGGCTGATAACGGAAGCATCGGCAACCCGTCCGTCAGCACTGCGGGCATGGTATTCATAGGATGCCACCGGTCCCGCCACGCTTAAACCCTCAAACGCCTGCGGGATACGCACGCGAAAATCCGCGTCGGCTTCCAGTACCGCCGGTACGGGTGGCACAACTGCATTATCAGCCGGTTGCAATACCAATCGGCCGACATTGTTATTCGCGCCCAACTGGTCTAAGTCACTACCCCGGGCAAACGCTACCATCGCGGCGCGGGCCGCTTCATTGATGCGCTGGCGTAACAGCAATTCCCGGTACGCATTTTCCTGCAACAGTTTGGTCAGCGGTTCGGATTCCAGCGCCAGTGTGCGGGCGATGGTATCCCGTTGCTCCGGCGGATACAGAGCAATCAGTTTTTCCCGGCGCTCAGCAAACAGGGTGTCAAAATCCAGCGGTTCAACCACATCGGGCGGCGGTAACAGGCTTAAATCAATTGTTGGCATAGCGTCACCCCACCGGAATGGAAAGCGAAAAAGGCAGATTATTCTGGATATTCACCCCGCTGATCTCGACCGATAATTCCCCCTGCTCCGCTCGCAGGTAATTGATAGCCTCTAAGCGGATGCGGGGTTCCCAGCGCAGCAGTGACATATAACACGCACTCATAATCTGGAGGCGCAAGGCCGGATTTTGCGGCTGGTCAATCAGATCAGGCAGCAATGAACCATAGTCCCGGCGCATCACCCGTGAACCTATCGGCGTCATCAGAATGTCGGCGATACTCTGGCGAATATGGTCACTGTCTGACAATGTGTGACCGGTGTGTCTGTCCATCCCCAGAAATTGCATCAGAGCGGCCCTCCTGAGGTACTGTCACCTGACCAAACGCCAGTGTGTCGGTGTGAATCGACCACAATCCCGTTCGAGCTGAACTGGCCGTCAGTATGGGTGATATTGCCGTGCATCGTACCGCCTTGGCGGATCGCCAGACTGCCGGTGGTCAGGTGATTAGTACACATCACTACCGGAGTCGCTAACGTGATCTGCTCGCTGGCGGTACAGGTAATTTGCGGGGCAGTCACCTGTACCGACACGGAGGCCGTGACACTGGCGGTTTTAATCCCGTTGACCATTAAGGCACTGCTTTTCGGTTCATATTCCATCACTGCCCCGTCAGGGAACGCGATATGTACGGCATCGGCAGACGCAGAGGGTGCAATATGAGCAGCAGAATAAAGTGATCCCGCCACAAATGCGGTGGTCAGTTCACCGCCCATCGCCAGCACCAATACCTGCTCACCGACACTCGGTGCCCACCATGTCCGGGATGTGCCCGCGCGCTGGGCTGTCCAGCGTAACCAGTCTGTCTGCAATCCGCTGATATGGACGCGGCAACGCTGGCTGCTCAGATCCACCGCGGATACCGTCCCTACCCGCACGATATTCATTAATAATCGGTAAAGTTCTGCCGGTGTCATGTCATGCCTCCGCCAAATCGTGATAAATCAGTTCAATCAGTTTGACTTTTTCGTGCTCACTGAGTCCCAGCAGTTCACGGCGCGGATATTTCACCTGTGCCAGTGCATTAATACTGCCGGTCAATCCGTACTGGTGCTGCCGGGCAATGGCGGCCGCTTTTCCCTGAAAACCGACGACAGCCGAATCCGCTGACGTGCGTATTTTTAACAGCCGGGCCGTTCTCAGGCGTGGAAACATCGGGTCACGCCGGGCGGTTGTTGTGCGGGTTTCACTGCGATTAATTTCCAGATAGCGATCAATCTCGCTACGATAAAATGACCGCACCGCACCTTTATCTTCATCAAAACCGGCGATCATGCGCCCCCGGCGGCCACGGGTGGCACGCCAGTTTTTCAGAGAACGGGCATTGCCCCGGTAAATAAAGCGAATGCCCTTCCGTGAGCGCAGAATACGGCGGCGGCGGGGTTCATAACCGGAACCGTCGGTATTTTTCTGGCTGCGGATACGCTTTTGCTGGTCAGAACGGATAGCGGTTGCCAGTTGTCGCGCCAGCCGGCTGCGATAACCGGGGGCCGTCGTGGACAGCAGCCGCTGTAATTCATTTTCCAGTGAAAGCAACAAACTGCCCTGACTCATGCGGCCTCCGTTTTATCCAACAAGACATCCCATGCCGCCAGTGACCGGGCATCCGGTAACGGCTCATCAAGATGGGTCGGCGTCAACCGGCCTTTTTCCCGGTTCACCACGACCCGTTCAGAAACCGGCAGCGTAAACAAAATGTCGGCCGTGTCGTTATCGAGTAAATCGACTTCAAAGCGAAAGCCTTCTTTGCGACGTTCCGGGTTAAACAGTAAATCCGGCTGATGCAGTCGCGCCCATGCCAGTATGGGGATACTGAGATTATCGAGCGGGTTCGGGTAATCCAGCGCCAGCACTTCCAACTGATAGTGGTAGAGAAAAGACGCTGATTGTGTGCCCGTAGCCATCAGGTTCCCTTTGGTGACAAACACTTCCAGCCGATCCGGATTCTGGTTGAAAAATGGCTCATGCCTGACAATCATTTCCCGCAGTAAATTAGGCTTTAACATGGCTCACCTGCATTGTGTCTGAATGTATGCCTGCAACCCCTGAATCATTTGCGTTGAGGTGGCAATGCGCTCTCTGAGTAACCAATAATTTCGGACAGCGGCGTCTGTAGGTCGGGCGTCGGTTGCAGTAACCACGCCGGCGGGGGCAGTGGTTTCAGACACGGGGCACTCAGCTTTGATGTACACCCGCTCAGGGTGAGCCACAGAAGCAGCGTGCAACCGGTCAATTTCAGCTTTGGCATGAGTCAGTTCCTGTAACCGTTTCGTATCCTGTTCATGCAGTGCCTGGAGGCTTTCTTGTTGCTTCGTGTTGATAGCCACTTGTGCTGACAGGGATTGATTAAGTGACTGGTTTTCATTTCGCAGCGCCATATTGTTATTAATCAGGTAATGGCAGAAGAAACCGATTAACGCGATGCTAACGAGCGAGAAAACCTGTAATTTCCAATTCATAGCAGCGCAAACGCTTTTTCAAACGTCGCCTCGGGATAAGGTTGCTGACCGTTCTCGTGCCGGATGATGGATTTAGCCAGCGCCGTCAGTGTCACTTTATCCACATTAATCACCTGATGCGGATCAATCCCCAATGCATTGGCAACGCCCTGGATATACGCCGACGTGTTGTTTTCATTGGTGGGTGCCCAGCGATCTATCATTTTGGCGACACTCTGATAGCCGTTTTTGTGGTAATTAGACAGCAGTTTCATCAGTGCCCGAATGCCATATTCCGCAGACTCAAACCGGCAGAACCGCGCTTCAATCTTCGGGTCATAGGGCAATAGTCCCTGCCAACGATTAGCCGGGTGATAATCAATATTGCCGGGATTATGATTCCGGATCCCCCTACTCATGCGGTTTATCTCCCAAACGTTTATTGATGGCACGGGTCGCAAATTCACGCAGCTTTTCCACACCAATAAAACCCACTGCCCCGCCCAGTGCCGGTGACACCGTGCCGGGAATGCCGAACAGCTCCAGTCCGCTGGAAATCCCCCATGACAGCGCCCCGCAAAGCAGCGGTTCAACCCAACGGTTGCGGCGTTCTACCCCGTCATAAATCAGGCGGCCATAACAGATCAGGACAGCCAGCAAAGAGCCGGATATCTGCGGCCATGAATTCTTCAGGCCATTGATCATCTCGACCCATAAATCCGGTTGGTCTTTCATTGTTAGTGTCAGTCCCATAATTGAATGATGTCCTGATTGGGCGGCGGGGTGATATCCGGCAGCTCCACCCATTGACCGGCGGCCAGTTGCGTGATGAGACAGAGATCCGGGTTCGCCTCCAGTACCTGCTCAACCACGCCCTGTGTGCGGCCATAATGACGCCAGCAAAGCAAATCCATCGAATCCCCCTGCAACGCCCTGACCCGCATCAGACCAACTCCGCGACCATGCGATTTTTTCCGAGCATATCCCGTATGGCGTTCTGTCCGTCCCTGCGCAGGTCATCAATTTGTGTGCTCAAGGCTTCCGCGTGCTTTTCTCCGTCGCGCGTGGTGTCGATATCGCGATAGTTTTCAATCAGCAGCGCTTTGGTGAAGCTGTACACCGCATGGCGATAGCGGAACACATGCGCCGTGGTGTCATTGATGACCGGTGACGGCACCGCTTCCAGTGACATGACACCGTGGCTTTCCTGCTCATGCTGCCATGTCACCAGTTGCTGATTGACTGACAACACCGCTTCGCTCGTCATGTGCATCAGGCGCGCTGTCGTCACTGCCCCACTCAGACGCATGGAATTACGCAAATCAGCCAGCATGATCACCGGCCAGAATGCCCCGGCGGTGACTTTTGCGCCGCCATCATTGAACTCCTGTGGGTTATCCATGGGTCGGGGCTGTTTGGTTGCGACTAAGCTCATCAGTTCCACCTGTGTTAGCAATAAGCGGCGGTGGACGGTAAAACGGACAAGGCTTAAAAGCCGTTCGGTTCACCGTGCCGCCGGGCACGCGGGGTGCATTCGGTTAGCGGGAAGAGATCTTCTTCGCCGCTGTTGTCTTGGTTTTGGCCGGTTTCTTTTCTGTCGCGCCGGGCTTCGGCGGTGCCGTGCTATCCTCAGCCTTTTTCAGTTCCCGTGTCAGGGTTTCGATATCTTTCTTGACCCCGATATTGGCGAACAGTAACAACGCCTGCTGCATCAGGGATAAAGCCCGTTCTTTGTCTGCCTGCTGCGGGCTTTTTCGCAAGGTATACGCCAGCGTTTTAAGCAGCTTGGCTCTGACCTGATTTGGCATATCCAGCGGCTCAACCAATACAAAGAGCCATTCCAGAATCGCCAGCGATATCGGTGCAATGGCGTCACTGCCGGCGGCAAAAATGGTCAGGGCTTTATCGCAAATCTCATCCACCAGTAACGGCCCAACCGTGCGATGATAGCGATCGGGCAGTGGCAGATTATGCCGGATAACATAGTCCGCCAGTGTCAATGCGCGCTCATAGTGGCCGATATCAATTTGCCAGATCATGATATGCGTCAGCACTTCGTCAGCCTGCCCGGTATCCGCACTTAACACACCATCAATCCAACTGTCATAGGCCGCTATCACTTCGCCTTTATAGGCAATTTTTCGCTCTGTCCCTTGCAGGTCAGACAGCCGTGTCTGATCGATGCGTAAGCGGTGCAATATCTGCTCATAGGCGGTCAGCGTTGCCGATGACATCTGTTCATCGCCACGGCGTGCCGCCATCGTTCGCTGCCAGTGTTCTTGTGCCGGTGTCAGCATCATTCCCCCTTGACCCGATGCCGGCGGAATCCGACACCGGAAACTGTGGTTTAGTCCGCGCTGCCCTCAGCACCCGCAAACGAAATACCTTCAATCAGGCAACTCAGGCCGTAATCTTCAATGACATAGCCGTCATTACTCTGGGCATAGGTGGCAATACGGTTATATTCCGGCTCATTTTTGATGTAGCGGTTGTATTTGCCTTTCTGCCAGTAAAGCGACAGGTTTTTAAAGGTGGTAATTAAGATTGCCCCGTCCGGGAAGAACGGCGCACGGAAGACCGGTAAACCGCCCAGCGTGCTGAGTTTCATCAGCTCATTGCCCGCCAACAGCTCCATATTAGGGTTATGCTGGCTGTGCTGGTTCAGGATGCGGAAGTTCTTCTGCGTGGTCAGGCGCGAACCGGTAATGGCAATCAGGCCGGGCGCACTCTGGTGCCACGGATCTAACAGCGATGTGACCGCGTCATAAACCACAGAATCATAGTTGCCGTAGTCCCCTTTCTGGATGATTTTCCCCTCCTCATCACGACGGGTCAGCGTAATACCCCTCATCACACGCTGTGGGGCGTGATTGCGCAGCCGCTGCAACCAGCCGACATTGACATCCTGTAACAGCGGGTTTTTCTCCCGATCGGATTTCACGGCGACTGACGTACCATTAAAGCCAATCATCAGACGGTCATTGGCCTCTTGCTGGACAATCTGCTGACTAATGAGTTTCTGAAATTCCGGATGACCGGCCCACGCATCCAATTGGGTATAGCCAATGTAGGTGTCGAAGTTGGTTTGTTCGCAGCGATAGCGATTTCCCGCTAAATCATGGACGCTGACCGGCTCGCGGCGATCCGTAGTGGAGGTATTGCGGCTGGCAATGGTGCGATGGACACCGACACCAATTTTCTCTGCTTCCTGTTCAATCACGCCAAAGGAGTTGATTTCTCTCAGAAAGGGGCTACTTTCCATCTTGGCGGCTTCCAGTTTCTGCTGGACAGCCGGCGCAACCGTCAACTGAATATGGTCGCCTTCGCGCTTAACCCCGTTCAATTTGCCTTGCTGGTCAAGGTAGGACAGATATTCCTGACGTCCTTCGTTACTGAGTGACATAGATAAAATTCCTGTAAGCAATCAATTAATAATCAGCCAACACGTGGGTTGAACCGCTCGCGCCCGGTCGATGCACCGAAGAATCATCCTGCTGGCTCAATTGGCTTTTCAGTGTGCTGAGTTCCGTTGTCAGTTGCGTGAGTTGTTCCGACTGACTGGCACACAGCGTTTCCAGTGCAGACAATTTCTGACCCTGATTGAGTGCTTCGCCGCATTTCTCCGCTGTTAACTGCACCATCTCACGCAAGATGTTAAGTTCGGCGTTATTGTGTTCGCGGTGCAGCCCCAGCGCCTTTTTCACAGATAAAACAAACTTTTCGCCGATAGATTTATCCTCGGTCGGGTTCGGTTCCGTGGCTGCCAGCATTTCAACCATGGTTTCCAGTGACGCCGACAAATAGCGATCATCACTGGCAGGTAAACCGCGTTCCTGCACACTGAGCCTGATTAATTCCGTCCCGACAGCGGCGGGCGTATCCGTCAGCGCAATGCCGGTCAGATAGGCACTCTGGGTCTGGGGAAAACGCGAGTAAAATTCAATGCTGGAGAACACTTTCTGCCCGGTCTGATTCAGTTTGAACAATGCTGCGTCTTTCTCTTCATCCAGTTCAACAGTGGCCTCCAGTGCCAGCTTGCCCTGTAACGGGCCGTCTTTGACCTCATAGGCACGGGCGGACTGCACCAGCGCAAACTGACGAAATGTGCTGTCCGGGTATAGGCTTTTAACGTGTTCCAGATTTAAACGGGCGGCATACAAACGCGGGTTATAGCTCTCCGCCATCTGCTGGATCTGTTCGCGGGAGACGGCAAACCCGTTCAGCGTCATTCCCTCGGTACAGACCGTTAATTTAATGGTTTTTGGCATGGTTGCTTTCTCCAACAAGCCATTTCGGGGTTGTTCGGTTGATGGCGCTATGTTGGCAGTCAGCGGCGTTTTACTCAAAGCCTTCGCCATGTCACGGCACGGTGACAGATGGCAGGCATGGCAGTCCGCGCGCGGGTTGTGGGAAAGTAAGCACCATGATGATGACAACACATGATCCCCGACAAGAAGCCAAAAGTTTGTACTGGCAGGCCTACAGCATTGCGCAAATTGCAAAACGGCTGGGCGTCAGTGTGAACACCCTTTACTCCTGGCGGCGGCGGGATAAATGGGATAACGCGAACCCGATTGAACGGGTGAGCGATGAGCTGCATGTGAAAATCCTGCGTATGCAGGCAAAAGACGCCCTGACCCCGCATGATTTCAAAACACTGGATTTTCTTTATCGCCAGTTAGAGCGATTTGATCGCCATGAGGTGAAAAAAGACAAACAGACCAAAGCGAAAACACCGAAAAATCATTTCAGCGCCGAGCAAATCTCGGAACTGCGCGCGATGGTGTATGAATCCCTGTTTGAATACCAGAAACGCTGGTACAAACAGAAAGAACGCCGTAACCGCATGATATTAAAATCGCGCCAGATTGGGGCGACGTGGTACTTTGCCCGCGAAGCGTTGATCACGGCACTGGAAACCGGCAATAACCAGATATTTTTGTCAGCCAGCCGGGCGCAAGCCTACCAGTTCAAAAAGTTTATCCAGATTATCGCCCGTCAGGTGGGGGTTGAACTCAAAGGTGGTGACGAGATTATTTTATCCAACGGGGCCACACTCTATTTTCTCGGTACGTCAGCCGCGTCAGCGCAATCCTATACCGGTGATCTCTATTTCGATGAGTTCTTCTGGGTCAGTAATTTTCTTAAGCTGCGGAAAGTGGCTGCCGGGATGGCGACCCATATCGGGCTAAGGCGAACTTATTTTTCTACGCCATCCAGTGAAGAGCACGAAGCCTACCCGTTCTGGACAGGGGATTTTTTCAATCAATCCCGGCCCAATAAGAAACAGATTACGATTGATACCCGCCACGCCACTTTACAACCCGGCGTTCTGTGCGGGGATAACATCTGGCGGCAGATTGTTACCATTCATGATGCTATCGCACTGGGGCTGGATCGGGTTGATTTGGATGAAATCGAGAGTGAAAACAGCCCCGCCGATTTTGACAACCTGTACCGCTGTATCTTTGTGAAGGCTGGCGAACGGGCCTTTGACTATAACGACATCATTAAATGCGGGGTTGACGGTTACAGCGAAGAAGTCTGGCCCGACTGGAAACCTTACGCCCCACGCCCACTGGGACACAAAGGCGTCTATATCGGCGCTGACCCGACCGGCACCGGCGGCAATGGTGACGGATTGGGGTTGGTGGTTATGTCTCCGCCCGCCGTCAGTGGGGGTAAATGGCGGGTGATTGAAGCGCTGCAATTTCGCGGGATGGCGTTTGAAAAACAGGCTGATGAAATCCGCAGACTGACCGAGCGCTACCATGTGCTGGGCATCGCCATTGATGGCACCGGCGGAACGGGGGAAGCGGTGCATGAACTGGTGTGTAAATTCTTCCCGGCCGCCACCTTACTGAGATATTCCGCGCCGCTGAAACGGATGCTGGTCATGAAAGCCCAGATGCTGATCCGCTCCGGCCGGTTTGAATATGATGCCGGTATGAAACAGGTCGCCACCTCGTTTATGTCCATCAAGAAAATCATCACCCCAGGCGGCGTAGTGACTTATGACGCTGACCGGATGCGCGGCATTGATCACGGTGATATTGCGTGGGCCGTCATGAATGTTCTGCATGGAGAGCCGATATCAAGCGACTCTGGCGGGTATACCTCTTTTGTCACGGAGTTTTAACCATGAATACTTTTCTGCCGGCTGAAACCCAGCCTGACACAGCGAACGATCCCAGAGCGAACCTGCCTGACGGCGCAGCCCAATGCGCTGCGTTTACCTTTGATACGCCTACACCGATGACGTCCGCCGGGGATTTGCTGGATTGCATGGAGTGCGCCAAAAATGGCCGCTGGTATGAAACCCCGATTGATTTTTACGGGCTGGCGCGGGCGTTCTCATCGGCGGTCTACCATCAGTCACCATTGTATTTTAAACGCAATGTGATCATGAGTTGTTTTGTCCCGCACCGGTGCTTGTCCCGGCAGGATATGGCGGCGTATGTGCTGGATTATCTGGTGTTCGGTAATGCTTATCTGGAACGGCGCACTCACCGACTGGGCGGGCTGTTAACGCTGAAACACGCGCCGGCCAAATACACACGCCGGGGCGAAAAAGCCGATCGGTACTGGTTTGCGGAAAGCTGGAACAAAGAATTTGAATTCCGGCCAGACAGCCTGTTTCATTTGATGAACCCGGATATTCATCAGGAAATTTACGGCCTGCCGGAATATCTGGCGGGATTGCTGTCGGCCAACCTGAACCGCTCCGCCACCACCTTCCGCATGAACTACTACGAAAACGGCAGTCATGCCGGCGTGATTGTCTACCTGACCGATCCACTGGCCGATCCGAAAGGCGTCGATAACCTGAAAGCGTCCCTGCAAAAATCCCGGCGGGATGGCGCTTTCAAGAACCTGTTTGTGTATGCCGCCAACGGCAAGAAAGACGGCCTGCAAATCCTGCCGTTCAGCCAGATCAGCGCTAAGGATGAGTTTACCAATATCAAGGAAGCGACCCGCGATGATTTGCTTGCCATGCACCGCGTCCCGCCTCAATTGATGGGCTTTTCCCCCTCAAACGGCGGTAACTTTGGCGATGTAGAGAAAGCGGCGAAAGTGTTTGCCATTAATGAACTCACACCCATTATGGAGAGCCTGAAATCTATTAACGATTGGGTTGGGCAGGAAGTGGTACGCTTTGCGCCTTATGCCTTGCTGGATGCCCTTAACGGCAAGAAATAACCTACCCATTTCGGCCTACCCACGCACACTGCGCTGAGTATCTTCACTCAATCGCTCGGTGTGCGTTTTTCTTGATTTTCCATCGCATTACCTGACTGATAAGTCTAACGCGCTGTAGTGGCTCGTTGGTACGACGTGATGGCACGGTTTCCGGTTATCGTGCTCGCCGAGAAAATGTGTCTCTCTACGCCCTTTGCGCGCGCTTGCTCCCCCGCCTCGCCCGCACACAAAAGGGATGTGTTTTTGTGCAGTTTTGCAGGGGCGGGGAAACCTTGCCCGTGCTGGCCTTGCATGGGGTTGGTATGTACAAAAAAACTGTGCCATTTTGCTTAATTTTCTGCAAAGAAAATCAGCTATAAAGATATTTTAATATCATCAACACCACAAGCACGCGCATAGCGACTGAGTGTATCAATGGAGGCCTTAACGATATTTCTTTCTATTTTTGATACTGTCGGGGGTTTGATACCCATTTTTTCAGCAACCTGAGCGCTGGTCAGCCCGGCATTTTTCCGCCATTCAGCCAGCATATTCTGCATCTCAATCGCTAACTCAAGCTCTTTCTCTTCTTCCGCTAACGCGGTTTTAAATCGGGGATTTTCTTTGGTTCTTTCTTCAATATAGAGGTCTAAATCATCACACATCATATTTCCTCTTAATCTCTTGATGGTTCTGTCATTTCATTTCTTCGTGCAACCGCTATTCTGAGTTCATTCAGGGGAGTAGCATTGGTTTTTTTCACAAAGCAGCGTAACAGATAAATTTTCTTCCCGGCCGCATAACAAAAAAAACTTCTGGCTATGCCGTCTTTGGCTTTTGCTCTTAGCTCAAACAGCCCTTTGTATCCCTCGATCGGCTTTGAATGCGGCTCTCTTAGGCTGGTTGGGTTTTCTCTCAATCGCTTAATTAACGCCACCATGCGCAGTTCCAGTGAATCGGGCAGTGATCTGAGTTCTTCCTTAAAAGCATCATGAAACTTAATTTCAAACATTCAGCAATCCCCTCTTAATGCTCAAATAATAGCCCTCAATCTAAATTAGCACAAGGACTAAGTTAGCTTTTAAGCTAATATTTCTGGCGTTGTCACATAAAAATAACCCGCCTTGAAAGCGGGTCTAGTGATAACCGCGTGACATGTCACGCTATCATAATTTTACTGCATGCCAGCCCAACGTAGCCCAGCAAGCTGAATCACCCGAAAAGCAGCACTCCGTCACCGGAAGCGCATCACCACATTTTTCACATTGCTGCGCGGCCAGTGCCTGCATTTTCTGACATAACGCTGCATCATCTTTGCGGATCAGCAACGTCAGATATTCAACCACCTCATAAGGATCGCGCCCCGGTCTTCTCAGTGAACAATTACGCTTTAACATCGCCAATTCCTGATTATCGAGTAACAATTCTATCTTGGTAACGCCAGCTTCCTGCTGGCGTTGACGTTGGGCGGCTTTGCGTTCTGCGGAGGATTTAGCCATTGTGATTATCCTCTAAAAATAAGAATTCCGGCAGCCAAATCACGTTTAACTATTTGGCGCAAGACCTTATCCCGACGCGATTTAGCCATTTTAGGCCCACCCTGACAGGCGTTATTTTTGGCATTTTTTCGCCATTTTTTATAGCAAGCACAGTACACATCAAAATCAATTCTCAATAATTCATTGGCTGTTGTCAGTTTTTTCATTGTTGCCTCGTCTGCATTAAAATTCGTTTCCCAATCCATGCCATCACAGACACCGCCATTGAATTGCCGATTACCCGGTAACGATGGCCGTCAGGGCAATCAGCCGCAGCCTTGCCATTCCATGGAATTTGGGTGTGATTATCGGGGAAGCCCTGCAACCGCTCACATTCAACCGGGGTTAAACGGCGAACAGCACCTTGTGTTGTAATCAGGTCAGTGGCACTCTTATCATCCCTGGCTCGCAGTGTTGAAGAAATATCATCCGTCCGGTACTCACCAAACGAAAGCAACCGGTATGTTGATACCAGCCCGCTGCCACGCTGGGAAAATATTTCCTGATTGCTCATCCCGATACCTCCAACATTGTGGCTCTGATTTAATGTCGGGTGCGGGTTTACTCCTGAGTCCCAGTGACTGCCGATAACAACACGGATCCCAGACTTTCCGGTAACTGTTTTCCCCGCCGTTCCGCGCGGCTCAAGATCCCGGCGCACGCTGTCTGGCTCAATAAGTATTTTTGCGGGACAGGCGTCTGTTCGAGCACTTGCGATAACAAACACGCGTCGGCGGCGTTGGGCCACTCCGAAATATTGAGCATCAAGCACTCGCCATGCGACAGTTCGCTGGGGACCAGACACATAACCTGCGTTTGTCCATTTTTTCCCTGACGGCTGTAACGGATCATCTTCTCCGGCAAGGCCAGCAAGAAAGCAACCGAAGGCATTATCTTTGCTGGATAAGACACCGGGGACGTTTTCCCAGACGATAATGGCGGGCTGTTCGCCGTTCGTTGATCTGACTGAATCAATAACATTTGCCAACTCCACGAATGATAAGGTTAATTGCCCCCTTTCATCGCCCAGCCCATTACGTAACCCCGCAATGCTGAACGCCTGACAGGGTGTTCCGCCGACCAAAATATCCGGCGCATCGGCCTGATTTTCGGCAATAATGGCCGGAATTCGGGTCATATCCCCCAGATTTCGGACATAAGGCCAGTGATATCGCAGCACTTCACCGGGGAATTTCTCAATTTCACTGAACCACGCCGGAGACATGCCCAGCGGTTCCCATGCCACGCTGGCTGCCTCAATACCGGAACAAACTGAACCGAATCGCATATTCACGATAGGTTTTTCCTCATTTCACCCATTTTCTTAATCCGCGCCCGCAACCCATCGCGGCGCGCCTCTTGCTGCCGTTCCGATTCCACCGGAATAAAACTGCCATTCGCCCATAACTTAAGTGGCTGTTCTCCTATGCTAATTTTTCCGCTACTGATTAATGACTGGGCCATCAATCGGCTAAAATTCATCCCGATTGAATCCGCATAATCGATAACTTTTTCCACTAAATCTTTATCTTCGTTAATCGTCCTTCGTGCCTCCGTACAGTTATTGACAGAACTCCAAGGGGCGGCGTTGCCGCCAGAAAAAGCCAAACCCTCACCCGCAGATACCGGGCTGGATTTAGGGACAATTTTCCATTTCACTGTACGAGTAACAAAAGAAGAGCACTCGCCCAATCGGGGCGAGTAAATACCAGAAATACGTTGAACATCTTCACCGTAGACATTGCCTTGTTCAGTCACTTCATACGCAAGGCGGACAGTGAGATCTTTGCGGGCAACCAATGCGCCGCCCTGAAATTCGGTATAGGCTGACCAGTTGCCCACATCGGCGGCAAAGCGGACGTTATCCATATCCTCATCAGGCAAAATCTGGTCATCGCCCCTTAAGCGACGCAGTTCACGCCAGACAGAAACCGGGGCGCCGCCAATCTGCTGGAACTGACGAATGCGCCATCGGCTCGCCCAGGCGGAAACTGATCGCGACATATCCTTAAGGCTTTCCCCAGTTTCGCTATCCACTTCACCATCCAGTGCGTAACCATCAATATTTTTTGAGATATATTTAGCAATGTAGCCGGTTGCACTGCCCTGCTCAGGATCAATCGGTTTCACCAGAAAACGGGCATTACGTGCCACTTCGCTATTGAGTTCGTGAGCGTCTTCCTTCATCGCATAATGGCGAGTAACATCGCGCATGGGTTCGACGTGTTCGGGACGCATAAATAACAACAAGTGCCAGTGAGGTGTACCATCGTGGTGAGGTTCAACCACCCGAAAACCAAACACGCTGATCCCCGCACGGGAATACGCGGCGCGGATTTTTGCCCAGACACCGCATAAATATTTTTGCGTATCACGCGGGCTGGCGCCGTTCCAGTTCTTCACAAAACCGCCGCCACTGTGTGCCGAATGGTATTTAGACGGGGCCGTTATCGTATAGAAATCACCGACGCAACCCATTTCATTGGCTAAGTCTTCAAACCCTCGCATGCGTACCATCAGCTCACAGCGACGCACGGCAGGGTTAGCAATGCTGCCTAATATCTTGTCAACAAGTGAAGTGCGTTCACCCTCTTCATTTTCCAGCTCAAACTGTTGCAGGAATTCCCAGCTACGGCGCTTTTGCTCTTTCCATTCATGCAGGGTATGGCGGGAAACATAGGGTGAAGCGGACTTCTGCACCTGACCGACTGCAATCGCCATATGCTCTGCGCGAACATCACGCATCCGTTTCAGGCGGGCATACCACCACTTATCCGACATCAGGCGCAACAACGCCGCACAAAGCTGATCAACTGTCACTTTGCCGCCCTGGGTAAGCTGTTGCCAGTAAGGGGGCGTTGTTCCGGTTTGATGCGCCAGCTTTGCCATTCGCTGGCAGACCTGAAGAAAATTCATCTTCGCCTCGTCCTGATCTGCCGGAGGCTGGTTAACATACTGCGCCGAAGCATCTTCGTAGCTGTCAGACATAAAACGGGAAATTTCCCACGCGAGCTGCTTAATCTCTTTGCGCTCTAATGTGACCAGTCGTTCTAACTGCTCAATAAAGGGAAACGGGGCAACGCCTGATGCGCTGTGTTTGAATTGATACTGCTCAAGGACTTTATTCAATCGTGGTAATACGTTCTGACCCAATGTCTTACGTAAAAACGCATTAGCACGACGGCGACCATTGCGCCCGGATTCTGTATAAATCTTTTTATAACGACCGGAAAAATAGGTTGCCAGAAAATCCGGCATCTCACCTATATATTGATGCCGCCAGTTGTGGTCGGCAGGGTTAATTTCCCACAACAAACGTTCAGCCAGCGTTGCATCTGTGGGCAACCCCGGCTGACATTCTTCACTTTGGCGACGCTGGGAAAGTAAAGCGTCGCTGTTGTGTTCAAGCAATTCGCTCATGCACACGCCTCAAGCACTGCAATAATTTCTTTTGCAGGCTGACGGTTGCCATTGGCGGCAATCGTGCGCGGGGCGTCTATTTCATGGATGGTGAAACCAAGATCAGCATACAACTCTTTGGCTTCAATCGAATTGGAAACGGTGACCGGCACACCGATATCATGATGCAGAGTGTGTAAAACCATAGCCAACAGCTCATGGTCAGCAGGGATAAAATTCACCTTATGATATTGGGTGAATGTCTTACCCTTAGCGAGATACGGCGGATCGCAATAAACCACGTCGCCATGTTCAACACGTATTAATGTGTCCTGCCAGTCAGCATAATGAAGTGTGGCAGCCTGAGATTTATCGGCAAACGCCCAAATCTCAGCGGCGGGGAAATAGGGTTTTTTATAGTTACCAAAGGGTACATTAAATTTACCCTTGCGGTTATAACGGCATAGGCCATTAAAGCAGTGGCGATTTAATGCTAAAAACAAACTGGCGCGATCTAATTTATTACCAAAATTACCCGAAAATTCACCGCTGAAATTAAAAACATTCCTCAGTTCATAAAACTCATCTTTATTCAGAACAAAGGAAAACCAATTTGCCGCCGCTTTTGTAAACTGATCACAGTCAGTTTTGATACTCTGATACATATCAATTAAATCGGCGTTAACATCTGCCACCAAATATGCTGGGTAATCCGTGTTCATCATGACCGCACAGGAACCTGCAAACGGTTCAACCAGTCGCTTACCCGCAGGCAGATGTGGCAATAACTTATCCATAATGCGGGCTTTTGAACCCGCCCATTTGAGGATGGTTTTATTTGCCATTGTCAGCGCCCTCATAAAAAAAATACTCAGGCGTTAATAATGAATATTCATAAAATGAAATATTAATTTCACAGAGACTATCTAGCCCGCTCTGAAAATGATGGACTTCATCAATGATTACTGTGATCCGGTGCTCTATATCATCAAGCCAACCATATCCACCCTCCTGAGAAAGCACTACATAATCCCCTTTTTTACAGTTGGTCGGTAAATTTTGAATATCAAAAATATTCTCAATACCCACACATCTGACAATAAAGCACTGGTTTAATCTATCGAGTGTTTCGACATCAATTTCTTCGCAACAACTATCTAAAACACCAATACAATGGTTTTTATTATTTTTAATGGTGGTGAAATCAGTTTCATTAAGATTAACAAAGTGAATATTCGCCATCTCACACACTCCGATAATGTTTTTGTTTCAGTTCGAAAACTTCCTGACATGGCGCACAACGGGTCACACCTGCAATCACTTTGCGACGCTGTTCAGGGATCGGTTGATCACACTCTTCACAATGAAAAGCCGAAACCCCAACCGGGCGGTTTACATGTGCTGCAATTTTGCGTTCCAGCATTTCGTCAGCGTGTTGGCAAGCGCGGTCGATAACATCAAACATAATTCCACTCCTGCGCCTGACGCTCGATGTTGTCCGCTTCACCAGCCAGCAATTCACAAACAGCGACGTAATCCAGTTGCTTTGCCCGTACATGAGATGAAAGTGTGCGAAGGCGTGAAGCAGAGCGTTCGGCTAAGGCCTTGCGCTCATCTTCCCGGTTTATTTTTATCAGTTGTTCTATCTCCATTATTCTGTTTCCTTTCTTTAGGTAATAAAAAGCCCTGCGCGTTGACGCATAAAAGCAATTAAATTAAATCGATAAATTAATGCGATATTAATTCCGGCATTTTCAATTTATTCGGCAACAAACTAGCAACCGCCTTAAATTGATGAATGGCAGAAATTAATGACCGCTGCTCTTCAATAGTGAAATCTTTAAGTTTATTATCAAATTGCGATTTATCAAAACCCGCCAAATGGAATATTAAATGTAATACCCGTTCATTATTTCGGATTCTGTTATTACTGCGATCGCGCATCATATCGATAAAATCAGCCAGTTGGCTATTTAACTCACCACTTTTTTTAGACTTTTTAAAAATAATGGCATGGGCTTTAGCTGAATGATTCATGCCATCAATTCTTTCATCGACTGTCTGTGATATAGCACGGTACGGTTCTATATTAGCCATAGCATCACCTTTACAATATGGATAATAATGGGGTTAATATTATTGTCGCTAACCCAATTGAAACAAATGTCATCATCAATGGACTTTCTTTTTTATAATTACTGCTTTTGACTTTGATATTAAAAAAGTCTTTACTGCTAACTTTATATTTATGCTGCACCCGCTTTAATTCGTTCATGGATTCTTATCCTGTATAATTGCTGGCAATATCTGACTGCCTCATTACGGGAATCAAATAAACCGTGACTACAATCGCCCTCTTCAACCTGATAACGCGATAACGGGCGAAGTACATTCTTCGGTAACGGACGCACTAAAAAGACGCCGTATTTGATTCTGCCCTTATTTAATTCCACTGGTGTTGGAAGAGTATTTCGCATGTTAATTACCTCTGTTGGATAATTTATTAGCTGTTATTATTAATATGGTTTAACAAAGTTTATTGGCATTTGTGACGATTTAATTATTTCAACTTCTTTTCGTGCCAAAGTATGAATAACATCAAGGACAGACTGTAAATCATCGATATGAATTACTTGACCTATATCGTGATGATTTTTAATCACCCTGCTAATATCCTGCACTAGATCAGCTTTTTCGACAGCACCTAGCAACTTAACATGATGAACGGAATCGTTATTTTTCCCCTCAACGGTGCTAGTGCAGACAAATAAATTCTTAAAAGGCGTCATTGACTCTGCCGTATTGAGAGCTTTCTTAACCGTATCTACCACCGATTGGGCTTGTACTTGCGGTTGAGCCTGCACTTCCCCAAACCCAATCCGCACAGATTTCTCAATATGATAATTACTCCCCGTTGCCATTTGCATAAATTGCGCCAGTGTGTCCTGGATAAATTCAGGCGTGATTTCAACTTCTTTTTTGACATCACTAAACACATCATGAAGGCGTGACATCATAGTTAATTGCAGTTTCGAACGTTCCATAGATGCTGATTGTTTCATTTTATTACCCTCTGATTTTGGCTAAGCACTTCACCTATTTTTGATTGCATCTTCCAGCATGGCGATCATATTGACCTGAATCTTTTCCTTACCCCCTTGCTTTGGACGGATGATTATTTCGCCTCTGCTTACCATTGCACGACAAGTATTTTCTGGAATACCACTAAGCTCAGCATACTTACCAATCGAAACGTAAGGTGAAACAACGTAATAATTGATAATGATTTTTTTCATTAGTGACCTATTCCACTTGAACTTGAATAGATTTTTTCCCAGCCAAATAATAAATACGAGCTAAACTTGATTTAGAACGGATTTCTTTGAGCGATAAGGCTTCCAACTCCTCGTACTCTTCTAAAGACAACCGTATAACAACTTGCTTTCCAGAAGCTACGCCTCTCGGCGTTCGTGACCGTTGAACATGTTTATCGTGTGACATAATGTTATATTGTGATCCACTAAGTTTAAGTTTTGATTATTATTGAACAACATATTGGTCAAGCAAACACAGAGAATGAATTTATGACATCTATTGGGGAAAGGATAAAGGAAATACGTTCAAACATGGGGCTGAATCAAACAGATTTTGGCGCTTTAGTTGGGTACTCAAGAAATGCCCAAGCCTATTATGAACGTAATGAAAGATCACCTGACGCTAAGTATTTAGCAGCACTAGCTAATCTTGGAATTGATGTTATGTATGTTCTTACTGGCATCAAATCAGACCTGCCAAAAATAACTGTCGAAGAACAAAAATTGATTGAACACTATCGTGCGATGAGTGAGGAATCACGTGTAAACATGCAAGCAGTAGGCTCTTCTTTTGCACAATCATCCCCTAATAAACAAGCTAAAAACGGATGATTATTCAAATTTTAACCGTTTACATAATTGACCATTATTTAAATTAATTTTATTACAAAAAGGAAAGTGTATTATGCCTAGATTATTGGCTTTTGTATTATCAATGTTTTTATTAACTAATATAGCTCATGCGGCAAAGTGGTATGAAGACGGTAACCTACATAAATCTAATGGCATAGCTTGGCAGAACGCAAGTGAGAAAAATAAAGTTGCCACTTGTTCCGATTTTATTGCTGGTATGTGGATTGATGATGAGCTAACAGATAAAATTTCAAAAAAAATAAAAACTGTTGATGATATTAAACCATATGCTAAATTTTTAGCCAGTCAACTTGATGATGCTTTTGCTCCTGAGCCTGATGCAAAGAAAAACGAACAGATGTTTGAAAACCAAAGTGTTTCTTCTGCCGCTACTATGATTATGTTAATGATGGGTTGGTATAAAAAATAATATCGTGAGCGAAGCTTGTACACAAATTTATGTACAAGCTCGAACAATCAGGCAATCAGAGAGACGTTAACGACTCTACAATGTTCGGGTCTTTCTCTATCAAGCACAATAACTTTAATGCAACTCCTGACGGAGTGCGCCGGTTCTGTTCCCAACTACGAATCAATCCTAGACTTGTTCCCATCATTTCCGCGAACTCATGCTGTTTAATCCCGAAATTTTCCCGGATAGATCTAACATTTGGGATAGCATGGCGGTGCACATGCTCTGGTTTAGGCTGAATTTTACCATTCTCAATATCAACCATTTAATGTATGCTGCTTAGAAGATCTTCAAATAAACTCTTATCCATAAATTAACCCTCGTTGTGACTACTCCCCATCTATCGGGCGAGGCTTTTTGGTGAGTCACTACCTTAAATCATTACAGGGTAATAGTTGGGTTTTCAATACCACACGCTCTGGCATAACGGGCTAATGTATTGATACTTGCCTTATCAACGTTAGATTCCATCCGGCTTACGGTTGAAGGATTAACCCCCATAATTTTAGCGATTTCCTGACGGGTTAATCCTGCATGTTCCCGCCATTGTTGCAAGGTTTCTTGTAATCGCTCTTTTCTGGTTTCTTCTTCGTATGCTGCGCGGTATTCTGGATCTTTCATCCATTCTTCGTGTAGTTCTCTATGCGTTTTTAGTTTCATTAAGCAACTCCTCTAATCTGGACTTAGCCAATTCGATATCATGCCGTGAGACTTTTTGTGTTTTTTTAATAAAAACTCTTAAAATAATTATGTTGCGACCTGATTGATAGACCCAAATCCCTCGCGCAATATCCGTTCCCATTGTTCGCAGCTCAAAAAGACCATCACCTAACGATTTTGTATGTGGCTCTCTTAACTTAGTTGGATCTGCTTCTAACTTTTCGACCACCTTATCGTATTTAACTTTGATATTAAGTGGCAGTTCTGCTGCTTCAATTTCAGCCTCTGGGTGATAAAATACGGTATAGCTCATTCTCCTTCCCTCCCGTAATTTGCATTATAACGCAATATTGCCTTATAATGCAAATATTCTTATCTCGTAGTTTAGAATTTAATTCCTGTGCAAATAATGATATAAAAAACACCAAAAAAATAATAACTATTAGCAATTATAACCATTGAATATGTTCCGCTTGTGTCGTAATGTTACATTAACAATCACTATTTGATTGTTTTTTAATTATTAATTTATAAATATCCAAACAAGTCGGAGACACTTTAATGAGTACAATGGGAAGCAGAATAAAAGAAGAACGTGAACGTTTAGGATTAAGCCAGAATGAGTTTGCAAACATGGTCGGATATTCATTTATTCAGCAAATCTGTTATGAGCGTGATAACTCTCCTTTGGGTAGATTGTATTTACAGGCATTAACAAAACACGGCATTGATACACTTTACATTATTACAGGGAACAGGCTTCGTCCTATAAATATATCGATAGAGGAACAGGAAATAATAGAAAACTATCGCGCCATGAATACGGCGTCACGCTTAAAGTTACCGGCTGTTAGCCATGAGTTTGCATACAAAAGAAATATCGAAAGCATAGGGAATAAATAATTACAGTCCTTGGTTGGTCTATATTTACCAATTGAGGCTGTAAAAATTTATTTCCTATTTTGTTTTCCCATCTGGTCAACCACATTATTGGCCGTTTAATTAACTTTCAAAAAATGAGCAATAAAATCCCCTATGGCTGTTAGAAAATTATCTTCTGGTAAATGGATTTGTGAATGCTATCCCAATGGCAAAACTGGCCCACGGATCAGAAAACAGTTCGCAACCAAAGGCGAAGCAATGGCTTTTGAGCGGAAACTCGCCCCTAAAGATATATCAGCAGATGACGTCAAGCAGGCCGTAAAGCTAAGTGATTTGGTTAATCGCTGGTATGAAATGCACGGCAAAATGCTTAACTCTGGCGACTCACGAAAGTCTAAACTGGATGCAATTTGCTTACGAATGGGCGATCCTTACGTTACCGAATTCGATAAAAATATGTTCGCGGTCTACCGTGAGCACCGTCTTAATGGAAAATGGAACGCGAAAGGCAAAGCGGCACCAAAACAAGCGACACTTAACCGGGAACAATCTTACCTACATTCCGTTTTTGCTGAATTAAAAAGGTTGGGTGAATGGGAGGGAGAAAACCCGCTTGATGGCGTTCGTCAGTTTAAAGAAGGTGATCAGGAACTGGCATTTCTTTATGAAGATGACATAAAGTGTATTAGTTCAGACTAGATCTGACACTTCGATTTGAAAAGAAGAGAGTTACCCGCTTTGATTAAAGGTGCTGAATCTTAAATCAAAGAAACTAAGAGGTAACTCTCATGCTACATACTAGCAATCCAATTATTAAACACAAAGCGGGTCTTCTCAATCTTGCAGAGGAACTTGGCAATGTATCCAGAGCCTGCAAAGTGATGGGCGTATCACGAGACACTTTTTATCGTTATCAAGAACTCGTTGAAACTGGTGGCATTGATGCGCTTATCAACCAAAGCAGAAGGGCACCCAATCTCAAAAACAGGGTTGATTCTGAAACGGAACAAACGGTTGTCAAATACGCCATTGATTATCCGGCATACGGACAAGTGAGAACCAGTAACGAGCTGCGTAAATTAGGTGTATTTGTCTCACCGAGTGGAGTGCGTTCTATTTGGCTAAGGCATGACCTTGAAAACTTTAAAAAGCGCTTACTGGCGCTCGAAAAACACGTTGCTGAGAATGGAATCATCCTGACGGAAGCACAAGTTGTCGCACTTGAGAGAAAAAAACAGGATGATGAGGCCTGGGGTGAAATCGAAACCGCTCACCCCGGTTATCTAGGTTCACAAGATACGTTCTATGTGGGCAACTTGAAAGGTGTTGGTCGGATTTACCAGCAGACTTTTGTCGATACCTACAGCAAGGTGGCGTTTGCCAAACTCTATACCACCAAGACACCGATTACCGCGGCTGATATTCTTAATGACAAAGTGCTCCCTTTCTTTGAGTCGCATAAATTACCGATACTGAGGATTTTAACAGACCGGGGGACAGAATATTGTGGTCGTGTCGAACACCACGATTATCAGCTTTATTTAGCGATAAATGATATAGACCACACGAAAACGAAAGCGATGTCGCCCCAAACAAATGGTATCTGTGAACGCTTTCATAAGACTATGTTGAACGAGTTTTACCAAGTCACATTCAGAAAGAAATTGTATAGCTCACTCAATGAACTGCAAAAGGATCTGGATGAATGGATGGATGACTACAACCATCATCGTACTCATCAAGGAAAAATGTGTTGTGGTCGTACGCCAATAGAAACCTTATTGGAAGGCAAATTAATCTGGGCTGAAAAAAATCTCACCCAGATTTAATCTGACAGGCACTGCATCAAAGTGGGTGACTGTCAGATCAGGTTTGAACTACTACAGTTTAAGAAACCTTCATCGCCAGACAAGGGGTTTGTGTCTGACAATATCTGCTTCCAAAAGTGTGCAGATGTACCGCAATACTTGCTCTCCCTTTCAGGCTACGGGAATTTTATTTCGCCGCTTAACGTTGATCCTTGCAGGCGATAGGATCGTTTTAGTTATAGCTCCATACATTATCTATTGGATTGAAGCGAGTCAAATGTTTGTTCAAGGTAGAACAACACACAACTTTTACCAGCTAGTAAGATGCCCGCGATGATTATCGCGGGCGCTATTACCCATTACATTTAGTGCCAGTTGGCAGCCAGTACAGGTTGCAGCCGTTGTTGCTCAACATCGCTGAACATTGTGGTTGCAGGAGCTGATGGTGCAAATGCAGCCATAGACTGAACAAGGTGCTCAACCTCACTATCCATCAAGCGATGACCATCACCGACCATAATGCTTGCTGGTCGTTCAGGAGAACTGGCATACCAATTATGCAGCGTGACCTCCTGTTTGCTACCAATGACCGAAATCTGCAAATCCTGCCCAGCATGCTGGAATCTCAGATTATCAAGACTGATATCCTTTCCTAACACCAATTTGCCCATATCACCGCTAAATTCTAACTCATTGAATCCATGCCCGACTTCTACAGTCGACATAGTACCACTGGTCAAAATATTGTTATTACCATCACCAACTTTTACCATCGACATAGTACCGTTAGCAATAATATGGTTATTACCACTTCCTACTTCTATTTTAGCCATAGTACTACTGGACTCGATATTGTTATCGCCATTTCCGGCTATTAGTTTGCCAACATTGCCGGTAATGATGTTATTACCATCACCTAGCGTGATATCAGCACCTCGTCCTGTTACATTGATCTTATTATCACCATGTCCAGCGGCTAGTTTATCGACATTTCCAGTAATGATATTGTTACCATCACCTAACGTGAGGTTGGCATTTCGTCCTGTCACATTGATCTTATTATCACCACGTCCAGCAGCTAGCTTATCGACATTGCCGGTAATGATGTTGTTACCATCACCTACTTTAATCGTCGGCATAGTACTACTGGATTCGATATTGTTATCGCCATTTCCGACGATTAGCTTTTTAACATCACCAATAACGGTATTGTTACCATTACCTAGAGTGATATCGGAACCACTTCCCGTCACATTAACCTTATTATCACCATTTCCAGCGACAACTTTGTTACCGTAGGCTTCCACAATGATCGTTTTACTTTCATCTCCCAACGTAACTTCGGCAAAAGTATTTTTAACTATAACAATATTGGGATCAGTGGTTATTGGTGTCGGTTCTACTACTGGATCAATTTTCGGAATAGTAATTGGTTTCCGATCAACAAGAGGAATCATAATTGATTCCCAGTCAATAGGTGGAATAGTAATTGGCTTCCGATCAATATCAATAGAAGGTATGCTCGGTGTCAATGAGTCCGGCACTGTAATAGTTGATGTATCAGGCGATTGCGGCACGACTGGTTTGACCGTGGGTACCAAGTCTGGTGCATGTTCCGCAAAAATGAAGTCGGCTGCATCGATCTGTGAAATATCCAGAGTATCGAGATAAAGCAGTTCCACTTTTGAATCAGCACCGTTTGCCCCATTAAACGTGACGTTAACGCCATGAATTTGTGACAACCCATTGATCGTACCACGATTGCTTTTAGTGATAGAAAGTTGACTAAAGTCAGTGATGCCAACTTGACGCAGATCGATCTTATCGATTCCGTGGCGGAACCCACGTAATGCGTTTCTGTAATTATTAGCACCGGGTTGAGCTGCTATAACAAAAGTGTCTGATGTTGCACTATCATGGCTATAAATAGTTCCATCCAAGCTAAATTTCATCTGACCCTGAGCATCGGTACTGAGCGAGACCCTATTGCCTCCGCCATTAAGGATCACTGTTCCCAGGCCTTCTTGTGGTTGGTGCGTAGAGGTATCACTACTGGTGTAGGTCATTGGTGCGATAAAGGAATCCTGGAACTTGAAATTCTCAGCACTAATTCCAGTGATTTGCTGATTTTTCAGGGTAATACTCTGGTTGTTATCCAGATCAACCTTAACATCCTCTCCCTGCTGAGTCAGTAGCAGGTCAGCAAATGTTTTTCCACGAAACCCGACCAGATCGATGATTTCGCCACGGGCGGCCTCGAAATTACTGATAATATCGCTGCCAGCTTCACGGCGGTGAACCACAAAGAAGTCCTTACCCGCACCGCCAATCAGCGTGTTGTTTCCACGCCCGCCATCTAGCAAGGCATCAGTATTACCTGCAACCAGCGTATCGTTGCCATCACCGGTGACAATGTTATGAATGCCCGATGGATCCTTGATAGTTAACGCGGCACCGCCAATGCTGGCAACACCGGTCTGCAAGTTGACCGAGGTATCGCGTGAAACCGCCGCCGCATTGAGGGTATTACGCCCACCCGTCACGCCATTAACTGCATCATCCAGTACTGCACGGTTGGCTTGCCCGACCACCGACTGGATATATTCGTCGGTGTAAAAATAAGTATTATCCGGTGTACTCTTGCTGCCGTACAAACGGAGTGACCAAGCATTTAGTGTGGCTGGCAGACCCGAATTTGCACTGGTGACTTGCAGCGTCCAGTTACCCGCCGAGTTTTCACCAAAATCATGGGTCGACATAAAGCTGTACTTGAACGTCCCCGACCGGCTGCTACCCATATCAGTCGCACTCGCGCCCGGCAGGCCATCTGGAATCTTACCCTGGCGATCGAGCAATATGCTCTGAGTGCCATCGGGAGAGATCAGTTTGAGCGTTAAATCGCCAAGACGACCCACCTCGGCGTCAAAATCAATTTCGATATGCTCAATGTTCAAACCAGCATTCATAGCAATGGAGGATGACAGCGTTTCACCCGCAGCCAGGGTTTTGCCAAGAGCACCGCTGGAAGCACTATAGACGTACTCGTTGGCAGCCGTGCTTTGCGTCATCCAAGACTCGGCCAAGCGAACAGCGGCTCGTGCATCGACTGCGCCAAAACCATAATCATTACTGGTGTGCATTCCACCGCCATTCCAGTGATGGCCGCTATTGTCGCTCCATTCGGTGGATGGGTCATTTACCTTGCGAGCGGACAGTGCAAGGATCTGCTGCACATCACGATAGCCCAGGTTCGGGTTGGCCTCAAGCATCAGTGCAACAATACCGGAGACGATCGGTGCGGCAAAGCTGGTGCCTTGCATACTGGTATAATCATTACCGAAAGTTGAGCCACGTTCGGTTTTCAGCATATGGCTGGTCGATACCACATTACTGCCCGGTGCAGAAACCAGCAGGCTGGCACCCGGGTTCGAAAACGGTGAAGAACCAATCTGCAAGGTCGATAAATCGCCCTGTGCGTTGATCGCACCGATTTGTACAGAAAAACGGTTGTTACTGGTCAGTGAACCCTGAGCATTGCCGCCTGCCGCACGATCATTACCGCCAGCTGCAACAATAACTGTCCCCAGTCCTCCACGGCCATTAGACGCCGCGTATTGGGCATTCAGGCTCAGAGATGCGGCGGTATTTATGGAACCATCCTGAAAACTACTGAGCGCGAAATCGTTGGTGAATCCCCAGCTATTGTTGGCAACGTCAAAGCTGACCATATGCCCAAGTCCCGCAAGGTCGGCTCCGTCATTAGCCAGATAATAGCCACCCAATGTAGCGCCATGGGCAACCCCTACGCCACCTATATCGTTCTTCGTGGCAACCATTACACCCGCCACCATCGTCGCATGGTTGGAGACCACGTTTGGCAAGGTACCATTGGCTTGTTGAGTTTGCAGCCAGGCTTTGTCAACATTCGCTGCAAGATCGGGATGAGCGATATCAAAGATTTCAGGCCCGGTGGCGAATTTGCCGCCCGGTTCGAACTGACCGATACGCACGCCTTTGCCAGTATAGTCTTTCCAAACCGGCAGGATGTTGGCATCGCTCAGATACCATTGCTGAGCAGCCAGTGGATCGAGCGGGACTTCGGGGGTCAGTAAGGTAGCAACGGCACGCATTGGTGCAGTTTCCCCACTGCTTAAGTCAACGACTGATGCCGAAGGATTATCGGCTGCATCAGTAACACCATATTTAAAGCTGATTAAGCCGGTGTAATCGGCATCCGGTGTAAACAGGACATCGCCCTGGGCGGTGAGACTGACCGTACCACCTATTGCATCTCCAACATTGGCAATGCGCAGGTCGCCCTGGCTGTTAAGACGTTGATCGTTAGCCAGCAGACTCTCGGCGGAAATCAGATGAACCTGGGTACGAGAAAAGACCTTACCGTCCTTATCATGGGTGAGGACATCCTCGACAGGCATCGCATTGGGTATTTGTAAATCAACCGCCGAAATATCTGAAAAATTAAGTTTCTGGATATTTTTCAGCGTCACCGTGCCGTCACGTCCGGCAACTTTGTCGACCACGATATATCCACTGTCAGTGCGGGTAATTTGATAGTCCCCGTGGTTGCCATGCAGGCTGACTATGTTGACCCCCCCATCGCCATCAATGGTGGCATTACCGTGCCCTACTTCGATAATGTCATCACCCACACCGCCGAAAATCTTATCGTCTCCACCACCAGCGTGAATAATGCTGCCACCTTCGGAAGCATAGATGATGTCGCCCTGAGGTCCCGCATAGATGACCGCCTTGCCACTGCCACCAATGATGGTATTGCGTCCACCGCCGCCGACTAAGACATCATTACCCATTCCACCCACCAGAGTCGAATCGCCGGAGCCTCCCTTGATAAAGACACCATTGGCTCCACCACTTCTGATGACATCACTGCCACCTCCACCTTGTGCGACAGTCAAACCGGCCTGAGCCATGTTCAGTTCTATACCTTTGTTGCCAACAATGATTGCAGTATCGTGTCCGCCATTACCGTGGATGTTTTTCGTATCGTCAGAGGCACTGATAACAAAAACATCATCGCCGGCACCACCAACATAGGTATTGCTCCCCGCACCTCCGACCAGCCAGCTGCCGGTTTTTGCTGCAATCAGGGTATCATTACCGTTGCCACCATAAAGATTGCTCACACCCAGTTGCTCCGCATTCAGAGTTTCACCGGTTTCACTCTGGCTGGCGTACGCCGTGGTCGTGATATCGTTGTGGGTAGAGGTCACTCGTGTGCCAGTTCCCTCAGTGCTCAAGATATTGCTGACGGGATCACCGAGAAAATCAACCGCCAGCATTTCCCGGGTTTCGCCATTGATGGTGAAAGATCCACTGGCAACAACTTTGTTCCCATCACGCACCTCGGCTTTATCCGAGGATCGGACACTAATCTGGGTAATACCCAATTCTGCTAATGTCTTGAGCTCGCCCGTATCGACTTTCGCATCGTGTGAACCATCAACCCAAACCCTCAATTGGTTCCAGATAGGATCACGCTCATCAATCATCCCGTCCTTATTGGCATCTTCACTGGCCAGTGCACCGAAACCATCCTTGAATTTTTTCTCGCCTGCAGCACCGTTTATCCCGGACTTGCCGCCGTAATACTCAGAGAACATCTGGCTAGCATTTTTTATCTGACCACTCCCATCGTCAATCACCAATATTCCGGTATTGCGATCCGCCCAGCCACTGCGCTTGAGCGTGCCACTGTTATCCATGTCGAACAACACGCCATCACGGATGTCAGTCATGTGTACGCCATTACCGCTCAGATCCAATAACAGAGGGTCAACATATGTGTTGAACGTTGTCATCGCTGATAAGCCGTTCAACGTCACGGCGTTGCGTAGGCCAAAGTCCAGTTTGCTCGTGTCTCCGGGCTGGTAGAAGGGTTTGTAGAACTCCGACAGATAGGTGTTGGGCCGCACATTGGGGTCAAGCTGCATTTCACCAGGACGAATACCTCCGGTGGCAAGGCCGGCCATCTGGGTAGAGGTAAAGTCTGTTTTGTTGAGAATATCTCCGAGGACAGATATTTTGTGTGTCGCCGCATTTTGGATATAACCGTTGGCAACATCCTGCTGCGCCTTATTTTCGCCCTGAATATGTTTTTGGGGCTGTGGGGAGGAATTAATATCAATGTTAATCAAGTTTGTTGACGGTCCAGGGACACGCTTACTTTCATCCGGGGTTAACCATAAAGTTTTAGTGACATCTCTTGCATCATGATACTCATAATATTGACCATCACGAACCAGATGGTTACTAATGATTTCAGCCCCATTAAATTTTAACATATTATTCAAAGGAATAATGTTATTCACGGGAACCAGATTTCCTTGCATGCCATGCGTATTGTATCCAATAGATGTTAATGAAAAGAATACGAAATCTACGCAACTATTGGTAATAACATTGTATTCTGTTTTCCTAAATCCCCCAACTTTATCTGGATTTTCTGAAAAGGCGATTAACCGTTTGCCCTGCGCTTCCGTCAACGCGACGGTGACTTCATACGCCGTTTGTTTATAGGCAGCATTATCATGCTGCGTTACTTGTCCTTCGCCCTTAGGTTCACCGAGCCTTGATTCGAAACCGAAACTTTGCTCCTTGCCGTTCTCGTCTCTGATGACATACCACATATGGCCCGCCGATGACGGATGTACCTCTCCCGCTTTGTGGCTGCCCTTATCTTCCTGATAAACATACTCTGCCCCCTGCTGAGCCACTTTATAGGTGACCGTGTATTTCTTTTCCATACTGATTTTTCCTCGACGTGTTATTGCATTGGTTTTTTCCACAGACATCAGATTTTTGGATCGTAATAACCGAACTCGACAAAACTTTCGATCCCCTTAAAGGCGGGGATATCCTCCAAAGAGGTAATAACTGCAGAGTAACGCCCGGGGGATAATGAAAATGATTTAATGTCCCGTATAGCCGCATTCACATATTTTTCTTCATAATAGAAACTCAGCCCTCCGTCGTTTCCTCCTGCATTGATTTTCTCGTCAAAAAAAACCTGACCATCTTTAACGAGATGGAGTGAAACTGGAGTGATGACCCCCTCCTCATCAATACTCCCGTAAAATTTACTTCCGAATAATCGAAGTCGTCTTAACATTTCGTCATAGTCATTCCCCTTATCAAACAGCAAAGCAAACTGATATCCTCCCTCCTGTGGGATTTCAAAATCAAAAGTCACTGACTGACCGGCCTTGGTGACATCAACGGGTTTACGTATTGTTTCCGCTCTCTGATGGCAACCGCTTAACCCCGAGACGAACCCGGTACAACGGACCAGTCCGGTAAAGCCTAAAAAAAAGAGGATTAACCAGCCACAAACTAAAAAAATAAGGAGATAGCCCCAGTGCCGAGGTAATACCTTCATTTTGTTGCTCCCAATAAAGTAAGATGACAAAAAGTCTCAATAATCACTTATCCCACCCCGGGAAAACGGTAAAAATAACGCGCTGAGTCCGACAGAAAGTCCCTAAAGCGCCTTCGGTTTTTAACGCTCCCGCAAACTTTCATCGATATGCTGCCGTAACGGGCTTAGGAAGTAATCAATCACCCGACGCTGATCGGTTTTTATTTCTGCTGTTATCGACATGCCCGGAGACAGTGCAACTCGCTGACCATTGACCAATAGGTGATCCGACTTCAGACGAATACGGGTGCTATAGATAAGCCCACGCTTTTCATCTTCGATAGCGTCGTTTGATACACTGAGCACTTCACCATCAACGGTTCCGTACTTAGTGAAATTAAAGGTTTCCACCTTAACGGTGACCGATTGACCTATGCGGACAAAACCCACATCCTTGTTTTCCAGCATGGCTTCTACTTCTATCGGTTGGTTTGCGGGGACGATGACCATCAGTGACTGAGCCGGTGTCACCACACCACCAACGGTATGGACTGCGAGTTGTTGAACTGTGCCCGCCACTGGTGCGTTGAGGCTGGTCAGTTTTTTCTGGTGATGGGCTTTTGCCAGTTCCTGCCCCAGAATTGCTGCTTTCTGGTTAGCTTCCTGTTGCAGGTCAAGCATGGCGCGACGATTTTGCGCAACAACAGTTTCACGCCGACGCCATGCTTCCTCCTGAGCGGCAGCGTGCTGCAAGACACTGGCCTGCTGGACGCTTAACTGACGCTGCAGATCCAATCGAGTTTGCTCTTTTTCCAGATATTCATGTTGCGACACATATTGTTTCGTCAATAACCGTTGGTAGTCCTCGGTCAGTTTCGTGGTAATCGGCAGTGTTTTTCTCAGACTGGTCACCTGAGCCTGAGCAGACTGGATTTCGGCGCTGCGCTGGTGGATTTCGGCATCCACTAACTCCAGACTACTACGGTATTCCTGATATTGCCCTTGAAGCCAACTTTGAGCACTGAGCACCTGTTCTGGATTAGCGTTGGGAATCGTTCCTACCAGTGACGCTGGTGGGTGTTGCTGATTGATCGCATCAAGCATAGCAGTGCTTCGCGCACTATCGATACGCGCAGCCAGCAGTTCGCTCTCAATCCGATTGACATCAGCGTTCGCAGTTGTCGGGTCGAGTTCGATCAATAACTCGCCAACTTTCACTGACTGACCGTCATTAACATGTATCGCTCTGACTACTGCTGTGTCACTGGGTTGAATCAGTTTGGTTTTACCATTGGGAACAACTTTTCCCGGCGCGACTGCCACGACTTCGATTTTGCCGATGCAAGCCCAAAGCAATGCCAATAAAGCGAAGCCCATGATGCTCCAGATGAAAATTCTCGGCGCTGGATGAACCGGCGTTTCCTGCAACTCCAAAGCTGTTGGTAAAAACTGTAATTCATGGGGAAGGCGCGGTGGCACATCCATGTTTTTACGTTGACGCCAAGCCTGACGCCATATGCTGCGATAGCGCTGCAATAAAGAAAGAGTGGCGCTCATACGAAATCATTTTCCTTGAGTCGGGGAGGATTTGTCTTGATCACTTCTGCCTCTGGTTACGTTATTAGCCAGTATCATCTACGTTCTGGATAAAACCTTCAGCCTTGCTGCATTTGGTACAGTCGTGAATAGTGACCGTTCTGATACGCCAGTAACTCGGCGTGAGTACCTTGTTCAACGATTTTTCCACGATCCATCACAAGGATTCGGTGAGCGTCGCGTACTGCTGACAACCGGTGGGCAATAATGATGACTGTGCGTCCCTTGCAAATGCTTTGCATGTTCTGCTGAACCACCCGTTCAGATTCATAGTCCAGCGCACTGGTTGCCTCGTCGAAAATCAAAATACGAGGATCACCAATCAAGGCACGGGCAATCGCCACCCGTTGTCGCTGACCGCCCGAAAGTGACGCACCGTGTTCACCCACTATCGTGTCGTAACCTTCCGGCAACTCAAGGATAAATTCATGAGCCCCAGCCATTTTGGCGGCATGCATAACCACTTCGATCGGCGCTCCGGGGTCGCTCAAAGCGATATTTTCACGAATACTGCGGTTGAATAGCATATTGTCCTGTAACACTACGCCTATCTGTCGACGCAACGAGGAGACATCAGCCAACGCCAGATCCATCCCATCGACCATAACCCGCCCGCGCTCCGGCACATAGAGCCGCTGCAACAGGCGAGTCAAGGTACTTTTACCTGAGCCGGAGCGACCAACCACGCCAATAACTTCTCCGGCACCAATACTCAAATTGACGCCACTCAAAACCTCAGAGCCATCGGGACGATAGCGAAAATGCACCTGCTCGAATGTAACCTGCCCTTTGAGCGGCGGTACCGTACTACGTGTAGACTGAGATAATTCAGTATGGGAATTGAGGATGTCTCCCAGACGCTGCACCGAGACCCCGGTTTGCTGGAAGCTAGTCCATAGCTGGGCCAGACGCATAATAGGGCCGCTGACACGACCGGCCAGCATATTGAATGCGATCAGCTCTCCCACCGACAGTTGCCCTTCTATCACAAGGCGGGCACCCAGCCAGAGTGTGGCAACCGTTACAAGTTTGCCGATAAGCGAAACACTTTCATTAGCGAGAGTCGATAAGGTCTGGGTTTTGAAACCCGCGGCCACATAAGCCGCCATCTGGTTATCCCATTTACGGATGATTTGCGGCTCAACCGACATTGATTTCAGGGTATCAATGCCGTTTACCGTTTCAACAAGAAATGCCTGATTTTCAGCGTTGCGCGTGAAGCTGTCCTGTAACCGCTTACGCAAAAGCGGGGTTATTAAAGCCGAAACCAGGGCATAGAGCGGCAAAGACAACAACACAATGAGGGTCAGCCAGCCACTGTAAAAGAGCATGACTAGGATGAAGACCAGGGAAAAAAAGACGTCAATCATCAGCGTAATGGCGTTACCGGTGAGGAAACTGCGAATGTTTTCCAGTTCGCGTACACGTGCAACAGAATCACCGACGCGTCTGGACTGGAAATAAGCCAGCGGTAAATTGATTAAATGCCGAAACAAGCCCGACCCCAACTCTACATCAATCCGGCTGGTCGTATGCGAAAACACATAGCTACGCAGACCACTCAAGGCTGACTCGAACAGCATAATGCCCAACAGCCCCGCAGCGACAACATCCAATGTCGTCAGGCCGTGGTGTACCAGCACTTTGTCCATGACCACCTGAAAGAACAACGGTGTCACCAGGGCAAACAACTGCAAGGCAAAAGACCCCAGCAAAACTTCCCCCAACAGTTTGCGGTATTTAACGATAGCCGGGATAAACCAGGTGAAATCAAAACGTGAAGATTCACCAGGCAGACTATTACCAGAACGCACGAGCACCAGTTGCCCAGTCCAGCGCTGCTCAAGCTCCTCAAAGCTGATAACTTCAGCGCGAGCTGAATTTGGAACCTGAATCAAAGCTTTTTCCTGATCTACCTTGGCTAAAATAAAAAACTTTCCATCTTGATCAATGGCAATAGCGGGTAATGGTGTGTGTTCAAGTCTGGCAGGTGTGGTATGCACAGCCTTGGCTTTCAGCCCTGACTTTCGTGCAGCCAGCAATAGCTCCTGCTGAGTAATACCTTGATTGGCGCTAGAGAATTCGTGTGAAAGTTGTTCGATTGAGATGGCTATGTTGTGAAACCTGGCCAACATGGCCAGGCAAATCAGTCCGGTATCCAGTTCCGGGGAAAAATTCGGCGACTCAGTGCTCATTTATTCTTTTTTCCATATTGCATATGTGACTACTTTTGCAAACCAAAAACATTCAATAATGCAGGCGATTGCAGATTAGGCATTATCAGTTAATGATATGGGTATGTTCAATAAAATTTATGAATATTGAATGAGAATTAAAATATTCAGTAATTTTAACTGCCTAATGGAATAAAATGATAATTAACTCGCATTTAAAAAATACATTAATGCCATTAATTAGTGTATTCATCTAAACCTAAGTTATCCAAGAAAGCGCTATGATGAGATAATATGATTAATTAAAAATTAATAAGCAAAATTCAAATTATCTTTGGTAAGAGGGGAAAAACTTAAACCGTATTTCTGTTTATTTTTCTGAATGGAACAAGGTGTATTTGCCTGTTCCATTGTGTATTTTATGAAAGATTATTTGCCTTTCATAATCCCCTCTGCATCACCATCTGTCCGGGCATACAGGCTAATTGCCGAGCTCCCCTAAGTTCTGCCTTACACTGACGCGCTGCGCTTGTCTTCTCCATGTTGCCGGGCTAATACATTAACCCGGTAACACGGAGAACTAAAAAAATGCCTGCCAGAAAACAACTTACCTCCTCACCCGTTCCTCGTTTTTCTCCTCACTTTTTGTTTTCCTCACTGCAAAAACAGGTGAGGAATTGAGATTTATTTATCCTTAAAAATCAATGCGTTTTGTGTTCCTCACTTTTTTCCTTATTTTTTAATTTTCATTATTCTGGTTAACAATGGTGAGTTCCTGCCCGTTACGGGTAATCAATCCTTCTTGTTCTAACTTGGTTAGCCAGCGGCTGAAATTCTTCACATTTACTCCCATCGCTTTTTGTTGTGCTTTAATAAATTCGGACACTTTGGTAAAGGAATAGAATGACTTTAATTAAGATACGTGGCGGAAACATTATGTTGAGCAATCTAAACCCGGTGCTTTAACCCCCGATGAGCGACAGGAGTTGTTGCAGCTTCGTAAAGAAAATAAACAGCTGAAAATGGAGAAGGAGATCTGAAAGAAGGCGAGCGCCTTCTTTGCGAGAGAACTGCTGTAAGATGTTGGTTCATAAAAGAACATGCAGAGCCATTTCCCATTTGCCAGTTATGTCGCGTGATGAAAGTCAGTCGTTCCACGTTTTATGCCTGGCAGGCAAAACCCGTTCGGTTACTTTCTGATGAGCAACAAGCATTACAGCGAAAAGCGACGACGCTCTTTAAAGAAAGCCGGGAAAGTTTAGGCTATCGGATGTTGGCGAAACAATTACGCAAAGAAGGCTTTACCATCAGTGACTATCGGCCCCGAAAGCTCATGAATCAGCTCGGATTATCCGTCAGACAGCGGCAGCGCTACCGGGCTCCGCGCAAAGGTAAAGCGATATCAACAGCCTGTCATCTACTTAACCGGAACTTTAATCCGTTGGCGCCGAATGAAGTTTGGGCAGGAGATATCACCTATTTGAAGACGCCCGAAGGCCTTAATGAAAGCGTATCACTTACGTCAGCCGTCACAAGGCTGTGTTTTTCATAGTGATAGAGAGAGCCAATATACAAGCCAGCAATACCGGGACTTGCTCAGCAGTTATGACATGAGAGCAAGCCAGGGGGATGTCGGGGCGTGTTGGGATAACGCTGTTGTCGAACGTTTCTTTGGCAGTTTGAAACAGGATTGGCTCTTCAAAACCCATCATGAAAACCAGGCAGAGAGGAAAAAAGATGGATTGGATTATCTGCATTATTACAATTTAACACGATTGCACACGGCCAATAATGATTTAACACCCGTGGAATATGAAATGGCCTTCGTAAAAGTGTCCGATTTTTCTTGAGCAGAACACACCGATTGGCGTTGATATCGCAAAACATCTGATTCAGATCCACTTCATCAATGAGCACACTGGCGAAGTGGTTGATAAGCAGGTATGTAACCAGGATTTTCTGACTTTCTTCAGTAACCGGGAACCCTGCCTGATTGGTATGGAAGCCTGTGGTGGCTCTCATCACTGGGCACGCGAACTGACAAAACAGGGGCACAAGGTACGACTGATGCAGGCCCGGTTTGTTAAGGCGTTCCTGATGGGCAACAAAAATGACGTGATGGATGCCCGCGCTATCTGGATGGCGGTACAACAGCCCGGTAAGGCGATAGCCGTCAAAACAGAAGAACAACAGTCAGTACTGGTTCTGCATCGTTCACACAGGCAACTGGTCAAGTTCAGAACCGCACAGATTAATGCCTTGCACGGTACGCTGCTGGAATTTAGTGAGACCCTCCACAAAGGCCGGGTAGCGTTGGACAAAGAGTTACCAATAGCACTGGAACGACTGAAAATGCGTCTTCCTCCGTATCTCATCACCGTGCTGGAGGAGCAGTACAACAGGCTTGGTGAGTTGGATTCACAGATAAATGTCCATATTAAAAGTAAAGATTTGTAATTTTAATTGTAATGACACTAATACTAGCATAGCGTCAAAAACTATAAGGATTATTCCACTTAATACATCATGGATTAAGTAGTGACAACGGAACGAACCTCCCGAGAGCATAGGTAATCGCATGTTTATAAAAGATGGTTTTCGGGAATTTTTCTCGTTTGCAATTAATCAATTTGCAATTTGAGAGATTAAGGAATATTAAAGCTAACTATTGTGAATGAGTATATGCATCAGATAAATGTAGATCATCCTAATATAGATGAATTTTTCCCTTTTGATCAAAAATACCTTCGATATCATAATGATAAACTAGGAAAAGGATTATGTTTTGGCATTAGCTTTTGTCTTTTATCACATTTGGTATATAAACAAGGTTCAGATATATTATGTCCAAAGATATCATTCAATCTTACAAGAAAATATATGGATAGACTGAAATTATCATATTCACTTCGTGATGATCTGTATCAATATATTATCAAAAAACAACAATATGAGTTTCAGGATAATTATCTTAGGTCATCAAAAAGTATAAATATAGATGAACAAAATGGTTATGGTATGTTATCTATGGTTCGTATTGACAATGATAATAGCCGTAGCGCTCATCCCAGCTTTCATTATAATCGTCATATCTCAATTGATAATCACATAGGGGTTATAGTTTGGGATAATAGCAAATTATTTATATTTGATCCAAATTGTGGTGGTTATTTATGTTATTCAATTTGTGGAGCTTTCAATAAAGAAATGTTTCCTCATCTTATTGATAGCTTAATTGATAATATGTATAGGAGAACAACTCGGAACGGCCATTCTAGAATTAAATATATACACAAACCAAACAATATAAGACATTACTTAACTGATGTTGTTATTAGGTAAACTTTATTTAATTTTAATTCATTTAATTTGGATAACTATCCAGAATTACAGAAATTTTTTCACTTCTGCATAGTAGTGAAAAAGTTATTTCTTCATAGCTACGCAACCGTACAACAGAGCTAATTACATTAATTGAGGAAAATGACTTGAAAATAAAGAAGTAATGATGGTATGGAAGCTGTACTAACTTGTGTGGAGTCTCTCAAAACACACATGTTCGTCTTCTCCTATATAAATATTAGTTCATTCATAAATTAAAAGAGACTTTTTTGAGTTGATACGCAAGTCTGATCATTACAATCGTTGACGTGAAAAATAAGTCATGTGAAAACATGGCTCTCAACATATGATAGAACTTAACTATTCTCTTCATATGAAAATTAACCTTAGCACAGAAAGAAAACCACTAATAATTAAAAAATAAAATTAAATCAAATAGTTGAATGCAAAAATAACAAATAAATTTAGGAGCATAAAAAAAGGCACAACATCAATTAACAAAAATAAATTCAATTTATTAAACTAGTTAACTTAATTTACTAGTACCGGGCTGAAATTAAAACTGACTGGTAAAACAGCGAGTTAGGGAATAAAAAATCCACCTTCGGGCGACTTTTTTCTTTGATATAAATCACATTCTAATATCCATTCCTAATATAATGGCGACAGCATTTTTCTCCCCTCTCTTGTTGAACGACAAAAAACTGCAAAAATCATGTTATTGGCTAAGTAGTAAAACTCAGAAACTAATATCTATTATGCTGATGCTTTAGTTACTTATTGCTATAAACTACGATAAGTTATAGAAAGTGATGCAAATTTCATCAACGATAGAGGTATAGATTTTATTAATGTCTCACCAGCCATTCTGTGTCATCCTTAAACTCGCAAACATACAAGCGACCAAATCTATAAAACAACCAATTGAACTCACTCTCCAGTTTTGATGAACCAATTTTATCGATGTTCACCGGCGGATAAGTTGCCCGCCTTCATGTCGCCAAGATATTTCAATTAATTTACCTGGCTGAATTATCAATACATGTTGTTGATTAAATGAGGGAACTTAATATGAGCATACAAAATAATAAACCAGATACACCAATCTCAGAATCAGAAGATAGTGATTTTGTCATCGTGCCAACTCGGAAATATGTGAAGGAATCTATCGAGGAACACGCTCAAAGCCGTAACCACCCTGATGCAACATTGGAAGATAAAGGATTTGTAATCTTGAGTAATGATGTTGATAGTGATAGCCAATTACGTGCAGCAACATCAAGAGCAGTGAAAAAAGCATATGATTTAGCAAATACTGCCAATCAGAATGCAATTAACGCGAATAATAATAACTCCAATGCATATCTGGAAAAAAAACAAAACGGTGCCGATATTCCCAATAAAACTGAATTTGTGAACAATCTTGGATTAACCGAAACAGTGATTTTGGCACGAAATGCAGTTTCCTCTAATGGTGGAAGTTATCAGGGATATTTTAAATTTGCTCAGGTGGGAACTTCGTCTAAGGGAAATAACTCAGTTACATTAATATCTACTGATGGAGCCTCTAACACACCAGTATCATTTACCAATTACGAATGGTATAAAAATAATGTCCAAACTGGGATTATTCGTGGTAATGACACGAATATGTTGGGGTATGCTATTAATATTAACAATACACGCGTAATGACCCTATCGGAAGGAGGCGATCTCACAATAAGAGGAAGTGCCACAATAAAAGGAAATTTCAAAATAGGAGGAAATCTTATAATAGGAGGAAATGTCACAGTAGGTGGTTTTAAAATAACTAATGATATTGATAGTGGAATCAGCGCTACCCACTCAAATGATACTTTAGGGGAAATAGAAGATACTATCGGTAATTCTGACTTTCTTATAAATTTCATAGATAAAAAACCAGATGGATCAATTAGAAGTGTCCAGTCTCTTCTGAAAGGAGACGGAGTAGTAATGTCAACTTCTCATTACCAACTTGATCCTAATGGTTTTGTAAAAAAAACATCTCCGATCATCAACATCTGGAATGACGGTAAATTTGAAACAAATAAAGAATCTCACGGAGCAGTCGTCGAGCACATTTCTGAAGGGATTTACCATATCAAAGGTATTCCAGGTATTAATATCGATATGGAATACGGTGGAATAGAAATCCCGTTATGTAAAAACAAGCTACCGTTAATTTGGGTCGATCACGAAACCCTACCCGATGGTTCTATCAAATTAATGACTTATCACTGAGAACATTCAGACGTCCCCACTTTCGCCAGAAATACACAGGAAGGATATGCTGATGGTGATTTGATTGATATTCCCAATGGCAGGTTCATTTCTGTTCGAGTACAAATGCCTTCTGCTAAAGACTAGATTTAGAAGCTAATTTGGCAGAATGGAAGGCGTTTTACAACTATCACAGACCACACGGTGGCTTGAAAGGTAAAACGCCTTATAAAACTCTTGTTGAGAAAATGAAAGCTTAAAAATGATCTGCCAGTCGAAGTCAGAGATCTCACATAGCATAAGAACCCAGACAAAAATCCCATTTTAGCTTCGAACCTAACGCGAGAAAATCAACTTAATTTCTTATATCTTGAACCCTCATTAACCGACGGATCAGCGGCGTTGCAATGAACGTACTCAAAATAGCCATGATAACTAGCATGGTAAAGATATTAGGCGGCAAAATCCCCAAATCATAACCAATGTTGAGAACAATAAGTTCCATTAACGCTCTTGTGTTCATTGAAATGCCAATAGTTGCAGCAATACGGCGATTTTCACCTAATAATCGACTGGCAATGTAGGTTCCGCCAAACTTTGTAACAAACGCCAACAAGCATACCAGTAAACACATCATCCATTCATCGGGTCCACTAAGGCTACCAATATCTGTACGAAGCCCCGTATACGTAAAAAATATCGGGAGAAAAAATACATGCACCAAACTACCAATACTTTCTTTCCAGCGTATGACAAACTCTCTATTTTCATGCAACACTACCCCAATAGCAAAGCTACCGATTAGAGCAAAAATCCCCAGATAACTCGTTACAGAGGCAGACAAAAATAGAACAATGATAATGCAGGCCATAACAGTATGGCTAAGTCGCTTTTCTTTTCTTAATCTCGAAGAAAGCCAACGACGCAGAAGTGGTCTGACAATCAAAAATATCAGTATGATATAAATAACTATACCAAATATGTTAAACATAAATTGATCAAACTGATAATTGGAAACAAAGAGTGTCAATATCGCACCTAATAGTATCCAACCAACTATATCATCAATTGCGGCTGCCCCGATTATTAAAGCCGCTGTTCGCGTGTGAGCCAGCCCCAACTCCATAAAAATCCTTCCCAGAATTGGAATAGCAGTAATCGATAGCGCTAAAGCAAAAAATAATTGGAAAGCATTCTTATCAGGACGTGGGACTGTCATAGAGTTCCATATCCATTCAGCAGAAAAGAAACCTACCGTGAAGGGCAGAAAAACACCCGCAATACTTATCACAGCGACCGCAAATCGACTTTTTCTTAATTTCTCTCCGAATTCAAATTCAAGCCCTATTTCAAACATTAATAAAATGAGCCCAATCTGAGAAATTCCTATGAAAATCGTTGAGCTCTCTTTTGGAAAAATACTTTCCATTAGTTCTGGAAATAACGCTCCTGCTATACTTGGCCCTAAAACCAAGCCTGCCAATATTTCTCCTGCAACGGCCGTTTGCCCTAAAAAAGAGCGGCTAATCCAAACAAAGAGTCGTGTAACAATAAGAATAATAATTAACTGATATAGCAATCTCAATAAAATCTCCTCAGCCGAGGAACCAACAGCCGATGCACCTTCATTTACCAATGAGGCAATTAGCGTATTATTTTTTTCAGTCATATCAATAAATTCCATTTAATGTTAAATGGAATGAAAGATCCAAGACCATTCATTCACAAATAAACCATTATTGAAGATATATAAAATACATATAAATAACTTCCACTAAAGATAGTGGTAATAAGTTTCATATAAAAAAGCACTGTCAGGTTTTGTAACTGTAATGATTCACCTCTCATTTTTTAAATAAAAAGAATCAGAGGCATATATCAACACCAAATAATAAAATTTATTTGGCATGAAAAGATACACCGCATTTAATTACATGATTATACCCGTCGTCTTTCAAGTTATATCTTGAAATCCATAGGGTATAAATCACTTTAACATTATCAATTTCTATCTATATAATGACCTCTAATTCTTATTTATAAAAATAAATCCCTTCTTTCATGATAAACTTGGCTTAGCCATGAAAAAAGCATGTTGGGGGAGTGCTTTTACAATAATTAAATGTTTTGTAGCAATGCCAATTTAAACTACAGAATCAATATATTTTAACCATGATGACCAAAATAAATAATAATTGACCATTAACTTTTAATTTAGTTATTTCAGGCAACTTTATAATAGTTGCCTGTGTACATCCTAATAATAGCGATTATCCCTGTAACATACAGAAGATATTCAATTTATTACCGTCAAGATCTCTGAAGTAAGCAGCATAAAAGCCATGCTCGCCACGAGGGCCAGGTTTTCCTTCATCCATTGCTCCAAGAGCAATAGCTTTGTTATACACTTGATCGACCTTTTCTTGACTATCAACATTGAGCGCAATCATTCCCCCATTACTCACGGTTGCCGGATTACCATCAAACGGCTTAATAATGCACAGATTTGTCACATTAAAATCCGGCCCCCAGGCGATAAAAGTCGGTGTTTCCATGACACGCTGGGCGCCTAACTCAGCAAGCAGCTCATCGTAGAATTTAGCTGCACGGGAAAAATCATTCGTACCCAATGTGATATAACCAATCATTGCCACTCCCCTATGTTCTATTTTTACAAATATCAAAAATGAGTTTATTGGAGATAAACAAAAACCGCAATTTATTGCTTAAATTTGATAGATCGCTTAACAAAATAGAACAAGGATAAATTTAATATAATACCAAATTAATATAATCACTATTAGTTCATATTACATTTTCGTCATTTATGCCCTTTTTATCCCATCCAATCTGGCTTAGGTCTAACTTGCCATTTTTATTTATTGGAAATTCCACTACCCTTGCCGTAAAATCCGGCAGCATATAATCAGGAAGATATTCTTTTAATAACTGTCTGATTTCTTTATGCTTAATCTCATCAACTGTATTAGATTGATATACCACAACAATTTTCAAATCGTTTTGTTCTTGTCTATATCGTTCTTGTCTATATATAGTGGCAATAGCATCTTTTACAAAACTTAATTTCCGCATTGCATTTTCAATCTCACCCAGTTCAACCCGAAATCCTCTAATTTGAATCTGATTATCGATACGTCCCAGATAACACAACTCACCATTTTCCATATACTGAGCAAGGTCACCAGTACGGTACAAATTTGCAGATAATTTTTCAAAGGGGTTAGTAATGAACTTCTCACGGCTTAACTCCGGGCGATTTAAATAACCATTGGCAACGCCTAAACCTGCAATATACATCTCTCCAGCCTGATTTTCTTTTACTGGCTGACCTGCCTCATTTAATAAGTGAATTATCACGCCTGGTAAAGGTAATCCAATCGGGCTTACATTACTGATTAAATCATCGGGGCTAATCTTATGAAAAGTAACATGTACTGTTGTTTCTGTAATACCATACATATTGATTAATTCAGGTCGTTGATAGCCATACTTGTCTGTCCATTGACGAAGGCTTGATATATTCAACATTTCTCCACCAAAGATAACGTATCGCAGGCTAAGAGGTTCTGTTTTGTTTGACATATAGTCATCTGTCTGGAGCAGTAATCTAAATGCCGTTGGAGTTTGATTTAATACCGTTACTTTTTCACGTACTAATAACTCATAAAACTTGGGAGGATTGCGACTGATATTATAAGGAACCACCACCAGTATTCCTCCTTTTAAAAGCGCTCCCCAAATTTCCCAAACGGAGAAATCAAATGCTATTGAGTGAAAACAAGTCCAAACATCTTTATCGGAAAAATCAAATAGTCTTTCTGTCGCACGGAAAAGATGAATCACATTGTAATGTGCGATTGGTACACCTTTTGGTATCCCTGTTGAACCAGAGGTATAGATAACATAAGCCCATTGCGTACCCTTAATATCTTTCTTGGGGTTTAATGCCAATGAATGTAAAAGTGCCGGATAGTTACTATCAAAACAGAAAGTCTCACCCGAAAAACCAGATAGCCCACTCAAATATAAATTCTTTGTGATGATAATGTCCGGTTTTGCATCATTAAGAATCGATTTTATTCTTTCAGCAGCATTATTAATATCTATTGGCAAATAGGCATAACCTGCTTTCAATATCCCAATAATACTGATAACCATTTCAAAGGACGGTTCCAGAAAGATACCTATACATTTGCTTCCTGGTACTTTTGCCAGTAAATAATGTGCGACCTGATTTGCTCTCTTATTCAGCTCACCATAACTCATTCTCTCTTTATTTAATATCAGCGCTGTTTTTTCACAATAACGTTCAACTATTGATTCAAACCATGAAATCAGTGAGATATTATCCAAATCATGCTTAGTTAATCGTTCATCAAGATCTCCTGAATAATCTTGAGCAGAAATTAAACCAAGTAATTCTGATAATACTTTCTGTTGATGCCTTTCAGACATATTCAGAAAATTTTCTTTATCCATTTTTAACCCTTTAATGAGTTTTAGATACCGAAGAAATAGATAAACTTTATTCCAACATAACTTTCATTACGGAAGCTGTATAACAGATCTTCGGAATTTAAATTTTCAAAAATAGCACCGTTTAGTGATAATTTAAAATTGTCGCCTAATCGTCGGCTGCCATTAAATGTCCATGCCCTGGAACCGTTATGAATATCCTGAGTCACGCCTAAAAACAAAACCAAATCTTGTTCATCATTGGCAGAAAATTGAACGCCTGCAAAAACATCATTTTCAAAGGGGGTATCTGAAAATTTATTACGAGTGTCTTTCATATATTCCAGAAAAAAAGTCAAATTAGCACTGCTTCCCCAAACGCCATAACGGGTATATTCCAAACCGCCTGAATAAACCAAAAATGATGTTTTAGGACTTGTCGAAAAATGCCGGTCTTTTTGCCTGTAAGCGCCTTCCCATTTAATGATCCAATTATTAATGTTCCATTGATATTCCAATCCAATCTGCTGAATCTGCCCATAATAGGGAACCAGTTGATTGTTACTGTTTAAAACAAGCTCCGGTGTACGTTCAGTGCCATTAAAATAGGATAATCCTAAATCGACGTTACCTAATGTATGATGGCTGCGCACGGCAAAATCCAGCTTTGATTTTTTATCAGCATGCTGATAAACGGCATTGCGAGTGTCAACATCCAATTCGGCACGTAATCTCGCTTTGTGGCCAGGAAAAGTTCTCTCTCTGAATCCGGTAAGAAGAAACAGATCAAAAACGCCCCAGTCATTCACTTTGGTTATATTAATCATTGGCTGACCAAGTTTTTCGTTGCCAAAAGGGTCATCGACCAAATCTGACTGATTAATAATATCTACAGGGTGACTAAACTCCGTAGTTCCCCAAAAGACTTTCCTGAAACCAGCATAAAGTTCCCACGAATTATAGATATATCCCCAATATAAATCTCGTGGCTCAAAAGGCTCCCTGTTATTGCTGCTGGAGTCTTTCCGATACAGCACATCCATAACCAAGTGTTGGTTGCCGTTATCCCACCCTGTAAAGTACTTTCCTCCTGCCTGCAACGAATGGCTTTCAGTTTCCTGCTCACCAGACACGCCATTTTCAAAGAAAACCCGCTGTTCCCATCCTACAGATAGATCGAATTTTCCTGCTGATACATTCCAACAAACGAACATTGCCAACACACTGACCAGTTGTGAAATAAAGCTCCTCTTAATATTGACTATTGACCACATCGTCTGTACCTCCAGGCGCTATCTCGTTCTTTTCAAGGCAGCAATGTCAAAATCCCGATCCGTTAAACCAGCCTGAAATTGAATATTTCTCACCAGCAATTTCGTTGTTTTGTTCGATTGATGGTTCTTCATCGTAATTTCTAAAGAACGCCAATACTTATCCATATAAAGTTGATAGTCGTCGAATGTTCTTGTTTTCAACAGCGCATTACGACGATCGTAGTAATCAATTCTGATAAATCGGTAGAAGTCTTTGTCTATCCACACAATCTGCCGGGCATATCCTGATTCTTTATCAACAGGTTTTCTCTCAACAATAAAGCAGCTTTGTTGTCCACAAGGCTTTTCTCCCAAGTAGTTGTACATTTTGTATTTCTCAATCTCTTCGGAAGCCAAGTCTTCATAGGCAAATTCACTTCCCATAAAAGATCCCGATTTATTGCTGGAAGAAATACGCTTTACACGCCGTGATGCAGGTAAATATATCCATTGCTCATCATCCCGGTCTAAATGTGTAAAGGCCAATAAGGCTGTGCCTTTTATATCTCTGGGTTGCTCAAAAAAAGTCAATAATTTATCGCCATCCCCGGCGACTTCCAGCGTACTAATCTTTAAATAACGATGACTTTCCTGACCTTCCGCATTTAATAGCGTCATCTTGAGATCAGTAACCGTATCACCAAAACCATTATCTCTGGCGATAGCCTCTTGTATTATTTCTCTCCCCTGCTCCTCTGAAGCAAATGTGGGGAAACTGAGTAACCCAAAAATAAATAGATATGCCAATGAGAATCCTTTTATTCTTAAAATCTGAACAAAGAATTTTTTCATTATGTTTTCTCCTAAATACATCCTAATTATTCGTTCAATGCACCACAGCAAGCTATCAGGTCATCGTCACATTTTTATCATCAGTGGTTCATCAGGAACGGTGGGTTTCTTTTTCTTAGTCTTACTGTCTATTGCTATCAACAACGTCGGCAACAACAAGAAATCAAGCAAGAGTGCAAAAGTCACCGTCATGACGGTAAAAATCCCCATTTGCGCATTCATTAAGAAATCTGAATGCACCATAGAGCCGAAGCCACAGATAAAAATGATGCTGGTCGATAGCAGAGCTATACCAACCGTTGAGAAGGAATAACGCACGGCATCCTCTGGTTCCATTTTGTGTTCACGGCGTGCACGGAGATATTTGTACACAAAATAGACTGTGTCATCGACAACAATACCTAATGTCATGGTCGCGATTGTTGCGGCCGCTATTCCCACAACGCCGTCAATGATGCTCCATAAACCGAAGGCCATAAAGATGGGCAATATATTAGGTAGCATGCTAATCAATGCATATTTCACACTACGGAAAACGATCCCTAGACAGAGAGTGATAATTAGAAACGAGATAGCCGTACCGACTAATAACCCTTTGATATTGGTGTTCATTAGATAGGTGTACATTAACGATGCACTGGCGGCATGGGCGTGCATTGATGGAGGCGCATTATTAATAAGCCACTTCTCATGTGCCTCTTTTGCCTTTTGCATTTCAAAGGTACTTAAATCAGAAAAAGTGACGGTCATTTTGGTTGCTGAACGACTGACATCAATCTGATCGTTAAGATCTAACCCCAAAGGCAGAGACATTTCATAAAGCAAAAGGTATTGAGCAATCGTTTCTCTGTCTGTCGGTAACTGGTAGTAAGCTACATGATCCCCATTCATACTCCGGTTGATGCGTTTCACTGTGTCAGTGATAACATTGACATTCATCACTCCCGGCTGAGCGCGTGACCAATTGGCAAACTCATCCACTTTTGCCATATATTCAGGTTCATTTATTCCTCCTTCTTTCCCTGCACCTAACGAAAACTCCATATTGAAAAGCCCGGTTAAATGATCTTGGGTAAAGTCAGAGTCATCCCTGATTTCAAGACCTTTGGCAAAGTTTTTGACAAAATTTTCATCAACCGTCAGCCTGGGTATAAAGGCAAGCATGATGAGTCCAAATGTCACTGTACCAAACTGTAGTTTTCTCCTGTTATCGATAATCCAATTCGCCAGAAATTCAATGGAAAGCTGCTTTTTCTGTACACCGGGTTTCACTCTGACAGGTAAAACAGCCAGCAACGCAGGCAATAAGAATAAGGCATAAAACAGTGCTGCCCCCATTCCTATTGCCGTCATATTGCCCAAATCGTGAAAAGGGGGTGCATCACTCAGATTTAGTCCCAGAAATCCCACAGCAGTGGTCACACTGGTAATAATTACCGGAGTGAGATTGACCCGCAAACTCTCCATTATTGCGTCATGCTTACTGTCCCCCAGTTTCATACGATTAATGACAGTCACCAAAATATGAATACTGTCAACAACCGCCAGCGTCATGACGATGATGGGGACATTGGCGGAAACCTGAGTCAGTTTTATTCCCATGTATCCGGCTGCCCCCAATGCTGCAATGATGGAAAAAATAATCACCAGACAGACGACAAAGGTTGCGCTAAACGATCTCAGCACCATAAAAGTCAGAATAAGTACAATCAGAAATACAACAGGTATTGTTGTTGACATCTCCTTGATGCTGATTTCGGGAAAGGCATTTGACATCATTGCCACACCCGTTAGATGGATATCAATATCCGGGTACATTTGTGTGTACTGGCTTTTCAGTTGACGCACATACCCTGCGACTTCAGCAACAATTTTGTCGTCTCCGTCTGGCAAGCGCACAGACACATTGACTGCGGTCACATCACCATTTTTAGAAATGATGCGTTTGACTAACAAAGGTTCATCCAGCGCTGTTTTCTTGATCTCCACCAAGTCATGTTTTGTTAACTTTGCCGCATCAGGAACCAGTTTCCTGATTTCCAGATTGTCATCATCTGCTTTAGTGATCTGAAAATTAGTTATAGAATCAACACGATACGCATTTGGAACTTGCCAGGCATCTTCTGTTAACTTTTCAACTATAGAAAGAAACTGTTTGCTGAAAACATTGCCATCCTTCGGTGCCAGTACAATCAAAGCGCTATCACCATTACTATAAGTTTTCTGCATTGATTCATACGCATTCAAAAATGGGTTTTCCCGGCTGAAAAAGACTTTATAACTACTGGTAAATGCCAGGTTCTCCATTCCCTTGAAGGTAAAAAACAATACAATGCAGACCAAAATAAGATTGAGATAACGCCTTTTCACAACCCAACGCGCATAACCCGATGCCGCGTTATCTACCCAGTTAGAAGGTTTCATGCCCTGTCCTTATATAAAAACAGCCTAAAGTGTAATTTCGTATTTTTCTTGAGAGGCCGAAGTCGAAATTGCCTGCTTTCGTTTTTTCGATTCAGGGAGTTGCCCTTTTTCTGGTGGTCGTGAGTTATGGATCCAAACCTCTGCCAAAATAAGATGGATGGTGAATCCAATCCACAAAGACAGTGCCAGGGCTTCACCAATGTCTTTTCCTCCGATCTGGATAAAAAGCGGAATAAAAGCATGCATTGTGGCGGGACCCAGTGAAATCATGTAACTGCGGATCATCCACTGGCGATGAAGCTCAACCTTCCTCTTTAAAATCATTGCAATAGATCTCAAAACGCAAAACATCATGATGAGAGAAAATAAAATTGATGAAACCGTTTCTGATGTACCGCCAACTGGAAACAGAATTCCCATTAAAATCCCGGTCACACCCACCACCATAACGGTGATAAAGAAACAATATCCTGACCACTTATGCACTTTTGGCCATTTTCGCCTGACACGATCAACGAACTGAATAGGCCCTAAGATATAGAGCACAATGCCAGTAATCAAATGCATATAGGACATATAGTGATGTTTAATATATTCCATATCATTAGCCTGATTAGGATTTAACAGGTTGGGTTGTATATTGCCGCTTGCCCCTTCTGCCACCCACCAAGTCCGATAGATGCCGTGAATTATCGTGCCCAAGCACACTATCGCGATCCATGACCAACAAAATCGAACCAGTATCTTGTTGTGTAATTTCATATCTATTCCCTCTTAACGTTTTGCCAATCACCAGTGGCTACAGGATGTTGGGATCAGCGAAAGTAGATTGACTGAGTGTGAACTGCTCAATAACATCAGCTACCCGTTCTGGATACGTTGTAATGAAATAGTGATGACCCTCTTCTAACGTGATCAAACTGACTTCATGAGCACACTGTTTCCATTTCAGATACTGAGACGCATACTTTTTGGTTAGAGGATCTTGCTTACTCACTAAACTCACCAACGGGGTTTTTATCCGCCAATCGCCCCGTTTTTTCTCGTATTGATAAGCCAGCCTTGCATCTTTCCTGAAACGGGATACTAAAAAGCGGGCAACAGAATCCTCCAGCCCCTCATTAGTGGGAATTCCCCACTTTTTGAGTAACCGTAATAAGGCGCCATCGCTTTTATGTTTCCATCGATCATTGAACGGCAGATAGCGAATAATTCGTGGTAATGGGAAAGCCGCCGCAGTCACTAAAAACTCGGCGGGCTTTCCTTTTAATTCAAGTCGCCGGACAATCTCCAGTGCCAAATAACTTCCAACACAATGACCATAAATGACCACTTTTCCTGAAATTTGCTCTACTATCTCTCTGGCACACAGTTCGGCAATCATGTCATAGTCCATGTCTGCTTCTTCGTGCCTGCTGCCAAATGCATTACCGGGGACTGTGACACCATAGACTGAATAGCCGGCGTTCTTTTTCGCTAACGCGTGAGCCAATGGCTGATAGACCGTTGCCGCCGCCCCCGCATAAGGTACACAGACCAGCGTTATCTGAGTCTTTTCCTGACCTCTGTGCAGTAATGACAAAAGCCCCTTTGCTACGTTTTCAACTTCTGCGCTTCCAACGCCGGATATATAGGGAATTATTCCTGCGATCGTGGGTGCCTGATAAAACGGGATTAAAGACAGCTTATTTTCAGGAAATACATCCTGAATGCGGGACAAGAGTGTGATTGCGGTTAACGAGTGCCCCCCTATTTCAAAGAAATTATCGTTAATACCAATTTGTTTCAGATTGAGAACATCTTTCCAGATATCCGCCAGTTGTTGTTCAATAGCAGAGGATGGCGCAACAAACGCTTTATCGGATATTGGTGTCGCCTCTAATGCAGCCAGTGCCTTTCTGTCGAGCTTCCCGTTACTTGTGACTGGCAACTCATCCAAGATAATTAGCTGCGCAGGAATCATAAAATCCGGTAAATGTTGTTTCAGAAAAGCATTCAGTTGTTTGATAGAGACAGCCACATTCGGGTGTAACACCACATAGGCGGTAATAAAATTACCAGCATATTCATCTTCCTTTAAAAGAACTGCTCCAGCTTTAACGTCCTTACAACTCTTCAGACATTCTTCAATCTCACCTAATTCAATGCGGAATCCCCTGACTTTGACCTGGGTGTCAATCCTGCCCAAAAATTCAATGTTGCCATCTGCTGACCACCTTGCAAGGTCGCCTGTGCGGTAGACTTTTTCTGCCGGATCGTATGAAAACGGATTAGAAACGAAACACTTCGCAGTCAGCTCCGGTAAATTTAAATACCCTTTTGCCAGACCAGCACCGCCAATTAATAACTCCCCTGGCGCCCCAATCGGCAAAAGGTTCATGTGGTCATCTACGATATACAGTTGAGTATTGGCAATAGGTTTCCCTATAAACGTTTTTTTATCTTGCCGCTTTTCCGCTTCCCAATAACTGACATCAATGGCGGCTTCGGTTGGGCCATAGAGATTATGGAGTTTGACCTGCAATTTTTGGTTTACGCGCTCCAGTACGCTATACGGCAATGCCTCTCCGCTGGTAAAAATACGCGTTAATGAAACACATTTATCGCTGCCACGCGTATTGATGAACACATTCAGCATAGAAGGAACAAAATGGCAGGTGGTGATTTTCTGTTCGCAAATCAGCCGGATAAGATAATCAGGATCTTTATGTCCTTCAGGAATAGCAAAGACCAGTTTCGCTCCTGATATCAATGGCCAGAAAAATTCCCATACGGAAACATCAAAACTATATGGCGTCTTTTGCAGGACGTTATCTGTTGCATTCAACCGATATTTATCCTGCATCCAGCGAAGCCGATTGACGATAGCGGAATGCGATAACATGCATCCTTTGGGAGTACCTGTCGAACCTGATGTATACAATACATAGCACAGGTTATCCGGCGTGCTCCCCACAGGATTCGGCAAAACGTTGTGAGAATGCAATTCGGTACGCTGAGCATTTAAAAACACCAGCTTCCCATTAAAGTGAGTAAAAATTGACTGATGATGCTTCTGCGTTAATACAACGGAAACACCCGAATCTTTCAAGATATAAGCAAGGCGCTGAGCAGGATAACCAGGTTCAAGAGGAACATAAGCCCCGCCTGCTTTTAAAATACCTAATAAACTCACAATCATTTCCACAGAACGCTGCATACAGATAGCGACCCGTGTTCCCACCTGAACGCCAAGCTCCTGCAAACAGTACGCCAGTTGGTTTGCTTTCACATTGAGTTCTTGGTACGTCAGGGTGACATCTCCAAATACCACCGCCACTGCTTCCGGCGTTTTTGCTACCTGTTGTTCAAACAGTTCATGGACGCAGCACGCATCTCCCAGATTGACTGAGGTACGGTTCCATTCCTCAAGGATTTGCACAGACTCTTTCTGATCCATCAGAGGAAAATCAATCAGCTTCCGCTCAGGTTGTTCAACAACTTCCTGTAATAACCTCTCTAAGTGTTCAATGACTCTCAACGCAGTTGATTGGCGATATAAAGAAGGGTTGTATTTGATGTTTAATGTGAATGTTTCCGCTGCCTCAACGACTTCTAACATGAACTCATATTCTCCGGTCTGAGAATATTGCGTTAAATGTTCTGCCGATGTGAGTTTGCCTAAGGCCGGAGATTCGCTTTGCGGCATAGCTTGTTGATAGACGAAAGCCATCTGAAACAGCGGTGCATCATCCATGCTCTGAGACAGATTTAATGTTCTTACCACGACAGGAAAGGGTAAGGCATGAGCTAATCCATCCAGTACCTTCTGTTGTAACGTTCTCAGATACTCTGGATAGTATGTATCCTGTGATAGCTGGCTGCGAATAGGGATAGGATAAACATAATAGCCAATCTCTTCTCGCTGATATTCTTCTGTTCTGGCATCCGTCGGCATACCAATGACAATATCGTCCTGCCTGGTAAAACGGTGAATAACTAACTGGAATAGACTTAAAAAAACGGATGACAAGTAAACAGAATGCGTGCTGGCGAAGACTTTTAATTTCGCTGAAAAATGTGCGGATAACATCCGTGTCAATGTTTCTCCTTGATATTTTTCAACGTTCAGATATGAGCTGTCCGCCAGCAATTTTGTTGAAACAGGTGCTCCCGCCAGTGTATGAACCCAATAATCTAACCGACGTTTTCCTTCGTCACTTTGTAAAAGTACTTGTTCGTACATAACAAAGTCATACCAGCTGCCCTTGCCTGTCTCAACAACAGGCTTCTGATTCAGCGACAATTGGTGATAAAAGTTGAATAACGCAGAGACCATTGGATTAACAGAAACGGCATCCACAATAATATGATGTGCACACAATAAAATGAGGGTCTCTGTTTCAGACAGATACAACAAATTGACCCGTAACAATACATCACTATTGAAATCAAAAGGTTGATTTATCTTCTCCGACAGATAGGTTTCAAGTTCCCGCTCAGTCAATGACATCTCTGTTTCAACATTCACCCTTAACGCACTTTGGGGATTATTGAATATTTGGGGGTTATTGAATAAATAAGGACTCCCTTCCTCTTCGAAAACCGTTGTTGACAGTATGGGATAGCGCCTGACCAGTAAATCCAACGCTTGTTGAAATAACTGTAAATCTATCAGGCCATTCACCCGGAAACACACCGGACAGTTGTAAGCGCTATTTTGGGGCGCGTGTTTATGGAGAACCCATAACCCTTTTTGGCCTTCTGATAGCGGATAGGTTTCAGGTCTTCTCGCCTGTTTGACAGAACCATTTGTATTTACAGCCTGAGCTTGTACAGTCTGAATCTGCTCCTGATGTCCAGATGTCGCGCTGGCATTCACTTTTATTTCGCCATATTGTTCCATCAGATAATCCGACAGCTCAGCCACTGAGTTTTTCTCCAGCAAAATCGCGATCGGAAGACTCATCCCCGTATATTGCTCCACCATCCGTACCAATTTTACTGCCTGAGATGATGACATCCCCAAAGCAAACAGGCTCATACTGCTATCAATTTGCGCTAAAGGTTGTTGCAATATGCGGGCAATCAGGGAAAGCAGGAGCTCTTTTATACTGAGCGATTTTTCTCCTGCTGTTTGTAATGGTGAAATACCGCCCGCCTCCGCCATTGTGTTATGAGTTTCATAAAGCGGATAAATCGGCAGTGGCATTTTGGGAAGCGGCTCGTTCCTGTAAAAATGCCGCCAGTTCTGCCATTGACCATTGACCCAGGCTTCTGCAATCTCATGATTCTGCTCCACACTGAATACCAAGCGATCTCGCCCGTCTGCTCCAATGCAAGAAACATTACTTTGATAAATACCGATTCCAGAACCTTCTGCAATCCATTGTTTCAGCTTTGTCAGAAGCTCGGATAATGAGCTGGCGGGAATGGCTAAGCGCTGATTAAAATGTTCCCGTCCTGACTGGGTTACTGCAAATATCTGTTGCAGCATTATTTTCCTGTTATTTTCTTCCCCGTTATTTTTCAATTCCGATTCAAGAAAATGCGCCCAACGTTCTGCATAACGTCGCAGACAGTCCGATGATTTCGCTGACAAAACAAACAATTCCGGCAGGCTAATATTCGCTCGCTCCTGCAAACATTGCGCTGACGGATGATAGCTTTGCAGCAACAGATTGGCATATGAGCCAGTGCTGCCAAAGCTATTCACCATAGCCAGTTTAGGATGTTGCCGGGTTCCCTGCCATTGACGCTGTTCAGCCACAATATTTATCGGACTGCCATCCAGTTTTATCAACGGATTAATGGTGTTATATGGCATGACGGGTAATAAACACCCGTGCTTCATTTGCAACAGAACTTTCGTTAACTGTGATATACCTGAGGCGGACTCAAGATGCCCAATATTTGGTTTCAGTGTGCCGACAAACAGAGGAGAATGACGTTCAGCAAAGGCAGTCTGTATTGCGAGAATTTCTGACGCATCACCGAATACAGCACCTGCGGCAGCGGCTTCGATATAATCTACAGCGTCTACATCATAGCCTGTTTTCTGTAGTGTGCTTTTGAGTAGTTCACTCTGCTGTTTCATTGAAGGGACACCATAGCCCGATGCTTTACCGCTATGGGCAATACTGCCTCCTTTTATCACTCCCCAAATATGATCGTTGTCTGCTTCTGCCTGAGAAAGCGGCTTTAACAGCACAACGCCAACTCCCTCTCCCGGAATAATTCCAGCCGCTTCTTCTCCAAACACCTGTGCATCTGTACGTTCAGAAATCATGTTAAATCGTTTGAGGTTAGTAAAGTGGGAGGCGTGCGCAAAAAGATTTATTCCACCTGCAACAGCCACATCGCAGTCACCCTGCGCAATCGCCTGACATGCAAGATAGATCGACGTTAATGAAGATGAACAACTTGTATCTACGGCAATACTTGGCCCCGTCCAGTTGAAAAACCAGGATACCCTGTTCGCGATTGATGAGAAGGTAGAACGGCTGGCTGACTCCGCAGATGTCTCAATTCCTTCTGCTGAGCAAGCAGGATCATTCCACATCACACCTGTGAAGACGCCAACACGCTGCCCCAGACTCTGCAAATTTTCGCCGTTGTATCCTGCACAGTCTAATAGCTCGTAAACACCGGTTAAAAAGCAGGCTTCCTGAGCAGACACTCGTTCCAGTTCGGTTGCTGAAATGGCAAAAAAGTCAGAATTAAAATCCGTAATCGAATTAACAAATCCCCCCCAATGTTCAAAAAGTTCCTTTCTTCCCCAACGGCTATCAGGGACTTGGGAGAAACAACATTTCTGCTCTTTGAGGTTATTCCAGAATGTTTCAACGTCTGGTGCACCAGGGTATTTCCCCTGTACGCCAATAATTGCAATATCCTGCCCCTGCGTCTCAATGCTGCTGTTCTCATGCTCCCAGAGCTGTGCTTTCTCCACCAGCCCAAAAGCCATACCTAAAAGTGTTCGCTGGCTCTCCTTGAGCTTCAGTACGTCAGCTAAAGAGGGTTCATCAACGCCAGATAACGGGCAGGAGCCAATAGGGTAGTACGCTTGTTGTTGTGAAAGCAGTTGGACTATCGCACCGATTTCAATTGCAGCAAAAAAATCACTTTTCTCTTTATACAGAGGGCTAATACCATCGTATTCAACCACAAAATATAAGCAGCAGTGCGCATTGTCATAATAGGTGCGGTTATAGTAAAAATGACTATTGTGCGGCAACTCATCCGATGAAATTTTATCCAGCTTGTGTTCAACCGGATTATAGTAATAAAACCCGGTTGAAAATCCCCCGACTCTGCCAGGTTTTATCTCGACATAAATCTGGACACTGTAGGTTCCGCCAGCCGATGGATAGAGATATCGATGACTGCCATCAATAAGCATAGCGTTGAGTGCACTCAGCCACCCCAGTACACTCTCTTTTTGCATTGGTGCATCATCAAATGACCTGAAAGTGCGGCGAACGTTATATTGATGCTGAAATTGCTCTGGCGAGAGAGTCTTGGCCCGAACAGTGTCATAATTGCTGTTCAAATGGCGGATATTGAGCTGTTTTTCTTTAAATGCCTGTTTTTCTGATAATGATGACAATACAGACAGTTCATTACCCACCGGAAGAACGGGGTTTTTCCCAAACTGTTGTAAGGTCTCTGAATGTTGACTGCCTGCTATGACAGGCTCTCCAGCATCCTGCTTATTGTTCTCAATCTGCCTGGTAATCAAATAACTCAGGCGCGCCATTGTGGGAGTATGCAAAAACTCATCAAGGTCAATATCAACGTCAAAACGTTCCCGAATACGGATCAGCAACAGCATGATTGATTTCGATGTCATTCCCTGATCAAACAGATCATTACTGAAATCAACTGAGTGCTCAATCATTAATATATTAATTAATTCATTGATATGGCTAATATTACATTTTCCGCCCATAGATGTTCCCCTGTTTCTCCTCATCATGATGGCATTCCGTCCACTGTTGCAGAGTCCCGCACATAATAGTCAGCAATACCTTTCTCTTGATGCCCAAAATTGAGCATTTCATCTGTAAAAAGCCATTTTTTGAGACAGGAACAATATTGTTGGAATACGGTCGAAAATTCGTTCCGGCCGGACTCCAGCATGTCCCACTGGAGCCGAAGATAGGATGAATTGAGTACAGTAGAAATATTATCCAAGACAACACCCGGTGTTTGAGAGACGCTATATATTGGTTCAGGAAAATTCGTGCCGTAAGCTAACAAGCAGGTGTAAACAATGGGGAAATGTAAATTGGGATAATGCGCTGCCACTTCCAGTTCATCAACGGAGCTATAGTGTCGATCTTTATCAAGCTGCGCCTGAACCCGGAGAATGAGCCGTTCTGATGTTTGGTCTGTATCAACATCAGAAAAACTTACCCAACTGAGACGAGTAAATACGCCTGTAGTGGTTTCGAGCAGTTCAGCATATCTGTCCCAGGAAACGACGGCGATGGTAATAGGTTCATGTTCCCCCGTTTTTAACCTATGCCAATTTAAAACTGTTAAACCGAAAGCTGCCAGCAGGATACTATCAACAGAAACACCAAGCTTTTCAGCCAGCGCCTGTATCTGTCGGTAGTAAGGCAATACCTGGGTAAATTGTGCGGGAAGTGACGCTTGTTGCTGTGCTACTGGCGTTAATCCATTAAGCCCCTGCCTCATCCGGGAGAATTTATCATGCCAATAATCCCTCGCCGTTGAACAGGCTAAAGCACTTTGCTGATGCTTATAATGAAGGACAACATCCTGAAATGTGATGTTCTGTACCGGTAATCTATATACCTCTGATTTATATTTGTTAAACAATTGGTTAAGGATCAGAAAAATACTTTTTCCATCAATCAAAACAAAATCAAAATTGACAAACAGGCGATTTTTCTGCCCTCCAAGCGTACACACCCGAATGCGATACCCTGGGTATTCACCCGCTGAATAATGCGTCAACAACATTTCATTGCGTATTTCATTGCATCGCTGATGAAATGTATCCTCTGTCCCGATCACACTTTCGGTCAGAATAGTATAATCAGGCACCTTATCTAACACGCCCTGATGCAACGAAGTCAGATAACGTGTTCTAAGCACCGGGTGATAAGCAACAACGTCATTCCAGGCTCTGGCTAACCGAGGTATATCGAGCACATCAATATCAAACTCAAGATGGCAGCAACAAACTTTGCCCCCCCGTTTCACGGGCATCATTTGCCCCGCATATAAGGCTTTTTGAATGCCAAGCATAGGAAAAGAGTTGTTATGTGCTTTCTCTGAAACAGATCGTGCCCGGGCAATCAGTTTTTGACGATAAGCGTCAAACAAGGTAATGACAGAACCTTGTTCCAGTAACGCATGCGCGACATACCAACGGTAGACCAACCGTCCGTTAACCTCAAAGACATGATGATCCAGCGCGACCTGAGGCGTCGTATTCATCATATGTTGAATAGACCAACCACCCGCAGGATCAGGTTGTTGAAATGCAGAAGAGATTAAATTAGTGAAAACCACCGGCAAGCGTATGTCTGCACGTTTAGCCGGATTCTGGCGTAATTTCCTGAGTACATTGACCGCGCCAACAAAGCTATGATTAGCATCTCTGTCTAGCTGTTGCTGGCAAGCCATGACCCGCGACTGAAAAGTGTGTTCAGGCTGCCATTCCGAGACAAAAATATTGCTATTGGCCAGCAATCCAACCAATCCGTTTATCTGCTGATTGATGGCCAACCGATTGAAGTTAGTCAGATTGAGGCTAAAACGCGGTTGTTCGGTAAACTGATGAAGCACTTCACAAAATACACTCAGCAATACAGCTCCTGTTGAACAGGACCACATATCGGCCTGTGTCTTTATTGCCGACCATAATTCGTGATCCAGTTCGGCACTTAAACAATGAACGGTTTGCTGCACAGGATATTGAGCAAGATGATATTTCAGCTCAGGCCCCGGCGATATATCATCCAATTTATCAATCCAATACTGCATGCTGTGCTGAAAGTGCTCGCCTGTGCGAATCTGTTCAACTAAGGTGAGGTATTTCCTCAAAGAATAGGTTGCTGGCAATTCATATTCAGGATCTTCTGACAGATGATGCCACTGTTCTATCAGCAAAAAGACACTGGCCGCGTCAGTGATCACCTCATCCAGTGCAATCTGCACAACGGTATGTTCAGTATCCACTATAAATGCCCTGATTTCGAAGTAGGGCCAACGAGCTAAGTCAAATACTTTACAATTCAGTGCCGCCCGGCTGTTTGTCAGATAATCGGCTTTTTCTGAATCTGAATATTCCGTTAAGTCAATGACAGGCAAAGAATGATAGGCATAATCTTCCAGTACCTGTTGTTGAAAATCGTGGTTAACAACCGTATGCAGGGATTCATGATGATCAACTAAATGGTTCCAGGCCGATTCGATTTGTTTAAGTGATATTGATCGTGCGATATGAAGTTCAAAATAAAGTGTGCTACCAACACGTTGACCATAGGTGGATAGTGCCCGTCCAATCACAAATGACTCTTGCAATTCAGAAAGCGGGAAGGCTTGCGCGGAGTTTTCTTCTGCTGAAGGGAGCAAAAACGCTGCCGCTGCTGCAATTTGTTCTTCTGTAAGCCGCTTACCGGTAAGCAAATCATCGACCAGCGCTCTCACATTTCGTTGTTCATAAAAAATCGTAAATTGGAGGGATACACCGAAAACAACCTGCCAAAAATCCAGAAAACGGACGATATGCAGCGATGTCAGATGCAATGTTGAAAAGGGTGTGTTCACCGACGGGATTTCATGACCGATAATATTTTCCAGTGTCCTGACGACGAATCGTTCGGCCTTTTCCCGCAACGCCATCGTCCGATCGGAAAGAAAAGCGAATCCGTTATCAGCGGATAAATGGACGTCATGCGTGCTGGTTGGCAATGATAATGCTGTTTCAACTGCCTTTAATTCGATTTTACAACGCTCAAATGAGTAAACTGGCAGGCTGATACGTCCGGGTAGTCTATTCCGATATAGCCGGCGCCATTCAATATTTGCTCCTTTAATCCAAGCACTAAGTAACTCACGCTGGTTATTTTCCGCTAGCCAACCATTAATTTTCTCTTGCCACACACCTTTTTCAAACTGATCGGCATTACCGGGGGCAATGATGTTTTCACTGCTGCACTCACACCGTTTAAGCTGCTGGCATAAATCATCCAGACTTTGAACAAGAAAACCTGTACGAACCGGCATACTTTCCCTGCCGACCTGTAAGGTAAACGCCAAACGCGCCAGCACAAGCTCAGTTCCATTACCGCTGCTCTCAGATTGATACAACGATAAAAATGCATATAGCTGTTTCACGCGTTCTTGCAATGCGTTAACGGTTTTTGCCGAAAGAAGAATGACACAGGGGAGGTTTATCTCGGTTTCCGGCTGTTCGGGCCGTTCGTTCTCTTGCAGAATAAGATGTGCATTTGTTCCACCAGCACCAAAACAAGAGATGCCAGCGATTCTTGGCATGTTCATACCTTCCCCGTTGTCTTGTCTCCATTCCATTAAAGCTGAATTAATTGAGAAAGGTGTCTGCTCAAAAATGATGTCGGGATTGAGCCGTTCACCATAAAGTGTTGGTGCAATCGCTTTATGTTGCATCTGGAGCAAGACTTTAATGACACTACCCACACCTGACGCCGCTTCACAATGACCGAAATTCGGCTTTCCCGAACCAATCAAGCACGCAAAGTGACGGTTACCTGAGCGCTTCTGAAAGGCTTTTGTTAATGCGCCGACTTCAATCAAATCGCCATACCGAGTCCCTGTACTGTGTGCTTCGACATAACTGATTTCATCCGCGTTGACCCCTGCTTCTGTCATGGCCTGTTCAATCACCACCTGCTGTGCTTTCGGCTCCGGAGCACCAAATCCGTTCGATCTTCCATTTTGATTAACCGCACAGCCTTGGATCACACCATAAATATGCGCACCTTCATTTAATGCATCCTCTAACCGTTTTAATACCAAGACACCAATCCCTTCTCCCGGTATATAACCATTGCCACCTTCACCAAAACTGTTAAGTTCAGGCGCTGAAGACAGCATTTTCCGGCGGCTAAGGGTTAAATATTTATTGGGATGAAGAGTCAGATTCACACCGCCGACGACAGCAGCGTTGATGCGTCCTTGTTTCAGATCCTGACATGCGAGTTGAATCGCGACCATGGAAGACGTACACATGGCATCCAGGGTAATGCTTGGCCCGTGGAAATCCATAAAATAAGAAAACCGGTTAGCGATACTGGCCTGACTACCAACTAATCCAACCGGTTGCTCCAGTTCATCAGATGTCACGTCATGCAGTTGATACTCACTGTACATGGAACCCACATAAACGCCGACCGCTTTTATTCCATCCTTTTCTCTCTTCCCGTCAGCAGCAAGCGTCTCAGGTGTATAACCTGCATCTTCAATCGCTTTCCACGCTTCCTGCAAGAATAATCGCTCCTGAGGATCCATTGCGGCGGCTTCGTTTTCAGAAATGTCGAAAAAAGCAAAATCAAATTCATCAACACTGTCCAGAAAGCCGCCCCATTTGCTAAAGTGACTACCAGTATGCGTATTTTGCTTGTTTTCGTGATAATAATGCCGCCAATCCCAGCGATCCTCGGGGATCTCGCTAATACAGCGCTTACCTTGTTTAAGGTTGTCCCAAATCTGGGCGATGTTCTCTGACTGCGAATATTTTGCACTTATCCCGATAATGGCAATGTTCAACCGATTATCAGCGGTATTCTGTCGCTGGTTGACAGAGGGTTTGCAACATTCAGGCTCCTTCTCCACGGGAAGAAGGGAGTTATCTGCATGATGAGTCACAGTTTGTGCCAGATAGTGAGCAATATCGGCAATACACTTATATTCATAAAATAACGTTTTAGGCAGCGAACCAAATGTTTTTTCCAATACCGCAACCAGTTGTACTGCGATCGCCGAATCAATACCGTATTTGTCCAAAGGTTCAGAAGTACGCAACTGTGTTGATGCTATGCCTAACTCCTTACCTATAATCGCTTTTAGTTGTCCGATTATGGTCTCTGGTACAGGCTGATTTTGCTCGGGTGGCTGATGATCTTCTGTCTGCAACACAGCATGAGATCCTACAGATACCCGTTGTTCCCGTACCCGTTCTCGCGTTGAAAATCCCTTTATCGCAACACAGACGGCACCATTGTTGTCACAGATGACGATATCCATCTTCCTGATAGGTGATTGTGATACAGACGATGCGGAACCTGTCACCCACGCCCATGCTTCATCTTTAACCGGCCGAATAACGCTGATTTCATCAACGGCAAAAGGGATCGGTGTGACTACCCCCTGTTTGAGATCTTCTGTTGTCAGTAATCCCAGACAGGCAGCCTGTAGCGCACCATCCATAATGGCAGGACAGAGCGTGAACGGTATTGATTTAAACGGCATTGATTGATGGGCAAACTCATAGACAGGAGCGTTATCAGCTATAAATGCCAGCTTCGCGAGCACAGCGGTGTCCCCGTTAGGGGTTTTCCCTATTGTGACTTCCTGAATAGCTTGATGCTGCGCGCCAATCTGAATACCAAGCAGTGAAAGTACGCCGTAACATTGTGCGGTGGTTAATCGACGTTCCTGGCAGTATTGTTGATACTGCTCAATGTCCAGAGAAGGCCTGTGTTGTAATGGTGAAAAAACAATACTCCCGACAGTAAAAGGATCAGAATACCAGCCATCGGCTTCTTCATGCTTTGCGGTTCCTAAAGCAACACCAAAACTAAAAACGCTTTCTTCTTCAAATGAAGTCTCTGGTTTAATATTCACCGTCAGAGCCAATGTTTGTTCGGTTTCTGCCATGATGACTGGCTTCGCCCAACCCACGTTGCGTAAACTTAACTGATTTGTTGCCGATAGATTTGTGACCGATGGAATACCCGCATTTTCTGCACTGTCTGACCGCAATAACATTGCTGTATGCCGTACAAACTCAAGATGGACCACACCCGGAAGAACCATTTGCCCATTAACCACATGTTCACACAAGTAAGGCTCGGTTGCGTTGACACGGAACAGGCAGGTTTTCTGTTCATCATTCAATGGCGTATTCAATGGTGTAGTCGATCCACCAGTGGAAAATGGCGGGTAATGGATGTCACCTAAAAATGCCCGGACGGGCAAACCTGACAGGCGGCACGGAAATGTATTTCCCCATAAATGTGACCAGTCTGGTTTCTCACCTCGTAACCAACGCAACAGCAATTCAGGGATCATCTCATCTGCCAGAGAGGAAGAGAGTGATTGTTGCGTCTGTAAAACCGATCTTAACGCCTCTTCCTGCCGAGGTTCGCCGACATTTTGAATAAAAATATCGCCATTCAGTACGCTATCTAGCTGTGATATCAGTTCAGATAAATGGGATGCGCCCAATATTACCCGATATTGACGCGCTTCACGGGACTGCAAGGTGAATGCCAAACGCGCTAAATCAACATGTTGTTTCTGTAAATCTTGTTCCTGTAAATATCGTTTTATCTGAACGATATGATCACGTAACGATGCTTCCGAATGTGATGATAGCGGTATGAATACCAGCGTTGCTTGCTTAGCGTGGGTATGTTTTTGTCCGATAAACTCTTTAACAACGACATGGGTGTTATACCCACCTCCGGCAAATGAATTAATGCCGGCAATTCTGGGTAACGTGTCCCCTTCCCGCGTAGTAGATCCCCATTTTTTATTTTGATGATTCAGATAGAGTCCGGATCTCTCTATCGCCAAACTGTCATCGATCTCACTGAGTCCCTGAATCCCGATAATGGTCTGATGACGCAATTGCAGTAAAACCTTCACCAGTGCCACCAGCCCGGAAACAGCCTCAGTGTGCCCAATGGCACCTTTTACGGTAGATAAATCGATGTGATGATCGGGTAGGAAAACTTTCTTTAAGGCGGTAATTTCGGTGAAATCTCCTGCTCTGACGCCGGATGCATTACACTCAATAACGGAGAAATCATCTGCCGATACCCCCGCATTCTGCCAGGCTTTCCTGATGGTTTTAGCCTGCTGTTCAACATTGGCAGAAATAAGGGAGAATGTCCTTCCGCTATTATTTGCCGCGCCTCCGGCAATAATGGCATAGATATCATCACCATCTTGTTGCGCTTTTGGCAACGACTTAAGTACCACAGAGACAACCGCCTCTCCCCTGAGTTGCCCTTTGCTTCGCTTACTAAATAGCTCAGGCGCTGCCGCCGGCGACAAAATCCCATCTTCACGCGCAATAAAACCATAAGGATGCAGGAAAAGACTGGTTGCACTAACAATGGCTTGATCTGCCTGCCCTGAACGAATCAAATCACACGCCCCAAGCAATGCAGTGATGCCCCCGGTACATTCGGTATTAATAAATTGGGTGGAACCTTGAATATCAAGAAATCGGGCGATCCGGCCCGATGACATGGCCGGTTCATTACCGGCCCAATAATAGAAATTTTCCTCTACATCTTTGTCTCTCAACAATTTTTCATAGTCATTAGACAGCGCTGAAACAAAAAGCGCTGTACGATCACCGCTCACATCCTGGTTTGCATGACCGCTGTCTTCAATGCTTTGAATAATGGTCTCAAGCAGCAAACGATGCTGAGGATCCATGTACTGCGCGACTGTGGGTGGGATCTGGAAGTACTGTTCATCAAACCGGAAAATATCATTCATGAAACCAGCAAAACGAATGATCGTTCCGGCAGATAACCAGGGGCGATCCTCAGGAAATGCAGAGAAGCCCGACTTCCCTTCAAGCAGGTTGTTCCAGAACTGAGCTACAGAATCCGCCTGCGGAAAACGCCCTGCTATGCCAACAACTGCCACTTGCTCATTCTGAACAGATTTGGGTGACGACGGGATCTTTACCTCTGCGTCATTTTTCAGCCGGGATTTTGTCTCTAATGGCAGTCTTTGCCCCCGAAAAAGTTGCTTGAGACGTGTTTCATGCTGAGGAAAATCAAGCCCCAGGAAAAACAGATAGTTCTCAGGATAAGTTTGGATTTTCGTAATATATCGATCGTCCATCTCAAGCTTCAACACACAAAACATGCCATTCAGGCTGGACAAAACAAAGGGAGACGCTTGTATTAACTCCATTCGGACAAATAAAGTTAAAGTGTTTCTGTCGCGAATAAATAACTCATCAAATAGCGTTACTCCCTCCTTCCCTATCGCCGTCCGCAATGCGTAAATAAAACTTTTCCATTCAGCAATTCCATGACCTGTGATATCGCCGTTATAAAATGTCAGCGCCGGGTGTAGCAGGCTGTCAATTTGACGTAACGCACCATGACCAAAGACAACATCAACAAGCTGTTTAGCCCGTTCATTCATTCGTATGGACTGTTCATCACAGGCTGTATGCAAAAACCCATTTTCTTTAACCAGCAAACGGTGTTGCCAGGCCGGGTAAGAGAGACGTTCTTCAGAAAGCGGGGGGCCTAGCAGAAAAAGAAAGTTCTGAGCTTGTTGCCATAACTCAACGATCTTGCCGTCACTAATACGCATTGCGATCTGACAAAAGTTAGAGTATTCACCACCAGCAATAACATCATCATGCCAGCGATCCGCTTTCCAACGATGAAATAGATGTAGAGTATGATTCTGGACAATAATGCTTTCCGGGATCAGTTTTAAATTGGTAATGTTCAGCCTGACAGACTGAATAAATTCCTGAAACGCCTGAGCGCTATTCAACTCATTACCCTGCATATGGCAAACACAGGTTTGAGCAAAAAGATGATTAAAAGCGTCAGAAGATAATTCTCCTTCCCATGCCGCTTTTAACCCCAGAACAAACTCCGTGTACGGATGTTGCAGTAGCCAAGTCGTTTTATCGGTCATAGAAATGCCATCCATTACATAATCATATGAATAATTGAGGTTTTTCCTGTCTTACTTTGCTGTCTTTTAAGTAAGGCAGTCGTACCTGCTGTTCTATTAACTTCAACTGCATGAGTTTCTGAAAGATTAAATTGGTCTGCTGTTGGCGCTCTTCGGGACGGGCATGGGTTGCTATTTGTCTAAGAAAATCGAGATACTCCTTGTCAACGGTGATATTCTCCTGCCACAGCTCACGTGCCACTTTTCCGCTGGTTTTTCCATCTATCTCATCAAGCAAAAAGAAAGAAGTGATACGATTTCTTGCCTGTTCAACAACACCACTTAAAAATTTAAGCGCGTCCACGGCGCCAATATTTGATTCCATGAAGGTGTCATAAATCGTCTGAGTTTTCGCAAAACCACTTACGTGGGTAGAGTAATATTCACCATAGATTTCCGGTGATTGAATAATTTTTGATGCGATAGAGGACATAAAGGTCGCGATACTTAAATTTGAGCCAGAGGTGAACCATGTACTGGTTCCACTTCCTCCAACCAACGCCCAGTTCTTGCCGGTAAATCGTTCATACATGAAGTGTTGTGTCGGGAGACTGACGACTTCCCGGCGGCATGTGAAATGTGTTGAGTAGTCTAATCCCCGTCTCTGGTAGGCTTTTGTCAGTAAGGCAATAATTTCTTCCGCCGTGCGATCTCTAATATCTTCAGGCAACATACTAATACCAACGGAGACATAACTGCCCATCGGTATCAGCCAGGAAACCCCTTTTAGCTGATCAAATTCTTCATCTGCACTCAGCAAGGATGTCGCGTGGATCCAGGGAAGTTCATTTGAGTCACAAAGCTTGCTGCCCGCTCTTTGATAATAATGGGTAAAAATTACTTCACGACGACTATCGAGCTCGGTATAAGGCAGCCCGATTTTGCGTCCTAATAAACGGATGTGGTTGGTACAATCCCACACATAAGAAGGTTGGATAATCTGTCCGTTTGACAGTTGAAGTAATGAAACCCTGTCACTGTCCTCAGCATATTCAACATGTTCGACTAACGCTTCAATCCAGATACACTCGGGAGCCGCAATAACTTTATCGTAAAGTGCTTTATCAAATCCAAGCCTGTCGATATGAATAAAATGCTTAGGAATATCTTCTTCCATGAAAAGCGAAGCCAGCGATTCGAAAAAGTGAAACCGCAGCCCGGCAACTAATTCTCCCATAAAAAATGGTGTGAACTCTTTGGGGTAGAAATGACGGGACATATTTTTAAAACGCCGGGCAAATTCAATACTCACCACTTCAGTCATCGATTCACCCAGTTTTGGCATATCACCGATTTCTGGCTTACCGATGATGATATGAGGGATCTTATCCTGAATAAGCTGATGGCTGATGAGCATACCGGCAATGCCACCACCGATAATCACCGGAAGATGTTGTTTGATATCTCGGCTCATTCCCGCCGTATAAGCGTTTTCGGTGAATGTGAGTGGGGACGAGACAGTCAGTAATCGCTTGACTGCTGATGTCTGGTAGGTCATCAGGTAATCAGCAAATTTATCCAGCGTTGTGAATTCAAACAACACACCGGGATGTATCTCTTCATCCAGAATACCGGAAATCTCATCCGTAAAGATGACCAGCGATTTAGAATCAAATCCCAGATCCTGAATATGTACCTCAGTGCTAATATCACCGCTCTGTTGCAATACTGCTTTTGCTATTGTTTTCAGTGACTGCAATAACATATTTTTTTCATTCATTTCACTCATCTCTGTACTCCCTTTTTCAATACCGTATTTTGTGACGTTATCCTGAATAACGGACTTAATTCGCGTGTGGTGACCAAACCATTGGCAGTGATGACTCATGGCTGTCACTCCTGTGACTTATTCAAAACTGGCTCATCAAAAAACCAATATCTCTGCTCATCAAACGGGTAGCCGGGAATATCAACGTATACCCCCTGACCATGAGCAAAAGCCCGCCAGTCTATGCAAGCGCCCGCAAGCCAATCGCCCGCCAACTGTTTCAACGCAGGTAATGCAGTGGAAAATTCAACCTGTTTTTTGGAGGAGCGACTTTTTGAAGAAACCACTCCCATCGCAACCACCCCCTCTGTAGGTGCCCCGTTTTGCTCCGTGATAATCCACTCCAGCGTTGTGATGAGTTTTTCTAAATCATTAACGATGATCGCCGCGCGGAATGGCAGATCCGAGCGGCCAGTCTGAACACTGTAAGCCAGATTTCTTAACGTAAACGCGTTATCATTGCTGGCTGATTTTTCCTGATGTATATAGTCCAGCCACTGACTCAGATAAGCTTTTAAGGTTTTCTCGGATTTCGCAGAGATGGGGATTAAAAAGTGCTCTTCCCTTTGGGAGAATACCGATGCCGATGCCGCTGACGGATAAGGTGCTTCCAAAATGACATGCGCATTTACCCCCGTGATCCCAATCGAGTTCAACCCGACTCGCCTTGGCTGTGTTTTGTCTGAGTTGGTTTGTTGCCACAAGATCGGCTCACACGGAAAGAACAAGGGCGTATTTTCAATAAAAATCGAGGGGTGTAATTTAGAGAAAGAAGCAATAGGCGGGATTACTCCATGCTTCATGGCCAATATCACTTTAATCAGTGATGCCATACCAGAAGCGGCTTCCAGATGACCAATGTTGCCTTTCACTGCACTGACGACACAACGATGTGAAACAACCTGATTTGCTGAGAAAACCTTTTTAAAAGCCGCAACTTCGCTGACATCATTAAATTGAGTCGCAGAGCCATGAGCCTCAATATAATCAACCGAACAAGGATCGATTCCCGCTGATTGATAGGTATTTCTGATATTTTCTTCTTGTTTCTCAACACTCGGTGCCATTGACGAGAAGGCACTGCGGCCATTGTGAGAAATTCCTACACCCCTGATGATTGCCCGGACAGGATCATGCTCAAGGCGCGCCTGTTCCAAAGACTTAATCATGACGGCGCCTACGCCTTCGCCCCGGATATAACCATCTGCCGTGTAGTCAAAAGGGGCCATTTTGCCGGACTGGCTGAGAATTCCGCCCTGATCCCGAATATAAAACTCCATAAAATCAAGGATAACTTTAACTCCCGTGACAATGGCGACGTCACAATCCCCCTGTAAAATAGCCTGCCGGGCTTTTTGCAGAGCGACAAACACACTGGCACAGGCGTTATCGACCACTTCACTCGGCCCGGTAAAATTGAAGAAATAGGAGATCTGATTAACCATCATGCCCAGACTGAGGCCAGACTGTAATCTGCCACATTCTCCAATGTTGTTGATCAGAGAATTGCTCTTAATCAGGGATTTGTAATCGGTGGAATCAACGGCAACAAATAATCCGACTTTACGCTGTGTGAGGTATTCCAGCTCATAACCAGCATGTTCAACACATCGCCAGATACACTGCATGAGCAGGCGTTGCTGTGGGTCCATCTGTTTTGCCGTTTCGGCATCAATGCCCCAGAATTCAGCATCAAACTGATCGATATCCTGTAAAAAACCGGAAGACTGCATACGTTTTATCGCATCTTCCTTGTCGGAAGGTGTGATAATGTGACGTCGTTGCCACTCTTCCTGCGTGATCCCTTGAATAGAAATGGTTTTTTGCACAATGTTCTGCCAGTACGCTTCCGCATTTTTAGCCCCCGGAAACGCACAGTCATATCCCACAATGGCAAAAGATGGCATCGTGGCAGGGACAGGTATCGCCGGTGATGGTTTGTCAGGAAATGATGTGTCAGGAGATTGAGTGCCTGAAGTGGCTAAATGGATCTGCTCTGGCAAAAGCTGTATCAGATGTTCTGCCACACGGTTCAGTGTGTTGAATTCTAGCAAGCTCGCCTGTGACAATGTTACCCCAAAGCGGGAATTAATATACTCGGCCAGCTCAATTAGCCCGACAGAATCCATGCCATAGTCGCCAAACTGCCGGTGGATATCTATTGCATCACTACGCATACCCAATAGTTCAGATAATTTTCCGGCAACAATATCAGCAACCTCTTTAGCTGATGAAGCCGTTAAAACCCCATTGGCTGTCTCTGAGGAACCGGGTGCATCCACACACTGTTTGATTTGATCAATGACTTTGTTAGCAGTATCTAACGCTAAAAACGTTGCGCCGGTATAGTTCAAGTCAAAATGCTGATTAAGATAATTACCTAACTCACTCAGGCTCACAGAATCCATCCCATAATCACCAAACTGGCGATCCCTATCGATATCTGTACCTTTTATCGACAACAGTGCAGATAACCCCTCCAGCACCGTTTTATCAATATTTTGCTCGTGCGATAGATCTTCATTATTTAATTCTGGCAGCGGTTTGACAGGAGAAGGATCGTCAGAAAATCTCAGGTAATTCCCAATCTTTTGACCATCGCCCTTCATCACACCAAACTGTGAGAAAGGTGAACGAAGCGCCATTTCCAGTGTTTCCAGCGCGGTTTTTGTATCCAAGGGCACAATACCAAAGGTATCAAACAGGTATTTTTCCACCCTCGGCGTTACGTTCATGCCGCCTTCCTGCCAAAGAGGCCAGTTAATTGACAGACTTTTTCCGTTCCTTTTTTTCTGCCGAACTAAATCCTCACGATACTCAGCAAAATTATCCAGAAAGGCGTTTGCCGCCGCGTAGTCTATCTGGCCGATATTCCCCAGAGAGGCAAGTGAAGAGAACATGATAAAAAATGCCAGCGGCTCGTGTTGGGTAACTTCATCCATCAGACAGGCCGCCAAAGCCTTCGTGGCGATCACACGGTCAATATCCTCCTCGGTTTTATTGATAATCAGAGCATCATGGATGACACCGGCACAATGGATAACACCGTACAGAGAGCCAAAGCGCTGCCGAATAAGCGTGATGGTTTTTTCCAGCGTTTCGCGGTCATTGACATCGCACGGCACATATTCGGCTTTTATTCCGCGTCTTCTTAGTGCATTCAGTTGAGCTTCTTTATCGGCATCAATGGCAGAACGCCCCGACAGCACAAGATGTGCCCCCGTTTTTGTTCCGATATATTGCGCAATCTGGTATCCCAATCCTCCCAGACCACCGATAATCCAAACCACCCGGCATTCATGATTAAGCCATTCATGATTAAACAAAGAAGGAATATTCGTTAAAGCAGTCGGTTCTACCGCTTTTTGACGCCATACAAAGCGATGCCCCTCTTTCTGGTAGAGCACAGCGATATCTTGATTTGAAGAAAGGAGTTCTTTTTCAGCATGTCGGCAGAAAGTTTCACCGTCTGCATTGTCCAGTGCGGCATCCAGAATAAGTTTTGTCTGTACCGCAGGAAACTCCATGCTGATGGTTCTGAGTGCGCCCAACAAAGCGCGATAAGGCAATCCGCTCTCTTTCCACGGCGCAAAAACCGCGATTAAGGCGGGCAATGCCTGGCCAGAACGAATTCGCTGCTGACAATAATCAACTAATCGCAGAACGAGACCGGACAACGAGGCAGGACATGGATTCTCTGTATGAAGATCATTCTCGGTATAGAGGTAATGTATGTGCGCCGCACCAGATATCGAAGCCAATTCAGTCAGTGAAGTTTCATCCACATCCCCGATAACAAATAAGTCAGTGCTCTCAGGTTTGATTGCGCACGCCATTCTCTGACGGATATCACATCGTTCCCAACCCGATGTATAGAACAGCGTCGAAGTAGTATCTTCCGTTGACTCAGGAAAAATTGATTCAGCAAAAGTCTCTGCCTGAACTTCCGACTCAAGTATCCAGTATTTTTCCCGGGCAAAAGGATAAGTCGGTAAACTTAAGCGGCTTGGCCGTATAGGAAAGGATTGGTAATACGCTGACCAATCAATGTTATGCCCCTGAGTCCAAGCGCTGGCTATCTGTGCTAGCTGCTCATACTCCTCTTCATGCCTGTCTTTCCCGGCATAAACAGGAATAATTAACTGTTTTATGTAGTTAGATTTTTCTACTCGTCCCATCCAGCAATGCGTTGATGGTAAACAAGAGAGGGAAAATGCCTTTAAGCTATCAATCAGAGCGGAAAGAGAATCCACAATAAAGGTGATCCTCTCCTCCATCTCTTCCCGTCCTGTCTGCAAGGTATAAGCAATACGATGCAGGTACTCCGCTTTGGACGTCTCTGAGCACCATTTTGCCTGCTCTCTGAGATACTGTGACAGGGTTTGCGCCAATTCACGATGCTGTTCATGCGTTTTTGCAGATAGCGGTATAACAACCCATTTTGGCCAGTAGGCCTTATTGACGGGATTTAAGCCGTTGTTCTGAATGTATTCTTGTACAACCAAGTGAGCATTTGTTCCTCCGGCACCGAATGATGAAATACCTGCCGTTCTGGGATGCTCCGCTTGATTAACTTGCTGTCCCCGTTTGCTGTGAGCTATCTCACCCAACAGCGGCCTTTTCCAGTCCGCAAGTTCACGCTGTACATAAAACGGTAAGACGTCAAAATCGATATTGGGGTTTAATGTACTACTGTGCAAAGAAGGCACTAACTGTCGGTGCTTAATTTGCATGAGTACTTTGGCAACCCCCGCAATACCCGCCGCACTTTCGCAATGACCAATATTGGATTTTACCGATCCTATTGCGCAGAATGCGTTCTCTTGTGTGTCGTTCTCTTGTATATCGTTCTCTTGCAAAAATTGCTGGAATGCCCGGTTGAGACCTGCTATTTCAATAGGATCACCAAGCGAAGTTCCTGTTCCATGCGCTTCAATATAGCTAATGGCACGCGGATGAACCCCGGAAGACTGGATTGCCTGAGAAATAACTTCAGCTTGCGCGATAGGATTAGGTACGGTGTAGCCGTTGGTTTTGCCTCCGTGATTGACAGCGATCCCCTTGATAACGCCATAAATATAGTCACCATCCTCAATCGCTTTCGCCAAAGGTTTCAGTAAAACGGCACCGACCCCTTCTGCCGGAACATACCCGGTTCCTCCCTCGCCAAAGCTCTGGCATCGCCCCTCATCAGACAAAAACTTAGACTGCCCCAGGATTAAATATTTATTAGGATGAATAGAAACATTGACTCCACCCGCCAGAGCCATCTCAATATCACCCTGTCTGAGTGCCTGGCAGGCAAGGTAAATTGAAGTTAGTGAAGAAGAACACATGGTATCAACCGCAAGACTGGGGCCATTTATATTAAAAAAATGCGATACCCGGTTTGCTATTGAGCCAAAACTTCCGGTCACGATGGACTGCTCAAGCACATTCCCTTTTGTCAATTCCTCTATGCTATAAAACTCATATTCTCCATACATGACACCTACATATACGCCCATCTTTTTCGGTAGCCGTGTCCAGTCACGGGAGCCTAATGTTCTGTGGCTATATCCCGCATCCTCAACTGTTTCGTAGGCGCATTGTAAAAATAACCGCTCCTGCGGACTCATCACGCGCGCATCGCGCGGTGACAGGTTAAAAAACAGCGGATCAAATTCATCAACACCATCAATAAAACCGCCCCATTTGCCATAGGTTTTGCCTCGTTTGGTTTTATCCATGTCGAAATGGCGTGAATGATCCCAACGCTCAAAAGGGATCTCAGTAATGCAATCCTGACCTTCTTTCAGGAGCTGCCAAAACTCATGCATATTTCTTGCCTTGGGGAAACGTCCGGCTAAACCAACAATAGCGATGTCACCTGACTCTGTTGTGCTATTGGCTACTTTGTTTGCCTGAGAGACAGCGTTTGTTTGAGAAACAGAAAGCGGTTCTGTTCTGCCGGCAACCTGTTGCATCGGCAGGCGAGAGTCAGATGTTATTGATTTCGGTTGGATGTTTTGTTGGTTATTTTGAATCCGCGCCAGCAAAACAGGGTGATGATGTTTAACAAAATAAACCGCCAGTTCCCGAATGGTGAGATATTCAAAAAACAGGGTTTTAGGGAGTACACCGAAGTCCTGTTCCAGTGCCTCTGTCATCTTGATGGACAAAATGGAATCTATTCCATACTTCTCCATGCTGGCTTCTTCATCAATTTCTGCCAAGGGGAGACTTACTGCCTTGCACACAACCCGCTTGATCAAATCCACCGCTGTAGATTCGAGATCGGATGATGCTTGTATGTCCCCTTGCGTTGACTGACCAGACTGGGCGACGAGTAAATTAACGTTATTTTCTGCATTTGATGGGAATATGGCTTCATAATAAGGGCGAATCCCCAACATTCCTGCTCTGAAACGTTCTATCGCCCCCCCTTCCATCAACATCAATTCACCACTGAACTTCTCATGCAGTGCCTGATACAAAGCCTGAAGCGCCATGCGACGGATAAATTCATCCTCACTCACACCGTTATATTGGGGCAGGATCAATGAAAGTGTTTGCCTTTGAGTCTGTGCTGATTCAGGACACTGTTGGCTGTGACGTGCAAAGTTGTTCACAGCGGCACAATAGGCAGAGAACATTGGATGTTCAGAACAGCCTAATACACCATCCCTGCAAGTCAGTATCGTAAAGAAATCAAGCAATAAGCCATGAGTAGCCTTTTCCAGCAGCGACAGTCCCTGATAACGTTCAAGTACTGAGATTATGGTTGCTTTCTCTGCGTACTGCGAATCCGTAGCGAAGCGTTTACCTACACAGAAAAATACGCCGCGCAGTACACCAAAATTTTGCTCAATTCTGCCAATAAGTGCCGCTAATGTAGCGGCATCAAGACAGATCACCCCGTCATCAATTACTGTCGTCTTTGACGTTATCGTAATTTGGTATTGATTTTCTTCAGATTCTCTAGAAACTATTTCACTCAAAGCAATAGCGATGGCTGAATCGGTATGTTCTGTAATGTCCTTGGCAATAAAGCGCCCCATACTGCCGTCTTCATCAACAATCAGATAAACGGCCTTTTCTTTCCAGGGAGGTGTTAACGCATTGACATTCCTTTCAGAAGAACAGTTTTCAGGAGACCAGACAGACCAATGAGGGACCCAACGCTCCCCGGATTGCCACAGTACTGCATCATATTTTATCTGTGAGGTTTCCCCTGACAGTTTCTCAGCCAGTCCCTCTGTCTCATCACAATAAATCGTCTGACTAAGCAGATTCGCATTATCCTGATAGGCCGTTTTTAATAGCGCTATCACCATGGCATATTCAGGCAGTACTTCTGCTTCTGGCAATACAAGCTGAATAAGAACAGGTTCTGTGGGAGGAGAGCTAATAAGCCCATTAATTTTTTGGCAAAGCGTTATGACATTATGTTGCCTCTTTGACAAATCTTCATCATTACGAAGCTTTGGCAAGACAATATACTCACATGCGTCAGTATCAGACGTGAACCGTTCAGATTGAAGATTATCCAGTTCACATAAGAATACGATACGTTTTGCGAAAGTTCGTAACGCAGCATCAGAAGACAACGCCTGGTTTTTCCACAGAGGTTGTAATAAACAAGGTTCAACCTCTGCGGGTAGTGCAGATTGCGCACCGAACCCCCGACAACTGAAACCTTTAAACCGGATGCACACCTTTCCGTTAATATCACAACAATCTACATCAACTTTTGGGAAAGGATCTGAGGCACTGCTGTCAGCACTATAACTAATCCAGGCCCAGTGTAATTGGGATTTTTCGTCATGAAACTCAATTTCATCAAGCGCAAAAGGGATTAAACATTTAGGTGGAATAGGTCTATTGAGATCACCAAAACGCATTAATAGCCCGACGGATGAAAGAAGAGCGCCATCCATTAAGCAAGGATGCAAAACAAACTGTTCTCTGGTCGGCTCCAGAGATTCAGGCAATGACAGTTTTGCCAATACATGATCCATCCCCACATATAACTCTTCAATGCCCTGATAGTCTGGTGCCATATATAAGCCCAGGGCATAGTACATTTCATAGTATTGCTTAGGAGAGTATGCGTTTTGCAGATATCTAGATTTCAGATTGTCAATATCATAAACCGGTGGCGGTGTGAGTACTCTTCGTACAGCAACGCCGGAGTTATGAATAGTCTCCTCTTCTACGCGGCTGTACAGTTGGTACTCTGCTTCATCATTTCCATGATTGATAAAACGAATATGCACCCGCTGAGGCTTATCAATAACGCCGATAATCTGGGCCCAGACGACATTTTTCAGTGTCAGCCCTGTTTTTTCGCTCTCTTCTAACAGGGAATTCGGTTTTGAGCCGAATGAGTGATGTGCAGCAACACGGGCCAGTTCTAAATGTCCGACCCCCGGCAACACGCGAATCCCATGGATCACATGCCCTTTCAGGCAGAATTCCTCACCAGAAAATGTGGTGCTAAAACGTTGTTCCGCAAAATCAGAGGTATTTTGATGGACAAACGGATGGATAAATTGACTGGCATCTTCCTGAGACGATATTTCCTTAGACAATAACTTGCTGGCTTCACCTTTAGGGAGCCAATAACGCTCCTTAGCAAACGGATAGGTAGGTAAAGGAATACATCGATATTCAGCACTGCCCCAATATTGCATCCAGTCAATATCAACTCCTGCAACCCAACATTTTGCGACGGTTTCTAATGAAGCTATCGGAAAACCATTGTTCGCCACCGCTTCAAGTTCAATGTGTTGAGCCGTTAAAGCCTCTCCGCGTGCGTTTTGCGCTTGTGTTCCCAGATATTGTGTTCCCAGATATATTGCTGCGTGTTGTTTTTCCGGGTATTCAACAAACGCTTCTAATACACGCCGTAGTTGTTCAATTGATGAAACTATCGTTGCCCAACGATGCGTAAATGCTTCTCTCCCGGTACTGAGCGTCCAGGCCAGTTCGTATAGATTGAAATTCTTTGTAAAATCCGGTTCATTGACCGTTTTACGCAGGTTTACTGCCTGTTGGTAAAGCTGTTCATCGCTTTTTGCAGACAAACAAACCAATACAGGCGTTTCTGTTGCTGTTTCCGCAAAAGGGCTTATGCTGGCGGCAGATTTGTTATCAGGTTCACGCAAAACTATGGCCGCGTTCACATTACTGAACCCATAACTGCTGAAAAATATATGCCGGCGTGTACCCTCCTGAGATGGTGACCAGTCTACCGTCTCTGTCAGGAACTGAATTCCCTTGCTATCTGATGGAATGTCGGCATTCAATTCTGCTTTATCCAGTCCGCGAATCAGGGGGATCTGGTTATATTTGAATGCCAAAAGCCCCTTGATGATGGCGTAAAACCCTGAGCTGGCGTGGTTATGACCAATATTGGGTTTGACCGTACTCACATAACAGGGTGAAGCATCCTGTGAGCGGGCAAAAACATCCACCAAAGCATTAGCCTCAATCGCATCTCCCATTTGAGAAGCAACACCGTGTGCTTCCACATATTGAATTTGCTCAGATAAAAGGTTCGCCCGTTTTAATACGGTCTGAAACAGACTGATTTGTTGCTCTTTATTGGGTTGAGCAAATGAATTGGTTTTACCGCCCGAATTATGACCGGTAGCCTGTACCACACCATAAACATGGTGGCGCTGGTTTAAGACGTCGCTGTTTCTTTGCAAAAGTAAAGCAGCGCACCCTTCTGACGTTCTGTACCCTGAAGCCTTTTCAGAAAAACTGTGGATATTCTCTCCGCCCGTTTCAAATGGCGTCGCAGTGGTTTCTCCCGCTTTCCAGGGATTCAAAAACAGCGAAACACCTCCCACAATAGCGTAGTCACAATCACCCGCTTCAAGTGCCTGACATGCCATATCCAAAGCAACAAAAGCACTTGAACATGTTGTATCAACAACGATGGAGGGCCCATTGAAGTTGAAAAAGAAAGAAATACGATTTGCCAGAAAACAAGGATCGTTCCCCGGAACAATAAACTCCTGGCTTCCCTTATGTTCATCAGGGATCCTGTCTACATAAGAGTTTAAATACCAGCCATCCTGGGCAACAAATACGCCCACCTTCTTGCCAGATAGCGTTGATGCCGCTAACCCTGCATCTTCAAGGAGCTGCCAGCAAGTTTGTAGAAACAATCTCTGCCTTGGGTCGGCAAACATAATTGCAGAGCCCGAGAGAGGAAAGATATGTCTATCGAAGTTATCAATATCTTCAAGAAACATACCGCGTATCTTTTCCCTAAGCCCCCATTTAACCGGTGTTTGGCGGTTATTAAGTTGATAGCGCTCTTCTCCTATCACACCAATCAGAGATCCGCCGTCAACTAATGTCTGCCAATAATGAGATAATGACAAACCTCCACCGAAATGTGCAGCTACGCCGATGATAGAATATTCCATCAATAGCTCTCCTCTTTTTATTTTGGCAAACAATAAACAATCATTTATTTTAAATGAGTGAAACCAACCCTTCGCATAGAGTAAATAGTTCCCCTATGCAAACAGGTTATTTTAAAATAACGATCACAGTGATAATTTATTAATTCGTTATCATGAATAGAATTAATTTTTGTTTATTTTAAAAAATAAAATCATTATTCCATCAGCGTAATACGCTCACCTAATATTTTTTTAGCTAATGGGCCTACCACCGGCTTTGGCCCATATTCAAAACCAATAATATGTTTATCTGCATGTAATTTCTCTATACATTGTTGCCAACGGACAGGGTACGATAATTGTTTAACTAATAAATCTATTAATTGCTCCCGATTATTTAATGGATAAAAGTCAGCAGTCACATTAGATAATACAGAGGCTTTCAGTGGAAAAATATCAATACGCTCAAGAAAACCTTTAAATTCTTCTGCAATATTCGCCATTCTTTTTGAGTGGAATGCGCCATTAACCTGCAAAGGGTGATAAATACCTTTCGCATTTAACACCTTTTCTTTAAATTGAGACAATTCAGATTTATCACCTGAAATAATAAATTGTGTGGGTGAATTAAAATTGGCTATCGTTAAATCACGCAATTTAGAATCCGCCAATAAAGATTCTACCTGTTCCAATTTAAGACCAATGACAGCAGCCATAGCACCCTCAGAGCAAAGCGCCATACATCGGCCTCGTTCCTGAACAATAGCTAAAGCAGTCTCGAAACTGAAAGCACCTGCTGCAAACAAAGCACAATATTCACCTAAACTATGGCCCACAAAGATTTCAATGTTTGTACCGTGTTTTTCTAAGCTTTCTAAATAATAAAGAATGTTAATGACAAACAGAGCGGGCTGCGTGAATTCAGTTCTGTTAAGAACGCGGGTTTCACCTTCACACACCTGAACAAGTGAATACCCCAATACCTGTTGTGTGAGCCTCATATGATATTCATATTTATCAAACAGGTTGCGTCCCATACCTTGAAACTGGGCCCCCTGTCCAGGAAACATTGCGACAGTACATGTTTTCATTGTTCACATCCATCCTGTTTTCTAAATGAAGTGTTTATTTTTTTTCCTCAACTTATAAGTGAGTGACATTTCAATACATATACTCAACTCATTTGTTGGTAAATCGTCTTCTGGATCTAAGACTATTGCCCGATTTTTTGAATAAATCAGTTCGGGAAAAAGTGTTCTGAACGTATCGACCAAGGTGGTTTGGCAGTGAAAAAAGATAGCCACATGCGAATGACCGAAACGATCTAACCGGATTGTGGTTCCCGATCCCGTTTCAAGAGTAAGGTAGCTGGGTTGCCCCCATTTCAAAGTCTCAGTAATTAAACCAACTCCTGCCGTTTTTGATGCGACGTCAAATATTAATTCTCTTATCGTCAATAATATTTTTTGATATCGTTCAGGATAATTATTAAATACCGAGTAAACTTCGTTATTTTGAAATTCTTTCATAAGATTGCTACCTTATCGTTAATTTGTGCGTTGTGGCTATCTCACACAACACGGTCTTTGGATTTAAAAACAAACCTTATAATATTACGGTTTCTGGATTTTATCCAAAAGACATGCCACTTTTAGCAATCAATTCCCCACCCATCCCATCTCTTTATAAGAGACATATTTCTTACGTAATTCACTGTCAGGTACAACAACATCGTTTTCAGACATTTTCTTCCCTTCCAGAGTAAGTCTTTCTACTCTTTGGGATTGAACAAATTCATAGAGCGGATTCTGATGCTGATAAGGCATTTCAATCTTCCAACGGGAAGCAATAGCAATGGATACTGGCGGTTGATTATTAATTGCATGCCACCACCAGGGAGGATTAATTAACATATCGCCCGGCTCCAAAGTAATTCGCAGTTTAGGGATACGGTTATAAAGTGGCTGATGTTCTTCTAAATATCTTACCGGCGCATTGTGTTTAACAAATGAACCAACAAAAATCCCTTTATTAAACATGGAGCTATACATAGCTGCGGAATATTTAGGATGAACAAATATCCACTCTTTACGGCCATAAATATTCAAGAAACAGTTAAGTTCATTAGCACAATGATAAACCGCACCTGTGCCAGGGCCACCGATGAAAAGTTGGGCAATCTTATGATATGAGGCAAAATCACCTAAAAAATTATCAATGCGGTCAATACCAATTTGTTGATGCAAAATAGGATATTCATTAAAAATATCACTTAAGTTCTCAAGATATGCCCGGCTGACATCACCATTTAATACTGCATTGATATAATTACGTAGTGATGTTCCATCTTCTTCAAACAGCTTTTCTGTTGTCGAATACCACAGTTGAAAATCGCCAAAGTTATCCCTGAAATACTCTGGCGTCCATAGCTTCCCACAGGGGAAAGATGAAGCAAATCCTTTAATGACAATAGGACGAATATCTTCAGCATAGATCTGAGCCAATTTCTGCCAGGTAAGTTCCCCAACCTCATAAGTTTCTATTTCTGAATACCCGAATTCTAAAGCCGGTAATGCAAACGCCATACTTTGTTCAGCTTGTTTTAACTCGTTCTGAAACAGATCCGGTTTTGAAAAAAAGTTCCTTAGAAAAAAGATACGCTCATATTCCAAACGTTCTTTTTCAGGTAGATCCACGTAATCATAATTTGAATATGATGTTGTCATGATATTTTCCCCTCAAGTATGGAGTGAATAAAATTAGCCGCCTTATTAACGCTCTGATACGGTAAGATATCCTGTACAGAGAGATTAATAAGAAATCGTTTATTTATGTTCACCACTATTTTTACCAAAGTGACAGATTCCAAACCATAACTTGAAAATAAAGTATCTTGATCTAATTCATCCGGGGTCATATACATAGCAATCATAATTTCCCGGCTAAGAAAATCTTTAATTTCTTCGAGCTTCTCCATATCAAAGTCTCCCTTCCGGAAGTTGAGATATGATCTCTTTATACAGCGGGAGTATTTCATCGGCTGCTTTTTCTATTCCCGCGACTGTCAGAAAGTGATTTGTTGATTCATATAGCGACATTAATTTTGACACTATATCGACATTCTGCTCATCCAAGATGCTACCCTGCATTTTATTTTCAGAACACGACAAGCCTAGCATCACAGCTCTTGCCATCATCTCTTTTAGTGCATTGATTACTGAATCTTCAACCTTACCTTCCATAACTTATGTTCTCCATAGTTATTCTCGCATCGTTATTTCTCACTATTAATATGCAATTCTGAAGTCTTTTATTTCTCATTTAGCCCCACATTTTTTCTCTTTGGTACAATATCAATATAAAGCCGTGACGAGCGATCAAATGGGTATTTCGGCCAAAAACTCCGTTTATTCGCGGTAAGTTTCACCCTTTCATTATCTCCTTTTTTCTCTAACCACATACGCAATGCCTCTGGCAATGCTGCCAGCATTACATCATTATCCTGACAGTTCACAGATGTATGTAATCCATCTACGATGTGTCCTGCCAAAAATGCCGCCAATTTATCAAGCAGTTCCTCATAACTGCCGACTTTTACCACTAATCGAACATCTAAATGTTTACGATAAAACCGTAATGTCGATATTAATCGGGATAACCGTGTGATATGGCGATACTGGTGGATTTGTTCTATCACTGAAATCACATACCGTTTTAATGACTCAATATTATTTGCGGACAAGCAGAACCAATGTTCTTTATCTTCAATAAATAGATTTTCAGATTGATCAATAAAAGGTTCTAAAAGTACAAATGCAGAAACCCCACCTAATCCATATGAGAGTAAACCAACTAATCCTCTGGATTCATTAAATGGCTGGCTGGTATTTTTGATATGTAACCGCTTGCTATCAATATTTTCATTAAGCGCATGTAATTCAGAAATGCCCGGTATCTGTTGATGTTTAATCGCCAGTATTGTTCGCACAAATCCTGCAATACCGGAACATACCTCAAAATGACCTACATTCGATTTCATTGAACTGACCACACAGGATGCGTGCTCTGACTGTGATAAAAACGCTGCAATGGCATCTGCTTCACTGAGATCCCCAACATTAGATGCAATACCATGAGCTTCAACATATTGTAGTTTTTCAACATCCGCCTGTGCTTTTCGAAACGCTCTTTCCATAACGTTTACATGAGTAGAAGCATTTGGTGCAGTAAAGGAATCCCCCTGCCCTCCGTGCCAAGTTGCCGCACTTTTTACTTTGACTAATACCTCATCGCCATCTGCAACCGCTAATTTCAGATCCTTTAACAGAATACAACCAACACCTTCGCTGCGAACAAATCCGTGTGCATCTTTATCAAAGGGTTTCACCATACCATCCGTACTCAGCAGGTTTCTTTTTTGCAATGCGTTAAAACGAGAAGGCAATAAATTGATTTGTGCAGCGGCAATAACAGCTTGTTCCACAACACCTGAGTTGATTAATGCTTCAGCTTTTTCAACCGCGGAATAAACACTCGCGCAAGCAACATTAATCGTTTCGCTTGGCCCCTTAAAATCAAACAAATGGGATAGCCGATTGGCGGATAAATAAGGTGTTGATGAACCAATTGAGAACTCATCTATTGATGAATCAAATTCAGCAATTAATGCGTAATCATTAGCATCAATACAAACAAAAACCGCAGTACTTCGTTGATTAAATTGCTCAGGTGAATAGCCCGCATCAGTTATTGCAGACCAGACACTTTCTATCAGTGTTCTATGCTGTGGATCCATCAGCATGGCTTCCCGGCGAGACAGACCAAAAAACTTATGGTCGAAAGCCAGACAGTCCTTTATGAAATATCCCTGTATTTTTTCTCTTTCGATGTCTTTAGTTAATTCATCCGGCAATATCTGCCAGCGAGACTCTGGGTAAATTTCAGGAGCCAGTACTTTCTTGCTAAACAATGGCCAGGCATCGCGCCAGTGTTCAGAACCACACATACGTAAATCAATTCCAATAACACCAACATCCTCTTCATTAATGTCGATTTGTGGAGATGTATGAAGTTCAGGCTTACTCTGTAGATGAAGGTCTTCATTACATGGTTTGTCAGAATATTGACTCAGGTACTCTACCAAAGCATGTATGCTAGGTTTTTTTGCCAAAACCACACTATTTATCATTAATCCCGTTACCTGACTGAGCTCCCGCGAGATCCCCTGCATCGCGATAGAATCTATTCCCATATCGGAGAAACGCGTTTTTAAACCAATATTCTCTGGCTGTAATCCCGTCATATCCGTAATAACCGACAAAATGGTGGAAATCAGCCCTTGCCTGTCTTTCAATATCGATTGACGTGCAAGCCGGTGATTAAGCGCCTCATCGATTTTCTCACCCACACCAGCCACAACACAGAGTTCTGCCGGTTGATGAATAAGTGCATGATTAAAAATCCTGATGCCATCATCGGTTAACAGAGGGTCAGTACCCGTTGTTTCCTGTAACATGGATACCGCTGATTTATTAATTCTCATGCCGCCATCCAACCAGTAAGGCCAGTAGATCACCGTTGTTCGTCCGGCTCGCAACCCTTCTGATTGTTTCTTATTACGATTATGAGCAAACTCGACGAGGTAATGATTAGCTGCTGCATAATCCGTTTGCCCGGGGTTTCCGAACAGAGCAGTTATTGAGGAGAACACAATAAATTGTTTAACAGGAAGCGAACTGGTGAGTTCATCTAACAATTCACATCCAATAATCTTACTTTCAACAATGTTTCTGACATGCTGTTCCGTCTTTAAAAACATACTTCGATCATCAATACTTCCTGCACTGTGTATGATGAGATCAATGTTTTTATATTGAGTGACAATATGTTCAACGACAGCGGTGAGTGCCTGACGATCGCAACAATCTGCCTGAATATATTCAATAGTTCCTTTTTCTGATGCTCTATAATTCACGGGCAATTCATCACACTTTCGACGACCAGTAATCACAACATTTGCATCAAACGTATTTGCTAAATATTTGGCAAATATTTGCCCAAGACCGCCAGCTCCTCCACTGATTAATACTATCGGTTTAAAGCCCAATAGAGATTTAAAACCAAACAGCGCTTCACGTTGTTGTGCTGATTCAGCTGGAAATACACTGACGTGATAGTGTAAGGCTTCTAACAGGAGAGCATTTGATCCTTTTCCATCATTCAAACGCCGACAGAAAGAGCCAGATACCGGTATTTGAAATAGCTTAAGACATTGCTCTATATGTTGTGAAACAGTGACATTATGGAATTGATACCAACCACAAGGGAGACCGAATTCTTTTTCAAGCGATAGTGCATGTGCATAGAGTGTATTTGCCCAGATGTTTTTTCGGTCAGACAATAATATCCACGAACCGGGCCTTGTTAATTCGATGGCTCTGATGAGTTGCCCCAGAAAATGTAAATACCAGCTAATCCAGTCGCTACCTGAGGCATCATTTGGCAAGCAGGGAAGTTCAAAATATCGCTCAGATGAAACATGCTTTCTCAATGCTGAAGATTGATCTTCATCCAACATAGAAAAAATAATTGGCGGCCTGTTTTTCTCATGACTTAGCTCATCATAAAATGATGTAATTGAAGAAAATAGCGGTTCAACTTGGTATAAAGTAGTGTCATTATTCTGCTTTTCATTTTCGATTATTTCCTTTTTTTTCGTTTCAAGCTCATCAGGAAAATAAGTATTATGCTGAAAAGGATAAGGCGGAACATAAGTAATACGGTCATTAGCTGCTGAAAATAAATCTTTTAAGCTATCCCGTTCTCCATTCAACCAGGCAGCCACTTTTTCATATTCTGGATATCCGCTGGCAGGGAATGTTTCAGCAGCTAATCCATTGGCAAAAGAGATAATTTTTCCCAATAGCTCTTGCCGAGTGTGATATATAAAAGCGACACGGTATGGAAGGTTTGTTCTTTTGGCCAAGGTGTAGGCACAATCACTCACTGAGGCTGTAGGCGTGTTCTGAAGAAACGTCGAAATCAACAGGGCATATGCTCTTAATGCCTTATCTGAGAATGCTGAAAATGCAAACAAATGGTGGGTAGATTCTGGCCTAAAGATCTTCTTATCTTGATACTCAGAAATAATCGCATGAGCATTGACACCACCAAACCCAAAACTACTAACACCGAAGCGTCGTATTCCTCCGTTTGATGGCTGCCAGTCACACTCTTTAGTGAGGATACGGAAAGGACTTTCCTCCAAAGCTATTTTGGGGTTTAATTCATTAAAATGAAGCATAGGTAACAGGCGTTTCTTTTGAATAGAAAGTAGCCCTTTAATCAAACCAACCATACCCGAAGCTGATTCAAGGTGTCCAACATTCGCCTTGGAGCCTGATAACACACAATAAGCCGTTCCTAATGTTTCTCCACATTCTTTGGCATGGGCACGGAATGCACGTTTCAATCCATTAACCTCAATCGGATCCCCTTTTGGCGTTCCCGTACCATGAGATTCAACATAGGAAATTGAATTTGCTGAAATATTGGCTTTCTGAAGCGCTTTTCTTATTACATTCGCCTGAGCATAAGCACTGGGGGAAGTGATCGTGGCAACACTACCACCATGATTTACGGCCACAGCATCAATGATGCCATAGATCCGATCATTATCTGCTAACGCCTTTTCAAGCGGTTTTATCAGGAGCATTCCTGCCCCTTCTCCGCGAACATAACCATCCGCTTGTTTATCAAACGTTTTACAACTCCCGGTTCGAGACAACATCCCGGCTTGGGAAAAAGCAACAAAATACGTGTGACTGAACAGGTAACTCACTCCTCCTACAAAAGCAGCTTCACAATCACCAGACTGAATAGATTGCACTGCGTAAGAAAGTGCCACCAAAGAGCTCGAACATGCGGTATCAACAGGGACACTGGGGCCTTTTAGATCCAAATAGAAGGAAATTCTATTGGGAATTAGCGTAGTATAAGTTCCGGTTGAAAGATGCCCTTGAATATTAGTTACTGATTTTTCCAAACGTTCCTTATAATCAAAATTACATACACCAAGAAAAACACCAATATCAGCAGATTTCACATCAGAAACGCCATATCCCGCGTCCTCTAAACATTCAACCGCTAATTCCAAAGAGATGCGCTGCTGCGGATCCATCAATTCGGCTTCACGAGGCGTGATATTAAAATAAGGGGCGTCAAAACGGTCAAAATTTTCTACTAAACCAGCCCAACGACTTAAAGATTTATTTTTTTCAAAATGTGGCGAATAATATTCACTAACCGGCCATCTGGATTCAGGAATTTCAACAACAGCAGATTTTTTTTCTTGATATAATTTCCAAAATGACTCTTGGTTGTAACATCCAGGGAAACGGCAAGATATCCCCACAATCGCAATTTTTTTTCTGTCATGCATGCACGTATCCCTCTTCTGTTCCTTCTCTTTAACCATATGAAAACCCCAGTTACCTATAGAAAACTATAAGCTCTATTTCAAAGAAAAAAGCTCAAAAGTGAGCATATTAAGAAATTATTTATTCATTTCTAAAATGGACTATGAAAATGATTATTTTTGACTTGTGAATTAATAAAATAATATTCTTTCAGTTTTTAAAGATACTTTAAGCAGATCTATTTTAGTCATAAACACCTTTTGGAGATTTTTGGTTGCCTAAACATTTCTCAAATTCAGTGCTGAGATAAATTACCAATTCCTATCTTTTTGATGCTTTTGTCAAAACTCTGGCACAACACAGTCATTTAACTAATAATGTATTCTTAGAAATTGGTATTTTTTCCCGCCATTATTGCCCGTCCTTCTCTTCTTATTGATATAATAAGTTCAATAACACATTATATTAATAAACTTTTTTACATTAAGTTTCACTTTTAACCTGTTTAATGGTAAATACAACCTATTTATCAATAAATGTCCAATCTTTTATCTATTCGAATGTGGAAGATATCGGCATAAATGCTACTTTACGTTGATACGAATTGAAGGATAAAGTCAAATAAACAGTCGATATAATATTTTTTATATTGGGTTAAGTATAATTATTTCGGCGATTTTTTAGCATTATGACTAATACAGTATCTATCGATATTCTATTTTTATAAATACTTCAATAAAAAATATAATAAAGCATCATTTAAGGTGAGAGCATGAATGTTAAAATGAATTATATTCAAACCAAATTGATATAAAAGTTAATAGTTTGCTTTTAATGCAATCAATATAAGGATGGTTTTCATCCTCAATATGTTTGAAAATAAATGCGCTGGAAAAACGCCCACGCTCTCACCCCGGATATAATTTAGCCAAATCAGATATTTTTATCCAAAGATGAATACATTTAAAAAAATCTTTGATAATAACAATTTTGTATGTTGACTTTCTGGGCTACGTTTTAGCACTGAACAATTTTTCAAACTCTATCAATAGAATTATTCTATTGTTTCCCAAGATGAATATAAGAAATAAGTCACCAAATTATTTATTACTCTACTAAATATTCTTCAATTCTTTTCTTATCAACAATCAGAAAGCAATCTTTAGACTCCTTAATGATCCCTTGCCTAAGAAAAACATTCATAAAATATCCGACACGGGATCGGGTTGTACCTACCATATAAGATAGATCCTGATAAGAAATTTTGTTCTTAATAGAAGATACATTATCATTTTTAATTTCTGAGGCCATCCTCATCAAAGAATAGGCTAATCTCTTCTCACTATTAAAGATGACAAAGCTAGAAATTGTCTTCTGGTGTTCTATGATTTTATTTGCCATATAAATTACAAAATGATAAAGGATGACTTTACCTTTTATTTCTTCTAAAAATGAAGAAAAATTTATCTTTTTTATTGCGCAATCAATTAAAGCTGTCGCCGTTTCAGGTATAATGTCCCCAGATAAACCACTTTCACCAAAAAAATCTCCTTCTTTATAAAAACCAATGTTACATGTTCTGCCATCTTCGGTTTGGGTAGAGACTTTAACATGCCCTTTTTCTATAAAATAGAAATTTCCTCTCCCTCCTCCAACATATATATATTCATCTTTGTAAAATCTTATATTCTTAACAGAAGCACTATCGCCACGGATAAAGTCAACAATACTACCATTGAAATTTCCAGCACTATTGCTCATTAGCATTACCCCATTGTTTTAATTAAATAGATAACCCTGGAAAAATCATTATAATTTTAAAAAGCCATACAAAACCTTTAACTTTCCTTTAACTTTCCGTAAACGTAACTCATATTTTTGGGACAGGATGCTCAATATTGAGCATTCCAGCCTTAATAAGCTGACAATCTGCTATTTTTTCCAGAAAAATCTTATTCGCCAAACGAAGCTTGGAGCCATATTAAGAAGGTTATTTCCACAAAATTTCCATTATAAATTCTCTCGCTTGGCGACTTAGTACCTAAAAATCATTTGAGGTGTAAAGTAGATGGGCTATTACAGGAACGGTAGCCGTTTTTGTTCAAAGAAGACGGGCGGGTTCCCCTTAAAACTGGGTTGCCGAGGGAGCCAGTGCTGGTAACGATCACTTCCAAACAGCGATTACGATCTGTCCGAACACACTGCTTTCATTCCTCCATACATACACCCTTGATTTATGGAATCGAGAAAGGCTTTAACATTATCAAATGTTATCATTCGGCTTGCCTGAGTTCGGGCAGACTCTCCTTTTGCGCATTGGTGAGCGAGGTTTTCTTTTATGCTATTTTACTTATCCTATAAAATTTAGTCGCTTATTAACTTCACCTGAAATTGAATTAAAACTAGTCAATTTATGTGAACATAAAAAGGTCTATGTTCAATGAATTTCAAGTTGCGTCGTGGCGGCAAAAGAACGACAAATTCGTCGGGAACGAATTCGCCCAGCCAAAGGCTGGCCTCCGGTGAGAGGCAGAAGCCTCTCATTAATTCCCGGGAGCATAGATAACCGGATGTTTATAAAAACGGTGACCGGAGTGAGTGAGCGCAGCCAACAAAGAGGCGACTTGAAAGACGAAGAGTATATTCATATGAATAAATTGGTCTCTACTAAATGCGGTGACAAAATGAAAAAGGCCACGCCGGAACGCAGCCTTTGATTATTTAAAAATGGTTCTATTCAATAAACCCTAAGTCATCGCGCCTATGTCGTTTCTGTTCCTGATAAAAATTTTCATGTGGACCAAAGTTCAATAGGTATAACTCTAATTTTCCTTCAATCCAGTGATAACCGATCAATGTTAATTGCTTATTCAAGCGAAATTTATGAACACGTAGAAAACTCAAATCTCCTTTCTTCTGTTCACCAATTTCAGGATTATCAATGATCATGTCTATTTCATCTTCTACTACGCTAAGAAGATTTTCAGGTAACTTTGATAATGCTTTAGAAAAACGCCTTGTTTGGTAAATCTCAATTTTGGCGTTTTTTGGTCTTTCTGACATAGGGAGTTACCTTTTGGTTGCCCACTTCGCTCTTTGCCAGTAAAGATTCAAGAATAAAAGCATATGGCAAATCAGGGTTTTCCTCAGCTATCTTGCCGATTTTAGCCCAATATTCTATTTGCTTAGGTACGCTTCTACTTGCAACTTCTGCATGAATCTTCACTTCATTAACGAAGTCATCATCAAGTCGAACACTAGTTGCCATTAGAAAACCTCGCTTTCTACGCATAAACATACTGATTATTGCATTCTTTTGTCTCTTTTTGCATCTATTTATTGCAATAAAGAGTACAAAATGATCTAATCTCCTTCACGGCTGCTGGACTGGATAATATGCACCATAAGGTCAGCTGGCTTTTCACAGGGCTGTTTGCCCGAATAATTTTGAACAGGTGAAAAATACCAGACATCGGGATAAGGCACCTCTGCCGTTACCGAGAACGAACGGCGCAATAAACCGTATTCCTGCCGCAACTCTTCATACTGACGTGACAAGGTAAGGTGAGATTCTACCAATTCATGGTATAGTTTGTTCAACTCCACGTTGGCCTTTTCTTTAATTAATCATGTGATTTTTCATCCAAACGCTTATCAATGATACGGTTCACAATCTCACGCAATTTTTCTACACCAATAAAGCCCACAGCACCACCAAGTGCAGGTGACATACTGCTGGGAATACCAACCAGTTCCAGCGCACTTGAGAATCCCCATGACAACGCCCCGCATAAAAAAGGTTCAGCCCAACGGTTTTTTCGTTCTACACCGTCATAAATCAGACGTCCATAACAGATCATAATAGCCAGCAAGGAGCCGGATATCTGTGGCCAGGCATCTCTCAGGCTATCCATAAGTTCAATCCATAAATCAGGATGTTCTTTCATCATTAGTCCCATAATTGAATAATTGACGTCACAGATATAAAGTTATTTCTGGCGGTTCAATCACGGTTCCGATGATATTGCCCAAATCAGAATCGGTCAGACAGGGATTGATCCAATACTGAGTGACGTTTGTATATATCCATATTAGCCTCAGCATAAAGCAATCACACTGTCATATACTTGTGTCTTGCTCAGTACTAAATCACACAGTCAAATGTTCCTCAACGTGTGCCACAGGTCATTAATTAGTTTCATCGCATTCATTTTTTCGTTGGTTACCACAATGCCAATATCACGGCAGCGTTCTTCGGAACATTTTGCTAGTACCTTGTCCCAACAGTACGCCTATAATAGTAAGAGTACCTCCAATAAACTGAATTAAGTTGAACCTGTTTTCTACAATTATCTGTATTATTAATGCAAAGACAGGTACAAAATTAAAAAATATCGCTGTTTTACCTGCCCCACGAATAGTAATACCTATATTCCAAAATAAATAAGCAAGAAAAGAACCAGCAATACCCATATAAATACTCGCCAAATGGCTCTCAAGTGGAGCTGATAATAATGCAGGAACAGGAGATTCAACAACAATTGTAACTATTACCAATATAATCATGCCAAAAAACATTGTCCAACTTGTGGTTTCAAGTGGAGTTGCTTCTGTAACAAATACACGAATTCCAACGGTGTAAATTGCCCAACTGAGACTCCCTGCAAAAATAATCAATACCCCTTTTTCTATATGAACCGTGCTACCAAAGATCAACTGACCATTGGTAATTACCAATGCCACACCAAGTAAACTAATAATCATTCCAATTGTTCGTATTATTTCAGGAAAACGACGATTAATAATAGCTTCTAAAATATTGGCAGAAACTGGAGTCGTTGCCATTATTAATGCAGCAGTCACAGGATGTCCATGTTGGAGACCAACAAACAATGCTCCATTAAATCCCGAAATACCAATTCCTCCAAGGCAAATAAAAGCCAACCAATTTTTCTTAAACGCCCTGCCATTAATTTTTCTTCTGAACATCATAAAAATGAAAATACATAAGACAGCAAAAACAAAACGTTCACCAGAAGCTGTCCACGGAGGGAGATCTACAAGAGCTATTTTAGTTACCTGAAAGTTTGAACCCCATAAAAATGTCGCAATTAACGTCAGAACAACCGCTATCTGTGGTGTTATTCGTATGTTCATGATTTAACTCTCTTAATTTTTAAAAAGATAACTGGGTTGTTTTTCCTGGAATTATTGTGGCATAGTTCAAAAATGAAATATTTAGACATAAACAGAAAATAATTTTCCAAAAATGGAAATCATAATATGCAATCACTTATTTGGGATGATATTCGAGTATTCCTGGCAGTCGCACAAACTGGAACTATCAGTAATGCATCAACGCTTCTTAATATTGGTATCGCAACGGTATCGCGAAAAATTGAACGGCTTGAAACAATTTTCGGAATGCCTTTATTCCTCCGTCATCAGACAGGTTATCAGTTAACGGAAGATGGAAGAGAACTACTGGAAAAAGCCAAGGCAATGGAAATAGCTGCAAATTCATTTCTGGCTGAGGCTGATATACGTACAAAAATCGCTGGTAAAGTCCGCCTCGCAACAACCGAACTTCTTGCCAATAATTTAATTATTCCTAATCTATCAACCTTACAAAAAAACTACCCAGATCTGACGCTGGAAATCATTACTGATGTACATACTGTAAATCTTCATCGCCGTGATGCTGATTTAGCCCTTCGCCTTGTCAGACCTGAACAAGGTCATGTTACAGTGCGTCAATTAGGTATATTGGGTTTTGGGTTATATGCCAGTGAAAAATATTTTATAAATCATCCGGCTAAGATACCTGAAGGCGTATATGACAACATCCACTTTATCAGTTGGACTGATAAATACCTGCAACTCCCATCATCCAAATGGATAGAGAAAATCCTGAAAGGCCGCCCACTCTCTATAGCTACAACTTCACTTTCAGCCCAAATTGCAGCAGTAAAAGCAGGTTTAGGATTAGCAATACTGCCCCACTTTATTGCCAACACTACAGATTTTATTTGTGTTTCACAGCAACCGGAGTTAGAACAACCTCTTTGGCTTGTTATTCAGGCAGATTTGGCACACTCTCCCAGGATAAGGAAAATCGCGGATTTTCTAACAGATGTTGTTTCTCAAAATCGAAAGCAACTCTCCGGGTAAATTAAAATTACGAAAAAAGATAAAGAAATCAAATTATCTTTAACAATACATACATTACATAAACATACCCCTCTTTCTTGTCCGCGAACCCCCTTTTACTATTTGTCTATAATATTTACTACAAAGTGATTGTAGTAAATATTATATAGTTAATTAATTCTACTGTTATAGTAAAATTTACAATAATCACTATATAAAAATAATTTCATGCCAATTTATGGACAATATTCTTATTGCAAAAGAAAAATATTTAACATAGATTACTCCGAAAGTGACATTGATGTCTTTTTCAATGGCAATAAAATGAAAGCACAGAAAAAGCATCAATATATTTTAGAACAAGCATACAAAGTCTTTATCGAGTTGCCAGATATGAATTTATGATCCAGGAATCACAGACAAACAATAGTAATATTGCATGTGAAACATATGAATTCAATGTAAAAATCATTCTTAAATTAACTGATTTTGACCAAAAACAGGCAGAAAAAACTTTCCTCATATTAGATCAAGCCCATACGACTTTGGATACATCGATACGCAAAGTAATGTTATTACTGAATAATCCAATAGTATTTAAGCAAAAAATTCTCTTTTTAGGGGATGATGATTTAACATCTTTAGCTTTAATGATGGCATCTAAAAAACTAGGCCATTATTGCAAAAATAATATTTATGTCAAAGATATAGATAAAGAACTATTGGAGTTCATTAGAGAGGTATCAAAAGAAAATAATTTTATCATTAATACAGAATTCGTAGATCTGAAGCACTCTAATAAATATGCTAAATCCTTTGATGTTATCTTGACAGATCCACCATATACTTTCGATGGATTAAAATTATTTTTATCATAGAGATGAAAAATTGCGAAACAGATAAATTAAAGTCTGTGTCAGCTATCGAAACCATGATGATTGATATTGCTCATAAATGTGAATTCAACATTATCAACTGCCATTTTCATCAATCCAAACTCAGGGGAGTTAGTGGTGCTGTGATATTAACAGAGTCACATTTTACTATGCATACCTGGCCTGAATATAACTATGCAGCCCTTGATTTACTAATATGTAGTGATTTTGAGCATCATGAAACTCTTATGAAACAGCTACAAAGCCAATTAAATTCATAAGAATATGAGTGGAAAATATTACAACGAGGTTTTTAATTATCGGATAAATTTAACAATCCACTAATACCCTCCCTGGTATTAGTAAATTATTTCAATGATGAGGAAAATACATGGTTATATCCAGTTGATTTTACTAATATTTTTATAATTCATGTCTGGCAGATAGGTCCATCTGACCAAACATGACTAAAATTTGATTTATTATCGAAATAAAAATCTGGTTATGACATAAATGAAAGAATAAAAAGCAGTTTTATTTAGTATTTTAAGATTTAATAAAATATTATAATATCCGATTATTTATTAGGGACATTGCCATAACATCACAATATTGACCATTTTTAAAGGCAGCTTTACGTTGAATGCCTTCCATTTCAAAACCAAATTTAGTGTACAGCTCTATCACTTTCTCATTATCAGTGAATACTTCCAATTCAATCCTAGTACAAGCAAGCCAATTGAAAGCATAGTCAATGGCAAATTTCATCATCTTTGAGCGAATACCTCTACCTGAATAGCCAGCATCAATACCGATACCAATGCCTACAACATGTCTGCGTCTTGGATTAACGTAAGTAAATAATCCTATTGTACCTACTACCTTGCCATCTATTATTTAAATATAGTTATTTTTACTGAATCCATTACTTTTTGAGGTGGCCTATGAAGCAAGAAAACTCAACTATTTTTTCATTGATAAAAAATCTTGAAATGAGCCTGCATAGAGAAAAAAGAAATGATAATAACTGGGTAAATACCATCTTACATGATGATTTTTTGGAAATAGGAAAGTCAGGTTATGTTTATACTAAAAAAATTGTTGAGGATGCATTAAAAGAAGAAAGAAATACTATTTCACAGATTTTTTCAAAAAACTTTAATATGCAGAATTTGGATAAAAATATTGTACTTCTTACTTATCAATCTTATGAAATGGATAAGTCAGGACATCCACATAACAAAGTCCTGCGTTCATCCATTTGGCAGTTATCGGCATCTGGTACATGGCAACTAAGATTCCACCAAGGGACAAAAATGGCAGACTGACCATACAAGCTATCTGTCACAAAGCTGTAGTAAAAAGCAGGTTATTTAGGAATGATAAAAAATGGCCCTACATCGGGGCCATTTTTTATACAGAGTGATTATTCAACAATTAAATACGGACTCTGCGCCTTTTCACAACCTGAAACCCAATCATTAAAATAATAAACCAGGCTGGTGTAACAATCAGTGCCTGCCCGGTATCAGGCTGCAAAGACAGCAATACCAAAACAGAAGCAAAGAAGGCTAAGCACACCCATGACATAACAATACCGAATGGCATTTTATAAATAGATGCTTTATGCAACTCAGGGCGGCGTTTCCGATAAGCCAGATAGGAACACAAAATCATGCTCCAGATGAACATAAACAGAATGGCAGATACTGTCGTTACCAATGTAAAGACACGCATTACATCGGGGATAAAATAGATCAAAATGACGCCACAGGAGAGGCATAAACACGTAAATATCAAACCCGATGCAGGCACCGAGCGCCGGGAAAGACGGCTGAACTGTTTTGGTGCATCCCCTTCTTTTGCCAAACCAAATAACATCCGGCTAGTGGAGAAAACCCCACTGTTTGCCGAGGAAGCAGCAGAAGTCAGAACCACAAAATTCACAATACTGGCTGCTGCCGGTAATCCAATCAGAACGAATAATTCCACAAATGGGCTTTTATCTGCCACAATCGCGCGCCACGGTGTAACCGACATAATAACAGTCAAGGCTAACACGTAAAATGTGATAATTCGGATCGGAATGGCATTAATTGCTTTTGGCAGGGATTGCATTGGATTTTTGGTTTCCGCAGCAGCGGTTCCTACCAATTCAATTCCAACAAAAGCAAATATAGCGATTTGAAAGCCCGCAAAGAAACCACTCAGCCCCATTGGAAACATACCTCCGTCATTCCAAACGTTGGTAAGGGAGGCAATGTGCCCCGCAGGTGATTGGAAATGGATGCCAATCAGTACTCCCCCTGTCACAATCAGGGCAACAATGGCAACAATCTTAATCATCGCAAACCAAAACTCCAATTCTCCGAACAATTTTACTGTCGCGAGATTCAGAGTCAGCAATACCAAAACACATAGAAGTGAAGTGGCCCACTCAGGAAAATCAGGTGTCCAATATCCGACATAAGAGGTAATAGCGACAACATCAGCGATACCGGTAATCACCCAGCAGAACCAATAAGTCCAGCCTACAAAAAAACCGGCCCATGGCCCAAGTAGATCTGTGGCAAAGTCACTGAATGACTTATAATGCAAGTTGGAAAGTAATAACTCTCCCATTGCACGCATCACAAAAAACAGCATAAATCCAATGATCATATAGACAAAAATGATCGATGGCCCCGCCAGAGAGATAGTTTTACCTGATCCCATAAACAGACCAGTTCCGATAGCTCCTCCAATAGCAATAAGCTGTATATGTCGGTTAGTCAGACTTCGCTGAAGGTGCGAGCCCTCAGTTTCAGGTGGGTGTGTGAGTTGTATTTTTTCTTCCATAGTTGTATCCAGTTTATTCTCACAGCATGACCTCAATAGCAGCAAGCTGTGTTTAAGGAGCCATTGTGACATAGACAACTACAGTATTAACAGAAGGAATTTACACGAAAAACCAATAGGTTGTATTTTACGCTACTCACAAAATTAGATGTTGTATTTATTTTATTCATTTACTGAAAGTGTATATAGAGATAGAACATTGACTAATTAATTGCCAGGGGACGATAATCAATATATTGGGTCGTTAGCTCAGTTGGTAGAGCAGTTGACTCTTAGACCCACCAGAATTATCAAGGAATTGCGTTAATTTTGTGAGTCCTTTGTTTTTTCTAGGATACCTCTAGGGAGTAATAGAAAGTATAAATGATTAACTTTTTTCCATTAAATGACTTACGGCGCTGCTGTTGCTCTTCACTTAATACCACAACTACAGACAAAGTAAGGACAAAGCAGCTTGTCCCTAATACCGACAGAAGGTGGGAGAGTTATTTTGAGTAGAAAATAACAAAAGGGGCGTTAAAAACCGCCCCAATGAAGTGCCTCGAAAATTAGGTATCTAGCAAATGCAATTTTTTTATTCTAATCTATACCATCCCATCAGAATAATATAACTATTGGTAATATTGATTACTTCCCTATACCCAGTACTTGATGTTGTTCCAGAAACAGTATGGTTATGGGCACCAATATTTACAGAATGAGAATGATTGCCCTGAGTATCTGTATATGCAACTTTATAATTATCTGTATATTTAGCTCCGATAATTGATACTCCTTTCTGAACATATCCACCCCATATAGGTTCCCGACTTTGATCATATGATAATGCCGTAGCATGCTGATGATCACCCGCAACACTGGTTGATTTTATTCCATAATCAAATGAATCTGTTGTAGCTGAAAATGAGTGATTATGAGGAGGCAGTTGTGAAGCTTTCAATGTGATAGTGTCATTTCCTCCTATTGATAAAATGTCGGAACCATCTAAAGCTCCTAGTCTGATAGTTTTATTTTCGCCAATATATTCCCAGACTGTGTCAGGGAATAGGATGTTTGGATTTTTACTTTGAGCAAAAAATGTAACAATCCCAACAGGATATAATATATCAATGGTTACAGCATGTTTTTCCCGTTCTAACGCTAATTCATCTTCAGTTAACGTTTTTATTGTGCGCTTCTTATTTTGAATGCTCATATTGATTCCTCATGTATTAACAACGTACATTGCTAGTTAATTAAGCCAAAGAGGTTTAATTGAAAATATCTTTGGCAATATGAGGCGGTAGAATACTTCTCCGCCTGTGAACATCAATAAAATCAGTTCATCAATACTGGAGAGTACGGCTTGGATAAATTCAGCTGGTTAATATTTGGTAAATTGTATGCTTTGATGGCAGAATGGCACAAAATAACAAATAGTAAATAATAAAATTTATCAAATAACTGATAACACTTGGTGCTATAAAAATGAGATATTCCATAAAGATGGTTGAAATAGCGACCATCATAGTTCATTGATTATTAATAATTTCTTCTCATTGATAGAAGCAAGTAAAGTCCATTAATTAACTAAACGCTGTCAAAGTTAGCCAATCGCTGCTGTTGTTTATCACTCAAAGTAAACGCAAATTCTTCATGCTCAATCTGCCATGTACCAAACTCTTAACCGTTAACAAAAGTCATTTAATAAAAAATCTTACCTCAAGTAAATTTATACCATCGTTTCTTCTGCAAAAAGGATAAAGTACATAATTGACAATTAAATAAATTGGCTAAATATCCGAGGTGATTATGGAAAATATTTCTTCTCAGGAATTAAAGCAAAGAAATACTATCAAAAAAGATAAAATAAAATCAGGTAATATACAGGTACAGGATGTCATTAATATAGATAAAATATTAGAAGATGTGAAGCGATTTAATTTAAACACCGTAAATGTTCCTGTTGAAATAGATATTCCAGAGGTAACATCTTCTAAATTTACTGTGAACCAATATCAAAAACAGCATGCTATTAATCTGATTAAAGAATTATTAAAGCATGATATAAAAATTATCGTTGAACCGTTCCCATTCATCCAGCAAGGTTCCATCGGTGAAACGGAATGGAACCCAAACGATATTAATGAATTTTTCTGGAATTGGAAAACAGTTGTATTACAAGATATTTTTGATTCAATAACTAATAAATATAATATTTATGGATTAAAAATTGCTTCTAATTTTATTCATATGGAGTATGCAGAAGGGTATTGGAATGATGTTATCGATTTTACCCGTAAGCAATATGATGGTAACGTTATATATCAGATGAATTCGTGGATAACGGCGGTTTGGGATCCTTCCTATGAAGCTAAATTTATACAGAGGATAAACCGGCCTTATTTAAAGAAAGTGGATTTTGTTGGCATCGACTGCTGGTTTGAACTTTCAGACAAGAAAATTCCATCTTATGAAGAAGTAATAGAATGTTTGTTTTCAACGACTATTTATAGTCGTGCTCAAGAAGTTATCTACCAAATTGAACGGTTACATCGTTCAACTAAAAAATCGGTATATTTTGGTGGGTTTAATATTCCTGCATGTGAATATGGACTGCGAACTCCGTGGAATCCTCATACATCAGATACATTCTCAGCAGAAATACAAATTAATGGATGGCGTGCTTATAGAGAAATAATGGAGCCAAAATCCTATTTTAAAGGTTTCTCCATATGGTTTATTGGATCTTGTGATAAAAAACATCCATATCAAATCCATAGTAAAGAAGCGGAAATAATTATTAATGAGTGGTACAAGGAATAGTTTTAGTTATTCGACATTAAAATATAATGGTTAAAGAAAATACCGTAGTTTAAAAAATATGGGTAGTTTAAGAAAAATAAGTAGTTCAAGCTTGCTATTTTCTTCTGTTAATTACCAGAAAGAGCTTGAACTACGTTATAGGGCTGAAGATTATGGAATTATTGCAAACGAACGTACTGGAAATCCCGCAGCCTTTTCTGGTTTAGCAACAATATTAAAAATAACCGCTCCACGAGTTGGCACTTGATCTAAATTGGTCATTACTTCTATTTGATAAGTATCTTGTGCCAATACATAATTCTCGCTGAGTAACGCACTATTCTTTCTGGAGTCTTTGGCTGAATCAGTATCAAAAGTCTCGTGCCCGATAGCTTTTATTTTTCTTTCTTCAAAGAGAAAATTGAGAGCATCTAATCCCCAGCCGGGTGTCTGGTTATTTCCGTTGATATCTTTATTATCCATTTTTTCCTGAGATGGCCAGCGTTTACTCCAGTCTGTTCTTAGTGCGACAAAAGTGCCTGCTTCAATAATGCCATGTGTGGCTTCAAACTGGAGAATATCATCTTTAGACAGTGAGAAATTAGGCTCTTGTTTTGCCCGTTCTGACTGGTCAATGACAATTAATGGTAACACTAGTTCTTTTAATTCCAATTCATTCAAGAAACGAGCATCAGGTATAAAATGGCAAGGGGCATCAATGTGAGTACCATATTGACCAACAAAGGTAAATTGTTGGGCGAAAAATCCATCTGGATAACTAAACAGTGTTTTAATTTGAGCAGGGTTAAACATAAAAAAATGGGGTGAGTCTTGATCAAAACTATGTGTCAAATCGATCCATTTTTTGGATTTTAATAAAGTGAGTGCCTGTAAGATATCGTTTGTCATAACAGCCTCATCTTGTTTAATTGTAGGGGCGTTTTTGAGAAAGACAGGGTACATTTTCAATGTAGGTGACTGCTTAAGCAGTCACCAAGACCTGTCTGTTTGTGAATATTAATATCTTCCAAGAGTGATATCAATATAGGTGAGATTGGTAAATGAACACTCCTACTCTGAGATAATTAATGAGGTAATAATAACCATTGGAGATTTGTCATTATCGATAAAAGGGTTAGTAACTGCTATTGTTTGGTAATAAAGTGGTTCCCATTCTGAATAGGTTATTGGTAACTTATTTTTTACCAGTGGATGCCTGCCGATTAATAGCATAAAATTAAAAAAAATTTTCATATCATTCCGTTGAATATCTGGTTTTTAATTAATAATAAATTTTTATTATTCTTCCATCTGCTTATTGTCTGAAAAATCCATTATCATCATCCATGAGTTAATTTTTTGTTTTGAAAATGTTTGTGTTTTTATATTTATTGTTTACAGGTTATGCATACAATATAATGCCGAATTAGACTACCCGAAAAAGGGATGGTGACTAAATGACACCACCTGAAATGAATATGAATAAACGATACCGCTAATTAATATTATATTAATAAAATATCATGGTGTTGTTGTTATATTTATGTCTTATCTGTTGTAGATGTCAGCTCCATTTCATAATCACTGATAGGGAATTGCCCATAAGTATCATGTAATAATTGCTTACAGCTTTCCTGTTTAATCAGGTCGCTAAGTTCATCTAATCGTTTTTGCAATAATCTCCTAGTTTCTTTTTCATTATCTAAGACAGTCTGCAAAATTTTGGTTAATTTCTGCTGCAATGAAATAGGAGCATCTGAATCTTTTGATAATAAAGTAACCACTTCCACTGCTTTCAGGTAGGTGATTTCCATATCAACAAGTGCATCCCACTTTTCATTTCTAGCTAAATCAAGCATCTGCTCACTTAAATTAAGGATCTGCTGGTAAGCTGACAAAAGATCCAGATCATTTTTCATCAAACAATATCCTGACTGGCGTTGTAATGAGGACCTATTTGCCGCCAAGAATCTGAAATCTCGGAAAGTAAATCAATCACTTCGGTAATAGCCTTCTCATCGTTGCGTAAATTAGCATGGAGTAAACGACGACTCATATAATCATATAAAGCAAAAAGATTCTGGGCAATCTCTCCGCCTTTTTCGAAATCAAGTCCCTCTTTGAGACCATTATCAATGATATTTATCGCCTTTGAAATAGCTAAACCTTTTTCCGGAATATTCCCCTGCTGCATCAGAATAATTGCACGACGCAGGGCGCTGAGCGCCCCATTGAACAATATCTGAATCAACTGGTAAGGAGAGGCATTCATAATTTCGCTCTCAAGATCTACCTGAGCGTATAACTGGCTTGCCGAACGTTGATACATAATATCCTTTATTATTTTAAAAGCTGGGCCAAGGATAAACCTGATTGGTTCATTGAACTGATAAGCTTATCCAGTGCTGTAAATTGTTTTTTATAACGCGCCATCGTAGCATCAATATTTCTGTTGGTCTGTTCTACTTGCCTTTCTAGTGTTTTCAGACTTTTATTGATACCTTCGGTTACTGTTGCGATAGTTCCTTCATGGCTATCCAACGTTTTTTTCAATAAATTATAGGTCTGGGTTGCAAAACCAGTTTTTTCTCCATCCCCCATAAAGAAAGCTTTAACGTTGGCAGGTTTTTCTTTCAGGTTTTTTTCCAGTTTTTCGTTGCTGATTTCCAACGTACCATCCAATTTCTGTTTGATGCCCAATTTATTCAGGGTAGCAATATCAACGACTTTTTGTGCTGCAAACAATTGTTGCCTTAGTTGGCTTTGAATACCTTTTAAAGTACCGTCACCCAATAAGGGACCATTGTCTTTCGAAGCCGCTTCACCTTTTCCAACCTTTTTAAATTTGGTCAGTGAATCAAAAGTGGTTTGTACTTCATTATAAGCATCAACCCACTTTTTGATCGCCTCTTTCATTGGTTCGATATCACGGGATATAACCAAAGTTTCTGGTTTAACCACTTCTTGAGTTTCGTCACTTTTTCCCGGGACTTTTTCTGTGACTTTTTCCGAGACTTTTTTCAGGCTTAGGGTAATGCCTTCCGGGGCATCTTTTATCTCATTAGTTTGGCGTTCAATTTCAATGCCATTGACTGTTAATTTCGCATTGGTCGCTTTCACTGTTTGTGTCATTGCACTAGTGCCGCCACCTTTGCCGCCAGATGTATAGTTCAGCAAATTACCCAACTGATCATCACCTTCAACTTTGATGGTCATGACGGATTTTGTGCCGGCTTTTTTCGAAGTCAGGATCAGATAGTTTTTATTATCTTCTGCTTTGATGATGCTGGCATTAACGTTACCCTCTTTTTTATTGATGACATCACGGATTTCAACCAGAGAAGTTTCATTATCTTTCAGGGAAATAGAAATGCGCATTGGCTCTTTTTTACTTGGTTCACCTGGCTGATCGATAATAATGGTACGAGTACCTTTACCTTGTTCTCCTTGCAGGGCTTTTACATCAGCAACTTCCGTAGAGCGCAGAGACTGGGCCTTCGCAAGTTGTTTTATTTCAATAACATAGTTACCCGGACTGGCTTTAGAATCCGTACTGGGCGTAAATGTTTTATGATCTTCGCTGGTTTTGGTCGTATTGAGTTTATCGAATTTTTTGAGTTCTTCGGATGCGCTCTTTAACTTTTCCAAACTACCTTTTAATGTGCCAAAACCGGTTAGCTTAGCTTTATAGCTGCTTTGTTGTTGTGTTAATGGTTGTAAACGTTTTCTTTCATTTGCTTCAAGTTTATCCAGTAAGTTTTGATCCATCATCCCAGATCCGATTCCTACTGAGGAAATGCTAGCCATATTGACTCCTTTTAATAAAAAGCATCACTGGACTTGTTATCGGATTAATTTGTGAAAAGTTTACTGACAAAATGATTTTTTTGATTGACAGAATAATTGATGAGAACAGGCGCTGTTTGGGTTATCGGGGAAAAGGGAGAAAAAAATAAAAAAGTTTTTTCAAGAAATATTAAAGGTTCTTTTTAAGGGGCCGATAAAACTGTTGGCGGTGATGAACACCGTGAGCGAATAGGCTCAAACTAATTATATCGACTTGATTTTAAAAGGAACTCTACTATGGCATCAGTCATTAATACTAACTATTCATCTCTGCTGGCTCAGAACAACTTGACCAGATCTAAAGGCGTTTTAGGCTCTGCTATTGAGCGTCTGTCTTCTGGTTTACGTATTAACAGCGCGAAGGATGATGCTGCTGGTCAAGCGATCGCTAACCGTTTCACTGCTAATGTTAAAGGCTTGACTCAGGCTGCTCGTAACGCAAACGACGGTATCTCCATTGCTCAGACTACCGAAGGTGCTCTGAACGAAATCAACAACAACCTGCAACGTATCCGTGAACTGACTGTTCAGTCTCAAAACGGTAGTAATTCTAAAAGTGATATCAAATCAATTCAGGACGAAGTTAAACAGCGTTTGGACGAAATTGACCGTATCTCTGAACAAACTCAGTTTAACGGCGTGAAAGTACTGAGCAAAGATAGCAAAATGACTGTTCAGGTTGGTGCAAACGATAATGAAACTATCACCATCGATTTGAAAAAAATCGACAGTACTGTTCTGAAACTGGATAAGTTCGATGCAACTAAAGCTTCTACTTTTGGTGAGCAATTAACCGAAGTTAAAGGTAAAGTAGATGATGGTACTGGTAAAAAAGTTGACGGCAAAGTGAAAGTTGATACTTCTGCTCTTAAAGATATCTCTGAAGCTAAGGTCTTTCAGAAAATGAAAGAAGATGGCAAAGCTGACGGAGATAATCTCCTGATGTCTTACAAAGATGATAAAACAGGTGAGACTAAGTATGCTGAAGTAAAAGCCGATGAAAATGGAAAAATAACTATTAGTAAAGAATACCCTCCAAAAGTTAACGATCGCCCTCTGGATGCTCTGGACAGCGCTCTGGCAACAGTCGATGGCCTGCGTAGCTCCCTGGGTGCAGTTCAAAACCGTCTGGAATCCACTGTTAACAACCTGAACAACACTGTTAACAACCTGAGCGCTGCTCGTAGCCGTATCGAAGACGCTGACTACGCAGTTGAAGTTTCTAACATGAGCCGTGGTCAGATCCTGCAACAGGCTGGTACTTCTGTTTTGGCTCAGGCGAACCAGATTCCACAAACTGTTATGTCTCTGCTGCGTTAATTTTTATTTTCCAGCTAAGGATTTATGCAGGGCAACCTACATAGCTCCCGCTTATAAAATAGGGATCGGCTTGCCGATCCTTATTTTTTAGCCTCTGTTTTACAGAAACTGTTTAATAAAAACGGTTTTAACGTTCGTCAGGGACAGCCTGAAACTTGCGATGCATTCGGGCGGACAACAAAAATTTCGCATAGGTGAAAAAGAAGCGCTTTTACTTCATTGTTCAAACGATTGTACCGATTAGGTGATTGGATAATGGTATCCAGTCTCTTATCCAAAGGTGTCTGTTGTTGTGAGCGATTTGTATACCGCCGAAGGCGTGATGGACAAAAATAGCCTCTGGAAGCGCTATGTACCACTGGTTCGCCATGAAGCACTGAGGCTACAGGTAAGATTGCCTGCCAGTGTAGAGCTTGATGACCTGCTTCAGGCCGGTGGCATAGGGTTACTGAATGCAGTGGAACGTTATGATTCCTTACAAGGAACGGCGTTTACCACCTATGCGGTGCAGCGCATCAGAGGTGCAATGCTGGATGAGTTGAGGAGCCGTGATTGGGCGCCGCGTAGTGTTCGACGCAATGCACGGGAAGTCACGCAAACCATCCGTAAACTTGAGCAAGAGTTAGGCCGTCCAGCCAGTGAGCAGGAAGTTGCTAAAGAATTAAAGATTAATCTGATAGAATATCGGCAAATACTGTTAGAAACCAATAACAGTCAACTATTTTCTTATGACGAATGGCACGAAATTCATGGTGAAAGCTGTGAGCCGGTAATTGAGGAAGAGCATGAGACAAACCCTCTCCAACAGTTACTGGAAGGTGACCTCCGTCAACGGGTTATCGATGTCATTGAGTCGTTGCCTGAAAGGGAAAAAATGGTTCTTACGCTGTATTATCAGGAAGAACTTAATCTTAAAGAGATTGGCGCGGTACTTAATGTGGGGGAATCTCGCGTGAGTCAGCTCCACAGCCAGGCAATAAAAAGGCTGCGGGCGCGTTTGAATCCAGAGAAGTAACTTTTTGCTTATTTGTTTTTTGTTAAGACTACACACAGGGCTTTATCTCTTATGTCTGTTACAACACAAAAGAAACGGCCTCTTAGCCGTTATATTAAGGATTATAAACATAGTCAGACTCATTGTTTGCATTGTCATAAGACTCTTGACCGTATTTCCCTTGTTTTTAACGGTCAGGTCATCAATAAAGAAGCAATTTCTGAGATGACTGAACTGGTTGATGACAAAACATGGAATGAGTTACAGGGTAAATTTGTAGCGCTGTGCCGCTTCTGTAGTGAAATTTATTGCAATAGCCAAACTGATTACTTCGACATAATGTCATTTAAACAGTATCTGTTTGAACAAACAGAGATGAGCCATAGCACAGTACGTGAATATGTGGTTCGTTTGCGGAGACTGGATGAGTTACTGACATCAAGTAATTATCCTGAAGAAGAGTTCACACCAGAAAAAATTCAGGAAAAATTGAGTGAGAAATTGTCTCAGTCCGCTTTCAGTAACTACAATATCGCGCTGCGTAAATATGAACAATATCTGAGCTGGCAACAGAACGGACATTGTTAATTAGACAAAGACATAACGTCTGTTGGGCTGAACAATTTAAGAGGGGAATGTGATAATAACGCATTTCCCTCTGCTTTTTTAACCCATCTTTTTTAACCAATAGTCATTAAGCTGGCATTACCACCTGCCGCCGCAGTATTAATGCTTAAAGAACGCTCGTGCAATAAACGCTCCAGTAGCAGATTAGTTTCACCACGGGCAAAGCCTTGTACAGAAATAATCGGCCCTTTACGTTGCGCGACAGTTTCACAAACATAGCGAAGTTGATCACAATCACCATGATAAATGACCGCTTCCATTGCTGTGTCTTCATTCTGCCAGTCATTGACCAAATGAATAGAATAACGAATTTCATCCGGTAACTGTTGCAGCAACTGTTGGTGCAGATCATCTTTTTCCCAAATAGCTTGGCAGCCGACAGAAAGCACCGCCGCCAATTGGATCAGCGCATCCTGCTCATTATCCGCAAGACAAAGGACTTGACCACGCGGTAACAGGGTATAGGTATTACGTTCTCCCGTAGGTCCCGGTAATACACGCGTTATTCCTCCCTGAGCCAGTAAACTATATTCCTGAATAACCTTGTTCAGTTCTGAATGATTACATACTGTTGCCCATTCAGCCAATGTGTTGAAAGGAGAATGTAGGGCAATTCGGGCTTTGGCATCCAGTGAATACTCTTCATCCTGTCGCGCCAGTGTTTGAGTAGCAGCATTGACTGGACGTTGGGACAACAGACGATAAAGATAGAGTGGCCCGCCTGCTTTTGGCCCTGTTCCCGATAATCCTTCACCACCGAATGGCTGTACGCCGACGACAGCCCCTACCATATTGCGGTTGACATATAAATTTCCGACTTTCGCTTTACTGGTAACTTGAGCGATGGTTTCATCGATACGAGTGTGAATACCCAATGTTAAACCGTAGCCGGAGGCGTTAATCTGATCCAACAACTTATCCAATTCATCCCGTTTAAAGCGCACAACATGCAGAACCGGGCCGAAAATTTCTTTTTTTAATTCATCAAAGCTGTCCAGTTCGATAAGTGTTGGTTTGATGAACGTACCTTGTGACCATTCTTGGCTGTCTGATGTATTTTCAGCCTGATAAATCGTTCTGCCTTTGGTACGCATGGTTTGAATGTGGCGTTCGATATTTGCTTTCGCTTCAGCATCAATCACCGGGCCGATATCTGTAGCCAAGTGTTCCGGGTTGCCCATCCGGCATTCAGTCATCGCCCCTTTCAACATAGTGAGTGTTCTGTCGGCTACGTCATCTTGTACACAGAGAATGCGCAAGGCAGAGCAGCGTTGACCAGCACTGTCAAAGGCAGACGCAATAACATCGGTAACAACCTGTTCTGTCAGGGCAGAAGAATCGACAATCATCGCATTCATGCCGCCTGTTTCTGCAATCAATGGCGTTGGACGCCCTTGTGCATCAAGGCGACCGGCTATATTGCGTTGTAACAGGCTGGCAACTTCGGTAGAGCCGGTGAACATCACACCACGTACGCGCTCATCACCTACCAGCATTGCGCCGACGGTTTCCCCTTGTCCCGGTAGCAATTGCAGGACGTCGCGGGGAATGCCTGCCTGATGTAGCATTCTAACGGCAACTGCTGCAATCAACGGTGTTTGCTCTGCTGGTTTTGCCAATACACTGTTACCAGCGGCTAATGCTGCGGCAATCTGACCGGTGAAAATTGCCAGAGGGAAGTTCCATGGACTGATACAAACCACAGGTCCCAGCGGGCGATGTGTATCATTGGCGAAATCCTGACGAACTTGATCCGCATAATAATAGAGGAAATCCACCGCTTCACGGACTTCTGCAATAGCATTGTTAAACGTTTTACCCGCTTCACGCACCAGAATACCAAGCAGGGATTGCAGGTTGTTTTCTATCAACTCCGCAGCACGCACTAAGATAGCCGCTCGCTCTGATGGTGGTGTTGCAAACCAGATTGCTCCTGCATTAGTGGAAACTTCCAGCGCATGGTTGACTTCCTGCTCAGTGGTTTCACGAACATAACCAACGGTATCAGAAGATTTGGCCGGGTTATTGACAGGTTTGGCTACAGGTAACTCTCCGGTATGGGTGTAATCACCACCCAACAGCGGTTCACTATTCCATGTTTCCATTGAAGAACTCAGCAGGGCGCTGGAAAGTGAAGCCAGACGGTGTTCATTGGAAAGATCAAGCCCCGATGAATTGACGCGGGTTTTACCATACAAATCAATTGGCAATGGGATTTTCGGATGCGGCAGGCCGATTTGCCCTTCGGATTTAGCCAACTCTTGTACCACTTTCACTGGATCGGCAACCAATTCATCAATCGGCAGGGATTTATCTGCTATGCGGTTGACAAACGATGTATTAGCCCCATTTTCTAGCAAGCGGCGCACCAGATAGGCTAATAACGTCTCATGTGTTCCGACTGGCGCATAAATGCGACATGGTCGATTGAGCTTACCATCAGCAATTTTGCCAACCACCTGTTCATAAAGCGGCTCACCCATACCATGCAGGCACTGGAATTCATATTGGCCCGGATAGTAATTTTGCCCGGCGAGATGGTAGATAGCAGACAGAGTATGGGCATTATGAGTAGCAAATTGTGGGTAAATAAGATTAGGAACGGAAAGTAACTTGCGGGCGCAGGCAAGGTAAGAAACATCGGTATACACTTTGCGGGTATAGACCGGATATCCTTCCAGCCCATCGACTTGAGCACGTTTGATTTCGCTGTCCCAATATGCGCCTTTTACCAAACGGATCATCAACCTGTGACGGCTACGTTGTGCCAAATCGATAATACTGTCAATCACGAAAGGACAGCGTTTCTGGTAAGCCTGAATCACAAAGCCAATTCCGTTCCAGCCTTCCAGTTGTGGTTCAAAACAGAGTCTTTCCAGCAAATCGAGAGAAATTTCCAGGCGATCAGCTTCTTCTGCGTCGATATTGATACCAACATCATACTGGCGAGCCTGTAAGGTCAGCGCAAGTAAGCGCGGATAGAGTTCATCTATAACACGCTCATACTGGGCACGGCTATAACGGGGATGTAGGGCAGAGAGTTTGATGGAAATTCCCGGCCCTTCATAAATGCCACGCCCGTTTGATGCCTTACCAATCGCATGGATAGCTTGTTGATAAGAAACCATATAAGCCTGTGCATCTTCTTCAGTCAGAGCGGCTTCACCAAGCATGTCATAAGAGTAACGGAATCCTTTTTCTTCCAGCTTGCGCGCATTGGCGAGAGCCTGAGCAATAGTTTCCCCTGTCACAAACTGTTCGCCCATCAGACGCATTGCCATATCTACGCCTTTGCGTACTAATGGTTCACCGCTCTTACTGATGATCCGATTTAAGGATTTAGAGAGTTTGGCTTCATTGTGGGTAGAGACCAGTTTACCTGTAAACAACAATCCCCATGTAGCAGCGTTAACGAACATGGACGGGCTTTGACCAAGATGTGAATACCAATTGCCGTTACTAATCTTGTCACGGATCAGGGCGTCACGGGTTGCTTTATCGGGAATGCGTAGCAGCGCTTCGGCAAGGCACATTAATGCAACACCTTCCTGTGAAGAAAGTGAAAACTCTTGCAATAACCCCTGAACCAGACCGGAACGACCAATACCATGTTTCTGTTGGCGTAATTTCTCTGCGATGGAATAAGCAAGTTTATGGGTTGCCTTAGTTTGTTCTTCTGATAATTGAGCCCGTTGCAGCAACATAGGAACTGCTTGTGTTTCAGGCAGACGATACGCAGCAGTAATTGCGGAACGTTTCACCGATTGGGGTAAAATATGTTCGGCAAAATCCAGAAATGGTTGATAAGGGGCCTCAATCTGTGATTCTTCTTCGGAAATCTTTTCTTCTTTGTTATTCTGGGCGGCTGATATTTCTGGGATCTTTTCCTCATTTTCCAGACGTTCGAGATAATTAAAGATGGCTTGCTTAATCAGCCAGTGTGGTGTGCGTTCAATTCGTTGTGCAGCAGTTTTAATACGATCACGCGTTGCTTCATCGAGCTTCACGCCCATAGTGGTACTACCCATTCTCACTCCTTAATAGGTAAGACTAATCAAGTTACAGAACAATATCTTCCATGTTGCAACTTTGTGCAACCATGTTAAAAGCTGTTGTTTGGAATTTGTGAAATTAATCTGATTTTGATGAATGTAGTTGGTGAGCTTATTATTAATGAATTATCTATATGATACATAATATATTTTTATCATATTTATGAATCAAATCATAATCGACCGTTTTATAAAAGGTACAACTTCTGGAGCATAAATGTGACTTGGCAAGCGTTTCTTGTAAAAAATACCGTTAATCAGTTGTTAAAAATGTTTTAGCTAATCTAGGATAGAGAGTGATTTAAAAACAATTACAAATATAAACTATACATACCGGAATAACTCCACCTTCAGTAAAATTATCTTCGGGTACAACTCTGGTATAACCGGACAAGTGGATACTTGCTTTGAAGATATATTGGGCTGATAGGGGAATTTTAAATACAGATAACATCATTGACGCAAATCAGACCGTCTGAATAAACAGGATTTGCAAAAAAATACTATGGAGAAGAACCTGCATGACAGTAAATTCACCAATGCTAATTACCTTTATTGTCTATATTGCTGCGATGCTGCTAATAGGCTTCATGGCTTACCGTGCCACCAAAAATTTCGATGATTATATTCTAGGTGGCCGGCGATTAGGCAGTGTGGTAACAGCATTATCTGCTGGCGCTTCTGATATGAGTGGCTGGTTATTAATGGGGCTACCGGGTGCGATTTTTTTAGCGGGTATTTCCAAAGCTTGGATTGCATTAGGTTGTCTGCTTGGTGCATATCTGAACTGGCGATGGGTTGCAGGGAGATTGCGTGTACATACTGAAGCTAATAATAACGCCTTAACATTACCGGATTATTTTACCAATCGTTTTGAAGATAAAAGTAAACTTCTGCGCATTATTTCCGCATTAGTCATTTTGATTTTCTTCACAATTTATTGCGCATCTGCTGTTGTGGCTGGCGGATTGTTGTTCGAAAACACATTCGGTATGAGTTATGAAAAAGCGATTTGGATTGGTGCATTAGCTACCATCGCTTATACCTTTCTCGGTGGTTTTCTGGCTGTAAGCTGGACCGATACAGTTCAGGCATCTTTAATGATTTTTGCTTTGATTCTGGTGCCTGTTTTGATCCTTTTTAAACTTGGTGGATTTGAATCAGCTATTGATATTATCAAAGCAAAAGATCCTGCTTATCTGGATATGTTTCAGGGTGTACAGACCATCACTATTATCTCCTTATTAGGGTGGGGATTCGGTTATTTTGGTCAACCACATATTCTGGCTCGCTTTATGGCGGCTGATTCTCATCAGACTATCCATAAAGCCCGTCGTATCAGTATGACCTGGATGTTTTTATGTCTCGCAGGAACAGTTGCCGTTGGCTTCTTCGGTATTGCCTATTTTGAGCAAAATCCAGCACAAGCTGGGAATGTTATGCAAAATAGTGAACGTATTTTCATGGAGTTGGGGGTCATTTTATTCAATCCGTGGATTACTGGGGTATTACTGTCTGCTGTTCTGGCTGCGATTATGAGTACCTTGAGTTGTCAATTGCTGGTTTGTTCCAGTGCATTAACAGAAGATCTTTACAAAGCATTTATACGGACTAAAGCAAGTCAAAAAGAACTGGTGTGGATTGGTCGTTTGATGGTTCTGGTGGTCGCAGCTATCGCGATAGCGATAGCGACCAACCCGAACAACAAAGTATTGGCTTTGGTCAGTAATGCCTGGGCTGGCTTTGGCGCTGCATTTGGCCCGGTAGTGTTAATTTCAGTGCTCTGGAAACGGATGACACGTGATGGGGCATTGGCTGGTATGGTGGTGGGTGCAATCACGGTACTGGTATGGATGGAATACCAATGGTTTGGTTTGTATGAAATCATCCCAGGGTTTATTTTTGCTTCTTTTGCGATTGTGGTAGTGAGTTTGTTGGGTAAAGCTCCAAACCAGGCTATTCAGCAGCGTTTTACTGAAGCAGAAGCTCTGTATAAGACTAAATAAATTCTACTAAAAAGCCTCTGATATTTCGGAGGTTCATTCATTAATTATCCCCTGTATCTTTCAAATTACAGTTTTGTTGAATGCAACTTGAAAGGTGGAGGGGTTATTATCAATTAATCCCTTCATGTCCAATTTCAATCAAACAAAGCTGGTCTCCAAAAATTTATTGGAGAACCAGCTTGCCTAAGTTTTAATTAGGACTCTGATGCAGATCCAGACATGGATGCAGGATAAAGATAAGCAGACCACTCATTATACTGACAAACAAATATAGAAGCATGTTTTGATGACAATGGATTAGCTAAATTAAAAACTTTGTTTCTTAAATCAGTAGCAGAACTTAGTGATTTTCCAATATAAGTTCCGGCAGGTAAAACCATAATTTCGCCATTGTTGTATCTGACTGTTCTATGAAAATCAATTATTTTCATAGATTCATTAAGAGCATTATGTTCTCTTGGACCTGCACCAAAAATTTCAACACGAATCAGATAATTATTCATATATCGTCTCTCTTTTATTTAAGAAAATATCAGTTATCCACTTTTTTTGACCACAGAACGTTATAATTACATCCAATCTCTTTCCGAGGCTGGTGTGCCGGTGAATTTAACAGGTATTAATGATATTTTGCCATATCAATAATTCACAGTTATTTGAGGAAATAGTCATGTAATCGGAAATAGCAAAGTATAGGAAAGGAAATAGTATTTTTTGCGGATTTTAATATTCTGAAAAATGAATATTTAATTATAGAGTTAAGAAGTAAAGTAGCTTTGTAATAATGAGAAAATAAAAGTTATTAAATTATTTGTTGTCTGATAACGTTTGTAAGAGTACAGTTTTCAAATTGGGGTAATGACTTTTATTTATTGATAGTGATGAATATTTAAATAATGACGACACTGTTTCAAGTCATGTATTAAATAGTTAGTTGTTGTGATATGCTTCCCGCCTTTTAAGGGTAAAGCATGGTCAAAGTTGACGTCTATTGCCGTTATTGTCACAAATCAGAACAGGTCAAAGGACATAGAATACACTTATCAAGCCTGCAAACCCGGCGTTAAAGAGCAGATTGTCGACATAGCGATGAATAACGGGGGAATTCGTGACACCGCTCGAATCCTGAAAGTCGCAACAGCCACCGTCATGAAAACGTTAAAAACCTCACGCCCCGAAACGTAACGACGCTGCCCCTTGATGGAAATAACATTCAGCTTATCGGTGAAATAGACGAGCAATGGTCATTTGTGGGGAACAAGAAAAATCAACGCTGGTTTTGGTATGTTTGGGAGTCCCGCCTAAAACGAATAGTGGCCCATGTTTTTGGCGATCGCAGTAGAAAAACGTTAGACAAGCTACTTGCTCTCTTATCGCCCTTTAATATTCGGTTTTACTGCACAGATGATTATGTTGTTTATGATAACCTTCCCGAGGAAGATCACCTGACTGGAAAGACGTTTACTCAACGTATAGAGAGAACGAATTTAACTCAGCGTACTCGAGTAAAAAGACTGAATAGAAAAACTATCAGTTATTCAAAATCCGAAGAAATGCACGATAAGGTGATAGGGACTTTTATTGAGCGTGAGTACTATTTTTGATATTCAATCTAACTATTTAATACATAACCTCCCCCCGAACTGAATAATTACCCGCAGGCTGATAACTTCCAGCAGGTTGATAATTCCCGCGCGGCTGATATTTATCGTCCGATTCCGGTTTGGTGTAACTTTCTCCCTTTGAGGCATAATTGCCAGCTGGTGCATAGTTGCCCTTTAGTTGATACTGTCCGTCACTCTCCTCTTTGGAATAGCAGTAACCGGCAGTCAGATAATTTCCCATCGGCTGATATTTAGCATCGGATTCAGGTTTGGTATAACTCTCCCCTTTCAATGCATAATTCCCGGCAGGCGCATAGTTGCCTTTTGGCTGAAAACGTTGATTGGCCTCTTCTTTGTTGTATGCCCCCACTTCACCGGCAGTCAGGTCGGCTTTTAACTCTATTCAGGCATTGCCTGCGGCGGGGGCTTCCTTATTGTTCTCAATGCGGGATTGCCAGAGCTTTTGGTTGTGGTACACCAACGCCCGCAACGGGTACGGTTGTACATCGGTTAACCATTGCGCCGCGCCGAACGTCTGGATTTCCCCCACAGCTTCCGTGATATCGTGGAAAATCCCGCTCATTTTCTCGCGTTCGATATCTTTCGCTGCCGGATCGATATTCTGGTCACGCTCGTAATCGTAGCCATAGCCCTGCGTATAAGATACTGCGCCATCTGGCTGGACTTCATTAGGAATAGCCACTCTGTCCCCTTACGCGGCAAAGGGCGTTTTAAAGATTTTAGTCATGGATTTAAGCTCCGAAATTACTGCTTAAGTAATTGGTGTGTTTTTTGCCCAGTGGTCAGTTGCAGGATGTAATCACTGTTACGCCGGAAGTTGCCTTTAAAGTTTCGTTTCTTGTCAAAACCAATGCCTGTCTTAGTCTTGTCACTGGGGGCAACGTCGATCCCCAGCGACACATCCAGAATGCGTGCCCAGACTGCTAGCCCAAAATCATTAGCGGTGTCGATATTGAACACGTCTCGATACCAGTGGTGCCAGAATGCCACATTGCTGTGCTCAAAATAGGCAGCTTTGCGATGTGCTAGCGTATTCAGCTTCGGGGCGTTTTCGTACTGCCAGAGAATGGCGCGCAGCAGGTCAGAATGAAAATCAAACGCTTGTATTTTCATGTCATCACCACCTGCACTGAGCCGCGATGCAGCCGGGCGACTTCGTTAAGTTTGATGGGGATCGTGCCCATCAGCCAATTCTGACCATCCCTTGACAGCTCCACTTTGGTGATAAACAATCGGGCCTCAATGCTGTTAATCGCTGCTGAGATGTCAAACAGTGACACTTCCTGCCCGACCACCAGACCGCTGTCGCCGTCCAGTTCCCCGCGTACCCACTGTTCAATGGCATCAGGGATCAGGCTTTGGGCGTCCATCGTGGATTTTTTCACCGTTACGCGACAGAAGATGATTTTTTCACTAGGGCGATCAAAGCGAATTTCATATTCCTGCCCGCTCACCCGCTCAGTGACGGTCACCACTTCTTGCCCATTATAGGCCGCACCGATGGTTTTACTCTCCTTGCCGATAATCAGGGTGCTGATAGTTTCAAACCGCGCCCCAGTTACTGACTCGGCCTGTGCACCTTTCGGGATTATCGTATCGGGCACACCGCCGAATTCGACATTGCTGAGGTAAGAACGCGTGGCGGCAAAGCGGCTGCCGCCCATCAGTGCCCAGATCGCATCTAAAAAGATGCCTCCGGCGATATCAGGGTTAATCTGGTTGGCAAGTTCGGCATTGTTCCTGACCATAGCGTCACGGTTTTCGATCTCCATCGTCACCAGTACGCCTTGCGGAGTTTCCGGTAACAGGTCGATGTCCTGCCCGAACGCGGCGTAAAAATCATTTTCCTCCGCCTGCCGACCAAATACGGTTTTCCAGTACGGCAGACCCTTATCCACTTTATGCAACATTTCCCCGCACCAAATCATTATTGGTATCGACTGCAAAGCTAATCATAGTGGTGCTCCCGTGTAGCCATTCCCCGTGTGAACACCGCTGTGTTGATGGGTATCACCAATATTGCGCCCGTTATGGCGCATCGTGCCACCATAGGAATCACTGTTACCATTGACCGCATGGTTGCCATTAATCGTGACATTGCCGGTGAATATCGTTTCCGGCGTATTCACTTCAAATTTCGGCGTGTCCAGTACAGCCTTATCTTTGTGCAGTGACAGACAAACGCTGCCATCCATTGACTGGATCACCAAGGCATCAATGTTTTTGCCCTCAATCACCCAGCCTTTCAGGGTATCGGGGAAGAACATGGCGTCACTGAACGAATGCAGCCGCGCCGTGTTGGGCTGGTCTTCCTGCCCTCCACGCTGGCAGATCAGGCTGATATCCCGGTCGTTGGCTTTTAACCAGCCAAAATCACCGGGTTTAATAGGAACGCGCAGAAAAAAGCCCCCGCCACCAAAACGAAACACTGGGATGTTATGCCCCGATGCGCGAGATATCATCTGTCCTTCGGTCGTGGCTATCATTACCAGCGGTTTAATGACTGTACGGTTGGTTTGGTCGTCATAACTGACCACCGTGGCGGGCAGCATATCTTCAACATTGAGCAACAGGTTACGAAATGCCACCATAAACTGCCCTGCCAAACTGCCTTCACTGGCGATATCGCTATTGGGTTGATTCATCTTTACGCTCGCTTACAGGTGGCGGTGTAGAAAAAGGCATTATCGTGAGAGGCAATATCAAATTTCAGTTGCTCAATAATGTAATCGCCGTTGAGGGATTTATTCAGTTTACTGTCCAGACGCAACATGCCGCCAAGGAATGTTCTGCTCAAGAAAAATCGGACACTTTTACGAAGGCCATTTCATATTCCACGGGTGTTAAATCATTATTGGCCGTGTGCAATCGTGTTAAATTGTAATAATGCAGATAATCCAATCCATCTTTTTTCCTCTCTGCCTGGTTTTCATGATGGGTTTTGAAGAGCCAATCCTGTTTCAAACTGCCAAAGAAACGTTCGACAACAGCGTTATCCCAACACGCCCCGACATCCCCCCAAACATTCCCCCACCAATACAATCCATTAACTCAAATACGCTTTTTTGTTGCATTCCTATAAATTAGCTCTCTTTCCACTTCATAGATGTAAGCCATCCCTGATCAACGGCTCAGCAGAGCTAATTTATTATAATGGGTTACTTTATATTTCTATGATGCTTTCGGTCACGACTTCAACCATCCTTACTTGAGTATCCATAACTCATTGAAAAATTCTAATCATCAATATAAATGGAATGTAATTGGGTATTCTAAAACTGCATATTCATCACTTCACGATACGCACTATCCAGCTTATTCTTGACCTGAATACCGATTTGCAACGAGATGCTCGCTTTCTGCATATTGACCATCACATCATTCAGTTCCACACCTGGTACACCCAGAGTGAAGTTTTGTGCCTGTTTAGCCGCATTCACACGGTTTTGGTTTATTTTTTCTACCGCGGCGGTAAGCTGACTGGCAAATCCTCCCTTTACAGGCATAGGTTTAGCAATATTGCCTGCTTGTAATGCCTGCGTCTGCATTTGTTGTAGTACACCTTCAATTGCCTGAATTGACATAAAAACCTCGTGTTAAATCACCCTATTGATTACGTGATTAAATGCCATATTAGCCGTAGGCTGGTTGGCAGTTTTTCCAGGCTGCCACCGTAACATAGCCCTTTCAATCTAAAGCGGGTAATTGAAGTAAAAATTCGAAGCTTATTGTGCCATTAAAAGATATGTGAACAGCGAATAATGACGAGATTAATTATATCAATCGTTTTCAAGTTGCTTCGCAACGGCAAGAGGATGAGTTCTCAGCGGCATAATCAACCATGTCACAGGAGCGAACACCGCCAACCAAGAGGCAACTTGAAAGACGATGGGTATATAAGAAGAGTTTTTTCGCTTGCGTATGGGGAGTCTGTTTTGTTACGCCACGCTTTTAGTATTCATGTTGACCAGCAAGGCAAGGATCGTCTATGAGTGCAGCAACAACCGACGCTGAGAATCCACAGAAGGGTTTCAGCGCTATTATCAACAGGATAAAAGCTGATCCAAAAGTTCCATTATTATAGCAGAATCAACATAACCTGACATATTCAATATGCTCCGTAAACAACTCATCAACTGAACATCTTTTTTGCCTCCTTATCGCTTTTGCTCCGCCCCATTTGTGTTCTATAGGGTTCAAATCCGGACTATAAGCGGGAAGCCATTCCAGTTGACATCTGCTGTCTGCTATCGCTTGTGTCGTGTCATTCCGTTTATGGAAAGGCGCATTATCCATCACTATCACTGCTCCGTGTGGAAGCTTTGGCAGCAAATCTTGCGTCATCCACGCATAAAAAACATCGGCATTAATATTCTCGGTAAATAAGCTTAAGGTGACGAAGGTATTTTCGAGAATGGCGCCAATGACGTTGATACGGCCTTTTGCGTGCCAGTCATGCGTACCAAAACAGCGTAACCCTTTTTCCGAATATCCATGTTTACGTGGCATCGATTGAGCAAAACCACTTTCATCCAAATAAACAATGGGTCTGCCAGTCTGTTCATAATCGCTGATGCGCGCGATAAATGCCTGACGAGCTTGAGGATCAGCGCGAGGGTGTTGGAGCGTTTTTTTTCTGGGTGATCCGAAGTCGTTTCAAGGCGTAATGAATAGCCGATTGCGAGACACCTAAACGTTTTGCTCTTTCCCATTGATAGTCATCAGGAAAATTTTGGACATCCGCAATGAGTACCTCATCAGGGATTTTCGTGGCGGGTTTATCGCGGGTCATGCAAGGTTCTATTTTATTGCACCACCGGAACAAGGTACGCATGGAGATTTCAAAATGGGCACTCGTTTGTTCGAAAGTCAACGAATGCTTGTCTTTGTATGCCAGTACTCGCTTTCGAAAATCTAAGCTGTAGCCCATCTCATTTTATGCCTTGTCATCTTAGATTTAGATATTATGTCATATTAATATGATTTAGCTATAGTTGCTGGTTCTGCTGCCATCGCTATTATCGTCGCTCTTTTTCTCTGGTTGCGCAGCCCTGATTATCGGGTGCTCTACAGCAATCTGAGTGATAAAGATGGCGGCGAGATCGTTACACAATTAACTCAAATGAATGTCCCTTACCGTTTTGCCGAAAACGGCTCTGCCATCATGATACCGACTGACAAGGTTCATGAAATCAGACTGAAACTGGCACAACAAGGGTTACCTAAAGGGGGGACTGCAGGCTTTGAGTTATTGGATAAAGAGAAGTTCGGCATCAGCCAGTTCAGTGAACAAGTTAATTACCAACGTGCACTGGAAGGAGAGTTAGCACGTACCATTGAATCACTCGGCCCTGTTCAAAGCGCCCGGATCCATCTGGCATTGCCAAAACCATCCCTGTTCGTGCGTGAGCAGAAATCACCATCTGCTTCCGTAACAGTGGGGTTACTGCAAGGCCGTATTCTGGATGAAGGACAAATCAATGCCATTGTCCATATGGTTTCAAGTAGTGTTGCTGGTTTACCGCCAGGAAATGTCACCATTGTGGATCAGGCCGGGCGTCTGCTGACACAGTCCGATGCTAACGGACGTGATCTGAACACGACCCAGTTAAAGTACATACAAGAAATCGAGAATCGCTTCCAGCATCGCATTGAAACTATTCTGGCGCCTGTCGTCGGTCGTGGCAATGTACATGCTCAAGTGACAGCGCAAATTGATTTTTCTCGCCGCGAAGAAACCGCAGAAGAGTATAAACCTAACCAGCCACCTAATCAGGCTGCCGTTCGTTCAAAACAGACCAGTTCAAGCGAACAAAGTGGTGGGCCACTGGTTGGTGGTGTTCCGGGGGCTTTGTCAAATCAACCGAGTGCTGCACCAAGTGCGCCGATTGAGAAGCCTAAAACGAACACTAAAGGTGACGAAAAATCTGATCAAGGACGCAATAGTAATAACCGCTATGAGCGTATGATTAGCAACAATCGCAATAACCGTCATGACGAAACCATTAACTATGAAGTGGATCGCACCATTCGCCATACCCAGTTACAGGCTGGCGGTGTGGAGCGTCTCTCCGTTGCGGTTGTAGTTAATTACGCTACCGTTCAGGGAAAAAATGGCCCGGAAACTCAGGCTCTGACGCCAGAACAGTTATCCCAGATTCAGGCATTGACCCGTGAAGCAATGGGTTTCTCTGCCGAACGCGGCGATAGTCTGAACGTCGTTAACACACCGTTCAATGACACATCCGAAGTGATAGAAACGCTGCCATTCTGGCAACACCCTGTCCTGTTGGAGAAATCATTAGAGTTGGGTCGTTGGTTACTGTTAGCGTTGGTTGCATGGTTGCTATGGCGCAAGATGATCGTGCCACAAATTGCTAAGAAACGTACAACGGAAAAAGCAGCACTGGAAGCGCAGAAAAAACAGAGTAAGCAAAAAACTGAATCCAATGCTGAGCTGGATGAAAAAATGCGCCGTCAGCTGGCTCGCCAACGTGTTAGTGCTGAGATCCAAAGCCAGCGTATCCGTGAACTTGCAGAAAAAGATCCTCGCGTAGTTGCGCTGGTGATCCGTCAATGGATGAGTAACGAACAATGAGCCTGACCGGAACAGAAAAAAGCGCCATCATGTTAATGACCCTGGGAGAAGATCAGGCAGCCGAGGTGTTTAAGCACCTGAACTCCCGGGAAGTTCAGCAATTAAGTATTGCGATGGCGGGGATGAGACAAATCTCCAATCAACAACTGGCAGAAGTACTGGCGGAATTTGAGGAAGATGCCGGACAGTACGCTGCTCTCAGTATCAATGCCAACGATTACCTGCGCAGCGTATTGGTGAAAGCGTTGGGTGAAGAACGTGCTTCCAGCCTGCTTGAGGATATTCTTGAGTCCCGCGATACCACAACGGGTATCGAAACCCTCAACTTTATGGAACCTCAGACGGCAGCCGATATGATCCGTGATGAACATCCGCAGATCATTGCCACTATTCTGGTTCACTTGAACCGTGGTCAGGCAGCAGATATTCTCGCCATGTTTGATGATCGCCTGCGTAATGACGTCATGCTGCGTATTGCTACCTTTGGCGGTGTTCAGCCAGCCGCATTGGCTGAATTAACCGAAGTACTGAATAATCTGTTGGATGGTCAGAACCTGAAACGCAGCAAAATGGGTGGTATTCGTACTGCGGCTGAAATCATCAACCTGATGAAAAGTCAGCAGGAAGAAAGCGTTATCGAAGCGGTTCGTACCTATGACGGTGAACTGGCACAGAAAATCATTGATGAAATGTTCCTGTTCGAAAACCTCATTGGTGTGGACGATCGCAGTATCCAGCGTCTATTACAGGAAATTACAACCGATTCGCTGTTGATTGCATTGAAAGGCTGCGATCAAGCACTGCGCGATCACTTCCTCAACAATATGTCGCAGCGTGCTGCTGAAATTATGCGTGATGATTTAGCAACCCGTGGCCCAGTTCGCATGTCTCAAGTGGAAGCTGAACAGAAAGCCATTCTGCTTGTGGTTCGTCGTCTGGCAGAAAGCGGGGAAATGATCCTGAATGGCGGTGACGATACCTATGTCTGACAATTCGAATAATGGAAACTGGCAGCGCTGGCTGCCAGGTGAATTGACACAGTGGGAAACATTACAGGCAAAACTGGAATCGCTGGACGATGAACAGGAACCCAGTGAACAGGAGCGGCTGCAAGAACAAGCCAGAATACTGGACGAATTGAAAGAACAAGCTCGTCAAACTGGTCATGAGCAAGGTTTTGCTGAAGGGCTATCCCGTGGATACGAGCAAGGCGTTGAGGAAGGACGACAAGCCGGGTTTGAACAGGGATTGCAGGAAGTCAGAGAGCAACAACAAGCGATAATCGGACAGTGGGAAGCACTATTAACTGATTTTAAACATTCGCTGGATGGATTGGATACCGTTATTGCTTCACGTCTGATGCAGCTTTCCCTGACTGCTGCTCAGCACATTCTCGGGCAACCAGCAGTTTGTGATGGCACTGCCTTACTAAATCAGATCCGTGAATTTATCCAGCAAGAGCCACTGCTCAGTGGTAAACCACAATTGCGCGTTCATCCACAAAATATTCCACTGGTTGAACAACAGTTGGGTGAGATCCTGAAACTGCATGGCTGGCGCTTGATTGCTGACAATAAACTGCATCCGGGAGGCTGCAAAGTCAGCACTGATGATGGCGATCTGGATGCCAGTCTGGCGACACGCTGGCATGAAATGTGCCGTCTGGCGGTATCAGGAGAATTGTGATGACGACAAGACTTGGGCGCTGGCTGGCCACATTAGATTCAATGGAAAAACGTCTGGATAAAACGCCGAAAGTGCGTCGTTATGGGCGTTTGACCCGCGCCACGGGCTTGGTACTCGAAGCAACGGGTTTACATCTGCCTCTGGGGGCAACCTGTCTTATCGAACGGCAAAATGGTAATGCCATTGAAGAAGTTGAAAGTGAAGTCGTGGGTTTTAATGGCGAAAAATTGTTATTGATGCCTTTGGAAGAATTGGAAGGTATTGTCCCGGGAGCCCGTGTTTATGCCCGTTCTTACGGTACAGACGCTGGTGGTGGACACCGTTTGCCACTAGGGCCAGAGTTACTCGGCAGGGTATTGGATGGTGCAGGCCGTCCCCTTGATGGACAACCTGCCCCTGATACAGGCTACCGCGCTCCTCTGACTACACCACCACTCAATCCCCTGCAACGCACTCCTATCAGTGATGTGCTGGATGTTGGTGTTCGTGCTATCAACTCCTTACTAACCGTTGGCCGTGGGCAGCGCATGGGATTATTTGCCGGTTCAGGCGTCGGTAAAAGTGTGCTCCTTGGCATGATGGCTCGTTACACCCAGGCTGACATTATCGTTGTTGGCCTGATTGGTGAACGTGGCCGGGAAGTTAAAGATTTCATCGAAAATATTTTGGGTGAAGAAGGCTTGTCCCGTTCAGTCGTTGTCGCAGCACCTGCTGATATTTCTCCGTTACTGCGAATGCGTGGGGCTTCCTATGCTACTCGCATAGCTGAAGATTTTCGCGATCGCGGCAAGCACGTTTTACTGATTATGGATTCCCTTACCCGTTACAGCATGGCGCAACGTGAAATTGCACTGGCTATCGGTGAACCTCCGGCAACCAAAGGTTACCCCCCTTCTGTATTTGCCAAATTGCCGACACTGGTAGAGCGAGCGGGTAATGGCGTCAGTGATGGTGGTTCAATTACAGCCTTTTATACCGTTCTGACAGAGGGGGATGACCAACAAGATCCGATTGCCGATTCTGCTCGTGCCATTCTGGACGGCCATATCGTGCTATCGCGGACATTGGCAGAATCCGGGCATTATCCTGCCATTGATATTGAAGCATCAATCAGTCGTGCCATGACTGCACTGATTGATAATACCCATTATCGACGGGTACAGCAGTTCAAACAGCTACTTTCCAGTTACCAGCGTAACCGGGATCTCATTAATGTCGGTGCTTACGCTGCCGGTAGTGATCCTGTGTTGGACAGGGCGATTGAACTGTATCCGCATATGGCTCAGTTCCTGCGTCAAGATATTGAGGAACGTAGTGAGTACGATGCAGCATGTACCCAACTGCAACAGCTATTACCGATCTAAGATGCTGAGGAAATAAATGCAACGACACTCCCCTCTTATGACTTTGCGTGGCCTTGCTCAGGACGCAGCAAAAAAAGCCGCAGTACAGCTTGCACAGATACGACAGAGTCATCAGCAAATGGAGCAGCAACTCGCAGCGTTAATGGATTATCAGGATGAATACCGTACACGTTTAAACACCACACTCAGCGGCGGCATGTCCAGCTCAATGTGGCAAAACTATCAGCAGTTCATGAAAACGCTGGAAATGGCAATTGAGCAACACAAATTACAGCTCAACCAATGGAAAAAACGGCTTGAGCAAGCCATATCACAGTGGCAGGAAAAACAGCAGCGTCTGAATGCCTTCGACACTCTGCAACAGCGGGCAGAACACAATTTGAAGTTACACCAAAATCGCATGGAGCAAAAACAAATGGACGAGTACGCACAACGTGGTGCACAACGGAGAATGAAACAATGAATCTCACTCTTTTGCCTACTGATTTAACATCAACGGAAAAAGCGACAGGAAAAAGTCAGCAGACCCTATTGGACAGTAACGTGTCTAAAGACAAGACACCTGAATTTGGACAGTTTCTCAATGCAGAGACGGACACTTTACAGAAAACCTCTGTTCAGACCCGTTCTGCTCAAAGCAATTCTGCTAAAACTAATTCTGTTCAAAGCAATAAAGTCCGCGGAAATTTGTTGCAGAATGGTGAGAAACGTTCCACTGATAACAAAATAGAAAGTGAATTAACCCCTTCATCAGTTGTAGCCAGCCAAACAACCATACAGGATAAGTTTTCGACCTTAACTTCAACATCAGCATCAGCATCAGCATCAAATAGTGATGCAGAACTTACCTTGCTGGATGATGAAGACCTTTTGTCTGCTGAAACGTTGATCAACGCTATGCCTATTCAGCTAGCCGGATTAATCAATCGCCAGTCAACCGGGGGCTGTTCAGAAAATCCAGATGACTTGTCAGACGTTGACAACAGCATTGATGGCACGTTAGCTGACAAACTTGGTAAAAAAGCTAAGGGAGATATAGTACTGACGATTACAGATCCGGCAGAACATAACGAAGATAAGGGTTTGGATGACGATATCCGCTCTTTTATCAGACAAGATGCTGCCTCAATCAATAATGGACAAACTTCTGTCAAAAACCGATCCGTATTGGCATCAACTAGCGGAAAAGTGAAATCAACTGCTAACAATACTGACCAAAATTCAATTCCATCAGCGAGTGGAAAGGAGAATAGCGGGAAAGAGTTCGCGCTCATACAAGGGGCATCAACATTAGCAACGGCTTCTACGGAGACTTTCCCTTCTGGAGCACTACACACCTTGTTTGCTTCTGTCCAAATTTCCGCGGGCCATCAAACAAACGGACAATTCCAGTTAAATGGTACACCTGCGCCTTTACTGAGCGCCCATCTTGGCAGCGAAGAGTGGCAGCAGCAACTAAACCAACACGTGTTGTTTTTTAACCGTAATGGATTACAACAAGCTGAATTGCGCTTACACCCGCAAGAGCTGGGGGCATTGCATATCCGCATGAATGTTGAAGACAATCAGGCACAATTACATTTTGTCTCTGCCCATCAACATGTCCGTGCCACTTTAGAAGCAGCTCTGCCTAATCTTCGCCATGCGCTGGCAGAAAATGGCATCCAACTAGCTCAAAGCAGTGTAGGTAGTGATACATCAGGGAATTGGCAACAGGAACAGTCAGCAGATCCACAGCAACATGCCAATACCAGAACCTATGCTGAAAGTAATGGAACACTAGCAGCAGCACCAGTACCAACAACTCATGAATCAACGATCCGAATTACGCCTCAACAACTCGCTTCAAGTCGGGGGGGCGTTGATATTTTCGCCTGATTATCTGCCTGATTTCATAATTTACGGCAATAAACTGTAAAAAAAGGAAACAAGGCCGATAACAAACGCGTGAGTTAATAGTTTTTTCCACGTTTGTTCCTGCTATTGCCGGAACAAAGACGCGGGATAATTGATATTGAATTTGATGAATAAGGAGCTCCGCCACGGAATGCGCGGTATCTTATTCGTTACAGAAAACAGGAATTCGTCTGTCCATGTCTGATTATAGCTACGAGCGTAAACGCACAAATCCAATTTGGATGATACTGTTAATACTGATTGCTGTTCTTAGTACCGCCATAGGGGGATATAGCTGGTGGACAATGAAGCAATCCAGCAATAACAGTTCAGAAAAAGCCAAAGTCATTCATACTCCGGTATTCATGACATTGGAGCCTTTCACCGTCAATCTGATCGACAGAGAAGATCATTTTGATCGTGTTTTGTATGTCGGAGTGACATTGCGTCTGTCCGATGAAACAACTCGTCAGCGCTTCCATGATTATCTGCCAGAAGTTCGTAGCCGTATGCTGCTGTTACTATCCCGCCAGAAATCGACTGATCTGGCGAAAGATGACGGCAAAGTACGTTTAGTGGAAGACATTAAACAGACACTGAGCCCGACACTGATACCCGGTGAACCTGATCAGGTAATCACCGATGTATTGTTTACTACGTTTATTCTGCGATAATCACGATGAGTGACAATATTCTTTCACAGGCAGAGATCGATGCTCTGCTCAATGGTGACAGTGCTGCTGCGGATGACGTAGAACAAATCGCGTCATCAGTGGAGAGTGAGGTTCGCCCTTACGATCCCAATACACAACGCCGTGTTGTACGTGAGCGTTTGCAGTCACTGGAAATCATCAATGCACGCTTTGCCCGCCAATTCAGGATGGGGTTGTTTAACATGCTGCGCCGCAGTCCGGATATTACTGTCGGTGCCATTAAGATCCAGCCTTATCATCAGTTTGCCCGCAATTTGGCCGTGCCGACTAACCTCAATCTGGTTCACCTGAAACCATTGAGAGGAACTGCACTATTCGCTTTTGAACCTAATCTGGTTTATATCGCTGTTGATAACCTGTTTGGTGGTGATGGCCGTTTCCCGACTAAAGTAGAAGGCCGTGAATTCACCTATACCGAGCAGCGTATTATCAACCGGATGCTGAAACTGGCGCTGGATGCCTATCGCGACGCCTGGGATTCTATCTTTAAACTTGAAGTGGAATATGTGCGTTCCGAGATGCAGGTAAAATTCACCAATATCACGACTTCACCCAACGATATCGTGGTAACTACGCCGTTCCAGGTGGAGATTGGCGACCTGTGCGGGGAATTCAACATCTGTATTCCATTCGCCATGATCGAACCTCTGCGTGAACTCCTGACCAATCCTCCGGTGGAAAATGTGCGTCAGGAAGATGGGCAGTGGCGTGAAAGTCTGGTGAAACAAGTTCAGAACTCAGAGCTGGAACTGGTGGCGAATTTTGTTGATATCCCCCTGCGGTTGTCAAAAATTCTCCAACTGAAAAGTGGCGATGTTTTACCGATTGAAAAACCTGAACGTCTCATCGTTCACGTTGATGGTGTGCCAGTGCTCACCAGCCAATATGGAACACTCAACGGGCAGTATGCCCTGCGTGTTGAACACCTGATTAACCCTGTTTTAAATGCTCTGGATGAGGAAAAGCCCAATGAGTGATGCTAAACAACCCGCAGATACCAGATCGACTGAAGACTTGTGGGCAGAAGCGCTGGAACAACAGGCCGCACAGCAGACCTCTGACAGCGGCACGTCAATCTTTGAGAGCCTTGAGCCGCAGGATGCGCTCTCTCAGCTCTCCGATATTGATCTGATTATGGATATTCCCGTTAAGCTCTCCGTTGAGTTAGGGCGCACCAAAATGACCATCAAACAACTGCTGAAACTGTCTCAGGGTTCAGTAGTATCACTTGATGGCCTTGCCGGTGAACCGCTGGATATCCTGATCAACGGCTATTTAATTGCTCAAGGAGAAGTGGTTGTCGTCTCTGACAAATACGGTATCCGTATCACGGATATCATCACGCCTTCTGAACGTATGCGTCGCTTGAGTCGTTAACCATGATAGCGAATCAGCCTGCCTTTCATGCTTCTTTTCAAAATGGTGCGGCATCAAATGCCGCACCGACTATTCCAATGACTAATGCCCCTTCCCTCTCTGCGGGACAAACGTTTATGCAGGTCAGCAGTGCGCTGGGTGGGATCTTATTGTTGATTTTTTTCATGACATGGCTGATCCGTCGTCTGGGTCTTTCGCCTGCCAAGAACAAAAATCACCGACTGCTTAATGTCAAAGCAAGCTGCTCACTTGGACCAAAAGAACAGGTTGTGGTGGTTGAAATCGAAGATAGCTGGCTGGTGTTGGGGGTGACATCCCAACAAATCAATGTATTACATCGGCTCCCTGTCCCCCCCGATAACACGGAAAAGGAAACCGTACTTAAAACACTTCCTTTCGGTCAGTTATTAAAAAATACGCTCCAGCGAAAAAGCAAAAACGGCAAGGATAACGATGAAAAATAGAGTTTTTTTATGACAGGCAATCAAAAGACAGGCCGAAAATTTGTCTCGCGCATTCATCTGGTGCGTCTGGCAACTGTATTTATGGCATTTTTGCTACCACTGTTTCCCATGAATGCTGCCGCGAAACTACCCGGTATCATTAGCCAGCCACTGGTCAATGGTGGACAAAGTTGGTCACTGCCGGTTCAGACCCTGATTTTCATCACCGCACTGGGGTTTATTCCTGCGGCCTTACTGATGATGACCAGCTTTACCCGCATCATTATTGTGCTAGGTTTGCTGCGCAACGCACTGGGAACACCTTCTGCCCCCCCGAATCAGGTCATGCTGGGATTAGCGCTATTTATGACCTTTTTCATTATGGCCCCGGTATTCGATAAAGTTTATCAGGATGCTTATCTGCCTTTTAGCGAAGATAAAATCACGCTGGAAGTTGCACTGGATAAAGGCTCTCAACCTGTACGCCAGTTTATGCTGCGTCAGACACGGGAAAATGATTTGGCACTGTTTGCCCGCCTTGCCGATCAAAAGGCATTTGAAACGGCAGATTCTGTCCCGATGCGTGTTCTGGTGCCGGCCTTCATTACCAGCGAATTGAAAACGGCGTTTCAGATTGGTTTTACGCTTTTTATCCCTTTCCTGATCATCGATTTGGTTGTAGCCAGCGTCCTGATGGCTCTAGGGATGATGATGGTTCCACCTGCCACAATCTCATTGCCATTCAAACTGATGTTGTTTGTTCTGGTAGATGGCTGGCAATTATTGCTTGGCTCGTTGGCACAAAGTTTTTATGTCTGATGAAAGTGTCAGACAAAAATATTCGGCGCTAAATATCATTGGAAAAGCTCAAGAACGGTTTGAAAAATTATGACTCCTGAATCAGTAATGGCCCTCGGTGTTGAAGCAATGAAAGTCGCATTGGCGCTGGCTGCCCCGCTGCTTTTATCAGCGCTGATATGTGGTTTAGTGATCAGCTTGTTACAGGCCGCAACACAGGTAAACGAAATGACCTTATCGTTTATCCCTAAAATTCTGGCCGTTGTTGTCACTATTATTGTTGCCGGACCGTGGATGCTGAATCTGCTGTTGGATTACATGCGTACACTTTTTAGCAGTATTCCAACCATTATTGGTTAATCATGATCCCGTTTGATAGCGAAACACTTTCCCGCCTCGTCAGTGATTTTTTCTGGCCAATGGTGCGTCTTTTGGCATTGTTCAGTATTGCCCCGATTTTCAGTGAAAAACAGATGCCGATAAAAGTCAAAATTGGCCTGGCATTAGTGATCACTGCCTTATTGGTTCCAAACATTCCTTCTCCTCAAATCCCGATTTTTTCCGTTGCCGGGATTTGGGTTTTGATACAGCAGATGCTGATTGGTGTTGCCCTGGGATTAACCATACAGATTGCGTTTGCTGTAGTGCGTTATGCGGGTGAAGTGCTTGGCTTGCAGATGGGACTCTCTTTCGCCACATTTTTTGACCCTACCGGTGGCCCGAATATGCCGATCTTAGCGCGTATTCTGAATATGCTGATGCTACTGTTGTTTCTGGCTTTTGATGGTCATTTATGGATATTGTCTATTCTGGCAGATACCTTTTATTCCATCCCGATTCAATCTACCCAATTGAACCCCAGAGGTTTTCTATTGTTAGCACAAAGTGCCAGCCTGATATTTATTAACGGTATGATGCTGGCAATGCCAATGATTACTCTGCTTCTGGTATTGAACTTTTCTTTAGGTATGCTGAATCGCATGACACCTCAACTTTCTGTGTTTGTGGTCGGTTTTCCCCTGACTCTGACAGTCGGTATTTTCACGCTTTCCCTGTTGTTCCCAATGCTGGTGCCATTTACTGAGCGATTATTTAGCGAGATGTTCGATCGTCTGGCATTAATCATTAATATTATGGTGCTGTAGATATTATTTATCTGATAAACCCGTCATTTGGCGGGATAATTTCCTCGTATTCTCCATTCCTGCTAATGTCCCGATAAATCCCACTTCGCCCTGTCTTCTCTTCATCCAAACACCATCCACCATAGCATCCGCATTCACGATTAACATTTCCATTACAAAACTATCGACATACGGTATTTATTTCAGTTAATTTAATTTCTGATTGTTATAGTAATACATGTATTTAATGTAGGATTTCCCTACCAACCATACCCAATTCATTCTTATCGAAGGACAGTTAAAAGAAATATTTTATTTATTTTCAAATGGATGAAACAAACCAAAACCGAACTATTATCAAGGAGAAATGAGAATGTTACATAACAACTCTTCACAAACTTCCTCAGCAGTTCGTAATAATAATTCTCTCCCCCCGCATACATACCCACTTAGTTCTCCTCAGCAAGCCGTCTGGTTTGATCAGGCCATTCACCCCAATTCTTCTCACTACAATCTCAACATTTTTGTCTGTATTGAAGGAGAGCTGAATGAAGAATTATTTATCCGTGCCTTTGAAAATATTGTTTATAGTCATGACACTCTACGTTTACGATTTACCAACACCCACGCTTTGCCCACCCAAGAGATTGTTCATTCTCTGTCTGTAGCTATGGATATAGTCGATTTTTCATCGTATCAAGATGCTGAAATCAGAGTACAACAATACATGGATGCCGAGTTTATACGTCCATTTCAACTGAATGATGAATTATGGCGTTCCAAGTTATTGCGAGTAAGCAATACCTGTCGGTACTGGCAGTTTTGCAGTCATCATTTAATTATTGATGGAACTGGCCTGTGCATACTGCTTGACAAGGTTATTGATCACTATAACCTTCTGATGAGAGGAGAAACACTGAGTAACTCAGCTCACTCTTATCTGGATTTTATTACGGATAACCTCAATTACCTTGCTTCTGAACATTACTTACAAGATATGCAATTTTGGTTGAAGCGTTATGAAAACCTGCCTCCTCCCTTACTCCAGCTCCCTAATTTCAATAACACTGATGCCAATAATATCAAGAGCCACAAACAAGCTAAACCTATCGCTTCCAAGCCTGTTATTTGGTCAGTCGACCAGACACTTTTTGAACGTATTAAAAAGGCCGGTGGCAAACAGGGATTCCCCCTTCTGCATTTCATGTATGCCCTTCTGGCCTGCTATTTCGTTCGAACAGCAGATGTGGATGAAATCGTTATCGGTATTCCCTTACACAATCGCCAAAATATACAACAGAAGCACACGATGGGAATGTTCGCATCCGTGCTCCCTATTCGCATCACCCTTTCACCAGAGGATACATTTCGTGATGTCATACACAAAGTCGTAACCGAAATGAATCTTTGCTATAAGCACCGAAGCTTTCCCATCGTAGAACTAAACCGACAAATACATACCCGACAAAAATTCTCGGCTCCTCGATTATTTGACGTGACCTTATCTTTCGAACCGTTCAGAGTTAATCTGCATATGGAAGGAGAAAGCACCAACGTCAAACTCTTCGACCTACATTCTGGTGCTCCTTATCCTCTCGCTATCAGAATCAAACAATACACAAACACCTGTCATGAAGATATTGATTCCCCACTTTCCATTGAGTTCTATTTTTCTCCTGATTACCTGAGCACTACGGAAGTTATAACGCTTCAGTCCCGCCTTGCGGTCTTGCTTGATGCCGCTCTCACTTCTCTGGAAACACCATCTCTTACGAATACGAAAATAGTCAATCTGCCTATCCTGACCGACATTGAACGCCAACAAGTTTTGGTGGATTTCAACGCCACCCAAACTGAGTTTCCACAGGAGGCACTAATTCATCAACTGTTCGAAGCACAAGTGCAGCGCACACCAGATGCCATAGCCGTGCTCTTTGAAGAGCAATCATTAAGCTACGAAGAGCTGAATAAACGAGCCAATCGTCTGGCACATCATCTGATTGCGTTCGGCGTGCGTCCTGACGACCGGGTGGCAATTTGTGTTGAACGCGGTCTGGAAATGGTGGTCGGTTTATTAGGTATTCTCAAGGCTGGTGGCGCCTTTGTGCCACTCGATCCGACTTATCCGGCCAAGCGGCTGGCATATATGTTCAATGATTCAGACCCCGTGGCTCTGATTACTCAAAAAGCATTTACCCAGAAAACAATGGCAGAAACGTGGAACAGTAACCTGCCAACTATATTGCTTGATACACCATTGCTTGATACACCAGAATATTCTGTTTTGGATGAAGGATCAGAAGAAAACCCAAAAGCCCGGGCACTGGGGATGACTTCCCGCCATCTGGCTTATGTCATTTATACCTCCGGCTCTACAGGGCAGCCCAAAGGCGTCATGATAGAACATCGCAGTTTGTGTAATTATATTGTCACCCGGAAAAACGTACTAACCATCACACCAGATCATCGAATCCTGCAATTTGCCTCAAACAGTTTTGATGCCTGTATGTGGGAATGTTTTATGACCCTCATGGCAGGCGCCCGCCTTTATCTTGCCAAACGGGACAACCTTCTGCCGGGTACAACGCTGTCTGACTATTTAGAGACACATGCTATTACTCTCTGCATCTTATCCCCCACGGTTCTGGCAACAATGGATACTATTCCGGCAACACTACAAACCTTAATCCTGGGAGGGGAAGCGTGTCCGCCTACGCTGGTGAAACGCTGGGCACAAGGACGACGGATGCTCAATGTATATGGCCCGACTGAAACCACCATTTGTGCCACTTTTTACCAATGTGACAGTCAGGAAGACAAAGCGCCGCCGATTGGTTATCCCATTGCTAATACCCAAATCTATATTCTTGATATTTATGGTCAACCCGTTCCGTTAGGGATTGTAGGAGAGATTCATATCGCTGGTGTCGGCGTTGCCCGCGGCTACCTGAACCGCCCAGAACTCACTGCTGAACGTTTCCTTACCAATCCGTTCTCTTCTGAACCCGACGCACGTATGTACAAAACTGGTGATCTGGGGCGTTGGCTACCCGATGGCAAGATTGAATATCTAGGCCGCAATGATTTTCAAATCAAACTACGTGGCTTACGCATTGAACTGGGAGAGATCGAAGCAAGATTACGGCAATGCCACGGTGTACATGAAGCTATAGTGCTACCTTATGAAGATTTTTCCCATGAGAATCTTTCTCATCAAAATACGTCTGATGACAATAGGTCAGCTTCAAAACATCTGGTCGCCTACTTACTACCAGAGGCAGATGTTGAATTGGAGCCAATGGCCTTACGGCAACAACTCTCACAACATCTTGCAGAATACATGATACCCAGTGCCTTTGTGACGCTCGACACCTTTCCTCTGACTCCCAATGGCAAACTCAACCGCCAGGCTCTCCCAAAACCAGATCACAGCGCAATCGTCACTCGCAGTTACCAAGCGCCTATAGGAGACATCGAAACCACTCTGAGCCAAATTTGGCAAACATTGCTCGGAGTGAAACATGTCAGCCGCTACGACCACTTTTTTGAGCTTGGCGGCCACTCATTGATAGCCGTTAGTCTGATAGAACAACTGCGCAATATGGGATGGGTTCTTGATATCCAGATCATATTTACCAGACCAGTACTGCACGAGATGGCAAACGCAATACTGTCGGCTCAGAAAAAGACAATTCAAGGAAATATAGAACAAGAAAATGCGGCTGTATTCACCGTTCCGCCTAATCTCATCCCTGACGGCTGTACTACCATTACACCCGACATACTGACTCTAGTTTCTCTGTCTCAACAAGAAATTGATGCTATCGCCGCAGCTATTCCCAGAGGAGCTGCCAATATTCAAGATATCTATCCACTCGCACCACTACAGGAAGGCATTCTTTTCTATTATCTGTTGCAGAAACAGGGGGATATTTATCTATTACGCAATTTACTGTCCTTTAACACCCGCGAACGGCTCGATACCTTTCTGGCAGCCTTACAACTGGTGATTAACCGTCACGATATTCTGCGCACTTCAATCTATTGGCAGGAATTAGCACAGCCGGTACAGGTCGTTTGGCGGCAGGCCTCTTTGAACATTAATACGTTTTTGGCAAATAGCGAGCAGGAGATCTCCTCTCAATTACTGACACACACTGATCCCCACCAACACCGTTTTGATATAAGTCAGGCTCCGTTAGTCTCTGCCGACATTGCCTATGATCCAGCTCAGAATGAGTGGTTACTGGCACTGTGCATCCACCATTTAGTCTGTGACCATATCACACTGGAGCGTATCATTGATGAAATCGGTACATTACTGCATAGCCATGCCGAAACATTGCCACCCGTATTACCTTATCGTAACTTTGTTGCTCAATCCCTGCATGTATCGACTTCAACTCACGAAGCCTATTTCCACAAAGTATTTTCTGATGTAGATGCGCCAACAGCCTCTTTCGAAATACTGGATCTTCATAGCGGTGAGCAACAAAATAGTGGCGAGCAGCAAATATCTGAAACCAAACAGCCACTTGATACTGCACTGTCCAGAGCTATCCGCACACAGGCCCGACGTCAGTGTGTCAGTCCCAGTATCTTGTTTCATGTTGCTTTAGCTCTGGTGCTGGCAAAAACCAGCGGGCGTGATGATGTGGTCTTTGGCACGGTATTGTTAGGGCGTATGCAAGGCAGTTCCGGCATCGATCAAGTTATGGGACTGCTTATTAATACTTTACCTATTCGGATTAGGCTTACGGAGAATAGCGTACAGACAACCGTTCAAGAGACCTACCTCAGCCTGATGAGATTGTTAGAACACGAGCAGGCAACACTGACACTGGCCCAGCGCTGTAGCGGCGTAATACCACCTTTACCACTTTTCAACACCCTGCTTAACTATCGTCATAGTCAATCGGATACCACCTTTGCTAAATTGGAAGGTACACGTCTGTTGATGCAAGAAGAGAGGATTAATTATCCCATCGGTTTGTTTGTTGATGATTGGGGTGATGAGTTTAGCCTGGTTGCCCAAACTGTATCGAACATCGATTCGGTTCGTCTGATTGGCTATATGACCACAGCCCTGACAGGCTTGGTCGAGGCGCTGGAAACCTCACCTCACCAGCCAATTTTGGAGATTTCGATTTTGCCCGCTAGCGAGCGTCAACAGTTGCTGGTGGATTTCAACATAGTTCAATCCCGTCAAGACTTTTCATTTTCTCAAGATACAGCGGCAGATTTCCCACAACATGATGCGTTTATTCACGAATTATTTGAAAAACAGGTGCAACGCAATCCTGATGCAATTGCTGTCATTTTTGGAGAACAGTCGTTAAGTTATGCTGAATTGAACCACCAAGCCAATCGTCTAGCCCATTATCTGATTACTTTAGGTGTCCGCCCTGATGATAGGGTGGCGATTTGTACTGAACGCAGTCTGGAAATGGTAGTGGGATTGCTCGCTATCCTTAAGGCCGGTGGTGCCTATGTTCCGCTTGACCCAAGCTATCCTGCCGAAAGACTGGCCTATATACTTGAGGATGCGTCCCCTGTTGTCTTACTCACCCAGACGGCGTTTATTGAACAATTCATCCGCTCCATACCCATTGTAAATCTTGATGATACAGTGTCCTTTATTGAAGATATGCCAACCAGCAACCCGGACCGACAAACTCTTAGCCTCACCTCACATCATCTGGTTTATGTCATTTATACCTCTGGTTCGACGGGCTTACCCAAAGGCGTGATGAATGAGCATCGTGGTGTCATGAACCGCTTGCTCTGGGCGCAGGAGACCTATCGGCTAACCCCGCAGGATCGGGTTTTGCAGAAGACACCATTCAGTTTTGATGTTTCCGTCTGGGAGTTCTTCCTGCCTTTGATGTTTGGTGCGCAGTTAATTATGGCTCGTCCTGACGGTCATAAAGATCCCAGCTATTTACTGAGTGAAATCGAAAAACGCAGCATTACCGTGCTTCATTTTGTCCCTTCCATGCTGCAACATTTTCTGCATGATACGCCAGCCGGAAGTTGCTGTTCTCTGCGCCATATTCTGTGTAGTGGCGAAGTGCTTTCTTATGCCTTGCAGCAGCAATGCCTGTCCCGTTTTCCTCACTGTGAATTACACAACTTATATGGTCCAACTGAAGCAGCAATTGATGTTACCGCCTGGAGATGTGTTCCGAATCGTTATATCGGGCAGGTTCCCATTGGACGGCCTATTACCAATATTCAAATCTATCTTCTTGATCGCCATGGGGAGCCGGTTCCAATCGGTGTTACAGGTGAAATTTATATCGGTGGAGTCGGTGTTGCCCGCGGTTATCTGAACCGCCCAGAACTCACAACCGAACACTTTATTGCTGATCCTTTTTCTTCAGCCCCTGATGCTCGTCTATACAAAAGTGGCGATCTGGCTCGCTGGTTACCTGACGGTAATATTGAATACCTTGGCCGGAATGATTTTCAGGTCAAAATACGCGGTTTCCGTGTCGAACTTGGCGAGATTGAGAACAGACTGGCGCAATGTCACGATGTGCGCGAAGCCGTTGTGCTTGCTCAAGAAGATACTTCTTATGAAAAAACAGAGGGTGAAAAAACAGGGAATGGAAAACGTCTGGTTGCTTATCTACTCGCTCAACCAAATGCGATACTGGTGCCGGCAGAATTACGCCAGCAACTTGCGCAACACCTTGCCGAGTATATGCTACCCAGCGCTTTTGTGACGCTTGATGCCTTTCCATTGACACCTAATGGCAAACTCAATCGTCAGGCACTGCCAATACCCGCGCAGACGGCACTGGTGACCCGCAATTATGAAGCGCCCATCGGAAGCATGGAAACAGGATTGGCCGAGATTTGGCAAGAACTGCTGAAATTGGAACAAGTTAGTCGTCACGATCATTTCTTTGAACTCGGTGGTCACTCCCTGCTGGCTATCCAACTTGCTGCCCGAATACGCCAGAAACTGGCGCGGGAATTGCACTTACAGCAACTCTTTTCCCACCCTGTCCTGACCGATTTAGCAACCGTGCTTATCGACACCCCTGTGACAAACCAAATCATTATTTCTGCGACTGATCGTAGCCAACCCTTACCACTCTCTTTCTCTCAACAACGCTTGTGGTTTATCATCCATCTCAATACCAAAACCAATCTGGCCTATCATATCCCGATGGCCCTGCATCTCAGCGGACATCTCGATCATACTGCTCTTGCGACTGCGCTTAACCATCTCGTCAGCCGACATGAAAGTTTACGTACCCGTTTTGTCCTGATTGATGAACAGCCTCACCAATATATTGATAGTGCAGATACTGGTTTTTCTCTGGCCTATCAAGATCTGCGCAGTTTAGACGAAACATCTCGCATGACCCGTATTAACGAATTGGCAGAACTCGAAACACAAACGCCATTTGACTTTGCTAATGAGCCAATGATTCGGGGCCAATTACTGCAACTATCTGATGAAGAACATGTATTGCTCCTGACCCAGCATCACATCATTACCGATGGCTGGTCGGTGGGGATACTGCTCCGGGAACTAAGTGCTCTTTACCGTACCGCACTGGGAAAATATAGCGATCCTTTACCTCACCTCCCCATCCAGTACCCGGATTATGCCGTCTGGCAACAGAAATGGTTACAAGGTGTGGTTCTCACTACACAACGGGATTTCTGGCAAAAACAACTTCAGGGTGCACCGGTATTGCTCGATCTTCCTACAGATTATCCACGCCCGCCGGAACAACGATACACTGGCAGTCACGTCCCTGTTCACCTGAATGCTGACTTACTGTCTGCTCTCAAAACACTCGGACAGCGTCAAGACACGACGTTATTTATGATCCTGCTTGCAGCCTGGGGGATCGTACTTACCCGTTTAAGCGGGCAGGATGATATTGTCATCGGCACGCCTGTCGCTAACCGTCCACTGAGTGAACTTGAAGGATTGATTGGCTTTTTCGTCAATACCCTGCCTTTGCGCATTGAGCTGAAACCGTGCGATTCTGTGGCAAATCTGCTCACCCACGTTCGTGAACGTGCGCTGGCAGCTTATGCACATCAAGACTTGCCTTTTGAACAATTAGTGGAAATTCTGCAACCTGAACGCAGCCTGAGCTACAACCCAATTTTTCAGGTTATGCTGGCCCTAAACAACACTTCCACTCAGTCTCTTGAATTGCCGGGTTTATCTGTCTCACCGATAGAACAGCCACATCCCAGCGCGTACTTTGACCTGACGCTGTCACTGTCCGAAACTTTGGATGACCTCAATGGTTATCTGGAATACGCTTCGGATCTCTTCAAGCACACAACAGTTGAACGCATGGTTGGATATCTCATCAATGTGCTAACTGCCATCGCAACCGATGAAACCCAAGCCATTGGCCGCCTGCTGATGTTATCTGCTGAGGAGCGCCAACAATTACTGGTGGATTTCAATACCCCTCAATCCTGTCAAAATACCGGAGTTAACTTGCCGGACAGTACGTTGATTCATCAACTGTTCGAAGCACAAGTACAACGCACTCCAAACGCGACAGCGGTGATATTTGAAGGCCAATCTTTGAGTTACCACGAACTGAACTGTCGCGCCAATCAACTGGCACATGGACTAATTGCCTTTGGTGTTCACCCTGATGATCGTGTCGCCATTCATGTTGAACGGGGTTTAGACATGATTATCGGCCTATTCGGGATCTTAAAAGCCGGTGCCGGTTATATTCCACTTGATCCAGAATACCCCACCGAACGGCTGGTTTATCAGTTATCGGACTGCAAACCGGTATTATTGTTGACCCAGAAACAATTACAGACACGTTTACCAATACAGGATATTCCCATCTGGCGGCTGGACGACGAAATTCACCAAGGTAACATGCAAAAACTGCCTGCCTATAATCCTGATAGCCCGCAAATGGGGATCAAGCCGCACCACTTGGCTTATATCATCTACACCTCTGGTTCAACCGGAAATCCAAAAGGCGTTATGTTGGAACACCACAATATCGTTAGCCTTATTCATGCTCAATGTCAGGTGAGTGAACCTCACTTGGGCGATCGGGTTTTGCAATTTGTGACCTTCGCGTTTGACATTTCAGTGTCAGATATTTTTCCTACTCTGGCTTCAGGTGCCACACTGGTTCTGCGCCCATCCTATATCAAAATACCGGATGTCACCTTTATCGATTTTTTGCGTGAACAGAAAATAACCATTATCAATATACCGACCGCCTTCTGGCACCATTGGGTACAAGAAATGATAGTCAGACGCAGTGGTTTCAGCCCCTACCTGCGTACCATTATTGTTGGAGGTGATAAAGTAGAGCACCGCTATTTAATGGACTGGCTATCGTACCCGGAAACACAATCCTGCCGTTGGATCAATGCCTATGGTCCTACAGAGATCACCGTTACTGCAACTACTATGCCGATAAACAAGGACATGACAGTAGACAAAGGAACAGTGTCAGATAATAAAAACACTCCCTCTATTACCAATACCAACAACGTTATCACCAACAACATTCCGATTGGGCGCCCACTGTCTAATACCCGTGTCTATATTCTGGACACACTCGGTCAGCCAGTTCCTATCGGCGTAAGTGGCGAAATTTATATCGGAGGCATGGGCGTCGCCCGTGGTTATTCAAATCAACCAGAGCTAACAGCAGAAAAATTTGTTGTTGACCCCTTTAGCGAGCACCCCAACGCGCGTATGTATAAAACTGGCGATCTGGCTCGCTGGCGATCTGACGGCAATATCGAGTACCTCGGTCGCAATGATTTTCAGGTCAAGATCCGCGGATTCCGTATTGAACTGGGAGAAATCGAAACCAGATTGCTACAATGTCAGGGCGTGCGTGAAGCTATTGTGCTTGCTCGCGAAGATGCTTCTTATGAAAAAACAGGGGGTGATAAACGCCTTGTTGCTTATCTGACCGCCGAACCCAATACAAAACTTGTGCCCGCAGAACTACGCCAGCAACTCGCACAATACCTTGCTGACTATATGCTGCCCAGTGCATTTGTGATACTGAGTGCTTTTCCGTTGGCTCCCAATGGCAAACTCAACCGCCAAGCCCTGCCGATGCCGGATCAGTCATCAATCGTGACTCAAGCTTATGAAACACCGCTCGGTGAAAAAGAAAGAGTTCTGGTGGAGATCTGGCAAACATTATTAGGGTTGGAAAAAGTTGGCCGCTATGACCATTTCTTTGAACTGGGTGGTCATTCTCTGATGATTATCCATCTGATCGAACGACTGCGCAGCCGGGGTTGGAGCCTTGATATACGAACCGTTTTTGTCACTCCGATATTGGCTGAAATGGCAAAAGTAATGCAGGACATTGAAAATAACGCGGCCACATCCACCATGTCCGCTATACCGCCTAATCTGATCCCTGATGACTGCACCGCCATTACTCCTGATATGCTGCCACTGGTTTCTCTGACACAACCCGAAATTGATACTATCGCCGCCGCCGTTCCCGATGGCATCACCAATATTCAGGATATCTACCCACTCGCATCATTACAGGCAGGTATGTTGTTCCACCATCTGATGCAAACACAAGGAGACGTTTATCTGTTACATACCTTGTTTACGTTCGACACCCGCGAACGTCTTGATGCTTTTCTGGCAGCCTTACAACAGCTCATTAATCGCCATGATATTCTGCGCACAGCTATTTGCTGGGAAGGCTTAACACAACCAGTGCAAGTTGTATGGCGTCAGGCTTCCTTGCATATCAACAACTTTGTGCCGGACGGTGATAACGATATTTCTTCCCAGTTACTGGCGCATACCGCCCCACACCAGCGCCGTCTTGATATAAGTCAGGCACCGCTATTATCTGCCGATATTGCCTATGATCCGCATCAAGGTGAATGGTTGCTGGCTTTCTGCTGCCACCATATACTTAATGACCATATATCGTTGGATATTATCATCACTGAAATCAAAGAACTTTTGCACCCGCATACCAAACTGTTACCTCCTGCACTGCCTTATCGTCACTTTATCGCTCAGTCTTTATGCGTACCGATATCAGATCACGAAACTTTTTTCCGTGAAATGCTCGCCGATGTGGATGCACCAACCGCGCCTTTCGGAATAGTGGATATCTACAGTGAAAATAGACAGATAACCGAGGTCGTCAAGCCACTTAACGCCGCCCTATCCAGAGCTATCCGCAAACAGGCGCGTCGTCAGGGAGTCAGTCCCGGAGTATTGTTCCATGTCGCGCTAGCACAAGTTCTGGCAAAAATAAGCAGACGAGATGATGTCGTCTTCGGGACAGTCTTGCTCGGACGCATGCAGGGAAATGCTGACATTGAGCAGATTCTGGGGCTGTTTATCAATACTCTGCCTGTGCGCATCCAACTTGCAGAGAACAGCGCACAAGAAACTGTGCAAGCGGCCTACCGCAGTCTGACGCAGTTACTTGAGCACGAACAGGCACCACTGGCACTGGCTCAGCGCTGTAGTGGTGTAACACCGCCTCTGCCACTGTTTAATACACTGCTTAACTATCGCCATAGTCAATCAAACGTGACTAACACCCTATGGGAAGGCATACGCCTGGTGACAGGACGGGAAAGAACCAATTACCCTCTCTACTTGGCAGTAGATGATTTGGCTAGAGGTTTCCTGTTGACAGCCCAGACTGTATCGGGAATCGATCCGGCGCGCCTGATTGCCTGCATGACGACGGCCCTAACGGATCTGGTAAAAACATTGGCAAACGAACCTCATAAACCAATCATGGATATTTCTACTTTGCCCGATAAAGAACGCCAGCAATTACTGGCGGATTTTAGTGCTGTTCAGGCTGGCTTAGTGCAAGATTTGCTGATACCAGACCAATCTGCCGTTGTAACTTCCGGCCATTCCGACTATAAAGCGCCGCTCGGTGAAGTAGAGATTGCACTGGCTGAAATATGGCAAAAGTTGCTGAAACTGGAACAAGTAAGCCGCCATGATAATTTCTTCGCGTTAGGAGGTCATTCATTGATAGCGATACAATTGTTAGCCCGTATGCGTGAACAAAACATGGAGATCCCATTAGCAACGTTGTTTACTCATCCCACATTATGTGAACTGGCTAAGGCCATAAACCAAAATCACTCAACCGAATTTAATCGCTCAAACTGCAATCATGAAATGAAATAAAAATTAAACGGCTCCACAATCTGTAGACTGTGGAGCCACTTTTCAATCAGTTACCTAACGGGCACCTTTAATTAAAATTAGGTTGACCATTGGATGCCGTTAGCCCGCCATCTACTGGCAAGTTCACACCATTAATGAAACTGGCATCCTCACTCGCCAAAAATGCAATAGCAGCGGCCACTTCAGAAGGCTGCCCTGGCCGTTTCAACGAAATACGGCTATCGAAAGACTCAAGAGTTTCCTCGTCAAGACGTGCGACCATCGGGGTCAATACTAAACCTGGACAAACGGCATTGACACGAACACCTTGTGAACCATAATCCAGAGCCATAGCACGGGTGAGATTAACGACAGCGCCTTTTGACGCGCAATAGTGAGCGCCACCCCAATCTCCCCCTAAACCAGATATAGAGGCATTATTGACAATACATCCTTTACTTTTCAGCAAATGAGGTAAAGCAAAATAACTACAATTAAGCACGCCATTGAAATTCGTCGCTAATACCGCATTAGCCTCTTCTTCTGAGATATTCAATAAATCGCCGACTGCATACAATCCTGCATTGTTCACCAGAATATCGATCCGGCCAAAATGCCTGACCGTTTCATCAACCATATTTTTAACTGATTCCCGATCTGTAACATCAGTCTGGATCACCAACGCTTTTTCCGATGACAGTTCACTGAAAACACAATGAAGCTTATCAGTATCCCGTCCTGCTAATACAACAATGGCCCCCTCTTGCGAAAAACGTTTCGCTGTAGCCTCCCCAATACCGCTTCCTGCGCCAGTAATAATGACAACCTTATCCTCAAATCGAATCATGTTATTACCCTCATTGATGTATTTTCAATGCCCGTTATAAATCCAGAAATAGCAATATTCTTGATCCCGTTCTTCCTGACTGGAATTTATATGCCAGTGAGCATTGCGTATTTCAGATATTGATTGAGATATGGAAACTGATTTATTCAAGATAGATGTTATCTTATCGTCAGATAATGTATTTTAAAATTTATAAAAAACAGGAAATGTTTAACTATCATATCCTCCAGAATATAATTTGTTAATTACCTTGCTATTTCTTTTTTTATACCTGATTAACCATTAATTATTCAATAAAGGATTAATTCATGTTTTCTCAGTAAAAAATATAATAATCCTTCTTCCAGTAATTTCAGGCTAATAGTTTTATAAAACAAAAATAGCTTTATACAACAAAAATAGCTTTCCCCAAATAAAGTAGAAAAATTGGCTAATGTGCAACAACAAAATCCCTGGATTAGCAATGATTATTAGAGAGCTGGTGCTATATCCTTCGTCTTTCAAATTCCCTCTTTGTTGGCTGAGCTAATTTAACATAATTCAGATATGATATTGTTTTTTCTCACAAAATAATGCATTATTCTCCTTTTTGCAGTTTAGCAGGTAATAAAAAGTGAAAATGAAATCATTTTGCATCTCAGCAATCGCAGCCTCTGCAATTATCATCAGTGGATGCCAATCCAATGCTGATTCATTTGCAGCAGATGTTTATGACACAACTCAGTTAAACGAAAAACAAGAAACAAAGACAATCAATATCATTTCTGTCCTTCCTGCCAAAATCGTTGTAGAAAACAACTCCAATAGACAAGCTGCTCAAACATTTGGTGCCATTCTTGGTGCTGTGGCTGGTGGTGTTGTGGGTTATAACGCAGGTCCCGGTTCCAGAGCAGGTATTGCGGCAGGTGCAGTCGGTGGTGGCGCACTTGGTGCAGCAGCAGGATCAATAGTAGATGATAAAGTCATCGTTGAAGGTGTCTCTCTTACCTATAAAGAAAACACTAAAATTTACACCTCAACTCAAGTTGGGCGCACATGCCAATTCACTCCAGGGCTAGCGGTAGTCATTTCAACCAGAGCAAACGAAACGCGCGTTCAGCCTAATGCTACGTGCCAGGATAAAAAATAAGCAGGTGAACCATGATTAAAAAAATTCTTATTACATCTTTACTGATCGTTCTATCCACTCCTGTACTTGCTTCACCTCTTCAAAGCCAGCTTTCTGCCATTGCTCAGGCAGAAAGTGAAGGTAAAGCAGAAGAGCAAAAACAGCAGGCCGAAAAGAAAGCGCAGTTAGAAAGAGCAGCCAGAGCGGAAAGAGAAAGAAAGCAAAGAGAAACTGCTGTCAGAGCAGAAAAAATCAGAAAGCAAGAAGCTATCCGCAAAGCTGAAAAACAAAGAGTGCTGGCTGAAGCAGCGGCAGATAAGAAACGGGATCAGACTTATGAAGATGAACTACGCAAACTCGAAATAGAGATGAAAAAACTTGAACTAGAGAAACGTTCAGCCAGAACGAAGCGTGAAAATGAGTTCATTGATCAAGAACTAAAAACCCAGGCAGCAAAAACGGATGTTATCCAGTCAGAAGCTGATGCCAACCGTAATTTATCATCGGGCGCTAAGTCTCTGTTAGAAAGCGAAGGCAAAGCCAGAGAGAAAAAATCCAGTGGTTGGTTTAAGTAATCTATCTGTAAGTTTTCTGACTTATATTGGCTCAAACTTCATCAGACGGACACCTTAAATAGATGTCCATAATTTCGCATCATTTCAGATAAATCAATCAATGGCTTGGTATGTTATTATTCCAAGCCATTGGATCTTTTCTATAAATTTGTGGTATACCCGTCGTCTTTCAAGTTACATCTTAAAATCCATAGGTTATATTGCAATTACACTTTACATAATTCGATACTTACTGCGAATATCTCTGACCTGAGATTTGAGTTGCCCGCAACCACCCAAAATTTCTGTACTATCACTTTTATCTGATATGCATCGGAAACCGGCTTCAGTAAGTGCTTTAGCAAAAGCAGGCATCTCTTCTGAAGGATTCAATGATATTCCATTTATATCACTAACTTCATTCAGGTATTTTAGCTTGATAACAAATATGTCTTTATCCACCAAATCTTTTAACCGTGTTAAATCCTGTTGTGAATCATTTATTCCCTCTAACATCAGATAATTGACAATAACTGGAACACCAGTATGGTGATGATAGGTTGAAAAATGCTCAAGAAGTTCTTTAATACCAAATTTCGCTTTTGATGGAATCAACATATTGCGTTGTTCATCAGTGGTAGCATGGAGCGAAATGGAAACGGTATCCAGTGGAAGATCATAAATTTTATCTCCCGCGTGGCGAATACCGCCCGTTGTTAGTGTGGCCCTATTTGCCAATGTCTGCTTTTTAAACTCAGTGACTGCACCACTGATCTCTTTCAAATTCAATATTGGCTCCCCCATTCCGGCAAACAATATCGTATTAAGCCCTTCATCACCTCCCAGTGCCCCTGAATGTAATAAATGATCACGGCATAATACAACTTGCTGTACTATTTGCTCTGTCGTCATGTTTCCTAATGGCTGCTGCCTGCCCGTTTCACAGAATACACAACCAACAGCGCAACCATATTGACTGGATCTACAGAGGTAAGGCAAACGTTGCTCTGTATGCATAAAGAAAGTTGATTCAACGCTTTTTCTTAAATCTGAATCACTTGCTGACAATAAATATTTTTTGGAACCATTTTCTGATTCCACGACTTCGCTAATTTTCATCTTTACACCTTCTCAATGCTCTTTGGCGCGACGGCGCATATCAGAAACTTCACACATTTTAGGGCTGGATAGAGGCAAATCAGATTGGATAACTTCCTGATGTGTCTTAACCGGATCAATGAATAATTTTTGGATTTCATCCAGTTGCAGTGTGGAAAGATAACTACTATCGATACCCTGATAATTTTCTGGGATCGTCGTTGTTGTGGGGAAAACAAGTTGTTTCGGATATAAACGACCACTCCAGAATTCATCACCTTTTTCCAGTGGCTTAGTCATATTTTACCATCCAGTCGACAATGTTTTGTTGTCGTTCCATCAATGTAATGTCTTTAAAGAATGCAGTTAATACTATGGGGATTACGATCCCTCCTGAATTACGATAATTTTCAATAAAGTCCAGCCGTTGTTTCAATTGTACATTGGTATCTAACGCACTAACCGAAACTCTTATTTCTGCTTTAGCCACAATTAAGCGCCGAATAATGTCATCTGACATTTTCCGGAAGGCTTTGGGAAGGCTTTGGTGATAAATATCATCAACAATCCCGCATCCCGGGCCAACTTTAGTTCATTTATCAGACACACTGTTATTTGAGAGAATATTTACGATTCCAGATATATTATATTCCATCAACTTTTAAACATAGTAAAAATAACACTATCCAATTAGTTTGTTATCTGATTTTATATCCAATAGATTTCAAGTTGCATTACGATGGCAAGGAAACTAATCCTCGGAAGCATAGATAACAAAAGATAAAATTATCGGCTGAATAAAATCAGCTTTATCTCAGAGTAATTCCATAAAAAGTTATACATAATATGTATCCCCTCTATATACAATCAGAATACAGTAAGTTAAATTCTTTAAAGTAGTCTAATAGAAAGAGATAAATAACATTTTTCGAGGAGAAGTAATAGATCACACAATTTAAAAGGAGAAATTAATGACATATAAACAATCATATCCTTCTGACATAACACATTCTCCGTGGAAAGTTAATGACGCGCCATTATTAATTGTCCTTGGTCAATCAAACAGTTATGGTCATGGTACTCAATTATCATCAGATGAAGCAATTACTCAGGGTTTAGAAAATGTATTTACCTTATCCCTGCCAGAAGTTTATAGCGTTAATTTTCCCACAATTCACTGGACGGGGTTAACCAGTTTTGGTCATGCCAATATCGGTGCTCCCAACGGTCTGCCACGTGGTAATCAGGATCACCCTGTCAATCTCGCAAATCGTTTCGCCCGCCACTGGCAAGATCATATCGACGCAGGTAACACACTTAGCTTGCCTGATCTTTATGTCATTCTGATGGGTACAGAAAGAGGCTATCGCTCTACTATCGGTTTTGACATTGATCTTAGCGTATAGCACTATTAATAAGTTCTAAATCGAATCACAATAAATACACCTTATTAATCAAACATCTGACTCTATGACTAAACTTTACGATTATAACCCTCTCGTCACTATCAAAAGCGGCTCTCGAACTGGTTCACCCTTCTTTTGTATTCCGGGTGCGGGAGCCAGCGCTTTCAGCCTCCTTGAGCTTGCTTTGTCATTACCGCCATCCTTGCCTGTTTATGCTTTACAATCACGTGGGTTAGCAGATCCCAAACTGCCGCCTCATTCCAGTGTCAATGTGATGGCTCGTGATTACATTCAGGCTATCCGCCAAGTGCAGCCTACAGGTCCCTATCACTTATTAGGGCACTCCTTTGGTGGCTGGGTTGCCTTCGAAATTGCATTACAGCTACTGGAACAGGGAGAACAAATTGCTGATCTTATTCTCATTGATACCGAAGCACCTGATCCACAAGGTTGCAAATCCAAGTCTTTCGACCGTATCGAAACATTGATGGAATTAATTAAAATCTACAACATGATACTCAACCAACCACTACCGCTTACGAGAAAAGATTTTGAGGAGCAGTCGGAAAGCGAACAACTCCAGTATCTGTATCAGGAACTGATACGCTCTGGGCTATTCACTACCCATTCATCGATATCCTTGTTACAAGGTATTGTTCAGGTCATGCAGGCCAACCTGAATACGTGCTATACGCCTCATACTCACTATAACGGCTTAGTGCATTTGATTAATGCCAAAGAAGAGGATATGCAAGAAACACAAGGCCATATCACCCGCTGGAAAACACATGTCACTCAGTTAAATACAATGCTGGCACCCGGCAATCATATGACCATGTTGTCTATGCCGAATGTTAAAATATTTATTAATGCGTTATGGCCAAAGCAGGGGTAAAGTCAGAGTAAAACTATCTCATCATATTTCGATAATCACCGAAGTGACCACAAAACCTGCAAGATATCATGGCGTTTTCTATCCTTCAGAGGAACAATAATATTAGTTTGTTATATTTGAAGTCGAAATCGCAGAAAACCAAGGTGAACGTTACTTTGATACCACAACCGCACTTTACTTACTTAAAAAATATTTTGGTTATTATCTATTGGGAGATAAATTGCTGTCATCTCCCAATAAATAACCATTTTTAGGTAATGAGACTTATTAAAGGACATATTAGAGACTAGTATGTCGCGAACGAACAACCCATAAATCGACCAAAGAACATCCAATACCAATATCCCATTGAAAATCCTGCAACCAATACATAACTGATCGATCTTAATTTACACAGTGAAAATGCTTTGATGCCTTTCACTGCAAATACCAACATAAATGGCAAAAGAAAAAAGAGACATAATGGTGCTGTCAATATTCTGTCATCATTAATAACAAAAGAACTGACCACATCACAAACGGTATTGATCCCTTCTTCCCCGATCGCCCACTCAAAATCAACGGTTGACAAACATCCTATCAATATAATACTGAATAAAATAAAGGTGATACAGGCGAGTATATTTATAATTTTCATGCTCATTTATTTTTCTCATCTATTTATAAGGCATAAGACGAGATTTAATCCTTTCTTAAGCTCATTAAATTAAATCTGAAACGTTTATATCAAAAAACTTAATACGGCATTCTCTCGGCCTGCCAAAGATCAGATCTTGATCACAAGATAAAATAATATAATGAACAGAAAAACTAGGATTTGTCGGAGGCGAAAAATTCAATACACACTAAGAGGTATAATAAATTCAGGCTATTAATAACAATGCGTTATAAAAGCAGCAGAGGGAAGGAATAAACTCTTATCCGTTTAATTAGCAAACAGATAAGAGCCAAGAACCTGAAAGTCACAAGCTCACATTAAACTTAATTATCGATACATCTCAAACAGAGACATTCCTTTTAAGTCTGTAAACGCTTTAAAAGAAGCCTGCAAAGCAGCCTGTTGCTGGTAATAGCTGGAAATAGTCGCAGTCCAATCCACATCTACCAATTCCCCAGTGCGAACTTTATTGGCAATACTATGTTCACTACCCAAAGAATCCAGTTGCTCCAATTCCTGAAGTTGTAAACCAAGTACGGCTTCCACAGAAGATAAATTATTCAGGCTGTTACGGATACCACGGTTAGCTTTATTCATCAGCTCCGTAGCTTCGTTTTTCTGTTCTTCAGTCACCGAACTGTATGACGTTCTCAACGCTTTGATTGCCATATCAATGGTGGCAAAAACATCAGATTCACTCGAACTGCCATCAGGCTCTTTAATCGGGCTGGATGTCGCTGATAAGAAGACCTGCTGTCCGGTATGAGCAATCACCATTGTGCGGTTATCATCCACTTTCTGGGTGATTTCTTCGTAACCTCCGGCATAACTGACTTTACCATCTTTATCTGCGACAAAAGGAGGCTTATCCGTTTTATAACCAGCAAAAATATATCGGCCATTACCATCAGTTTTATTGCCGAGGTTTAACAGCTCTTGTTTAAGACCTTCCAATTGCTGCGCATAGGATTCACGATCCTGATTACTCTGTTCATCCGCAGCCGCAACTAAAGTCTCAAACACATTAGCTGCCACCTTAACGACATTAGAAGTAATGCTCAGTTGGGATGACATTGCATTTTTGGCAAAAATACGAGCAGTCATAAACTGCTGGTTTTTCGATTCAGATTGAGAAACCATGATGCTTTGTGATGCAGCCAAAGGATCATCGGATGGATTAATTACCCGGCGGCCACTAGATAGTTGTTCACCATATTTCATCCACTTGGATTGGGCGCCAAAAATCCCATTCATTTTTTGGCTGTATAATAGATTCGTACTTACACGCACAATATCATTTCCTTTTTGTTATCGGCGAATAGTTACTAGCAAGAATAATTACCATAAAAAACAGCTATCAGCGAATGCCCAAAATAGCATCAAATAAAGTCGTCGCCGTCTGGATCACACGGGCGTTTGCCAGATAGTACTGCTGCATACGTTGCAGTTCGCCGTATTCTTCGTCCATATTAACGCCGGAAATTGATTCACGGATCGATTTCAGTTTATCAACGATGTGGCCTTGTGTTTCAACGCTGATATTTGCGCTATTGGCTTTGCTGCCCACTGTACTTACCAGTGAAGCGTACGCTCCGGCAAAGGAAGCCTTGCCATCCACCAAACGTTTATCCTGTAATTCGAGGAATTTCTTCGCGTTGCGGTTATCACTCTGGCCAGCATCTTTGGCTCCCGCCGTTGCCAATTGGGATGAATCCTTCAGATTCACTTCCAACGTTGCCACGACGTTACTGACCGTTTTCAGTGTGTATTTGTCGTGATCCTGTGCGTTAGTAGCATCGATTTCTACTTTCAGCCCATCGAATTCCAGCGTATTGCCATTTTTGGTCACAGCAACCATTTCGCGATCAAAAAAACGCTGTACTTTCCAATCTCCACTTTCATATTTGAGAGTGTAATCACTGGCTTTCACTTTAGTGGTATCGGTGTACGCCACCTTGATGTCAGCCGTACCTTTGTTATCGCTGTTAGAAACAACATCCGGTTTAGTGAAGTTGAAAAAATCAACGCCTGGTTTACCTTTCAGGTCAAAACCGCCATGTTGTACCTGATTAAATTGGTCAGCCATGACCAGCGCCAGTTGGTTCAGTTCATTGCGGGTTGAATCGCCAACTCCGCTGCGCACACGCAATGCACCACCCAACTTACCGCCTGAAATGAAACGCTCATCAATTTCTCTCGTACCCACTGTGCCATTGTTATAACCCAGCGTAATACGGCTACTGTCGGTGCTGGCTGGAATAGCTTCCATCCGGTAGGATTTACTGCCCGATACCAGTGACATACCACCACCGAATGAAACGTTATAAACGTCGCCATCCTGCTGAGTGACATTCACTTCCACCAGCTCATTTAATTTACTGACCGCCAGATCACGTTTATCCAGCAATGCCAGCGGTTCACCTGTACCAACACCACGCATACGGGTGATTTCATTATTCAGTTTGGCAATTTCTTCTGCGTATTTGTTGATTTCTTTAACATTCTGCTCAATCTGAGAATTGATGCTGCTATCAACCTGACGCAGAAATTCGTCCGATTCTTTAAATCGACTGACTAAACCTCCCGCTTTGCCTAACACCGTAGTTCTTGCCGCGCTGTCTTCCGCATTGCTTTCAACCGTCCCCAGACTTTTGAAAAAGTCTTCAATGGAGTTCGACAGGCTGGTGTCTTTATCTGCCAACAAGTTGTTGATTTTGGTAATCTGCTCGTTATAAGCCTTTAAAGCAGATTGTTTGGTTTGCGCAGAGCTGTATTGCTGATTGATAAACTCGCTATATTCACGGTTAATGGTAGTCACCGTCACACCGTTACCCACAAAACCAGCGGGTGACATAGTTCCATTATTTTGTGTCATTACGGTGGTCTGTCGGTTATAACCTTCGCTTCTGGAGTTGGCAATGTTATTACCCACTACACTCATTGCCACCTGTGCGGCATTAATACCACTCATGGCAGTATTCATAAGACTGTTGGACATGTGTAGATCCTTTTACGTTTCCGTTATGCCTCCATCATGGGAGGCCAACTGCTGTCGTTATCGGTATATACCCAATGGATTTCAAGAGACGACTTGAAAGACGAAGGGGATAAATTATCTGTAAAAGTTATCGGCAGGATATTCTGATCCTTGAACAAAAATGATTTGGGCTGTTCGGTCAGAACAAGTTATCGAAATCATAGTTATAGGCTTTTACCATCTGATTGCCGCTACTCTTTAATTGCTGGATCAGTGATACCAGTTTCCCGGCATAACCGGGGTCTGTGGCATACCCGGCATCTTGTAAGGAGTATGCTCCCTGCTCTGCGGTCGTTGACCGAGCGACTTTGGCATAGCGCGGGTTTTCCGCCAGTAATTTGACGTAATCTGTGACCGCTTCCAGATAAGAGCCATAAACCCGGAAACTGTCACGTATTTTCTTCGGTTCACCATCAATGTATTCGGTTGTCGTAATCTGAGTGACAGGCCCTTGCCAACTCTTACCTGCTTTGATGCCAAACAGGTTATGACTCGGTTTACCCTCTTCGGTCAGAATTTCCCGCTGCCCCCAACCAGATTCCAGCGCCGCCTGCGCAATGAGCAGTAAATGGGGGATACCACTTTGCTGACTGGCTATCTGCGCAGGCACGGAAAGCATAGAAACAAAGCTGGCACTGCTCATTGGCACAGACCTGGTCATTGACAATGATTTCGACTGTGCTGCACGATTGGGCGATTTATCAGGTAGTGTCCGACGCAGAAACTGTTCCAAAGCCTGTTTTGGCAGGGTATGCAGGATTTCATTATCCAATGGCATCGGCACAATTCCGGCCAGTTCACTGGGAGCGCTGTTAGTATTAGGAATAGCAGTATTAGGAATAGCATTGGAAAACTGTTTGACGATCATATCGGCAAATCCCAGTCCTTTTTGAGAAAGATCCTGGGCAATCTGCTGATCGTACATTGAAGTATAAAAACGCGTCTGATCACTACTCAATATGCCATTCTGTGGCAACGAGGAACGCATACTTTTCAGCATCATCTGAACAAATACGCCTTCCAGTTGTTGGGCTACCTGCCGTAGCCCTTGTTGTGGTTCCTGTGACAATTTAGCTTTCAGTGAATGGAGTGAATTCACATCGTAAGCGACATTCGGCATCGTCAGAAAATCATTCATCAAATAATCTCCAACTTCGCCCGCAAGCAACCTGCACTTTCCATCGCCTGCAAAATAGACATCAAGTCTGTCGGTGTTGCTCCCAAAGCGTTCAACGCACGAATAACCTGAGTCAGGTTTGCACTGGCATCAACTTTCTGTAGCACACCGCCCTGCTCCTGAATACCAACCCCGGTATTGCGTGTTACAACCGTATTTCCCCCTGCCAGTGGTGTATTCGGCTGATTGACTACCGTCTGACGTTCAACAATCACAGACAGGCTGCCATGAGCAATTGCACAGCTATCCAATGTGACATTACGGTTCATCACCACCGATCCTGTACGGGAGTTGAAAATCACTTTGGCGTCGCCGGCACCGACACGAATATTCAGGTTCTGAACCTGTGACAAGAATTTCACCTGTTCGCTGCTCTCTATCGGCAAACGTAACTGTACCGTACGGGAATCCAGCGCTGTTGCTGTGCCTACCCCCTTTAGGCGGTTGACAGCATCACTGATTTGCTGAGCCAGACTAAAGTCATCCTCATTCAATTGCAGATTCAAAATACCTTTCTGACCAAATTTTGTTGGCAACTCCTGCTCAATGACAGCACCATTGGAAATTCGTCCGCCTGCAAGTTGATTAATTTTAAGGCTGTTGCCACCTGCACTAACTCCCGCACCACCGACCAGAATATTACCTTGTGCCAGTGCATATACCTGATTATCAACACCTTTCAGTGGTGTCATCAACAATGTACCGCCACGCAGACTTTTGGCATTACCCAGTGAGGAAACGACCACGTCAATGCTTTGCCCTGAACGCGCAAATGGTGGCAGTTTGGCTGTCACCATAACGGCAGCAACGTTCTTAAGCTGCATATTTGTACCGGACGGCACAGTGATCCCCAACTGTGACAACATATTACTTAAACTTTGGGTAGTGAAAGGCGTTTGCATGGTCTGGTCACCCGTGCCATCCAGCCCGACCACTAAGCCATAACCAATCAGCGCGTTATCCCTGATACCCTCAATGGTCGTCAAATCACGAATACGCTCAGCAAAAGCGTTGGTCAGCGCGAACGTGTTGAACAATACCAGCAAAAACGTAAAAAGGCTGGCGACTAATTTTTTCATCCTGACCATCCTCTTTTAAAACGGTGAGATATTTATAAAGAAACGCTGTAACCACCCCATGTGCTGCGCTTCATTGATATAACCATCGCCAACATATTCAATGCGGGCATCTGCAACCTGATTGGAGCTGACTGTATTGTTGCCGGTGATGGTGCGCGGGTTCACAACGCCGGAGAAGCGGATAAATTCCGTTCCCTGATTGATAGCAATCTGTTTTTCACCGATAACATGCAGGTTGCCGTTTGCCAACAATTGATCCACGGTCACAGTAATTGTACCCCTGAAAGTATTGTTCGCATTCGCTCCGCCTTTACCGCCAAACTCATTATTACCTTCCATGCCCAAATCAGTTTTATCACCACCGATCAATCCCTGTAAAAAACGGGGAGTCAGGGCAGCTGCGAAACTGGTTTTACCATTCCGGCTGGCATTCGCTGAGGAGTTTTTGCTGGCACTGACATTTTCTTGCAGGATAATCATCAGTGTATCGCCGATATTGCGTGGACGACGGTCTTCAAACAGTGGCTGATAACCGTAATAGACTGGCTGGACAGTCTGAAAAATAGAACCATTCGGCGCTGGGGCAGGTGCTTCGGCGGGTTTGGCAGTTGTCACCCCTTTCACCAGTGGTTTGTGCGGCATATAAGCACATCCCCCTAATGTCAGTATCGACAATGCGATTACCGCCACAGTTCTGCTGATATGCCGCTTATTCCCCCGGTTTTTCCGTAAACCGGCAGAGCTATAAGCTACATGTTTTTCAGCCTGTCTTTCAGCAACGGGCATTGTATCCATCTTCGATGCTCTTAAGTTTATCGTAGAAATCGTGGGGAATTTATTCCCCACTGATTAATGATTAGGTTATAACTGAGTCAGCTTTTGCAGCATCTGATCTGAAGTCGATACTGCTTTACTGTTAATTTCGTAGGCTCGTTGAACCTGAATCATACTGACCAGTTCTTCCGCCACATTGACGTTAGAGGTTTCAACATACCCCTTGTAGAGCAATCCGGCACCATTGATGCCCGGTGCATTTTCTACCGGAACACCGGAACTGTTGGTTTCCAGATACAGGTTCTCACCGATACTTTCCAGACCGCTTTCATTGATAAAGGTAGTCAGTGTCAATTGTCCAACCTGCTGCGGCGCGTTTTGCCCCTGCACGTTTACGCTGACGATACCATCACGAGCAATGTTAATTTTGGTGGCATTGTCTGGAATGATGATGGCAGGCACGACCTGAAAACCGCCGGCAGTCACTAACTGACCATTCTGATCCACCTGAAATGAACCATCACGGGTATAGCCAGTTGTGCCATCAGGTAACTGGATCTGGAAAAAACCCTGTCCCTTGATTGCCACATCTTTACTATTGTTGGTCTGTGCTAGGTTACCCTGACTGTGCAATCGCTCAGTCGCTACCGGACGAACCCCTGTACCAATCTGTAAACCGGATGGCAGGTTAGTCTGTTCAGATGACATTGCACCGGGCTGGCGTTCAGTTTGATAAAGTAAATCTTCAAACACCGCACGCTGACGTTTAAAACCATTAGTGCTGACGTTTGCCAGGTTGTTGGCAATTACATCCATATTTGTTTGCTGAGCATCCAGCCCAGTCTTGGCAATCCATAAAGATCGGATCATGAATTTATCCCCCCGATTAGCTCATAGTGAGAAGCTGGTTAGCCCGCTGAGCATTTTCATCAGAACTGTGTATAACTTTCATCTGCATCTCAAAACGACGCGCGTTGGCGATCATGTTCACCATGCTTTCCACTGGGTTAACATTGCTGCCTTCCAGTACACCCGGCATGATTTTCACTTCAGTGCTCGCCGCCAGTTCATCACCTTGTTGTTCCCGCGCCTGTGGCGTTAAATGGAACAAACCATCATCACCGCGCACTACTTGACCCGCTTCCGGTTTGACGATTTTCAGTTTGCCAATCTGCCCCAATAAAGTCGGAGGATCGCTGGCAATCAGGGCAGAAATGGCACCATCTGCTGCAATGGTCAGTTCAGCTTGTGGTGGAACATCAATTGGCCCGTTTTCACCCATCAACATACGCCCCTGTATCATCAGTTGCCCTTCTGGTGAAATCTGGATGCTGCCGTTGCGGGTATAGGCTTCCGTCCCATCTTCAAGTTGAACAGCCAGATAGCCACTTTGTCCGACAGCAACATCCAATGGACGAGCAGTATAATTCATTGGCCCCTGACGGCTATCCATGCCGGGAGTGGAGGCAACAACCAAAGTACGGGTTGGCAGGGTTTCACCTTCAATTGGAACAGCACGCAATGCAGCAAGCTGAGCTTTAAAGCCCGGCGTCGAAGCGTTCGCCAGATTGTTAGCAGTAACGGCCTGATGCTCCAGTGTCTGGCGCGCGGCGCCCATAGCGGTATATATAACGTGATCCATAAAGCTATCCGCCTGAGCTTATTAACGCATGCTGACCAAAGTTTGCAGGATTTGATCCTGTGTCTTGATAGTCTGGGCGTTAGATTGATAGTTACGCTGAGCGACGATCATATTGACTAGCTCCTGACTCATATCCACGTTAGACGCTTCCAGCGCACCGCTGATCAGCTTGCCGAAGTTACCAGAATCCGCAAGACCCACTACCGGACTACCGGATGCGCCGGATTCTACCCAAACGTTATCACCTTGCGCAGCCAAGCCTTCAGGATTAGAAAAGTTTGCCAGTACTACCTGACCTAATACTTGTTTCTGGTTGTTGGAATAGGTAGCGTAAATCTTGCCGTCATTATCCACACGATAGTCAATGAAACTACCCGCAGCATAGCCATCTTGTATTGGATTAGAGGTAGAATCTTGTGCAATGTTCTGCTGTTTACTACCCGAAAAATCGATGGTGATTGGTGCAGTAATTGACCCATTCAAAGATTCTACATTGAATGTAAATGCATTATTGATGTCGACCATTTGACCATTGCCGTCAAATTCCACATCACCCAATTTATGATGAGCGGTAGAACCTGCTACAGAGATATCCTTAGCATGAAACTCCCACTTATTATTGGCTGTTTTCACGAAGAATATATTGAGATCATGTTGATTTCCCAAACTGTCATAGACTTGCAGAGTTGTGCTGTAGCTAAAGCTATCTTTATTATTCGGATCAAAGGCGTTTTTTACCTGATCAATCGCTGGGTGCATTGAATTTAGGGTAGCTTTCAACTTAACTTCTGTGCTCGCTTTTGCATTCAACATATCCGTTGGAATTGAAAGCGGCTCTACAGCTCCGCCTTGCTGAATTTCTCCGTTTACCGCCGGATAACCCGTCAACTTCATGCCCTGCATATTGATCAGATTACGCTCTTTATCCATTTGGAACTGACCGTTACGGGAATAGAAAATATTACCGCTGGAATCCTGCATGCGGAAAAAACCGCCTTGTGTAATTGCCATATCCAACTGGCGATTAGTCTTAGTGGTTGAGCCATCTTTAAAGTTCTGAAACATACCAGAAACCTTAACCCCCAAACCCACGTCTGAACCACTGAAAACATCCGCAAACGCGGCTGAGCTAGATTTAAAGCCAAATGTCGCTGAGTTTGAGATGTTATTACCAATAACATCCAGATTACTCGCTGCGGCATTCAAGCCACTAACCGCTTGTGAAAAAGACATATGTCCTCCGTTTAATTAAAGAATCTGACGAACTTTATCCATGGTTACCGTACCCGCCAGCCCTAAATCTAATTTAGTGCCGTCCTCACCCCGCGTGACACCGTTTACCACACCCTGTGTCAGCGGAAGTGTCACTAACGCTTGATCTTGATAGCTTGCAGAAACAGTGAAGCTATATGCTCCGTCTGCAACTTCCTTGCCATCCGCGTCTTTACCATCCCATACGAGGTTATGAACACCTGTATTTAACTTACCGATATCCAATTCCCGGACTACCGCACCACTCTTATCTTTGATGGTTACTTTGACACTGTCGGCAGGCCGGTTCAGTTCAAACCCAAATGTACTGATTTCTTTCTTTTCATTGGAACCTACTAAAATTTTATCGCCAGGGATCATGACTTTACGACCAATTAACATGGTCGTTTGCATTGTTTGATTGCCTTCCATTTGTCCAACAATGGCACCCAACGATTTATTGAGTTTTTCAATGCCTTCAACAGTACTGATCTGCGCAAGCTGCGCAGTCAGTTCATTATTTTGCATTGGATTGGTTGGGTCCTGATTCTTAAGCTGTGTAACCAGCAAATTCAAGAAGTTATCTTTGATATCGCCACTTTTCTGCGGCTGTGTTTTGGTGATGCTGGCTAATTCACCGACCGTTGAATTATCCAAAGAGTCATTGATTGAAGCGGTAACTGCCATAATGGAATTCCTGTTACTGACCCAGAGTCAGGGTTTTCAGCATGATGGACTTAGTGGTGTTGAGAACTTCAATATTTGCCTGATAACTGCGGGAAGCAGAGATGGTATTGACCATTTCCCCGACGACATCGACATTTGGCATACGAACATAACCTTTTTCATCCGCCAACGGGCTGCCCGGCTGATATTCAAGACGGAAAGGTGTGGGATCATCCACCACTTCACTGACGCGCACACCGCCGATCTCCTGTCCTGCTGGCGCAGCGACACGAAATACGACTTGTTTGGCACGATAAGGCTCGCCATCCGGCCCAACGATACTATCGGCATTCGCCATATTACTGGCGCTGACATTCAGCCGCTGAGACTGAGCAGAAAGCGCGGAGCCGGCAATATCAAAAATACTGAGTAAAGACATTCCCATTATCCTTGTGACTGTAGAACTGACATCATGCTTTTGATCTGAGCATTCGTCATGGTAAGTTCAGCCTGATATTTCAGACTGTTATCTGCGAAATTGCTACGTTCCATATCCATGTCAACGGTATTTCCATCCATCGCCGTCTGGTGAGGCACCCGGTACAATAGATCCATCTCCAAACGTTTCTGAGGCTGAATGGGAATATGTCGATTGGAAGTCAGAGTCAGCCCAATTCCATTCCCCGTCACACGACCATGTTCCATCACCTTTCTTAATTGGGCGGCAAAATCGATATCACGAGCCTGATAGCCAGGGGTATCCGCATTGGCAATGTTCGCCGACAGAATTTCCTGCCGCTGGTTGCGGAGTACCAGGGCTTCTTGTCGAAAATGAAAGGCGGTATCTAATTTATCGAGCATATTCCTCCCTCGCCTGTTTTATAGCCGGCTTTTATAGGCCAGTTTAGGGTAAGTCCCGCAGAACCAAGCCCCGTAACGCATTAAGAGCGCTAACAGCATAAACTCAGAAGAAAAAGCCGATTCGAAGAATAGACACAAATTGATTTGCTATTTATCCCATTAACTAATAATCAAGCGCGTTACACTATTAACATCCAGCAGATACTGAATATTTTTGGAATCATGGTTTACCTCACTAGTGTCAGGTAATAGAAGGTAAGAGTAAGAGAGATAAAAATGATTAAAATACCTGTATTAAAATTTATCGGATCCCTTACCTTTTTTCTTAACCTGTTTTTTGGTGGTTCTTTGGCATGGGGAAATGATTTACCCCGTTCAATCAATGATTATTTCAAGCAGATTCATTACGGCACGAATTATAAGGTTTCCGTAGACATCAAAACACCGGAACAACAATGGCCAACATGTGAATCTCCTGAAATACATCCACCAATGGGCAATAAAAATTGGGGAAATATTTCGCTGCCGGTTAACTGTGGTCAGCAACGTCGTTTTATGCAAATCCACGTCAGTGTTACTGGCCCATATTTAGTTTCAAATCGTGCAATTCAACGTAATTCGGTACTGAGAGAAAAAGATTTTCAGGTCAAAACAGGCGCTTTAGACAAACTACCAAACGACATCATCCATAACAAAAAGGTTACACTTAATGGTATTGCCATTCGCAACATACCTGCCGGGCAATTCATCACTCGTAATATGCTCCGGCGTCCCTGGGTGATTAAAGCCGGACAAAATGTTGTCATTACTGTAGATGGGCAAAATTTCCGGGTACGTTATAAAGGAAAAGCAATTAACAATGCTGCAAGTTTTGATAATATCCGTGTCCGCTTGGTTTCCGGGCAGGTTATTACCGGAGAAGCTCAGGAAAATGGTAGTGTAAAAATGATGTTATGAATGGCTAAAGTTTTATGTTTCTACGCCGATATAACCATCAGACCATGATTTACAGGCATGCCAGCGGTATATCGCCTGCTACCTCTACCCAATAGAGTATAAGATAAATAAATAATGCCTGATTAAAGGATTACAATTATGAGTATTGAACGCACTCAACCTCTACTGGCTATTGCTGCTTTACAGCAACGCAATGCCAATGAAAGTGCCCAAAGCACTCGCAGGACTGTGGCTGTTGCAGAAAAAAGCGCCGATACGCAAGTTAGACTGAGTGAGGCGCAGAAAAAACTGGTTCAGCCAAGTAGTCAAGACATTAATATCCAGAAAGTACAACAACTGAAAGAAGCTATTGCGAAGGGAACCCTAACTATGGACAGTGGTAAAATTGCTGATGCCCTGCTCAGAGAAGCCCTTGAAAACCTTGAAAACTGATTACTTAAAACTTATTACCTTAATAACAAGAATTATAAGAAATAAACCAGCAAAATCATAAAGGCCATAAATGGAAGAACTTCAACTCTTGCTTGAGCAGCAAAGTGCACACTTACATTCGCTTTCGACAACGATGGCAGAAGAACAACGTATCCTGAACGAAGGCTTTATTGAAGCGAATCATTTGCATCGTGTCACAGAGCAAAAAACATTTTTGCTTTCGGCACTCGATCATGCGGAAAGAAAGCGTCAGCAATTAAATGGAACGCTGAAAGTGAGTGCACCTTATGCTGACCATGAAATATTAGCTGTGTTGTGGGATCAAATCAGTCAGTCGGTTGAACGAATTCGTGATTTAAATACGCATAATGGATTTTTGTTGGATCAACATATTGAGTTAAATAGTCAGGCAATTGCTTTTTTGAAAAGCCATCACAGCCCTTCTCTTTATGGCGCTGATGGTCAGGCCCGTCATAATTCTGCATTATCGGGTCATAAGATCAGTGTTTGATTATTCTCATGCTGCTTAAGCAACAATCTTTACAGACCTCTTGGTATATCCGTAATAATAAGAGGTCTGTTTCTGTGTAGTTATATTTTCCTTTGGATGTAGGCCATGATTCCAATTTATTGATAGTGATGAATATTTAAATAATCCCCCATGACTCTGTCATGCATTTCCACGGATTTTGAAAAAGATAAGGTTTTGCGAGTCAGTCTTGCCAAATGCTGACGAAGATTCAGGTTATGTCTCTCTATGCGTTGTGTATAACGCTTGCTGACCACATGCAATTTCCCCATCAGTGTTTTTTCATCGCTTTTCCAGCCATCGGTCATACAGACCACTATGTTGAAAGAAGCCAGTAACGCCATCAAACGCATCAAGGTCTTTTTCACCTAATGAATAATTAAAAATTTATATATACCCTTCATATTTCAATTAAGATGAGGGAAAACAGGCAAGATTATTATTCGAGATGAAAGTAACAAACCCCGTTATTTTCAACGAGGTTTGTCAGAGATTTGAGTCTATAGTTTTAACGAGAAGACTTTAATTCACGAAGCGATTTTAAATAGTAAGCCTTTCCGGGATTATACAACGGCCCCATATCAATAGTTTCACGGTTAGATTTGGCAACATATCCCATTCCTTCTCTGGCTGCATTCGCTAACAGCCCGCAATCCTGATCACCAGACCAGGAAAAGATCCCTCCTAATTGATGTTCGCTGACGTATTCTCCTTTTTGTTTCACCGTACGCGGCGTATCCAATGAAATGAAATGCCCCTGCTTTTCACTGAACAGAAAATCGGCATCCGCGTTGGTGTCCGTCATCAATACAAATCCATTCTTTCCGGTGCTGAGTGTGTGTTCATTATCCAGGTAATTATTGACGATATCGAAAAATTCCGGTGCCCCCTTTTCCATTGTTCCTAACGCATCAGCGGGCATATCATACCGGCGTGTTTCAAGATTGGCACCTTTACCTGCACGCCCATAGTTGGCATAACCTAAGTTAATCATGTTCAAGGGAATGCCCAATTCTTGATGCAGATATTGAATCGCTGCCTCAGCGGAAAGATCATATTCTCCCTTGGGATCGGGATCGTTGGGGGAATAAAGATTAGTGTGGTGACCAATATAACTCGCCCATCCTGTACCAAAAAAGTCGTAACTCATCAGGAAGATGTTGTCCAGTCCATTTTTCACTAGTTCAGCAATATTGGATTTCTCCAATTTCGCTTTTACCCCGCTACAGGCAATGGAAATTTCCTTGCTGCCGATACCAAACCGATTATCCAGTGCTGTTCGTAACTCTTTAACCAAAAGGGCATAATTTTTACCATCATCTTCACTAATGTGATTGTGTTCATCCCCCGCGGCTCCCGGATATTCCCAGTCAATATCCACACAACTGAACATCGGGAAACGCTCAAAAAAATCGACTACACTACCAATGAAAACACTACGCTGATTTTCATCAGCCGCCATCACGGAAAAATAACTCGACAGGCTCCAGCCACCAATACTGAATGCCAGCTCCAGTTTATGGCCGGCCGCACGTGCACGCTTTTGGAGTTCCCGCAATCCTCCCAACAAACCAGCCGCTTTACTCTGGTTGTAATAGGGCAGAAACGTTCCCGGATTAATTGCCGTGTTCTGATTTGTTTCTGGCAATCCCACGTTATGCGCTGTTCCTAAATCACCGTAAGGATCCAGTGGCACAATATGACCTTCACTGATTTTCTGATCAGTCTGGGAATTCCAGCCAGCCCACACTTCGTTCACTTTGTCTTTCTTAACACCAACATCACCACAAACACCTAAAAAACTGAAAATCAATTTGTCATAAATGGTTGGATCAATGGTCGCTAAATCAAATCCCCTGCCCCATTGGTTTGGATCTTTATTCTCTTCATCATCTTTATCAAGACGAACATCATATTGGGACCAATCTGTAATATAAGCAGAAAGTTTGGGCTTTGTTAGATCGCTTTCATACTGGTTATACATGGGTTTACAGACACGGGTAGCGGTATAAGATAAATATGAACCTGAGCCATCGGGTTTGTATCCAACTTGTTGGTAACTGTCTTCCGTATATTCATCAAATTGCAGAATAGGGAATGGAATATTTTCTGTTGGCAATACCGTGCCATCCGTTGGATTGCCATGCTGTTTCATTTCATCTGCCGTTGCTGCACGTACATATTTCCAGGCATTATGCGGTGAACTTTCTTTGCCGGATTGACCGGGAACATGCCAGCGTTCAACCCAATAAGTATTGGTATAAACGTTACCATCAAAAATGACATTATAAACTTGCCCGCCTTCCTGCTGGTTCCAGGCAGTTAATGGTTCACCAATAGCATCACTGATATCGGACATTGCTTTTGATGATGTATAAATGTATTTATTAGCCATTGAGAAACTCCAATCGTTTTTCCTGTTCAGCCTCCTTTTCAGAAGGCTGGCTCATCATGAAATCACCTGTAACAAGCCAAAACCATGCGGTTATGAGTCCGCCGTTTTGGATTCTGCCAGTAGTTTCTGGACGGCTTTGCCAAACGCAGAAGAACCTGCTTTAGCCGTATATCTGACGTGCAGAATGACATCGGTCAAGCTGTCAAGATTTTGTGTCTGGTTAGTGAAGGCGAATGTCCAGCTTGATTCGACGCCAGATCCTTCAAATGGTAAGAAACGTTCATCATCAAAATTCAGTGTGAACATGCCGCTGTCATTCATACCACTGGACAGAGAGATCTGCTGGTTAGGATGGATGCTACGTACCCAATAGGGAGAATCAGCACTAAGACCATTTTTCAGGACTTTTTCCATGACCTGAACATCGGCTTTTACCATGCGGGCATTGACGCCCAACGATAACTGCGCACAAATATCTTCATAAGGCCCCACCAGCATAGGAAGGGAAACTGAGACAGATTTAATTCGACGATGAGAAAGATTGGGATAATCCTTTGCAAAATCGGCTTCTTGTAAGTTGAAAGTGATTGCTGAATGTTGTTTCAGCGTCTCCAGGTCTTTATCCCACATCTCTTTTCGAAGTTCTTTCAGGGAGATGGTCTTAGTAATTTCTTGCAAACGTGAATTCTGTTCAATGTAGGTACGTTCCATTCTCTGCAAAGCCAATTTCAGGGTTTCACCAGACATCAGCCCCTGATAAAAATCATTCCAACTGCTGCCTTCAATAAAGGTTTGCTCTGAATCCAGTTCATACTGCAATGAGGCTTCCGCGGAAAGACACAGTGATGAAACGGCATCATAAGCTTGCAGATATAAGTTTGACAGTTGGCTTATCATCCATGTGTACAGGCTTTCATTAGTAAAACGACTGGAGAAATAATCCAACAATTCCAATGACTTTTGTTGTTCAGCTGCAATCTGTACCAACCGTTTATTCGCAGCCTCAACTTGCAAGTTTTGCACATTAATTTGTTGATCAATAGAGTTCACTTCCCATTCCGCCTGTTTGTACTGTATTTCCCACTCTTGACGGCGACGGCGATATGATTCCGATACACTCAAACTGTCAGCTTTGATACTGTCAGACTGATGTTTGATCATAATGATTTCGGCTGCGGCATTTAATGCTGCCCCCCAGCGCGATCCCCCTACTGCCAACCCATAAATGTTAGGCAACATATCCAATGCCGCTGCACCAGTACGCAATGTTTGAGCGGCCAGTAAAGCAGAAGCCGATTGGGATTGAAGTTCAATTATCTGTTGTTCTGTTGGTGAAATATTTTCGTCATGCAGTGATTTGAAATGTTCATATCGATCCTGTGCGGCTTTCTTACTGATTTGCAACGCTTCCAGGCTAGCCTGATTAATATTGATTTCCTGCTGTTGCAGATCTATTGAAAAGCGGTACAGATCACTGTTCTGGAGCATTTGGTATTTTTCAAAACTCAGGCTTTCCTTGCGTTCCAGCAGACTCAATAAGGTGCTGCCAAACTGGATCAATGTATCAACCCCACCTTTGGCACGAGCCAGCATTGGTTCAAAACGGTAATTGGGAGGATTGAAATTCATTCGGCTGGCATTACGCGCTGTCACGACACGTTGGTAACGCAGATTCATCAGGCCCTGTGGAGAGATTTTTTCATCATACAACGCCATGTTAATCTCTTTACCATCCAACGTAAGGTTATGCCGCAAATTGTAAATCCGGTTTTCAAGGCGATCCCAAAGCGCGGTCAGATCGCTGTTGATCGGTTTCATAAACAGATCATTGTCAATGGCACGGATAGTGTTGTCGTGCACAACCGGAATGTACGGCAACGGCTGGCTTTGCATCTCCAATTGGCGTAGTTCACTGTTATCGTATTGGTAAAGCGCATCTTCCAATGTCAGTGGCTGCCAATAACTGGCTAATTGCACATCAGGGCGCCGGCCAAGCAGCGAACTGGCCGTGGCATAACTCAGACGGGCAATGGTTCTTGCCGTAGGCTGGAGTTTTCGATACTCCATATCACCTTGATCAATGAGGTTTCTGACCAGGAAATAGAAAATCGCCTTGCGGTAGTGGATCGGTTCGCCAGAGGCAATAGCATCAGGATCACTGGGTTGCATCAAACTGTAAGTCTCTTTGGGATCATCAAGCAATGGACGACTGTTCCAGTAACGTGGTTTTCCCTGTTTCAATGCAGGTTCATCTTCATTTTCATATGGATCAAAGAGGTATTTAATCCAGCGACTGGCTTCTTCAAAACGCTGTTCAACATTAAATCGCCATGCCACCAGAAACGGCATATGGAAGAACAATTCCCAGAAATAGATACCGTTCGCTCCTTCCAGATCAATCGGTACTGAACCGCCGCCAGAGATGGATTCTTCATGCAGGTTTTGAGTTTCCCAACTCAATACTAGTTCCAGCTTTTTGCTTGCTTTACTAATGAGTTCCTTAGCAAACAACGTATTTAAGCGAGTCTGCTTACCGGAATACCAAACGGGTTTTGATTGATTGTCAGGGAATTGCAAATATTGAGTCTGTTTACTCTGTTTGATCTGGAATTTTTCCCGCAACAATTTACCAACACTTAGCGTGACCTTAATTCTGCCACCAATATCGTCACCATCTTCTTTCGGCAAGCTGAAACCAGTAACAACAATGATATCTTTCAGGTCATCACTGTTACACCGTTTCACGCGGGCATGAAGCTCGATGTTACCTTTTTCAAAATCTTCTTTGGTCAGGGACTTATATTCAAGCCAACATCGGTTACCGTTTTTATCCTGCAGCCAGATGCAATACAAAATATTTTTACTCTTACTGAAATCGTATTTGTAGGTTGAAGTAGAGGTCAGATACATATCCAGTGTATCTTCCACATAATCTGCACTGAGCTTGAAATTTTCCTTATTGCCCAGTTTGCCCTCAAATGTCGTTTCTCCTTCAATTGGCCATTTTCTATTGATGTTAACGGGATAGAGGATGAGCTGATTGAATTCTTCCATTCCCCCATTATCGGGTTCACGGAAGAAAAACCAAACCAGCTTATTACCATAATCATCCTGGTCAGAGAGATGCGTTGTTGAAGGAGGAAGATCTGAAGAAGCCATCAGCATATTGTCACAGATATAACTGAATACTTCGTCATAATCATAAGGCCCGTTCTTATCTTCACCATGAAGACGGGTAAAGGCTACCAGCGCCAAACGCTCTTCTTTTCCTGTCCGGTCAAGCACAGCGATCATTTTATCCATAGCGTGAGCCAACACTTCTTCGCGAACTGTTGTGCCGCTGCTCCATGTACCATCGAACCCCAGATGCGCTATATTGAGCTTGGTGCGGTAACGAATTGCTGTGCTCTCTTTATCATCTTTCTCTTCTGAAACCTCAAACCAGCCAATATAGAGGCGATTATTCATAATCACCGGACGAACAATACCGTTGCGGGCATTTTCCAATGGCACACTGATAGGTTTCCACTCACTCCAGGCTGTCGGATACAGCTCATTGGTCGCAGTGTTACGCTGCATCATATCCAGTGAGCGCCAGAAGTAACGATAAGGTTGGGTGCGGGTTCTGGCAATGAAATAGGTTTTATCGTTGGCAACGTCTACGCCATCTTCATAACCGGAAAGGACTTCCAGATTACTCACTTCTTCAAACTGATTCAGATAACCAAGAACTGCTTTTTGTGCCGCATCATCAGTCAATTTTCCCTGATTTAATGCACTTTCCAGTTGAAAGAAAAATTCTGTTTTTGTCAGGCGCAGAGTCGGATCAACATAAATTTCAGGATATAGCCTGAGTTGCTGGTTGGCTGACCAATAACCATAACGGTTGGCAAACTCCTGCCAATCGGCGATCTCTTCCTGAGTCATGGCAAGGCCCGACTCCAAATTGAGCATAATGCGATTAATATATTGTTGTACCGATTGAGTAACATAGGACAAACGTGAAGTGGTCACTTTTGAAGAAACTTGTGTATCCAACAACAGATAATCATAAAGATCATCAACATTCTTGATTTTCTCACGATCACGCTGGAAATCTGCCCCTTTGGGAACAATTTGCCCAAGATAATAATCGACCAGAGCATCACGCAAATCTTCTTGTAATTTTGCTTCAATGGAATTAGACATTCTCAATATCTCCTTGCGCTTTTAAGGCCGCCATAACCGCTTCACCAACGCTCTGGTAGAGGTTGAAATCAGTGCTGATTGTTAATTCGCTGGCATCCCATAAGGTTTTCACTGACAGGTTTGTACTGGTTGCAAGTTGCTGCAATCTGCGTAACCAGTCGATATGGAGTAGATTTTGTGCCTGTGGAGGAGTTAATGCTCGCAAAGTACAAGCCAGATAGATTTCATTGGCATCCCATCCCAAAATATCGGCAAGAATATCTGCACATGTTTCACTGTGATCATCAATGCCATTTCTGGCTGTTTTTCTATTGGGTTGTGACTGATTGGATTGTAGCTGATTGGTATGATCCTCATTCGCATAAGTGAAATAATCATACAACTTGTCTTCGTTCTGATTGGCGCTGCTCACCAAATCTTGATAACGAGTCAAAGAATATATTTCATCCAATGACAATGAGTTTGAGGTTTTGTTATTTAACACACCAAGCCATTCTGGTTTTGTCAGGCGCAGTAACAGCAAGTTTTTATTGATTTTTAACGTGTTGATGATTTGAGTATAAATAAGCAGGCTATAGGTTAAATCGGTAAATTGGCTACTGAGATCCGCTGCGGTTTCCGGTACTCCCGCTAGGATCATATTCAAAACTTGATAAACATTACTGCCTAACCAGCAAAGCTGTAAGGGAACCAGGCTCTTTTCCACGCCATATTCCGCTGCAATCGCACTGGATAGCAGATTATCCTGTGCATTTTTGGCCTGAATCAAGAGTTGGGCCACAATATTAATAGCATTATCTGAAACCGCTCCCTCTTCAGTAAACAATGCTTTGACCTTTTCCCTGATTTGATTTTCCTCTGTTTTGTTCCACTCTGGTGGAATATCTAATACCAACCCTTGCTGATTAAGTAGTCCATGTTCCCCTGTCAGTAATGTCCACCAGTCGATTCCAACCAGCTCTGGACGGATAAAATCTGACGATGATAAAAGTACATTTTCAGATAACCCGGCAGCAATACCTTTAAAGAAAGTGACCATGCTATCAGTAGGCACAACAGGCAATACTGTTTTACCCAGCATCAGGGAAAGTTTTGCCGCCGTCATTTTGCTTTTCACCAACCAGGCACTCATAATCTCCATTTTCATGATGAAGATAAGAAGATTGTTCTGTTCCGCACTGTTGGCAGAAGTATTAGTCAGAGGGAAAACAGGTGGCTTAGCCAGATAACCGTGGTCATTCGTCAGAATATCAGCAAGAATCAACCCATCTTCTGTGGAAAGACCAAAGGTGCGAGGAATACTAACTAAACGGTAGAGGCTTGAGACAACATCAAGATTACGCTTTAATCTTCCAGGCATCGCAGACTGTATTGGCGTATACACATTTTCAACAAGCGGGGCAATCAGTTGGAACGTCACCGAAGAAATGCCCAACCCTGCACAAAGTTGTTTGATCGTTTTGGCATCATCTCCTTGAGTTGCCATATAATTGAATTCTGTATTATCCAGTACTAACGGTTGATCAAACAGTTTTGTCTGATTGAAGAGCTGGTCAAAGAATGGCACGTTATCGCTGATTGAAAATGGTGTCACCTGATATAGCCAACTGGCAAACATTTCCGCTGTCACTTTATATTGAACGTTCAGATGCCGGAATAGTCCTAATAATTTCAATATATTATCCGTAATTCTCATGTCCAGATTATTGGTTTCAGCTTTTATGCCAGAAGCCAGCAAGAGATCAAGCTGATGGTAAGGTAAGTCAAACCAACGCTGTAAACGGATAAAACGATTTAACCTGTCATAACGGAATTGTGATACTGCCTTAATTTCTCGCCCATCATCTGTTCGGATAATTTCCAGCGCATCACGCTGCCCGGCATTGATATAAACACCACCATAATGATAAGGTGCGGGAAAAGTCGCCGAAGTTTGTTCACTACTGAAAATCGTATTAGAGAAGTGAACATGCGGGGAAACAATTGGCCGATATTTGCCACTGCTAAACAGATTTTCAAGTTCAGTAACTTTGGTATTAGTTTGATCACCAAAAACAGTCAATTGCTTGAGCTGGACACTTTGCCCTTCCGACAGGCCATAATTATTTTCAAAAAAATCATTGGATTGTGGTGATAATTCGGAAGATGGTGTACCAGACTTAGCAATCGCTAACCGATAACTCATAGCCCGAAATACAACTCCATCTATTTGATCGACAACTTGTCCAATTCGTTGATTATTTTCTGCTGGAATAGCTGCGTAAATGGTCATATTGGCAAAATATGGCCCTTCATCCAGATTACCGATATCAGGGTTATCACTTTCCAGATAGGTCAGTTTTAACTGTCGGCTGAAAGGTGGAGAGTTATCAAACGGCACCATTCTTGCCTTGATGCGATAGTAAGTTAAAACGTTTTCTGCCCGCAGTTTAATTGTGATGGTTTTACCTGCCTGATTTTTGCAGGTGATGGAAATGGTGTCATAAGCATTGGGAGAATTTTCAACTAATTTCGTTGGCCCGTTTATACCTTCCTCTTGAGCAACAATATAAGCGTGCCGTGAAATATCTTTTTCAGGCACCAGCTCTGTAGTACTGCCACTGTAGTAAGACTTCATCAATTGGTCACGTGACAGTAAATTTTCAGAAAAATGAGCAGGTTCAGTTAATATCTCAATTTGTTCATTACTCAATTGTGTATAGGCCAGCAAAGTCTGATGGTTTTTTGCAGTTCCTGTACTCCACGGAAATTGTGTGTCTACTTGCTGGATCACGGCGCCTAATTCAGTGTTATTTTCTGCTAATCCTCTATTGATTTGTTGAGTGGCTAAATTATAGGGCAACGTAAAGGGGAAGCGGGTTTCTCCCAACACCTGATTAACGGGCTTAGTGGCTTCTCCAGTCTGGTCAATATATTTTCTGGCACTTTCAGACAACACATTATTCACGATAGTCAGGGCGCGCACCTCTTTATAAAGTGCCTCACTGTCCAACATCAACTGCGAGATATCTTCCCGTCTTGTTGCCAGTACTCTTGCCTGATTAGTGCCATCGACTTCGATTTGCTGAACAAATTTATAAAGATCAAGTAAGTAATTCGCTGGACTATCAAGGGATTCAATAGCATCTGGCTGACAAAAATTATCCCACGGTTCCGGGAACAGGCTGCTATAGTCTGGTAGTTTTCCAACTTGTCCGCCAGCATCCTGATACTCTGCGCCTGAAATTCGGAATGATGCTTTTTCCCTATCATGTTGCCTGAGTGAATTTTGCCGATAATGCTGAACCAATTGGTTAGCCATACTCACCGCTTTGTCAAAGATAATCTCAGCATGACCGGTCAAAGACTGGTTATGTCGTTTAACAAAACGCTGCTTTGACACACTGACAATATCGAAAATAGAGTGATAGCCTAAATTTTTAAGTGCATCAACCAATGAAAATGTCGTGGATGAATATTCTTCTTGTGGAAATGTGCTTTTTTTTGTTAGTGCTAAATTAGATAAAGGTATTTCTGCCGCCACCGCTAATAATGGTGAAACTTTTTTCATATTCTGCGGCCCGTCAGAATAATCACGATTCTTACTCATTTTTATTATCCCATTTCAGTGATTCGGTCATACTCAGCAAACAGTTATCAATTAAATAACCATCTGAACATGATATTGAGAATTAAACACAATCCTTGCATTGTGGCTCTTTGGGTTTATCGTAAGAAGGGAGATTATCGTCATCAAAATAAAATGGTGACATATCAATAATCTGATGCTTAACTTTACGTCCCAAACCTTCGTGAGCTGCGTTGGTTAATAAGCCATTATCCTGATCACCAGACCAAATAAATAAGCCACCTAATCCTTTTTCTTTGACATAACGGGCTTTTTCTCTGACAGAGCGGGGCGTGTCCAATGACATAAAGACTTGCAGCTTTTCGTTATAAAGGTAATCTGCCTGTGCTATTTCATCGTGGATAATTTCATAGCCATTACGGCCTATGCCATTTTCGAAATCAACATAGTTATAAATAACGTCTGTCCACTCAATAACTGCGGATTCGAAACTGCCTACAACATTACCGCTTCCGGTATAAGTGCCTTGCAGTGGACTTTGATTGTTAATAGTTGCACCTTTCGCATTACGTGTATAACCCGAATAACCGATAAAAATCTTTTCCTCATCAATACCAAGTTTAATTAAATGCTGGACAGCATCATCAACGGAATATTTGGAATACTTATCATCTTTATTTCGATACAGGTTGGTATGGTGAGAAAGTTGACCATCACCTAAAGTAAAAAAGTCATAAGTCATCAAATTAATACCAGTGACTCCTGCGGCTATTAATTCAGGAATATGGGCATCATCAATTTTTTCCGGATCGCCGGAAGCCGCAATACTAATCCCTTTTAAATTAGAAATATTGGCAGCCTTTATTTCTTCAATTAGTTTTTTATAATAAATATAATCATCTTTATCAAACTGATTTCCCATTCCCGCAGAGCCGGGATATTCCCAGTCAATATCGATATGATTGAACATTGGGAAACGATTGAATAGATCTTTCAGCCCCTCAACAAACTGTTTACGGTGGATATCATCGCGGCAGATATCATAAAAAGCACCACTCATTGACCAGCCACCAATACTGACGGAAATCTCCAGATTAGGGTCAGTTTTTTTCAGTTCACGGAAGCCACCCAGTAATCCTTTGGCTTTTTCCTGGTCATAGAGATCCTTCGCGACGATGCCTCCGGCCCCTTCTTTAAAACCACAGTTGAAAAATGAACTGACATCTGCCCACGGGTCGATTGGGATCGGCCAACCCGTGTAACTTTCGGGAATATTATCCTTATCTGAACCAAATCCCCAAATTGCAGCAGCCGATAAAATAGTATCCTTTTTTGGCCCTTTATCACCAATGATGCCAACAAAGCTGAATATCAGTTTTTTAAAGGGGCTACCATTGGTTGCATCACCTTTAACGCGAGTTAAATCAGCGCCACGACCGCCCTGATTTTTTAATACCTCATCTGGAGGCGATGGTTCTACCGCTCTGGCATCGTATTGCGCCCAATCAGTAAAATAACACGCGATACTGAAATCATCGTTATCCTCATAAGTATTAAACACGGTCTTGGCCATACGAGTAGAAGTGTAGGTCAAGATATCCGTGCTCGCGGCGGGATCATAATTGTTGAGGGCATAGGTTTTTTGCGTTGCCTCTTTGCCATAACCTTTAAGAGCACCTTCATGTTGATATCCAGGATCAACACTATACACAAGATTACTTTCTGTATTCTTTTCAGTTTTATCCATTTTATACCTCATTATTATTACATTGCTGCTAATAAACAGAAGATCCTTTATGTAATTTGAATATTAAAAATAATTAACCTGAATCCAGATTAAGAATATTCTTGCTAAAAAATATACTTATCAACCGTACTACAAATGAAAGACGCCTGTCTAGCTTTCAAATTTAATATCATTATTAATATTAAATTATTTTTGCAATATTTACAGTCTATTTCATTAGGTTCTTAATTTTCTTAATGTAATATCGCATTATTGGTATACAAGGATATCCTTCATTTTAAAATTGCCGCATTGCAAGTTTGTGGATATATCTAATAAGAGGAAGTAAATTATATTTAATAATATATCCCCATCCAGAGGTAGTTCATATCAAAATTAATTACTATTTTTGTATGTACTATATAAATATTGAAAGAGATATATTTTTTAAATAACCAGGTCAGATATTATTTAGAAGATACCAATAACAGGATATGTCCGAATTAACAATTTTATAAAGAGAGAATTAAAATGCGATTTTGAGTTAGTTCCAGATGAAATGAAAAAACAGCTTTAATGTAAAAAGTCTGAGAATTGATTATTTCTATAATAAGGTGATCACCGTAGTGATCACTTATATTTATTATTATGCAGAAAACTTCACTGCCAGTACTATCTTGTACCACCAATCGTCGCTGTCATTCTTATCTGACGGTTATCGGTAATTTCAAGATTAGAAAGTACAACCAATCTGGGCAGCACACGGCACAGAAAACGAGACAGTAATGGACGCAGTGCGTGGTTGACCAACAGCACTGGCGGTGCACCGAGCATTTCCTGACGCTCCAGTGCTTCTGCCGCTTGACGTTCCAGACTTTCAGCCAGTCCCGGCTCCAGTCCACCACCACCCTGCAATGCCTGAAGCAGAATACGTTCAAGGTTCGCATCTAAACCAATCACTTTAATTTCATCCGCACCGGGGAACCATTGTTGAGCAATCGCCCGACCAAGAGCAATACGGATAATGGCAGTCAGTTCATAAGGATCTGTCTGTACCGATGCATGTTCAGCCAGTGTTTCAATAATGGTGCGCATGTCACGGATCGGTACTTGCTCCGCCAACAGGCTTTGCAGAACTTTATGTAATGTGGTCAAGCTGACGACATCAGGAATAAAGTCTTCTGTCAGCTTCGGCATTTCCTGACTGACGCGCTCAAACAGTTGCTGTGCTTCCTGTCTGCCAAATAGTTCACTAGAGTGCTGAGACAACAAATGGTTCAGATGAGTTGCCACAACAGTACTTGCCGCTACAACGGTATAACCCTGTACCTGTGCCTGTTCCCTTAAACTGTCATCAATCCAGACAGCCGGCAGTCCGAAAGCCGGATCTTGAGTCAGATCACCCTGCAATTCACCTACTGCACCGCCCGGATTAATCGCCAGCCAACGTCCGGGATGAGCTTCACCACGGCCAATCTCTACTCCTTTCATCATGATACGGTAGCTGGCTGGTGCCAATTCAAGGTTGTCACGGATATGAACAACGGGTGGCAAATAGCCCACTTCCTGTGCGAATTTTTTACGAATACCGCTAATACGCCCAAGCAGCTCGCCATTCTGACGAAAATCTACCATCGGGATTAACCGATAACCGACTTCCATGCCCAATAGATCTTCCAGTTGCACATCAGACCATGAAGCTTCTGCGGTTTGTTGTTGTTCTTCTACCGCTTTCATCTCTTCGTGTTGTACCGTAAATGGATCTTTATCCTTACGAAGCAGGAAGTACCCTACTCCCGCCAATGCCACGGTAAACAACAGAAAAACAAAGTTAGGCATTCCCGGCACTAAACCAAGCAGACCCAATACACCAGCACTCAACATCATAACCTTAGGGTTGTTAAAAAGCTGGGTCACCATTTGCTGGCCGACATCTTCATCGGTTGCGACACGGGTTACGATAACACCCGCTGCCGTAGAGATAATCAACGCCGGTAACTGAGCAACCAAACCATCACCGATGGTTAGCAATGTATAGGCTTCTGCCGCATCATCCAAACTCAACCCATGTTGGACAACACCGACAATCAAACCTCCAACGATGTTGATCACCAGGATCATCAAGCCGGCAATGGCATCGCCGCGCACGAATTTACTCGCCCCATCCATCGAACCGTAGAAGTCTGCTTCTTGTGTGACTTCAGCGCGCCGTTTCTTGGCTTCATCTTCGCCTATCAATCCGGCATTCAAATCGGCATCAATTGCCATCTGTTTACCGGGCATCCCATCCAGTACAAAGCGTGCGCCGACTTCAGCGATACGTCCTGCACCTTTGGTGATCACCATAAAGTTAATCAGAATCAAGATAACAAAGACAACGATACCAATGGCAAAATTACCACCGACAAGGAAGTGACCGAAAGCTTCTACGACTTGTCCTGCCGCTGCCGTTCCTGTATGCCCCTCCATCAGAATGATACGCGTAGATGCGACATTCAGTGACAGACGCAGCAATGTTGAAAACAGCAAAATCGTCGGAAAGGCCGCAAAATCCAGCGTCCGACGAGTGAACATCGCCACCAGCAAAACCATGATGGAAAGTGCGATATTAAAAGTGAACAGTAGATCAAGCAGGAATGGTGGTAACGGCAGTACCATCATTGACAAGATCATGAGGATGAGTACAGGCCCCGCAAGCATTTGCCACTGGGAGCCTTTTATATTCCCCGGTAAACGGAACAATGAGGCCAGATTAGCCATGACGATTATTCTCTCCAGCAAAATCCAGTGCTGGCGGCACTGGCAGATTTTCAGGTGATTTTGGTTTCAGGCCACCTTCCCGTTTCCAACGTTTCAATTGGTAAACCCAGGCAAGCACTTCAGCAACGGCAGCATAAAGTGCCGCCGGAATAAAGCCGCCCACTTCAGCATGGCGAAACAACGCTCGTGCTAATGGAGGGGCTTCCAACAGTGGAATGCGATTTTCCGCACCAATTTCTTTAATACGTAAAGCAATGAGTCCCGCTCCTTTCGCCAATACTTTAGGTGCACTCATTTTTTTACTGTCATACTGTAAAGCAACGGCATAGTGGGTCGGGTTAGTGACAATAACATCCGCTTTTGGCACATCCGCTATCATCCGCTTACGTGCAGCCGCACGCTGTTGTTGGCGAATTCGCGCCTTTACATGTGGATCTCCTTCTTGTTCCTTAAATTCATCCTTGATCTCCTGACGGGTCATTTTCAATTTTTTCAGATGGCTGCGGATCTGATAAAACACATCAAACGCCACCATCGGTATTAACATAAACAAGACAACGTAGCCTGCAAAAATCAACATCAGCATGGCATCACTCAATGCCACCAAGGGTGTTTGGGTAGTCAGGTTTAGCATGGCAGGCCAATTCTCCCAGATAAACAGGGCTGCTCCCCCTCCTACCATTGATGCTTTCAAGATGGCCTTGAACAGTTCCGCCAATGCGTTCATAGAGAAAATTTTCTTCAGGCCAGCAACCGGATCCAGTTTCGCCAGATCAAATTTGATGGATTTTGAGCTGAATATCAGCCCCCCCATCAATGTCGGCGCACTCAAGGCAATCAGAACCAAGCCAATAAACACAGGTAACAACGCCCAGACTGCCTGTTTTAATAAACGGCCAACCTGCTGTACCATCTGCTTATCATTACTGACCATGTTATGGTCAAAGTTGAATCCTTCGAATACCATCAATGAAAGTTCGTGAGTGATCGACTGTCCGCTCATCCAAAGTAGACTGACGCCTCCCGTTAACATCAGGATAGAGGTGAGTTCCTTTGAACGCGCTATCTGCCCCTCTTTACGCGCTTTTTCCCGTTTATGGGACGTGGGTTCTTCAGTTTTTTCGAGATCGCTATCTTCAGCCACGGCTTTCCTTGGTGAGCATTTGTTATTACACGCAGGAAATTTGCCCTCAACAAACCTCAGCAAAGGACAAATAAAATTGTGCTAAGCATGACAAAAGCCAGGAAATTCAATGGCAGGAACACTGCAAAATTTGCAGGGATATTTGCGGCATTATACCCGATGGGTTTCAAGATACCGCAACTTGAAAAACAACGGATATATGAGATTTATGCCTTACTGGAAGTATAACGCCGCCCCCATACCAGAATGATGACCAATACTGTTAGCGGCAAGCCGTGGAAAAAAATGATAACGCTGGACGGCGGCAACCAACAGCATTCCTATTCCAAAACCGGTCATCTGTAATAGAGTCAGCAAACTGAAAATGGGCAATCGCAGACTTTCCGGTTCACTTTGCGCACGGGATATCAGACTAACTTCCGCAATTCCATCACCAATTCCTGCCCATACTGCAAACTTTTATTAAACGTTCACCTAAAATGGCAATATCTGTAGCAATAATATGTTGCATTATAAGATGAGTAATAAAAGTTTCCTCCGAATAATGAAACCGGAGGAGCAATGAGCAGATTTTCTAATACCGTATTATCTTTTTCTGTCAGAATAAGTTTTTCATTTATTAATACCGGATAGACAGTATCCTGGGTAATTAGACATTCGACAGTATCTTCAATACTTTGGATATATTCTTCCAGTAACATACGTTGCCCCGGCTGGTTCAGGTATTCTGTGCCTTCAGGAGTAGAATATGTTTGAATATTTCCAAGAAAATCCACTACGGCTGAGTGCTTATAGTGAGCTGTGAATGTTTGGTAATGAGCTTGCAATTCAAACCAGTTATAACACTTTTTAATAAAAGCTGAGCATGCCCCAAAAGGCAGTTTTGCCATCACCGGATGACCAATTCTATTGGCTTGCTTATATAACTCCTTTTCACTATTACATAGTGCATGGCGTATTGTTCTAATTCCATGCGTTTGTATTGCCTGACGCATAAGGAATTTGTTGTTGCAGGTAGCAATGGAGGCGGGAGAAGTATAAGGCAATCCAATTTTTTGACATATTTCGGCAACAATACAACCCATTTGCCCGCTGGCAGAAGCATGCCCTGCGTGACAAAAAATAGCGCACAAATTATAAGATTGCTGCAAACCGGTAACGCAATCTTGCAAAGATTCAAACGATAATGATTCCAATAAGAAAACTTCATCACTATCAGTAAAAAGTCGTTCTGTATTCTGGCGTCTTTTACGCGCTACAGTCAGACAAAAAAATCCCATCTTTTTTGCTGCCAACGCCAATCAACCCAATTTTCAGTAGAATCAACCAGAATCTGCTGTAAATGAGGTACTACATCGCTATTATTTATTGTCGTTCCTCATAATTATTATTTTACTAATAATATATACCCCTTCATAAATAACATGTTCCCATATCCCAATCCGTGCGTTCAGGACGATAACGCTCTGCTTGAGACATGGAAACTATTCCAATTTATATTGGTTTAATAATTATTAATCTATTTTCATTGCGGTTTTAATCTCAACACTACTTGCCTTAATCTCAATGCTATCCGCATTAACATCATAGATATGGTCTTTCGTCAGGCGATACACAACCGGACTTAACAGCGCAATCGCAATTAAGTTAGGGATAGCCATCATGGCATTGAGTGTATCTGCCAGTAACCAGACAAAGTTCAGTGATTGAGTTGCGCCAATCGGTAACGCAATGATCCAAATAATACGGAAAGGAATAATGGCTTTTGTTCCCAGTAAATACTGAATACATTTTTCACCATAGAAGCTCCATCCTAAGATAGTTGTAAAAGCAAAGATTGCCAGTGCGATTGCAACAACGTAATGGCCTCCCGGAATAACTGACGAGAAAGCAGCCGCTGTTAATGTTGCTCCTGTCTGGCCTGTCAACCAACCGCCAGTAATAACGATGGTCAACCCGGTAATGGAACATACCACAATGGTATCAATGAAAGTCCCCAACATGGCAATTAAACCCTGGCGGATCGGGTTTTGGGTTTTCGCTGTAGCGTGAGCAATAGGAGCACTACCCATACCTGCTTCGTTAGAAAACACACCACGGGCAATACCAAAACGGATTGCAGCCCAGACTGCTGCTCCAGCAAATCCTCCTTGTGCTGCAACAGGAGTGAAAGCGGATTTGATAATCAAGGCAAACGCATCTGGAATAGCACTCACATTGAGTCCTAAAACGACCATACCGGCCCCCAGATAACCTACAGTCATAACAGGCACCAGTTTACCTGCAACATCAGAAATCCGTTTGATACCACCAATCAATACCGCACCAACCAGAAGAACCAGTGCCGCCGCAGTTATAGTTTTATCAACACCAAAGCTACTTTGCAGTACTTCAGAAACTGAGTTGGCTTGTACCGTATTACCAATGCCAAAGCCAGCTATACTTCCGAAGAAAGCAAATAATGTTCCCAGCCATACCCATTTTTCCCCCAATCCATTTTTAATATAGTACATGGGGCCACCAACATAGTTACCGTTCTTATCTGTTTCACGGTAACGTACTGCCAGCACAGCTTCGGAATATTTAGTTGCCATTCCCACCAACGCAGTCATCCACATCCAGAACAATGCTCCCGGCCCACCCATAACAATCGCCGTTGCAACCCCTGCTATATTCCCTGTGCCTATCGTTGCGGACAATGCGGTCATTAATGCATTAAAAGGGGAAACTTGCCCTTCACCACGTTGTGTATTTTTTTGAAAGAGTAATTTGAACCCTGTCCCTAACTTGCGTATCGGCAAGAAAGACAGGCGGATCTGCATGAAAATACCTATCCCCAGAAGACCAATCAGCATTGGTACTCCCCATACAACCCCGTTTATTGCACCTAACCATTGTGTGATCAGTTCCATATATACCCTCGGAATTCTACGTAACAAGTTAGTAACAAAAATGCTTCAATTAAATAAAAGAATATTTTGAGGAAATAAGAAAGAACTAATTCGACCTTACTGGTAAGAAAACTTAATACTGTGAGTGTGATCACCGACTCTAGTAATATCTTAATAATTTCGCTTATAGCAAATCTTCATGCATCATAAAATCAAAGATAAAAGGCCATTAGGCAAATTTTTATCGTGTGATCTGGCAAATTTGGGGTTTTTTATAACAAAAAAATAGGTATTATTCCCTGACAAATAGTTTCCCATGTAATTAAAGGATTATCCGTGGCAAGAATTGGTTATATCCGAGTGTCAACAAATGATCAAAATAGTGATTTACAAAAAAATGCATTGGTCAGCATTAACTGCGAAATGATTTTTGAAGACAAAATCAGTGGGAAAACCGCCAATCGCCCGGGATTAAAACGTGCGTTAAAGCACCTCAAATCTGGTGATACGCTCGTTGTCTGGAAACTGGATCGCTTGGGGCGCAGTGTAAAAAATCTGGTGACACTCATTTCAGAACTACATGAACGAGGAATTCATTTTCAAAGTCTGACTGACAGTATCGATACCAGCACAGCTATGGGAAGGTTTTTCTTTCATGTAATGAGTGCATTGGCGGAAATGGAACGTGAATTGATTGTTGAAAGAACTAACGCAGGTTTAGCCGCAGCACGGGAACAGGGACGAATTGGCGGGCGGCCTGTCAAATTTACCGAAGAAGACCAGCAACAAGCCGCCAGATTGCTGAGTAAAGGCCACAGCAGAAAACAACTCTCAATTATTTATAATGTATCGCTGTCAACCATTTATAAATATTTGCCGGCGAATTTAACCGTTAGCCTTGCCTCTTCAGAATAAAACGCTGTTCCCAATTACCTATTTTTGCAAAAAATCTTTGATAACCTTTACCCACTCTGCCGGGTTTTCCATCTGTACCGCATGACCACTCTTCACCTCCATGTACAGACTGTTCTTTATACTTTTATGGACTTCACGTGCCAGATAAGGCGGAATCAGCGTATCGTGACTTAGCCCAATAATTAATGTGTCCTTATTTATCCGGGAAAGGTAATTTTTGATGTTTATCGATAATCCCAAAGCTATCCGCCTGTTCGCCTCTTTTTCTGATGGTCTGGCACAAATTTGACGGAGCGTTTCCTGCCCCAATGATGAAATAAATTCAGGGCTGAGAACATGGGAAAGTCCAAAAGCAGTTGCTAAAGTTTGATCGCTGTTTTCCAATTTTAACCAGGTCGTAAACATCAACTGGAAATAGGGATCATCATTTGTGGCCCACGGTGCAGTCAATACCAGCCTATTCACTAACTGAGGATAAGTCGCTGCAACCACTGAGGCAACAACGGCTCCTAAAGATATACCCACTAAATCAACAGGGGTATCACTGCTGTCATTAATGGCTGCTGCTACCTGTTCCACAAGGTACTCGATAGTTAATATCTCTGATGACAACCCGGAATTACCACACCCGGCATAATCAGGAATAATAACTGTCCGATCACCATTAAATGCAGTTTTTATCCCTCCAAAGCTACTATTACCACTGCTATTTGTGCCATGGAGAAACATCACCGGATTTTGATGGTTTGCTTGATTTTCATTAGAGTCTTTACGATAGGAAACAAATGAATCTGCCAAATAGATGACTTTTTCAATCGACTGCACTGTGTTTTCCTTTTATAGGGTCTGAATAATGATATCGTTTTATACATAAAATCAACCAGATAACACTGTGATCTAACCGAAAGTCCGGCATATTGAAAATAACGTTTGGGCAGCCGCCTGACTCGCCCAAACATCAAACTTATTTAAGAATAAATGTTGTTCGTTAAAGTATTATCACTCGTTATCAAAAACCTAAACTATCCAGTAAATCATCAACCTGTTCCTGGTTGGCAATGACGCCGATCCCATTCTGGTTGACCTGAGGGCCATTAAGAAGACTTTCGTTCTCTTTTTTAGTTTTGGCCACCTGGTCAGAAGGCATATTTTCCATTAATACCATGACCAGTTGTTTTTCCAGTTCCTGAATGACTTCCATCATCCGTTTAATTACCTGCCCGGTGAGATCCTGAAAATCTTGGGCCATCATGATCTCAAGCAATTGGGTATTGGTAAATGCAGCATGTTCTGGCACGAGTTTGAGATAATCTCTCGTGTCCGTTACCAAAGAGCGCGCATCAGCCAGTTCTAAATTAGTCGGGTTCGCAAACCACTCATCCCAACGTTGGGTTAAGGATTTTGCCGAGGTTTCCAATTCATTTTGGCGAGGCTGAGCTACTTCAACGCAGTTCAATACCCTTTCAGCCGCCTGTGCTGTCATCTGGACAACGTAATTCAATCGCTCCCTCGCATCAGGGATCGCCTCAGCCGCCTGAGCAATGGTTCGATCCAATCCCAGTTCACGTAGACTATCGCGCAACATTCTTGTTAACTGCCCGATACGACTGATTATTTCACTGGTTGTAACCGCCTCATCTCTCGGCATGACTGGATTTCCACTCATTTTGTCTCCTTAGAGCCCCAATTTTTCAAATATTTTATTGAGCTTTTCTTCCAAAATCGCCGCAGTAAATGGTTTCACAACATAACCACTAGCTCCGGCTTGTGCTGCTGCAATGATGTTTTCTTTTTTTGCTTCTGCCGTCACCATCAGAACTGGCAAAGCAGCCAATTTTTCGTCACTGCGAATTGTTTTCAACAATTCGAGACCATCAATGTTAGGCATGTTCCAGTCAGAAATGACAAAATCAAATTCGGCTGCACGAAGCTTTGCCAGCGCTTCTGCTCCATCCAGTGCCTCATCAACATTATTAAAACCCAGTTCTTTCAACAAATTACGCACAATTCGACGCATGGTTGAAAAGTCATCAACCACCAGAAACCTTAGATCCTTACTTGCCATAAAAACTCCTTGAAATTTTATTCATCCAACAGCATCGTGCTGTAAAAGTTAACAACAATATCCTCTTTATCTTTCAAGGTGCAGCAACTTGAAATATATCAGATATAACAACGACTAAATCCGAATCGATTGCCCGGTACTGATTTTAGCCAGCATAGTTTTACTCAGCTTTTGTAGATCCATCACTTCATCGACGGCCCCCAACTGGATCGCAGCCCGCGGCATACCAAAGACCACACAACTCGATTCACTTTGTGCTAATGTGTACGCTCCTGCTTGTTTCATTTCCAACAAACCCGCCGCACCATCACTGCCCATACCCGTTAAGATAACGCCCACCGCGTTGCGCCCTGCGTATTTAGCAACAGAACGAAACAGGACATCGACAGAAGGACGATGACGATTAACCGGTGGAGTACTGCTAGTCATAATTTGGTAGTTAGCTCCGCTACGACACAGTTCCATATGGCGATCTCCCGGTGCGATATAGGCATGTCCCGGTAAGACACGCTCACCATCTTCCGCTTCTTTGACAGTAACCTGGCTCAATTTATTTAGCCGTTCTGCAAATGAGCGGGTAAAGCCGGATGGCATGTGCTGTGTAATAAGCAAAGCCGGGCTGGTAACAGGTAACGGTTGTAACAGGTTCTTGATTGCCTCAGTTCCCCCGGTTGAAGCACCAACCGCGATCAATTTCTCACTGGACAAAAGTGGCTTAAAATTCAGCGGAGCTACAATTTCTTGTGTTGGTCTTACTGTGCTGATTTTTGCCTGTGCCGCCGCACGGATTTTTTCCGCAATCAGCTCACTATAGGCCAACATGCCTTCACGAATACCTAATTGCGGCTTGGTTACAAAGTCCACAGCCCCCAATTCCAGTGCTTTTAATGTAATTTCCGAACCTTTTGCCGTCAGAGATGAAACCATCACAACAGGCATAGGTCGCAAACGCATTAATTTATCAAGAAAATCAATACCATCCATCCGTGGCATCTCGACATCCAATGTCAATACCTGCGGGTTATATTTTTTGATTAAATCGCGGGCAACATATGGATCAGGCGCACAGTCCACCACTTCCATGTCAGGGTGGCTATTGATTATTTCCCGCATGATTTGACGCATCAGCGCCGAATCATCCACACAAAGAACTGTTATTTTATTCATGACCCCTCCTTGCCCGGCCTACACCGTAAACGGTCTGTCCTTGCAAGTAGAACTCTCGGCTAATTTGAGTGACGTTTTCGGAATGCCCTGCAAAGAGCAGACCATCGGGTTTTAAGAAATTGACAAAGCGACGCAGAATTCTTTCCTGCGTTTTTTTATCAAAATAAATCATGACATTACGACAAAAAATTGCATCAAATTTACCTTCCAGTGCCCACTCAGAATCAAGTAAATTCAGATGCTGAAAGCTAACCAGCTCAGTAAGCACTGGACGAACTCTGGCGTACCCTTCAAAATAACCAACGCCTTTGAAAAAATATTTTTTCTTTTGGCTTTCACTCAGGTGCTGTAATTCATCCAATCGATAAACACCTTGGCGAGCTTTTTCCAACACCTGGGTATCAATATCACTGCCAATGATTTTTATCCGGTTTGAGTGGTGTCCCAATACATCACACGATCTGCCACACAAAGCCTCTCTACCACACAAAGTGTCATACAGTGTCATTGCAATGGAATACGGCTCTTCTCCCGTTGACGCAGCCGCACTCCAGACACGGTAAGTTCCTCCGTTTTTTCTGCTGGCATGTGCCGCCAGAATAGGAAAATGATGGGCTTCCCTAAAAAATGCGGTGAGATTGGTCGTTAATGCATTGATAAATAATTCCCACTCCTTGCTATAACTATCCTGTTCCAGAATCGACAGATATTGACCAAAATCATTGAGCCCCAGAACACGCAAACGCCTGATCAGGCGGTTGTAAACCATCTCACGTTTATTTTTTGCCAATACAATGCCAGCTCGTTGGTAAATAAACTGGCAGATGCGCTGAAATTGCGCATCCGACAACGTATGCCGCTGAAACATAAAGTTCAGCGGTACAATAGCTTCAACGTCTGAAGCTGCTAAATTGGATTTCATCTGACCTCAGTGTACTTGACTTACAACATACTCATCGGTCATTTTTGATGCTGGATATACCTGATGGTCATGCTCATGCTCCAAATCTGTCGGTAATTCAAATTGTGCAACCGTTTTCACCAATATATCTGCCTTATCTTCAAGCGCGGATGCAGCAGCCGCAGATTGTTCCACCAATGCCGCATTTTGCTGTGTGACTTGATCCATCTGACTAACGGCTTGGGCTATCTGATGAATGCCACGGCTTTGTTCGTCGGAAGCTGCCGCAATTTCAGACATAAGATCAGTGACTTGATTCACTGACTTGACTAATTCATCCATTGTTCTTCCGGCATTATTCACCAGCTCAGAGCCTTGATTAACACGATGGACGGATTCATCGATCAATATTTTGATTTCTTTTGCGGCGTCAGCACTGCGTTGCGCCAGATCACGAACTTCTCCGGCCACTACAGAAAATCCTCGGCCCTGCTCACCAGCACGGGCGGCTTCAACCGCTGCATTCAAGGCCAGAATGTTGGTCTGAAAGGCGATACCATCAATCACGCTGATAATCGCGCTGATTTTCTTCGAACTATTGGCAATTTCATCCATTGTCGCAACAACACTGCTGGTCTGTTCGCCGCCTTTCGTCGCCGTTTGAGAAGCCGCTACCGCAAGTGCGCTGGCCTGACGTGCATGTTCTGCGTTCTGCTTAACAGTAACTGTTAACTGCTCCATACTGGCCGCAGTTTCTTCCAGTGATGCCGCTTGTTCCTCAGTACGTGAGGATAAATCTGTATTACCTTGCGTGATTTCCTGGATACCGGCATACATTTGGTTGGTATTATCCCGCACCGACGAAATGGATTTGATCAGTGAATTCTGCATATCACGCAGTTTTCTGAATATGTTACCAATTTCGTCATTGGTGGTGACGACCACTTCTTTATTTAGCCGCCCTTCAGCCACATCCTGAAAACAAGCTCTCATGTTTGCAAAAGGTCTGAGGAGGTTACGTTTCAGCCACCAATGAGCTGACAGGGAAACAACAAACACCATCAGGATAGAGCCAAAGAACATGGCAATGGAGACTTTATAATAAAATGCGCCATCAGAAACCGCTTTACTGATATGGGCACCGAGATAATGCATATAGTTATTGTATGCAACCTCTAATTTACTCTGGTAACTCTCTGTTGGTTGATCGAGGAATTCTTGAAAGTGACCTTCGTAAAGGAAGATTTTTAATTCCTTCAATGCATTAATGTATTCTTGGTATGCATGCTCAACAGCCGACAATAATTCCGCTCCATTATCACTCTGCTCCATCAGAGGTAATCCACTAAAACGTGCGAAGCTCCTTTCAGCTTCATTCAGTGAACTTTTGAGCAATGCTTCCATTTCATCTATTTGCTCTCTCGGTTGCCCGACTTTATGAGCAATCGCGATCTTATTCAAGGTGTTACGCGTTTGCAGCAACGCCGCCCAACTCAATCCAAGGGTATCTCTCCGTTGAGTTCCCAAATCAATTCTTTCTATATATGACTGGTCTGTATAAATTATCCCCAAAGATAAGCCACTGGAAATAATCTGCATAACACAAAACATCATCAGTAATAGATACAAACTGGTTGATATGCGAAACCTGCCTAACATGTAATCACCTCGTTTAACGGCTGCATAATGCAGCCGTAGTTATCGCTATTATTTTTTTAGAATGTTTCCCAATTAGATGGGTCTTCCACATCGCTGCTTTTTTTCAGCACGGGAGGATTCGTTTTATTAGCTGGAGGAGTCGGCGATTTTATCGTCGGTAAAACTTCATGTTTTCTTTTCTCAGGCTGCTTCCTTCCTGCCTGCTCCGGTAACTGAAATAATGATACTGCTTTGGTCAAGATCATGGCCTGCTCTTCCAACGCCGCTGCTGCGGCCGCAGACTGTTCAACCAATGATGCATTCTGTTGTGTGACTCTATCCATTTCAGAGATAGCGACACCAACTTGTGTAATTCCCCGACTTTGTTCATCAGAAGCTGATGCTATTTCTCCCATGATGTCAGTCACACGGGTAACAGAATCGACAATTTGGTTCATTGTTTCACCAGCACTTTCCACCAGCACAGAGCCTGTGTCAGTACGGTTGACGGAATCTTCAATCAGTGATTTGATCTCTTTCGCTGCTTCTGCACTGCGCTGTGCCAGATTGCGGACTTCACCGGCAACCACAGCAAAACCACGACCGTGTTCACCTGCACGAGCCGCTTCTACCGCAGCATTAAGAGCCAGAATATTAGTCTGGAAAGCGATGGCATCAATAACACCAGTGATGTCTGAAATTTTGCGTGAACTATCAGCAATTTCGTGCATAGTTTGCACTACATTTGCTACCACTTTACCCCCCTGACGAGCGATATCAGAGGCGTTATCAGCCAGATTACTGGCTTGGCGAGCGTTGTCAGCATTTTGTTTTACCGTTGCCGTCAACTGTTCCATGCTGGCCGCAGTTTCTTCTAATGAAGCCACTTGCTGCTCAGTACGGGCAGAGAGATCATTGTTACCCGCAGCGATTTCGCTGGTGCCGGTATAGATGGTTTCAGTGCTGTGATGCACGCTGCTGACGGTATGAATCAGCTCGTCTTGCATATTTTTCAGTCCAACCGCCAACATTCCCATTTCATTGGTGCCTGAGACATCAACAGTTTTAGTCAAATCACCTTTCGAAAAAGCCTTAATGGTATCCAACAATTTGTTCAGCGGATCGATCAATGATTTACGCAAACCAACCCAACTTGCTGCCATGACGGCAATCAGCAATACAAATATAAAAATCAGACTAATGATAATATTGTGGTAGGCGGCATCAGCTTCATCTGACAATTGCTGATACAGTTTTTCATTTTGATCCAGGTAAAAAGCGTATTCAGCACCAAATGCGTTCTGATACGTAGTGGTTGGCTGAACAAAAAATTCTTTAAACTGTTTTTTTACCAGCAACACATCTAGTTCTTTCAGTGCATTGAGATAGTCATGGTGGGTTTGTCTTAAGCTCTGCATACGCTCTGGCTCGCGTATAACTGTGCTTGGCAATTGCTCAAATTGCTGGAAACGACGCTCTGCACGCGCTAAGTTGACCTTAGCTTCTGCTAAAACATCCTCAATTTTGTACTCGCTCTCCCCATCATGCTCTTTCATGATATAGATGATGCCAATACGGTTCAGGTTATTACGGGCTTGTAGCAGGTTGCTCCAGCTCTCGTCCAATAATTTTTGCCGCTGCCGCATTTCATCTAATGTATCAAAGGACTTGGTATCATTCTTTAACGCATTAAAAAACAGTCCTCCAGAGATAAATTGCAGAGCACCAAATAATATGATGACTGAGATGAGTCCCGTCACTATTTTCATTCGGTTAAACATGACTTCCCTTGTGTAATAAATTGCTATGCCTGTGTTATCGGCATCCTTAAAGGGAACTTTACGCGTAATACAAAAAATTGAGTCTTTACTGTGTTTTTTTGACCTACAACAAATCAGGCTGCCTTTTCACGCTACAATTTTGCGCATTCCCTTAGCAAAAAGAGCGAGAATGATGGCAGCCCTGAAATATCAATCTCTGGCGACAGAATCCACCAATGCCATTTCCTCACTATTGAGCAATTTTTCAATATCTACCAGGATCAGCATACGCTCTTCAATAGAGCCAAGCCCGGTCAGATATTCAGTTGACAAAGTGACGGCAAATTCTGGCGCAGGACAAATTTGCTCTTCTTTCAGAGACAACACATCAGATACACCATCAACCACGATCCCGACTATGCGATTAAGCAAATTCAAAATGATGACCACGGTGTTATCGTTGTAAGTGACATCTTCTTGTGAAAATTTGATCCGCAGGTCGATAATAGGAACAATCACTCCACGCAGATTAGTTATGCCTTTTATAAAAGCTGGGGTGTTGGCAATCCGGGTAACCTGATCATAACCACGTATTTCCTGCACTTTCAGAATTTCAATTCCATACTCTTCATCACCCAAAGTGAAAACCAGATATTCCTTTCCGGCTGTTTCCCCCGATAATTTACTAAATTCGTCTATGGCTGGCATGATGTTACCTTTTACTGTGACTTGAAATTGGGCCTAACTTAATTGGTTGTTTTTTTATCCGCAAGTTCAGCCTTACGCACGGCCAACTGCTCATGATTAAGTTTCTGCAAAGCAGGAATATCAATAATTAAGGCAACACTGCCATCCCCCATAATGGTGGCAGCCGAAATGCCCGGTACTTTGCGGTAGTTGCTTTCAATATTTTTAACAACAACCTGATGCTGCCCCACCAGTTTATCTACCAACAGTGCATAACGACGCCCTGCACTTTGAACGATCACAGCAATACCTTTCGTTGGTGCCGTTTCTGCATTTGGAATGTCAAATATCCGGTACAGTTCAAGCAGCGACAGATATTCGCCACGTACCTGCAACAATTTTTCATCTCCCGCCAATGGATAAATATCTGCTTCTTGTGGCTGTAAGGAACTGACAACAGCACTCAACGGTAAAATGAAGACTTCATCGTTAACTTTGACAGACATACCATCCAATATCGCCAATGTCAGCGGCAGCAAAATACGAATGACGGTCCCCTTTCCTTCTTGGAAGTTGATCTGGATCTGTCCTCCCATATCCTGAATGTTACGTTTAACCACATCCATACCTACTCCACGGCCAGAAACATCCGTGACCACTTCTGCGGTAGAAAATCCGGGAGCAAAAATTAACATGGCAACTTCTTCATTACTCATGTTTTCACTGACCGCCAGCCCCTGAGACTGGGCTTTTGCTAAGATCTTCTCTCGATTCAGCCCTGCACCGTCATCAATAACTTCAATACAGATATTGCCGCCCTGATGTTCCGCAGCAAGAGTCAAGTTACCTGTTTCCGGTTTACCTGCTGCAAGACGTTTTTCCGGGGTTTCGATACCATGGTCAAGACTATTGCGAACTAAGTGCGTAAGCGGATCGATAATTCGCTCAATCAAACTTTTATCTAATTCTGTTGAGCTGCCGATTAATGTCAGTTCTACTTTTTTATTCAATTTTCCCGCCAAATCCCGGACTAAACGTGGATAACGGCTGAAAACATATTCCATCGGCATCATACGGATCGACATGACAGACTCTTGTAAATCACGAGAGTTGCGCTGCAATTGAGCCATACAACTCAACAGTTCACTGTGTTTTGTCGGCTCTAAAGCATCACAGTGCTGCGCCAGCATAGATTGGGTGATCACCAGCTCACCTACCAGATTGATGAGTTGATCCACTTTCTCCACAGCCACACGAATGCTGGAAGATTCCACACGTTGACGCGGTGATCCTGCCACCGGACGCGGTGCCGGACGGCCAACTTCATGTAGATCTGCTTTTTTCTTCGCGCTATTTGTACTATTTGCATTATTCGCATTAACAGACTGTGGTATATCTACCGTGCCAGATTCCACATTATTTATGACGGTATTTGTCGTTGTAGTATCAGATGATGTAGTACTTTCTTCAGTTTTTGATTCTGTCGGTTGGAAGTCCGATACAGGCAAAAAAGTTATCTGCTCAGGTTCAACCACAAAACACAATACCGCAGTAATATCATCTTCTGTTGCAGATGTGATTAATGAAGCCTCAAGGCTATCGGTGGCTTGTTCAACATCATAAACCTCTCCAAGATGTCCTAGTTCATCTTTCATCAAAGCAACTTCACGCTCTTTCAACCCAGACAGATGAACACGGATCCTGCCCTGATCGATTGCTACAGCCGGAGAGATTTTTTCTTCTGATTGCTCAGGTTGCTCTGTTGTTACTGCTTGTGCTTCCTTCTCTTCCTGACTTTCTGCTGCATGTTGGATAGTCTCTTCCATTACAGGCGCCGCTTCAGATATTGCAGTAAAAACTTCTACATTTTGCTGTTTTTGCTGTTCTTCCTGCTGCCGATCTTCCTGTAGCTCTAATGCAAGCTGACGCAATGTCTCGCAGATATAATTGAATGTATCTTCATCTGGCTCCTGAGAACTTTTATAGGCATCCAATTGTTGCTGCATAATATCTTTCGCTTCTAAAAACAGGTTGATAATGTCAGTTGTCAGGCGTATTTCGTCACGTCTGGCACTATCCAGCAGATTCTCCAAAACATGCGTGGTTTGTTGTAGCTTGGTAAAACCAAATGTCGCAGCGCCCCCCTTGATAGAGTGGGCGCTGCGAAAGATGGCATTTAGCTGTTCATGATCAGGTTCATCGGCATTGAGCAGCAATAAATGCTGCTCCATATCCGCCAATAGTTCATCTGCTTCATCAAAAAAAGTCTGATAAAACGCGGTAATATCCATCGTTACTTACTCTGTCACCTTATTAGTATCACTTGCCGATTCCACTTTTGGCTGTTCGGGCATTGTGATTTCATTGGATTGTCCGGTGGGTTGCTGAGAAGGCGTTCCCTCATTCGAATCCATTCTGATGACTTCTTGCATATCCATACTACTGCTAGCAGTCATGGCATTACCGCCACTGTTTTCCTGTTCAATCCGTTTTTCTGCTTCCTTATTCAAAACAATAATGCTGATACGGCGATTAACAGGAGCATCAGGAGCAATACCTTTTTGCATACTGACGGTGGATGCCATGCCAACAACCCGCAGAACTTTGGGTTCATCCAAACCACCAATGAGCAACTCTCGTCTTGATGCGTTTGCACGATCTGAAGAGAGTTCCCAGTTGCTATAACCACGCTGTCCATTGATATATTGCAAATTATCAGTGTGTCCAGACAGGCTGATCTTATTTGGAATGCTATTCAGGATCGGCGCAATTGCCCGCAAAATATCGCTCATATAATTTTCAACTTTCGCACTACCAACCATGAACATCGGGCGATTTTCCCTGTCGATGATCTGGATGCGTAAACCTTCATCCATCATGTCAATTAATAAATGCGGACGCAGTTCTTTGAGATGAGGATCCGTGATAATCAGTTGATCAAGTTGTTGGCGCAACCGATTCAAACGACGGGTTTCTTCACTGGTTTCAACTTGCTTGTTCTGACGGAAAACTTCTCCATCCTGCTGGAAAACGTCATCCCCTCCCCCAGGGATAGGATTTGTATTATCACTACTCTGTTTCCCCTTATTTATTGCAACCTGCAAAGGGGTACGGAAATATTCTGCAATGCTGGTCAATTCCTGCGGGCTGGCGATAGATACCAGCCACATAACCAAAAAGAAAGCCATCATTGCAGTCATAAAGTCAGCATATGCAATTTTCCATGAACCGCCATTATGACTATGACCATGTTTTTTGCGCTTTTTTATTCTGATAACAGAAACATTATTCGCTCTCATAATTAGTCTTCAGCTTCTTGTTGTACAGGGACCTTAACCCTACGAACATGCTCTTCAAGTTCTGTAAATGAAGGACGATCTGTGAGAAATAATGTTTTACGACCAAATTCAACCGCAATTTGTGGAGCATAACCATTCATGCTGGAAAGCAGGGTAACCTTAATACATTGCATCATTTTTACCTGCTCACTACTGCGCTGACGCAACAAAGTCGCCAAAGGCGAAACAAAACCGTAAGCCAGTAAGATCCCCAGAAATGTTCCTACCATTGCGTGAGCAATCAATACCCCAAGTTCTCCTGCTGGCCGATCTGCCGAACCTAACGCATGAACTACCCCCATCACGGCCGCGACAATCCCAAATGCCGGCAATGAATCTCCCACCATTGTCAAACTGGTTGCAGGGACTTCGCTTTCCTGCTCATAAGTCTCGATTTCTTCATCCATCAGAGCTTCGATTTCATGTGGATTCATATTACCGCTGATGATCAAGCGCATATAATCCGTGATGAAGTTCATCAAATAAGGATCTTTTAGTAAGCGGGGATACTGTGTGAAGATATCACTCTGTTGCGGATTCTCAATATCCCGCTCCAGAGCCAAAAGCCCATGCTGGCGGGATTTAGATAGCAGACGAAACTGTAAAGCCATCAGATCCATGTACATCGCTTTATTGTATTTTGATCTACGCAATACTTTTGGTAAAACGCGCAATGTAGCCTTTATCGCTTTGCCATTGTTGCCCACGATAAAAGCACCAATGCCCGCACCTGCAATAATCAAAAATTCCGCTGGCTGATAAAGTGCGCCCATGTGACCACCGACAAGCAGATAGCCACCAATTACCGCACCAAAAACCATCATATATCCTAAAAGTACTAACACGCGATATCCTTTAGCTAAGTTGGTGAGCAGATGGGATTTGAACAGGGCGAATTAGCCAATGAGGAAGAGGATGGCTGTAGATTACAGGCCAGAGTAACCAAAACCTGTAATCTAGTTTTCACTTTCCCATTTAAATTCACATAGCTTGCTGAGCAAATCCATCCAGCAGTTGTGAATTAGTATCGGCAGGTTGAGCGGAAAGTTTACGTTTTTTTACCGCTCTTGAAGGCGGCTGGCAAAGACTACAAACAAAACTATTTACCGGTTGGTGAGCATGTGTGATAAAAGTTCCACCACAACAGCGACACTCGGTTGGCTGCAACATCCCACTATCGACAAAACGAATAAGAGTCCAAGCTCTGGTTAGGGCCAAAACTGGTCCATCTTTACTCGCCGGGGGACATTGCTCAAGATATAACCTATAAGCCTTTACTACAGCTTCAACACCAGCACAATGTCCACTTTTTAGCAGGAAACGGTAAGCGTTGTAGAACATTGAAGAATGAATATTCTGTTCCCAAGTCATAAACCAATCCGTCGAAAAGGGGAGCATCCCTTTAGGCGGAGGGCTTCCCCGCAACTCTTTATACAACTTAATCAACCTTCCCCGGCTTAATTGCGTTTCACTTTCAAGCATCTGCAACCGTGCGCCTAAGGTGATGAGCTCCATTGCCAATTGAATATCTTTAGCTTCCTGGACAATACTTTTCTCAACCATCTTTATGCTCTTTTTTTGATTGAAGCGTCATCCTGAGTGGATAACTGTTGAAAAAGATGGGTAGACAACAAGATACCTGTATGAATTTGTTGCAAATCATCCACCCGTGATTCCTTCGTCAACTGCTGTACAGTTTCGTGATCTTCAAACCGAAAATGGCAAATCAGTTGGTTTGTTTCAGCTAATTTTACTAACTGAGGCAATGCCAGCTTGGCCAACGTATCAGCCATAGATTCACTAATACCTAAACGGAACATCGCAGACGCTTTCTCATGGTTAATTAGCCGTTGTGCTAAAAGCAAATACGATAAATTTATGTCATAAATATGTTTGAGCAATTCAACCGTACTCATTTCTATATATCCCGTCCGATTATATGAAAAAATCAATTAAGTGATCAAAGAATCACTCACGACAAAATTACCAGTAGCATGAGATTCAATAATCTCCGACATAACTGAAATATACATCTTTAGCCAGAGCAGTAACTGTCCTTTGTATTACTCTTGGGATCGCCCAATTTCTAAAATATTTCGGTAATGAATTGTAAAAATATTATTGCATCATCTGGATAATGAACTTGCCACAATTGATTAAGAATATTCTTAATACTAATTAACTTTACTCCTGAATCATCAATTTATACAACGGAGAATATATGTCATTTTAAATACTATGTGACATATATCACAAAACCACCTTTTTTATTATGATTCTAGCTCATTAACTATTCAAGCAAAAGAAAACACAAAATAGCCTATAATTAATAAGTTAAATTATTTAAATAAAAATATTAGAGACCATTTTTTGTTTTATACGATCTATTAAACTTATAAATTTAAAATAACGAGAAAAAATCCTTTCTTTAGCTAAATTATAAAAATATTATTAAAAATTGTTTCCTGATAATGTGGGTAGGCACTCATCTTCCACTATTAGTCGATTTGGATCATAGTTATGCCAAATTTATTAATAATGTGTGAATACTAGTCATTAAAAAGATACCAGTCTGATCATTTTTAGTTTACGATTGTGCTATTTTCACACAGTTACTGAGGTAACATCGACATCACTTAGAATACAAGTATCACACAGATCACAAAAATAAGATAAAATACAGTATGATGTTGAAATAAAAAAATATCTGCATCTTTATCCCAGAGCAATCGCAATCAATAAGTCTCCGATACTCCAACAAATCCTATCACTGGACAAAGCCAGCACCACTTTACCCAGTCATTAAAATTAATAATTTTTACTTATCAAATATAGTGCACAGAATGATAGCTTTTGACATTCTCTTAACGAAAACCTCATTGGCGGTTATTTACAGCCACTGAGCACTCCATAAGCCAAAAACATAAGAAAAAATTATAATACACATCTTCCATGACTTTAAAAATGTTAAGGATAATCGATGATTATGATACTCATCTGACCAGTTTATTAGCTGACATACAAAGTACAAAATAACCTATTGACCTAAAATTAATTTCCTTAAATACGATAAATTCAGAAACAAAATAATTCCCAAATGTAAATTAACCAATAAATTATTACAACGCAGAACTAAATTTAAAAAGTAATTTACAGTTTAAATAGACTGCGAACAAAATAATAGATGAAATAAAAACAAATAGTGTCTTATTCTTCTTAATTTGAAATACAAATAATAACGAGTCATGTAACAAAATGATTAAAATAAAAAAATAGCATACAAATATAATTCTATTATCCCGTTAAGCTTATCATTATTATGATAGTAGGTTCGTAGTTAAAGAATAACATCAATACCTATCAAAAATATCTGCCAAAAATCATTAATGGCCAGAGTTATTGATGTGAAAATTGCGATGGCTATTTTCTTAATCAAGATAGAATAAGATATTAATTAATGAGAATTATTCACAACCATTCACCAAAACTATGAATATAAAATCGTTTTATCACATGAATGACAATGCAGTAGCTTATAAACTCCCCAATTAACCAAGGAAAATATTTCCAAGGTAACGATTTTAATCCTTATGAAAGTAGCAAATGATGATCATGATATGTAACTACCTAATATCATTGTTATTAATGTCATCAATAATACAGGTAAAGCGACGGTACTTTATACAACCAGGTTTTTTGCATAACATATGTACACCTAGTTTTGTGATAACACCTCTTCCACCACTCACCAGACTGTAATACGGCTTAATGTTATATACTATTAGTTCGAATAAATACCATATAAAATATGTTGTAATATAGAAAACGATTACACAAAATCGCAAACAAGGTTATAGAAAATAGAAAGGACCAGAGCATAAAATATCCGATATTTTTCACATCCCATTTGTAATGGTTTTCTCAAGAAACTTTTATCCATTTTATTCCACTGCAAAGACTATTGTGAAATATCGTACATTAGGTTTTGTACAAGCTAATGAATGGTTAACATAGCTAAAAATAGAATAAATGCATTGACAACCAATACAGAAAATACATCCCAAAATTCGATCTGACTGTCATATTTAAATACTGCATGATATTTCCAAACGTTTTCCTTATCTTTTTACACCCTCTTCTAATGCCATCTGATTTTTATCAAGCAAAATGATATCTGCAAATTCTTTTGCGATCCCAATCGCAATATCCACACAAATACGCCAACATCCTGCAATGTCGGTGCATCATTTATTCCATCATCAGGAATATTTATTGCATACGTATTATTTTGTAGTGCCTTTAAAATGTATGATTTTTACCGAAGGATTAAGTTACAAAAACAGGTCTTAATTCCACTTCTTTTGAAAGGTTTTCATCATTCATACATTTAATATCAAGGTAACTAAGAATACTCTCAGTATCTAAATCCATATCACGACAAATTTTAACTATAATGACAGAATTATCTTCGGCAAACACCTTAACCGAAATACTCACTCCTTTTCGTTAGTAACAGAAAGTAGATGTTTCACTTCATCAATATTTAATTCACATATTACTAAGATTAACACCCTGAAACCTTGCTCGTTATAGCAACTAACCAATTACATGATATTGTTGCGCCTTTCTTCAGTAAGAGGAATAAGTTACTCATTTTTCTATGTATGACAGCAAACAGATCACATCCCTTCTGCTGTACCTTTGCGAATCACTTGGTAGCTTTGCTGTGGGTTATACACAAAAATTGACGATCTCCAACTGACACAACTAAAAAGTAATTCATCAATTTTTCTGTAGCCGTGAAGAAAACTAATCTCTACTTTCTTTTACTTCCATATCTAAAAATTGCCTGATCTTTCAGTTTATTATCCACTTTGATGAAAATTATTTATCCCGTTCCAATGAAGTGTTGAACTATGGTAAATTCTTTTCTGAAATGATTAATTAGTTTTGTGACGGCCCACTTAATCATACACACTATATTCAATTTCCCATCATAGTGGTTATCTCTTCTTTGCTAATAGAGAAGAATTTATAAAGTTTTTGGTGTTGCATAACTGAGAATAATGTTCATTATCATTAATGAAAGTATTAATAATCAATACCATTCCATATTATTAATATAATGACGCTATTTCATAGGCAACACCTTATTCATGCTAAGAGATGAAGGAGGATCTCCCACATAATCTCCTTATAAAATAATTGAATTACTTATATAAAATTATTCTAAGTAGGTAACTCAGCAGCAATTTCCCAATTAACTGAGCTAACACTTTTTTCTAAACTCACTCGACAAACAATCGATTCGATTTCTTTTTGCTTAGCAGGTGTTGCCAATATTTCTACACAGACCTCAAGTCTATTTGGCTGATGGGTATCAGCACTACTTAATGATTGTAGCCGAATGTTTAATCCATTAATTGCTTGCCGGATCAGCGTCCTGATTAAGATTTCATCACTAATATCACAGATAATTTGGATTTTATAACGCTGCTTTAAATCTAAGGATTGTTGTTGAGGCTGGGCATTAATTCTCTGAGCCGCTTCTCTCAACAAAATATTTGCGGATAGAATTATTGCAGTTGCAATACTCGCTGACCAATATTGTCCTAACCCACACAAAACCCCAATACCTGCCGAACACCATAAAATTGCCGCTGTATTTAAACCACGAATATTCATTCCTTCTCTCATGATCACACCAGCACCAAGAAAACCAATACCAGATACAATCTGCGCAGCAATACGTCCGGGGCTATCAGGCGAAGTTGATATTGAGCAAAGAATAAAAACCGTAGCACCAGTAGCAACTAAGGCATTAGTTCTCAATCCTGCCATACGTTGACGCCACTGACGTTCTGCACCAATTAGTGCTCCGAAACACGTAGCAGATAGTAAATGAATAGCAATAGATGTCAAAAGCATGACACTCTCCCCATAATATTAAAATGGATAAATTATCCCTTTTATCTACCAGGTTACTTATTCATTGGCTTAGCTCATTTACAGCCTCTACGATGCAACCCAAAATCTATAGGTATAGGATCCGGCTTGGTTCAGGATTTTTATGGCTGAGTGCTTATTGGCTTCGAGGTTTCAGATAATCTCAAGCCTGCAATTAAAATGATCTTACGCTTTGCAAATACGATTTTTAATCGCTACTCATTTTTCTGTATTGGACTAAAGCTTAATGGATAGCCTAAAGAAATAATTTCTTTATTTTGTACAATAGGAATAAGGCAGAATATAGAAATTCGATTTGGTTATTGATATGTTCCCGGAGGGAATAAGGAATGAGTATAAAGTTGCATTATAGATATCCCGACACATCTGTTGATACTATCTTTAAGGATTTAAAATAGCAGCTCTACGGTATTATTGCGTAATTTTTCGGGATAGTACAACTTGTGAAATTTAAGTAATACCGCCCGCCATCTCAGGTAAGCAGTAAATTGAACGTAAATGAACAGATTACCGGATTATTTTTTATTAAACCTAAAACTTTGACTGTTCAATTATCAGTACTCCAATAGAATTTGGCCGGGTGTATAAACAGGTAAAATTGACAAGTAAAGGCTTTAATTAATAAATGAGCTTTAAAAAATGCTCTTTTTATCGTCTGTTTAATAAAAAATTACTGTAATTTATAATATATTGTGGTTATTTTTTTATTAAAAATCATTCTATAAGCAAAAAGCCCGCCAAGGCATTTTAGCATGGCGAGCTTAATAAGACATAAAAGCTAAATTAGATAGCAGTTACGTTTGCTGCTGCCGGGCCTTTGGCACCATCTTCAATGGTGAATTCTACGTTCTGGCCTTCAGCCAGAGTTTTGAAACCGTTACCTTGAATGGCAGAGAAGTGAACGAATACGTCTTTGCTACCATCGGTTGGAGTAATGAAACCAAAACCTTTGGACTCGTTGAACCACTTCACTTGACCTGTCATTTTCATGTGACTTTCCTATATATCAAAAAAAACTCGCCACCTTGGGCATGTGTTGGCCAGTATCAGCTATTACTTATGGAGGCACTAAGAAGGAAACGGTCTACAAAGGCTACTTAGGATAGCACTTTTACACATAACGCATTAACTCAAGATGTCGTACATAAAGTAGGTCTGTTTATCAGGCCAGACGCATTAACGCATGACTGCACAGGAATAGCAACCTTTTTATGTATTATCGATCTAAAAAAAATCCATACGCTCAATATTAGAACAAAATAACCGAATAAATAGATGCATTTATGATTTTATTTGATTTATTCAACTTTTATCTTAAGAAAAAATACTCGTGTTCTTTCCAGACAATAACAGTTTTGCAAATAAAAAAAAGTAATTGCTATACAGATGGATGCTCTGAGCATGATAACCTTGAAAATATTAACACTTTTAATTCGAAAACAGATTTCTACAATAATCGGGCTAGTATTATGAATATCATCAAACAGATATTGATACAGGACCTTGAGCGGATCAATCTCGCGGAGCATCGAGATGGTAAGGTGCATTTTAATAGCATCTTTATTCACCAGCATCCATACCTGTTTTTGGCGATGATCGTTGCTTATGCTTTCCTCGCTGTACTGATGTGGTATGCCCCCTATTTTGGTGTTTGGTCACTTATTCTATTTACCATACTTTTTTTCACCATGGCTGCCGTTTTACTGTTCGATATCAAACCGGTTTATCATTTTGAAGACATTGATGTATTAGATTTACGCGTATGCTACAACGGTGAATGGTTCGTTGATGAAAAAGTATCTCAGGATGCTATCAACACAATACTTGCTCATCCGAATGTACCCAGCGAAATAAAGAATGAAATCAAACGAATCATCAGACGAAAAGATGGAATTTGTTTTTATGATGTATTTATGATTGCGTGTTCAGAACAATCGCCTTATTTACAACCTCCCAAGGTTGAACAAAAATATGTAATTTCAGCAAAGTAGCATATTCATAGCACAATGCGCTCATATGATGAACAAACAATAGAAAAATAGAATTTTGGCGTTGACACTCCCTGAGTTCATCGTTAATATTCGCCACGTTCTCAGGAACATAGTAATTCCTCCATAGTTCAGTCGGTAGAACGGCGGACTGTTAATCCGTATGTCACTGGTTCGAGTCCAGTTGGAGGAGCCAAATTCTAAAAAGCCCGGCTTTAGCTCTGCTAGTCGGGTTTTTTGCTGTCTATCCCCTATGGGCTGTCTCTAACGAATAATTTCTTATCTTGCTCATATACGCTTTCTTTCTCCACATTGCCACTCTGAACACTACTTAACCATTTTAATTTATTTTCTATTTTTTCGCTTTACAACTCTTCTGTATTCCCCTATTATTCGCTTCGTTCTCAGGAACACAGCAATTCCTCCATAGTTCAGTCGGTAGAACGGCGGACTGTTAATCCGTATGTCACTGGTTCGAGTCCAGTTGGAGGAGCCAAATTCTAAAAAGCCCGGTTTTAGCTCTGCTAGTCGAGCTTTTTACCATCTATCACTTATGCTAATAACCACGTCTCCCTTCCCCAGACACATTTTCCCCCAAGTATCTAATCATCACTTATATCCCTATTGTATCGGATGAGGGTTGACGATATTTTTCGCTAAAATCTTTCCTGTCAGTTTTTCCGATAATTTTCTCTGCGATCCCATGTCAGAGAATACAATGAAATCTTAATCTCATGTACAAGATATAAAAAGTTACAGTATTGGTGATATTCTGTCACAAAAAATGATATAACATCATCACATTGAACAACCATCAACCACTTAAACTTATTTTTTTATTTTTCTGCTTTACAACCTTTCTACATTCACCTATTATTCGCCTCGTTCTCAGGAACACAGCAATTCCTCCATAGTTCAGTCGGTAGAACGGCGGACTGTTAATCCGTATGTCACTGGTTCGAGTCCAGTTGGAGGAGCCAAATTCTAAAAGCCCGATTTTAGCTTTGCTAATCGGGCTTTTTACCTTCCAATTATCATGTTTTCCACTTATCCCTGTTTGTTAGTTTTATTTCTGTAAAATTTCTAATATTTTTTCAAAAATAACCCGAAAAAGCTGAAAAAAGCTGAAAAAAGCGCTTAAAGTACATATTTACAACAAACAAACCAGTATTATGATTTTCCTCTTTGACAAATAGAAAAAGAGCCATTAATATTCGCCCCGTCTTGAAGGAGTTCCTCCATAGTTCAGTCGGTAGAACGGCGGACTGTTAATCCGTATGTCACTGGTTCAAGTCCAGTTGGAGGAGCCAACTTCAATTCACCCTCGTTTATTACTTCTATTTTTTCCTTTTTTGATACGATTAATTTCCTCTGAATACCCTAGCTTGTATAAAATTAAAAACTTAATTCTGCGAAAATGTGGAATTTTATCACTTATTAATAGCTATTTAACTATTTTCTCTTTATCATCTTCCATCGGCTTAAGGAATGCTGAATCAGCATCCGTCATTTTTCATCTATATTCTGGAGCCGGTTCCATGACTACTGAATCTTATACTATTAAAATCCGCCGCCCTGACGACTGGCATGTTCATTTTCGCGATGGTGATATATTGAAGACCATTGTCCCTCATACCAGCCGCTTTTTTGGCCGAGCTATTGTCATGCCCAACCTTGTTCCTCCTGTAATAGATGTTGCTAGCGCCAGAGCTTATAAAGAGCGAATCATGGCAGCCATTCCGTCAGAGCATCCATTCGAACCACTGATGACATGCTATCTCACAGATTCAACAGATAACTCACAAATTGAAATCGGTTATAAAGAGGGCGTTTTCACAGCCTGTAAACTCTACCCCGCAAATGCAACAACTAATTCCAGCCATGGTATTTCTGACATACAAAAGATCTATCCTTTATTGGAAACGATGGAAAAATTGGGTATGCCTCTATTAATTCATGGTGAAGCTACCGCAGCTCATATTGATATTTTTGATCGGGAGGCCCGCTTCATTGAACAAGTGATGGAACCCTTACGTAAACAGTTCCCTGATCTGAAAGTTGTTTTCGAGCATATTACGACTAAAGAAGCTGCCGAATACGTTCTTGAAGGCAACGATAAATTAGGAGCGACACTAACACCACAACACTTGATGTTTAACCGTAATCATATGTTGGTCGGTGGTATCCGTCCTCATCTCTATTGCCTGCCTGTATTAAAACGTAATATTCATCAAGAAGCGTTACGTTCAGCCGTCGCCAGTGGTTGTGACCGTTTCTTTTTGGGAACAGACTCCGCCCCTCATTTGTTGCATCGTAAAGAATCTTCCTGTGGTTGTGCTGGTGTCTTCAACGCGCCTACTGCTTTGGCTGCCTATGCCACTGTTTTTGAAGAAATGGGTGCAATGAATCACTTTGAAGCATTCTGCTCTCTGAATGGCCCGAAATTTTATGATTTGCCTGTTAATAAAGGATTTATTGAGCTTATACGCAAAACTACACCAGTTACCGAATATATCGAACATGCTGGTGAAAAACTGATCCCATTCCTGGCTGGAGAAAATGCAAGGTGGGAAGTAACAGTAATTCATTCATAAGCAAGTTTAAGTTATAGAAGTTTTAGTTTCTTATTATCAGATAAAATGACCAATATCTGGTTTCTACAACTGGTTGTAGTATTAGATTGATAAAAAGGTTTATACTGCAACTGCTCATCCTGGATGAGTCCACTGCTCTTAGTCAATTATATCAATAAAGATGCTGTAGTCTGATTAGGGGGTTATATGGGACAAAAAAATGAAATAATCCAAACCCATCCAGTTGTAGGTTGGGACATCAGTATTGTAGATACCTATGACGCTATGATGATTCGTCTTCATTACTTATCCTCCCAAGATCAAACCATAGATAATGTTAGCATTGACAAAACATTGTGGTTGACAACAGGGGTTGCAAAACAACTGATCCTAATCTTGCAGGCTGGAATCGAGAAGATTGAGTCATCGGAATACACTCAACTTGACTATACGAAACATTAACAACAAACTTGAAAATTCAAACACATCTGGACACTCAATACACTGAGTGTCCAACATGAGTATCAAAACGAATATCAGCCGACAAAATCATTCATATAGTTTATTATTCTGTACAATACTGTATCATACAGCTATGTTCGTTCGCCTGATTTTTAAGTATCAAGCGACCTAATTCATTTAATAATAACCGCTATAGAACAAGGATGTTCAGTTAATGAAATTATTAATTATTGATGAGTGCCATTATACACGTCTTGGGATCATTGAATCTCTAAAAGAAAATACAGATATCCTTTCAACAGCGGCTCATTCAATTCAGGAGGCGATAAATATTTTGTCGATATTTTCGCCTGATATTATTCTGATGAACCTGACATATTATGGTCATCACAGTTCATATTGTGAACAAATGAAACTATTTATTTCATTGGTTCGTAATACCCGTATATATATCTATATTGATAAACTATATCCATGGATAGAGAATTATATCCAATTGACAAATAAAGATTTTATCTTACCCAAAAGGAATCTTAGCTTATTGTTAGCGCGGCTAAAAGAGTTGGCATCACATGATATTCAACGTTATTTTACCAATTTTAATATAAAAAGTTCTATTTTTAGTCAACAAGAAAACAGGATCATCTATTATTGGATGCTGGAAATAGATACCTATAAAATTGCCAGAATACTAAATATAAGTAGTAGTACAGTTTATTCACATAAACGGCATATCATAGAAAAAATAGGAGTAACCAACAAAATAGAACTACTTTTTGTTTATAATATTTTTAAATATCTCTGCTAACGCCGCAAAAAATAACTAAATTGGCGTAATAATTTAAGTATTATTACGCCAATTTTTGTATCTGCTTGCTAGAAATATACTTAAGATAAATTTATTGTTTGTTGGATTGCAATGAGGTAATATTTAGACCGTCATTCAACCGATAACGGGATTTATTAAAAATCTTAGCCCCATTTTCTCTTCCTGCCCGGCGAGCACGTTGTTCATCTTCAGGGAGTAACATTTCTTCCCGACAAACATCGCTACAACATCCCTCAAACCGCTCTGCACAAGATGGACATTGAATAAACAACAAATGGCATCCATCATTTTTACAGTTAGTGTGACTATCACAAGTTGCGCCGCACTGATGACAATGAGCGATAACGTCTTCAGAAATACGCTCTCCCATACGCTCATCAAAAACAAAGTTTTTACCAATAAAGCGAACAGGTAAGCTTTGCTCTTTCACCTTACGAGCATACTCAATAACTCCACCTTCTACATGGTAAACTTTGTTAAAACCATTGTGGAGCATGTAGGCACTCGCTTTTTCACAACGGATCCCACCAGTACAATACATAACGATATTTTTATCTTTATCATCTTTCAACATTTCTACTGCCATCGGCAATTGCTCACGAAATGTATCTGATGGGATCTCAATCGCGTTCTCAAAATGGCCAACTTCATATTCATAATGGTTACGCATATCGACAAACACGGTATTAGGATCATCCAGCATTTGGTTGACCTGAGCGGCTTTCAGATATTCACCGGTTTTTGACGGATTAAAAGTTTCATCCTCAATACCATCAGCAACTATGCGTTCACGCACTTTCATACGTAATACCCAAAATGACTTGCCATCATCTTCCAACGCAATATTGAGTCGCAGGTTATACAAAGCAGGATCTGTTGCATCTAATAATGTTTTCAAGGCATCAACATTTTTGGAAGGTATGCTGATTTGCGCATTGATACCCTCTTTGGCGATATAAACCCGCCCGAAGACTGATAACTCAGTGAATTTTTGATACAAGCTATCGCGAAAAGCCTGTGGCTCAGAAATAGTAAAATATTTATAAAAAGAGATGGTTGTACGCGGCTCTGTTTCAGCCAACATACGCTCTTTCAGCTCTTTATTAGAAATACGGTTATGTAACACTGGCATGGTGTTCAAAATACCCTTATAGTTTGTTGATATTCATACATTTATGTCTGTCTGTATCCGCAGAGTGTTTACACTAGATCATTATCGACAATTTTAACCAGAAACCCCACGCGCTACACTTGAGGTTTTTTATCCCCTGCAATATTACTTTTTTCTGTGGCCCAGATCTATCAATCCCTGTTCTGAATCAACTTAACCCCCGAACTAGCTTAAACATTTAGAAATTACCATTTCTCCCTCATTTCACAATATTCTTAATCCGCAGCCACAACGTATCACGGCGCCTCTTTCTGCCGTTCCGTTTCTACCGGAGTAAAACAATCATTTGAATATGATGCTGAAGAACATCATAATCATGCCCTAACACTGCATAGCCAAAGCATGGGGGACAACTTCTTACTTGTTATCAGTTGATTAATCATTTAGTGCCCCGGTATTTCGATATTCCACTAAAAAGTGTCACAATACCCCTATTACTCTTAAAACCTTACAAGACAGGTTTTTTATAGTTAGATTATTATCTTTAATACACTGAAAACACATGATACAAGCATCCTCTTTTCGTTGTTTATTTTTACATCCCCGCTACTGGCTGACTTGGCTGGGTATCGGCATACTCTATCTACTGGTCTTACTTCCTTACCCCGTGATTTACTGGATAGGAACCCGGCTTGGTCGGTTATCACAGCGTTTTTTAAAAAAACGAGCCAAAATCGCTGAACGCAATCTGGCTCTCTGCTTCCCTAATATGCCACCAGAGGAACGAAATAAATGGCTGGTCAAAAACTTTGAATCTGTTGGTATGGGGTTATTTGAAACCGGCATGGCTTGGTTCTGGCCTGACTGGAGAATTAAACGCTGGTTCAAAATTACAGGACGAGAGAACATCCAAAAAGTGCAAGCCACAGGTCAGGGGATCATCGTGATTGGGATCCATTTTCTGACACTGGAATTGGGAGCCCGCATTTTTGGTATGCTCAATCCGGGCATCGGGGTTTATCGCCCGAATGATAATCCGGTTATCGATTGGCTACAAACCTGGGGACGTTTACGTTCCAACAAATACATGCTGGACAGAAAAGATGTCAAGGGAATGATCCGTTGCCTGAAAAACGGTGAAATTGTCTGGTACGCACCAGATCATGATTATGGTCCACGTAAAAGTGTATTTGCCCCATTATTTGCTGTTGAACATGCCGCAACAACGACCGGGACTTCAATTTTGGTTAGATTATCCAATCCAGCTTTATTACCTTTTACCCCACGCAGATTACCTGATGGAAAAGGTTATGAGCTGATTATTCAACCCGCTGTAGAAAATTTTCCTGAAAAAGATGAAGTCGAGGCGGCAACCTTTATGAATAAGGTAATCGAGCAGGAAATTATGCAAGCTCCGGAGCAATACATGTGGTTACACCGCCGTTTTAAAACACGTCCTAAAGATATGCCGTCTTTATATAGTGATAATATTCATTAGTCAGTCATCATTAGCAAACTCTCAGGCAGCCATTTTTTACGTGACCGCCTGAGTTTTAGCAATGAAAGTTATCTATTAAATCATAAAATAACCATCACTATCTCCCGCAAGCATCGGAGATCTCCATCTCGGAATAGAGATTCCCTCGTTCTTTCTCCAATTTCTGTCTGGTTTCACGATAACATTTGCGTCGGTTTGAACGGATTATTTCTCTCATAAAACGAGCTTCCTTGATCTGATAAAACTGCAGGTCTTTGTTATTCCAGCTATAAGAAAGCCCGACACGCCCTTTGTGCTGAGATAAGAGGGACAATTCGTTCATAAAGTGCCTTTCTTTGGCATAATCCCAACTAGGAGAAATCTCGACATACATATTCGAATCGTTTTTTTTGGTGTATTCCTTCAACTCTTCTTCTCGTTTCTCAGCCAGGGCATTGTCTTGCGCTAACTTATTAACATTCCAATAATTGGCGCCAAGTTCTTCCCTTTTTTTCAGATATTCTCCTGAAGGTTTGTTATCAGCAGGTATATCACTTTTGTAGCTGAAGTCGTAAGCCAATGCCTGAGAACAGCCAATTACTGTAAGAAAAAACAGGCTATGGATCCCTTTTATTTTCATAAATCCCCTAGTGTAACTATTACAAGTATTATTATTTAATAATCATTACCACCTTAGATCAACTACCAGTAATGGGTAGTTCCAGAGCCAAAACAAATAACCCTTTACAAACAATAGCAATTTCAACATGCTAGGTAACATTTTTTAAAAGCAAAGTGAGTTCTTGATGCGTTCATACCCTATTTATCATGTCGATGCTTTTACAGAAAAAAACTTCTCCGGTAATCCCGCTGCTGTTGTCTTACTGGACGAATGGTTATCAGATGAAACATTGATTGCGATCGCTGCTGAGATCAACCTCTCAGAAACTGCTTTTTTAGTTGACGATCATCTACGCTGGTTTACTCCCAAAATGGAAGTAAACTTATGTGGGCATGCAACACTGGCAACAGCTTTTGTTCTCGTTGAACAGCATTCTTATCAAAATAATCCAATTACATTCAAAACCCGTTCTGGAGAACTTCGTGTCACCCATCAGGATAGCGTTTTCACGTTAGATTTCCCTGCCGCTGATTACCAAGAAGAAAAAACACTTCTTCCCATCATACAAGAGGCTTTAGGGCAAGATATCAGCGAGGTATTTGCTTCCCACGATCGTTATATCTGTGTACTAGATTCTGCCGATCAAGTTCTTCATGCTCAACCACACTTTGATAAAATAGCCGCCCTTCCGCTACCGGGACTTGCCATTACTGCCTTTGGCGATTTATCTACGGACTTTGTTTCGCGCTATTTTGCTCCAGCAAAAGGCATTAATGAAGACCCTGTCACGGGTTCGACCCATTGTGTTCTGGCCCCTTTCTGGGGAGCAAGACTCAATAAATCGACACTTCGTGCCCGTCAATTATCAGATAGGGGCGGCGATATATTATGCGAAATACAAGGAAAACGTGTTTATCTGACAGGAAAAGCAAAACTATTTTCTTTTGGAAAAATAGTGTTTTAAATCAATCAGTTTCTTATTTTCAAAAGTAGCGACTCAGAAGCATTCAAGTATTAAGGAAAGATATGATTCAGCTATATATGTTTTATCTTGGTGGGAACGCTGGAAAATCCAATATTGAAGTTCATGATGTCCAGTTTGTTGCAGTGAATAAAATTGAAGAAGCATACCCTGTATTACGTGATTGTTCATCTGACTGAAAACCCTCACGGTCAGCCAGACAAACCAGAATGGCAAGGATACCGCCCTATCGGGATCTGATGAAAAATAGTCAGCAGAACAATTCAGTTTCTGCTGACTATCAATCAGAACATATAACTCCCCAAACTCGCTAATTTTACTTTCAATTATCGACCAGCAAATCTAAATTAATTTCTGCAATAGACTTTGCTCCCGTCAATGTCATTGCAACCCGTATTTCTTTATCAATCAGATCCAATAAATTAGAAACTCCTGCTTCTCCAGCTGCTGCCAATGCAAAAGCAAAAGCACGCCCCAATAAAACACTGTCAGCACCCAATGCGATCATTCGTACTACATCCAATCCGGTACGAATACCGGAGTCAACCAGAATAGTGGTATCATTTTTGACAGCATCCGCAATAGTTGGTAAAGCCCTGGCGGTTGAAAGAACACCATCCAGCTGGCGTCCTCCATGATTAGAAACCACAATACCATCCGCGCCAAAACGGACAGCATCCTTAGCATCGTCAGGATCGAGGATACCTTTAATAATCATTTGTCCTTTCCAGCAATCGCGGATCCACTCTAAATCTTTCCACGATATGGATGGATCAAAATTGTTTCCCAGCCAACCAATATAATCCCCCAATTTGGTAGGTATACCGCGATATTTAGATATATTGCCGAGATCATGGGGTTTACCCATCAAGCCAACATCCCATGCCCACTGAGGATGGGTTATCACCTGCAAAAAACGCCGTATAGAAGCATTCGGGCCACTCATACCTGAATGTGCATCACGATAACGAGCACCGGGTACAGGCATATCAACAGTAAATACCAGATTTTTAACACCGGCTGCCTCTGCTCTTTCCAGAACATTACGCATAAAACCACGATCTTTCAGTACATAAAGCTGAAACCATATTGGACGCTCAATTGCAGAAGCAACTTCTTCAATCGGGCATATTGACAATGTCGATAACGTAAATGGAATACCCTTTTTAGCAGCAGCTCGTGCAGCCTGTACTTCCCCACGACGAGCGTACATCCCACTTAATCCAACGGGAGCCAATGCCACGGGCATTGACATTTTTTCCCCAAATAAACTGGTTTCCAGATTCAGTTCAGACATGTCTTTCAGTACACGCTGACGCAGTTCAATGTGAGATAAGTCTTCGGTATTGCGTTTCAAGGTATGCTCTGCATAAGCTCCACCGTCAATATAGTGGAACAGGAAAGGGGGTAACTTCGCCTGTGCAGCAGCCCGATAATCAGTTGAAGCAGAAATAATCATGATTTGTACCTCTACCCAAAATGGAGTGGACGGCAATAGTATTGTTCTGGTTAATCATATTGCCCATGACTAATGCATCAAACAACGCAATAAGAAGCTTAAAAATACATAAACTTGTTTCACAAAACATCCGTTTTATTTGATGATAATTCAGGTGAAACAACAAAAGGTTAGTGATCTAAAGAGAAATATAGTGGGCGAATATCGCCCACTAAGCTAAGAACATTACTAAGATCTGAGTTCTTGGTATTTATCCTGATACGATAGTTTTCAGTGCATCATAAACAGGAAACAAACGGGTAAAACCTTCTCTATCAAGAAAATGGCCTGCATTTTCAATATTAATGATTTCAGTTTGCAACGAATTGGCAAGGGAGTAGGATGATTGAGGAGAAACAATTTCATCATTGGAAGAAATAATGGAAATACGGTGTTTTGTCACTTCACGCAAGAAGGCATAATTCAATGGATGAAGAGTAAAACTTTCTAACTCTGGCAAAGTACACTGCACAGAATCAAATCCTGAGACTAAAATATACCCACCAATTTGATTGGTTGTGGAGCATATTGCCTCTAAATACCGAAGTAAAGTCACACAACCAAGACTGTGGCCAATAAAAATTGTGTTATCGTCTGCTTTGGGGGCAACCTCAATCAATTTTTTGGCCCATGCTTCAGGTTTAGGTGATAACGAATCGGGCATTTCTGGCACAATCACTTCTGCACCTTGTTCAGTCAGCACTTCACTTAACCAGGGAAACCAGTGTGATGAAGGTGAAGCAGTATAGCCATGAACAATGATAACTTTCTTACCAGAAAACCGATCAGGATCCTTTGCTGTTAGCTGTATCATTTATCTTATCCTAGTGAGTAACAATTTCAGTTTATAGAGAGAAGTCTAATAGCAGAGAATTTTCTAACATAGTCATATTGTTGTTTCCAACATATATCCTATTTTTTTAATTTTTCACGCACAGTCATCAAAGCAAAACCTAACAAATTCAATCCATCCCATGTTAACGGATTACAAATATTAGAATTGTCCTCTGCCATTCCAATACCCCAAATCCGATCAACAGGACTGGCTTCCACCAATACTTTATCGCCTGTCTGCAATAAAAATATTTCCATTGATGGGTTTTGAGAAAATATATAAATTACTCAATATATTAATATGCAATAAGAATACTAAAAATAGCAAACTATAAAGCCACTAAGTAAAAAATTCATCTTTAAATGATCATAACTGGCATTACAAGATCACTTAGCACCTAACTTTCTTCCTATAACAAATACTGCCACCAACCCAATTAAATCAATTGTAATGAGTGTTCCTGCAAACACCATTTCACCTCTGAGTGCAAAAAACGTAGCGATAATCAAAATAAACATTGCAATAGAAAAACCCATCCATTGCCCTCTTCTATCCTTTTTTATCATGCCATCCAGTGCCAACTTTTGATTATCATACTGAAATTTTTGCTCTTTTTCCCTGAGCAATAATATTCTCTCTGTGCTGCCAGAAAGAATGGACTCATAGTCCCTCAAAACATCAGGGGGAGGAAGAGGCTCCAAACAATCAGAACCAATTTGATTTTTTAAACCTTGTTTATCGTTCAAAATTCCTTGGTAATCATTCGCGGGCATAATATCTAAAATACTCCCCATTGCACTAATATAATGACGAAAGTGATATTCCATATTTTCTCCGAGACAATATACACAAAATGTATAAGAATAAAATCAATGAAATAATTAAAGCTAATCAGTAATTGATATTACCTAATTCCGTCTAAGGTTCTTTCTCTTCGCTATACAGTATGTTTCTGGCTGGGAAATGACCGACACTCTTCCGCTTTATAGCTACCATCCTCCTGACGAATCAAAAATATTTTACGACCAGCCCGTAATGCCTTACTGATAGCAGTTTGATGAACACCAATCAGACTTGCTGTTTTAGCCTGACCATTCTGTTTCACATATTCTGATAATGGTATTTTTTCCATATTTTCCTCCTGCATTTCTCAAATAATATCCAAAGTATTAAATATTTCAATATTTTTAGTATTTATCATTTCAATAGCATTGGTATTAAAATGCGTTCATGAAAAAGAAACTTACAACAGAACAACTCGCAGATGCCAAACGTTTGAAAGACATATATGAGTCAAAGAAAAAACAGTTAGGTATCTCTCAGGAAAAATTCGCGGACGAACTTGATAAAAGTCAGGGGGCTATTTCACACTATCTTAACGGCACAAATGCCCTTAATTTGGAGATAGCAGCCGATTTCGCCAACAAATTAGGGGTTAAAATTAATGATTTCAGTCCATCATTAGACAAACAAGCAAGGAAACTGCTCACCGCAGTCTATGGCGATAATATGACTTTGGTTGACGATGTAACCTTTTATAAGCAATACCCTCTACTCAACTGGGCTGATGCTGGAAATTGGTGCGAAGAACCTATATCGCTATACCATAGAAATAATATTAAACAGTACGACACTTCTGTTGAATGTTCATACCGTGCCTTTTGGCTGGAAGTAAAAGATGATTCAATGAATTCACCAAATGGCTTGAGCATACCGCAAGGAATGATTATCTTGGTTGATCCGGAAGTAAAACCTATCGCCAACAATTTGGTCGTCGCAAAGCTTGAAGGGGAAAAGAAACTGACTTTCAAGCAATTGATTACAGAAGGGTATGATACTTATCTTAAACCTCTGAATCCCCAATATAATATGATACCTCTCAGTGATAAAATTCATATTCTGGGTGTCGTTGTCGAGGCCAAAATAGCTCGGTTGCCATAAAAAACCACCAGCCAGCGAATCTGCTACACTTTTTGTGATATTTCTTATTAGGAGCTGGCTGGATATTTTTAGTAAGCTACAAATATCCAATAGAATGATAAATAGACTTTTAATAGAGAAATATCATCAAATAGGTAGATATGAACAAAATCATTGCCATTTCAGGCATATCAGGTTCAGGCAAAACATCTTTATCAAAACAGCTATCAACCCTGCTGAATGCTGCCATGCTGTCTTAGGATGATTTCGACCCTATATCAAAATATCCTAATAATTATGTTTTATGGGAAAAAGCTGGGAAAGATTACTCCCAGTGGGAGTATCCAGACTTAGCAAAAAATTTAAACGCCCTAAAATCTAATAAAATCATCAAACACGCTACAAATCACCAGACTATTTATCCTACTAAATTCATTATCTTTGATGCTCCTTTAGGCAGGCTTCATGTGCAAACAGGACAATTTATAGATATAACAATTCATCTCAACACACCCTGTCAGATTCTCGTAGTCTATTCTTTGATGATGAATTAAAAAAACATGCAGATCTTATTGTTGATGGTGAAAAAACTGTAGAAAATCAGATTATGGAGGTTTTAATCTACTTAAAAAAATTAACTTAATGATGAAATTAACTCATATTCTCCAAAATGAAGCAATATACATTGATCTACGAAAGGTGATTCAGACTATCAATCAACATAAAATTTTCTCACAGAAAATTCGATGGAAAAGTGATTTCGATGGCTATTTAGGTAGCATGGCATGTAACCCATTTAAAAGCTGACAATTAATATGATTTGCTTTATGATTTTTTTAAGTGACCGCCAAAACGGTCACATTTAATATAAAATGGCGATTACACAAACCGCAAAACACTCTGTCAAAAATGTCTTTCAACGACCTGTATATTTTTTACCCTCTTTTATCCGTTTTTTTAATTCCTGAGCATATTCATCTAAATTACGCAAATCACATTTTGTTTTTTTTATATACATTTCAGCTTCGCCCTTGCTATACCCCTGCAATTCACTAATCGTTCTAAAAGGAGTATTTTTTATTTTTTGCATTATCTCTTCCACTCCCTTTTCCGAATACTTAGGACACCCATAATACCAATATTTTTCATTAGCCATAACTGGTAAAGATGTAAACAGCAACACTACAAAAACAAAGAAATGACGATATTTCATATTACTACCTTGTTTTAAATTAACCAGACTTAGCCCCTATCTCTTCAGATTGTTCTATTTGCTATCTTGAGCCTGAATTGAGCTCAATCAAAACACAAAATGAACACATATTTGGGATAGGATATTAATAAATATAGCCAACTTATCAAAAAATACAGAAAAATTAAGAGTGACTGTAGTAACGTGATGGATGCTCTCTTTCTCAAAGGGAATAGCACCACTTTTAGATGAGGAAGAACACTACAAGCCATAATATCAATTGGCTTATATACCCAATGGATTTCAAGTTGCATCGCGGCGGCAAGGGAATGCAGCCTGATGGGCCTCGGGGTTTAAAGCCCGTTAATGAGCAACTGGCGCATTCATTGAGCCACTCATCTGAAACCCGAACAGTTGTCCGTCATCCATCACGTATTTTCAAGGTCGGGTAATATGAATCAACCAAATCTACTTTGTGTGGGCATTTATGTTGCCAAAGCCTCGTTGGATATCGCCATCAACACGGGAGCAAAGGCATTCACCGCCAGTAATGACATTGATGGCTTTGATGCCATTTTGTCCGTACTGAAGCCACACACAGTATCACTGGTTCTTATGGAGGCAACCGGAGGGCTGGAAGCCGCTGTCGCTTGTACGCTTCAGGCTGAAAGTTTTGATGTCGTTGTCATCAACTCCAGACAAGCCCGTGACTTTGTGCGTGCCATGAGGTATCTGGCGAAGACCGACCGTATTGATGCCAAAATGCTGGCTCAGATGGCGGAGGTGATAAACCGTCATCCCAAGCGGGAATGTTTTATTCGTGCGATGCCTGATGAAAAGAGTCAGGTCCTGGCGGCGATGGTGGTGCGCACAGACACCTGTTGGCTACCATGCTGGTTGCTGAGTGTAACCGTCTACATCCTTCTCATCCACAGAACCACAAAAGTATTAACGTGATTATTGAGGTGCTGGAAAAAGAGCTGTCACGCATCGACAAGGATATGAATAACCATATCAGAACGTATTTTAAAGTACTCGCTGACAGGCTCTGCATCGTTAAGGGGATTGGCACGATGACAACCGCCGTTTTATTGGTAGAAGTGCCTGAGCTGGGTAAGCTTTCGCGTCGCGGAATCAGCGCCCTTATTGGTGTTGCTCCTGCTAACCGTGACTCAGGGACGATGCGGGGCCGACGAAACCCTCTTTGGTGGGTGAGCGGGAGTGCGTACTGTGTTGTATATGTCGACGCTTGTGGCAACCCGCTTTAACCCGGTGAGCAGGATATTTTACAACCGCCTGTTGGCGGCAGGTAAGCCCCAAAAGTAGCACTCGTTGCCTGTATGCGTAAGCTTCTAACTATCCTGAATGCCATGGTCAAAAAGAACGAAGAATGGGATGAACCGTACCATCAAATTACCTCATAAAAATATCGTTCAAGACAGATACTGTGTTTCCTGTCAAACACAATGTAAGCTTTGATCAAAGCTCAGACCGCTGACAAACCCCGTTATTTTCAACGAGGTTTGTCAGCGGTCTGAAGATAGGGGCTATGCCCCTTTTAATTTTTACCATGACGGGTAATTTTAATTACTTCATTATTCTAATTCTTTATGCCAGAGCAACAAATCATGTCGTAATTTTTCTGGTAAAACAGCGACATGACAACCCTCTATTGCACCAGCCAACGCAAGCAATACATTAACACTCGTCTTTTTCCTATTTCGCTGCAATTTAAGATAAGTCGCTTTTGCTCCCAACACGCGCAATTCTTCTACTTTAGATATGCCTATTTTCCATAATTGACGCTCCAGAACTATCCCCAGATTGGGAAGATCCTTTAACCTGAGAGGTATTTTCTGCCTGCTGATGATATCTGCTAATGTACATTGATAGGCCAAGTTGATATATTCAAATAATTGCTTTTGATCCTGCCAAAGCGACTCACCGACTCGGTAATACCGCAAAGCCACTGGAATGCCCCTTTTTAAATAGATAAACTTCTCCATGCCTATGACTTTAAATAATACCTCTGCATGACTATTTCCTCGTAAATAAAGCTCTCCCTCAGAACTCAGGGCGAACAAGACTCCATCAATTGATAATCCAACTCCACCAAATTGAGACTTCTTTTTAAGTTTTCCCAGTGAAGATACACTATGTTCCAATTGATCAAAACGAGTCCCAGATAAAATCATTTTTATCACTCCATGAATTATATCCTGATTAAATATTTTATATGCTATATCCATGTTTGCCATTAATGAAATAGATAACAAGAACAAGTAATTAAAACCATACTCAATCTGTTCCAACCTGCCAATCATTAAGTTAGAAAAAAACTGTTTTATGTAAATTTTTGCGAAGCGCTTTGAAAAAAATGCCCTTGCTTTTAGACAAACAACCGAGTACTGTATAAATATACACGCATCCATGGTGGGGTGAACTATGAATATTCAATTAATTTTGGAATATCTTATTGAGAATAAAATTAACCGTAATAGAGCTCAAAAAATAGATAATGTGACAAATATCACATCTCCAAAATTACAATTCTCTATTGAATCTGGTCAGTCCACTTTACCAGCAACAAATTCTATGGTTAGAGAATTGCTCTACAATGAGCAACAACCTACGATCAATCAAATCCTTCTCCCTTTATTACATCAATCTGGGAATGAAAATAGATGGTTACTCTGGATTACACCTAATAGGAAACTAAGCCGCCAATGGCTAATAAATTCAGGCTTACCTTTAAGTAAAATTATTCAGTTAAACCAAATCCTTCCCATTGCCTCTCCTAATGCCATGGAGAAAGCACTAGCAAGTGGCAATTACAGTGTAGTTTTAGGATGGCTACCAGAATTGTCTGAATATGAGGTACAAAAACTACAGTTGGCAGCTCATAAAGGTACAGCATTAGGTTTGATTATGCGTCCACAGAATTTATCCGGCCAACTCAAGATATTATCAAGCACAATAAAAGTTCATTCTATTTACTATCATTGAATTAAATTAGGATTTATCTCAATATTTTTTATAGTAAACAACCCGCCACTAATATCTGCTCTTATTTATAAGAAAATTCAACGTATTATAATAGTAAATATCGTAAATTACCGTCAGTAACATTTAGCAATTGTAATTGTATATTTAAAAAATTTGCGTCACGAATCATAGTGTACTTGTAAGTTTTAAAGTTCGTTGTAGACTTTAACAAAGTCGGGATTGTACTTGCTAATCTTATATTTCAGGAGCCATCTATTGATAGAAGTGCATATACCCAACTAAATATCTCAACTAACGGCCAATAATAAGACTTTTAAGGCTAACTGCTTATTTGGATGATAACGAGGCGTACAATGAAGAAGACAGCTATCGCAGTGGCAGTAGCAACTTTCGCAACTGTTGCTCAAGCAGCTCCCAAAGAGAATACCTGGTATGCTGGTGCTAAGTTAGGTTGGTCCCAGTTTAATAAAACAAAATTTACTGATTTCGGTTCTAATGCAGCAGAATCGTATTCAATATTCAAGAAAGCGAAAGGAGGGAAAGGACTTACTATAAGTGATCCAAATTTTCCCCCTACTCCTACTCAGCCGTTTGCCGCAACAGGTAATGCAACAGACAAAAATCAATTGGGTGCTGGAGCTTATATAGGTTATCAGGCAACTCCATATTTGGGTTTCGAACTGGGTTATGACTGGTTAGGGAGCATAAAATATAAAAGCTCCGCCAATAATGGGGATTTCCGTGCTCAGGGTGTCCAGTTGACAGCAAAATTAAGCGTTCCGGTTACGAATGATTTAGATGTTTATACCCGCCTGGGAGGGATGGTATGGCATTCAAAGGTTTCAGCCCACTATAATTCTAAAGACATATCTTATACAGGTGAACTTTTCAATAATAATAAGGGAGCTGATGGTAAGTATCCAGACTTAGCCAGGTCGCCAACTACAGACAAGGTAAATGTGAAAACCAGTAGTACAGGCATTTCTCCATTAATAGCTATTGGTGCTGAGTACGCACTAACCAAAAATCTGGCAACTCGTTTGGATTATCAGTGGACCCCAAAAGTAGGTCGAGGGGGGGATGGTAACTCACGTCTGGATGGCCGTGAGGCTGCTATCGGTGCCCGACCGGATATTGGCCTGCTAACTGTTGGTATTTCTTACCGTTTTGGTCAGGATGAAGCAACCCCGGTTGCTGCACCTGTTACTCCGGCTCCAACTCCTGCTATCGAGAAAAAGAGCTTTACCCTACGCTCTGATGTTCTGTTCAACTTCAATAAATCAACATTGAAACTTGAAGGCAAGCATGAGCTGGATAATCTCTATAACCAACTAACGAAAATTGATCCAACTCAGGGGCATGTTTTGATAATCGGTTATACTGACCGTATTGGTAGTCAACGCTATAATTTGCCCCTGTCTCAAAAACGTGCTCAATCCGTTGTAGACTACCTGGTAGCAAAAGGTATCCCTGCAAACAGTATTCAAGCTGAAGGTCGCGGTAAAAAAGATCCTGTTACTGGGTCAGCATGTAATAACATCAAAGCTCGCGCTAAATTGATTGATTGCCTGGCACCAGACCGCCGTGTAATCATCAATATTCAAGGTACTCAGGAAATTAATCAGACTCAATCCAAAGTATCTCTGTAATATGCTCATTAGTAATAGAAGTGCAAACCCCATGCGTGAGCATGGGGTTTTATTTGGCAGTAAACTTCGTCTGTCATCGTGCTATAAGCTGTTGGATTCATTTCCCTAAAATAGCAGCCAAATCCTGTTTCAAGCTCAACATCTGGTGAGTATATTTTTCTTTATATTCGGCATCTTCCAATAGTTGCACTATTGTTTCTGATAACGTCTTACCTCGGCGCTGGGAGAGATTTGAAAGACGCTGCCAGACATGAAAATCCAAATCGATAGACTTTTTACGCGAATACTGATGTTCAGCATTAAAATGGCGTTTACGTCGTGCCCGAATGGTTTGTTTCATGCGATTGGATAAATCCTGATTCATGTGCTGTGATATCCATTGCATTACCTTGACCGGTTCTCGTTCCAGCTTCAGTAATTCACTAACCGCATCCTGAGCAGCACTTTTTTCAATATATTTAGTAATTGGCTCACCTTCACGATGCTTTTTCACCAAATAAGTCCATTTCCAGCCACATTCCAGATTTTCCAATTGTTGATATTTCATTTCATCTCTCAGTGACAGCGTAACTTAAATTAAGCATAGCAATTATTTATCTAAATTGCTCATAACAACACAAAATACTGAAATATTTTATGAACAGTTAATGAGTTAGCACGAATATTATCTTTTTCAAAGATTATAACATGTTGGTTCACTGCCTAATCTTGTATAATAAATGTTTCCTTTTTTCACTACATGTAGCTATCACTTTGACGAATCTAAAATTAGACTGGCAATCATTACAGCCAGACAGTGCACCTTATCAAGTACTTTTCAATTCTGTTGCTGAATTGCCTACTATTACTATAGAAGCAATTCAACCCAGATTGCATAATGGGCTAACACTTTTTTGTCAGGCCAACTTACGTCAATCTTTTATGTTGCTAAAAGCAGAGGAGAGTGATGCCTATCTGGCTCTTTTGTCCGATACAGTTTCTGCATTATTACCAGAAAATCGTCCCAATGTTGGAGGCTACTATCAGATTAAACACCAAACCATCACGTGGCACCCGTCTGGTGAAGGCCCTTTCGCACCAAATCAGCGTGTTGCTTATCGTGAGTGGATTGAACCGGAACAATTGTTTGGTAACATCTATACACATCAAGGCGTGCTTCAGTTACAACCGGGGCTTATTCATCACGTTAATGGTGGAGTCCTAATTTTACCTCTGCACACTCTGTTATCCCAACCACTAATGTGGGTTCGCCTCAAGCAAATGATCATTCAGCGCCGTTTTGATTGGTTATCACATGATGAGAATCGTTCCTTACCTCTGCCAATTCCCTCAATTCCGTTAGATTTACACCTGATTCTTGTAGGAGATCGGTCAAGCCTTGAAGAGTTACACGTTATTGAACCAGAGCTGGCAAGTAACGCTTTATACAGTGAATTTGAACTGGATATGCCATTCCATGAAGAAGCGGATCTGGCAATATGGTGTCGCTATGTCAACGGACTCATTCAGCAACAAAAATTCCCATCTTTGAGTACCGATGCATGGACAGAATTACTCAGACAAGCTATCCGCTATACTGAAGATCAATTCAGCTTGCCTTTAGATATCCAGTGGTTGAACCAAAAACTGACAACGGCAGCCAATTATCAGCAGGAAAATCAGATTACACTTTACTCTCTGCAACAGGCAGAAGAAAATCGACGTTGGCGCCATGCGTATTTGGCTGAGCGTAGTATAGATGAAATTCTGAAAGGCCAAATACTGATCCGCACCCAAGGTGCTGTTATTGGTCAAATTAACGGATTATCCGTACTTGAATATCCGGGCTATCCAGACCCCATCGGTGAACCCTCTCGTATCAGTTGTGTTGCCCATTTAGGCGATGGGGAATTTATTGATGTAGAGCGTAAGGTTGAACTGGGTGGCAATATTCATGCAAAAGGCATGATGATCATGCAGGCTTATCTGATCTCTGAATTGAAACTGGATCAACCACAGCCATTCTCTGCTTCGATTGTATTTGAGCAATCCTACGGTGAAGTTGATGGTGACAGTGCTTCATTGGCAGAATTATGTGCATTAATCAGTGCTCTGTCACAACAACCTATTGACCAGCAAATCGCTGTCACAGGTGCAGTCGACCAATTCGGTTTTGTTCAACCAATTGGTGGCGTTAATGAAAAGATTGAAGGTTTCTTCCATGTGTGCAACTGCCGTGAATTGACCAGTTCACAAGGTGTAATTATTCCAATGGCCAATGTACAACACCTATGTTTGCATCAGGATATTGTTAGCGCTGTGAAAAGTGGCAAATTCCATATTTGGGCTGTTAAACACGTATCCGAAGCCGCTTCATTATTGACCGGTATTCCTTACTATGATGCACAAAAAGAACACTTGTTATCTATGATATACGAGCGTATTACGCAAGTGAATATTCAAGAACGTCCTAAGTTACCTTGGTTCTTACGTTGGTTGGGTTAGTATACCTATATCTGATCGGAGTTGTTCAGCGTACAACTGTACGCTATTCTCTAGCCTTACCCAATGATAAGGCTATTTCAAAATATGTTTAAAAGACAAGAGTCCTACACGAAAGAAGAACTTCTAGCCTCTGGAAAAGGTCAATTATTTGGTGAGAATGAGCCACCACTCCCTTCTGGAAATATGTTAATGATGGATCGCATCATTAAGATGACAGAAGACGGTGGCGCTTATAATAAGGGGTATATCGAAGCTGAGCTCGATATTCATCCTGACCTCTGGTTTTTTGGTTGCCATTTTGTCAATGACCCCGTTATGCCCGGTTGCCTTGGCCTTGATGCAATGTGGCAACTCGTTGGTTTCTTCATGGGCTGGCTTGGTGGTGAAGGCAAAGGCCGCGCGCTTGGTGTTGGAGAAGTTAAGTTTACAGGACAAGTGTTACCAACAGCTAAAAAGGTTACCTACCGTATTAATTTGAAGCGTGTCATTAACCGTAAACTTATTATGGCTCTGGCTGATGGTGAAGTATTAGTCGATGGTAAACTCATCTATACCGCAACAGATCTAAAAGTAGGGTTATTTAAAGACACCAACAACTTTTGATTTTCCTGTATCACTTACCACTTCCCTCACTTATGCTAATCACCTCCGCTACTACACAGAGGTGATTTCCATTAAATGAAGTTATTTACTACCATCAAACACGCTCCTCCATTGCTTGACGCCAGCCCCCCAACCAATGTGAACGAGCATCCAATGAATGATAAGGACAATTTTCCCGTGGTCGCCCCAAAATACCAGCTTGATAACCTTTAGAAAGGGCGCGTGCCAAGCGGTCTCTTTTTTGTCTTTTCATGCCTTACTTCCTCAACAATTACCATGAGAAAAAATTACCATAAAAAACAATGAGTGCTTTTTATTCAGAATACGCCTAGTGATACCCCGATACGGGGTAAAAATCAAGCAAAGAAATCCATAAAAATGTCATAATTTTGCTATAAAAATACAAGCTAAATACAGAATAAAAAAACAGCAAAGAAAACTCAATTAACTGATAATCAAATAGCTTTATTACTCTGAATAACTGATTAACCCTGTGAAGCTATCTGGCTGGCAATGGACTGAGTCAACTGATGATATCCCGTAGCCAAAGCGCGTACTAATTCCGCATAACCATCTTTCGTTTGTTTCAATTCTAAGTTAAATGCTCGCTTAACCGCTTCTTTCTGATTGGATAAAACCCAATATCCCTGAATAATGACTCGCCCATCATAACGCCCATGAAAAGCTGTTATTGTGACATCCAGTGCATCAGCATTTTTCTCTATTGGCTGATCAGAAACCAACCTTTGTGGAAATGCAGCACTTAGCTGATAAACTAAAATTTGTTGTAATTGTTGCTCCAGCGGACTCGCCCATAAGTGATTTGAAGCATCGCTATAAGTGACATCTCCCGTTTGATAAACAATGCCAGATGATGCGAGATAATCAACAAGGTGTACCCTTTTTACCCATAACTGACGCTCTTGATTGGTATCTATCCTGCTTACCTCTGAGGTTATTGTTGAAGCAGGTAACTGGTAATAAATTTTTTTCGGTTGGCTACTACTGCACCCTGAAATTAATAGATTTCCCATAATCAAGAAACTGACAGGAATTAAAAGAGCCAATCTTAACATCAACTTTTTCATTAATTACGTGCCTTTTTCGGTTCCGGATCTCGAGTTGCTTCTGCTTCAAATACCAATGCGTTGCTCTTATTATTCAGCGTCTTCAATATTGGCTGCAATTCGCGCAAGACCTGATCCAAGCGCTGCATATTATCGACCAGTTTGTTGTAAACTGGCGATCCCGGTTGAATACTCTGCATACTGTGATTTAATTCATTCAACGTATTATGTATATCTTTGGGAAGACTTTGAGCTTCTTTGCTTGCAAGAATGCTATTTAACTCATTCATGGTTTTATGTGCAGCCTTGATGGTTTTCTGGCTCTCTTCTAACGTTCGCGTTGCCTGAATAAAAACTGGCTCAATTGGCATTTGATTAATTTTGTTTAGAGCCATGATGACTTTTTGCTGAATTTGAGCTAATCCACCACTTATGGTTGGTAAAATTTCATAACTGGCAAGTTTTCGCGGACCTTTCCATGCCTTCTCATCGGAATAAAAATCCAGATCAATGTACAGTGCTCCTGTCAGTAAGTTTCCTGTTTTCAAAGAGGCTCTTAAACCACGGGAAATAATTTCTTCCAACTCTTTATCTGTATAGAAACCATCACCAATTTCTTTCTCAAACCGTTCAGGTTCCATATGAATTAAGACAGGAATGCGAAAATCGCTATCAAGGCGCTGTTTGATCCCATCAGTATAAAAAGGAACTTTTGCTACCGTTCCTACCCGTATACCACGAAATTCGACAGGCGCTCCCGGTTGTAATCCTCTGACCGAATCAGAGAAGAATAGTAAGAAATCTCTGTGTTCTGTATAAAGTGAGTTTTCGATATTTTTTTCATTATCATAAAGCCTAAAAACTTCTTTTTCTTTAACCGGACTACCTAAATCCCAGCCTTTCGGTACGTCAAAACTCACACCTCCGGCAAACAAAGTCGATAATGCAGCTACCTCAACTCTTAACCCCTGTGAAGAAACATCAAAAGCAATACCGCTGTCTTTCCAAAACCGGACATTAGTTGTCAATAGTCCATCATAAGGCGCATTAACAAAAACCTGATATTTGGCTAAGCGAGATTTAGGATCAAAAGTACTTGTTTCCACTGAACCAACACGATATCCACGAAATAAAACCGGATCACTGGGGGATAATCGCCCTGCTTTTTCGCTGGTTAAAACTAACCGAATACCTTTAGCATCAGGTGATGCCAAAGGTGGTGCATCTAATAATGAAAATTTCCTTTCTTCACTACCTTCATTTCCGGGTTGTAATTCAATAAATACCCCAGATAACAATGTACTCAGGCCAGAAACTCCTTCTCGACCAATTTGGGGTTTTACGACCCAAAATGCAGTATCTTTATGTAATAATCTCTCCATACCATCATTTAAGCGCGCTTTGATAATTACTTCACCTAAGTTATCGCTTAGTGACACTCTTTCAACCACACCAACATTAACACTGCGGCTTTTTATTTTCGTTTTTCCGGCTTCAATACCTTCAGCATTAGACGTTGTCAGAGTGACTTCGGGCCCTTGATGGCTAAAGTGATAAAATAATATCCAGGCTCCAATAAGCACAGTAACAATCGGTACGATCCATATAGGTGACCAACTCTTAAGTTTACTGATCCTGGCCTGAGTCAGATTTTCTTCTTTATCCGTCACCTTACGATTCCTCATTCTTCTGTAACTCAAATTTCTTATTAGCTTTATCCCAGGTTAAGCGCGGATCAAATGTCATTGACGCAAACATTGTCAAAATCACCACCAAAGCAAACAATATTGCTCCTGTTGCGGGATAGACACTCATGAACTGCCCCATGCGTACTAATGTTGATAAAACAGCAATAACAAAAACATCAATCATTGACCAGCGCCCAACAAATTCCACCACTTCGTAAATCAAATGCATAGTTTCCGAGTTATATCTGCCGTAACTTTTAGCATCCCAGCATAACCAACAGATAGAGATCATTTTCAGCAAAGGCACCATAATACTGGCAATAAAAATAACCAAAGCAACCGGATAAGAGCCAGCATTCCAGAGCAAAATAATGCCTTCCAAAATGGTTGAGTTAATGTGACTTCCTAATGTTTGAGTCACCATGATCGGTAACGCATTCGCTGGAATATAAAGTATGGCTGATGTGACTAATAGTGCCATAGTCCATTGAAGACTATAGTGACGGCGAGCATGCCCTTTTGAGTGACAACGAGGACATTGATGTTGTTGAGCAGGCAAAATAGCAGTACAACATTGACACAATCTGATGCCCTGAACTAAACCGGGTTTACCCGCTTGCAGAGGTATACACACTTTGGGTGCAGATTCTATATCATTCCAAATCCAATATCTGTCAAGGCATTGGAACGCTCTGACCTGAAATAGGCAAAAAAGACAGTAAGGCAGAAAACTCAGGCCAACCCCAATATCGCCATAAGCCATAAGTTTAACGAAACTAACCAGCACCCCGGCTAAAAAGATCTCTGCCATACACCAAGTTTTCATCTGAAACAAAATACGCGCCAACTCAATTTTCAGTCGGTACGCTATTTTAATGTTCTGACATAAAAGGATAATGGAAACCATGCAGAATGCAGGCACAAGCTGTACAAAGATCAAGAAGAATACAGCTATGCTCGAATAATCTTCACTGAACATGACCTCTGGGATCTCTGTCAGCGTAATTTCACTGACAATACCCGCAACATTCATACTGACGAAAGGAAACAGGCAAGCAAGAAATAACATTAATAATGAACTTACTGCATAGCCTGTCGGTTGATTACGTGGTTCTTTCCACTTTGCAGTCAGTAAAGTATCACATCGTGGACAAACAGCCTTATTTCCTTCCTCCAAGTCAGGTAAGGCCACCAGCATGTCACATTGGGAGCATAAAACCAGCTTGTCATGCTGATGATTGTCAGAACACAAAGTGCCTCTCCTGTAACAAATCAATGCCGTTTTTTATCTTATTTAGCCCTGTAAATTGCCGCTATATTAGCGGCAATTTGTACACTATCGGATATATATGCAGCAAATATCATCCATTTTTCATCATTTCCAGCTCCTGCCAGCGATCAAAAGCTTTTTCTAATTCTTGCTCTTTATCTGCCAACTCTTGCAACACGTTTTGTGTGATTGCGTGTGATTGATTAAAAAATTCTGGATCACTAACCTGAGTTTGTAGCTGTTCTATTTCTTGTTCTAACGTTTCCAATAATGATGGTAGTTGCTCTAACTCCCTGAGTAAACGGTAACTTATCTTATTGTTTGAACGTTTCGTAGTTTCCTTAGCTTTAACTGGTTTGGCTTCCGCTTTCTCCCTTTTCACGGAAGGCTGGCGTAAAGAGATTGTTTGTGCCCGTTGCTGCTGAGCATCAAAGTATCCTCCAACATAGTTGTTGATCTCTCCATTACCTTCAAAAATCCAACATTCTGCTACTGAATTATCAACAAACTGACGGTCATGGCTTACCAAAATCACTGTACCACTATAGCCATCCACGAGTTCTTCCAGTAACTCCAACGTTTCAACGTCGAGATCATTGGTAGGCTCATCAAGAATAAGCAAATTGCTGGGTTTCAGGAACAAACGCGCTAACAACAGGCGGTTACGTTCACCACCTGAAAGTGCCCGAACTGGTGTCATTGCCCGTTTAGGATGGAAAAGGAAGTCTTGCAGATAGCCCAAAACATGACGTGGGTGCCCGTTCACTACCACTTCCTGTTTACCTTCGGCAAGGTTATCCATCACCGTTTTGTCTGGATCAAGAGCTGCACGATGCTGATCAAAATAAGCAACTCCAAGTTTTGTTCCACAATGGATTCGACCACTATCTGCCGACAAATCTCCCAACATCAGCTTCAATAGTGTTGTTTTACCGCAACCATTCGGCCCAACTAAAGCAATTTTGTCACCACGTTGAATTTGAGCCGAAAAATTCTTGACTAATGTCTTATCACCAATCTGGTAATTAACATTTTCCAGTTCGAACACAATTTTACCAGAGCGTGTCGCTTCTTCGACCTGCATTTTTGCCGTGCCCATAACGTTACGGCGTTCAGAGCGTTCTGCACGCAATGCTTTCAGTGCCCTTACCCGCCCTTCATTGCGGGTACGACGTGCTTTAATACCCTGACGGATCCAAACTTCTTCCTGAGCCAGTTTTTTATCAAATTCAGCATGCTGTAGTTCTTCAACCCGTAAAGCTTCTTCTTTGCCTTCAAGGTATTTATCATAATTTCCCGGCCATGAAGTCAGTTTTCCACGATCCAAATCGACAATTCGGGTCGCCATACTGCGGATAAATGAACGGTCATGGGAAATAAAAACTAAGCTGCCATTAAAATCTTTCAGGAAATTTTCCAACCATTCAATCGTATCAATATCAAGATGGTTAGTTGGTTCATCAAGAAAGAGAACTTTTGGTGAACTGACCAAAGCTCTTCCTAAAGCAGCTTTACGTAACCAGCCTCCCGACAGAGAAGATAATTTCGCCTCGGCGGGTAAAGAAAGCTGTTTTAATACATCATTAATCCGGCTGTCCAATGACCAAAGACCGCGAATATCTAACACTTCCTGTAATTCAGCCAATCGGTTGAGGTTTTTGTCGCTGGGATCCGTTTCTACCAAGCATGATGCGTGATGAAACGCCTTGATATATTCCGCCTGCTCTTTCACGCCTTCAGCAACAAAATCAAATACCGTTCCTTCCACATCACTGGGAGGATCTTGTTGCAAACGGGCGACAATCAGATCCTGCTCATAGGTAACTTGCCCGTCATCTAGCATTTGTTCTTTCGCCAGTACACACAATAAGGTAGATTTCCCTGCCCCATTGCGGCCAACCAGACACACTCTCTCATTTTCTTCGATATGCAGCTCAGCGTTATCCAATAACGGCGCATCACTGAATGATAACCAGGCACCAGATAAACTAATCAATGACATAATATTATTTTTCCTCGCCAACGTGACGCAGCAGCCAGCAATTGTGGATCTGGCGGTTACGGGCAAAATCTTGAGATAAAGTTTTTTCTGTGATTTCTTCCGCAACCAGACCTAATTTCTCAAGTTCAACAAAATCAATTTTAAAACCACGCTTATTGTTAGAGAACATTAAAGTTCCGCCACGACGAAGCAAGCATTTTAGCTGTTTCATTAAGGCAATGTGATCACGTTGAACATCGAATGTATCTTCCATACGTTTGGAATTGGAGAATGTCGGAGGGTCAATAAAAATCAGATCAAATTGTTCACGTGTCTGCGCAAGCCAACCCAAACAATCAGCCTGAATCAAACGATGCTGACGACCAGTCAGACCATTTACCTGCAAGTTTTTCTCAGCCCACTCAAGGTAAGTGCGGGACATATCTACTGTGGTCGTCGAGCGCGCTCCTCCCAATCCGGCATGAACTGTTGCTGAACCGGTATAGGCAAATAAATTGAGGAAATCTTTCCCTTGACTCATTTCTCCCAATTTCCGGCGGGCAATACGGTGATCGAGGAATAGTCCTGTATCCAGATAATCTGTCAGGTTAACCCAGAATTTCGCCCCATACTCATTCACCAAAAAGAATTCTTTCTTCTCAGCGAGTTTTTCGTATTGATTTTTGCCTTTCTGACGCTGACGGGTTTTCAGGATTAACTGATTAGATTGTAATCCGAGCACATTCATTGTTGCACTGATCACATCAAATAGGCGTTGACGAGCTTTATTAGCATCAACAGATTTAGGTGGTGAATATTCCTGAACAATAACTTTATCAGCATAGCGATCAACTGCTACGTTATATTCCGGCAAATCTGCATCATATAACCGATAGCAATCAATACCCTGCTGCTTAGCCCATTTACTCAGCTTCTTCTCATTTTTACGCAGACGGTTCGCATAATCTTCGGCAATACCACTATCCAATGATTGAGGTTTGTCTGATAACTGCTCGCTTTTCTGGATGGAAGAGTTTGCCTGGATAAAATAGTTTTTCTGAACACAATCCAAAGGGCCATTTTTCGCTTTAAACTCACGTTCAGCCCGCAATTGCAGACAACTCAACAATTCTGGTGAAGCACTGAATAAAGATAAGCGCCAGCCCGGAAAACGACTTTTCATGATCCGGCCAAATACACTGTGCAAAGCAATCAGTGCAGGCTCACTTTCAAGACGTTCCCCATAAGGCGGATTACTCAATACTGTACCTGTTACCCTTGCCAGTAATGGGTTTTCCAACTTACTCGCATCTCCCTGTTGAAACTGGATTAATTGGGAAACTCCAGCCCTTCTGGCATTTGAGCGCGCCATATCCATAACCCGACGGTCAATATCTATACCAAAAAAGCGGGAAGTCGTTTCTTGCAGTCCTTTACGGAAACGCACCTGCGCTTCCGTGACAACTTCACGCCAGATTGTTTCATTGAATTTCAGCCATGAAGTGAATCCCCAATGTTGACGGCGTAAACCAGGAGCACAATCTGCCGCTATCATTGCCGCTTCAATCAACAACGTTCCTGAACCACACATAGGATCAACCATCGGCGTTCCCGCATTCCAACCAGAACGCAAGACAATCGCTGCAGCCAAATTCTCTTTTAAAGGGGCTTGTCCGGCCAAATCACGATAACCACGGATATGTAACCCATCGCCACTTAAATCCAGGGAGACAGTTGCCTTTTCTTTATTCAGGAAGACATTAATGCGGATATCCGGCTGTTGCTTAGCCACATCAGGACGTTGCTTTATTTTACGAATAAAACAGTCAACAATGGCGTCTTTTACTTTCAGAGCGCCATATTGTGTATTCCTGATTTCTTCATTTGTACCACTGAAATGGACTGAGAATGTACTATCTACTGAAAAAATATCAGTCCAGTCAATAGATTGGACTCCAAGATACAGATCCAGATCACTGTAAACCTTGAATTCATTAAGTGGAAGCAGGATACGGGATGCCAGTCTGCTCCAGAGCAGGCTTTTATACATCACCTGTTCATCACCTTTAAAATGAACCCCGCCTTGGGCAATCTTACAGGATTGCGCACCCAGCATTTCCAGTTCGTTTTTTAACAGTTCTTCTAGTCCACGTGCCGTGCTGGCAAAGAGAGAGTTCATACTATTATTCACCAAGACTATTATTTATCAAGAAAATATACCACCAAAAAATTGCTGCCATTATAGCTAATACCAGCAACATGTCATAAGGTTGCTCACTCTGAACAAAAATCAACCTGTTTTTTATTGTGTTACTGCGGAACTGTACGAAAAAATGCCGGAGACTCTCGATGATAAGATATTAGTTAAGATAGTGAAAGAGAGGGAAAGTCAGCCCTTGGTTAATGTAGATCAATATCTATAAGCTATAAAGTTAATTTGTTGTCTTCCCATAATACAATAACGTTAGATTACCTTAAATCACCTTGTCATATATTGGCGCCTGAACAGGTTCAAAATAAGGAATTAAACGATCATTCATTATTTTGATCGGATCGCAAAAATTCATCACGCGATCACCGAGATCTAATTTTTGCTGCACTAATAAGCATACGCTGGCACTATCTCCAGCTTCAGCAACCATAAACAGAATTTCTGTTCCATCGTTTTGTAAACGCACCTGAACAATTTCTCCTTGTTCCGGTTTAGTAATTAAAGAAAAAACAGAAAAATACCAGCTTTTTGGCATTTGTGGTTTCATAAAGCGAAACGCAATTAATCCATTTAGCGCTAATTCAGCCCTGAGCTCTGGTGCAATATGAATACGGCGGGAATACTCTTCGAAAGTATAATAAAGTGCTGCATCATCGACAGAAAAACAGCTTTCTTTCATTGTGGTCGCATAAATAGTCAACATTTTGGCAGGAAAACGGGAACGAAAAACCATACCATTAGCAAGATCGAGCATGACACGATTATGCTCGGCATCAAAATACCAGCGCCACTGATCATCAGGTCTAATTCTCATTGGTTACCCTTTTATGCTCAAAATAGTTTACTTGTTAAAAAATAAGTACCACCATCATGGAAATTCAAAAGAATTTAAAAGATTAGTCTGTCAGACAAAATATAGACGAATTGGGGGCAGAAATAAACCCCCAACACAAAACCTTCAACACAAGATTGCAGCGAATACTCAGATATAATTAACAATATCTTTGATTAACTTTGGCCCTTTATAAATAAAACCAGAGAATATCTGAATCAATGAAGCGCCTGCTTCCATTTTTTCTCTGGCAGAAACCAGAGAGTCAATTCCACCAACGCCAATAATTGGTATTTCACCTTTTAATTCCTGAGAAAGACGTCGAATAATCTCTGTGCTGTGCAGTTGTACAGGGCGACCACTCAAACCACCAGCTTGCTGACAGTGACTCAATCCTTCAATAATATTTCTATCTAATGTGGTATTAGTCGCAATAACACCATCAATGTGATGGCACATTAAACTATCGGCGATTTTTACTAATTCTTCTTCTGTCAGGTCTGGCGAAATTTTCACAGCAACAGGAACATACTTTTGATATTTTTGTTGTAGTTCACTTTGTTTATTTTTAATCGCAGATAAGAGATCATCCAGTGCTTCACCATACTGTAATGTTCTCAGGCCCGGTGTATTAGGTGAAGAGATATTAATCGTAATATAACCTGCATGAGAATAAACTTTATCCATGCAAATTAAATAATCATCTTTACCATTTTCTACTGATGTATCTTTATTTTTACCAATATTAATTCCGATAATTCCGTCATATTTTGCTCTTTTTACATTCTCAACCAAATTATCAACGCCAAGATTATTAAAACCCATCCGATTAATAATGCCTTCTGCTTCAACAACGCGGAATAATCTCGGTTTATCATTCCCGGCTTGTGGGCGTGGCGTTACTGTACCAATTTCAACAAAGCCAAAGCCCATCGCGCCAAATGCATCAACGCAATCACCATTCTTATCAAGACCAGCAGCTAAACCAAGAGGATTTTTAAATGACAACCCCATACAAGTGACGGGTTTAGCAGCGACTGATTGGCGGATGAGAAATTCGAAAGGAGTACCGGTAACAAGTTTGAGCTGGCGGAAAGTAAGTTCATGTGCCTGTTCCGGATCAAGCTGGAACAATGCCTTTTTTAGAAGAGGATAATACATGTAATCTCCTGCAAGCATAATGACAGGTCATGATGACGGTGAAATAAGCGCGGAGCATCTTAAAGAGATCCTGTCAAAATGTAAACGTTACAAAGAAGATATTTTTCAGTGTATTTCTGTATTAACAAATAGCTATATTAACAAGTCGCTGTGTTAGCAAGTTATCGACAGAAGAAGATCTGAACAGCAAAATCTCCTCCGGCTATTGCCGGAGGAAAATATCATAACTTAGCTTTCAAGTGCCTTGGTGATTTTTTCAAACAGGTCACCAGATAAGTTTTCCAGTTCTTTCAGTTCTTCTAAAGTAGCACGCATCAGCGCCTGACGTTTTTCATCATAACGTTTCAGGCGAATCAACGGTTCAATCAAACGTGACGCCACTTGTGGATTCCGGCTGTTCAAATCAGTCAATACTTCTTTCAGGAACTGATAACCACGCCCATCTTCAGCATGGAATGCTACTGCATTATTGACAAAGAAAGTTCTCAGCAACGAATAAATCCGGTTCGGATTACTCAAACTGAAAGAACGATGCTTCATCAAGCTACGCACTTTATCAAGCACATCAAACGCAGGGCTAGTGGCCTGAAGAATAAACCACTTATCCATAACCAAACCATCTTGATGCCAACGTTGATCAAACTCATCCATCAACTGATAACTGCAAGGTAATTCTGCCGCCATTGCCGCAGATAACGCAGCAATAGTATCCGTCATATTATCAGCCTGATAATATTGAGCCGCGATTAATTTATCTGCCTGCCCCTTATCTTCAATAAAAGCTAAATAATGCAGACAAATATTGCGTAATGCCCGTTTCGCAATATCCTGATGTTCCACACGATATGTTCCTGTGTGAATACTGTGATAAACAGCAGCGAACTCATCCACCATTTCATTAGCCAGACTACGCGTGATAGCATAAAGCACTTCATGAATAGCCTGTGGATCAATCACCGTAAACAACTCTGCCATTTCATTTTCAGAAGGCAGTGTCAGGATCAAGGCAGCCAACGCAGGATCAATTTCCTTATCCAACAATACCGCGCGGAATGCATCAATCACATGCATTGGCAGCTCTATTGGCTGAGATTGCTGATAGCGGGCAACATTCAGTTTTACATAATTAGCCAATAGTGCTTGTGCGGCATCCCAGCGGGAAAATTCATTACGTGCATGCTTCATTAAGAAAGCCAATTGGGAATCACTATATGGATAATCCAGTTTCACCGGTGCCGAGAATTCACGTAATAAAGAAGGAATTGGCTGTGACGGAACAACATCAAATACAAATGATTGTTCTGCATTGATAACATTCAGGACATAGTGAACCAACTGACCATCACGACACAGTGGGATCACCCGGCCATCCTCATCATACAATTCAATATCCAGCGGAATGTGTAGTGGCAGCTTCTCTTTCTGATCGGCAGTTGGTGGTGTCATCTGAGTGACATGCAGAGTATATTGCTGTTTTTCTGCATCGTACTCATCGCGGACAGTCACTACCGGAGTACCGGATTGGCTGTACCAACGACGGAATAATGTCAAATCAACGTTTGAAGCATCCTCCATCGCCTGAACAAAATCATCACAGGTTGCTGCGCTACCATCATGACGATGAATATAAAGCTGCATTCCCGCCTGAAATTGTTCCTCACCCAACAATGTATGGATCATTCGGATCACTTCCGAACCTTTCTCATAGACTGTCAACGTATAGAAATTATTCATCTCCATTACTTGATCAGGGCGGATAGGATGCGCCATTGGGCTGGCATCTTCAGCAAACTGTGCTGCGCGCATAACACGCACATTATTAATACGGTTAACAGAACGTGAACCTAAATCAGAACTGAATTCTTGATCACGGAATACCGTCAACCCTTCTTTCAGGCTTAACTGGAACCAATCACGACAGGTGATCCTGTTTCCCGTCCAGTTATGGAAATATTCATGACCAATCACGGCTTCAATGCCAAGATAATCTTTGTCTGTTGCCGTTTCAGTTTTAGCTAATACATATTTTGAGTTAAAGATATTTAGCCCTTTATTCTCCATCGCCCCCATATTGAAGAAATCAACAGCGACAATCATGTAAATATCAAGGTCATACTCCAAACCAAAGCGAGTCTCATCCCACTTCATGGAGTTTTTCAGTGATGTCATGGCCCAATCGGCACGATCCAAATTACCCCGGTCTACAAACAGCTCCAGAGCAACTTCATGACCACTACGGGTAATAAAAGTATCACGCAAAACATCAAAATCCCCTGCCACCAACGCGAACAGATAAGAGGGTTTCGGGAATGGATCCTGCCATTTCACCCAATGGCGGCCATCATCAAGCTCTCCCTGCTCGACGCGGTTACCATTAGACAATAAGAAAGGATATTTGGATTTATCTGCGGTAATACGGGCCGTAAAACGAGCCAATACATCCGGTCTGTCCAGATAGTAAGTAATGTTACGAAAACCTTCCGATTCACACTGCGTACACAGAGCATCACCTGACACATACAGACCTTCAAGTGCGGTATTAGCAGATGGATGATTTTCAACAACAATTTTCAAAGTAAACTGCGCGGGTAATTGTTCTATGATTAATTTATCATCCTGCTCCTGATAATGTTCCCACGCTGTATCATTAATATGAATACTCTTCAGTGTGAGATTTTCCCCATCCAAAATGAGGGGTGCAATGTCATTAATCAGACGTTTTACCTGGCTGGTTGCCGTTACAGTTGTTTTATCTGCATCCAGAACAAAATCGAGATCAATATCTGTAATCGTGTAATCTGGCGCTTTATAATCCAGACGATGTTTAATAAGCCGCTGTTTTGTCATAAGAAACCTTTTTCATTACTTGATTGAGAAGCTAACGCTGCCACAGAGATCCCATCCTTTCAATCTTGAAATCTCTTTTTTCATATATTAATGATTTATTAAATAAAGGTATAAATGATGTAATCGGTATATTGGTGCTTTTGTGCTAATTATCATCTCATATTGTATTTAACATGATATCATCTATAAATTGATCAACCTTAATCTCTTGTCCGGAAAAATATATGTGATTATGTGGCTTTAATAACGAAATAATCGCGGTATACTCTTCCGACTTTATCGATTTAGCAGACACAAATGCTCCGCGAGGATGTTTGACGCGCCATGACTTTAGACGCTACCCCGATTATCAGATCACTGCTTGACACTGATGCTTATAAATTTCATATGCAGCAAGCAGTGTACCACCATTACAACGATATTCCTGTTGTTGCAGAATTTCGTTGTCGTGGTGATGAGCTACTCGGTGAATATGCCGAGGAATTACGTCATCAAATTAATATGATGGCTGATTTAGCCCTGACAGAACGCGAGGCTGAATATCTTTCCAGTTTACCGTTCTTTAAACAAGATTATCTGGACTGGTTCAAAACTTTTCGTTTTAACCCAGAACAAGTCGAAGTTTCTGTTACTGATAAGGGACAGTTAGCCATCAGAATTTCAGGTTTATGGCGTGACGTTATTCTATGGGAAGTCCCGCTGCTTGCCTTAATCAGTGAACTGGTTCACCGTCACCGTTCTCCTGAAATAAAACCGGAAGTGGCTGTCAGTCAGCTCAGAAAATTAATCGAGCTGTTCCATCAAGACGCCACAGCAGAAAATATCGATTTGTCCGGTTTCAAATTGATGGATTTCGGCACTCGTCGCCGTTTTTCACATGAAGTGCAGTATGCCATTGTCAAGGAGCTGAAAGAGAGCTTTCCTTATCTGATTGGCACCAGTAACTACCAACTGGCACAACAGCTGGATCTGGCACCTCTTGGCACACAAGCTCATGAGTGGTTTCAGGCACATCAACAAATCAGCCCTGAACTTGCCAACAGCCAGCGGGCAGCATTACAGACTTGGTTGAATGAATACCCAGAGCAGTTGGGCATTGCCCTGACAGATTGCATTACGATGGATGCATTCCTGCGGGATTTTGATAAATCCTTTGCTACCGCTTATATTGGCCTGCGCCATGACTCCGGTGACCCAATCGAATGGGGTGAAAAAGCAATTGCACACTACCAATCACTGGGTATCAATCCACTGACCAAAACGTTGGTATTTTCAGACAGTCTGGATCTGCAAAAATCTCTGGCTCTCTATCAACATTTTTACAAGCGAATCAATGTTATGTTTGGCATTGGCACACGGTTAACCTGTAATATTCCGGGTATAAAACCGCTGAATATTGTGATCAAACTTGTTGAATGCAACGGTAAACCGGTGGCTAAGCTATCTGACAGCCCCGGCAAAACCATTTGTGAAGATGTTGAGTTTGTCAATAGATTACGCAGAGCGTTTGATATACCGGAAATGAAAAAAGCCGTGTAGTTTCCGGTATAGTTTCTACTGATTGTTTCCGGCATAACCAGATAGATCCCGGTTATGCCGGGAAGAAAAATAACTTTTCTCTTTATTTCCCCGTTAATCCCCTTAATTTCTGCTTGTTTCCTGTGAGATGACAAGTAAGATAAAGAGCCATAGTGCCATTTGACACTATTTACAATAAATCCAATTATCTATTTCACTATTATATATAAAGAAGAGAGAAATTTATGAGCGTAGCGCCTGTAGTCGATGTACTGCAAGGCCGTGTTCCGGTTGGCAGCGAAGTCACCGTCCGCGGCTGGGTACGTACAAGGAGAGATTCTAAAGCTGGTATCTCATTCCTCGCCGTCCATGACGGTTCCTGCTTTAATCCATTACAGGCCGTCGTTAATAATAATTTACCTAATTACCAGGATGAAATTCTGAATCTGACTACTGGCTGCTCTGTGGAAGTGACCGGCACAGTAGCAGAGTCACAAGGTAAAGGCCAGAGTTTCGAACTGCAAGCAACCAAAGTGGTTGTCGTTGGTATAGTGGAAGATCCTGATACATATCCAATGGCGGCGAAACGCCACAGCATTGAATATCTACGTGAAGTGGCCCACCTCCGCCCACGTACCAACCTGATTGGCGCAGTTGCCCGTGTTCGTCACACTCTGGCACAAGCTCTGCATCGTTTCTATCATGAGAAAGGTTTCTTTTGGGTATCTTCTCCCTTGATCACTGCTTCAGATACCGAAGGTGCGGGAGAGATGTTCCGCGTTTCCACTTTGGATCTGCAAAACCTGCCACTGACGGATAAAGGTGACGTTGATTTCAGCAAAGATTTCTTCGGACGTGAAGCCTTCCTGACAGTATCCGGTCAGCTGAACGGTGAGGCTTACGCCTGTGCATTGAGCAAAGTCTACACCTTCGGGCCGACTTTCCGTGCTGAAAACTCCAATACCAGCCGCCATCTGGCTGAGTTCTGGATGCTTGAGCCAGAAGTCGCTTTTGCCGATCTGAACGACATCGCCAAACTCGCTGAAGAAATGCTGAAGTATGTCTTCAAGGCCGCTTTGGCAGAACGCGCTGATGATCTGGCGTTCTTTGCAGAACGTGTTGATAGCGAAGTCATTATCCGACTGGAAAAATTTGTTGATTCAGACTTTGTTCAGTTGGATTACACTGATGCTATTGAAATTCTGGAAAACTGTGGTCATAAATTCGAAAACCCTGTTTACTGGGGTGTTGATTTGGCATCTGAACATGAACGCTATCTGGCAGAGAAGCACTTTGGTGCGCCAGTTATCATGAAAAACTATCCAAAAGACATCAAAGCCTTTTACATGCGCATGAATGAAGATGGTAAAACTGTTGCTGCAATGGATGTTCTGGCGCCAGGCATTGGTGAAATTATTGGTGGCTCCCAACGTGAAGAACGTTTGGACATGCTGGATAAGCGTATGGAAGAGATGGAACTGAATAAAGAAGATTATTGGTGGTATCGTGATCTACGCCGTTATGGCACCGTTCCTCATTCTGGTTTCGGTCTGGGCTTTGAACGTCTGGTGGCTTATGTTACTGGTGTATCAAATGTACGCGATGTTATCCCGTTCCCTCGGACACCAAGAAACGCAAGTTTCTAATGAATTAGCTCAATAAATACGCAAAATTTAATCCTAAGAAAAGCCAGCATTTGCTGGCTTTTTTCATTCTATGGCGAAAACAGCGCAAAAAAAGTTCCTTGACATTTACAATTTGAAATATCTATTTTCATTTGGTTACTAATTTTGTGCTTTTGTAGCATTTTGAGGGTGGATAAAACCTATGACCAATGGAACACTGAGCGCAGATTAATAAGACACCTGATACCCATAAATAGTTCCAAAAACTTTAGTGTTCTGTTTCTGACAGTAACAGATGTCTGAATAACACCAATGAGGGTAATAATAATGAAGCGCAATATTCTTGCAGTGGTAATTCCAGCTCTGCTGGTTGCTGGTACAGCAAACGCAGCCGAAATTTTCAACAAAGATGGTAACAAACTGGATCTGTACGGTAAAGTAGACGTCCGTCATCAGCTCGCAGATAAGAGAAGCAGTGAAGATGGTGATGCTTCTTACGCTCGTATCGGCATCAAAGGCGAAACTCAGATCACTGATCAACTGACTGGTTTCGGTCGTTGGGAATACAATCTGAAAGCCCACACCGAAGAAGGTAAGCAAGATACTGCTACCACTGCTACCCGTCTGGCTTTTGCTGGTTTGAAATTCGCTAACTACGGTTCACTGGATTACGGTCGTAACTACGGCGTAAACTACGACGTTAACGCATGGACTGACGTACTGCCAATCTTTGGTGGTGACTCCATGGCTAAGACTGACAATTTCATGACTGGCCGTGCTACTGGCCTGTTGACCTACCGTAACACTGACTTCTTTGGTCTGGTTGATGGCCTGAACTTTGCTCTGCAATACCAAGGCCAGAACAGCAACCGCACCAAAAATGGCCGTGAAGACATCAAGAAAGCAAATGGTGATGGCTACGGTTTGTCTGCTACCTACAACGTAGGTTACGGCATCACTGTTGGTGGTACTTATGCTAATTCTGCCCGTACCTTAGGTAATGGTCAGAAACAGTCTAATGCCTTTGGTAAACGTGCTGAAGCATGGAACATCGGTGCGAAATACGATGCTAACAACGTATATCTGGCAGCAATGTACGGCGAAACCCGCAATATGACCCTTGGTTCAGTAAATGTTGCTGGTATAAAACACGACGGTATTGCTAATAAAACTCAAAACGTTGAATTAGTTGCACAATACCTGTTCGCTGACTATGGTCTGAAACCATCTCTGGCTTATGTGCAGTCAAAAGGCAAAGATCTGACTGAAGGCAAAGACCGTTTCAACGCTGATCTAGTCAAATATGTTTCTGTAGGTTCTTACTACTACTTTAACAAAAACCTGTCTACCTATGTTGATTATAAAATCAACCTACTGAACAAAAACGAAGGTAACGACACAGGTGCTCGTAATGTATTCGGTGTTGGTCTGACTTATCAGTTCTAATCACTGCTGATAAACTGTTTAGCGAAAAGTTAAACATATTTATCTCAGAAAAGCAGCGCCGGAGCGCTGCTTTTTTATTTTATTTCACTGTTTTTCCTGACTATTTTCTTCACTCCGTAAACTACTTCACAAGATTTTATTCTTTTTACTACTAGTGGTTGGCAAATGGATTCCTTAAGGTTACCCTGAGCGGCATATAACTCATTTTGGGCTTAACTCTCCAAATTTTGGAATTGAAAAAATGTTTGAGAAAATCACAGCAGCTCCTGCCGACCCCATCCTTGGTTTAGCGGATAGTTTTAAAGTTGATCCCCGCGAAAATAAAATCAACTTGGGTATTGGTGTCTACAAAGATGAAACCGGTAAAACCCCTGTCCTGACCACCGTTAAAAAAGCAGAAAAATTCCTGCTAGAAAATGAAACTACTAAAAATTATTTGGCAATTAGCGGATTACCGGAATTTGGTCGTGTAACTCAAGAACTGCTCTTCGGCAGCACCAGCGCTATCGTTACTGACAAACGCGCCCGTACTGTACAAAGCCCAGGCGGAACAGGTGCACTGCGTATTGCCGCTGATTTTATTGCTAAACAAACCAATGCCAAACGTGTTTGGATCAGCAACCCGACCTGGCCAAACCATATAGGTGTTTTCACCAGCGCAGGTTTAGAGATCCGCGAATACAACTATTACGATGCAGAAAAACACGCACTGGACTTCGAAGGTATGCTGGCAAGTCTGTCTGAAGCACAGGCAGGTGATGTTGTTCTGCTGCATGGCTGCTGCCATAACCCAACCGGTATTGATCCAACCGCTGAACAGTGGCAGAAACTGGCAGATTTATCTGCAGCAAATGGCTGGTTGCCTGTATTCGATTTCGCTTATCAGGGCTTTGCCAAAGGTCTGGATGAAGACGCCGAAGGTCTGCGCATTTTTGCCAAAAATCACAATGAACTGCTCGTTGCCAGCTCTTACTCCAAAAACTTCGGCCTGTACAATGAGCGTGTAGGCGCTTGTACCATCGTTGCAGCAGATAGTGACACCGCAGAAAAAGCATTCAGTCAGGCGAAATCTATTGTTCGTACCAACTACTCTAACCCACCAGCACATGGTGCATCTGTAGTAACAACCATTCTGTCCAACGAAGAACTGAAAGCAGAATGGGTTCAGGAGTTGGCAACAATGCGCGAACGCATTCAACGTATGCGTCAGTTGTTTGTAAACACTTTGCAAGAAAAAGGGACAAAACAAGATTTCAGCTTCATCATCGCTCAAAATGGTATGTTCTCATTTAGTGGTCTGACTAAAGAACAAGTTGAGCGCCTGCGTGAAGAATATGCCGTATATGCGGTCAGCTCTGGCCGTATTAACGTAGCAGGCTTAACACTGGAGAACATGGTTCCACTGTGTGAAGCTATCGTTGCCGTGCTTTAATTTTCATAAGGTACATAAAGCATCCTGATAATAAAGCCGCTTGGTTAGCGGCTTTATTATTTTTACCTCAAAACCCTCTGGGTCTGAAAATTTATCGCTCAGTTTTACAAAAAAGGGTTAGTTTTTCGCTCATGACCCAATGTTGACATTGGCCCATGTCCGGGAATGAATTGGTAATCATCGCCCAAAGGTAACACTTTTTCTTTAATAGATTGGATCAACTCATCATAATTTCCACCCGGAAAATCCGTGCGCCCGATACTACCTTTAAATAGTACATCTCCCATCGAGATTAACTTCTCAGCATGGTTGGAAAAGATGATATGCCCTGGTGTATGCCCCGGACAATGCAAAACAGAAAGTTGGATATTGCCAATTTGTAATGTATCTCCTTCATCCAGCCAACGTTCAGGGGTAAAAGATGGGCATTCTTTGACACCAAACATTTGACATTGAACCTCTAATGCTTCTATCCAATAAGCATCGGCTTTATGCGGGCCATGAACTGGCACATTAAAATAAGTAGCAATATCAACAGTTGCACCAACATGATCAAAGTGACCATGTGTCAGTAAAATTTGGGTTAACTTTATCCCCCGACGTTCTATTTCAGATATCAGCCTTTCAGCTTCACCACCGGGGTCAACAATTGCAGCCTCCAGAGTTTCCTCGCACCAGATCAACGTACAATTCTGCATCGCAGCGGTGACAGGCATAATGTGGTATTTCATTGTATTGCTTAACTCCACAATCAGGACAAATTCTTAATATACCTAATAAATTTTCAAGTTGTAGCGCAGCAAACAGAGAGGCAACTTGAAAAATGAAAGATATAATAAGATTACCACGTCCTGATCGGTCCTGTATCAATATGAATAAAATTACTTTTTGGATAGAACCCTACTCCACCTGCTCTCATCTTCAATGCCGCCTTACGAATATGTGTCAGCCCTACCCCATCAATATGAAAATCCATTGCTTGACCACAGGAATGATAACTGTGTTTTGCCACGCCAGAGCTTTTATGGCGCAACATATTATTAGTCTTTAATGAACGATAGCCCGATACCAATTGAATAGATTTATTTATTCCCATCATCATTTGTAGTAAGTAGATCTGGTTAAATAACTCCGGATCAATTGTTTTGATTTCATTTTGGCGATAATCACGGAATAAATAATTTAGGCGAGTAAGTTCGGACTTATTATAATGACGACCGTCAAAAAATTCGGCCTTAATGGTTTCTCCGGTATGGAGATTATCTATACGTAGGCTTCTGGGGCGTGGAATTGTCAATGTAGCTAGTGCATGTTGAGGTAATAAACCTAACCCCAATGCAACCATACCTACGCCAAGCCACTTACGGCGGTTATGATCAATATTATTCATGTATTATGCCCTGCTATTCTATGATTTATCCCCCATTGTCTTTCAAGATATGGCTTTATTCTTTATTGATTACATCTTGAAATCCATAGAGGTGTATGGATAATTTCAAAACTATATTAACAATTATATTTAATCAATTAACAATGCAACAACAGACAAAAAGTAGCTCCTATTATTTGATCGGATCAAGATAATTACGTTATAAGTAAAAGAAAAACAATCGGAAGGGATAAAAATGAGAGGCAGAAAAAATAGCAGTGAGGATATAAATTCCTTATCCTCACTGCATAGATGCGATTATCAATTTCTTTCATTCATGATTTAATAAAAATTATGGTGACAATGTATCCCGTTTGGTTACCAAGGCTTGGGACACCAGTTCAGATTTTTTTCTGGCATTACTATCATATTCATAGATATCTGCCCGATATTGAGGCTTTCCTTTTTCATCAATCCAAGCTGTCTGATAATAAAGGAATACTGGGATTTTTTTCGATATATTCACATACTTTGTTGCCCACGTTTTTAAAGAATTACTCACACGACTTTTATCCCAACCCGCATCTCCCAATAACATATTGGCCAATTCAGGTGCTTTGTTAACACGCACACAACCTGAACTAACCGCTCTCATTTCTCGATTGAATGAAGCCTGATTTGGCGTGTCATGCAAATATATCGCCTCTGAATTTGGCATATTAAATTTAAATCGTCCTAATGAGTTAGTTGGGCCTGGAGCTTGCCGTATCCGATAAGGGAAATTGCCAGGTGTTATCACTCGCCAATTAATTGATGAGGGATTGATAACTGTAGCATCACTATGCCAACTGGAAAAAACAGTATAACCACGGCTACGAAAATAATTGGGATCACGCATAGCTCTTGGTGCTATGTCTTTACGGGTCATACTGACAGGAACAGTCCAGGGAGGATTGATTACCACATTGTCCATCTCACTGCTCATAATCGGTGTCTTTCGGCTTGGGCGTCCAACAACAACTTTAGAAGTTAAAACTTTCTCACCATCCAGATAATAAAATAACGAGTAATTCGGAATATTCACCAAAATCGCGGTGGGAAGATTGTCAGGAATGATGCGTAACCGCTGCATATTCAAAGCCATAATTCTGGCACGGGTTTGTGGCGTAGTATTTAACCATACTCTTGTAGACTGCCCAATAACACCATCAGCGGATAATCCATGTAAAGATTGGAAGCGTTTTACAGCAGCAACTAACTCTTTATTATAGACCTTATTTTCGGGCCTGACTGCTGATGACTCCAAAGTACCAGTTCGAATTAATATATTTCTTAATACGGTGACACTTTTACTACTTTGTCCCGGTTTTAACATTTCTTTCATCGAAAATTCAGACCACGGCTGTTTATCCGATAATTGTTTTAGCATCTCACTGCGCATATTTTCATACATGGAATGAGCAGGAGATAATCCCGAAATATAACCACTAAGGCTATTACTAGAAATATGCTTTTGCCATTTATCAATTAAATCATAAGAAGGTAAATCGATTTTATAAGGTGTTTTGCTATATAACCATGAATCCCCTTTCTTATGAATGTTATTAATAAAATGAAGATAACCTAGCATAGCATCAGATAGAATGACATCTCGCCCCATATCACTTAATTCAGGATAATTAAGTTGCACAAGCCATTTCCCAAATTGAGGCTGAAACCCAGCTAACGACAAATCAAATAATTGCCGTTCAAAATACTGTATAGCATTTTTATCCTGCCATAATGGCTTCATGTTATTTACCGAATATAATCTGGCTAATTGCTCAGAGAAAACAGGAGTTATTTTTTTCGGCAATAAGTTCTGTAATTGCTCCTTACTTTCTTCAAGAGAATTTGTTGAAAATACAGGAACTATCTGAGTAGAGGATATGTTGATATCTGCTTTTTTTTGCTCCCCTGACAATTGTTGGACATCATTTGCTATCAATCCATTTTGTTGATTTGCAAAGGTTCCCTCTGATACCACTAATATGCTAAAAATAAAAGAAAATTTCAGTAATCTTACCGTGTAATTTGCCATAAGAGTTCACCTCGCTTTTTATGTATACCCCTCTTTTTCATGGAGACAGCTTCGTCGACTGCATTCATCAGCCTTAACACTGTACATGAAATTTTCTGGGTATATCTGGCTATCCAATGACTTATTCTAATTATCGGCAGAACTATTTTATCAGAAGAAAATAATAGTAATTATATACATAATTACTTATTAAGACAGAAAGATTTTTAATTATCTCCAATTACATGAGTCAAAAGAAATTTTTACTATAATAAATTAGATTATGTTAATCCTAAAAAAGAAAAGGCACTTAAAGTGCCTTTAATAAGAAATAAATATAATAAAATTTCATATTAATATTCTGAGTTTATCACCACCTCTTCTCCAAATTTACCTGCTTTAGGTAAAGGCTGATAAGAAGAATTGGATGCTCTCAGAATACGAATACCACGAATATTCAACTCACGGGCCGCAGCAATATCAGCATCTGCATCCCCATAATAAATCTTCAGTTTATGATCTCTCATCCAGCTAATTTTATTATTCTTACCAAGATCATCACCAGCAAAAATAACAGGGTTCATTTTATCAGCAGGAATATGGAGATCTTCCTGTAAATATTTGGTAACTGTTTCTATTTTGGTTTTAGTGCGTCCAGTGATGAAGTAGACATCATCACCCCGTTTCAAATGCATCCGCACCAAATCGATACCAACCTGTTTTGGCATACTGAACTTATCCCATTCATTATTCATTTTTTTCCAAAACTCTGGGTTTTTCAGATAGCTATGATCATTTGGCGAATATTCCAATTTACCCCGATAAAAACCGGGACTGGAAAACAATACCGTATCATCAATATCAAACCCGACGGCCATTGGCGGCTGATTTTGCAAACTTTTTTCAATTTGCTCTACGGAGACCCAATGCACTGCCTGACGTTGAGAAAGCTCTACCGCCGTGACCCCTGAACTGATTTGTTCTGGCATTTGTATTTTTGCCTGAGCTGTACCGTTTAAACCAACAGCAAGTACAATTGTACTAAATGCCAACATCACTTTACGCATCGTTTTTCCTTCTTATACCTTGGATGCCCAATGGCATGGAATAATAAGCACTCTTATCTCAATAAAATGAGACTCTATGCACATATTTCAAAACGTTATTATTATCTTTATAAATTAAAAAGCCGTCATTTAATTGAGTGACGGCTTTAGCTTATTTATTTAGAAGAAATTATCTTCAGAATATCACTTGAGCTTGTTCTTGCCGCTGTTCGATAGCAGGTACTTCCTGCCCAAAACCTCTCAACCCGACAACATGCACATGTTCCTGATTATTAAAGATTTTACGCACCAGTTTATAGGTTGTCCCTTTCTCTGGACTAATATTTTCTGGCGCTGCGATGATTAACTGCATTTGCAAGCGTTCACATAATTCAAACAGTGTCGCAATTGATTTCGCATCCAAACGAGCCGCTTCATCAAGAAACAGCAAACGACATGGAGAGATATCTTTGCCACGCAGACGACAGGATTCTTCTTCCCAACTCTGCACAACCATAACCAGAATTGACATCCCCGTACCAATCGCTTCACCTGTGGAAAGTGCTCCACTTTCTGCTTTCAGCCAACCATCTGATCCACGGTTTACCTCAACTTCTAATTCAAGATAATTACGATAATCCAGTAATTCTTCACCAATCGTTTGAGGTAAACGCTGCCCCATATCGATTTGCGGATTCAAGCGCTGATAAAGTTTGGCCATTGCTTCCGAGAAGGTCAGACGCTGGCTGTTAAACAGATCCTGGTGCTGCTCCTGCTGCTCAGAAAGTACGTCCAGCAAAACAGAGTGGCTTTCACGTACATTCACATTCAGGCGCACACCACCTACCTGACCGAATGCAACAGTTTGCAACCCCTGATTCAGCATACGAATACGGTTCTGCTCACGTTGGATAGTTTTACGGATGATATTGGCGACACTTTTAGAGCTAATCGCCAATTTTTGCTCACGTGATGTCAATTCTTCCGTTAAACGAGCCAGTTCAATTTCCATCTGTTCAATGGCATCAACTGGATCATCAGTACGAATGATATCCTGACGAATTCTCTCACGCAGATGTTGATACACAGCGACAAAGAACTGAATCTTACGTTCAGGACGTTTCGGATCTTCAGACAATCGCAATGCATCACGCAAATGCTCATTATCCGCCACCGCAAGACGCAACGCTCCCAACGCTTTATCTGACATTGAACGTAACGCATCGCTATCCATATAAGCCAGTTCGCGACGATGGAGACGACGTTCAACGCCATTGTCTTTCACCAGCCGCATCACAGCACACCAGCCAGCTTTAGAAGAAACCACCTGCTCCCGCTTCAGGCAATAATCACGCTCAGATTTACGCAGCTTTTTCTGGAGGTTTTCCATTTCAGCCTCACAGAATGCAATCTGTTTCTCAAGCTGATTAATACGGGAACGATTAGTTTGCACGGCAGTATGAAGCTGATCACGACGTTCACGAGCACGACTTTCTGCATTGGCATCAGCCTGAACACCAATCTCTTTCATCTCTTGCTCAAGTTCCTGCAACATATCCCGTTTGGTGTCATAAGAACTCTTCAATGAAGCCAATACCTGACTAAACTGGGCACATTGCGACTGCTGCTGGCGCAATTGTTCACGGGCACGGCGGCGATCAGATTCCGCATGTTCAAGACGCTGACGCAGTTTGTCATTCAGGTCACTATTTTCACTGAGCATTCCCGCCGAGTCGCTGTAACTGAAATGAGCACGACGTTGTACCACTTCAGACAGAGCAAAAGCCTGTTGTTTAGCTTTGATTTGACTGTGTTTAGCCGTCTCATAATCCCGCTGTAACTGTTCATGTTGTTGGGGATCATTTTGCAGAACGGAAACCAATGGCTCAAGTTTACTCAACGCACTACCATGCTGTTGTAAGAAACGTGCCGCATCTTGTGCTTCACTCAATTCTTCACGCACGGTTTCTACACGGTCAATCAGTGTTTCATCCAATAAAATTGTGACTTGTGGAATCAATCGATTCAGTGCAGACAAACTCTCTTTTATCTGAGACTGTTTTTGTTGATGTTGTTGAGTCTGGTCCTCAAACTGTGACAATTCTCGTTCCAGCTCTGTACGGCGCTGGTTCAGACTACGAATTTCAACTTCCGGATCGTTATCAAACGCCACGGATAAGTGTTTGCCAACAAAACGGCTGAAAGCCTGATGTGCACGTTGGATTTTCTGTACATCAAATGAAAGCGTTGCGTAACGCTCTGCCAGTGTATCACGCTCCAGGCTAAGAGCTTCCAGACGGTTTTCCCTTGCCGCCCGCCCGAAAAGTGGCACTTCAGGATAACGGGAATAACGCCACTGGCGATCAGAGGATTTCACCAGAACTGCATTTTCCTGCTCTTCAAAATGGAATACGCTGTCATCGAATGATTGTGGATCACCCTCGATCAGATAGAGATCTTCCGGACAATCTTCCAATGCTTCCAGATGTGAGCGTACCAGAGAGAGATCAGGTACAACAATCGCATGACGTGCAGGGCCATATAGTGCAGAGAAATAAGGTGCATCGTCAATGGTAATGTCATCGTAAATCTCTGAGAGCAGAACTCCGCCAAAACGCTCCGCCAGTGCCAGCAATCGGCTATCTTCTGCCCCACTCGGCTGGCTCAAGCGCTCAATCTGCTTTTCAAGTTCACGTTTCTGTGCCGCCACATCGTCACGTTCAACGGTGATTTCACGCTCTTGCTCCAGCAACTGCTGCATATATTCCGTCACATCATTGCCACTTTCGAACGTTTCACCACTCTGCTCACTAAGTTGGTTCAGCATTTCCTGCGCAGCCAGCCAAACAGGGGCACGTGATGTCAATCCTTGAATTTTCTGCTTGAACTGCTCAAGTTCTTGGCGCATCTGCATACGGCGCTCGCCGCTTTCATACGCACTCTGGCTTAATTCTTCCAGCTGAGCTTCGAATTCACCCTGCAATGCTTCCAGATCTTCCGCCTGATATTGCTGGTGATGACGTTTGCAGAATTCTTCCAACAAACGCTCTGCGTTTTGCTGACTGTTCAGCCGTTGTTCCAGTTCAGCCAGTTGAATACGCAATGGTTGAACACGATCATCCAAATGACGCTGAGATGGCCATTCACGCAGTATTTCTCGCGCACTTTGCCATGCTTCACTGCGACTGATTTCACCAACAATATTTTTTACCAACTGGTAAGCTTGCTCGAACTGACTATGGGCGGCATCGGCCACACTCAGCTTTTGTTCCAATGATAACAGGGTTTCTGTTGCCTGCTGCTCTTTAGCCTGATAGGTTTCTTGCCATTCTTCTGCATTTTCTATCGACAGTTCAGGAAGCTGGCAAAACTCACGGGCACGTCCCAACGCTTGCAATGCCTGCTGGTATTGAATTGCGCGGGTTTGTTGTACATCTAATGCCTGCTGATAATCAGCAAGCTGGTTTTTCAATTCGTCAACTTCCTGTTCAGCTGCCTCAGAAACAGCCTCGTATTCCACCTGCAATTCTTTCGCTTCTTCAACGACTTCAGTTTGTTCTTCCAGTCGATAAATCAGCTCTTCAACATCCGCCTGATAACGGTCAATTTTCTCCTGCTGACGCATGGCTGTTTGAACCAGATTCAGGTGATCACTGGCTGCCTGATAATCCATCTCCAAATCAGAAGATGCGTCACTCTGTTCAGTAAGTTCCCGTGCCATCTCAACATGGCGATACTGCTCCGTCACTAGCTGACGACGGCCCCCAAACAATTCACTACGTAAAGCCAGTGCTTCATCTAAATGGATGCGGCGCTCGTTAGCATGACGCATGTAATCAGCAGAAACATACGCCGTCGCTTCAGTGATAAGATGCTTAAACAAATCACGGTCAGATTGAGTGACACGAATTGCTTCCAGCGTAATACGGTTTTCACGCAGAGCGGCTTCCATATCCTGAAATGCTTTTCTGACACCACTATTTTCTGGCAATAAGTAATCACGCAATGAACGGGTAATGGCACTGGAAATCCCGCCATACAGCGATGCTTCAATCAGGCGGTAAAACTTGCTGCGATCACTGGCAGAGCGTAAACGTTTCGGGACCACACCTAAATCAAACATCAAGGCATGGTAGTCAGTGATGGAGTTGAACTGTTTGAACTGGACACCATCCATCTGATCAAGACGCTCTTTCAGTTCACTTAATGGCAGAACCCGTGCCTGACGTTCGCTGATGTTTTCGGTTAATAACTGTGTCGGCTGTATTGATGCAGGGACGCCCTGGATCATAAAGGGCTTGATATCAACTTTTCGATCTCGTCCAGCAACCTGCTGCAAACGTACACCGGCAATAATCCGTTGATGACGGGAATTAACAACATCCAGTGTAGAATAACAAACTCCTGCACGCAGTTTTCCGTGCAAACCTTTATCACGAGAACCACTGGTTGCGCCTGCCTCCGTGGTATTACGGAAATGCAGTAGCGTCAGGTCAGGGATCAGAGCCGTGACAAATGCTGCCATCGTCGTGGATTTACCCGCACCATTACCACCAGATAACGTGGTTACCAGTTCGTCAAGATCAAACGTTCTGGCAAAAAAGCCGTTCCAGTTAATAAGTGTCAGTGAGCGAAATTTACCGCGTTCAATCATAACTGCTCATCCTCCGCACCTTCTGCTAAATGCACCGATGCTTCTTCGTGTTCATTGCCTTCTCGCGATAAACTGCTTTCCACCGACATCGCTTCTCCATCACGGATCATCCGTAACTGGGCTTCACGTGGATCATCACCGCTACGCACATCTGCACCGAAACGAAATACAGTTTCGGTGATCGTAAATTTATTACTGTCATTTTGCAGGAAATAAACCATTCCCAAACGACGCAAACGGTTTAAGGAAGTACGTACTTTTTCCTGTAGTTTTTGTTTATCCAAATCAGAGCCAGTTGAACGTTGGTTAACCAATTTCATCAGTTTGTTTTCATCTGCCAATGACAACAGCTCTTCATAAAGCTCCTGATAAGTAAATATACCCTGATTGGATAAGCGCTCCGGGCTGAGATAGAGATAGCACAGGATCTTACCCACCATCATATCCAACTCAGACAAAACAGAACGGGAAATCAGCGTATTTGAACGCGGACGTAAGTAGAAAAAACCTTCTGGTGCGCGAATTAACTCGACGTTATAACGTGAGTAAAATGTTTCCAACTCCTGCTGAAAATCCATCAAAAAAGCATGATTATCAAGATTATCTATTCCAATATGACGACCCGAACGAAGCTGGCTGTCTAATTCTGGAAAAAGTGTGTTGGATAATGCCTGAGCCAGTTTAACTGGCATAAATTGTTCAATATGTGTCGATAACATGTGCCTGCACCTTGGCTCCGTAATCATTAATCGCTAACCATTCCGCTGGCAACCCAGAGAAATCCGCTTCTGCAACGCCCAACCGTACTGCCTGATCCACCAGAATACGTGCCACATCAAAATGACGCTTGCGGGGATGTTGAGCAAGGTAATCACGCAATACCGCACCTAAATCCAATGGAAGTTTAGCCTGTTGGTAAATTGCCAGTGCCTGTTCCACCATCTCCGCCAGTTGCTCGTTGATTTCACTAAACTCTTCGTATTCCATTTCTGGTGGCAATTCACCCATGACTGCTTCATTGCGCAATGTCAGCTCTTCATCACGCATGTCCAGCAAACGCTCTGCATTTGCGACAGTCAGCACCCACGGGTTATCAAAATAGTGTTGGATAGATTGGCGAAGACGCTGGGCAAAAATGCGGTTTTTATCCATATCAATGGCAGTTCGGATAAATTTGTGAACATGGCGGTCGTAACCGATCCAAAGGTCAATAGCCTGTTGCCCCCAGCTAATAATACGATCGAGTTTGTTTTGCAGATCAAAAACCAGTTTATCCACCAGTTCAGAGCCAACATTTATCATATTGGCATCCTGGATCCGCAGCAGATTAGCCTGTAGTTTATCACCAGCCGCCTCCAGTGTGTCCTGAAGTTCTCTCAAGGTTCCAGAGGTTTCAGACAGTAGCTGCTCACAGTTGGCGATAGCTACCTGCCAATCCTGATTAAGCAACGCCGCAATATCTGCTTTTACGCTGTTTTGTTGCTCATCCATGATGCGCTGTGACATATCAATACTGTCAAATATTTCAGCTACCGAATACTTAAGTGGCACAAACACATTGCGATGCCAATGAAATTCATCACCACCTTCTTCAGCAGCCTCAGCGGCACGATGCAGTTCATTGGCAACGATGGAAAGCTGCATGGAAAGACGCAACGTAGAGAATTCACGCTGACGAATATAATAATCACTAATGCCAATCCCTAATGGAGTCAGGCGATAGATCGCACTACCCTCTGCTAATTCACTGGTAAAACGGCTAAGCAGCTTTTGGCGTACCATATCGTTAATGGCGTTGTTCGCCCTAACCGCAACAGCTTCCGCAGTTTGTTCAAAACCTTTACAAACCTCCCGGAAAGCATCAACCAGCTCTCCTTCACTCATTTCGCCATCAAGACGTTCACTATTCAATACAGCAATTGCCATCAAAAAAGCCAACCGCTCTGGTGGCAACGAAATGGAAAAATCATTCTTTCTGGCCCAGGACACAAGTTCAGGAACAGTCTGGGAATATTCACTCATAATTCGCTCTTTAAGGTAGGCTTGCGTGCCATCACATGAATGTAGCGCCCAAAGCTGATATAGGGCTCTTGTCTGCAATAACGTTGTTCAAGTTCTAGCAGCGCTGGAAAATCTGTATCTTGCAATTGGCGATTTTGCAGGTAGTCGTGAAAAACCCTGACTCCTGTTTTTCCGGTTATTTCCATATTGAGTTCAACGAGCCATTGATATACCTGTTCGGGCACTAATGGATTCTGTGGCGATAGAGAACGCTTACGACGACGCTGAATATTTGGCGTTGCCAAATGAAAATTACCCAAAATGGCATTGCGCATAACTAACCCATTAGCATTATAAAACATTAACGAGAGGGCACCACCGGGCGTTATTATATCTCCCAATATTTCTATCGCATCTTTTTGATCGGTGATCCATTCCAATACCGCATGGAACAGAATTAAATCAACGGGCTGTTCAATATGTCGGTGAATTTCCTGTACCGGACTTTGGATAAATTGAATCTGATGAAGAACGCCACATTTTTCTGCATTACTTTTTGCCCGTTGGATCATTTCTTCAGATAGGTCACATAATATTACCTGATGACCTAATTCAGCTAATTGGCAAGCCATATTCCCTTCACCACCGCCTGCATCCAAAATACGCAGTGGTCGTTGAGGTAAATGCTTCAGCAATTCTTTGATATCCTGCCAGACGACGGCCTGTCTGATTTTACCTTTGGTTGTGCCGTAAATATTACGTGAAAATTTGTCTGCAATATCATCAAAATTGCGATCCCGCATGAAAAACTGCCTTACTTATCAACTAAGTCTGATGTATCTATTGAGTATTTATGTTGTCTATTGCTATTTTTTACTATTGTTATTTTGGCACAGTAATCAGTGAATTGACTACTTTTAGCCCTGAATCTACCTCTGTGCGGTAATAGTTCAATCAAACCATAGGTCAATTGATGTTATTCCTGCTTAAAAAATACGTTGGTGCGCTATTAATGCCGCTACCTTTAATCATTCTTATCTCTCTGGCTGCTTTGCTCTTGTTGTGGTTTACCCGCTGGCAAAAAACGGGGACAGTTATTCTGTCACTGAGCTGGCTTGCGCTACTTTTATTGGGCGTACAACCCGTTGCTGACAGGTTGTTACTTCCTGTTGAAGGGAAATATATCCAACGCTACGAACCTGATACCAAGCATACGCCACCGGTAAAATACATTGTTGTTCTTGGTGGTGGCTTCACTTATAACCCGGAATGGGCACCCAGTGCCAATCTTATCAGTAATAGCCTGCCCCGAGTGACCGAAGGTATTCGGCTATATCGTCTTAATCCTAACGCAAAAATGATTTTTACCGGGGGTAAGGGTGTTAATTCAATCAGCAATGCAGAAATCGCTGCTATGGTAGCACAATCTTTGGGAGTTCCTGCAGAAGACACGATAGCATTAAAAAAACCACTGGATACAGAGGAAGAAGCGACTGAGGTTGAAAAAATCGTTGAACAACAACCTTTTATTCTTGTCACTTCCGCAAACCATATGAAACGTTCGCTGAAATTCTTCGAACAGCATGGTATGCACCCCATTCCCGGACCGGCAAATCAATTGGCAGTCACAACTCCATTGTATGGTTGGGAAAAATACATTCCATCTTCCTATTATTTTTCCCATACGGAGCGTGCCTGGTATGAAACGCTGGGGAAAATTTGGCAGGCAATCAAGCCTTCCAGTACAGATAAAGAGAGCGAAAAATTAGAAAACCACTAAATATCACTATACTGCCGAATTTATCAATGACGATACAAAGCGGTAGTCACACCAGAGATGACAGTAAAGCTATCGAAGGTGCTTAGTAGCACCCCTCAGATGTGGAAATCCAATTAGGCGATTCAAAGTCGCCTAATTGTGTTTCTTGTGCTCCGAATTCCGCTGGTTTTCAAAAGATCTACTATTCAAAAACCATCACATTCAAAATTTCTTATACTCAAAGTACTACAAAAGCTTTCCTGGCTACATCCAGATCTTCCGGTGTATCTACACCAGCGCCCGGTGCTTGCAGCGCTTTCGCCACGTGAATTTTTTCCCCGTACCAAAGTACCCGTAACTGCTCGAGCATTTCGATCTTTTCCAGTGGACTTGGCACCCATTGTACATAACGACGAATAAATCCGGCTCTGTAGGCATAGATCCCGATATGGCGCAGGAAATTATCTCCGATAGTCTCTTTGGAGTGCATAAAACGATCGCGTTCCCACGGGATCGTGGCACGTGAAAAATAGAGCGCATAACCTTGCGCATCCATGACGACTTTTACCACATTAGGATTGAATGCTTCTTCTGCATCCTGGATTTGTACAGCAAGTGTTGCCATGCCAGCATCACTTCCTGCTAGGTTATCAGCAACTTGTTTGATGATTTGTTCAGGAATAAGTGGTTCATCACCCTGAACATTCACGATAATTTCATCATCGGCAAATTGGTATTTGTCGATAACTTCCGCCAAACGTTCTGTACCTGAATGATGATTTTCACTTGTCATGCAGACTTCACCACCTTCAGCAGCAACTGCATCAAAAATGGCCTGATTATCTGTGGCTACAATTACGCGATGAGCACCAGAACGGATAACTCGTTCCATAACCCGCACAATCATCGGCTTGCCATGGATATCGGCCAATGGTTTTCCGGGTAAACGAGATGAAGCAAAACGTGCTGGAATAATGACAGTAAACATGAATTATCTTTTTTCCTCTGTTGGCAGAACACGTGCTTCATGTTCCAGCAGCACAGGAATACCATCACGGAAAGGAAAAGCGAGGCGGTCAATCTTGCAAATCAGTTCAAAATTTTCTTTATCGTAACTGAGCTTACCGTGACATACTGGGCAAGCAATGATTTCGAGTAAACGGTGATCCATACATCCCCCAAATGACGGGCTTGAAGTTTAATGCGGCTCAGAATACCACAAGCGATGCCTCACCGTTAACTCTGTTGTTTTATTCAGGGATCAAGGCACAAATATCACCCAGCATTTTTTGCCTTTGTTCCTCCGGCAAATAGGCAGAAACCGGTAAATACCACCAATTAGGCTGTGCAAACTGAGAACACTTGACGGCATCTTTTTCTGTCATCAATAAATTCTGTTCATTATTGGCTAAAGCCAATAATTGCGCTTTCTCATAGAACTGATGATCAGCAAACGCATGAGTTGCTTGCAAATTTACACCCAGTTGCTGCAATGTAGCGAAAAAACGCGGTGGATGACCAATTCCTGCCATCGCCACACCATTGGGAATATCACTGACTTTTCGGGGTTCTCCCGTCAGCAAATTGACTGCAACTTCACCTTTTAATGTCATGGGCAGCTCACCTGTTTCAGACGTCCCTCCATTAACAATAATGGTATTGACAGTATTTAAGCGGCCTGAAAGCTCCCGCATCGGCCCTGCCGGCAGCCAGCAACCGTTACCAAAACGGCGAATTCCATCAATAACAACGATTTCATAATCACGCTGCAAAGCATAATGTTGGAGGCCATCGTCAGTGATAACAATATCAACGGGGAAATGCGCCAATAATTCTTTGACAGCATCGGCGCGTTTTGGAGCAACTACCACTGGCACACCGGTACGGCGCTGAATTAAAACCGACTCATCTCCCGCTTGTGCGGTAGTCACTTCATCCGTTACCAGCAACGGGTAATGTCCAGATTTTCCGCCATAACCACGAGAGACAACACCAACCCTATAACCTTTCTGTTGTAATTGCTCAACTAACCAGATAACCATAGGTGTTTTACCATTGCCTCCGACGGTTAAGTTACCTACCACAACAACAGGAACAGGGGCTTTCCAGGAACGAAGCAATCCCGATTTGTAACCTAACTTGCGCAAACCGCTTATCAGCCCATAAAGGGCTGATAGTGGCAATAATAGGATGTAAAGCCATGAACGGCCAGACCAGATGCGTTCAATCATTGACCAAATTGCATCCGATATAATTGAGCATATGCCCCCTCTTTCTCCAACAAAGCTGTATGGCTACCCCTTTCGATAATGTTACCATCCTCAATGACAATAATTTCATCAGCATTTTCAATAGTAGAAAGACGGTGAGCAATTACCAGTGACGTTCTGTTCTTCTGCAATTCATCCAGTGCAGCCTGAATCGCGCGTTCAGATTCCGTATCCAGTGCCGAAGTGGCTTCGTCCAGAATCAAAATCGGAGAATCACGCAGCAAAGCACGGGCAATGGCAATACGTTGACGTTGTCCACCAGAAAGCAAGACACCATTTTCACCAATCATGGTATCAAGGCCATTATCCAATTTCTCGATAAAGTCCATTGCATAAGCCATTTCTGCCGCACGTTCAATTTCTGCACGACTGAATTGCCCTTCACTGGCATAAGCAATATTGTTAGCCACGGTATCATTGAACAAATGGACATTTTGCGACACCAACGCTATCTGGTTACGTAAAGAAGACAGTGTGTACTCACGCAGATCATGACCATCAAGCGAAATACCACCTCCGCTTACATCATAAAAACGGGTAAAAAGATTGGCAATCGTTGATTTTCCTGAGCCGGAGCGCCCAACCAAAGCAATAGTTTTGCCTGCCGGGATTGTCATGGAAATATTTTTCAGAGCAGGATAATCTTTGGTTGGATAGCAGAAAGTAACATCACGAAATTCGATATCGCCTTTCGCTTTTTTAATTTCCAGCTTTCCTTCATCTTTTTCCTGCTCCATATCCAGAATCGCAAACAAAGTCTGACAAGCAGCCATACCACGCTGGAATTGTGCGTTAACATTGGTCAGAGATTTCAGTGGACGCATTAGAGCAATCATAGATGAGAATACCACTGTAATCTTACCCGCTGTCAGTGCGCCCATAATTTCAGGGAAGCTGGCAGCATACAGGATAAATGCCAATGCAAATGAAGCGATAAGCTGGATAATTGGATCTGAGATGGAATCAGCGGAAACCATTTTCATTCCCTGCTGACGCATATGATTACTGACTTTATTAAAACGTTCTGTTTCAACTTTCTGGCCACCGAAGATCAAAACTTCTTTGTGCCCTTTTAGCATTTGCTCCGCACTTGTTGTCACCATTCCCATACTATTTTGCATGTTTTTACTAATACGGCGAAAACGTACAGACACAAGGCGGATAACACCCGCAACAATTGGAGCAATGACAATCAGGATTAAGGACAGTTCCCAACTGTAATAGAACATCAGGACAAACAGCCCGATGATTGATGCCCCTTCCCTGACAACTGTAACTAAGGCACCGGAAGAAGAAGAAGCAACCTGTTCTGAATCATAGGTAATACGAGAAAGTAATGTCCCCGTAGATTGTTGGTCAAAAAAAGAGACTGGCATGCCCATCATATGATTGAACAAACGACGGCGCATCTGCATGACGACTTTGCCGGATACCCAAGATATACAATAACTTGATACAAACCCAGATATACCACGTAAAAGCATCAACCCAATGACCACTAATGGCATCCACTTCAATACACTCATGTCTGCCTTGCCAAACCCCTCGTCCAGCAAAGGCTTTAACAAGGAAAGCATCAATGTATCGCCGGCAGCATTTATAACTAGCGCAACTGCCGCAACTAACAACCCAACCTTAAATGGTGTGATGATCGGCCACAGGCGGCGAAAGGTCTGCCAGGTAGAAAGGTCTTTATCATTCATTATTGAGTTACCAAAACCAAAAGAAATAGCGGCTTATTCTACTCATGATCACCGCGAATACCAAACCACTGATGATACCACCGTGATATTAACTGTTGTCTATATCCCTCAAGTTTAATGTGATCGTGATAAATATAACCGGTAATCTGGCCTGAAAAATCGGTACTATACCATTGAATTTTGGCATTTTTATAACGCTGTCTGACTTTCCTTGAAGGGAGCTTCCAGGGGCTATAACGCGCAACCGAAACCAAAGCATATTCTGGCCTGACTCTGTGTATAAACGCAGTGGTAGATGAGGTATTACTCCCATGATGAGGGACCTGCAAGAATGTCGCATTAAGGTTTTCCCTTTCGAGACCCAGTAAACGATATTCTCCTTGTTTCTCTAAATCACCTGTTAACAATAAGCTATATTTACCATCATCAATACGGATGACACAAGATTGATTATTACCCACATTTTCTGCTTTTTCCAAAGGCCAGATAACCTCAAAAGTTAATTCCTGCCATATCCATTTTTCACCACGAATACAAGGTAAGTGCGTATGACCAATAGAAGAACTTCTGATTTGAATATTTGGATGTTTTTCACGCAGATATTCCACTCCTCCAGTGTGATCCAAATGATCATGGCTCAGAATAATCTGTTCAGGAGTTAACCGATGCCAACGCAAATAAGGCTGGATCACTTTTTCTGCCATACTTCCTGTTTCCCAACGGTTTCCTGTATCGAATAGAATAGCTTTTCCTCCTTTATCAATGACAACAGACAGACCATGCCCAACATCCAGCATTGAAAAACGCCATTGGAATTCATCATCATGTTTAAAATAACAGAGAGCGACTCCAACAGAAGTACATAACAACCCTGCATAGAATTTCCACCAACCAAGTCGCCAGGCAATAACGAAAAACCAACAGGCAAAGGTAATGAAAAAAGGAATGTGCCCCGTCTCAATCCATGAGTGGGTAAGAACAGGCAGAGGTATTAATGCGAATGAGATAGTGTAATCAACTAATTGCCATAAAAATGGTTGAATAAGCTGGTGCAAAGGTAATAAGGCGCTCAGCAATGCCAACATGATTAATGGAACTGTCAGAAAAGAGATTATCGGGACAGCCCATAAATTCGCAATCAATGAAGCAATATTAATTCCTTGAAATAGCAAAAGCTGCAACGGTAATAACATTAACATTATTCCCGATTGCATATGCAATCCACGTAGCCAACTCCACCGCCAACCATAACGAATTTTTTCAGGCAACGGCATCCAGTGAAACCAAAACAGCAATGCCATTACTGCAAAAAACGAAAGCCAAAAGCTATCAGAAAGGATCGCCAGTGGATCAAAAAGTAAAATCAGTGCAGCGCTCCATAAAGCCCACTGCCATGAAAAATAACAATAATTTCTGCATCGTAAATATATCCAAAGTGTCAATCCTAGCATTGCCCGAATTGCCGGGATCCCCCATCCAGAAAGCCAGCCATACAACATTGCAGTCAACCATCCCATTAGGAGCGGAAAACGGAACCCAATCCATTTTGCAGGGAAACAAAGCTGGATACCTCTGGCAAAACCCCAGCCAAATAAGCTGGCTATTGTAATATGTAGCCCTGAAATCGCCATTAAATGCGCAATTCCTGTTTGTTGTAACAACAACCGGGTTTGTTTATCTAACCATGCTCTTTCACCAAACAATAATGCCAAAGCAATACCAGCCTGTTTTAAAGATTGTATTTCAGGCGCTAGTTCATTGATTAGTTTTTGTCTGAAACTACAATTACCATTTAATAAATTCGCCTTGATGATTTTGCCATTAAGAGGCTGACGGATTGATAAGGCATATCGTTGGCTATCATAACTCCCTTGATTCAATTGGGCATGAATAGGCCTGAGTTTCATTGTGACCTGCCATTTTTGACCCGCACATAATGGTGTTGAAGAATTCCATAATACTGATGCATAAAGGCCGGGAAAAATATATTTCCCATCACTTTCAATCAATCTGATTCTATAACGTGTTTTCTCTTCTCTATCTGCTTCATTCAACGATGCACTATCAACTATAACGGTTGCTGATCGTACTGTTTCACTAAAATATATTATTTGAGCCAAGATTTTGTGGCCATGCCAGCTCCCCCAAATCAATACCCATAATATCAGTGAAATAAGACGACTTGTTTTATAGGGAATAAACCATAAAATCATCGCCACACCCGCTAAAGCTAAGAGTTCTGCCCATTGAGGTAATTCACCGAATAATAAAAGAGGAACTGTTCCCAGGATAATAACCGCAGCAACTTGGTTTAAATTGATAATCGGTAAAGGTTTTTGCCAAAAAGATTCCCGACAAAATAACTTTCGAAATATCTTCAAGAATAATTTTCGCAAAATAGTTAAAAAAGCAGTGGAGAGAAATAAAATAGTCTGCTGCATCCATTTATGCCTCTGTATTGAGATTCCATTTACACAGAGAAGACTATTTGATGACGTGTACAACCGCCAGTCAGATGAAATTTTTTCTGAAAGTGTTTCGCAAGTTAATTTCAGAAGAAGAGATAGTTAGCAACAAAATGTGAAATTCATCGCAATAAGAAATAAATTTAATCAAAAAATGGTAAAAAAGAACGGCACCCGAAGGTGCCGTAGCAATTAAGTAATAACTTCTATCTTAGCTGTCGCTATAGATATTCACGCGGTCACGTAATTCTTTACCGGGTTTAAAGTGAGGAACGTATTTACCATCCAGTTCAACTTTATCACCCGTTTTTGGATTACGACCCACACGCGGAGCTCGGTAGTGAAGAGAAAAGCTGCCGAACCCGCGAACTTCAATACGTTCACCGGAGGCCAGTGTTTCTGCCATATGATCAAGCATTTCTTTCACTGCATCTTCAACGGCTTTAGCCGGCATATGAGATTGTTGCTCAGCAAGTCTTTCAATTAACTCAGACTTGGTCATGGTACCTCCCTAAACTACCGTATTCGGGTAATATTATCGTATTCGAAAATATTACCCGCCGTTATTGACTTAGATTATTCGCCTTTAGCTGCTTTGAAAGCTTCAGCCATTGCATTGTTAGCAAAGTTCACATCTTCTTGCTTGTTCACAGAAGCGATAGCGTCTTTTTCATCAGCTTCGTCTTTCGCACGAACAGACAGGTTGATTACGCGGTTTTTGCGGTCAACACCAACATATTTGGCTTCGATTTCATCGCCAACGTTCAGAACTTGAGTTGCATCTTCAACGCGGTCACGAGAAGCTTCTGATGCACGCAGGTAACCTTCAACGCCGTTAGCTAATTCAACTGTAGCACCTTTTGCGTCAACAGCAGTTACTTTACCATTAACAATAGCACCTTTCTTGTTTACAGACAGGTAGTTATTGAATGGATCTTCTGCCAATTGCTTAATGCCCAGAGAGATACGCTCACGCTCTGCATCTACTTGCAGAACTACAGCAGCAATTTCGTCGCCTTTTTTGTATTCACGAACTGCTTCTTCGCCTGCAACGTTCCAGGAGATGTCAGACAGGTGAACCAAGCCGTCGATACCGCCGTCCAGACCGATGAAGATACCGAAGTCAGTGATTGACTTGATTTTACCTTCAACACGGTCATTTTTGTTGTGAGTTTCAGCAAATTGCTGCCAAGGGTTAGCTTTACACTGTTTCAGACCCAGAGAGATACGACGACGTTCTTCATCGATATCCAGAACCATAACTTCCACAACATCACCAACGTTAACAACTTTGGATGGGTGGATGTTTTTGTTAGTCCAATCCATTTCTGAAACGTGTACCAGACCTTCAACGCCTTCTTCGATTTCAACGAAACAGCCGTAGTCAGTCAAGTTAGTTACGCGACCAGTCAATTTAGTACTTTCTGGATAACGTTTAGCAATTGCTACCCATGGATCTTCACCCAATTGTTTCAGACCCAGAGATACGCGAGTACGCTCACGGTCGAACTTCAGTACTTTAACTGTGATTTCATCGCCCACATTGACGATTTCGCTTGGGTGTTTAACACGTTTCCAAGCCATATCAGTAATGTGCAGCAGGCCATCAACGCCGCCCAGATCAACGAATGCACCGTAGTCAGTCAGGTTCTTAACGATCCCTTTAACTTCCATGCCTTCTTGCAGGTTTTCCAGCAGCTGATCACGTTCTGCGCTGTTTTCAGATTCGATAACCGCACGACGGGAAACAACTACGTTGTTGCGTTTTTGATCCAGCTTGATGACTTTGAACTCAAGCTCTTTGCCTTCAAGGTGAGCAGTATCACGAACTGGACGAACATCAACCAGTGAACCTGGCAGGAACGCACGGATACCGTTCAGCTCTACAGTGAAGCCGCCTTTTACTTTACCGTTGATAATACCAGTAACAGTTTCAGCTTCTTCGTATGCTTTTTCCAGCATCAGCCATGCTTCGTGACGTTTCGCTTTTTCACGGGACAGGATAGTTTCACCGAAACCATCTTCTACCGCATCCAGAGCTACGTCGATTTCATCGCCAACTTGGATTTCCAGCTCGCCCTGAGCGTTTTTGAATTGCTCTACAGGAATAGCAGATTCTGATTTCAGACCAGCATCAACCAATACAACGTCTTTATCGATAGCAACGACAACACCACGTACGATTGCACCTGGACGAGTTTCGATAGTCTGTAGGGATTCTTCAAAGAGTTGAGCAAAAGATTCTGTCATTTTAATGATCTTCAAGGTTTTAAATTAACGTCCATCTAGCATCCAGCCGAATGGGGTTGTTTTACATACCCCGCAACATTCCTTGTTACAAGGTGTTTTGGTATGCGAGCATATTTCACTACCCACATACCAGAATTCTATATACATCGTCTTGATGTGCAGTTGCAATAGTATTGCATGCGAAAAGAGGCAATTTAAACAGGTAATGTTAACGTATTTTTCGCATAACTCAGTGTTTTATCGATCACTTCTTCGATAGACATGCTGGTCGAATCTAAGATCAATGCATCCTGTGCAGGCACTAATGGCGCAACTGCCCGATTGCGGTCGCGGAAATCTCGCTCTTGTATCTCGGACAAAAGGTTTTCAAAATTAACACTAAAACCTTTTTCCTGCAACTGCAACATACGCCTGCGGGCACGTTCTTCCGCACTAGCATCAAGAAAAATCTTCACTGGTGCATCAGGAAAGACGACAGTTCCCATATCACGACCATCAGCAATCAAGCCCGGAGCAACACGAAAAGCCCGTTGCCGACGTAGCAATGCTTCACGGACACGCGGGAATGTTGCCGCCTGAGAAGCAGTATTGCCCACAACTTCTGTACGGATTTCATTACTGACATCTTCACCTTCAAGAATAACTCTGAGCTTGCCATTTGCAGGGACAAAACGAACATCCAGATTTGCAGCCAGAGGAACCAGTGAGTCTTCAGACCGGATATCCACTTGATGGTGGATTGAAGCCAGTGCCAGCACACGATAAATGGCCCCTGAATCAAGCAATTGCCAATCCAATGCTTCAGCTAGTGCCTGACATACTGTTCCCTTGCCTGCACCACTTGGCCCGTCAACGGTAATTACAGGGGCTATTGCTGTCATTCATTTTCCTCCTTTTTGGCTTTGCATAGCGCTTTCAGCATTGCTTTCCGACATAACAAACGGAACAACCACGAATGCAAAAAATTGCTCAATTAGCAAGCAGTAAAATATGCCTTATTATACCTACTCGGAAGATGAGTGGAATAAATACATCATAATTAATCAACAAATTTCGCTATGAATATATACTCTTCCTTTCGGCCACCACGATACGGCTTGAAATCTATTGGGAACAGCTGATGGATTCAAGTTGTTTGAAATAATCAGGGAATGTTTTCGCTGTACAGCCAGGATCAAGGATAGTCACTGGAGTATCCGAAAAAGCAACTAATGAAAAACACATCGCAACGCGATGATCGTTATAGGTTTTAATTTCAGCAAACTTCAGTTTTTCCGGTGGAACAATGCGTATGTAATCATGCCCTTCTTCTACTTCAGCACCAACTTTACGCAGCTCAGTCGCCATGGCATTAAGGCGATCAGTTTCTTTTACCCGCCAGTTATAAATATTACGTATAGTGGTTTCACCTTTGGCAAACAGTGCAGTTGTCGCAATGGTCATAGCAGCATCAGGAATCGCATTCATGTCCATATCGATGCCAAACAATACGCCACGCTCGCATTCTACAAAATCATTCCCCCAACGTATGGTAGCGCCCATTTTCTCCAACACATTTGCGAACTTCGTATCACCCTGCAAGCTGTTTTTGCCAATACCTGTAACACGAACTGTGCCACCTTTGATCGCAGCGGCAGCAAGAAAATAAGATGCAGATGAAGCATCACCTTCAACCAGATAATGCCCCGGTGATTGGTACTGCTGTTGTCCCTTAACACGAAAAACTTGATATTGATCGTTTTCCACTGCCACACCAAAACTGTTCATCAATGCCAGTGTAATATTGATGTAAGGCTTAGAAACCAAATCTCCTTGAATATGAATTTCAGTGTCATTCAATGCCAAAGGTGCAGCCATCAATAAAGCGGTCAGAAATTGACTGGAAACACTGCCATCTACAACAACTTTTCCACCAGAAAAACTTCCTTTGATACGCAACGGAGGGTAATTTTCTTGTTCAAGATAATCTATTTGAGCCCCACCTTGACGTAAGGAATCCACTAAATGACCGATGGGACGTTCTTTCATCCGTGGTTCACCAGTCAGAATAATATCGTTATGCCCCAGACATAATGCAGCAGCCAGTGGGCGCATTGCTGTTCCTGCATTCCCCAAGAATAGCTCCAGTCCATTTTTACCGGTTATAATCCCGCCAATACCATCCACTTCACAGGCAGTTCTATCATCTGACAAACGATAGGAAATACCCAATTTTGTCAACGCATTAAGCATATAGCGAATATCATCACTATCTAATAAATTAGTCAGATAAGTTGTCCCTTTAGCTAACGCAGCAAGTAACAATGCACGGTTGGAAACACTTTTGGAGCCGGGTAAATTAATAGTTCCATTAATGCGAGATATAGGTTGTAACGTCAGGGATTGCATAAACAGCGGGATCTCCGGTTGGTGACACGTTGTATTTTTAATTGATGAGATAGGTTTATATCGGGAAGTTTTATCCCTCCCGATAATAAAATGATTATGCGTTGCGGCGCTCAAAATCAGCCATAAACTCGACCAATGCCTGAACACCTTCATAAGGCATCGCGTTATAGATTGAGGCTCTGGCTCCTCCCGCGACTTTATGCCCTTTCAAAGCATGTAATCCTTGTGCATAAGCTTCTTCCAGAAATTTGCCATCCAAAGCCGGATTTGCCAACTGGAATGGCACATTCATGATAGAGCGGTTTTGCGATGCAACACGGTTGATATACAGGTTACTATTATCGATAGCCTGATACAGGCTTTCAGCTTTTGCATAATTACGTTTTTTGATTTCCTGCAAACCACCTTGTTCTTTCAACCACTTGAACACCATACCAGAGAGATACCATGCAAATGTCGGTGGCGTATTATACATAGAGTCATAATTAGCCTGTACGGTATAGTCCAGAATGGACGGGGTGTGCTGATGCGCTTTACCCAACAAATCTTCACGGATAATCACAGCCGTAATCCCTGCCGGCCCGATGTTTTTCTGAGCGCCCGCATAAATAACACCATAACGGCTTACATCAATTGGTGCAGAAAGAATGGTTGAAGAATAATCGGCAACTACAATCTTATCATCGCCAAAATCCGGCTCTTCAAAAATTGCAATGCCATCAATAGTTTCATTTGGGCAATAATGAACATAAGCAGCATCCCTACTTAAAGCCCATTCACTCATTGGCTTCACACTTTTAATGCCATCTGTTTCGGTCAGGATGTTAATGACATTAGGTGTACAATATTTTTCTGCGTCTTTAGCCGCACTTTCAGCCCAATAACCACCAACGATATAATCTGCTGACGTTTTATTACCAAGTAAATTCAATGGCAATGCTGAAAACTGGCCTCGGGCACCACCATGACAAAATAGCACCTTATAATTATCAGGTATCGATAATAAATCCCGGAGATCTTTTTCTGCTTCAGTTGCAACAGCGATAAACTCTTTACTGCGATGACTGATCTCCATAACCGACGTTCCCAATCCATACCAGTTGCAAAGCTCTTGTTCCGCACGACGTAATACTTCTGCTGGCAACATGGCTGGGCCAGCACTGAAATTATATATCTGACTCATTAACTCACCCTATCATTATGGATACAATAAAAATCGGACGTATTGGTTTTATCATTCCCGCTCTGCCTCTGCAATGGTTATTACCAGATTATTGTTAACTTGCGGTTAGGTCATTCTGCTTGTAGTCAAAATATTAATCTGCCCAATAAAAAACTAATTATTTCAGATTAAAAATTCTGTTTTCGTTATTTGAATTCATATAATTTAATAGAGACATGAATATCAAATTATGTGTAATACCCGCCAAAGCCATTCAGCGTAAAATATTTATCGATAAGTGATACAGTAAAAAAAATAATAAACCTCTTGCTATATAAATGAAGACAATTATTAATTATTTGTGAAAGGAATAATCATGATTAACTCAATGATAAATACCACTCTCCATAATTTCAAAAGTAAATCAATACCTCCTACTGACTGTGATTTAATTAATATTCTTATACAAAAAACTTCAGAAAATCCTGACCACCATGCAATAATTACAGAAGAACGTACAATCAGTTATCGAGAATTAGTCCATCAAGCACAATCATTGGCATTGCATTTATATAATTTGGGTGTGAAATATGAAACTCCCGTCGCTATTTTACTGGAACCCGGAATCGAACAAGTCATTAGTCAAGTTGCCATTCTAATGGCAGGTGGAAGTTGTGTTCCTCTCGATCCTGCCATGCCTGATAACAGGCTATGTTTTATGTTACAAGATTTGCAAATAAATCTGACATTAACAACTCACCAATATCAAGATCGCACCTTACCAACAAATTTCGTTATTATTAATCAAAATATACTGGAAATTTCAAAGACTGAAGATCTTCCTAATATTCATAGAGGAAAAAACCATCGCTCCCATATTTTATTCACTTCTGGAACTACTGGAACCCCCAAAGCAGTTGAAATTGAAGCTCGCGGTATTCTCCGCTTCGTTATTAATCCAACTGATATCAATTTAACTGCTACGGATATAATGGCCTCTATTTGCAATCCTACATTTGATGTTTATCTGTTCGAGATCTGGATAACATTATTAAATGGAGCCTCAATAGTTGTTATTCCAAGAAAAATAATTATTGATCCTTATAGATTTAAAGCCACATTGGAAAAGTTTTCCGTGAATTGCCTGATTATGACGGCCACTTTATTCCACTTAACTGCTCAAACATGTCCTGAAGCATTTCGTCAATTACGTTATCTTCTCGTAGGTGGTGAAACACTAAATCCACATGTTTTACGCCAAGTTTTACAATTCACACCTCCCCAACATTTCATAAACTGCTATGGCCCCACTGAAAGTACCATCATGACCCTAACCTATGAAGCCACGTTAAACGAATTAACAGAAGACAGTGTACCAATAGGAAAGTCAATTGCTAATGCTGATATCTATATTTTGGACGACCAACAACAACCTGTTGTACCAAATCAAATAGGTGAGATATATCTTGCAGGCGAGGGGTTAGCCCGTGGTTATTGGAATCGTCCAGAAATTAACGCTCAACGTTTCATTATGATTGACGTTGGGAAAAATAACCAATTAAAAAGAATATACAAAACCGGTGATTTAGGCTGGCAACGTTCTGATGGTGCTTATATGTATGCAGGACGGATAGATAATCAGATAAAAATACGCGGACATCGTATCGAAATTGAAGAGATAGAAACTCAACTATTGAAAAGCCAACTACTACAATCAGCGGCTGTATGCGTAGTAAAAAAAAGAGAATACAGAACCCTACTTAATTGCTTTTATCGTTCCTAAAGAATCGGAGACTTTCTCCAAAAAAACACTCTCCCAATGGGTGAGTCATCATTTACCTGATTATATGTACCCCCGGCTTGTCGTTGTTGAACATATTCCTCTTACCCTAAATGGTAAAATGGATAGAGATTGTTTACTAGCGGAATATTCGAAGAATCAAAAACAACAATTGCTGTCTCAACTAAATACTGAAATGAGCGAAGAGAAATTGATCGTTTTGAATATTTGGAGTCAAATTTTAGATAATTACGATATTACGTTAGATAGCGATTTCTTCCAGTTAGGCGGTAGTTCATTACAAGCAGCCAGACTTATTATTGAACTCGGGAATAAGATGCAGCGAGCTTTACCCGTTCAACTCTTATATGAATCACCCACACCAAGAAAATTAGTAACAAGCCTACAACAAAACAAGAACAATCTCGCTGATTTATGCGCTATTATGCTTCAAGATGGTATACTCCCTTCAGATATTCAGCCATTATCTCAATCACCCCAACCATGGCTCAATTCAGACTCAGGACGAGTATTATTAACCGGAGCAACCGGATTTCTAGGCGCGTTTTTCTTGCGTGACCTGTTGTTACAAACAGAAATTAATAAGGTCATTTGTCTAGTACGTGCAGACAATGATGAAGCTGCCCTGATGCGAGTTAAGAAAAATCTGAATCAATATGGTCTATGGAAAGAAGAATTTCTCTCACGATTGCAAGTTATTGCAAGTGATATTGCAAAACCACAATTTGCCCTGAGCCAACAAATTTATGAAAATCTATCTACAGAATGTGATGTTATTTTCCATTTAGCCGCACATGTAAATTATATTCAGCCTTATTCTGCGCATTACTCTAGCAATATTTTGGGAACACTAAATGTATTACGCTTTGCTGTCAGTAAGAAAATAAAACCTCTACACTATGTATCCACTGTTGCTGTTTTTGGCCCCGTAGGGCTTTTCTCTCCTGTACCCAGAATATATGAAGATGACGACATAACATCTTGCTTGCCCAACTTAAAATATGATTCAGGATATACACAAAGTCAGTGGGTTGTTGAGCAGATAATATGGCAGGCCAGAGACAGAGGAATACCTCTTGCGGTATATCGCCCTGGTTTTATCATGGGAGATAGTTTGACTGGAGCAAGTAATCCCAATGATTTTGTCTCCAGATTAATCAAAGGCTGTATAAGGATAAACTCTTATCCACTACTAGCTAATCAACGAAAAGAGTTCGTTCCAGTTAATTATATCAGCCAACTCTTACTTGATATCTCTCGCAATAACCGTAATTTGGGAAAAGCCTATCACCTAGTTTCACCTGACAATAAGCAATCTGTCGATTTAAATCCATTCTTTGAATTAATTAATCAGTGTGGTTATCACCTCAAAGGCATGCATTATTCTGAGTGGCTAAAAAAATTAGAAACAGATCAAAAGCTGACAGATAACCCGCTGCTACCATTACTGCCCATGTTATCCGAAAAAGTTTACGGAGAACTCACACGATGGGAAGTTTACGAAAATATGCCAGCATATGACGCAAAAAATACAAAATCAGCACTAGAGACACCCGTTATATACACACCAATAGATAGTGATCTCCTAAGACGTTATCTTGCTTACTGGAAACAAATAGGTTTTTTGTCATAGCGTAGAGTTTATATTTTACACAATACAGAAAGACGTTTTTAACCGTCTTTCTGTATGCTTGGATCAGGAATTAATATTTAGAAAACATTGCCTGAACTTTTGCTGGATCAGAAGTTTCAGTCAGAGCCAGTTGCAGAAGAACACGTGCTTTCTGCGGGTTCAAACGTTCTGATGCTACAAAACCATATTTGCTGTCATTAACTTCAGCATTCTGAGTAGTGTAACCGAAAGGAATACGGCTGGAGCGAACAACTACAACGCCATCTTTAGCTGCTTGAACCAGTGTGTCCAAAATGGATTTATAGATATTACCGTTACCTACACCCGCACTGATAATCCCTTTATAACCATTTTCTACAAATGCTTTTGCTGGCAGATCAGAAGCATTCGAGTAGTTATAAACGATACCGACTTTTGGCAATTCGTTCAGTTTGCTGATATCAAAAACAGCTTTATCAGCTCTTACTGGTGCAACAGAGTAGTAGTTAACTTTACCGTTATGAATAAAACCCTGTGAACCCGCATTTACTGCCTGGAATGCCTGAACTTCCGTAGTGCTCAATTTGCTGATGTCACGACCATGAATAACAGAGTTATTCATAGCTAGCAAAACACCACGGTTTGAGGAATTTTTATCTGCTGCTACAACTACTGCATTATAGAGGTTCAATGGGCCATCAGCCCCCAGAGCAGTTGATGGACGCATCGCACCAACCATTACGATTGGTTTACGGCACTGAGTAGTCAAGTCAAGGAAATAAGCGGTCTCTTCCATAGTGTCAGTACCGTGAGTGATTACAAAACCGTCGGTTTTATCACAATCGGCATTGATCTTTTTCGCCAGAGTCAACCAAACCTGATCGTTCATATCCTGTGAACCAATGCTAACAACTTGCTCCCCTTTCAAATCAGCAATGTTTTTAATAGCAGGAACAGCATTCAGCAATGAATCAACACCTACTTTACCCGCAGTATAACTAGACTGAGTTGCAGATTCACCACCCCCAGCGATTGTGCCCCCCGTTGCCAACACAGTAATGTTTGGTAAAGCAAACGCAGAACCACTGACTAAAGCCAAAAAACTGGCTATTGCTGTTTTTTTGATCTTTTTCATTATTCAACCTCTTGTAAAAAAAGCTATTCTAGTATGTATAAGAGAAATAAATAAACTCCAATTAACAATAATTTTTGGAATTAAATAGAGGAGACAAAAAAAACTTCGTATGATATGCAATTCTTAACAGAAATCGAAGTGAATAACGATGACGCAAACCTATATCCCAGGCAAAGATGCCGCACTAGAAGATTCAATTAATAAATTCCAGCATAAACTGAACTCTCTTGGCTTTAATATTGAAGAAGCCTCATGGCTAAATCCTGTTCCGAATGTTTGGTCAGTGCACATCCGCGATCGCGATTGTCCATTGTGTTTTACTAACGGCAAGGGAGCCAGTAAAAAAGCAGCGTTAGCCTCTGCGTTAGGTGAATACTTTGAGCGTCTATCAACAAATTATTTTTTCGCTGATTTTTATCTTGGGAATACGATTGCCAAAAGCGAATTCGTTCATTATCCAAACGAAAAGTGGTTCCCTCTGCCAGAAGATGATTCCTTGCCAGAAGGTATTCTGGACGAACGTTTACACCGTTTTTACAATCCTGCCAACGAACTTTGTGGCAGTCAGTTGATTGATTTGCAATCCGGTAATAAAGAGCGTGGTATCTGCACACTACCATTCACTCGTCAATCCGATAATGAAACCGTTTATATTCCAATGAATATCGTTGGGAATTTGTATGTTTCAAACGGTATGTCAGCGGGTAATACTGTAAATGAAGCTCGTGTTCAGGGGCTATCCGAAGTATTCGAGCGCTATGTGAAAAACCGCATTATTGCAGAATGCATTAGTTTGCCTGAAATTCCACAAGCTGTGATGGAGCGCTACCCTGGTGTTGTTACATCAGTCAATAAATTGCAGGAAGAAGGTTTCCCACTCTATTGCTATGATGCTTCTCTGGGCGGTCAATTCCCGGTGATCTGCGTTGTACTATTCAACCCCAACAACGGCACATGTTTTGCCTCTTTCGGCGCTCACCCTGATTTCGGTGTTGCGTTAGAACGTACCGTGACAGAACTTTTACAAGGCCGCAGTCTGAAAGATCTTGATGTCTTTACACCACCAAGTTTCGATGATGAAGAGGTTTCTGAACACACAAATCTGGAAACTCACTTTATTGATTCAAGCGGCGCAATTAGTTGGGATCTGTTCAAACAAGATGCTGATTATGAATTTGCTGATTGGGATTTCAGCGGTACAACAGAAGTAGAATTCGCAACTTTGATGGGCATTTTCAATTCGCTGGATGCAGAAGTTTATATTACTGATTATGAGCATCTTGGTGTTTATGCCTGCCGTATTCTGATACCAAGTATGTCAGATATTTACCCGGTTGAAGATCTGTACATTGCCAATAATACGATGGGAACTCACCTGCGTGAAACCATTCTGGCCTTGCCGGATAGCCAGTGGCAACCGGAAGAATACCTTGCCTTCCTTGAACAAATAGACGAAGAAGGGCTGGATGACTTTACCCGCGTTCGTGAATTATTAGGAATTGCAGCGGGTAAAGATAACGGCTGGAGCAACTTGCGTATTGGTGAGCTGAAATCTATGCTGGCACTGGCAGGTAATGATCTGGAGCAGGCTCTGATATGGGTTGAATGGACACAAGATTTCAATTCTTCTGTCTTCACAGCAGAAAGAGCAAATTATTATCGCTGCCTGCATACCCTACTATTGCTTACCCAAGAAGAAGATCGTGATCCAGACCAATATCATCAGGCTTTTGTCAAAATGTACGGTCAGGAAGCGGTAGATGCTGCATCTTCAGCCATTAACGGTAAAAACTGTTTCTACGGATTATGGTCTGTCGATTCAGAATTAAAAGCATTACCAGCCCATCAGGCGTTATTAAATACTTATGAAAAATTACAAAAAGCCAAACGGGATTTTTGGATAAATAAACAGGGATAAATAATCTGTTAAATTAAAGTGATTTTTTGGCAAAAGTAAAACTCAGGTTAAATTACATTTATTTTCAAATAACAAATAAATGACAATTTAACCTGTTGTTTTACTTTTTCTATATTTTCCTTCAAATTCTTCATATAAAATATTTTTATAAACCTTAAAAAATATTTAATTTTTAAAAATCAATCAATTATCTCCAAAAAAGACTATTTTCACAGCGATAACTCACCAGGCTTTCGATTTAACATGATCCATATCAAATTCAGGTCAATGCCCGTTTGTTACTATCATCACGTGCTATAATTAACTAAGGATAAAGAGAGTGTTAGTATGAAAACTGACAACCCTTTTAATTTATATCCACCTGCTGTAATGGCACAAATCGCAGATGATAGTAGTATATATAAAATCAATAAACATTCCGCAGTGACTTATTTATCAGCAATCATGGCTGGTGTATTTATTTCCATTGCTTTCGTCTTTTATATTACGGCTATAACAGCAACTTTTTCTATTCCTTACTGTTTGGCTAAATTGACCGATGGTATCTGTTTCTCCCTGGACTTAATGTTAGTAATAATATTTGGTGTCGATCTCTTCACTTCCACAGTATTGACTATTGTTTCAAAAGCGACAGGCCAATATGCCGTCGCCAATGGTTTCTGGGGCCTGAACGTATTACAGGTCGCCGATCATAAAATGCACCATACTTTTATTGAGGCACTGTGCTTAGGCATTTTAGCTAATCTGATGGTATGCCTTGCTGTCTGGATGAGTTATGCAGGCCGCAGCCTTATTGATAAATTATTTGCATTAATTCTGCCAATTAGCATGTTCGTCGCAAGTGGCTTTGAACACAGCATTGCTAACATGTTTCTGATCTCCTTTGGGATTGTTATTAAAGAATTCGCTCCCAGTTACGATTGGTAACATCATTGGTGGTTCGATATTGGTTGCGTTAACTTATTGGTTTATTTATTTACGTGGTAACCGCTGACATTAATTTGCTTCCACACCCAATTTCCAAATTCTACTGTTAAAAGGTAAAAGTATCATGTCCGAGTTAAATGAAAAATTCTCTGTAGCGTGGCGAGGCCTTAACGGAGGTAGCTGGCAGAATGAAGTCAATGTTCGTGACTTCATTCAGAAAAACTACACTCCATATGAAGGTGATGAATCATTTCTTGCGGGCGCCACAAAAGCGACGGATATTTTGTGGGAAAAAGTCATGGAAGGTATCAAAATCGAAAACTGCACCCATGCTCCGGTTGATTTGGATACTAACGTTGCGTCTACAATTATTTCTCATGATGCTGGTTATATTGAAAAAGATCTGGAACAAATCGTTGGTCTGCAAACTGAAGCGCCACTGAAACGTGCCATTATTCCATTTGGTGGGATTAAAATGGTTGAAGGCTCTTGCAAAGCATACAACCGAGAGCTGGATCCGAAACTGAAACAAATTTTTACTGAGTATCGTAAAACCCACAATCAGGGGGTATTCGATGTTTATACTCCTGATATTCTGAAATGCCGTAAATCCGGTGTACTAACTGGTTTGCCTGATGCTTATGGTCGTGGTCGTATTATCGGTGATTATCGGCGTGTTGCACTATACGGTATTGATTTCCTACGTGATGAAAAGTATGCACAATTCACCTCATTACAGGAAAAACTGGAAAATGGCGAAAACCTTGAAGCAACTATTCGCCTGCGTGAAGAGATTTCAGAACAGCACCATGCTCTTGGTCAAATCAAAGAAATGGCTGCTAAATATGGCTACGATATTTCTGGCCCGGCAACCACAGCCAGGGAAGCTGTACAGTGGACTTATTTTGCCTATCTGGCTGCTGTGAAATCTCAAAATGGTGCTGCAATGTCCTTCGGTCGTGTATCCAGCTTTCTGGATATCTACATTGAGCGTGACCTGCAAACAAGCAAATTGACTGAACAAGAAGCGCAAGAGCTGATCGACCATCTGGTGATGAAACTGCGTATGGTTCGTTTCCTGCGTACTCCTGAATACGATGAGTTGTTCTCCGGTGACCCGATTTGGGCTACTGAATCAATAGCCGGTATGGGGCTTGATGGTCGCACCCTTGTTACCAAAAACAGTTTCCGTTTCCTGAATACGCTGTACACAATGGGACCATCTCCGGAGCCTAACATGACCATTCTGTGGTCTGAAAAACTACCAGCCAACTTTAAAAAATACGCCGCAAAAGTGTCTATCGATACTTCATCCTTGCAGTATGAAAATGATGACCTGATGCGCACTGATTTCAACAGCGATGATTACGCCATTGCATGTTGCGTCAGCCCAATGGTTGTTGGTAAACAAATGCAGTTTTTCGGGGCCCGTGCAAATCTGGCGAAAACCATGTTGTATGCGATTAATGGTGGTATAGATGAAAAATTGAAAATGCAGGTTGGCCCGAAAGAAGAACCCATGAAAGATGACATTTTGGATTATAACAAAGTCATCAAACGCATGGATCACTTTATGGACTGGCTGGCAAAACAGTACGTCACAGCGCTAAATATCATCCACTACATGCATGATAAATACAGCTATGAAGCCTCCTTAATGGCACTGCATGACAGGGATGTTCACCGCACTATGGCATGTGGTATCGCAGGTTTGTCTGTAGCGGCTGACTCTCTATCCGCGATCAAATATGCAAAAGTATCACCAATCCGTGATGAGAATGGACTGGCGATTGATTTCAAAATCGAAGGTGAATATCCACAGTTTGGTAATAATGACACTCGTGTTGATGATATTGCCTGCGATTTGGTTGAACGTTTCATGAAGAAAATTCAGAAATTGCAGACCTATCGTAATGCAGTACCAACTCAGTCTGTGTTAACCATTACCTCTAACGTTGTTTATGGTAAAAAAACCGGTAACACACCTGATGGCCGTCGTGCAGGTGCCCCATTCGGGCCGGGCGCTAACCCAATGCACGGTCGTGATCAAAAAGGTGCGGTAGCTTCACTGACCTCGGTTGCCAAACTACCATTTGCTTACGCGAAGGATGGTATCTCTTATACCTTCTCCATCGTACCTAATGCTCTGGGCAAAAATGACGAAGCACGCAAAACGAATCTAGCAGCTCTGATGGATGGCTACTTCCATCATGAAACCCATATTGAAGGTGGTCAACATCTGAACGTTAACGTAATGAATCGTGAGATGTTAATGGATGCAATGAAAAATCCTGAAAAATATCCTCAGTTGACAATCCGTGTATCTGGCTATGCGGTACGCTTCAATTCCCTGACTAAAGAACAGCAACAAGATGTCATTACCCGTACATTTACGCAAACAATGTAAATATTTATTAGTAGCATCGTGTTACCTCAAAAATGCCATAGTTTTCTAATCGAGCAAAATGGCATACACTCCAAGGCCCCTGTACAACTCGGGCCTTTACTCTCTCAGCATCCAATCTGTTTTTGGAGAAACCCTTTCATGTCCGTACTTGGCCGTATCCACTCTTTTGAATCTTGCGGAACCGTTGATGGCCCTGGTATCCGTTTTATCGCGTTTTTCCAAGGCTGCCTGATGCGTTGTCTTTATTGCCATAATCGCGATACATGGGATACGCACTGCGGCAAAACTGTAACTGTCGAAGAACTTATCAAAGAAGCAACAACTTATCGTCATTTTATGAATGCTTCAGGCGGAGGAGTTACTGCTTCAGGTGGAGAAGCAATCCTTCAGGCTGAATTTGTCCGTGATTGGTTCAGAGCTTGCCATGCAGAAGGTATTCACACTTGTTTAGATACCAATGGTTTTGTCCGTCGCTATGAACCAGTCATTGATGAACTGCTGGATGATACCGATTTAGTGATGCTGGATCTAAAACAGCTTGACGATGATATTCACCGAGAACTGGTCGGTGTTTCCAATCACCGAACGCTCGAATTTGCCCGTTATCTGGCAAAACGCAATCAAAACACATGGATCCGCTATGTAGTTGTACCCGAATGGTCAGATGATGATAAATCTGTCCACATGCTGGGAGAATTCACCAAAGATATGAAGAATATCGAGAAAATTGAATTATTGCCTTATCATGAGCTTGGAAAGCATAAGTGGATTGCCATGGGTGAAGAATACAAGCTGGAGGGGGTAAAACCACCTTCTAATGAGACTATGGAGCGAGTGCAACGAATCTTGACTAGCTACGGGCATAATGTAATTTATTGAATCCAATATTCTTCCAACCTCCTCATAAGAAATAATCACAAATAGTAACTGGTTCAATAATAAATTGCAGCCAGTTCTGCGCTAAAAAATCATTTCCTGATAATATACTATTTAAAGTACAGAGTGATTTTATTTACTTCCTATAAAAAATAAATTAATTTTAGTTAGTGCAAAAGAAAAAATTAAATATAAGCGTAATTATTTGGTAATGTAGGAAAGAAATTGTGTATTAATCTCTTAATAATACCATCGATTACCCCTTGTTGATTAGCAAACTTCCTGAAATAATCCCTTCTACTTTACCCAAAAACTCTGTTCCGAGATGGATATATTTGGTAATTACTATTCAACCAGATAAAGCGAAAAAAAATGAATAATCAAGATATTAATTTCGATTCCGGGGAAAAAGCATATCCCTAACTAAAGAAAAAGAGGTATTCATTCGTGAAGGCCAGGCTGTTGGAGCAGGAACAGAATGGATCGGTAATGCATGGCAAATATTCAAAGTAAACCCAATGCAATGGATACTAATTTTTTTATAATATAGCAATATATTATTCTCCTTTTCACAGTGTTTTTTACACACAAGAAGTTAAGGAAGATGAAATAGTTATAACAAATCGAATCACAATCTTTACTTATAAAAAAATAAAAAAGCGCCAAATAATGGCGCTTTTTTATTAAATATACAAAGGATTAACCAATATATTCCAGCCCTTTCATATAAGGACGCAATACTTCTGGAACTTCAATACGGCCATCTGCCTGCTGATAGTTTTCCATTACAGCAACCAGTGTACGCCCTACAGCCAGGCCAGAGCCATTCAGTGTATGCACTAACTGGGTTTTCTTGTCATCTTTACTACGGAAACGAGCCTGCATACGACGAGCCTGAAAATCCCACATATTAGAGCAAGATGAGATTTCACGATAAGTATTCTGCGCAGGCAACCAAACTTCCAAATCGTAGGTTTTTCTTGCACTCGCACCCATATCTCCGGTACACAGTAACATCTTGCGATAAGGCAATTTCAGTAACTGCAATACTTTTTCTGCGTGCCCTATCAGCTCTTCCAATGCTTCCATGGATTTTTCAGGATGAACAATTTGAACCAGCTCAATTTTATCAAACTGGTGCATACGGATCAGACCACGAGTATCGCGACCATAAGAACCCGCTTCTGAGCGGAAGCAAGGTGTATGCGCTGTCATTCTCAGAGGAAGGTCACTCTCATCCAGAATTTCACCACGTACTAAATTAGTTACAGGCACTTCCGCAGTTGGGATCAGTGCATAGTTACTGCCGGAATCTTCTGCCAGCGCCTTAGTATGGAACAAATCTTCACCAAATTTAGGCAACTGGCCCGTACCGTACAGCGTGTCACGGTTAACCAGATAAGGCACATAAGTTTCCAGATAACCATGTTGTTCAGTATGCAGATCCAGCATAAACTGCGCCAATGCACGATGCAGGCGGGCAATTTGCCCTTTCATCACGACAAAACGCGCACCTGTTAATTTCACTGCGGCGGCGAAATCAAGGCCATCAGTTAATTCACCCAACGATACATGATCTTTCACTTCAAAATTATACTGACGCGGTTCACCCCAACGGCTGATTTCCACATTATCACTATCATCTTTTCCGTCAGGAGAAGAATCATCAGGAATATTCGGCATGCCTAATGCGAGATCACGGATCTCAGCCTGCAATGCTTCTAATTCAGCTTTTGCTGAATCTAGCTTTTCTCCCAATTGATTGACTTCCTGGCGCAATGGTTCAATATCTTCACCACGGGCTTTAGCTGCACCAATAGTCTTCGATCGGGAATTGCGTTCTGCTTGCAGGGTTTCAGTTTCAACTTGTAAAACTTTACGGCGCTCTTCTTGTTTACGCACCGTCTCCACATCAAGGGTATAACCCCTGCGAGCCAGTTTTTCGGCAACTGCGTCTAGCTCGTTACGCAGCATATTTGGATCGAGCATGCTATTCCTGTGCTTGTTGTTGTTAAGAAACTAGTTGTTGAGAAAATAATTGTTAAGAAAATAGTATTGAGAAAAAAGTTACTAAAGTAGTAGCAAAATCAGTTTTGATTAACCAATCTGATATAAATTCTTCGCCATATGAACCTTACCGTATCAATGACATTAGAGATAGCGTTTTATTGAGCTATTTTGGTCCTGCTCCATCAACCAGTTTAATTTCTCACCAATTTTACCTTCCAACCCTCTGCTAGTCGGGTGGTAATAACGAGTATTCTGCATCTCAGGTGGAAAATAAACTTCTCCCGCCGCATACGCATTGGGCTCATCATGGGCATAACGGTATTCTTCACCAAAACCCATTTCTTTCATCAATTTGGTTGGAGCATTACGCAGATGAGCAGGAACGTCATAATCCGGCTTTTCTTGTGCATCTGCCATAGCTGCTTTAAATGCCGTGTAAACAGCATTACTTTTGGGAGCACAGGCAAGATAAACAATTGCCTGAGCAATTGCCCGTTCTCCCTCTGCTGCTCCAACACGGGTAAAACAATCCCATGCAGCAATTGCTATCTGCATTCCACGCGGATCAGCATTACCTACATCTTCAGACGCTATTGCCAGTAAGCGGCGGGCAACATAAAGCGGATCTCCACCCGCGGTAATAATTCTGGCATACCAGTAAAGTGCAGCATCTGGTGAAGAACCACGGATTGATTTATGCAAAGCCGATATTAAGTCGTAATACCTATCACCTTGATTATCAAATCGCGCACTCCGCTCTCCGCTAACCTCTTTCAGTAACTCTGGGGTCAAGATATGTTGCCCTTGTACATTGACTTCCGCCATATCCGACATCATTTCCAACAAGTTCAATGAACGACGTGCATCCCCTGCAACCAACTCAGCTACCATCTGGCGAGTGCTGTCCGGCAACACGATATTTTGTCCACCAAGGCCATGCTCTTTATCATTTATGGCCTGAATAAGCACTTGTTCTATTTCTGCTGACGAAAAAGATTTCAATAAATAGACTCGCACCCGCGACAACAAGGCTGAATTTAGTTCAAAAGAGGGGTTTTCAGTCGTGGCACCAATGAATGTGATGGTGCCATCTTCAATGTGCGGCAGAAAGGCATCTTGCTGGCTTTTGTTAAATCGGTGAACTTCATCGACAAACAAAATTGTTCTGCGTCCTGCATTGCGGTTCTGTCGTGCTTTCTCTATAGATTCACGTATCTCTTTGATACCGGATGTAACGGCAGAAATACGTTCCATATCTGCTTGCGCATAATAGCCGATAATTTCAGCCAGCGTCGTTTTCCCCGTGCCCGGCGGCCCCCATAAAATCATGGAGTGAAGATGACCGGCACGGATCGCCCTTGGCAAAGGTTTCCCCTCTGCCAATAGATGTTGCTGCCCAATATAACGATCCAGCGTAACTGGCCGCATTCTTGCTGCCAGTGGCTGAAACTCATTCTGTGAAAAATCGAGTGAAAGATTGTTCACTTAAACCTCACTGGCGTTGATCATCCAGAGTAACACCTTCTGGTAAAGTGAATTTGAACTTTGACGCATCTACGCTGATATTTTGCTGCCCTTTCAACTGATATGCGCTTTTCTGACCGTCTTGTTCAACAGCCGTAAATTTCTGAATAGTGCCATCAGGTGTTACTGTGATTGAAAAATGTTTCAGATTTCCATTGGCACTATTAGGCGTCAACTCAAAATTATTACCACTTTGTGTCACTCTGTATTGTTTCCAATCCGTGGGATCATTACGAGCAATCAACATAAACGGTGTATTGCCCGTAGCATCTTTCAGCCAATTAGCTGTTACTTGCTCGACAAAAGGATTGTAGAACCACAACGTTTTGCCATCAGAAATCAAAGTACTTTCATCAGGCGATGTCATATGCCAATTAAACAAATTGGGACGTTTAACCCAGAGTTGCCCTTCACCATTTTGGATCGTTGAACCGTCACTGCTGGTAACAGTCTGGGTAAAGTTCGCGTGAAAACTATTTACCTTACTCAATCGACCCTGCAAATCTTGCGCGGCATCAGCCCATGCAGAACTCACGCTTATTCCCATCATCAGACAACCAATCAACATCAGTTTTTTCATGTGTGAATACCTTCAATTCATATATTATCGGCATCACAATAGCCGATGCCGCATTTAAAATGATGCTCAGTGTTCATGTGGCGGAGGTGCTAAAACTTCTCGATTGCCATTATGACCAGGCGTACTGACAATTTGCTGAGCTTCCATCTGTTCTACAATTCGAGCGGCCCGGTTATAACCAATGCGGAATTGACGTTGTACCCCGGAGATAGATACCCGGCGTTTTTCAATCACAAATTCAACTGCCTGATCAAACAGAGGATCCAGCTCTCCATCACTATCCAATCCCAATCCTCCTTCGCCATCTTCACCCCCTTTAATAATATTATCAATGTATTGAGGGCGACCACGCGCTTTCCAGTCATTAACAACTTCATGGACTTCTTGGTCACGCACGAAAGCACCGTGGACACGTACAGGAATCGAAGAGTTTGGTGCTAAGTAGAGCATATCGCCCATACCAAGCAATGATTCCGCTCCTCCCTGATCAAGAATGGTACGGGAATCAATTTTACTGGAAACGGTGAATGCAATTCGCGTAGGAATATTAGCCTTAATCAACCCCGTAATAATATCAACAGAAGGACGCTGTGTAGCCAGTACCAAGTGGATACCCGCAGCTCGTGCTTTCTGTGCCAAACGCGCGATCAACTCTTCCACTTTTTTCCCGACTGTCATCATTAAATCGGCAAACTCATCGACCATAACAACAATATAGGGCTCTTTTTTCAGTACAGGATGTGTCACATCCATGCTGTCACCGGGCTTCCAGAATGGATCCGGGATCGGACGGCCCATATTTTCAGCCTGTTTGATCTTATCGTTATAGCCCGCGATATTGCGCACACCTAAAGCTGACATCAGTTTATAACGGCGTTCCATTTCATTGACGCACCAACGCAATGCATTGGCTGCATCTTTCATATCAGTGACCACTTCCGTCAACAAATGCGGAATGCCTTCGTAAACAGATAGCTCAAGCATTTTCGGGTCGATCATGATAAAACGAACATCTTCTGGTTTCGCTTTATACAAAATACTGAGGACCATGGCATTGACGCCGACTGATTTTCCCGACCCCGTCGTCCCTGCAACCAACAAATGAGGCATTTTCCCTAAATCAGCAACAACAGGCTGACCAGCGATATCTTTTCCCAAAACAATAGTTAATGGGGACGGATTATCACGGAATTTTTCACAATCCAGCACTTCCCGTAAATAAACGGTCTGGCGTTTTTTATTCGGTAATTCCAGGCCCACATAAGGTTTTCCTGGGATCACTTCGACAATACGAACTGCCACAGCCGAAAGTGAACGTGCAAGATCACGAGATAAATTAGAGATACGGGAAGCTTTAACCCCAGGCGCTAAGTCCAATTCAAAACGTGTGATTACAGGACCTGGAGAGAACCCAACAACATCCGCTTTGACACGATAATCATTCAGACGAGCTTCAATTAAACGCGAAATTTGTTCCAGTGCAAACATATCAACCGGTTCTTCTTCTGCTGGAGGTTCTGCCAGAAGATCTAAAGAAGGCATCGGTGTAGTCGGCTTAAGCAATGGTTGATCATTACGTACCAAAAATGGATGAAACAGGCTCGGTTGCTGCGGTTGCTGCGGTTGCTGCGGTTGCTGCGGTTGCTGCGGTTGCTGCGGTTGCTGCGGTTGCTGCGCAAAATTATGCAGAGTTTCTGGCTGATGAGAAGTTTTTAAAACAGAAGAATCTGCTGCAACAGGAACAATATTTTTTTCCTGTTCTGGCTGAATAACCTCTTCCGATGGTATGGACTCTGAAGGCATAAATAATGGTTCTGCCGGCTCAGAAATTTCTACACTATTATTTTGTGAAAAATAATCAAACACAGACTTTTCATACTGCGGTGAAACAGCAGGCGGGATTTGATAACGTTCACGTTGCTGCTGTTCAAATGCTTTCCGCAACGTTTCTTCCTGCTCTGCATGCTCATCAATGCTGATAGGTGCTTTATCATCACTGTTCTCAACAGATTTTTCTACTGTTGTTTTGCCATGTGCAAGCTGCTTATAAATTGGTTGGTTAAAAATAGAGGTAAAATCTTCAGCATTTTCTTCTTTTACCTCTTTTTCCAAATCATAACCATAACGCTCACGCTGTTGCGCAATAAATTGCTCACGCAGCATATCTTGCTGCTGCTCATCCATTCTCTGTTCTTCAACTTCAGCATTGAGTTCGTCCTGCCTTTCTTTTTCTTTCCGCTGTAAATGCTCAGACAAGCGGTGAGAAGGGACTTTAATCCCATACAATTCACGGCGAGTCGGTATTCGTACCGGATTCGGCCTTGGCATTTCAGGGCCTATTCCCTGTTTCATCTGAGGATTTTTCACAACAGCAACAGAGCTAGTTACCGAACTCTGCAAATAAGTACTATTATCTGTACAATCATTTACATCATCCCCCAACTGGCGCTCATCAGGCAGCTCAAATGTATATCGGACAGGCTCTTGCTCCTGGCTATTTTCAATTTGTTCTGATCCAACAATCTGTCCAGTTCTAGCCTGCCCTAATTCCATTTGTACTGATACTGTTTCTGGAGCTACGGATATTTGTGGCTTAATCAGGTGAGATTTATTGTCTTGTTCCAGAGCAGATTGCATCTGTTCAAGTGAAATACTTTCATGCTCAGGAAAAACAATTGCAGGTGGAATCTCTTCCTCTGACTGTTCCATAACCGACTGTACTGAATCGGTATTCACCAACTCTGTCACTGTTGGAGCTGCCAGCAACACATCATATTCATCATCAGCAATGGCGTTTTGAATAACATGAGTTGCCTTAACAGGAGCTGCTTTAGACTCCCCTTGTTTAGAATGGGTTATATCATCAGGAAGCTCGGGAACAACTTCTTTTTCCAACTCATCATCATAATCAATTTGAGTGCGGCTACGATTAACCACAAAACTGAGCGAATCCAGAATGCACTCCCCAATTTTTTCTGCAATGGTAAGCCAGGACCAGCCCGTAAATAATGTGAACCCGACAACCCACGTACCAAGCAGAGCTAAAGTTGCACCAAGGATATTAAACCACGGTAGGATCGCGTTACTGAACAAACTACCGATAACACCACCTGAAGCAAAATCATCGAAATCATCAATATTGAGTGCAGCCAAACCACATGAAGTTAAAATAAGAGCCAAGGAACCAATAATGCGTAATGTCAGTGTGAAGAAATCCACATACTCTTGCCTATCTTTCTGACGGAAAGCATTCCAACAACCCAAAAACATTAAGGGTGGGACTGCATAGGCAAGAATACCAAATGCTGAGAATAGTATGTCTGACAACCAGGCACCAATGCTGCCACCTAAATTATGAACAGGTTCATGCCAGGCAGTTTGTGACCAGCTAGGATCGGAAGGATGAAAACTGACAAGTGCTACCATTAAATATACGGCACATATGGCAATAACCAACAGAACGGCTTCCAGAAGCCGACGGCTACTGCTTACTCTTTTTAACCTAACACATTTGTCTTCTGTATATTCCTGGTTCAAGAAAGGCTCTCCAGGTTTTCCTGTTGATTAAACGGAACAACGCTGAGGATAGCTCAGCGTTGAAACTGTATGCATAAACAGGAGTGTACCTAAATTTTTCCTGTTTTGCATCTATACACTGTACATTGTAGACAAAAGCTTAACGAGTCTTAATTACCAAACGGTTACTCTGTTTCACTTCTTCCATTACTACATAAGTACGAGTATCGTTAACGCCCGGAAGACGTAATAAGGTCTCACCCAACAATTTACGGTACGCAGACATGTCTGGCACACGTGTTTTCAGTAAGTAGTCAAAATCCCCTGAAACCAAATGGCATTCTTGAATTTCTTCCAGTTTTTGTACGGCAGTATTGAACTGCTCAAAAACATCTGCCGCTCCACGGTTTAGGGTGATTTCAACGAACACCAGCAATGATGCATCCAGGTAATGGGGATTCAGCAAGGCGGTATAACCAGAAATAAAGCCTTGACGCTCTAAACGACGTACGCGTTCCAGACAAGGTGTAGGTGATAATCCTACCCGCTTGGATAATTCCACATTAGAAATACGGCCATCTTTCTGCAATTCGTTAAGGATATTACGGTCTATGCGATCAAGATCTTTTCCTGGACGCTTCTTATTATCTATCATCTTATTGCTCTCTCTTTATATTCCTACACCCATAACATTTTCCCTATCTCTTTTAAGCAGTTGAGCTGGAAAAGATGTCTTCAAAGGCTAAAGCTCAATCTGTAATCAAAGTTTGGGGCCTACACGTAATCTTCCAGAATACAATTTCCCAGAACTCGATTAACCAAAACACAACTTACTAGAGCACCGTCTTCCAGAATATTATCTCCCAAAACACTATGTCTCCCAGAAAGCAGCTTATCGGCAATTTTTAATATTCTATGAGAAAATCATCCACTCCAAATTGTCTATTCTATAGAAACAATTGATTAGCGAGGCAGATAATTATCTCTTACACAGATGTTTTCGCAAATGCATAGCCGATTGTCAAAGTAAATGAACAAAAATCAGAACAACCTACCAAACAAATTTTCGGTAAATCGTTTCAATAGCTCGTTTCATGTCTAAAACGAATAAATGATGTTCAATTCAAAAAGTTAAGCACTCACTCCTTACATTCCCATTACATCATAGTTACTATCTATCGGTAAAATCGTTAATAACATGAATATTTTATCTGATAATCGCTTTTTTTAACTTATTATTTCTCCTACAATCCCTGAATCTGCGATATGCAAAATAATGGAAATGAGGTATTCATGAGTACAGCCAAACACAGTAAACTCATCATTCTTGGCTCAGGTCCTGCTGGTTATACTGCTGCTGTTTATGCGGCCCGGGCTAATCTAAATCCCGTACTCATTACAGGGGTTGAGAAAGGCGGCCAATTGACCACCACGACTGAAGTTGAAAACTGGCCTGGCGACCCTGAAGGACTAACAGGCCCAGCTTTGATGGAACGTATGTTTCAGCACGCTGAAAAATTTCAGACAGAAATTATGACTGATCACATTCAGAAAGTTGATTTCTCAAAAAAACCATTCCACCTATATGGTGATGATCAGGAATATACCTGTGATGCCTTAATCATCGCAACAGGTGCTTCTGCACGTTATTTGGGGCTACCTTCCGAAGAAGAATTTAAAGGACGTGGTGTTTCTGCCTGTGCAACTTGTGATGGTTTCTTCTACCGTAAACAAAAAGTTGCTGTCGTAGGTGGCGGTAATACTGCTGTTGAAGAAGCATTATATTTAGCGAATATTGCGTCTGAAGTTCACCTGATCCACCGTCGTGATACTTTCCGTTCAGAAAAGATCTTGATTGACCGTTTGATGGATAAGGTTAAAAACGGCAATATTATTTTGCATACCGATCGCACTCTGGACGAAGTTTTGGGTGATGAAATGGGTGTAACAGGTATCCGTATTCGCGATACGAAAAGTGATAACACTAAAGAGCTGGATGTTGCAGGTGTTTTCATCGCCATCGGCCATAGCCCTAATACCGATATTTTTGCAGGACAGCTTGAACTGGAAAATGGGTACATCAAGGTTCAGTCCGGTCTGCATGGAAATGCCACCGAGACATCTGTTCCCGGTATATTTGCCGCAGGTGATGTCATGGATCATGTTTATCGACAAGCTATCACTTCAGCCGGCACGGGCTGTATGGCTGCGCTGGATGCCGAACGTTTTCTGGACGGATTGGCAACCAAATAAGATTATCTTTTTCTAAAAGCGCTATTTCGATAGCGCTTTCTAACAGGTAACATTTTTTTGTAGGCAACATAGTACGCGAAAGCTGGCAATACAATTACCAGCTTTTTTGATACGCCGTATCATCATCTGCTAATCTGAAATTTTTCTTATGGACAAAACAAGACAATCTGAACTTGTTCGATGGCTGAAGCAACAAAGCGCCTCAGCCCGTCAATGGCTTCGTCTATCCATGCTACTAGGGCTAATTAGTGGTTTACTGATTATCACTCAGGCCTGGCTTCTCGCTTCCATTCTTCAGGCGCTTATTATGGATAATGTCCCCCGTGAAAATCTCATCAACCAATTCCTGATGTTGATGGCTTCTTTCACGCTGAGAGCTATTGTCAGTGCTGTCCGAGAACGTATCGGGTTTATCTGCGGTAAAGTCGTGCGTCAACAAATTCGCAGTATGGTATTGGATAAACTGACACAATTGGGTCCTGTTTGGGTAAAAGGCAAACCTGCTGGTAGCTGGGCGACCATTATTCTGGAGCAAATTGAAGACATGCAGGATTTTTATTCCCGCTATTTACCTCAAATGACCCTTGCGGCTACTATCCCTGCCTTAATCCTGATCACTATCTTTCCCATCAATTGGGCCGCTGGCGTTATTCTATTCGTAACTGCGCCATTGATCCCTATTTTCATGGCTTTGGTCGGATTAGGGGCTGCCGATGCTAACCGGCGCAATTTTGTTGCACTTGGTCGTTTAAGTGGTAACTTCCTGGATCGTTTACGTGGTCTCGAAACTCTGCGTTTGTTCCATCGGGGAAAAGCCGAAATTAAACAAATTACCGAATCGACAGAAGATTTCCGACGCAGGACAATGGAAGTACTACGTATGGCATTTTTATCTTCTGCTGTATTAGAGTTCTTTACCGCTGTTTCCATTGCTGTTGTTGCTGTTTATTTTGGTTTTTCTTATCTGGGAGAGTTGCATTTTGGCAGTTATGGTTTTGGCGTGACATTATTTGCTGGTTTCCTCGCACTTATCCTTGCTCCTGAATTCTTCCAACCGCTACGTGATTTGGGCACTTTTTATCATGCTAAAGCCCAGGCTGTGGGCGCTGCGGAATCACTTTTCACCTTGTTAAGCAGCGATGGGGAACACACCACATACGGCGGCAGAAAAACCTTGTCAGATAAAGAAACAGTGACTATTGAAACAAGCGAATTGGAAGTTCTGTCATATGATGGGCATCGTCTGGCCGGTCCTTTAAATTTTACAATTGATAAGCATCAACGGATTGCATTAGTGGGAAAAAGCGGCGCAGGAAAAAGTACACTGATAAATGTGTTACTCGGTTTTCTTCCTTACCGGGGTTCATTGAAAATCAATGGAAACGAATTGCGTGAGCTTGATCTCGACAAATGGCGTCAACAATTAAGTTGGGTCGGGCAGAACCCCCATCTGCCGGAACAAACGATACTCGATAATATTCGTCTTGGTCAATTTGACGCGACACAAGAACAGATCCACGATGTAATGAAACGCGCTTATGTCGATGAGTTTGTCTGTGATCTCCCTGATGGCATAAACACAGTTATTGGCGATAATGCTGCTCGCCTATCTGTTGGACAAGCACAGCGTATCGCTGTAGCACGGGCATTATTAAATCCGTGCCAACTCTTGTTACTGGATGAACCCGCAGCCAGCCTTGATGCTAATAGTGAACAACGCGTAATGATGGCATTGAATCAAGCATCCAGTCAGCAAACGACATTATTGGTTACACACTTACTGGAAGAAACGCTGGAATATGACCAAATCTGGGTTATGGAGGGCGGATTAATTATCGAAAAAGGTAACTATCAAATTTTGAGCCAATCTCAAAGTGCATTTTCCCATCTGTTGTCTCATCGCAGTGTGGAGCTTTAATCATGCGTGTATTACTCCCTTTTCTCGCACTATACCGCCGCCATTGGTTTCTTATTAGCTTAGGTATGATTTTGGCAGTTGTAACCCTACTAGCCAGTATTGGCTTACTTACGCTGTCCGGTTGGTTTCTTGCCGGCACTGCTGTAGCAGGATTTGCCGGAAAATATACCTTCAATTATATGCTGCCTGCGGCAGGTGTCCGTGGGGCAGCTATTTTTCGCACTGCCGGACGTTATGGTGAGCGGTTGGTCAGCCATGATGCTACATTCCGGGTATTGGCTCATCTTCGGGTTTTTACCTTCCAGAAGATCCTGCCACTTTCTCCGGGAGGTATCACTCGTTTTCGCCAGGGAGAGTTATTGAATAGGATTGTGGCTGATGTCGAAACGTTAGATCATCTCTATCTACGCGTCATGTCTCCCGTCCTTGCTGCACTTACCGTCATTATTGTCCTGACATTTGGCTTGGGGTTCCTTGATAAGACGCTTGCCTATACTCTTGGTGGTATTCTGTTAGGGCTGCTGCTGACATTACCTTTTGTGTTTTATCATGTGGGCAAACCTTACGGCAGGAATATCACTTTATTACGCGGCCAATATCGAACATTGCTCACCAGTGCATTACAAGGCCAGGCGGAGTTGACCGTATTCGGTGCTTTCCAGCGCTTCCGCCACTCAATGTCTGAGGTTGAATCCAAGTGGTTAAAGTGTCAACAACAACAAGCTAATCTGACGGGGATTTCTCAAGCCATTATGATTTTTGCCACTGGCATCACAGTGACACTGATACTGTGGCTGGCAGCAGCAGGTATAGGCGGAAACAATCAACCCGGAGCGTTGATTGCTCTGTTTACATTCTGTGCTCTTGCTGCTTTTGAGTCCCTTGGGCCAGTCACTGTAGCTTTCCAGCACATGGGGCAAGTTATCTCCTCAGCTACACGTGTCTCTCAGTTAATCCATCAGAAAGCTGAAGTCACCTTCCCTGAGCACGGGCCAGAAAGTACAGATAATCTCAGTCTTGAGATAAAAAACATTGATTTCACTTATCCTAATCAACCTTTACCTGTATTACAGAGCATTTCTCTGTCTCTGCAAGCTGGTGAACATATTGCTTTGTTGGGCAAAACAGGCTGCGGTAAATCAACTCTTTTACAGTTATTGACCCGTGCATGGGATGTTGATCACGGAGAGATTTTAATCAACCAACAGCCTATCTCTTGTTATGATGAAGCTACACTGAGATCGATGATGTCCATCGTTCCCCAGCGAATACATGTATTCAGTCATACTCTGCGTGAAAATTTGTTATTGGCAAAACCAGATGCTACTGATGAACAATTAACAACTGTTTTAAAGCAGGTCGGATTAGGAAACTTGCTAGACAATAATGAAAAGCTAAACTGTTGGATAGGCGAAGGTGGACGCCAACTTTCTGGCGGTGAACAACGCCGATTGGGCATTGCCAGAGCATTGCTGCATAATTCTCCACTTATGCTTCTGGATGAGCCGACAGAAGGGCTTGATGCAGATACTGAACAACAAATTCTGTCGCTATTACGCGATGGTTGCCAAAATAAAACGCTTATTGTGATTACCCATCGGCTAACTGGCTTACAATACATGGATCGTATCTGTGTAATGGATGGGGGGCGTATCATTGAGCAAGGGCAACACGATGTGTTACTGTCCCAGCACGGGCGTTATTACCAATTCTATCAACGGCAATATTATCCTGAGTAGGAGTGATAACTTTTATGTTGATAGCTCAATTGGATAACTCATGTGAATTTCCTCATCCAACCAATGCATTAGCAGAGCCGAATGGTCTATTGGCATTCGGAGGAGATTTGAGTGCAGAGCGCTTAAAGGCCGCTTATAGTAAGGGAATTTTTCCATGGTTTTCGCCTGATGAGCCTCCCTTATGGTGGTCTCCGGATCCCAGGGCGGTTCTAATCCCGGGAGAATTACATACCGGACGTACTCTGCGACGTTTTATTCGCAAACATTCTTATCAAATTACGGTAAACTATGCTTTCGATCAGGTGATATACGGCTGTGCCCAGCGACAAGAAGGTACGTGGATCGGAGCTAATATTCAGCAAGGTTACCAAACCTTACATCAGGAAGGTCGGGCTCATTCGGTTGAAGTCTGGCATAAACGCCAGCTTGTTGGTGGATTATACGGTGTTAGTGTAGGAGCGCTATTTTGTGGTGAATCAATGTTCAGCAAAATAGAGAATGCATCTAAGTGCGCTTTTGTGGCATTCTATCACCATTTTTTACGTCATGGCGGTCAGCTGTTTGACTGTCAGGTGCTAAATCACCATACAGAGTCACTGGGCGCGAAAAATATTCCAAGGAGAGAATTTCTCCAGTATCTTGAGCAAGGTAAAAAACAATCATTGCAAGCAGGCTGTTGGGATACACAAGTGCTGGAATTATAATCAACACTTGGTGATTTATGCTGTTTACGGTGGGAGTGTCAATTCCATTATGAGGAAAATGATGGTTTAAAATACGACATTCCTTTACATAATGAGGGTTTTTCGGCATTATCTTGTCGGTTAAAGACTATGGTTGTTACATTTAGAGGATTAGATGGCCAAAGAAGACAATATTGAAATGCAAGGCACTGTGTTAGACACACTGCCAAACACTATGTTCCGTGTCGAACTAGAAAACGGACACGTCGTTACTGCTCATATTTCAGGCAAAATGCGTAAGAACTACATCCGCATCCTGACTGGAGACAAGGTTACAGTTGAGCTAACCCCATATGACCTGAGCAAAGGCCGTATCGTCTTCCGTAGCCGCTGATTCACAGACCTTCTTAACACCACAGGTAATGTATTTTTCAGCATTCTCCTGTGGTGTCGTTCTCAGTCATACGGCCAGTGTTTGCCGTACTTATTTATATGCAGTTATTTATATGCAGCTATAGTACGGCATCTTCTGATTTTTTCTTATTCGACTTTTGCACGCCTTTGAAATCGTATTTCAGTACCTGCTTATCTTTATCAAGAGTAATCCTGACAGATCCGCCATGCACTAAGGAACCAAACAGTAATTCATTGGCTAAAGGTTTTTTCAGGCTATCCTGGATCACGCGAGCCATAGGACGGGCTCCCATCGCTTTATCATACCCTTTATCACATAACCACTGACGGGCATCTGTATTGATTTCCAGAGAAACACCTTTCTCATCCAACTGAGCTTGTAATTCAACAATAAATTTATCAACTACTTGCTGAATAACTTCCGCAGAAAGTGCATCAAACCAAATGATACTATCAAGTCGATTACGGAATTCAGGGGTAAAGATTCGCTTAATTTCTCCCATACCATCAATGCTGTTATCCTGCTCAGTGAAACCGATGGATTTACGCTGGGTCTCACGCACCCCGGCATTGGTTGTCATGACCAAAATAACATTGCGGAAATCAGCCTTCCGGCCATTGTTATCAGTCAATGTTCCATTGTCCATGACTTGCAGCAGTAAATTGAATACATCAGGATGAGCTTTCTCAATTTCGTCAAGCAGCAATACAGAATGAGGGTGTTTGATAATAGCATCTGTCAATAAACCACCCTGATCATAGCCAACATAACCTGGCGGTGCACCAATCAGGCGGCTAACAGTATGACGTTCCATATATTCAGACATATCAAACCGCAGTAGCTTGATATTAAGTACTTTGGCTAACTGAACTGTCACTTCAGTTTTACCAACCCCTGTAGGCCCCGCAAATAGAAAAGAACCAACAGGTTTATACTCCTGCCTCAATCCAGCACGACTCATTTTAATGGCTTCTGTTAATGCTCCAATTGCTTTGTGCTGACCAAAAACCAACATTTTCAAACGATCATCCAGTGTTCTCAATACATCTTTATCACTGGCTGAAACTGTTTTCTCCGGAATACGGGCAATACGAGCCACAACAGATTCAATGTCTGAAACATTGATTGTCTTTCTGCGACGACTGACCGGGACTAACCTCGTTCGAGCCCCTGCTTCATCAATCACATCAATAGCTTTATCTGGCAAATGGCGATCAGAAATGTATTTCACAGATAACTCAACAGCAGCCCGAATAGCTTTCGATGTATAGCGGACATCATGATGCGCCTCATATTTGGCACGTAAGCCATGAATAATCTGTATTGTTTCTTCAGAAGAAGGCTCAAGAATATCAATTTTCTGGAACCGACGAGCCAAAGCGCGATCTTTCTCAAAGATATTGCTGAATTCTTGATAAGTTGTTGAACCAATTACCCGAATACGACCGCTGGATAAAAGTGGTTTAATCAGATTAGCAGCATCCACTTGCCCACCCGAAGCAGCACCAGCCCCGATAATGGTATGAATTTCGTCGATAAAGAGAATACTTTTACTATCTTGTTCTAATGTTTTTAACAAGGCTTTGAAGCGCTTCTCAAAATCGCCACGATATTTTGTTCCTGCCAGTAACGAACCAATATCCAATGAATAAATCGTGCAATCTTTCATCACTTCCGGGACATCTTTTTGCACAATACGCCATGCAAGCCCTTCCGCAATCGCTGTTTTACCAACCCCGGATTCACCCACAAACAAAGGATTGTTCTTACGCCGACGACATAACACCTGAATTGTCCTTTCCAATTCATGCTGACGTCCGACAAGTGGATCAATCTGCCCTTTCTGCGCTAACAGATTCAGGTTTGTCGTGAAATTCTCCAATCGATCTTCACCTATCACTTGTTCTTCCTGAACTGGATTAACGCTGTGATGAGGCTCATTATCGAGTTCATCTTTACGTGTTCCGTGAGATATAAAATTCACAACATCCAGTCGGCTAACATCATGCTTACGCAGTAAATAAGCCGCCTGAGATTCCTGTTCACTAAAAATAGCAACTAACACATTTGCCCCAGAAACTTCTGAGCGCCCTGAAGATTGAACATGAAATACGGCACGTTGCAAAACACGCTGAAAACTCAACGTTGGTTGTGTATCTCGATCATCATTCTCAGATAGTAAAGGGGTTGTTTGAGTTATAAAATTTTCTAATTCCTGGCGTAATATTGCCAGATCGACCTTACAAGCCTCCAGTGCTTCTCGCGCTGATGTGTTACTTAACAACGCCAGCAATAGGTGCTCTACAGTCATAAATTCATGTCTGCTATCCCTTGCTTTGGCAAAAGCAATGTTGAGACTAAGCTCCAATTCTTGATTGAGCATAAGCACCTCCTCCCAAAATCAATAAGCCAGATCAGACCTTTTCTAGCGTGCAAAGTAACGGATGCTCGTGCTCCTTCGCATACATATTCACTTGCGCAGCCTTAGTTTCTGCGATCTCTGCTGTATAAATACCGCAAATAGCCTTTCCTTGGTAATGGACATCCAGCATTAGTTGCGTTGCTCGTTCAACATCATAAGAAAAGAACTTTTGCAATACGTCAACCACAAACTCCATAGGGGTATAATCATCATTGTTCAGAATAATCTTATACATTGACGGCGGCTGTAACGCTTGCTTTTCTTTATCTTCAACAAATTCTTCAAGATTCAAGCTGTTATAAAACTGACTCATTGTCTTTCCACTGAGTATTATCTTTCTACCGGATTTTAGTATGAACTAATTCATTCTACCTCTATATATTTTATCACTGCATAAAGCACTCTGCTTATTCCCATAGACGATCAGAGCAAGTCTTCCACCTGAAAATCTGATACCGTTATCTATATCAAACTTTAGCGATTTGAGACAACCTGACGCTATTTCTATGCTTGACGATGAAATGAATTTCACTACAGTGTATTTTATGAACACCATTCCTAGCTGAACGACTGTTCATAATCCTGAAATTTTTAGTGATTCCTAAATCCGAAATCATAATACGAGGGATAGAGAAGTATGGAAACAGGTACAGTTAAATGGTTCAATAATGCAAAGGGCTTTGGATTTATTTGCCCGGCTGGCGGCGGCGATGACATATTCGCTCACTATTCAACCATTCAGATGGATGGTTATAGAACGCTGAAAGCGGGACAAAAAGTGAATTTCAGTGTTAATCAAGGCCCTAAAGGCACTCATGCCAGTCTTATTGTTCCTTTGGAAGATGGCTTAAAATCAAAAAAGAGTAATCAAATTAATTCGTAATTTCCACGCCACAGATAAACAAACGTTATTTGTGGCGTGTTATTATCCAATAGCCATATCACTTTTTCTCTGGCTAAGAATCTAAAATCAGCGATAAGCTTGGCACAACACCTCACCTCTTCTGTTCTTATCAACTCTAATATGCCAATTGTCTATCCACGATAGATATAAATGTGTCAGATGTAAATAAATTGGATATAAATGAAATAGATGTAAGAATCAGAAGAACTTTATCATTAAATACCAATGACAATTGATTGAAACCTCTAATATCATAAATTCATATACAATTCAATAGTATACCTCTCTATTCAGTATCAAAATCACTTCATTTTATTTAATGATTTCAACCTTATCATATAGTAAAAAACGCGTTGAATTTCAGTAGGTTTCCCTTTATCCTACTTGTTACTCCAGTGTAAATTTATTGTTGTTATTATTTTTTTGGTTTTTATGACCAGTTAAAGATATACCCGATAGATTATCTGCTACGGCCATAAGTGTGAATGCAGCTAATAATGAAGCTCGTAAGATAAAGGGTATAAAAACAGATAAAAAGACGTTTATTATAATAAGGATTGTGACATGTATTCAGGATTACTAATTATCCTCCTTCCATTGAGCCTGGGTTATCTGATCCGTCTAAATAATAAAACGATACTTATCAGAGTTCACCAACTGCTCAATGTCATGGTTTATCTCATCCTCATTTTCATGGGTATCAGCCTTGCTATGCTAGAAAATCTGGGTAGTAACCTACTCTCTATCTTGCTATATGCGATGACATTTTTTCTGTGCATCTTTGTAACTAATTTACTGGCACTTTTCCTGTTGGATAAAAGAAAACCGTGGATTATCGCAGAATATAAGCAAGAAAGCCCTCCTTCCCGTCTACATATGGCATTTGATTCCATTAAATTATGCGGTGCTCTAATATTGGGTTTTCTATTTGGTTTGACGGAATGGTCATGGTTTCATTTTGCCAGCAAAGCGAGTGAAATCACCTTAATTTTTTTACTTTTTCTTGTTGGAATTCAGCTACGTAATAACGGCATGACCCTGAAACAAACCCTGATCAATCGCCGTGGAACCATTGTTGCTATCGTTGTCGCTGTCAGTTCTCTTTTAGGTGGTATGCTGGCTGCTTTTCTACTGGGGCTACCGACCAAAACAGGCCTTGCCGTTGCATCTGGCTATGGCTGGTATTCTCTTTCTGGCATTTTACTCTCTGATGCCTATGGTCCAGTATTAGGCAGTACTGCTTTTTTCAATGATTTGGCTCGTGAACTGGCATCAATCATGCTCATCCCCATGCTAATCAATCGATACCGTTCTACAGCATTGGGTTTAACCGGAGCTGCATCAATAGATTTCACATTACCAATATTACAGCGCTGTGGTGGTTTGAGTATCGTACCCGCAGCTATCGTTCATGGTTTCATTTTGAGTTTAATGACACCCATATTTATTGCATTTTTTACCCAGTAGATTTAGCTCATGTTTTTAGTATAAGAAATTTGCAACATCATTTAACAGCATAATACTTAATCGAAAAAACCATATTAGAGAACAAAAAGAAACCAGATAAAATATCGACAGCCTGATTAGTTAACTTATTAAATTGACTAAAACAACAATCTTATGCAGATATTATTGCATAGTTATTCCTTTGAGATTAATATCCCATCAACCAGCTAACTATTCATATTTTTCGCATGAGAATTCAATTAAAAAACATCGATTGTTTCTATGGAACTAATCAGGCTCTGTTTGACATCAATTTCGAATGTACGTCAGGAGAAACCATAGTATTACTAGGGCCTAGTGGTGCGGGCAAAAGTTCCTTACTGCGAGTCCTGAATTTACTGGAGATGCCACGTTCTGGTCAGTTAAGTATGGCACAGCATCAATTTGACTTTAAACACCCCCCTGGCGAAAAAGAAATCCGTGCCTTACGGCAGAAAGTAGGTATGGTTTTCCAACAATACAATTTGTGGCCACATCTGACTGTAATGGATAACCTGACCGAAGCTCCCCGTCAAGTATTAGGGCTACCTAGACAACAAGCGCAGGAAAAAGCAGCAAAATTACTCTCCCGTCTTCGTCTGGAGGAATTTTCCAATCGTTTTCCATTACATTTGTCAGGCGGACAACAGCAACGTGTCGCCATTGCACGAGCGTTGATGATGGAACCTCAAGTTCTGCTGTTTGATGAACCCACCTCTGCACTTGATCCAGAAATCACATCTCAAATCGTTGACATAATAAAAGAATTGGCAGAGACCGGGATCACTCAAATTATTGTGACACATGAAGTAGAGCTTGCCCGTAAAACAGCAAGTCAGTTCATCTATATGGAGAAAGGGCGAATTATAGAAAAAGGTGATGCAAGCCATTTTTTGAAGCCTCACACAGAAGCCTTTGCTAATTATTTGTCACACTAACCCTGTCATATTAATTCAGCCAGGCAGATAACTCGTTAACAAATAAACACCAATAACTTTAATAACATTCATCAACCACATACTTATGAATTACAGGACATGGCTATGAAAAAATTATTGCTTGCAGCCTTACTAAGTTCAATAACACTATCCGCGACCGCAGCAGAGAAACAAACTCTCCGTTTTGCCACTGAAGCAACCTATCCCCCCTTTGAGTTTATTGATGCAAATAATAAAATCCAGGGATTCGATGTGGATTTAGCAAACGCTATGTGTAAAAAAATCCATGCCGAATGCACCTTCACCCACCAAGCATTCGATAGTCTCATTCCCAGCCTGAAATTCCGCCGCGTTGATGTATTGATGGCGGGTATCGATATTACACCAGACAGACAGAAACAAGTTGATTTCACTGATACTTATTATGATAATTCGGCCATATTTGTCACTGTCAAAGGGAAATATTCCCAAGTTACTGAACTTAAAGGAAAACAAGTAGGTACTCAAAACGGCACAACCCATCAAAAATACCTCATGGAACAGCATAAGGAGCTAAAAAGCGTTCCTTATGACAGCTATCAAAATGCGATCCTTGATCTGAAAAATGGGCGTATTGATGCACTATTCGGTGATACAGCCGTTGTTAATGAGTGGCTAAAAAAGAATAAAGAACTGAGTACTATTGGCGAAAAAGTTACTGACAAAAATTACTTCGGTACAGGTTTAGGCATAGCTGTTCGTAAGGGCAATACCGTCTTATTGAACAAACTGAACCAGGCTCTGGCTGAAATCAAGCAAGATGGTACTTATGGCACTATCTACAAAAAATGGTTTGAACAATAATTAGCTGAATCTCTATGAGTGAACTTCAATCTTTAATCAGTGCCGCCGGTATAACCGTCGGCCTTGCTGTTGTATCTCTTGTAACTGGTCTGATTCTGGCAATGCTTTTTGCTATCTGGGAGTCTTCCCGTTGGAAACCCTTTGCATTTCTAGGAGCCTGCTGGGTTACTTTGATCCGTGGGTTACCTGAAATTTTGGTGGTTTTCTTTATCTATTTTGGAAGTTCACAACTTCTGATCACCTTGTCAGAAGGCATTGATATCAATCTTGTGGTGTGGCAATTCAGGATACAAATGGAAATTGACAGTTTTGATGTCAGCCCTTTCCTTTGTGGTGTTATTGCCCTCTCCCTGCTTTATTCTGCATATGCCTCTCAAACACTGAGAGGGGCATTGAAAGCAATCCCGATGGGACAACGAGAAGCCGGGCAAGCATTAGGGTTAAGCCAAGGCCGTATCTTTTTTCGTTTAATTATGCCGCAAATGTGGCGTCATGCTTTGCCGGGGCTTGGTAATCAATGGTTAGTCTTACTGAAAGACACAGCATTGGTTTCACTGATAAGTGTTAATGATTTGATGTTACAAACAAAAAGTATTGCCACCCGCACACAAGAGCCATTCACTTGGTATATGATTGCCGCCATTATCTATCTACTTATTACATTGGTGAGCCAATTTATCCTTAAACGACTTGAAGTGCGTGCTACTCATTTTGAACGGAGTGCTTCCGATGTTTGAGTATATAAAGGATATTTTGCCAGGTTTACAAACCAGCCTAAGCCTGACTGTTACCGCATTGCTGGTAGCATTTATGACGTCTGTCATCTTGACTGCTATTCTGACGATGAAACTGCCGATATTATCGCAATTGGTGAAAGGCTACATCACACTGTTTACCGGAACACCCTTGCTCGTGCAATTCTTTTTGATTTACTACGGCCCAGGGCAATTTCCGTCACTGAAAGCATATCCGTGGTTATGGCAACTCATGTCCGAACCGTGGCTTTGTGCTATGGTGACATTGGCATTAAATAGTGCAGCATATTCGACTCAACTTTTTTACGGTGCAGTTAAAGCGATCCCTGCCGGACAATGGCAATCCTGCGACGCGCTTGGGATGTCAAAAGCACATTCCATGCGCATTCTATTACCTTATGCCTTCAAAAGAGCACTTTCTTCCTATTCAAATGAAGTTGTATTAATTTTCAAAAGCACTTCATTGGCTAGTACGATAACACTGCTGGATATAATGGGATACAGCCAACTCCAGTTTGGCCGCAGCTATGATGCAACAGTATTTGTTGCCGCAGGTATTATTTATCTTTGTATAAATGGCCTTTTAACACTACTCATGCGTCTGATTGAACGACGCACCTTATTATTTGAGCAACGTAATTAAAATTATCTGCATTATTGTTATTTTCGCTTCCATTGTTGATTGCTATTTGTTATCAGTAAATTATTACCAACAAATTGTTATCAACAATGGAAATATCCCTCGTTCCGGTTAATTGCCATCAATAACTAATAATGCCAGCGTTTCATAATGCTCTGTATGGGGGAACATATCGAATAATTGTACTTTCTCTATTCGGTATCGTCCGAGCATAGTGATATCTTTTGCCATAGTCTCAGCATTACAGCTTGAATAAAGAATAAATTTAGGAGCCATCCGATTAAGATATTGGCAAAGCTCCTTACCAATTCCCCTGCGTGGAGGATTAACCAACACCAACTCAGGGATCTGAGATTTATCAAGAGCAAAACGTGTAGAATCCAGTGCCTGAAACTCAACATGTTTAAGTCCAAGGCTATTAGCCGAGTTCTTGGCACAATCAATGGCTTCCTCACTGATTTCAATACCAGTCAGCCTTGTCTCTTTATCTGCACAATGCAGACCAAAACCACCTGCACCACAAAACAGATCCCACATACTGTTTATATTTAATTCCCTGACCCACTGCCCGGCAGTCGCATATAATAGTGAAGCAATATCGGGATTAGTCTGGAAAAAGCTACGGGGACGAATATACAACGGAATATTATTAAAATTTTCCTGTAACGTTTTCTTTTCAGTAAGAATTATCTCTTTTTCACTTTCCAGGATCGCCATATGGACAGACTGAATATTTGCGGAAATCACCACCAATTGTGGTAATTGTTCTTGTAACCACGGTAAAGCACGTTTTAGCTGTTCCAATTTGGTTTCTGAACGCAGCACAAACCTCAGCATCATTTCTCTGTTAGCACGACTTTCGGTCAATAAAATATATTTGAGCTCACCTCTTTTACGCGCAACGTTGTATGGAACTAATCCCGCTTTAGCAATAAATACTTTTATTACTTCGAATACTGATTGAAAGTGTTGTGGATACAAAGGACAATCGCAAAGATCGACTGCCCTGCCATCCCGATGCAACATCCCAAGTAGCGGACGTTCAACACTGCCACTCACTACCATTTTAGCTTTATTACGAAACTCAGTAAGTTGACTGGCAACAGGAGGCTGCCAGCACGTTATTGATGATTCTTGTAAAAGTTGTTGTAAATGTTCTTGTTTATCAGATAATTGTTTTAAATAGGACTTATCAAGCCACTGGCAGGAGTGACAATGCCCCGCAGTATACTGCACACATTGCATTGTAAAAAACCACATTAAAAAATATTAGTGCAAGGTAAACGTCGAAGTTTGTAATTCTTCATCTTCCACTTCCATTTCACTTTCCATATCACTATTAACATAAAGGAAATTATTACTGTGAACTTCAAAGATCACATTAGCAATTTGTTCCTCACTCTGCTTCAGAAAATGAGAAAATTGTTGGAAAGTCATACCAGCAGCGATAGGAAACGCCTGACAAACAATCAGCTTGGGTAAATTTTCATCCTGAACATCAAGAAATGCCTTAACAGTAAGGGAACTGGCATTAATCTGACTCAAATTTGCCACTAATGGAATAATCGCAGTTGGCCTGACTTCCGCCAAAGCGGAGAAAAAGACAACATCCCCTAACAGATCAAGCTTGGCATCAAACAAGCCATCAATGTTCTGCATATGAGGCAAATGTAATACTGGACTTGCTTCATTCTCAAAATAAGAGATTTTGAGTTTATCAAGCCAATTACGTAATGTTGCTAAATTTGGGATAACCATAGAATCCATTGAATCAACCTCATATGACTAAAAGTGACATATGCTACCTTCAGAAAACACGACTAGGATAGCAACATGAAATCGTTAACCTATTTTGTTTTTTCTTCATCAGAGTCAATCTGATGATTTCTACCTGCTTTCTTATGATCAATTCCTAAGAAAGAAAGATTATAGATCGCACGCCAGATAATATGGATAGCTGCGGGTATCAAACAACCAATACCCAATAAGATCATAGCAATGTGTGCTTCTGTCGTCATTAATAAAGGCGATAGAATTATACTACCAGTTATCGACAAATAGACTAAAGCCAACAACCCAATTCCCAATATTTCTAATAAAATAACCAGCTTTGGCATATCAGCCAACGAACGCATCTCTTTTGATGTACTTTTCTTCATTTGTTGACTACCTTCCAAATCTGATATGTGAGATGCTTTTTTAACCGTTTCATCAGGCTATCATACATAAATATCTGCTATATCCTTCGTCTTTCAAGTTGCCTCCTTTGTTGGCTACATTTTGAAATCCACGAGGTATAATTGGCGGGATTGATTAAAACGAAATGAAATTCCTGCTTTTTTTTACCCACGCTTACAGGCATAGTAACCCAAGATGACATATCTATGTAGTCCATGATTATTACCAATAAGGAGTTTATATGTACACAGTCATTTTTGGTCGTCCTGGTTGCCCATACTGCGTCCGCGCTAAAGAGTTAGCTGAAAAATTAAAAACAGAGCGCGAAGATTTTGACTACCGCTATGTTGATATCTGGGCAGAAGGCATCACCAAAGACGACTTATCAAAAACAGTAGGTAAACCTGTTGAGACGGTTCCTCAAATTTTCATTGATGAAAAACACATTGGCGGTTGTACAGATTTTGAAGACTACGCCAAAGAAAACCTGGAACTGTACAAATAATCATAGCATCCGCTATTTAGGTGAAAGAAAAATTCTCTTTCTGAATAGCGGTATACGCCTAAATATTCCACAAAATTCCAACCCATACAGCTCAAACTACTGCCGCATTAAAAAAATTCTGTAATTTTTTTTCGATATCGAGAACTTTCATGTTTTCACACAGTCTCAATTAGTGCCACTGCTTTTCTTTGATGTCCCCATATTGAGGAGCCCGATGGTCATCCCCTTTGGTTAAAGACTATCGGGTTTTTTGTTTATACCGGAAAGGAAAAAAGCACGCCTAAGGAGTATCCTGCCCTGCGCTTATCAATATATTATTTACTCACCTCAAATTTAATCAGTATTAAACAACATGACGAATTAAGGCGATATCTCTTTACTAAGCCACATGATAAAATTACTGTTTTGCACAATATTTGATAAAAAGCACATTATCATATTTTTACTTCAATGCGCTGTGTGAGGCTCATTTTGCTAGAACAACTGAACCACGATTTATTTACTCTTATCAATGCTACACCAGATTCATCACCAGGCATGATCATGTTTTCAATCTTTGTTGCAAAATATATGGTGTATATTTACCCCACCACCTTAGCAATTTGCTGGCTTTGGGGGAAAAAAGAAGCTATCTCACACCAGCGCATTGTTGTCAGCAAATCTTGTATTGCCTTTGCCTTTGCAATGACGGTTTCAGCAATCATTGGAATGCTGGTTCCTCATGCACGCCCTTTTGTTGAAGGTGTTGGCCATAATTTTCTTGCTCATGCGCCAACAGTTTCTTTCCCCAGTAATCACGGTACAGCTGTGTTTACTTTCGCATTAGCATTTATCTTCTGGCACCGCATCTGGTCAGGTTTTTGCCTGACGGTTATTGCCTGCGCTATTGCCTGGGCCAGAGTCTATGTCGGAGTTCACTGGCCAATTGATATGCTTGGCGCATTTTTGGTCAGCCTTATGGGATGTGCATTTTCCCAAATATTCTGGCACCTGTATGGAGCATGTTTGCAAAGCAAACTAACCTACCTTTACCAATTCTGCTGTGCCTTTTTAATCAGAAGAGGTTGGATACAAAGTTAAATCAAGCACTCAACATAGCAAGCAATAGAAAATGGATTCCCCCAGAAAATTAGAACATTGTAACTGGGGGGACTATGATTAAAAAAGTGAGTGTGGCTGAACACAATAACTTCTCATTTAACCAAGCCTCTGGGTTATCTAAAAAACAAATAAATCAGCAATCGGTATAAAACACTTACGCTATATACAACATTTCATAACCGTAATAAGATTACTCTTTCTTTACAAATCAAACCTTGTTTGATTTTTTTTCATTCAATGTTTTTTTAACATCAAGAAGATTATTAATTCATAACATTAATGAAATCAAAATCCCAATCATACAGCACACATTTTAAACCAAAATAAAAGACACTATTATTTTACTGTTATTTCATAATGATACAGTGAAATAAAGGGGAAGGAATTTATAGCTAAAGAGATAAAAGTTATATTAATCTGGGACTGGAATCCCTCATGAAAAAATAATATATTAACACTTGAATGAAAAATCAGGAATAGTAGAACAAACACAGAATGTTAAAATTCAACTGATGATATTTATTATCCACTTTTTATGGATGCATTTTATTTTAATATTTAATTAACATCATCATAAAAATTCATAACATACTAACTTTATGATATAAATCTTACAATTGCGAGAGCGATCACGGTACATTTTACTAAAAATAATTATATTTCCCCTATCAAAAGTATGTGGTTAAGCTTTTTTGATTTAAGCATCAAAAAATAGAACTAAACTGGATCTCGAATCCTCTGCTTAAGATGACCGTATTTTAGGCAATATTATTTGTATAGAAATAAAAGTGTTTAAATAAACATCAGAACAATATCTGACAATTTATTACTCATTATAACGAATCCAATTCGCGCATTTTATTAATGTGCGGGTTTAGCAGTTTTTAAATTTTACTTTACCGCGTTTTTTCGGAGATATTTATGGACACATCTCAAACAGGTTCAATCGCATCCTCTGCTTCCGGCAAAAGCGATTACTCTACCTGGCGTAAATCAGACACTGTATGGATGTTGGGATTATATGGTACAGCCATTGGCGCTGGCGTTCTGTTTCTTCCCATAAACGCCGGTATTGGCGGGTTAATACCACTGATCATCATGGCACTGCTTGCACTTCCGATGACATTCTTTGCTCACCGCGGAATGTGTCGCTTTGTCCTGTCCGGCAAAAATAGCGGCGAAGATATCACTGGCGTGGTAGAAGAGCATTTCGGTAAAGTTGCGGGCTTTTTGATCACTATTCTGTACTTCTTTGCAATTTACCCTATCCTGCTGGTTTATAGTGTTGCACTAACCAATACAGTAGATAGTTTTATTATCCACCAGCTACATATGGACGCTCCACCTCGTGCACTGCTGGCACTGTTATTAATCCTGGGCGTCATGAGCATTATTCGTTTCGGTGAACAAGCCATTGTCAAAGCAATGAGTGTCCTAGTGTTCCCATTTGTCACCGTTTTGATGCTTCTGGCTCTGTATCTAATCCCTCACTGGAACACTGCTATCTTTGATACTTTATCGCTGGAAAATGCCGTATCTTCAACCAATAGTCATGGCCTATTGTTCACCCTGTGGTTGGCAATCCCAGTAATGGTTTTCTCTTTCAACCATTCCCCGATCATCTCTGCATTTGCTGTGGCAAAACGTGAAGAGTACGGTGAAAATGCGGAGAAAAAATGTTCAAGCATTCTGGGCTATGCTCACATTATGATGGTACTGACAGTCATGTTCTTCGTCTTGAGCTGCGTACTAAGCCTATCACCTGAAAATCTGGCAGAAGCTAAAGCACAGAACATTACTATTTTGTCTTATCTCGCTAACCATTTTAATGCTCCAGTCATTGAATACATTGCACCATTCATTGCCTTTATCGCAATTACCAAGTCATTCCTTGGTCACTATCTGGGTGCCCGTGAAGGCTTTAATGGCATCGTTAACAAGGCACTGATCACGCAAGGAAAAACTATTCAGCACAAGACACTGAATCGTATCACTAATTTGTTCATGCTAATCAGTGCCTGGATTATAGCAACACTTAACCCAAGTATCCTGAACATCATTGAATCTCTGGGTGGGCCAATCATTGCCATGATCCTGTTCATCATGCCAATGTATGCTATTCATAAGGTTCCGGCTATGCGCAAATATGCAGGCAAGCCAAGCAATATCTTTGTTATTTTGACAGGGTCAATTGCTATTTCAGCAGCCGTTTACTCTGTGATGTAATGAACATATCAGGCAGCTTTCTACAGTCGCTGCCCTGAAATAAATGCCAGCCACGATAAAGGTGACTGGCATTTTTTTAACTTCTAACTATTTTCAAGTTATTATATCTTTACTTAATCGTTCACTAACTGAAAATTGAGTTAAACCAACCGCTGACGGTCAGTACAATAAAATCCCAAATGCGGCCAAAGAACCCCGCCTCCTCAACAGCTTCTTTTACTACCAGCGGGCGTTGTTCAATGACCTTACCATCCAACATAAAATTAACCGTTCCTACAACCTGATTCTTTGTCAATGGCGCTTCCAGTGGTGTCTGATTCAGTGTAAAACTTGCTTTCAAATTACCCGACTGCCCACGCAAAACCGTAACTGCCGCATCTTTTTCTACCCCTAAAGCAACTTCCGGGCGGGTTCCATACCACACTTTTTCGGTTACCAGTACATCATCGGCCTTAAGTGGGATACTGGTTTCATAAAAACGAAAACCCCATGCCAGAAGCTTTTCACTGTCCACAAAACGAATTCGATCACTTGAAGCCCCCAGAACAACTGAGATTAAACGCATTGGGCCTTCTGTTGCAGAGGCGACAAGATTATATCCTGCTCCGCTGGTATGGCCTGTCTTTATACCATCCACACTCATGTTTTGATTCCACAACAAGCGGTTGCGATTAGGCTGGCGGATTTTGTTGAAAGTGAATTCTTTTTCTTTATTCAGTGCATATTCTTCTGGAACATCACGGATCATTGCTTGCCCCAAAAGTGCCATATCACGAGCAGTGCTATACTGCCCGCTAGCATCTAAACCATGAACAGTCTTAAAATGAGTATTTGTCAAACCCAGCGATTGAGAGTATTTATTCATTAAATCAACAAAAGCATCCTGACTGCCTGCAACATAATCTGCAAGAGCAATACTGGCATCATTACCAGACTGGATCACAATACCACGATTTAAATCAATGACTTTAACTCTATCTCCGGGTTTTAAAAACATCAGGGATGACCCTTTAAGCACCGGATTACCTGTCGCCCAGGCATCTTTTCCGACAGTGACCAAATCCTCTTGGGAAATTTTGCCAGCTTTCATCGACTGCCCAATCACATAGCTGGTCATCATTTTTGTCAGACTCGCAGGATCCAAACGCTCATCAGGGTTATTTGACGCCAGAATTTTTCCACTGGCATAGTCCATCAAAATATAAGCTTTAGCATCAATCTCTGGCTCAGCTGGTTCATTTATCGCGTATAAGTTGGTACTTGCCAGCCAAAAAACACTCAGCCCCACCGTAAAAGACTTTATTATCTTTATCTGACCGCTTTTTTTCATCATCTCCCGCCTTTTTTCTCTGACAGCCAAAATACAAAACCTCTATTAATATAGGATGTTATGAGATAAGACTCCAATCCAATAACGTAAAGATTTTACTGTCATTCACATGCATTTATTGTCATATTATCAATAATTCAGAACAACCTGATATTAAGGAAAAAATGATGTTAACAGTCTGGGGCCGTAAAAATTCATCAAATGTAAAAAAGGTTCTTTGGTGTCTGGAAGAATTAAAGATCCCATATCAGCAAATTGATGTTGGTGGAAAATTTGGCAAACTTGATGAACCGAAATATTTGCACATGAATCCCAATGGTGTTATTCCATGTTTACAGGATGATGATTTTATTCTGTGGGAATCAAATGTGATTGTTCGTTACATTGCGGAAAAATTTGGCAAAGATATTCTTTATCCAACTGATATTAAAGAAAAATATAATGTCGAAAAATGGATGGATTGGATAGGCTGTAATCTCTTTCCTCCAATCAAACAGCTTATGATAAACTTTGTCAGAACTCCAGAAGCACAACGCGATCAAAAAATCATCTCTCAAGCATTTGCAGAGATAAAAAAACTGCTGAAAATTGCTGATGAAACATTAGGCAAACAAACCTATCTTTCCGGTGATAAATTTGGCATGGCCGATATCGCCCTTGCTCCCTTTGTCTACCTATGGATTAATGTCGTGACAGAGCATCCATCGCTGCCAAGCTTAGAACGCTGGTATCAATTAATGACTGAAAGACCAGCGTTCCAAAAAATCGTTATGATTGAAATAAACTAATTACAGGCTCATCGGCATTCTACCGGGGTCTGGATACTGATACTCGAACCCCAGTTCCCGGCAGATGCGGCTCCCATCAACTGTTTTACATTTCCCTGCGTGATTTTCCATTTCTTCATCTTCCGGTTGTAAAAATTCTGGCGGGGTCAAATTAAGCTGACGGCAGGCTTGCGAATAAAACTCCGATCTTCTGGGATGTTCCGGAGCACACAAGTTATAAATATTGCCTCCTTCAGAACGCTGAATAAGGAGCTTAATAGCAGAGATAGCATCATCCTGATGAACTAAATTAACTGCATTTTCTCCCCCAGCAATGGCTTTCTGCCCTGCCAGAAAACGTCCTGCATGGCGACCACTACCTACCAAACCCGCCAAACGCAGGATATCAACAGATGTATTGGGTAATTGATGCAACCAGTTTTCCAGCTCAACCAATGCCTTAGCAGATTGAGTTTCAGGAAACAATGGTGCATCTTCATTGAGATGGCCGACAGAAGAGCCGTAAACGGAAGTTGAACTGGTAAAAATAATATGAGGAACAGAATACGAGAGCGCAGTATCAACAAGTAACTGTATTGCTCTGACATACTCTGCCCCACCTCCTGCAACTCTGCTGACAGGCAATGTCAAAACCAATACATCAACTGACATAAGTTGTTCAAGCTTATCAGGTGTACAGATGATTTCAGGAGTCAAATTCAATAAATGACAGTCAACTCCACACATACAGGCTGCTTCAACACCATCCGGGGTTGTTTTGCTACCGACTACCTGTATACCACTCCTCCGCAAAGCTTGTGCCAATGGCATTCCCAGCCATCCCAGTCCAATAATTGAAACCTTTTTCACCATGATTCTCCCCAGCTCATATGATTTTGATTATTGAAGCAAATTGTGCCTGTAAAGGATATCACCCGCTCACTTACCTAAAGAGGATAAAACATAATTTTCATATAAAACAAAAGATTAATAGCTAAAAATAACTTTTTTTAAAAAAGGGTTGCTTTTCATACACAGGATCAGATAGGTTAAATGGCACGCAACCAATTTCTTATGTCTGCTAACCTATAGCAAACATATAATATATATAAAGTGAAGCATAAAGTTTTCCTGAAGTCACAAAGTAGACCAAACATAAGTAACGCTAAAATATGCTATTGCCTACAAGGCTGTGACTTGGAAGACAACAAATGTACACTCAAATTATCAATCACGTATTCGGCAGAGAACACACATATTATGAATCGTATTCAATTTAACCATCACCACCATCATCCTGATTAGTCTTTCAGGCTGTTTGTGCTGGAAGACGTTTAATAACTCTTCCGGTGGTATGAATACGATAAAAAAACCCTCGGAAGATTTTCCGGGGGTTTTTTTATGCCCAACAGATTCCGAGTTACCTAAGTTTTAAATTTATATATTGATATAGGGTAGACATAACATGTTAGATAAAACTCGATTACGGATAGCTATGCAGAAATCAGGCCGTTTGAGTGATGACTCCCAGACATTACTGGCGCGCTGTGGCATCAAAATTCATTTACAACAACAGCGCCTGATCGCATTCGCAGAAAATATGCCCATTGATATCCTACGTGTCCGCGACGATGATATTCCCGGCCTTGTAATGGATGGTGTTGTCGATTTAGGTATTGTTGGTGAAAATGTACTTGAAGAAGAACTACTTAGCCGTTGCGCACAGGGAGATAGCCCACAATATACCACACTGCGCCGCCTTGATTTTGGTAGTTGCCGCCTTTCTCTCGCCGCCCCTCTTGATTATGACTATACTGGCGTGGAATGTTTGCAAAGCTCTCGTATCGCCACCTCTTACCCACACCTATTAAAACGCTATCTGGATCAAAAAGGCATTCAATTCAAACCCTGTCTTCTCAATGGCTCTGTTGAAGTCGCGCCCCGGGCAGGATTGGCCGATGCCATCTGTGATTTGGTGTCAACTGGTGCAACATTGGAAGCAAACGGTCTGCGGGAAGTTGAAGTTATCTATCGTTCAAAAGCCTGTCTGATCCAGCGTGATGGTGAAATGCCAGAAACCAAACAACAACTCATTGATAAGTTAATGATCCGCATTCAAGGTGTCATTCAAGCTCGTGAGTCCAAATACATCATGCTACATGCCCCAAGTGACAAGTTAGAAGAAATTATTTCATTACTGCCGGGCGCAGAGCGCCCAACTATTTTGCCACTGGCCGGAGCTCAAAACCGTGTCGCCATGCACATGGTCAGCAGTGAAACTCTATTCTGGGAAACGATGGAAAAACTCAAAACACTGGGTGCCAGTTCCATTCTTGTTTTGCCCATTGAAAAGATGATGGAGTAACCTTGATGAGTGCCAATCTTAATATAACTTTGAGCAATGCCGCTGATTTTAACACCATCATTCGCTGGCAAGAGTGTACGCCAGAGCAACAGCAAATACTGCTGACCCGCCCCGCTGTTGCCGCATCTGAAGATGTTGCCCGTACGGTAAAACAGATCCTGGAAACCGTCAAAGAACGCGGAGATGAAGCATTACGGGAGCTTAGTCAACGTTTCGATAATATCGCAGTTAATACCATCCAAATTTCTGTAGATGAAATTAACACCGCAACCAAACGCCTGACATCAGAAATCAAGCAGGCCATGCAACAGGCCATGAACAATATCCGCCTGTTTCATGAAGCACAAAAACCAACAGTGGTTGAAGTAGAAACCACACCCGGTGTGTACTGCCAACAAATTACACGACCAATTGATTCAGTAGGGCTATACATCCCCGGAGGTTCCGCGCCATTACTTTCCACTGTGCTGATGCTCGGAACACCTGCCAGTATCGCAGGGTGCCGTAAGGTAATTTTATGCTCTCCACCACCGATTGCTGATGAAATACTCTATGCTGCCCAATTATGCGGTATCCGCGAAATATTTCAGATTGGTGGTGCTCAAGCCATTGCAGCAATGGCATTTGGTACAGAATCCATCCCTAAAGTGGATAAAATTTTTGGCCCAGGTAGCGCATGGGTCACCGAAGCCAAACGACAAGTAAGCCAACACCTTGATGGTGCAACCATTGATATGCCCGCTGGCCCCTCAGAGGTACTGGTAATTGCTGATAATAGCGCTAACCCCACATTTACAGCAGCAGACCTACTTTCACAAGCAGAACATGGCCCAGATTCCCAAGTCATATTGGTCACACCTGACGAAAATTATGCCAAACAGGTCACTCGTGAAATTGAGAAACAACTTCTCACACTGCCACGTCAACAAATCGCGATTCAGGCCTTACGATCCAGCCGTATCATTGTCACTGCTAATATTGACCAATGTGTGACAATCAGTAACCAATATGGCCCTGAGCATTTGATCATCCAAACACGGCAACCAGAACAGCTTGTAGATAAAATCACCAATGCTGGTTCCATTTTCCTTGGCGACTGGTCGCCTGAATCTGCGGGAGATTATGCTTCCGGTACAAATCACGTATTACCAACTTATGGTTATACCTCAACCTATTCAAGCCTCGGTTTGGCTGATTTCCTGAAAAGAATGACAGTTCAGAAACTCACGCCACAAGGTTTAAAAAACCTTGCACCAACCATAGAAACACTAGCACAGACAGAACAACTCACTGCACACAAGAATGCGGTCACATTACGCATAGCTGCTCTGAACAGTACAAATATACAGACAACGCCGACACGTAGCCCAAAGCTTAAGGAGAAATAATGAGCACTGTTCTTGATGTCAATTCACTGGCAAGAGAAAATATCCGCAAATTAGTCCCTTATATGTCAGCCCGTCGTCTGGGTGGCAATGGTGATATTTGGTTAAATGCCAACGAATATCACACCGCTCCTGATTTTCAATTCTCGGAAAAAACTCTCAACCGTTATCCTGAGTGCCAACCTGTAACGGTTATTCAGCGTTATGCAGATTACACAGACCTGCAACCAGAACAAGTGCTTGTCAGCCGTGGAGCTGATGAATCCATAGAACTGCTGATCCGCGTTTTCTGCGAACCGGGTAAAGATGCCATTCTGCTTTGCCCTCCAACATATGGTATGTACAGTGTCAGTGCTGAAACCTTCGGTGTCGAGCAGAAAAAGATCCTCAGCAGTACTGACTGGCAGCCAAATATTACAGCAATCCAAAGTAATCTGGATCGCGTCAAATTGATCTATATTTGCAACCCAAATAATCCAACAGGTAATCTGATTGACCCCGCTGCATTACGCCAGATCCTCGAACTTGCCCGCAATCATGCCATTGTTGCCATTGATGAAGCCTACATCGAATTCAGCCCGCAAAATAGTACCATTCACTGGCTGAAAGAGTATCCACACTTGGTGATTTTGCGAACCCTCTCGAAAGCTTTTGCTTTAGCAGGGCTACGTTGTGGATTTACTCTGGCTTCTGCCGATATTATCGCGCTAATGTTGAAAGTGATTGCTCCTTATCCACTTGCTACGCCTGTTGCAGACATCGCAGCACAAGCGTTAACTGCAACAGGCATTCAAGCAATGCAAAACCGGGTAGAAGAAATTATTGCTAATCGTGCTTATCTACAAGCAGCACTTGATGAACTGATATTAGTGGAAAAGGTATTCCCCAGTGGAACTAACTATATTCTGGTGAGATTCACCAATGCTGAATTAGTATTCAGAACATTATGGGATCAAGGCATTATCCTGCGCGATCAACAAAAACAACCAGGGTTAGAAAATTGCTTACGTATTACTGTTGGCAGCCGTAGTGAATGTGAGCAACTTGTCAATGCCATTGCTACTCTTTGCAAACAAACTCAACAAGTACAGGAAACAGAAAATCCATGAGCCAGAAATTGCTTTTCATTGATCGCGATGGAACATTGATTACTGAACCACCAACTGATTATCAAGTTGATCGCCTTGATAAACTGGCATTTGAGACTGGAGTGATCCCTGCTCTGCTGACCCTGCAAAAATCCGGTTACAAACTGGTTATGGTCACTAATCAGGATGGATTAGGTACAAACAGTTTTCCACTAGCTGATTTTGAACCATCTCATAATCTGATGATACAAGTTCTTACCTCACAAGGTATTCAGTTTGAAGAGGTATTAATCTGCCCTCACAAACCGGAAGATAACTGTGATTGCCGCAAACCAAGACTCGGCTTGGTCGAGAAATATCTGGCAGATGGTGTTATGGATGACAAAAACAGTTATGTGATTGGTGATCGGGAAACTGACCTGCAATTAGCCCAAAAGATGGGAATACAAGGTATTCATTATCAAGCTGATTCACAGGGCTGGTCAGCTATTTGTGAACAGTTGACCCGTAAAGATCGTTATTCCAGCGTAAATCGTAAAACGAAAGAAACTGCGATCAATATTGAAATTTGGTTGGATCGTGAAGGAGAGAGTCGCATTAATACCGGTGTCGGTTTCTTTGATCATATGCTGGATCAGATCGCCACTCATGGTGGTTTCCGCATGAACATTCAAGTTGATGGTGATCTTTATATTGATGATCATCACACTGTTGAAGACACCGGCCTTGCGTTGGGGGAAGCTCTGAAACAAGCATTAGGTGATAAACGTGGTATTGCCCGTTTCGGATTTACGCTTCCAATGGACGAATGTCTTGCCCGTTGCGCCCTGGATATTTCCGGCCGACCGCACCTCGAATATAAAGCTGAGTTTAAACACCAACGCGTCGGGGATTTAAGCACAGAGATGATCGAACACTTTTTCCGCTCCCTCTCTTATACAATGGGATGTACCTTACACCTGAAAACGAAAGGTAAGAACGATCACCATCGTGCTGAAAGTCTGTTTAAAGTCTTTGGCCGTACCCTAAGACAAGCTATCCGTATAGAAGGCAACACTTTGCCCAGCTCTAAAGGTGTCTTATAAGAGAAAATGATGATGAAAGTTGTTATTTTGGATACAGGCTGTGCCAATCTTGCTTCGGTTACCTATGCTGTTCGTCGGTTAGGCTATGAACCTGTAATCAGTCGTGATGCAGATATTGTTAAATCAGCCGAGAAACTGTTCTTACCAGGTGTAGGCACAGCTACTGCCGCAATGGATCAACTTCAACAACGAAAATTGATCTCCCTGATCGCTTCTCTCACTCAGCCAGTATTAGGGATCTGTCTGGGTATGCAACTTCTGGCTGAAATCAGCGAAGAAGGTGGCAATATCCCATTACTCAAATTAATCCATTCTTCTGTCAGAAAAATGGCAACTTCTGATTTGCCATTACCACATATGGGATGGAATCAAGTTAACGTTCTCGCCGAACATCCCTTGTTCCACAATATTAAAAATAATGCCTATTTTTATTTCGTACATAGTTATGCCCTACCTATTGGCGAATACACCATTGCTCAAACGAATTATGGCAATCCATTCAGTAGTGCAATTGCAAAAAACAATTTTTTTGGTGTGCAATTCCACCCTGAGCGCTCCGGCGCGGCAGGGGCACAGCTATTGAAAAACTTTTTGGAGATGTAATCGCATGATTATACCTGCATTAGATCTAATTGATGGCAACGTTGTGCGTTTGCATCAGGGTGATTATGACCGACGCCGGGATTATGGAAATTCTCCCTTATCCCGTTTACAGGAATATGAACAAACAGGTGCCAAGCTATTACATCTGGTGGATTTGACCGGAGCAAAAGATCCCACCAAACGCCAAATCACATTGTTACGTAAACTACTGGCGGGCGTTTCCATTCCAGTACAAGTAGGTGGAGGCATCCGCTCAGAAAACGATGTCAAAGCGCTCTTTGAAGCAGGAGCAAGTCGGATAGTTATTGGCTCAATGGCGGTCACCCAGCCAGAATTAGTTAAACAATGGTTTCAAGATTACGGAGCAGAAGCCATAGTGCTGGCACTGGATATCCGCATCAATACAGATAGTGTTAAACAAATTGCCATCAGTGGTTGGCAGGAAAACAGTAAGGTCACACTTGAACAAGTTGTTGAACAATATCTTTCTGTTGGCCTAAAGCATGTCCTATGTACCGATATTTCCCGTGATGGCACACTGAGTGGTTCTAATATTTCACTGTATAAGGAAATCAGTCAACGCTATCCACAAGTTGCATTTCAAGCATCCGGAGGAATCGGTAGTCTTACCGATATTTCTCCCCTACCTGCGTCTGGTGTTGCAGGTGTGATTGTTGGTCGTGCGTTACTTGAAGGAAAATTCACACTGAGAGAGGCTATTCAATGTTGGCAAAACGCATAATCCCTTGCCTTGATGTACACGATGGACAAGTGGTTAAAGGGGTGCAATTCCGTAATCATGAGATTATTGGGGATATCGTTCCCCTTGCACAACGCTACGCCCAGGAAGGTGCAGACGAACTGGTATTTTACGATATCACCGCCTCTTCTGCTGGCCGCATAGTCGATAAAAGCTGGGTTGCGAAAGTAGCCGAAGTGATCGATATCCCTTTTTGCGTTGCTGGTGGGATCAAAACCGTCGAAGATGCAGGGCAAATCTTATCATTCGGTGCAGATAAAATTTCTATTAATTCCCCTGCCTTGGCAGATCCTTCTTTAATTAACCGTCTGGCGGATCGCTATGGGGTTCAGTGTGTCGTGATCGGTATCGATACATGGTTTGATGAAAAGAGCAATAGCTATCAAGTGTATCAATTTACCGGAGATGAAAAACGCACCATCGCAACTTCATGGCAAACATTAGATTGGGTCAAAGAAGTACAACAACGTGGAGCAGGTGAAATTGTCCTGAACATGATGAATCAGGATGGGGTTCGTGGTGGTTATGATCTCACCCAGCTTAAACTAGTTCGAGAAGCCTGTTCTGTGCCCTTAATCGCTTCCGGTGGTGCAGGTGCTCCAATACATTTTCTGGACGCCTTCAAAATAGCTAATGTTGATGGTGCTTTAGCCGCTTCCGTTTTCCACAAACAGATCATCAACATTGGTGAACTGAAACAGTATCTGGCAGCACAAGGGGTTGAAATAAGAACATGTTAACAATACCGCCATTAACACAACAAGAAATCGAAAAATTAGATTGGGAAAAAGTCGATAACCTCATGCCCGTTATTGTGCAACATGTAGTATCTGGCACAGTGTTGATGATGGGTTACATGGATCAGGAAGCACTGAATGTGACGCTAATTTCAGGCAAAGTTACCTTTTTCTCGCGCACTAAACAACGGTTATGGACTAAAGGTGAAAGCTCCGGCAATTTTCTGGAATTAGTTGAAATTCACCCTGACTGTGATAACGATACTCTCCTTATCCTTGCCAACCCTATCGGCCCAACCTGTCATAAAGGCACTGAAAGCTGTTTTGCTTCCGCACAAACAGAATGGGGTTTTCTTTACCAACTGGAACAGTTAATAGCAAGTCGAAAAAATGCGTCCCCGGATAACTCCTATACTGCCTGTCTGTACGCCAGTGGGACAAAACGCATTGCGCAAAAAGTGGGAGAAGAAGGTGTAGAAACCGCATTAGCAGCAACCGTTAATGATAAAGAAGAGCTCATCAATGAAGCTGCGGATTTGATTTATCATCTGTTAGTGTTACTACAAGATCAAGATTTGGATCTCAGTTGTGTCATCCGCCAATTGCAAAAAAGGCATTCAATTAAGGAATAACCTTTAAAGAATAGTTTTCTGAATAGGAATCAAAGTTCGAAAATACCGCCACTTCGTTAATTTACCTTAATAAAACGAAGTGGCTTTTTACTAAATCTTACCCTTACCAGAGAAGATGGCAGAATTTATGAAAAATTTTATGAATAAAAAATGTTATGAATCACTACATTGCCTCTTCGAAAATAGCAACAATCTCTTCATGTGATGCCTGAATCGGATTGGTGAAACCACAAGCATCTTTTAAGGCATTAGCTGACAATGTTGGGATATCTTCTGCTTTAACATTCAGCTCAGCTAATCCCGCCGGGATATTGACATCTTTTGCCAGCCGACTGATCTCTTGAATACATACTTCTGCACCCTCTTGATCATCGACATTCGCAACATTGGCTCCCATCGCAGCAGCAATATCTTTCAAGCGAGATGCTGCGGCTTTGGCATTAAAGCGCTGTACATGAGGTAATAACACCGCATTACAGACACCATGTGGCAGGTCATAAAAACCACCTAACTGGTGCGCCATCGCGTGAACATAACCCAAAGAAGCATTATTGAATGCCATACCCGCTAAGAATTGGGCATAAGCCATATTTTCACGCGCTTCCACATCACTACCATCTTTAACAGCACGGCGCAAATAGCGGCTAATCATTGTTACCGCTTTTAACGCACAGGCATCAGTGATCGGGTTAGCTGCTATAGATACATAGGCTTCAATCGCGTGAGTCAATGCATCCATACCCGTCGCAGCTGTCAGCCCTTTTGGCATTCCAATCATCAATGCAGGATCATTGACTGATAAGATTGGAGTCACGTTTTTGTCCACAATTGCCATTTTAATATGGCGATCTATATCTGTGATGATACAAAAACGCGTCATTTCGGAAGCTGTCCCTGCTGTAGTATTAATTGCTATCAGCGGCAATTGGGGTTTCGCAGAGCGATCAACACCTTCATAATCACGGATATCACCACCATTTGCGGCAACCAGCGCAATACCTTTTGCACAGTCGTGTGGTGAACCACCACCCAGAGAAATTACAAAATCACAATCATGCTGACGCAGAATAGCCAGCCCTTGTTCAACATTGATCGTAGTTGGGTTCGGATTCGTTCCATCATAAACTGCACTTTTTATCCCTACATCAGTCAATAACCTCTGAACTTTCCCAACAACACCAATCTCGTTCAGCACATGGTCAGTGACAATCAAGGCCTGTTTATAGCCATAAGTTTTCACTAACTCAACGGCTTCATTCAAGCATCCCATACCGATTTTATTCACTGCTGGGATAAAGAAAGTTGATATTGCCATTAAGAACTCCTTAGATTTTACTGAGGTATCTCAAATCCTGATGTAAGAGAAGTGATTTATAATTTGTCACTTATCTGCATCAGTAATTTTGACTCACATCAATAACCTCCAGTGTAGGATTAAAAAATAAACTGAAATTCACTAAACCTAAAAAAATAAAAATTTATTTTAAAATGAGTCAAATACAGGATTAAACATTCAAAACACCACCGGAGGGCGCTCAGGTATCGCCATACCGGAGTTAGTCACATTTAGAATACTCTCCAGTTAACCAGAAAAACTTAAACAAAATTTATATTTTGCTATAATTTAACCAGACGAAATAGGTGATTATTCTATGAATAATATTTTTGTTCTGGTAATAATTGGGCTGGTGGTTATCTGCATTATTGTGATGCATCATGCTTTTGATGCAAATATGGCTCACTGGCTGGCGCAATTTGCTGAATGGTTGGTGAGATAGAGATCATTTCCTTATATGTTGTTTATTAAAAAATTCTGTTACAAAAAGGTGCTGAAAACTCAGCACCCCATCATTTTGAAAGTTGAATATTTATTATAGATATCTAACTATTATGATAACCATTCAGTGTGAAACACACCTTCTTTATCGATACGCTTATAGGTATGCGCTCCGAAATAGTCGCGCTGTGCCTGAATCAGGTTGGCAGGCAAAACGGCAGAGCGATAGCTATCGTAATAAGAGATAGCCGCAGAGAAAGTTGGTGTTGGAATACCATTCTGTACACCATAAGAAACAACATCGCGCAGAGCTTGCTGATATTCATCAGCGATTTGTTTAAAGTAAGGTGCCAGCAACAGGTTAGCAATATCCTGGTTTTCGTTGTAAGCATCCGTAATTTTTTGCAGGAATTGCGCACGAATAATACAACCAGCACGGAAGATCTTGGCAATTTCACCGTAGTTCAAATCCCAATTGTATTCATCAGAAGATGCTTTCAACTGTTGGAAACCTTGCGCATAAGAAACGATCTTGCCTAAATACAAAGCACGACGAACTTTCTCAATAAATTCTGACTTATCACCTTTAAATGGCTGGGCTTCTGGCCCTGACAGAACTTTAGATGCAGCCACTCGCTGATCTTTCATAGAAGAGATGTAACGCGCGAAGACAGATTCAGTAATCAACGTTACTGGAACACCCAGATCCAGAGAACTCTGGCTAGTCCATTTACCAGTCCCTTTATTAGCGGCTTCATCCAGGATCACATCTACCAGATATTTACCTTCTTCATCTTTCTTATTGAAGATATCAGAGGTAATTTCAATCAGATAACTACTCAACTCACCCTGATTCCAATCATTGAATACATCTGCCAGTTCCTGATTGCTCAGATTCAGTGAATGTTTCAGCAAAGAATAAGCTTCAGCAATTAGCTGCATATCACCATACTCAATACCATTATGAACCATCTTCACGTAGTGACCTGCTCCATCCGGGCCAATATAAGTCACACAAGGTTCACCATCTGCTTGAGCAGCGATCTCTTTCAAAATCGGTGCAACCAGTTCATAAGCTTCTTTCTGACCACCCGGCATAATTGAAGGGCCTTTTAATGCACCTTCTTCACCACCGGAAACCCCTGTACCAATAAAGTTAAAACCTTGAGCGGATAATTCACGATTACGGCGGATAGTATCCTGAAAATAGGTGTTGCCACCATCGATCAGAATGTCACCCTTATCCAAATGCGGCGTCAGAGATGCAATGGTTTTATCCGTAGCTTCACCTGCTTTAACCATTAACAGAATACGACGTGGCCTTTCCAGCGAATCGACAAACTCTTCAATGGAATAACTTGGAACTAATTTTTTCCCTGGATTTTCAGCGATAACTTCATCAGTTTTATCGCTGGAGCGGTTAAAAATAGATACAGAGTAACCACGGCTTTCAATATTCAACGCCAGATTGCGTCCCATAACCGCCATACCGACAACACCGATCTGTTGCTTGGACATGAATAACTCCCGTCTGATAATGACTTGCTACCTATCAAAATGTTGTACATGTAACAATATAGCGTACAACAAAATATAGTAGACAATTTGTTAATGAGATCACATGTTAACTCAGGAATGGGTATCGGGGGTAGTTATTGATGCAACCGATATTGTGATACTGTTTTTTTGCTGAAAAAATTTCCAACTGTAATAAATCACCTATTGATATTTTGGCAATCAATCCTCATTATTCAGAGGTCGGCACAAGCCGTCACACTAAAAAGGTAAAATAAACTATATGGAATGGATCGCTGATCCAACGATATGGGCAGGTCTGGCCACACTTATCGTTTTAGAAATTGTTCTCGGTATTGACAACTTAATCTTTATTGCCATTCTGGCAGATAAACTTCCTGAAAAACAGAGGGATAAAGCTCGTCTCACAGGTTTGTCCTGCGCTCTTTTGATGAGGTTGCTCTTACTATTCAGCCTCTCTTGGCTTATTTCTCTGACAACACCATTGCTAACCTTGTGGGATCACCCATTCAGTGCCCGTGATTTAATTATGCTGATAGGGGGAATGTTTCTGCTATTTAAAGCCACAATGGAATTGAATGAACGGCTGGAAGGAAAAATCCTGCATACCAATCAACAACGTAAAGGAACAAGTTTTTGGGCAGTTGTCGTACAGATTATTGTCTTAGATGCTGTTTTCTCACTGGATTCCGTTATTACCGCTGTAGGTATGGTGAATCATATTGGCATCATGGTTACTGCGGTCATCATCGCCATGATCCTGATGATATGGGCCAGTAAGCCGCTGACAAAGTTTGTTAATGCCCATCCTACCATCGTGATACTGTGTCTCAGTTTTCTACTGATGATTGGTTTCAGCCTGGTAGCCGAAGGCTTTGGCTACAAAATACCCAAAGGCTATCTTTATGCCGCTATTGGCTTCTCCATTATGATCGAAGCACTAAATCAATTCTCCCAGTTCAATCGTCGCAAATTCCTGAGTGCTTCCCGCTCACTGCGTGAGAGAACCGCAGAAGCTGTCCTCCATATTTTAAATGGCAGACGTGAAAGTGCGGATTTGGATAATCATACCTCCAGTTTGATCGCGGATCATGAAAAGCACAAAGAAGTTTTTGAACCACAAGAACGGCAAATGATTGCCCGCGTTTTTAGTCTTGCACAACGTACAGTCAGCAGTATTATGACCTCACGCCACGACGTGGTTTACCTTGATGTTCACTCACCTACTGATAAACTGGCTATATTTCTGGAGCAAAAACCACATACTCGGATTGTTGTCACGGATGAAAAAACTAGTGATGAACCGCTGGGTGTGGTTCATGTAATTGATATCCTTAATCAACAACTCACTCATAAGACATCTAATTTGCGGCAATTAGTACAACAACCTTTGATTTTCCCTGAATCTCTCTCTTTACTTCAGGCGTTAGAACAGTTCCGTCAGGCACAAACTCACTTTGCTTTTGTTGTTGATGAATTTGGCTCTGTTGAAGGTATTGTCACAGTCACAGATGTAATGGAAACCATCACAGGAAACTTGCCTGTAGGTAGTGGAGAGATTGATGCTCGCCATGATATTCAGGTCACAGAAGAAGGGCATTGGATTGCCAATGGATTTATGCCACTGGATGATCTGATACTTTATGTTCCACTGCCACTGGATGAAAAACGCGAATACCAAACACTAGCAGGCCTGTTGATGGAACATTTACAACATATTCCACAACAAGGGGAACAACTACAAATTGGCGATTATCTTTTTGAACCACTGGAAATCACTAGTCATCGCATTAACAAAGTGAAAATCACCTTGCTAAAAATAGAAGAAGAGATGAAAGAATAATCCACTCAGTGATACACATCATTTACTGACAAAAACCGACACTATGTCGGTTTTTTCGTTTCTGACAAATTTCATTATTTTGATTTAATTTGAATTTTCAGATAATTAATCCGCTTTATCTTGCAGATGCAATGTATGTCTCATATAGGCATGACCTGCCTACATTTCTCCACGAACACATGTTTACCAAAACAATGAGCTCATTAAACAGTCTGCTGTTATAGCTCAAGCAAATGCTACAGGGACTTGTGTCGTAACAGGCAGGTTTGTGAATTATTCCATTGACTTGACATTGATAAATAAGGGGATTACATGAGTACGAAATATTTTTCATTATTGACAGATTCAGGCGCCAATAAGCTGGAAGACGCTGCAACCTCAGGTAACAAGTTTGAAATTACACATATGGCAGTTGGCGACGGAAATTTGCCAACGCCTAATGCTAATCAAACTCAATTGATTAATGAAAGACATCGCGCAGAAATTGACAGATTATTCATTGATCCTAAAAATCCTAACCAAATTGTTATTGAACAGATACTCCCAGAAGATGAGGGTAGCTGGTGGATCCGTGAAATAGGCCTGTTTGATAAAAGTGGTACACTAGTTGCCATCGGAAACTGTGCTGAACTGTACAAATCACAGATGCATGAACAAACAATTCGTATGCTTTTACCTATTGATAACATAAATTTGATAGGTTCGTTTGAAGAATTATTTTCTGGCTTAGCAACTCGCAGATACGTAAGGGACAAAATCAGAGACCATGCAGAAAGCCGTAACCATCCAGATGCTACGTTGAAAAACAAAGGATTTGTTATCTTAAGTAATGCTGTAGACAGTAACAGTGAAGCCCATGCAGCAACATCAAAAGCCGTGAAATCAGCTAATGAATTAGCCCTGAAAGCCGCAGACAGTAAAGTGCCGTTAACCCGCCGTGTCAACGACAAAGAGCTGGTCAATGACATTACCCTGACTGCCGCCGATGTCGGCGCCTATACCAAGGACGAAACCGATGCGCGGATCAAAGAGGGTGATGCACAGGTCATGAAAGTGGCGGACAGCAAAGTGCCGTTAACCCGCCGTGTCAACGACAAAGAGCTGGTCAATGACATTACCCTGACTGCCGCCGATGTCGGCGCCTACAGCAAGGATGAAACCGATGCGCGGATCAAAGACGGTGATGCACAGGTCATGAAAGTGGCGGACAGCAAAGTGCCGTTAACCCGCCGTGTCAACGACAAAGAGCTGGTCAATGACATTACCCTGACTGCCGCCGATGTTGGGGCCTACAGCAAGGACGAAACCGATAGCCGGATTAAAGACGGTGATGCGCAAGTCATGCAGGAAACCCAGAAGGCTATGCATGAAGCTCAACAGGCTCTGAAAGCCGCAGACAGCAAAGTGCCTCTGACCCGCCGTGTCAACGATAAAGAGCTGGTCAATGACATTACCCTGACTGCCGCCAATGTCGGCGCCTACAGCAAGGACGAAACCGATAGCCGGATTAAAGACGGTGATGCGCAAGTCATGCAGGAAACCCAGAAGGCTATGCATGAAGCTCAACAGGCTCTGAAAGCCGCGGACGGCAAAGTGCCGTTAATCCGCCGTGTCAACGACAAAGAGCTGGTCAATGATATTACCCTGACTGCCGCCGATGTCGGCGCCTACAGTAAGGACGAAACCGATAGCCGGATTAAAGACGGCGATGCGCAAGTCATGCAGGAAACCCAGAAGGCTATGCATGAAGCCCAGCGAGCATTGAATGAAGCTCAACAGGCCCTGAAAGCCGCAGACAGCAAAGTGCCTCTGACCCGCCGTGTCAACGATAAAGAGCTGGTCAATGACATTACCCTGACTGCCGCCAATGTCGGCGCTTACAGCAAGGACGAAACCGATGCGCGGATCAAAGACGGTGATGCACAGGTCATGAAAGTGGCGGACAGCAAAGTGCCGTTAACCCGCCGTGTCAATGATAAAGAGCTGGTCAATGACATTACCCTGACCGCCGCCGATGTCGGCGCCTACAGCAAGGACGAAACCGATAGCCGGATCAAAGACGGCGATGCGCAAGTCATGCAGGAAACCCAGAAGGCTATGCATGAAGCCCAGAGAGCATTGAATGAAGCTCAACAGGCCCTGAAAGCCGCAGACAGCAAGGTGCCGTTAACCCGCCGTGTCAATGATAAAGAGCTGGTCAATGACATTACCCTGACCGCCGCCGATGTCGGCGCCTACAGCAAGGACGAAACCGATAGCCGGATCAAAGACGGCGATGCGCAAGTCATGCAGGAAACCCAGAAGGCTATGCATGAAGCCCAGCGAGCCCTGAATGAAGCTCAACAGGCCCTGAAAGCCGCGGACAGCAAAGTGCCGTTAATCCGCCGTGTCAATGATAAAGAGCTGGTCAATGACATTACCCTGACCGCCGCCGATGTCGGCGCCTACAGCAAGGACGAAACCGATAGCCGGATCAAAGACGGTGATGCCCCGATCATGCAGGCAGCTCAACAGGCCCTGAAAGCCGCGGACAGCAAAGTGCCTCTGACCCGCCGTGTCAATGATAAAGAGCTGGTCAATGACATTACCCTGACTGCCGCCGATGTCGGCGCCTACAGCAAGGACGAAACCGATAGCCGGATCAAAGACGGTGATGCCCCGATCATGCAGGCAGCTCAACAGGCCCTGAAAGCCGCGGACAGCAAAGTGCCTCTGACCCGCCGTGTCAATGATAAAGAGCTGGTCAATGACATTACCCTGACTGCCGCCGATGTCGGCGCCTACAGCAAGGAAGAAACCGATACGCAAGTCATGAAAGTGGCGGACACTAAGGTGCCGTTAACCCGCCGTATCAACGACAAAGAGCTGGTCAATGACATTACCCTGACCGCCGCCGATGTCGGCGCCTACAACAAGGACGAAACCGATAGCCGGATCAAAGACGGCGATGCGCAAGTCATGCAGGAAACCCAGAAGGCTATGCATGAAGCCCAGAGAGCATTGAATGAAGCTCAACAGGCCCTGAAAGCCGCAGACAGCAAAGTGCCTCTGACCCGCCGTGTCAACGACAAAGAGCTGGTCAATGACATTACCCTGACCGCCGCCGATGTCGGCGCCTACAGCAAGGACGAAACCGATAGCCGGATCAAAGACGGTGATGCCCCGATCATGCAGGCAGCTCAACAGGCCCTGAAAGCCGCGGACAGCAAAGTGCCTCTGACCCGCCGTGTCAATGATAAAGAGCTGGTCAATGACATTACCCTGACTGCCGCCGATGTCGGCGCCTACAGCAAGGAAGAAACCGATACGCAAGTCATGAAAGTGGCGGACACTAAGGTGCCGTTAACCCGCCGTATCAACGACAAAGAGCTGGTCAATGACATTGCCCTGACTGCCGCCGATGTCGGCGCCTACAGCAAGGACGAAACCGATAGCCGGATCAAAGACGGTGATGCCCCGATCATGCAGGCAGCTCAACAGGCCCTGAAAGCCGCGGACAGCAAAGTGCCGTTAACCCGCCGTGTCAATGATAAAGAGCTGGTCAATGACATTACCCTGACTGCCGCCGATGTCGGCGCCTACAGCAAGGATGAAACCGATAGCCGGATCAAAGACGGTGATGCCCCGATCATGCAGGCAGCTCAACAGGCCCTGAAAGCCGCGGACAGCAAAGTGCCTCTGACCCGCCGTGTCAATGATAAAGAGCTGGTCAATGACATTACCCTGACTGCCGCCGATGTCGGCGCCTACAGCAAGGACGAAACCGATAGCCGGATCAAAGACGGTGATACCCCGATCATGCAGGAAGCCCAGAAGGCTATGCAGGAAGCTCAACAGGCTCTGAAAGCCGCGGACAGCAAAGTGCCTCTGACCCGCCGTGTCAATGATAAAGAGCTGGTCAATGACATTGCCCTGACTGCCGCCGATGTCGGCGCCTACAGCAAGGAAGAAACCGATACGCAAGTCATGAAAGTGGCGGACACTAAGGTGCCGTTAACCCGCCGTGTCAATGATAAAGAGCTGGTCAATGACATTACCCTGACTGCCGCCGATGTCGGCGCCTACAGCAAGAATGAAACCGATAGCCGGATCAAAGACGGTGATGCCCCGATCATGCAGGCAGCTCAACAGGCCCTGAAAGCCGCGGACAGCAAAGTGCCGTTAACCCGCCGTGTCAATGATAAAGAGCTGGTCAATGACATTACCCTGACCGCCGCCGATGTCGGCGCCTACAGCAAGGAAGAAACCAATACGCAAGTCATGAAAGTGGCGGACACTAAGGTGCCGTTAACCCGCCGTGTCAATGATAAAGAGCTGGTCAATGACATTACCCTGACTGCCGCCGATGTCGGCGCCTACAGCAAGGATGAAACCGATAGCCGGATCAAAGACGGTGATGCCCCGATCATGCAGGCAGCTCAACAGGCCCTGAAAGCCGCGGACAGCAAAGTGCCTCTGACCCGCCGTGTCAATGATAAAGAGCTGGTCAATGACATTACCCTGACTGCCGCCGATGTCGGCGCCTACAGCAAGGACGAAACCGATAGCCGGATCAAAGACGGTGATACCCCGATCATGCAGGAAGCCCAGAAGGCTATGCAGGAAGCTCAACAGGCTCTGAAAGCCGCGGACAGCAAAGTGCCTCTGACCCGCCGTGTCAATGATAAAGAGCTGGTCAATGACATTACCCTGACCGCCGCCGATGTCGGCGCCTACAGCAAGGAAGAAACCAATACGCAAGTCATGAAAGTGGCGGACACTAAGGTGCCGTTAACCCGCCGTGTCAATGATAAAGAGCTGGTCAATGACATTGCCCTGACTGCCGCCGATGTCGGCGCCTACAGCAAGGACGAAACCGATAGCCGGATCAAAGACGGTGATGCGCAAGTCATGCAGGAAACCCAGAAGGCTATACATGAAGCCCAGCGGGCCCTGAATGAAGCCCAACAGGCCCTGAAAGCCGCGGACAGCAAAGTGCCGTTAACCCGCCGTGTCAATGATAAAGAGCTGGTCAATGACATTACCCTGACCGCCGCCGATGTCGGCGCCTACAGCAAGGAAGAAACCAATACGCAAGTCATGAAAGTAGCGGACACTAAGGTGCCGTTAACCCGCCGTGTCAACGACAAAGAGCTGGTCAATGATATTACCCTGACTGCCGCCGATGTCGGCGCCTACAGCAAGGATGAAACCGATAGCCGGATCAAAGACGGTGATGCGCAAGTCATGCAGGAAACCCAGAAGGCTATGCAGGAAGCCCAGCGGGCCCTGAAAGCCGCAGACAGCAAAGTGCCTCTGACCCGCCGTGTCAATGATAAAGAGCTGGTCAATGACATTGCCCTGACTGCCGCCGATGTCGGCGCCTACAGCAAGGACGAAACCGATAGCCGGATCAAAGACGGTGATACCCCGATCATGCAGGAAGCCCAGAAGGCTATGCAGGAAGCTCAACAGGCTCTGAAAGCCGCGGACAGCAAAGTGCCTCTGACCCGCCGTGTCAATGATAAAGAGCTGGTCAATGACATTACCCTGACTGCCGCCAATGTCGGCGCCTACAGCAAGGACGAAACCGATAGCCGGATCAAAGACGGTGATGCGCAAGTCATGCAGGAAACCCAGAAGGCTATACATGAAGCCCAGCGGGCCCTGAATGAAGCCCAACAGGCCCTGAAAGCCGCGGACAGCAAAGTGCCGTTAACCCGCCGTGTCAATGATAAAGAGCTGGTCAATGACATTAAACTGGTGGCGGCTGATGTTGGTGCCTACAGCAAGAGCGAAACCGATGCACGGATTAAAGACGGTGATGCACCGATCATGAAAGTGGCAGAAAGCAAAGTGCCGTTAACCCGCCGCATCAACAATAAAGAGTTGGTGAATGACATTAAACTGGTGGCGGCTGATGTCGATGCCTACAACAAAGAAGAAACCAGCCAGCTTATTGATAATATTCATGAGCTAGTAAACTCTGCCAATAACAATGCTGATAGCAAAGTGCCAATGACTCGTACAGTGAATCATAAAGCGCTGTTAACAGACATTACACTTACTGCATCTGATATAGATACCTATACTAGAGGAGAAATCGATCAACAAATCCATACAGTCAGGAAGTTAGCAAATGATGCCAATAATAATGTAAACGGCAAAGTTCCATTAACTCGTACAGTGAATAGTAAGGCATTGTTAACAGACATTGTACTTACTGCATCCGATGTAGGCGCCTATAGCAAAAACGAAGTAGATTCTCGTATAGCGAAAGTAAACACAAACGCCAATAGTCGGCTGGCAAAAAATGAGAACGGAGCTGATATTCCAGACAAAAATGCTTTTGTAAGAAATCTTGGTTTAGCTAATCTGGTTGGGTTAAATATTGAATCTCGTTTAATCGGACAAGAAGCCACTGTCATCAGACTTGGTGATATCATCCAGATAAACGGGGTTGCCGTAGCCAGTGACCCAATTCAAGCAGTTAATATGTCAGTTATCGGTGGAATAACGTATTACACCAATTACTACAAAGTACAACTGCCAATCAGCTTGTCAAATGGCATCATTTCATGTCATGCCAGTATTGTCGGAGATAATTTCGATGGTCAAAACCCTAGCTACCCGGCTGATGTTAAAACACAACGCAATAATCCGGATGGAATGGGAATATCGAAAGACACCTTAACTATATCGGTTATCACTCCACAATTAGGCTGGACTCCACAATTCTATTATGAAGTTATGGGGTATTAACAGAAACAGGAAATGAAAAACCCATCTGTTATTTGATCTATAAGTTGATAGTGGTGTAACACCACTATCAACTCACTATCAATTTTTTCACAAACAGGTGAACGTTAAAACGCTCACCTGTTTATTTTATCAATTATGATAAGTTCAACTATTTACTCAGCTTATTTAGCAGCTTTTTTCTTACTTCACTATTATCATTATTCTCAAGCCAGTTTTTAATGGATTTCTTGACTTTTTGCTGTAATTCATCACGCAATATCGGTTCAACATTCAAGGTATATTGCAGATTATCCCAATTACCATAAACCCGCAGTGGTACTTTTAGTTTTTCTAAACGACTAACTAATTCGTTTTCTTGCCCCCACCCACTGATTAACTGAACCGCCAACGCAACATCGACACTCTGTTTCAGTAAATTTGCCTCACCCTGCCCTTCAATTCTCGAAATACCAGATGTTGCAGAAAGGTTATTAATTTTAATATCACCTTTATTCAGTTGAGCTTTTACTGACAGATTTTGTGCATCAGTAAAGTTCTGAATATTCGTCGGCTGTTGAACCAAATCAGTCATTCTTGAAAAAGATTGCTGAATAAGCAAAGGGATATTCAACCCGTCTAAACGCGCATTTTTCACGCCAATACTCAGATCTCCCTGCCAGTAATGGGTAACTGCATATTCATCGTAGCCATCTCCCAAAAGATCTCCATCCAACGCAAATTGTCCACTAAACACCGATGGTAAAGCCAAAGCTTTCAATAGTGGTTGTAAGTCAATGTCTTGCAACAGAGGTTTCGCATGTAATTTAGCCGGATTAACTGTTGCATCAATTGTGGCAGGAAGTGCAAAACGACCACCAAATACGTTACCACTTAATCTCAAAATCTCCGTTATTCCCTCATCATTGACGGCTTTAAAGACAAAGTTATCGATATTCATACCCTGATAAATAAATTTATTCGCCATGAATAACAGATGAGCATTAAATTCTTTCAGAAAACTGAGATCATAATTTGATAAAGGAGAAACTGACTTTGCAATCACAGGTTTTGCCGAATTATTTTCAGCCCGATAATCAAGTTTTGCCTGTAAACTATACTGTGATAACTTATCCCATCCTAACAAATTATCTAAATCTAATTTTGGTGAAGACAGATTGATGGAATAGTGCGGTTTATCTTTCAGGTTAATCGCAACATTGCCTGCCAATTCACTATCATTCATCGTCAGTGCTATTTTCTGCAACGAAATAGATGAGGAGAAAGCATCATATTTTACAGCTGCACTACCCGATCCAGCTATGCCTTCAGGCGGGAGACCAACACCCTGTAACTGATATTTAAACGAACTGATATCACCAGTTAAATTATTTGGATAATCAGAAATATCGAAAGAAGCGTTAACCTCAAAGGCAAATTCTTGCTGATTCTTATTAATATTACTATTGAGTTCGAGATTAACGTGATTCTGATCCTGGCGTTTCATCAGCAAATCAATATCCCGCATATTTAGCTGCGAATGGGTATCGGTTTGCCAAATCAATAAACTATTCTCTACTTTGATTTTATCGATATCCAAATTCCAGCTATGAGCATCATCCACTACGGGATAATGAAAATCACCTTCAGGTGCAATGGGAGCTTCTGGTTTTTTTTGTGGCTGACTATCCGGTGTAAACCGCAAAACAGCCCCTTTAAGCATCACTTCTTTGACAGAAAGTTGATGAGATAACAATGGCAGCAACTCAATATCCAGGCGCATATTTTCTGCCATAACAGCAGGCATTTTCGCATTGGGAGCAGTCAGTGATACCTGTCCGGTCAAAATACTCAATTTTGGCCAGACATGCCAACGGAGGTCATCCTGCAACACAAGCTGATAGCCACTCTTTTTTTGTACTTGTTTAACTATGTAGCCACGAAAATCGTTTGGATTAATCAGCACGACTAATGCTGTTAGCCCCGTAACAACTACCACTAACAAAATAACGAGTGTCGTCAACAATCTTTTCATGACTTCCTCAGTCTCATGTCCACAAGATGACTATTTTCACCAAATGACTACTTTACCAGAAATTTTCACCAGGAAAGATTAGTCTTCGCTGATTCGACTCCCCACTGCTCCTTTCTGATTTTTATATTTAGCATCCTGACGTCGGTTATAAGGACGGTCAGCAGCGCCTGAAAGCGGCTCAAAACTCAAAGCCCCAATGACCATACCCGGACGCAAAGCTAACGGTAATTTTCCTGAATTATAGAATTCCAGAACAATTTGACCATGCCAACCTGGGTCAATCCTGTGAGCAGTGACATGGACCATCAAACCAAGACGAGCCAGAGATGAACGACCATCCAACCAACCAACAAGATTAGCAGGCAATGTGACAGATTCCAGTGTCACTGCCAGTGCCAGTTCGCCGGGATGCAGAAAAAAAGCCTCCCCATCCGGCAAACTAATTTCATCACTCATGACGCGATCAAGTGCCGCATTGACTTCAGCCTTAGGACCACTCAAGTCAATATAAGCAGCAGTATGACCACGAAAAACGCGAAACTGATTCCCAAGGCGAACATCAGCAGTTGCCCCATTAATACGTTCGACAGGAGGACGTGGGGTAATTTCCAGTTTACCTTCATCAAGCCATTTAATAATGTCACGGTCACAGAGTCGCATTACTTCCTCTCAAAATACGATGATACTTATGAATTCCTGAACATCAGGTTATTCGCAAAATTGACCAATCTTGGCTTTCAGTATGTCGATAGCCACACGGTTTTTACCGCCACGGGGAACAATAATGTCCGCATATTGTTTTGATGGCTCTATGAATTGCAGGAACATCGGACGAACTGTTTTTTTATACTGCTCTATTACAGAATCCAGTGAACGCCCACGCTCATTCACATCGCGCTTGATGCGACGCATCAGACAGATATCCAATGGTGTATCAACAAAAATAGAAAAATCCAGTTCCTGACGCAAACGCTTATCCGTTAATAATAGGATACCTTCAAGGATAATAACTCGCTTCGGTTCAAAATGAATGGATTCTGGTTTGCGGGTATGAGCAACGTAGTCATATTGGGGCAATTCAACGGACTTCCCGGCTTTCAGTGCCTGAATATGCTCGAATAGTAAATTGTGATCCATTGAACTTGGGTGGTCATAATTGACTTTATAGCGTTCTTCCAGTGGAGTATCAGTTTGGTCTTTGTAATAGCAATCTTCTGGAATAACTCCGATATTGTGATCACCAACCTGAGCGCGTAATTCTCTATAAAGTGTGCTGGCAATAAGACTTTTGCCCGAAGCAGAGGCGCCTGAAATACCTACGATTGTACACTTATGTGCTTCATCAGCCATACTAGAAATAACCTGGTTAAAAAGAAAAAATAAAGTGGGAAAATAGCATTCTGTCACGCTATGTTTGGCGGATTATAAGGAGTTAGTAGCTTCTATGCCAGCGCAAACAAGATAAGCCTCGCTTTTTTCAATACGCTTCGCAGAAAAATTCCGCAACCACAGGTCTGCAAATGGAAAAATGACTTAAAAATAATGTTCAAAAACCAGTACCAAAGCGATTCACAAAACTAATCTCAAGATTATGTCCGAAATAATTCCTTGAAAATATCCCGTTAAATTTCAGATGATAGCTATAGTAGATGAAATAGAAATCACCAAGTGTAGAACAATCGCTCTGTAACAGATGATCCTGTAACAATAGAGCCATTGTTCTACGTTTTTGATATAACAATCCCTATACCATAAACCACAACTAAATGACGACAATATCAATGGAATAATCATCAATCTAATCTATTAAATCTCTCAATAAAGCCGTTATATTCTTTTATCAGTTTACCGACAGAACCGTGTATCATCCATTCAGAACGATGTACCTCAAACAGAGTATAATTGTGCACTCTTCATTTGATCACTTAAATCAAACTTCACGGAAAGAAATTTCAGTCGGTATTTTATCTCCTCGCCAGTACATCTGGGCAGAAATATTCGCAGCAATTTCATGATAAATGTCCGCAAATTCACTATCAGGCTGGCTGGTAACCGTTGGTTCTCCGCGATCAAGGTCTTCACGCAGTGAAATATGCAGAGGGATCTTGCCCAATAATTGGCATTCGTATTTTTCCGCCAGTTTTTCTGCGCCTCCCTCACCAAAAATCGGCTCATGTTGGCCACAGTGACTACAGATATGCGTGTTCATGTTCTCAATAATCCCTAGCACTGGTACGTTGACTTTCTGGAACATGACAATACCTTTCATAGCATCAATCAGGGCAATATCCTGCGGTGTTGTAACAACCAATGCACCAGTCACCGGAATATTCTGGGATAACGTTAACTGGATATCCCCAGTTCCTGGTGGCATATCGATTACCAGATAGTCCAGATCCGGCCACAATGTATCTTGTAGCATCTGCATAAGTGCTTTACTTGCCATCGGGCCACGCCACACCATTGCGTTATCATCGGTGACAAGATAACCAATGGAATTTGTCGCCATGCCATGTACCATAATTGGGGCCATGTGCTGACCATCAGGTGAAGTCGGGCGCTCTTTGGCTGTCCCAAGCATATTAGGAACCGATGGACCGTAGATATCTGCATCCAGAATACCTACTTTTGCCCCTTCCTGAGCCAAAGCCAGTGCCAGATTCACGGCCGTGCTGGATTTACCCACGCCACCTTTTCCTGAGCTGACTGCCAGAATATTACGTACGCCATTAACACCCGGTAAGTTGTTAGCTCGGCGTAAGGTACAGATATCATGGGAAAGCCGCCATTCAACACCTTTTGCATCTGTAACAGCTTGTAAGAAATGAGTTGTTTCTTCCTTCAATGTTTCAAAAGCTCGTTTCCAAACGAAGGGCATCATTAATTCAATATGTAGTATCCCATCCAGAACAGTACAGCGATGCAATGCTTTCAGAGTCACTAAATCTTGTTCTAATGTCGGATGTTTGAATGCTGCCAATATTTTCGCAACGCTTTCTCTCAGCAGGTCAGGATTGGTCTGCTCGGGGGATCGTGAGTTCATCCCGGCTCCTTTTGATTTATCTTTTTCAAGCTAAAACTGTCCGTCCATCATAGCAGAAGCAGACAGCTTACGATAAGAACAAAACAAAAGAGATGAAGTTCTCGCATTACCCTAGCGACAATGCTCCTTATCAGGTAACATCAAAAACCCTTTTCAATTTATGGAAGTCAGATCCTAACTATGTCTCAAGTCGCGAAAAAATTACTGGTGACCTGTGCGTTACCCTATGCTAACGGTCCAATTCATCTCGGTCACATCTTAGAACACATTCAGGCTGATATTTGGGTTCGTTATCATCGAATGCGCGGCAAAGAGGTTCACTTTGTCTGTGCTGACGATGCTCACGGTACACCAATCATGCTGAAAGCCCAGCAGGCTGGGATTTCGCCAGAAGAGATGATCGACAAAGTGCACCTGGAGCATCAGCAGGATTTTGCTGGTTTTGCTATCAGTTACGATAACTACCATTCTACGCACAGCGAAGAAAACAGAGCACTTGCGTCAGAAATTTATCTGAAACTGAAAAAAAACGGTTACATCAAGAATCGAACCATTTCTCAACTGTTCGATCCAGAAAAAAGCATGTTCCTGCCTGATCGTTTCGTCAAAGGCTCCTGTCCGAAATGTAAGGCGGAAGATCAGTACGGCGATAACTGTGAAGTGTGTGGAACAACCTATTCTCCAACAGAATTGATCAACCCTCGTTCAGTTGTATCTGGCGCAACACCAGAAATGCGTAGCACAGAGCATTTCTTCTTCGACCTGCCAGTATTCAGCGATATGCTTCAACAATGGACTCGCTCTGGCACCTTGCAAGAGCAGGTAGCAAATAAAATGCAGGAGTGGTTCGAAGCAGGGCTGCAACAATGGGATATCACCCGTGATGCGCCTTATTTCGGTTTTGAGATCCCTGATGAACCAAGTAAATATTTCTATGTCTGGCTGGATGCACCAATCGGCTATATGGGTTCATTCCAGAACCTGTGTGATAAACGTGGTGACCTGAATTTCGATGAATTCTGGGCGAAAGATTCCAAAGCAGATCTTTACCACTTCATTGGTAAAGATATCGTCTATTTCCATAGCCTGTTCTGGCCAGCGATGTTAGAAGGCAGCAATTACCGCAAGCCAACCAACGTGTTTGTTCATGGTTACATTACTGTCAACGGCACTAAGATGTCTAAGTCTCGCGGAACTTTCATCAAAGCAGAGACTTATCTGAAGCATCTGGATGCAGACTGCCTGCGTTATTACTACGCAGCGAAACTCTCTTCCCGCATTGATGATATCGACCTGAATCTGGAAGACTTCGTTCAGCGCGTCAACAGTGACATCGTTAATAAAATCGTTAACCTGGCTTCACGTAACGCTGGTTTCATCAATAAGCGTTTTGCCGGTAAACTGGCAGATCAGCTCGCTGATCCCACGCTGTACCAGAAATTTGTTGATGCCGCACAGGGAATTGCAGAAGATTTCACTAATCGTGAATTTGGTAAGGCTGTTCGTGAAATCACGGCATTGGCAGATCTTGCTAACCGTTATGTTGATGAACAAGCACCGTGGGTTGTGGCGAAAGAAGAAGGCCGGGATGCAGATCTTCAAACTATCTGCTCAATGGGCATCAACCTGTTCCGCGTGCTGATGACTTACCTGAAGCCTATTCTTCCGGGTCTCGCTGTCCGTGCAGAAGCATTCCTGAATACCGAACTGACTTGGGATGGTATCCAGCAACCTCTGCTGAATCATGATGTTTCACCATTTAAGGCACTGTTTAACCGTATGGATATGGCTAAAGTTGAAGCAATGGTAGATGACTCCAAGGAGAACATTGAGCCACAAAAAACCCTGATAGGCCCTCTGGCAGATGATCCAATTCAAGACACCATCACATTTGATGATTTTGCTAAAATTGATCTACGTATTGCATTGATTAAGCAGGCTGATTTTGTTGAAGGCTCAGATAAACTGCTGAAATTGATCCTTGATCTTGGTGGTGAAACTCGTCAAGTCTTCTCCGGCATCCGCGCTGCTTATCCGGATCCAAAAGCATTAGAAAACCGCCTGACCGTTATGGTGGCTAATCTTGCTCCACGTAAAATGCGTTTTGGTATTTCAGAAGGCATGGTGATGGCAGCAGGCCCTGGAGGAAAAGAAATTTTCCTGTTAAGCCCGGACAGCGGGGCTCAGCCTGGTATGCAGGTTAAGTAATCACCTGATACTCTGAGACTGATGTTCCGAAAATAGTAAGGCGGGTTTTCTAAACCCGCTTTTTAATGTGACCTATAGCACACTAACAATATTAATCGTATGATAACCCTCTTTACATTGAGGAATTATACGTTATGTCTTTCCAAAACGTACTCATGGCAGGTTGGCAATATCTGCGTGCATTTGTGCTGCTCTACTTATGCCTCATTGTAGGGAATCTCATTTCAGCACATCTCCCCTGCTCTCTCCCCGGTAGTATTATTGGCTTGCTTCTTCTGTTCTGTTTGCTAGCGCTTCAGATTATTCCCGCTCATTGGGTAAAACCGGGCTGTAGCTTATTGATGAAAAACATGACATTGCTCTTTTTACCCATCGGGGTCGGTGTCATGGAATATTATCCACAGCTCAGCCAACAGATACTCCCGATTGCCCTTTCCTGTATCATCAGTACTGTCATCGTCATGATTACCGTTGCTTACAGCTCTCATTATGTCCACCGCGAACGCGCCATTATCGGCACCAATCACAAAAAACAATTACCAGAACAGAAATCATCACAACAGGAGAGAAAATAAAAATGCTAAACCATATCTGGTGGTCATTGCCATTAACCTTGGCTGTCTTCTATCTTGCCAAAAAACTATCTGTCCGATTCAGATTTCCTATTTTAAACCCCTTATTGATATCAATGGCAGTCATTATTCCTCTGCTGCTGCTGACTCATACCCCTTATGAACATTATTTTGCCGGTAGCCGGATATTGAATGATTTGTTACAACCTGCTGTTGTTGCTCTAGCCTTTCCGCTGTACGAACAGCTCCATCAAATCCGTGCTCAATGGAAATCTATTATCAGTATCTGCTTCATCGGCTGTGTTACTGCAATGGTAACAGGTACAGCTATTGCTTTATGGGCAGGCGCTACCCCTGAAATCGCAGCTTCTGTATTACCAAAATCAGTTACAACTCCTATCGCCATGGCAGTCGCTCATTCTATTGGGGGTATTCCAGCCATCAGTGCCGCCTGTGTCATTGCTGTTGGTATCTTAGGTGCAATTTTTGGCCATAATCTGTTTAATTTCTTAAAAATTAAAACCCAGGCCTCCAGAGGGCTAGCGATGGGTACAGCTTCTCATGCCGTAGGAACTGCACGATGTGCTGAAATAGATCATGTCGAGGGTGCATATAGTTCACTGGCACTGATGACTTGCGGCGTTATTACTTCATTGATCGCGCCTTTCTTATTTCCTGTGTTACTGCATCTTTTTGGTTAGTTACCAAAAAGTGAAAAAATCATTCAAATAGTAAAAAATTTGACGTAAGTTGTTAAAATAATATCTTTGTTACATAAATTTCATTAATTATATGGAATACATCACATTATAAACCTAACTAATCATCCTAGAATAACCTTCAATTAACTTGGAGATTATTCTATGCAAGCTCGTTTTCACGCTATCTGGTCAGAAATCACGCCTAAATTGCAAAAGGCTCTATTGCCCTACATTGGTAATGATGATTTTCCAGCTATGCTGACAGCAGAGCAGGTGGAGTCAATTAAGCAGAGCTGCGGCTTTGATGATCATGCGTTGGCACTTGCCCTGTTGCCACTCGCTGCGGCCTGTTCTATTGCTCCCATCTCGCACTTTCATGTCGGTGCTATCGCACAAGGAGACAGCGGAAACTTCTATTTTGGTGCCAACATGGAATTTGTGGGCGTTCCGTTACAGCAAACTGTCCATGCCGAACAATCAGCCATTACCCATGCTTGGTTACGTGGTGAGAAAAAACTGCTATCCGTCACTGTTAATTGTTCTCCTTGCGGCCATTGCCGCCAATTTATGAACGAATTAAACAGTGGAGCACAATTGGAAATCTGTTTACCTGATCACCCACGATTAACTCTGGCTGACTATCTACCAGAGGCATTCGGCCCACGTGATTTAGGAGATACTCCCTTGTTGCTGGATAGCATTCATCATGGCTACCAGTTGGATACCAATGACGAACTCGTACTGGCTGCACTGGATGCTGCGAATCAGAGTCATTCGCCTTATAGCCAATCCCACTCAGGTATTGCTCTGATGGATGAGCAAAATCGTATTTATACCGGCCGCTATGCAGAAAATGCTGCATTCAATCCGAGCTTACCCCCTTTACAGGCAGCTCTAATATTGATGAACATGTCAGGCAGTGATTGCCGAACCATCAAACGGGCGATATTAGTAGAAGGACAAAACAATCATCTATCACAATGGAATGCGACTGAATCTACCTTAGTTTCCCTCGGCTGTAAGCAAACGGAGTGTCATACGTTCTGACAGTTCCATTGCTAAAAAATGACCATCCTGGAAGAATTTTGGGCAAAAGCGAGAAATTAAATAACATTTAATTAGCGAATTCCGCATGTTATCTCTCATTTTTGCTCATGATAGACATATTTAAGTAACATTTACTGTACTTATTTTTTTATCTTCTTAGGATCTATAGCTGATTTACCGATTTTGTTATTGATTAGTCTAAAGAGTAAGCATCATGGAACTGGAACACGAAAGTAAACGTCCTCTCTATATTCCCTACGCTGGCCCCATCTTGTTGGAATTTCCCCTGCTGAATAAAGGCAGCGCTTTTACGGAAGAAGAACGCAGCAACTTCAATCTGCATGGCTTATTACCTCAGACCGTTGAAACAATTGAAGAACAGACCGAACGCGCTTATCGCCAATATTGCGATTTCAAAAATGACGCGGATAAACATATTTATCTGAGGAATATTCAGGACACCAACGAAACTCTTTTCTACCGGCTCCTTGACGCCCATCTCAGCGAAATGATGCCTATTATTTACACACCAACCGTCGGTGAAGCGTGTGAACATTTCTCTGACATTTACCGCCGTGCCCGTGGTTTATTCATCTCTTACCCGAACCGGGCTTATATTGATGACATGCTGCAAAACGCCACCAAACAGAATGTTAAAGTTATCGTTGTCACCGATGGTGAACGTATTCTGGGTCTTGGCGATCAGGGGATTGGTGGTATGGGGATCCCTATCGGTAAATTATCTTTATATACCTCCTGTGGTGGGATCAGCCCGGCTTACACCCTGCCTGTCGTATTGGATGTGGGGACTAATAACCCACAACGCTTGAATGATCCGCTGTACATGGGCTGGCGCCATCCTCGCATTACAGGCAAAGAATACGATGACTTCGTAGATGAATTCATTCAGGCTGTAAAACGCCGCTGGCCGAATGTACTGCTGCAATTCGAAGATTTTGCCCAGCAAAATGCGATGCCATTACTGACTCGCTATCGCAATGATCTCTGCTGCTTCAATGACGATATTCAAGGTACAGCCGCTGTTGCTCTTGGTAGCCTGATTGCCGCCAGCCGTGCCGCAGGCCGTCAATTGAAAGACCAAACGGTTACCTTCCTCGGTGCGGGCTCCGCTGGTTGTGGTATTGCTGAACAAATCATCGCCCAAATGAAATCAGAAGGTTTAAGTGATGAACAGGCCCGTGCCCGTGTATTCATGGTTGATCGCTTTGGGCTGCTCACTGACAAGCAACCAAATCTGCTGGATTTTCAAAGTGCACTGGTTCAGAAAAGTAGTACTCTGCGATCCTGGGATGTTAACAATGATAGCCTGTCACTAATGGATGTTGTCCGCAATGCCAAACCTACTGTTCTGATTGGTGTTTCTGGTCAGTCCGGTCTGTTCACGGAAGAAATTATTCGTGAAATGCATAAACATTGTGAACGTCCAATTGTAATGCCGTTGTCCAACCCGACATCACGCGTCGAAGCGCGTCCTGAAGATATTATTAACTGGACAGAAGGTAAGGCACTGGTCGCAACTGGTAGTCCATTCTCACCAGTACAATATGAAGGTCAAAAGTTCTCAATTGCACAATGTAATAACTCTTATATCTTCCCTGGTATCGGGTTAGGTGTTATTGCTGCCGGTGCCAAACGCGTGACAGATGATATGTTGATGGCTGCCAGCCGCGCATTAGCAGATTGTTCTCCACTGGCACAAACTGGTTCTGGCCCGTTATTGCCATTGATCGATGATATTCAGAACGTTTCCCGTAAGATCGCTAAAGAAGTAGCGAAAAAAGCCCAAATTCAGGGGGTAGCAATGGTTACTTCTGAAGATGCACTTGAAGAAGCTATTGAGCGTAACTTCTGGAAATCAGAATACCGCGTCTATAAACGCACATCATTCTGATATATTACCAACTGGCCTGCCGATAACATTTGACAGGCCTTTTAATAAAAGCCTTTAGTAATAAGTACAGCCAATCTCTAAATCCAATAAACATACGAACAATAAAAAGTATTCTATCTGGTATGTTCATCCAATACTTGCTTCGATATATCAAGTAAAGTAGCCTTTGCTCACTTGTTTATAATTATATAAAAGGCAAAAAACAATGTGGAAGCGCCTGATTACCAGCCTGATTCTCATAATAGCTGTTTTTATGCTATCAGCCATTATGCTCGATCGCTGGATCAGCTGGAAAACCGCTCCCTATGTTTTTGACGATCTTAGACAATTACCTGAACAGGAAGTTGGTATGGTATTAGGTACGTCCAAATATTATAAAACTGGCGCGTATAACCAATATTATTTTTATCGAATTCAAGGTGCTGTTAACGCTTATAACAGTGGGAAAGTAAAATACCTGCTGCTGAGCGGAGATAATGCCCAACACAGCTATAATGAACCAAATACAATGCGAAAAGACCTGATCAAGGCAGGGATACCAGCACCAAAAATTGTGATGGATTTTGCTGGCTTTCGTACATTAGATTCGATTGTCAGAACCCGCAAGGTATTTGATACCAATGACTTTACTATCATCACTCAGCGCTTCCATTGTGAACGCGCCCTGTTCATTGCAATGCACATGGGAATAGAAGCACAATGTTATGCGGTGTCTTCCCCCAAAAATATGATGACCATACGTATGCGGGAAGTGTTTGCCCGCCTCGGCGCTTTGGCTGACCTTTATATTTTGAAGCGTGAGCCGCGTTTTCTAGGCCCTCTGACACCAATTCCTATCCAGCAGGTCGCTCCTACCGGAATTGGGGGCTACCCTGCCGTATCACCAAAAGAGTTACAGGAACTGGAGAAAAAACAGCCCAGCAGATAAGAGCCTATTTTTCAAGCAATAGGCTCTGCACAGTTTAAAATCTTTCTACCAATTTTCCAGATAAACCCCGCCAAAGTGTTTCAACAGGCCCTTTTTGATGATATTTCAACCACCAGCAGGCGAACCCGATATTACACCCCCAGACGAAAGGAACAAATATTAACAATTCCAAACGGGTGAACTGATTAAATAGCTCCCAATGATAAAAAAGCGTGGTACAAATTAAAGTTTGCATTAAATAACAGGTTAACGGCATTCTGCCAACCTGCTGGAACCAGAAAATAACTCGACAACGGGAAATAACCGGCCAGAATCCATAAATCAAAGCCACATAAGCCAACGCCAGAAATGGTGTCGCCAATTCAGCGATAGTATGACGCACTGTCAAAGCAGTAAAATAACTGTACGGGTATAAATACTGAACTAACAGAGCAACAGAGTGGATTACCAGACCAACGACAAACAGCAACAACGCCACCCGACGATAATGGTAACTACTGTATGCTCCTTTCAACCATCCATTACGTACTAACATTGCTCCACAAAGCATTGTCCCAACCATTTGCCAGCCATACTGTACCACGGTCACTATCATTGCCCCACTGACCTGACGCATACGATGCTCTATCGCCAATAGCCCACCATGGGTTTTCCAGTAAACTTCATGAAAAATATCCTGTTCTAATGGACGCCAGAAAGTACTATTTTCTTCCACTGGGAATAATCCCAACAGATAAAACATCATCAAACCGAACAGGTAAAAAACAATCCCCTGACCAAACAGATTGTGACGGGTATTAATCAAATGCAACGCAAAAATGCCAGCCACACCATATGACAGCAAGATATCGCCATCCCACAGTAAGATCCCGTGCAATAAACCAATAACAGCCAGGATCAACAGCCTGCAAAGATTCCAGTTATGCTCCCTTTGCCTCAATAACTCAAGTGACGCACCAAACAGCAGTGTTAAAATAAACAAAAATTTTCCTTGAGTAAAAGTACTCAAGGCAGACCATGTTAATACATCAGAAAATGAGACATTCTCTTTGTAAAAGAGATTCATATAAGCAGCATATGGCAACGCAAAACTAGAGATATTCAGTAATAATATGCCCAAAATGGCGAAACCACGCACACTATCAAGAGCCACAATCCTATGGCCCGTTACTCCACTATTTAACTCACTACTTGTCATGGTAATAAAGAGGCATCACGATAAGTGTAAGTGGCGAACGGCTCGCAAAAATTCTTGTCGTGTATTCTGACTGGACTTAAATAAACCGCCAAGAGAAGTCGTTGTTGTGGTACTGGTTGCATCACGAATACCACGGGCTTTCACACAGTAATGAACAGCATCAATAGAGATGGCAACATTATTTGTCCCAAGCAAAGTTTGTAGCGCAATTAAAATTTGCTGTGTCAAACGTTCCTGTACCTGAGGGCGTTGCGCAAAAAATTGCACAATACGGTTAATTTTTGATAATCCAATAACTTTATCCTTAGGAATATAAGCTACGGTGGCCTTTCCATCAATAGTTACAAAATGGTGCTCACAGGTACTGGTCAGCGTGATATCTCTCACTGTCACCATCTCATCAACTTTCATTTTATTTTCTATCAAAGTGATTTTCGGAAAATTTCTGTAGTCCAAACCCGAAAATATTTCATCTACATACATTTTCGCAATACGACCCGGCGTATCAGCCAAACTGTCATCACTCAAATCAAGGTTTAACAGTTTCATAATTTCTGTCATGTGTTCCTCAATGCGTGCTTTACGCACTTCAGGCTCTAAAATCTGTTCACGCAGTGGGGTTTCAAGACCATGAGCAACCAGTGCCGAATGCACCAGCGCGGCTTCTGTACTTAAGGATGACATTGATTTCTCCAAGAGTAATACTTCCGTTATGTGATGGGTATCTGCTTACATGATATCTATTGATGGGACATCTGTTCACATTTTTACTGTGCATAACTGCTTCGGATATAGCTACGTCAAATATAGCTATACCCGTCACCCGTCGTCTTTCAAACCGCATTTTTGTCAGCACATATTGAAATCCATTGAGTTAGGTTCATAACTATACCGTCACTACATCAATGCACCAAATCAGGATTATTCCCGACAAATTCTGTTGCGATTAAACACCAACAATCCGGCAATAACCAAGCCAATAAATGCGATATATAAAGCAGGTTCTAGTTTACCGGTCAGCCATGTTGAAATAGCAGACAACATCGGCCCGACCAATTGCCCCACAGCATAACCTGTGGTCAATAATCCCGCCATATAATGCGTATGATTGGGTGCTAATTCACGCCCATACAGCAAAGTCAGTTGCACCACACACATAAAACCACCACCAACCAACAATGCCCCAATGACAAGGCCGCTAATCCCCGGCATTACTTCGGCTATCAATATTCCGAGAGCCTGAAGCCAGAGTGTGATCGCTAAACGAACTTGAGCTGTCGATACATGACTTAACAGAATCCCCAGTACAATACCGATGACAGAAGCGCCCCCAAATATCGGCCAGACAAATTGCGCAAACAGGCTGCCGGGAAAACGTTCAGAGGCCATTTGAGAAAGGAATGTAGCAGGCAGAATATAGCCAAATCCCGCCAGACTGTAACTCCATAGCAACCGTTTAATTTCTGGAGTCAACGTCAGTTTCTGGATCGCAGCTTGTGGGCGATGTAATTCTCCACGACGCGGCAAATGACGACTAGCATAAATACTGCACAACAAGGCCAGAATGCCATAAATAAACCATGCCTGAGCAGCATTCATTCCCCACAACTGAATCCCTACCGCCAATGCGCCACTAATCAAAATTCCAATTCCAGTGCCTGCAAAGACAGCCGCACTTAGCCCCGGACGATTCAGTTTTGCCAGTGCATCATTCGCCCATGCTGCCACCAATACTAATGTCCAACCACTCGCCCAGCCGATAAAAAATCGGGCAATACTGTGTAATATTGGGCCATCCAGCAAGGCTGACAGAAGTGTAATAATTACCGCTCCCCATAATCCGCCCCATAGACGATACTCTACAAACTGCCGTGCCCGCATTGCATCATAAGAGCCAGCAAAATAGCCAAGGTAATTAAATGCAGCAACAATTCCTGCTTCTGTCAGAGTGAATTGTGATTCTGCGATCATCAATGGAACTTGTGGAGTAAAAGTAAAACGTCCTATTCCCATTGCAACAACTAAAGCGAGAAAACCGCTCAATGCAATCTGAATAGCCTGATAGTTACGGCTGCCTGGTGCGATGATTTGATTGCTCATAGTGATTAAATATTTATTTAATTAGTTGTTTTAACTGTCATTATTTAGTTATAACAAATCATGAATATAATATACATCTTTTTTAGTCACTAATCATACCCATCATCACTGTAAACGATACTCTAGTTGAGCAGCATACCTATATTTTCAACATAATATGGAAACATACGATGTAGTTTTTATCTAACCGCAAACAACTGAAGCCATCAAACAGGGGCCCTCTGCCAGCCCTGCCAAAATATCGACACCATAAGCATCAAACCAGCGGATAGAATTGCCAGAGGCCGGAAGTCTCTTTCTGAGCTATTGCAAGGCATTGATGAAGCAGAAATACGGGCTTTCAACGAAGCAACAACCGACGATCTAAATTCTCCTCCTGTTGGTAATGAGGTGATTTAATGGTGCATAGAAGGAACGTCCCAAGCAAGGGTGAAATCTGGCACACTAGTAGCAATTCCGTTAGTGGCAGAGAGTTTAAAGGGGCGCATTACTATCTGGTTATCTCTGAATTTGCACTGAATCAAAAGTTAGGTACTGCACTTTGCGTTCCAATTACCAGTGGAGGAGGGATAGCACGTTCTGAAGCTGTCACCGTATATCTAGATGGCTCAAGTACCGATACTGGCAAAATTACCGGTGTTGTGCTTTGTTACCAGATCCGTTCACTTGATTTGAATGAACGCAAAGCTACCTATTCGGCACAGGCTGAACCTAGTGTTGTTGATGAAGTATTAGCTAAAGTAATAGATATTTTAGACCCTCAATTAAATTGATTGCGAAAGGCTCAGAAACCACTAGTAGAAATCCCCTCCTGAGTCACGAAGTACAAAGATGGGGAAAATGTCAATCTGTACCAGCCATTCCCCATTAAAAGGATATTTGCCATAATGCAGGCATGCCATTTGCCGCACATTGGGAGCTTTCCATGGATCATTGTTACACTTCAGGTTTAATTTCACTTGAACAGGCGCTGGAAAAACTACTGACACAAACCGCTCCTCTTACTGAAACAGAAGCAATTAACCTGACACAATCAGCAGGCCGTATTACTGCTACAAATATTATCTCACCAATTAACGTTCCCCCGTTTGATAACTCAGCAATGGATGGCTATGCTATTCGCCTTACTGACCTGAACGATACTCAAATTTTACCTGTAGCAGGAAAAGTACTGGCTGGTATACCATTTCAAGGGGAATGGCCTGTAGGCACTTGCATTCGTATTATGACAGGAGCCCCGATCCCCGCAGGTACTGATGCTGTCGTTATGCAAGAGCAAGCAGAAGTTACTGAATCAGGCGTTCGGTTTACGTACCCTGTCCATCAGGGACAAAACATTCGTACCATAGGCGAAGATATCGCCCAAAATACAGCAGTCCTGCCACAGGGTATTAAACTCTCTACCGCACAATTACCTCTGCTTGCTTCTTTGGGGATTGCGCAAGTGGATGTGATCCGCAAATTAAAAGTTGCAATCTTTTCTACCGGTGATGAACTACAAACAATTGGTGAACCATTGCAGGCAGGGCAAATTTATGACACCAACCGTTTTGCGGTTCGTCTGATGCTGGAAAAACTAGACTGTGACGTTATTGATCTCGGTGTCATTCCTGATGATCCTGACGCTCTGCGTCACGCTTTTGTACAAACCAATGAACTCGCAGATTTAGTTATCAGTAGTGGCGGGGTTTCCGTTGGTGAAGCTGATTACACTAAACAGATTTTGGATGAAATGGGTGAAATTAGCTTCTGGAAATTGGCGATTAAACCCGGTAAACCTTTTGCTTTTGGTAAACTGAAAAATGCGTGGTTCTGTGGTTTACCAGGTAATCCGGTATCCGCTGTGCTGACTTTCTACCAATTAGTCCAACCTTTGATTACACACTTATCGGGTTTTACCGCATGGCAACCACCAATGAGACTCAGTGCCAAAGTCATAACACCTTTGAAAAAATCCCCCGGCAGGTTGGATTTCCAGCGTGGGATCGCTGCACTCAATAAGCAAGGTGAGTTAGAAGTTCGAAGCACCGGGCATCAAGGTTCACATATTTTCAGTTCATATAGCCTCGGCAATTGCTTTATCGTACTGGAGCGGGAACGAGGTTCCGTTGTGACCGGAGAAACCGTACAGATCGAATTTTTCAACCATTTGCTGAAAAATCAATAAATAAATGAAAACCAGTGACTCACTGAAAAAATGACTATTGAACTCACAGATGAAGAGATCCTGCGTTATAACCGGCAGATTGTTCTACGTCACTTTGATTTTGACGGACAAGAAAAATTGAAATCATCCAAGGTGCTGATAGTAGGTTTGGGCGGCCTTGGTTGTGCAGCCGCCCAATATTTAACGGCAGCGGGTGTCGGAGCAATCAGTTTATTGGATTTTGATACTGTTTCCCTCTCTAATTTACAACGTCAGATCCTTCACCGTGATGAACGTATTGGTATGGCTAAAGTGCATTCAGCAGCACTAACACTATGGGAAATTAACCCTCACACTACTATCTATCCCATTGAAGGATTATTGAATGCCCCTGCCTTAGACCAGCTAATTAGTCAGCATGATATTGTGCTGGATTGCACAGATAATGTTGCAATTCGTGAGCAACTCAACCGATTATGCTACGGGCATAAAACAGCTTTGGTTTCTGGTGCAGCTATTCGCATGGAAGGGCAATTATCGGTTTTTACTTATCAAACAGGAGAACCTTGCTACCGCTGCCTGAGCCGATTATTCGGTGAAAATAACCTGACTTGTGTTGAAGCAGGTGTAATGGCACCACTCGTAGGCACTATTGGTTCGTTACAGGCAATGGAAGCAATTAAATTGCTGACTCAATACGGAGAAATTGCCAGAGGCAAAGTAATATTGTTCGATGCGATGACGATGCAGTTTCGTGAGATAAAATTGCCTAAAGATCCGCGGTGTGAGGTATGTCAGAACGGCTAATAACTGGCCCCGTTGTTAATCTACGGGGCCTGAAAAAACGGGAGGTTACTCAGCAATCCCCTGGCTTCTCAGATACTCATCATAAGTACCTTTAAAATCAATAACTTTATCAGCTTTAATTTCCAGGATACGGCTGGCCAATGAGCTGACAAATGCGCGGTCATGGGACACAAAAATCAACGTGCCTTGATAGAGTTCTAACGCAAGATTTAGTGATTCGATAGATTCCATATCCAAATGGTTGGTTGGCTCATCCATTATCAGAATATTTGGTTTATGCATCATTAGCTTGCCAAACAACATCCGGCCTTTTTCACCACCAGACAATACGCCGACTTTTTTCCTGATATCATCCTGAGTGAACAATAAACGTCCCAGCACACTTCGTACCGCCTGTTCATCATCGCCTTCACGCTTCCACTGGCTCATCCATTCAAATACAGTCAGATCACAATTAAAGTCACTGGCGTGATCCTGTGCATAATAACCAATAGTGCTATTTTCAGACCATTTAATCGTACCGCTGTTTGGTTCAGTTTCACCGATCAAAATTTTCAACAATGTTGTTTTACCGATACCGTTCTCACCAATCACCGCCATTTTTTCGCCAACTTCCAGCAGCAGATTCAGATTTTTAAACAATGGCCCATTGTCATAACCTTTAGTCAGACCTTCTAACTCCAGTGCATTACGGAACAGTTTTTTCTCCTGCTCAAAGCGGATATATGGATTCTGGCGACTGGAAGCTTTTACTTCTTCTAACTGAATTTTATCAATCTGACGGGCACGTGAAGTTGCCTGCTTAGATTTAGAAGCGTTAGCACTAAAACGACTGACAAATGCCTGTAATTCAGCAATATGGGCTTTCTTTTTGGCATTATCTGCCAGCAGACGTTCACGTGCCTGAGTTGCCGCCACCATATATTCATCGTAATTGCCGGAGAACAGACGCAATTGACCATAATCAAGATCAGCCATATGAGTACATACTGTGTTCAGGAAATGGCGGTCATGGGAAATGATAATCATCGTACTGTCGCGCTCGTTCAGTACTTGTTCCAACCAACGGATAGTATCGATATCCAGGTTGTTGGTTGGTTCATCAAGCAACAGAACATCAGGATTAGAAAATAGCGCCTGTGCCAGTAAAACACGTAATTTCCAACCCGGAGCAACTGCACTCATCAAACCATAATGCTGTTCTACCGGAATACCAACGCCAAGCAATAACTCTCCGGCGCGAGCTTCCGCACTGTAGCCATCCATTTCACCATAAGCGACTTCCAGATCAGCAACACGATAACCATCTTCTTCGCTCATTTCTGCCATGGCGTAAATACGGTCACGTTCCTGCTTCACTTGCCACAATTCCGTGTGCCCCATGATGACTGTATCCAATACAGTGTACTCTTCAAAGGCAAACTGATCCTGACGCAATTTACCTAAGCGTTCATTCGGATCAAGACTAACATTGCCGGAGGTCGGTGTTAAATCTCCCCCCAAGATTTTCATAAAAGTCGATTTACCCGCTCCGTTGGCACCAATCAGTCCATAGCGGTTACCGTTACCAAATTTGACAGAAATGTTTTCAAACAGAGGCTTACTGCCAAACTGCATAGTAATGTTGTTTGTACTTAACACAACGTTTGCTCTTATAGTGAATAAAAAAAAGAATTTAGAAAAATCGATAGTTATCTATTATGCCACAACAAGCAAAAAGTATCGCCAATATGCTTCCATAGCTACTTCAAACAGTCATTTCAAAAAGTCTATCATTTCAAATGTTATACGTCTCAAAAGTCACACCATCAATGCCCTCTCCCTGAAATCAGGAAAATAAATTTTTCTAATGTAAAACGGACGGAGAGCATAGAACAAAACAAGGAGGTATTATAGACTGGAAAGGAATTTTACGGCTTAACAATTTGATATACCGGAAAAATAAAATGCAAAAAATCAGATGGGGTATTATTGGTTGTGGTAATGTAACAGAGGTAAAAAGTGGCCCTGCTTTTTATAAATTGGAAAATTCAGAATTAATTGCCGTTATGCGACGCAATGCAGATTTAGCTAAAGATTTCGCCAAAAGACATAATGTCCCCAAATGGTATTCTGATGCCAAATTGCTGGTTAACGATCCTGATATTGATGCAGTATACATTGCAACTCCCCCTTCTACTCATAAAGAATATACTTTATTAGCTGCTGAGGCTGGCAAAATAGTTTATGTAGAAAAACCAATGGCTCTGACATTTTCAGAATGTAATAAAATGATTGCTGCCTGCCAGTCCCATAATGTTCCATTATTTGTGGCTTATTATCGCAGAGCATTGCCGAGATTTACCAAAATAAAATCGCTGATCGATTCCGGTGCGATTGGCACTCCACGTATTGTGGTCTGTCAGTTATTCAGAGAGATGGAGTCCCGTTATCTGGATCCTGATAATCTCCCCTGGTTTGTAAAACCAGAAATATCCGGTGGTGGATTATTTGTTGATTTAGCTTGCCACACACTGGATATATTGGATTTTCTTCTAGGAAGAATTATTTCAGTCAAAGGGCACTCTAATTCACAGGCAAAAGCCTATCCGGCAGAAGATTGTGTTTCAATGTCATTTATGTTTGAAAATCAGGTTCAGGGAGTGGGTATCTGGAATTTTGTTGCCAGCTCTCGTGAAGATAAAGTTGAAATCGTTGGTACAAAAGGCAAAATAACCTTTGCAACATTCGGCGATTCCCCAATTTCATATTACGATGAAAACAATACACTGCATCAGTTCCATTTTGAAAATCCCACACACATTCAAATGCCATTAATCCAGACAATTGTGCACCAATTACAGGGAAAAGATATCTGCCCTTCTAATGGCATATCCGCTTCACGAACCAGTTGGGTGATTGATGAAGTTCTGAAAGAATATAGGGCTGAGTTACGCTCTAAAACTAAATAAGCATTCATAACCTAATCTAATTAAATTACGGAGTCATCAATATGAAAATATTAGTGATAGGAGCAACAGGAAATATAGGAAAGCACATTATCAGTAATATTAAAAAATATCATCCATTGCTGATTGATAACCCTACAGATCTTGAAATTCTTCAAGCCAGCCGTAATTCATCTGAATACCCGATTGATGTTTTCGATACTCAACAATTAGATAGTTTTTTATCTAAAAATAAAATGTTTGAAGCCATTGTCTGCGCATTCGGCAAAACCAACTGGACGAAGCCAGAAAAGCTGAGTGACTATGAGGAAAGTATCAAGAATAAAGCACTGGGTCAGATCAACGTTGCACTCCGTGCCTTGCAATACGTTAAACCTGGTGGCTCAATCACTTTAACATCCGGTATTGTCGGCAAAATAATGTCGCCCAATGGTTCACAAACTGCTGTAACCAATGGCGCTATTGATGCTTTTGTCCGCTCGGCAGCAACTGAAATCACCAATATCCGAATTAACGTAGTTAGCCCAAGATTACTGGATGAATCATTTACCAGTTATGCCCGGTTCTTCCCCGGGCAGGAAACTTGCACAGGAGAACAAATAGCGAAAGGCTATATACGCAGTATTTATGGTAAGGAGACAGGAATGGTTATTGAAATTTAAACTCTCTGTCTGTGTCGTCTTTAAAATTGCAGTTTTGTTTGCTGCATCTTGAAATTCATCAGGTATATTATTAGCGGCTATACAAACCGCTAATAATTACCCTGTTTGATACTATTTAGCATCAAGCTTTTCATTTTTTCCAATTACTATCCCCAAGATCCCTTGTATCGCCAGAATAATGAAAAGCATCCACATAACGATACTCCATGAGGAAGTTAAATCATGAATATAACCAGAAACAACCGGGCCACAAAACGCAATCAAATAGCCAATTGACTGTATCATCGAGTTTGCTCTTGTAACATTGGCGGTATGATTGAAACGCAACAACGGCAGTAAAAATGCAACGCCTGTACAGATACCAGCACCGATTCCCATGATCATAACTGCAACAGGAATTAAACTCTTCTGACCATAAACGAATAGTACAATCCCCAACATACCAATAATTGGGTTAATGATGAACATAATTTCCTGTCTTTTTATCTTATAGATATAAAATGCCGTTAATGTTGCAAAAGGTATCGCAATCAGTGAGAACAAAGCCGCATAGGATGCCGCTTCAGTCTGGCCTAAACCATAAGAACTGATAATTTCGGGGAACCAGGCAGTTATGATATAAAAATTAAGTGATAAAATAGAAAAATAAACAGCCATAACCCAACATGGAATACTTACCCACGGGTTAATGACTTTATCGGGTTTATCATCATAATTACCGGGAGAATGTGGGCTACTGTCTGAGGCCCGGGATTTTTTATCAGAAAACAACAAAATCAAGAGTAACGAAAATATCGGGATCAAGATCCAAATCCAGGATACTCCGTTCCAGGAAAACCCGAAAATATGCTTAACCGGTAAAGTAAGGCCCGTTGCCATTGCTGGCCCCAAATACAGAGAAGCCGTATAACATGATGATAAAAGAGCAACCCTGCTACTCCCCAAACTTTTAAAGAATGAAGGTAATGCAATATTTCCCAGTCCGATGGCAAACCCAAACATTACTGTAGAAGTCAACAGTAATATCAGAGAGCTATTCAACCTTAAAAAATAAGCAACAATAGCAACGATAAATGTCATCAATAAGGTTTTATATAAACCTATTTTACTTTCAAAATAAGGAGTTAAGGGAGAGAATAGAAAAAAACACAAGGGTGACAGCGATGTTAACAAACCGAACGTGGAATGGCTTATTTTTAAATCGTCGATGATTTCCTGTGACATAGGTGGGATATAAGATATCGGTACTCTCAATCCCAAACCGGCAATCATAATAAACAATAGTAATTTAAGAATAAAACTATTACTAAAGTGTTTCCCTATTTTCATTATTTCACCACAGAAGTTTGGAGGTTTATCATATTTTTATTTAACGAGATTGAGGATACACCAAATAAACTTACTGCCATATTTATTTTAAATTCTGGCAGACAAATATTCTTTTAGCAAGCTCCAGAATTATTAATTTACCTATAACATCCGTTAACAACGTTAATCATATGGGAAATATTTTCTCCCTTTGATGAGTAGCTAAACTTATTTTTTACAATGAGTTACGCTAACATTTCCTCATACTCATCAAAACAACCCACTTTAGTAAAGCCAAAATGCTGGTAGAATTTACGGTGTCGCTCACTCATTTCATCATAACAAACAGATATTTTGTGGCAATCTGTTTGTTGTTTCATTTCATTCAGCAATAATTGCATAGAAAAACTACTGATTCTTATTTTGATACGATTTATCGATCATCACTTGCATCTGCTCTCCCTGAATCACAATGTAATAGCCATTAATTTGCTAATTTCTTTGTAACCTTCCCTTTCATAAAATTTCGTCGCTGCAACATTTTCTGATAAAACATTTAGTTCCAAATGGATGTAATTATTTTCCTTCGCCCACCTTTTCATTTCTGTTAATAATTGCTGACCAATACTCTGACATCCTGACTGACAACTAAATCAATAATATAGCCATAATTTCTCGGTATCAGGCAGTTAAATGGCGGTGTTTTATTTTCTCGTGCAATGCAGAAGCCTTTAATATCACCATTATCATCTTCTGAAACTAATAAATAGAATTTATCATCATTTATGCTGGGAATACATTTACTCAATCATTTTTAATCATTGATGATCAAGTATAGTCATCTATTTTAAATTAATTATTTGATTTATATCATAATTTAATTTATTTTTTGCTTTCCTTAATCATAAATAGTCACAGCGATTCATTTAGTGTCATGAAAAAAATGTACATTACGGTGTACATGAACTACATTAAAGCTATGTTATTTTTTTGAGGAAAAATGATATGGCAATTACCGACTCATGGCTCCGCTCTGCCAGTGGTAAGCCCCAAGAAAAAATCACGACTAAATCAGACAGGGATGGCTTATCTGTCCGTGTCACGCCTAAAGGAAAAATCATATTCCAATTTAGATATCGCTGGAACGGCAAGGGGGATCGGATTGACATAGGAACCTACCCGGCAACGAGCCTAAAAGATGCCCGTGACTCAGTGCTTTTCTATCGTGGGGAATTGGAACAACTCCGTAATCCTAAGATAGTTAAGCGTGTTCGTAAAGAGTCTGCCTTAAGTGCGGTTACTGTAGAGGGGCTGCTTCGTGAGTGGTGGGAAAAGACAATGCGGGGTTCAAAAGTTAAAGCGGATGAGATATTGCGATCTTTCGAAATTTACGTTTTCCCTAAAATCGGCAAGCTGCCTCATGATGAGGTGACATTGCATGTTTGGCTTTCCTTAATTGAAGACGTTACCAAACAAGCGCGCTCAATTGGTGCTCGCATCTTGATTTATTCTAAGACTGCGCATCGGTGGGCTGTCAGGCGAGGAATGACCAGTCTCACTCCATTATCTGACGTAATAACAGGTGATCTCGGAGGAAAAGACACTAAAACTGATATTGGTTTAAATGCTGATATGAGCGAAAGGGCATTAGACGAAGAAGAGCTGGTGCTTCTCTTTAATGTTATCAATGCGCCTGATTATAACCCGCGAAACGCGTTAATAATAAAACTGTGCCTTTTGTTTGGGTGCCGCATTGGTGAACTGCTAAAAGCTAAAGTTAATGATTTTGATTATGAAAAAGATATTTGGGTTGTTCCACCCTTAAATCACAAAACAGGCAGAAAATCCAAGAAGCCTATCATCAGGCCGATTATCCCGGCAGCAAAAGAATTGATTGAGCAGGCGAAAAAATTAAATCATGAGAGTGAATATCTGTTTACTGTGCGCCGAGGGGAACCTCTAACACAAGGAACACATTGCAACATGGTAGAAGCTCTTAATAAAAAAATGGCCCTTTATTCACCTGATTGTGAGCATTGGTCAATTCACGATCTGCGTAGAACTATGCGGACTGGTGTATCTGAATTAACCGCACCGCATGTGGCTGAAATTATGGTAGGACATAAATTACCCGGAGTATGGCAGGTGTACGATAAGCACACCTACCTAAGCGAACAGAGAGAGGCATACGAACTCTGGTGGGAAAAGCTGACTAAAATTGTTTCCCGTTCTCCCAGTCAAAAATATCTTGCCGAAGGAAGTTAAGCTGGTCAGATTTAAATTTGGGTTTTGGGAAGCCTTCTCGCTTTTGCTTCCCATTACCGCACCACAATCTTATCGTATGCGGCTTTACATCATATCGGTCTGCCAGTTCCTTTGTTTTGATATAAGGTGATTGACTCATTATTTATCCCCTTTCCGATACCCTTTCCCCAAAATCACCTTGGCCACTTTAGCCGGCGTTGCTTTTCCTTCCCATGTCGCATCAAAAATAATGCTGTTCAGCTCTGTAGTGAGAATATCCTCCAAATTCTTTGGTCTTTCGTTGTAGGGTATCTGATCAGGCACTCCATTCATTACGTCGATAACCAGTGCAGCAATTTCTTCTTCCTTCCGTTCTGGCTTACGGTATCCAGCCTGCCAGACTGCATGGGTGATATCAGCAGGATCGCCCCAGACCGAGGCGATGATTTGTGTCAGGTGGAATGAGTTATTGATCATTGCTCACCTCGTCATATTCAAATTTAATATATTGAAGCCCCTCCGATTGTGCTCTGCATAATTCTTCAATAAATTGCTTCTTTGAGTACCCAAGGGATTTAGCTACAATATGTAGTGCTTTTTCATTCTCGAGTAGTTCATCTATCCCCATTGTTATTTCATTTTTATTGCTCACACCTGACTCATCCGCCTTCTTCAATAACCACTCTGTCCACTCACGCCCATCATCAATGTGACCGGGCAACCCAATTTCATTCTGTGCGTTATCGATGCTGATCATTGTTTTTTTCCTCGTTTTACGCTTTTGTTATTCTTCACGGGTGTTATCTTCACGCCTGCCACTTTGGGTGCGGGTGGCAGATGAGGGCAGACGCCCTCGTGAATGTAAAAGTTTTGTCTCATGCGGTGAACGATTCGCTGTGTGTAATCCCTTGCCACCTTCCTCCTTGCGTTCTCGAATTCGTTAGTCATGGATATTGACAGTGACGTCTTCCGGTTTTATTCCCTGAAATCCCCATCGCTTCAGAATAGTTTTGATGTCACCACGGATGAGTTCTTGGTATTCAGATTCCGGGACAGGATAATCACTGTTAACATATTCGCGTACTTCCGGTTTGGTCATATCAATTGTTACTTTCACGCTATTTTCCTTATTTCGTTATTGCCTATATTGAATAGGTGTTCTTTATCGACAGTGGTTATTAATTTGCGTGGAGTAATGAACGGTCTCCAAATTAAAATCTTGGAGCCTTTTGTATTACTCTTGCCTATTATTTTCTGTTCCGCTGGAATAAATGAAATTCTCCCTCCCGTAATTAACCTGATCTCATCAACTGTCTCCAGCGCTAACTTAAACCAGCCCACAGAGAAATCAGAAGGAACTAACATCACAACTGGTTGTAATTGCTTTTGGCATTCGATAGCGGCTTTCTCTATCCACGGCCTAATATTGGAATAAGGCGGATTACACCAAATAGCACCGAGACTTATCCAGTCAGACTCCAGTGCATTATCTCGTTCCGTGAGATAATGTGCGCACAGGGTGTTTTGAGCAGATGCAGCCGCATCAAGGGTAAATCTAAATTCAAGGTCGAGTGCTTTAAATAACGGGAGGGGAGTTTGCCATAAATCTTTAAATTCGGGTGGAGTGTTACTACCTCCGAAGTCAGCTTTCATTCTCCATATCCTTGTTGCTACTTAAATTGAATGGCAATCCATCAGCCTCCATAGGTTTAATATTTGCAAAATCACATGGAATAATGCCACCACCAAACTCTTGAGCCATCATTAATGCTTGTTTGGCTTTTAGTGCAATAATATTTTTTGGTAACACTATTTGATAAGTTACTCCATCAATTAAGACTAAAGTTGTCATTGCTTGGACTTGTCTCATAGCTATATTCTCGTTATTTGTTTGGATGTGGGTATAGCCTTATTGCGAACATGCTTTCATATTCGGCAAGTTTCGATTGCAGCTTGATAATATTTTCCAGACTTTCGTTCCATCCTGCTTGGAATGCCTCATAGTAATTTTGAGCTGGAATATTCCAATATGTACCATCGTCATGTTTACCTAATGTATCAATTGTATATTTGAATTCTTCAATCATAAATTTTTCAAATTCTTCTCTACATAAATCTGAATCAGTCATTATCATCTCCTGTATGTTTAATTTTAACTGCTAATCTATCAGCTTCTTGTTCTTGATATTTAAGCTTATCCATAAATTCATCGCTGAACTCTATATGATAATCTTCTTCACGCTGCAAATATTGTTCGTTATAGATATAGGCCTCTTCCTGACAGCCGGGGCAATATTTACTGCCGCGTTTATTAGTTCCGCAATTTACACAATAATTACTCATTTAATCCCCCTGCATATATTCGCTGCCTTCTCGCACATTTCAATATCGAACCAGCCGAAGTGGCACTTGTTGAAACTGATACCCAGTTGCCATGCTAACCATCGGTACGCATCCGCGCGTTCCCAGTTTATGATTTGTCGCATTCGTTCAAATTTTTCCTTACTGTCTTTCCTTGCTATACGTGTCTGCTTATCTGCCAAATAGCCCAATGGGATATCGGTGTAAGGGTGCATACCGACTCGCGCACCGCATGAGGTACACAGATATAACCAGGGCCATTTGTTGTTATTATGGATACGCCCAAACACTTCTTCGTGATGGGCTATGGTGACCAATCCGTGACAGTAGTGACATTTAGTCGGGATTGGCAGTTGATCATTGACCCGCTGTATTGCTTTGGGGTTGGGGTTCCATGGTGTGTATTGCATGAACAGCCTCCTTTGAGTCAGGAACTATTTTTTCAGACACAATACTCCTCCCGCCACTGAGGTAGCGTTAGTTAATGGGGTGGGTTAGATGTTGGTTATTTGGCGTAGATTTTGGCGTGGATTGCGTGCGAAAGGTTTTCTATGATGACATCAGTGATGATATTTGCCTGCTCATCTTCTGACATTTGTTCCCAGTCGATCTCTGTATAACCGAGGGGTAGCTCTGTATCCGATCCTACGCGGTTGGTTCGTATGGTGATGTACATGTCCATTAGATATTCCTATTTGGATTGGTTAATAGAGGGGGACCATTCGCCTAGCCACGCATCTAATGGCGTTTTCCCTGCATCATATTCTGGTCGCCAGGCATCAATATCTGCAACGTGACCATTATTCTCAAATGCGATATCTACCAACGCCTGATACCAATCGTCAAAACTCATTTCGTTTGTCATTGTCATTTCCTGAGATTAATTTGGATTGCCTTCGAAATATTTACTCGGTGACTCGGTCTCGGTCATTGGTTGCATCTCCCATGCTGTTCAGCTTATCAACCTGATTCTGTGTAGTTTCTGGTTTTTCGAACCAATCATCTACACCTGACATGCCGTCACGCAGAGAGGCGTAAATTTTCTTCATCTGCACCATTTGAGCAGGACGCATCGCTTCAACACGGCACTGAATGCGCTTTTGGATTTGTTCACTGGTTACGCCAAATTCCGTTTTGAACACCTCAACCATTTTCTTTATGGCTTCGGGTGATGTATCGGCATTGCTTTTGAGTGTGACATCGCACTGATTTACTGCTGCTTCAATGACATCACCGGGTATAATGCTGAGAATGCACGCCCGTAATCGTCTTGAGCCTTGGTTAGCCACTAATTCATAGATATCGCGGGGATCTTCCAATTTCTTTTTGCCATTACGAGTGAAACGGATGTGAGGAACGGTGAATGTTTTAACTTGCCGAGTGTTCGTCTCAATATCCCACGCGAACGCCTCAACGGTTGACTCACCGATTTTTTGTTCCAGTTCGCGAATGCCAAACTGAATATTCCCCCAGTTTTGAGCCACCGCCTCGGCCAATCTAATACTAGGTCCTGTAACCTCTGCGCCACCACGTGAAAACGAGTACAGTGCGCTCTCCGCCAGAGTGGGCCGAGTACACGCCTGTAGTATTTTGTCCATAGCAATAATGGGGTCACGTGGAAATTTTTTGGCAATTACCATTGCGGCCTGAACTTCCTGTATTGCGCGTTGTTGTTCAACGGATACCATTCCCTGTGTGGGCTGCGCTTGCGGTGCGTTAGAACTAAATGGATTAATGACGTTACTCATCTCTTCTCCTTGCCCATTCAGGGCGTTGAATGACTTCGAAACCCAAACCAAAATTACCACTGGTTCGGCACTCGTGATATTTATTCAAATCTCGCCTAAATAGGTCAAAACCAACCTCCCTGTCGTATTGTTCCAATACAAACAAACGAACCGGATACTTGCCACAATCAATGGACTCACTGACTGCCAGAAAGCAAAATCTGGGAATGATTCCGGTGTGTTGTCGATATCCTTCGCTATACATGGCATCCTGAACGTGATAGCGAAATTCTTCTATGTGGGTAGGAAATCGGCTTATATCAGAAACTTTTTTAACATCAACAATGAGATTGTTATCAGGTATCAGCTTATCTGGTCGTATCCTGCATAATTCGCCAGTTTCAGTGTCATTCCAATAAATCGATGATTCACAAACTCCGTCACATTCCAGTACCTTTCTTCCCCCTGGATGAGCCATGACACTATCCCGCATTAGTTGTAATTTGCGGTGTTGCTCATAATCCATTACCGTTTTCCCTGTTTTTTTACACTCCCCTAGAAATTCCATTTCTGCTTTTTTCCCTGAGTTAGTGCGGCGGTTGAACTGAGGTGCTTTTATAAATCTGTTATTAAATTCATCCGGCTCTAATAACAGGCAATGAAGCGCCGTCCCCATATCCAAAGCGGACATTTTTTCCTCATCTACTGGGGCGTCCCTGTCCCAATCTAACAACGCAGCATCTTTGGCTATCGTGTCCAACTGCGACTTACTCACTCCCGCGCCCTTGTGATAGTCCTCATTGGATATGTCGTAATAGATGCCGGGCGTCATATCATTTTCTCCTCTGCGGCTCGGCACACATCAAACAACCATTCGCGATGTGCATTCATTAATTCAGACCGTTTATCGCCAGCCATTTCTAATAAAGAGTTAACCTCATCTGATAATGTGTTATCTGGTAATTTCCCTAAGCGGTCATTCGCCTGTCTATCTAACCATTCATCAATGGCATCCTTATAAGCAGCTTTTTCTTCTGCTTTTTCCCGTTTCAGTTCATCCCTGAGGTAAGGGTTGCTACCTAAATGTCTCATGCTACCCTCTGTTGTACTTTTTCCAGTTCTTCCATGAAACTATCCATTAAGTCCCGATCCATGAAATATTGAACTACCTCAGGCATTGACCATTGACTGACATCAAGTATTTTTTCGATTGGGCTATCAATACGTCTTACCCCTTCTGGAAATTCAATTTCATTTAATCCATGACAATATTGTTGAACTAAAACTTTTGAGGCTAGTAACTTCATCATTACCTCCCATAGCTGCGCTTAAGTATTTCCATAGCCAGCCACCAGACGTCTTCACAACGCAGATGACAAGCCATCCCTGCCAGTTCTTGCGCCTGACATAGAAGACGTCTGTTGATTTGCATAATTAATTATCTGGCAATAAGTAGAGTGAATATGACGGCTAGAAATAAGAGTGAGTAGTAATAGAAACTATCGGGAATCATTTTTGTTTAGTCAGAGAAATAAGCGCCTTGGCGTGGAGTTCGGCGGATTCTTTTTCTAAGTGAACCATTCCTCTATTAAGAGCAATAGAATCATAAAAATCACCTGACCATTCAAATGATACGAACAACACAGAAGGACTTAATATACTAGGACTGAAATATTTAGTATTTATTTCTGGTTCTACTCTTACTGGCTCGGGTACATCATATTCCCCGATTCTGATAGTGCGGGGTTTTAAACGGTATCCAAATACACGATCAAAACCACATTCAGATTCTAAAGTATTCCAATCTTTCCCACCATAATTAACTTCGAAATGTTCCCAAGGCTTATCGGTAATATGAGACAATCTAGCGTACTCAGTAATTAAATCTGCGTGAATGTGTTTAGCCATTGTTATTCTCCTGTCGGTGGTTGGGGTAGTGGCATCCAGAATTGGACGTCATACTCATCATCTACTTCTATTTCATCGAATTGATTAACCTTCCCCCAATACCAAAACTCACCATCATCAACCCTTCCATATAGACTGCATCTGTACGTGTTGTTATAATTTAAGAATTCATACCCTAAAACTATTTTATCTATCTCTGGCAACCTGTCAGAACATTTAATCCACTCCATAATCTTTCCTTTATTCAGGTAATAAAAAGCCCCGCATTGGCGAGGCTGGTGTTAATTATTTTTCTCGATAACCAGTTCCATTGCAATGAGAACACTGTTCAATAGGTGCATGAATAGTGCTCATCAACTCTGATAAGAAATTATCAATCATTTCTTTTAGTTCCCACTCATTATTTGCAGAGAAACCCTTGATGGCTGTGTAACCCTTGTAATTCTGTTGTTCGTGAGTCATTTCGTAAATAGATATTTCTTTTGATTTTGCTGTCTTGAAATGCAGTTTCTGTCTTTGTTTTTTAGTTCTGGCAAAAACATCGCGATAAGAGTATGTATGAGGTTCTAGTAAAGGTACTATCTTTACAACTTCAAAACAGAAATCATAATCACTAGTTATTCTAGCAAGCTTTGAATTTATATTATCCTTAACGTGTTGACGAACAAGATCATACATTTCTTTTGAAGAAATGTCACAAGGACTGTTAGCCCTCAATGGTTTTGGAAGAATAAGACAATCTATTAGGGAATGTCTGACATTCATATTTGTAATTTTATATTGTCTATCTTCATAATCCCATTTCTTAACTGCTGGATAATTGAATTCAGGAGCATCTTTGAAACTGTTGACTTCGAAAACTAAATTAAAAATTACATCAATGGGTGTTGAATAATCAGGGATTTTGTCCCAATATAAAGAGTAAAGAGAATGTAATATTTTTTCTTCAATTTCATCTTTTTGATGATAAGGTATTTCTAAAGGTAATTTTGAGCTTTGTAATTCCTTATCAATTAATTTAAAACGTCTATTTTTTATTTCACCTGTAACAATTTTTTCAACTCTTTCTGGATATGTTGGGATTTCAAACCAATTTTTATAAAATGATTTTTTAGGTTGGTGACCATCAAATAGAAGTTTATCTATTTGTGTTTTATGATATTCAAAATTATAACCACTGTTAACATTACAATCAGTAATAAAACATTTGCCAATATCAGTCTTGATAATGTTTATTTGCAACACTTCTTTATCGCTCATTGTTATTCTCCTGTCGGTGGTTGGGGTAGTGGCATCCAATAACTAATTTCCGGTTCATATAATTGCGCACCTCCACCGGGGGTTACGTACCATGTATCAATGAGCTCATCGCTATAAATACTTCTAGTAACACCACAGAATGTCACTACTGAGTGGTTGTATTCTTTTGATGAATTTCGATACAGTACCAAATATTTACCATATGGAGGCCTATTGTCGCTGAGCTTAATCCACTCCATAATCTTTCCTCTATTCAGGTAATAAAAAGCCCCGCATTGGCGAGGCTGGTGTTAATTATTTTTCTCGATTTCCCTTCGAATTACATTGATAATTTCCTCGGTCTTGTCGAGAGAAAATAATAATGATTCTTCATCGTCACATGTTAATGATGAGGTATCCCCGTGATCAATAAATTCAAATACCGTAACGTCTTCATTTGCAGTATCTCTAATAGCCAACAGTTCAAATTATTTCCCACGGAAATAAGGATAATACATAGTTTGTTACTCCCATAACAATGCCTCATTAAGAGGAACTTGCATAGTATTAATTAATCGCTCATGATCCTTAAAGCGAAGCTGAATAGAAAGTGCTGCTGGTTGCAAAGACTTTGGTAAGTTGAGAATAAGCTCTCTTAAAGAAAGTAGACTTCTGCTTTCCTTTAAAGTTTTAAGCATTAAATTGTATACAGAAAGAGGGGGTAAACCGCTAAATACTTCTTTCAGGAAACCATGCATTTGAGTATTAGGTAAGTCGGGAATTTTTATACCTAAATCAGAAGCAATAATTTTCGCCTCATTAATCCTTAATGACTCAAAGATTGTTACAGGGCATATAAAGTCTAAGACTTCTACAGCTTCTCTTATAGTAGATATTCTATTCCATCGGGTTAAACTCAATACCCCAATAGTAGATTCTGTTGTTTTCAGCACATCATCTATATGTTCTGAACCAGCTATCACATAGATTTTCCCAAATGCTTTACGGTAGTTTGTTATTTGGTTTTGTAGACGGCTTAAGGAATCTCTTTCGGATTTTATTTCGTAAACAGTTCCAGTTCTGTTCAGTATGATGAGATCAGCTTTGCAAGGACCGATTCTGAATTCATTAAGCATACAGGCAGTTCTTAATGAATGCTTTCCGAGCAAAAGATTGTGTGTGAGGGCAGAACGATAAACATACTCATTCCGCAAGCCAGTTTGTCTAAGTAAGGCAAATGCCTCATTGAAGGCCTCACCAACGGTAATCCCAAGTGTATCTTCATGGTCAAAAAGCTCGGTCTCTCGGAGAGAACGAGCAAACATAGGAGACTGCCCTCTTTTCGCTATCTCGTTGAAGACGGAAGCGGAAAAAAGTCTACTTAAAGCAGTCAATTGAAAAGAGTTAAGTTCGTTACTTCTCATCATGGTGAATCACATAGTCCATCGTTCAGGATCTTGCTTGGTTACTGCCAAAATCCTTAGCACAGCTCACTCGGAAATGAACTTTAAATACGTACCGGCATAATCATCACGCTCACTGATTCACCCGTTGAATTAGAAATATTGCATAGTGCCGCGCTGGTTGCCGTGGTGGTTTTTATTTTGATGACAGGGTTAGTAGGATTTATATATTTTGTCATCCGTTCCAATTTTAATAAATAACGAGTCGCAAACGCTATTTCGAAAACCCCGTTATTTTCTGCTGATTCTGCCTCCTGAATTACCCGGTCGATGTTTGGGTATGTGCCGTCAATCTCACTACAATGTGTTGCACCGATGAGATTATTTTGTTTATCAAACAATCTCACTATCCCCTGCCCGGTATCGAATTCGGCATACTCAAAATTCCGCGTTGGTAATTTACCGACAGATAATATTAGATCGCGATCAATTTCATTTTCATGTCTGGCATATGCCAGTATATGACCGTCAGTTGCCACTATCCGCCCATTCTGACGAAAACAAATACCACATAAATAAGGGCGCGGGTTTTTTATTGACGAACGGCATTCCAGAACCGCCAACAACGTTCCACGATTGATTTTTAATTCCATACTCACCCCCTCGCTGTAATATTCCCCGACTCCTGACGACGGCGGGATTTGGTTTTGGTTGAAACTGGTTTTTTAGATGGAGCGCTGCTAACTGTCGTAATGAAGCTGGTTAATGCGTCAACAGTGTCGCGTTCCTGTTTGGTCATGCGTTGTTTGGGTTCACGGTTAGACCAGAATGCTTCTTTTCGTTGCTTCCGCGCCTGATTAAGAACGTCATTGAGAGCATCATCAATTGCGCTTTCCAGTTTATCGAAATTCCCATATTTGTAATTTTCGTACATAAAACTCCTCCCGTTAATTGGCTTTGATGCTATGGCGATTATCACCACACCTCAAAGCCAACTGCACTTTGAACCACACTCTCGCAGTGGTCGCGCTCATGCCCTTGAGTGCATTCTTCCAGCCATAACCGATGCAAGACTGGCTTTCTTGCTGCTCTACCGGCACACCTTTTTCCTCATTAACCCTAACCAGCGTGTGTGCAGTTCGACCTGCTTCTGGCTCCCTACGTGGGGACTCGGGGCTACGTCACTACCGCAGCATTAACGCTAAACGTTCGCGGTCTATCCGCTTTGCTAAAGCATGATTTAGTTTTCCTTTTGGTTAATAACACGACATCACATCATGACAAGTACGCCTTTACGGAGCTGGTTTTGCATACCCCGATTGCCTAAGAATAATTCCCGGCGCTATTTCAGTTTGCTAGGGGCTCGTCAGTTGCCTGTCGTGGGGTTCATATTGTTAAAGAGCGGTTACTGCTTTTATCTTTCGGCTGTGTGCCTTTTGATGGGAGTAATATAGCTAAAGTTATTTTTAATGTAAATAGCTTAGGTTATAAAAAAATAGAGGAATGTATTAATTGATTGATAAGTAAAGTAAAATTTTTTTATTGGAATCTAGATATGTGATATGTGTCGGATTTTTGGGTATAAAAAAGCCCCTTTCGGGGCTACTCGGTTAATTCTGTAGGGTTCTAGCCGTGATATCTGTAATTTATTGATTGGCTTACCATTACCTTTCCTTGTATAAATAATCCTTGAGCCTCCTCTTCACTAAGATACCAAGTTTCGTATTTTTGATTATCAGATATTATTGCCAGTTTTTTATACTGGCGCTGCAATCTTTTAATAAAAAGCTCGCTCTCTAATATAAAAATATATATACCATCACCATCAAAGTAATTCTTTGTTATATCTACAAAAATTTGATCTTTTGGCTCAAATGTCCCAGACATTGAGTCTCCATTGACGGTTAGTATTCTTATCGACTCAGCGGGTATTCCACCAAATATCCTTCTAGCTTCGTCGTCGGTATACTCAATAGAGCATATAGTTTCAATAAACTCAGAATTCACCATTACACCAGGCCCCGCGCTCGCTTGAATATCCAATAAATCAACTTTATAAGAGCGCAAGGTTCTTTTGCTATTGAATTGTTTTATTACTTTATTATTTTGTGACGTGTATTCATCATTATTTGTTTGTTCTTCTGCGTTAGTCATCATTGATCCACTGCCGGTTGCTAACCACCCCGGGTCAACCATTAGGGTCTTCGCAATTTCAACTGTATGACGAGATCTACTAGCCTTACCAGATGTCAGCTTCCAAATGCTAGGTTGGGACATGCCAACAGCCTCAGCGAGTGAAGCCTGAGTAAACCCACGTTCTTTCATGGCTAGTTTTAGCCGTTCTGCAAATGTCATTTTGTTCATAATTGCACAATTTATAGCTTAGGCTATACATCGTCAAATAACCAAAGGTTTACTTTTAAAATATCTTTAGCTATTATTTTGCGTATTCCAAAAGCTGAGGTTATTTATGACAAATAAATTGATCGAAAAGGCTATTGGCATGGTTGGCAGCCAGAAAGCACTGGCTGACATATGTAACGTTAAACAACCTTCAGTTTGGGCTTGGTTACATGGACATAGAAAACCATCTGCCACAAATGCCATTCGCATTGAGCGTGCAACAAATGGAGTAATTCCAGCACATCAATTACGACCTGATTTATCTGAACTATTTGGCGAGTCTGCCGCCTGATTTATTGCTCTTTAACAATCTACCCTCACGACAAGCTATTGATGAACCCTAGCAAATCGAAATAGCGCCGAGTAGGAACTCAGGCAATCGGGAAATGCAGGAACAATATCACACCCCGTAAAGGCGTACTCATCAAGAAGCTCGGTCGTATTAATCATCATCTATCTCAGGATAGTTGATATTTTTGTTTATTTATTAAACGAAATTTCACTTTAGGAATTTTACGTATGAAAGAGACAATAGAAAAAGTGTCAATCAGTTATGACGGGGAAATGGAAATGTTGATTGTTTCCCCGATAAAGATGTCAACGGCTGCGGAGATACTCTCTCGCCCTAGTATTCGCGAAATGTATACGACCCTTGGCATCGAGTTCCTTCCCATGAATCCTGCAAAAATCGATGAAGATGATTGTACTCTCGGGATACACACGAATAGGAATCACGCCCTCGCTTTCCATCTCATGAATGCCTTTTTCATTGAAATGTTTCCATCGCTCGAAAGTCGCGGGTAATTTTTGTGAATCAGTGAAGATATTTAAGAACTCATTGTACTGCGATTCGTCTTTGTAGCAGAAAAAAGCAACAGCTTCTTTTTGATCGGACATGTCGAACCTCCTTCGGTTCTTAGTTGTGGAAAACCAAGAATAAATCGAATGATGGTTCGGCACCAGTGAGACGAGATAAAAAGAAAAACCCCGGTTGCGGTCACAATCAAGGAATAAGAAAAATGAGCATGATTTTAATGGCTAAGGCCATGCAGATAAAAGTCGGAAGTACTGCAAGAAAAATGGTACTTATCAAGTTAGCTGATAATGCCAATGACAAAGGCGAGTGCTTTCCTTCTTACCAACATATCGCTGATCAGTCTGAAATGTCTCGTACTACAGCGATTAATCAAATTAAAGCCCTTTGCAAAATGGGGCTTGTAACAAAAATATACAGAAGCGGGGAAAAAGGGAATTCATCCAATTTTTATAGGTTGAATTTAGATGGTGTAAAAATTACACCCCCTAGTGAAAATTCTGCACCAGAGGTGGTGAAAAAATTACACCACCCTAGTGTAACTGTTACACCACCCCCTAGTATAAAAATTACACCCAGAACCAGTCACTCTTTTGAACCAGTCAGTGAACCTATAAAAACAATAGCGAAAGTCGCTAAAGCTCCTCGTGGGGAAAATAAATATTCGTTCAGGGGTGAGGTAATAAAACTCAGTCAAAAAGACTATGACAACTGGAAAAAGATTTACCCTCACATCGATCTGGACACTCAACTGCAACGTCTGGATATTGAATTTCAGGCTGAGATGCCGAAGAACTGGTTTATCACAGCCAGCCAGAAACTGAATTACCAGAATAGCCAACAATCCAGTCGCCATAAGCTCCATGCAAGTAACCGTATTACTCAACCTGTTCGTACAGAACAGTTTATATCGGAGGACTTTTGATGAGCATGAAAACACTGGCCCGTTTTCACCGGATGGTGCCGAAGCATATCAAGCCCAAATTCACGAATCCTGAAGAACTGATGGCATGGCATCGTGAACAGGGTGAGATTGATTCAAAGCGTATTGCGGAGGAAAACCGAGTTAACCGATTGAACAGAATCATGGGGCGTTCTGGTATCAGCCCGTTACATCAAAATTGTACGTTTGATAACTACGTCGCAACCACGCCAGAGCAGCAAAAAGCATTGGCAAAAGCACATCACTATGCTGAGAGTTTTGGTAATTCATTTGGCGGGTTTATTTTCAGTGGCAACCCCGGTACAGGGAAAAACCATCTCGCCGCCGCTATTGGTAATTACATCATCCAGAACGGAAAAAGTATCCTGATCGCCACACTACCTGACCTAATGATGCGGGTACGTGAAACCTACCAGAAAGACGCAAAAACCAATGAGTCAGCATTGGTCGATGATCTGTGTGCCGTTGATTTACTGGTGCTTGATGATGTCGGTGTGCAGCGTAATAACCTGAATGAAGATTTAATTATATTTCAGGTGGTAGATCGCCGTCTGGCGAATAAAAAACCTGTTGGCGTGCTGACGAATTTAGATTTTGAGCAACTGGCTGTAGTTTTGGGTGAGCGAGTTATTGATCGCCTCAGAATGGGAACCCCAACTGTAATTAATTTCAACTGGCAAAGTTACCGTCGCCAAATTAAATAACCCCACCAGAAGGACTTTTGAGATGAAAAAAGCAAAAAAAGGAGCAAGGAACGCACTAATTCGAATATCAATAGCCACTTTCATTTTAGTTCCCCTCTCTTTAATTGCGTTTCTCACTTTACCTTTTAATCAATTAAACAAGATTTCAAATCAGTTATTCAATAGAGTTTATAGATTTGTGATAACTAATTATTTCGAAAGGGTAAGTAATGAAAATAAAAACAAGTAAATACTCATCAGTTGTTGCCTCCTGCATCACTTCCAGTGACTTAATGGATATTGAACTTAAAGCGTTCTACCCGAAAATTGATAGTACCCCAGATAAAGCGGTTGTAGTCAGGAGAATAAAAAAAACATCTAAAGGATATAGCGTTTATTACGAGCAATTAGGTAGATCTGATGGATTTTGGAGCTGCGCCCCACTTTATAAATTCATCAAAATGTACCCATACGAATCTGGGCTTAAATCATAAATTAATAAGGATTTTTGAAATGAAAATCAAAACAAGTGAACTGACGGGTAAGGCGTTGGACTGGGCGGTTGGAGTTGCTGATGGATTTGATATTAACTCTTTAATTGGGATGCCACAGCTTACCCCTGAATATTCTACTGATTGGAGTGAATGCGGGCCATTGATTGAGAAATTTAGCATTGAATTGGTTAATGAATTACTAGATTGCGTGCTCTTTTGGTCTGCTAACTGCAATTATGTATCTGATGATTATCTGGACGGTCAAACTCCACAAATCGCCATCTGCCGCGCTGTAGTGGCTGCTCAGTTGGGTGCCGAGGTTGAGGTTCCTGATGAGCTGGTGGAGGGGGTATGACAGACGAACTCAAGCCGTGTCCGTTTTGTGGCTCCGATGTTGAATTTTATGTAGAAAAAAACAGGGATCACCATCACGTATTCATTCTGTGTAAATCATGTCCGATTTTTTATTATCAAGACGCCGGCACTCTTGAAATCAATTTCGCAACGTGCGAAATGACTAAGGTCTGGAACCAGAGGGCAAATGACGATGACAGATAACATTATCACTCTTAAATTTGGCGATGATAGCAAACCCAGCATTAGCACCTCAGTTACTCCTAAAACACCTGAACAATCCCGTTGTAAACACCCATCAATAACAGTTGACGAACAATATCGTGTTATCACATGCAATCAGTGCGGCTGCAATGTCGATGCGTTCGATTACATGCTGGAACGTGCGCGTGGGGGTGAGCTAGTTGTACGGGAGATTGAGAAGCTATACCAACGGCGGGATGAACTGAGAGCAGCCTGTGACAATTTACTGAAAGAAGAAAAAAACACAAAAGTGAGGCTCAGAGGCGCAAAAACACAATTGCAATTCTTGGAAAACGATATCAAGAAAACTCAGGAGGCAAAATGAAATACCAAATCACAGCCACCATCACTAAAGCCGGTGGTTTACCTGTTAACTGGGTCAGGAACTCCAATAAGAAACTCACCAAGAAAGAATGTGTGAATATGGTCTCACCGAGGCGCAGGAATTTGAACGGAGATATCGGCGTGGAGAAAGTGGAGCTGAGTAATTTTGTTTGTCGGAGGGTGGAAGCATGAGCGTAGAAATAAAACCGTGTCCGTTTTGTGGCAGTGATAATTTAGGCGATGATCATCGTTTTGATTTTGATGATAAGAATTATATAGCGTGGGTTGATTGTTATAGTTGTGATGCCAGTGGTCCTAAGATTGGATGGTTCGATGATGTCGGCGAGGCTCATACGGAAGCAATCAAGCTATGGAATAAAAGAGAGGGGTAGATGGAAAAGCAGGTCTTTCTGCTTAGAAATGCGCACATACTCAAAAACCTGATAACCACTCTCAATAACTTACCCCTCAACGACGAATTCCCCATTCAAGTCACCCTATCAGACTCAGGCCGAACACTACCGCAGAACGACAAGTTCCATGCGTTATGTGGTGACGTCTCTCAACAGGGTATTGAGTGGGCTGGTAGTACGTGGAACACACCGGAATGGAAATGTATTTTCGTCTCTGGTCACGCCAAAGCCACCGGAAAAGAGGGGCAGTTAATCGCAGGGCTGGAAGGTGAACTGGTGCCGCTGGCAAGGGAAAGCACCGCCAGAATGAGTGTAAGACGCATGAGCAGCTTAATTGATTATTCACAGGCATGGGCTGTATATCAGGGCGTAAAACTCACAGAGAAACGCTACACGCTGAACTATTACGGTCACAGGGTTTAACTCAAGTGGAGGCAGGAGCAGTGAAATATCCAGAAATTAACGATTCCATTAGCTTCATGCGATTGCGGGTTTTTATTGGCGGTCTTGTGATTGCTTTCGCTGGATTAATAGGTAGTAAAAAATCCGTCAATTGGGCGCAAAAGGTCATTGTCTATGGTGAATGGTTTTGCCGCTTAGAAAAGGGTGATATGGCAGCTAAAAACTGGATGGGAAGAAGAAGGAAGCAGTGAAATACATCACATTCACACTCTTTTGGATAACAGTAACCATGATTATGGGACTGGCGTTAGGGGGATAGGGTGAAATTAACCAAAAAGCAGCGAGTTGTTATTAAGGAAAAATTCGGTGGTCGGTGTTCGTACTGTGGACATGAATTACCAGAGCGGGGCTGGCACGCTGATCATGCAGAACCCATTATGAGGTACGGCAATGATCAATGTCACTATCCAGAAAATGACACTATTGAAAATATGATGCCAGCCTGTCGCAGCTGCAATATTTATAAACACAGTGCAGATATCGAAACATTCAGACGAGTGATCACCAGACAATTACAAAATTCAATTAACAGAACGCAATGCCTGAGAACAGGCCAGCGGCTCGGCATATTGAAGCTGGATGCTGCGCCAATTGTATTCTGGTTTGAAAAATACACGGAGAATGTAGGTAATGAAAAAACAGGTACGGCGAAAATGTGAAATCTGTCGGGTGTGGTTCCATCCAAAATATGACCATGTATGGTGGTGCAGCCCGGAACATGGCGCAGAATTAGGAATGCGACTGCAAGATAAGAAATACGAAAAAGCCAGACAGAAACTAGAACGAGAACGACGACAAAAAGAAGTAGCAGCCCGCGATAAACTCAAAGCCAGACACCTAGTAGTAAAGCCCCGCAGTTACTGGATACAACAAGCCCAACGAGCCGTAAATACCTATATCAGAGAGCGAGACCGCGATTTACCGTGCGTCTCTTGTGGCACGTTTGTGTCTTCTCAATGGGATGCGGGCCATTACCGGACAACACCGGCAGCACCACAATTGAGATTTGATGAACGGAATATTCATCGTCAGTGCATTGTCTGTAATCAGCATAAATCCGGGAATATCGTTCCGTATCGGGTTGAGTTAATTCGGCGCATCGGTCAGGCAGCGGTGGATGCCATCGAATCCAGTCATGATCGGCACCGATGGACGATTGAGGAGTGCAAGGTCATCAAGGAGGAGTACAGACAGAAGCTCAAGGAACTGCGGGTGCGGGAGGTAGCATAATGCGTGATATTCAATTAGTCATGGAACGCTGGGGGGCGTGGGCCAGTGAAGGTAACAGTGCGGTTGATTGGGCGCCCATTGCCGCCGGATTCAAGGGACTGACCCCCAGTACCCGCAAGACCCGTGTACAATGCTGTGATGATGATGGGTTCGCTATTGATGCCGCCGTTCTGCGGTTGAAAAAGCATAATCCGTATTCCTACCAGTTGATCGTATTGCACTACATTAAGGCCTCACCATTAAGGGCAATGGGGACTAAATTAGGCATTTCCCACAACGAAGTGGCAAAACGGTTACAGGCTGCCGAGGGGTTTATTGAAGGAGTGCTGGCCGTTTCTGATGTGGTTCTGGAACTGGACAAATGTGTACAAAAAGAAATCGTTAATAGAGTTGCGTAATTACAAAAGTCGGTATATTGTGATAAGAGTGATAGCAATGTCACACAGCTTATCGAATTAAAAAAGCCTCGCACTCGCGGGGCTTTTTCATATCTGGAACTTTGGCGTAGAGGGTTCGCGCGGATGCCTGAAGAGCATCAGGACTCGGTTCGATTCCGAGAGGTTCCACCAAATTATATCGAAGGTCGCTCAGGTGGCCTTTTTTTTGTGATTACTAATAACAGATTATTTAACTCGGAGAGTATTCCCATGAGTAACCTCGTGAATAAGACGATTTTAAAAGAAGATGGAATTACACTTTGTAAGCCATCGATTTATGAACTGAATATCATATCTGACGGTAGTGGAGGTAAGGAAATACAGGTGTCACATATGGGAAATAAAATAGTGACATTTAAATTATCTACAGAGCAATGCTTATCTTTTTCCGAAATATTATCCAGATAAAACTATACGATATCATAACTAACTCAATAGGTTAGGGAATACCTAACAATTGATCCCAAGGCTGCGCATGGCGTGGCCTTTTTGTTTTCTGGCTGCACCAAGAGAGAGAGGGAGGCGGAACGGTGAAATACATGGGGAGTAAATCCCGTATCGCGAAACATATTGCCCCCTTCATTCTGGAGCACTTAACGACAGATGCTGTTTATGTTGAGCCATTTGCAGGCGGGATGAACATGGTGAGTTATATCAACACCAAACATGCTGGCCCGGTTATTGCTGCGGATAAACATGAATACCTGATGGAAATGTGGAGCGCCTTGTTATCTGGCTGGCAACCCCCGGAGCAAATATCACGAGAGCAGTATTACGCGATAAAGAATAACAAAACCGACATTCCTCACTTAACTGGATGGGCCGGGTTTAATTGTAGTTATTCGGGTAAGTGGTTCGACGGGTACGCGGGAGTCACGCAGATCAAATCCGGAGGTTTTCGTGATTATCAATCAGAGGCTGTCAGCAATATTCAGCGACAGATACGTGATCTGGCTGGCGTGCAATTATTATGCAGTGATTACAAAGCGCTGAATATACCCGATGGTGCAGTCGTCTATTGCGATCCGCCTTATGCGAATACTCGGCAATATCGCGACACCTTTAATACGGCTGAGTTCTGGGATTGGGTTCGTGAATTATCGAATCGCTGCACTGTGTTTGTGAGTGAATATACAGCACCCGATGATTTTAACTGCATGTGGTCGCGTGAGGTCGTTAGTGGTATCTCAGGAACAAAAACAACATCAATTGAATCGCTGTTTATGATAAGAACATGACAATTAAAAAAATCACCCTGGACTATCCTGAGTCCAAGAGCACGGATACCACTCAAAAAAATATAGACCCGCTCAAACAATTGTTCCCGGAAGTTTTCTCTGAGGGGAAGACTGACTTTGATACTTTGAAGGCGGTGCCTGGTGAGGCGATTGACGATAGCGACGAACGCTACAGCTTCACATGGCAGGGTAAGACTCGTGCACGTCAAATTGCGCAAACGCCTTCGACAGGAACCTTACGCCCTTGTAAAGCAGACAGTGTGAACTGGGATACCACAGAGAACCTGTTTATTGAGGGTGACAACCTTGAAGTGCTTAAGTTATTGCAAAAGTCCTATCATAAGAAAGTGAAGATGATTTATATCGATCCGCCCTATAACACAGGTAAGGATTTTATTTATAAAGATAGCTTCCATGACAATTGGCTAAATATGATGTACCCCAGATTGAAATTAGCCAGAAATTTATTATCCGATGATGGAATTATATTTATATCGATAGATGATCATGAAGTGGTTAACTTGTCTTATTTGTGCAATGAAATATTCGGTGAAGATAATTTCGTTGAAAGATTTATCTGGAAGAGTGGAAGAACCTCAGCATCAATTTTTACCCGAGAACACGAATATATCTTGGCCTATGCAAAAGACATATCTCAGTTACCCCATATTGTTTATAAGGGAGATGATAACTCAGTTTCTGATCGCGCAATAAAAAGGGTTAGCGTCAAAAATCCGGCGTCAGAAATAACCTTCCCTGCCGGGATTAAGTTCTTGGGTGAAAATAAAACGTTTCCCCCTGTCTTTGGAAACAAAGAAGTCGTTGAAGTGACTGCCGGTATATTTGAATGTAAGAACGGATTTTTAGCCCGCGAAGTCACGCTAAAAGCGGGTTGGACAATGAAGAGCCAAATCGAAAACTGGCTGTCAGGAAATGACACTTTTGACTCTAAAGGACAGCAGGTTATTGAGTTCTTCTTCAAGCCTAATGGTGTTCTTCAGTATGTTAAAAAGCGCGGCACCGAACATCCAAAAACAATAATAACCGGTTTTACCACGAAGCAAGGAAGTAAAGAGGTTGAAGCCCTTCTCGGTTCATCTGTTTTTGATTACCCAAAGCCGACAGGATTAATTGAACACTTAATGAAGGTCACGAATAGCGAAGATATCATTCTTGATTTTTTTGCGGGAAGTGGTTCTACAGGCCATGCGGTGTTAAAACAAAACAAGAAAGATGGCGGCAGAAGAAAGTTTATATTGGTTCAATTGCCTGAGCCTGTCTCAAAAAATGCGGGCGCAACAGCGTATTGTACCAAGGAGTCAATACCCGAACTGATTTCCAGAATTTCCCTAAAAAGAATAAAAAAAGCCATTGCAGAAGAAGATAAAACTCAAGGTGTTAGGTTTTTCAAATTAGACCAGACAAATACTCACTACAACTCACCGGGGTAACCCTCGTTCACCCCACGGACGCCCATTGTTCAATGGGGTGGATTATGAAGATGAAAGAAAATCCTGATTTGTGGGCCGAACTGCTGAACGGCCTTAAAAACTCGTGGCCGCAGATATCCGGCTCTGCTTTAGCCATCGTCATTTGCTATGGGCGTCTGGTGTATGACGGCGTAGACCGTAAAAACAAATGGATAGAAGGCATTCTGTGCGGGGCGTTGTCATGGGGGATTTCGAGCGGCTTAGAGCTGTTCGGTATACCCAGTAATGCCGCCCCTTTTGTCGGTGGGCTGGTGGGCTTTATTGGCGTTGAGAAGATACGCGAGTTTGCTATCCGCACCATCAATAAACGGTTGGGAGATAAACAGTGACCAGAGGTATTCGCAATAACAATCCCGGCAATATTGATCACAACCCAAAGAATAAGTGGCAGGGTCAGTTGCCTCATGATGAAAAGATTGAAAAGCGGTTCTGCCGGTTCGAATCACCAGAGTATGGCATTCGGGCACTGATGAAGCTGCTGTGCAATTACCACAAGAACGGCTACCAGAGTGTGTACCGGATGATAGACCGCTGGGCACCAAATGTGGAAAACAACACCTTAGCCTATATCAAGGGAGTTGCCGGGGCACTGAACGTCGATCCGCATCACGTTCTCGACATTGATAAACCGATGCTGATTGCGCTGGCTAAGTCGATCATTCAGCACGAGAACGGCAAGCAACCGTATACCGATGAAATATTCGAAAAAGCATTCAACTTACTCTGAGTTATGAGCCTCTGAAATCGGAGGCTCCTCCACATATGCGTACTGACGTGCGCGCAACCCAATCATGAGCTTATAGAAATAGAGCCTGAGAAATATCGCCAGGTGGCGACCTCTCATGGGCGATATTTCTACGTCAGCAGGCTCTTATTTCTATAGGAATACGCAATATGCATACAATTACAGTCCCTTTTTATAACGATGAACTTTATGTTGTGGAATACAACAATGAACCTTATGTGCCAATGAGACCTATTGTCGAAGGTATGGGTTTAACGTGGCAATCACAGTTAGAAAAGTTAAAACAACGATTTAAGTCAACTGTAACGGAAATCGTTATAGTTGCCGCAGATGGCAAAAAGAGAGAAATGCAGTGTCTCGCCCTCCGCAAACTGGCTGGCTGGTTAGCCACTATCAGTCCTAACAAGGTTAAGCCTGAAATTAGGGATAACGTGATCCGTTATCAGGAAGAGTGTGATGACGTTCTTTATGAATACTGGACAAAGGGGGCAGTGGTTAATCCTCGCAAGCGTAGTGTGATGGAAGAACTGAATCAAGCCTGTGCTGACTTAAAAAGAGACAAGCAAATAGCCAGTATGTTTGGTACTGGCCTTAACGCATGGAAGCACGTCAGGGTTGAACATGAAAGCAAGATAAGAGGATTGGTCGGACAGGCCGCTGACTTCGTTCTGGATCTTGTTCTGGCTGAAATAGGTAAGGGTAAAACAACACGAACCGAATAAGGTGAATGCTATGAAATTCACGCTAACCCACTACACGATCATTGTTCTGATTGGCGTTGCAGCCGTAGCTATAATCGAAAGTTTTTACTACCTTTCTGAGTACGAGAAACAAAAGAAAGTCAACGGCGATCAAGCAACCGAAATCCAGCAACTGACCGACGCCATCAACTACCAGAACACGCATATTGAAATGCTGCATGAACTGGACAAGACTCACACACAGGAACTCGCCCATGCCAAGACTGAAATTAACACTCTTCGGGCTGATGTTGCCGCTGGTCGTCGCAAGCTGCGCATCAAGGCCGCCTGTCCTGTGCCTGAAACCACTTCCTCCGGCAGCGTGGTCAATGGAACCCCCGTCGAACTCACTGGAGAAACTGGATCAACTGTTCTCGATATCCGAGAAGGCATCATCAACGACCGGGCAAAACTGAAATATTTGCAGGATTATGTGAATACTGAGTGTGGGAGAAAAGACTAATGACGAATCAACTTAAACCGTGTCCGTTTTGTAACAGTGGGAACACAGAAATGAACTCACATTCAGATGATATATGGTTTTTTGTGCAATGTACTGAATGTAATGCGGACGGGCCAGAGGAAGATACGGCAGCGAACGCAGAAATTGCGTGGAACCGGAGGGCAAACGATGAGGGATATTAATGTAGAAAAACTAAATGACCATGAGATTCAGGATTTAAAGCGTCAGATAGAGAAAGAATTATCATCCCGAGAAAAAGGCAAAAAAATACCCACATATTATGTGAACTCTGTAATTCACAGCACTGAATATTTTATTCGTATTGAAAATGCAATGAAGCGCGTTACTGAGTTTCAAACCGATATTGATGAATGGTTAAAAGAAGAACCGGAAAATATTGAGCGTGTTAACAGATGTGCAGGTGTTTGCATTATCAAGTTTGCAGTCAGCGAGATGACAGAGGCTCACTTTAATATCCTAAAAGGCCGATGTTATTTTGACGATGAAAGGTATGAATAACGGAGAGCAAATAATTCTGGGGTTGCAGGACTATATCAAAACACAACACAAATGATTGAGGTCATCATGAAATTTGAAGAATTAACACTAGAATCACAACAAGCAGCGCGGGAAGCTCTGTTGAATGTAATTAGTATAGAAATGGAATCTCGTGGCTATATTGACAACGACAGGGCGAAATACATCGCCCGAAATATTAGAGATAGCTTTATTGCTCTTGAAACAGAAGACCCAAAACGAGGAAATGGTGATGATGAAGATGAAGTTGAAGATTAGTCTTCATCCAAACCATACCATTTTCTGGTTCCATTTGATTTAGTGACAAGAATAGCTGGATTAGTTTTTACTTTTTTTGCTGTATCAAGAGCTAAATCACGAATTTCTTCTGTGGATTTATCACTATTGATTGAATACTCCGCATCTGGCAAATAATAGATCTTGCCGGTTTTGGTGGTAATCGTGCGTTCAAATCCAGCATTTCCCATTTTTTCATGTAATTTATCGTAATCCTTAGAGTTTGCATTATGTAACTCAACGCGAACTGTAAAATTTGGCATTCTTCTTATTCCTTATTTTGACTATGGAATAGCCAACTTATCACTTTCCCTTAATTACGGTAAGTGAGGAACCACCTCGCCTGATGTGGTTAAAAGCAGGCAATGATTTCAGTATTAGCAACCTATCAAAACACAGTGTCAGTGAGCCTCTGAGTGATCAGGGGCTTTTTTGTATCTAACGCGCACTCACCGCGCACATCAATAAAACGCAGCCTTACAGAAAGTCGAACCTGAGAAAACCGTTAATGGGTATTTCTGCGGGCGGCTTTTCTGTGTGAGCAGGTTCGATTTTCTATAAGGAAAATACCCGATGAGTACAGCATTAACTTTCAAAGAAAAAGAAGTGATCCCTTTTGATAATGGCGATGGGAAGATTTGGTTTACCGGAGAACACCTGGCTGAATTGCTGGGTTACAAGGATAGTAAGAAAGTTGCCAACCTTTATAGTAGACATAAAGATGAATTTACTGAGAGCATGAGTATCATTGCCAAAGTGAGGACCTCGGAAGAATCAATAGGTTACGAGCATCTCATGTCTGATATTAGACTGTACTCTCTTCGTGGCGCATATCTAATTGGTATGTTTTCTCGGACAAAAGTAGCAAAAGAACTACGTATCTGGTTGCTAGATCTTGCAGAGAAAGAATCAAACATTGATATCGGTACGCTTGATGTTACTGCTATGGCTCAGCTTACTGGACAAAAGATGCATGACTTAATAGCTGCTTTTGATAAAGCTTCTTTCCAACATCGAGGCCAAAAGGGTAGCGGTTTGATGGCTCAGCGCAAAAGGGATATTAAACGCATTAAGGATGCCACAAAATTAGCCTTGGAGCTTACCCAGTTTTCTATTCCTGATCTTGGTGACTTCCCCGACGAGGGGGAACCCGTATGAACCCTGAACAATTTATCGAAAAGAACGTACAGGCCGAGTTAATTAAGCTCGGCTTTTCTTCATCTATCGCAGGGATGGCAAGTGACCGGGCAGTTGAACATTATCGCCGTTCTGGATCAGCCAGCAGAAAGGGCAAGCTGTTTGATGATTGCTTGAATCTAGCCAAGGCATGGGCGAGCAAGTATTCGACTGAGAAGTCCAAAAAGAAATGATTATACAAAATTCTGCAAAGCATCCAGAAACGGGTGCTTGATAGAGGTTTGTGGAGGTTTTGGGCTGATGTAGTCTCGCCAAAATAAGGGGCTATATCAACCGAACCAGTTTTTTATGCTGAATAGAGAGGTAAATATGCTTGAGCACCAGATACCACCACATAAGCGCCCCCCTGGATTAATGTTAAGTGCAGCACTAAGGGAAGAAAGAAAAGCCAAGATGCTACTGGGTATTGTAAAACTAAAACGATACCACGGACTCAACAATGAAGAATGGGAGCAGGTTATGAAAATGGCTTGCGAATTATTGAAGTAAGGAATCATTGGGTTGGTCCGGGGAATGAATCTACGTATTTGATAGTAAAATCTGGGAATGCGTTGACGAACTGAATCTTGTAATCAGGGGATGCAGTCACCATTCGCCATTTGCCCGGAGAATTCGCAGAGTTGGTGACAACTTTGACTTTCAGATCGGGGAATGAGTTAACAACCTTCACCTTATAGTCTGCACCGGAATTGACCACTTTGATGTTTCCGTAAATTTTAGCAACATCAACTTTGGTTTTAGCGTAAGCGCCAAACGGAAGTAATAATGCGGCGACTAACAGGACTGCTAATTTTTTCATATGAACTCCTGTGCTTGGCAAATTCGTCATTTCGATAATAGGACTGTTTAATTCAGTTTATCCGATATGCTGGAGAGTACAAATGGCTACACTGAATGATCTTATCAACCAATTAGCAAAGATACGAAAGCAAATCCCCTTTGCAACGGCTCAGGCGCTTACCGAAGTCGCACGTAAGATAGAAAAAGCCCAGAAAGTGGCATTCGAACGCAAGCTGGAAAGCCCGACCCCTTTCACGGTTAAAGCGGTCAGAAGCAAAGGCGCACGTAAGAACGATCTAACCGCAAAAGTTTTCGTATTGCCAACGGCTGCTAGTTATCTGGAACCGTTTGAGGTTGGGGGTGTTCATAAACTGAATGGCGCTGCTTTACTCAACCCCAAGAACGTCAAACTGAACAAGTATGGCAACTTACCCCGCAACAAGCTGAAACAGCTGAAAGGCAAAGACGATACCTTCATTGGTGAAGTCTCAACGCGATACGGAAGTGATGTTAATGGCGTATGGCAGCGTAAGAAAGCCAAGAAGGTGAAAAAGAACAAGCAGCGGTTAAAACGCTCACCTAATGGAACACGCAGACCGAGAGAGAAACAAAGCCCCCCAGAATTGCTTATTCGGTTCGGTGATGCGCTACCTGTTGAGCCTGTACTCGGCTATCAGGAACGGGCGCAACAAATGGCTCAATCGCTGATGCCTGCTGCTATCAGTCAGGCACTGGATGAGGCGATACGGACAGCTAAATAAAAACTGGGATCGCGGTCCCGCCTGAACAAGAAGAGAGATCATGAAAAATGAACTAATCCCAACTGTAATACTGCCTACATCGGCAGAGGTTGGAAATATCATCAATCAATTGAAATCAGAATTCAGTAAATTTGATGCTGATACTCTTTCGGCATCGCTAATGGTTCAAACATTGCACAAGAGATTATGTACAGCAATCAAATGCAGTGTTGAGGTCAAAATCACAGCGGATATCATTGATAGCAAGGCTAATACAATTTCGGCTGGTCAGGACATTAGCACCGTTATGGAGAAGTTAATTCTGAAACGAGCACGCGGTTCTGAAAAATATCCGGTCACCTGGATTATCCAACTGGGTGAAAAGGATGTTTTATTCAGCCGAGTAGTAAACGGGTGCATTGATGAAGGTTATGCACCCGTTAACAGACAAAAGGCTAATGTTTATGCGTCAGCTATTCTGAATGATCTTGAACCACCAAGACATCTTCAGAAGTCCGATAAACCGACTGTGCAAACTCAATCTGAATAAGATTATCACCTCGCGGTTTTACCCTGTAGAAGTCCAGCCCACCAAATGAAACACGGGTGTCGCGAGGCAAATCTTTAATCTGGTCTAATAGTTCCCAAAGTTCGATTGTGTGGCTATAGATAACCTCTTTACTCGGCATTCATTCACTCCTGTTTATGTAATGGAAAAAGAGAATATACAGCCATTAGCGGGATAAAAAATCGACATGGGCGACAACCAGCACCTACAGTACCTAAAGGGGTGATATGAAAAAGACTCAAATGCAAATCATGCAAGAAGCTATCAATAAGCTGAACGCTATGAGCGATGATGACTTCTTGTCTGCTCTTATTAAAGCAGGAGTTGCCGACGCTGGCGATGCAGCGCCTTCTATCGACGAAAGTGAAGGAGGCAAAAGAGGGCGGTAACGCGAGGTAACAGAGAGGGTAACGCCGTGTAATTTTTTGGGTCCTTCCTAAGCCTTTGATATTTCAGGGGCATTGCGCGCCGCGTTTTTTCACTAGTTATGAACTTTTGAAATTTGGGTAACAGGTAACACTGAGGTAACAGATGAACCAGTCAGAATTTGCCAAATTGCATGGGGTCAGCCGCAAGACCGTTACCCAGTGGAAAGCCCGTGGCTGGCTGGTTATGGCGGGTGACGATATCAATGTTGAAGCATCAAATGCCAATATCGAACGTTACCGGAAAACTGTTACCCGGAGTGAAAAAAAGCCCAAAGGTAACAAGCAAGGTAACAGTCAGGGTAACAAACCGGGTAACACATTAGGTAACACGCCTAAACCCGATACTCCGGCCCAAGTTGTCGAGCGCATCCTCACCGAGCGCGGGGCAACAATGTCACTGGATGAAGCCAAGACTATGAAAGAAAACTATCTGGCGCTGCTAACCCAGCATGAATATGACCTGAAATCCGGTAAGGTGTTGCCGTGGCAGGACATGATCGATGCGGTCAGGCAGGAGTATTCGCGGATGCGCACTCGGTTAATTGCCATCGCTCCTGAACATGGTCCCCGATTACGGGCGATGGCTGGCACGGACACGGACACAGAATTTGTAGTGGCGCTGCAAGAAATCATCTACGAGGCAATGGAGGAATTGAGCCTTGATCACAGTGAACAAGGGGGATAATACGGCATGGCAAAACTTTACCCTTGCGCTGAATCAATGCCGGTCTGATATTCACCCCCCAGAACCTTTATCCTTAAGTGAGTGGGCCAATAAATACGCGGTACTGTCCAGAGAAAACAGCGCTCAAACGGGTAAATTCCGGTCGTTTAAATATCAGGATGGCATCATGGATGCGATTACCGATCCGTCAGTTACCCAAGTGTCCGTAATGAAATCCGCCCGCGTAGGTTACACTAAGATACTGGATCATGTGATTGGTTATTACCTGTCGCATGACCCGTCACCAATACTGGTCGTTCAACCCCGGGTGGAAGATGCAGAAGGCTACAGTAAAACCGAAATTGCGCCAATGTTGCGCGATACCCCGGTATTGAAAGATATAGCCGGCGAAGCCAAAGCGAAAGATTCCAGCCAGACTATCCTGAATAAGACCTTTTCCAACGGGGCGGGCCTGACACTGGTCGGGGCGAACTCGCCCGGCGGATTCCGTCGTATCACCTGTCGCATCATCCTGTTTGATGAAGTGGACGGTTACCCTTCGGGCGGCGCAGGGGCGGAAGGTGACCAGATAGCATTGGGTATCAAACGCTCTGAGACATTCTGGAACCGTAAGATCGTGTTGGGGTCAACTCCTACTGTCAAAGAGACCAGCCGGATAGAAAAAGCCTTTAAGGACAGTGACCAGCGTTACTACTACGTGCCCTGTCCGCACTGTAATGAATATCAGGTGCTGGAATGGGGCGGGCCTGATACCCCCTACGGCATTAAGTGGGAAAAAGACGAATACGGCAACGGATTACCAGAGACCGCCTATTACGTCTGCCGTCATCACGGCTGTGTGATTCAGGCCAGCGATAAGCCCGGCCTGATTAAGCGGGGCGAATGGCGGCCCAGTCAGCCGTTTCGGGGGCATGCCGGATTCCATCTCTGGGCCGGTTACAGCCTGTTTCCGAATGCGGCATGGAAATATCTGGTGGCGGAATGGCTCCGGGTGAAAGATGACCCCCTGATGCGCCAGACCTTTATTAACCTCGTCCTCGGTGAGCCTTATGAAGACCGGGGTGAAAAGGCACTCAGTGAACGTAAACTGCTGGAACGCTGCGAAGTCTGGGCGGCCGAAGTGCCGGACGGGGTTGCCGTTCTGACGGCGGGTATTGATACCCAAGATGATCGCTTTGAAATTGAGGTGGTCGGCTGGGGGCGAAGTGAAGAAAGCTGGTCGATTGCCCATGATGTGATTGAAGGGGATTTAGAAACGGATGAGCCGTGGCTGCGTCTGGATGCTTATCTTAAACAAATATGGCGTCGGGCTGATGGTCGTGGTTTTGCGATTACAGCAGCCTGTATGGATTCCGGCGGTCATCATACACAAAAAGTGTATCACTTTTGCCGTGCCCGTTTAGCTCGTCGTCTCTGGGCGATCAAAGGGGAATCCGCTCGCGGCGGTAAACGTTCACCTGTATGGCCAACCAAGCGTATTACTTCACGCTCTAAATCCAGTTTTAAACCGATTATTATCGGCGTGAATGCCGCTAAAGACACTATCCGTGGTCGGTTACACATTGAGCCGCCAGAGAATACAGATCCGGCCCCCTCTTACATGCATTTCCCCATTGATCGTGATTTGCATTATTTCAGCCAGTTATTGGCCGAGCGGTCGGTGATTAAAGACTCAGGGGGTCAGCGATATCGCGTTTGGGAGCAAATTCCCGGTCGCGCCAACGAAGCGCTGGACTGCCGCGTCTACAGCTACGCCGCGTTATGCGGCCTGATGTACATGGGACTGAAGCTTAATTTGCTGGCAGACAACATTGTCGGTAATCCTGATCGGTTAATCGCCCCCCCGGCCCAACCGGAAATAAAAACCAATCTGCGTTTCCCCGGAGCAATCATTCCTGAATCAACGGAGGATAAGCCCAAACGGAAGCGTATGTCACAGCTTCTGCCCTAAGGAGAACAAATGCGAAGAACCAGTCTGCTTACCGGCATGAGCCGTGAACAGCTCCACGCCGCACTCAATGCCGCTCAACTAGCCTATATCGAACTGTCAACCGGAACGAAAGGCGTCTCATTTTCGTATACACAAGGGGATGGGACCCGCACTGTGTCGTATCAACAAACCAGCCTGGGCGATTTATTGGCGCTTATTCAGGCAATACAGACCGAACTGGGGATCACGACAAGACGACCAATCAGGGTGAGGTACTAATGAGCGTTAAAATCTTGGGACCCAATGGCGAGCCGTTACCGCCCTCAAATGCGAAATTGAAATTTAACGCATTATCGGGAAGCGGGCGCATTCCTTATGATGCCGCAGACTCATCCAGCGACCAGCTGGCAAACTGGCAGCCGGCGCTGTGGTCACCGGATAATGAAATTAACATCTATCGTGACCGTATCGTGTCACGCATGCGCGATTTGGCGCGTAATGACGGCTGGGCGTCCGGCACCATCACCCGCGTATTGGATAGTGCCATCGGTGCGAACTACCGACCGATATTTAAACCGGATTACCGGATGCTGAAATTACTCACCGGTAACAATGCGTTTGATGCGACCTGGGCCAATGAATACGGCAAAGTGATTGAAGCCCACTGGCGTTCGTGGGCGAATGATCCGGGGCGTTACTGTGATGTCGAACGCAAACAGACAGTGTCCCAAATGCTGCGCCTTGGCTTTCGTCACAAGTTACTTGACGGCGATGCTTTGGCGGTACTGCAATACCGGACTGACCGGTTAGGCAAAGGCCGCGGACGTTATGCGACCACCATCCAGATAGTGGATCCCGACCGCCTCAGTAATCCACAGGAACGTTTCGATTTAGAATATGTTCGCGGTGGCGTCGAGATAGACAGTGATGGCACCCCGGTTGCTTACTATATCCGGGAAGCCCATATCGGCGATTGGTACAGCGGCAAAAAAACCATGACGTGGGATCGCATTCCCCGTGAAACCGCGTGGGGCCGTCCGCATGTGGTGCATGACTTTGACCATGAGCGCGGCGCACAACATCGCGGGATTGGCATCTTGGCGCCTGTAGTTCAGCGGCTGAAAATGCTGATTAAATATGACGAATCAGAACTTGAGGCGGCGATCCTGAATGCGATTTTCGGGGCGTATATTGAGTCACCCTATGATTCACAGATGGTGGCGTCAGCCCTCGGTGACAACGGCGATTTCAGTGGTGACGAACTCAGCGCGTATCAAACACAGCGTGCGGAATATTATGAAGACAAGCGCCTTAACTTACAAAATGGCGCCCGTATTCCTCATTTATTCCCGAATGAGAAAATTGTCACGATTTCGGCCACGCGCCCAACCAGTAATTTCGACGGATTTGAAAGCGCAGTACTGCGAAATATCGCCGCCGCGACCGGACTTTCCACGCAACAGGTCACGCAGGACTGGTCAGATGTGAACTATTCCTCTGCCCGTGCTGCGATGCTGGAAGCGTGGAAGACTCTGACGCGCCGTCGTGATGATTTTGCTATCGGATTTGCTCAACCTATTGCCTCTGCGTTTGTGGAAGAAATCCATAACATTGAGGATTTACCCTTACCCAGTAATGCCCCTGACTTTCTGGATGCGAAAGCGGCTTATTGCCGTGCGCGCTGGATGGGACCCGGTCGCGGCTGGTTAGACCCGGTGGCGGAGAAGAAAGGCGCTATTCTGGGGATGAATGCAGGTCTTTCAACCCTTGAGATGGAGGCGGCAGAAAATGCCGGTGAAGACTGGGAAGAAATGCTGGATGAGCGTGCGCGTGAAATTGAAGCCTTTAAAGAGCGCGGTATTCCACTGCCTGAATGGGCTGAACCGGCACCGCAACAGCAAACCAACAGAGGATCAGGGGAATGGGAATGATGAACTTGCCCCACTTAGCCCAGCGGTTGTTTAATGTGCCGCTGGCAATCCATCCGCGCAAAGCCGAAGTCGTGATGGCAGCACTAACCGACCGCTTCGGCATTACCCGGATTCATGCCGGGATGGACTGGGATGATGAGGATGACTCCTTTACCCGGCGCGGGCGTGATACAGGCTATGACGTTTTAGAGGGAACTGCTGTCATTCCGGTGCAGGGAACGCTGGTGCAAAAACTCGGTTCCTTGCGTCCTTACAGTGGCATGACCGGTTATGACGGCATTCGGCAGGTGTTTCTGAGGGCACTGAATGACCCGGAGGTCAAAGGCATTTGTCTTGATATCGATTCCCCCGGCGGTGAAGTGGCCGGTTGCTTTGATTTGGTGGACCTGATTTACCAGTCACGGGGGGAGAAACCCATTCACGCTATTCTGAGTGAGAATGCCTATTCTGCCGCCTATGCAATTGCCAGTGCCGCCGACAAAATCACTGTGCCGCGCACCGGTGGCGTCGGTTCAGTGGGCGTGATTGTTATTCACTGTGACTGGTCGCAGCGCATTAAAGAGGACGGTCTGAAAGTGACTATCATCACTTACGGGGATCGTAAGGCAGAAAGCAACCCTTGTGTGCCGCTGAGCAATGAAGCGAAAGCCACTGTCCAACACGATGTTGATGAAATGGGGCGTCTTTTTGTACGCACTGTTTCCCGTAACCGCGGACTCTCGGAAGAGAAAATCCGCAATACACAAGCTGCCTGTTATCTGGCAGATGAGGGCGTACAGATTGGGTTAGCGGATGAAGTCGCTTCCCCGGATGTCGCATTTCAAACACTGATGAAAGAGTCTGGAGTGATTTAACGATGTATAAATTTGCACATTTGTTAGGGATCAAAGCCCGTGCCACTGATGAGCATGAGGAAGACGAAAACGCCCGTGAAGCAAAAAGCCGTCGTGCCGAAGAAGAGGAGCACGACGAAAACGCGGAAGACGATAAAGATCGTGAAGACGCCGAAAAACAGGACGACGAAAAGGAAAACAAAAAAGCGAAAAAAGCCAAGAAGGCGAAGTCAGAAGACGATGACGACGATCCGGATGCGGAAGACGATAAAGATGATGCTGACGCTGATGAAAATGAGGACGTCAAAAAAGGCCGCCGTGCCGAACGTAAACGTTGTGCCAAAATCTTTGGCAGCAAACATGCTGCGGGTCGTTCTGATATAGCGGCGCATTTAGCCTTTAACACCCGCTTGTCCGCGCATGAAGCGATTAACACGTTGTCAGTCATGGGCGCAGTCACCCCGCCATCTGCCAAATCCAGGCCGTCATTGGATGAACGGATGCGCAACGAAAAACAGGTACGGTTAGGCCCGGATGCACAGGTTCCGGTGGCAGGCAGTGCCGAAGCTGCGGTAGCCACGGCGACCGCGTTGTATAACCGAGTAAAAGGTAAGCAATAATGGAAAATATAGGCCCTAACCCTTTCGCCCCCGGCATGACGTCGAGCATGTTTATTCCTGATCAGCTCATTGCCGGCCAGTTACAGTTAGTCACCGATAGCGTGACGATGGCCCAATTCGGCCTATTGAAGCGCGGTTCCGTACTCGGCATGAACAAGTCCGGGGAATATGTGTTGAGTGTGAAAACCGCGACAGACGGCAGTGAGAAACCCGCCGCTATTCTGGTCGATGCGGTGGATACCACCGTCAGCAGCCAGACCGCGGGCGTGTACCTGATGGGGGAATTTAACGCGCACCGGATTATCTTTGATAAAAGCTGGACGTTAGCCGAACTCAAAACTGCCCTGCGCCCCTTCAGTATTTTCCTGAAAGACAGTACGCCGGGATTTTAATTCCGACCACCTTTTTCTGATTACATCTGATGCCGTTATCTGGCAGGGCTGCGCTCGTTTTCATTTTCAGGCTGGCGGTAATGCTGCTGGCTTTACTATCTATAGAGAAACTGCATGAAAATTTATGATACTAACGTGCTGGTTGGTTTAGTGCCTAACCTGATCACCAGCCAAAACTGGTTGCTGGACCGCTTCTTCCCCAACGTTATCACCGAAGACAAGGAAGAAGTGTCCATTGACGTAGATATCGGCAAACGCCGTATGTCGCCGTTCGTCTCACCGTTGGTCGAAGGTCAACTGGTCGAAAGCCGTACCTACCAGACCAATACTTTTAAACCAGCTTATATCAAGGACAAGCGCGCGCCCGACTTACTTAAACCGGTCCGTCGTCAGATTGGGGAACGTATCGGTGGCGAATTCAGCGCGGGCGAGCGTGAAATGTTAAACCTGCAGTTTGAGATGACCGACCAAATTGATTTAATTAACCGTCGTCTGGAGTGGATGGCCGCTAACGCGATGGTTTTTGCCAAAATCACCGTTGCAGGCGTGGGTTATCAAACGAAAGTGATTGATTTTGGCCGCTCTTCCGATCTCACTGTCACACTCAGTGGCAGTGACAAATGGCCACTGAAGGTGGACGCGGGGAAAACCAACACCAAACCCTCCGAAGACATTGAGGATTGGGGGCTGCGTATCCTCAAAACCACCGGCTCTGCGCCCACGGATATCGTTTTCACTAGTAAATCGTGGCAGGCCTTTTGTCGTGACACCTCGATTGAGAAAGGGGCGATAGTACTTCCCTTACTGAATCCGGCAGATCGGCAGGTGGATATTGCCCCTCGCGTAGCAACCGGTGCGGTTCATAAGGGGCGCTGGGGGAATTACGACCTGTGGTTGTATAACGACTGGTTTATTGACCCTGTCGATAATGTTGAAAAACCGATGATACCGGACGGTGCTGTACTGATGTCAGGCGCGGACTTGATGGGAACGCGCGTCTTTGGTGCGATTATGGACCCTGCGTTCAGTTATGGCCCGATGGCCTACGCGCCGAAATCGTGGTTGCAGGAAGATCCGGCTCAGCGTTTCCTGATGATGCAATCCGCGCCGCTGGTTATTCCAAGCCGGGTGAACGCGGCATTGTGCGCGATGGTGGTGTGACATGACGAAAAAAACACAGGAACCGGGCGGATTACCGCCCGAATTGCAGGTCGGGCCAGCAGATGATGTTACCCCACAAGGCATTCAACCCACTTTACCCGGTAAGCGGCGTGCTGATGAGGAAGCCGCCCCTGAGCTGGTTGTTGTCAAAGGAAATACAGTGCGTCATAACGGTGTTGACTACCCTGAAAATACCGTGATTGAGGTCTTCGGTGACGATGCGGAACGCCTGATTCAGTTGGGCGTTATCCTGCGACTGGATGACCTGAGAGCGCAGTTATTATCCAGCAACCCAGTGACCGTTCAGCGGGGGGATCATGCCGATTGACTGGGATAAACATTTACTGGCCCCGCTGCATAAGCAGTTTGCAGAGCAGGTGAACTGGCGGCCTAAGTATGGTGAGCCTTACGACATCATGGGCGTGTTTGATCGCGCCTATACCCAGCAGGTGGGATCCCTTGACGGGGACAGCGACATTAATACCACTAAACCCCTGTTAGGCGTCCGTGATGCCGTATTCAAAGTGCCCCCCAAACAGGGCGACAAAGTCTTTGTGTATCGCGCCAATACCGAATTTATTGTGAGCGATGTGCAACCGGACAGTCACGGCGGCACGCACTTACAACTCAATAAGGTAAAATCATGAACGCATCAACCGTGCGTAACCTGGTGGTTCAGGCCCTGACAGGAAAGACGGATGCGCAATCCCGCGTCTATTCCCCGCGTGACTGGTCAACACGGGGTGATGATTATCCGTGCATACTGGTACAAACTACGTTTGATCATAAAAAGTCACATGGCCGTAATGCGCCGCAGTTTGACACCATTACAACGGTCAGAGTCACCGGACGCCTCGAGGCGTTTGACAGTGAGTGGGGAAATGGCGCAGAGCAGGCAGAACTCGCACTGGAGACCCTGCGGGCGCAAATCGAGCGTGCCGTGATAAACAGTTATGCGCTCACAAAGGAAATACAGCAATTTGCGGAGATCCGGTCACAGATTGATATTGATGCCAGCGGGGAAGGACATTTAGCTCAGCTTCTGATGGACATCGACATTGAATACTATCAGGGGCCGGAGGATTTTTACCCGATTGAAACAAACCCGCTGGAGGGCATTGATGTGACGATTGCGATGCCGGAATACACCCCCGAACCCCATATCCGTATTAATCTGGAGTAACCCTATGTTTGTCAAACCCGTTGCCGGGCGCAGTGTACGCGATCCGGCCAAAGGTACTCATCTGCCTGAAGGTTGCACAGAAGTCCCCAACACGCTGTTTTGGCACCGTCGTGTAAGGGATGGCGACGTTGAACTCTGTCAGCCAGTAGCTGAAACCAAACTTACTAAAAAGGCGCAGGAGACTGAATAATGGCTATCCCTTTTTCCCGCATTCCCAATAACCTCAGAACCCCGCTGTTTTTCGTGGAATTTGATAATTCAATGGCAAACAGTGCCACGGCAACCCAGCGCTCGCTGATCCTCGGTCAGATGCTGGATAAGGCTATTGCTGCCCCCGATATTCCGGTGCGCATTTCTTCCGCTGAACAGGCGGCTTCCCAGTTCGGTCACGGTTCCCTGCTGCATGGCATGACCGCGGCGTATCTGGCGAATGATCCCGCGGCGGAATTGTGGGCGCTGCCCCTGAAAGACAGTGATAACCTGCTGACCGCTAAAGGATCGGTGGAGATGGTATCCCTGCCGGCCCGCGCGGGCGTGATTTCCCTGTATATTGGCGGACAGCGTGTGCAGGTGACCGTCATGGCGACCGATAAATTGACGCAGGTTGCGGAGTCACTGGCGGCAGCCATTAACCGCAAGATTGCGCTGCCTGTCACGGCAACAGCGACCAATCACACCGTCACGTTGACCGCGAAAAACAAAGGCGCTCACGGCAATGGCATTGATATCAGCCTCAATTACCGGGGACAAGCCGGGGGCGAAGAAACCCCGGCAGGCATGGACTTACGTATCATTCAGATGACAGGGGGCGCAGGTGCACCCGAGCTGAAAAATGGCCTGGCTAATCTCAGTGACCGGGCATTTGATTTTATCGTCAATCCGTACACCGATACCGCTTCATTGGATGAACTCAAGGCCTTTTTATCCGATACCGGCGGGCGCTGGTCATGGGAACAGCAATTGTACGGTCATGCATTCAGTGTGGTCAGTGGCATTTACGGAGAGCTGGCAGATATTGGCGAGCGCCGGAACAATCAACATGAAACCCTGTTGGGGTTGACGAAATCCCCGACACCTGACTACATTTGGGCGGCGGCCATCACCGGGGCGGCGGCACCGAGTCTGAGAAATGATCCGGGCAGGCCGCTGCAAACCTTGCCTGTCGCGGGCGTTTTATCCCCGGATGCTGAGAACCAGCTCGGCCTGATTGATCGCAATAACCTGTTGCACAGTGGCATTTCCACGTTTACGGTGGCCGATGACGGCACGGTACAGATAGAGAACCTGATCAGTACCTACCAGAAAAACCCGTACGGTGATAATGACGACAGCTACCTTCAGATAGAAACGCTGTTTTTGCTGATGTACGTCTCGCGGTATATCCGCACCCAAATCACCTCAAAATTAGGGCGAATGAAACTGGCGAAAGACGGCACCCGCTTTGCGCCCGGCTCGGCCATTGTTACCCCTAATATTGTCCGGGCAGAACTGATCGCCCAATACCGGACACTGGAATTCAACGGTTATGTGCAGGATTCTAAGGCTTTTGCCGCAGGCTTAAGGGTCGAGGTTAACGCCCATAATCCTAACCGGCTGGATGTCCTCTGGACTGGCACGCTGATCAATCAGTTGCGTGTCTTTGCGCTCTTGAACCAGTTCCGTCTGCAACCGACGTCATAAGGAAACCTCATGGGAAATACAACTCGAAGGCTGGCGGGGACAGCCTATCTCACGGTGGATGGTGTATCCATTATGGTAGTGGGGGACTTTACCTACGGCCCCTCGGCCGTCACCCGCGAGACCTTAACCGGGATGGACTACGTGCACGGGTACAAAGAAAAACCCAGTCCGTGCTTCATTTCCTGCCGGGTACGTGACAGCGGCGGCACGACCGTGGCGGATTTTAACAATCAGACCAACGTCACCATTGTGGCCGAACTGGCGAACGGCAAGACCATTATTGGTGAAGGCATGTGGACCGTAAACACGCAGGAAGTGCGCAGCGAAGATGCGGAGTTCGAAGTCCGTTGGGAAGGCATTTCGGTAACAGAAAACTAAGAGGCAATCATGGAAAAAACAAAAGTTATCACACTGAGCAAGCCGATTGAAAGTAACGGCGGCAAAGAAATTTACCAAGAAATTCATTTGCGCGAACCCTGCCTGATTGAGGTTGAGCAGTTTTATGAGGCACAAGCGAAGAACCCTAACAGCTCTCTGCCTGCTATGCGACTGCTGATTGCGTTGGTATCAAACATACCCGAATCGATCTTAAAAAAGATGGCTATTACCGACTTTAACGTTTGCCGGGAATTTTTGACGAATTTTTTAGTTTATACCCCCTCCGGGGATGGCAGCAATTAGCGGCTGATGTCACTTATTTTTACCGCTGGGGGCCACAAGACGCGTGGCTCCTGAGTCGGTCGCGGCTAAATTGGTGGGGTGAGCAGGCAGAACGGATCAATCAAGCGAGGTCGGGTAATGGGTAATGCATTTGACTTTGAGTTACACGCGGATGATAACGCCACAAAAGCACTGGCAGAGATTGAAGCCAGAATTAAGCAACTGAACCCTTTGCTGGATTCGACACGTGAAGCATTGCGGTTCGGCGGCAATGAAACACAGGAAAATGTAGGGGGACTAAGTAATCAGCTACGTGATATGTCGAAGTTTGCCAAAGATAACGTTCAGCACATCGGCGCTATCATTCCTCCGTTGAAAAATGTCGGCGAACTCACCGCAAAATATGGCAGTCTTGCCAAAAAATACGGGGGGATCGTCGGTGGCGTGGGTGCCATCGGTTACGGTATCGCCAAAATGGGGCAAAAGCTGAACGAACAAAGCAAGGAAGCCTATGATCTGGATGTTATGGCAAAAAATAACAATATGACCGTCGAAGAGTTTTCCCGATTGTCGGGTGCGATGGTGATATTAGGCACAGATGCAGACAAAGCAAAAGAGTCTGTTGATGGGCTGTATAAAATCTTTAACGATCCGCTACAGGCAAGGAACAGTGCAACATTAGCACAGCTTAATAGCATGGGCGTGTCCATTGTTCGTAAGGAAGACGGTACAGCGGATATCTCGAAGACCATGGAAGAGCTGGCGAAAGTGTTTCCGACCTATTCTTCTGCAAAACAGAAAACCATTGCTGATTTTCTGGGATTAGATGCGAATACCTTATCGTTATTGCGTGAAGGGGCCAAATACAAGCAGTTATTAGCCAAGTCCGATAAATTAGGATTAACGGTCCCTAATGGATTAAACCAGCAACTCACCGATTTAAATGGCACAATAAATGAACTCAATGCCTCATGGGAAGGGCTTAAGCAACGTGTCAGTAATGCTACTACAAACTTTTTAACCTCAGATGGCTCTGTTGACGATGGTCTTAAAGGGGTCAGTGACATATTAACTTATGGTCCAGACAACTTTGCGATCATGCGCACCCTAGGGGCAACAAGAGGGAATGAATCAGACCAGTTGCGATGGGGTTATAACACGCCGGAATTTTATAAAACACTCAGTACGTATGAAAAAACGATGCTGGATTTTGGCCTGATGACCGATGGATACCGGAAAAAATACCAAAAATGGCATGAAAAAAAGGGGACTGAAAAAACGAAACCTCCCATTGTGCCTGAAAATCAAAAACATTATCAGGATATTTATCAAATACCGAATGATCCAAATCGGGTAAAAAACTCAGGCACCCCCCCGCGAGGCATTCGCAATAACAACCCCGGCAATTTAATTGCTGCACCAAATACCACAGGAGAAGATTTCGGTAATAATCACAAATATGTGAAGTTTGGTACAGCACATGATGGGTTATCCGCGATGGCGCGACAAATAATGCTGGATGCAGAGAGAGGGCGGAATGACATTACCTCTCTATTATATAAATATGCGGGACCAGAAGGTGGTAATGATACGCCTGCCTATATTGAATGGGTTTCTAAGGGAACAGGCTATGGGCGCAATCAGCCTTTGGATATGTATAACCCTGAAATCCTGAAAAATGTCATGAAAAAGATGATTGAATTTGAAAATGCATCAAATCCTTACAGTGACGAGCAAATCAAAGCGGCTATTAATGACGCTATTCACAGTGATCGCTGGAAAGGTAAGCGAAACCCTCAAATACTCAGAGAGCAGCGTCTGCAATACGGCTCTGGTGAGCAAGAGCAGCAATTCCCTTCACTCTACAGCAAGAAAAAGGATGTTGAATCTGAGGCAGAAATAGCAAAAGGTATGGCGAAAGCGTTTCAGGAGGCTATGGGGGATAAACCGTTTCAGGTTGAGATCGTCTTGGTAAATGATAAGACCGGAGAACGGCAAAAGTTCCAGTCGAATTCTGCCGGAAAAGTCACAACTTCTATGCAGTACCCTTGAAAATGACTTATATTTTATTCAGTAATGGTGGTTTTAGCATTCTATGAATGAGATATGAGGTAGGTGGGTAACGATGACTATATGGAATACTTTTTGGCTTCTTCTTGTGATCTTTGTTGTTTCACTAATGGTCGCTAAATCATCAAAACCAACTTGGTATAGAACAATAGCTACTGCTATAGCTTCATTAATTGGCGGAGGTATAGGTTTTGCTCTGATTGGCTCCGCATTTTTTTACTTTGTATTTAGTTCTGATTGTGACAGGAAGATTGGTGAATTCTATGAAAGTAAAGGCTCACTTTGTTATGGCGCAAGAGAAATCAATACTCTGACAGGGAAAGGCGACAAGGATGATGCAGTTATTATGAAATATGCCATTTTGGATAAAGATAAGGCGCTTGTCTATCCTCATAAAATGGAAACTCATATTATTTATGCCGAGGATGGAGAACTGAAATTTTCGCCATATGATAACTATAAACTCGTCCAGAAATTACATGAGGAATATGAAAAACCTGTCACGTCAAATGTAGATTATGAATGCCGTGGTAGTGCCTCTAAGCGATATTTCTATGTGTTAACCGCACCCCAAAAACAAAATAATGGTGGTGCTTACGCCCTTTGTTATAAAGGGGTGGATTATACTCAGACTTTGGCAGAGCAATCAGGTAAAAAAGGTTTAGCAGGGGATGGTCTTCGGATTACGTCCACATGGAAACTAAATGATTATGAAATTATGTATGTCGCGCTATACAACGAAAATACCGGTGCCGCAGTTATAGAGATGGTTGCCATAGATGCTGCCGGGAAAATACGATCGTCATCAAACCTGATTGATAAAGACAGGGATATGCCAAATTCAGATCCTGATGGCTCATTCAATATTGTTGGTATTGCCAAATCAAAAAATCAATTCAATAGGATATATTTTAATCTCATAGACGCGACTAACGTCACTCTCTATCAATTTGAAGCCCTTCCCAGCATCATATCTACAAGGGCGACAGCTAAATTCTTCGCTCATGGAGCTGGATTCTGGGTTGGGAACTCAGGGAACGTATCAGTAAGTCAATCGTATGTTTCCCCAGAAACAGGGCGTTATGAGGTAAATGTATTGTTGAACAAGAATGGAAAGGAAATTTGCAGACTGGATGATAGCAAAAATTACCTTCTTTCCGATCAGCAGTGCATAAAATAGCCCCTTATGGGGCTTATTTTTTTGACATTTTTTCTAATGTTTCCAGCAGAGCAGCCTTGAACTTATCAGCCTCAAGCTGAGCCATCTAAAAAATAACTAACCCGCCCCGTGAAGTGAACCCCAAATCCTAGCCGCCTCGTGCGGTTTTTTTATGTCCAAATTTAAGAGGAGCATGTATGGCCTTTATTAAAGATGCCATTTCCTCATTGCTGGGTGGCGGCAATGACTCATCATGGAAATGGTCAGAACATTTACACCCTGCCTCGTTTCGTGGTGTGCCGTTTGCGGTGGTATCCGGTGAAAGTGTCTTTGGCCGCCGTCAGGCTGTACATGAATACCCGTACCGTGATACTGCCTGGCTGGAAGATTTGGGCCGGGCGACCCGGAGGATAACGATCCGGGGGTTTATCATTCAGAACAGTGCGGTTTATGACGCCCCGGATGTCATCACACAGCGAAAGAATCTGGTGGCGGCCTGTGAAACCGGATCTGCGGGGACATTGGTGCATCCGACACTGGGTGAACTGACCGTCAGTGTGACAGAAAGTGGCCTGCGTATGACTGAGAGCGCGGAATCGGGCCGGGTGTTTGAGTTCACGTTAACGGTGATTGAGTCCGGCCTGAAAGTCTTTGCGGTCACCAACAGCACCAAATCCGCCACTGAGGTAAAGAAAAACTGGCTGAAAGTCTACACGACCACACTGGCGAAATATGTCTCAATGGTGAGGGGGGAAATCCGCTCGGTGGTACAGGGGATGCGGATCATCAAACAAACCGCCAATCAATGGGTGGGGATGGTGACCCGTTCGGTGGATGAGGTGACCAACCTCAGCGATATGCTGAAAACCACTTTCGGCAGTGAGCGTTATGGCCGTTATCAGCGCGGGACAATTGGCGGTACGGTATCAGGGGCAACCGGAATTCGGTCACGGGATGATAAATCGCGTAATGAGGCTGAGATAGTGAAGAAAACCACCGCTGAGGTGGTGATGGGCCGTAAAGCCATTGCCCGCAGCCTTGAAGCCCTGAATATTGCCCCGACCGTGGAAGTCTTTAGCGAGGCAGCCGGTGATGCGGTGATGGCGATTATCCAGTCGGCAGGCAGTACTGATGAGAAAGCCGCTATCTTTGAGCATCTTGCTGCCTTTCAGAATACCCGCTACCAGCAAGGCACGGTTGACCGGCATGTGACTGAAATGACCGTTCTGTTACTGGTGGTGTTGTCGGCGGGTGCAATGGCACAGGTCGCCAGTGAGTTTACCCCGGCAAACAATCAGGAAGCCCATGATTTACAGAAAAGGGTATGTCATGCGCTGGATACGGCCTTAGTGATGGCCGGTGATTTAAGTATGGATGAGATTTATCAGTCCCTGATGGCATTACGGGATGAGTTTATAACCAGTGCAGTACTGAAAGGCGCAGAAGCCGGACGGTTAGCCCAGTTCAGTCTGCCCGCGGTGTTACCGGCACTGACGGTAGCTAACCGGATTTATCAGGATGCCGGACGCAGTAATGAACTGATACAGGCGACTAATCCCCGTCATCCGGCGTTTATGCCTACCCGATTTAAGGCGCTGAGACAATGAAAAAAAACGATGAACTGTCATTAGTGATTGCCGGCAAGGCTATTTATGGCTGGGACAGTGTCCGTGTAACACGGGGCATTGAACGGTTGCCGTCTGATTTTGAACTGATGTTGATGGACTATTATCCCGGCAGCGATCAGAAGCAACAGGTGGAAGTGGGTCAGTCCTGTCAGGTATTACTGGGGAATGATCCAGTGATGACGGGATATATTGATATCTGGAATTCGTCCATTAACAAAAGCACTCACCAGATACGGGTGACCGGACGCGGTAAATGTCAGGATTTGGTTGATTGTTCGGCAAAATGGCCGAACAACGTGATTACCTCGGCGACGGCATTACAAATTGCTCAAAAACTGGCGCAATGGTACGGCATTGAAGTGAAATCGGATGTGACTGATATGAAAGCCGTACCGCAATTCACCCTGAACTGGGGGGAGTCTTCACAGGAAATCATTGACCGCATTACTCGCTGGTCTGCCCTGCTGTATTACGACACACCAGACGGCAATTTATTTCTGACCCGTGTCAGTGACAAAGTGGCTGCCAGTGGTGTAGCGCAGGGGAAAAACATTGAGCAGGCAGATTACCAGTCCGCCATGAATGAGCGGTTCTCAGAGTACATCGGCCTGTCGATGAATGTCAGCGGGTTAAGTGAACTGTCGGCAGGAAAAGGTTATGACGTGGTGACGATTGCGACAGCCAAAGATCCGGAAGCGGAAAAGATGCGCTACCGCAATTACGTCACTATTATCGAAAGTACTTTGCATACCTGGGGAAAACAGCAAGACGCGATTAACTGGGAAATGAACCGACGTTATGGCCGCTCTAAAGTACTCAAAGTCTTGGTTGATAGCTGGCGGGATGTCAGCGGGACACTGTGGACGCCCAATACCCTGATCCCGATCCATTTACCGGTATTCGGGCTGGAATCCGAACAATGGCTGTTATCTGAAGTGTCTTATGTTCGTAATAAAGATGACGGCACACGGGCAGAACTGACCCTGATGCCGCCGGCAGCGTTTGCCGTACAACCGTATGAATTTTACGATGCAATCATGGAAATGCGTGACGGAGGTTATTCACATGATGGAAGCCATTAGAAATTTAAATCGCCGCGCAATGATGATGCTCGGTTTAGGCAGGGTAACTACCTGTAATGATAAAGGGGTTATCCAGCAAGTACAGTATCAAACCGCGATGGAAGTTCGGGACAACACGCACCGGATCGCCGAGTTTGGTTTTTCATCCGGGTTACCTGCCGACACCGATGTCGTACTGGCGTTCTTAGGTGGTGACCGCTCTAATGCCGTGGTGATTGGCAGCAATCACCAACAATACCGGCATAAAGGGTTAAATCCCGGTGAAGTGGTGGTGTACAACCAGTGGGGGCTGCATATCCTGCTGACGGCATCGGGGATCACCATTGAAGCGAAAGGGCAGCCGGTCACCGTCAATAATGCGTCAAAAGTCACTGTCAATGCCTCCACCGAAGTATTGCTGAATACTCCGGTACTGAAAGTGACCGGCGATGTCATTGATAACTGCAACAGTAACACCACGACCATGAAACAGTTACGTGATGCCTATAACCGTCATACGCATCCCGTGTCTGGTGTGAAATCCGGCGATGCGACGGTCACCAGTCAGATAACCGGAGAAACCGTCAAATGAGTGATATCACTTCCTGGTGGGATATCAAAAATATTCATGCTGACTGGCTGGCAGGACGCGGGGATTTGGTGACCGGGAATGATCTGCAAACGGCCATCATTATCAGTTTATTTACGGATCGGCAGGCACGGCCTGACGATGATATAGAGAGTACTGACCGTCGCGGCTGGTGGGGTGACAATGGGGCTGATTATCAGATAGGTTCCCGGCTGTGGTTGTTACATCGGCAGAAACTAACCCCCCCTGTCGCGTTGGCGGCTGAGGATTATGCCCGTGAGGCGCTGCAATGGATGCTGGATGATGGCGTGGCCGCGGCGATTGATATCCGTACACAAATTGTCTGGCCCAATCGGCTGAATATGATAATCCGTTATCAGCGTCCGGGGCGGGATAACGAGGATCTACGCTTTTTTTGGGTCTGGGAGCAAGAAAATGCCCTTTAAACGAAAAACACTCACTGAACTCCGGGCACAGAACCGCAGTTATTTACAATCAGAATTACAGGAAACCGGCCCGTTATTGCGCTTTTCCAACATGGGCGTACTGGCAGATATGGATGCAGGTATGGCGCACTTGCATTACGGTTACCTTGACTATATCGCCAGGCAGACTACCCCGTTTACGGCCACGGATGAATGGTTGTCTGGATGGGCGGCGTTAAAGAAGATTTTTCGCAAACCGGCAACAGCGGCTCACTGTGAGCACTATCAGTTTACAGGGATGACAGGAACTATCATCCCTGCCGGGACAAGACTTAACCGGGGGGATGGGTATCAGTATCAAACTCTGACTGAGATCCGCATTGCTGCCAATGGACAGGGAAATGCCAGCCTGATTGCGTTATTACCGGAAAGTACCGAGGATGATTCGGGTGGCGGTGCGGCAGGGAATGCACCAGCGGGTGCGGTATTAACGCTGGATCAGAGTCTGGCAGGGGTTGATGTTGAAGGGACGGCGATTATGCCCATTACGGGCGGGGCAGACATTGAGAATGAAGCGGATTTTCGTTCCCGTATGTTACTCGCCTATCAGGGCACACCACAGGGCGGTTCTGATGACGATTATAAACAGTGGGCGCTGTCCGTGCCGGGCATTACCCGGGTCTGGGTCAGACCAAGAGCAGCCGGGGCCGGAACAGTCGGTGTCTATATTATGTGTGATAACAATACGCATGGCGGTTTTCCTATCGGCACAGATGGCGTGTCATCCCATGAACCGTATGCAGTGCATGCCACCGGAGATCAGATGAGGGTGGCTGATGCTCTTTTTACCTTACAACCGGTCACTGCCTTAGTCTGGGTGTTATCGCCGATAAAATTCCGGCTTGATTTTACCCTCCACGGCCTTTCTCATATCAGTACCGATGTGACGGAGCGTATTAATGAGGCGATTGATAACGTACTGTTTGAAAACGGTAACCCGGATGGCTCCGGGCGCATATTGATATCTGAACTGCAATATGCCATTGCGGGCGTACCGGGCACAGCAGGATTTGTGATCACATCACCGGCAGACAATATTGCCTTACCGGTTGGTCACTTACCCGTACGGGGCGAGGTGAAATACACATGAAACAGTATAGCGTGGCGGATTATACCGCGGCACTAAATGGCCTGTTACCTGCCGGGATGGCGTGGACGCGGCGCCCGGAGTCGGCTATCAGTAAGGTCATCCGGGCGCTTGCCCGGAGCTGTCACCGCAGTGACCAGGATGCGCATTCATTACTGGAAGGCAGCTTCCCGGCAACCGCAACAATCATGTTACCGGAGTGGGAAAAATCGCTAGGGTTGCCGGATGACTGCGCCATTGGGGAAATTGACAGTATCTCATTGCGGCAAAAATCGGTAGTCTCAAAGTTATTACGCACAGGCGGTCAGTCCAAATCCTATTTTATCGGACTGGCGGCAGAACTGGGATTTCACATTACCATTACGGAATTTCGGCAGGCCAGAGTAGGCATGTCTGCGTGTGGGGACGCATTAAATGGCGGTGACTGGCCGTTTGTCTGGCGCATTAATGCCCCGGCGACCACGATAAATTACGCTGTGGCAGGCGGCAGCTATTGTGGTGATCCGTTGCGTTCATGGGGCAATAAAAAGCTCGAATGCCAGTTTCAACGGATAAGCCCGTCTCACACAATCCTTCAGTTCGGTTACGTCCAGTAACCCTCATAAATTTCAATTTCATTTCATTTTTATCACTTTTATTGAGTGAGGATTAGCGATGCAAAAAATCGGTGATATTACGAACACCGCGGACAGTAACGGTGAATACACCAACGGGAATGTTGCAGCGGGTATACCGCCGACTATTTTAGAGTCAGGGTGGTTTAATACCGTGCAACGGGAAATGATTAACGTGTTGCTGAAAGCCGGAATGAAGCCGGATAAGACCAATGACGCCCAGTTGTCTGAGGCAATAGGAAAATTGGTATCTGATTCTCAGGTGGCATTGACTGACAGTTTCGGCCAATCCGGTTCACTGGCCGCCAGTCAGAAATTAGTGACCCATGCCAACGACAACGCCAACAGTCGGCTCGACAAAGCGCAGAACGGGGCAGATATCGAGGATAAAGCAGCGTTCATTAACAATCTTGGGCTGCGGGATACGGTGGACAGGGCGCATCATTCACTGGATCGCCGTACCGGAGGAGAAGTGAATGGTGATATTTCATCTCAGGGAAATCTTTCAGTTCAGAAGGATATTTCAGCAAAGGGGAAAATGAGTGCTGATGACGGTTTTTTGGCAGGGACTGCGACACTGACTCCGTGGGGAGATATTCGTGGAACCCAGTGGGGGAATGGGTGGCTGAGTCACTGGTTGAATGACAGGCTTGCCGAAAAACCGTCAGCTAAATTTATGGAGGACAGTCAGGGTTGGTGGCTGGACCCTACAACAGGCATCATTCTTCAATGGGGAAAGCTTGCTTCGAGTGGCGGGAATTTTAATTTTCCACGGGCGTTTCCTGTTGAATGTTTTCACGTATTCGTAACAAATAATACCTCGCAGGGGTCTAATATAGATAACGCATTTGGGTATCCAGTGAATAATCATCAATTTTATGCATCAACAAAAACTGTAGATGGGAATAACAGCGGACATCCAGTGGCATGGTGGGCAATTGGGAGGTAATAATGGGTATTGAAAAAATAAAACCCGAATTCAACAGAGATTATGATTATTTTTACAGCGCCTCAGCATCGGGCTTTGTTTACCGGCCGTATTCAGAACCCGGTGACTATCCTGATGACCTCAAACCTGTCAGTGATGAGTTGCACAACCAGATGTTTAAAGGACAGGCAAACGGGAAGCAGATTGTGGCTGATGAGAATGGTTTACCCATGTTGGCAGACCCGCCTCCACCGACACCGGAGGAACTACAGCAACAGGCCGAATCAGAGAAGCGTTATCGTATGTCACAGGCTACCAATGCGATAGCCCCGTTACAGGACGCTGTTGAACTTGACATGGCCACAAGCGAAGAGAAAGCTGCCTTAACCGAATGGCGCAAATACCGTGTGTTGCTCAACCGGGTCGACTGTTCCACTGCCCCCGATATCGCATGGCCGGAACCGCCGAAGTGAGGAGGGGGTGACAGGTACAAAAAAGCCCTCGTGGGGAGGGCTAAGAGGAGGTTAGCAAGCTAGCTTTAGTTTTGGGTAAATAATGCCGCGAAGTTCAGCTGGAATTTGGTCTTTTATTAAATTTATCGTTTGCTGTTCTGACTCAAAAAGCTCCAGTAACTCTTTTAGGATTAAATCTAAAGTGGATTCTCTATCCCATTGAACTTGATAATTACCGGAGTTTATTTTTTGCTCTACCCTTAATAGCTGTCTATCTGTATTATAAATGTATTTCATTTTTATGATGCTTTCATCATGCTCATCACAATCTTTGTACGTGACAATCACATTAATATAATTTTTCTTTTTCAGAGTCTCGATACTATCATATTCGTTCTCGAAAATAGCGGTCACTAACTCATCAGGCTGAACGCCTTTAGTAAGGCAAAAGGCAAGCATTTTGTCTATAACCTTATTTATTTTCATAGGATTACCTTATTGATGATTTATCATATTACCATTGTGGACTAACTGTGGAATATTTCTCTGGAAACCTTCCTATTTCCCTCACTTTGAACTACGAGAAGATTTCTCATAGTTGAGCTTCTGTCTAACTCACCGTCATCATAAATATTTGTTATATGAAGCGCGTTCGCAATATTCTGCATCAAACTTTTCAATCCCAATTAGCAGGGAATCAGCAAACAATAAACCTTGTTTAACGTTTTGAAGATACATCAAAGCTGTAACAGAGTTCATGCTATCAGCCTTAGTACGGAAAATAAACAATGGAATTATATTTACCCAAAAAACCAGTATTCCGTTAAACCATTCGTCTTCTTACCTTGCAGGTTATGTATATTGTTTTCGTTTGTACATATATTAGTACATTTTTAATTAATACAGGAAAATAACAAACATAATTATTTGTTTTTTATTATTATTTTAAATTTAATTGCATTCATGCTGGAAATAATAAATTCTTTATCCTGTTCCACATCTCTCAATCGGTCTGGCTGCAATGCAGCCATTTCACTGAATAATATATTGTAGAGTGATGAAATAGCATCAAGATCCTGCATAGAGGCTGTTCTTATTATCATGCCTGTGCTCCTAATATCAGTATTAATTGTAAGTTTTTATTGAAGGCACTACATAATGTTCAAAACGGTCAAGTAATACGGTAGGATTTTTCTCAATAATCGCCATATTACGATATTTTTCCTGCAAAAACCGCTCGTCCGCCATTTTATTAATCATAGAGATCAGAGGTTCATAGAAGTTATTAATATTCAGGATGCCACATGGTTTGCTGTTAAGGCCAATCATACTCCATGTAAAGACTTCACTAAATTCTTCCAATGTGCCAAAACCACCGGGCAATGCAACAAAACCATCAGCAAGTTCAATCATTTTATTTTTACGCTGATGCATGGTTTCCACAATATGAAGTTCAGATAAATTCTTATGAGAAATTTCGCGTTCTTCCAGCAATGCCGGAATTACACCGATAACTTTACCTCCTTCGTGTAATACTGTATCTGCAACTGTTCCCATAATTCCTACACTGGCACCACCATACACTAAAGTAATACCACGTTTAACAAGCTCTTTTGCAAAAATAATGGCATTCTTTTTGTAAATTTCAGATGCTCCCAAGCTTGAACCACAATAAACCGCAATGCTCTTTATTGCCTCATTTTTTTCTGATGAACTCATCACAACAGTCTCTTTCATGTCTAAACTCCACATTATTATTTTTTTAATTTCTGATTATACGTTAGCTTAATGATCATACAACATATAATACAGTTGAGTTCTGATTATTTCGCTGCGAAGATGACACTCCTAAATAACATGTTGTAATTGAGGTTTTCTGCAAATGTCTCTTTCCAAACATCGGGCGGCATCTTTTCCTCTACTTCCTATCGTTTTATTATTACTTTCAATGATATCAATTCAAGCTGGTGCATCATTAGCCAAAACAGTATTTCATGTCATTGGTGCTCCTGGTGTAACAGCTCTGAGACTTGCACTGGGGACAATGATTTTATTCCTGATTTTTAAGCCCTGGCGTCTGAAATTTCAGCGGTCATCAATCATCCCTCTCCTTGCCTACGGCATTTCACTCGGTGGAATGAATTATCTGTTTTACATGGCACTTTCCAAAATTCCTCTTGGCATCGCCGTTGCACTTGAATTTACCGGCCCTCTTGCTGTTGCGATGTTTTCCTCACGTCGTCCACAGGATTTTCTCTGGATCGCTTTGGTCATTGCCGGATTAGGTTTTCTGTTACCTATCGGGGATGACGTCAGCACACTTGATCCTATCGGTATTTTGTATGCATTAGGAGCAGGTTTTTTTTGGGCGCTCTATATTATCTTCGGTCAACGTGCCGGTGCAGGCTATGGTGCTGCAACGGTTTCGATCGGTTCATTAATTGCTGCTTTGATTTTCTTTCCAGTGGGGTTAATCCAAACCGGCCCGGAACTCCTGTCTGATGTCTCATTGTTGCCCGTTGCTTTGGGGATTGCCATTTTGTCGACTGCATTTCCCTATACACTGGAAATGATTGCGCTTACCCGCTTACCTGCCAAAACATTTGGTACTTTAATGAGTCTGGAACCTGCATTAGGTGCCTTGTCAGGTATCATTTTCCTGAATGAGCACTTAACTACGACGCAATGGCTCGCCCTTTTCTGCATTATCTGTGCCTCAATTGGTTCTACTTCCACCGTGAAACAGAAGACCAAAATCGAAAAGGTTGAATAAACTATTTTAATAATATTGCATAATTCCTCAAGGCCGGGCGAACTTAGTATTATCCGGTTTTGATTAATGATATTTTTATCAACTATCAATTTGATAGAATAAAGCAATATGACTTCTGATAAATGATCAGCTACTTTTAATGTATCCAATAAGATAATTCGTTATACCTTTTGGATTTCAAGATACAGCTAGAGGAGCTGAGACCTGAAAGACTATGGGTATAATTTAAATTAAGGGAGCATTACGATGAGTACAGCAAAATTTATCAGAAAAAATCCCTCTAAGTTGATTTACACCCGTAATAATATTGATGAGGGTATTAAGCAAAGTTCTATTTCCACCCTGAACCATATGGTGATCCAATTTATTGATTTGTCTTTGATGACCAAACAAGCCCACTGGAATATACGCGGCAGAAACTTTATTGCCATTCATCAAATGCTGGATGATTTCCGTACCACACTTGTTGAGCATCTCGATACTTTTGCAGAACGTGTAGTGCAATTAGGGGGAATTGCACTGGGGACGACTCAGGATGTTCATAAAGGGACTCGGCTAGAAAGTTATCCAACAGATATTCATGATGTGCAAGATCACTTAAAAGCACTGGCAGATCGCTATGCTATCGTTGCCAATGATATCCATCAGGCTATTGTTGATGCAAAGGATGAAGACACAGCAGATATGTTCACTGCTGCTTCCCGTGATCTCGACAAATTTTTATGGTTTATTGAAGCCAATATTGAGCAATGAGATAGAGAGTATCCTTTCATAATGTTAAGGCCGTTAGCACGGCCTTTTTTGTTATTAAAAATATCTAAAAATAGAAGTTATAGCGTAAAAAATCATACTAACCTTTAAAAAATTACTTTTCTCTTTATAATACTGTCTGTTCTAAAAATAAACATGAGGATTATATACGATGGATATCGAAGTCAAAGATACTAACGGTGCACTGCTGAATGATGGTGATTCAGTCCAGGTCATCAAAGATCTGAAGGTCAAAGGAACCTCTAACACATTGAAACGCGGTACATTAATTAAGAATATTCGTCTTACCAATCGGGAAGATGAAATTGAATGTAATGCCGATAAGATCAAAGGATTAGTATTAAAAACCTGCTTCCTGAAAAAAGTAGGATAAATAGCGGTTATCCATAAAATTCTGTTTAAAGGATAAATAATATTAACTCTTTTATTATTTATCCTTTTTTATCCGCACCAATTCTTCTTCCGAGGGTATTTTGGGCTGTTCAATCGGAAATACAGGTAACGCATTCAACAATCGGGAACCATAACGCTTGGTTAATAACCGTTTGTCATAAATCACTACATCCCCATAACATTCATGGCTGCGTATCAATCTCCCCACTTGTTGGATCAGACTGAAAGAAGCACTCGGCAGACTTTGCACTTCAAACGGATAACGCTTCAAAGATTTCAGCCATTCACTTTCAGTGATAATGACGGGATTTGTAACGGGTGGAAAAGCAATTTTATGGATATGCACTTGTGAAAGGTAATCGCCTTTCAGATCCAACCCTTCTGCAAAGGATTGTAACCCAACCAGAACACTCGCCTGCCCTTCATCAATACGCCTGCAATGGGTTTCCACCAGTCGATATCGCGGCTGATCTCCTTGTACCAATAACATTAGTCGTAAATCTTTTACGAAAGTGAGAAAACCGTCCATTGCTCGTTGGCTGCTAAATAACACCAACATCCCCTGATGTTTGCCCAGCAAAACTTGTGCACGAAAATAACGAGCCATCTCCTCAAGATGTTTCACTTCATTATGAATTGTGGGTTCTTCTGTCATCTTAGGAATAATCAGATGCCCTTGCCGCACATGCTCAAAAGGAGATGATAACGTAATAAAACGATCATCATGATTTTCATGTAACCCCGTCAGCTCCTGAATACGGGAAAAACTATTCAGGGAGCATAATGTTGCCGATGTCACCACAACATGAGGAATATTTCGCCATAATAATTGAGTTAATTGTTCACTTACCCGAATGCCTGCGCAATGAAAGTAGAGATGAGACTGATTCTTCTCATAACGGCGTGTTAACCATTTTGATATCGGGGCGTGGGAAGATTCCTCCTGTGCAGCCAATCGCCACAGTTTCGTCATATTTTCGAAATAACCTAATGTCCGGCTAGTCTGCAAGATAGCACGGTGCAATCTGACAATATCCTGTTTGGCTGTTTGCTCGGTAAGATCACTTAAAATCGCTTCAGATAAGCTGCGTAATCCATCAGTAAGTTTGAATAGTTGCTGGCAACACAACAGCAAGTTATCCGGCAGTTTTCCCAATTCAAACAGATATTCTTCCACTTCACTGTTTTCAGGCAACAACACCTGTGTGATATCCGACAGTTCTTTAAAACATTCACAGATTTTTTCACAGTGTGCCTGCAAACGGGTAATATTGGCTAAAGTGGGTGGTTTTGCCGGGCGAAACTGAAGCAAATACTGTTCTACATGACGAACAAACGAATCCAGTTGCCCATTTAACTGAAATAGTGTGATTTCCCCTTCAACTTCCAGTGAGTCCCTTGCAACATCGGGAACATGATGTCCTTCATCCAAAACCAGCAGCAGATTCTTAGCTTCCGGTAAGACAGATTCACTTTCCAGTGCTGCCATAACCAAAGCATGATTGGCAACCACGACATCGGCATCTTCGATCTCCCTTCTGGCAAGAAAGAATGGGCAGCGATGGTAAAACTGACAATTTCTCGCCAGACAGTTCATTTTATCCGTGCTGATCTTTGACCACAGCGAATCCGACAATGCCAGTTTATGGTGATCACGTAAACCATCCCAGACAGAAGTTGTGTAATCATTACGTAAACTGCGGCACAGCTCCCGTTCCTCACTATTGGCAATCGTTGTCTGATCTTCCACCAGAAACATCAAATCAATTTGCTCTCCATCAGCAGCACAAATAGCTTCCAGATTACGAGGACAAACATAACGCGCACGACCAAAAGCCCCGGTAAATTTCAAATCGGGAATAATATTTCGCAATAACGGTAGGTCTTTACTGTAAATCTGATCTTGTAAAGCGACATTGGCTGTACTCACCACTAATGGCTTTTGTTCCGCCCTACTGACAGCAATACCAGGGATAAGATAAGACAGCGTTTTTCCTACACCGGTTGGTGCTTCTATCACTAAATGCCGCCCTTCTTCATCTGCCAATGTTTTTGCTACTTCTGCAATCATCTGGCGCTGTGGAGCTCTTGGAACGAAGCCATTGATATGGATGGATAGTGCCTTATACCATTGGCTGATTTGAGTTTTTATTGAATTGGAAAGTGCCATGAGTTTTGCTGCATAAAAATTGGAACGCTATTCTCCCACAGAGTTGCTATCAGATCAGCCTGATATCGTAATTATTGGAAACGGCTTTCCAGCTTTTCCATTATAAAAACAAGAAAACTGCTTATATCCAATAGATTTCCTGTTGCATCTTGAAAAGTGAAGGGTATATCGCTTGTCTGGAATGCAGAAGCCTATATACTGCTGGCTTTCTATGTGACAAAAACCTTATAACTAAGAACGTTATTGAGAACAAAGATGAAAAAAATCCTGCTTATTATTATCGTATTATCCACTCTTGGCTCCATTGGCGGCATTATTTTAGCAGGAATGAATATGTATAACCGTTCAACAGCGTCAACAGAAGAACCTCAACAAGCACAGCAAGAGCAAATACAGCAGGAAGCAGTACAACAGCACACTACACCAACGGAACAACAATAGTAATCAATACATCTTCAAGTTTATTACAACCCCAAACTTATCAGTATCTGAACTGAACAACATAATGCATACAATATCCGACATTGCACATCAGATGAGGAAGCTTATGAACAATGAATATTTTGTGACTCCACAGTGGTTAAGTGAACATCTCAATGATGAGAATGTCGTTATTATTGATGCCAGTGCTCCCATGCCAACCCAAACTATCGATTATTATCAGAAGTGGTTGGAGAACCATATCCCAGGCGCCCAGTTTTTTGATCTTGATAAAATAGCTAATCTCCAGACCGAATTACCACATATGCTACCGGAGCCAGAAACTTTCCGACAGGCTGTCAGTGCAATGGGGATCAGTGAAAATCATTTGGTAGTAATTTACGATCAGGGGAATATGTTTTCTGCCCCTCGAGCATGGTGGACGTTTAAAATTTTTGGTGCTCAGCATATCCGTATTCTGGAAGGTGGCTTACAAGGCTGGCAACAGGCGGATTATCCAACGGAATCAGGAGAGGTCAGCCATCAGCCTCAGAAATTCAATATTCAATTTACGCCTGAATATGTTTTTTCCCAACAACAGATCCTGGATGCCCTGCAAAGCAATACGCCGACACAATTTATTGATGCCAGAGCAGAAGATCGTTTTCAGGCCAAAGTACCAGAGCCGCGTCCCGGTTTAAGAATGGGTCATATTCCTGGCTCTAAAAATGTCCCGTGGACAGCATTAATTGAGGATGGTCGCTATAAATCACCAGATGAAATCGAGCAAATATTTAAACATCAAAGCGTCGATTTAAATCGACCAATTATTACCAGTTGTGGCTCTGGTATGACAGCAGCCGTTTTAGTCTTAGGGCTTGATATAATCGGCTATAAAACAGCAGGACTATATGATGGTTCCTGGGCTGAATGGGGAGCAGATAATAGTCTTCCATTAGAAAGGTAGAGAGCTGTTTAATAAATTATAAGCACACCGAAATAAGAAAGGGCATTAAAGTATCATGCCTTTTTTTAACCCCTTTTTTCTATCGAACATATGATATCAACCATATGAAACCTATTACTTTTGCCAATCGATTAGTTAGAAACTTTATGGTATATAAATAGAACGATTAATGCGCCAATAACTGCAATAGAGAAACTTCCCAGGTTAAAACCATCTACTTTTCCCATACCAAAGAAAGTGCTGATATAGCCGCCAATAACCGCACCAACGATCCCAAGAATCACTGTCATAATGATACCACTGCTATTATCTCCCGGCATGATCCACTTCGCTATAATTCCGGCAATTAAACCAAAGATAATCCATGACAAGATACCCATATTCAACCTCCTGAATTTATTAGTTAATTAAGAGTTAATATTAGTTAAGAGCTAAAAATAGCTATGGGGTGATCTTACTGAAAGTTTCTTAATTCTACGTCCTAATTTAAGACACTAATTAAAAGAATTTCAAATAGTAAAAGATAAGATAATTGTAAGTAATTAGTGATATTTATAGAATTGACTGACATTAAAAATCGGCACTAATTAATTTAATATCAGTATTAATTTTGCCAGATTAAACATTATTATAAATTAGTCAATCCTAATTTTTGCAAATAATAAGACTTGTAGATCGACAAAAATCATCATAAATAACATTCATAAAAAACCAGAATAAGATAAAAAATCAAAAAATGGATTAATTAATATAAATAATCTTATTTATCATCAAAATCTACATATTTTCATAGCAGTATAAAAGCCTATCCAATTTAGGCTTTTATTCAAATAATATTGAAAATTATTTTGCTGTATCCAGTGCTTGTGCAAGATCAGCAATAATGTCATCGATATGTTCGATTCCGATAGATAAGCGGATCAGATCACGTGACACTCCAGCTTTTACCAATTCTTCATCATTCAGTTGGCGGTGAGTTGTGGATGCCGGATGACAAGCCAATGATTTTGCATCACCAATATTGACCAAACGTATAACCAATTGCAGAGCATCGATAAAGTGTATCGCTGCTTTTTCCCCTCCTTTGATACCAAAAGATAGAATAGCAGAAGACTTACCATCCATATAATGAACAGCCAAATCATATTCAGGGTGTGTCGGCAATCCTGCGTATTTAACCCAGGAAACCTGAGGATGTTGTTCCAGATACTGAGCAACTTTCAGAGCATTTTCAGTATGGCGTTCCATACGAAGAGCCAATGTTTCAAGACCTTGTAAGATCAAGAAGGCATTAAAAGGGGAAAGTGCCGCACCAGTGCTACGCAGTTGCCCGACACGGCAGCGAGCGATAAATGCCGCGGAACCAAAATGTTCTATATAGTTTATTCCGTGATAGGAAGGATCCGGCGTATTTAAAACCGCAAAACGATCTTGATGCTCTGCCCAAGAAAATTTGCCTGAATCAACAATTATTCCACCAATAGAAGTTCCATGACCGCCGATATATTTGGTCAGGGAATGAATGATAATATCTGCGCCATGTTCAAATGGGCGGCACAAATAAGGTGTTGCGACAGTATTATCGACAATAAGAGGAATGCCGTGTCGATGGGCAATATCAGCTAATGCCTGAATATCAATAATATTCCCGCTTGGATTGGTGATGGTTTCGCAAAAGACGGCTTTGGTTTTTTCGTCAATCATCGCTTCAAGGGTAGTAAGATCGTTATGATCAACGAAACGAACTTCAATCCCAATATTCGGGAAATTGTGTGCCAGTAAGTTATAAGTTCCGCCATACAATTTTGCTACGGAGACAATATTATCTCCCAAGCCAGTAATCGTCTGGATGGCGTAAGTGATTGCCGCCATACCAGAAGCAACTGCAAGCGCCCCAATTCCTCCTTCTAAAGCGGCGATACGTTTTTCCAATACATCATTGGTTGGGTTCATGATGCGGGTGTAAATGTTGCCTTCAACTTTTAAATCAAATAAATCAGCACCATGCTGAGAATCATCAAAAGAGTAGGACGTTGTTTGATAGATCGGGACTGCAACGGCTTTGGTTGTAGGGTCAGGTGAGTAACCGGCATGGATGGACAGTGTTTCTAATTTCATTATCATTTCCTTCAGTGAATTATAGAGTAAGGTCATGTATTCAACATACAGATTGACCTTACACATAAGGTACTCTTTCGATAAAAATACCAATGACTTTATCATGTATTTTCGGTGATTCTGAATAACCTCGGTATATTAAAATTCAACCGATTAATTCGTTTACCATAGAGTCAGATTTTCACGTCCAATACACAGAGTGAAGAAAGATGTATAACAAAAATATACTGTCACTTTATTATTTATGCGTACACATTACTCTCTACGGCTAAAGAAATAACTTCAGATATAGCAGATGAAGTTTTTAATGCTCTGATTTGCATAAATAATTCATCAGCTTCACCATATTCTTTACGTAAATAACCAAGCCATTGCTTGATACGTGTGACATGATATGAACCTGTATCTCCCTGCTTTTCCAACCAGATATATTTTTGCAGGAGCTGGAGCACCCCATGCCATGCCATTTTCGTTGCATTATATTTAATAACACAGCTTAGATTTGGCACATGCAGCGCACCACGTCCAATCATTACCGAATCACATCCGGTAACTTTGATACACTCCTGTGAACTCTGCCAATCCCATATTTCACCATTAGCGATCACCGGAATAGTAAGGCGTCGGCGGATCTCTCCAATCGCCTGCCAATTTATGCATTCTGCTTTATAGCCATCTTCCTTAGTACGCCCATGCACAACCAATTCCGTTGCACCAGCCTGCTGGACAGCATCCGCAATTTCAAACTGACGGGCATCAGAATCCCACCCCAGACGTATTTTGACTGTAACCGGCAATTCTGCCGGTACAGCTTCCCGCATGGCTTTAGCACCACGGTAGAGATGTTCAGGATCTTTCAGTAATGTGGCCCCTCCTCCACTACCATTAACTGTTTTGGAAGGACAACCACAATTTAAATCAACTCCCCACGATCCCAATTCCACCGCCCTGACCGCATTTTCAGCCAACCATTCAGGATATTGCCCCAAAAGCTGTATCCTGACCGGCGTACCCGATGGAGTCCTGCTCTGATGATGCAATTCAGGACATAAACGGTAAAAAGATTTCACTGGCAGCAAGCTGTCCACTACACGCAAAAATTCGGTAATGCAAAGGTCATACTCATTGACCTCACTCAACAACTCCCTAACCAATGAATCCAAAACCCCTTCCATCGGAGCCAGCAAAACACGCATGGAATTTACTCTCCTGCTGCCGCTTTGACCGACCTGCGATAACGGCGCTGCTGTGATGGTGAACCTTTGCCACGTGGGCTGCGACTATGATGTTGCTGGTCATCCTGTTTGTTACTGCTTCGCTGATCCTGACCACGGGATTGATTACTGCGCCCGTTGCGTCCATTCTGGATAGGCTCCGCTTTGATGGAAGGATCGGGTTCATAGCCAGGGAGCGCGATACGTGGAATTTCCCGTTTCAGCAAGCGTTCAATATCTTTTAATAGTTTATGCTCATCAACACACACCAGTGATATTGCCTGCCCTGTTGCTTCTGCACGACCAGTGCGGCCAATACGATGTACGTAATCCTCTGCAACATTAGGTAATTCATAGTTAACAACGTGAGGTAATTGGTCGATATCCAATCCACGAGCAGCAATATCCGTTGCGACCAACGCACGTATCTGGCCTGTTTTAAAATCGGCCAATGCACGAGTTCTGGCCCCTTGACTCTTATTACCATGAATCGCCGCCGCAGTAACACCATCCTTATTAAGTTGTTCTGCCAGACGGTTCGCACCATGTTTAGTGCGGGTAAACACCAATACCTGCTGCCAGTTTTGGCTGCCAATCATGTAAGAAAGCAATTCTCCCTTGCGTTTCTTATCCACAAAATGGACAGACTGGTCGATCTGTTCAGAAGCCGAGTTACGGCGAGCGACTTCAACACTAACCGGATCACGCAGCAATTTATTAGCAAGATTTTTGATTTCATCAGAGAATGTAGCTGAAAACAGTAAGTTCTGACGTTTAGCGGGTAGTTTATTCAGTACCCGACGGATATCATGAATAAATCCCATATCTAACATGCGATCAGCTTCATCCAAAATCAAAATTTCCACACGGGATAAGTCCACGGCATTCTGATGTTCCAGATCCAGCAAACGACCCGGTGTGGCGACCAAAATATCTATTCCACCACGTAATTTCATCATTTGTGGATTGATGCTAACACCACCAAATACTACAAATGAACGCAATCGGAGGTATTTGCTGTAATTACGCACATTTTCACCGACTTGTGCGGCCAATTCACGGGTTGGTGTCAGGATTAATGCCCTGACCGGGCGGCGGCTCTTGGATTGAATGGGAGATTCGCTCAATAACTGCAAGACAGGTAAAGTAAAGCCCGCCGTTTTCCCCGTTCCTGTCTGGGCACTGGCCAGGAGATCTTTACCAGATAGCACAACAGGAATTGCCTGTTGCTGAATAGGGGTAGGTTCTGCATAGCCTTGTTCTTGAACGGCACGCAAAATATCAGCCTTCAAGCCGAGTGACTCAAAATTCATAAATAAGAAATACTCCAGACTTCACCATTCCTGATATCAATTCAGGGGCAGTTTTATGGGAAGAAAAAATAGACGCGATAAATCGCAAAAGAAATTACACAAACTGCAATGCACCATAAGCGTGGCATTATAACAGATATGTTTTTTCAAACAGCATGAGCACACAAGTAAATTTACATCAGCCTGTTTTATACTCTTTGTCGTGCAAATTAAGCTTTGTTGACTGCATCTTGAAATCCAGTGGTTATAGCTTTAAAGTTAATCATACGATTGATATATTTATAACCATTTCAGCAATTTTTATCACAGGATATTTCTTAACATGGCAGCAAAAACGGCTCAGACTTCACGAGGTGAACATGCTAAACAGCAACTTCTTGAATCTGCATTAGAAATTTTCGGTAAATCAGGCCTGGAAGGTGCGACCACTCGTAATATTGCCCAACACGCAAAACAGAATATCGCTGCTATCGCTTATTATTTTGGTTCCAAAGAAGGGTTATACCTTGCTGTCGCACACCATATTGCAGATAGACTAAAAACCGAATTCTCTCTGCTGATTAAAACCATTGACCAATTTTTTATCACCACCCCCCAACCTTACTCACAAGACCAAATACTGGCATTTATTCATCAAGGCTTGATTAGCTATAACCGTCTTATTTTCGATAAAAGCAGTCTGAATCTCAGTCGCATTATGTCACATGAGCAATTGACACCGACAGAAGCTTATAGCGTCATCCATGAACAAGGGCTTGCCCCAATTTACTCTCGCCTGAATAAGTTGATCGCCTATTATATCGGTGCTGATGAAGGAAAAATTTCAACACAAATCCATACTCATGCCTTACTAGGCGAGATCCTTTCTTTCCGGTTGGCACGAGAAGCACTATTGCGCCAAACCGGTTGGGATAATATTGGCAGCAAAGAATACGAATTAATTAACCAAGTTTTGACTCAACACATTAATGTTTTGCTTAATGGGTTGCGAAAAAAATAACCAACAAACAGCGTAACTTTAAAATTTAATAACGCATAAGGGATAGTAGTATGAACACTAAAAAGTTTGCTCTTGTCCTATTGGCGATCGTCATGATTATCGGTGTTATTAGCATTTATTATTATCAGGAGAAAAATGACAAAGAGTTAACCCTATATGGCAATGTTGATGTCAGAACTGTCAACCTTGGCTTTCGGGTCAGTGGTAAATTAGAAAACCTGCTGGTGGATGAAGGAGAGACCATCACCGCAGGGCAACTCCTTGGTCAACTCGATAACTCCCCTTTTAATAATGCATTGAATCAAGCCAAAGCAAATCGCGATACAGCCAGGGCAAATCTTACCAAAGCGGAAACTGGTTATCGCTCTGAAGAAATCGCTCAGGTACGCGCCGAAGTTGCTCAAAAAGAGTCAGCATTCCGCTTTGCCGATAGTTTTCTGAAACGTCAACAGGAATTATGGCAACGTAAAATGATCTCAGCCAATGATCTGGAAAATGCCAGAACAGGGCAACGCCAGGCATTGGCCGCTTATCAAGCCGCAAAAGATAAATTACTTCAGTTTGAAACGGGATATCGCAAAGAAGAAATCGCCGCCACTAAAGCACAACTCGCACAGGCCGAAGCAACTGTCGCACAAGCTGAACTCAATTTACAAGATACCCACCTCATTTCACCATCCGCCGGAATTATTCTTACCAGAGCCATTGAGCCAGGGACAATTCTGGCTGCCGGAAATACAGTATTTACGCTATCACTGACTAATCCGGTCTGGATCAGAGCATACATTAATGAGCCTAATCTCAATCAGGCAGTGGCAGGACGCGATATCCTGATTTATACCGATGGACGGAAAAACCAACCCTATCACGGCAGAATTGGCTTTGTTTCTCCGACCGCTGAATTTACCCCGAAAAATGTTGAAACCCCGGATTTAAGAACCGATCTGGTCTATCGATTGCGCATTATTGTCAGCGATCCCGATGAGGGATTGAAACAAGGAATGCCTGTCACCTTACGTTTTACTGAGCCACACAAGTAAGGCTGAATATGACCAGTTCAGCATATACGATAAAACTGAACGGTGTGGAGAAAACTTTTTCAGGGTTAGAAAAACCCGCTGTATCCCATCTGAATGCAGAAATCTTCGGGGGTTCTGTCACAGGACTTGTCGGCCCGGATGGTGCAGGAAAAACCACACTGATAAGAATGTTAGCAGGGTTATTGAAACCTGATAATGGCAATATTGAAATCATGGGGCTTGATCCCATTAAGGACAGTGTTGAAGTACGTTCTGAACTTGGTTATATGCCGCAAAAGTTCGGTCTATATGAAGATTTAACCGTATTAGAAAATCTCAATTTGTATGCTGATCTACGTGGTGTACTCGGAGAAGAACGAAAAGCCATCTTCCAAAAGTTACTGACCTTCACTGACTTAACACGTTTTACTGGCAGGCTGGCAGGTAAACTCTCCGGCGGAATGAAACAAAAGTTGGGGCTTGCCTGTACATTGGTCGGCAGCCCAAAAGTGTTATTGCTTGATGAGCCCGGTGTCGGCGTAGATCCCATTGCCCGGCGGGAATTATGGCAGATGGTGCATGAACTCGCTTCCGATGGAATGTTGATTTTATGGAGCACCTCTTATTTGGATGAGGCTGAGTTATGCCCTGATGTTTTGTTATTGAATCAGGGGGAATTACTCTATCGCGGCCAACCACAGAAATTAACCCAAAGTATTGTCGGACGCTCTTTTCTGCTTGATATCAAACCAGACTCCCGCCGAAAAACGCTGCAACACGCACTCACCTTGCCACAAGTGACTGATGGAGTGATCCAGGGCAGATATCTCCGCTTAATTTTAAAAGCTGATGCAGATAAAGATGAGTTACTTCAGCAAATAGGTTTACCCGATGTAGAGATTCTGGATGCCGAGCCACGTTTTGAAGATGCCTTTATCGACCTCTTAGGTGGTGGTCCTTCCCACCGCTCAGAGCTGGCAGAAATCATGCCTCAAATCCCACCGAATCCGACAGAAATCGTAATAGAAGCCCGTAACCTGACGAAAAAATTCGGGGATTTTGCTGCAACAGATCATGTGAATTTTCAGGTGAAACGTGGGGAGATTTTCGGCTTACTGGGGCCAAACGGAGCCGGAAAATCGACGACATTCAAAATGATGTGCGGATTAATGCTCCCTACTCACGGCAATGCGCTGGTACTGAATATGGATTTAAAAACCAGTTCAGGTAAAGCTCGCCAGCGTCTTGGTTATATGGCACAAAAATTTTCACTCTATGGTGACTTAACAGTAGAACAAAACCTGAAATTCTTTTCCGGTGTTTATGGCTTGAGTGGCCGCCATCAACAGAAAAAAATGACAGATATGATCAGTGCTTTTAGTCTGAGACCAATTCTGCACCAAACTACCGACAGTCTGCCACTCGGCTTTAAACAGCGCCTCGCCCTCGCCTGCGCTCTGATGCATGAACCGGATATTCTGTTTTTGGATGAACCAACTTCGGGTGTTGATCCATTGACTCGTCGTGAATTCTGGCTACATATCAACGGTATGGTGGATAAAGGTGTGACTGTGATGGTAACGACACATTTCATGGATGAAGCAGAGTATTGTGACCGTATCGGGTTAGTTTTTCGGGGAAAATTAATTGCAGCAGGTACGCCCGATGAGCTGAAGCAGCAAATATCGACCACTGACCGCTCTAACCCTTCAATGGAAGATGTTTTTATCGATCTCGTGGTGAATTATGATAAGGAGCCGCAATGAGTGGCATTGAACAGAATCATCCTGCCCCTACTCCCTCTACTCAAAAAGCCGTCAGTTTTTCATGGCGGCGATTAAAAGCACTTTGTATTAAAGAGAGCAAACAGATTATCCGCGATCCCAGCAGTACCTTAATTGCTGTGGTTATTCCACTCATATTGCTGTTTATTTTTGGTTATGGAATTAACCTTGATTCCAGCAAACTTCGCCTCGGAATTTTGATGGAGCAACAAAGCGAAGATGCCCGCGAGTTGGTGCACGCATTTATAGGGTCGCCTTATATTGATGCTACAATCAGCAATGATCGTCAACTTTTAATCAATAAAATACAGGCGAATGAGATCCGCGGCATTATTGTTATTCCAGTTAATTTCGATGCCCGACTTGCCCGTGTTGGCGATCATGCTCCGATTCAGGTAATCACAGATGGTAGTGAACCGAATACAGCCAATTTTGTGCAAAGCTACGCTAAAGGTATCTGGCAAATCTGGTTACAGCAACAAGGGCAAGATCGTGGGAGCTCAACGACGCCATTGATTGAGATGCAAATTCGCTATTGGTTTAATCCTGCCACTATCAGCCAACATTTCCTAATTCCCGGTGCTGTTTCAATTATCATGACAGTCGTTGGCGCAATCCTTACTTCTCTGGTTGTCGCTCGTGAATGGGAACGAGGTACAATGGAAGCCCTTTTATCCACCCAGGTTACCCGAACCGAATTGTTGCTTTCTAAGTTATTGCCTTATCAGATTCTGGGCTCTTTCGTTATGGTGCTTTGCATGGTATTTGCCGTATTTATTATGGATATTCCTTATCATGGTTCCCTTTGGATACTCGCTTTGATTTCCAGTCTGTATCTTGCTACAGCTTTGGGAATGGGATTATTAATTTCAACGGTAACACGCAATCAGTTTAATGCTGCGATGATTTCCCTGAATACCGCCTTTTTGCCAGCGGTTATGCTATCCGGCTTTGTGTTCGAAATTAACAGCATGCCGGCTTTGATTCAGGTATTCACTTATATCGTTCCTGCCCGTTATTTTGTCAGCAGCTTACAGACGTTATTTTTAGCAGGTAATGTCGTCACCGTTTTAATCACAAACTTGCTGTTTCTGATTGCCAGTGCCATCGTGTTTATCGGCCTGACTGCATGGAAAACCCGCCGGCATCTGGATTAAAAAGGAAAGAATATGTTTCATCGTCTATATACACTCGTTATGAAAGAATTGCAGTCTCTCCTGAGAGATCCTAAAACACGAGCCACTCTGATCTTACCTGTACTCTTCCAGATGAGCCTGTTTCCATGGGCTGCTACGCTGGAAGTAAAAAACGCTACCATTGCGATTTATGACGAAGATAAAGGACGGGCTTCCATTGAACTAACCCAGCGGCTGGCTAAATCGAAAGCCTTTCCTGATGTTATTATGTTGAACAGTTCACAGGAAATTCGGCCAACATTGGATAACCGTGACGCCCTGCTACTGGTTCGTTTCCCACAAAATTTTAGTGCCCATCTCGCCAGCCATATCCCTACTTCAATTCAAGTTCTGTTGGATGGACGTAATTCAAACAGCGCACAAATTGCCGCTAATTACCTTCAACAAATTGTAATGGATTACCAGAAAGAACTACTGGGTAATGCACCGAGTCTCAATAACAGTGAGTTGATCATTCGTAACTGGTATAACACCAATCTGGATTATAAATGGTTTGTTGTTCCATCTCTGGTTGCCATGATAACAACCATTGGCGTTTTGATCGTTACTGCCCTTTCCGTTGCCCGTGAAAGAGAACAGGGAACATTGGATCAATTATTGGTTTCCCCGCTGACTACTTGGCAGATTTTTATTGGCAAAGCCATTCCGGCGTTAGTCGTAGCAACGATTCAGGCAAGTATCGTTTTGTTGATTGGAACATTGTGTTACCAGATCCCTTTTTCCGGTTCATTGCTATTATTTTATGGTTGTATTCTGGTTTATGGATTATCGCTGGTTGGATTTGGCCTCCTTATCTCCGCCATCTGTTCAACTCAACAGCAGGCTTTTATCGGTGTATTTGTGTTTATAATGCCAGCTATTTTACTCTCTGGTTATATCTCTCCCGTCGAGAATATGCCAGCCTGGCTGCAAAACATAACGTGGATAAACCCAATCCGGCATTTTACAGATATAACCAAGCAGATTTATTTAAAAGGTGCTGACTTTTCGGTTATCTGGCATAGTTTATGGCCGTTATTGTTGATTATTGTCACTACAAATGGAATTGCTTACCGATTATTTCGGAGTAAGATTGCGTAATGTTTTAGTTTACGATACTTAAATAAATCCAAACAGGATAATTTATAAATAGAATTTTATTATATAAAATATTTTCCTCTATTTAACCCATTCAACTTTCTGGCTGATGTATTACAAGACTATATTATGACATAAATAAATATTATTTATGTCATAAGTTACTTTTATACTATTGTAATAACAAATGACCATATAAGTGAATTAACTATTTTTTTCATTTAAATGAATTAACGCATATCTTATTCTATAGAGTGACACTAATTATTATTTTTTATAAATACCTAATAACTTTTCAATATCTCTTTTTCTCTTTAGAAAAATTGAATTGTTATAAGTAATCCCTCTCCTAATAACATTAGATTCAATGAATTCGTTTTTACCAGGAATATTAAGTTTAACAGGTATACTTTCACTAGTGAGTGTACGTTCATGCCTTCGAAGTAAGGTCTCATTCAACTTATTCACTTTATAGGTATTTTTATTAAGGTTACCAAATATCCCTCTATCCAGCTCTGTTGAAAGATATTCCTTTACTCTCCTTGTTGACTGACAATGCTTCATTAATGAAGGAAGTAAGTATTTATCTGTATCCGATTGTTTAACAACAGATTTAAGTGTTTCCTCAACTTCAAAATCGTCATTTAGATTCTTTTCATGTAATGACAATAGTTTTTCTCGTTCTTTAAAAAGCATTTTTGCTAGAGCTAAGCTATATATCATACATTCTGTGCCACTGTTCTGCTGTCTAGTGGATAATATATGTAAAGAAACTTTATTATGTACATTATTAAAGTTAAGCTTTTCACAACGTTTCGCCATTTCCAAAGGGAAATCAGATAATCTTGAATTTCCAGACTCTATACCTAAAATAGATATACCTCTATTTTTAAAATGATAACAATCAAAAACTACAGCATGTGATAAAAAACATACTCTGTTATTGACAAACACAATAAATCTTGCAGAGTTCTCTTTATTATCTATCATATTTTCAATGTAAACAGGGAATTGAGAAACATCATTAACTACTTTTATATTTACTCCTTTATTTTCTTTATTAATCCTATCAACCATGTATAAGATATGGGATTTATCATGTAATTCTAAAATATCACTCTGGCTTATTTGCTCCCTTTTTTCTAATGATTTATTTATTTTAGATAAATATTCTGAAATTTCAGTTTTACCATAAGAATTTAACATATCTATACTCCTAATAAAACATGAAGTGAATTCTATAATGAAATTCATTTTTAGATATCAAAATACTACGTTTGATATCTTATAGGTATATTTATACTTATCGCTTCTCAAGTTGCAGCTTTGTTGACCATATTTTGAGGTATATAGGATAACTATTTGTATGTCAATTCTTCTATAAAAATAAGCCTCATTATTTTAAATAATGAGGCTTAGGGGCTTATTCACAATATGACTCTGTATCAAACAGGGTCTTTTTCATCAAAAATCGCAAGCCGTCAGCAATTAACGGCGATCACCCAGAATGCGCAGCAGCATCAGGAACAGGTTGATGAAATCCAGATACAGCGTTAGTGCACCAGTGATGGAGTATCTGCGCAAGTTCTCTTTATCGTTGACATCCAGCTCAGCACCCATTTCTTTCAGTTTCTGGGTATCGTAAGCAGTCAGGCCGGCAAAGATCAGAACCCCAATATAGGTAATTGCCCACATCAGAGCCGGGCTTTTCAGCCAGATATTGACCAAAGAAGCCAGTACAATACCGATTAGCCCCATAAACAGGAAACTGCCTAAACCGCTCAGGCTACGCTTCGTGGTATAACCATAAACACTCAGCGCACCAAACATCGCTGCCGAAATAACAAAAGTACTGGCAATAGAGCTACTGGTGTAAACCACAAAAATACTGGATAACGTCAGCCCGGTTAGCATGGAATAGAGCATAAACAGCCCTGTCGCCAGAGCACCACTCATTTTATGCACCAGACCAGACAGCACAAACACCAATGCAAGTTGCGCAATGATCAAACCATAAAATACGATAGAGTTACTGAAAATGGCATATAAAATTTCCGGCGTATTTGCCACATACCATGCAACAAATGCTGTTAATAACAAACCACAAGTCATCCAACCGTAGACTTGTGCCATATAAGTTTGTATACCTGAACCAGCTTGCTGGACAATCGAACCACTAGGACGTTGATATCGGTCCATGACGATTACCTTTTATGACAATGTTTAAGGGTATAGACTGTTAAAAATAAACAATCTATTTCAAATACTATACACTAGCATAGAACATGAACAAAACCATCTGCCAATTAATGACAATTTTAGTGATATATTATTTCTTTACCCAGTTTTAGAGATAGTTCGCAAAATACTCCGCTAATATATTTTTTCTGATTTTATATCATTGAGTTAACCAGCGACTAGCAGCTTCCCGATCGCTTTCCTTTGTTTCCACCCAACGTTCTCCATCATTAAGGAATTCTTTTTTCCAAAAAGGAGCCTGGGTCTTCAAGTAATCCATCAGAAATTCAGCCGCAGCAAAAGCCATGCTGCGATGGGCGCTTGTTACGCCGACAAATACAATTTCATCCCCCGGATATAACTTTCCAATACGATGAATAATGTTGATACGTTGTAATGGCCAACGCTGGCGAGCTTCATCAGCAATCTTCTGCAACATGTTTTCCGTCATGCCCGGATAGTGTTCCAGTGTTAACGCTCGGACATTATCGCCAAGATTGTGGTTACGTACCTTGCCTGTAAAAGTCACAACCGCACCATCTTCATCACACTGTGCCAGCCATTGGTATTCTGCACCAACATTAAATACCTCTTTCTGGATACAAATCCGTGTATTTTCCATACTTACCCTCCTGTAACAGGCGAAAAAAACGCCACTTCATCACCATCACACAGAGGATGTTCAGCATGGACAAAGGATTGATTCACAGCCACCAGCAATTTGCCTTCTTCCAACGCCAATTTCCAGCGTTTACCTTTCTCAAGTAGTGCCTGACGAAGATGGGCTACCGTTGGATATTCACTGGGCACTTCAAGATAATCGGTTCCCACCAACTCACGGACTTGAGCGAAAAACAGAACTTTTATCATTTTTCCACCTTAAAATTTCCCGATTTTCCACCACTTTTTTCCAGCAAACGTACAGGCCCGATAACCATATCTTTTTGTACTGCCTTGCACATGTCGTAAATTGTCAGTGCTGCTACGGAAACGGCTGTCAAGGCTTCCATTTCCACCCCGGTTTTGCCTGCCAAACGACAACAGGATTCAATTCTGACGCGGTTATGTTCTGTTTGTGCCTCTAATTGAACCTCAACTTTGCTGAGTAACAAAGGATGACACAAAGGAATTAATTCCCAAGTCCGCTTCGCGGCCTGAATGCCTGCAATGCGGGCCGTTGCAAAAACATCCCCTTTGTGATGATCGCCGGCAATAATCATAGCCAGCGTTTCGGCCTGCATTTCAACAAAGGTTTCCGCTCTGGCCTCACGCATAGTTTCTGCTTTGGCAGAAATATCCACCATATGAGCTTCACCCGCAGTATTGATATGAGTTAATTGGGACATTCTTGCTCCTGAAAATAAATTAAGCCGTTAAATTAACCGCCAATAAAAGAAAGATTAGGGGTAATGCCACTATTTCCCTGGTGTAGAAAATGCGTTTCACGTTTATGACGCAACCCGCCCTGAATACGTAATTTCAAATCACTAAGTGATGTGTCATCGGATAATAAATCACGCAACGGTATCCCCTGTTCACCAAACAAGCACAGGTGAAGATTGCCAATGGCTGAAACACGCAGGCGATTACAACTTTGGCAGAAGTCTTTTTCATACGGCATGATCAAACCGATTTCTCCCTGATAGTCTGTATGCCTGAACACCTGAGCCGGCCCGTCACTACGTGCTCGCTGCTGCTGCTGCCAACCTTGTTGGAGTAAATGACGACGGATCACATCGCCGGAAAGATGATGACGCTGGAAAGTTGCACTACCTTCTCCGGTTTTCATCAATTCGATAAAGCGCAATTGAATTGAACGATGCTTTATCCAATCAAGAAAAGCTGGCAGGCTGGTATCATTGATATTCTTCATCAACACCGAATTAACTTTTACTGTGCTGAAGCCTGCTTCAAAGGCCGCATCAATGCCACGCATAATCTGAAAAAACTTATCCTGCCCGGTAATAGCGTAAAATTGGCGGGGATCGAGACTATCCACACTCACATTGATTGCTGTAAGGCCAGCTTCTTTCCAGCGAGCAACATCACGCTCCATACGGTAGCCATTAGTCGTGACAGCAATTTTTTTAATCTGCGGATTTTCATGCACCGTCGCAATAATATCGCAAAAATCACGGCGCATAGTGGGTTCTCCTCCGGTCAGACGGATCTTTTCTGTGCCAAGCTCGGCAAATGCACGGCTGACACGACGGATCTCCGGCAGGGCCAGAAATGATTTGTGTTCCTTGGAGAGAGAGCTGTTGGGTTGATAGCCGTTGGGCAGACAATAGGTGCAACGAAAGTTACAGACATCAGTAACCGATAGCCTCAAGTAGTAAAACTTGCGGGAAAATATATCTATAAGTTGTTCCACTATAACACCTTCCAATCATGGGGGATGCAGGCATTTCTGCCTTGCACCCTGGTGACTCAAGAGCCACGGCCAAAGCATCATATCAATGTGGTATCCTTTGATAGAACTAATTAGTAGTAAAAAATTACACAGCAAAGACTTAGATGCAGAGGCTAGGGGTTAATTTCAAACTTAGTTATCATGTAAACTATTGCGTGAATAACCAAGTCTTAGTGTGGATTCTAACGCTTAAATCAATAAAAAGCTAACTTCCACATCGATATATATCTTTATATACAACGAGTTACGAAATATCATCAGCATCAACCTGTTGTCGTCTATTCATTCTATTTGAGTAGAAAAATAACTGATAAAAATCGCATAAAATCATGACAATTGCTCAAAACGTCATACTTTATGATAGATTACATAAAATTTATTCAATGACATTTATTCAGTAACAGGAACCCTATGCGAAACCGAACATTAGCCGATTTGGATCGTGTTGTTGCCCTCGGAGGTGGTCACGGACTCGGACGCGTCATGTCTTCCCTCTCATCTCTCAGTACCCGCCTGACTGGTATTGTCACTACAACAGATAATGGTGGCTCAACCGGAAGAATAAGACGTTCCGAAGGTGGTATCGCTTGGGGAGATACCCGCAATTGCCTTAATCAGTTGATTACGGAACCCACTATTGCTTCAGCCATGTTTGAGTATCGATTTGGTGGTAATGGCGAGCTAGCCGGACATAATCTGGGTAATTTGATGTTGAAGGCTTTGGATCATTTAAGTGTCCGACCTCTTGAGGCGATTAATCTGATCCGCAATCTACTGAAAGTGAATGCTCATCTGATCCCTATGTCTGAACAATCTGTTGATTTAATGGCCGTAGATGATCAGGGAAATACGGTATATGGCGAAGTAAATATCGACCAACTGAATTATGTCCCGCGAGAGTTAATGCTTTACCCCCATGTCAACGCCACTAAAGAAGCGCTGGAAGCAATTGAACAGGCGGATTTGATTCTAATCGGCCCCGGTAGTTTTTTCACCAGCTTAATGCCGGTATTACTGTTAGAAGATTTAACTCAATCCTTGCGTCGCAGTAATGCCAATATGATTTATATCGGTAATTTAGGGAAAGAACTCAGTCATGCTGCCGCTGATCTCTCATTGAAAGATAAACTCGATATGATAGAGAATACGATTGGTCGCAAGATGATTAATGCAATCATTGTTGGCCCATGCACAGATACCAGCAATTTGAATGACAGGATTATCACACAACAAGTTTTGGAAGCTCAGGATATTCCTTATCGTCATGATCGCGAATTATTACGGCAAGCGATAGAAAATACGCTGCAAAAATTGGGATAATTCATTCATTAGTGGCTTATATCAACAGATTACACAGCTAAATTACCGATGGAGAGTGATTATTTCACTCTCCATTTCAATTTAAGAATTGACAATAAACTGTGTTCTTAATGCCTGAACCTGATCACGCACGTTAGCCGCTTGCTCAAATTCAAGATCCCGAGCATATTGGTACATCTTTTCTTCCAACTCACGGATTTTACTCTCCAATTCTTTCATTGATAGTTTCTGGTAATTATCCATCCCCAAATCTGCTTTACCTTTGCCTTTGGTCTTAGTTCTCCCTTTACCATTAACAGGTTGGCCAAATTGCAGAATATCGCCGATTTTTTTATTTAGCCCTTTTGGTGTAATACCGTGCTTTTCATTAAACGCCTGTTGTTTAGCACGACGACGTTCTGTTTCACTAATTGCTTTCGCCATGGAATCAGTAATTTTATCACCGTACAGAATCGCTTTACCATGCAGGTTACGCGCTGCACGCCCAATCGTCTGGATCAAAGAACGTTCTGACCGAAGGAAACCTTCTTTATCAGCATCTAAGATTGCAACTAAAGAGACTTCCGGCATATCCAAACCTTCACGTAACAAGTTGATCCCAACCAGTACATCAAATTCTCCCAGGCGTAAATCACGGATGATTTCCACCCGCTCAACGGTATCAATATCAGAATGAAGATAACGCACCCGCTCGCCATGCTCTTCCAGATATTCTGTCAAATCCTCCGCCATACGCTTGGTCAGAGTGGTTACCAGTACACGTTCATTTTTTACTGCACAGGCACGGATTTCAGACAATAAGTCATCAACCTGAGTCGCAACTGGACGAACTTCAACCTCTGGGTCGATAAGGCCCGTTGGACGCACCACCTGTTCAACCACTTCATTGCCGGATTTCTCCAGTTCATAGCGGCTGGGTGTTGCCGATACATAAATGGTTTGTGGTGCCAGTGCTTCGAATTCTTCAAAGCGCATTGGACGGTTATCTAACGCTGATGGCAATCGGAAGCCATATTCCACCAACGTCTCCTTACGGGAACGATCTCCCCGATACATGCCACCCAATTGTGGGATAGTGACGTGGGATTCATCCACGATCAATAAACCATCCGCTGGCAGGTAGTCGAATAAAGTCGGAGGCGGTTCTCCCGGAGCACGGCCGGACAGATAGCGGGAGTAGTTTTCAATCCCGGAGCAATAACCCAGTTCATTCATCATTTCCAGATCAAATTGTGTTCTCTGAGTTATACGCTGTTCCTCCAACAGTTTATCTGAAGCCAGAAGAACTTTACGTCTCTCATCCAGCTCAACTTTAATATATTCTATCGCCTGAAGGATACGCTCACGTGGTGTTACATAGTGAGTTTTGGGATAAACAGTATAGCGGGGAACATTATATTGCACCTGCCCTGTCAGTGGATCAAACAAAGAAAGCCGTTCCACTTCATCGTCAAACAATTCAACACGCAACGCATGTTCATCTGATTCAGCAGGGAAAATATCAATTACTTCACCACGTACACGGAAAGTTCCTCGCTGAAATGCCTGATCATTACGCGTATATTGCAGCTCTGCCAGACGACGCAGAATAGAGCGCTGGTCTATCAACATCCCGTTAGTCAGGTGCAGCATCATTTTCAGATAACTATCGGGATCACCCAAACCATAAATTGCGGAAACAGAAGCAACCACAACAACATCCCTTCGCTCCAACAAGGCTTTTGTTGCAGACAAACGCATCTGTTCAATATGTTCGTTCACAGACGCATCTTTTTCGATAAAAGTATCAGAGCTGGGCACATAAGCTTCTGGTTGATAATAGTCATAGTAAGAAACGAAATACTCTATTGCATTCTCAGGGAAGAACTCCTTCATTTCACTATAGAGCTGAGCCGCCAACGTTTTATTCGGAGCCAAAATCATCGTTGGTCGATTCATGTTTGCAATAACATTAGCTATCGTGAACGTTTTGCCTGATCCCGTAACCCCCAATAATGTCTGATGGGCAAGACCATCCTCCAGCCCATCCTGTAATTTCCGGATAGCTTCTGGCTGATCTCCGCCAGGCTCGAAATCAGAACGTAACTTGAATACCTTGCTCGTTTCTTTACTCATCTTCCACCCGATATCATTTCATGCCTATACACTCATCTTTCAAGTTACAGCTTGGCTGACTGCACGTTGAAATTCATAGCGTATATATGCTAGCCAAAACACTCTTATAATACTGGATAAAAAACCAGCTTCAAGTAGATTAGCAAAATAATATTATCTCTAATTCAAAAGTTATATCTGATAGACGTTAACCAAGGGCAGAAACAACCATAAGGTGCATTAACATTAGTTGAGATTACTTTTATCCCCAGATAGCCATTTTGCTTTTTTCTATTTTCATTTTAGCTACTGAAATGATAAAGCAGGGAATAGTAAAGAGGCATTGAAAAGGATTGATTTTATATAACCAACTAATTTTAAATAAAAAAAACCAAAAGGAGAGAATAACAGCAAATCTTGCGCAAGCCGCGTATCATCTTGTGTCAGACTACTTTTCTAAACCTAATACACAAGGTTATCCACAGGAATAGTGGATAACTCAACAAATCCTATTAGGTATGGGAGGTTGCAGAGTTATCCTCTTCTGTGGATTTCTTCAATAATGAAATGTTTTCATACTATTTTGAAATAGTTTTACGCTATTTTTTGTTCAAAAATAGCGCAATAATTGTTAAAATGAAGCATATTTTATACCAACACCTCAATTTAAACCCATTTATTCAGGGGTCTACTTTAACTAATGGAGAATAAATAATTAGTTAACCAATAAATCAATATTTATATATTCTCCAATATTATTTTTTTTATCTGAGTCACTTAAATGGGGTATAACACCAAGTAACGGCGCAGAAATCATCCGTTTTAATGTTGCTAAATACTCATCCTGACGCTTGCCAGCAGGTTCAATTTCATTAGCAATCCAACCCACTAATTCCAAACCTGCATCTCGAATAACTTTTGCTGTTAAGACTGCATGGTTAATACAGCCCAATTTGATCCCTACTGTCAAGATCACAGGCAGTTTTTCCTGAACTACCCAATCTGCAAAAGTGGTATTTTCAGATAACGGCGTATACCAACCACCAGCCCCTTCAACTAACACCCAATTCGCTTTTGCCGCCAATTTTTCCAGACCTTGTGACATCACAGTAAACTCGATCGGCTGATTGAGTTCAGCACTGACAATATGGGGAGAAGTAGGTTCAACAAATACTAATGGATTAACTTCCTGATAAGACAGAGATACTGAACTGTTATACTGCAAAGCCAAAGCATCGCCATTACGTAACCCTTCCGAAGTCACTTCACTGCCTGATGCCACTGGTTTATAACCCGCAGTTTGATAGCCTTTTTTATTCGCCGCTTGTAACAAGGCGCAACTGACAACCGTTTTACCCACTTCGGTATCAGTCCCAGTAAGAAAGTATTTATTTGTCACAGTAAATGACTCCGAAAGCAATTTGATAGCTTAATGGATAATTCCCATTATTTCTCGGATACACTTCTGAAAGAGCATTCAGGCGTTTTCTCGTCATCAAGCCCTGTTGACGGCCACGATGAAGGTGTGTAGCTCCGATACCTTTCAAGGAATTCAATAAAGGCAGCAACTGTGGATAATACTGACTATATTGCTTGTGTATGAATTGATGCCGATACGGTTGACACGCACCAGCAATTGCCTGCAAGGGCAGAAATTGATTGATGTGTCGATAAGAATCAATGCGCTCCCATGCTGCTTCCAGTTCACACAGTGAACCCTGTGCAAGAGTGGAGAATAAAATAAAACCTCCGGGACGGGTTACGCGATGGAATTCCTGCAATGCACATGGCAGATCATTACACCACTGTACAGCCAAGTTACTGAAACAGATATCCACACTACTATCTGCCAGCCCTAAATGCTCAATATCGCCTTGCAGATAATAGTCAGCAACTTGCTGACTTTGAGCATGGTTTAACATGCCGGCAGCCAGATCCAATGCAATAACCTGTTTACCCCATTGTTTCCAGCGTTCACTAAAAAAACCTGTGCCACAACCGGCATCCAATACCCGCATACCAGTATCTTCTGCCCGTGCCAATTCCATCAGGTATTCCCCGGTTTGTTGTTGCAGCTTCGCAGCAGTGTCATAGTAAGAGGCAGCCCGGCCAAAAGCCCCCGCAATCGCCTGTTTATCAACATATTTAACAGCCAGATCCACGCAATGCCTCCAGTAATACATCAATATCTTGTCGGGTATGATTTGCTGTCAGTGTGACACGCAAGCGGGCACTATCCGGTGGTACTGTCGGTGGAAGAATCGCTTTCACCCATACTTTTTGTTGCATAAGCAAGTGGGATAAGGCGATACAACGTTCATTATCACCAATGATCACAGGTTGAATAGCAATTTCAGAATCCATCAGGGAAAAAGGTAAGTTTTGCGCCTCACGGCGAAAATAACGGATATTATTTTGCAGACGATAGCGTAATTCGTCTCCAGCCCGGATTTGCCGCACAGCTTCAGAAAGAGCTACAGCCTGAGCAGGCGGCATAGACGTGCTGTAAATCAAGTGTCGGGAATATTGAATCAGGTACTCTGCGGTCTGTTCATCACACAACACAGCCGCACCACTCAAACCAAATGCTTTACCAAATGTGACGATTAAAAGCTCTGGTTTCACATCCTGTAACCAACAACTGCCCCGTCCTTCATCCCCACGAATACCGATACCGTGAGCATCATCAACCATTAACCAACTGCCCGTAGATTGTGCTTGTTGTGCAATCACATCAAGTGGTGCGCTATCTCCATCCATACTGAAAATGCCCTCAGTGACCACTAATGTTTTACCTGCACACTCTTTTGCCAGATGCTGTTTCAGAGAATCAGGATTATTGTGCAGAAAGCGCCGCAGTTGAGCTGGAGATTGCATAGCTGCTTCCATCAATGAAGCATGGCTCAGGCGATCAGCAATGATACGATCCTCTTTTTCCATCAATGCGGCTATCACTCCTTGATTAGCGGCATAGCCAGAAATGAACAGTAAAGCCCGGGAATAACCAAGCCACTCTGCCAGTTGTTGCTCCAACATATAGTGAGCTGCGGTATAACCTGTAACATGCCCCGAACCACCGCTGCCTACACCATACTGCTCCGCCCCTTGTTGCCAGGCGGCAATAATTTGCGGATGTTGGCTCAATCCGAGGTAGTCGTTACTGGAAAAGTTCAGGTACTGACCATCAGAAGTGTCTAAGAGTTGCCCATCTGAACCCAAATGGACCTGCCTGCTACGCCATAAAGATGTGCCCCGGCGTTCAGCCAAACGCCGGGAGATAGAATCTGACCAATTCATCATATTGCCGCATTATAGAATTGTTCATTATCAGTATTGTTTATAAGTGCTTCTGTCAGGTATTGCTGCTGCTGATTGTCACCGAATGCTGTTTTTGTCTGTTGAGGATTGATGCCCAATCTGCGGAACAGTTGCAGGTCTTTGTCTTCCTCAGGATTCGGGGTCGTCAGCAATTTACAACCATAAAAAATAGAGTTGGCTCCGGCCATAAAACACATAGCCTGAGTCTGTTCATTCATCTGTTCACGCCCTGCGGATAAGCGGACATGAGATTTCGGCATCATGATCCGAGCCACCGCAATGGTGCGGATAAAGTCAAATGGATCGACGTCTTCGTTACTTTCCAACGGTGTTCCTTTCACTTTTACCAGCATGTTGATTGGCACACTTTCAGGCGGTTTCGGCAGGTTTGCCAGTTGTACCAACAATGCTGCCCGGTCACGAATTTCCTCCCCCAAACCCACAATACCTCCAGAGCACACCTTAATGCCTACATCCCTGACATTTTCCAGTGTATCCAGCCTGTCCTGATAACTGCGTGTGGTAATGATATTGCCGTAAAATTCCGGTGAGGTGTCCAGATTATGGTTATAGTAGTCCAGACCCGCCTCTGCCAGACGCTGTGCCTGAGATTGATTCAACATTCCCAGTGTCATACAGGTTTCCATGCCCAATGCCTTAACTTCTTCAACCATCTTCTCCAGATAAGGCATATCCCGTTCGTGTGGGTTTTTCCATGCTGCCCCCATACAAAAACGGGTTGAACCCGCACTTTTTGCTTTGCGTGCAGATTCAATGACTTTTTCCACTTCCATCAGGCGTTCTTTTTCCAGACCAGTTTTATAACGGGAACTTTGTGGACAATACTTACAGTCTTCTGGACAGGCTCCAGTTTTTATTGAAAGAAGTGTACTGACCTGTACTTGCTGTGGATCAAAATGTTCGCGGTGTATCTGCTGTGCCTGAAACAATAATTCAAAAAAAGGTTTATCAAACAGCACCTGCGCCTGTTTGATGGTCCATTGTTGACGCTCACTCACAGTAATTTCTCCAGTGTGAAAAAACGTTGTCAGTTTAAATAACGCCGCTATCATGTCAACTAAAATAGACCACAAAAGGTTTACAATAAATTTGTCATGAATCTTTCAGATATTGAATTCGACCTGCGCCATATCTGGCATCCGTATACATCAATGAGCAATCCCCTGCCGACTTATCCTGTTGTTTCAGCCAGTGGCGTTGAACTGGTATTGTCAGATGGTCGTAAGTTAATTGATGGTATGTCTTCATGGTGGGCCGCTATCCACGGCTACAATCATTCTGTACTTAATGAAGCGGCAATGTCGCAAATTGACAAGATGTCTCATGTCATGTTTGGCGGTATTACCCATCCACCTGCTATTGAGCTGTGTAAACAGCTAGTAGCAATGACCCCTTCACCATTAGAGTGTGTTTTTCTGGCCGATTCTGGATCTGTTGCCGTGGAAGTTGCCATGAAAATGGCGCTGCAATATTGGCAAGCCAAAGGGAAAAAACAGAAAAAAAGACGCCAGAAATTTCTGACACTACGTCATGGTTATCATGGCGACACTTTCGGCGCAATGTCGGTCTGCGATCCTGATAATTCAATGCATAGCCTTTATAAAGGCTATCTCCCCAATCATCTGTTTGCGGATGCCCCTCAATCCCGTTTTGATGGTGAATGGCAACCAGAAGATATCGCTTCTTTCCGGCAATTAATGCAACAGCATCATGATGAAATCGCCGCTGTTATTCTGGAACCGATTGTTCAGGGAGCAGGTGGAATACGAATTTATCACCCTGAGTATTTGCGTCAGGTTCGTCAGCTTTGTCATGAATACCAAATTTTGCTGATTGCGGATGAAATCGCTACTGGATTTGGCCGCACAGGCAAGTTATTTGCCTGTGAACATGCTGATATCGAACCAGATATTTTATGCTTAGGTAAGGCACTGACAGGTGGTTATATGACGTTATCCGCAACGTTAACAACCCGCCATGTAGCAGAAATCATCAGCCAGAGTGAGGCTGGCTGTTTTATGCATGGCCCAACTTTTATGGGCAATCCACTGGCTTGTGCCGTTGCCAGCGCCAGTCTGAAACTACTGACTGGAAGCCAGTGGCAACAGCGTATTCAATCAATTGAATCCCAGTTAAAAAGAGAGTTACTATCTCTGAAATCACATAAAACTGTTAAAGATGTGCGGGTATTAGGTGCAATTGGCGTTGTAGAAATGAAACAGCCTGTTGATATGGCCTCTCTACAGCATCATTTCGTACAACAGGGGGTTTGGATAAGACCATTTGGACGCTTAATTTATTTAATGCCTCCTTATATTATTCAGCCTGGGCAGTTGTCGAAACTGACAAATGCTATTACTGATGCAATAATTTAACAATTAAGGTCAGCATTAATAATGATGCTGGCTTTATTTCTTCCTCAAAATTTAATTCTCTCTTCTATTTTTCTACTTACTTATTTATCGATTTATGTCATTAAACTCGCCATATAATTACCCTGTTTAACCTCGAAAATCAGTCATTGATAAATATTAGTAACTAATTGGCTATATTCTTCATCATTTAAAAATAAATTTTCTGATATATTGCGTACACTGTCATATTTATTCTAACTAGAGAGGGATATATCATGAATCAAGAAAATTTAGTTGTACCTTCTAAAGAAGAGCTGGAAGCTATATTTACACAGTCTAACGACATGTATGAGCAAGAACAATCACATTATGAGGCAATAGCAAAAGAGAAACCTGAGCTGGCTCATTTATTTGGGAAAAACCCTGGGGCAAATTCATTACCTCATCCAGGCTTAAATATAACAGAATATGTCAGTGGATATTTTAATATTAACACATACCTCCAGTATGGAAGTTATCCGTTTATTCAAGTATCATCTTATCCTGTTTTAATTGGAACTGCTCCGAATACAAGAAGGAGTGCTAATTTCAATGGGTATATTTATGGTGGATATAATATGCCACAATTGAATTTTAACCATCTCTATCTTGGCGGTGTGATACACCATACCAATACAATTATAAACACTCCACTTAATTTCCAACTTTTCATTTACCCTCAAAAAATCTATCTGCGTTTATTTAAAGGACATGTTTATTTGGGAGATTTAATTTCTGTATATCAACATCATATACTGGTTACATATCCTATTGTTTTCTCAGGGGTTGGCACCTTTAACCTTGCTTAAAAGACAACGGATATCAGTATAATTCTTCAGAAGAAGAATCAAATGCCGCGCTAAAAATTTGCGCGGCTTCTAATTACAATGCCAATACTGTTACCCACATAGGGCTTTTACCAACCGGATAACGTGCCAGTTGGGTCAGTTCTCCGGTGTATTTATCAATGCTGGATACTGAAATATGATCGGATTTCTGCCCTGAAGAGATTAAAAAGTTACCACTGTAATCTATGGCAAAACCACGAGGCTGACTTTCTGTCAGGGAATGTCCTGCTAATGTCAGATGATAGCCATCTTCTGAAACACGGAAGTGACTAATCACACTTTCAGAACGCTCACTAGTATAGAGATGGCGGCCATCCGGCGTGATATGAATATCCGCAGACCAACGGACACTAGAAAAATCAGCAGGCAATGAATCAACAGATTGTACTATGCGGTACTTTTCCCATTTACGCAGCACATTCACGGTTGAATCGAGTTCATTTATACAATAAATTGCCTCTTTTTCTGGATGAAAAGCCATATGGCGTGGACCTGCACCCGCTTCTGTTGTGATTTCGTCAGCACGGCTTTCTGCCAGATATCCCTGCTCATTCAAATCAAAAATACGAATATGATCTTCTTTCAAACATGGAACCAATAACTGGCGATTCTCCCAATCAATATTGGCCGAATGTGGCGCTTTCAACCCTTCTACAATTTGGGTCGGCGCATTAACCACACCATTTTTGTCAATAGGGTGAACACTTAAATTATTGAAGCTATAGGAAGCAGAAAATAAAAAACGCCCTGCTTTATCCGTTGAAATATGGGTCGGGCTACCCGGTAATGGGGCAATGGCTTGCTGCTGCAATCGCCCATCAGAACCAATTTTATAAGTGACGATGTTGAATTGAGGTCGTATCCCTACATATAAGTGTTTACCATCAGGATTAACCACCATCGGTTGTACTTCACCCGGTACATTTACCGTTTGGAGTAACGAAAGTTCTCCAACAATATTCAGAGACCAGACATGAATCTGACGACTATTCGGACTGGCTGTATAAACCACTTGTTTCATTTTCTCTCCTTAAAGCTCCATCACTATTTTATTGATCTGTAATGATTCTTGGAAAAATTTGTTTGTTAAACCAGGTGTATATCGGTTTAACTGTTTTTAATTAACATATAATATTTGCTTAAATCATCAACAACCTAGAGGCTAACTCATGTCATACCGCGTTATCGCGCTGGATCTGGATGGAACATTACTTGATCCACAAAAAAATATTCTGCCAGAGTCAATAACAGCCCTAAATGAAGCTTGCCAGGCGGGTATTAAAGTCTTGATTGTCACTGGGCGTCATCATGTTGCCATTCACCCTTTCTATCAAGCACTCCAACTCGATACTCCGGCTATTTGCTGTAACGGGGCTTATTCATACGATTACCACGCTAAAAAGGTTCTGGCTGCCAATCCTCTCTCTATTCAAGAAGCCTCTCAAGCACTTTCTTATTTGCAAGATACGGAAGTTGAGCATCTGATGTACGTTGATGATGCTATTTTATATGAATTTCCACACACAGTTTCCCGTACCCTTGCGTGGTCAAATTCTCTGCCTGAACACCAACGCCCTATTCTCCAGCACATCAAGAATTTTCAGGAAGCTCTGCACAATGTGAATTTCATCTGGAAGTTAGCCACCAGCTCCCCCGATTTAGAGAAACTGCGTGAGGTCAGCGAGCAGATTGAGAAAAATGTGGGCCTGGAATGTGAATGGTCATGGTTTGACCAAATCGATATCACTAAAAAAGGCAATAGCAAAGGAATGCGTTTACAGCAATGGGTAGAGTCACAAGGGATGAGCATGAAAGATGTCATTGCCTTTGGCGATAACTTTAATGATCTCAGTATGCTGGAAACCGCAGGCTTGGGTGTTGCTATGGGAAATGCTGTTGATGATGTCAAAACACGGGCAGATCTTGTCACGAAGAACAATACTCAGCCCGGTATTGCGGAAGTAATTCGAAAATATGTGCTTTAGTTTTTCACTTAATTAGCCGGATTCAAGGGGAAGTGAAAAACAGTTTTACTCCCCGTACCACCGACTCTGTTCTTTTTTCTCAGTAATTTTCTTTCGTGAATAGTTGTTTTTACAAGTGACGATTCAGTGAAATACTCTTTATCTGAGCATATAACCATTGCCCTGTGCGTAAGTTAAGCTCTTCCCGCGCCCATAGTGTGATCCTTGCCCATAGAAATTGATCGCTTAACGACAATTTGACATCAACCTGACCAGCCTCTTCAAAGATCTCGATGACCTTCACCAGTAAGGTATTACGGATACTGCTGCCTCTTGGTGGTTCTAATATTAAAGAGACATCCGATGCATCAATTCGGATATGCAAATCAGTTCCTGCAACTGTATCAATTTTCGGCAGCCAAAGGGCTTTATCTCCCACCGCTACCGCCGTCATCTGATGACGTTGGTGGTGATCCATCACAGTCACAGGTAATATGCTGCTAAGACTCTCTTTTTGTAACCACGGACGCAGTATGCTGTTTGACCATACTTCTTCCAGTGAACCTGTGGCTCTGATTTTTCCCTTATCCATAACAACAACGTTATCTGCTAAACGGATAACTTCATCCAAACTATGACTGACATACAGGATTGGGATCTTGACGTCGTAAGACAATTTTTCCAGATAAGGCAACAATTCACGTTTACGCGGCAGATCCAGTGAAGCCATTGGTTCATCCATCAACAGTAATTCAGGCCCGGTCAGTAATGCACGCCCAATTGCAACTCGCTGTTTTTCACCTCCTGATAAAGTCATCGGGAAGCGGGACAGTAAATGTTCAAGACCGAGTAAATCTACAATTTTATCAAATTGCAGTTGCATATCGGGTGACATGCCATATTGCAAATTCCCTTTGACCCGATAATGAGGAAAAAGACGGGCATCCTGAAACACATATCCAATTCGGCGCTTTTCTGGTGGCAGAAGAATTTTTTGTTCTGTATCAACCAAGATACGTTCATTCAAGGCAATTCTGCCTTTTTGCGGTCGGGTTAAACCAGCGATGACATTGATTAACGAAGTTTTACCTGCCCCTGAAAGCCCAAATATGGCGGTAATGCTTTCTGTTGGCAAAGTGGTATCAATCTGCATATGCAGATCACCCAAACGCTGTTTAAAACTTAGCTCTAACATGCCGCCCCCAACCGCTTTCTTCCCCAACGAGTTAACCACTCAGAGATCAACAATGAAACCAAGGCGAGTACTACAGCAATGACACATAAACGAGCGGCTGCCGTTTCTGCACCAGGCATTTCAATCAATGTGTACATAGCCAGAGGGATGGTGCGTGTTTCTCCGGGGATATTCGATACAAAAGTGATTGTTGCACCAAATTCCCCCAGTGAACGGGCAAACGCCAGCACAGAGCCAACAATTATTCCCGGTAATGAAAGCGGTAAAGTAATGGTAAAAAAGACTTTAAGTGAACTTGCTCCTAATGTGCGTGCGGCCTGCTCCAGACGAAGGTCTATGGCCTCCAATGCCAACCGGATAGCCCTGACCATTAGCGGAAAAGATACAACTGCCGAAGCCAGCGCCGCTCCTGTCCAGTTAAACGCAAAGCTAATGCCAAACCAATTATAAAGAAATTCCCCAAGCACACCTCGACGTCCCATGCTGATTAACAACAGATAACCAACAACAACCGGAGGTAATACCAGCGGCAGATGGATAAGGCTATCAAGCAGAGACTTTCCAAAAAACTGACAGCGCGCCAAAACCCATGCCATCAAGATCCCTAATGGCAAACTGAATAACACCGCAATACCTGAGACTTTCAGGCTCAGTAAAATTGCCTGCCATTCATATTCACTTAACATCTCCAAAAGAATAGTTCCTACAGTGGACTAAAACCGTAACGTTTGAAAATGTTAACGGCTTCAGGGGTTTTGAGATAATCATAAAAATCACGTACCGCCTGATTTTCATGACCTTTAATAATTGCAATGGGATATTCCACTGGTTTATGACTTTCTTGCAGGAATATACCAACCACTTTCACTTTCTTGCTGGCAACGGCATCAGAACCATAGACAATTCCCAATGGTACTTCTTCCCGTTCCACCAAAGCCATACCACTGCGTACATTATTGGTACGAGCCAACAATGGGTTAACCAAGTTCCATGCTCCCAGATACTGAAGGGATTCTTTGGCATAAATACCAACAGGAACATGATCAGGGTCACCAACCGCTAAACGTCCTCCAGACAATAAAGACTGCCATTTTGTTTCTCGATTAATATCGACTTTATTCAGTTTACTCTCTTTGGGAGCAATCAAGACCAGTTGATTCCCCAGCAAAGTATGACGAGTATTTTCAACAATGAGGTTCTTATCAGAAACATAATCCATCCATTGTTGATCAGCAGAAACAAAGATATCTGTGGGCGCTCCCTGCTCTATCTGGCGAGCTAATGTTGAAGACGATGCGTAAGAAGCGACAATATCTCCCCGATTTTCTTTTTTATACTGCTCAGCAATATCATTAAGTGCATTCGTTAATGATGCAGCAGCGAAAACAGTCACTCTCTCCGCAGCCCAACTATTTCCGACAAGTGCAAAAGAAACTACGGCTCCTGTCAGTAACTGATAAAAATTCTTTGCGATGCGCTTTTTCATGTTGTATTCCACTTATGATAACCAAGACGGTGCGCTGTATATAACAAGATACAACGTTAAATGAAAATACTATTCTGAGATTAATCGGCAAGTTGTGAGCCAATTTTAGCTTTTGTGTTCACTCAGGGCAGGTGTTGCAATCTAGATGTGGAGAATTTTTATTTGAAAGCTGGCAGTTGATGAGAAAAAAGCGTAAAGCAAAAAAATTACCCGGAAAAACCGGGTAAGATAAACTCTGATAATCAATCAACTGAAATCAAAGCTTCCGTTCAAGATTTTTCGTTTCATTTTTGGAAATAATGTTAAACAGCTCGCCAAGTCCATAAATCAATCCCAGAATTACTACCATGACAACAGGAACCATGACCAGCGAAAACGCCATACTTTTAATCAACTCAAACATGTAAACCTCATATCATGAGTGACTATCATCTAGTCCAAAATAAACTGTACCGTATTTAACTCTCTTTTCCCCTATCAGAGCAAGAGCAACGTACTGCACAGACGACAATCTCGCTATTCTAGACAATAAAAAGGTAACAGTAACCGACGAAACGTGCGATTCTTATGGTTATTCTGTAAAAACTTTCAAATAGTTGCCTGAATAAATCACTATGCAAGCAGAAATATTGTTAACACTCAAATTGCAGCATCGGGTTTTCGCCGATCCCCGACGAATCGAGTTACTAAAACAGATTAAAATCACGGGTTCCATCAGTCAGGGAGCCAAGCAAGCTGGTATCAGCTATAAAAGTGCCTGGGATGCTATCAATGAAATGAACCATCTCGCAGATGAGTTAATGGTTGATCGTGCAACTGGTGGTAAAGGTGGTGGAGGTGCCCAACTTACACGTTATGGTGAACGTCTGATACAACTCTACGATCTGCTGGAAAAAATTCAGCAAAAAGCATTTGATGTTCTCAATCAGGATTCATTGCCTTTGGATAGCCTGTTGGCAGCCATATCCCGCTTTTCCCTGCAAACAAGTGCCAGAAATCAATTTTTCGGAACAATTGTCGAGCGTGATTATGAGAACATTCAGCAAAATATCCGTATCCTGCTGGCTGATGACAAAACATCAATCTGTGTTGCGGTAACAGAGCAAAGCGCTAACCGATTAAATCTGGTAAAAGGCAAAGAAGTGATCGCCTTAATTAAGGCTCCGTGGATTACCTTAAGAAAAGGCACTGTAGCTGCAACTTCCTCCAACAATATCTCTTTTGAGAATAGGTTATCTGGCCAAATCAGCCAGATTGAAACAGGAAAACAATGCAGTGAAATTATCCTGACCCTTGATGGCGGTGAATCGCTCTGTGTCACGTTATCCAATCAGGAAATAGAAGATTTGGCTCTTCAACTGCATGATCCCGTGACTGCGCTTTTTAATGCAGATAAGGTGATTATTGCAGCACTATATTAATTAGCGATATGTTATTGATGCTTGCCCCCTGATACTTACTGTCAGGGGCATCTGTACTGTTGTTGTGACAATTGTTGTAACGATTTCTGTAACAATTTTTGTACCTCCCTTCCTAAAATATCAACCCATAACGAATAACAGACGGTTACTCATTGACATTGAACATTATTACGCTTATTTCTGTGATCCTTTAGTTGATGTTGCTTAAAAAGGAATAGAAATGTCTGAATTGCAAGTAAAGCAAGGTAGTTTCCGTTTAAGTGACACCCGTATTCTGCGGCTACCGTCACTAAAAATTATTTCCGGGGAAAGCTGGGCATTTGTCGGCGCGAATGGCAGTGGAAAGTCTTCTCTGGCTCGTGTTTTATCAAATGAATTAACTCAACTGACAGGTGAAACACATTGCTCTTTTCATACTCCGATACGACTCTCTTTCGAGCAGCTTCAGCAGCTGATCGATGAAGAATGGCAATGCAACAATACAGGTTTGCTCAGAGAAGAAGAAGATACGGGACGTACTGCCGCAGAAGTGATCCAAATGTATCACAAAGACAATGAATTGTGCCTTGAACTGACAAAATACTTTGGCATTAAAGACTTGCTGTCACGCCGTTTTAAATATCTTTCTACTGGAGAAGTACGCAAAGTATTGCTTTGCCAGGCATTAATGGCCGATCCAGACCTTTTAATCCTTGATGAGCCTTTTGACGGGTTAGATGCTTATGCCAGAAATCAGTTATCTCAGTTATTAGAGACTCTGACCACAAAAGGCATCACTCTGGTTTTAATCTTAAACCGATTTAACCAGATCCCTGATTTTGTCGAACAAATTGGTGTATTGGCCGATTGTCATTTGACGTTAGCCGGAGAAAAAAAGCGTATTTTGGCTGAATCTCTTGTCGCACAGTTAGCACACAGTGAAGCTCTAAAAAATATTCAACTACCAGAGCCAGATGAATATCGGATTGATAAGCAACTCCCCGCAGATCAACCTTTAGTATCAATGCACAATATGGTTGTTAAATACAACGATAAACCAATATTACATGGCCTGAACTGGCAGATTATCCCTGGTGAACACTGGCAAATCATCGGTGAAAATGGTGCTGGAAAATCCACTCTTCTCAGTCTGATCACTGGCGAGCATCCTCAAGGTTATAGCAATCACCTGGTTTTATTTGGCCGCCAACGAGGAAGTGGTGAGACTATCTGGGATATAAAACGTCATATTGGTTATGTCAGCAATAGTATTCATCTCGAATACCGTGTCAGTACCAGCGTCCGCAATGTTATCCTCTCCGGTTTCTTCGACTCTATCGGGCTTTATCAGGCAGTTTCAGATCGCCAGCAACAATTAGCTGATGAATGGCTAATACTGTTAGGTTTATCCGGCGCAACTGCAAACAGTCCATTTCATAGCTTGTCGTGGGGACAGCAGCGGTTGGTATTGATTGCCCGCGCTTTAGTGAAACATCCGGCATTATTAATTCTGGATGAGCCATTACAAGGGCTTGACCCACTTAATCGTCAATTAGTCCTGCGCTTCATTGATATCATGATTAGAAGTGGTGATACTCAACTTTTGTTTGTTTCTCACCACCAGGAAGATGCGCCTGAGTGTATTACTCATCGGCTGAAATTCATTCCTGATGGTGATGTCTACCGATATGAAACAGAGCTGACTTCTCGCTCACTTTCGTGATGACTTAATAATACCCCCTCTCAAATGAAACTAAGAGAGGGTAAGTCTACACACTGCACCGTCTCTCGAATGAAGAAGATTGTGCGCCAGTTCACAGAATGGTACGGAACACTTTTTTGGTATTTTTTATTATTTTTTTTGAATTTTTCTTCTCTTGCTATAAAATCCCAGTCTATTTTTAGACTATTTACCTATTTTTTCAAAAATAACCGAGAGTTGTATGGGCTGGACTTTACTTGCTGCTTCGTTGGCACTGCTAGATATTCGCCAAAAAATCGCTTTTTTCATTGCACTTTTAGCGATTGTTGTTGGGATCAGCACTCACGTGCTGGCCTATCCCGCGATTATCTCACTATTAATGATAAGTGTGTTGGGTGTAACACATATCTATTTCAATACCAAAAAACATGCTATCGGTAAAAACATTACCGAATTGCTATTGGTTATCGTGAGTATTTTGTTATTTATACATTACATCCCCGGTTTTCATAACCTGAAATATCTGAATAAAGTACAAGTTGGGCCACTCAGCGCCCCTTTTTCCATGTATTTTAATTTTGATAAAGCTTTGATCCCCTTTATTTTATTATGCTGCATGCCGAGTTTATTCCGCCGTAATCCGGTGGTTAATGCTCCTACACATGGTTGGGCACTATTAATCACAACTATACCTGCGTTATTAGGACTCGCGACTGTTCTCGGTGGATTATCCGTTGAACTCCATCTCCCTAACTGGTTTCCTGTATTTGTTGCTGCCAATATCTTCTTCGTTTCATTGGCAGAAGAAGCCTTGTTCCGTGGTTATATTCAACAAAAACTCAGCCAGTGGATGAGCCCTTATTTTGCACTTATCATAACTTCGCTACTATTTGGTGTTGCCCATCTTGCTGGTGGTGCCCTGCTGATGGCTTTCGCAACACTGGCGGGTCTGATTTATGGTATAGCATGGATGTGGAGTGGACGTTTATGGGTAGCTGTCGGCTTCCACTTTACGCTCAATGTATTACATCTGCTGTTTTACACTTATCCGATAAAAGCAGTAATCAGCTAAACGGAATCTGATTCCAACCAAATCTCCAGTTGCAGCCATACTCAATAAATTTCAAGATACAGTTCAACGGCAAGGGAACAAACTCCGGGGAACATAGATCTATATAACAGATACTAGGTAACCAAGATGAGTGAACATCGCCAATAAAGCTACAATTTGAAAAATGGCAGGAATAATCAGGCTGCAACTGTCTCCAGATGTGCCCAAATATGATTTAAAACAGGTGATTCGAGACTATTGTTTGCCGTTTCAGTCTATCGCACCATATAATGCCACCAGCAAACATTTCATTTTGTATTAAAAAGTAATGATAGGAGTTTAAGCTATGGCTGTAACTAAGCTGGTCCTTGTAAGGCATGGTGAAAGTGAGTGGAACAAAGAAAACCGCTTTACCGGTTGGACTGATGTTGAACTGTCTGATAAAGGCCGCACTGAAGCACAACAAGCTGGTCAATTGCTAAAACAAGAAGGTTTTACTTTTAATTTTGCCTACACTTCTGTTTTAAAACGTGCCATTCATACTTTGTGGAATATTCTGGACCAAGTCGATCAGCAATGGCTGCCAGTTGAAAAAAGCTGGAAACTGAATGAACGCCATTATGGTGCACTGCAAGGTCTGGACAAGGCTGAAACAGCGGCTAAATACGGTGATGATCAAGTTAAATTGTGGCGTCGTGGGTTCGCAATCACGCCTCCAGACCTGACTAAAGATGATGAACGTTATCCTGGTCATGATCCTCGCTATGCAAACCTGAAACCAGAAGAACTTCCTGTCACAGAAAGTCTGGCAACCACTATCGAGCGTGTTGTCCCTTATTGGGAAGAAATTATCAGACCTCGTGTTGCAAACGGTGAAAAAGTCATTATTGCCGCTCATGGCAACTCTCTGCGTGCGCTGGTGAAATATCTGGACAACATGGGCGAAGATGAAATTCTTGAATTGAATATCCCAACTGCTGTGCCATTGGTTTATGAATTTGACGAAAACATGAAACCAATCAAACACTATTATCTGGGTAATGCTGATGAGATAGCTGCAAAAGCAGCCGCAGTAGCAAACCAAGGTAAAGCGAAGTAATTCAAACTATCTCTTGAATATAATAAGCAAAAGCCGGAAACCACTCCGGCTTTTTTCATACTACTTTAACCCCGGCGAGCTCTGACAGCCTGAGATAATTGCCGCAATAAAGTCTCTGTATCATCCCAACCAATGCAGGCATCTGTCACACTTTGGCCATAAACCAGAGGTTCGTCACCATCCAAGCTTTGGTTGCCTTCAACCAGATTGCTTTCAACCATCACACCAATAATCGCAGTTTCTCCTGCGGAAATCTGACCACAAACATCAGTGCCAACATCCATTTGCCTTTTGAATTGCTTCGCGCTGTTTGCGTGGCTAAAATCAATCATTACCCGTGGCGCCAATCCTGCTTTTATTAACCCTTCTTTAACAGCACCGACATGTTCAGCACTATAATTAGGTTCCTTACCACCACGCAGAATAATATGACAATCCTGATTACCTGTGGTGTTAACAATTGCAGAGTGGCCCCATTTAGTCACTGACAGAAAACAGTGTGGTGAGCTGGCTGCATTAATAGCATCAATCGCCACTTTTATTGTACCGTCAGTACCATTTTTAAAACCAACCGGGCAAGAAAGACCAGATGCCAACTCACGATGAACCTGGGACTCTGTTGTACGCGCTCCTATTGCTCCCCAGCTCATGAGATCTGCAAGATATTGAGGTGTGATCATATCAAGGTATTCACCTGCTGCTGGTAATCCCATATCGTTAATATCGATCAGAAGTTTACGTGCTACACGTAATCCATCGTTAATATCAAAACTACAATCCATTTTCGGGTCATTAATTAACCCTTTCCAACCGATTGTAGTACGAGGTTTTTCAAAATAAACCCGCATCACGATTTCCAAATCTGCCTTCAATTCCTTACGTAATTTGTTCAGGCGCTCTGCATATTCCAATGCAGCCTCTGGATCATGAATTGAGCACGGGCCAATTACTACCAATAGCCGATCATCTTCACCCGCTAAAACGTTATGAATAGCTTCACGAGCTTCACGGACAGTAATAGCAGTATCTTTTGTTGCAGGAAATTTTTCGAGCAATGCAACTGGTGGTAATAATTCTGTTATTTTCCTTATTTTTATATCGTCATTCTGGTAATTCATCGACCTTCCACCTAATGTGTTTACAGTTATTTGAAATAATTTTGTGATCTCAATCTAACTGTTAGGCGCTATTCTGTAAATAATCTTTGTAGGTAAGAAAAGAACTTTTTTCATAGAAGAATAAGAATATACATAAAAATTATGTAGATTCAGATGATTAAATTAATAAAGCAGGAACTTGCAAGATGGAGCAAATAAACGAAATATCAATAACAGGCTATAAGCCAATTAATGACTTATAGCCTGCGCTAACTGTTAGTTTGCGTTTTTAATAGATTACACTTTATTCATTATTTTTAGCTGCTTTGATCCACAAACGAGCACCATTCAGAGCGATCCCCGTCAGGATAATGTACTGCAACGACATAGCCAGAACACCTTGATAGAAATAAATCACTACACTAATAACATTAATGATCACCCATATCAGCCAATTTTCCACATGCTTACGGGTCATTAAAATCATTGCCACTATTGATAGCACTGTCATCACTGAATCCCAGAATGGGAATGCATCTGGCTGTAAATTCGGCATGGTAATATTAGATCCTATACCCTGTAAGGCAAGAACCACAATTTTTGCCATATAACCAAAGATCTGATTAATATTGAATGTCATGATCAGGATGAAAACGATAGAAACTACCGCCACACTGAGCATTTGTTTAGGGTTTAGCCAACGGATCTTTAATTCTATCTGTTTCTGTTCGTTGACCCGACTCCAGGCATACCAGCCATAAATATTAGCGGCGAAGAAAAAGATTTGTAGAATAAGACTGGCATAGAGTTGAATTTGGAAAAATATCACAGCAAATAATGACACATTAATCACACCAAACAGGTAATTAATAATTTTTTCCTGACTGGCGAGCCAAATACATAATAAGCCCGCAATTGTACCAACAGCTTCTACGTATGAAAGGTTATAACCGTCTGCTCCTAGCGGAATATGTACCAATATGTTATGAATGTTGAAAAAATCCATGCTTTCTTATCCTTAACCATAAATGATGTTTAGTATATTAATACAGAAAACGTAAAGTTAAGATGAAAATCGACTATTTTGCCCTACATTGTTTTACATACTAAACAAGATAGCCAATCTGTAAGCGAATGTCTTCAAATATTTTAAAGTTTTTAATATGATATAGAGGAGTTAATTTCGGCTCGAACCTGCAACCCATTAAGTAAAGATCAACCGCTCTACCGACTGAGCTAACGATCTATCTGGGGAGTGTCTGATGGAAACTTAGATGGTGGGTCGTGCAGGATTCGAACCTGCGACCAATTGATTAAAAGTCAACTGCTCTACCGACTGAGCTAACGACCCATCTAAATCTTGTCTGGCATTGCTTTTCTTATTGCTTGCCAACGGCGGCATATATTACTGATTTCTCTGCGAGGCGCAACGTTTATTTTATCAAACCCCGTTTAAACGCCTATTAATCGGCCAATTATCCCCAAAAAGACCGATAAATAACCTCTTGGGGATAATTATTACATTCCTGCAATCTTTTTTTCGGCCATTTTAGCCGCACTAGTACCAGGGTATTGCTTAACCACCTGTTGATAAACTGCCTTCGCCTTATCCTTTTGCCCTTTTTCCTGCATGATCAAACCAACTTTATACAGAGAATCACTGCTTTTCTGTGATTTAGGATAATTTTTCACTACGGTCGCAAAATAATAAGCCGCATCATCTTTCTTACCTTTGTTGTAATTCAACTGGCCTAGCCAATAGCTGGCATTCGGTAAGTATTTCGACTTAGGATAAACTTTGACAAAATTCTGGAATGCTACGATAGCTTTATCATATTCCTTAGTATTGATAGCCAAAGCGACAGCGGCATCATAATCTCCCTTTTCACTTCCTGTGCTAGTGGCGGCAGCGGGCTGATTATCAGCCCGCTTTTCCACTGGAGTAGCTGCATTATCGTTTTCTGCACCTGAAGGGTTAGTGATTTTATCCAACTGCTGATAAATATCTTTCTGGCGCTCAATGATCTGATTTAATTGATACTGATTTTCCTGAATCTGGCCTCGGAGTGTATCAATATCACGCTGAGAATCAGCAAGCTGTTGCTGGAGTTGAGTTAATAACTGACTATGAGCGTCGGAAATACGCTCTAATTGGGAAAGACGCTCATCTGTGGAGCCTGAGCCGACATTACTGATTGGCGCTCGGGCGGTAGCGACCCAAGGAGCCGCTACGCCAACCAATAACGACAGACCCAATACAAAACGTCTGAAGTTACTGTTCATGCCTTACTCTTAGTATACGATTACAGCGCGACGATTTTTAGCGTATGCTGCTTCGTCATGACCAAGTACAGCTGGGTTTTCTTTACCATAAGAAACGATAGCAAGCTGGTCAGCTGAAACACCTTTGCCTTGCAGATACATTTTAACTGCATTTGCACGACGCTCACCCAGAGCGATATTGTATTCAGGAGTACCGCGCTCATCCGCATGGCCTTCAATAGTTACTTTAACAGATGGATTGCTACGCAGGAATGCAGCATGTGCATCCAACATCTGAGCAAATTCGCTGTTAATGTCGTATTTATCGAAACCGAAGTATACGATGTTATTGTTTTGCAGCTCTTGCATCTGCTGACGTGCTAATTCTTCAGCAGACAAACCTGCTTTAGAAGAATTATCAACAGTGCCTACACCAGACTGATCATTGTTGCCATTTTTGTTAGTGTTAGTACACGCTGCTACGGCCATGATTGGTAAAGCTAACATCAGCCCTTTTAGCACTTTGTTCAGTTGCATCTCTTTGATCCTTTTATAGTTTGCCATACATACTTATTATGCATCACAGATACGGCGACCAGGCAGGAAATTTAACCTGTCCATCGGTAGCCGGAAGACGCGCTTTGAAACGCCCGTCAGTCGAAACTAGCTGCAATACAGTCCCCAACCCTTGAGTGGAGCTATAAATAACCATAGTGCCGTTAGGTGCGATACTCGGCGTTTCATCTAGAAACGTATCTGTCAAAATCTGGACAGATCCCGTTACCAGATCCTGTTTGGCGATGTGCTGACTGCCACTCGCTGTACTAACCATAACGATAAAAATACCGTCTGGACTCACATCAGCATCTTGGTTTTGTGAACCTTCCCAAGTCAGTCGTTGTGGAGCACCGCCATTAATATCGATTTTATACAATTGTGGACGACCACCCTGATCAGAGGTATAGACCAGTGTCTGGCTATCCGGCATCCAGCTCGGCTCAGTATTGTTACTGCGGCCATCAGTTATTTGACGAATCTGCCCTGAAGCCAAATCCATCACATACAAATTCAAACTACCTGTTTTAGATAGCGCAAAAGCGAGCTTAGCCCCATCAGGGGAGAATGCTGGCGCTCCATTGTGGCGAGGAAATGAAGCTACATGACGAATTGCTCCTGTTGCCAATGTTTGGATAACCAGAGAAGAACGGCCACCTTCAAATGTCACATATGCCAGTTGAGAATTGTCTGGTGACCATGCCGGTGACATTAAAGGTTCTGCTGAACTGCGTACCGAAGTTTCGTTATAACCGTCATAATCAGAAACACGCAATTCATACGAATACTTATTCGTAACAGCCCTCTTAACCACATAAGCTATACGAGTGGTGAATGCGCCTTTAATACCTGTCAGCTTTTCAAATACTTCATTGCTGGCTGTATGCGCAGCATAGCGTAGCCATTTTTTCTCAACTGGAAATTGATTCTGCGCCAATACTGAACCCGGTGTCCCAGCTACATCAACCAACTGATAGGAAACCAAAAATTTACCATCAGCGGCAGGTTGAATTTGCCCCACAACTACAGAATCTATTCCAAGCGCAGACCATACCGCAGGTGTTACTTCAGACGCTGTAGTAGGTTGTTGCGGCATACGATCCGGAGTAATGGGATTAAATTTCCCACTGTTCCTCAAATCAGCAGCAACAATTGAACCGATTTCTTCTGGCGGATTACCTGCACCAGTCCATTTAAATGGAACAACGCCAATAGGACGGGCAGAGTCAACACCTTCTGTAATTTCAATACGAACTTCTGCATGAGCAAACGTTGCCCATAGCATCAGAAAACCCAATAATGCTTTAAACGTCAGTTTAAAAGTTTGCTTCATCATCTCTCCCTTATCGCGATCGATATGCCAGCAATAATCCGCCGGATTCTAACAAACGCCAACAAACAAAACCAGATACATAAATAAAATCTAATAATTTTATTTATGTAAATAAATTATCCGAAGTTTCATCTAATAAATAACACATTTCCACCAAATATTTACCTTACTGTGGTTTAAAGTCTAGTGAGAAACTCTTGAAATGTTCATAAACCTCTTTACTTGGTGGACGTGGCATTTTGGTTTGATTCGCCGCGGCAATTGCAGCCCTACATAATGCGGGGTCGCCACCATTAGCCTGAACACTAATCAACATACCATCTGATGCCAATTTTATGCTCAAATCACAAGTACGCCCTAAGTACAAACTCGGATCACGAAAATTCTTCTGGATAGCGGCCCGAATTTGCCCTTTATAATTATTGATATCCGATTCAGAAACGCCACTTTTCTTACTACCGCCTTTACCTGCAGCGGAGGCTCCACCTTGCTGTTTGGGTGCATTAGACGTTAATCCCCCAAGCAGATCATCGACTGCCTGAGCCTCTTTTTGGGCTTCAGCCTTAGATTTGGCTTCAGCTTTAGCTTTCTCTTCAGCAGCAGCTTTAGCTTTTGCCGCTGCTTCCGCTTTTGCCTTCGCTTCGGTTTCAGCTTTTCGTTTCGCTGCTTCTTCTGCTTCTTTCTTAGCTTGGGCTTCTGCCTTTCTCTGAGCTTCTGCCTGCTCTTTCAGAATTCTTTCTTGCTCCGCTTTCGCTTTAGCAGCAGCCTCTTCGGCAATCTTTTGCTCTTCACGGGCCTTAGCCGCCGCAGTATCAGCCAGCTTTTTCTGTTCTTCCGCGGCTTGCTGTGCTTTTATCCGCTCTTCTTCTGCGGCTTTTAGCCGCTCCTGCTCTTCTGCCTGTTTAGCACGCAATTCGGCTGCCTGCTGTTCAGCTTTTTTCTTCCGCTGCTGCTCAGCCAGCTTTGCATTAGCCTGCTGTTGCTGCTGCTGGTTATATTGCTGAACTACCGCATTCGGATCGACCATAACGGCATCAATCACCGTACCACTATTTCCACCGCCTCCCATTTCTGTTTTTTGCTTCAAAGACCCCCAAATCAGGAATCCGAACAGAATAATGTGCAAAATAATCGAAATGATAATGGCACGATTTAGCCTACTGTTTTGCTTGTTTGTCTTTCCCACGCTCGACATCCAGAAACTTTAAGTAAAAGCCGCCATCAGGCACCAATAGGCTGAGTCATTAAACCAACCGATTTCACACCCGCTTGACGAAGCATATTCAGTGCTTTGATGATTTCATCATAAGGGACTTCCTTTGAACCCCCAATCAAGAAAATTGTTTTTGGGTTAGCTTTCATCAAGGTTTGAGCTTCAGCAATAATTTGCTGCTCAGGTAATAATTCTAAACGCTCCTGATTAACAACCATGTTGTACTGCCCTACCCCAGAAACTTCTACAATAACAGGTGGATTATCAGAACTGGAGACGGTTTTGGAATCCACCGAATCAGGTAAATCAACTTCTACGCTTTGTGTGATAATCGGGGCGGTTGCCATAAAAATCAGCAGCAAAACCAACAACACGTCCAGCAAGGGAACGATATTGATCTCGGATTTTAGCTCACGTCTGCGACTACGAGTGCGCGCCATTCGCTTTTTCCCCTTACGATGAATTACGACTTATTGGAATTGGAAACAAAAGCCTGACGATGCAAAATCGCCAGAAATTCTTCCATAAAATTGTCGTAACTTTGTTCCAGTTTATTGACACGCTGGTTCAGACGGTTATAAGCCATCACCGCCGGAATTGCAGCAAACAAACCAATTGCTGTTGCAATCAAAGCTTCCGCAATACCAGGGGCAACCATTTGCAATGTTGCCTGTTTCACTGCTCCCAGAGCAATAAAAGCGTGCATAATCCCCCAAACTGTGCCGAACAAACCGATATAGGGGCTAATAGAACCGACAGTACCCAGAAATGGGATATGATTTTCCAATGTTTCTAATTCACGGTTCATTGAAATTCTCATAGCGCGGGAAGCTCCCGTAATGACAGCCTCTGGTGCATGGTTATTCGCCTGATGTAAGCGAGCGAATTCTTTAAAACCAGAATAAAAAATCTGTTCAGTACCACTTAAAGAATCACGGCGTGACTGGCTTTCTTTATAAAGACGGGATAACTCAACCCCAGACCAAAATTTATCTTCAAATGCTTCCGCTTCCCGAGTAGCAGCATTCAGGATTCTTGTTCGTTGAATAATAATTGCCCAAGAAACTACAGAGAAGCCAATCAGGATTAACATGATCAGCTGCACTAAAAAGCCTGCCTTCAGGAATAAATCTAGGATGTTCATGTCAGTCACTGCTTAAACTCCGCGACAATAGACTTTGGAAGCGCAATAGGCTTCATTTGAGATGAATTTACGCAGACGATCAGACATTCTGCGTTACTGATAACTACATCATTACCATCAACAATTCGTTGAATAAATGTCAGTGAAGCACCACGGATGTTCGTTATCTCGCTTTCCACAACCAACTGATCATCCAGCCTCGCTGGTTTCCGGTAGTCAACAGTCATGCGGCTGACAGCAAAACCGACTTGTTCATCCAACATATACTTTTGGTGGAAGCCCTTATCACGCAACATCTCTGTACGCGCTCTTTCATAAAAAGCCAAATATTGAGCGTGATAGACTATACCACTAGCATCTGTGTCTTCGTAATAAACACGGATAGGCCAACGGAACAACATATTACTCACATATAATCCTAATCAGGCGAATTGACGCTGTCACTATACTCAAGACAATAGCGCTTTGGAATGACTTGTTATTAAAGAAATCAAAAAAATTTATAAGCCAACGTCCTATAAAATCATAAATAGTTTACTTAAGGAAATGATATAAGCCAAAAATCAGAATCAAAAATGCAGGTAATGGATGAAAAAAAAGACGCCAGATAAAATGTTTAGGGTTAAATCCAATGCCAAAAATGACCCCAGAACACACCGCCCAGATCAGTAAAATGCCTTGCCATACAGGCAATGAACTTGTGTTCGCAGCAAAACGTGTTGGATCCCACAATACACATCCAGCAAGTACCAAAGCCATTATGAGGATAAGGGCCCTCAGCAGGCCCTTATTCATCAGTTGGTAAAACTTTTCAACCAACATTATCTTTCGTCACTCTCAGTTACTTTTTCTGATTCACTATGCTCAAGTGCCAAAGCTGCAATAACTGCAAAACTACAAGCTAAGAGCGTTCCCAGAATCCAAGCAAAATACCACATGCTCTATGCTCCTTTAGTACAATGAGTGTTTGTTGTTTTCAATGTAGCTCTTATCCAAACGCCCAAAGGTTTTGTAGTAACACCAAATGGTGTATGACAGAATGATAGGAACGAAGATAAGCGCAACAATGAACATAACTTGCAACGTCCACTGACTGGATGTCGCATCCCACATAGTCAAACTGACATTCGGATTAAGGCTTGATGGCATCACAAACGGGAACATGGATATTCCTGCGGTCAGAATAATACAAGCAACCGTCAATGATGAGAACAGGAACGCCCAGGCACCTTTATCCAATCGGGTCGCCAGCATAGTCAACAAAGGAAGAATAACACCCAATGCAGGTATCGCCCACAATACTGGCCGATTATCGAAGTTAATAAGCCATGCCCCTGCTTGTTGAGCAACTTGTTTATGCAATGGATTAGATACTCCATTCACATCCAGACCACCAGTCACAACATAACCATCAATGCCATAAACCAGCCACACTCCCGCTAGTAAGAAAGCCACAGCGGTTATCAATGCACAAACGTGTGTCGCAGCACGGGAACGCAAATGCAATTCACCCGTAGTACGCATTTGCAGGTAGGTTGCCCCTTGTGTCGTAATCATCATCAAACTGATGATACCTGCCAGCAACCCATAAGGGTTCAACAGCTCAAAGAATGACCCTTCATAGGAAACCCTCTGGTCTACATCTATCATCAGTGGTACACCTTGCAGCAGGTTACCGAATGCAACTCCAATGACTAATGGAGGTACAAAACTGCCAACAAACAGCCCCCAGTCCCACATGTTACGCCATTTTCTGTCTTCCAGTTTTGAACGATAGTCAAACCCTACAGGACGGAAGAACAACGCAGCCAACACCAAAATCATCGCTACATAGAAACCGGAGAAAGCGGCAGCATATATCGCTGGCCAGGCAGCAAACAATGCACCACCCGCGGTGATTAACCATACCTGGTTACCATCCCAGTGAGGTGCAACCGAGTTAATCATGACACGACGTTCAGTGTCGTCTTTGCCGATAATCCGCAGCAGGATACCAACACCCATGTCAAAACCATCGGTCACTGCAAACCCGATTAGCAATACACCAATCAACAGCCACCATATAAATCGTAACACTTCATAATCAAGCATAAGTGGACTCCTGCTTACTCAATATTATTCGCTGAAGAATTATTGGTTGAAGAAATGGTTTTCTGTTCAAAATGGTAACGTCCGGTCTTAAGGCTACTTGGGCCAAGGCGCGCAAATTTGAACATCAAAAACATTTCAGCGATCAGGAACAAGGTATACAGACCACAAATCAGTGTCATTGAGAAAATCAGATCACCAATACTGCGTGTCGAAGCAGCCACTGCGGTTGGCAATACTTCACCAATTGCCCAAGGCTGACGGCCATACTCTGCAACAAACCAACCAGCTTCAACCGCAATCCACGGTAATGGAATACTGAACAACGCCGCACGCAACAACCACTTCTGTTGACCAATGCGATTACGGATCACGCTGAAGAATGCCAGGCCGATAACCAGTAACATGATGAAGCCACAGGCAACCATGATACGAAATGCAAAATAAAGTGGTGCCACAAGTGGAATAGAATCTTTCGCAGCGGCTTTAATTTGCTCTTCTGTCGCGTTTGCCACCTCTGGGGTGTAACGTTTTACGAGCATGCCGTAACCAAGGTCTTTTTTGCTTTCATTGAATGCTTTACGTACTGCCGGATCAGTGTTACCTGCACGCAGCTCTTCCAGCAATTCATATGCTTTAAGACCGTTACGGATACGTTGTTCATGCTGATTCATCAAGTCACGCAGGCCAACAACCGGAGTATCAGTGGAGCGTGTAGCGATAAGACCTAATATGTAAGGAATTTGAATGGAATATTTGTTTTCCATCTTATCCTGATCAGGAATACTAATCAGCGTGAATGCAGCCGGAGGAGTTTGAGTTTCCCACTCTGCTTCAATGGCAGCCAGTTTGGTTTTCTGCACATCCCCCATTTCGTATCCAGATTCATCCCCCAGTACAATGACAGACAGAACTGCTGCAATACCGAAACTTGATGCAATGGCAAATGAACGTTTAGCAAACGGAATATCCCGCCCTTTAAGTAAATAATAAGAGCTGATCCCCAAGACGAAAATTGCGCCTGTCACATAACCAGCAGCTACAGTATGAACAAACTTCACCTGGGCAACAGGATTCAGAACCAGATCACTAAAGCTCACCATCTCCATGCGCATGGTTTCAAAATTGAAATCAGATGCAATCGGATTTTGCATCCAGCCATTCGCAATTAGGATCCATAAAGCAGAAAAGTTAGAACCTAATGCAACCAACCAAGTCACAACCAAATGCTGTTTCTTGCTCAGACGATCCCAACCGAAAAAGAACAAACCAACAAATGTGGATTCAAGGAAGAACGCCATTAAACCTTCAATGGCCAGTGGTGCACCAAAAATATCACCAACGTAATGTGAGAAATATGACCAGTTTGTTCCGAACTGGAACTCCATAGTCAAACCTGTTGCGACACCCAAGGCAAAGTTAATACCAAATAGCTTACCCCAGAATTTCGTCATATCTTTGTAGATTTGTTTACCAGACAGAACATATACCGTTTCCATAATCGCAAGCAAAAACGCCATACCGAGTGTTAATGGTACGAATAAGAAATGGTACATAGCAGTTAAGGCAAACTGTAATCGTGACAGTTCGACAATATCAAACATCTTGACTCCTTGCTCCTAGCAGGAAGACACCGACTTGCGGCAACCCGACTTTCGTTTTACGAAAGTCTCGTAACTACCAGCAATAAGTGCCTCAAACACAACAACAACTTATTAAGTAAATTAAAATTTAGTAGATGCCTCAATAATATTACGCCTATATTCACACACAATAAATAGCTTTTGCGTGACTAAGATTAGAATTCTCTATATAGGTCAATAGTACCGAGGTAATATCTGTTTATTTTAGAAAAATTAAATCAAGTTTAGCGAACACACTCCACAGTAATAAATTGATTTTATTCAATTTTCTCTGTTTTCTGTTAATCATTGCAGCTATTATTTCATTACAGTTGATTTAGTGTTAATAATTTGTTTCCCACAATGCCTATTAATTTATTTTTTGCTGTAAAAAGCATTATAAAATTAACTTTCCATTTTCATTATGAGAAAAATATATTTTTCTAACATTTCTAATTAAATTAAACGATTAAATAGAGTTTTCTAAAATAAGTTCAATTAAATTTTAAAATATCCATCAGTATAAAAAGACTAACCTACTGTTTATATTATAAATAAAAATAAAAAGGCTGCTTTGAAGCAGCCTTTTTCTATAAAAATAACTTATTTAGTGACTATTTGCTGGCCAATAAACCCTTAACTGCATCGCCGATGTCAGCAAGGCTGCGGACAGTCTTCACTCCCGCGGATTCCAATGCTGCGAATTTTTCATCCGCCGTACCTTTACCACCTGCAATAATCGCCCCTGCATGCCCCATTCGCTTACCTTTAGGTGCTGTTACACCAGCGATGTAAGCCACAACAGGTTTAGTAACATGCTCTTTGATATACGCAGCCGCTTCTTCTTCTGCTGTACCACCAATTTCACCAATCATGACAATAGCTTCAGTCTGTGGATCTTCCTGGAACAGTTTCAGAATATCAATAAAATTTGAACCCGGGATTGGATCACCGCCGATACCAACACAAGTGGATTGACCTAATCCTGCGTCAGTTGTCTGCTTCACAGCCTCGTAAGTCAAAGTCCCTGAACGAGACACAATACCCACTTTACCTGCCTTATGAATATGACCGGGCATAATACCGATCTTACATTCATCCGGAGTAATAACACCCGGACAGTTAGGGCCGATCATGCGAACGCCATCCTGATCCAGTTTTACCTTAACTGCCAGCATATCCAGCGTTGGGATGCCTTCAGTAATGGTAATGATCAGTTTAATACCTGCATCAATAGCCTCCAGAATAGAGTCTTTACAGAATGGCGCTGGCACATAAATAACAGAAGCTGTCGCACCTGTTGTTTCAACTGCTTCGCGGACGGTATTAAAAACAGGCAGACCAAGATGTTGCGTGCCACCTTTACCTGGCGTCACACCGCCAACCATTTGAGTACCGTAAGCGATCGCTTGTTCTGAATGAAAAGTACCCTGACTGCCAGTGAAACCCTGACAAATCACTTTGGTGTTTTTATCAATTAAAATAGACATTATTTGTTCCCCGCTGCTGCGACTGCCTGTTTAGCTGCGTCTGTTAAACTGGTTGCTGCAATAATATTCAAACCACTATCAGCCAGTTTCTTCGCACCCAGTTCAGCATTATTCCCTTCCAAACGAACGACTACAGGTACGTGAACACCCACTTCTTCCACCGCACCAATAATACCGTCAGCAATCAGGTCACAACGGACGATCCCACCAAAGATATTTACCAAGACAGCTTTCACATTTTCATCCGACAGGATAATTTTGAACGCTTCAGTAACACGCTCTTTTGTCGCACCACCGCCCACATCAAGGAAGTTAGCTGGTGCGCCACCATGCAGCTTGACAATGTCCATAGTTCCCATCGCCAAACCAGCACCATTTACCATACAACCAATGTTGCCATCCAACGCAACATAATTCAGTTCCCATTGTGCAGCCTGAGCTTCACGTGGATCTTCCTGTGAAGGGTCGTGCATTTCACGTAGTTCAGCTTGACGGAACATAGCATTACCGTCCGCACCTAACTTCCCATCCAGACAGACAAGATCACCTTGAGTTGTAATAACCAACGGATTAATTTCGACTAGAGCCAGGTCACGTTCAAGGAAAAGGTTTGCCAATCCCAGGAAAATTTTAGTGAATTGGTTGACTTGTTTACCAGTCAGACCCAGCTTGAACGCTAGTTCACGGCCTTGGTAGGACATAGGGCCAGCCAGTGGATCGATGATTGCTTTATGAATCAGTTCGGGCGTTTCTTCCGCCACTTTTTCTATTTCGACGCCACCTTCGGTAGAGGCCATGAACACTACACGACGTGTACCACGGTCAACAACGGCACCAAGATACAGCTCCTTGGCAATATCGGTAGCCCCTTCTACCAGGATTTGATGGACAGGTTGCCCCTGTACATCTGTCTGGTAAGTTACCAGTCGTTTACCCAGCCACTGTTCAGCAAAAGCACGGATATCCTCCTTGCTATTGACGACTTTCACGCCCCCGGCTTTACCGCGACCGCCAGCATGAACCTGACATTTAACGACCCAAGGGCCTGCACCAATCTTGGATGCTGCTTCTTCTGCTTCGCGTGGTGTAGTGCAGGCATAACCAGCAGGCGCTGGTAAGCCATACCGTGCAAAAAGTTGTTTTGCCTGATACTCGTGTAAATTCATGATGTTCTATCCATAATTTAATCTAAGAAAGGTAAACTATCTTCTATTTTGTTGCTCTGGATATGACCAGCCCGAAGGCTGGCCGCATAATTTATTACATCAGCACTTTTTACATCAACATCGTTTTACTTCAGACTGGGCGGAATTTAACACCCTCCACCCTGATGGTGATGCTATACATCCAGCAACAAACGTGTTGGATCTTCCAGCATTTCTTTGATAGTCACCAGGAAACCTACAGACTCACGTCCGTCAATCAGGCGATGGTCATAAGACAGAGCCAGATACATCATCGGAAGGATCTCAATCTGACCATTTACTGCCATTGGGCGATCTTTAATAGCATGCATGCCAAGGATCGCACTTTGTGGTGGGTTAATTATCGGAGTAGACATCAAGGAGCCAAAAACACCACCATTGGTAATAGTGAAATTACCGCCAGTGAGTTCTTCAACGGTCAATTTGCCGTCACGGCCTTTAATAGCCAGCTCTTTGATGTTTTTCTCAATATCAGCCATGCCTAATGCATCTGCATCACGCAGTACTGGCGTCACCAAACCACGAGGTGTGGATACCGCAATGCTGATATCAAAATAGTTGTGGTAAACCACGTCTGTGCCATCAATAGAAGCATTAACTTCTGGATAACGTTTCAATGCTTCAACAACGGCTTTCACATAGAAAGACATAAAACCCAGACGGACACCGTGACGTTTTTCAAACTCATCACCGTATTGCTTACGCAATTCCTGAATTGGCTTCATATTGACTTCGTTAAAAGTCGTCAGCATTGCAGTGTTGTTTTTCGCTTCGAGCAGACGTTCTGCAATACGCTTACGCAAACGAGTCATTGGTACGCGTTTTTCACTGCGGTGTGGTAGCTGAGATGGTTGAGCCGCTGGAGCAGATTTAGCACTCTCTTTTTTATTCGCAGCAATATATTTTTCTACATCTTCGCGCACAATACGGCCACCTACACCACTGCCTTTAATTGCAGTAGGATCTAAATCATGCTCTGCAATTAAACGACGAACTGCCGGGCTCAGTGCATCATTGCTTTCTTCTTCCAAAGAAGCTGTCTGGCGTTGTGCTGGTGTTGCTTCTGTTTGTTCTTTCACCACAGCAGGCATACCAGTACTGTCACTCAGGTTAATGCGGCCAAGCAGTTGCTTAGACAGTACAGTGGCTCCTTCTTCTTCCAGAATAGATTCCAGAACACCCGCTTCACTTGCTGGTACTTCTAAAATCACTTTGTCTGTTTCGATTTCAACCAGAATGTCATCACGCTCTACGGGATCACCTGGTTTTTTATGCCATGTCGCAACAGTGGCATCCGCAACAGATTCAGGAAGGTCTGGAACCAGAATTTCTACGCTACTCATTTTCTATCCTTTATTTATTCAACGTTCAGTGCGTCATTAACCAGAGCTTGCTGTTGCTGCTGGTGAACAGATGTATAGCCCACAGCCGGGGAAGCAGAAGCCGGACGCCCTGCATAACGTAAAGAAGCCCCAAATGGGATCGCTTCACGGAAATTATGTTGACTGCAATACCAAGCCCCTTGGTTCAATGGCTCTTCCTGGCACCAGACAAAATCATGAGCATGTGCATACTGCTCAAGTAAAGTCTGCATGTCCTGACGCGGGAATGGATACAGTTGTTCAATACGCACAATGGCGACGTCGGTCTGCTCGTTCTTACGACGTTGTTCCAGCAGATCGTAATAAACTTTACCAGAGCAAAGTACAACGCGTTTCACACCTTTTGGATCCAACGCATCAACTTCACCAATCACTGTTTCAAATTTACCGTTAGCCAGTTCATCTAGGCTGGATACTGCCAATGGATGACGCAGCAACGACTTAGGTGACATGACTATCAGGGGACGACGCATACCACGCAGTGCCTGACGACGCAGCATGTGGTAAACCTGAGCCGGAGTTGATGGCACACAAACCTGCATGTTCTGTTCTGCACACAATTGCAGGTAACGTTCCAGACGTGCTGATGAGTGCTCAGGGCCTTGTCCTTCGTAGCCATGTGGCAACAACATGACCAGGCCACACATACGACCCCATTTTTGCTCACCAGAACTGATAAACTGATCAATCACAACCTGCGCTACGTTGGCAAAATCACCAAACTGGGCTTCCCAGATAGTTAATGTACGAGGCTCTGTCGTTGCATAACCATATTCAAATGCCAGTACAGCTTCTTCTGACAGGACTGAATCCCATACGTTAAATATACCCTGACCGTTGTGAACATTTGCCAGAGGGACATAAACAGAAGCATTAGCCTGATTGTGGACAACAGCATGGCGGTGGAAGAATGTGCCACGGCCAGCGTCTTCACCAGACAAACGAACTGGAATACCTTCATCAACCAAGGTTGCATAAGCCAGTGTTTCCGCTCCACCCCAGTCAAACAGTTTGTTGCCGTTGGCCATGTCTGCACGATCAGCGTAGATTTTTGCAACACGAGAGTGCATTTCCACTTCGGCAGGAATGGTACTAATGCGTTTACCAAGATCTTGCAGACGCTTCATATCCATTTTATGTGGATACTCTTCATCCCATTCGTGATTCAGGTAAGGTTCCCATGTAAACGAATGCAATCCCATTGGGCGCCATTCATCTACAACACATTCACCATGATCCAGTACATCACGATATAAGTTAACCATTTCAGTCACATCGTTAGGCGACAACAGACCTTCTGCGATGAGTTTGTCCGCATAGATCTTACGTGGAGTCGGATGCTTCTTGATTTTCTGATACATCAGTGGCTGAGTTGCACTTGGCTCATCAGCTTCGTTATGACCGTGACGACGGTAACAAACCAGATCAATCATCACGTCACGTTTAAAGGTATTACGGAAATCCAGAGCCAGGCGGGTAACAAAAGCAACAGCTTCCGGGTCATCAGCATTAACGTGGAAAATCGGTGCCTGAACCATTTTCACAACATCAGTACAATATTGTGTTGAACGGGCATCTTTCGGGTTGGAAGTAGTAAAACCAATCTGGTTGTTAACCACAATGCGAACAGTGCCACCAACTTCATAACCGCGAGCCTGAGACATGTTCAGTGTTTCCTGAACAATCCCCTGCCCTGTTACTGCTGCGTCACCATGAATGGTTACTGGCAACACCATGTTGCTCTGACCTTCATCAAGACGGTCACGGCGAGCACGTACTGAACCAATAACTACAGGACTGACAATTTCAAGGTGAGATGGGTTGAATGCCAACGCTAAATGTACTAAACCACCTTCGGTTTCGAAATCAGAGGAAAAACCCTGATGATACTTCACATCACCTGTTCCGAGATGTTCTTTATGTTTCCCGGCAAATTCATCAAACAGATCAGCAGGTTTTTTACCTAAGATATTAATAAGAACATTGAGGCGACCACGGTGAGCCATGCCAAGTACAACTTCGCGTGTATCTTGCTTACCTGCATGACGGATCAAGTCCTTCAGCATTGGAACCAGTGCATCACCGCCTTCCAGAGAAAAACGTTTCGCCCCTGGAAATTTAGCCCCCAGATAACGCTCCAGACCTTCTGCCGCAGTTAACTCCGCCAGAAAGCGACGTTTTTCATCTGCGCTGAATTGTGAACTGACAGAGACAGATTCCAGGCGCTGCTGGATCCAGCGCTTTTCTTCTGTATTGGTGATATGCATATATTCCGCACCAATAGAGCCGCAATAAATGCGCTTCAGTACGTCATACAAATCCGCCAATTTCATTGTCTCTTTGCCGCTAGCAAATGAGCCTACATTAAACGTTTCTTCAAAATCTGCTTTTGTTAAATTATGGAAAACAGGATCGAGATCCGGTACAGGTTCCTGTTTCCATAATCCCAATGGATCAAGATTCGCATGTTGATGACCGCGGAAGCGGAATGCGTTGATAAGCTGCAAAACCTTAACTTGTTTTGCATCCATTGCTGGATCGCTGACTGAAGTGTGGTAACGAGTGGCATCCTTTGCCAGACGACGGAAGTAATCACGTGTCTGTGAGTGAAGTTGTTCCCCGTGAAGTCCTGCATCCGGTAATTGTTGGAAAATTTCTCTCCAACCTGCATCAACAGAATTAGGATCGGTTATATAGTCTTCATAGATTTGCTCTATGTAAGACTGGTTTGCACCAGCCAGAAAGCTTGAATCCAGCCAGTCCTTCATTGCACCGTTCTGCATTGTGATCCCTTAAGCTTTAAAAGCTTTAGTTTTCGCCGTGGTTAACAAATACCGCTTTATTAATAAGCGGTGTTGATAAAAGGTTCATTTGGACGTGCTTAATGCATGTTCTTTATTTAGGTTATCCTACCCTTCAAGGAACCTTTAAAAACTGAGAAGCAGTTTTTAAAGGTCCCTTATTCCAATAACATGCGCCGTCATTAGCAGCAGGCAATTTATCATCTTTCATTCTTTATGCCCTCCACTGGTTTGATATTTATTTCAAAATTGTGGAGGGCAACCTTATATGCATTATTTACACACAATTTATGTGTTATTTATGCACTATCTATACATTATCGGTATATTTAATTAGGTAATATTTTAATTAAGCACTATGTCTTAACAACATCGACTTAATATGCCCAATCGCCTTTGTCGGGTTAAGGCCTTTAGGACACACACTGACGCAGTTCATGATCCCATGACAACGAAAGACACTGAAAGCATCATTCAATCCATCCAATCGGGATGAAGTTTCAGTATCACGGCTATCAATCAGAAAACGATATGCGGCTAAAAGACCTGCTGGCCCAATAAATTTATCCGGGTTCCACCAGAATGACGGGCATGACGTCGAACAACAGGCACACAGGATACATTCATAAAGACCATCCAATTTTGCGCGCTGTTCTGGTGATTGCAGATGTTCACGCGCAGGTGGATTTTTACCGTCATTAAGCAAATAAGGACGGATTTTCTCATATTGCGCGTAAAACTGCCCCATATCAACAACCAGGTCACGAATAACGGGTAAACCAGGCAGCGGACGAATAACAATCTTCTTGTTACCACGGCGTAATGCTGAAACAGGAGTAATACAAGCCAGCCCGTTTTTACCATTCATATTCAGACCGTCAGAACCACATACACCTTCACGGCACGAACGGCGGAATGACAACGTTGGATCTTGTTCCTTCAACTGGATAAGTGCATCCAGCAGCATCATGTCACGCCCTTCTTCAGCTTCCAGCGTGTAATCCTGCATACGGGGTGCGTTGTCTACATCCGGATTATAACGATAAATTGAGAATTCAAGTTTCATAATCTATTTCTCCGCAACTGGAACATCAGCAACGCAATTAGTAAGAACGCACTTTCGGCGGGAAGGCTTCACGCAATTTTGGCTGCATGTTAACTTCACGACGGGTCATGCTCTCAGTCTGCGGTAAATACAAGCTATGGCACAGCCAATTTGCATCATCACGCTCTGGATAATCGAAACGGCTATGCGCTCCACGACTTTCTGTACGGAAATTTGCAGCCACAGCAGTCGAATAAGCGGTTTCCATCAGGTTATCCAATTCCAGACATTCAATACGCTGGGTATTGAACTCTGATGATGTATCATCCAAACGGGCATTTTGCAGGCGCTCACGGATGACTTTCAATTCATCTAATCCTCTCGCCATCGCATCACCTTCACGGAATACAGAGAAGTTGTGCTGCATACAAGCCTGCAATGCTTTACGGATTTCAACCGGATCTTCGCCTGAACGGGTATTGTTCCAACGGTTCAGACGTTGCAGTGCTGCATCAACATCAGACTCGCTGGCATCACGGCTGGTTCCTTGTTCCATCAGACACTCTTTCAAGTGCAAACCAGCAGAACGGCCAAAGACCACCAAATCCAGTAATGAATTACCACCTAAACGGTTCGCACCATGAACAGATACACAAGCGATTTCACCCACAGCAAATAAGCCCGGAATGATAACATCTTCGCCTTTCTCATTAATAGTCAGTGCCTGACCAGTAATTTTAGTTGGAATTCCACCCATCATATAGTGGCAGGTTGGGATCACCGGAATCGGTTCTTTTACAGGGTCTACGTGGGCAAAAGTACGGGATAGTTCAAGGATACCCGGCAGGCGGGATTCTAGAACCTCTTTACCCAAATGATCCAGCTTCAATTTCACGTGAGGTCCCCATGGGCCTTCACAACCGCGACCTTCACGAATTTCGATCATCATAGACCGTGCAACCACATCGCGACCAGCCAGATCTTTAGCATTTGGTGCATAACGCTCCATAAAGCGTTCACCATCTTTATTCAGCAGATAACCACCTTCACCACGGCAGCCTTCTGTCACCAATACACCAGCACCCGCAATTCCTGTCGGATGGAATTGCCACATTTCCATATCCTGAACAGGAACACCAGCACGCAACGCCATACCAACACCATCACCAGTATTGATATGCGCATTAGTTGTAGATTGAAAAATACGGCCTGCACCGCCTGTTGCGAGAATAGTTGCCTTGGCTTTGAAATAGACGACTTCACCTGTTTCAATACAGATGGCTGTACAGCCAACAGTAGCACCATCTTGGTTTTTTACCAGATCCAGAGAATACCACTCAGAGAAAATGGTCGTGTGGTTCTTCAGGTTTTGCTGATACAGGGTATGAAGTAATGCGTGACCAGTACGGTCAGCAGCAGCAGCTGTGCGGGCAGCCTGCTCACCGCCAAAATTTCTGGATTGCCCACCAAATGGACGCTGATAGATACGTCCATCATCCAGGCGTGAGAATGGCAACCCCATGTGTTCCAGTTCCAAAATCGCTTCAGGGCCAGTTTTACACATATATTCGATGGCATCCTGGTCACCGATATAGTCGGAACCTTTCACGGTGTCATACATATGCCATTCCCAGTTATCATCATGAGAGTTGCCCAGAGCAACGGTAATGCCACCCTGTGCTGAAACTGTATGGGAGCGGGTCGGGAAAACCTTAGAAATCAGGGCACAAGACAAGCCCATTTGTGAAATTTGCAGTGCAGCACGCATACCTGCGCCGCCAGCACCAATAACAACAGCGTCAAACTCTCTTACTGGCAGTTTCATTTATGCACCCCACACAACAATTGTTCCGTAAATCAAATAAGCCAGCAGCGCAACAATAATCACCAGTTGCAACACCAGACGCAGTGCCAGTGGCTTCACATAATCTGTCAGCACCTGCCACATTCCGATCCATGCGTGGACCAGAATAGAAATCAGTGCCAATATGGTGAACACTTTAGTGAGAGATGAAGAAAAAAAACCGCTCCAAACTTCATAAGTGATGTCTGACGTTATTGCTACAAAACCAATAAGATAAAGAACATATAAAACAATAACGATTGCAGATGCACGTAACAACAGCCAGTCCTGAATACCCGTGCGCCCCAATGCGGATGCGTTGCTTACCATATTAATACCCCAGCCAGAATAGACAGAATAACTGCGATCACTATTGCCAATTTGGCAGAAGTTTTACCAGTAGCAAGGCTCTCTTCCAAAAAGCCAAAATCCATCAAAACATGGCGGATCCCACCACAGATGTGGTAACCCAATGCCGTTAATATCCCCCACAGGATAAATTTGGCGAAAAAGCCAGTCATAATTTCAGATGCATGCTGGAAGCCCTCTTGCGAAGACAGTGACATACCCAGCAACCACAACAGAATGCCGACTGCTATAAAGGTGATGATGCCTGAGATACGGTGCAAGATCGAAGCTATCGCGGACACGGGTTGATTTATCGTCCGCAAATCGAGGTTGACAGGTCTTTGTTTTTTCACAATTTTGCCCACACAGCTTTTTTTTATTTTCCATCCTCCGGCCCTGGGTGGGAATCAGACAGCGTTAAGAGGATACAAAGACACAACATAATTAATTTAACAATCCTTACTGTTCATCAAACGTTGTGATTTGATTACGCTGGGTGCTCCTACATCAGGTATCCGGAGACCTTAACGCAGTATAAGTACTTCACATTGTTATTACAATTCCCACACAATATGATTATTAACATTTAGCTTGAACAGTGAGTAAGATCACGCTTCAAACATTTATCATAAAAACCATTATCTTGTTTGACAAAGATTAAACATTTATCTTACATATATGACGGTGCATATTATTCACCGTCGTTTTGCGATGAAAAAGTAAACTTCACGAAAAACGCGAGCTTTGTAAAAGTATCGTTATGACACAAAATGGTAACATTTTATGTTAAGAATACTTTAGATATGACATCCAGAAACTTTTTAACAACCTGAAAACGATTGTCGTCCGTAAATGAGATTTCAGCATTAAATGTATACAGCCTGATTTTTAATTCTCTCCGGTAGCACAATGCCGTCGGCACAGTAAAAAATTGCGCCTATCTGAAGGTTGTTAGGGGTTATAAAAAATAAGCGCTAAGGAGATGTAAATGGCTGATAAAAAGGCTACGTTGACCATAAATGGTTCAGCTGCTATCGAACTAGACGTACTAACGCCAACCCTAGGTTCTGAAGTGATTGACGTTCGTACCCTCGGCTCAAAAGGCTTCTATACCTACGATCCCGGTTTCACTTCCACTGCCTCTTGTGAGTCGAAAATCACCTATATTGATGGCAACGAAGGCATTTTGCTGCACCGTGGTTTTCCCATCGATCAGCTCGCAACGAAATCAAACTATCTGGAAGTTTGTTATATTCTGCTGTACGGGGAACCACCAACACCCGAAGAATACGAAAAATTCAAAAAAACTGTGACTCGTCATACGATGATCCACGAGCAGATTACCCGCCTGTTTCACGGTTTCCGTCGTGATTCTCATCCTATGGCTGTACTTTGTGGTGTGACTGGCGCTCTTGCGGCTTTCTATCACGATGCAGTGGATGTTCATAATCCTCAACACCGCGAAATCACTGCATATCGTCTGCTATCCAAAATGCCAACTGTGGCAGCAATGTGTTACAAATACTCCATTGGTCAACCTTTCGTTTATCCTCGTAATGATCTTTCTTATGCCGGTAACTTCCTGTATATGATGTTCTCAACGCCTTGTGAGGAATATAAGGTCAATCCGGTGTTGGAAAAAGCAATGGATCGCATTTTTATTCTACATGCGGATCATGAACAGAATGCTTCGACTTCAACAGTACGTACCGCGGGTTCTTCTGGTGCGAATCCATTCGTCTGCATCGCTGCGGGAATTGCATCATTGTGGGGACCTGCACATGGTGGCGCAAATGAAGCTTGTCTGCGTATGCTGGAAGAGATCCAGACTGTCGATCACATTCCTGAATTTGTCGCCCGCGCCAAAGATAAAAATGACTCTTTCCGCCTGATGGGCTTTGGTCATCGCATCTATAAAAACTATGATCCACGTGCTACTGTGATGCGTGAAACCTGTCATGAAGTACTGGATGAACTTGGTCTGAATGACAGTTTGTTGGAAGTTGCCATGGAGCTGGAACGTATTGCCCTGAGCGATCCGTACTTTATTGAGAAAAAACTGTATCCGAATGTCGATTTCTATTCTGGTATTATTCTGAAAGCAATGGGGATTCCATCCTCCATGTTTACCGTAATCTTTGCCATTGCCCGTACAATTGGCTGGATTGCACACTGGAATGAAATGCATGACGATGGTTTGAAGATCGCTCGTCCTCGCCAGCTTTACACTGGTCATACTAAGCGCGACTTCACGAGTAAGATTAAAAAATAATCTAACAAACTTACTGACACACTTCATATTCTGAAGCGTGTATATACTGCACCTTACCTGCCAATCCACCACAATTGGCTTGCCATCTGATAGTAGGGTGCAGTATCCGCTACGTGATACCCATTATTATTTCAATAAAAGGGACTGCTTATGATCCTTCCTAAAAAGCTTTCTATTGGTGAAACTATTGGTTTTTTCTCCTCTTCATCCCCTGCAACTGCTTTTGCCCCTTAGCCTGCCATATACTCACGTGGCGGCTTTCCGATGATTTTGCGAAAGAACGTGACAAAAGCACTGTCATTGGCAAACCCCAACTCCTGAGCCACATAAGATATCGTCTTACCCTGTGCCAATAATTCAATTGACTTAATCAACCGCCATTGTTGCCGCCATTGTTGATAATTCATTCCCGTTTCACGCTGAAATATGCGGGTAATCGTTTTTTCACTGGCACCAATATAAGTAGCCATTTCCTGTAGTGGAGGAGGTAATTGCTCAAACAACAAACGAGCCAAACGACGATCAAGAGGCAAAGGCAATAACGTTGGCTCTCGGTGTGCCGCACACATTTCATCAAAAAGCACTGCCAATAAATGTGCGTCTTTTCCCTGATTCCAGTCAGTATCAAAAGGCGATATTGCAATACGTTCCAAAACTGCCTGTAGCAATGGTGTAGCTTCCAGTACTTCACTCCTGTCAGATATCCAATCCACCTCAGAAACATCAAGATAGATAGAACGATATCCAACAGAACCACGCATTTCCGCCCGATGTAATGTCCTTGGCGGGATCCATGCCACTCTGGTCGGAGGTAAAACAGAAATCTGATTAGCCAAAGTGATCTTGATACAACCCCGCTGAGTAAACAATAGCTGACCCATAACATGTTGATGAAAACCAGAGTCGTGCTGTCCCATCTCTGCCGCAATGCCTACTACAGGTACATTCAAACTGTCAGGATCAAAATGATCACTTTGCCTCAACCATGCCATATTAGCTCCCGTTAAATTAATGTCTGATTATATAAATTTATTGTCTTTATTATCATAACTAGACAGCTATCAGAATGCTAACCTTCTGGTCATCACTCATTAACGATCAGAAGAAAAATACCATGCAAGTTAAACCATCACTTTGGCTCGCTATTGCTTTAATGATGTTTCCTCAAATTGTGGAAACTATCTATAGCCCTGCCCTAACCAATATTGCCAATAGCTTTGCCGTCAATGCAGAACAAGCCTCGCAAACCTTGTCACTCTACTTTTTCGCCTTTGCTATTGGTTTCGTCGTATGGGGTCGCATGTGTGATGTTATTGGCAGACGTCCTACCATTATTGCCGGGTTATTACTCTATGGTCTGGCTTGTGTTATAGCTCTATTAACAGAGCACTTCTGGTTACTACTGTGCGCCAGAATGTTATCCGCTTTCGGAGCAGCGGTCGGCTCAATCGGGACACAAACTATCATGCGCGATAGTTACAGTGGTGAAGAACTGGCACGTGTTTTCTCCATTATGGGCATTGCTTTGGCGGCCAGTCCTGCCATTGGTATGATCAGCGGCTCTGCACTGAATCATTTTGGCGGTTATCAGGCCGTATTCGCAGGATTGACTATTTTGGCTGCTATTTTGACCAGTTGGTCTGTTATTCGCTTACCAGAAACACACCCGGTAACTGTAACAAAAGTTGCGCTATCTGATACCGCCAGCGTGATGTTGAAAGATATTGCCATTTGGCGAAGTGTATTTCTCATCGCTTTATTCAATGTTTGTCTATTCAGCTACTATCAACTGGCTCCTTTCCGTTTTGCACAATTCGGATTATCACCAGAGCTTTTCGGTTATACCGGACTACTCTTCACACTCGGTGCTGGGGTGGGTTCAGTATTTAATAAACAATTTTTAAAAAAGAAATGGACAACTAAAAAAATCATATCCCTTACGGCATGGCTTGTCTTATTAAGTGGGATTGGTGTTTATCTGCTTGAAAATAGTTGGCTGTTTATTTTCCCTATGTTGGGTATTGTGATTGCTTACGGCCTTGCAATTCCCAATATTTTAGCCTCTGCCTTAAATCGCTATACAGATAGATTGGGCACAGCAGGCGCCTTGTTAGGGTTATTTTACTATTTGCTGTTAGGGGCTGGCCTAGCTCTTGCTGGTTGGAGTCAAGCGTTAGGTAATATTCTAATTTATTGTGGATTAATCACAGTGTTTCTATCCTTGCCGGGTATTACACCCAGCAAGAACAATAACCTTAAAGGTTAGTGCAAGTATTCAACTATCTGCTAAATATGGAAAATTTTTCCATTACCAGTTGGGAGTTCTACAGTTAAGCTCAACTTACCTCCCATCGCTTCAACATAACGTTTTAGTGTAACTAACTTTATATCATTACCCCGTTGTTCTATTTGAGTAATGGCTGGTTGGCTGATACCTAAACTGTTAGCCAATTTTTGCTGAGAAATATTTAACTCTTCCCTCAACAGTTGTAATCCAGTTTCTAAAACTAGCTCATCAGCCATTTGTTTTATCTCTGCTTGATCTTCTTCCAAAAATTCTTGAATTTTCTCTTTGAGAGTTTTCATTTCTTACCCTCCAAATTAGCTAAATGTGCTTCATATTCCGCATCAGCAATCGCGATCATTTCTTTGTAAAAACGTTTATCATTTGTGGCTTTATCACCTGCACACAGGGCAATAGCCTGCCTTAAAGGATCAAAAGCAAAAAGCGCTCTGATAGGTCTTCCTTTACATTGGATCCTTAATTCTTTCATATACAATCCACACGATGACCTCATAAGCCATAACTTATAATAGCATTATATAAGTCATGACTTATATATCAATGGTTATGCATTGTAAGACATCAAGCCGGATTAGGAATATCAATAAAAGTGACATTCAACCCATGATGATTCGCCAGCCATTCACCAAGCGTTTTGATGCCATAGCGCTCGGTGGCATGGTGCCCTGCCGAATAAAAATGTAACCCCATTTCACGGGCAACATGAATGGTCTTTTCGGATACCTCACCAGTAACAAAAGCATCAACACCAAATTCAGCAGCTTGCTCAATAAAACTTTGTCCGCCACCTGTACACCATGCGATAGTGCGGATCTCTTCCCGGGCGTTATCACCACAATGCAGTACCTTGCGCTCCAGTCTTTTTTCAAGGCGTTCGGTCAATTCTACCGGAGTAATAGGTTGATCAAATGCACCATGAGGAAGTAAGGGATCAATCGTTCCTATGATTTTCACACCCATCTGACGTGCTAACTGAACATTATTGCCTAATGTAGGATGAGCATCCAGCGGGAGATGGTAACCGTACAGGTTAATGTCATTACAGAGTAAAGTTTGTAAACGACGGCGTTTCATGCCTCGGATAACAGGCGATTCATTCTTCCAAAAATATCCATGATGTACGATGACAGCATCAGCTTCCAGACGAACAGCTTCATCCAGTAGAGCCTGACATGCTGTCACGCCCGTTATAACCCGTTGAATATGACGGCGTCCTTCCACCTGCAATCCATTAGGGGCATAATCCTGAAACTCACGAACATTCAGTTCCATATTGAGTACATGCTCTAATTCAACATTATTCATTACACACCCCTTATTATTTAGCTTTTTCACCATAGAAAACGTACCTATTCTTCGCTTACCCAAAGTGATATATATATGTATTAAGTAACGACATCAGTAGTAATAAGTAAGAAGAGCAAAACACCCTGCCAGCATAAGTTGGCAAGGTGTCAGAATACTACATTTAATACTATATTCAGAAGGCTATATTAGTCAGAAAACATTATGCAGAAAAAACGAAGAACAGCCAGTCACCGAGTAGAAGATTCAGGGAATTAACGTGTCAGAGGCAATTTCTGCACGTTCTAACCATACGGGTTTATCACTTGTTTTTACCCATACTTTGTGCAAGTAGCTGTAAAAACGGGCACGGTTTCGGCTAAATAACATAACAGGAAGCGCAGTGACGCCTAATGCGACAGCGCCAACACGCCGCAAGAGAACCTGATGCCGGGAATATTCACGATATGTAGACATAAAGACCCTCCTTAATGGGCAATGCCTGTAAGACATATTAAATTTTACTTGATGAAATGAAATTTTACTACTGATCAGACCACTTTTTTAGTGCTTAAAATCACTCTTTTTTTGTCGGTACGTAATTTAATTACAAAAAAAACTTAAACAGAAACAAAACCAACATTTTAAAAACATAAAATTAACTCATTGGAATTTGCTAAACTAAACTTATTCTTTATAACGACGAATCAATCAAATTTATTTATATTTTAATTTTACAGGCTCTCTTTATTTAATCACTTCTTTGTATGGTCACTTTTATTCTCAACCGTCTGTTGTTATTAAGAAGTAAACAAGGAGATAAGCAGTGAATAAATTACTCATTATCGTTGGCGCTATCCTGCTAGTGCTATTACTGTTCTATTTGATTTATGCGTTATTAAATGCGGAGGATTTCTAAATGGAAGCCTCTCCTTTTCTGCTGATAGCCACTTTCTTATTATTTCTATTTATATTAAGTAAACCTCTTGGAAATTTTATCGCTAACCTAATTGAAGGAGAATTACCTCACTGGATTACAAATACAGAAATAATCTTATGGCGCTGTTGTGGTTTACAAAAACCCGGTAATAGCTTCAAAGAAATGAACTGGTGGCAATATACATTTGCCATTATTATATTCAACGTTGCAGGCCTGTTGTTATTATTTATCCTGCTGATAAGTCAAAAATATCTGCCACTCAATCCACAACATTTTGCGGGAATGAAATGGGATTTGGCACTCAATACAGCAATTAGCTTTATCACTAATACTAACTGGCAAGCCTACAGTGGCGAAAACACCCTCAGTTATCTGAGCCAGATGGCAGGATTAACCGTGCAAAACTTCCTGTCAGCTGCGACAGGTATTGCCATTGCGTTTACCTTAATACGAGCATTTTCCCGTCAGGGTATAAAAACTCTAGGGAATGCGTGGGTTGATATCACCCGTATTACTCTATATTTACTGCTACCTCTGGCGATCATTTTTGCTCTTATCTTTGCCAGCCAAGGTGTGATTCAAAATTTCTCTCCCTATGTTGCAGTCCATACCCTTGAAGGACAGCAACAATTACTCCCTATGGGGCCGGTAGCTTCTCAGGAAGCTATCAAATTACTGGGAACAAATGGCGGAGGTGTATTTGGAGCAAATTCAGCTCATCCTTTTGAAAACCCAAATGCCATCAGTAACTTTGTACAAATGCTTGCAATTTTTCTGATCCCCAGTGCCTTGTGTTTCGCATTTGGTCTGGTTGTTGGAGATAATCGCCAGGGGTATGCCTTACTCTGGGCAATGAGCATTATTTTCATCATTTCTGTATCTGTTGTGATGTACGCTGAAACTGTGGGTAATCCCCACTTCATGCAATTAGGAGTCAGCAGCAATATCAATATGGAAGGAAAGGAAAACCGCTTTGGTATTCTTGTTTCCTCCCTTTACAGCATAATCACGACAGCGGCCTCTTGTGGAGCAGTCAATGCAATGCATGATTCTTTCACGGCATTAGGGGGCATGATACCACTCTGGTTAATGCAAATTGGCGAAGTCGTATTTGGTGGTGTAGGCGCCGGGCTCTATGGCATGTTGCTATTTGTTCTGTTAGCCGTTTTTATTGCGGGCTTGATGATAGGTCGTGCTCCTGAATATTTGGGCAAGAAAATTGATGTTCATGAAATGAAAATGGTCGCTCTTGCAATTCTGGTTACCCCCTCTCTTATCTTGCTAGGAACTGCGCTGTCAGTTTCGTTTGATGCGGGACGAGCTGCCGTAACCAATCCCGGAGCGCACGGTTTCACAGAAATACTTTATGCTGTCACATCTGCGGCAAATAATAACGGTAGTGCTTTTGCTGGCCTGGAAGCCAATAACCTGTTTTACAATCTGCTCTTAGGAATAGTGATGTTTCTTGGGCGTTTTGGTGTCATTCTGCCTGTACTATCCATCGCTGGTTCCATGAGTAGTAAAAAACGCCAGCCGATCAGTAACGGTACGCTACCGACGCATAGTGCCTTATTCATTGGTTTACTAATTTTGGTCATCTTATTGGTTGGAGCACTCACTTTCATTCCCGCATTGGCTCTTGGCCCTATTGCTGAGCATTTACAACTTTGGCAACTATCACGTTAGGTGAAGTTGTGAGATAAATTGTGAGATAAGTAATGAGAAATAAAAAACAGGCATTGTTTGAATCCGATCTCATTCGCCAAGCGATTATCGATTCAATAAAAAAATGTCATCCGGCCATTCAGTGGCACAATCCGGTCATGTTTGTCGTTTATCTTGGTAGCTGCCTGACTACCTTGTTATGGCTCGGTATATTAATCGGTCAGACAGAAGGCAATGCACTTTTTACTGGATCAATTGCTTTATGGTTATGGTTCACTGTACTGTTTGCCAATTTTGCTGAAGCGCTGGCAGAAGGACGCAGTCAGGCTCAGGCTTCCAGCCTGAAAGGTGTAAAACAAACGACCTGGGCCACCAGACTTTCCACGCCCAGTCGCAACGCTACAAAAGAGAAAGTCACTTCAGATAGTTTACGCAAAGGAGATATTGTACTGATAGAAGCGGGTGAAATTATCCCCTGTGATGGAGAAGTCATTGAAGGCGGTGCTTCTGTTAATGAAAGTGCTATTACAGGGGAATCAGCCCCGGTGATCCGGGAATCAGGAGGAGATTTTGCTTCCGTAACGGGAGGAACCCAAGTGTTATCAGATTGGCTAATCATAGAATGTTCTGTCAATCCGGGAGAAACCTTCCTTGACAGGATGATCTCAATGGTTGAAGGAGCCAAACGGCGAAAAACACCGAACGAAATTGCTCTCTCGATTCTACTTACTGCTCTCACCATCATTTTCCTGCTAACCTGCGCCAGTTTACTCCCTTTTTCCTTATTCAGTGTTGAAGCCAACCATTCCGGTGCCCCCATTACAATCACAGTAGTGATCGCGCTGTTAGTTTGTTTAATTCCCACCACCATTGGCGGATTGCTTTCTGCTATCGGTGTTGCAGGTATGAGTCGCATGTTGGAAGCTAATGTCATTGCTACCAGCGGGCGTGCCATTGAAGCCGCAGGCGATGTAGATGTTCTGTTGCTGGATAAAACCGGCACAATCACATTAGGCAACCGTCAGGCATCTCAGTTTTTGCCTGCTCCCGGTGTGACGGAACAACAATTGGCTGATGCTGCACAACTTTCCTCACTTGCCGATGAAACACCTGAAGGACGCAGCATCGTGATTCTGGCAAAACAGCGTTTTAATATGCGTGAACGTGACCTGCGTGCCTTAAACTCTACGTTTATTCCTTTTTCTGCCATGACCCGCATGAGTGGGGTCAACATTAACGACCGCATGATCCGCAAGGGAGCAGTTGATGCTATCCGCCGCCATATTGAAGCTAACCGTAGTCAATTTCCTGAAGCTATTAACCTACTGGTACAGCAAGTAGCAAGCAAAGGTGGTACGCCACTGGTTGTTGCCGAAAATCAGCGGGTTTTGGGAGTCGTTGCCCTAAAAGATATTATCAAAGGGGGTATTAAGGAGCGTTTCAATGAAATGCGTAGGATGGGGATCAAGACTGTCATGATCACCGGCGATAATCATCTGACCGCTGCCGCCATCGCCGCAGAAGCGGGAGTTGATGATTTTCTCGCAGAAGCTACTCCCGAAGCAAAACTGACGTTGATCCGCCAATATCAATCTGAAGGGCGTTTGGTTGCAATGACCGGTGATGGTACAAACGATGCTCCCGCTCTGGCTCAGGCTGATGTTGCCGTTGCCATGAATTCAGGTACTCAGGCTGCAAAAGAGGCTGGCAATATGGTGGACTTGGATTCTAATCCCACCAAATTAATTGAAGTGGTACGTATCGGTAAACAAATGCTGATGACCCGAGGTTCTTTGACCACATTTAGTATCGCCAATGACATTGCCAAATATTTTGCCATTATTCCTGCCGCATTTTCCGTCACTTATCCGCAGCTTAATACTCTGAACATCATGCACCTCCATTCACCCCAATCGGCAGTACTGTCGGCGGTGATTTTCAATGCAATCATCATTATCTTTTTACTGCCATTGGCTCTGAAAGGTGTCAGCTATCGTCCGATGAATGCACTGTCGCTCCTGCGACGCAATTTATGGCTATATGGTCTTGGTGGTTTGCTTATGCCTTTTGCGGGTATCAAACTTATCGACATGCTAGTCACTGCACTCGGTTTTAAATAACACGAATTCTGAATAGAACAATTTCCAGATAATACAGATTTCAAATCATTAGGTTCTAGAATTTAACTATCAAGTAAGGTGACAAAAATGATTTGGTTACGTTCTTCCATTGTTTTGTTGATATTTCTTACCCTGATCACCGGTATAGCTTATCCGCTACTGATCACCGGGATTTCAGCAACATTATTTCACTATAAGGCTACCGGCTCATTGATTGAACAGAATGGAAAATTTATCGGTTCTGAATTAATCGGACAGGAATTCACTAAAGCCGCCTATTTTCATGGGCGTCCTTCCATGACCGCTCTACAGCCCTATAATGCGTTATCATCCGGGGGAAGCAATCTGTCACCAACTAACCCGATTTTATTTCATAAAATACAACAACAGATTATTAAAATTCGTTTATTTAACTACCCGGAAAACCAACCAATTCCGGTCGATTTAGTGACAGCATCCGGCAGTGGACTTGATCCTCATATCTCACCTGAAGCAGCCGAATTCCAAGCACAGCGCATCGCCACGGCCCGCCACATACCAATAAATGTAATTAATAAACTGATTCAGGAAAATACAACTTCTCCACTGCCGAACTACCTTGGTCAGCCTGTAGTCAATGTTCTGAAACTTAATCTGGCATTAGATAACTTGCGAGCACAAGGCCAATAACTTATGGATCAGACCGAACCACAACGTCCCGACCCAGACAATCTGCTAACATTGGCGAATGAGAAACCGCGTGGCAAGCTGAAAATATTTTTTGGTGCTTGTGCCGGGGTAGGAAAAACCTATGCCATGTTACAGGAAGCCCAACGTTTACTGGCTCAGGGATTAGATGTCATTGTTGGTGTCGTCGAAACACACGAGCGGCAGGAAACCGCAGCACTATTGAAGGGATTGCCTCAACTGCCGCCAAAACATATCCACCATGCTAAACGCAGAATAGCAGCATTCGATATTGATGCGGCTATCGCCCGCCGCCCGGCCATCATTTTGATGGATGAATTAGCATTCAGTAATCCTCAAGGTTGCCGTCATCCCAAACGTTGGCAGGACGTGGAAGAGCTTCTGGAAGCAGGCATTGATGTCCTGACCACCATTAACGTACAACATCTTGAAAGCCTGAACGATGTTGTCGGTGGCATTACCGGTATCCGGGTTCGGGAAACCATTCCCGATCATATATTTGATAGTGCGGATGATGTTGTTTTAGTCGATCTTCCACCTGACGATCTACGTCAGCGGCTTCACGAAGGTAAAGTCTATATATCAGGACAGGCTGAACGGGCTATCGAACATTTTTTCCGTAAAGGAAACCTGATCGCCTTACGTGAACTTGCATTACGTCGCACAGCAGATCGTGTGGATGAGCAGATGCGTGCTTTCCGCGATCCACGGGGAAAAGAGCCAGTCTGGCATACACGGGATAACTTACTGTTGTGCATTGGTGATAATGAAGGAAATGAAAAACTGATCCGCAAAGCTGCCCGGCTTGCCGCAAAACTGGATTGTATCTGGCATGCTGTTTACGTTGAAACCCCTAAACTGCACCGACTGCCAGAAGTCAAACGACGTACTATCTTAAAAGCATTAAGGCTGGCACAAGAGCTGGGAGCAGAAACTGCCACACTTTCTGAACCTCACAGAGAAAGAGCTATTCTCCGTTACGCAAGAGAAAACAACCTCGGTAAAATCATAGTGGGGCGCTACCATAGTTTGTATGCAAAATTCTTTAACCGTAGATGGCGCTCTGATTTCGTCGAACGTTTAGGCAAACTTGGCCCCGATCTGGATATCATTATTATTGCTCTGGAAGACAAAAGACATTGGCATAATCATAGTAAAGAACATCCCGATCACCGCTCATTTAATGAAAAGTGGCTCAGTCAGATCCAAGGCTGCGTGATGGCGATTATACTGTGCGCCTTAATCACCTTATTTTCCCGTGCTGTTTTACTGCCTCTTGATAAAGCTAATCTGGTGACACTTTACCTGCTCGGCGTTGTTGTCATCTCTCTGTTTTATGGGCGTTGGCCTTCAGTCTTTGCTGCTTTTATTAATGTTGTCAGTTTCGATCTCTTTTTCGTTCAGCCACATTGGTCACTGGCAGTTAAAGATATGCAGTACCTGCTCGCCTTTATCGTCATGTTGATCGTAGGGATTGTCGTGGGAAACCTGACCGCTGGTATACGTTATCAAGCCAGAGTTGCACGCCATCGTGAACAGAGAACACGGCACTTATATGAAATTACCCGTGAACTCAGCCGAGCCTTGAATGAAGAAGATGTTGCCCGGATCAGCTACCACTTTTTATCAAATAGCTTTCAGGCCAAAACGGGGCTGTTACTGCCGGATGGCAACAACCGTCTATATCAGGTGAAATCCTACAATGGTGGGCAAATGCTGGTTGATGAAGCCATCGCCAAATGGTGTTTTGAGAAAAAACAACCTGCCGGAGCCGGTACGGATACCCTGCCGGGTGTACCTTATCAGTTAATTCCCATAGCTACTCCGTCGCAAGTATTTGCTGTTCTTGCGATTGAGTCACCTAACCTTCGTCAATTACTAGTACCGGAGCAACAGCGGTTACTACATATTTTTACTGGAATTATTGCTAACGCATTAGAACGATTACATTTGGCCCATGGTGCAGAAACAGCCAAATTAGACAACAAATGGCAACAATTACGCAACGCATTTCTGACTGCACTGTCCCACGATTTACTTACTCCACTGACAACCCTCACTGAACAAACAGAAGCACTGAGATTAGATGTATCCATTGAAAATTCTCATCATGCCAAGCAATTTCAGCAAATTCACCAACAAATTCTCAATACCTCACATCTGGTGAATAACGTTCTGGATATAGTACGTATTCAATCAGGTAGTCTTCAGCCTAATTTGGGCTGTTATTCGTTGGAAAAAATTGTTGGCACAGCTCTGCATTCATTAAACTATGCACTCAGCCATTATCCTGTAGAACTTTCCCTGCCCTCCGATTTAACGCTACAGTGTGACGCTTCCTTATTAGAGCGTGTATTTATCAATCTATTGGAGAACGCTATCAAGCACACTAATCAAGACTCAGCATTAGGCATCAAAGCTATTGTTGAAAAAAAACAAGTTAATATCGAAGTTTGGGATACAGGCTCAGGCATTCCAGTAGGGCAAGAACAATCTATCTTTGATAAATTCTCACATAATCACCAAAAATCTGCTGTACCTAATGCCGGATTAGGGTTGACGATCTGTTATAACATCATTGAAATCCATAACGGAAAAATATGGGCAGTGAATAATGAAAAAGGTGGAGCCAGCTTCCATTTTTCTCTACCACTTTGTTCTACTGCTGAGTAATCGTCAGAGCCATAAATAATGAAAGGTTCCCCAGGAGGCAGTCAGCGGGTTTACGGAGGCTTTAACGCGTTGGTCTCTATCCGTATACCTGCTATTTTCTATAGCAAGTCTAAAAATAACGGATATAAAAACCGAAAAGCCGCAGTCACAGCCACGGCTTTTCTTATCATTGCTAAGCGTCAATTACCCCGCAGAGAGCACTTGATTGACAATTTCCTGGGCTTCCTGCTCAATTTTTTCACGGTGTTCAGCACCAAGGAAACTTTCACAATAGATTTTATAAGCTTCTTCTGTGCCAGAAGGGCGAGCAGCAAACCAGCCATTGTCACTCATCACTTTCAACCCACCAATGGAAGCACCATTGCCTGAAGCGGTTGTCAAACGAGCCGTAATCGGATCACCCGCCAATGTATCAGCCTTAACCATTTCCGGTGACAATTTGGACAATTGTGCTTTCTGCTGATGGCTTGCCGATGCCTGAAGGCGGCTATAACTCGGTGTACCAAAACGTGCAGCTAATTTATCATAGCGTTGCTGTGGATTTTCTCCGGTAATCGCCATCATTTCTGCTGCAAGCAGACAAAGAATAATACCATCCTTATCTGTTGACCATGGTGTACCGTCAAAACGCAAGAAAGATGCACCAGCACTTTCTTCGCCACCAAAGCCCAATTTGCCTTTATATAGCCCATCAACAAACCATTTAAAGCCAACAGGAACTTCCACCAATTCACGACCCAGATCTGCCACAACACGATCAATCATGGCACTGGAAACCAATGTTTTACCCACTGCAACTTTTTCAGACCATTGTGGACGGTGCCGGAATAGATAATCCACTGCTGTCGCCAGATAATGATTAGGGTTCATCAAACCTGCTGGAGTAATGATCCCGTGACGGTCATAATCGGGATCATTAGCAAAAGCTAAATCAAACTTATCACGTAACTCCAGTAAACCCGCCATCGCCCAACGTGATGAGCAATCCATTCTGATCACACCATCACGATCCAGTGTCATAAAACGAAATGTCTGGTCAATATTGTCATTCACCAGCGTCAGATCGAGGTTATAGTACTCCCCAATGCGCTGCCAGTAAGCAATACCTGAGCCACCTAGCGGATCAATGCCAATGTTCAAACCCGCCTTTTGAATGGCAGCCATATCCACAACTTCACCCAATGCAGTCACATAAGGTTCAACCAAATCTTGTGGATGCAGATATTCACTTTTCAATACCTGCTCATAAGGCTGACGCTTAACCCCGTCCAGGTTATTTGCCAACAATTCATTAGCACGATTCTCAATAACGGAAGTCAGATCAGTATCAGCGGGGCCACCATTCGGTGGGTTGTATTTAATACCACCATCTTCTGGCGGATTATGGGATGGCGTGATCACAATACCATCTGCTAAATTTTTTCCCTGCCGATTGTAAGACAGAATTGCATGAGAAATGGCCGGTGTTGGTGTAAAACCATTATCTTCCTGTACAACTACATCGACACCATTTGCTGTCAGCACTTCCAGCACTGAAATAAATGCAGCTTCAGAAAGTGCATGAGTATCTTTCCCTACATAACATGGGCCTGTGATGTCGTGTCGCTTACGAACTTCCACAATAGCCTGAGAAATCGCCAGAATATGTGCTTCATTGAAACTATTGCGTCCAGCGCTGCCACGATGACCGGAAGTACCGAACTTAACTTTATGTGCCGGGTCTTCTGGATGTGGTTGTACGGTGTAATACTTTGAAGTGAGAAGTGCAACATTGATTAAATCATGCTGCTGGGCCAGTTGCCCTGCCCTTGGATGAATTGCCACTTTATTTCTCCTGAAAGGCTGCACTGGATCCCCCCCAGTGCAGTATAGAACAGATAAACTGAGCAGTTTAAAGAGCTAAATTAGATAGTGCTACACACCTTTTCAATCAAATTTGCTGGAAAACTCATACTCTGCATAACATATTCAATCATGCTGCGTTTGCGGTCAGTATTGGTATTGGTGATCACCCAAAAAGGTGTGCCGGGGATATGACGTGGTTTGGTCTGCTTACCACTGGTCAGCAACGTATGTTCATCGCCTGCAAAATAAGTACGGGTACGACCGTGCATCTCTTCTGTTGCTTTGGAGAAATTTTCACTGTCCAAATTATACAATGTAGACAACACTAACATGAAACGCTCAACGGATTTTTTCTTTTCAGCATATTCATCGGAAAGCAATAATTCGCGCATAACACGAACAGTATCACGGGAACGTACAGCTGGTGCTTTGTCGACAAGTACAGGCTCACTGGCAGGCTGTGTAGTTTGTACTGGCTGCCCTGCGTCCAATTTCAATATGCGCCGTAAAATATCAGATGCACTTTCACCGATATGCAGGGTTTGGCTTGCAATAAAGCGGTAAAGGTCTTCATCAACTTCTATCGTTTTCATTTCTATCCAGTACTGTTCTTAATGAAAAAATTATTCTCGGATTATAAGATATAATGCAACAAAACAAAACAATTAAACTTTCAATAACTTAAAGTGATTCTTTCCGTAATTGAGAATTGAAAAAAAGTCGCTTTTCCCCTAAAATAAATCAATCAGTTACAGCCATTTTGTTTGTCCATGCTAATGTGTCATGATATTAAACTCTACAATATTAAACATTGTATGAATGGCATTAACTCAGGCAAATTATGAAGTCAAACAATCAATTAAATTATCATTTACACAAACCGGAAAACCCACTGTCCTCCACACCAATTATTCTTATCCATGGGCTTTTTGGTGATTTGAACAATTTGGGAATATTAGGCCGAGATTTACAGCAATATTATCCGGTTATTCAAATTGACGTGCGCAATCACGGTATTTCTCCGCGGTCGGAAAACATGGATTACCGCGATATGGCTCAGGATGTTTTAGCACTTCTTAATAAACTACTTGATGAACTGAATGCACCGAAAGCTATTATCATAGGACATTCTATGGGCGGCAAAATTGCGATGAGCATGACAGCAATTGCCCCGGAACGAATTGAAAAGATTGTAGTCATTGACATAGCACCTGTGGCTTATCAAGTTCGGCAACATGATGGCATTTTCACAGCACTGAACAAAGTCACTGAAGCAGGGGTACAAACCCGACAGGCGGCAACAGATATCATGCGACAAAATATTCAGGAAGATGGTGTGATCCAGTTTTTACTAAAATCCTTCCGCCAGGGAGAGTGGAAATTCAACCTGCCTGTATTGCAAAAAGAATATGAAAAGATTATCGGTTGGGAAACGATCCCGGCATGGCATAAACCAGCCTTGTTCATTCGTGGTGGAAATTCAGATTACATTACCGAGGAATATCGACAGGATATTATCAGACAATTCCCAAAAGCAAACGCATGGGTAATAGCAGGTGCCGGGCACTGGGTTCATGCAGAAAAACCCGAAGCCGTACTCAGGGCAATTCATCGATTTTTAGGAACAGAATAATCATCATATCAACCCACCTGTAAACGTGGGTTGATCGCTGTTGATAGCAACAAGAGATATATTCAATACTATCGCTAATAAGTTATTTTTTAATATTCTGTTCATTAAATCTTTATTTCCATACCCATTAAACTATATAACTAATACAAAAATAATTATATCTAACTTATTATTTATACACTAATGTTCTGTGACGAAATAAATATCAGGAAAAACCACAAAAATAATAAATTTCATTCTTACCAAATAAAAAACATCCTCTTCAATTAATATTAATTAAAGGATAAAAACAATGGATCCTAAAAACGTATATAATCCTATCGCAGATCTATATGAGAGTTTTTCAGACTCTGCTGCCCAAATCAACATCGAAATTCGGACTATCCTCAATCTGGCAGGGGATATACAAGGAAAATCCGTGTTAGATTTAGCCTGTGGATATGGTCTTTTTAGCCGATTGTTCAGAAACCACGGTGCTTCAAAAGTTGTGGGCGTCGATATATCACATAACATGATTGAGATTGCCAAAAGCAAATCGCAACAATACGATGATAATATCGAATTTCATGTAAGAGATGCCTGCAATATGGAATCATTCGGAAAATTTGATCTGATAATTGCAGCCTGGTTATTCTGTAATACACTATCACTTGAAGACCTTGAAATGATGTTTCGTTCAGTCGCAAAGAATCTAGCCCCTAACGGTAAACTTATCGCTTATACCATTGATCCTGATTATCGGTTAGTAAAAGGAAACTGTATAAATTATCGCGTCAATATTCTTAGTCAAGAACCCTGGAAAGAAGGCGCTTTCGTCAAGGCAGAATTTCTTACCACCCCACCCAGCCCTTTTACAATGTATCAATGGAGTCGTGAACAACATAAAGAGGCGTGCAATAAAGCAGGATTAACACAATTAGAATGGCATAAACCAACGCTGTTACAAAGCGATATTGATAGTTACCCTCCGGGTTTTTGGGATGATTTCCAGAATAACTGTCATGACATAGCATTTGTTTGTCAATTTTAACAGTATCAGATAACTTATCTCTTCATCTTTCAAAATGCACCAATAAAATGATAATTTGAAAGATGAAGGGGATATTAAATTGGAAAAAAATAAACTGAGGAATTAATATATTGAAGACTATAATTAAAATAAACAGCCTAAGAGTATAGGCTATTTATTTTCTAAGAAAATTCTGAATAACTTAACCAGTAACAGAATAATTCATTCTCTCCACCACCTGATCAAGTATAATGTCCCGTTAAAAAACATAAGTACATTAAATTAACCATTTGAAGTTAAATAAAAAAATAGCCCACATTTGTGAGCCATTTTTATTAATCAAGTTCAGGGTAAGAAAACCATCAAGCCAGTTTGGATTTCCCGGTTATGGTATCCGACCAGGCCATCATGATGGAAGATTGAGTTTGTCTATCCAGTGAGTCGATAAAACCACTGTCGCCAATCGCTGGCGCAAAGCCACTCATTGCCTGAACCAATGAATCTAGCGCATTGGCAGAGAGTGCAGTATATTCACGCTCGCCGCGTGCATCTTTACTGCTCATTTGCGTGATAATGTCCGCACGGTTGCCATTGAAATAGCCAGTGAACGTCACCGAGCCGATTGCTTCAAACTGTCCTTGTTCAGAAGTACCCTCAATGTTACGGTTAGTCAACATAACCAGATCGTAACCGCTACGCTGGAACCACAAATTTTGCCAGTTAAGGTTGTCGAAAACGATCTTGTCACCACGTTTAATATCCTCAACTACGTTATCAATCACATCTCCATTGACCACATAACTGTTAACCCCTGCTCCACCTTTGAAGTTGTTCTGGTATCCTCCCAACACCAACAGATCGTCACCATCACCGCCGTCAAACTGACTGAATTTGGAAATGACATCTGCGATCAGGTGATCGTCACCAGCTCCGCCATTGATCAGAGCATGGTAACCCATCAGCTTGATAGTATCGTTACCCACTCCAGCATCAATCTGATTATAGTTGCCGAAAACCGTAGCAAAGTCGTGCTCATCGCCCAACTCAACCTGATTGTTGTTACCGATAGCAACTACGTAATCTTGCCCTTCTCCACTCTCGATGCGATTGAAATGACCTGAAGCGACGATATAGTCACGTCCTCTGCCAGTCTCAATCACAGCACCTTCTCCAAAGGCAAAGACTTGATCATCACCATCTCCCATGTAGGCATAGTTGATACGTCCCGCAACTACGGCAACATCATTACCCTTGCCGCCAAACATGATGTTTTCACGCCCCATCAAAACACCCATATCATTACCTTCACCACCAGTGAAGATATTGGAGGTTCCCAAAGCGTAATAAACATCATCACCGCGACCGCCCCAGAAGTTATTGTTATCTCCCAGATACGCGCCCAGATCTTTTCCGTCTCCACCCCAGTTAAAGTTGTAGTTACCGAGAGAAACATGGATGTCGCCATCACCTTGCAGATGACCACTGTTGCGCAGGAAGTCAAAAGTTTTTTCCTTCATATGCAGCAGATCGTCAGTCAGGTTCTGTTTCAGGTTGGAAACTAACTCTTTCATTTCTCGCTGTTTATCCTGGCTGAACAGAGTTTCAAACAGGTTTGGCAGGTTCAGGGAGTTAAACCCGAATGTACGCTCTGAGTGTGCATCTTCTGCTGTCGGTACAGCACCAACACTTTCAGTTGGCTCCGTCTGCTCAGTTGGCGCTTTTTCTTTTATTCCATGACTCTCAAGGAAAGAGTTCAATCCGTCCGCACCTGCCGACAGGTTTGTCTTCAAACCACTGCGTAGTGTTTCCGGATCAATAAATGCCTCCAATTGACTGCCACTGAATTCACTAATGACTTCCAACATTTCCCGCAGAATAGCGACACCATCCACCGGTTGATTTGAGCGGGAAACAATAGCGCCATCCGATGTGTAATCCACGTTAAAAATATCAGCTAATGTGGTATCTGCATTCACGCTGGCAAGGTTTCTCAACAACTTGTTTTTAAGCTGACGAGGCAGATCCGTCGGACTAAAAGTAAAGGTGGTTTTTGCCATCCCTGTTGAGGTGTATTGCTGAGTCATCAAACCAAACAGTGAACCAAGGTTGATATCCAGAATTGACTGGATATTGTCACCGAACATAAAGTTCCAGTTACCGGTTGTTACTTGAATATCAGCACCTTGTCCGCCAACAGCGAAATTAAAGGATAATTTCTCATTTACCTGTCGGAGTTTATCTGCCCGACTGAGATTACCCGGTTTTGGTTTATTACCCGCGCCACTCAACCATTGGTTGTATTTTTTATTCAGTGTGTTTTCGATATCATTCTTCAGACCACGGCCACTGCGTTTATATTGGGAGTCAATCTCAGTCAGCGACGTATAATCCACGCTGCTGGTCATATCAAGCCCTGACATATCCTGTAGATATTTCTTCACACTTCCTACCGTCCACTGTGCTTCCTGCTCAGACAACCAGTCAGGGGCAGAGAATGTTCCGGCAATATTTTGCAGGCTCCCTGATACGCGGGAAACGCTATCAAATGGATTAAGCATCGGTGGTGTCGGGATGGATTTATCCATCATAACCAGCAGGTCATTACTGCGACCCTGATTGAAACTGATGTTCCGGTTTCCGATAAACAGTTGTGCGCCTTCCAATGCCTGATAACCTGCAATATTGACGCTGTGCTTGCTGTCACCATTCCCCAGATGAACCATGACATTGTTGTCACCAAAGGCCAGTGATTTGAAACCGCCTGTGCCGACTTTAATACCAACGTTGGTGGTTCCCCAGTTAATGGACGTAAATTCGCCGTCTCCTGCCTGTATTTGCACATTACCGGAATAGCTCAGTCGGTTATCGGACGTCATTCCGACAGGGTAATCCTCATACTGATATTTTTCCGGTGCATGGAATACTTCGGTATTGTCTGTAATAGCCCCGCGTGCCCGGTTTTTTCTGCTATCTGTACGCAAACTGCCTACACGCACAAGCGAAACATCGTTTTCAGAGACATTATTGCGTATACGTTCTGAATGACCTTCCAACTCTCCTTGCTCGTTCCAGTTCAAAACGATTTTATTGTCGAAGATCTTATTTTCCAGCGTATTATGTTCTGATTTCGTATATTTACGCCCTGATTTACCGATCACAACTTCAGTGCGACGGGCAGATACCGTGGTACGGATCCCATTTTCATCAAGAGCTGAAATCAAGCGATAAGCAAAGCCATCCCGCTTATCATCACTGAGTAGAGAACACCCTACCAGACTGATATGGTCAAGCTCCCCTCCATACTGGAAGCTATTTTTGAACTGTTTTAACCGCATCGCCAGCTCAGATGCAGTGTAATCACTCAGAGTCGTGTGATTAAATCCATCAATATCATCACCACCGTGCCCAACAACCTGCCAGCGTATTTTGCCGTTCAACAAGCTTGGATCACCGTATATCACCTTATACTGGCCGTTGGTATCAAGCTGGACAAGCACACTCTCTTTCGGGTGCTTACCGGTCAGATAAGAGACAGAATCGGCCACAATAGGATCATCTTCAAGCTGAATAATGACCTGACCATCAAAACGCATTTTTTTGCGTTCCAGTCTCGGAAAAACATCAACAACTTCCCACGCATTGACATCGTGGTTATTCAACGGACGAAGTCTCTCCAGCGCATTTTTCATTGGTGAGCCATCAAAGATTTCCATTGCCAGAATATCTTTCATGGTTTTTATGTCGCCAATTACCGGACGATAAGGTGCCAGTGCCTGACCATCCAGTACAATCACACGCTCGAAAACTCTTTCCCGCCGACCATTTTTGGACATTTTATAGCTTTCTGACATGTCCAGGTCTGAACGACCGAAGAAACGTGTAACGTATTTACTGAATTTATCCACAGACGAAAACTCCACAATCCCGACATTAGGATCATAGAACCCATACATCCGGTTCTCTCCACTGCCTTTTGACCATGCAGCCATTGCATGACCCAATGTATCCAGCTCCAGCAGAATCGGTTGACCGTCTACGCTGGTGGCAGTGATTTTTTCAATCATACCTTTTACCGTTAGTGCCTTCTCACCGCTCAGTTTCTCTTTCCATATCTTGAAAGTACTGTCTAACATCGGATCTCTGGCATAGAGTGCAGACAATGTACCCAATAATTTACTGGCGTTGGCTTGTTCAACTTCGGAATACAACTCTGGATGGCTGAGTACCGAAGCTGCGGAGTAAAGTTTATTCAACAAGTCATGGCCAACATTTTCCTGACCGTCATTCTCAAGCTGTTTTGCCAGCAGAACCAATTTAGATAGCGGTACACAGCGTCCGCCAAAACCATCATTGGACAAATTCAGTAATAGCAATTGTGGCGCTAAATGTTCACTTGCCTTAGGATCGACTGCGCCAGTGGCAGTGATATCACGGAACAGTTGGCTATATTTCTCCGTTTTTGGTCGAAGAGTAATTTTCAGTGCCCGGTTTTCAATTTCCCATGCCAACGCCCCTTTCTGCTCTGCCGTCCAGTTTCCTTTGACCAACAGATCCACCAGTTGTTTGATGTCCATATCCGAATGGAAGCCATCCACTATACGCTCAGCATGGTTATGTTTGTAACCAGACAGAAAAACCTTTGTCGCACGTATATCGTGCTCTATGCCCACTTCATCAACCTGAGGTTTCAACGCCTGCATATAGCGTCTAAAATCACTCTTGATGCCTTTAAGATAGGTATTCTCCTGTGCTTGCTGATCAGTACCAGACAGGTGAGAAACAATTTTATCGGCATACTGACTCATCAGTTGATAACTGGATTCATGACCATGATACGTTCGTTCCCCGGAAATGTTATAATCGGCTGTCATTAATCTGGTACGGAGTTTTTCACCTTCATTACCTAAACCTTCATTGTCGGTCAGTAACATAATTGGCGTCTGCTTCGAGATCCCCCGTAAATTCTGTTCTACCGAGAATTTACCATTGACCGCTTTTGCCAATATACCCGTAAGACCGGATGGATTCGGTATTTCATGAGCAGTAATTGCCTTGCTCATGCTTGGCATTGGCCTGTCTAACAGTAAGCCGGAAACAGCCATGCCTTGTCTGTCAGCGTAACGAGCAAGGTCTGCCGCAATTGGCGCTCCCATTGAATAACCGTGGATAATGATGTTTTCCGGCTTAATACCACGATCATTAACCAGATAACGGAACATGGTACGTACATCCTGATACATCCCTGATTCCCCCGGATAGCCATCGCTGGTGCCGTAACCCCGCATATTGACCGAGAGCATATCAATACCCTGTTGTTGATAATGGGGTTGAATTTTACTCGTTTGCTCTTCAGCAGACGCACCGGAGCCATGGATAAACAGCACGACTTTATTTGTCATGCTTGTATGTGACGAGCTTTGTGCACGATTGCTTTGTACACGATAGTAATAACCGTCTAAGCGCCCGATTTCACCCCGTAGGGTAACTTTTTGTGCAACACCCTGGTTTACTGCCAAATTGAGCTTATTTTGTACCTCCTGGCTGATCCGGCGACGTTCTTCTTTTACACCATACAGTTCATTATTCATGAAACGAGTCAATGGATTAAGCGGTTCTCTCTCACGCGGCAATGATCCATCGTTTAAGATAGCAACTCTCTCCAGTTCATACTCATTGGTTTCATTATTCAGAATTGCTTCAAATGGCTCTCCATTGAGACGGAGATGTTTTTGTTTAACCCGTTCAATATGAACTGCTTGCTGCAATGAACGGCCGAAGTTAAACAGATCACTCGGTGTCCAGACACCAAAAGCAGGCCGCCAGGCTTTGCCGAGCATTTTCTCTGCGCCTCCCGCTCTGAGAATACGCGCAACGACACTGGAACAATTTTTGGTCAGTAACTGATAACGGGCATCCGGATCACTACTGATTTTACCCCATTCAGCCTGCATTGCTGCCACATCAAGCCCTTCCAGATTGATGCGGTATACCCGATCAGGTTCAGTTTTGCTGTTTTTGAAATCGGTAATTTCTACCAGCTCTCTTTCAGCAAATTGATGCATGACATCGGCAATTGCACTCTCCATACGTTTAGGTGTCTGCATTTGTGCCACCATACGTAAGGTTTCGGCAAAATTCCGGCCAACTTCATGCATATCTATACTGGGATCATCCCACTGCGCAAGAAATGGCCGATAAATATATTCCGGTATTTCAGCGGACTTGAGCAGTTCAGGATTAGCAAGGGCAGCCATCGCAAAAATTTCACTGACATCCTTGAATTTTGCATCCACCCCTTTGGCTATTCTCAGTTTTTCAATAAACTCTCTCAGCTCAGCAGAGCCATCAACCAACCCGAAATCATCATCCTCTTCGGCCTCAACATCGAATGTTAACGTTGGAGCCTGAAAAGCAGGTTGACTAAGGTCATACCAACGAAGCCGCAGATCCGGTTGATCTTGTGTCGAGATATCAAACATCCCGCGTATATCGACAAATTTATTCCCTGCCGGCCACCAACTGACATAATTTATTTCATTCAAATGCTTGGCATCGTCTGCATTGACCAGAACACGCCCCTGACCAATTTGCAACGCTACATGACCAAGGGTGCTGTACTCACTTGGTCGCCAGACATACAGTGTTGCACTGACAGGGGATAAGTGCTGTTCAATCGCCAGATGGATTTTTTTCAGACCAGCTATATCAATGCCCCGGCCATCTTTCGCCAGATCACGGGCTGACAGTTTGGAAAAGACTGCATTTGTGACATCCTGTCCATATTCTTTGGTCACGGCTGCCATAACCTGTTGCAGCCCGGCACCAGCGGTATTTCTGGAGATGTGCAAACTGAACTGACCACGTGTCACAAAATCGCCTTGTGCATCCAGGTAGAGATGTTTGCTATCCTTGAGATTGGCGTTATCCAGCTTGATGTATAATTCGCTGAAATTACCTTGGCCTGAGCTTCTCAATGTCGGCTCTGCCAGTACCAATGATGCAGTCAGGCGTGTGTTGATTTGGGAAAGCAGCAGTTTCATCGCTGGTGCCCGCCCAGATTCTGAGTGCCCAAGCAGATAACCTTCCACCTGTTGGTGTAAATCAGTTAATTTTTCAATGGCATCCAGTGAGTAATCCGGCTTTTCCAGTAAAACTTGTTCATAAGCACGCAGTGCCTCAATCACCTTGCGGTAACTTTCCCCCAGTGGCTTACCTTTAACATAAGCCTTTTTCTGTAACTCATCGCCTGACATCAATTTGATATCCGGCAAATAATACCAGACACCATCCGCTCTTTCCGCGAGAATACGGGTATGACCCTCTTCAAGGGAAATAATATGATTTTCCACCAGCCGCAACTCAGCGGGGAGTTGTTCATAGTTTTGATAATTAGCAAAGATGAAATGTTCGATTGTTTTCATCTGTGCCGGATCTTTCGGATTATCAACTTTTATGGTTTTAAACAGAGCAGATCGGGTTTCCGCCCAAGGAAGAACTTCAAAGCTGTTATGTAAGCCTTCGCGGATCAAAATATTACGTTCAGTTCGTAAACGATAGAATGGAATCGCTTGATTTAACATGCGATCGATAGCACTCAACTTGATATCCAGATCTATCAGTGAATTGGCGTGGTAACCATCAGGATCCTGCTCAAGATAGCTTTTCTTCTCAGCCGCACTCAGTGAATCAAAACGTATTTTTACTCTGACACCGGCATCAGTCAGTCTGCGACCAATGGATTCCAATGGTTTGTCCCGGTAGTGATATACTGGTTTATCCAGCAAGCGAATTTCATTGACCAGACCTTCACGTTGTAATTGACGCAATACCGGCAACTCAACATTCCAGAAGAAATTCTTTAAACGCAAACCTCCCGGCACAATAACATAAATATCGTCACGTGCTCCGGTCGCATAAATAGAACTCCAGAATCCTATATTACTTCGCACAGCTTCATTAATAGCAGAGTGCAGATTCTGTTGTTTGAAGTCATCAGGATCAAGAGAAATATTGCTCCAATCCTTTAATTTCTGATTGAGTTCAAGAGCAAGTACGTTCCCTTTTACATCAATATCGTAAACCACTTTTTTACCGTCTTTCTGCGCAGCATCCAGTACATGGCGGTAGGCACTGAACTCTGGGCCTGACCAGAATGAAACAATACTTTTCTCACCATGAGGAGGTTCAAAGCTATAACCGAAACGTTCCAATTTAGTCATAAATTGAACGCGCTTATCCCAGTCAAAATCAATGGTGGAATCGACAAACAATTTCGCCAACGGTGCAATTTGGTCGTTAGGAATGGTGTGTCGGATGACACTAAAAAAATTCTCAATAACGTTAGTCAGTTCATATCTGATGTTGTCATTTATCTCAATATCAACACGTTCACCACCCGGTACAGGAATGTAGTTATCTTGTGAAAGCTCTCCGCTCCGGTCATTATTTTTGCTCAGCCAACGGTAGATATCCGCTACTTTCGCAGCCCTTGCAGCAATAAAAGGATATGTCGCTCCACTTCTCAGGGAACTTTGACTGCTATGTAGAACTTGAGAGGTGCTGCTTGAGTGGGGGTCTGTCCTTCCCAACGCTTTCAGCCCACTCAGATCCAGACCGGAAATAGGTTGTTCTTTTCGGTTTTCCGATCCTGATACATTTGTTATCGATTCAAGTACGCCAACAGAGGAAGCGTTACCATTATTTGATTGATGTGATGACTGTGGTGTGTGTAATGACCGTGGTACATAAATGGTGTTCGTATGTCCGGCACGAAGACCTGCATTGATCTGTAGACGTTCGACAGCTTGTTTAGCATCTGCAAGTGCAGACAAATCATTATCTGACTCTTGCAACTTCTGGCTGAAAGCACCAACTCCCTGTATTAAGGAACCAGAGCCAATATGGCTGGCTGTATTACCGGCGCCTTCTGCTTCATAGGCTTTACCTGACCGACCGCTGCCAGCATTAGTAAAGTTCGGTTTATGCGCATTGTCCTTCGCTGCGGTTCCTACCTCAGCCTCAATTTCCTGAAGAGCCTGATAACTATTCCGTGTGGCTTGTTCAGCCTGTTTCTGCTGTGTCAACGCCTCTTCTTTCCGGTATGCGGCCTTAGCCTGAGCATCCACAACATCTTTCTGCGCATTCAGTTGATCTTGTTTAGATTTAGCGACATTGACTTCCGATTTATTCAGTGCGGCTTCTATCTGATCCTGTTGTTTTGGAATAGTGGAAAGTGCATTATCCAATTGTCGGCCTGCCGTTTCTTTTACACTATCCAGTTGTATCTGGAGGTTACCCAGCAATCCACCGGCAAAATCCTGACGCCACTGTGCGCCTGATTCTCCCTGATGGCTTGTGTATGTTTGGTTATTCAGACTTTCAAGTGCTATGACTTTTGCCAGCAGTTCATCCGTCACAGTCTGCTCTTCTTCCTTGATAGCACTAAGCTGTGACAGTCCGTTAGTGTTCAGGGCATAAAGATCAGTCGCCGCCAACTGAGATTGTGTATCTGCAATCGCCGCCAGTTGTTTCTCTTTTTCCTGCTTTAAGCGTTCACGGTCTGCTTCCGCATTGGCTTTATCACTTAACACTCTTCCAGAAACCAAATTCCCGGACGGGGATTCTGCATTACCCCTGCTGTCTGAACGATCTGAAGTCGCCACCACGTTATCCAGAATATAGCCTTTGCTGTCACTGTTACCCGTGCCTTTAAACGCCAGCCGGTTACTGCCTGCCTGTGCAACCAGCACCAGTTGTTTGTGCTGCCAGGTGCTTTCATCACCTGACGACGAAAAGACAACCTGATCATTCCAGAGCACTTCCATACCATTATCATTAGTACTGTCCGACCGCTTGGCAAAATCAAAGTCAAGGGTAATGACTTCACCTGCTTGAAGTTGCCGGAGATCCTGATAAATAGTGGTGTTGACATATGTATCCAGCTCAGTGACATATTTGCCGTGCTCATAGTTACCCAAACCATAAGCTTCGGCTGGATGCAGAGCTTCAATGCCCTCGGTAAATCCCCAACCCAGCTCTCTCGCTTCAAAATCACCATTGGCAATCAGATTCGGCTTCCGGATTTTTGGAGACTGTTCATCAGCATTCATGATGCTTTTCAGTTTGCTGATGTCCGGCGTATTGAGCTGATTCACCGAAGCGCGCAAATCAGTGGCTAAGTCTGACCTGACTTCCGCCATTTCAGTCAGTTCAAAGCCTTTCAGCGCATTGACTTCCGGCAGATTAATGGCACCACGGCCCCGGTAACTGCCGGATGTGTTTGCTTCATCGCCATGTACCAGAAAATTAATGCCCTGACTGCCCATCACCCCCAATAACGTTTGTTTTAATTCACTGAACAGTATTTCCAATTTATGCCTCTCGGTGTTACCGGAGGCCAGAGCGAGATGATAAAAATCACCGTTTCCTACCTGAATGGCAACATTATTGCGGGCATAGGAAGCGTGGATATTCATCCCGTCGCCCACATGGATATTGGCATTGCCTGTCCCTTTCATCACCGAGAGATTCAGGCCGTCACCCACTTTGGTGTTGATATTGAATTTACCCCACGCCACACTGACAGAAACACCGTCACCGACTTTGGTATTCACATTCAAATCACCGTGGGTCGCCACGACACTTAAACCATTACCCACGTTGGTAGTGATATTACTCTTACCTTTCGCAGCGGTAACCAGCATACCATCACCAACTTTGGTGACGATATTACTTTGACTCCACAAGGCGTTGAAGCTGTCACCCTGCCCCACCTGTGTCACAATGTTGGCATCACCTTTCGCCAGCGTAACCTGACGCCCCTGACCGACTTTCGTAATAACATTCGCTTTACCCCAGGCACCAGTATAATCATTACCTTTACCGACATGAGTGATGATATTGGCTGTACCCTGCACAATATTGACCGTCTGCCCATCACCGATTTTGGTGACGATATTGGCTTTCCCTTTGGCAAAGTTATAGTGATCGCCTCTCCCCACATGGGTCATGATATTGGCATCCCCCCACGCGGCATTGACAACCAAGCCATCCCCCACTTTGGTCATCAGGTTCAGATTACCTTTAGCAAATCCCACCGTATTGCCGTCACCCACATGGGTCATGATGTTACCAAATTGAGAAACCAGCAGACCGGCTGTCGTCCCCGTTCCCACTTTAGTCAGAATATTGCCTTTGCCTAACAACAAACCGGCTGTCGTGCCCTGCCCGACATGGGTTATCACATTTGCCTTGGCTGCCGCCACAACGCCGAGAAAATTATGCCCGACTTTCGTCACCACATTGGCTTCGCCCAGTGCCAACACGCCCGTCATTCCCTGGCCGACATGAGTCATGATATTGGCCTGACCAAACATCGCCGCCAGCGTCGTACCATCACCAACTTTTGTCATAATATTAGCCTCGCCGACAAACAGACCAATACTGGTGCCGTTACCCACATGGGTATAAATATTGGCCTTGCCTATCATCAGCGCGGCCGTCAGCTCATGACCAGCTTTGGTCAGGACATTCGCCTCACCCAGCATCGCGGCAAAGGTATTACCATCACCAATATGGGTCATGATATTACCGACCCCTATCATGGCGACGAGGGTTTCACCGTTCCCCACTTTAGTCGCCATATTGCCTTTGGCCACCATCAGTGCAACACTCAGGCCATCCCCGACATGGGTAAAAACGTTGCCCAGTGCCACCATCAGAGCCAGGGCATGACCGTTACCCACTTTGGTAAAGATATTGCCACCACCCGCCATTATGGCGTACGCATCACCCTGACCAACATGGGTAAAGATATTGCCGACGGCCAGCATGGCAGCGATAGTTTCCCCATTCCCTACTTTGGTAAAGACGTTGCCTGCTGCGCCCATAGCTCCCAGTGTTCTGCCGTTACCGACATGGGTCAACACATTACCGAGGCCAAACATAATGCCGGTGGTCTCTCCATCCCCCACTTTCGTCAGGATATTGGCACCCCCCATCATCACACTTGTGGTTACACCCTGCCCGATATGGTTCAATACGTTGGCACCGCCTCCCATGATGGCAAAAACCTTGCCATCTCCTTTTCGGGTTAGGATATTGGCACCACCCAGAGCAACAACTTTAGTCTGGCTGCTATGAGGTTCCTGTAATGCAGTGGCAGGAGACATACTGATATGAGTAATAACGTTGGCAAGACCACCACCGTTGAAATGCAGCTGACCTTTTCTGCCTTTCTTGAAAATAACATTGGCAGCGCCACCGCCATCAAATTCAGTGTCACCGATTTCTGAATTATGCAGAATAACATTGGCAAGCCCTGCACCCTTAAAGTAAACATTGCCACGGGCTACGTTGGATTTGATCACATTGCCGCCCCCTGCACCTTCGAACCGGACATCACCGTGACTGTCATCCTGTTTCTTGGGTAACAATTCCTGTTCACAGAACTCATGCATATTGGCAATTCGCTCAGAAGTCACGCGGACAGTATTCACACTGTAATGGACATTACTCAGTGTATAACTGCCTTTACCAATAACTTTATAGCCAGAATGAATACCAATAAATTGATCTGCCAAAGCGGCTGTTTGATCGCCGGCCTTATACCATGACGTGGCAATGTATTTCAGCTCACCAGTTTTAGGGTCGTTAGCCAGTTGTACTACCACGACTTTGGTATATCCGCCGAAGACCTGGGCATACAAATAGGTATTTTCCATCCGGTTGGATTTCACGGGCTTGACAGCAACAGTTGAACCATCGGTTGAAACCGCATAACCGCCCATTTGGGCATCTGACAAAGTAATATTTTCTGCGGCGATCTGGACACCACCGCCATACGTTACCCATTCGTTTTCCGGTAGCTCACTTTCCAGCGCATGCACCGTAAATGACTGGTGTTGTTCAACCGTCAGATTTGACAAGGTATAGGCACCATCAACATCAACCACTTGATAACCGCCATAGTCAGAAATATCTTGAGATGCCAGATTTTTGAGATGATTTCCCTTTTTATACCAGGAAGTGGTGTAATATTTCAGCCTGCCGGTTCTAGGATCATTATAAAGATGAATTTTATTAACTTTTGTATATTGCTCATCCGCAAATGCAAACAGATAGGTATTTATATCCCGCGTAGATTTAACACCAATGACTTTCTGTGATTCTTCAATCCAGCTTCCTCCCATCATTGCAGTGGTCAGTACAATTTCTTCTGCTTTAGCGTAAACAATGCCTTCACCACTGAAACAATCAGCTAGCCCCTTACGGGTAATTTGGTTATAACCGCCCCCGCCGATAAAATGAATATTGCCGTGGGTGACATCTGAGTAGAGATGGTTATAACCGCCCAATCCTTTGAAGGTAATATCACCGCTGTTTCCCCGACGATATAAATCGTTATATGCTGCTATCCCTGAATAGTGCACATTACCAGAATGTCCATTATGTTGAATAGCTGCCCCTCCAGTCGCACCGGAAAAAGTAATTGTTCCCTCCTTTTCTTTATTAATTTCCGCATATCCCGCCGCACCTTTGACGTTCAGATTGCCAGTGGTATCGTTAACTTTCAGATAGGCGGCCCCACCAACGACCGTATCGTGACCGGAACCGGTATAAACCACTGCACCAATAGAGCCTAATGTAATGTGATCATTACCGCCATAAGCCTGTATTTGACCACCAAATCCGATGGCAACGATATTATTATCGCCATCATCTGCGGAATAATTTCCTGTAAAAAAGTACTCAACACTTCTCCAAAATGGTTTTCCCATAAATAAATCCCGGAATAAATACAAAAATTGAAGATAAAAAAACCCAGTTACAAAACGCAACTGAGCATCAGTATTTAAATAGGTTTAAAAAATGAATATCTCAAGAATAAATTGAAATCAATGATATTTAATCTGGTCAATTTATTAGATTGATACATAGAAAAATAAGCTGGCAAGCAGACAAAAATTATCAATTGGAAAGTACCCCGTTTTTACTTTTAAAATCAATATAGTTAAATTATAAAGTCTGTTTAACCACCATACTTAGTCCCAATAATCCCACTCAAATGACATAAAAACATTTGACAATATTTTTAATTAGACTACTTATAATAAAAAATATATAGCTCATATCTAATCAACCATCAGATAATAATGACGATGTTATTTTTAAATAAATGGTAAAAAATAATGGCCCACTGATGTGAGCCATTTTTGTTAATCAGATTTAGTTAATAAAACCGTCAGACCAGTTTGGTATTCCCAATTGTGGGTATGTATCTTCTGGTGCACAGACAATTTCAAAGCTGACAATTGTTACCGACGAATAATCACCTCGTTGGAAAGGAAAAACATTTACGCAGCGTATCGAACGCGAAAATCTTACCCTACGAAATCGAATTAAGAGGTTGAACCGTAAAACACTCGGTTATTCAAAATCGCCGGAAATGCATGACAAAGTCATCGGGACTTTTATCGAAAGAGAATATTATATTTAGAGTCAATCAATATGTTGAATACATAACCCTTTTTCTTTGCGGCTAATAAAGCCGGAAGAGACTAATTCTGTACGATTGGTAACATTGGCTTTGGCAAAAATATTTCGCAGGTGAGTTTTCACAGTAGAAAGCGAGACATCAAGCAGTAATGCAATACGTTTATTACTGGCACCTTCTCTGACCAAATGAATAATCTCCTGTTCTTTGGCTGTAAATGCAATCTGTGATTCAGGCAAAATATCAAAAGTCATTAATTCAGCAATAGGAATAATAGCATTGAGCCTCATCACTTCCTGATCCTGAAACGGACTGTCTCTGAGAACAGAAATACCAGCGATGATTTTGTTCCTACGACGGATAAAAATTTCGACCATATCCGTTAAGTTGTTAGGTAGCATAAAATCTTGATAAAACCGTTGACTACTCGCTTGTATGTTGTCGTTCATGCTGATAAGACGCCGTTCATCGTTTGTGAAATTCTCTGGACGTAGAGGATCTAACTGACAAAAATGCTCTAAATATACCTGATGCATTCGAGGTGTAATGCCGTACAGAATATGGTGTTCAGGCCGCCATTGATCATCAACAAGATAATAAACCGCAGCAGATACAGGAATAATATGAGCGATCGTATTCAGACAGCAATTAATCAGTGTTTGTTGATGATGACTGAATGGAAGTGTATTCATTAGTGTCTCCTATCTGACTCAACTTTGTACTCATCATGGTTGCTCTGACTTTTAATAGAAAATACATATGTTAATAATGTGAACTTGATTACATTAATTAAAACTTCTTTTCTTAGATTTTAGTGGCTTTTAGACTAAATTTTCACCTCTGACACCACGTTTATTAATATATTAATAAATCAATTTATCTTATTGTTTGATATAGCTTATATTATGGTGTTTTTCACCCTTTTCTTTGGTACTTTTCGGCAGAAACAGGTACGTTATACCCCCTTTGGGTATCGTTCTTTAGAATGATAGCGGCGCTTTTCCCCTTATCTTTATAGTTGAATCACAGTCATTTTTTGTTTACAAAAAATTCACAATCGACTGTATTTCAGGGGGAAAAAGGGAAGCAAAATGAATATGTCCTCAAAATTAATATCACACATTGAGAAAGGCAAAATAGGGTTCCCAACGACACTTGCCAGTTCTGTCGGTGTGATTATGGCAAGTCCGGTCATTCTAACAGTAACCAGCGGGTTTGGTATCGGTGGTGACACTTTTGCTTTAGCTGTATTGCTCAGCTTTATCGTGATGCAGGCTCAATTAACGACTTTCTCCGAAGCCGCTGCAATTTTGCCTACTTCTGGATCGGTATATGACTATATTTCTTGTGGTATGGGACGGTTCTGGGCAATAACCGGAGCGCTCTCTGCTTACCTGATCGTTCACGTTTTTGCTGGTACTGCGGAAACCATTCTTTCCGGCATTATGGCATTGGTTAACTTTGAAAGCCTCAATACAGTGATGGAGAGTAATAATACTTCCTGGATGGTCGGAGTAGGACTAGTGCTCACCTTCGGACTGCTTAATGCGTTTGGTATTGAAGCATTCAGTAAGGTGGAGATTGTATTGACGTTTGCTATGTGGAGTACGTTGGTGATCTTTAGCCTGTGCGGCCTGCTAATGCCATTTCATGCGTCAGTAGATGGCTGGTTTGGTCAGGCGCTTAATGTTTCTGATCCGACAATGGTATTAAGCCTGATCGGTATGGCGATGTTTATGTTCATGGGCTGTGAACTGGTTACACCGATGGCACCGGAAATCAAAAATTCTGCCAAAGTGATCCCACGTGCAATGGCAACTGGCCTGTGCGCTGTTGCGCTCTGTATGTTTATGTACGGTGCCGCAATGACTCATCAGGTAGAAAATATCATTGTTGATCCTGCAAATAATGTCAGATTATTGGAAACCCCGATGGCAATTCCGGCTTTTGCAGGGCAGATAATGGGGGATTTCGGTAAATACTGGATTGGTTTCGGCCTATTGCTGGCGGGCGCAGCAACCATTAATACACTGATGGCAGCTGTTCCTCGTATTTTATACGGTATGGCTCTTGATGGCGTTTTACCTCGCATTTTTACTTACCTGCATCCAAGGTTTAAAACGCCAGTGTTTGGTATTTTAGTTGCTGCTCTAATCCCCTGCATACATGCTTTCGCTATTCAGGGAGATCTGAGCCGTATTATTCCGCTGGTCTTGGCTGCGGTATGTTCCTGGGGAACAGCTTACTTGTTGGTAACTATCTCTGTTATCCTGCTGCGTATTCGCCGACCAGACCTGCATCGCGCCTATAAATCCCCCCTTTTTCCACTACCACAGATTATTTCCAGTGTCGGAATTATCTTAGCCCTTATTCACATCACGCCACCAGGCATGAACAAAGCCGATGTTTATATTCCGTTCCTAATTATGCTCGGTTTAACAGCGAGCTATGCGTTGATATGGACAATATTTGTGCAAAAAGTCAACCCGTTCAAGACTGTCGATGTGGAATTAATTCTGTCTAAAACTTTCTCTGAAACTGAATTGAAGGAGATTAAACTTGAGCCATTACGCAACCTCTCCTAAGGTCTCCTTCTGGCAAAAAATCAATAAGCAGCGTCTGCCTGCCACTTATCAGGCGGGACTGACACTCAACAGGCTGGAGAGAGATCTTCAACCCTATCACTATGCGAGAACAAGGCCGGATGAGCTGCTCATCAAACCAGAAGAACAATTGACAATATGTGTAAACGAAAGGGTAAAAACTCTGTTTATGGCATTTATTGTTTACACACAATTTTCTGTTTCAGGAACGATAAATCAGCTTTTGAATGCAGAGATACAAGTGAAAACGGGAGGTAGCCTGCGCAAAAAACAGATATGTTTCTTCTCAAAACAGAAAGATGGCTGCAAATTGATTGAGCAACTAGAGCAATACCCTGTTATCCGGCAGACCTTAGAAGAGCTCGACTTTCGATCATGTAGCCTGCAAATCAGAGAAGGAAAATGGCGTTGCGAAATTGGGCATTTTGCTGCTTCTGAAATCGTCAGCCGTCTCCCGGCGGCTCGTCGTTACCTGCGTTTAACGTCAGAACAGCGTTATTGCTTACTGAGTGTCTTGAATTTGATAAATCAATTAATGCAAAAACAGGTGAATGGTGATTGAGAAAGGATGTTTGCCAGCAGACTAAAGCGGCCCACTCTGTTGTGGGCCGCTGCTATTAATTAAAATTGTTATTAGAAATTTTAAACGTCAGAATGCTGTCCGCCATCAGGCCAGTTTAGACTTCCCGTTTGTTGTATCAGTCCAAGCAGTGATGATGGTTGACTTCGTCTGGCTATCAAACGAGTCAATAAAACCACTGGCACCGATATTCGGGGAAAATCCGCTCATAGCCTGCACCAACGTATCCACAGCATTGTCAGAAAGGGCTTTATATTCGCGTTCGCCTTGTGCATCTTTATCGCCCATCAGGGTAATGATATCCGCACGATTACCATTAAAGTAATTATTGAAGGTCACAGAGCCTATCGTTTCAAACTGTCCCTGTACCGAACTATCCCGGACATTGCGGTTGGTCAACAGAACCAAATCGTAACCACTACGTTGGAACCACAAGCTTTGCCAGTTGATATCGTTGAAAACGATTTTGTCGCCTTGTTTGATATCTTCAACCACGTTATCAATGACATTCCCGCTGACCACAAAACTATTGACACCTGTTCCTCCCTTAAAGCGGTTCTGATATCCACCCAGTACCAGCAGATCATCGCCATCACCACCATTAAACTGGCTGAACTTGGAAACCACATCGGCAATCAGATGATCATTACCCGTACCACCATTGATTACCGCGTGATATCCCATCAGTTTGATAGAGTTACTGCCACTGTTGCCATCAATTCGGTTATAGTTACCAAATACGGTCGCAAAGTCGTCACCCTCTCCCAAATCCACCTGATTGTTATTACCAATAGTGACGACATAATCCTGATCTTCGCCAGCATCAATATGGTTGAAGTTACCAGACGCCACGATATAGTCGCGTCCTTTGCCACCTTGAATCACACCGTTTTCACCGAAAGCAAAGACCTGATCATTACCATCCCCCATGTAAGCGTAGTTAATGCGTCCGGCCAGCACAGCAACGTCATTGCCTATATCGCCAAACATCATATTTTCACGCCCCATCAGAACTCCCACGTCATTACCTTCACCGCCCGTGAAAATATTGGAGGTTCCTACAGAGTAGAAGACGTCATCACCACGACCGCCCCAGACGTTGTTGTTATCTCCCAGATATGCACCAAGATCTTTACCGTCACCACTCCAGTTAAAGTTGTAGTTACCGAGAGAGATATGAATATCACCGTCACCTTGCAGATGACCGCTGTTGCGCAGGAAGTCAAAAGTTTTGTCCTTCATGTTCAACAAATCGGCTGTCAGGTTCTCTTTCAGGTTAGTGACCAGAGATTTCATCTCAGCCTGTTTATCCTGATTGAACAAAGTCGCAAACAGGTTTGGCAGGTTCAGAGCGTTAAACCCAAATGCACGTTCTGGTTGTTCAGCTTCGGTTTGCTCGGTCGGTTTATTACCTTCACTCAGAGATATTTTGCCTTCCTCTGTGTCAGCAGGAGCTTTTGCTTTCAATCCGTGGCTTTCTGCGAAGGATTTAATGCCATCGGCACCAGTATTTAACCCGGCTTTTAAGCTATCAAGTAATTTGTCGGGATCAGTGAATGCTTTCAGTTGATCACCACTGAATTCCCCAATGATCTCCAGCATTTCCCGCAGAATAGCAACGCCATCCACGGGTTGACCGGAACGGGAAATAATGCGTCCATCGGGTGTATAATCGACACCAAAGATATCCGCCAATGTAGTATCAGCTCTGACGCCAGCAAGATTTCCCAGTAGCTTGTTCTTGATCTGACGTGGCAGATCCGTCGGACTGAATGTAAAGGTGGTTTTTGCCATACCTGTTGAGGTGTATTGCTGAGTCATCAAACCAAACAGTGAACCCAGATTGGTATCCAGTATCGATTGAATATTATCACCAAACATGAAGTTCCAGTTGCCAGTTGTCACCTGAATATCAGCACCTTGTCCACCAACGGCAAAGTTGAAAGCCAGTTTCTCATTTGCCTGCCGGAACTTATCTGCCCGGCTGAGGCTTCCCGGTTCAGGCTTATTACCAGCCCCTCCCAACCATTGGTTGTATTTCTTGTTCAGGGTACTTTCGATATCATTTTTCAGGCCGCGACTGCTACGCTCGTTCTCTGTATTGAGTTCAGTCAGGGTTTCATATTTGACACTGCTGGTCAGATCGAGGCCTGACAGATCGCTGACATACTTCTTCGCTCCTTCCAGGGACCATTGTTGATCCTGAACTGTCAGCCAATCCGATGAACCTTGCGAGCTGGCAATATCTTGCAATACGCCGGAAATGCGTGCCGCACCATCAAATGGGTTAACCAATGGCGGTGTCGGAATGGATTTTTCCAACATCACAATCAGGTCATTGCTGCGCCCCAAGTTGAAACTGACGTTACGGTTACCCACAAACAGTTGTGCACCTTCAAATGCCTGATAACCAGCAATATCTACACTATGCTTGCTGTCACCATGACCAATGTGAACCATCACATTGTTATCACCGAAAGCCAGAGATTTAAAGCCGCCTGTTCCCACTTTGATCCCAACATTAGTGGTTCCCCAGTTGATAACAGTAAATTCTCCATCTCCTACTTGTACCTGAATATTGCCGGAATAGCTCAGATGCTGGTTAGAAGATGCTGCATTCGGTGCATTATTATTTTGCAGTACCTTGTCATACTGCTTCGGTGCGTGGAATGTTTCGGTGTTTTCTGCAATTGCTCCCTGCGGTTTGACCTCCACATTGCTGTGCCCCACACGGGACAGAGTAATGTCATTTTCAGAGATGCCGCGGCGGATCCGTTCAGAACGAGTTTCCATCTCCCCCTTGTCATTCCAGCCCAGCACAATTTTGTTGTCCACCAGCTTATGAGTCCATTGCTCCTGAGCATCACGGGTATGTTTGCGACCAATGCTGTCTATCGCAACTTCACTACTGCGTGCCGACACTGTAGTGCGGATCCCTTGCCCATCAAGTGCTGAAATAAAGCGTCGGGCGAAACCGTCACGTTTATCATCACGGATCAATGAACAGCCCACAAGGCTGATATGTTCGGGTGTACCTGCCTGTTTGAAGTTTATACTGAATTGTTTCAGTTTCAGTGCTAATTCATCAGCACTGTATCCCGCCATGCGAGTCAGATGCTGAGTTGATGCATCACTCCCGTGTCCGACAATCTGCCAGCGTAATTTGCCAGACAATTTAGCAGGTTCACCGTAAACCACACGATACTCACCATTCGCATCAAGCTGGATAACAACGCTGGTATCAGGATGTTTACCTGCCAAACTCGCAGCCGCTTTGGCGACCGTAGGATCATTTTCTGTCTGAATGATAACCTGACCATCAAAGCGGCTTTCGCTCCCTTCCGCCTGTGGTGTGACGGTAACACGTTCCCATGATGCGACATTTTTATTGTCAACCACACGGTCAACACCTTCAGGCAGATTGTCCTTGAGTGGTGATTTCACCTCGTCGGTGATGCTGATATCTCCCGCAGCGTTGAGCGTTAATTTGCTGGTTTCTGAGTTCGCAACGAGTTTATTGATATTTGATTGTACAAGATTAGCTGCCTGCTTAAAGTTGTTGCTTTCAACGTCAATCTGTACTTTCTGTACTTCTTGGCCCCGTTTCACTACGACTTCCAGCGTTACCGTATCATCACGATAATCAACCACACGTCCAATCACATCTGAACCCAGTTGAAAGGTCTTCCCCTGTTCTTTCAGCGCACGTAATACATATGGTTGTTCACCTTCACGTGCCTGTTGCCAGATTCCGTCATAATCGGTAATGGTGCCATCTTCAAACGCAGTGTAGTTAACATAGAAACTTTGGCCTGGTATTTTGCTAGCTTCATAACGATAAGGAAAACCAAATTTATAACCCGTTATTATTCCCTTATAGAAGGAATCCATAAAGGATCTAAAATTCTCATAATTATTGAATGATTTGATACCAAAGTTAGGATCATAGAATGACCAGATGGTTTGAGTTGTCTCTTTATGTACAGTGATTGCCATTGCATGATTTTCAGACATAAAGGACATATAAGTTGTCTTATTTACATTACGCAACTTATCCATCTCAAACTCATAGCCAGAAATATCAGGCTTCAACGCCCAGTCAATTCTTTTTCCTGTCAGTCCATTGTCTTTCAGTTTTCCACCATAAATTTCATTGGCTTTCTGCTCAAGCTCTTGCGAATCGGCTAAATATTGAGTTTGGGTATATTGAATCAATAACAAATCTTCAATGGCTGAACCGATATATTGGCGACGATACTGGTTAAGTAAAGAAGCCTCAACTGAATTGATGTCACTCTTTTTATTTGCTGTGTTGTCGTTGTAGGCTTTAACAGCATCCATCAACCACACCATATACTTTTTGCCACCACCCGAACCATGTACTCGTTCTTCCATCATGTAGCGGGCAGACAAAGCAAAGCAAAGACCTTCCAGAAATTCTTTTGACTCAACGTGATTTCCATTAGTCAGACGTACATCGCCAATCTCTGGTATCAGTTTCTTAAGGTTATTGATCAATGATTCTCCCTGATTGAAATGGAGAGAATATTCACCCAACTCTTTTCCGCCTGATTTTGCATCAAAGAGGCTGTAAAGCGCTTTTTCCAGTAAACTGGTTTTTGCGCTTTCATTGTCCTTGAGTGGTGATTTCACCACATCGGTAATTTCAGTTTCTGTACGTGCCTTCATTGGTGTTTCATCAAACACATTCAGATCAAGGATATCCCTCATGCTTACATTGTGGGTTGGTTTATAGGTCGCCAGTACACCGCCATCTATCACCACCACACGGTAAAAAACAGCTTCACCCGCGTCATTTTTCGGCATTTTGTAGCTGTTTTCCATATTCAGACCAGTTTTACCGAAGAAGCGAGTCATGTAATCGCCAAATTTTTCGACAGACGAAAATTCGATAATACCGACATTCGGGTCATAGAAACCATAGACACGATTTTCACCGCTGCCTTTCGCCCACGCACTCATCGCATGACCGGGTACATCCAGTTCAAGCAGAACCGATTTACCATCGGCATTTGCCGCAGTCACTTTATTAATTACGCCATTGACAGTCAGTGCCCGCTCGCCTTCCAGTTTCTCTTCCCATACTTTGATGAATGTCTCGTACATCGGATTACGGGCATGCAGAGCTGCCAAAGATCCCAAGAACTTATTGGCATTAGCAAGTTCAGTGTCTGAATACAGATCTGGATTACTGAGTACGGCGGCTGTGGAGTACATTTTTTCCAGTAGCTTACGGGCAACGCCGTCCTGACCGTCATTTTCAAGCTGTTTCGCCACCAGAACCAGCTTCGATAATGGGTCACAACGCCCACCGTAGCCATCATTGGACAGATTCAGGAACAATGACTGTGGTGCAAGCTGTTCACTCGCCTTAGCATCAGCAATACCCGTAGAAGCAACATCACGGAACAGGAGGTTGAATTTCTCAGCCTTATCCTGAAAAGTGACTTTCACGGCTCTACTTTCAATTTCCCATGTCAAAGCACCTTTTTGTTCTGCGCTCCAGTTTCCTTTAACCAGCAGATCCGCCAATTGCTTGATGCTCATGTCTGAACGGAATCCATCCACGATCTGTTTGGCATGGCCCTGCTTATAACCTGCCAGAAAATCTTCTGTTGTGCGGATATCATGCGTGGTTATGCCTGCTTTGTTTACCTGTGGTTTCAGCACTTCGCCAACGTTTTTCAATTCACCCCAGATGTCTTTAAGTATTTCTGGTTTATCAGGCTGGTGTTGCATATCAAACAGATTAGTCACAATCTGCCGCGCAAATTGCTTAATTAATCTGTTGCTGTCTTCATGCCCATAAAAAGTATGTTCACCCGATACCGAATAGCCCGATAGCTTGAGTTTGGTACGCAGTTTTTCACCTTCAGCCCCCAATCCTTCGTTATCGGTCAACAACATGATTGGTGTCTGTTTCGAGATACCTTGCAGATTTTTTTCAACCGAAAACTGACCATTCACCGCTTTTGCCAGCACCCCAGTTATCCCCGCAGGGTTTGGTACTTCATGGGCTGTAATGGCTTTGGTCATACTCGGCATTGGGCGATCAAGCAACAAGCCGGATACTGGCTGTCCACTGTGTTCTGCATAACGGGCCAGATCTGCCGCAATCGGGCCTCCCATTGAGTAGCCATGAATAATGATATTTTCCGGTTTGATGCCACGATCATTAACCAGATAATGGAACATCGTACGAGCATCCTGATACAGCCCTTTTTCACTCGGATGTCCGTCACTGGAACCATAACCCCGCATATTGACCGCCAGCAAATCAATATCCTGTTTTTGATAGTGATGCTGGATTGCACCGGCTTGTTCTTCCGCTGATGAACCGGAGCCATGAATGAAAAGTACAACTTTTTTCGTTATACATTGTTCTGTAGATGCCTCTGTTTCCTGAGCAGAGAGATGGTAATAGCCTGTCAGGCGTCCGGCACTGCCACGTAATGTAACTTTATCTACTGTACCGTTATTAACCGCGTGATCCAGCAATATCTGGGTATCTTCATTGACATTACGGCGGGCATCTTTGGCACCATAAAGTTCGTTATTCAGAAAGCGTGCTATCGGGTTAAATGGTTCGCGCTCACGTGGTGGCGTACCATCATTATCAATGGCGACATTTTCCAGTACCTTGTTTTTATCTTTGCTTTCGCTGTTACCCGGCTCTGTCAAATTTTCACCGATCAGACGGTTTGGCTTCCTGACTATGTGCTCAACCTGAGCTACCTGCAATGCCTGTGCATAATTGAACAGTTCAGTTGGTGTCCAAACGCCAAAGTGTGGTCGCCATTTATGTCCGATGACCTGATCCGCTCCCCCCGCTTTGAGAACTCTGGCAACAATACTTGAGCAGTTACCTGTCAGTAACTGGTAACGGGCGTCAGGATTCTGGCTAATTTTATGCCATTCCGCCTGCATCGCTGCCGCATCCAAGCCTGCCAGATTAATACGGAAGACACGTCCCTGATCGGGTTCACTGGCCTGAAAGTCCTGAATATTGCTCAGTTCATGCTCTGCAAATTGACGAATAACATCAACAATATCCTCCTCAATCAGTTCAGGTGTCTGTCGTTTCGCGGCTGTTCGTAGTGCTTCCGCAAATCTCTTACCCACTTCAAGCATATCTATGCTGCTATCTTCCCACTGTTGCATAAACGGGCGCGAGATATGCTCCGGTATGCCGGCAGATTTCAACAGATTAGGATTCGCCAAAGCAGCCATAGCAAAACCTTCGCTGATGTCTTTAAATCTTGCATCAATGCCTTTTTGTACTACCTGTAATTCTTCAATAAATTTTTCCCGCTTGCGCGTGTCAAATTTATCATTTTCTTCGGAAGCAATATCCAGCGCCAGCGCGTCATGTTGTGCTGCCGGTTGGCTGAGGTCACGCCAGCGGAGTCTTACGTCCGAATGTTCGCTCGTGGAGACATCAAAAATGCGGCTAATGTTGGTTGATTTGCCACCTTTTGGCCACCAACTGACATAGTTTTTCTCATTAAATTCCCCGGCATTTTCTGCACTGACTTCAATACGTCCATGTCCGATTTGCAGGGCTGCATGTCCTAACCGACTGTGATCACTTGGCTTCCAGATAAACAGAGTGGCGCTGATCGGAGATAACTGCTGTTCAATGGCCTGATGTATTTTTTTCAAACCAGAGACATCGATTCCTTTGCCATCTTTCGCCAGGTCACGGGTATTCAGATTTGAGAAAACAGCTTCTGTCACTGACTGACCATATTCTCTGGTGACAGATGCCTTGACTTGCTCAATCGCTTTTTCTGCACTTTCTGCTTTCGTGGCAATCTGAATATTGGATTTACCACGGGTAACAAAATCTCCCTGCTCATCAATATAAAGATGTTTCGAATCTTTCAGGTTGGCATTGCCCAGTTTGTTATACAGCTCACTGAAACTACCCTTACCGGAACTTTCCACGGTAGATTCTGCAAGCGTCGTTGACTCGTTAATCCGCACATTAATTTGTGACAACAGGTTTTTCAGTGTTGGCGCACGTTCTGAATCCGGATGTCCCAATAGATAGCCTTCCACCTGATGACGCAAAGCAGCCAGTTTTTCAATGGCATGCAGGTCATAATCTTTACTTTCTTGCAGCACATTTTCATAGCTTCTAAGCGCATCCAGTATATTCTGATAACTGTCACCACGGATTTTGCCTTTAACGTAAGCCGCTTCTTGCAATTCACTGACAGACATCAGGTCAGTTCTCGGTTGGTAACGCCAGCTACCTTCCACTTTTTCAGCCAGAATACGGGTACGTCCGTTATCATGAGAAACAATGCGATCATCCACTAGGTGCAACGCATCAGGCAGTTGAGCATAATTGTCATAGTTGGCGAGGATAAAGCGTTCAATAGCTCTAATCTGAGCTGTATCATCCTGATCTTGCACAATAATGGTCTTGAAGCTCTCGTTCTCAGAACCATCATCACGCTTGCCCGGCCACGGACGGACTTCAAAACCTTCCTCATCATCAGATTCATGTACCAGCAAGTTGCGCTCTACACGTAATCCATAGAATGGCAATGCCTGATTTAGCAGATTATCGATGGCGCTGGTTTTGATATTCAGATCAATCAGTGTATCCGGCTTATATCTGTCAGGGTTTAACGCAAGGAGTTTTTCCTGTTCTTTAAGGCTAAGTAAGTCAAAACGCGCTTTTACGGAGACGCCCGCTTCTGTCAGCCTACGGCCAATCTCGTCAGGCGGTACGCCCTGGTACTCTTTGGCTGCTTTATCCAGCAGGCGGATTTCTCCCACTAATCCTTCACGCTGTAATTGACGCAGTACTGGTAATTCAACATTCCAGAAATAGTTGCCCAAACGCAGACCACCTTCAGCAATGACATAGACATCATCACGTGATCCGGTTGCATACACGGAACTCCAAAAACCCGTATTACTCCGCGCAGAGGCATTAATGACTGATTGCAGTGCATTCTGCTGTGCATTATCTGAATCAAGGAAAATGCCACCCCAACGCACCAACGTCTTGTTGAGTTCAATGGCAAAAGAGTTACCTTTTACATCAATATCGTAAACGACCTTTTTACCGTCTGTTTGGGCTGCATCCAGAATGTCGCGATATTGTTTAAAGTTCTTGCCAGACCAGAACGACACAATGCTTTTATCACCATGTGTAGGCTCAAAACTATAGCCATAGTGTTCAAGTCTTGAAATAAACTCGACCCGCTTATCCCAGTCATAGTCGATTGTGGCATCAACGAACAGTTTCGCCAGTGAAGATCTCTGTTCTTCCGGTACGCTGTTTTCAGTCCCGTTCAGGTAACCTTCAACAAAATTCACCATTTTTTGCCTGAGATCGTCAGGGATATCCGCATCCACACGTTCAAAGCCCGGTACGGGAATATAGTTTTCGGTCACCATATCGTTATCGCTGTCCAGCCAGCGGTAAACGTCAGCCACTTTCTGTGCTCTGATCGCTGCCCCAGGGTCTGCTGATGTCTCTGCTGGTTCTGGCTGCGTCTGAGTTTCTTCCGCCTGAATTTCTCCCAGTGCTTTCAGCCCGCTGAGGTCCAAACCGGAAATTTTCTGCTCTTTTCTGACAGAACTGACAGGCATATCAGCCATGCTGCTGACTGATGTATCGGTAGATGTCCCGGTAGATGTATTGACAGAAATATTGTCGGAAACTTTGCTATCAGCCGATGGCTGCGCGATTTCCTCACTTTGGGCATTCAGATCAGTATGTCGCTTTCTGATACGCACTCCGGCATTAATCTGTAAACGATCCAACGCTTCTTTTGCATCGTCAAGTTCGTTCAGATCTTCCTCCAGATATTGCAACTCCATACTGAGTCCTTCCTCTGTTTCAACAGAAGAGTCGGAATCAATATGGCTATTGGCTTTTTCGGCGTGATTCTCGACCGTTGTTTCAAACGCGTTTCCAGCATAAGTAGCGGATTGCCCTTTAACTGACAACCCGTTTCCCGTTGCTTGCGTACGGTTCGGCAGGCTATTGCCATCAAGTTTCGCGCCTTTAGCATCAGATTGCACTTGTGCCGTTTTTATCTCCGCCGCAGACACTGCATGTTGACCACGCTGTTCTGCTTTTTGTACTGCGGTTTTTCCATCACGGGAAGCCTGTTCAGCCTGTTTCATGCGAGCTATAGCTTCTTGTTCCCGCAATTCTATGTCGGCACGGGTCTTTTCGATGTCCTGTAGAGACTGCTGATGGTTTTGTTCCCCTTTGAGGACACCTGACTCAGATTTGGTGACTGCGTCTTTCATATCCCCCAGACGTTCTGAAGATGCTTGCTGAGAGCGCTCTAGTTGCTGCTGTGCTGTCTCTTTTGCGCTGTCCAGTTGGGATTGCAGGTTTCCCAACAAACCACCAGCAAACTGATCACGCCACTGACTACCGGATTGTCCATGATGCTCCGCATGATCATTCAGCACTTCTAATCCTTTAGTTTGTGCCATCAACTCTTTGGTAATTGCCTGCGCTTCATCATTAATAGAATCACGCTGCGATTGACCATTAGTCTCCAGTGCATCCAGATCGGTATTTTCCAGTTGCGCTTGAGTACCAGAAACCGCTGTCAGTTGTTTATCTCTTTCCTGCTCCAGGCGTTGACGATCGGCTTCTGCTTTTTCTTTATCCTGTAAGGCATTCCGGGCTGCCTTATTCTGTTTCACGTGCTTAGCAATATCACTGCCTGACAGTTCAGATTGGGCAACAATGTTATCCAAAACGTAACCCAAACCATCACTTTTACCAGTGCCTGCAAATTCGAGTCGGTTAATTCCCTCTTGTGCTTTCAGGGTTAAAGTTTTGTTACTCCATACAGCATCACCTGCGGAAACTGAAAAAACAATTTCGCCATTCCAGAGTACACACATTCCATTGTCAGCGGAAATATTGGTACGCTTTGCGAAATCAAAACTAACTGTGATGGACTCTCCTTCGGTAAGGTCATTGATATCCTGGTAAATACGGGTATTGGTATTGGTATCAAGTTCGCTGACGCGCTCACCGTGCCCCTTTTTATTTAACCCATAAGACTCAGCAGAAAAATCAGCTTCAACCCCATTCGTGGACAGCCATCCCACAGAACCCTGTTCAAAATCACCATTGGTAATTAAATTGCGTACCTGATTCGGATAGACGTGTTTTTCATCGCTCAAAGCATTCTGGATTGCATCAGTGTCTGGCGTACCCACTTCTGACACACTACCTTTCAGATTGTTATGTAACTCAGAAGTCACTTCATCAATTTCTGTCAGCTTGAAACCATTCAGAGAGGAAATTTCCGGCAAATCAATAGCACCACGCCCTTTATGGGTTCCCGATGTGTTGGCTTCATCACCATTCACCAGATAGTTAATGCCCTGACTGCCAGCGGTGCCCAGTAATGTCTGTTTGATGTTATCAAACAGTGCACCCAGTTTATTGCTCTGAGTATTGCTTTCTGCCACTGCAAGGCTGTAGAAATCGCCGTTACCTATCTGAACTGCTACATTGTTTCGCGCATAAGAAGCATTGATGTTCAGGCCGTCGCCAACACGGATATTGGCATTGCCTGTCCCTTTCATGACAGAGATATTCAGACCATCACCCACACGGGTATTGACGTTGAATTTCCCCCAAGCTACGTTGACAGAGACTCCATCACCGACTTTGGTGTTCACATTCAGGTCGCCATGAGTAGCCGCCACACTCAGACCGTTTCCGACTGTCGTGATGATATTGCCTTTGCCTTTAGCGGCTGTTACCTGTGTACCGTCGCCCACTTTTGTGACCAGATTGCCCTGACTCCACAACGCGTTGAAGCTATCGCCCTCGCCGATCTGGGTGACAATATTGGCATCACCTTTGGCAAACACGACATTACGTCCGTCGCCCACTTTCGTGATCGCATTCGCTTTGCCCCAGGCTCCGGTGTAATCATCTCCATTACCGACATGAGTAACGATATTGGCTTGCCCCTGAACAACAGTAATTTCCTGACCTTCACCTACCTTAGTGATGATATTCGCTTCACCTTTGGCAAAGTTGTAGCGATCTCCATCACCGTAATGAGTCAGAATGTTAGCTTTACCCCAAACTGCGTTGACGCCCGAACCATCACCCACTTTGGTAATGATGTTGGCTTCGCCTTTGGCAAATCCGACTGTGGTTCCGTCACCAACATGAGTCATAATGTTGCCGATTTTAGAAACCAACAGACCGACAGCGGTTCCATCACCGACTTTGGTCAGAACGTTTCCTTTGCCGCTCAACAAAGCGGCCGTTGTTCCTTCTCCAACATGGGTCACCACGTTGGCCTCTGAAGCAGCAACGACGCCCAGAAAATCGTTACCGACTTTTGTCACGATATTGGCTTTACCCAATGCCAGCACACCCGTCAGGCCATCACCGACATGAGTCATGACATTGGCCTTGCCGAACATAGCAGCTAATGTTGTGCCATCACCGACTTTAGTCATGATGTTAGCCGTACCGGCAAACAAACCGATGCTAGTTCCTTCACCAACATGAGTAAAAATGTTGGCCTTGCCCACCATTAATGCCGCCGTCAAACCATTGCCGACTTTGGTCAGAACGTTTGCACCGCCAATCATGGCTGCAAAAGTGGAGCCGTGACCAATCTGAGTAAAGATATTAGCTTTGCCGATCATCGCAGCCAGTGCATCACCATTACCGGCTTTAGTCGCAATGTTACCTTTGGCGATCATCAAAGCAACGCTGGTGCCATCACCAATGTGAGTAAAGACGTTGCCAAATGCCAACATTAACGCCAGCGCATCACCATTACCCACTTTGGTAAAGATATTGCCGCCGCCCGCCATCATTGCGAACGCATTCCCTTCTCCGACATGGGTAAAAATATTGCCGACTGCCAGCATGGCGGCAATAGTGTCACCGTCTCCCACTTTAGTGAAGATATTACCCGCCGCAGCCATCACACCCAATGTTTGTCCATCGCCAACATGGGTCAAGGCGTTACCCAACCCCAACATGATACCGGTAGTATCGCCATTGCCAACTTTGGTCAGAATATTCGCACCACCTAACATGATGCCGGAAGTTGTTCCATCGCCAACATGAGTCAGGACGTTAGCACCACCCCCCATAACAGCCGAGAGGTTACCCTTACCCTTTTTGGTCAGAATATTGGCACCACCCAATGCGATTGCTTTTGTATCAGAAGAAAGTGGATTAGAAGCATCACTATCACTGCTGATATGGGTAATAATGTTGGCACCGCCGAACGAGCCAGCTTCGAGATCACCTTCCCCTATCTTGGTCAGGATATTGGCTCCCCCGGCCAGAATAGAAGAAATATGGCCCTGTCCCATTTTAGTCAGGACATTGGCACCACCAACAGCAGACCAGACCGCATCCCCATGACCAATTTGAGTGTGAGTATTAAAACCCCCTCCCATTGAAACGCGGCTATTGCCGTTACCTTTGTGGATAGAGATATTGCCGATCGCCAGAAGATGAGCAAGATAGCGTCCATCACCAACGCGAATCAGTACGTTTGCCGCCCCGCCAGCATTGACTTCCATATCCCCGTGCTTCCCCTGATGAAGAAGTACGTTGGCAACACCGGCACCATTAAAGCTCAGGTTTCCTTCCTTGCCTTTTTTGATGATGACGTTTGCGCCACCAGCACCATTAAATTCTGTGTTACCGAATTCGGAAGTATGTTCAATAAAATTGGCAATACCGGCACCATTAAAGTAGACATTACCTTTTGTCACGTTAGATTTGATAACGTTACCGCCACCAGCACCCTTAAACTGGATATCTCCCTGCACACCTTTGCGGGTGATACCATTGTATCCAGATATACCAGAGTAATTGATAGCACCATCGTTACCTGTGTGGTTGATTTGCAACCCACCGGCAGCCCCAACAAACTCCACCGTTCCGTTATGTGTTTTATTAATAGTAGCGTATCCCGCACCGCCTTTTACGGTCAGGAAACCACTTGTGTCGTTGATATTCAGGTAACCAGCGCCACCAACAACAGTATCATGTCCCCACGTTGTATTGACTGTAGCCCCAATCGATCCGACGACAATGTAATCATTACCACCGTAAGCATTGATGACGCCACCAACGCCGATGGCGTGTATTGTGTTGCCGTCATTATCATCTTCGTATTTACCGGTAAAGAAGTATTCAGCACTTCGGTTAGATGATTTCCCCATAAATATTCCTGGTGTTGGGCAAAAAAATTAAACAGTAAACCACTGCACCCGCCGGATACAGCGGTCATTTTTAATATCCAGAATGCCCCGGACAGTACAGGCTTTCTGCCCTTTCCACGCTGCAAAAACACGTCGGCGCAGATCGCAGGCAATGTCACGCGCATGTCCGAAAGGAGCTATCATTTCTGGAAAAAAGATATGCTGACCAGAGCGCCAGTCTTCATGCATGATTTCCCGATCACCGGAAAGGATTGCATCCCGACTGCTGTCAGACAAAAAAGCCCAATTACAAAAAGCAACTGGGCGTTGGTATTGATCTTCGTAATAGCAAAACTGATTGAGCTGAAATGACGGTAAAATACGTTGTTGCCATTCTGCAACTAAATAGCGTCGATGCAGGGGAGAATGCTGACAAAGTAACATCACCCCACCAATTAATGCTTGTATTTCAGTCTGACTCAGTGTTGCTGGTTGATGTGTGATCATCATAATCGAGCAACTATCTGGTAGGATTTTACTGATTTTATTTTGATTTTTTCGTGTTACGTGCTGCCGGTTTTACAGACTGTTCAGCTTCAACAGGTGCTGCATTTTCGTTCACCTCTGTTATCGGCAAAAATCCGGCAGCAATCAGCTTATTGATTTCAGCTTCCATACGCGGATCTTCGAGCATACTTTTCACCATAGAAACCATATACATAAAACCTGATATCGGCATATGGATAACTTGTTTTAACTCCAATTCCTTATCATTTTCCGCCAGTACACCATTTGCCATTCGATGAGGATCTTGACCAACAAAATAAAGAGAAAATACACCTTTATTGTAATTAACGCTTGAAATTGTTTGAACGAATTTTTCAGACATACCATTATCCATTAAATAAATATTAATCAAATGTTAAAAATACATTAAAACAAAAAGGATTTAATGATAAATGAAATCCTAACCAGATAGGGTTAATTTATCATTTAATCTCTTTTTACAGCAATCTAATAGATTAAGTAGCACCAAGGCACTGTTACAACATGAATTAATTAATGAGTGTTGAAGGTTGCAAACAGACATACACTTCAACATAAATTGCAAAATGGCAAGTAAAACAAGGGAGAAAAAAACCAAGTAATCCATCGGCTATTTTGATCGAAAATATATCTGCTTGCTTTTTAAAATCAACATATAAATATTAAAATGTCTATTTAACCACTGCACTTTGTCCCAATTACCCACGTTAATATCCCCATTAATAGCAGATAATATTCATTATTAAATTTATTAAGATTGTTTTATCGAAAAATACCACTTTATCTCTCTGGTTGCTTATTTAATTTGAGTTTTGTCTTTTTTTACAAATAGATATCCATGCATGAATGAAATAGAAAAAACGACATTATCATTAATTAAGTTAATAATAATGATATCTAATGGCGAGCACTCGATTATATCTGATGGAAACATAAGCAATGATGATGATTATCATACTTCTTTGAATAAATTAAAGAAAAAACACCATATATCCATTAAAAATAAGCGCTCAATAAATAAGAAAATTAATACATTATCTTTGCCAGCTATTCTGTTCGATAATAACGGAAATCCTTCTATTCTGGCAAAATCCGATGAACATCGTGTGTTAATTCAAAAACCTCATCAAGAAAAACCAGAAATATTAGATAAGGTAGACTTTATCAATTCATGGAGTGGCCGTTGGATAAAAATAAAACAAAACAGTAGCCAATTTAATATCCAATGGTTCATTCCAGAATTTGTCAGACAGAAGAAAAATCTGTCTGAGATATTGCTGTTTTCTTTCGTCTTGCAGATCTTAGCCCTGATTTCTCCTTTATTCCTTCAGGTTGTCATGGATAAGGTATTAGTACATCAGGCGCTTTCTACATTGGATGTCTTAGTATTTGGTTTAGTGGTCGCCGGACTGATTGAAGTTATCCTGAGAGGATTGCGCGAATACCAGTATGCTCACACAGCTAACCGGATTGATATTAAACTGGGGCTGAAGCTGGTCAAGCACCTATTTGGCCTGCCTTTGCTATATTTCAAATCCCGCCAGGTGGGGGCAATTGTCACGCGGGTACGGGAACTAGAAACTATCCGGGAATTTTTGACAGGTTCGATGTTTACATTATGTATTGATGTCCTGTTCATGTTCGTTTTCATCTACGTTATGAGTCTGATTTCCGGGACATTAACCCTGATCTTTTTGCTCACTATACCGTTCTATGCCTTACTTGCCTGGTGGGTTACGCCCAAGATCGAAAAAGCAGTAGAGAAACAATTCACTCATGCTGCACTCAATACCTCTTTTTTGACTGAAACCGTTGCAGGAGCCGAAACGCTGAAAAGCCTTGCTGCTGAGCCACGTTTTACGCACCGCTGGGATAACCAGACCGAAAATATGGTCAGTACCAGTTATGAAGTTCAGCAATGGGACAACCGTTCCAGCCATCTGGTGATGCTGCTACAAAAAGTAACCAGCGCAATTATTATCTGGCTTGGTGCATCAGAAGTTCTTTCCCTGCACATGACTATCGGTCAATTGATTGCTTTCAATATGATGGTAAATCATACCGAACAACCATTGACCAAACTGGTACAACTTTGGGGACAATTTATCCGCTCACGCATTGCTATCGATAAATTAGGGGATATGCTGAACTTACCAACAGAGCAGCAATCTGGTAAAGAGCAGGTAACATTACAGGGTGCAATTTCGTTCTCCGATATCGTCTTCCGTTACCAACCTGATCTTTCTCCTACCATTAACCATTTCACGCTGAATATCAGGGCAGGAGAAACCCTTGGCATTGTTGGTACATCCGGTTCAGGAAAAAGCACCCTTGCCCGCTTGCTCTTGCGTCTCTATACCCCGGAACACGGAAAAATCACATTAGATGGTATCCCGCTGCAACAGATTGATATTGCCTCATTAAGGCAGCAAATAGGTATCGTGCTACAAGAAAACTTTCTGTTCAATAAAACCGTACAGGAAAATATTGCGCAATCGCGGCCGGATGCCGCATTGTCCGATGTCATTGAAGCTGCAAAACTGGCCGGTGCTCACGATTTCATTCTCAAACTACCGCTGGGGTATGACACCGTTATCGCAGAAGGGGGACAATCTCTGTCAGGCGGACAGAGACAACGCCTGGCGATTGCCAGAACCCTGCTCTCTGATCCCAAAATTTTGATCCTTGATGAAGCCACCAGCGCATTGGATGATGAATCACAGGCTATCATCCAATCCAATATGGCAAATATTGCACAAGGTAGAACCGTCATCACCATCGCACACCGATTGTCCACTGTACGTCAGTGCAACCGGATAATTGTGCTGCATCAAGGCCAGATCACCGAACAAGGAAGTCATGAGCAACTTTTGCAGCATGGCAAACACTATCGAAAACTCTGGCAGCTACAACAAGAACTACAACAGGAACTGAAACAGGAGGGACCCACCCATGTTTAAAGCCATCTTGCGTAAGGGGCTAAAACACTTGCGTGCTCCTTCAATACATTATGATTTTCTGCCAACCCATTTGGCATTGTCACAACGTCCACCTTCTCCGTTTGCTCGTTATACGGCGATTATACTCAGTATTGGTGTAATGGTAGCTCTCCTGTGGGCATATCTGGGGAAATTAGATGTACAGGCAACAGCAACCGGGCGCCTGATCGTCTCTGGTCGTTCGCAAATGATCCAGGCTTATGAACAGAGTCGTCTGATCACGATCCATGTTACCAACGGGCAACATGTTGAAAAGGGAGCAGAGCTACTGACATTAAATACACTCGGTGTGAATCAGGATATTGCACGTCTGCTTGAGCAGTGCGAATATTTTACTGAAGATAAGATCCGCTATCAGGCATTGCTGGACAAGCATGACCCTAAATTTTCGCCTCTTTTCCAACAGCAGCCGACATCTATACAGCAGAAAATCCTGACACATTACTATCATGATAAGCAGGAATTCGACGCTATTATTACCAATACCTATGCTGAAATGAATGTCAATCTCTCTTCCCAAAAAGCCAAAGAGAGCGATATTAAGGCGCTGACTAACCTGCGCCAGAATATCACTCAACGCTTACAAGCAAGGAAAACACTGAGTCAGCAGCAAGTTATAAGCCGAATGGAATATCTGGAACAGGAAAAGGAATTACTGGAAACAGAACGGCTGCTAACTCAACAAAGATCAGAGCTTAATGTCCTGATGACTCAATACAAGAGTTTTGAAGAGCGCCTGAAAAGTCTCAAAGCACAAAAAGAACGGGATTGGTTTGAAAAAAGAAAGCAGGCCGAAATACAACTGGCTGTACTGAAACAAGAGCTATCAAAAATGAAGGAGCGGGAAGAACTTTCTGTTGTACGTTCTCCTGTTACAGGTACTGTTCAGCAATTGAGTGTTCATACTTTTGGCGCAGTGCTGCAACCCGCGCAAAATCTTATGGTGATCGTTCCAGATGATCATGTACAGCTCTCCGAAATCCAGATCCTGAATAAAGATATCGGTTTTGTCCGTCCCGGTCAGTCGGTAACAGTGAAAGTCGATGCTTTCCCTTATACACGCTACGGCACTATTGAAGGAAAATTACTAAGTATTTCCCGTGACTCCACTATCGATGAACGATTGGGACTGGTTTTTCCGGCTCAAATCAGCCTTAATCAGAACAATATCATGGTTGATGGCAAACCCGTCGAGCTTACGGCAGGGATGTCGATTGTTGCAGACATCAAGACCGACCAACGGCGAGTGATTGATTACCTGCTCAGTCCGATTCAGGAATATCAGTCTGAAGCGCTGAGGGAAAAATAATATGGCAGAGACTTTTTCCTTTACAAATAGTACTGATACGGAAAATCACGTTAATAATCGTGCACTGGAATGTATCACTTATCTGGGAAAACAATTTCACAAAGCTGCTGATGCCAGACAATTGCACCATGCACTGGGATTAGATTCCCTGCAACTGACAGACTGGCAACTGCGGGAAGCTTCTGATGCTATCGGGCTACACAGTAAATTTGATTTTCTGACATCAGAGACGGCTACAACTTTACCTCTGCCGGCACTGGTTGAACTGGAGCAGTGCTGGTGGATACTGTTGGATGCCAACGCTGATCAATTTACAGTACTCAATCCTATTACGGGAAAACAAAAAATTCAGGATTTGCATGACCAATATAAGATTTTGCTTGTCGCTGAAAAAAATCTAACTAAAAAACAGGTCAAATTTGGCTTAAGCTGGTTTTATCCATCCATTTTCAGACAAAAAAAACAGTTACAGGATATTTTCTTACTGGCCATTGTGCTGCAACTTTTTGCATTGGCATCACCTCTGTTGTTTGAAAATATCATCGACAAGGTATTGGTGGGACGTAGCCTTTCCAGTCTGCATGTTCTCGGTCTGGCGATGCTGGCACTCGCCATTGCAGAACCTTTGTACGGCTTTTTACGCAATACTGTGTTTGGACATATGGCAAGCCAAATCAACGCAGAACTTTCTGGCAGACTTTACCGCCATCTGGTAGGTTTGCCTCTGCCCTATTTCAAACAACGTCAAACAGGGCAAATCATCGCTCGTGTCAGAGAAATGGCTCAAATTCGCCAGTTTCTGACAGGTTCTACCCTGATGTTATTGCTCGATCTGATCTTTATCATCCTATTTCTTGGTGTCATGTTCCATTACTCCAGCCTGCTGTCATGGATAGTGATCGGCTCGCTGGTACTCTATTTCCTGCTCTGGATCACCGTAGGGCCAATCATCCGGCATAAAGTAGAAGCCGAATATGAAGCTGATGCCAATGCTACCAGTTTCTTAACGGAAGCCGTGACGGGTATCGAAACGATCAAAACCACAGCAACGGAAAAACGCTTCCTGCACCAATGGCAAAAAGTATTGAGCCGACAGTTAATCCAGCGTTTTGCCGCCCAGAAAAGCGGGCTTGCCGCAGGACAGGGGATCACTTTGATCCAAAAAATTGTCGCAGCTCTATTGCTATGGTGGGGAGTCAAAAGCGTACTTGTAGGAGAGTTGTCTCCCGGAGAGCTGATTGCTTTCAATATGCTGGCAGGGCATGTCACACAACCGATCCTGCGATTGGCACAAGTATGGCAGGATTTCCAGCATACTCTGATCGCTCTGAGACGTGTCGGCGATATTCTTGATGAACCCATGGAGAACAGTAAACAAGGATTAGCTTCTTCCCCTGAGCTGGCTGGTCAGATTGAATTCAAAAATATCCGCTTCCGTTATCATGAAGATACTCCCGAAGTGTTGGCAAATCTGTCACTGTCGATCAAGGCAGGAGAATTTATCGGTATCACAGGGCCATCCGGCTCAGGCAAAAGCACCCTGACCCGATTACTGCAACGTTTGTATATACCACAACATGGCCAGGTTTTAGTGGATGGCATGGATTTGGCCATTGCCGATCCGGTATCGCTGCGACGTAATATGAGCGTGGTATTACAAGAAAGCATTCTGTTTTCTGGTAGCATTGCCGACAATATCCGTCTGTGTAAACCCAATGCCAGTGATGAAGAACTCTATCAGGCAGCAACTCTGGCTGGGGCTATCAATTTTATCAATCAGTTTCCCCATAAATTCGCCCATCCGGTCGGTGAAAAAGGCAGCAATCTGTCTGGTGGCCAACGGCAACGCATCGCTTTGGCAAGAGCATTACTGAATGAACCCAAGATCCTAATCCTGGATGAAGCAACTTCCGCACTGGATTATGAATCCGAAGCTGCCATTATGAGCAATATGCATGAGATCCGCCGGGATCGGACAATTATCAGCATTGCTCACCGACTGAATACTATTCGCCACGCAGATAAAATCTTCGTTTTAGATCAAGGAAAAATCATCGAATCAGGCTCACATGATGATCTGTTACAACAAAATGGACTCTATGCACAACTTTGGTATCAGCAAACTAGCTGACTATTATCCTGAAAAATTTATTGAAGACAGGAGGCTTGTTTCATCTTAATAACAAAATTAACACAAAATTGTAAGATGCTCTTTAGGAAGAGAATATGGATATGAAACAATTCTCTATCACAGTTCTGGTATTTTCACATACTTCGGTCACATCGGTTACTATGCCGATTGAAATACTGACTATTGCCGCTAATGCTATTGGTGGCCCTATTCCTGATGTTCGTATTGTGTATCCCACTCAGAAAGGAGTGGATGAACCCCATGAACTGTTGATTAAATCCTCCTCAACTTTTCAGGGCAGCCTTTATCATAGTACACAACCCGACCTTATTCTGATCGGTTCACTGGGCTTTCCTGAATGGCAACCACATCATTGTTCACAGGAAATAATCGACTGGCTGAAAGCTATGGATGAAAAATATATTCCTATTGTTTCCATATGTTCCGGCACTTTCATGTTGGCCAATGCGGGCTTACTGAAAACAAGTGCAACTATTCATCCTCATTTCGCTGCTGAATTCAAAGAGCTATTTCCCCATATTCCTCTGTATACCAACAAAAAAATCACTTGTGACAATAATCGGTTCTGCATTTCCAGTGCTTATGAAGATGCCCGTTGCATGATGAATATTGTGGAGCTGATGTATGGACAATACGCCAGAGAACGTTGTGCACATTTCCTGTTTGGAGAAAGTGAGAACCAGGATCCAGTCAGTTTTGTCCCTTATCGCCAACATTCAGATCCGCTCATTCACAAGCTGCAAGATTGGATGCATTCCTCCCCTTCTGAAATTTTATCGGTAGCTGATTTGGCAAATAAAATTCATCTTTGTGAGCGGCAAATGAAACGCAGATTCAAAGTTGCCACAGGACAAACACCGATCCAGTATATCCAACAGATACGTCTGTCACAGGCCAAACACTGGCTAGAAAAATCACAAAAAACTATCGAAGAAATCAGTCATGAAGTGGGTTATGAAGATACCCGTTATTTCAGAGAATTATTTAAACGCTGTAATGGCCTGACGCCAAAAGAGTATCGACAAAAGTATCACCATAATGGTTGATTTCCTATTGAGTGATATTTTTGTTACCAAGCCACTTTAACGCTTGATAATTAACCAACATACTATACTAAACGTTCCTTTTGCGTGAGCAATAATAAATCATCTGGGGACTGATTCCGGGTAAAATATGGTTAACGTAAAGCATGATTAAAACATGTTGCACGTAAATTTTAGATAGACTAATCTATCTAGAATATAGGCGCTAATTTAAGCGATCATCATCAGTCATTAGTAAGGACGATAAATGGCAAGAAATTTGTTATCTCTTCTTGGCTTTTGTTTTTCTGTGCTCGTTTTCACTACAAATGCCCAGGCATCCCAAGAACAGATGCGTGTCTCAGCAACAACGATGCAGGCAGTTCCCTTTGCTCCCTCAATTAATATATTAGGCTCTATTGTAGCAAGGAATGAAATTGTAATAAGCCCGTCACTGACTCAACATATCATTACTGATGTTCTGGTCGAAGAAGGCGATCATGTTAAACAAGGTGATGTTCTGGCTACGCTAGAAACGCCCATTCAGGATGAAAAAGTCAAGCAAGCCAAAGCGAATCTGGAACAAGCTGTGGCTATGATAAAACAGAATGAGGCCATGAACGATCGGGCACAATCCGATCTGAAACGGGCAAAACCGCTGATCAAAACAGGCGTAATTACTGCCAGTGAATTTGAAAAATATAAAATGGAGGCAAACTCCGCATTAGCAGCCTTAAATGCGTCAAAAGCCGAATACCGGCAATTACAGGCACAATTACAAGAAGAAAAAAGCCAGCGTGCCAAAACAACGATTCTAGCTCCCAAAGCAGGCGTTATCAGTGAACGAGTTGCCACAGTTGGTATGACCACTGATGGTAATTACCTGTTTAAGCTTATCGACAATAACCAGTACGAATTTTCGGCTGAAGCCTATATTGCTGACTTAAAACAGATTCAGGTGGGTTCATCTGCGGCGATTTCTCTTACTGAAGGGGATAAAATAACCGGTAAGGTGAGATATATATCGCCAAAAATTAATCCTATTACCCAAATAGGAATCATCAGGATCACGCTTGATAACGTTCCCACAAATATCAAACTGGGGGATTTCGGTTATGCTCTCTTTCAGCTTAAGCCAGAAAAAATTAATGCTATTCCTTATAGTGCAGTGAATATCACTGCTGGAAACAAAGCAGATGTCTATGTTATTGGTAAAAACAATGCGGTGGAGAAAAAACAGGTCAATATAGGGCGTATTTTTGATAAATGGGTTGAAATAAAGTCCGGATTATCTGCAAACGATAAAGTTGTAGTCTCTGCATCTCCATTCCTACAAGAGATGGATACAGTTTCCATTAAGTCACAGGGAAAATAAGATGAAGTTTCAATTATCAGAATGGGCCATCAGAAAGCCAATTCCTACTATTGTTATTTTCTTGGCTCTCACTATCGCTGGGTTATTTTCCTTTTCTGAGTTACCCATTAATGCCAACCCTGTGATTAATTTTCCGGTTGTGACTGTAACTGTCTCACAAAGTGGTGCTTCACCTTCTGAATTAGAAAATGCAGTGACTCAACCTATTGAGCGGGCAGTTTCTGGCTTACCGGGAATTCGGCATATTAACTCAACCATTACTGATGGTGTCTCTATCACGGTTGTTGAATTTAATTTGAAGGTTGACCCTAATGTCGCTGTAAATGATATTCGTGAGCAAATTACCCAAATTCGAGCAGAATTACCTCAAAATATAGATGAGCCTTTGATAAACCGCATTGATGTCGAAGGCGGGGCTATTCTGAATTATGCCGTTCAGTCAAAGAATAAAAATTTAACCGAATTATCTTGGTTTGTTGATGACAAATTAAGTAAGAATCTATTAACTGTGCCAGGGGTGCAAAAAATAAGCCGATCAGGGGGTACAAACAGAGAAATACTGGTTGAACCCGATCCGGTAAAACTGGCTGCGTTAAAAATCAGTGTTGCAGATATTAACCAGTTATTGCTCCAGAGTAATGTCAACATTCCCGGCGGGAGAATGGTTATAGCGGAGCAAGGTCATTCTATCCGTATCTTAGGGGCCAAAAATCAATTAAATTATCTGCGTAAATTAAAGTTTCCTTTAGAGAATAATAACTGGATTACTTTGGGCGATATTGCCACGATTAAAGACTCTCACTCAGAAACAACCTCTATTTCCCGCCTGAATGGTAAACCTGTTATTGGTTTTGCCGTGTTCCGCACTAAAGGTTCAAGTGATACCGTGGTAGAAAAAGGGGTCACACAGGCATTAGAGCGAATTAAAAAAGAGAACCCTGATGTTAATATCAAACTTGTTTCATCAAATGTGAAATACACAGTGGCCAGTTATAACGCCACCATGCAGACATTAATAGAAGGTGCAATATTAACAGTCATTGTGGTGTTTTTCTTCCTGAGAAGCTGGCGTGCTACTTTAATTGCAGCAATTGCGCTACCATTATCTATTTTGCCCACATTTGTTATTCTGCATTTATTTGGCTACACATTAAATAGCATCACATTATTAGCATTAACGCTGGTAATTGGTATTTTAGTTGATGATGCGATAGTCGAAATAGAGAATATAGAAAAATATATTGAAAGAGGAGAAAGACCTTATATTGCAGCGATCAAGGCATCCAATGCCATTGGGTTCGCAATCATCGCAATTACTATTACGATTGTCGCTGTTTTCATGCCAGTCAGCTTTGTTGGCGGTTTCGTGGGTAAATATTTTGTCCCCTTCGGCATTACCGTATCCGCGGCGGTTTTATCATCCTTACTGGTTGCCAGAATGGTGACTCCTCTGATGTCCGCTTATCTGTTATTACCGAAAAAGGCATCAACGAAAAAAGCATTGTCTGAACAAAACAGTGAAACAGGTAAAGTCGAGACACCGAAATGGATCAAGAAATATGTTGCCATTCTGGATAAAACACTAAAATTTCGCAAAACAGCCTTAGCACTAGCTGTCGTTTTTTTGCTTGGTTCACTAAGTCTGCTTGAGCTATTACCATCTGGCTTTTTACCTAAATCCGATATCAGTATCGCTAGAATAGATATTGAAGCCCCACCCGGAACACAGGTGGCGCAAAGCGATAAACTTTTGCAGCAGATTATTAAACAGTTTAAAGATCGTCCAGAAATTGTAGATATTTTCTCTATTGCAGGTGTTGAAGGAACAGCCGGCGATATTAGCCAAAGTAAAAGCACTATTATCGTTAATTTAGTGCCCATCAATGATCGCAAATTGTCACAAAAAGAATTTGAACAGTCACTGACGCCTATCTTAGAGGCAACACCGGATATTCGCTATACCTTTGGCAGCAGTGATGGAAACCGGGATGTTTCGATTGTTTTAGCCAGTGATTATCCAGAAATTCTGGCTCAGACAACAAGACAGTTGCGTCAGGAAATGATGCAGTTGAATGGATTAAAGAATATCCAAATTTTGCAACCATTACCAAAACGGGAAATTATCATCACCCCGAATATTGCTGAAGCTGCCAGAGCGGGAGTAACAACAGATGCTATTGGTTCAGTAATCAAAACCGCAACCATCGGTGAAATCAACGCTAATGTCGCTAAATTTAATTTACCAGACAGGCAGGTTCCTATCCGCGTCTTATTATCCAAAGAGGACAGAGATAATCTGAATGTGCTAAGTAATATGTACGTTAACAGCACATCCGGGGTTAATGTCCCTATAAAATCGGTCGCTGATATCTCTTTTGGTTCAGGGCCTGACACTATAGAACGCATTTCCAGACAACGTAAAGCCGTGATTGAGGCTGATCTTCATGGTATTGCAATTGGCACCGCTCTGGAGCAGATCAATCAATTACCAATATTGAAAAAATTGCCACCAGAAGTTAAAAGAATCCAATATGGTGATATTGAATACATGAATGAGATGTTTGAACGTTTCTCTACCACTATGATGCTCAGTATCCTGATGGTATTGGCTATTCTGATTATTCTGTTCAAAGATTTCTTACAACCAATGACGATTCTGATTGCCCTGCCATTTGCTATCGGTGGTGCCATTATCGCTTTACTTATCTATAATGCCACGATTGATATGCCCGTTATTATCGGCATATTAATGCTGATGGGCATTGTCACCAAAAACTCAATCTTACTGGTTGAGTTTATTCTCGAAAAATCCCGCTCTGGTATGTCGCGAACTGACGCCATTATTCAGGCAGGAAGAGAGCGTGTCAGGCCAATTATCATGACAACAATTGCCATGGTTGCCGGGATGATCCCTCTGGTAATCACCAGCGGCGCGGATACCAGTTTCCGTGCACCGATGGCGATTGCCGTCATTGGTGGGTTACTCAGTTCAACATTGCTAAGTTTGCTGTTCGTGCCCGTTATTTACAGTTATATGGATGATTTTAAAAACTATATCATTCCATATCTTAGAAAATTGTCATCGGTAACAAAAGACGATCTCAATTATCATTGATAGATGAATCAATTTGATTCTGTATCTAGCCTTTGGAGGAATATAAGGTGAAAAAACAGACCGAAAAACAGCAAGCCAAACGTAAACATATTATTGATGCGGCTATCTCCTGTTTTATCGAGAAGGGATTTCATGCAACATCAACAGCAGAAATCTGCAAAGCAGCAGGTATGAGTCCCGGAAACCTGTTTCATTATTATCCAACCAAGAATGCCATTATTAAAGCGATTGCAGAAGAAGACAGCCACGACTATGACGAAATTTTGGCGGCCTGTCATGATGAAAATTCAATGATTGCCACAATAGAAAAATTGTTGGCAAAGCTGATACAGCTCTACAACGAACCCGGCTATGCACGCCTCAGTATTGAAATTATCGCTGAGGCCAGCCGGAATCCGGCTATTAATAAAATATTCATCGAGAATGAGAAAAAAGTCCGGGAACGTTTAACTCTATTACTCAATAAAGGCATTGAGAACGGGGAAATCGATAAAAAACTTAATGCTGAACAGACTGCTTCCTGGTTGATGATCGCCGTTGACGGCGCTATCGGAAAGCAAATCATGGGGTCTGATTTTGAGTGGCGAGGAAGCCTTGAAGCTTTTACTTATATTATACGAAAAGCCTTTATTCCATAACCCTTACAAACGCTTTCTGATTAAGGCAAATGCCTTAATCAGACCAACACTATTCACTTTTCTCCGTTTTATTTCTCTTTCATACCGTACTTGCTATACACCACTTTCCCTACATTATTAGGTCTGAATTATGACTGAACCCGACAATCCCTCTTATCAACCAACAATCTCCCCCATCAACCAGTAGCGACACGCGTCCAGCTAAGGTATCATTGCCCGCTATATTATTGGTACACGCCCTTTATCAATCGAATTTATGGCAAAAGAACAAACTGATCGCACCACACTGGATTTGTTCGCAGATGAACGCAGGCCAGGGCGACCTAAAACAAATCCGCTGTCCAGAGATGAACAGCTTAGGATCAATAAACGCAACCAGTTGCGCCGGGATAAAGTCAAAGGACTGCGTCGGGTGGAACTAAAACTCAATGAAGATGCTGTTGGTGCTCTCAACCATCTGGCAAAACAGCGCAATATCAGCCGCAGTGAATTAATTGAACAGATGTTGCTGGCTCAACTGGCAACAGATAATCACCTTGCCAATTAACGGCTTTAATTCAACAGAGTGAAGCGGTGTCACCACACAAATCTGACAGACTTGTCACTGATGTTTGGTCAAAATAACGTTTTTCATTTTAATAAAACTGATATTTTTCCTGCTGATTTCAGCGTGACGTGTATGGATTTAATACACTAATAGAACAAGAGGTTAATCTACTTTATGGCAATAATAGGTATATTCTTCGGCAGCGACACTGGCAACACAGAGAACATTGCCAAAATGATCCAAGAAAAACTGGGCGGTGCTGATGTTGCGGAAGTTCACGATATTGCCAAAAGCAGCAAGGAAGATCTTGACGCCTTCGATATCCTGCTGCTAGGCATTCCAACCTGGTACTACGGCGAAGCTCAATGTGACTGGGATGATTTCTTCCCGACTCTGGAAGAGATCAATTTTGAAGGAAAGTTAGTTGCCCTGTTCGGTTGTGGTGATCAGGAAGATTATGCAGAATACTTCTGTGACGCTATGGGCACCATCCGCGATATTATTGAACCTCGTGGTGCAATTATTGTCGGTCACTGGCCAACTGAAGGGTATCACTTTGAAGTATCTAAAGGTATGGCTGATGATAATCACTTCATTGGCCTTGCTATTGATGAAGATCGCCAACCAGAATTAACCGAAGAGCGTGTTGATGCTTGGGTACAGCAGATTAAGGCTGAAATGAGCCTGTCAGAAATCCTCGGCGCATAATAAAAGATCTCCTCTGTGTATGTAAGGAAACAAATGCCTTTTGCACGGGATAATTCTTGAAATATGTGTCATGATAGCGAAGTGGGCATGGTTTTCATTTTCAGTATCCATGCCTATAATCTACAGCATGAAGCTGAATCATGATTCTCTCACGATACCCCAAGTATCACAAGTTCACTAAACTCAAGTTACAGGACTAAATCCGCATGACCGACAACAATAAAGCATTAAAAAATGCTGGACTTAAAGTAACACTTCCTCGCCTGAAAATTCTGGAAGTGCTACAGGTCCCAGAATGCCATCATGTCAGTGCGGAAGATCTCTACAAAAAACTGATTGATATCGGTGAAGAGATTGGCCTCGCCACTGTCTATCGCGTGTTGAACCAGTTCGATGATGCCGGCATTGTCACTCGCCACAATTTTGAAGGCGGTAAATCGGTTTTTGAACTCACTCAGCAACATCACCATGACCATCTGATTTGTCTCGACTGCGGCAAAGTGATCGAGTTCAGCGATGAGTCCATTGAAGAACGTCAGAAGGATATTGCTGCACGTCATGGAATCAAGTTGTCAAATCATAGTCTCTATTTGTATGGTCACTGTACTACAGGTGATTGCCGTAAAGATAGTACGTTACATGATGAGAAAGCATGATAAGAAGGCACGATAAGAAGTGATACATACTGCTCACTTTTGATATCGGCTCTTGTCAAAAGAAGCTGCTGCCGATTAGCCAAAGCTAATCGGCAGGTTGCTTTTTTACAGGCGATTATTTTTGATATACATCTTCAATTCGGCTGAAACGCTTACCATCAGTGCTAACAGAACGGACTTTCACATTACCTTCGACATATGGTCTTTGTCTGTCATCATAAATTTCCCAGGTTTTTCCATCATTCAACGAATACTGAATTGCCAGCCCGGGCAAAGCAATGTTCGCTTCCAATGTCCCTGACACAATCCTTGCGCCCGGTATTGGTAATCGATATGCAACATGTGCCTTATCCAGTTTTGCCATTTCACGTTGCCCCATTAAATTGGCAAAACGACGCCAATCATTATTGAGTTTATCGATTTCAACATACCGTGTGACTCCGCCTTTATATTCCCTGCCCTGCTGGTAATTCTGTTCCCATCCAGCCTGATGCCATGCACGTTCCGCCAGCGACAGCAAACGCGGATAAATCATATATTCCATTTGCTCATCAGTACGCACCGTTTCGCTCCATGATAGCCCTGACAAGCCATACGCCCCCGGCCAACGTTTATTACTGGTGGTATTGAAATAGTTGCCATTGATATCCACCGAAGTCTCGGCATTTTGTGGCATATTATTTGGTGCAAAACTGAAGATTTTGGCTTCATCATTAAAACGAGACGCCCAATAATAGCCCCGCTCCTTCGGATTAACTTCGTACGGCATATCCAGATAAACATAATCAGGGCTGGAAACAACGACACGATAGCCCTTGTTTGCCCAGTCATTAACGGAATCGTAACCTCCCCAATACAGCGTATCCCAAAAGTTCACCGTAACGTACTGAGTAGCAAAGTCTTTCACCGATTTCGCATGTTTCAGACCATCCTGCCATGACTGCATCGCCTCAATACCATGAGCATTGACAATCTTACTAACTTCAATCGCGAAATAACTGGCCAGCTCATCAACATCTTTGATGGTGCCATTCGCAATCATTTTTTGACAAACCTGAGATTTTGCCCATGGTTTGTCCTCAATTTTTTTATTTATGATCCCTTTACCCGGTTCAATTGGACCATCTTTGTCCTGATAACCCGACCCCAAACGAATATTTTTCGCTTCATCACCGCCAAAATGCCATGTTCTCAGTGATGTTCCGGCTTCTTTGTGCATAGCAACGATTTCACTGATGACTTTGTCAACAAAACGTTTGGAAGAATCCATGCACGGGTTCAAATAGCTATGGCGATCGTAAAACTGTACAGATGTCGTATTTGAGGTATCCGTCGGGTCGAGCAAACGGTACTCATTGGCTTCCTGTACCTTTCCTTCTGCCACCAATTTTTTATAGCGGGCTTCCATAGACACTACCGCTGCACGGGAATGGGCCGGAATATCAATTTCCGGGATCACCTCTATCTGACGAGCCTTAGCATATTTCAAGATATCAATGTAATCCTGACGGCTAAAATAGCCACTGCCCATATTATTACTTGCTGGCCCTGAGCCTAATTGTGGTAACAAACATTGCGTCTCAGTTAAATCATGGCAACGTTTGCTGCCGATTTCTGTTAATTCCGGTAAACCAGGAATTTCCAGACGCCAGCCTTCATCATCACTCAAATGGAAATGGAATTTATTCAGTTTATAAGCCGCCATTTGATCGAGCAGACGCAAGACAGCTTCTTTACTATGGAAATTCCGTCCGACATCAAGAAACATACCTCGATATTCAAATTTGGGGGCATCTTTTGCTGTTAATGTGGCTATTTTCGGTACACCATTGGCCGGAAGCAGGGAAAACAGTGATTGCAGGCCATAAAATACACCGGATTCATCAAAAGCAACAATTTGTGCTCCCTTAGTAGTGATATTCAGGGAATAAGCCCCTTTAACCCGCCAATCACCGGTAAATTTGTTAGCATTAATCTGAGTCGCAATCCGATAACCGCTATCGGTTAACTTAATGTTATAGTCAGCAAAACGCTCTCGAATAATCCGAATTGAAGCGTCACTCAATCCTCCCAGTTCTAACCTCACTCCATGAGATAAGTTGACATCCTGTGAATGAATGGACAATTTTCTGGGCGTCGGGATAATTTGCCCACGCAGTTTATCCTCATCAATTAATGACACCTGGCTGTTTTTCTCAAAACGGCTTTCGGGTGTCATCAGGATATTGTTATCCGCTGTAGTTCGTTTCCACTGCTCCCCTTTAAAATCAGATAAAAATGCACTCAGATCCTCAGTATCAGTATTAGTCAGTACCTTGGGAACAGCATCACCTGAAGTGGCATACCAGCGTGGCATAAAATCTGTACTATAAATCTGCCAGTATTCACCAATAATTGGCAGTGAAACCTTTTCTTTAGCCTTGATCCCTCTGAACTTTTCTGTCGGTTCTAATTTATACAAGTCACCTGTGATATGCGTGATTTTGTATTGCTCATTATTAACTTTCAGAATTTGGCGAATGCTATGAAAATAGAGTGCCCAATCCGCAGAATCAATTGCCTGATCGCCATTGGTCAATGTGATATTAACCCGATTACAAGCGGCCCCATTTGCACCTAAAATGGCACAGTCAGTCCCATGTGATCCGGCCTGGTTGTCTACGATGCTGAAATTCACGTTTAACTGACTAAGTGAATCCACTATCTGCTGTGATGTCATTTCCGCATGAATATTTTCCGCATAAGTACCTGCCGTGAACCCTGCCGCCATGATAATTGCTGCTAAAGTGTGTAATTTAATGCTTTTCATTAATGACCTCGTCCGAGTTTCTCATTTTCGCCCAGAACAGAAGGCTGTTTTTGATATCACAAAACGATTTTGTACAACGGTTACAACATAGTATCAATGCGAAATAACCCTATACAAGATGTGACTATAAGGCAATTTTTAATCTTGGCAGGAAGAGTTAATTTTCATTACGAGACTTTTAAGCATAAAAAAAGCGCGATAATAATCACGCTTTTTTCGTGTATTCAATTTACATTATTCTTTGGCGATTTTCGCCCAAGTATCACGTAAGCCTACAGTACGGTTAAACACTAAACGTTCAGGACTTGAGAGTTTGCTGTCAGCACAGAAATACCCTTCACGCTCGAACTGATAGGTTTTTTCCGGCGGTGCTTTTGCCAGCCCCGGCTCAACAAAACCTTTACGTACCACTAATGACTCTGAATTAATCGTAGGCAGGAAATCCTCTTCCGCCCCCGGGTTCGGTACACTGAACAGACGGTCATACAGATAGAATTCCGCAGGGATAGCATGTGCAGCGCTTACCCAGTGAATAACCCCTTTCACTTTGCGACCATCAGCTGGATCTTTATTCAGGGTCTGCTCATCATAGTGACAATAAATAGTAGTGATATTGCCTGCGTCGTCTTTCTCGACACGTTCAGCTTTAATCACATAAGCATTACGCAGACGAACTTCTTTACCGAGTACCAGACGTTTATATTGACGGTTTGCTTCTTCACGGAAATCAGCGCGATCAATATAAATTTCACGGCTGAAAGGCACTTCACGACTACCCATTTCTGGTTTATTTGGATGGTTAGGCATTGTCAGAATGACTTCACCTTCCGGCATATTTTCAATCACCAGTTTTACCGGATCAAGAACTGCCATAGCACGCGGTGCATTTTCATTCAAATCATCACGAATACAAGATTCCAACGCTGCCATTTCAACGTTGTTATCCTGTTTAGTCACCCCGATACGACGGCAAAATTCACGGATCGCAGCAGAAGTATAGCCACGACGACGCAAGCCAGAAATCGTTGGCATACGTGGGTCATCCCAGCCATCAACGATGTTTTCTGTCACCAGCAGATTCAGTTTACGCTTGGACATCACCGTGTATTCCAGATTCAGGCGAGAAAACTCATACTGACGTGGGTGGCAATCAATCGTGATGTTATCCAATACCCAGTCATACAAACGACGGTTATCCTGAAACTCTAATGTACATATAGAATGGGTGATCCCTTCCAGGGCATCAGAAATACAATGGGTGAAATCGTACATCGGATAGATGCACCACTTATTACCGGATTGGTGATGTTCTGCAAATTTAATGCGATACAGAACCGGATCGCGCATGACGATGAATGGAGAAGCCATGTCAATTTTTGCCCGCAGACAGGCTTTCCCTTCAGTAAATTCACCAGCACGCATTTTTTCGAACAGAGCAAGGTTCTCTTCCACACTGCGATCGCGGTACGGGCTGTTTTTACCCGGCTCTTTTAGCGTGCCACGATATTCGCGGATCTCGTCTGGGCTTAATTCATCGACATACGCCAGACCTTTATTGATCAATTCAAGCGCGTATTCATACAGATTATCGAAATAGTTAGAAGAGTAGCGAATATCACCACTCCACTGGAATCCCAGCCACTGGACATCATTTTTGATCGACTCAACGTACTCAATATCTTCTTTCACTGGGTTTGTATCGTCAAAACGCAGGTTGCATTGCCCCTGGTAGTCTTGTGCTATACCAAAATTCAGGCAGATCGACTTCGCATGGCCAATATGCAGATAGCCATTAGGTTCAGGTGGGAAACGGGTATGTACGGATGTATGTTTACCAGTTGCCAAATCTTCGTCAATTATCTGACGAATAAAGTTTGTCGGGCGAGCATCTGCCTCACTCATCGTTTTATTCCTCAATGCAAAAAGCGCTTTAACATAACCCTCTATAATCTATTAAGCTGAACCGAGAAACAACACTTAGTTAATGGGAAATGGACGAAAAGAGCAAAGTTAGTGCTAAAAAGCGATTTATGTACAATATCGTTAAATTTTCGTTAAAAACAGTGAAGGATACTGACAAGCCATTATTAAAAAATGGCTTGCCGTCTTTCTCATAAAGCGCTCAATAATAGCACCAAGTAAGATCAGCAAATGCGATGATTTTCCAGCACGACGATTAACTGATCCGCACAATAAATAATGTGCTCCTCACTCCAGCTAGCTGGGGTATTTTTATATAATTCGGTGATCGCCGAAACGATCACCGTTAACTTGGAAGGAGAAATGCATTAATCTATTTCATTACCTGAAATAAATTTGATTCTTTAGCAATAACATGACTTTCAGCCATGATACTGACACCTGCATAGTCATCAATATTGCTGATAACAATCGGACTTATCATTGATTTGGCATGAGCGTTTAGGTATTCAAGATCCAATTTCAATAATGGCTCCCCTACTTTTACTCTCACACCTTCTTCAACCAAACGCTCAAAACCCTCACCTTGTAAAGAAACGGTATCAATACCTATGTGGATAATCACTTCAACACCGTTATCTGCCTCAATACACAGTGCATGACTGGTATCGAACACTTTCACCACCGTACCTGAAATCGGTGAAAAAACAGTATTTGAGGTCGGTTTAATTGCAATTCCATCACCTACTAACTTGCTGGAAAATGCTTCATCTGGAACATCCTCTAATTTAACCAATTCACCTGTTACAGGAGCCATTAAGGTTAAAATAGCTTTGTCTTGTGGCTTACGATCTTTTTTTACCTGAGTGTCAGGCTTTGAATTCTGATGTTCCGTATCAGCCGCAATAGGGCCTTTGGTGATAACTTTCTTCATGGCATTAGCAACCAGTTCTGCACGGGTTCCAATAATAATCTGAACGCTCTCTTTATTCAGACGGATAATCCCGGAAGCACCAAGTCGCTTGACCGCCTGTTCATTAATCAAACCTGAGTCTCTTACGGATAAGCGTAAACGGGTAATACAGGAGTCAATGCCCGTTAAATTGCCTGAACCCCCTACTGCTGCGATGTATTTATACGCTTCTTCCTGAATATTATCTGAGCCAATAGTTTTTGCAGCCATATCGATATCATAACCATCCGTTTGTCCTGTGGAAGACAATTCACGCCCTAGCGTCAATAGGTTGAATTTTTTGATCGTGAAACGAAATACGACATAGTAGAGACAAAAGAAAACTAAGCCTTGTAGGATAAGCATGTACCAGTGAACGGCTAACGGATTGCGTGAAGAGAGCAAAAGGTCAATAAAGCCAGCACTGAAACCAAAACCGGCAATCCAGTGCATAGTCGCCGCAATATAGACTGAAATCCCCGTCATAATAGCATGCAGGACATAAAGTACAGGTGCAACAAACATGAAAGAGAATTCAAGCGGCTCCGTCACACCAGTAAAGAATGCGGTAAATGCGCCTGCCATCATAATACCACCAACCATGGCTCTGTTTTCAGGCCGGGCACAATGGTAAATCGCTAATGCCGCTCCCGGTAAACCAAACATCATGATGGGAAAGAAACCTGCCTGGTAACGCCCGGTAATGCCCGGAATAGCTGTTCCTTCAGCAATAGATTTTGCTCCTGCCAGGAAATTAGGGGTGTCATTGATGCCTGCAACATCAAACCAGAAGACTGAATTCAAAGCATGATGCAAACCTATCGGTATTAACAGGCGATTAAAGAAAGCATAAAGCCCTGCCCCGGTTGAACCAAAGTTGGTAATACTTTCGCCGAATGCCACCAGCCAGCTATAAATCACAGGCCAGACAAACATCAGGATAAAGGAGAGCAGGATCATCAAGAATGAATTCAATATAGGCACTAAACGACGGCCACTGAAAAATGACAACGCCTGAGGCAATTCAACACTACTGTAGCGGTTATAGAGTTCGGCTGAAATGACTCCCACTAAGATGCCAATAAACTGGTTATTGATCTTACTAAATGCTGCTGGTACTTCAGCAACGGGAATACCTTTAATCATGGCGATTACTGCGGGAGAACATAGTTTGAGGACAACCATAAATCCGACTAATCCCGTCAGTGCGGCAGCACCATCCTTATCTTTTGACATACCATAGGCAATACCAACCGCAAATAATATTGCCATATTTTCGAGAATGGCATTCCCTGATGAAATAAACAATGCTGCCAGAGGATTGTCAGTACCCCAACCAGTTGGGTCTATCCAATACCCTACTCCGACCAATATTGCCGCTGCGGGCAATATCGCCACAGGCACCATCAATGCCCGGCCAATCCGTTGTAAGTAACTTAGAATATTCACTCACGCCCCCTTAAAGCTCCATTAATGGAGTCTTTTATTTAATGAATGATGTAATGACATCACTTATGTATTTATTGTTAAAACATTTTTAGTCTAAAAAAAATATTTTTCATCACAAATTAAATCCTTCTTATATGTGATAAAAATCACCACAATTGATATTTTTTTAATCAAAATATGGCCTTAATCAAAAACTTATTTTATTATAAAAAATAACATTACAACTTTCGACAAGTAGAACCATCACAAAGAATCGATATGATAGACGGCTTTCCTCGACAGCTGTTTGTATAGTTCCATTTTTAATCATGAATAATTTTTAAAGAGGTCATCATGAGGCTGATCCCCCTAACAAATACAAGTGATGTAGGTCGATGGTCTGCGTACTACATTGTTAGTAAAATCAATGAATTCAATCCAACAGCAGAGCGTCCTTTTGTACTCGGCTTGCCCACTGGCAGCACACCATTGACAACCTATAAAGAACTCATCGCGCTATATCAGGCAGGAAAAGTCAGTTTTAAGCATGTCGTCACTTTCAATATGGATGAGTATGTCGGTATTCCTACAAATCACCCCCAGAGTTACCACACTTTCATGCATCAGAACCTCTTTAATCACATTGATATCCCAAAAGAAAACATTAACTTACTCAATGGCAATGCGGAAAATGTTGATGCTGAGTGCTTACGTTATGAAAATAAGATCAAGTCGTATGGAAAAATCCATCTATTTATGGGCGGTGTAGGTAATGACGGTCATATTGCCTTTAACGAACCTGCATCCTCCCTCTCTTCACGTACCCGGATTAAGACATTAACGCTAGAAACGCGAACAGCTAACTCTCGTTTTTTCGATAATAATGTGGACTTAGTTCCCCAATATGCTTTAACCATTGGTGTAGGTACATTAATGGATGCCGAGGAGATCATGATTTTAGCGACCGGGGCCCAAAAAGCATTGGCCCTGCAAGCTGCAATTGAAGGCAACGTTAATCATATGTGGACAGTAAGCTGTCTACAGATACACCCAAAAGCAATCATCGTCTGTGATGAACCTGCAACGATGGAGTTGAGAGTAAAAACAGTGAAATATTTTCACCAGCTAGAGGCGGAAATTCTTAATGAGTTCGCCAGTTAGTATTTATTCAGGCGCTTAGGAGACCAGAATGTACGCTTTAACTAACTGTATTATCTACACTGGGCACGAAAGACTGGACGGACATGCTGTCATCATTGCAGATGGTTTGATTAAGCAAGTCTGTCCAGAAAACGAATTACCGGAAAATATTGAAAAACACGATTTACACGGTGCAAATCTCTCTCCCGGATTCATTGACCTGCAAGTCAATGGCTGCGGAGGTGTCCAATATAATGAACGGCTGGAATATATTACGGAAGAGACGCTGTGTACTATGCAGGAAACTAATCAGCGTCATGGTTGTACCAATTTTTTACCTACACTTATCACCAGCCCTGATGAACTGATGATTAAGGCCATCGAAGTGATGCGTATCTACTTGGCCAATCATCCTAATCAGGCACTTGGGCTACATCTGGAAGGGCCTTACATTAATCCGGTAAAAAAAGGGACTCACAATCCAGCCTACATACGCAGGCCGACACCTGAAATGATCAATTATCTGTGTATTAATGCTGATGTGATCACCAAGATTACTCTCGCTCCTGAGATGATCGAAGCTCAGTATATTCGCCAATTAACTGAAGCGGGTATTATTGTTTCTGCTGGTCACTCCAATGCAACTTATGAAGAAGCCCGGAAAGGGTTCCACAATGGCATTACTTTTTCTACTCACTTATATAATGCCATGCCTGCCATTTCCGGTCGTCAACCCGGGTTAATCAGCGCTATTTACGATACTTCTGAAGTCTATGCCGGCATTATTTGTGATGGCATGCATGTATCATGGCCAAATATCCGTAGCGCCAAGAGATTGAAAAATGAGAAATTAGTTCTTGTGACAGATGCCATCGTTCCTGCCGGTCTTGATTCAGCGACAAATACTCTGGAGCAATTCACCTTTGCCAATAAAACAATATATTATCGTGACGGATTATGTGTTGATGAACATGGCACACTAAGCGGCTCCTCAGTCACAATGATAGAGAGTATCAAGAATAGTGTTGAACATGTTGGTATCGCTTTGGGTGAAACATTGCGGATGGCAACTCTTTATCCAGCCAAAGCCATCGGTGTTGATAAACTCCTCGGTACGATTGAAGTCGGCAAAGTCGCAAACCTGACCGCATTCACACATAATTTCAAAATCTGCAAAACCATAGTTAACGGAAACATAGCCCACGAAAACGTGGTTAACGAAAAAACAGCGAATGAAAACATCGCTAATAGAAATGAAATTGAACTATCGTGAGTATAGGGCCTGATGAGTAACCATAATGCACAAAAGCAAATCGGTAATATTGATCTGGTTAAACAGCTCAATAGTGCGGTGGTCTATCGTTTGATAGACCAACATGGCCCAATATCCCGTATTCAAATTGCAGAAGAAAGCCAGCTTGCTCCTGCCAGTGTCACCAAAATTACACGTCAGTTATTAGAACGTGGCCTGATAAAAGAAATCGACCAACAAGCCTCTACTGGCGGGCGCAGGGCTATTTCTATCGTTACAGAAACCAGCCGCTTTCATACTATTGGCATACGGCTCGGACGCCATGATGCGACAATCGCATTATTTGATATGAGTGCCAAACAATTAGCCGAAGAACACTACCCCGTACAAGAGAGGACACAACAGGAAGTCGAAAAACGGATTATCTCCGCCATTGAGAATTTCATTGCCAAAAATCAGCGGCGGATCCGTGAACTGATCGCAATCTCAATCATTCTTCCCGGCTTGGTGGATCCCGATAACGGCATCATTCGCTACATGCCACATATAAAAGTAAACAATTGGCCATTGGTGCAAAACCTACGGAAACATTTCAATATCTCCTGCTTTACCGGGCATGACATTCGCAGCCTTGCGTTGGCAGAACACTATTTCGGGGCCACCCGCAATTGTGAAGACTCACTTCTGGTACGTGTTCACCGTGGTACAGGAGCGGGAGTTATCGTCAATAATAATATCTTGCTCAACAAACGCGGCAATCTGGGAGAAATAGGACACATCCAAATCGAGCCACTGGGTGAACGTTGTCATTGCGGTAATTTTGGCTGTCTGGAAACTATTGCATCTAACTCAGCAATAGAGGCTAAAGTACAGCATCAATTACGGCAGGGATTTCCAAGCCAATTAACCTTGAATAGCTGCACTATTCATGACATATGCTTCGCAGCTAATCAGGGAGATCTTCTGGCCGTTGAAGTTATCAGACAGGTAGGACACAATCTTGGTAAAGCTATTGCCATCGCCATTAACTTCTTTAATCCCCAGAAGATAGTTGTTGCTGGCGATATTACGGAAGCTGAGCAGGTGCTACTTACTGCTATCCAACGCTGCATTAACACACAGTCGTTAAAAGCCTTCCGTGAAGATCTCCCCGTTGTTGTTTCCGAACTAAATCATTGTTCTGCAATTGGTGCATTTGCCTTAACAAAGCGCGCAATGCTCAATGGTGTACTGTTACAACATCTTCTTGGAGGATAACTTCACCAATCCCGTTGGTTTTATCATCAACATGATTACAAGCCAAACAAACAAGCGATATTATGCATATTTTTTAAAAAAAGCAGTTGACGCATTTGTCTGATATACGCATAATGCGCCCCGCACCGCCGATGAAGGCAAAGCGAAAAAAGATGGCTACGTAGCTCAGCTGGTTAGAGCACAGCACTCATAATGCTGGGGTCACAGGTTCGATTCCCGTCGTAGCCACCATCTTTGCGGGAGTGGCGAAATTGGTAGACGCACCAGATTTAGGTTCTGGCGCCGCAAGGTGTGCGAGTTCAAGTCTCGCCTCCCGCACCATTTTCTTCGTCGGTTGTACTTAAATCGAGTTGAACTAGCGTTATTTTGGGTTTAAGTTTTAGTATTGTTTTCAGATGGGGTATCGCCAAGCGGTAAGGCACCAGGTTTTGATCCTGGCATGCCCTGGTTCGAATCCAGGTACCCCAGCCATATTATTGAAAACAACAATAACTAAGGCATAAATCACCAAAAATACCAAACTGGTATCAACAAGATTTTAATAAGAATAATCAGGTGGGGTATCGCCAAGCGGTAAGGCACCAGGTTTTGATCCTGGCATGCCCTGGTTCGAATCCAGGTACCCCAGCCATATTCCTGAATATTTTCTAAAATTTACAGTTAATGTAAATGGCTACGTAGCTCAGCTGGTTAGAGCACAGCACTCATAATGCTGGGGTCACAGGTTCGATTCCCGTCGTAGCCACCATTTAAAATTCAGTTGGGGTATCGCCAAGCGGTAAGGCACCGGATTCTGATTCCGGCATTCCCAGGTTCGAATCCTGGTACCCCAGCCAAGTTTTTAAAAATGTTAACTAAATTGACAACCACCGATAGGTGGTTTTTTTGTTTTTCTGCTGCTAAATTTCCCCTATATCTTCATCAAACAGCACTTAATACACGTTATTAAAATATGGCAGGTCATAGATTAAACAATAACCACTTGTTTTAGTCCCATTTCGGGACTGCCATGAAGGTTATGAAAATAATATCCGTTGCATCACTGAAAGCACTTTGGGAAAAACACCCAGATGCTGAACAACCACTAAAGGCTTGGTTTGATGAGGCCAAAAAAGCCTCTTGGAAGACGCCAGCTGATATTAAAGCTCAATACCGCAATGCGAGCATCCTGAAAAATAATCGCGTGTTATTTAACATTAAGGGGAACGATTACCGTCTGATAGTTTCCATCTTTTACCCCGCAGGTTGGGTGTATGTTAAATTTATCGGTACGCATAAACAGTACGATACCGTAGATGCCAACAGCGTAGATCTGGAGTGAACAATGAATATTAAACCCATCAGAACAGAGCAGGATTATCAGGGCGCACTAAAAGCGATAGCACTACTATTTGATAACCAACCTGAAATGGGCACACCTGAATTCGATTACATGGAAGTCATGGTGTTATTGATTGAATCCTATGAAAAAGAACATTATCCAATCGACTCACCAGACCCCATTGAAGCCATTAAATTCAGAATGGAGCAATCCGGTTTGACAGTGAAAGATTTAGAACCAGCAATTGGTAAATCTAACCGTGTTTATGAAGTTCTCAATAGAAAGCGTAACCTGACATTACCCATGATCCGAAATTTACACGGCATGTTTGGAATACCTGCCGATGTTTTGATAAAACCAACAAATAAAACCCCGTAAAGGGAATCCACATTTGGGCTAACGGAGCATTTGCAAAAAAATGCTCCTACCCTCAAAAATATTCGATAAAAAACAACAATCACACGCCCAACGCATATTTCAGCGCCAGTTTTTTCATCACATCTGAACGTTGTGCTGCCATCAATGCCAGATTGCGCATGGTTTTTAATCCCGGCAAATCATGGCTGAATGCCGTGTGAAAGAGATCCATTCCCGCCTGCATAACCAAATTATCCGGCATCCTGCGACGTTGATAGCGCTTCAATACTGCCAAAGAGTCCCACTCTTCATGTAACTCTTTAGCATTGATTAATACCTTAAGCAGAGTATCAACATCCCGATAGCCCAAATTAACCCCCTGCCCCGCCAATGGGTTGATAGTATGAGCAGCATCCCCCAGTAAAACCAAACCTTCGCGTACATAATCGCTGGCATGATGGCGAGTCAGAGGAAACGACCCTGCGGCAACCGGCGTTACTTTGCCTAAACGAGCTGGAAATGCCCGAAAAATTTCCGGCTCAAGTTGTGTCATTGACATCGCCTGTAACTGGCGAATACGAGCGGGAGAGTCATACCACACTAATGAAGCCCATTGTTCAAACAATGGCAAAAAGGCTCTAGGGCCGGAAGGAAAAAATTGCTGCCATGTTATATCTTGCTGAGGCTGTTCAGTTTTGACTGTAATCAGCATACACGACTGGCGATATTGCCATCCCCTGCTGCCAATACCAGCCAATTGCCGAACCTGCGAGCGGGCACCATCAGCACCAACAATTAAACGTGTGTTTAATTCCGGGCCATTAGCCAATTCAACCCGCCAGGTTTTATGATCATGTTGCCGATGTATCGATTTCAATGCAGCTGGACAAAAGAGCGTGAGGTTGGGATACCGTTCAAATTCCTGCCACAATGCCAGTTGCAAAATATGGTTTTCTACCATGAACCCCAATTCCGGCAAACCAAGACTTTCTGCATCGAAAATCACGTTGGAGTCATTCTGTTCCCACGTTTCCAGAGTCCGATAGGGTGCACTACGCATCTGTAAAACATTTTTCCATGCCCCCAACTGTTTCAATAAATCCACAGAAGCACAGCTAATCGCTGAGACACGAACATCCGGTTCATGATCTGCATTGTAAGGTTGTGGTGGCTGGTGTTCCAATAATGCAACACGCCAGCCTTCTTGTGCCAGCCCCAATGCCGTTGCTGCACCAATCATACCTGCACCAACGACAACAATATCGAATTTTTGTTGTGGATTATTCATATTCATCACATTATTAACCTCTTGATTAAAAGTGTACCGGAATTTTCCCTTTCCGGCTGTGAATATCCGGTGTTACAGTCTGGTCACTGGTGTCTCAAATGACTACAATAGCCAGCAACATTATGCTAAATACACTGTATTCAATACGCTGGTTCATATACTACGCTTTTCAGTGTTGATGCATTATTTCACTGAAAACACCGGATGCACAAAATGTCGACGATAAAAAAACTGTATATCAAAACTTGGGGCTGTCAGATGAACGAATATGATTCATCCAAGATGGCCGACCTGCTGGAAACCACTCACGGTTATCAGTTAACCGATATCGCCGAAGAAGCAGATATCTTACTCCTGAACACATGTTCAATTCGTGAAAAAGCACAAGAAAAAGTCTTTCACCAACTCGGACGCTGGAAAGGGCTGAAAGACAAAAACTCTGAAGTCATCATTGGTGTCGGTGGTTGCGTCGCTTCTCAGGAAGGAGATTACATCCGCCAGCGTGCACCCAGTGTTGATATTATCTTCGGACCACAAACTCTGCACCGTCTGCCGGAAATGATTAATCATGTAAAAGGCACCCGCAGCCCTGTTGTTGATATCAGTTTCCCCGAAATAGAGAAGTTCGACCATCTGCCAGAACCACGAGCTGAAGGCCCGACTGCATTCGTTTCTATCATGGAAGGCTGTAATAAATACTGCACATTCTGCGTTGTTCCTTACACCCGTGGGGAAGAAGTCAGCCGTCCTTGCGATGATATCCTATTTGAAATTGCCCAACTTGCTGCCCAAGGCGTGCGCGAAGTTAACTTGCTCGGTCAAAATGTTAACGCTTACCGTGGAGCAACATTTGACGGGGATATCTGCACATTTGCGGAATTACTGCGTCTGGTTGCAGCTATTGATGGTATCGACCGTATACGCTTCACCACCAGCCATCCAATCGAATTTACTGACGATATTATCGCTGTTTACGAAGATACACCAGAGTTGGTCAGCTTCCTGCATTTGCCCGTCCAGAGCGGCTCTGATCGTATTTTGACCCTGATGAAACGCGCTCACACCGCGCTGGAATACAAAGGCATTATTCGTCGCCTGCGTAAAGCGCGCTCTGATATTCTCATCAGTTCTGACTTTATCATCGGTTTCCCAGGCGAAACACAAGACGACTTTGAAAAAACGATGAAATTGATTGCTGATGTTAATTTCGACATGAGTTTCAGCTTCATTTATTCAGCACGTCCGGGAACGCCTGCGGCTGATTTGCCAGACGATGTGAGTGAAGAAGAGAAGAAACAGCGCCTGTATCTGCTCCAGCAGCGCATTAACCAACAAGCCATGAGCTATAGCCGCGCCATGCTTGGCAGCACACAACGCATTCTGGTTGAAGGCCCATCCCGCAAAAATATCATGGAGCTTTCTGGCCGTACTGAAAACAACCGTGTGGTTAACTTCGAAGGTACGCCTGATATGATTGGTACATTTGTTGATGTCGAAATTGTTGACGTTTATGCCAACTCTCTGCGTGGTAAGGTGATCCGTACCGAAGATGAAATGGATTTACGTGTCCATGAATCTCCTGAGTCAGTGATTGCCCGTACCCGTAAGGAAGACGAAATCGGCGTTGGCATTTATCAGCCCTAAAAAATAGGTCAACTTTAACAAATTGGCAAGCCTTGACAGGCCCTAATATAGAGATAATCAGTGACACAAATAAACCCACAAGTAGCAACACAAGAGATTTTTCTGGAACCCGCAGACAATCAGCGATTAATGAGCCTGTGTGGCCCACTTGATGACAATCTGAAACAACTTGAACGTCGCCTGGGAGTAGAGATCAACCGCCGCGACAATCGTTTCAAATTGGTGGGAAAACCACTGTGTGTCAGTGCAGTAACAAGCATATTGCGCCACCTTTATGTCGAAACCGCACCTGTACGTGGCGTGATACCGGATCTTGAGCCTGAACAGATCCATTTGGCAATCACAGAAAGTCGCGTACTGGAACAGTCAGCAGAAAGCATGCCTGCCTACGGCAAAGCCTTGAATATCAAAACCAAACGGGGTGTTGTAAAACCCCGTACTCCTAATCAGGTGCAGTACATTGCCAATATCCTTGACCATGATATTACATTTGGGATCGGGCCAGCAGGAACAGGTAAAACCTATCTGGCCGTTGCCGCAGCAGTTGATGCACTGGAGCGGCAAGAAATTCGCCGGATACTTCTTACCCGCCCTGCGGTTGAAGCTGGAGAAAAACTGGGATTTTTGCCGGGTGATCTAAGCCAGAAAGTCGATCCTTACTTACGTCCACTTTACGATGCTTTGTTTGAGATGCTAGGTTTTGAAAAAGTTGAGAAGCTGATCGAAAGAAATGTTATTGAAGTCGCTCCATTGGCCTATATGCGTGGACGAACACTCAATGATGCTTTTATTATTCTTGATGAAAGCCAGAATACCACCATTGAACAGATGAAGATGTTCCTGACTCGTATTGGCTTTAACTCTAAAGCGGTGATTACTGGTGACGTAACCCAGATCGACCTGCCAAGAGGCCAGAAATCGGGTCTGAGCCATGCGATGGAAGTCTTGTCGGAAGTTGACGAGCTGAGCTTTAATTTCCTCCATAGCGAAGATGTGGTTCGCCACCCTGTGGTGGCCAAAGTCGTTATCGCCTATGAAGCATGGGAAGCTACAGAGCAAAAACGTAAACAGGCGCTTAACGAAAAGCGCAGACAGGAAGCGCAATGAGTTCAGTTATATTAGATTTACAAATCGCGTGTGAAAACTCAATAGGACTTCCTGAGGAAGTCCTATTCCAACGCTGGTTGGACGGTGTTTTGCCACAATTTCAAGCTGAAAGTGAAGTGACAATCCGCTTGGTTGATGAAGCAGAAAGCCACGAATTAAACCTCACTTATCGTGGGAAAGACAAACCAACCAATGTGTTATCCTTCCCATTTGAAGCTCCACCCGAAGTGGAACTGCCCTTACTCGGCGATTTGATTATATGCCGCCAGGTTGTTGAGAAAGAAGCGAAAGAACAACAAAAAACTGTTGAAGAACACTGGGCACACATGGTGGTTCACGGCTGTCTTCATCTACTTGGATATGACCATATCGAAGATGAAGAAGCGGAAGAAATGGAATCTCTGGAAACAGAAATCCTGAAAAAAATGGGTTATCCTGATCCTTATCTCGCGGAAAAGAATAACCCCTAAGAACATTTTTATGTTAAACATTACGAATCGTACCCTATAGATCTCAGGATGTAGCCAACAAAGCTACAACTTGAAAGACGACAGGTATTCAACTTTAATTAATGAGGAATTTTAATTAAAACGCCATGAGCGACGACCATCCTTCTAGTAACGATAACCCTAGTCCTAAGAAAGGCTTTTTTGCACTTCTTAATCAGATTTTTCACGGTGAGCCGAAAAACCGTAACGATTTGGTTGAACTGATCCGTGATTCTGAACAGAATGACCTGATCGACCCTGATACCCGAGAAATGCTTGAAGGGGTGATGGATATTGCTGACCAACGCGTGCGTGACATTATGATCCCGCGCTCACAAATCGTTACCTTAAAACGCAATCAATCTCTGGACGAATGTCTGGATGTAATTATCGATTCAGCCCACTCTCGCTTCCCTGTGATCAGTGAAGATAAAGATCACATTGAAGGCATCTTGATGGCAAAAGATCTTCTGCCATTTATGCGTACGAATACAGAGCCTTTCAGCATTGATAAAGTGCTGCGTCAGGCTGTCGTGGTGCCGGAAAGTAAGCGGGTTGACCGACTGCTGAAAGAATTCCGTTCTCAACGCTATCACATGGCAATTGTTATCGATGAATTCGGCGGTGTTTCCGGCCTTGTCACGATTGAGGATATACTTGAACTGATTGTGGGGGAAATTGAGGACGAATACGATGATGATGAAGATAACGATATTCGTGCCTTGAGTCGCCATACTTATTCAGTGCGGGCATTAACTCAAATCGAAGACTTTAACGATGTTTTCAGTACTAATTTCAGCGATGAAGAAGTTGATACCATTGGCGGGTTGATTATGCAAGCATTTGGACATCTGCCTTCCCGTGGAGAATCCATCAACATCAATGGCTATCACTTCAAAGTAGCAATGGCAGATAGCCGGAAAATCATCCAGGTTCATGTCAAAATACCGGATAATGCTGAAGTTCCTGGCCTTGATAGAGATTAATAGGATCTGGATGAACAAAGCCTCATTAATGAGTTGCCAGCGGCTACGCGCTTTGCTGGCACTTTTCTTCGGAGCCAGTGGAACACTGGCTTTTTCACCTTTTGACTTCTGGCCCGCAGCCCTTGTTTCTCTCTGTAGTCTGCAAATCCTGACACTTAACCGGACTACCCGACAAGCGCTCTTTATTAGCTTCTGCTGGGGCTTTGGCTTGTTTGGTAGTGGTATAAACTGGGTTTATGTCAGTATCGCAAATTTCGGAGGCATGCCAACTGCCGTTAATATCTTTTTGGTGATCCTGCTTTCCGCTTATCTCGCTCTTTATCCCGCCCTGTTTGCTGGGCTGCTTAACCGCTTTTTCCCGACCTCAAATGGGATGAGGTTAATCATCGCCAGCCCTGCATTATGGCAATGCACTGAATTTTTGCGTGGTTGGGTATTAACGGGTTTTCCGTGGCTACAATTTGGCTATAGCCAGATTGATGGCCCATTGAAAGCAGTTGCCCCGATTTTTGGAGTAGAAGGTATCACCTTCCTGCTAATGATGAGCAGTGGTTTGTTAGTTTTTGCGGCCGTTCATAAAAAACGCTCATCTGCCATCGCCGCCATTATCTTGTTACTGCTGCCGTGGCCAATGAGACATTATCAGTGGTATACCCTGATGCCAGAAAAATCAACCGAAGTAGCGTTGGTACAAGGCAATATTCCTCAGGAAATAAAATGGGATCCCTCTGTATTGGGAAAAACTCTGGATATTTATCTGGATAATAGCCGGCCTTTTATCGGCAAAATCCCTATTATTATCTGGCCAGAAGCGGCTATACCTGATTATGAATATAATCAGAATAATTTTCTGAGCAAACTGGACATTCTGCTCAGGCAACATAACACTAACCTGATTACAGGTATTCCCGATGCGCGCCCTACACTGGATGGATACAAGTTCTATAACAGTATTATTGTGTTAGGAGAAAAAACTCCTTACCAATATCCGGCGATTAGCCGCTATGACAAACATCACCTTGTTCCATTTGGTGAATTTGTTCCTCTGGCATCATTACTGCGTCCATTGGCTCCCTTCTTTAACCTGCCAATGTCCTCTTTCAGCCAGGGAAATTATATACAACCTCAGCTTTCTGTTGCGGGACATGAAATTACCGCCGCAATCTGCTATGAAATTATTTTGGGCGAGCAAGTCCGTGATAACTTCAAACCCAGTACAGAGTTTCTGCTGACTGTTTCCAATGATGCCTGGTTTGGACGTTCTATTGGGCCGTGGCAACATTTCCAAATGGCGCGTATGCGTTCCCTTGAACTGGGCCGTCCTCTGTTAAGAGGGACAAATAACGGAATTACAGCGGTAATCAAACCAGATGGTTCAATACAAGCCGAAATTCCACAATTTACTCGCCAAGTATTGGACGCTAAAGTCACACCAGCCAGTGGTATTACACCTTATTTCCGATTCGGTAATTGGCCGATTTGGGGAATAACCGTGTTGTTTATTTTATTCGGATTGATAAGCAATCGTCGCCAAATCTAGCTAATCATTTAACGATATTTCAGAAAATATCCGATATAAGTCCAGAGGTTTAATTTATTCCCTGGGCTTATATTTTTTCACTCTCCCCCTCCCTTGATAACCCCAATAAATATTACCCATCATAATTAATATTAAATCAGGAATGTTTTAATAAAAGATAAAATCAAATTAAATAATAACTAAATAAAATATTTAATCCTAAAAAGTACAAACTGTGAGCAAGATTAAAAATTATTCACCTCAAAATCACACTTAAACAAAATTGTCTATTTTTAGTGCGAAGTGGCTCGCGAAATGAAAACATATGGTTTAAAAAAGTAACATTATGAATTATTTTTTTACAACATATACACAAAATAATTCAGAAAATCATTTCTAAAAAAACCGCTTCTATAAAAAACAGAAGCACCAATATGTGCAAGCAAACCCAATTTTGCGCAAAGCAGTTTTAGAAAACCCGTTGTACAAAACAACCTGTACTAAACAAATTGCGCAAAACAACCAGATGAAGGAGCTGTATATGCGTAAATTGATGTTAACCATGATGTTGCTTAGCGCAGTAGGGGCTGCCCATGCTGAGGAATTGACTGGAACACTAAAAAAAATCAAAGACAGCGGTGTTGTTGTTGTCGGGCACAGAGAATCTTCTGTTCCATTTGCTTATTATGATGGTAAACAGAATGTTGTCGGTTACGCCCAGGACCATTCCAATTTAATCGTGGAAGCGATTAAGAAAAAAATTAATGCGCCCAACCTACAAGTTAAGCTGATCCCTGTCACTTCTCAAAATCGTATTCCATTGCTGCAAAATGGTACTTTTGATTTTGAGTGTGGTTCAACCACTAATACCCCTGAGCGCCAAAAACAAGCTGCGTTCTCCAATACCATCTTTATCGTCAACACACGCTTGCTGACTAATAAGGATTCAGGGATCAAAGGATTTGACGATCTGACTGGAAAAAATGTCGTTGTAAGCGCAGGTACAACTTCTGAAATGTTGCTGAATAAACTCAATGACGAAAAGAAAATGAAAATGCGCATTATCAGTGCAAAAGATCATGGCGATTCATTCCGCACGCTGGAATCAGGCCGCGCTGTTGCCTTCATGGTCGATGACGCACTACTGGCAGGCGAACGTGCAAAAGCGAAAAAACCTGATCAGTGGGTTATCGTCGGTGAACCACAATCCAAAGAAGCTTACGGTTGTCTGATGCGCAAGGGTGATCCTCAATTCAAAAAGTTGCTGAATGACACTGTTGCAGAAATACAAACTTCTGGCCGGGCAGAAAAAATGTTTGATCGCTGGTTTAAAGAGCCAATTCCACCTAAAAATTTGAATCTGAACTTTACTCTGCCAGATGAGATGAAAGTTTTGTTTAAATCACCAAATGATAAATCGCTAAATTAATAAACCGAAGATCCCGATTTTATTGGCACGACGGGTATGAGGTAGTCGTTCCCTACCTCATTTTTTTATGCTTCAGGGAGCATGTATATGTCAGTTGATTGGAACTGGGGCATCTTTCTGCAAGAAGCCCCTTTTGGTAATACCACCTATCTTGGGTGGATCATTTCTGGGTTGCAGGTGACAATTGCTCTTTCTATCTGCGCCTGGACTATTGCATTTATTGTCGGTTCGTTTTTCGGCATTCTTCGTACTGTTCCGAATAAGTATCTGGCAGGATTAGGAACCTGTTACGTTGAACTGTTTCGTAACATTCCTCTTATCGTCCAGTTTTTTGTATGGTATTTGGTTGTACCAGAATTCCTGCCTAAAGACCTGAGTAATTGGTTCAAAATGGATTTGGATCCCAATATCCAATTTTTCCTTTCTTCGGTAATCTGTCTGGGGCTATTCACTGCGGCCCGTGTATGCGAGCAGGTTCGTGCAGCCATTCAATCGCTACCACGAGGACAAAAAGCCGCAGGGCTGGCAATGGGTCTGACCCTGCCACAAACCTACCGTTATGTCCTGCTACCTAATGCCTATCGTGTCATTACACCGCCAATGACCTCAGAAATGCTTAACCTGGTGAAAAATTCCGCAATTGCATCAACTATCGGTTTGGTAGACATGGCCGCCCAGGCCGGAAAATTACTGGACTATTCTGCGCATGCGTATGAAACATTTACAGCAATCACATTGGCATATGTTGGTATCAATCTCGTGATCATGCTTGCAATGAGTATGCTTGAGAAAAAAGTACGGTTGCCGGGCAATATGGGAGGACGATAGAAATGTATCAATTTGACTGGAGTTCCATTATTCCCAGCCTGCCCCTGTTGTTGGACGGGTTAATCATCACTGCTGAAATTACCATAATCGCCATTATCATTGGTATTGCCTGGGGAACTACTCTGGCAGTTATGCGACTTTCTTCCATTAAGGTATTGAGCTGGTTTGCCACTTTATATGTCAACCTGTTCCGCTCTGTACCTCTGGTAATGGTATTGTTATGGTTTTATTTAATTGTGCCTAGCTTAGTCCAAAATGTTCTAGGCATATCACCAAAAACTGATATCCGTTTAATCTCTGCAATGGTAGCGTTCTCGCTCTTTGAAGCAGCCTATTATTCCGAAATTATTCGGGCAGGTATTCAGAGTATTTCTCGTGGTCAGTCATCTGCGTCACTAGCATTGGGAATGACTCATATGCAAAGCATGCGTCTGGTCATTCTGCCACAAGCATTCCGTGCAATGATCCCATTACTGTTAACGCAAGGCATTGTATTATTTCAGGATACCTCTCTGGTATACGTATTGAGTCTGGCAGATTTTTTCCGTACAGCAGCCAATATCGGTGAGCGTGACGGCACACAGATTGAAATGGTTCTATTTGCCGGTTTTGTTTATTTTGTGATTAGTTTTTCCGCTTCCATGCTGGTTAACTATTTGAAGAAAAGGACTATTTTATGATCTCCCTGAAAAATGTATCCAAGTGGTATGGCCAATTTCAGGTTCTGAATGACTGCTCAACTGAAGTCACAAAAGGCGAAGTAGTGGTAGTCTGTGGACCTTCTGGTTCCGGTAAATCCACGCTGATAAAAACAGTTAATGGCCTTGAAGCTGTCCAGCAAGGTGAAATTTGGGTAAACGGAACGAAACTAAATGATAAAGGCACAAATCTGGCTCAACTACGTTCCAAAGTTGGCATGGTGTTTCAACATTTTGAACTGTTTCCCCATCTATCGATCATTGACAATCTGACACTGGCTCAAGTCAAAGTCTTAAAGCGTGATAAACAAACTGCGACTGAAAAAGGCTTAAAACTATTAGAGCGTGTTGGATTGGCAAATCACGCCAATAAATTTCCTGCCCAACTTTCCGGTGGGCAACAACAGCGGGTCGCCATTGCCCGTGCGCTTTGCATGGATCCCATCGCCATGTTGTTTGACGAACCAACTTCCGCCCTTGATCCAGAAATGATCAATGAAGTCCTGGATGTTATGGTTGAGCTGGCTAACGAAGGGATGACCATGATGGTTGTCACCCATGAAATGGGATTTGCCAAAAAAGTTGCCCATCGCGTTATCTTTATGGATGAAGGCACTATTGTCGAAGACAGCAAGAAAGAAGAGTTCTTCGTCAACCCTAAATCAGAACGTGCCCGCGATTTTCTGGCGAAGATCCTGCACTAATTTACCGCTGTCGGCGGATAACACTTTACCGCCGACTTTAAACCTCGACTAAATTCAGTAATTTTCCGTGTTCTTCCTATAACAAGTGTTGTTGCCCCAATTCCTATCCGCTATGCTATGTCATCCTAAATTTCATAAACAAACACGCTCGCTAAAAGCGTAGCTTTATTACTCACCATAGGATTATCGGTGCCATGCAAGAACAATATCGTCCAGAAGACATAGAGCAACAAGTCCAGCTTCATTGGCAAGAGAAGCAAACTTTTAAAGTGACCGAAGACAGCAGCAAAGAAAAATACTATTGCCTGTCTATGCTACCTTATCCTTCTGGCCGACTACATATGGGCCATGTTCGTAATTACACTATTGGTGATGTGATCTCCCGTTACCAGCGTATGCTTGGCAAAAATGTACTACAACCTATCGGTTGGGATGCATTCGGCCTGCCAGCAGAAGGCGCTGCGGTCAAAAACAAAACTGCTCCGGCTCCGTGGACTTACTCCAACATTGAATACATGAAAGGCCAGCTAAAAATGCTGGGATTCAGTTATGATTGGGATCGTGAAGTCACAACCTGTACACCAGAATACTATCGCTGGGAACAGTGGTTCTTTACTAAGTTGTATGAAAAAGGACTGGTTTACAAAAAAACCTCTGCTGTTAACTGGTGTCCACATGACCTGACAGTTCTGGCAAATGAACAAGTTATTGATGGCTGTTGCTGGCGTTGTGACAGCCAGGTAGAACGCAAAGAAATCCCACAGTGGTTTATTAAAATCACCGATTATGCGGAAGAACTGCTAAATGATCTGGATAAACTAGAAGACTGGCCTGAACAGGTTAAGGTCATGCAACGTAACTGGATCGGTCGCTCTGAAGGTGTCGAAATCACCTTTGATGTCGCTGATAGCCAAGAAAAACTGACCGTTTATACTACCCGCCCAGATACCTTTATGGGAGCGACCTATGTTGCTGTAGCCGCAGGTCATCCTCTGGCAAAACAAGCTGTGGAAAATAATCCTGAGCTGGCTGAATTCATCAGTGAATGCCGTAATACCAAAGTTGCCGAAGCAGACATGGCAACTATGGAGAAAAAAGGCATGTCAACCGGCATGTTCGTTATCCACCCATTAACCAATGAACGAATCGCTATCTGGGTTGCTAACTTCGTACTGATGGAATACGGCACAGGTGCTGTTATGGCAGTTCCAGCCCATGACCAACGTGACTGGGAGTTTGCCACTAAATACAACCTGCCTATGAGAGCGGTTATTCTGGATAACGATGGTAACGTACCAACGGTTCAGGAAGCTGCCGTCACCGATAAAAATGCTCTGGTTAATTCCGGTGAGTTCAGTGGCCTGAGCCACGAAGAGGGCTTCAATGCCATCGCAGATAAACTGGTTGAGATGGGAGTTGGCAAACGCAAAGTTAACTATCGTCTGCGTGACTGGGGCGTTTCCCGTCAGCGTTACTGGGGAGCACCAATTCCAATGGCAACATTGGAAGATAGTACTGTTGTACCTGTTCCTGAAGATCAACTGCCAGTGATCCTGCCGGAAAATGTTGTGATGGATGGCATTACCAGCCCAATCAAAGCTAATCCTGAGTGGGCAAAAACCACTATCAACGGTCAATCGGCTCTGCGTGAAACCGATACCTTCGACACCTTTATGGAATCATCATGGTATTACGCACGCTATACCTGCCCGGATTATGACAAAGGTATGCTTGATCCTGCTGCCGCTAACTATTGGCTGCCAGTGGATCAATATATCGGCGGTATTGAACACGCTATCATGCACCTGATGTATTTCCGTTTCTTCCACAAATTGATGCGAGACGCAGGCTTAGTTAACTCTGATGAACCGGCAAAACGTTTGTTGTGTCAAGGTATGGTTCTGGCTGATGCTTTCTATTACATCGGCAGCAACGGTGAAAAAGCTTGGGTGTCACCGGCCGATGCAATTGTTGAACATGATGAAAAAGGCCGCATCATAAAAGCAACGGATCAGGCTGGTCATGAGTTGATCTATACTGGCATGAGTAAAATGTCAAAATCCAAAAATAACGGTATCGATCCACAACTTATGGTTGATAAATATGGCGCAGATACCGTTCGCTTGTTTATGATGTTCGCTGCACCACCAGAGCTAACTTTGGAATGGCAGGAATCTGGTGTGGAAGGGGCTAACCGTTTCCTGAAACGTGTATGGCGTCTGGTCCATGAGCACGTTAATAAAAACGCAGACAAAGGCGAACTTCAACTGTTAGATATTGCTAACTTGACAGCAGAGCAGAAAGATTTGCGTCGTGATCTACACAAAACGATTGCTAAAGTTACTGATGATATCGGTCGTCGCCAGGCATTCAATACCGCAGTTGCCGCTATCATGGAACTGATGAACAAAATGACTCGCGCACCACAGGAAACAGAGCAGGATCGTGCTCTGATGCAAGAAGCGCTGACAGCAATTGTGCGTATGCTTTCACCTATCACTCCACATGCCTGTTTCGTTATGTGGAAAGCGCTCGGTAATGAAAGTGACATTGATGTTGCTGAATGGCCGCAGGCTGATGAACAGGCGATGATTGATGATACTAAACTGGTCATCATCCAGATTAACGGTAAAGTCCGTGGCCGCGTTACTGTACCGGCAGATGCCACAAAAGAGTACGTTCAGGAAATGGCAACCCAAGAATACAGCGTAACGAAATATCTTGAAGGCGTTAGTATTCGTAAGGTCATCTATGTTCCGGGCAAATTGCTAAATCTGGTCGTTAGCTGATATTAACTGATAATGGGAGGCCATTCTTGTGATAAAAAGTGTGGCAATAAATCTGATAGGAAAAAATATGCGGCATCGTATTTTCACGTTGTTGCTGGGGTTAGCGGTGCTGGTCACCGCTGGCTGCGGTTTTCACCTTCGTGGCACAACACAAGTACCAAAAGAACTTCAAACGTTACAGTTGAATTCAAGTGATCCATACGGGCCACTGGCACGGGCAGTACGCCAGCAACTACGTCTGAATGACGTCAAAATTGTTGAACAGGCCAGTGCCTCTGTTCCGATCCTGAAACTGTTAAGTTCAAGTGAAAACAAAGAAACTGTTTCAGTATTTCAGGATGGTAAAGCAGCAGAACGCCAGCTAGTACTCAATGTTGATGCACAAGTTCTAATGCCAAATGGCAATATCTATCCATTGCGGGCAAAGGTTGATCGCGCTTTCTTCGATAACCCGTTGGAAGCTCTGGCAAAAGATGCAGAAAATGAACTGGTTCAGCAAGAAATGCGTGAACAAGCTGCCCACCAGCTTATACGCCAACTGCTGACGGTTCAGAGTACAGAACAGTTAAAATCTGCTAAAAAACAGCAAGCAGCAACTGCACAAAAACAATGATCAGACTCTATCCTGAACAACTTCTTTCGCAGCTCAATGAAGGGCTGCGAAGCAGCTACCTGTTATGGGGCAACGAACCGTTGCTGCTACAGGAAAGTCAGGACAACATTCGTAGAGTGGCTGAACAGCACGGCTTTATAGAGCATTTCTCGTTCTCGTTGGATAATCACACTGAGTGGGATGAAATCTTCAGCCTCTGTCAGTCACTCAGCCTTTTTGCCAGCCGTCAGTCAATTACTTTGTTATTACCTGAGAATGGCCCCAATACGGCAATGGCCGAACGTCTAACCAAACTTTCCGAACTATTACATGAAGATATTCTGCTGATACTACGTGGACACAAATTGACCAAAGCGCAAGAAAACAGCACATGGTTCAAAGTAATTGGAAAAAATGGTGTCTATGTCAGTTGCCTCAATCCGGAACAAAATCGTCTTCCCCAATGGGTGGCACAACGCGCTAAAAGTATGGAATTGTCACTGGAAGATGAAGCGAACCAATTATTGTGTTATTGCTACGAAGGCAACCTACTGGCACTGTCTCAAGCGTTAGAACGCCTTTCATTACTCTACCCCGATAATCGGCTAACTCTTCATCGAGTCGAAGACGCAGTCAATGATGCAGCACATTTTGCTCCTTATCATTGGGTTGATGCTCTGCTGGCAGGCAAGCTTACGCGGGCATGGCATATCCTGAAACAGTTGCGACAAGAAGATACCGAAGCAATTATTTTACTCCGCACGATACAGCGGGAACTTATGCTACTGTTGACACTTAAGCGCCAGGAAAAAACGACACCTTTGAAAACACTGTTTGATCAACATAAAGTGTGGCAAAACCGCCGGACACTTCTGACAATGGCATTACAGCGGCTGTCACTGAAAGATTTACACTCGGCTATACGTTTATTAACCCAGATGGAACTGCGTATCAAACAGGATTATGGCCAATCGATTTGGGCTGACCTGGAAACACTTTCTATGCTGTTACTATACGGAAACACCCTCGGAAAAACGCACGGAAAAATATTACCAGAGAGCTTTTTGAATGCTTCGTACCACTAATTCATCCTTAAATTCACCGATTATCCATGCTTTATTTGGTGGCACGTTTGATCCCATCCATTATGGTCATTTGCGCCCGGTAGAAGCACTAGCAAAACAAGTGGGTCTTAAACAGGTTATTTTGTTACCTAATCATGTTCCGCCGCATCGTCCTCAACCCGAAGCTTCTCCTCAACAACGGTTGGCAATGGTGCATCTGGCGGTACAAGACAACCCGCTTTTCACGGTTGATACCCGGGAGTTGCAACGTCAGACACCTTCTTACACCATCGAAACATTGAAATCATTCCGCGAGGAAGTTGGGGAACAATGTCCGCTGGCATTCATCATAGGGCAAGACTCTCTGCAATCTATCCATACATGGCATTGCTGGGCAGAGTTATTGGATATCTGTCATCTACTGGTCTGCTCCCGTCCGGGATATGCAAGACAACTGGCAACCCCGGAAATGCAGAAGTGGCTTGAGCAACACCAAATTGATACTCCGGCCTCATTAAGCCAGAAATCACATGGCTATATTTATCTGGCTAAAACTCCATTATTAGACATTTCAGCAACGGATATTCGTCAGCGTCATCAACAAGGATTAAGCTGTGATGATTTACTGCCTCCATCAATACAAAATTATATTGATTCACAGAATTTATATAGCTGATAGTCAAATCATTATGTGATTTCCCCGTTGAGCCGCTTACGTTTATAGAGACGGGCATGCTATTATTCTACGTTACACAACTAATTTGATGAAATTAAGGTGATCCTTTTGCAAGGCACAGAACTACAACAATTTATTATTGATAAACTTGAAGATTCCAAAGCACAGGATATTGTTTCTATAGATGTTCGTGGAAAATCCAGCATTACAGACTGCATGGTTATCTGCACTGGCACATCAAGTCGCCATCTGATGTCAGTCGCAGACAACCTTGTTGATGTCTGCCGTAAAGCAGGCATCATGCCTCTGGGTGTCGAAGGGCAAGGCATTTCAGATTGGATCGTTGTTGACCTCGGCGAAGTGATGGTACATGTCATGCAGGAAGACAGCCGTCGCATGTATGAACTGGAAAAACTCTGGAGCTGAGTTTGAAGTTACAACTTGTCGCTGTAGGAACAAAAATGCCGGACTGGGTGCAGACCGGCTTTATTGATTACTTGCATCGTTTTCCAAAAGACATGCCATTCGAATTAATTGAAATTCCGGCTGGAAAACGAGGCAAGAACGCCGACATCAAACGTATTCTGGAAAAAGAAGGCGAACAGATGCTGTCGGTTGTCGGTAAAGGCAATCGCATTGTCACACTGGATATCCCCGGATCTCGTTGGGATACTCCCCAGTTGGCACAACAGCTTGAACGCTGGAAACAGGACGGAAGAAATGTCAGTTTGCTGATTGGTGGCCCGGAAGGTTTAGCGCCTGCCTGTAAAGCCGCCGCAGAACAAAGCTGGTCTCTTTCTCCACTGACTCTTCCACATCCTCTGGTACGGGTTTTGGTTGCCGAAAGCTTGTACCGGGCATGGAGCATCACAACTAATCACCCTTATCATCGGGAATAAGTTAGGTAATCTATCACCGTGAATTCTGGTAATGGGATGAAAAATAAACGAACCCCTTTCCGCGATCATACGGCTGAATCAGCCCTTTTTATACGCCGCGCTCTCGTGGCGTTTGTTGGCATTATCCTTTTAACAGGGGTTCTGATTGCCAATCTCTATAATCTCCAGATCACCCGCCACGAAGATTATCAAACGCGCTCAAATGGGAACCGTATTAAACTTGTTCCCATTGCTCCAAGCCGGGGACTCATTTATGACCGTAACGGCACACTACTGGCAGCTAACCGTACAATTTACCAGTTGGAGATTGTGCCCCAAAAAGTTATTGACCTTGATAAAACCTTAAATGAGCTGCGTTCCATTATCGGGTTAACCGATGAAGATATCGAAAATTTCAAAAAAGAGCGGCTACACGCACGCCGTTTCACCTCAGTCCCCCTGAAAACATCACTGACTCAGGTGCAGGTTGCCCGATTCTCCGTCAACCAATACCGCTTCCTAGGGTTGGAAATCAAAGGATATCAACGCCGTTATTATCCTTATGGTTCTGCCCTCACCCATGTCATCGGTTATGTTTCCAAAATTAATGACAAAGACGTAGAGCGACTCGACGAAGAGGGGATTTTGCCAGATTACGCAGCAACTCATGATATCGGCAAACTAGGTATTGAACGCTATTACGAGTCGGTTCTGCATGGAAAACCCGGTTATGAAGAAGTTGAAGTTAATAACCGTGGCAAAGTTATTCGCCAGTTACATGAACAACCGCCACAAGCGGGTAAAGATATCTATCTGTCAATAGACTTAGAACTACAAACTTACATTGAAGAGATATTGACAACCAGTCGTGCAGCAGTTGTTGTCACAGATCCCCGTACCGGCGAAGTTCTGGCAATGGTATCCAACCCAAGCTATGACCCCAATCTGTTTGTTGATGGCATTTCCAGTAAAGATTATAAAGCTCTGCTCAACAATCCTAACCGCCCATTGATTAACCGTGCAACTCAAGGTGCTTACCCTCCGGCCTCAACAGTAAAACCTTTTATCGCTGTTGCAGCACTAAATAGTGGTGTCATCACAAAGAACACAACCATCAATGATCCGGGCCGATGGCAATTGCCTAACTCTAATATGAGTTATCGTGACTGGAAACGTTATGGGCATGGTCTTTTGAATGTGCATAAATCCATTGTTGAATCAGCAGATACCTTTTTCTATCAGGTAGCCTATGATATGGGTATCGATAGGATCTCCAAATGGATGACAAAATTTGGTTTTGGTCAATTGACTGGTATTGACTTGAAAGAAGAGGCGGCGGGTAACATGCCGACCCGGGAATGGAAACAAAATCGTTATAAAAAACCGTGGTTTCAAGGAGATACGATATCTGTTGGCATCGGTCAAGGGTACTGGACGGCCACACCTATGCAGATGGTAAAAGCCCTGATGATACTGATTAATGACGGCGAGGTGAAAACACCGCATTTTTTACTGGGGATGCGCGTAAACGGTGATATACATCCTTATCAGCCTCCTGTCAGTGAACCAATCGCAGATATTCATTCTGGGTATTGGGAGATTGCCAAAGATGGCATGTATGGTGTTGCCAATGCTCCCAATGGCACAGCACGCAGATTTTTTGCCGGAACTCCTTATAAAGCCGCAGTAAAAACCGGTACGGCGCAGGTGTTCAGATATGAAACCTATAATGCGAGTAAACTTGCGGAGCATCTACGGGATCATGGACTAATGATTGCTTTTGCTCCTTATGATAACCCGACCGTTGCGGTTTCCATTATTTTGGAGAATGGAGGAGCGGGGACACCTGTTGGCACTATCGTGCGTCAAATTCTGGATCATATTCTAATCAGGAATAATAAAAGTACTTCATCTACTGAGTCAGCTGATAAAAGTAGAAAACCGCCTACAGCAGAACCCGTTGGTGAAAAACGATCTACCCAAAAACCCGCTACCAGAACATAAGATAATTGAGTAATGCTATGACAGAATCGCAGAAAAAAGTTCCTTTCTGGACCAAAGTACATATAGATATTCCACTGCTACTATGTATTCTGGCACTGCTGGCCTATAGTCTTTTCATTATGTGGAGCGCCAGTGGACAAGACATTGATATGATGGAACGTAAAATCGGGCAGGTACTCATTGGTTTAGTGGTCATGGTTGCTCTGGCTCAAGTACCACCTCGCATATACGAAAGTTGGGCCCCTTATCTTTATATTGTCTGTGTCATGCTGCTCATCCTTGTTGATGTTTTCGGGCAAATAAGTAAGGGGGCCCAACGTTGGCTGGATTTAGGCATTGTACGCTTTCAGCCATCAGAAATTGCCAAAATCGCTGTCCCTTTGATGGTGGCACGCTTTATAAATCGTGACCTTTGTCCCCCTTCCCTGAAAAATACAGGGATTGCATTAGTACTGATATTCTTACCTACTCTGCTTGTCGCTGCACAACCTGATTTAGGTACTTCTATCCTGATAGCAGCTTCCGGGTTATTTATTCTGTTTCTGGCAGGAATGAACTGGCGGTTAATTGCTATTGCCGTTTTACTGATTGCCTGTTTCCTGCCGATTTTATGGTTCTTTTTAATGCATGATTACCAGCGAGCCAGAGTCATGATGTTGTTAGATCCAGAAAGTGACCCTTTGGGTAAAGGCTATCACATCATTCAATCAAAAATTGCTATTGGATCAGGTGGGTTATTTGGAAAAGGCTGGTTGCAAGGCACACAATCACAATTAGAGTTTTTGCCTGAACGTCATACCGACTTTATTTTTGCTGTCTTAGCGGAAGAAGTAGGATTGATCGGTGTCCTCGCCTTATTGGCACTTTACCTATTAATCATCATCCGCGGCCTGATTATTGCCACCAACGCACAAAATACCTTCGGCCGTGTCATGGTAGGGGGGCTAATATTAATATTGTTTGTCTATGTCTTCGTGAATATCGGCATGGTTAGCGGTATTTTGCCTGTAGTCGGTGTGCCTCTGCCTCTGATTAGCTACGGAGGTTCAGCATTAATTGTCTTAATGGCGGGATTCGGCATTATCATGTCGATACATACTCATCGCAAGTTATTATCCAAAAGTCTATGAGGAAGAATTTTCATGCGTCAACAATGGCTTATTCTTGGCATAGTCGCTGCACTAATTTCAGGCTGTACAACAAGCAATGAAAGAGGTGCTTCTTCTGTTCCGCCAATTCCAACCCGTGATGTATTGGGAGCAGAGCCTGTATATGAGCCTTACCACCCAAGTGCCAACCAGAATTACAGTAGGGGTGGAGAAAGCTATCATATCATTCAGGATCCTGCCCAGTTTACTCAAACAGGCTATGCCAGCATATTTGGTGAAGAAGCGAATGGAAAATTGACAACAATAGGAGAACGAACTAGTCCTTATGCATTGACGGCTGCTCATCCGACACTTCCAATACCAGGTTATGTACGCGTCACTAATTTAAGCAATGGACGCATGATAATCGTCAGAGTTAATGATCGCGGCCCCTACAATAAACCAGGCAAAGTGATTGAATTATCACGCGCTGTTGCCGAACGGCTGAATTTGATGCCGCAAAGTCGGGTGAAACTGGATGGCATTCAGGTTGCCCCTGATGGTTCACTTTCTGGTTTGGGAACAGCTGGTTCAACTATTGTCAAACAAAGCTATGCTTTACCTGACAGACCTGTCCTTAATTCTCCATCAACAGGGGCTGTCACAAACATGACACCGGATTCTCCTGAACAGAATAGCTCAAACCAGAATCTGTCTGGAAATACAGAAAATCAACCTGCTGTACCATCAGAGAAAACATCCCCTGAATCAGCCTCAGCCACTTCCTCTGGTTATATGGTACAAGTTGGTGCTGTCAGTTCTGAACAAAAAGCCAAAGAATGGCAGCAATCATTAAGTCAACGCTTTAATGTACCGGGACGTGTGACCCAGTTTAATCATGTTCACCGCGTTCAATTGGGGCCTTTCAGCAGCCGCCAGCAGGCAGCCCAAATGCAAAAGAAATTAACTGACCAAATGCACCAATCTTCCTTTATTGTTGCTCCTTGATTGCATTGTTCTCTGATTAGCCTGCGTCCTGCTGATACTTGTTATTCTGATTAGTATCAGCGGGGAGAAAAAACCAAGTAAAAAAGTGCAAATCTTCATCTCTTCCAACTTTGTTTAATGTCACGCTTTTTGTCATTTGTTATTATGTGGCTTATTATCAATGCTTCTCTCACGGATGTTATCTAATCAATCATGAAATACATAGTTACTTCTCGTATAGTTACTTCCCGTATCGCTACTTCCCGTTTTATTAAAATTGCCGCCCTGAGCATTGCTCTGGCTGCCAATGTTTCTGCATTCGCAAATACGGATGATAATTTCAAAACCATGATCCCCGGAGTGCCGCAGATCGATGCCGAAGCCTATATTCTGATTGATTACAATTCAGGAAAAATATTGGCCGAAAAGAATTCAGATATCCGCCGTGACCCTGCTAGCCTGACAAAAATGATGACCAGTTATGTTATTGGTCAAGCCATCAAATCAGGGAAAATTGGCCCGAATGATATCGTTACGGTAGGTAAGGATGCCTGGGCAACAGGAAATCCTATATTCAAAGGTTCTTCTCTGATGTTTTTGAAACCCGGCGATCAAGTTTCTGTCGCTATGCTGTCCCGTGGTATTAACCTGCAATCCGGTAATGATGCTTGTGTAGCAATGGCGGACTACGTAGCAGGTAGTCAGGATGCGTTCGTCAGTCTGATGAATAAATATGTCCAGAGTTTAGGACTGAAAAACACCCACTTCCAAACTGTTCACGGTCTGGATGCAGAAGGCCAATACAGTTCTGCCCATGATATGGCGCTGATTGGTCAGGCATTGATCCGCGATGTGCCGGATGAATATGCCATCTATAAAGAGAAAGAATTCACTTACAATAACATCCGCCAGACCAACCGCAATGGTTTGTTGTGGGATAAGAGCCTGAATGTGGACGGCATCAAAACCGGCCATACCAGTGGTGCTGGATATAACCTTGTTTCCTCTGCGACTGAAGGTAACATGCGCCTGATTACTACAATAATGGGTAACCCGACATTCAAAGGCCGTGAAACTGACAGTAAGAAACTGCTGACCTGGGGTTTCCGTTTCTTTGAAACTGTTTCGCCATTACGGGCAGATAAAGAATTTGCTTCTGAGCCAGTCTGGTTTGGCGATACTGATAAAGTACAACTGGGTGTCGAGAAGGACGTTTACCTGACTATTCCCCGTGGTCGCCTGAAAGATCTAAAAGCCAGCTATGTATTAAATAGCAATGAACTACACGCCCCTCTCGCCAAAGATCAGGTAGTCGGCACAATCAATTTCCAACTTGATGGTAAAACGATCGAACAACGCCCATTGGTCGTGATGCAGGAAGTCAAAGAGGGTGGTTTCTTTAGCCGTATATTCGATTACATCCGCTTAATGTTCCACCACTGGTTTGGCTGAAATCTTGAAAGCTGAGCATTGAACCTTATATTAATATAAATTGTTAGAAAATAATCACACCACGGTAGAATCCATCATTCTACCGTGACTAATAAATCAGGAGCGCCCATGAAAACGAAATTAAATGAACTGCTTGAGTTCCCCTGCTCATTCACTTACAAAGTGATGGGATTAGCTCAACCTGAGCTGGTGGATCAGGTTATTGAAGTGGTTCAGCACCATGCGCCGGGCGATTACTCCCCAACAGTGAAACCAAGCAGCAAAGGTAATTACCACTCTGTTTCTATTACTATCAATGCAACTCATATTGAGCAGGTTGAAACGCTGTATGAAGACTTGGGTAAACTGGAACTGGTGCGCGTAGTGTTGTAATGAATGCATGATACTATATACATAATATATAGTGAGTAGTAATGTGATAGTATCGTGACAATTTCTACTTCTGCAAATTCGACTTCTATAAAAAAGTGCTGACAAAAAAGTCAGCACTTTTTTGGCTTCCTATCTCACCTGCCGTATCAGCGTAATAAAATGGCACGTCAATGAAGGCAGTAAAATCGTTAACCAACGGTGGTACAGTGGGATCAAAGCTATCAGCACTCCTATACATACTAACGCCCCAGTCAAAAACGCCAGAACGCTTTCGAGCATAGGATCAGAATAGGATAAATTTCCAGCCTTCCCAACAACATAGCAGCGCACATCATCCATTTCGCCACAGCATCAAGATTGCCAAAACCTTGTGCTGTCTCACCATAACCAACGCCCATGTTATTGATACATGCGGCAACCGTGGCAAATGAAGTCACCAGATCATATCCCAGAAAATTCAGTGCCCAAATAAAAAAGCAACTGCAAAAAATATACAAGAAGAAAAAGCCCCAGACGGAACGAAGTACCCTTTCCTGCACCGGTGATTTACCCACTTTAATCGTTGAAATGGCGTTCGGATGAATAAGCTGATTAATCTCACTGAAACTTTGTTTTGTCAGGATCAGAAAACGCAGCGCCTTAATACCTCCACAAGTCGAGCCAACACAGCCACCAAAGAAACTTACCGCTAATAACATCAACATCGTGTGAGGTGGCCATTGCGCATAATCTGAAGTTGCCAGACCATTGTCTGTCATCATTGAGCTGGTCATGAAAAAACCATGCACAAAGGCATCTTTCAAGCCATACATCCCAGAGCGATACAATTCCAGCCAAATAATACAAATCACGATAAAAAGCACCAGCAGGAAGAACTGAAACTCGGCATTTTTCAGTAAAGGTTTGAGGCTTCTTCGTGTCAGGACAACAAAATAGAGGGTGAAATTAACCGCTGACAATATTGAGAAAATGCCTCCCACCATTTCAATGAGTGAATTGTCATAATAGCCAAGACTTTCATTGCGGGTCGAAAATCCTCCCAAAGAGACCGTTGATATCCCATGGCAAATGGCATCAAACCAAGACATCCCGGCTGCCCAGAAGCTGAACGAGCATATTCCTCCTAGCAACAGATAAACTACCCATAAACTTTTGGCGCTATCTGCAAGGCGCGGAGTTAATCGTTCCTCTTTAAACGGGCCAGGCATCTCTGATTGATAAAGCTTTACACCACCAATACCGAGCAATGGCAAAATAGCTACGGCAAGCACGATAACACCCAAACCGCCGATGAAATTGAGCTGAGCGCGGTAATAAAGAACAGACTTAGGTAATGAAGAGACATCATTCAGTACCGTTGCTCCTGTCGTTGTGATACCGGATATACCTTCAAACATGGCATCCACAAGATTGATATTCAGATTTTTATCCAGCACGAAAGGCAAGGCACTAAGCAACGAAAAGAGCAACCAGAATAAAACGATAATAAGGAACCCATCTTGAGTACTGGGTTGTGCTTTAGTTTTTCGGGTGAAATACCACCCAACACCTCCAAGTATCATTCCAATAACAAACGTTTCGAAAAACGCAAAAACACTTTTTTCTTTATAAAACAAGGCGACAAAAACAGGCAGCAGCATTGAGAGGCTGTATAAGAGCACCAGAGAACTGCAAAGATGCCCAACAATCAGGAGTTGGTTTTTTCTGACCATCTGTTAGCTCAAACAGAAAACAAGGGGGAAATCGTCGAAATATATAATTATGATAATATAAAATCTAAACATATTCGTCTAATTAACATTATTATTGCATGAAGGCATTCTCTAACTAGAGAGAATTCTTTTAGGGCGTTATACTGGCGGGCAATTTTTGTTAACTGATGATGAAATTTCCATTGCAACATAACACCATTATTTTACGCCAGTTGGGTATTCAGCCTTACGAGTCGGTTTCTGAAGCCATGCACCAGTTCACCGAGCAGCGTGCAGCGGAAACCCCCGATGAAATCTGGCTGGTCCAGCATGAAAAAGTGTTTACGCAGGGACAGGCAGGTAAAGCAGAACACGTGCTTGTACCGGGTGACATTCCTGTTATTCAGTCCGACAGGGGAGGCCAGGTCACTTATCATGGGCCTGGTCAGCAAGTCATGTACATTTTGATCGACTTAAAACGGGCTAAAATCGGGGTTCGTCAGTTAGTCACCGCAATTGAAAATACCGTTATTGGGACATTAGCTCATTTTGGCGTTGAGTCTCATGCCCGACCTGATGCGCCGGGAGTTTATGTCAAAGGCAATAAAATTTGTTCATTGGGATTACGTATCCGAAAAGGGTGTTCTTTCCATGGCCTGGCATTAAATATTGCAATGGACTTACAGCCCTTTTTGCGCATTAATCCATGTGGTTATGCAGGCATGCAAATGATTCAGCTCAGTGACCTCGTAGCTGGGATCACTGTTGAAGATGTACAACCCGTTCTGGTACAAAAATTCTGCCAGATCTTAGGATTTCAACTCATCAATGAAAGATGATATAATTTTTTAACATTTTTCAAAAAAATTTGAATACACTTATTGCTCCGATAAATTTGGCCTATTAATCAAGCAATAAAAAACAATCTGAAGAATATAACTGGAACCAGCACGATTATGAGTAAACCAATTCAGATGGAACGTGGTGTCAAATACCGCGACGCAGATAAGATGGCTTTGATCCCTGTGAAAACAGTGGTCACAGAACGTGAAGCACTCTTGCGTAAACCTGAGTGGATGAAAATCAAACTTCCTGCGGATTCCAGCCGCATTCAGGGAATCAAAGCAGCAATGCGCAAAAATGGGTTGCATTCCGTCTGTGAAGAAGCCTCTTGTCCTAACCTTGCCGAATGCTTTAACCACGGAACCGCTACTTTTATGATCCTGGGTGCTATTTGTACTCGCCGCTGCCCGTTCTGTGATGTGGCACATGGGCGACCAAACGCACCAGATGCAAATGAACCGATTAAACTTGCGCAAACTATTCAGGATATGGGTCTGCGCTATGTTGTTATTACATCTGTTGACCGTGATGATTTGCGCGATGGAGGAGCTCAGCATTTTGCTGACTGTATCACTGCGATCCGTGAAAAAAATCCATCAATTAAAATTGAAACACTAGTACCGGATTTCCGCGGCCGTATGGATCATGCACTGGAAATTCTGACTGCAACACCTCCCGATGTCTTTAACCATAATCTGGAAAACGTACCACGGATGTATCGTCAGATCCGTCCAGGTGCGAACTACAACTGGTCATTACAACTGCTGCAAAAATTCAAAGAAGTACACCCAGATATTCCAACTAAATCAGGTTTGATGGTAGGTTTAGGGGAAACTAATAAAGAAATTTTAGAAGTGATGCGTGATTTACGTAGTCACGGGGTAACTATGCTGACATTAGGACAATATTTGCAGCCAAGTCGCCATCACCTGCCAGTCCAGCGTTATGTCAGCCCTGCTGAATTTGATGAAATAAAAGAAGCAGCTTTAGAAATGGGCTTTACTCATGCAGCTTGTGGGCCATTTGTCCGTTCTTCTTACCACGCTGACTTGCAAGCCAAAGGTATGGAAGTCAAATAACCGGGGCCACTACTGATGAATCTTATTCTCTCTGTATTTATCGGTGGTGGTTTTGGCAGCGTCTTACGTTGGTTCATTGGCCTCCGCCTGAATAATGTCTCAGCTCCTATTGCCATTGGTACTCTGACGGCTAACTGTATTGGAGCATTTATTATCGGGCTGGGACTGGCCTATTTCAGCAAAGCAACACATCTTGACCCTACCTGGAAACTCATGTTAACAACGGGGTTCTGCGGTGGATTGACAACTTTCTCTACATTTTCCGCTGAAGTGGTTTATTTATTACAAACAGGGAAAATAAGTTGGGCACTAAGCACTATTCTGGCAAATGTGATCGGTTCATTATTAATGACTGCCTTCGCGTTTACCTTGATGAATAAACTCTAAACTAAGCAGAAATTAGATAACATAAAAAACCCGTTATGAAAACGGGTTTTAAGAATATGGGATTAGAAATTAGATCGCGACAACGTTTGCAGCAGATGGACCTTTCGCACCCTCAGTGATTTCAAATTCAACTTTTTGGCCTTCAGCCAATGTTTTGAAGCCATTAGTCTGAATGGCGGAAAAGTGTACGAAAACATCTTTACTACCATCTTCTGGAGTGATAAAACCGAATCCTTTAGATTCATTAAACCACTTAACGTTACCTTTAATTTTAGACATCAAACTTACCTTTAATAAAAAAGACACAGACTCCGTGTTACATACAGTACAACAAATAATATAGTCCACTGTCTGCAACCTAGATCACGAAACATATAACAAAATGAACAAAACGCACGTTTTGTTTAATGTCATTAATTTATTCTATACGCCAATTGCCATTTCACAAATTAATTGGCGTTTCATTCTAGCTTGGTTTAATTATCGTCTTTTTTTTCTTCTCATGCTCCAGCAACCACTCCTTAATATTAAGCCCGCCTGTATATCCGACTAACTTACCATCATGCCCAATTACCCTATGGCAGGGAACAATCAGTGAAATCGGATTACGTGAATTAGCCATACCGACTGCACGACAATAATTTACCGAACCCAACGTTAATGCTAATTGTTTATAACTCCACATTTCACCAAATGGGATATTACAGAGTTGTTGCCAGACACGTTTCTGAAATTCAGTTCCTTGCATACTCAAAGGAACCGTAAATGTCTGCCGTTTTCCTTTAAAATATTCCTGTAGCTCTTTTACACACTGCTTAGTAATAGCATTTTTAGATTCCAGTTCTTTCTTTTCATTAACAAAATAAATACTAGTGACTCCTTCATCGTTCGCAGTGATGTGTACATAAGGTTTAGGAAAACCTTCTGGAGTATTCAGGTAATGGTGATACATAAACTACCTCCATTTAATTTATTGTTAATAATTTCTATACTAGCCTAAGTCTCTCTTTCACCACTTTGCAATGATGAATTCAGTTACACATCTGACAATTTGATAAAGAAACCATACCGCCTTCTGATAATAAAAATCATAGGATTACCAATAAGATATAACATCTTACTTTTAGCAGCATTCATTCAAAAAAGATAAAAACACCATATATGGATAAAAATATCAAAAAATGCACCATATATAGTAACCTTCTCATAAAGAGATTTCTGAATTGTAATACATAAATACTCGTTTTCATTCTTCGGTAAGTGCGTAGATCAATAAAGAATTTTACCAGAAGAGTGATAATTTATGGCAAACACAGTTGGATTGTGAGTAATCTTATCCATCATAAAATCTCGCAACATGTTCTTATCCTACAATTATAGACAATGAATTTTTTCAAAGTAGCCACACGACAAAAAAGAGATAAAAGAGATAAAAGAGATAAATCCCGCAAAAGTTTACTTTGCTCTATATTTATGACGATAATAGTCTTTTTTTTAATAAGTCAACCTTCTTACAATGAAAGTTAAAATTAAGTAAAAAATGTAGACATTTACCTGTAAAAAACTTTACCTTTTAGTTAATAATTATATTCTGGAAGTTATCAACATAATATCTCAACGTGCTAGAGTATAGTCCGAGCAAATTATCTAAAAATTATCTGAAGTAAGCAATTAAAGAGAATATACCTTTTCACAAAGCTAAATATTTATTACATGACAATTAAACTTGAAGTTAGAGATCTGTATAAAATATTCGGTGACCATCCAGAGCAGGCAATTAAGTTATTAGAATCCAACTACAATAAAGCAGAAATATTTAAAAAAACTGGTATGGCAGTTGGCGTACAAAATGCTAATTTGGTCATCGAAGAAGGTGAAATGTTTGTGATTATGGGCCTGTCCGGCTCAGGAAAATCCACACTGGTACGCCTTCTCAACCGCCTGATAGAACCAACCAAAGGTCAGGTAATTATCGATGGGCAAGATATCTCTATAATTTCAGACATTCAATTGCGCGAAATCCGCCGCAATAAAATCAGTATGGTTTTCCAATCATTTGCGCTTATGCCACATTTAAATGTGGTGGAGAATGTGGCTTTCGGTCTGGAGCTTACTGGTATTCCTAAAGAAATACGCCAGTACAAAGCACTTGAAGCCCTGAAACAAGTCAATCTGGAAAACTACGCTATGTCTTACCCGGATGAGTTATCGGGTGGTATGCAACAGCGTATTGGATTAGCCAGAGCGCTTGCCAATAATCCTGATATTTTATTAATGGATGAGGCCTTTTCTGCCCTCGACCCCCTTATTCGTGCGGAAATGCAGGATGAACTATTGCGCCTGCAAGGTCAACATCAACGCACAATTATATTCATTTCCCATGATCTGGATGAAGCAATCCGTATTGGTGATCGCATTGCCATCATGCAAGAAGGGATTATTGTTCAGGTGGGAACACCTGATGAGATTTTAAATAATCCTGCCAATGATTATGTCAAGGCATTCTTTCGAGGAGTGAATATCAGTCATGTATTTTCAGCAAAAGATGTCGCTCGTCGTCGGCCAGAAGCACTACTCCATATTGCGGTAGGTTTTGGGCCTCGTTCAGCCTTGAAAATACTGGAAGATGGAGACCGAGATTATGGCTATCTGATCGAGAAAGATCAGAAATTTATTGGGGTAGTTTCAGTCGATTCCCTGCAAGACACACTGGAAAAGAAATATCCTATCGAGCACGCTATCCTGGCAGAGCCAGCGGCAGTGCCGGCAGATATGCCATTGAATGAGCTGATATCCATCGTAGCTCAATCTCCCTGTGCCGTCCCTGTTGTGGGTGATGCTCACCGTTATTTGGGTATTATTTCCAAAGGAATACTGTTGCAGGCTTTAGATAAGGAGGCACCAAATGAGCAGTAATACGCCGCAATCAACACCCGATCAGACAACATTCAGTGATCCCTGGCTCAACAGCACCACAAGCGATTCATTATCAAATACAGATTGGCTGGATGCCCCTACAGATAATATCTCACAGGGACATTTTAATATCATGGAACCTTTTCAGCATAAACTCATCCCATTTGATTCGTGGGTCACCCATGCCATTGATTGGATCGTTTTACACTTCCGGCCTTTTTTTCAGGGAATACGTATTCCGGTGGATTTTATCTTAAACAGATTTGAGCAATTCTTGATGTCAATGCCAGCTCCCATCACGATACTTTTCCTGGCATTTCTGGCATGGCAGCTAGCAGGTGCTGGCATAGGCGGGCTCACTTTAATTTCATTATGCTTTATTGGCACCATCGGGGCATGGTCTCAAGCGATGACCACACTGGCACTGGTACTCACGGCTCTGCTATTTTGCGTCCTGATTGGGTTGCCACTCGGGATTTGGCTGGCACGCAGTGACCGAACAGCCGGGATCATCCGCCCTCTATTGGATGCAATGCAAACAACACCTGCCTTTGTTTATCTTGTGCCTATTGTGATGCTATTCGGTATTGGGAATGTACCGGGCGTCATGGTAACAATCATTTTTGCCTTACCCCCAATTATTCGCCTGACCATTTTAGGGATCAAACAAGTTCCGGTAGATCTGATTGAAGCCGCGAGATCTTTTGGTGCCAGTCCACGTCAAATGTTGTTCAAAGTCCAACTTCCCCTTGCCCTGCCAACAATTATGGCTGGTGTGAACCAGACATTAATGTTGGCACTATCCATGGTTGTTATTGCTTCAATGATCGCTGTCGGTGGTTTGGGACAAATGGTACTTCGGGGGATCGGTCGTCTTGATATCGGACTGGCCGCAGTTGGTGGGACGGGTATTGTCATCCTTGCCATTATCCTTGATCGCTTAACTCAATCTTTAGGAAGAAATATCCGCACCAGAAATAACAGACTCTGGTATCACACCGGGCCAATAGGATTGTTAATTAAACTGTTATCCCTGAAAAAACTAACCCACCACAAAAATGCTCAACATCAGGATGGTCAAACAGATTAATAACGGGGGAAAATCATGCTAATCACAACCCGATTGAAAAAGCGCATAAACAAGAAAATTATCTTAGGATTCAACCTGATATTTTTAACAAGTACGTCGTTAGCTACTACAGAACTTCCCGGAAAAGGTATTAGTGTACAACCGTTGCAAAGTACCATCGGTGAAGAAACATTCCAGACGTTAATTGTCTGCAAAGCTTTGGAAAAGCTTGGTTATGATGTCAAATCAATCGAAGAAGTCGATTACAACGTCGCCTATGCCACCATTGCCTCAGGTGATGCCACATTTATGGCGGTCAATTGGGTTCCTCTTCATAATGTACAGTACAAAGCTGAAGGCGGTGATAAGACGTTCTACCGAAAGGGAACCTTCGTTAAAAATGCTGTTCAAGGATATCTGATCGATAAGAAAACAGCCGAAAAATACCACATCAATAATATTGCCCAATTACGAGATCCAAAACTGGCTGAGTTGTTTGACAGCAATGGAAACGGTAAAGCAGATCTGACTGGCTGTAACCCCGGCTGGGGATGCGAAAAAGTAATAAACCATCAATTAAAGTCTTATGGTTTAGAAAATACTGTGGAACAAAATCAGGGTAACTATACCGCCATGATGGCAGATACTATCGCCCGTTACCGTGAAGGTAACTCTATCTTTTACTACACATGGACGCCCTATTGGGTCAACGATGTTCTAAAACCCGGAAAAGATGTGATATGGCTACAAGTTCCTTTCTCCGCCCTCAATGAAGATGGTGAAATTGATACTCAATTGCCAAATGGCCGCAATTATGGTTTTCCTCCCAGCTCCATGCATATCGTGGCGAATCGGATTTGGGCTGAAAAAAATCCAGCGGCAGCAGCACTTTTTGCTGTCATGCAATTACCTGTTGCAGATATCAACGCACAAAATATGCGTATGCATGCTGGGAAAGACTCCGAAGAGGATATTGAACATCATGCCAACGGCTGGATTAACGCACATCAAAAAACCTTTGATGGCTGGCTCAATGAAGCCAGAAAAGCTGCGAAGCAAAAATCAGCTTCATCTTAGCTTCTGTCACAATCACACATAAATTTATTAACAAATCAACATTCCGATCACTTGTCAACTCCATTTTTTCGATCAAAATCATTGTCCTAAATAATATTTGTTAAATAATTTAGACATTTCATATTTCCACTTTTATTATATTTTGTTAATGTTGTTTTACTATTAACAAAAAAATAAATTACCTTATGTCGATACCTGATACCCCTGTGTCCAATAACTTAACATCTGACACAGCGATAAATGACTCCGCAATACCAAGCAAGTGTTTTTCATTCATTGGAGATATTTTTGAGAATATTCCTATTGTTATTAACTATATTTCTATTTCCTTCACATTTGCCCTTAGTGCCGTCGAATTGAGATTCACTCCCCTTGAAGCAATATCAGGCAAGAAAACTGCAATTTGGGATTTCGGGTTAACCGATGAGTTTTTTGCCACTGCGACAACAAAATTCATTAAAGATCAACCCAGTTGGAGTGAAAACTGGATGAGCGCAATTGCCATTTATTCATGGCTATCTTGGGTATTGGGTACAGTGGCGTGCGCATTAATAGGAGTCATACTTTTTTCCATTCCAGTTGCCATTCTGGCAGGTGCAGGAACCCCTGATGTGATGCAGGAGCACAATAAGTTTTTTTCTACTCTAACTGGCTGTTTGATCATCTGTGCATGCTTCTATAAAACGCGCAGCATCATCATTACTACACTATTCGGAGCAGCCATTTTTGGATTAACATTCAAGGTATTTATGAATTAGGTATCAATATTAAAATAAATATGATGATAATAAATAACTATAATTGCTAAATTATACTTTTAATATAGTATTTGTATGGTTTTTCGCAGAAGTTACTTTACCGGTTGAAACTAATAAGGTATCTAAACAATGGAAAGTTCATTCACTCCCACAGAAGAGTTACTTAATTGCCGTGTTGCACAGCAAAAAGAGTTGAACAAAAGTTTGCCCTATCAAGAGATATTACTCACTCGCTTATCAATGCATGTCCAGAGTAAGATGCTGGAAAATCGCAATAACATGCTGAGAGCGCAAGGAATCAATGAAACCTTGTTTATGGCACTGATGATCCTGGATACCAAAGAAAGTCGTAGCATTCAGCCATCAGAACTTAGCTCGGCGTTGGGTTCCTCTCGCACAAACGCAACTCGAATTGCTGATGAATTAGAGAAGCAAGGCTGGATAGAAAGAAAAGAAAGCCATAACGACCGTCGTTGTCTCCATCTTCATCTGACAGAAAAAGGTACAAATTTCTTGAATAGTTTACTCCCACCTCAACATGAGTGCCTGATTAAACTTTGGTCTTCTCTTGATCTGGAGGAACAAAAACAGTTAGAAAAATTGATGAGAAAATTGTTGACACAATTGGATAACATCGGGGATTGTTTGAAAAAGTAATTGTATTCTCCATGAACAATACCGGACCCCGAAAAATCACAATATGGCAACATGACCTAAAAAAACTTTTCTGCTAGCCAGTATCATTTGGTATGTCATATGGCTAATGATATGTCATATGACTAACTATTATCCTCAGATAATATCAAACCCATATAGCCCATCTTTTCCAGTAGTGTAACCCGCACTACTGGGAATGAGTGGTCTTTATGGCGTGGACATCATGTAGCAATATAAACAAGAAAGATACGGAGATTCACTATGAGCCTTAGTGAGGAAAGTCTATTGCCACCGACTTCAAGTCGTCAGCAAAAAAATAAGAGACATCAACGTCGCAATACCATGATTTTGCTTACCTTATTGTTTTTAATCCTCGGTACGATTTATGCTGTTTACTGGTTCATCTTTTCGCGCCATCAACAAGAAACAGATAACGCTTATGTAGCAGGCAATCAAATACAAATCATGTCTCAGGTCGCGGGCAGTGTCACCACTATCTATTTTGATAATACCGACTTCGTAAAAAGTGGTAGTGTTCTGATACAGCTTGATCCCCGGGATGCTGAACTCACTCTGACAAAAGCGGAAAATGAACTGGCTACCGCTGTGCGGAAAACTCACCAACAGATGGTTGATAGTAAGAAGTACCAAGCTATCATTGAACAGAAAAAGATTGCTCTTAGAAAAGTGCAGAATGATTTCAACCGAAGGAAAATACTTGGCAGACAAGATGCTATTGGTCAGGAAGAACTACAACATTCATATGAAAGTGTTGCACTTGCCCAGGCTGATCTAGATGTAGCCGTCGAACAGTACAATAGTAATCAAGCTGTTATTCTGAACACACCGCTGGAAAAACAACCTGTGGTAGAAAAAGCGGCTTCTGGGGTTCGTGATGCCTGGTTAAACCTGCAAAGAACGAAAATTGTCAGCCCTGTAGATGGATATGTTTCTCGTCGTAATGTACAAATAGGCTCTCGCATCAATATGGGAACACCTTTAATGGCTATCGTGCCAGCCACTAATATGTGGATTGAAGCCAATTTTAAAGAAACCCAACTTTCTAATATGAAGATCGGACAACCGGCAAAAATTATCAGCGATTTTTACGGTGATGACATCGTATATACAGGTAAAGTTGTTGGCCTTGATATGGGAACCGGTAGTGCTTTTTCTCTGCTGCCAGCTCAAAATGCCAGTGGAAACTGGATCAAAGTTGTTCAACGCTTGCCTGTTCGCATTGAACTTGAACCAGAACAACTGAAGCACCATCCTCTGCGTATCGGCCTGTCAACAAAAGTGATTGTCGATACGGCAGATACCAATGGAATGACTTTGTCCACCACTGGACGCATCAAACCAGTCTATCACACGGATGCCTTAATGATAGACATGTCTCCTGCAAATAAAATAGTTACTGACATCATTAATAGTAACTCTAATAATTAGTCATAAGGGGAAGTCATGGTGACAAGAAAACCACTTACAGGCACGAAGCTGGCGTTACTGACCATTTCCCTCGCAATGGCTACTTTCATGTTGGTTTTGGATTCAACCATTGCTAACGTTGCCATACCGACAATTGCAGGAAATTTAGGTGCATCAAATTCCCAAGGAACATGGGTCATCACCTCTTTTGGTGTTGCAAACGCCATTTCCATTCCTATTACTGGTTGGTTGGCAAAACGGTTTGGAGAGGTAAAACTATTCATTTGGTCTACCGCTCTCTTTACCTTCTCCTCATGGCTGTGTGGCATCTCCAACAGTCTTGAGATGTTGATTGTATTTCGTATCATTCAGGGGCTGGTCGCAGGGCCAGTCCTTCCACTTTGTCAAAGCCTTTTGTTGAATAACTACCCCCCTGCCAAACGGAATATGGCATTGGCACTCTGGTCTGTTATGATCGTGGTTGCACCTATTTGTGGCCCGATACTGGGTGGTTATATCAGTGACAACTATCATTGGGGCTGGATTTTCTTTATTAACATACCTCTTGGTATCGGTATTATTTTTGTCTCAATGCAGATCTTACGAGGTAGGGAAACTAAAATCGAAATTAATCCTATTGATACAGTAGGATTAATTCTGCTAATCGTTGGTGTCGGTTGTCTGCAAATCATGCTTGATCAGGGTAAAGAACTGGATTGGTTCAATTCCACTGAAATTATCGTCCTGACAGTCATAGCGGTTATTTCATTATCGTTTTTAATTGTATGGGAATTAACCGATGAACACCCTGTTATCGATCTATCATTATTCAAAGAGCGTAACTTTACTATCGGTACACTCAGTATCAGTCTCTCCTTCATGCTGTACTTCGGCAGCATCGTCCTGTTGCCACAGCTACTACAAGAAGTATTCGGTTATACCGCAACATGGGCCGGCTTTGCAGCTGCTCCGATAGGGTTGTTGCCTCTGCTACTTTCACCACTCATTGGCAAATATGGTCATAAGGTCGATATGCGTTTGATCATAACATTCAGTTTCGTTATTTATACTGTCTGTTTCTATTGGCGGGCATATACATTTGAATCAGGGATGGATTTCGCGACTGCGGCATGGCCTCAATTCGTACAGGGACTCGCTATGGCTTGCTTCTTCATGCCTTTGACAACCATGACTTTGTCAGGTTTAGGGCCAGAGCGCATGGCATCAGCTTCCAGCCTGTCAAACTTTACCCGTATATTATCAGGCTCGATTGGAACCTCCATCACAACCACCATGTGGACACAACGTGAGGCCATGCACCATTCATACTTTACGGAGAATATCAATCCGTATAACCCTAATTTTCAGCAAACTTATCAGCAACTCTCCCAACTAGGTATGAATGACCAACAGATTTCAGCTTATTTGGCAAAGGGGATCACCCATCAGGGATTGATTATTTCAGCCAATGAAATTTTTTGGCTTTCCGCAGGCATATTCCTTATGTTGACATTGCTGGTCTGGATGGCAAAACCACCTTTTGGTGCAGGAAACCAGGGGAGTGGAGGAGCACACTAACCCGATTTTATCCTAGTGACAGGAAGCCTATGTTTCTGGTAATCGTTGACAAAACCTGTTTAAAAAGAACCCGACTGGCTGTCGGGTTCTCTGTTATAAATAAATGATTAGTGTTTAAATCACTTTATATGAGCAGTTTTTACAAATACAGCAATTGGATTAATCAATTCCTCAGAAAATTTCAAACTCTTAGAGGGATCAGACAAATCCAACATTTGACGATTATTAGCAATTTGCAGACGATTCAGACAGCACCGTTTAATTTCTGGTGTAAACAGTTCATATTGAATAAATTTTTCTTTAAGTTCTGGATGCTCAAACTGATAATCCAAAATACAATCGGCTACCGCTTTCCAGAAATCGTCTTGTGGATATCCACCTTGTTCATCAAGAATTGCTGACAGGTAGCGAAAAACTCCATCAAATACGTCAGATAAAATAGTCAATGATTTCATTTCTTCTGGCATATTTACTTTCACCCGACTAGCCTTTTCTGGCAAATCAGCATCAGGATTCATCACCAGAATTTCTTCTGCCAAATCTTTCATAAAGATGTATTGCGGTATATGCTCCTCAAGCACCATAATGATATTTTCACCATGTGGCATGAACATCAGATCGTAAGCATACAAACAATGCAATAGCGGCAGCAGATAGCAGCCCAAATAACGACGTACCCACTCATCCGTAGATAATCCTGAGGCAGATATTAAAGCGGGTAAGAAAGCATTCCCCTGTTGATCATGATGCAATAATGCTGCCATCGACATCACATTCTGATTATTTTCAATCAGTTGAAGAGGGTTTTCTCTCCATAACGCAGCCATCATTTTCTTATAAGGTGTATCACCATTAATGGCCTGTTCATAATAACTACTCCTAAAACCAATGCTCGCGACTTCTCTCAAGAGTCGAAAACCACAACGCTGTAAAACCACATCGTTTTTTACTAAATCAAACAACCATTCATTTATGCCCGGTGTGGTCGCCATATAATAAGGTGATAAACCACGCATAAATCCCATATTCAGAATAGATAAAGCTGCTTTTACATAGAAGCGTTGTGGGTTGCTACGATTAAAAAGAGTTCTTATTGACTGCTGAGCCTGATAAATATCGCTTCCCTTCCCCAAATAAATCAAGTTTCGGTTAGCAAGGTCATGAGCAAATACCGATGGCAGTTTGTTTTGCCATTGCCATGGATGAAAAGGCATCAATAAATATTCTTCTGGATTAAGACCCATAAGAATAAGTTTATTATTAAATTGAGTGACCTCCTCTTTGCCTAATTCCTGCTCCAATAGTTGCTGATAAGTAAGTTGTTCAATGCAGGCAAAATGTGCTTTGCGCTTATGCGCAGCCAACCATATCAAACGAATATCAGCAGCAGATTCAGGACTAAAATTTTGGAAATCTTCCGCATCAAAGCCAATACGTCCATTATTAGCCACAAATATCGGATGACCTTCCATCATTTCAGCTTCAATAGCCTGAAAATCAGCATCGACCAATTCTTCTACTTTAATACCACTCCGATGATATTTGAATGCACTGCTATGTAATGTACTGGTCAATTCTTCCAAATAAGTTGGCATCACGGTATCGCTAATACCAATCTGTTTTTTAAACTCAATGATAAAAAGAATGAAATCGAGTTCAACCCAATCCCCTGCCTGCATTTTTCGTAATGAATCAGCATCAATAAGCCAATGGTCAAGTGCCAACCGACGTGCACGGAAATGATAATCAACCGAATGTTCATTATTTTCTAAGTGATAATGCCGATAACCATCCTGGTCTGTGGTTTCAGTCAATAGCTCTGGCGATAACAGACACTCGTGGGCAAACTCAGAAATGGCTTTCTTCAAATGTAATCGGTTCACTTTTTGCCAAATGGCAGGGTATAAGTGCCTAACGAAAGCATCGCTGTGATTAAGAGTTTCCGGTAATTCCGCTGATTGCAACGCTATTTGGTGCTGTTCTCTCGTACAAAATGCCAATCCAGCAGTTTTGTGTGGTAATTGCACAGTTTTATGATAAACAAAACCAGCTCGTAAATTGAGGCGGTGGATCTTTTCATTTCGTATATCAGGCTCAACAACGATTCGATTAACAGCAGAATTACTGAAAATAAATGCAATAATTGTTTGAAAGATCCCCCACGTAAATTGCTTGATCTTCTTATCTGATGGCGCAACCAGTATATGCATCCCCATGTCATCCGGGAGGACATCATAATATTGGCCGATCTGATCTTTCTGTGCCCAATAACACTCCAGCAAGAAAACCGGTTGTTCCTGATATATTCCAATAAAAACAGAATCAGGCTGATTTTCTATTAAGTCTTGATAGAAATCTCTTACCTGCTGTTCAGTATGATCTTGCATTCCCCAATAACAAGCGTAGTCCCGGTTAACCCAATCTGTAATAACCGCAATGTCTTCATCTATATCTAATGGACGCAATGAAAACGTTCCCAAATCAGGTAGTTTTTTTTCAAATGATATAGAGGCAATATCAAACATCAGCATACTCCTTCACTGGCAACACTAAATTGTTGGAATGAAATACTTTTTTCTATCACGTAATGTTCTTTTCCCGTGATTTCCTCAATCAGGCGAGAATTGCGGTAACAGGCCATTCCCAAGTCTGGCGTCACAAAGCCATGTGTATGCAGTTCAACGTTTTGTACAAAGATTTCATTGTTGTAGTCGATACTATAATTGCGCTGCACATCATAACGACCTCGTTTATCCCAACGGATACGTTGCTGAATACCCTCAATAAATCCAGGAACCTGATATTGATATCCTGTAGCCAGAACGACTCCTTCTGTTTCCAGATAAAACGGGGCTTCCTGTTCCTGCTGGAATAAATCCAATACAAATTTTTGTTTTACTACTGTATTCTGGTTTTCAGTTATGCAATGTATTTCTCGCAATTCACTGTTGGTATATAACGAAACATTCAATTCTCCATTTAATCGCTTGGTGTACATCAAATCGAAAATTTCATTAATAAGTGAGCTATTAATACCTTTATAGAGAGATTTTTGTGAGCGATTGAGTTCTTCACGCTTGTTTTCTGGCAAGCTATAGAAATAATCCACATATTCAGGAGAAGTCATCTCCAATGTCAGTTTGGTATATTCAAGCGGGAAAAAGCGAGGAGAGCGTGTGACCCAATTGAGTTGATAACCATAGGTATCAACGTCCTGTAACAGATCATAAAAAATCTCTGCGGCACTCTGACCACTTCCTAAAACTGTAATAGATTTCTTTTGCTGTAAAGCTGCTTTATTACTTAAATAATTTCCAGATGTTATCATTTGATTTTCGAAGGGCTTGCAACACTTTGGAATATAAGAAGAAGGCCCTGTTCCTAACACCAATTTTTTTGCAAAAAATTGGTGTTTCTGCCCTGTCAAAGTATCCGCACATTGCAAAATATAATGCGAATGAGCTTCATCATAACTAATATCTTCAACCTTTGTGTTAAAACGAAGATTAGAAAGTTTTTCCGCTGCCCATTGACAGTATTGGTTATATTCTTTGCGCATCAGGAAAAAGTTTTCCCGAATGTAGAATGAATAAATACGTCCCTTCTCTTTTATATAATTGAGAAAGCTCAATGGATGTGTCGGAGAAGCTAATGTTACCAAATCCGCCATAAACGGAGTCTGCATAGTCGAGTTTTCTAACATCATGCCTGGATGCCAATCAAATCCTGCTTTCTGATCAATAAACAGGCTAGTGATTTCTTTTATAGGCTGAACCAGACAAGCCAACCCCAGATTAAATGGGCCGACTCCAATTGCGATAAAATCATAAGTCTTGGTTGTCATAATTACTCCTAATAAATACAAGTTGATCAATAAACAGCTTGATGTTGATTGAATAATGAATCATCAGAAAATACGAGATCGGTCAGCAACAGGTTTCCCTGAGTGACAATACTGTCGATGATCTCTTGTAAATGTTTTACGGTTGTAGCCGGATTAAGGAACGTGAATTTCAGATATTGCCTGTCATTGATTTTAGTGCCAGCAATAACACACTCTCCTTCTCTAAACAGTGCTTTACGGATGTTGGCATTAAGGTGATCAATCGCATATTCAGGGAATCCTTGCTTCGGGACAAAGCGAAATACCAACGTACTTAATACAGGTTGATGGACAAGTTCAAAACATGGGTTTTGTCTCATCAAATGATACGCGGACTGTGCCGTGTCCAATAAAGTATCAAATGCCTGTCCAAGTTGTTCGGCACCAATCACGCGCAGTGTCAGCCACATCTTCAGTGCATCAAAACGACGCGTCGTCTGGATGCTTTTATTCACCAGATTCGGCGTTCCCTCCTGTTCCGCACTCAAAGGGTTCAAATACTCCGCGTGGTAGGTCAGATGAGAAAAATGCTGTTTATTTTTAACGAAGAAAGCACTGCAACTTACAGGCTGGAAAAAGGATTTGTGGTAATCCACGGTGACGGAATCCGCTCTGTCTATGCCCTGAAGTAAATGAGAGTGGCGGGATGAAACCAGTAGACCACATCCATAAGCAGCATCAACATGCAACCATAAACTGTACTTTTCGGCTAAATCAGCAAGTAAAGGTAATGGATCGATACTACCAAAATCTGTCGTTCCCGCAGTAGCAACAATGGCAAAAGGAATATTCCCTTCATCAAAACATTGTTTAATATTTGCTTCTAATGCCTGTACAGACATTCGGAATTCATCATCACATGGGACAGAGACAACAGCGTTATAACCTAACCCCAATATCGCAGCGGCTTTTTGAGTGCTGAAGTGGCTCACCGATGAGGAAAAAATACGTAGTTTATGAAAATCCGCAGGTAAACCGTGCAGTTGGTTTTTGTGCCCTGGGTTTCGTTGGTGGCAAAACCAGTCCCGTGCCAATAGCATTGCCATCAGGTTTGATTGCGTACCACCACTGGTAAATATGCCATCTGCTTCTTTACCTAAACCAATCTTATCCAGCGTCCAATCAAGAACTTTCTGTTCTATCAGTGTCCCTCCAGCACTTTGATCCCATGTATCTACAGATGAGTTTATGCAACCAATTATTGTTTCAGCTATCGCTGATGGCAGCACAAGTGGACAGTTAAGGTGTGCAACATATTTAGGATGATGGAAATAAACAGCATCTTTAATATAAAGGTGCTGCAATTCTTCTAATGCATGTTCCCAAGATCCCAATGGGTTATCTAAATTTATCTTTTTAAATGATGAAGATAATTCATTAGGTAATATTCCGCTAAAAGGAGATTTTGTTTTCTGCAATATCCTTTTTAACTTAACAATTACATCGCAGGAATCTTCTAGGTAGCTCCCTGCATTATCACCATTTAATAGATATTGATTAAAGTGGTTTTCTTTAAAGCTATCGCTATTTTTAAAATTATCATTTCCCGTTAAATAGGTGTTTTTGGCCAAAGATTCGGCAAATACTTGAGATTCTTCAAACATTATATATCCTTACTTTTTATATAAGCTATAGCATTAATATTCTAACTTATTGATCTTATAACTATGTTCATTAAACCCAGTTATATATAGCTCTATATTTTTTAATCTTTAGTCTACTATTCCTAAATTTAGGCTCTAAATTCATTAGATATTCTTTTCATTTTTTAATTTTTAATTTTTATCTATCTGGCTTAGCTAATTTATCCCGATAACATAATTATGAACATATATTCTATATGTTCCGGGGAAATACCTTACTTATTATTAACAAAAAATAAAATCTATTTGGTATATAGATAACCTTTTAAAGTATTTTTTACAATATGAATTCCTCTATTAACAATCAAGTTAACAAAGTCATAAAAAGAAAGAATCATAACCTTCTTTTAAAAAATAAGGTAATTCAACCTAATACTATTTATGCAGTTGATTCAAGAGGACAATCATGACAATTTCCTACTCCCGGTAGTTTGTTTCTTTGACAGCAGCAACGACGCTGAATCACATTATTTCTCAAAATAACTGTCCGATACAATGGATTATCCCTGCCATCCGGTAATTTCTGTTCAAAGAAAAGGTTATTTACCAATATGTTGTATTGTTCAGCATCCATTCTTTCCCTGAAATTACTCAAATACCAATACATCACATAACCAATATTGTTCCATAATAAACGCCCATTAATTCCCCGATAAGATTCAATTTTCTCACAAACAGGAATAATATGGCGATCCAATAAAGAATAATAACGTTCCAGCAGGGATATAGGTTCTTTCATCCAGTTTAACTGGTAATAAACCATATTAGGCCGGCCACTTTCATGAAATTCAACCTGAAAAAGATGGTAATCTGCATCTACTGCCTGTGGATATTCCAACAACATTAACATAATAGGAGGAACAACCAAGCCAAAATACCATTGTGCCCATAACGAATAAAGACCTTTATTATTTGGCTTATGTTCATTATTCCCATAGTACTCGTTTTGGTAACGCTGCATTAATAATGAGAATTCTTTTTCATTCGACCATTGATAAAAATCCATACTCTCTGATGGGATATTTCCCGCATTCACTTTCATTGATGAGTTAAAGTGACTGAATGCACTGTCGAATAAATTAACAATATCGTTAATATCTATTTTTGATATCATTTGATTGGAGCTATGATTATTTTTATTTGCCATTTTACACTCTCCTGTTATATCTCGGAATAACTAACGGCTTGTCAGATTCCGGATCACGAATAATGCAACAGGCCAGACCAAATACATCTGCAATACTTTGTTCTGTGATGATTTCTTCCGGCTTGCCTTCTGCATAAACTTGCCCGTTCTTCATCATGATTAACCGTGTGGCATAACGTAGAGCCAAATTGATATCGTGTAAAACCAGTACCAGAGTTTTCCCTTGTTGATGTAAACGCTGACACAAATCAAGCATCTCAATTTGATGAGAGATATCCAGATAAGTCGTCGGTTCATCCAACAGGATAATGGGGGTTTGCTGTGCCAATGTCATGGCAAACCATGCGCGCTGACGCTGACCACCTGACAATTCACTAACCAATTTCTGCGACATATCCCATAAATCTACTGCCCGTAATGCTTCATTGACGACACGTTCATCTTCTTCTGACCACTGCCGCAAGAAAGTCTGATAAGCGTAACGTCCACGCGAAACAAGGTCATAGATTGTCAACGCCTCAGTTATAACTGCCCCTTGCGTTAATAATGACAACTCACGTGCAACAGCTTTTGGCTTATAGCGATGGATATTTATTCCATCAAGTTGGACCTCACCCTGCTGTGGCTGCATACTGCGGCTGATCGCCCGCAACAAGGTTGATTTTCCGCATCCATTGGGGCCAATGATGACACTAAATTCACTATCGTGAATCGCGATATTAATACCGTCAATGATCGTTCTTTTACCGTATGCCAGTGAAAGATCCAGGGCTTTAAGCCGTGAAGTCGTCACAGGGGAATTCTCATCCGATGGCATTATCGTGTTCTCCTTAATTCTGCATACAGTAAATACATCAAATAGATCCCACCAATTACCGCAGTAACTAAACCGACAGGTAAACGAGCCGGAGTTGGTAATATCAGGGTAATTAAATCAGACAACAACATCAGCAAAGCCCCAACCAAAGCAGAGCAAAACAATGCAGCTCCTTTCGCATGTACTAATCGATGGGCAATTTGTGGTGCAGAAAGGGCAATAAAGGAAACAGGGCCGACAACTAATACAGACATGGCGGCAAAAATGACTGCCAACAATATGCTAACAATCTGGATAAAACGTACTGGCACACCCAGTGTATTAGCGATGTCATCGCCAAAATGGGTATAATTTAATTGCCTGCCCAACCAAAACAATACGGGAGTAAAAATTATCAACCCACTGATAGTTATCACATCCTGCCATCCTCTGCTGGCAAGACTACCTATCAGTAATGAACGTATTTGCTGAGCCTGCTCTATGCGGATATTTGAGACAGCAAAGTCAACCATTGCCATACAAAATGCAGCAACTGCAACCCCGGATATCACTATTTTCCCGGTTTGCATTCTTCCCAGACCGGCGCCATTACCGAAATAAACCAACAACACAGCAAGCCCGGCTCCCAATAAGCCACCTAAAGGAATTGGCAGTACACCGGGCCAGATAAGCAGTGCTGCCATAATACCTACTGCGGCTCCGGCATTAATACCAATGATGTCTGGGCTACCAAGTGCATTGCGGGTAGTCAGCTGAAATAGTGTCCCCGAAAGAGCCAGTGCTATTCCCGCTCCAATTGCTAGCAACGCTCTGGGCAAACGTATCTGCAATAGAATAAATTCCTGATAAGGTGTTTCCGTTGTCAGAAAAGGGTTATCCATCCCTTCTCTGCCTAATGATAAGGTCAGATAAAAAAGCACTACCAACAACAGCAACATCGAAAATACCATTTTCCTTGTCTGCCACGATGGTGTGATAAAAACGGCCTTTCCCAATGCGAATGTTCTGACACGTGGCTGCCTGATTGGTGTTGACGAATCAATCTGCGTCATACTTCTATTCCACCATTATTTTTTGTGTCCGGTTTTTGGCAACCAGATAAAGCAACGGTGCACCAAGGGCTGCTGTAATAATTCCAACCATGATCTCCTCTGGCGCTATCAGCAATCGTCCCACAACATCCGATATCAATAGCAAACAAGGGCCTGCAAACAGGCAGTAAGGCAGCAACCAGCGGAAATCACTGCCTACTAAGGCCCGCATCAAATGTGGTGCCACCAGACCAATAAAGGCAATCGGGCCCGCCATGGCTGTCGCTCCTGCCGCCAACATGGTGGCACTTAATAATGACAATATACGGGTACGGGCAACATTGGCACCGAGAGAGCCAGCGATCCCTTCACCAAAAACCATCACATTCAATGAAGCACTGAGTGAAAGCGTCAAAACGATAGCCACCAGCAGATAAGGGATCAATAAACTTGCTTCCCTTAATGACATGGTGCTCAAAGAACCCATTGTCCAAAAACGATAACTGTCCATTGCCTGTGCATTCATCAGTACAATTCCCTGTACCACGGCAAACAGGGAGGCATTAATAGCTGCTCCTGTCAAAACCAATCGTACAGGATTGGTATTGCGGGAACCCCCGCTAAGCAGGTAGAACAATAAAGTTGATAAGCCAGCGCCAATAAATGCTGTCCCAAAACGAGGCAGTTGATCCAACACTGGAATGAAAGAGAAAAAGACTACCGCGGTCGCCGCCCCCGCATTAATTCCCAACAAACCGGGATCTCCCAACGGATTACGTAACAATCCTTGAGTAACAGTTCCTGCAAGTGCCAGTGCGGCTCCGGCCATTAAACCAATGAGTGTACGCGGCTCACGAGCATTGATAACCAAATCATAATAACTGCCTTGATCCCCTAGCCAATAATGCTGCCAAATGGCTGACAGCGGTAGGGATTTTGATCCCAAACTTAAGCTGACGGCGACACAAAGACAGGTCAGTAATGCCATCAACACCAAACCCAATGTGAGAGATAGACGTTGCTTAGTGTTTCTCATGTTTTGCTATCTCCAGCTTCAACAACGGCATAAATCTGGGTAATCCCCAACGCAAACTCAGTAGCGAGCCATAAGACATTGACATTACGAGAGACTGATCAGTCATCGGAATATACCCTCCCTCACGGACGGCACGAATAGATCGAAACAGAGGCTGTGCTTCCGTCTGCTGACGCTCCTTTTCACTGGTATACCAGGTAACTAAAATATCCGCTCCATTCAACAAATCAGCGTTCTCCAGACCAATATTGAATGCAAAACTACCAAAAGGAGCGGTCAGAGAATCCGCCAATGGCAACAATGACAAGCCTAGGTGTACCAAAGTATCAACCCTGGGATCATTTTTGACATAGATGGATAAGGTGTTACCTGTTGTTCCAGCCTTGATATAGGCAAAGGAATAATGCTTTATATTAGGGATCGTACTCCCCGTCTGAGTCAGTATGGCATCCAGTTCAGCATTGAGTTTTTCTCCCTGTGGCATTTTATCCAACGCACGAGCCACCAGCTCAATCTGCTGCCGGGGTGTCGTCTGCCACGGCTTATGAGGGTAGGCAATTACAGGGACAAAATGAGACAGATGATCATAATTTTGCTGTGTAATACCTGATTGTGTTGCCAAAACTAAATCCGGTTTCAGCTTGATGATTTTTTCGATATCCAGCTCAGGATACATTTCGATAATAGCTGGTAATTTTGCGCCACGTCGCTCTATTTCCTCTCTGAACCAGGGTAAATACCCGTCTGTATCCCCACCCCAACGGTGCGATTCAATACCCACGGGAATAACACCAAGATCTAACAAAATATCTTCAGTACCGGTTCCCAATGCCACAATCCGCTGCGGCGGTTGGTTAATCACCGCCGTTCCCAGTTCAGTGGTAATGATTTTAGGATAGCCAGCTTTTGAATAATCGGTGGTATCCACCGGTATATTGTTTGCTGTTGTCGGCTTATCACAACCGACTAATAAACCGATCAACAATATCAACGGCACGGCGGCCAAAATTCTGCAATGTGTTCGTACTCTTTGTATCAACATCATCGCTTATGATCCTTTACCGCTTGTTGTTTAAATAGATAAAAGTACATCACCGCCGCCCGTGATTCAGTTAGAACTTATAACGTAAAGTCGCTTCGACATTACGTGGTGCACCATAGTAGTAATGAGTGTAACTACCGAATGAGGTGTAGTATTTTTTGTCAAACACATTATTCAGGTTAACAGTCAGGGAAAGGTCTGGCGTAAATTGATAACGTCCCATCAGGTTAACCGTGGTAAAGCTACCTTGCCCATCTTCACGTTTACCGTTGGGGCTATCAAGCTCCAGCCGTGTTTTATCCTGCCAGTTAACTCCTCCACCAAGAGTCAGATCATTCATTACTCCAGGTAAGGCATAAGTAGTAAACAATTTGAACAGACGATTTGGTTTATCTGTATTGACACGCTTACCACCAGGCATGGTGGCGCGGAATTGAGTGTAACCCGCATACAAACGCCAGTCATCGGTAATCTGGCCACTGACTTCAGCTTCAAAACCACGGGTTTTTATACCGTTGGCTGCATAATAAACAGTAGAATTCTTTGGAATGGCTGAGTGTCGCTCTTTAGAATTATCACGAATTGTATAATTATCCTGATGGATCTCGAAAATCGCCAAGGAATAATCAAGGCCGTTATTAAATGCAACACCTTTCAGACCCAGTTCGTAGTTTTCCCCTGTAACCGGCTTGAGGAGTTGGTTATGGCGATTAATACGGGCTTCTGGTTCAAAAATTTTGGTATAACTACCATAAACAGAGAAATCTGGAGTGATGTTGTAAACCAAGCCACCATATGGCACAAACTCATTATTGTAGGTGCCATTCTGTGGAGTACCAAAATTATCACCACGGGTTTTCCAACTCGTAATACGTCCACCGAGGATTAATGTTAATGGATCTGCTAATGAAAGCTGAGTAACTGCATAACCTGCGGTTTGTTCGATATAACCATTCGAACCAGTGTCACGAGTTTTACTCCATGTTGGCTCAGGATAACCCCATGAAGGCTGGGTAAAATCACCTATTGGGAAATTTGAACAACTACGAGATTTCATACATGGGGCATTGTAATAATCATTCCGGAAATTCTGTTTCTGATAATTCAAACCAAAACTTGCGTGATGTGTACGCCCCAACAACCCATAATTACCATTTAGCTGCAAATCAAAATTACGCTGACGACGAGTTCCATCGATCAGGGTCATACTACCCGGATACATTCCCTGATTAGTGATACGATCAGGAAAACCCGTTGCCCATAATACTTTTTGGTCAAGGGCATTATTGTCATAAGTAAAGGTTCCTTTCGCACTCCAGCCATTATCAAATTTATGTTGCAGGCTGGTAAAGATAGAAGATGAACGAACCTTAGAAAATGCCCAATCCGGTGCATAGCTGTTACTGCGTTTATAATCAGTTTTACTGCCATCTTTAAAATAAATCGGCAAACCACCAAACATTCCGCCACGGGTATGGTTAATCTGATAATCAGCACCAATGGTCAGCAAAGTGTTGTCTGTCAGATCGGCTTCAAGAATGCCATAGAATGGATATTTTTCATGTTTATCGCGATCGATAAAAGAGTTGGAACGCTGGTAGGCGGTGACAAAACGCCCTCTGACTGTACCGTCTTCATTTAATGGACTAGAGAGATCAAGACCAGTACGCCATTTATCCCAAGAGCCACCCTCAAGTGTAATTTCACCACGAAAATCGCTGGTTGGACGTTTGCGGATCACATTCACAGCGGCAGAAGGTGTACCCGGCCCAACCATCAAACCCGCTGCACCTCGTACGACTTCCAGGCGGTCAAACATGACGGTGTCCATCAGGTTATCACCATAGTTAAAACGGATATCGTAGAAAGTCGGTACACCATCGCGCAGCATGTTTCTGACAGTCATTCCCCTTGAAGAGAAAGTGAAACGATCACTGTCAGCCTGATTAACTGTCATCCCCGTAATACTGCCTATGGCACTTTTTACACTGTCCAGATTTTCATCCACCATCCGCTGTTTGGTCATCACACTGACACTTTGTGGCGTTTCACGCGCAGACAAATTCAAACCCGTTGATGTCACCATTGAGGTGGTGTTATACATGCCACTATCTTCGGTTACCCCTTCATGCTCCGGAGTTCCTGCTGTTACGATAATTTTATCGTTTTTTCCTTGTGCTTCTTCTGCTATTGCCGAATGATTCCCTGCAAGAAGCAGTGGGATTAAAACAGAAAGGACTTTTCTCTTGGTTAACTGATTTCGTTGCAAAATTGGGTTTATCACTCTATTCATCCTGTTATCTAAATAATTTATTGTTATGTTTACTTTATGTATTTCCGTCAACTATTGTTCTAACCCATTTGTTCTAAACCGTGACGGAATATTTTTCCCGAAATGCATGAAGGGGATTAACTAACGTTCCAGCAAATTTCAGATTTTTTTCTCGATCATCAAGATCAATCATTTGCTGGTTATTCGCCATTTGCAGTCGATTTAAGCAAGTACGTACAAAATCATGCTTAAATAGATCAAATTGGCAGAATTTTTCTATTTGGTTCAAGTGCTGTGATTGATAGTTATAAACACACTGAGCAACTAATTCCCAAAAATGTGTTTCTGACAATGCAAGATGTTTTTGCAATAACGGACTCAAATAACGGAAGAAACAATCAAAAATATCAAGGAATATATAGTTAATCTTCATATCATCCTGAACAGTGACATGTAGAAAATCAATCTCCTCAGGTAATTGAAGGTCTCCATTCAAAATGGCAATTTCTTCACCAATATCTTTCATCAACATTTTCACTGGAATATTGTTTTCCAGCACTAACATCAGATTTTCACCATGTGGCATAAAGACCAAATCATAAGTGAAGAAAGAACGTAGTAATGGTGAAAGATAAGCATCCAGATAGCGGGCTACCCACATTTCTACAGATAAACCAGAATCTTGTACCAAAGCAGCAATGACTGCATTGCCTTCTCTATCGACATGTAACAACGACGCCATCGTCATCAGACGTTGGTTCTCTTCCAAGATCGTCATTGGGCTTTCTCGCCATAGTGCTGACAACATTTTTTTATGTGGGTTGTCTTTTTTGATAGCGGATTCGAAATAATGGTTAAAATACCCCATCGCCGCCCGTTCACGTAATATGGTAAATCCTTTCTGCTGAAAGAAAGTATCTGCTGCTACCAAATGGTAAAGCCACTCATTAACTTGTGGTGTTGTTACCATACTATGGGGATCCAAACCTCTCATAAATCCCATATTAAGGACAGATAGGGCTGTTTTGACATAGTTTTTCTTAGGCTGGCTAATATTGAAAAACGTGCGGATAGATTGCTGAGCCAGATAGCGATCATTGCCCTCACCGAGATAAACGATATCTTGATTAGCAATATCTGCCGCAAAACTGATGGTAATACGATGCTTCCACTGCCAGGGATGTACTGGCATCAGATAATAATCTGACAGATTTAATCCCAATTTTTGCATATATCGTTCAAACTGGGCTGGCAAATATTTTTCCAATTCCTCCGCCAACAGCTGAGAATAAGAAAGCGAAGATAATGCTGAGAAAACAGTTTTATTGCGATGTACAGCGATCCAAATTAATGTCACCGGATTTGCACTTTCTGGCGCATATTGCAAGTAATCATCTGAGTCAAAACCAATACGACCATTATTGGCAATAAAAACCGGATGGCCCTCAGTCATTGCCGTCTCCACAGTCTGATAATCCGCTTGGGTTAAATCCTGTGCTGTCAATCTATTATTCAGATATTTAAAAGCACATCCATAAAGTGTGCTGGATATCTCATCAAGATAAATAGGCAGCATCTTTTCTGATATGCCCAGCAATGGATACAAGTCAATGATCAGTTGAATTGCATCCAATTGTTGTGGTTGACCGTGGATGAATTTTTCGATTGATGAAGAATCAATATCTAAATGCTCTAGTTGACAATCCTGAGCCTGAAAATGGTATTGAAATTTACCAATTTCAATGGAATAAGACTTTCCCTGATTGTGTACTGGATAAATCAGTTTTTCATGAGACAATTCACGCAGTATTTTAGCTACGAGATGCCGATTTGCATGTGACCAATTTTCCTTGGTTAGATGAGAGGATTGGGAACCTAATTCAGTTTTGGTGTACAGCGAAGTCATTCAATAAAGCCCTTCATTCATATCCAATATCACACGCTGTGCCTATGAGAAGCATGATTTGCGGAGTGATAACCTATATAATCCAGAATATTTCTATCCAGCTCTTGGGTATTAACTGTAGCTCACTAACATACTTCACAAAATGATAATTAAAATCATTCTTATTAACAACCACAAAAATATAAATACTTTAAGCAAAGCCCAGTTAAAAGATATGCATTAAGATAATTGGATAAATCCCATGAATAAATTATCACCATTTGATAATAAATTATCATATGCTAACAAAATAGTTACAGATATAAAATTTTAACTTTACACTTGAGTAACATTTATGATGCTCACAAATAGAATAATACTTTTCCTTAATAAATAAGGCCCTGATTGAAAAACCAGGGCCTTATTTATAAAAGAAACTATATTAAACCATTTACCAGACTTTATTCTGACGCCACCATTCCGCCAGCATAATACCCGTAGCAACAGAAACATTCAGGCTTTCTATTTGACCCGTACCACCAATCGAAAGACGGATATCACCATCTTCCCAAACGCTATCACTCAGGCCATCACTTTCCTGTCCCAATACCAAGACCATTTTTTCAGGAAGCTTGGCTTCTGTCAGCTTGGTACTTCCTTTATGGCTTGAAGTAGTTACGATGGTGTAGCCTGCATCGCGGAATTGACTCAGCGTGGTTGTAAGGTCATTAGCATCAATACCTTTAATATGCTCAGCTCCTCCTTCAGCAGTACGGACCGCCGCACCGGATTCCAGCATCGCTGTATCGTGCAATATCATACCCTGTACACCAAAGTGGGCACAGCTACGCATAATTGCACCGAGATTATGCGGGTTACCCACACTTTCTAATGCCAGAACACAGTCTTTCGCTGGTGCTTGCTGTAAATAAGTTTCTGCCTCCAAACCATTACGCTTCTTGATCAGGAAACAGACACCACCGTGATGCTCCGTTCCTGATGCTTTGCTCAATTCTTCATCGTCGACCACATGGTAAGCCTTGCGATTTGCCGCCATCCATTTCAGAGCATCACGGAAGCGGGGAGTTACCGACTGGACAAACCATGCCCTGACAATGGCTTCTGGACGATTTTGGAACATTGCCTGACAAGCATTTTCACCATAGATCCGGGTTTCTTCCAACCGTTGACGGCGAAGCTGTTCAGGGTCGATCTGGCTTCTACCGCTAATGCCGCCATGATCAGGTTTTGATTCTTCTTCTACCGGACGGGAAACCGTTCTCCAGGGAGAATTATCCTTTGAACGCTGAGGGCGTTCATTGTCACGTCGTCTGCCTCCTTGCTCACGTCCTTTACCAGACTGACGGTTATTACTATTACGACGATCGTTATTATTACGGCTGTCACTCTTGTCCTCACTACGGACATACATCACTTTGACTTTGCCACTTTTACCACTATAGGAATCGTTCATTTATTTCTCCAACTTCGCTATGGCGCGAAGATTACCCGATGTTCGTGCCCGAAGCTACCTCTGGCAACGACAATCCATTAAAATATCCGCCAATTTTCTACTGGTTTTATTCATGAACATTTTTGAGTTCTTATTAAATGAGAAATAACAACGCCGTTTATCAGCTTCGCCAACATCGCCTTGCCCGCTCTACCCGTCCTTTTCAAGCAAGAGGCTGTCGAGTTCGGCGTTGCACATATTGTTTATTGCCCCAAAAAAGATGCCTGTGTGAGAAAATCTCACCAGTAAAAGCGGCCAGCCGCTTTTGTCTCATTATGTTTGATACTGAACCTATGAAGCCCAGCAATACAGGTAAACTAATTGCAGATGTTCTACCTGATACTCATGCTTTTCTCTGGTCAAGAACCGAGCCTGATCAACGCATGCTTGAAATACTGCGTGATCCAACGCGACAACCTTATCTGATCTTTCCGGAAAGTTACTCCATACCACCTCGTACTGCGTATCAACAACTGCCAGATAATCAGAAATCACCACTGTTTATTATATTGGATGGTACTTGGCCTGAAGCAAGAAAAATGTTTCGCAAAAGTCCATATTTGGATGATATTCCTCTATTATCGATCAACAGTATTGCTAAAATGGATTATTTACTCCGGATGCCATCAAGAAAAGAGCAGCATTGTACTGCGGAAGTTGCCGCTACCGCTCTGGAGCTAGCTAATGATCTTGAGGCTTCGCAACAATTACTCACTCATTTCAATCACTTTCGTGAACAATATCTGGCAGGAAAATCGAATCATCCGGCGGAGTAAGTCACAGTAATTCTTGTCAATCACGGCTAAAGTTATTCATGGAAATGGTTCAATTAATGGTGATTGTTTATTGAAGTAATTATTTATTCAATAACAGTTAATGAGGAGATAAAAAATGAGCCAGCGTGGACTTGAAGCATTATTACATCCCAAATCTATTGCCGTTATTGGGGCGTCTGAAAAACCCGAAAAAGCCAGCTCAACATTGATGCGGAATTTGTTGACTGGAAATTTTAAGGGGCCGATTCTTCCTGTTACGCCTAATAAAAGCTCTGTTCTCGGTGTGCTAGCTTATCCTTCTATCGATAAATTACCATTAACTCCCGATTTGGCTGTCATATGTACTCACCACAGCCGCAATTTGCCATTATTAGAGCAATTGACCAGATTGGGCTGTAAAACCGTTATCATTCTTTCATCACCAGCATCACAGTTTGCTGAACTGAAACAATATAGCCAAAAATATCATATCCGGATCCTCGGCCCTAATAGCCTCGGCATTTTGGCTCCATGGATCGGATTAAACTCCAGTTTCTCACCTATTCCTATTCTCAAGGGAAAGCTGGCATTTATTTCACAATCAGCGGCAATATCCAACACGATTCTGGACTGGGCGAACCATCGCAATATTGGTTTTTCATATTTCATTGCATTGGGTGATAGTGTTGATATTGATATTGATGATCTGCTCGATTTTTTAGCGCGAGATGGTAAGACCAGCGCGATTCTACTGCATCTTGAACACATTAACGATGCTCGCCGGTTTCTTTCTGCTTCACGAAGTGCATCACGCAATAAACCAATTCTGGTTGTAAAAAGCAGTCGTACCCGCAAAGCTCAACAATTACTGGGAGAGCAACAGAATTTCGATGTTGCCTATGACGCAGCAATTCAACGGGCAGGGTTACTGCGTGTACAGGATACACATGAAATGTTTTCTGCCGTGGAAACGTTAAGCTTTATGCGTCCGTTACGTGGAGAACGCCTGCTCATTGTCAGTAATGGAGCAGCACCTGCCGCCATGGCACTAGATGAACTCCTCAGGAGAACCGGTAAACTAGCGGTTCTGGAGGACGAAACACTTATTAAATTATCGGGTGTGCTGCCTGAGGCTCAAATTTTACGTAACCCTCTGGATCTGGGAGATAGTTCATCAACCGAACAATATACCGCTGCTCTGAAACTACTGTTAAATAGTCGTAGCTATGATGCCTTATTGTTGATTCATTCTCCCTGTGCCATTTCCCATAGTATGCAGACAGCAGTTAACGTCATTAAGGCTGTTAAGGAGCATCCTCGTGGAAAATGGCTCACAATCTTTACTAATTGGTGTGGTGAGTATTCTTCATTAGAAGCGAGGCGGTTATTCAGTGAGGCGGGTATCCCAACCTACCGTACGCCTGAAGGCGCGGTGACAGCTTTTATGCATATGGTGGAATATCAACGTAACCAAAAACAACTCAAAGAAACCCCTGCCCTGCCAATAGGCATCACTTCAAATACTGCACACGCCCACGATTGTATCCAGCAAGCCCTCAATAGTGGCAATACTCAGCTGGATACCCATGAAGTACAGTCTATTCTTGAAGCCTACGGCCTAAATACTTTACCTACATGGATTGCTCACTCCAGTGATGATGCAGTCAATATTGCGGAGAAAATTGGCTATCCCGTAGCACTGAAATTGCGTTCTCCCGATATTCCTCACAAATCAGAAGTTCAAGGAGTCATGCTCTATCTGCGTAATGCTGGAGAAGTTAAGACAGCAACTCAGGCCATTATTGAACGTGTGAAACAGAACTTTCCACAAGCCAGAATTCACGGTCTATTGGTACAAAACATGGCAAACCGAGCTGGTGCGCAAGAATTGAGAGTTGCCATTGAACAAGATGAGATATTCGGCCCTTTAATTATGCTTGGAGAAGGTGGCATAGATTGGGTTAATGAAACTCAGGCTGCTGTTGCTCTACCGCCTCTCAATATGGCGTTGGCTCGTTATTTAGTCATTCAGGCTATTAAAGGAGGTAAAATAAAATCTGGCGGTTCACTGCAACCATTGGATATTCCTGCTCTAAGTCAATTATTGGTTAGGGTATCCAACTTACTGATCGATTGCCCTCAAATCACTCGTATGCATATCCATCCGTTATTGGCATCAGGCACTGAATTCACACTATTGGATGTAACAATGGAGTTAGCCCCCATCACTGCTGATCACCGAAATCGACTGGCAATCCGTCCTTATCCTAATGAGTTGGAAGAAACCATTTATATCAAAGATGATTTTGAATGCTTACTGCGCCCAATTCTGCCAGAAGATGAACCATTACTAAAAGAATTTATCGAGCAGGTAACGAAGGAAGATCTTTATTATCGCTATTTTAGTGAGATTAGTGAATTCACGCACGATGACCTCGCCAATATGACCCAAATTGATTATGACCGTGAAATGGCGTTTGTTGCGATACGCCATCCAACAACCAAACCGGAAATTATTGGTGTCGCCCGTGCTATGGCTGATCCGGATAATATCGAAGCAGAATTTGCTGTGTTAGTGCGATCAGATCTGAAAGGAATTACATTAGGATATCAGCTTATGACCAAATTAATCCACTACACAAAAGAACATGGCATTCAGGTATTAACCGCCATCACCATGCCAGAAAATCGTAATATGATCCGACTTGCCAAAAAACTGGGCTTTACCATTGATATCCAATTAGAAGAGGGAATTGTCAATCTTGTCTTAACACTTTAGCCGCCAGAACTTTAAGGTAAATAAGAATAGTGAAAGACAGGCTCAAACCGAATCCTCACTTCGTGATAGATCGCACAGACTTAAAGCAATCAGCAATAGAAAGTTAATTCATACTCACAATTGACCGAACTAATGGTATCATCGCCGGATCATTTTGATTCATAACATTACGATGGAACGCCAACCATCTAAACTAAGAGAAAAATCGCACTGTGATGTTGTCCAAATTTAAACAAGCAAAACACCAACAACACCTTGCACAACTGCCTAAATTACCGCAGTCAGTTGCTGACATTGAGACACTTTATCAATCTAAAGAGTTTCGCAGCACCTTACTGGAACGCATTGCAGACGCTAAGAAACATATTTATATCGCCGCATTATATTTAGAACATGACGACGCTGGGCGAGATATTTTAACAGCACTATATGAGGCCAAACAAAAGCGGCCTGAACTGGATATCAAAATTCTGGTTGACTGGCATCGTGCCCAACGCGGTCGTATTGGTGCTACAGCCACTGTAACAAACGCAGATTGGTATTGTTCTATGGCTGAAAAATATCCTGATATCCATATCCCCACCCTTGGTGTTCCTGTAAATACTCGTGAAGCGTTAGGCGTCTTGCACCTGAAAGGCTTTATCTTTGACGATACTGTGATTTATAGTGGTGCCAGTATTAATAACGTCTACTTACACCGCCACGAAAAATATCGCTACGATCGCTATCATCTACTGCACAACGCTAAACTCGCAGCTATCATGAAACAGTTTATTGACGGCAACCTTATTTCTGCCGATGCAGTCAAGAATTTGGCCTCCCGAGCTCGCCCTCGTAGTCTTGAAATTAAAAACTTTATCAGGCAATTCCGCACTTCCTTGCGTAGTGCTACATATCATGTCGAAAACCAGGCTTCACATGACGAACTTGCAATAACACCACTCGTTGGATTGGGCAAAAAGAATCCTCTGAATAAGACAATTTGCCATCTGATCGCCAGTACAGAAAAGAAAGTGGTAATCTGCACTCCTTACTTCAATTTACCAGCAGTATTGGTTCGTTCTATTGCAAGATTGTTGCGGCAGGGGAAACAGGTCGAGATTATCATTGGAGATAAAACAGCCAATGATTTTTATATTCCACCGGAAGAGCCTTTTAAGATTATTGGTGCCTTGCCCTATCTGTATGAGATTAACTTACGCCGTTTCACCAATCGGCTACAACATTTTATCGATAGCCAGCAATTAACTATCCGGTTATGGAAAGACGAAGATAATACCTATCATTTAAAAGGTGTCTGGGTTGATAACAAATGGCAATTGATTACAGGTAATAACCTCAATCCACGTGCATGGGGACTTGATTTAGAAAATGCCATTCTCATTCACGATCCTCACCAGGAAATGCACGCACAACGCTCTTTGGAACTAAATTGCATTCGCTCTCATACAAAAATTATCAGTAATTATCAGGAGCTGGATAGTATACAACTCTATCCTGTCAAAGTTCGTAAATTAATACGTCGTTTACGCCGTATACGTGTTGATAGATTAATCAGCAGAATATTGTAAATAGATAAATAATTATCAGAATATTAATCCCTTCTTATTATTACAAGAGGGGATTTTTGTATCTTATTTATCAAATCGCTATCATTTATTAAATTATAAACAATAGCGTAAATTACAATGAAAAAATCCATCACCAACAAAATCAAAAATATATTAATAATATTTTCTCTCTTATCTACTACTGCTTGTTCTAATATGCATCAGGCCAATGATACCTGGACAGGTAGAGACAAAGCCCAGCATTTTCTATTTTCTGCCGTAATAGCCGCCGCAGGAAACGCTTATGGCGATCACCAAAACTGGAAATATCGGGAAAGTGCGCAATTCGGCATGTTACTGTCAATTAGTCTTGGTGCAGCAAAAGAATTTTATGATAGCCGTCCTTCTGGTACAGGGTGGAGTTGGCAAGACTTTGTTTACGATATAGCAGGAGCCATAACTGGTTATAGCTTGTATCAATCCTTGAAGTAGTCTGATAATTATATTTATGAACTATTCTCATAATGCAAAAAAGCCATCCGGTAACGGATGGCTTCTCTGACTGAATTGATGTCTGGCAGTGCCCTACTCTCACATGGGGAGACCCCACACTACCATCGGCGCTACGGCGTTTCACTGCTGAGTTCGGCATGGGGTCAGGTGGGACCACCGCGCTGTTGCCGCCAGACAAATCCTGTATTCAATCTCGAACAAGCTGCTTGTTATTTTCGTCCGTCACCGCTTCCGCGCCTATCGAAAATATACCTGAAACCCTGTCTTTCTCTCGTCTCTCAAACCCACAAAACCCCTTCGGTGTTGTCAGGTTAAGCCGCACGGGGCATTAGTACTGGTCAGCTCAACGTCTCGCAACGCTTACACACCCAGCCTATCCACGTCCTCGTCTCGGACGGCCCTTCAGGACTCTCCAGGAGTCAGGGAAGACTCATCTCAAGGCAAGTTTCCCGCTTAGATGCTTTCAGCGGTTATCTCTGCCGCACTTAGCTACCGGGCAGTGCCATTGGCATGACAACCCGTACACCAGTGGTGCGTCCACTCCGGTCCTCTCGTACTAGGAGCAGCCCCTTTCAATCTTCCAGCGCCCACGGCAGATAGGGACCGAACTGTCTCACGACGTTCTAAACCCAGCTCGCGTACCACTTTAAATGGCGAACAGCCATACCCTTGGGACCTACTTCAGCCCCAGGATGTGATGAGCCGACATCGAGGTGCCAAACACCGCCGTCGATATGAACTCTTGGGCGGTATCAGCCTGTTATCCCCGGAGTACCTTTTATCCGTTGAGCGATGGCCCTTCCATGCAGAACCACCGGATCACTAAGACCTACTTTCGTACCTGCTCGCGCCGTCACGCTCGCAGTCAAGCCAGCTTATGCCTTTGCACTAACCTCACGATGTCCGACCGTGATTAGCTGACCTTCGTGCTCCTCCGTTACACTTTGGGAGGAGACCGCCCCAGTCAAACTACCCGCCAGACACTGTCCGCAACCCGGATAACGGGCCTACGTTAGAACATCAAACATTCAAGGGTGGTATTTCAAGGATGGCTCCGTGCAGACTGGCGTCCACACTTCACAGCCTCCCACCTATCCTACACATCAAGGCTCAAGGTTCAGTGTCAAGCTATAGTAAAGGTTCACGGGGTCTTTCCGTCTTGCCGCGGGTACACTGCATCTTCACAGCGAGTTCAATTTCACTGAGTCTCGGGTGGAGACAGCCTGGCCATCATTACGCCATTCGTGCAGGTCGGAACTTACCCGACAAGGAATTTCGCTACCTTAGGACCGTTATAGTTACGGCCGCCGTTTACTGGGGCTTCGATCAAGAGCTTCTCCCTGAGGATGACCCCATCAATTAACCTTCCAGCACCGGGCAGGCGTCACACCGTATACGTCCACTTTCGTGTTTGCACAGTGCTGTGTTTTTATTAAACAGTTGCAGCCAGCTGGTATCTGCGGCTGGCCTCGGCTCCAAGAGCATGTCTTTTCACCTGGCGCCAGCGTGCCTTCTCCCGAAGTTACGGCACCATTTTGCCTAGTTCCTTCACCCGAGTTCTCTCAAGCGCCTGAGTATTCTCTACCTGACCACCTGTGTCGGTTTGGGGTACGATTCCGTGTTACCTGGTGCTTAGAGGCTTTTCCTGGAAGCAGGGCATCTGTCACTTCAGCACCGTGGTGCCTCGTCATCACGCCTCAGTGTTGCGGATAACCGGATTTGCCGGGTTATCCCACCTACACGCTTAAACCGGGACGACCGTCGCCCGGATGACATAGCCTTCTCCGTCCCCCCTTCGCAGTAACACCGAGTACAGGAATATTAACCTGTTTCCCATCGACTACGCTTTTCAGCCTCGCCTTAGGGGTCGACTCACCCTGCCCCGATTAACGTTGGACAGGAACCCTTGGTCTTCCGGCGAGCGGGTTTTTCACCCGCTTTATCGTTACTTATGTCAGCATTCGCACTTCTGATACCTCCAGCAGACCTCACGGCCCGCCTTCGACGGCTTACAGAACGCTCCCCTACCCAGCAACACCGCAGTGTCGCTGCCGCAGCTTCGGTGCATGGTTTAGCCCCGTTACATCTTCCGCGCAGGCCGACTCGACCAGTGAGCTATTACGCTTTCTTTAAATGATGGCTGCTTCTAAGCCAACATCCTGGCTGTCTGAGCCTTCCCACTTCGTTTCCCACTTAACCATGACTTGGGGACCTTAGCTGGCGGTCTGGGTTGTTTCCCTCTTCACGACGGACGTTAGCACCCGCCGTGTGTC